>OZ246020.1:1840000-4268394 GCA_965230795.1 Oleiphilaceae bacterium | reverse complement strand
GCCCTGTTGCAGAAGCGTGGCAGTGACACGATTTCCGATATTGCCATGGCTCATGGTTTCTATCACCTGAGTCGCTTTTCGTCCCAGTATCGGGAACTGTTTGGCGAATTGCCCAGCGAAACATCCAGGCATGTGGAAGCTCTGCTGGCCGGAAATCGCGGGTCTTCTGCAATCAGCCATGCGATCAGAATTCCAGAATAAAGCTCTCTCTGGGGTGTCGAACCTTGGCGGCGTTGGCGAGTTGATCTGTGCCGGCGCGTTCGCCGATGGCTGCAATGGCAGTTGTCTGTAGCCCCTGCTGTTCAAAGCCTAATTCCCGATCATACCCCCGGGCATCAAACCCCGTCATTGGGCAGGTATCGATACCAAGAATGGCCGCGCTGGTAAGGAAGTTGCCCAAGGCGATGTAGGCCTGTTCCCGCGCCCATTGCTGTCGTTCAGACTCGCTTTTGGCAGCCAGCGCTGTCTTCATATGATCGATATAGCCTTGCATCGAATCGGGCTGAACTTGGCGTTGCCGGCACAGCGCCTCCACATAACGATCGACGGTGTAATCACCGATGTCGGTTTCGGCGGCAAACACTATCAGATGGGAGCAATGCAGCACTTTTTTCTGGCCGTAGGAGTGCTGTAGTAAACGTTCACGCAGAGAATGCGAACGGACAAGCGCCAACTTGTAGGGCTGCAGGCCATAAGAGGACGCGCTGAGGCGAGTGGCTTCAAGCAAAGTGTTGAGCAGCGTTTCCGGGATCTGGGCATTGCTGAATTCGCGCACGGCATAGCGCCAGTTCAGAGCATGAAGTAATTGCATGGTGTTCTCCTTGAGCATGGTGTTTGGCTAGATAAGCGTTGTCGGCTTGACGGTTAGTGGTATGGAATCGCCAGTGGACGTAAGGGTGCGGCATCGCCACCACGAATTTTTAAAGGCGTACCGATAAAGGCGAACTCATATATGGCGTCGGCCGCCAAGTCCTCCAGGTAAACCAGCTCCATGATGGTGACTCCCTGCTGGGCCAGCAGATAGGTGTGTACGGGGACGTAGTTGCCTGACACTTCGGAAGGAAAGGCTTCAAAACTGAGATTATCGGCACCAACACTCAGTGCCTGCATGTCCTCAGCCAGGAAGCGGGCCGCCGCCATCCCCAGGCCAGGCGCGTTATTCATGTAGGCCGGGGCATTGTCGTAGTGGCGCATACGACCGGTTCGGATCAGCACCACATCTCCAGGCCGGATTTCCATTTGCTGGTGCTTCAGCGTGTGTTCAATATCATAACGGGTAATGCGGTAGCCGGCTGGAAGCTCCTCAAGTTGTTTCGCGGCGGGAATATCCAGCATGACACCACGCGCGACGATGGGTGGATACTTTTCCATTCCGGTTTTGTGCCAGCCGCGATCTCCCAGGTGTTCTTCAGCTGAAAAGTGGTTCCAGATTTTTCCATTCAGACCAAAATGGTTGAGCGCGTCAATGTGAGTGCCCATGTGGGCATACATGGAAAAGGCCGAGCCGGTATAGCTGACATGTCGGTTGATGGCTTCGCCCTGTTGCAGCGGGTCATCCACTGCGGTGCCCTTGGGCGTATGGGTCATCCACATCTGAAAGTGAGGGTCGCCAGCCGCCTGCCAGCTGGGCATGCCGATATAGTAATCGACGGCGAGATCATAAACCTTGTCGCCATCGAGATGGCGCAAAGCCTGAGAGCGGGATTTGGCTGTGATCAGGTTCATGCGGCCAATTTCATCATTCGGTCCCCAGGGGCTGGAGCCCACGTCCGGGGTGTCTGCAAGGCTATGCGGTGCAATAGCACCAAGTGCCAGCGATGCGATCAATATGGCAGTTGTTGCAGTACGTGTTGCAGCCGTACGGGATAAGCGGGATAAGTGAGATGTGAGAGTCATGTGCATCATGGTTTGCTCCTTCGTTAATGTCGGAGCCCACTCTAGATTGAATCAATTATGGAAAAAATATTGATTATGGAAAGAGATTGTTTCCAGAAAGGAAATTAATTGCCCTGATGCTGCTGACTAGTAGCTGTCCCAATAGGGAGGCGTGCCAAAGGCAGCCATCAGGTGATCCAGAAAGACGCGCACGCGATCGGGCTTGCGCTGGCCGGGAGGAAACACCGCATACAGGTGATGACCGCTTGGCGGATATTCAGGCAAAAGGGCCTGTAAGCGGCCTGCTCGTAAATCGTCATAGACCAGAAATGTGGGAATCAGGGTAATGCCCTGGCCATTGAGGACGCTCTTGCGGATGGCGAGACTGCTGTCAACGTGGTAGCGGCCGTTGACCTCAACCTGGTGCTCGCCCAAGAGCCAGCGGCTGGGCGAGGCGAGCCGCGAATACACCAGGCAGGTATGTTTCGCTAGTTCATCGGGGTGAGCCGGTGTACCGTGAATCTTGAGATATTCCGGTGCGGCACATACCACCCGATGGGTGGCGCAGAGTCGGCGCGCGGTCAGACTTGAGTCCGGCAGTTGATCGCGCACCCGCAAGGCCAGGTCGACCCCCTGTTCTACCAGATCCACAACCTGATCACTGAGCTGCAAATCCACTTCGATATCCGGATAGGCCTCAAGAAAGCTATCGATCACCGCAGGTAGATGCATCAATCCGAAAGACATGGGTGCGTTGATGCGAATTTTGCCCTGGGGACTGGCATCCAGACCACGTACACGACTTTCGGTTTCGTCCAGCTCATCCAGCATGCGGCGTACGCTGGCCAGATAGTGAGTACCGGCGTCGCTGAGATGCATGCGTCGCGTGGTGCGATGAATCAGGCGGGTACCGACGTTGTGTTCCAGAAAGGCGATATGTTTGCTGACCGTCGCCGGCGTCATATTCAGGTCATCTGCTGCTCCACTGAAACTACCGAGTTCGGCCACACGGCGAAAGACGCGCATTGCCTGAAGTTTGTCACTGGCCATCATCGCTCCACTTATATTTTCTGAATCGGAAATTATTATATTCCATAAAGACTAATTATTAACGATAAGGCATGTATCAGACTGGGTGTTCTCATGGCAGGACCAACATCCGGGAGATCCAAAGCATGTCTATGTCTATCAAAACCAGGCCAATTGATTCCACACCCTCCGCAGCAGCCTTCGGCTTATTGTTGCTCAACGGCAGTTTGATTGCGTTGATGTTACCGCTGGCGCGAATCGTCACCGATGCCGGGCTCTCACCCATCGCCTATGCCTTCTGGCAAACACTAGGCGCAGGGATTATTCTGGCTCTGCTGTCGTGGCGGCATCTGCGACTAAGGGTGAATCGTAACATCCTGAGCTACTGCCTGATCAGCGGTGCCACTGGCGTCGCTTTTCCCAATGCCCTGGCGTTCTTCATCGTCGGCAAAATCGGGCCCGGCTTCACCTCCACTCTGTACGCCTTTCCTCCCATATTTACCCTGTCCTTTGCGCTCCTGCTGCGTATGGAAGCGCCGAATATGCGTCGTATGATGGGGATCGCTTTGGCCTGCTTTGGCTGTTTCTGGATTGTCTGGTCCCAACTTGGTGTGATCACCACAGCAACTCTGCACTGGTATGTGCTGGGCCTGGCGGTACCGGTGTCGCTGGCTATGGGCAATGTGTATCGCAGCATCGCCTGGCCTCAGGGTGTCGCCCCTGTGGCATTGGCCGCGGGTATGATGCTGGGAGCCAGTGCGTGGCTGTTCCTGATGATCAGGATGGAAGGCAGTGCGTTGCTGCCGGGTGCTAACACCGGCGATATCGTTGGCCTGACGAGCCTGCAAATGCTGCTGACGGCACTGACCTATCTGGGATTCTTTGAACTGCAGAAACGCTCTAATCCGGTCTTCCTCAGCCAAATGGGCTGTATCGCCGCGCTGGTCGGATTGCTGATCGGCATGCTCTATTTCGATGAGCGCTATGCCCTGGGAGTCTGGTTGGGGGTGCTGGTTATCCTTACTGGTTTGTGGCTGACCAATGCCAAAACGGTACGTGTTCGAAAAGCGCAGCAAAAGAGCTTGGATGGTCCGGCTGTTGGGGTGGTTGAGGGTTGATTGGAGAACGCTGGTTTGTTCCGGGGATGCGACGATAAGAAAGATCCCAATCAAGCATAAGTAAGTATCTTCAAGTATTGTTCAAACTCTCATACGGCCAAATAAATACGAAGTGATAATAAATTTGTACGATCTGCATTCATGCAAATTCTGAATTGACCATACTGGATTTATGCCGGTTTCTGATTCGATTATTTGAAACCAGCTACTAACCGATCTAATAAACGTTAAGAAAAAACTACGGTTCTGAAAAAGGCTAACTCAGATCGAAAGATTGAGGTCGCAAAGCTGAAGTCCTAAAGGATAAGGTTCTATCCCATGGGTGTTTGGTTACCAGAATGTTCTAGATTGTTGTTCTACATCATCGAGTAACGCTCAGGTATTTTGTTTTCAGAACTCCTTAACTACACAGCTTTGAGGAGTTTCAAAATGAAATTCAGAAAATCCATAGTAACAGCGGCAATTACCCTATCGTTAAGCGGTTTATCATCCGCCGGCGTAAGTCTAGTCGATTCCCCCACCTTCCAGGGTGATCTTGAATTTGAACAAGTAGGAATGTCTGTTTCTGGAATAGGTGACGTCAATGCGGACGGATACGATGATTATATAATCGGCGCTCCGCGACATGTCACCTACCCGCAACCCGTATCCCCGGGTAACGCCTACGTTGTCTTTGGTACAGCAGATGGCATACCGATGTTGCTCAAACCATCTGATTTAAACGGTCAAAATGGTTTTCGAATAATCGGCTATGAGATAGGTGATCAGTTTGGGCACAAAGTGGCAGGCTTGGGAGATGTGAATGGCGATGGTATTAGTGATTTTTCCATCTCTGCCGTCAATGCATTTGGTGAAGAGGCCCGAAGTGGGAATGTTTACGTAATCTATGGCAATTCAGATTTTGGGAGGGATTTCTATATCTCGCAACTCAATGGCGTAAACGGATTTACTATCAATGGTCCGCTTGACCGCAGTGTTGCCAGAATCGGCTATGGATTGGACGGTGGAGATATCAACAATGACGGCCTGGCCGATATCGCAATTGGCGCGCCCTACTCAAGCCCCGAAGGACGTCCTGGTAAAGGCAGCGCCTGGGTGGTGTACGGCCAAGAAAACAGAAACCGTTTGATCTCCCTGGAAGCGTTGAGTGTAAACGATGGTTTTCGTATCGATGGAGAAGCCGTAGCAGATAACCTTGGTTGGTCGCTTTCGTTTGTGGGTGACGCGAATGGCGATGGCTTTCAGGATCTGTTGATTGGCGCTCCTCGAAGTGATTCCGATGCAGATCGAGACAGCGGTTCCGCCTACCTGCTACATGGCAATGCCACATTCCCCTCAGTCATAGAAACAAGTCATTTTGACGGTTATGGCACGATATTTAAGGGGCACTCAAGACCCAGTACTTTATCAACGAGTGGGGAGCGGTTCGGAACGTCAGTGGCAGGGATAGGTGATTTCAATTCCGATGGACTCAGCGATTTTGCGATCGGAGCACCCAATGCCGAAATTAGCGAAGGGAGGCTGTCAGGCGCATCCTATGTTTTATATGGTTCGCGGAATTTCCCGAGCACACTGTCAATGGATAATCTGGAAATGAATATGGGGGCCAGATTCGTTGGCTCAACACAAGACATGGTAGGCAGCGCACTTGCCGGTGGAGCAGATATTGATGGCGATGGCATTGACGACCTTATCATTGGAGCGCCTACCGCCGATCCAACCATCGACACGCTCAATGGCGCTGGCGAAGCATACATCGTCTTTGGCTCAACAACGCCACTCACCTCACCTGTCGTTTTAAAAGATCTTGAGAACACCACTATGGGTATGGTGTTGCAAGGGACGATTCAATCAGAAACTGCTGCTACTTCTTTGAGTATTATCGGTGACGCAAATAATGATGGCTTTGCTGATGCGCTGATCGGTGCGCCAGCACGTACGACTCACTTTTTGTCGGAAAGACGTCTTGGTGCCGCATACCTGTTTTACGGTGCCGACTTCCGAGGCTTAGCGAACACTGGGACAGGATGTCCTTACAATGTGGAAGAAATTATTGCGCGTCTTCAAACCGTACAAGATACACTCACGCTTAAAAATGACGTTTCAATATCCAATAAAATCGGTGCCGTGGTGAATATGTTGCAGGCTGATAATATCAAGGCCGCGGCTAAGAAACTGTCACACGATTTGCTCAATGGCAAAGCGCGTAAAAAGCTTTGTACGGCTAAAAAACAAGGCAAGGATCGCGGGGTTCACACCGCTCAGTTTTGCGATAACTTCGAAGCGGAAATACAGCAAATATATGAAGCGTTACTCTGTCTCTTAAAATCTAAAGGGAAATAGGGTAAGCCTACGTCAATAACTATCTAAACAAGGACTCCCTGCGCAAGTGGGGAGTCCTTTTTTGGATTCAACAGTGAGCGCGCCATGGATCAGGATTGGGCCGCTTCCTCGAATAGACCAAATCAGATTGAGCCAATAATTTTAATCAAAAGCGGTTTGAAGCCGAGCCAGTTGGGGGGCGGCTGAAAAAGTTAGGTCAGCATCTAGTGTCGCGCTGTTCTATTCCCGCTTTATCTACCATTCATACTTCCGCTTTGGAAACGATTGGGGCGCTTATTTTTACAGTAAGCTTCGATGTAACTGGTAAAAAACGACGTCAACCAAGCACTTCTTCAATGGTCTGGTCACCTTTGTACAGCTCAATCACTTGTTTGTTCTCTGTGGCGTTACACACACATCGGCGAATCACTTCGGCGGTGTCTTCGCGAGAGATGACTTGTTCTTCTCGTATTGGCGGGCGCTGGGTGGTGATGCGTCCACAGCCTGGCTCATCGAGCAGCCGACCGGGACGCAAGATCGTGTAATTCAGTCCCGACTGAACCAGGTGTTCATCGGCAAAGTGCTTGGCGATCAGGTAGGGTTTCAGCTTGTCGAGACCCTGATCCGGGTTATCGGCGTGGCGGGCACTAACCATGATGAAGTGCTTGATACCAATCCGTTTGGCAGCGTCAATAGCTTTGACTGCTCCCCATAAATCCACTGTCAGGGTTTTGTCATAGCCAGTGTTGGGACCTGAGCCGGCAGTGAAAATCACCGTATCGCAGTCACGGTAAGCGCTGCTGAAATCGGACTCAAGATCGCCTTTAACAACTTCGATATGGGTTTGAGCAGGAAGCTGGCCAGTATCCCGTACCATTGCGCGAACCTGATGACCGTCCTCTACCAGACGGGGAAGCAGATGTGTCGCTATTTTGCCGGCAGCGCCAATAACCAGAATGTGTGCCATCGAAAAGTGGACCTCCTATTCTCTTAAACCATATGCATATTGAACCTTGATAGATGGCATTCTGACAGAGAGGTGAGGCCTTTTACCACTGCGTGACCATTCCACAAAAATGAGGTTCTGTCCTGCAGTGTTACGGCAAATCTCTATACTCCAATACAAGGGGGCAAAACCCGGCTCCGAACTTCATTGCTCCAGGAAATGTATATGCCCAAGAGATGGCTGAAAATATGGTGGCTGTTATGCCTGTTCTGTTTGCAGGCGACGGTTGCGCATGCCTGGAAAATGGAGTCCGGTGAGGTGGATCTGGGGAGTACCTCAGGGCAGACCCAACTGTTTTCATTTACCTTTCAGCAAACCTACGATACGCCGCCGGTCGTGGTGGCGCTGATGCGGGACAACGGTTCTCACCCCAGTGCGCTTCGCATCAACAATGTCAGTACTACGGGTTTCCAAATGGCGCAGGTGGAACCCTTTTCGGAAGATGGCCCCCATACTTCACTGACTGTGACTTATATTGCGATAGAGCCCGGCGTCCATACCCTGCCTGATGGGCGCGTCATTGAAGCCGGCTCGGTTGCCACCGCAGAACAACAGTTCAATGGCATTCCTTCGGGTCAGAAAGGCTGGGAGGGCGTGAGTTTCAGTCATGCCTTTGCTAATCCGATTCTGTTGGCAGATATCCAGACCATCAATAATGAGCCCGGCTTGCAGCCGCGTAATACCTCTCATCCGTGGCTGACGGTGGCGGTGGATTCGCTGACGGGTTCAGGTGTAGACCTGGCGATTGAACGCAGTGAAGCCTATGACTCAACATCGGGCCCAAACTACCGATTCAACAATCTGGCCAGTAGTGAAAGCATTGGCTACATGGTTATGGAAGCCAATGTCTCTGGCAACTTCACCGTATTGGGAAATCGTCGTATCGACTACGAGAGTCGTTATGTGTTCAATGCAGCGGATGGTTGGGATAATGGCTGTGATGCCATCAATTACACAGGCAGTTATGACACCACGCCTCTGGCCGTTGCCACCAAGTCCAGCCATATAGAAAACGACGGCGGCTGGCTGCGTCAGTGCAGCAATTCAAGCAGCAGCATTCAACTGACGGTGGATGAGGATGAGGCGCAGGATTCCGAACGCAACCATCTGGCGGAAGACGTCAGCCTGCTGGTATTTTCCGATGCCTTTATCTACGACTCCAATGCCACCGGCGCTTCCGGCAGTGAGGCTCTGATGCTGGAGGCAAACACTATAAGTCTGCCGGCCAATCAATATACCAGCATCACCTTCCAGCAGGTGTATGATCAGATCCCCGCAGTCTTTGTGTTAGGAGACGATGGCAATCCTGAACCCAGTAGCGTGCGGATTCGCAATGTCACCACCACCGGATTTGAGGCGATACCGGTAGAGCCCGAGAGCAATTATGTGGATGCCAGTGACCAAAGCACGGTCATGCATTATCTGGTCGTCACCTATGGCGAATTTCAGTTTCCGGATGGCACCCGCATTGAAGTCGGTCAATTGCCCCTGTCCAATTATCAGGCCCGCCGTTTAAGCGGCAGCAGCTGGTTTTCATTCAATTATCTGAATGCATTTCCGAGTACGCCTGCGGTGTTGGCGCAGATTCAGACCATGAACAATGAGCCAGCCCACAGTCCCGGTGACGCGTCGAGTCCCTGGCTGGAAGTGACGCTGGAGAATATTTCCAGCAGTGGCGCAGATATCGCCCTGGAACGGGCAGAAACGATTACCGGAACGATTAGCCAGAACGAGGACGTTGCCTATCTGGCAGTGGAACGCGGCGTGATCAGCGATTTCCGCAGTATTACCGGGGATATCGTTTCAGCAGAAGCGCTGCAATCCAGCAATCAGGTTGCCGGTACGACTTCCTGCGATACAGTGAATTTCAGCCAGGCCTACCCTTCACCGCCTCTGGTAGTCGGCAACTGGACAACGCGCAACGGTGGTGAGGGCGGCTGGCTGCGACGTTGCAGCACAACGACTACCGATGTGGATGTCAAAATCGAGGAAGACTGGGCGCAGGACAAGGATGGCCACACCAATGAATATGTGGATCTGATGGTGTTTTCCCAGGCCTTTGCCGCAGACTTTTCCTTGCTCGCCAATTATCAACTGGAAGGCACCAGCTGGAACGGTACTGCCGGTGAAGTCGAGGATGTGAGCCATTATGATTACGATGGCCGGGCCTTGAACGGCACTCTCAGCGTGCAGGCAAGCTCGGCCATTGCTGGCAACCCGGGTACCTGTCGCTATGGTGTGTTTGATGATGCCGGCAGTAGCGATGGCAATTATATTGAATTGTCGAATTTTCCCGATCTTACTTCGGATTTCACCATCACGGCCTGGTTTCGAACGCAGAACCGCTCTGCCGCGGGCCAGCGAATTTTTGCCGATGATCTCGGGCCCGGCTATGCGGTTTCGCTGGGAGATCCGGGGGCGGGCCGCCTGCGCTTTTATTCGCGGAATGTGTCGCCGGTCAGCATGGATACACCAGCCATTATTGATAACGATCGCTGGTACTTCGTGGCGGCCGTGGCGGATATTACCAACAGCACGCGTACCCTCTATGTTTATGACGACAGCGGTACCCTGATCAATACCACGCAAGCCAGTTACACTGGCACCTGGGGAACCGATCCCGGTGCTGCATCCATTGGCGGTGAGATCGCGGGGGGTGAAACCGGTAACCGCTTCAATGGCAATATTGATGAAGTGCGGGTCTACAGTAGAGCGCTGTCCAGTGGTGCCATCGACACCATTCGCACACTCACACATCCCTGTGATATCACACTGGATCACTACGGCATTGCTACCAACGGCACGGGCGTGACCTGCGAAGCGTCGCCGGTCACGATTACAGCCTATCAGTCGGACGGTAGCACCATTGCCCCGCCGTCCGGGACCACAATCAGTATTACGACCACACCCAATGGTGATGGCTGGGCTATTGATACCGGCAGTCCGCCGCCAGGTAGCTTTAGTCCGGGAGGCTCGGGAAGCGCCAGCTACGAGTTCAGCGGCACCGAGTCGAGTGTAGTGTTGTACCTGCAGCGCGGCACACCCACTGGCGCGACGCCAGTCAATATTGACGTGAGTGATGGCTTTCAGTCCGAGGATGCCGGCAAGGACGACGATCTGGCCTTCGTGGACACCGGTTTCATTTTCGATGGTGACCCGGCGACAGCCGGTACGCAGTTATTGCCCAGCCAGGTTTCTGCAGCAAGTGACAGTTTTGCAATACGCGCGGTGCGCACCGACACCGAGAGCGGTGCCTGTGTCGCCCGTTTGAGCGGAGTGCAGGATGTGGAATTTGCCTATGAATGTCGCGATCCGGCCGCATGCAAGCTGAGTCAGCATGTGAACATCGCCGGCACGGACATTGATGGCAACGCCTCCGGCAGTGTCAGTGCCTATGAGCCTGTCAGTATTAATTTTGATGCCAGTGGGTCGGCCAGCTTCAGCTACCACTATGATGATGCTGGACTGATTCGTCTGCATGCTCGTAAAGCCCTGGCAGCCTCGGGTGTTGAGCCGGCCATCACGCTGAGTGGGAGTAGCAATGAGTTTGTGCACGCTCCGGCGGGCTTTTGTGTGGAGGCTGTGGATGCCAGTGCCAGCTGCAGTGCGCCATACCATAATTGTAGCCGTTTCCGCGACGCCGGAGAGGCCTTTGATTTGCGCATCAAGGCCGTGGCCTGGGAAAGCGCGGGGGAAACCCATACCGATTTCTGTACAGGCAACGCGACCACACCGAATTTTGAACTCAGCAATTTGCCGCTGAATCTTTCTCTGATTGCGCCATCGGCAGGCAGTAACGGCACGCTGGGCGTAACGTCGATAAATTTTGCCAGCGCAGATAATGGTGAAGTGCTGATCAACAATCAGTCCGTCTCGGAAGTGGGGGCCTTTGCCATCAATCTGAATGCTTCGGCCCAAAGCTATCAGGGGGAATCCTTGACAGACTCCACCTCGGCGACGATTGGTCGTTTCAGTCCGGATCACTTGCGGGTTTCGTTGGCCGCCGCGCCGGTCTTTCGGGATGCCGAAGCGCCATGGAGTTGCGCCTTCACCTATCAGGATCAGAGTTTCAGTTATCTGGTGGATCCGGCTATAAACGTGACAGCTTACAACGCCAGCGACCAGATTACGCGCAATTACGGTGGAGACTTCTGGAAACTGGCATCCACCTGGTCCAATCGCAGTTACGCCGATCAAGCGGCGGCTGCTCCCGGATTACTGGTGGATACCTTTGCCGGTTCGGTCACTTACACTGAGCAGACAGACTATGATGGCGATGGTGAGGCGAGTTTGTCAGGTGACCTGTTCACCTATGCAAAAGCGAATATGACGCCGGCCGCCAGCGATGCGCCTTTCGATGCGGATGTGAATCTGACTGTCAGTACCAATGACTTGACCGACAATGATGGTGTCTGCGTGCAAAGCGGCGCTTCAGGAACGTGTACCGAATACACCTTTAGCAACATCGTTGGCACGCAACTACGCTATGGTCGCGCCAAGCTGGACAATGCCTTTGGACCGGAAACCGGGCCGCTCAATGTGCCCATGCAGGTTCAGTTTTACGATGGTAATCGCTTTGTCACCAACACCGCGGATGATTGCAGTGTGTATACCTCCAGCCTGGTGAGTGCGGGTGGTTCCTTCGAGTTTCTCAGTTACAGTGGCGCCCTGTCTTCTGGAGACACCGACGCTCAGGTCGGCGGAACTCCCGGCGCAGGCGCTACGTTCAGCGCGGGAAGCTATGTGAGCGGTCAGGAAATAGAACTGACAACGCCCTCCGTCACTGGAAGCACCGTCGTGCGTCATCGGGTACCGCTATGGCTCAAGTACGATTGGAATAGCGATGGCGATCTGGCGGATGATGAAGACCATCCCTCAAGTGAGGTAAGCTTTGGTCAATATCGAGGCCATGACCGCATCATCTATTGGCGTGAGGTCTTCGACTAAGCGTTCAGGTCGGGATGCGCCATTACGACCCCGATATCTTCAGACATGTGACCCAGGGAAATGTGGAAGCGGGCGTGAGAGTCTTTATTGCAATTTTTCTGATCCCCTCGTTGTGGTGGCTGTGCCAACAGCTTCCCGTCGATGCGACGGTGCAGTCGGGCATGTTCATTTTTCTGCTGGCGGCGGCGTTCTGGCTGTCGGAACTGATCCATCTTTCCTTCACGGCCTTGATGATTCCAGTGGTTGCTGTGTTGTTGGGGCTGGCGAGCCCGGAACAGGCCTTCAGGAATTTTGCCCATCCCATCATTTTTCTGTTTCTGGGTGGCTTTGCGCTGGCGTCGGCGTTTCGGACGCAGGGGCTGGATCGGGACATCGCGCGTCTGATTATCGCGGCAACCGGCTCACGTCCCCTGTTGGCTTGTCTGATGCTGTTTCTGGTAGCTGCCATCCTGTCCATGTGGATCAGTAATACCGCGACCACCGCCATGTTAATGCCCATTGCCCTGGGTCTGCTCTCCAGCGTCAAAGCGTCGGAACAGCAGCGGCTGTACTGGTTTGTGTTGCTGGGTATTGCTTATTCCGCCAGCGTTGGCGGGATGGGGACGATTATCGGCAGTCCGCCCAATGCGATAGCCGCCGCCACACTCAATCTTGCCTTTATGGATTGGCTGCGTCTGGCCATGCCGGTGGTGGCCTTGGCCTTACCGGTCCTGTGGCTGGGCCTGTTCACCCTGATCCGACCCAATCCCTCAGCCCTGCGTTTCGATGCGGACGCGAATGATGCGGGCATTGTCTGGAGCCAGGACAAGCTAATTGTGTTAGTGGTGTTTGCATTGACGGCGAGTGCCTGGATATTCAGCCGTCCACTTGGTGAGCTGATGGGCGTAAGTAGCCAGATGGATGCGTTGATTGCCATTGCCGCGACGGTGGTATTGGGTTTGAGTGGTTTGTTGCCCTGGGTCAATTTACAGCGGGATACCGAATGGGGCGTGTTGCTGTTATTTGGTGGCGGCCTGACTTTAAGCTTTCTGTTGCAGGATACCGGAACCAGCATGTGGATAGCCGAGCAGGTGAGTGCAGGTTTGCAGGGCATGCCCGACTGGGCGCTGTTGTTCGTGTTGCTGTTGTTTGTGATTTTTATGACCGAGTTTTCCAGCAATACCGCGCTGGCGGCCTTGCTGATTCCGAGCTTTGCCATCAGTGCGGAATATCTGGGTTTGAACGTGGAACAGGTAACGGTGGCCATCGCCGTTGCCGCCTCCTGCGCCTTTATGCTGCCGGTGGCAACGCCGCCCAACGCCATTGTCTTTGGTACCGGTTTTGTGCCCCAGCGGGTGATGATGCGCTATGGTTTTGTGCTTAATTGGGGGGCTGCCCTGCTATTGACGCTGCTGTTTGTGACTCAGCTCAGATA
This sequence comes from Oleiphilaceae bacterium, assembly GCA_965230795.1. GTDB lineage: Bacteria > Pseudomonadota > Gammaproteobacteria > Pseudomonadales > Oleiphilaceae > PZPK01. The sequence continues at coordinate 4,254,683 of OZ246020.1, read as the reverse complement.
GGGTTGAATTAACGGGGCGCAAAGCCCCGAAGGCTATTTTGCCAGTAGATTGTCCAGTGACATATCGTAACCCGGCGCGAAAACACGCAGAAAATAATCCACCTCCGGATTGTCCATTTCCCGCAGCCGGTTGCCGATCTCCTCAGCCGCCTGTTCAAATTCACGATTCCCAGCTCTTAACTCGGCCTGACACTTGAGCCAGGCTGAAATGCGATCTGCCGCCTTCAGCAGTTGCTGGTAAATATCCGGCAGCTCTTCTTCGATCACCACTTCGCCAAATTGTGTTTGCAGGGCTTCAGGGATCAGTGCCAGCAGTTCCCGCTGGGCTTTGCGCTCGATGCCCTTGTAGGCTTCGCGAAGCGACTCCGAATGGTATTTCACTGGTGTTGGCATGTCTCCGGTAATGACTTCGGAGATATCATGATAGATGCCGGCCGCCGCCAGACGATTCACGTCGATTTGCTCGTCGCGCAAATGGTTATGAATAATGCCCAGGGCGTGGGCAATGGTGGCTACCTCCCAGGAGTGCTGTGCCACATCCTCGGCGATGGCATTGCGCATCAGGCTCCAGCGTTTGATCCAGCGCAGGCGACTGACGTAGGCGAAAAAGTGACTGACTTTGGACATGAGCTACCTGACGTTGATGCTGAAGGGAAGGTTAACCCTGGAATTGTCATCCTGTGATGCAACGGTTTTGGGCTGGATCAAAAAGATACGCTCGGGCGAGATGCCATGTTGCTCGGTCATGGTGTCGGCAATCAGGTTGGCCCGGTCTCTGGCCAGATTGATGGTATCGACCTCATCCAGACTGACTTTTTCCATCAGTGCCTGATCAAGCGCGGACAAGTGGGCTTCCGAGCCAATTTGATCGGCAGCCATTTGTGCGCGAATAACGCCTGCCTGATCGGTTTCATACCAGCGGTTGACCAGTTGTTCGCGGCTGGCGAGTGGATTGTTCCCCAGAGACCTTAAGGCCTGTTCCAGACGCTTCTGCTTCAAAACCGGTAAGTCAGCGGCTTCATTGATGATGCCAGCAATTTCCAGATTCAGGTCCGGACGCTTCTCAAGTGCTTCGGCGAGCAATTGCAGTGTGCGGGCTTCCTCGGCATCCAGGCTCGCCAGACCTGCCGGGAAGTGCACCGACGAAATGTCTTCATCGCCCGGAATCAGACTGCCAAGGATGGTGAAGGGGCTGGCGACCGCTTTGGTGATCAGGTTGGTAAAGGCGGTAAAGATGATATTGCCGAGACTGAATCCGGGATCGTCCAGATCGCCGGAAATGGGAAGTTTGACGTCGATGACCCCGCGGTGATTTTTGAGTATGCCCAGCGCCAGTGGCAGCGGCAGACTCGATGCATCGGGGCCGTCCACATAGCTGCCAAGGTCGAGGCTGTCGATGATGATGTGGTTGGATGCGTCGAGATGTTTATCCTCGATCTTGTAATCCATGCCCAGATTGAGTTTGCCCTTTTCAATGGGGTAACCCATGTAACGTTGTGAATAGGTGCTGACATTGGTCAGGTTGATATTCTGCACCTGAATATCCAGATCGCTGAAGCCTTTGGAGCGCAGCGGGTTCAGTGTGCCGGACACCGTTAACTTGCCGACCGTATCGACATTGCCGGCCAGCTGTACTTGTGACTTCTGCGCAGGATCGGAGGAGATGTCAGTAATTTCGCCACCAAATTTCGCTAGTTCGGTGCGATAGGCTGGAGATTGGGACTCGTCGGAAAAGGCAAAGCGGCCGTTGCTGATGCGAATGTTGCCGATACGAATGTCAGTAGGTGACGGCTGGTCTGTATTCTCAGACGCTTCGTTTTCGGCTTCACCGCTTTCTGTTTCATCGCTGTCCGGGTCGGCCGATGCCGGAACTAGCTGGGCCAGGTTGACCTCTCCGGCTTCATTGACAAAGACATCGCCATACGGAGCGTCCAGCGCGACGGTGTCAATATCGATACTCTGAGGTGACAATTCCACGCGAATGGGTTGGACGCTAAGTTGTGTGAAGCCACTGAGGGGCTTGGCCATCAGGGTATCGCTGAGCGCCAGATTATCCAGTGTCAGCGCAGCGCTGATGGAGCCTTTAGCGGCCTCGTTCAGATCCAGATCATAGTCCGTCTCAAGGGATACCGTACCATCGTTGATACGTACGTTCGCCATTTCAGACAGATAGGGTTGGGCGATCGCCAGAGGCAGATCAGCAAGCTTCAGATTGCCCTTTACCAGCAACGCCGAAGGTTGAAATTCGCCAGCCAGTGAATGCCGGCTGTCTTGCAGCGAAAACTCCAGAGCATAAGGCACGAAACTGTCCAGGCTATGGGACAGATCCTTGACCACGAGATTAATGTTTTCGACCGCAATATCGGCAGTCACTTCGACACTCTGGTCCTGCCAGCGTACTCTGGCCTGATCCAGCACGATGCGTTCGATGTCCCAGGCGAAGCCGGCCTCGTCATTTGTCTCAGGTTTTGTATTGTTGGCTGTCTCTGTCTCTGTCTCTGTCTCGGCTTCAGCGACACTATCTTCGGTCGCAGCAATCTCTGAGGGATCGTTGGCGATCGTCGCCTCTGGTTCGTTCTCCAGGGCTTCGAGGAGTTTGAGCGCCCCTTCCTTATCACGCAGAACCGCAAGATCCAGTTGCTGAACCAGTAAGGTGCCCAATGACAGGGACTGCTTGCCCAGATCGAATTGCATCGGTCCCAAATCCAGAGAGGGGAGGCTGACAAAGTCTTCGGTGTCCTCATAGGTGGCGAGGCCAATATCACGCAGGCCCAGTTTGGCATCGCTGACGGTAAGCGCGAAGGCATCGGGATTGGCCCGTGTCTTATAGCTGCCCGACAGATTCAGTCGGCCCTGGTGAAGCCAGTAGGGCGCATAGTGCTCGGCGTAATGCCAGAAAGGCGCCAGATCGATGTTGCTCAGTTCCAGGCTGCCTTTGGACGAGAAGGGGGCAATGCCGAGCTGGCCCTGCCAGTTGAGGCCCTGATTATCTCCGAGAGAGATGGCCAGGGAATAATCGCCGCCTTCGTTGTTGAAGGTATAGAACTCGTTCAATTCGAGCCCCAGTGGCGACAGGGTCAGGTTGAATTCTTCGCCGTGACTGAAGTCGGCAATGTTGACGCGACCGGAAGCGATGGCAATGCGTCCGAAGTAGAGCTTGACGGGTTCGGAGGATGCCTTTTCCGGTTCCACGTCGGGTGTATCCGAGGCAAACGCTTTCTGGAAGTTGGTGATGCCCTGATCATCAATGTCGAGGTATACACGCGGGGCCTGCAGGTCGATTTCGCCCAGGGAGATGGTGCCGCCCAGTGAGCGCAGGGCCTCGAAGTTTACGTAGAGGGAATCGAAAGCGACAATTTGTTCTCGCTGGGGATCGTCGATGCTCAGATTGTCGACTTTCAGCGACAGTGCATAGGGATTGAAAACGATGTTGTCGACCCGGGTATCCCAGTCTGCGGTGTCTTTGAGGATTTGCACGAGCTGCTTTTCCAGCACGATGGGGACGACGACCCAGCCGAGCAGACTGTAAAGGCCAAATAAAAACAGCAGCCAGAAAGAAATCCGGCGGTACCAGGGGCGACTGCTGTGCTGAGAATCTGCTTGTTGCGCGTTGCTGTTTGCCACGATAATCCCTCATTCGTACCCGAAATAGAGCCTGCGATATGTGTTGCTGTTGAAGCAGGAAGGGCGTGACATTATAGGAGAGGAAGATGCAATCGAACAGCGTCTTGGAGGTCTGTAATGATCAAGACCAGGGACTTTGCAGATTGCCACCGCAAGGAGAATTGAGCATATGACTCAGGACAATAACGGGCGCTGCCCCTGGTGTGGCACCGATCCGCTTTATCAGGCTTATCATGATGAGGTATGGGGGCGGCCGGTGACCGATGAACAAACCCTGTTTGAAAAACTCTGCCTGGATGGCCAGCAGGCCGGATTGAGCTGGATCACCATTCTTCGCAAGCAGAAAACCTACGAGGAAGCCTACGACCAGTTCGATGCCGAGCGCATTGTCCGCTACGACGAGACAGATATCGAACGATTGCTGCAGAACCCCGGCATTATCCGGAATCGGCTCAAAGTACAGTCGATCATCAAAAACGCTCGAGGCTTTCTGGCATTCAGGGACGCCGGTGAATCCTTCAGCGATTTTCTCTGGCAGTTTGTGGATGGGGAGGTAGTGCAGAACCGGTGGCGCAGTATGGCCGAGGTGCCGGTGACGACTCCGGAAGCGGAAGCCATGTCCAAAGCTCTGAAAAAACGCGGCTTTACCTTTGTTGGTCCAACCATTTGCTACGCTTTTATGCAGGCGGTAGGGCTGGTGAATGATCATTTGATTACATGTCCACAGTGGCAGACCTGTAGCGATCAGGCCCTGCCATCGAATTAGTTCAAACGCAGGGATCTGTCATGACTGAAGCACTCACATCCGACACGGTATTGGCATTCTGGTTTGAAGAACTGGAACCTGCGCAGCACTGGCAGAAAGATACGGAGCTGGATCAGCGGATTGCGCATCGTTTTGCAGCTGTGCATTCGGCAGCCACTCAAGGCGAATTGTGGACCTGGCGTGACTCGCCTCAAGGACGCCTGGCTGAGATTATTGTGCTGGATCAGTTCTCGCGAAATATCTATCGGGATCAGGCGGCCAGCTTTCAGTACGACGGCATGGCCCTGGTGCTCGCCCAGGAAGCCATTCGGAACGGTGCAGACCAGCGCTTGCCCGCTGCTCAGCGCAGCTTTCTGTATATGCCCTTGATGCACAGTGAATCACTGGCTGTGCATGAAGAAGCCGTGCGTTTGTTTGCTCAGCCCGGGCTGGAAAACAACTACGAGTTTGAACTCAAGCACAAGGCCATTATTGAGCGCTTTGGTCGCTATCCGCATCGGAACCGCATTCTCGGGCGCACGTCGACGGCAGAGGAAGAGGTATTTCTGCAGCAGCCGGGATCATCTTTTTAGCTAGAAGCTAGAAGCTAGAAGCTAGAAGCGAGTTTGTTTGTCAGACGTCTGGCACCCGGCACTAGCTTAATCAATACCCAATAGCTTATGTAGTTGCAGGGTCAGTCGCCATTGCGGGTGTTGCAGGCAGTAATGCAGGGCAGCTTCGGTATTGGCGCGTTTGGTGCTGTCGTCGCCGAAGCGAATATGGGGATCAGCCATGGGCGAGAGGAAGAAGTGTGTAGCTTCGAAACTGGCAAAACGCTCAGGCATGGCCAGTTTCTGGGGATAGACCAGTTTCAATTCATCACAGCGTTCGAGAACAAGCTCTGCATCGGCTTTGGGGCTGAGACAGACCCAATCCACGCCTTCAGGAACTGGCAGTGTACCGTTGGTTTCGATAGCCACTTCAAATCCAGCCGTGTGCATGGCGGCGACTAATCGTGCATCCAGTTGCAACAGGGGCTCGCCGCCCGTGAAAATGACATAGGGTTTACCGCTTGGCGTATCGTTAGGCCAGAGTGAGCAGATGGCTTCAACCAGCGCGTCTACGCTGTCGAAGACGCCACCGTTCTGGCCATCGGTGCCAAGGATGTCGGTATCGCAGAACTGACAGATGGCCGACTGCCTGCTGTCTTCCCGACCGTTCCAGAGGTTACATTTGCTGAATCGGCAAAACACGGCAGCGCGACCGGCACGGGCGCCCTCCCCTTGCAGGCTGTAGAACATTTCCTTGACGCGATAGGGTTTGTCGAGACTCATCTGTAACTTATCTCTGATTCTCGTTCTCACCGACAATGGCATTGAGATGCTGGTTGCGGGATTCCATCATGTCGCGGACAGCCTTGGTTTCGTTCAGGATATTCATGGCGCGCTCCATGGACAGCATGTTCTCGTCACTGGGTGGGGTGTAGCTCGGTGCCGGTACCGGCGTTTCAGGAGGTGTCGCTTCCTGTTTGTCGACCGGCATACCCTGAATCAGGTTGGCGTTGGTGTTGACTTCCAGCGTTTCCACCTGGGCCGTCCCGGGAGGAGGGGTATCACCATAGTGCCAGACGCCTTGGGCATCCTTCCATTTATAAACTTTTTTGATGGCAGGATTAACGCTGGCGGGCAGTTCCGAGTTCAATGTATCAGGCACCAGATCGGCTTTGCCCGGCAATGACAACATGGGGTTGCCGTCTTTGTTCTCCATGAAAAAGGGCGCGACCAGAGCTGCGGCCAGAATCACGAAGGTGAAGAAGCGATACATCCATTTCATGTGTGTGTCTCAATGTGGTGGTCAATCTCTGCCTGGCTCAATTCAGGCAGGCTGGCCTGGGCAAGCCGGGCGTAACATTCTTTGTCCAGTGTAGCGCGAATGTCGGATGTCTGTCCCGGCGAGTCTGCCGAACAGGCTTTAAGGTTTTCCAGTACACACTCGATGGCAGGCCTGGTCGAGCGCGGCCAATCCCGGGCGAGTTCAAACAGTTCGGCCTGCAGGTGCTGTTCCATTTGCAGTTCGAGTTTGAGGCAAGGGCCTTTCAGTTCCTTGTAGGCAGACTCTTGGGCACAGGCTCTGCGGACCTGTCGTAATGGATGGATATACGCCTGATCACGGCGGTCACACAGCGCCTTGCTGCTATTGAAGTGAGGCGCAATCAGGCATTGCCTGCTGCCACTCCAGCAGGCTAGTAACAGGAGATTCACCGAGCAGCCAGCCTGATCCTGCAGGTTGATGAGCATGGATTCGATGCCAGGTTGCTGCCAGACGCCGAGTGAAAACTGCCAGAAGGGATTGTCCAGGGGGAGCGAATCGGTGTTCATACGCGCTTACTGAGTGAATTGCGCTGCACAGTGTGTCGGCTCTTGGTCCGGAACTCAAGCCTGCGGCGAAAAGATTGATGTCACGCGAAATTTTGGTTAACGTCTCGCCGCCCTGATTTCTCCCTGAAAGTAAGCAACGGTCTTGAGCCAGCGATGATACATATTGAAAACCTTAGCCTGCGGCGTGGTCCTGATGCCTTGCTGGAGTCGGCAAATGCCCTGATTCATGCGGGCCAGCGCGTTGCCATTATCGGCGCAAACGGTGCCGGCAAGACCAGTCTGTTTAAACTGATTCTGGGAGAATTGTCCGTGGATGCCGGTAGCTGCTCCTTGCCCGGCAAGCTGCGTATTGCCCATATGGCCCAGGAAGTGTCAGCATCATCGCGTTCGGCACGGGATTATGTGCTTGATGGTCATCAGCCGTTGCGTGCTCTGGAAAAAGCTTTGGTTCAGGCGGAAGCGCAGGAAGAACACGATGCGATGGCGCGGCTTCATGGCGAGCTGGAGCTGATTCATGCCTATGAGGCACCGGCGCTTGCTGAAAAGCTGCTGCATGGCTTGGGTTTTACCCAGGAAGAGCTGTCCCGTCCGGTCAGCAGCTTTTCCGGTGGCTGGCGCATCCGCCTGAATCTGGCTCAGGCGCTGATGCAGCCCTCAGATCTTTTGTTGCTGGATGAGCCCACCAACCACCTGGATCTGGATGCCATGCTCTGGCTGGAGCAATGGTTAAAACGCTACGAGGGAACCTTGTTGTTCATTTCGCATGATCGCGATTTTATTGATGCTGTCGCCACACATATCCTCCATTTCGAACACCGCAAGCTGCACCAATACACCGGTGGCTACAGCAGTTTTGAGCAGCAACGGGCTCAAAAGCTGGCCCAGCAACAGGCCCAGTATGACAAGCAACAGCAGCGAATTAGCGAGATTCACGCTTTTGTTACCCGCTTCAAGGCCAAGGCGACCAAAGCCAAGCAGGCCCAGAGTCGGGTGAAGGAGCTGGAGCGCATGGAGCTCATTGCGCCCGCTCATGTGGATTCTCCGTTTCATTTCGAATTCCCGGTGGCAGACAAGCAGTCCAGTCCCCTGCTTAACCTGCAACATGCGGAACTCGGCTATGGCCACTCTGCGGTTCTACATGATGTGTCGGCAACCATTCTTCCCGGTATGCGGATTGGTTTGCTGGGGCCCAATGGAGCCGGTAAATCCACGCTGGTCAAAAGCATCGTCGCCGAACTGCCTCTGGTATCGGGTCAGCGTACTGGCGGCGAGCATCTCAAGATTGGCTATTTTGCCCAGCATCAGCTGGAATCGCTGGACATGGCGGCGAGCCCCGCTACGCATTTACAGCGCGTTCATCCCGGTGCCAGCGATCAGGATATTCGTAACTTTCTGGGTGGCTTTGATTTTCGTGGCGATAAGGCTCTGGAACCCATTGCTGATTTCTCGGGTGGTGAAAAAGCGCGATTGGCTTTGGCGATTATTGCCTGGCAGAAGCCCAATCTGCTGGTGCTGGATGAGCCAACCAACCATCTGGATCTGGAAATGCGGCATGCACTCACCGTCGCGCTGCAGGGCTTCGAAGGCGCCATTATTGTGGTGTCTCACGATCGTCACCTGCTGAAAAATACCGTGGAAAATTTCTGGCTCGTGGCCCACGGGGTGGTCGAGGAATTCAAGGGCGATTTGTCCGACTATGAGCGCTGGTTGAGTGATTATCAGCGCCAACAGGAGACTGCTGGTCCGGACCCTGATGCGGATGCGGCAAAGAGTGAATCGGCACTGGATCGTAAGGAGCGCAAACGCCTGGAGGCGGAGCGTCGTGCCCGCATTAGTCCCCTGAAAAAACAGATTTCGCAGTCAGAAAAAAACATGGAAGTGCTGCAGACGCAGCTGCAGGAGGTGGAGTCTGCTTTGTCCGATACCGGGCTCTATGACGAGGGCAACAAGGAAAAGCTGAAAGCCTTGTTAGGCCAGCAGAGCACCCTGAAACAGGAGCTGGATCAGGCTGAGCTAGAGTGGATGGCTTTGCAGGAAGAGCTGGAGTCAATGGAACAACTCGACACTCCTTGAAGAGTTTTCACTGTCTTGCATTGGTATTACATTCAGTAACCAATGTTTCCTTGATGAGGTCATGGTCTGGCCGGATAATTAGTCCCAGATTATCGCTTCATGACCCAACGCCCAGGAAACTGCCAACCATGACTCCCTTGCCGCTTGGCAATGCCTTTAACCGTATGACCGCCGAGCGCGTCAGCAATATTCTTTGTGTTCTAGGCAGCGGTTTTCTCACAATTTACGGCGTTAAATCTCTTCTGGATGGGCTGACCGCCTACGCGCTGACGCTGTTTGCTTTTGCCGCGGCGACAATGGGTAGTTATCTGATCTATCGTGTATTGGGTAATTGGCGGTCGCACCGTAACTTTATCGTTTTTGGATTCAGTTCTCTGTATCTGTTTTTGCTGGCCAGTGGCGGTGAGGAAAACACCGGATTACTGTGGTGTTATGCCTACCCCCTGTTGATGTTTTGTCTTATCGGGCCAGTCATTGGTGCGCGCATTGTAATGGTAATGCTGGCCGCGTCGCTGCTTATTCTGTTTGTCCCGGAATGGGTCGGGGCTACGCACGGCTACAGTGACAACATGAAATATCGTTTTGTCGGTTCCATGCTGTTTGTGGTCACCATGGGCTATTTTATGGAGCGTTCACGCCTTTTGGCTCAGGAAGCGAGCGAACGGGCCAATGAGAGTTTACGTCAATTGGTTCGCATCGATGAACTCACTGGCACCTACAACCGTCGCGGCATCAAGCAGAAAGTTCAATTGGAGTTGCATCGGGTGGCGCGAGACAAAAGCGAGTTGAGCCTGGTGCTGTGCGACATTGATTTATTCAAGCAGGTGAATGACCGCTACGGGCATGATGTGGGCGACGCAGCGCTCAAGCATATATCCCGCTTGCTGACAGAGACGGTACGTGTGACGGATGTAGTCGGACGCTGGGGGGGTGAGGAGTTTCTGATTCTGCTTCCCAACACGCGCTTGTCGGAAGGCTATCAGCTGATCGAACGGGTTCGCGAGCGTATTGCTGCCGAAACCCTCGAAGTGAACGGCCATGAGCTGAAGCTATCCATGAGTTGCGGTATCTGCTCGACGCGTTTCTTCAGTCGCTTTGATGATCTGGTGAAAGCGGCAGATGTCAGTCTTTACGAAGCCAAGGCTCAGGGGCGAAACTGCACCCGGCCGAAAATCCAGCAAGCGGGCTAAGCAGGTAAGCGTTTAGTTCGCCCAATCCGGCGCGGCCTCATCTTTTTTGGAAGGCATATTGTTTTCAGATGTTTCTGTATCTTCTTCTGAGTCGGCAAGAGCGTTCCTTACCTCTTCAAAGCGCTGACTGATGCGGGCATGAATTTTAGGTGCCAGTGATCGGGCGTGCTCCTGGGTAAGTTCCATACTTCTGCGGCTGATCATCGGCATGTGTTGCATAGCCCGCTGACCGGTGGGGCTTTTGTAGAAGGTGACGATGTTTTTCATATCCTGCAAGGTGAAATACTCGTCGTACAGGTCGTACATAATGTCTTGCAGTTTGTTATTCAGCACGAACTCCTCGTAGACGATGGTCTGGGATTCTTTCTGAATAATGGCCACCACGGCTCGGTCCAGTTGGCCGTTTTTCTGGGAGATCATCGAGACCAGTTCGTGGGTTAGCTTGCCCGCCAGCAGACCAGTCAAGCGATCGGCTCCTGTCATCTCCAGAAACTCATCAATCAGCACCCGCTTTTCTTCGGGGATGGCCCGGGCATGAATGTTGGAGCTCAGCAACAGGCAGCAAAGCAGGCAGAATATTCGGCGCATAATCAGATTTCCGATGGGTCGGTGGAATCTTATGGGTTATTGTTGTTTTTGGATGATCAAGGTTATCGTGTTCAGTACATTATTTGCACACGGCAGCGGTCACGCAAGTGTCCACTTTAAAACTGCGACGCTTTGCTCATTGTGACTCTCAGTTCTCAGTTCTCAGTTCTCAGTTCTCAGTTCTCACGTCTCGCAAGCGCGGTCCCGTTAAAGTGCACGCCCGCCCAGCCATGTTGCATAAACTGGCGGATATTCTGGTGATCGTTGCCGTCCGGGTGCTTCAGTACGTCTTCCCGATAATAGTCACCAAAGCATTGCAAAGTCAGTGCCGGATCCAGCTGATGCGCTTGGGCAAAGGCAAAAACTTTGCACGAACCTTCGTTCTGACCCGCCTCATTGTGTTGTTCACCATTCCGGAAAGCGCAGGGTGAATAAGTGTAATAATTGTCGATGACGGCCATGGTATCGGTAAATTGAACCGCTTCGGGCTTGCTTGCGAGCAAGTCTAAAAAGTCGTTTTCAGTCATTGTGTTGTCCTGTCGGTTATCCATCGTGCTAACGGTGCTTTTTTCGGGCTGCGAGCCTACGAATTTTGTGGCGTGCTGGCAAGCGCATTGCGTCTGCGGATAAACCTGATCACAATGCATTTTGTTGTGCTTCCAAAGCCACAAAAACCGGGATTCAGACAACTCAGCGGAGACAAATTCACCATGAAAGCAGTGGCCTACCGACAATCACTTGCCATCGAGCATCCGGATTCCCTGATCGATTGTGAACTGCCTGATCCCGAACCCGGGCCGGAAGATCTCCTGATCCGGGTAAAAGCCATCGCGGTGAATCCGGTGGACTGCAAAATCCGCAATAATGTTGCACCCCCGCCGGGTGAGTTGAAGGTGCTGGGTTGGGATGCGTCCGGAGAGGTTGTTGCTGTGGGCGAGAAGGTTTCGGATTTCACCGTTGGCGATCGGGTGTTTTATGCCGGAGATCTGAATCGTCAGGGATGCAACGCTGAGTTACAAGCTGTGGATGCCCGTCTGGTCGGGCGCATGCCTCAGAGCCTGAGTTTCGCCGAGGCTGCGGCGCTCCCTCTTACCAGCATCACCGCCTGGGAACTGATATTTGATCGTTTGGGGATTCAAACGCTTGCGTCCGGGGCCGGTAATACAGAACCACTTGTTCTGGTCACAGGTGCCGCCGGCGGAGTGGGATCTATTGCCGTGCAATTGCTGAAACAGCTGACGGCTGCCCGCGTTGTTGCGACGGCATCGAGACCCGAAAGTGCCGACTGGGTCAGAAGTCTGGGCGCCGATGCGGTGATTAATCATCATGACCCGCTTCCTGAGCAGTACAGGGCTTTGAACTGGCCCGAGCTCGATTATGTATTGAGTCTTACCCATACCGACAAACACTATGCGTCCTTGTGCGAGATCATGAAGCCGCAGAGCAGGTTTGGCCTGATTGATGATCCGCTGGAGATGGATATCAAAGCCTTCAAGCGCAAGAGCATTTCGCTGCACTGGGAGTTTATGTATACCCGTTCCATGTTCCAGACGGACGATATGGCCGAGCAGGGGGCGTTGTTGAATCGGGTGGCAGAGTTGGTCGACAACAGGCAGTTGCGAACCACGATGGGTGAAAACCTGGGGAGGGTTTCATCCGACACGCTGAAGCGGGCGCATGCGATGATGGAAGCACATGAGGCCATTGGTAAGGTCGTGCTGGAGTTTTCCTAGTCCCCTGAATTACCTTCGACCCAGGCAGCCAATTCAGGACTGAGGGTTTTCTCAATCAACTGGTTGGCAGCCTGCAATACGATCTGGCAGGCGCTGACAACATGGCTGCCAAGGGTATAAATAGTGTCGGCATCCGTTTTGGGACGATTGCTATCGCAGAAATCCTGCTTTAGCTGCGACATGAAGTTCTCCAGATGAATCGGGTAGTCGGCTTGCTCGGCAGCGTGTCGAATACGTTCTGCGTGCTGGGGTTCAAAGTCATCCAGATGAGCATGAAAGGTTCGGTCCAGTTCTTTCATCTGTTCGTGCAGAAAACGGATGCGCGAACGGATGTCATTGGTCGCTTCGCGCTGGACGGCGACGTGGGTGGCAAGACCCCGTGCCTGCGCACTGGTTTCAATCATATGCAGCCAGTCCCGCATACAGAAGGTGACCAGAGTGTCCTGGGTTTCGCTGATACCCAGCAGACGCGTCCGTTGGGCCACCTGCCAGATGGTTTTCAGCAGTCCGGCAATCAGGTTGCTGTGCAGGAGGAAGTTTTCCTGCACGGTGTCCTTGCGCCAGAGTCGTCGCAGGCAGACCCATTCCTGAATGATATGGTTGCGGTCAGAAGCCTGAAGAATTGATGCCGATTGGCCGTCAATCTGGCGCAGTTTGTCGGTGATATCCCGCTGAATACCGAATAACTGGGTTTCAAAGAAATGATCCCCGGACAGGATTGCCAGGGTACAGCCCCGGTGCTTCTGCATTTCAATCACCAGATTGATCAGCTGTTTACACAGTGCCAGCCCCTGCTGGCGAAACTGGTGCTGCAAGTAAGCTTCTCTTATTGTCAATGATGCGTCCGGCTCATGCATTGCAATTGCTTGGTTCGCGAGTGGAAGAGATGATTCTATGCCCATGATTGTTATTTTTCACCCTGTAGGCTGTCCAGGCGATAGCGCTTGAACCAGCCCCGGCGTGGATGACCAGTTGGTCGTCATTGTCATTGCCTGCGTCATATCTTTCAGCTCCGAGCGTTCTCTTTGTCTGCGTCGCTTCAAAAACTCTGCAATCTTCAGCGTTCACCAGTAGGATAGGACCGCAGGTTCAGACCTGAGTCCGGAATGTTCAGTGTTCTTTGGAATTAGCAAATACGAGGCCAGTCTGTGAAAAGCGAATTTGTCGATAGTATTGGTGACATCGATGCCGAATCCTGGAATCGGCTGTGTGATCCTGACAAACCCTTTTTGCGTCATGAGTTTTTATGGGCGATGGAGGCTTCCGGTTCCGTGTCGGCGGCAAAGGGCTGGGTGCCCAAGCACTTCGTGTTGCTTGCAGACGATAACGCGTTGATTGCGGCAGCCCCGGGCTATATAAAAAGCCATTCCTACGGGGAGTATGTGTTTGATTGGGCCTGGGCGGATGCCTATGCGCGACATGGTTTGTCTTATTATCCAAAACTCTTGACCGCAGTGCCTTTCACTCCCTGTGTTGGGCCGCGCTTGCTCGTCGATCCTGCGCACCGGAATGATGCAGAAAAAAATCGCTCAGTTTTTGTGCACTACAATGATGCCTGTATCAGGTTTTGCAAGGATCAGGGCTTGTCCTCCTGGCATATTCTGTTTCCGGACGAGCTTCCCCGGCAGGGAGACGTATTGCTGCAACGCACAGGGACACAGTTTCATTGGTATAACCGTGGTTACACGCACTTTGCAGATTTTCTTACTGCATTAAATTCGCGAAAACGTAAAAGCATCAAGCGTGAACGTCGTCAGCTGAGCGAGGCCGGTATTTCTTTTGAGCATGTCCATGGTGCCGATATGACGGACGCATCGCTAAGCCAGTTCTACGATTTTTACGCCTCGACATACATGAAGCGCGGCCAGATCCCTTATCTAAACCTGGTGTGCTTTGAGTATTGGCGACAGAAGATGCCGGAAAAACTGTTGTTCGTTTTTGCTCGTCAGGCCGACCGACGCATTGCGGGCGCCATGTTCTTGCTGGGGGAACGCAGTGTCTATGGTCGCTACTGGGGGAGTAGCCAAAGCATACCGGGTTTGCATTTTGAGACCTGCTATTACCAGGGTATTGAATATTGTATCGACAACGGATATTCGCATTTTGACGCGGGCGCACAGGGCGAGCACAAACTGATTCGCGGCTTCGAGCCTGTTTCGACCTGTTCCTACCATTGGCTGGCGCACCCTGAGTTTAACCAGGCAGTTGCTGACTTTCTGGAAGAGGAAACCCAGCATGTTGAAGGATACCGGCAGGCCGCTGTTGCAGCGCTTCCCTATCGCAAAACCTGTGACAACTAAACCCGTTTGCGCTTGGGCTGTCCCCTTTGTAAGCCAGCGAGACAATTAATTCCCCTCTTGTCCGGGATAGGGCTTTACTTGGCAAAAGCGTTCAATTAAAATTCGCGCCCCTGAATAAAACTGCGCCCAATTGACGGGCAGTGTGTTTAAAACCAACTTATTAATGGTAATTTGAATGCCTTCAGTAAAAATCAAAGAAAACGAGCCGTTTGATATCGCGCTGCGCCGCTTCAAGCGTTCATGCGAAAAGGCAGGTGTCCTGTCTGAAGTTCGTCGTCGTGAATTCTATGAGAAGCCGACATCAGTTCGTAAGCGTAAAGCTGCGGCGGCCGTTAAGCGTCACGCGAAGAAAGTTCAGCGTGAGCAGCGTCGTTTCGAACGTCTTTACTAAGAAACTGTTCCATCAGCATTAACCGAGTGGGTATGCCGCTAGGCGTACACAGTAGTCATGTCTGAAGCGAATCTGAAAAGCACCATCAATGCGGCAATGAAAGATGCCATGCGCCAGCGCGATAAAGAGCGTCTGTCGACTGTGCGTCTGATTCTTGCTGAAATCAAGCGTATCGAAGTGGACGAGCGAATCGAGCTCGATGATGCGCGGGTGTTAGCTGTGCTCGACAAAATGCTGAAACAGCGCAAAGACTCAATCAGTCAATATGAAGCCGCAGGCCGACAGGATCTGGCCGATGTTGAGGCGGCTGAAGTTGGCGTGATTGAGAGCTTTTTGCCAGCGGCCTTGTCGGAAGACGAAATTGCTGCGCTGTTGGATGATGCCCTGCAAAGCTCCGGCGCCGAGTCGGTGCGGGATATGGGCAAGGTCATGGCGATTCTCAAGCCTCAGTTGCAGGGTCGTGCGGATATCGGTCAGGTTAGCCAGCTGGTAAAACAGCGCCTCTCCAGCTAATCTCCTCCCCATATTTTCTTGTTTTTGCTCGTGTGCTTTGAAGCCCCCGATTCTTCGAATCGTGACTCCATTGCCGGCACGCGGCCGTTGATTGGGAGTGACTTCAAGACATGAGCGGCTTGATTCCACAGGGCTTTATTGAAGATCTCGTTGCCCGTGTGCCTGTCGCAGAGGTCATTAGCACCCGGATCCAGCTCAAGAAAAGTGGATCAACCTATAAGGCCTGCTGCCCGTTCCATCAGGAAAAAACGCCCTCCTTTCACGTCAATACCCAGAAAAATTTCTATCATTGCTTTGGCTGTGGTGCCAATGGTGATGCAATCAACTTTCTTCGTGAATACGACAATCTCTCCTTTACCGAAGCGGTAGAAGAGCTGGCGCGTATTGCGGGTGTCGAAGTGCCGAGGGACGAGCGCGTCAAACAGGAATTCAGTCGCCAGAAATGGATGTTGCAGGCACTGGATTATGCCAGTCTGCGTTACCGGGAAGCGCTAGGATCACACGCCAATCGCGATCTTGCTCAGAAATATCTGGAGCGTCGCGGACTCAACCAGGAAGTGATCGAGCGTTTTGCTATCGGTTTTGCGCCGGCAGAGCGGGATTTTCTTGCTCAAAAGGCCTCTGCGGATCAGCTCAAGGCACTGGTTGCGACACGCATCGTTTCGGACAAATACGAGCGACCTTTCGATCTGTTCCAGAATCGCCTGATGTTTCCCATCCGCAATATGCGCGGGCAGACCATTGCATTCGGTGGGCGCACGCTTGGCGACGACAAGGCTAAATATATTAACTCCCCCGAGTCTGAGGTCTTTCATAAAAGCAATGAAATCTATGGCCTGTATGAGGCCAATCAGGCTAACCGGCAATTGCAGCGCCTGCTGGTGGTAGAAGGCTACATGGATGTGGTGGCGCTGGCTCAGTTTGGTATCGATTATGCTGTGGCGACTCTGGGCACCGCCACCAATCAGGACAGCCTGACACAGTTGTTCAAACGCTGTTCGCATATTGTTTTCTGCTTTGACGGAGATAATGCTGGCATTCAGGCCGCACGCAAGGCCATGGAAAATGCTCTGCCCATGTTTCAGGATGGCATGCAGTTGCAATTCCTCTTGTTACCGGAAGGCGAGGATCCGGACACCCTGATTCGGCAGGAAGGGGCGGATGCATTTCAGAAGCGGGTCGATCAGGCTCAGCCCCTGTCAGAATTCTTTTTTCAGATTTACAGCAAAGGGCTCGACCTGAATATCGCCGAGCACCGGGGGGTTCTGAAGCAGCGGGCCGAGTCACAGATCGAGCTGGTGGCATCCACGGTATTGAAGTCGGCCCTGCGTCGTCAGCTCAATGCGCTGACGTTTCGGCGCAAGGACGAAACCAAAAAGGTTTCATCAACTGGCGAACAGGGGGTACGGGAATTGGTTGCCGCGCGTGTCGTCAGGGATCCGGATACGGCGGTGTGTCTGGCTTTGTATTATCAGCCTTCGAAAGCTGAGCAGTTTCGGGCTGTGCTCGATGATATATCCGGATTTGCCAAGAGTCAGGCCTTCGTCAATTACATCGCGCAGAAGGAAATCAAGACCAGAGACGATCTTTACTATGCGCTGGCGACGGATAAAGAGGGTTATCGGGATCAGTTTCGAGATTTGTTTGCAAGGATGGAATGGCTGCCGCCAGAGCAGGCGATTATGGAAGAAGCTGATGATGTGATGTCGCGTCTGGAAACCGAAAAAAAACGTGTGCTCGCGCTTAGAGCGACTAAGATTAATAAGTCCCCCAGTGAGCTCACGGAGGACGAAAAACGTGCCTTGCGATCCATTTCGACGCCAACAGATAAGGCAGGCCAGAATTAACGCGCGCAAAAGTGGTAGATCCGGTTGATTTATCGGTATTTGCGCCCATATTGATTTGGTTGAAAACCAAAGTTTCCGTATAATAGCCGGCTATTTTTTGATCGGCCTCCAACCAATAGGGTGAACATGTCAGGCAATTCACAACAGTCTCGTTTAAAAGATCTCATCGCTCGTGGTAAAGAACAAGGTTACCTGACTTACTCGGAAGTAAATGACCACCTCCCCGAAGACATTGCAGATCCAGACCAGGTTGAAGACATTATTCGCATGATCAACGACATGGGTATCCAGGTTGTTGAAGTAGCTCCAGATTCCGACTCCCTGTTGATGGCAGATGGCGATTCCACCGATGAAGTGGCGGCTGCAGAAGCCGCGGCAGCGCTTGCTGCTGTAGAAACCGAAGCGGGTCGCACGACGGATCCAGTACGCATGTATATGCGTGAAATGGGAACCGTTGAGCTGCTGACCCGAGACGGCGAGATTCGCATTGCCAAGCGTATCGAAGAGGGCTTGCGCGATGTTATGGCTTCCCTGGCTCATTTTCCCGGCGCGGTTGCCTCCATTATCAACACCTATGACGGTATCGTTGAGGAAGAAGGTCGTTTGAGTGATGTCCTGACCGGCTTTCTGGACCCGGATGATGGTGAGATTCCGGTACCGGGTGCGCCACCTATTGAGAACACTGCCGACAAGGATAAAAAGGACGATGATTCGGATAACGATGACGACGATGACTCTTCGGATGATGAGGAAGAAGGCGATAAGGGGCCAGATCCTGAACTGACTCGTCAGCGCTTTGAAGAGCTGCGCGAGCAGTTGAAAGTGGCTCTGGAGACCGAGGCCAAGCACGGTCGAGCCAATAAAGATACGATCAAGGAACTGAACAAGCTGGGTGAAATCTTTGCCCCGTTCAAACTCAATGCCAAGCAGTTTGATGGCCTGGTGATTGACGTACGCACGACCAACGAAATCGTACGTATGAACGAACGCCAAATTATGGCGATCTGCTCACGCCAGTGTGGTATGGATCGCAAGGAATTTATCAAACGCTTCCCCGGTAACGAAGCCAATCTGGACTGGGCTGCCGAGCTGATTGATGAAGGCCACTCCTATTCTGCCAAACTGAAAGAATTCCAGGATGAAATTGTTCGTGCGCAGAAGAAGATTGCAGCCATGTCTGAGGAGACCGGCTTAACGATCTCCGAGATCAAGGATGTGAATCGCCGTATTTCCATCGGTGAAGCGAAGGCACGTCGTGCCAAGAAGGAAATGGTGGAAGCCAACCTGCGTCTGGTTATCTCCATCGCGAAGAAATATACCAACCGCGGCCTGCAATTCCTCGATCTGATCCAGGAAGGTAATATTGGTCTGATGAAGGCGGTTGATAAGTTCGAATACCGTCGGGGTTACAAGTTCTCGACCTATGCGACCTGGTGGATTCGTCAGGCCATTACCCGCTCCATTGCGGACCAGGCCCGTACCATTCGTATTCCGGTTCATATGATTGAGACCATTAACAAGCTCAACCGTATTTCCCGTCAGATGCTTCAGGAAATGGGGCGCGAACCCACTCCGGAAGAGCTGGGCGAACGCATGGAAATGCCGGAAGATAAAGTTCGCAAAGTACTGAAGATTGCCAAAGAGCCTATCTCCATGGAGACGCCGATTGGTGATGATGAAGACTCGCACTTGGGTGACTTTATTGAAGACAATATGGCGGAATCACCGGTGGATACTGCCACTGGTGAAGGCTTGAAAGAAGCCACCCGTACTGTCCTGTCCGGTTTGACCGCACGCGAAGCGAAAGTGCTGCGTATGCGTTTTGGTATTGAAATGAATACCGACCATACTCTGGAAGAAGTCGGTAAACAGTTTGATGTCACCCGGGAACGGATTCGTCAGATCGAAGCCAAGGCCTTGCGTAAGCTGCGTCATCCGAGCCGCTCTGATCACCTGCGCAGCTTCCTGGATGAATGATCGCTGGAAGGCTGGCAAGTTACCAAGCGGCGCATTATAATGCGCCGCTGCTGTTTCTGGTCCCGGTTGGCAGGGACATTAAACCTAAGCCGACTCCCGTGCCCCCTTAGCTCAGTTGGGTTATTTGCCCAAGGCAAATAACGACGCGGAAGCGAGGGGCTGTGAAGCGAAGCGTCCCCGAGCGTTGAATCCGCGGCCGGAGGGATGCGACAGGGATGTAATCACAACAAGTTTGTACTGGTCTCTTGGACTGGTATGTCCCAGTTGGCAGGGACACTAAACGTAAGCCGACATCCGTGCCCCCTTAGCTCAGTTGGGTTATTTGCCCAAGGCAAATAACGACGCGGAAGCGAGGGGCTGTGAAGCGAAGCGTCCCCGAGTGTTGAATCCGCGGCCGGAGCGATGCGACAGGGATGTAACCACAACAAGTTTTTGCTGGTCTCTTGGACTGGCATGTCCCAGTTGGCAGGGACACTAAACGTAAGCCGACATCCGTGCCCCCTTAGCTCAGTTGGTTAGAGCACCCGACTCATAATCGGTAGGTCCCCTGTTCAAGTCAGGGAGGGGGCACCATTTCACTTCCCCATGAAATGGCTGGTTGGTGCTGTAATCATAACTTGGCCTCCTTGACCCAAGAATCACTTCGCGACCGTTTCCAAAGAGACCTCTCTGTCAATTTTTAACTTGAAAACGCCAACAAAAAACGGACATATCACACCGATGCTCATGCGGTAATTTTCGCTTTGTGATCATCCGAGAAATGCGTGATAGCGTTGGTTCCCAGAAAAGGGCCAAGAGTAAAAATAAATGCGTCCCCTTTTTCGTGTAGAACTTACTTGGATATTATGTACGGTTATCGTACATTAACAGCTCACCATCATCGGAACAGAAATCTGTTCGTTTTCGAGAACCTAGTTGGGAACGGCAGACGCTGCACAAGGCATCAAATGACCAAGCATTTAAATCAATCACTCGTAAATTTTGGGAAGCGGTTCGCTCAGTTTCGTAAAAACGCCGGTTACACCCAACAACAGCTTGCAGATGAAATTGGGGTTACCAGACGTATGATTGCGTACTACGAAACAGAGAGTGAACATCCTCCAGCGAACTTACTGGTGGACCTAACCCGAGCATTAAGTGTGACTTCAGACCAATTACTTGGACTCCAACCGGTGACGAACGTGAAAGTCGGCAGCCGATTAGAACGTAAGTTGCGGCAGGTCGAGACCTTAGGACCTAAGGCTCGAATGCAACTACTACAGATGATTGATACCGTGATTGAAGCCGAACAACTCAAACAACAAGCGCAAGACCACGGCTAAGGCATCAGTGCATGTCTATACGGTTAACGAAAGAAAGAAGAGCTTAAAGATGCTAACGCAGTGAGGAAAGCAATCATATCGTGACCACCAAAAGCAAGCACCAAAGAAGTCAAGCATACCCAAAATACTGGAGGGATATCTAACTTCTCTTCCTTAGTAACTTTAAAACCTTTGGACGTACGAATGACTTCCTCTTTTCGACGAAGCTTCATTTCATTTCCTATCGTACAGGCATAAAAAAACCGGCAGAAGCCGGTTCGGGTTAAGCGAGTAGAACTCGCATACAAAAAAGGCCTAGCCAACGGCTAAGCCCTTAAATTTGTTACATTTCTTTTGGACACAAAAAAGCCCGACTGAATCGGGCTTTTTTGTGTAACACGCAGAAACCGCATGCTACGGGTAAATACTATACAACTGTCCGAAAAAAGTACAGTTTCGCAAAGCCGCACTTGCTTTAAAGAAGATTCTTCTTAACTTGCGCGCATAGCTACGACCAACATAGGGTAAATACTATCTAAAATCTCGCTTGATCAAAATACTTACACGCATAAAAAAAGCCCGACATCTGTCGAGCTTTGTATCAGGTGCAGCTCCCACCAATAGGGTTTTAATATAAATTACGGGGACAAATAGTTCAACCGTATCGAGAACCTAACTATGAGTCGGCTATTTTTTCAACACAGGTAAGGCAATAACGATCGTATGAACCCTGTACCTTAATTCGAACGGACATATCTTTAGTTGTTTTCTTGCGACAATAAACACAAAGCATTGGGCGGCCGCCCTGTCCACGTATTTCAAAGTTATCCGGATGACAGTTAAAAACGTTGCCATCCTTGAATGCAACTCTATGCGCATTCTTTAGTTCTCGCGTTTGCGAAACCAAATAGCGCTCAAGCCTCTGTTTTTTTATTTTATTAAAAGGAAAAAAGAAGTTTTCAAAGGACAATTCGTTTGTGTGCGCTTCTAGCGCAACAAACCAACCATCATCCGGAAACTGATCATCTTGAGTTGATACTGGGCGAGAAATTAGAAAACCCTGCCAATCGAAAGTGCCAATCAACATAAGCTCAGCCTTTCTACGGGATTTCAGCTCTCCACTTTCATTAAAGTCACTCTCCGAAGGTGACCCAACTAGAGACAGATAATCAGGAAAAACATAACGCTGGCGCATTTGTTCTATATAGGCCTGCTCCGATTCAATATCTACAACTGTTCTAGCTAAGCGATCATTGCTCCATAGCATATTCACCCATCGCTTAATTCGATTCAGAATTTCCTCTTCAGAAAACTCTCTAGATGTTAAAAAATCAAATCGAGAGCGGCCATATCTTCTACTCACTCACACCTCTTTAGGAACAAGTCGCTAATCCCATTCAACATTGCCACGATCAAGCACAGAAATAACTTCAATTTTACCAATTTCATTTGCTCCATCAGCGATAATTGATGTTTTGTTCTCTAGTACTTTTTCGATCTCATCATCGCCATGTAGTAAAGCGGTTATATTTCCTTGCACCTCCTGACCAGGAAACAGCCACTCTTGATCAAACTCAATAACGACCATTCTAAATTCGTCATTGAACTTCATATCAGTACGAAAGCCGCTACTAATCGGCGTGTGCCGTCCCCCTTCTTCCTTATTTTTCAGGTTGATAAGGCATGCGAATTTAACCATTCCGTTAGTACTCATTAATATTCTCCTAGCATCTGTATTCCGCCATGCTGCTGCGCTTCAAAATTCAATAGCGGTAACAACCCTAAACCTACTGCCCGCCCCTTTCCAATAAAGGCATCACCTGGGTTTGTTCCTCCAATTTGAGATGCAATTGTATTATCGGCTGACTGTGACACTGTAGTGACCTCCACCCCGGTTTAGAACCACGCTTTGGATGAAATTTCCATCATGCTGCTTTCTCTAAAAACGCTTTACCCGGTCGCCATCATTTAGCTCGGTACACAAATCGGGGTAGAACCCGGTTCGAACCGTAAACGCCAAAAACTAAACCTTTCCACCCTTTGCTGCGTAGGTTATAGATACGTTTCCGGGCTCATCGTCCGGTTGTTGCACTCTATCAATCTCGTCACTCAACTGGAAAGTCATCATGAAGGAATTGCATAGCGTATTATCGGCTTGTCTGCTGTTGCTGTATCCGCTGCTGGTTACCGCAAAGCAGAGTCCCGTACCGGTGTTCGTTGCCAATGTCGAAAGGGTCTATTTTGTTGACGAGGTCGAGGCACTGGGTACCTTGCAGGCGGCTGAGAATGTCAATCTGACCTCGTCGGTCACAGAGCGTATCACCAGGATAAATTTCGAAGATAACCAGCGCGTGAAACAGGGTGACGTGCTGGTGGAAATGGACGCGTCCGAAGAAGTGGCGGAGTATGCAGAAGAAATATCCCGATTGAATGAAGCCCAACAACAGGTAGAA
This sequence comes from Oleiphilaceae bacterium, assembly GCA_965230795.1. Taxonomy (GTDB): domain Bacteria; phylum Pseudomonadota; class Gammaproteobacteria; order Pseudomonadales; family Oleiphilaceae; genus PZPK01. The sequence goes on along the minus strand of OZ246020.1, from coordinate 4,231,570 downwards.
CGGGTGCGCGAGCTGGTGAAACGCTCATCGGCGTCCCAGGCCACACTGGATGAGAGAGAGCGGGAGTTGAATACGGCCAAAGCACGGGTGGCGGCCATTCAGTCCCGAATCAATGAGCGTCGTATCGAAGCACCCTTTGACGGGGTGTTGGGCTTCCGCAACATCAGTGTCGGGGCGCTGGCTCAGCCTGGCATGGTGATCACGACCATCGATGATGATAGTCGCATGAAGCTCGACTTTTCGATTCCGGAGGTGTTTTTGTCATCTCTCACTATTGGCATTTCCATCGACGCCAGGGCCAGTGCCTATCCCGAGAGGTCGTTTTCCGGAACGGTCACCAGTGTTGATAGCCGGGTCGATCCGATCACGCGCGCGGTTAGGGCAAGAGCCGTATTGGACAACGGTGAAGGGCTCCTTAAAGCCGGTATGCTCATGCGCGTGCAACTCAATAAGAATCCCAGGCAGGCGCTGGTGGTCCCCGAGGAGGCGATTGTTACTCGCGGGAATCAGAATGCGGTGATGCTGATCCAGACAGGCGCGCCAAGTTCTGTCAAGCGGCAGATGGTGGAGCTGGGCGCCCGCCGCAAAGGTGTCGTCGAAATACTTGGGGGACTGGAGGAAGGCCAGCAGGTTGTCACCCATGGCACCTTGAAGGTGCGGGATGGTTCGCCGGTCATCGTCAAGGCGGTTGAAAGGGATAATGAATCACTCAGTGAGTTGCTGCAGCAATCTGCCGGAGCATCATCACCATGATTCTGTCTGATGTTTCGATCAAGCGTCCCGTTTTCGCCAGTGTTGTCTCACTGTTATTGATCGCCTTTGGCATTGTTGCCTATGAGCGTCTGTCGTTGCGGGAATATCCCGATATTGATCCTCCGGTTGTCACGGTCGAAGTGACGTATCCGGGCGCACCGGCCAATATTGTCGAAACGCAGGTGACCCGCATTATCGAAGAGCGTATTGCAGGGATTGAGGGCATCGAGTTTATCGAGTCGGAGTCTGAAGATGGAGAATCCAATGTCACCATTGAATTTTCCATCGACCGCGATATCGATTCCGCCGCCAATGATGTCCGCGATCGCATCTCCGGTATTGCTGACAATCTTCCGGTCGAAGCTGATCCCCCCGAAGTGCAGAAAGTGGACAGCAATGACGATGTTATTATCTGGCAGAATCTGGTCAGTGAGGAAATGACGGTTCCTGAATTGACCGATTTTGCCCAGCGCTATCTGGTGGATCAGTACTCAACGCTGGATGGCGTGGCGCGTGTCAGGATTGGCGGGGGCTTGTCCTATGCCATGCGCATCTGGCTGGATCGACAGGAGTTGGCAGCTCGCCAGTTGAGTGTGGCCGATGTTGAAAGCGCTTTGCGGCGCGAGAATATAGAACTGCCCGCCGGCGTTCTGGAATCGGATGAGCGTCTCTTCAAGGCACGGATAGAGCGTAACTTCAAACAGCCGGCGGATTTCAAGAAAATAGTGCTGGCAGAGGGAGCTGACGAAAACGGCAATGGCTACCTGGTCAGACTGGGTGATGTGGCGAGGATTGAGCTCGGGGTGGTCGAAGATCGCACCTTCTTTCGCGGCAACGAAGTTCCCATGGTCGGGATCGGGGTGATCAGACAGTCCACGGCCAACACCATTAATGTGGCCAATGAAGTCAAAGCCCTGACGGCAAAACTGAACCGCAGCCTGCCCAACGGCATGTCCATCAAACAAAGTTTCAATGCCGCGGTATTCATAGAGGCTTCCATTGCCGAAGTCTACAAAACCCTGTTTATAGCCATTGCCTGCGTGGTGCTGGTGATCTATGTCTTTTTAGGTAGCGTCCGCTCCATGCTGATTCCGGCGGTAACGGTTCCCATCTCTCTGATCGCGACCTTCATTGCCATCTACCTGTTCGGTTTTTCCATCAACCTCTTGACCCTTCTGGCACTGGTACTGGCCATTGGTCTGGTGGTGGATGATGCCATTGTCATGCTGGAAAATATCGTACGCCGGATTCAGGACTACGGCGAAAGTCCTTTAGTCGCTGCTTACAAAGGGGCTCGCCAGGTGGCATTTGCGGTGATTGCCACCACCATCGTATTGATCTCCGTGTTTGTCCCCATCACTTTCCTCGAAGGCGATATTGGCCAGCTCTTTACCGAGTTTGCCCTGACCATTGCCGCAGCCGTCGCCTTCTCATCCTTGATTGCATTGACCTTGTCTCCCATGCTGGCTTCAAAGCTTTTGAGGCCAACGAGCGATGATAAAACCAGTCTGCTCCAGGCCTTTGACAGGGGGTTTAGCTCCCTCCGCAACGCTTACGTCGGCGTACTCCAGGGAGCAATAAAGCGACCCTTTATAGCGCTGCTGGTTTTTGTTCTGGTGACGGGGGCGACAGCCTACATTTACCCCGGTATTAATCAGGAATTTACGCCCAGAGAAGATCGCGGCGTGTTTTTTCTGATTATCAATGGCCCGGAGGGTGCCAGCTTCTCCTACACCGAGGAGTACATGAATGAGATCGAGCGCCGCATGATGCCTTTGGTGGAAAGCGGCGAGATCAAGCGCTTGCTGGTGCGGGCGCCGCGGGCCTTCGGCAATATCGAAAACTTTAACAATGGTATCGCGATTGTGATTCTCAATGACTGGTCCCAGCGGCGACCGGCCGGGGCAATTATGGCGGAAGTGCGGGCAAGTCTGGCGGGGCTGCCTGGTGTCAGAGCGTTCCCGATTATGCGGCAAGGACTGGGCGGGGGGACTCAAAAGCCGCTGCAGTTTGTGCTCGGTGGCAGCACCTATGAAGAGCTGGCGCAATGGCGGGATATTCTGCTCGAAAAGGTCAACGAGAATAATCCCGGGCTGGCCGGCCTGGACAGCGACTATGAGGAAACACGACCCCAGATTGATATCAGCGTTGATTATGATCGCGCCGCCGATCTGGGTGTCAGCATAGAGGAAATAGGCAGAACGCTGGAAACCATGTTGGGCGGTCGCAGGATCACGACTTTTCTGGATCGCGGTGAAGAATACGATGTGATTGTCGAAGGCGAACGGGACCAGCAGCGCTCGTTTTCAGATATTCAGAATATCTATGTGCCGTCTTCGCGAACCGGCGCGCTGATTCCCATTTCCAATCTCGTCACCATCGAAGAGTACGGCGCACCACAGACCCTGTCGCGCTTTAACCGGATTCGCGCGATCACACTGGAAGCGAATCTGGAGGAGGGGTATAGCCTCGGTGAGGCGCTTGCTTATATGAATCAGCTGGTTGAAGAACATCTGCCGGAAGAGGCGGTGATTGATTACAAAGGTCAAAGCCGCGATTTCCTGAATTCGGGCAGCTCCATACTCTTTGTCTTCGCCCTGGGTTTGCTGGTGGTATTTCTGGTTCTCGCCGCGCAGTTCGAAAGCTGGATCCATCCTCTGGTGATTATGCTCACTGTGCCGCTGGCACTGGCTGGAGGATTGTGGAGTCTGTATCTGTTCGGCTTGTCATTGAACATTTATTCGCAGATTGGCCTGATCATGCTCGTTGGACTGGCGGCGAAAAACGGCATCCTGATTGTCGAATTTATCAATCAATTACGGGACCAGGGCGTCGAATTTGGAAAGGCCATCATGGAAGCCTCGGCGGTTCGTTTTCGTCCCATTATGATGACAGGATTTACCACCATTGCTGGCGCGATCCCGCTGGTGTTGTCATCGGGTGCTGGCTCGGAGACCCGAATCGTCATAGGTGCCGTGGTACTGGCGGGGGTGGCTGCGGCCACGTTGTTTACCCTGTTTATTGTGCCGGTCGCCTATAGCGTCATCGCCCGTCACACAGGCGCCGTAAACGATGTTGCCAGACAGATTGAGAAAGAGTTAAATCAATAGTGGATGCAATGTACGGGTGGTGTTGGTAACTGAACTTTTTGCCGCTTTCGTGCGTAGCATTGAGGTGTTTATCAATAAGGTGAGTGTTCATGATGCGATGGAAAAAACGTGTCGATATTCGCGTCTCTCTTGTCCTGATTTCCTGCCTGCTACTGAGCGCCTGTAGCACGGGCCATTGGCGTGATGCCAGCCGGGCGTCGGCCCAAATCGCTCCGGATCCTGCTTCTACACCCGAGGCTGTCATTCAGGTCTATGGTGCAGATGCCTGGGGCTGGCGCGGAATATTTGCCGTTCATACCTGGATTTCAGTGAAACCCTCCAATGCTGATGGTTATACGGTGCTGGAGGTAGTCGGTTGGCGGCAGAAGCGGGGGCTGCCGGCGCTGCGCATCGAAGAAGATGTGCCAGATCGACATTGGTTTGGCGCCGAACCTGAGCTCATTCTTGAAAGACGCGGCGCTGGCGTGGATGCCATGATCAGCAAGATACTCGCTGCGGCCGAACAATACCCCTGGGCTGACTCCTATACGGTATTTCCCGGACCGAACAGTAATACCTTCCCCGCCTGGATTGCCCGGAAAGTTCCGGAGCTGGATCTCGAATTGCCCTTCCGTGCCATCGGTAGTGGTTGGGCTGATTGACAGTAACAGCCTTTTCAATCCAACTCGGCAGTATCCCGGTGCCATGCTAAGCTGTTTTCAATGTAGTAGATCTGTGCAACGTCATTCATAAAAACAAGGAGAAGACTATGGGATTTGCGCCCTCTTCGATGCAACTGAGCAGTTCAGCCTTTGTGGCAAACGGGGACATTCCATCCAGGTATACGGGTGAAGGCGAAGATGTATCACCAGCCTTGAGCTGGAGTGATCCGCCAGCCGGCACCAGGAGCTTTGCCGTCATTTGTCATGATCCGGACGCGCCACTGGTCTCGCCCAATGGCACTTATGGTTTCGTGCATTGGGTTCTCTACAACATTCCGGCGGATGTTTCCTCTCTCGATGAAGCCACCAATGCATATACCCAGGGACAGAACAACTTTGGCAACATTGGTTATGGCGGGCCGATGCCACCCGAAGGACACGGCACCCATCAGTATTATTTCTGGGTGCTGGCACTCGATACGGATGAGACGCTTCCAGAGGGGCTGAGTATGTGGGAGCTGCTGGCCAAAGTTGAAAGCAATGTCTTGGGCATGAACCGGCTGATTGGCCACTACCGTCGCGGATAGGCATTTCGTCTGCCTCCCGCTGCGCGTCCGAAGCACAGTCAGTAGCTGTGCTCAGGCGCGCTTTTCGTTTCGTGGATCAAGCAGGGTCTGCAGAGGTTCTGGCCGATGCAGATGATAGCCCTGGGCGTAATCCACGCCCAGGCTTTTGAGAATATCGACCGAAGCCTGGTTCTCCGCAAACTCCGCAACAGTTTCTTTTTCCAGGGTATGGGCGATGTCGTTGATGGCCTTGACCATGGCACGATCGGTTTTGTTGTCTGCAATGTTGCGTACAAAGGCGCCATCAATCTTGAGGCAATCCACCGGTAATTGTTTGAGATAGCCGAATGACGATAGTCCGGAGCCAAAGTCGTCGAGAGCAAAACGGCAACCCAGACTCTCCATTCGTGTCATAAACTGGCGGACCTCGGCCAGATTCCTGACGGCTGCCGTCTCGGTGATCTCAAAGCAGATTTTCGGCGCCAGCTCTGGTGCCTCAGTCAGTCTGGCTTCAACAAATGCGGCGAAGCCCTCCTGGTCAAAGGAGTTGCCGGAGATATTAATATGGCAGCGATGGAGCGCAGACAGATGCTCCGAATGAGCCTTGAGTGACGCGAAGGTATTTTCAATTACCCAGCGATCAACCAGATCTGCGATACCAAAGCGTTCCGCGGCAGGCAGGAAGGCTCCGGGCGGAACAATCTCACCTTCTTCATTGCGCATGCGCAACAGAATCTCATAGTTTAGATTGTCCTCATCCTGAAGCGCGGTGATACGCTGGGCATACAGCATCAGACGCTCTTCCTGTATGGCCTTGCGAATCCGTTCCAGCCATTCCATTTGTTGCCTTCTGGCAGCCAGTGCCTGGTCATCTTCTTTGGCCAGCAAGACACGGCTGCGCCCCTGTTCTTTCGCCAGATGACAGGCACTGTCTGCGGCCCGAAGCAGCTCAAGCGCATCATGACTGCTTGCGGTAATCGGCGCGATGCCAATACTGCAGCCGATACTGAAGCTGCGATCCTCCCAGACAAACGGTTTTTCGGTCAGGCTGTTACGAATGGTCTCGGCGATTTCCGCTGCGCTCTCGGGATCGCAGCAATCGAGAATGAGACCAAACTCATCTCCACCCAGGCGCGCAAACAGATCACCTTTGCGTAAATGTCGGGAGATTTCCCCTGTGACCTGACGCAAGAGATGGTCACCAACTTCATGGCCGGAGGTGTCGTTGACGATCTTGAATCGATCCAGATCGATAAAACACAGGGCATGGACGAAATGTTCGTTCTGGGCGCGATGCAGCGCTTCTTCCAGATATTTCATAAATGCGCGTCGGTTAATCAGTCCGGTGAGTTCGTCGTGGCTGGCCTGATAGTTGAGTTCCTCCGTGAGGCGATGGGATTCAGAAACATCCTCCAGAATAACGATAAAACGGGCCCCACTTTTGCGCCCTGCCTGGAGTCGGGAGGTGGTCAGTTTGGCCCAGATAATCGAACCATCGCCGGCACGCATGCGATGCTCAGCTGTATGGCTGTCATTATCGCTTTCGGGTTTGAATGCGCTTGCGGCAGAGACGTGATCGGACAGGGTGGGCTCGAGTAAATCGCTGAAGTGTTTGAAGCGAATGTCTTCCATTTCATAGGCCAGTGTTTCACAGGCCGCCCGATTTGCCTCAATCACTCTGGCTCTTGCATCCAACTGCAGAATACCGATTGCCGCGCGTTCGAAGGTGCTGCGAAACTTGAACTCCGACTGTCTGAGGTTCTGGGTCAGGCGCATGATGATGAGTACCGCAAAGCCGCCAAGCAAAACGAAAAACACCATACTGGTCAGCGACAGGATGGTTTCCAGCGCGCGGCTGGCCCGGCTCATGGCTCTTCGAAAGGCGTTGGCGTGATAGGCCAGTTCGGCATTGGTTGCCGCCAGTTGCTCCAGTAACAGGCGGCGTTGGGGCAAGCTGATGGCGCCTCGCTGCCAGGCGCTTTCCAGTCTGAGCAGAATGGCATCCAGTTCCCGTATATAAGGGTCGCTGTTGCGCCATGCTTCAATAGCGTCATTGACGTAGGGAGCGTTGTGGGCGAGTTTGTAAAGCCAGATCATTTTTGGAATGTCGTGAGGATGGTTCTGGCCCCTGAAAAAACCGTCGTAGGCCGCCTCGTCATCGGCCACAGGCTGATCCAGCGCCAGGCGCGCCGATAGGTCTCCCAAGGGAATATCCAGCCACAGCCGTGCCTGTTCCAGATCGTCCTGGCGCCCGTTGCTCGCATAAGCATAGATATAACGCACGGCTTCCAGCTGCCCCCGGGACCAGGCGCTTTCCCCTGCAAGATAGGCGGTGACGCCGGATTGAATCTGGATAACCAGCAAAGGAAAAGAGATGGCGAGAACGCCAAGAAAGGACAGACCTATCACAAACAAAGGATAACGAACGGTTCGTGGTGAGTGTTCGGGTTGCCTTGTGAGTGTCTCAGACATGCGGCAGCATCCTGCATTAACCATCCGCCGAGGCGGTCCGATTTGATCCTGGGATCAGTCTGTTACGGCGTCTCCAAAGACGCGCTGGTAACTAGTATAGTTAAGGACACACTCTCTGCTAGGCAGATCAACAGGAATCAGACATGACACTTAACGATAAGCTCGTATCCATGCCGCTGGAGCAAGTCTACAGCGATGCCGTGCGGCGCTATATCGCTTCCCGGCACGAGCGCGTGCGTCCCTTTGTGGACAAGCATTTCACCTTTCAGGGTTCGTTGCGTCTGCATCGACACTCCTTAGGCTGGGATCTGCTCAAGTCGCCCGTCAATGCCGTCTCCAGCGCTTTGACCGTTGCCAAGTATGCCGGCGCCAAAACCATGCATGCAGTGGGCGCCAGGCGCAGTGCCAGGCGGCTCGCTGAGGCCAATCTGTTTATCGAGACCCGATTGGGGCGGGAACTGGATCGCCTGATACGCGAGGAACTGTTGGAAATTACATGGGGCTTGTCGGAGTCTGATCGTGAGGATGCGTTGATGCTGGAAATTTGCAAAGATCCCCGCATTGCAGAACCGCTGGCCGAAGCAATGACGGTGCTTATGTCCCATCAGCAGGAAGTGGAGTTTCAGGAACGGCTGACCCACACCCTCGAAGCCTATGTGGGTAGTCGCACAGCGGCAGCAGATATTTCGGTGTCCCTGTTGTCAGCGGCTGCGGGCATGGCCGTGTTTCACAAGGTCACGCCGGGACTCACCGCTTTGACCGCTTCGGTGTCCAGCAGCCTCGCGCATGCGCTCGCGGCGCAGAGTTTTTGGGCGGGACCCTGGGCGGGTGGTGTGTACTATTCCATTGTTGGTGTGGCGACTCCCAAACTGATGATGCTTGGGGTCTTTACCGGGCTGTTGGTACCGGCTTCGATTTTGGCGACATTTTCGGGAGTACTGACCGACCCCTTGCAACGGCGGGCGGGTTTGCATCAGCGGCGCCTGCACAGGGTAATTGATACCGTTGAAACGCAACTACTGTCAGACGATGCTGCCCCCATCACCTTCCGTGATCATTACCTGGCGAGGATGCTGGATATTCTTGATCTTAGCCAATCCATATTGAGTCTGGCGAAATAGATCGCTTTGCAGGCTTTTAGCTATCACTCAGAAAGCTCGGCCCCGCCGAGACACTACCTCCTATTGGGCATGTAGCTTGGCTGATTTGATCGTTAGAATCTGAAATTTTGGCGGAGGTATCCCGATGAGCCAATTGTTTGATGATCTGATTCGTATGAGTGCTGAGCAGGATCAGCCCCAGCGCCTGCTGTTTCTGTTTGCAGGTATCGACGAGGTGAGCACTCAGAATGATGCCCATAATGGTGCTCTCAAACCTTTGATGTGTGTGGATAAATTACCCGAAGAACTCGACTCATTTGATGCGCTGGTGCGCGAGGCGGACAGTATCAATGGAGAATGGCAGTTGGTGTTTATCGCAGGTCTAGGTGGTCAGGATGGCAAGGTGCCCTCCACGGAAGACGCCGAGCCTTATCTGAACCAGATGACCAATGATCTCGCCAGTGGTGCCAGTCTGGCGCGTTACCTGGTTCTGGATCGCCAACAGCAGCGTATCGAGATTTCTCCCACCGCTTCTCATTAGTCGATACAACAGTCGATACAGCAATCGAGACAACCGTCGATACAACTTCGGCCAGTAGTCGTGTACTTCGGCTGTATTCGTTTGTGGGCTCGCGTTGTCAGCCCGCTTCCATGGATTATATGCCCCATTGCGCTAGCAAGTGCTAACAAACTTTAGTGATTTTGCAAAGTCGCGCGTTCGTCCTAAACTGAATGCATCTGTCAGCGAGTGTTTGCCAACAGGACGGTGCCGATGCTGAATGTTGAAAACAAGAATATGTTTACCGGGCTGGGATATGTCGCAGCTCTGGTGATTGGGGGCTTCGCGGTCTTCCGTCTGTTTCGTGGCGATTTTGCCATGGCCCTGCTGGATGCGCTGCTGGCTTCCGGTATTCTGATTCTCAGCCTGTACATACATATCTCCGGGCGTATTGAAGTGGCCCGCTATGCCGGCGCTGTTGTTGCGGTGCTGGGTACTCTGGCAACACAAGCCTATAACCCTCAATCAGGTATCCTCTGGATTTATGTGGCCACCATTGGCCTGTATTACATTCTGCCCCTGTCGGCTGCGACGTTCTTTAGCCTGGGCCTCCTTGGTTTTTCTGGCTGGCTGATGTTTAGCCACCTTCACCAAATGATCTGGACTCCACTGGTGATCACGCTGGCGATGGTCAACGTGTTTTCGTATATGTTTGCCCGTAATGCTGAAGACCAGCAGGCAGATTTGCAGCAACTGTCGGTGGAGGATGAGCTGACCGGAGTCGGTAATCGGCGGGCGTTTGCGGACAAGGCGCGCGAAGCCCTGAGTCTCTATGGGCGTTGCCATCTGAAAGCGAGCCTGATTTACGTGGATCTCGATCGTTTCAAGTGGATCAATGACAACCTGGGCCATGCCCGCGGTGACAGCATTCTGAAAAGTGTGGTGGCCTGTATCAAACTCAATCTTCGTACCACCGATACCCTGTTCCGCATTGGTGGTGACGAATTTTTGATTTTGGCGGAAGGCGCGGATCAGCATCAGGCGGTGGTGATGGCGGAACGCTTGCGTCAGGATATCGAAGCCCGCAGTGATGAACTGGGTCATGGCGTGACCCTGTCTCTGGGTGTGGCGGAGATCTGCCAGGGAGACAGTCGCGAGAGCTGGATGGCGCGGGCGGATATGGCGCTCTATCGGGCCAAGGAAGCAGGACGAAACCGGGTATCGACAGCACCGCCGGTTCCGGCAAAGACGACAGTGGACGCAGGCCTGGCCTGATCCTGCACGCGCGAAGCGTTGCACTCAGTGAGGAACATTACCGGTGTCTCTTCTCTGTCAATATGGATGCCTTGAACTATACTTTTCAGGTTCCTCAGAAGTCAGTTAACAGAGCGTATGTGTATGGAAACTCCCGGGCGCGGCGATCAGGCATTGTCTGGTCTGCCCCAAAGGCTCAAATGGATTAGCCGCATGTGTTTCACAGTGTTGTTCTTGTCGCTGTGGACAATGCTGGCGACAGCAAGTCCCACGGAACATGTCACCAAAGCGCCTCTTAAACCCTTGGTACTGCAACTGAAGTGGAAGCCCCAGTTTCAGTTTGCCGGGTATTACGCGGCACTCGCCAAAGGTTACTACGAAGCGGCGGGCTTTGATGTCACCTTACGTCCCGCCGAACCGGGCATTGACCCGATCACCGAGGTTCTGCAAGGCAAGGCCGATTATGGCATCGCCAACTCGGAATTGATGCTGTACCGGCTCAATGGCAAATCGGTGACGGCACTGGCATCGGTCTTCCAGCATTCCCCGATTGTGCTCATGTCGCTGGCATCCAGTGAGATATTCAGTCCGCAGGATTTAATCGGAAAACGGGTGATGTATCCGGAATCCCACTATGGCGCCAATACGCTGGGCCTCATGCTCAGGGAAGGTATCAAGCCCTCCCAGTTTGAGTCGGTGCCCCTGTCCTTCAATCTTGATGACCTGATCACTGGCAAAGTGGATGCGATGGTGGGCTATCGTACCGACCAGCCATTTGTTCTGGAAAGGCGTGGCATTGACTATCGGCTCATTGACCCCCGAAGCTACGGCATAGATTTCTACGGGGATACCCTGTTCACCACCGAGCAGCGCGTTCGCCAGCGTCCTCAGGAGGTGGAGCGTTTTCGGGAGGCCTCTTTAAAAGGCTGGCGCTATGCGATTGAACATCGCGAAGAGATTATCCAGTTACTGATACAGCGCTTTGGCTCTGAGAAGAGTCTCGAAGAGCTACGCTATGAAGCCGCGGCCACCATCGAATTGATTGTTCCGGAACTGGTCGAGCTGGGACATATGAATCCCGGCCGGTGGCAGCATATTGCTGAGACGTTCCGTCAGCTAGAGATGACTCAGGGCAAGTATGAGCGAGATGGATTTCTCTATGAACCAGACCGTATGCGCGAGGCGCGTCAACTGGCATTAGTCGGGCAGGTCGTGGTGGCAGTGGCGCTGATTCTGCTGGCGAGCATCGCCCTGTTGATGATCTTTAATCGCCGATTGAAGTCTGCAGTTGATCGCAAGACGCGGGATTTGTCGGCGCGTAATGTGGAGCTGCAGGCGACGGCCAAACAGTTGCAGGCAAAGGATCAGGAGCTGTCACGCATCAATGCGGAACTGGAAGCCCGTGTTGATGAACGCACTCAGTCCCTGATCAAAGCCAATACCGCACTGGTCAGAGAGGTTGATCAGCGGCGACAACGAGAGGTTTCCTTACAATTACTGAGGGTCGCCATTGAGCACAGTCGCAGTGCAATCCTGATTGTCGATGCGGATCAGAGCATTCGTTTTGCCAGTCAGGCATTCAAGTCCCTGGTAGGTTTTGCGGTGAAAGAATTTGAGGGGCTGCCGCTTGGGACGCTGACCAGCCAGATTACGCTGCCGAGCATATTCGACAAGCCCCTTAAGGCAATAACTGAAACGGAAGTGTATAGCGAAGTAGAGTGGCCTCGGATTGACGGTGACAGCAAGTGGCTGCAAATCAGTATTTCTCCCTTGCAGAGCGAGGGGCAGGTGATTTCGCACTATGTCATTGTCTGCGAGGACATTACCGGCCTGAAGGTCCGTAAGGACGAAATGGAGAAACTGGCTCTATATGATCCACTGACGGGACTCGACAATCGCGCACTGTTCAATGTGCGTCTGCAGAAGGCTATTCACAAAGCCCGTCGCGGCGAACTCAAAACCGCCTTGTTCTTCATTGATATTGACCATTTCAAGAGTATTAACGACAGTGTCGGTCACCAGGGGGGAGACACTGTACTGCGTACCTTTGCCAAGCGTCTGCGCAATAACGTGCGAGAGAATGATGCCATCGCCAGGATTAGCGGTGATGAATTTACCCTCCTGCTGAACGATATTCACGATTACGAAGATGCCGGAAAAGTCGCTCAAAGCCTTATCGCGGCATTACGTGAACCGGTTCGCCTGGACAGCGGAGAGTTTTTCATCACTGCCAGCATCGGTATCAGTATGACGCCGGACGATGCCGTGGACATGGATCAGCTCATTCGTAATGCCGATCTGGCCATGTATCAGGCAAAGCAGGCGGGGCGCAATAACTTCCAGTTCTTCAGTCCCGAAATGAACAAGGAAATCCGTCGCCGGGTTGAGATTGAAAAGCAATTACGTGAGGCCATCGATGACGGTGATCTGCAATTGCTGTTTCAACCCAAGGTGGATTTGCGCACAGGTGTCCTGGTGGGTGCCGAAGGGCTGCTGAGATGGTTGTCTGCTGAGGGCATGCGCAACCCCGCAGAATTTATTCCGATTGCGGAGGAGACGGGCTTGATCGTGCCCATGGGTGAATGGGTCATTCAGGAGGGCATTGCCGCCATGCAGGAGCTCTCCGGCTATGGCTTTGACAATCTCAATCTGTCTCTGAATATTTCACCCCGACAGATTCGCGACAGTGGTTTTGTTGATGCTGTCAAACGTCTGTTTAAGGATGAGGGGCAATCGACACAGGGCTTCGAGCTGGAAATCACCGAAAGTGCGTTTATCGATAATAATGAGGAAAATATTTCGCGGCTGAATCAACTGCGTGAGCTTGGCTTCAGTATCTCCATTGATGACTTTGGTACCGGCTATTCGTCCCTGAGCTACTTGCAGCGTTTGCCCATTGATACTCTGAAGATTGATCGCGCCTTTATTCAGAACCTGCCGGAAGACAGTGGTAACGCCGAGATTACCCGAGCCATTATTGTGATGGCCAAATCCCTCAATATTGACGTCATTGCAGAGGGTGTGGAGACACCGGAGCAGCAGGCATTTCTGGTGGAGAATGGCTGTGTGAATGCGCAGGGATACTTGTTCGGCAAGCCCATGACGCTGAGCGAACTCAAATTGAAATTTGCACCGGGCTCACAGGCTCGACACTCGTAGGGCAGCTCAGAGTTATCGTAAAAAAGCACAGTGCGAGTTATCAGTGCATTCCCCTGATGCCAGACACCCTGAACATCACTTGATCCCGCGCGTGCCAGCACCTAGGCTTGAATGACAACTCGATTCCCCATCGGATAAGCGAGCAACGCGGTGAACGGGAGGAAAGCGGCATGCGTACCGAACGCGACAGCCTGGGAGAAATCCAGGTTCCTGACAAAGCCCTCTATGGTGCCCAGACTCAACGCGCCATCCAGAACTTTCCCATCAGCGGGCGTCCCTTGCCCCGGCGTTTTATTGCGGCGCTGTTGTTGGTAAAACGCGCTGCGGCCAGAGCCAATCATACACTGGGCGAGCTGGATGCCGACGTCGCCCATGCTATCGATAATGCCGTCACCGAGCTCCTGGCCAGCCGTGATCTGATGTTGCATTTCCCTGTTGATATATTCCAAACCGGTTCCGGTACCAGTTCCAATATGAATGCCAATGAAGTCCTGGCCAGATTGGCGTCAGAGCAACTTCAGCGTGAGGTGCATCCCAACGATGATGTTAATCGTGGGCAAAGCAGCAACGATGTAATTCCGACAGCTTTGCATGTCAGTGCGGCGATGGGGCTGCACGAGGATCTGTTGCCGGCGCTTGATGATTTTGTTTCGGTGTGCGAGGCAAAAGCGGAAGCGGTCAGCGAGTACGTCAAAACCGGTCGTACACACTTGATGGACGCCATGCCAATCGCCATGAGCGATTGCGTCGGAACCTGGGCGGTACAGATGCGCTTGAATAAGGAACGCGTGCAGGCCCTGTTACCCATGCTTCATCAGGTGGTTCAGGGTGGCACCGCTGTGGGTACGGGGGTGAATACGCCGCAAGCCTTTGCGGCTGAATTCGTGACCGCACTGGGCCATGCCAGTGGTATCAGCTTCGAGCAGGCAGCGAATCGTTTTGCCGGTATGGCGGCGCAGGATACGATCGTCGCGCTGTCAGGACAATTGCGCACAACGGCAGTGTCTTTGATCAAGATTGCCAACGATCTGCGCTGGATGAATTCAGGGCCCTTGGCAGGCCTTGCCGAAATTGAGCTGGAGGCGCTGCAGCCGGGCTCGTCTATCATGCCCGGCAAGGTCAATCCGGTGATTCCCGAAGCGGCAGCCATGGCTGGAACACAGGTAGTGGGTCTGGATGCAGCCGTGGCGCTGGCGGGCCAGTCCGGCAACTTTGAATTGAATGTCATGCTTCCGCTTATGGCGGCCAACGTATTGGACAGTATTCAGCTCTTGAGTTCGAGTCTGCATTTGTTGGCGCATCGTGCGATTGCCTCCTTCAAGGTGAATGAATCCCGCCTGCAGGACGCTTTATCCCGCAATCCCATACTGGCCACCGCCCTGAACCCGGAAGTGGGCTATGCCAAAGCCGCAGAGATCGCCAAGGCGGCTTATGCCAGTGGCAGACCCATTCTTGAGGTTGCGCTCGAACAGACGGATCTTGATGAGGCGGAGTTGAAAACGCTGTTGGATCCGATTGGACTGGCTCGTCCGTATCAGTCAACGAGCAAGTGATAAACCATCAACCTCGATCAGCATAAGGGAGCCCGCCATCATGAGAATCCTCGCACCGTGTATTGTGTTTTTGTTGAGCCTGAATCAGGTGCAAGCCGACTCGATACTGTTGCGTGATGAAAGTGAGGGCATGGCTTTTCGGGTTGAGCAGGTTGCCGGTGGTCTGGGTATTCCCTGGGGCATGGCATGGATTGACGATCGCCATCTGATCATCACCGAGCGTGGTGGCAATCTGTTTCGGGTTCATCGCGATTCCGGCAAGCGTGAAACCCTGCAGGGAGTGCCACAGGTTTTCGCCAGCGGTCAGGGCGGCCTGCTCGATGTAGCTCGCGCGCCGGGTGATTTGGGCAAGGCAGGTTGGTTCTATTTCACCTACAGCAAAGAGATTGATGGTCAAGGAGCGACGACCCTGGCTCGCGCCCGACTGGACGGGGGCCGTATGCAGGAGTGGCAGGAGCTGATGGTGACACGCTCGCGCACGGATACGGGTCGCCACTATGGCAGTCGTATTACCTTTGACGCAAAAGGACATGTCTTTTTCGGTGTGGGTGATAGAGGTGAACGACCCAATGGCCAGCGCCTGGATACCCATGCCGGTTCGGTAATGCGGCTCGGTTTGGATGGCACGGTCCCATCTGACAATCCTTTTGTCGGACGCAGCAATGCCTTGCCGGAGATATGGAGTTATGGCCATCGCAATCCACAGGGGCTGGTCTATGACCAAGCCACTGATCGACTTTGGCTGATTGAACACGGGCCCCGTGGCGGGGATGAAATCAATTGGGTGAAGAAGGGGCTGAACTATGGCTGGCCGGTGATCTCCTATGGTAAGGAGTACTGGGGACCTTTGATGGTAGGGGAAGCTACCGCCAAGCCGGGAATGGAGCAGCCGGTGAAATACTACACGCCATCCATTGCACCCGGCAGTTTGCTGGTATATCGCGGAGCGGCCTTCCCCAAGTGGCAGGGAAATCTGCTTGCCGGGGCGCTGAAACTGACCCATCTGAATCGTGTAGTACTGTCGGATGCGGGCGAATTTGTCCGCGAAGAGCGTTTACTGGAGGATCTGAACGAACGTATTCGGGCCCTGTTGCCAAGTCCCGAGGGATGGTTGTATTTGAGTACCGATTCCGGGCGTTTGCTGGTGTTGAAACCGGATGAGTCGAAGCGCTGAGATCAGGCCGCGTCTTCAGTGGACTCCGCAATAACAAGCTTGTTACGCCCTGTTTCCTTGGCCTGATACAGGGCCTGATCAGCTGCTTCCACCAGACTTTTCCAATCCGCTGCTCTGGCGGCGGCCACGCCAACACTAATGGTCAGAATACCCGACGGGGCGTTTCTGTTTTCCATGGCCATCATCTCCACGGCTACCCGAACGCGTTCGGCGCAGATACTGGCATCCTCAATCGTGGATTCCGGCATGAGCACTAACATCTCTTCGCCGCCATAGCGATACACCCGATCAGAATCGCGAACCGTCTGCTTCAGCATAGTTGCCACCTCACGCAGGGCATCGTCGCCTTTCTGGTGGCCATAGGTATCGTTGTAACGTTTGAAGTAATCGATATCGAACAAAGCTAAGCCATAGGATTTGTCATGGCGCTTGGCTTCTGCGTCGGTGAAACTCAGGTCGACTTCCATGGCGCGTCGATTGCCGATGCCCATCAGGGGATCGACGAGCGACAACAGTTTTAACTCCTTGATGTTGTCTTCAAGGCGCGCCTGCTCATCCATAATCAAGGCATAGGCGTCCAGGAGGTCGCCCTGTGTGACGACGCCAATCAGATTGTTGCCAGGGTCAACGACGGGAAGATGTCTGAGCTTGCGGCTACGCGACAGGGCAAGTGCGTCGGCATAGGTGGTATCGGCTTGCACGCAAACCGGATTGGCGGTCATCAGTTCTTGCAGTGAGGCGCATTCAAGGCGTCCACTGATCAGACCCTTGGCATAGCAACGAGTGGCATCGCGCTCGGTGACAATCCCCACGGCCTGGGAGCCATCGACAACAATCAGGCAGGATTGTTCATGGGCCGCCAGCTGTTCAATGGCCTCTTTGAGCGACGAATCCTTGTCTAGTCTGAGCGGTTCCGGATTCATCACATCAGCGACATGCATTGGGGGGTCCTTAAATCGATACGGCAATAACAAGAGCTAAGCACAGGCCGGAGCGTTCGACAAGTCGGCGTACAGGCTATCCGCGATCACAGGCGTTGTTGAATGATACTGCTCAGCTGCGCACCCAGTTGTATGTCGGAGAGCACTTCGCCGTGGCTGGGAATCAGCGTGACGGGACGGTCCTGTTTGATCTGTTCGAGGGCCCAGCGTTTGAAGCGTTTACGGTCATTGAGAATGAACCACTTTACGACCTGGCTCATCTTCAGACCGGGTGCGGCACCAAGCAGTTTTTGTAAGGACTTGGCGACTGGCTGATTGGATAGTCGTTCATAGTTGAGAAAGCTGTCGCAGGTAACCCAAAGGCTGCTTCCTTCCCTCCGGTTGTACTTGCGCAACCAGGTGTCGTGGGCGCGATGTCCGGGCGGAAACAGAAAGTGGTAGTCATCTGACAAGGGGGGAGGAGTGTCTTCAAGAGCGTGAATGTCTCCCGGCGCTGCCACACCCTGTTTGATCAGGCGTTTGATGGCACCGCGCGCAGCATAAAGCCGGTGCTGAGGAAAGGCCTGCTGCCAGGCATTCACGCCCATATAGTGAAAACCGTTGGGCATGACCAGATGCATGGTAGCGTTTTCATGGGGCCATTCATCGGGCCAGCTGTTTATCAATGGCTCGCCCGGACTGATAATCACGTAGTCGGACGCATCAACCTTGATCGCGACTGAATTGGAAACAAAATTCGGCACGATATATTGGCCGACTCTGATGTCATCGTGACCGGGAAGCGGATGCCAGATATGTTTGCGCATAGAGCTTGGCTTTACTGGGTGTTGGGAAGCCGCCATAGTAGGGGCTTTACGTAC
The DNA here is from genome assembly GCA_965230795.1 of Oleiphilaceae bacterium. Taxonomy (GTDB): domain Bacteria; phylum Pseudomonadota; class Gammaproteobacteria; order Pseudomonadales; family Oleiphilaceae; genus PZPK01. Next base: position 4,213,488 of record OZ246020.1, on the reverse strand, counting down.
AGGCGTCGAGTGGAAGCTCAGGGAACACATTAACTCAAGCTCGCTGAATCAGCGCTTGCTCGGCGTAAACTGATGATACAACACAGAGGAGTGGATGGCAGATGAATGCAGAGTTTGATGTCAGTGGGGATGCAAAAGGTGCAGCGGTGAAATTTCCCCCGCCCATTATTTTTATCCTGTTAATGGGCCTGGCCTATGGTATAGAAAGATTCGTGCCACTTGCTATAGGCCAGATGCCTTGGCTTGTACCCTTGGGATTGGCTCTGGTGCTTGCTGCCTTGGCGGCCATTTTCTATATCAGCCGCATATTCAACCGTGCACAAACCCACATCGAACCCTGGAAACCGACGTCATCAATTATTACCACGGGTATTTATGCCTGGTCCCGCAATCCCATCTATTTGCTGTTTTGTGTCTTCACCGTGGGCATGGGCTGTCTGTTGAACAGTATCTGGGTTTTATTGAGCTTTCTTCCCTCCGCCTATTTGGTATTGCATATAGCCATCAAACCCGAAGAAGCATATCTGGAGCGCAAGTTTGGTCAGGAATATCTGGATTACAAAGCGCGGGTTCGGCGCTGGCTCTGAGCGATTGAACTGTTACAGCAAATGACGGCTACGCCAAGTACTAACCGGACTCACATGATGGCTTTCAGAGCCAGCAAACAGCCCGATCCCAGCAGCAGTATTCGGCATAACAGCAGAAAATGCACTTCACTGATTCTCGCCTGAATACGATAACCCAGGCCGATGCCGAGCCAGGCGACAGGAGCCAGTAATAATGAAAGCCAGAACAGTTCGATGCGCCAGGCATCGGCGAGAGTGTAAGGAATTATCTTTACCACGTTCATCAAACCAAACATCATGCTGGTGGTTGCGAGCCAGCGCAGCTTGCTCAGCTCCAGCGTCATTAGATAGGCATTGATGGGTGGGCCGCCGGCATGAATCAGCGTGCTGCTGAGGCCGGACAGCAGCCCCCAGCCCGAAGCGAAGCCTTTGATATGACGCAGTCGTTTCAGCAGCGGCTGCCAGCAGGCAAACACGATACTCAGCACCGCCAACAGCAGTTGCAAACCCTGCTCGGGGAGCCTTCCCAGTAGCCATCCTCCCAGCGCAATACCAACCAGAGCGGGCGGCATCAGGCGACGCAGCAGGGCTCTGTTCAGATGCAGGCGATACAGGCGAATGGCACGAATATCCATCAGCAACAGCAAGGGCAGCATCAGTGTCACCGCCTGTTCCACCGGCATCACCAGGGCCAGCATAGGTACCGCGACGACCCCGGCGCCGCCGGCAAAGCCTGACTTGGAAATACCGGTCAGGATTACGCCGACGATGGCCATTGATACGAACAGGTAGGGCGCGTCAATGCTCAGCATGAGCGCGGAACCGGGGCGATAGATGGGGCAAGGGCGTGAATTGAATCATTCAGGGAGGGGCACATATTCCTCCCGGTCACCCGGGATGCACGCAAAGCGTTGGGCTCTCCAGTCCTGTTTTGCCTGGTCGATACGTTCCTGACTGAACGAAACAAAGTTCCAGCTGATGTGCGGGATCTCTGGCCATTCCTGACCGCCCAGCAGTAGCAGACGACAATTACTGCGGGCTTGAAGACAGCTTTCCTGTTCAAGCAGGATCAGATCGCCCTGCTGGTAATTCTGCTCGTTAATGTCCAGTGATCCCTGGACAACATAGACCAGGCACTCCTGATCCGGATTGGGCCGGCGAATGGTTTTGCCTGCCTTGGCCAGAACATCCAGATAAAACATGGGGGAGTAGGTTTTGACGGGAGAGCTCAGGCCAAAGGCCTCTCCGGCAATCAAACGCATCATAACGCCGTCAAACATGTAATGGGGGAGATCAGCGCGTTTGATGTGGGTGAAGCCCGGTTCCATCTCCGCAAGCTCACGGGGCAGAGCCACCCAGCATTGCATACCATCGAGGTGATGCGGCCGCGCCTTGACCTCCAGGGTTTCCCGTTCAGAGTGCACGATCCCCCGGCCCGCTGTCATCCAGTTGACATCGCCCGGCAGAATTTCCAGATGATTGCCAAGGCTGTCCCGGTGCAAGAGGCTGCCTTCGAACAGGTAAGTAATGGTGGACAAACCAATGTGAGGATGTGGGCGCACATCAATGCCCTCTCCAGCTGCAAAGTCAGTGGGACCCATGTGGTCGATAAAAATGAATGGTCCAACCATGCGTTTCTGGCTCTGGGGCAGGATGCGTTTAATTTGGATGCCATCAAGATCCCGACTGCGACCTTTAAGAATGATTGCCATGCTGTCACCTCCCTTTTTTAAGGCAGTATAGGTGGATTGGATGAAGGCGTCCCGGTGCGGTCGTTGAGCGGGTAAAAATGGCTGGCTTCGACTATGCTTTTTACAGGTGGTATGTGCTTGTGGAAACGGGCTTGGATCAGGACAGGGTATGCTTATGGATGTATTCAGTCATCAGGATCGTCTGGGCAATTTGAACCAGTCGCAATCCTTCAGCGACAAGCTGAGCTACTTGCACGCCACGATTAAACAGCGACATCCCCAGATCGATCGGGTCGCTATCGCGCTTTATGAGCACGATACCGATATGCTGATGACCTATGTTTACAGTAGCGATGATCGCTCCCCACTCGAGCATTACCAGGCGAAGCTTTCCGAGTGTGGATCGCTCAAGGAAATGCTGGACAAGAATCAACCACGGCTGATCAATGATCTCAGTCTGTTCGAACATGGCGAGCAGCCCCACACCCAGCTGATCAGTCAGGCGGGCTATCAATCCAGCTATACCGTTCCCCTCTTCGCCGAAGGTGTGTTGCTGGGTTTTCTGTTCTTCAATTCCTGGGAGAAGAACGCCTTCAATGAATCCCTGCTGGCTGAGCTCGACATGACGGCGCATCTGATTGCGTTCATGCTTTACAGTGAGCAGAGCAAGGTGAAAACCCTGTTGGCCACAGTACGTTCAGCCCAGCAGATGAGTGAACACCGTGATCCGGAAACCGGCGCCCATCTCGAGCGCATGGCTCATTACTCGCGTTTGATTGCTCAGGAATTGGCAGAAAAGTATGGTTTTTCAGATACCTTTATCGAACACATTTTTCTGTTTTCACCGCTTCATGACATTGGCAAGATTACTATTCCCGACAACATTCTGCTGAAACCCGGCAGGCTGTCGGAAGCGGAGTACCGCATCATGCGCACCCACTCCTCCAATGGTCGCGATATCATCGATAAGCTTTTGCAGAACTATGGTCTGGATGGTGTCGAATACATCGATCTGCTTCGTAATATTGCCCTCTACCACCACGAAGCTGTCGATGGCAGCGGTTACCCGGAAGCACTGGAGCAGGAGGAGATACCCATTGAAGCCCGGATCGTTGCAGTGGCGGATGTCTTTGATGCCCTCACCAGCCACCGTCCCTACAAGGCGGCCTGGGACAATGACAAAGCCTTCGAAAAGATGCGCAGCATGGCTGGCACAAAACTGGATGCAGAATGTGTAGAAGCGCTCCTGAAGCATCGGGAGCGCATTGAGAGCATTCAACAAACCTTTACGGAAAACCGATTCGGTTAGCGGCGCGTAGTTCCAGAGTGGCTTGCTTGATTATTATCAATTGCTTTCCACATTCGTAGTGAAGCGGTAAATAACGCCATGCTAGGCTGGAAAGAATAGCCATAGCGAAGACTGCCTCCTTGCAGGCCGGAGACCATGACCCTTATACGCTCGTCCAATGCGACCATTTCCAATCGATTGACGCGTTATGTGTCCTTGCCGGTGTTGCGGGCCATTTATGGCGTCGGGCTGTCGGTATTTTCTCCTTTGGGTTGGGTCTTCCTGCAATATATCGCCGGGAGGGATCCTCTGGCGCCCGAAAATGTTGATGGCCTGCTATACACCTATATGGCCCTGGCCACTGCGATTGTCTTTGCGGCACTGGGTTATGCCATCGGTCGTCGAGAACAAATGATCACGGATTTGGCACTGACGGATGGTCTGACGGCACTCTATAACAAGCGCTATTTCAAGAATCGTATAGAACAGGAATTTGTCCGGCATCAGCGCCTGGGCAGTCCCATGGCGATCATTCAGGTGGATCTGGATTACTTCAAGCAGGTAAACGATACCTGGGGGCATCAGGCCGGTGATGAGGTGCTAAAGTCGGTTGCGAATACCATTCTCGCCAACTGCCGCAAAAATGAAATTGCGGCGCGAGTTGGTGGTGAAGAGATCAGCATTATTGCCAGTGATAGTGGTGAAAGCGATGCCGCGGCCCTGGCAGAGCGTCTGCGCGCGGCGATCGAGGAAATGATTATTCACTGGCAGGGCGAAACCATCCATGTCACCTCATCGTTTGGCATAGCCGAGGCTTCGGCAGATAGTGAAAATGCCTGGGCGGTCTATCAGCAGGCGGATCTGGCGCTCTATGAGGCAAAACGGCGCGGTCGCAACCGCATTTGTAGCTATTCCTCAATGCAGCCCGCGCCGGTTCAGGACGCTATTGCATAAGCGGTGAATCGGACACCTTAAAATCAAAGCCCTCGATGTCTGCCTGCTGAATCAGGCTTTCGATATATTGTGCAATGGCTTTGCGTCGCACCTTTTCATTGAGATAGTCGCGAATACGTGTTGCCACCATGTCATATGGCAGAGGCTGGCCAGGTTCCTGATGCGCAATATAGACAACATGAATCCCAAAACGACTTTCGATAGGCGAGGCAACCAGACCAGGCTCGCAGCGGAACAGCTGACGCTCAAATTCCGGAACCGTTTGGCCTTTGCTGAGTTGTCCCAGCGAGCCTCCGGTTTCCTTGGACGGGCAGGCCGAATGGGCCCGGGCAAGCGCGTCGAATGCATCCGGGTTTTGCTGAATTTCGCTAATCAGAAGCTGTGCCTGTTCCAGCGCCCTCGATCGGCCTTCTGCATCGTCCGGAGAAACGGCCAGCAGAATGTGTTTGGCTTCTACTAAGGGCGAGGTGGTGAATTTCTCTGGATTATGGTCGAAATAGACCTGGCAGTCGGCTTCACTGGCGAGGGGAAAATCGATGTCTTGTTCCAGTAACTGTTCCACTTCCGACTCATCCAGCGAGTCGTCGCGAATATCGAGACCAAGCTCCGCCGCACGTTGTTTCAGCAGGGTTGCAATCACCAGAGATTCTGCAGCCAATTGCCGGGCCTTTTCATGAGTCTCGGCAGGGTGATATTGCATTTCCGCCACAATTGCCTGGTCATTGAGTTCGATCTGATTTACTCGAATCATGTTGTGCTCCTGTGTTGATTAAAGAGTCGGGAGTCGGGCGTCAGACGTCCGTCTCCCAGCGCTCTAAGCCTTTGCTCTGACAACCTGATAATTGCGTTTGACGTATTTCACCGGAACGCTCCAGACATGAACGAGACGGCTGAACGGGAACAACAGGAACAGGGTCATGCCAAGGAACACATGCAGCTTGAAGATGATATGCACCGGCGCGATGCTGGCAGCCGCGGTGGTGCCATCAAGAATTACCAGACTCTGGGCCCAGTTCATCAGCAGCAACATTTCCGCACCATCCAGATGTCCCAGAGAGACAAAAATAGAGATCAGACCGAGAATCAACTGTGCATAGAGCAGCAGCAGAATCGCGATGTCCATACTGGAGCTGTTGGCCCGAATGCGAGGATTTCCAAGGCGACGCTTGATCAGAATCGTCATGCCATAGAAGCAGACGATGCCGAAAAAGCCACCCATGCCGATGGCAATCAATTGTTTCACTTCCGTGGAGACGCCCAGCATGTGCCAGACCGCCTTGGGTGTCAGCAGGCCGACAAAATGCCCGAGCAGAATGGCGATAATGCCAATGTGAAAGGCGATGCTGCCTTTACGCAGCTGCTTGCTTTCAAGCAACTGGCTGGAGCCGGTTTTCCAGGTGTACTGGTCCCGGTCGTAGCGCACCATGGAGCCGAGAATAAACACGCTCAAGGCGATGTAAGGGTAGATTCCAAACAGTAAATGATTCAGGTAACTCATCGTGACATCCCCTCTGCACGCTGATTAGTAGTAAGGTCCTTGGCGCCGGATGAAGCGTCATTGAAGTCGACCCAGGAAATCGGTACATCCAGATCACGACGCTGGGATTCGCTGGGTCGTCGGGTGGCGGAATCGCAGGCCTTGTCCAAAGACTCGGCGCCGAAGGTCACTTCCTCTTCCTGCCACTCCTTGTCGATGGCGTCCCGGGTATCGTCGCGCTTTTCATTGGCAACGTTTTCGCGGAAATCGTCCAGTTCGACCTGGCTGTTTGCTAGTTGCAGCAGCGACTGGAAAAGCACTGCATAGTCGCTACCGCGTTTTTCCAGGCGGCAGAGCAACAATGCCAGAATATGTTCCACATCCTGGAGCCAGGCACGGGCATTGTCTGCCCCCTGAGTCGAGAGAAATTCCAGAAACAGGGGAATGTAATCAGGTAGCTCATGCTGATCGATTTCCAGTCCTGCTTCACGATAGACCTTGACCAGATCGACCATGGCCTGACCCCGGTCCCGGCTTTCACCATGAACATGCTCGAATAGCCATAACCCCAGTGAGCGACCGCGTTCAAACAGTCCGTCGTATTCGCTTTGCCAATCCATCAGATCGTCAGACAGTCGACGTTCCACAAAAGCCATCAGCCCGTCCTTGAGCTCGGCATCAAGATGCGCATCCTGCTCAATGACCTGAATCAGCACTTCTTCGTTGGCAAGCAGGCGCTCATCCGGGTAGTCCAGCAGGTTCGAAATAACAGCCAGTATGTCCATACTATTCCCCTCCAGATACGGCGATGATGTTGGCGCGATTACTCGGTTTGTTGCCACCGAAGAGGTTGACCTCACTGTTACCGTCACTACAACCGTTGCCGAAACTGAATCCGCAGGAGGATTTCATGTCATAGGCGTCTTCGGCATAGGCGCGGTGGCTGGTGGGAATGACAAAGCGGTCTTCGTAGTTGGCGATGGCCATGTAGCGATACATTTCCTCCACCTGGGCGGCGGTAATGCCGGCCTTGGCCAATACTTCCAGATCTTCGCGGCCATCCACCTGCTGCGAGCGCTTATAGGCGCGCATGGCCAGCATGCGCTCCAGCGCACTCAGTACCGGCGCTTCGTCGCCTGCAGTGAGCAGGTTAGCCAGATAGCGCACCGGAATACGCAGGGACTTCAGATCCGGAATCACACCGTCCATACCGATGCGACCCTGCTCGGCCGCATTCTGAATGGGAGACAGGGGTGGCACGTACCAGACCATTGGCAAGGTGCGGTATTCCGGGTGCAGCGGCAGGGCCACTTTCCAGTCCATCGCCATCTTGTACACCGGAGATTCCTTGGCTGCTTCGAGCCAGGCGTCAGGGATTCCTTCGGCGCGGGCGGCTTCCTGTACTTGCGGATCATTTGGATCCAGGAAGATATCCAGCTGGGCCTGATACAGGTCTTTTTCCAGGGCAACGCTGGCGGCTTCTTCAATGCGATCCGCATCGTAGAGCAGTACGCCAAGATAACGGATACGGCCCACACAGGTTTCGGAACAGACTGTTGGCTGGCCCGCTTCAATACGGGGATAGCAGAAAATACACTTCTCGGATTTACCGGATTTCCAGTTGTAGTAAATTTTCTTGTAGGGGCAGCCGGAAACACACATGCGCCAGCCACGACACTTGTCCTGATCGATCAGGACGATGCCGTCTTCTTCACGCTTGTAAATGGCACCGGAAGGACAGCTGGCTACGCAGGCCGGATTCAGACAGTGCTCGCACAAGCGTGGTAAATACATCATGAAGGTTTTTTCAAACTCTCCATAGATGTCCTGCTGGGCGACTTCGTTGAAGTTGGTGTCGGCCTTACGCTTGGCAAACTCGGTACCAAGAATTTCTTCCCAGTTGGGACCCCAGTTGATCTTCTCCATGCGCTCGCCACTGACCAGAGAGCGGGGGCGCGCGACCGGTTGGTGCTTGCTCTCCGGCGCGTTGTGCAGATGTTCATAGTCGAAATCGAAGGGCTCGTAGTAGTCATCGATTTCCGGCAGATCCGGGTTACCGAAAATGTTGGCAAGAATGCGCAGTTTGCTGCCCTGTTTGGGGCTCAGCTTGCCGTCTTTACCGCGGACCCAGCCACCATTCCATTTTTCCTGGTTTTCCCATTCTTTCGGGAAGCCGACACCGGGTTTGGTTTCGACATTGTTGAACCAGGCATATTCAACACCATCTCGACTGGTCCAGACATTCTTACAGGTGATGGAACAGGTGTGGCAGCCGATACATTTGTCCAGGTTCAGGACCATGCCTATTTGTGCACGTACCTTCATCGTGTTACTCCTCATCCAGCCAATCTACTTTGTCCATCTTGCGGACAATGACGAATTCATCGCGGTTACAGCCTACGGTGCCGTAGTAGTTAAAGCCGTAAGCCTGTTGGGCATAACCGCCGATCATATGGGTGGGCTTCATGACGGCCCGGGTTACTGAGTTGTGAATACCGCCGCGGGTCTTGGTAATTTCCGATCCAGGAACATTCACGATGCGCTCCTGGGCGTGATACATCATGCTCATGCCTTCCGGAACACGTTGTGATACCACTGCCCGCGCCGCAATGGCGCCGTTAACGTTGAATACTTCGATCCAGTCGTTGTCTTCAATCCCGGCGTTTTTGGCATCCACCTCACTGATCCAGACAATGGGACCACCGCGAGACAGGGTCAGCATGATCAGGTTGTCGGAATAGGTAGAATGAATCCCCCACTTCTGGTGTGGCGTAATCCAGTTCAGCACCAGTTCCTTATTGCCGTTGCCACGCTTGCCGAGCATGGGGCGAACGGTCTTCAGGTTGATAGGCGGCTTGTACAGACATTGGGTTTCACCGAAATCACGCATCCATTCGTGATCCTGATAAAACTGTTGTCGACCGGTTACGGTGCGCCAGGGGATCAGCTCATGGACGTTGGTGTACCCCGCGTTGTAGGACACATGCTCATCTTCCAGACCTGACCAGGTGGGCGACGAGATGATCTTGCGAGGTTGTGCCTGAATATCCCGGAAGCGGATTTTTTCCTCTTCCTTGGGCAAGGCCAGGTGGGTGTGGTCGCGACCGGTAAACTCGGACAAGGCTTCCCAGGCTTTGACAGCGACCTGCCCGTTGGTTTCAGGCGCCAGACTCAGTATGACCTCTGCCGCATCAATGGCCGACTCGATTTTCGGACGACCTTCGTGGGCACCTGGCTCAGTATGACGGTAATTCAGATCACCGAGGAATTTGACTTCATCATCGGTGTTCCAGGTGATGCCTTTACCGCCGTTGCCGAGTTTTTCCAGTAGTGGGCCCAGCGAGGTAAAGCGCTTGTAGGTGTTGGGGTAATCCCGTTCTACCACCACCATGTTGGGTGCGGTTTTCCCGGGGATCAGATCACATTCACCTTTCCACCAGGCCTTCACGCCATCGGGCTGCGCCAATTCTCCGGGAGTGTCGTGTTGCAGCGGTACCGTGACCAGATCTTTTTCGACGCCCAGATGACCTTCGCATAACTCGGAAAACTTCTTCGCAATGCCTTTGAAGATGTCCCAGTCAGAGCGCGACTCCCATACCGGATCCACCGCCTTGGACAGTGGGTGGATGAAGGGGTGCATGTCCGAGGTGTTCATGTCGTCTTTTTCGTACCATGTCGCCGTAGGCAGCACGATATCGGAGTAGAGACAGGTGGTGGACATACGGAAGTCCAGCGTGACTAATAAGTCGACCTTGCCTTCCTGGGCTTCGTCATGCCATTTCACATCTTCCGGCTTCTTGGCGTTACGTTCGTCCAGGTCTTTGCCTTGCAAACCGTGCTTGGTGCCCAGCAGGTGGCGCAGCATGTATTCGTGGCCCTTGCCGGAAGAACCCAGCAGATTGGAGCGCCAGATAAACATGTTGTGCGGATGGTTCTGGACATCATCCGGGTCTTCACAGGCAAATTTCAGCGCGCCACTCTTGAGCTGTTCGACGGCATAGTCTTTGGGATCTTTGCCGGCTGCTTTGGCGTCTTTGGTCAGTTGCAGCGGGTTCATGCCCAGCTGCGGTGCCGAGGGCAACCAGCCCATGCGTTCCGCACGGGTGTTGTAGTCAATGATTGAGGCACCCCATTTCGATTTGTCTGCCAGCGGCGAGATTACTTCTTCCATTTCAAGTTTTTCATAGCGCCATTGGTCGGCGTGATTGTAGAAGAAGGAGGTACCGTTCATCTGGCGTGGCGGACGCTGCCAGTCGAGACCAAAGGCCAGGGGCAGCCAGCCGCACTGGGGACGCAGTTTTTCCTGGCCGACATAGTGTGCCCAGCCGCCACCGGACTGTCCGATACAGCCGCACATCATCAGCATGTTGATGACGCCGCGGTAGTTCATGTCCATGTTGTACCAGTGGTTCATGGCGGCACCGATGATGATCATGCTGCGACCATGGGTTTTGTTGGCGTTGTCAGCGAACTCCCTGGCAATGCGGATAATCTGGTCGCGGGGAACACCAGTAATTTTTTCCTGCCAGGCGGGGGTGTAGGGTTTATCTTCATCGAAACTGGCGGCGCTGTTGGCGCAGTTGAGGCCATGTTCGACACCGTAGTTGGCAAGGGTCAGGTCATAGACTGTGGCGACCAGCTTTTCGCTGCCGTCTGCCAGCTTGATGCGCTTGGCAGGGACTTTTCTCAGCTGAAGCTCATCATGGTCGGTGTGATCAAAATAACCGTACTCGTGTTCCTGGCCTCCGAAATAGGGGAAGGCCACTTCGGCGACTTCATCCGCCTGATCCTTCAGAGACAGAGTCAGCGTGAGCGACTCGCCGGATTTGCCATCAAGCTGGTCAATGTTCCACTTGCCTTTTTCTCCCCAGCGATAGCCGATGGAACCGGTAGGTGACACCAGCTCACCATTGGTTTCATTGAGGGCGATGGTTTTCCATTCAGGGTTGTTGTCCTGGCCGAGATTATCGGCCAGGTCAGAGGCTCTCAGGAAGCGGCCCTGTTGCAAGCCAGCATCTGACTCTTCCAGTGTCACCAGGTAGGGGAAGTCGGTTTTGGTACGCACATACTCCTGGAAGTATTCGCTTGGTTTGTCGACATGGAACTCTTTCAGAATCACGTGCCCCATGGCCATGGCGACAGCGGAATCGGTGCCCTGCTTGGCGTGGACCCACTCGTCCGTTAGCTTGGCGACTTCTGAATAGTCCGGAGTGACCGATACGGTCTTGGTACCTTTGTAGCGAACTTCGGTGAAGAAGTGGGCGTCCGGCGTCCGGGTTTGTGGCACGTTCGAGCCCCAGGCAATGATGTAGCCGGAGTTGTACCAGTCGGCTGATTCGGGCACGTCGGTCTGTTCACCCCAGATCTGTGGTGAAGCCGGTGGCAGGTCACAGTACCAGTCATAGAAGCTCAGGCAGTTGCCGCCAATTAAGGACAGATAGCGTGCACCCGCAGCATAGGACACCATGGACATCGCCGGAATTGGCGAGAAGCCGGTGATGCGGTCAGGGCCGAAGGTTTTCGCCGTGTAGACATTGGACGCGGCAATGATTTCATTCACCTCATTCCAGTCGGAGCGCACCAGGCCACCGAGTCCACGTTTGGACTTGTAGGATTTGGCCTTGGCCGGATCGGTGACTATGGATTCCCAGGCTTTTACCGGATCGCTGTGTTTGGCTTTGGCTTCGCGCCAGAGCTTGAGCAGGGGCTTACGTACCTTTGGATATTTCAGGCGGTTGGCACTGTAGATGTACCAGGAATAACTGGCGCCGCGGGGGCAGCCACGGGGTTCGTGATTCGGAAGGTCAGGGCGAGTGCGGGGATAATCGGTCTGCTGGGTCTCCCAGGTGACCAGTCCATCCTTGACGTAAATTTTCCAACTGCAGGATCCGGTGCAGTTCACACCGTGTGTTGAGCGCACGATCTTGTCGTGCTGCCAACGTCTGCGATAGCTATCTTCCCAACCCCGATCTTCATTGGTGGTCACGCCATGCCCGGCGGCAAATGGCTGTTTCCTGGTTTTGAAGAAACGCAATCGGTCTACTAACTGGCTCATGCTTGGCTCCTCACCCTTGGGCTAAATGGATTCTCCATTCTCTTCCCGGTTTCTTTGGTTTCTTGTCTGATACGTTCGTTTTCAGGATGCTCAAAGTCGGTTTTCAGCATCCGTTTTCCGCGAGTATAGGAAGCGTGTCGCCTAGCTTAGTTGACGCATATCAAGTTGCATTTCCAGCCGGAAGCCGCGTCATTGTTGGCCTACCACCAAAGTGGTAGGTATCTGGAAATCTAAGGTGTTGATGTTTAGACTGTTTTCATTCGACAGGCTTTCGAGGTCCGAAAGCGGGGTAATTTGGGGTAGGTGCTCGTGGCAAAGCCGAAACAGCCGTTCATGCATTCCGTGATGAATTACATCAATCTATCCCTGTTTGCGATCATAGGGATTGCCCTGGTCTCTATCTTTTTCTCTTTCTGGATTACCGAAAAAACCGATAGTGATGCGCGGGCCATTAACCTGTCTGGCTCCATGCGTATGCAGACCTTTCACATCGGAATGTCGGTTGTACGCGATCCCGCGCAAGCCAAATCGCTGATGAAGCGACTCTCCCAAACCTGGAATGATCCCCTGTTTTCCCGTTTGCAACGTGAGCAAAACAGTAGCGAGTTAGCGCGCTTGTATTATCAGGGCTACAGCTATTGGTTTGGCACGACGCAGCCTGCTCTGGAAGAGGCCTTGAACAGTGGTGAGGTAGCGGGCAAGCTCTTTGCGGTGCTCGAACAGCAGGTGGCGCTCACGGACGAATTGGTGAATCAGCTACAGCATGAAGCGGAAGGGAAAATTCGTGATCTGCGTACCTTGCAGTTGTTTTCCCTGTTGATTACGACGATTGTCGGTTCGATGATTTTTTACCTGCTTAAGAACCGGGTGGAAGCCCCACTGGGTCAACTCACTACCGCAGCGCGACAAATGAGTGGCGGCCGCTTTGATCAGCATATCGATGTAAAGGGTGAAGACGAGCTGGCTCTGCTGGCGCAAGCCTTCAATCAACTCAGCCTGTCCATTCGCGAAACCTATGATGAGCTGGAATCTCGTGTTGAAGAGCGGACAAAGGAATTGCACCGTCAGACGGTGACGCTGGAATTTCTGTTCAACATTGCCCGCACGGTGCTGGATGGTCAGAACCAGGTATTGGACTACCATGCCGTTATTGACGAATTGGCCACTATTCTTGGTAATCATGAGCTTGAGTTGTGCCTGTTCACCCCACAGGGTGATCGCCCCTATTTGCAGGTTGAAGCGGATGACGCTGATCATCACTGTGAGAAAACTAACTGTGAAGATTGTAAAGGCCAGGCGCCCTTTGATTCCATTGTTTCGATTGGCGTGGGGCATCACTATCCCATCCTGCACAATGACAAGCAGTATGGGGTAATACAGCTGCGTTCCAAAGAGCGATCCGCGGTGGCCGCATGGCAGGATAAACTGCTGCGATCAACTGCGGATCAATTGGCCATTGCCCTGTCATTGAATGAAACCAAGGATCAGGAGCATCGCCTGGCCATGCTAAGTGAACGTACAGTGATTGCGCGGGAGCTGCATGATTCGCTGGCTCAGGCCCTGTCCTATCTGCAGATACAGGCGACGCGACTGCAGAAAAGCCAGGATGCAGGCAAGTACGAATTGCAGCAGGAGATTCTGGATGAGTTGCGCGAGGGTTTGTCGTCTGCCTATCGTCATTTGCGGGAGCTCCTGACCACCTTCCGCCTGAAAATCGATGTACAGGGATTGGAGGGAGCGCTCGAACAGACCGTGTTGCAACTGCGTGAACGCAGTGAGATGGAGATAGAGTTTGAATACCGTCTGCAGAATCTGCCCCTGAACCCTATGGAAGAAATTCACCTGATGCAGATAGCCCGCGAAGCCAGTCAGAACGCCATCAATCATTCTCAGGGTGAGCATCTGTGGATCAAGCTCGCAACCGATGACAGCAAACAAATTGTGTTATCAGTAGAGGATGATGGCGTCGGTCTTTCAGACAGCCCTGAAAAACTGAACCACTATGGTCTGGCGATTATGCAGGAGCGTGCCCGACATCTGAATGGCGAGTTTAACATTGATGCAGGTGAACACGGCGGCACCCGGATTCGACTTACCTTCCGGCCGCGGTATCTTGTCGAAGCCGCTTGAGTAGGGTGTTGATTGCCTGCCGCAAGGGCTTGGTAGCTTTTTCATTTTTTTCTTGGCTCTTCGATAGCTGCCTTCATGCAAAGACTTTTCTTCCCTTTTGCCGAATTTGCCTTGATACAAAGACTTTCCTTCCCTTTGCATTCGGAATTTCCTCCCCTCCTTGTCTTGATACAAATTTCACTCCTTCCCTTTTGCACGCGCAAAAGCGAAGCGGAAAAGCGCGCCCCCGGTTCATGGCCGCTTCGCGGTACCTTCGTGTCTTGGCAAAATCAGTGCGCTGACAAACTCGCCTACGGCTCAGACATGCCAGCGCTTGACTCTGATTTTTCCTGCGTCACTCAGCCATTCACAGGGGTAGGATGTCCAATCGGCTTCTCTCGTGCCAAAGCGCTTCATCGACAGCCCGTTAAGCTCAAGCTCCCGCCCTTTTCCGACCCTGTGTCTGGCTCAAGCATGCCAGCGCTTTGATCTGATTTTTCCAGCGTCACTCAGCCATTCACAGGGGAAGGATGTCCAATCGGCTTCTCTCGTGCCAATGCACTTCATCGACAGCCTGTTAAGCTGAAGCTCCCACCCTATTCCGACCCTCTGTCTGGCTGAGGGAGCGCAGCAATGAATGGATATGAGGCTGTGGGTGTTTGAGCCGCAGGCGAGTTTCCACAGCCGCCATTCGTTGCAAGCGAACGAAGGTATCGCGTAGCGATCAGATAGTGGCGTCGTGATTTTTGCCTCCTTTGTATCAAGACAAAGGAGGGAGGAAAATTCCGCGTGCAAAAGGGAAGGAGTGAAATTTGTATCAAGACAAGGAGGGGAGGAAATTCCGAGTGCAAAGGGAAGGAAAGAATCTTGTGAAAAAGGGAAGAAAAGAAACTGGTATCTACGCCGAAAAGCGACAAAACAAGCCAGCTCCCGCTGACGAGCGCAGCTCACAAACTACAGTCGCTCCTCAGGCTTCGCGTTCCTGAAGAATAGGCAGATTCACATAGGGTGCCAGCTGATCAGAGATCTTCTGGCTGAAGGCATAAATGGCGCTGGACTCGCGGATATCGGTGTTGAGGTCCAGGTAAAACGCGGCCTCCGCATGGTCCGGGTTATTGACTTCACAGGCGTATTCATACTTCAGACCGCTGGCGCGGAAACGTTTGAATTGATCAAGAGGCAGGCGGGTCAACAAGTAGTCGTGAAACAAGAGTCTGGCCAGTGAATAGGAGGCCAGGCACAGGCTCAGGCAAACCAGGGATTCACTTTCACCCAGTCCGTTCAGAAGCCGGTGATTGGTATGAATACTGCTCATCTCGCTCAAACCGCTTGGGTATTCCAGGGCATTATTTGCGCTGGCGATATGAAAGTCACTGGTCATGCTTTGCTCAATGGGGAGCTTGGTTCCGGGAGCTAAATCGGCTTTGACAATAATACGGGTGGCGGCAATAACCTGGCGGGCGTCCCGATGCTGCAGCAGGATATGATGGGCGTAGGCGTCGTGAGCATCAATATTCAGACAGGGATTGCGCGAAGGGTCTTCTGCACTGCGCAAACGATAGGCTTCCCGCTTGAGTGTGTCCGAGTGGGCGTAAAGCCATTCATAGCGACGGGCAAAACGCTCATAGTGGTCGTAGTCACTGATTACTGCATCCATCAGGTTTACTCCGGGAACTCGCCAAAGGTTGATGATGCAGGTGATTATGCGATGTCCTCATCAATTGAAAATAGCTGGGCGATAAACGGTCGGTTTTGGCGCCAGGTAGCAGGCCTATGTCTCTGTTTGTGATACACATCACCTTTATGCCCGATCAGCGCTACCGGAACGGGCACTGCGGATATGCTGAGCGCAGCATCAGGAAAGTTGTATCAATGGGATGCGCCCCGCTTGGCTTGTCTGGGCTCGTTGCGTGAGCAAGTACAAAAGGTTTCGTGTCAGCCAGAGGATACCGGCAATCACACTGAGCCAGGCAAGTGACTGCAGCGGATGTTCTCTGTAGGTGCCGAGCTGATAGCACAGTGTGCCGCTACTATAGGCAAGGATGGTGGTCCAGGCGCCTATCACCAAGGCCCAGGCACCGCCAGCTTCACGGATCAGTGTGGAGATCATTGCCAGGCAGGGCGTATACAGCAGGATGAAGACGAGGTAGCTGAATGCGGCCAGTGTTGAGCCAAAGCGGGCTGCAATCTGGTTGAGGCTGCTTTGCTCGACCCCCACGGCCTCGGACGCCTGGCTTGGGCTGGCGTAGTCTTTAATTTGAATACCCAGAGGGTCGAGCAGGTTGTCCCCCAGGGCTATCAGGTTGTCGTGGATACTCCCCAGAGCCAGGCTTGAACTCTCAATAAAATCGGGCGCCTGTATGACGGAGGACTCAGCGCTGGTTTGTTGTTTCGAATACAGTGCATCCAGTGTTCCGACGACCGCTTCCTTGGCGAAAACGCCGGTTAATATCCCCACGATGGCGGGCCAGTTGTCCTCTTTGATGCCCATTGGCGCAAACAGGGGCGTGATGGATTTTCCCGCCATCTCCATCAAAGAAGATTCGCTTTGAGTGTCGTTCTCACCGGGCTGGTAAGATCCAACAATCGTGAGCAAGGCATACATGACAACAATGGTTTTTCCTGCACGCTTGATGAAGGTACTCAGTCGATGCCAGGTTTGCATGGCGATGTTGCGCCAGCGTGGAAGATGATAGGCCGGCATTTCCATCACCGAGATACTGTTGTCAGAGTCGGGGAAGAATCGCCGGAACATCCAGCCGCTGAGGATGGCCATAAGAATGCCAATCAGGTAGAGCGCGAACACAACATTCTGCCCGTGTTCGTGAAATACAGCCGCCGCAAACAATGTATACACCGCCAGGCGTGCGCCACAGGACATGAAGGGTGCCATGGCAATTGTCACCATTCGATCCCGGCGGTGACTTAAGGTGCGTGTTGCCATCACGGCGGGAACGTTGCAGCCGAAACCGACGATCAGGGGCACAAAGGCTTTGCCGGGCAGGCCGATGGCAGCCATCAGGCGGTCCACCACAAAGGCCGCTCGCGCCATATAGCCACTGCTCTCCAACAATGACAGCGCCAGGTAAAGAAAGGCAATGACCGGAATGAAGGTCGCAAGCATTTGCAACCCGCCACCGACACCATCGGTCAGGATGCTTGTCAGCCAAACCGGTGCATTCAGTGTCTGCATGACATAACCGGGTGTGTCGATAAACAGCATGCCGGCGATGATGTCGAAGGCGTCTATGAAAACCGATCCCAGATTGATCGCAACACTGAACATCAGATACATCATGATCAGAAAGATCAGTATGCCAAAAAGTGGGTGCAAAATCCATTGATCCATGCGTTCGCTAAGGCTTTTGTCGGGCTGCTCCGGGGCGGTGATGACACCTTTCAGCCAGCCTGCGCTGAGTTCAAGCGGACTGACGGATGAAGTGTGACGAATCGCCGTCGCCTGCTTGATGTCTGAGAGTACATGCTTGAGCTCGCTCAGGCCGGTCTGTTTGGCGGCACATAGGCCCACAACCCGCATGCCCGTATTTTCAGAGAGCCTGCTCAAATCAACTGCCAGATGCTGCTGCTCAGCGACATCCAGCATATTCACCACCAGAATGATCGGTAAATTAAATTGCTGTAGTTGCGCTGTGAGGAGGAGTTGCCGTTGTAACTGGGTGGCATCGACCACATTGATGATTGCTTTGATATCGTTTTGAGACAGGTATTGGCGGGCTACCTGTTGGTCTATGCCGTCTTCGTCTGCCGACAGGGAATAGAGCCCGGGAAGATCAATCAGGCGAGCGCTGTGTCCCGCAAGAGGTAGTCGGCCTTCCTTGCGTTCCACAGTGACACCTGGCCAGTTTCCCACGGCCTGCCGGGCACCGGTGAGTAAGTTGAATAGTGTGGTTTTGCCGCAATTGGGGGCGCCGATCAGGGCATAGTTTTCACTGACTGTGCTCATTTGTGTGCTCTTGAATGGTGATGCATTGGGCCAACTCGCGACGAAGGCTCAGAGTTGTCGCGCCAACTCGAACTTGCAGGGGGCTTCCCGTCGGCGCTCGATACAACACCTGGATGCTGCTTCCGGGAATCAGGCCCATGTGCAGGAGCTGGTGCTGAACGGAGGCAGAAGAGTGCTTCAGGCCTTCGAAGAGGTAAGGTTTTTGTCGCAGAGCCTGATCCAGAGTCATACCCATTTCCCTTGCTAATGATAATTTGTCCTATTTAAAAATAATTACCGTTTGTGTGGGTTGATCTGAGTCAATCGCATTGCTTGGTAGCGTGGTTCATTTGGGGTAGGTCTGTACCCAGTAGTGAAGGCCATTAACCAAGCGCTTGATAGGTTATGTCGCTTGCCGTATTCTGGTTAAATGAATGAGCGTTCAATCAAAAGCAATTAAAGGGGGTGGCGGTGACAAACCTGGAGCAGGCGGACAGGCAGGGTGATCTGGAAAAAGCGTTTAGGGCTCAGTCTTTGGCGCACTATTGGCAGCTATTCCGCACTTTACCCGCGCCCGAACAGGGGCTGGCAGGGAGATTTGAAGCCATATTTATTGGACCTTTGTGGCTGAGAATACTGGCTCCGAGGCTGCTTCCTCTGGGTGGTCTCAGGGGTTGGGTCGGGAAAGTCTTTAGTCGCAATGGTGAGGCAAACAACCTGTTGCGCCGACAGCATACCCTCGTTGAGAAAGTACCCATGGTTCGCCGTTTCGATCCGTCCTGTCTGGATCGACAAAACAGTCTGGTCCTGACGTATGACATGCGAGCACCGCTGGGATTGCGCTGTCTACGTGATGAGTTACGCCGCCTGAATGACCACTGTTTACTCGGGCTGACCTTTGTGGATTTGCCCTTGTTGCGCCGTTTTCCCATGCCCTTTCTGTTGAAAGAAATGCTATGAATGAATTTGATTTCATCGTTGTCGGCAGTGGCTTCGGTGGCAGCGTGTCGGCCTTGCGATTGGCTGAGAAAGGTTACCGGGTTGCTGTACTGGAGCAGGGACAGCGGGTTTCGCCAGAACGTATGCGTCGCGGGGCGACCAGCGCGCTGGAATTTACCTGGTTACCACAATGGGGTTTGAAAGGTTATTTTTCGCAACGTTTCTTTCGTCACCTGGGGCTGATTCGCGGAATCGGTGTGGGAGGTGGAAGTCTGGTATATGCGGCTGTGCTGTTGCGACCCAAAGATGCGTTCTACCGTAGCAGTGAATGGTCGCAGCTCGCGGACTGGAAGCAGGAGCTCGCCCCGCACTTTGACACAGCCAGCAATATGCTGGGAGTGGCCACCAATCCGAAACAGTCTCAAATGGATTGGCAGTTAAAGCGCACAGCGGAATCCATGGGCGTGGGTGAAACCTGGCGGGCCGTGCCTCAAGGCATCTTTTTTGGCGAGGAAGCTGAGACGGTTGCAGACCCTTACTTCGGCGGTGCCGGACCACCCAGAACCGCTTGCAACCATTGCGGGCATTGCATTAGCGGGTGTTATCGTGGAGCCAAGAACAGTCTCGACAAGAACTATTTGTACTTTGCCGAGCGTCTGGGTGTGGAGATTATTCCCGAGACCCGGGTCGAATCTATTGAGCCCTTGTCAGAGGGGGGATATCGAATTTCTACTGACTCCCCCTATTCCTTGGTGCATCGGCATCGTACCTTCACGGCAAAAAAAGTGGTGCTCGCGGGTGGCGTTATCGGCACTGTGGAACTGTTATTCAAATGTCGCGATCATTATCGGACCTTGCCTGGTATTTCTGCGCGACTGGGTGACACCGTCAGGACCAACAGTGAAGCGATCGTTGCGTCCCTGAGTCGAAACAGGAATCTTGATTTGTCCCACGGTACAACCATTTCATCGGATTTTTATCCCGATGCCAGAACTCATGTTACCCAGAATAGAATTCCGCCCAGTCAGTCCTTTATGCGCTTTTACATGGGGCCGATGGTGGACGGAGAGGTGCCATGGAAACGGGCACTAAGGGCCTTGTCCGCTATCGTTCGGCACCCGCTACAGATCTTGCAGGTATGGCGCAGCAAGGACTGGCATCGAAGAGCGACCGTGCTGACGGTGATGCAGGTGATCGACAATGCCATGGCCTTGAGATGGCGCCGCAGATGGTGGGCGCCCTGGCGCAGAGGGCTGGTGACGCAGAGCGGCCCCGGGGAAAAGGCTCCAACGTATCTGAAAACTGCGAACGAGGCGGCGCGCCATCTTGCCGAACAAAGCGATGGTCAAGCCTTGAATATGTTGGGTGAAAGTGTCGGTAATCTCGCCATGACTGCGCATATTCTCGGTGGTTGCAAGATCGGCGCCTCTGCCGAAGACGGGGTGGTGGATTCGGAGCACAGACTCTTTGGATATCCCGATATCTTTGTGGTCGATGCGTCTGTGATTCCTGCCAACGTGGGGGTCAATCCCAGCCTGACTATCACCGCAATGGCGGAGCTCTGCATGTCGAAGATTCCGCCCAAGTCCATGCTTGCACATCCCTGACCATTGCCGCTCGTGTGCATCCATGCGCCCGCACATCCCTGACCATCGCCGCTCTTGCGCATCCATGCGCACGCGGCATACAGGTCTTCCTGACCATAAAAAAAGCCCGCGGGAGGCGGGCTAAGCGTATGCAACTGACGGGGAGACAGTCACCATATGGATTTAAGGATTGTAGAACTCTCCGCTTTTGCGCAGATAGAACCACCAGTTGATCAATATGCAGGTGGCGTAGAACACGGCGAAACCGATCAGTGCCACCTCAGGAGTGGTCGCCTTGATTTGCTCACCCAGCACTTTTGGAATGTAGAAGGCGCCGTATGCTGCGACAGCTGATGTCCAGCCCAGAACCGGACCCGCCTGCTCTTTGGGGAATACCATGGCGATGGTGCGGAAAGTAGAGCCATTGCCAATACCCGTTGCGGCAAACAGCAGCAGGAAGAGTACGAAGAAAGGTACAAAGTATTCTTCCGGAGTGGCTGAGGCATACGCCGCTTTCATGTAGTAGGCCACACCCAGCGCGCTCGCAACCATCACCACCGAGCAGATCTGCGTGACCAATGCGCCGCCAACTTTATCAGAGATCCAGCCACCGACGGGACGAATCAGAGCGCCGATGAAAGGTCCCATCCAGGCATACATCAGAGCGCTGGGGCCGTTGGGGTTCGCAGTGTTATGGGTCATCACGCCATCAACCATCAGGTGCTGGTAGCCAAAGATAACCTTGATTGACAGCGGGAATGAGGCAGCAAAACCGATGAATGAACCAAAGGTCATGGTGTAGATGACACTCATTACCCAAGTGTGTTTGTTGTTGAAGATCTGATATTGACGCTTCAGGATGCCCTTGGTCTGACCGGGGATCTGTTTCAGCAGGAATACTGTTGAAGCGATAACGATCAGCAGGACGATCTCCTTGGGTACGCCGAAGCCGGAACCATTCGCTGATTCAGGCAGCAGCAGCCACAGTCCGAATGCCGCTGTGATGAAACCGATCAGCAGCATAAAGCTGATGATTGCAAAGGCGCCAATGGGGCCAGGGATCTCGGGAGAGACGTCTTTGGTACGGATATTATTCATCCCGAACCAACCGGCAAAAGCGAGAGGAATCAAAAACAGCAACCAGACATAGCCTGCATTCTGGATGTAGGTTTCCGAACCCGCAGGGATCTTGCCGATTAGGGTACCTGAGGTGTTTTGCAGCGTCATGGAGTCGCCACCAAGTGCACCAAAGAGACCAAAGGTCATGACCAGCGGTACCAGAATCTGCATGGTGGTGACACCAAAGTTACCCAGGCCTGCATTCAGTCCGAGCGCCAAACCCTGCTGCTTCTTGGGAAAGAAGAAGCTGATGTTTGACATGGAAGAAGCGAAGTTGCCGCCACCGAAACCGGAGAGCAGCGCCAGAATCTGGAACACCCAAAGCGGCGTATTCTGGTTCATCAGCACAATACCCGTTCCCAACGCCGGTAGCATCAGTAGTGCGGTAGTAAAAAATATCGTGTTTCGGCCACCGGCAATACGGATGAAGAAACTACTGGGAATACGCAGTGTCGCTCCGGTAAGACCTGCGATGGCCATCAGAGTAAACAGTTCGGACTTGGCAAAAGGAAAACCAAGGTTCAGCATCTGGACCGTGATGATGCCCCAATATAGCCAAACGGCAAAGCCGCAGAGCAAGCTCGGGATCGAAATCCATAGATTGCGGTTTGCGATATGTTTGCCACGGCTTTCCCAGAATTGTTCGTTTTCCGGATCCCACTCGTGGATATCGGCGCCGGAGCGGGGCTCCTTACCGAGTTGTTGTGTGTGTGTTGTCGCCATAGCTCTTCTCCCGTGCATTGACACCTAAAATGGCTTGGTTCGGACAGACTATGCGCGCAGCTCAGGTGGACGAACAATTTAGCCTAGGGAGTAGCCAGATAGATCGAAACGCACGCCCCCAAACTACCCAAAAATAAGTAGGAGGTGTCTTCAGGCCTTTTCGGGATGGGAATTAAGCGTCGTGAGGTTTTGTTTTAAATCTACCTACTAGGGGTTATGTCTATATAATTCAATGGGTTATGGCGTTTGTAAAAAGCCCTGTCAAACATGATTCAGATCAATTTACGGGAAATGGAATATTGCGGTGGCAGGCCTCTTGCGCGTAAGTTACCCTGCAGAAAAAAGCCTCGCACTGGTGTAAACAGGAGATTAACGACATGAGCGGCAGTCCGGCCACCATTCTGTTGGTGGATGATCACCCCCTTCTGCGCAAGGGGCTTAAGCAGTTGATTGACCTGGAAGATGATCTGGATGTTGTCGGCGAAGCCAGCGACGGTCAGACAGCCTTGAGTCTGGCTCAGGAATTTGAGCCGGATCTGATCGTGCTTGATCTTAATATGCAGGGGATGGATGGACTGGAAACCCTGCGCGCTTTACGTCAGGCGGAAGTCAGCTCGCGAATCATCATGCTAACGGTATCCGACAGTGACGAGGACGTGGTGTGCGCCATCTCCTATGGTGCTGACGGCTATTTGCTCAAGGATATGGATCCGGAACAGATTCTGGAGAAAATAAAGGAAGCTGCTCTTGGTAAGATGGTTATCAGTGAAAAGCTGACCCATGTTCTGGCGGGCGCTATTCGAGGTGGCAGCAACAAGAAAAGTAACCTGTTGGCAAAACTGACCAGTCGCGAGCATGAAATTCTCAAGCTGATTGCCAAAGGTATGTCCAATAAACTCATCGCCCGCGAATTGGATATTTCCGATGGTACTGTCAAAGTCCATGTCAAACATGTGCTGAAGAAGCTGGGGTTGAACTCCCGTGTTGAAGCCGCAGTCTGGATGGTCAATCAGCAGCCCTGAGCGCTTCTCCTTTGCGGCTCTGTGCGAATGTGCCTGTTGTTCCTGGGCAGCATTGCACTATTTGAGTTATTGAACCATTCACTTTTCCCTGACACTAACTCCTTTGAGCAAGCGAAACTGGACAAGACCATGCTGAGTTTATAGCTTTGCATTGGGTTCTTCCCCGCTTGGAATATTCCAATTCGCAAAAGGAGAAAGTGATGAGAATCGCCTGGGTCTTAATTGCTGCCGTGCTAACGGCATGTTCCAGCCACGATATTGCACCGAATTCAGCGGTATTGCCCGCCTTCCAGGCATGGTACGAAGGCCAGAGGGTCTGGTACAT
Organism: Oleiphilaceae bacterium; assembly: GCA_965230795.1. Classification (GTDB taxonomy): domain Bacteria; phylum Pseudomonadota; class Gammaproteobacteria; order Pseudomonadales; family Oleiphilaceae; genus PZPK01. The sequence continues at coordinate 4,189,691 of OZ246020.1, read as the reverse complement.
CACCACCGACGTATCTGATCGAGGCATGGCGAGACAGATGAACGCTAACTACGTTCCGCGTCTGCAGGATGCGATCCCCCCTCATCCCAAACCTCCCGGAATGCGATCGGTTCTTGAGCGCGTGTACGGCTTCCCCGGCAAAGAGCAGGGCAGCGTATTTGCTTCCATACCGCGTCCGTTGGGGCCTGATAGCGAAGATAAAAGCTATAGCCCGCTTTGGTTAATGTATGAAGTAAACTGGAAGCCTGGATTTAACGTAGAAGAACTACGTTCAGAAGAAGCTGTTCTGGCTGCCGAAGAAGCCGGAAAGGTGAATCTGGTAAGGACCACGGTTGTGGTCAATTGCCCGATCGTTGCTGCTCCCGGTGACGTGCGTGGGGCAGCGAACGCGGACAGTTGGTAGTAAACCGTTTTATCGGGATCTGTTGCCGAGGCTGATGTGTCGCGGACCGGATACGTTTTGCTGGCCGGATACGCCGGTATCGATTTCCTGGATTTTACCGCCTGAGGCGAGAAATGCTTTGGTTTGTTCTTCAATGGATGCGGAGGTTTCTGTTGCTGCGGGGGCTTTGTTTTTGGATTTGGAGGACATAATAACGCCTGAGTTGAGAATTACGGCCTCCTATTTTACGGCATTTCGGGCTTGAGTAAAAACCGAATTGCAGGCGAGGCCTGGAAAACGGCAGTTTTTCTGGTGAAACGCGGAGTGCCCGAGGGGACAAAAGGCGCGCCAGTCAAAAAAATAACTGACACCAGTGCGCCAACGAGGCGTCTCTGGATGTCAGGTACAACAGGAGATTTGATGGGGGCATGATGGAGGTATGGGAGCCTTTCTGGAAGCGACTGGGAGCCGCAGGGCTGGTGGTGTTTGTCTGTCTGCATTTACCGGCCTGTGCATCCGTTCCAGCTGATAATGCTCCGAACTCAGATGGTTTGGAACGGATCGGTCCAGCCTCACAACTCTGGGTAACGCGACACCAATGGCATACCAGTCTGACACTCTCTGCCGAGCTGGTGTTTGAGCGCATTCCCGAATTACAGCGGTTTTTTCCGAAAGCAAAGTGGATTGAGTTTGGCTGGGGGGATGAGGACTTTTACAGGGCGGAGGAACTCAGCACCGCCAAAGCGATTGCGGCTTTGTTCTGGCCAACAAGTACCGTGATGCATGTGGTGGGGTTGAGAATGGATCCTGATAAAGCCTTTCCCTATAGCCCGATACTCGCTTTGTGTCTGTCCCAGGAAAGCCTTGAACCTATACTGAATAGCATTCGCAGAAGCTTCAAAGCGGGAAACGGTAGCCTGAAATCTCTGGGGCCGGGCATCTATGGAGATAGTATGTTTTTCCCTGGTAGCGGTTCTTACCACGCCTTATATACCTGTAACACCTGGACCGCGAGGGTACTGGAACATGCGGGCATTGAGACTGCTTTTTTGCCCGTCCTGTTTGCCTCGCAAGTCATGTCAGCGGCTGAGCCCTATGCTATGGTGCATGCGGCGAGCTGCGATACTGAAAACGATTTTGCTCCGCCGGGGCCTTAAAACATGCTAGCATCGCTCAGCGTGATCCCAATACTATGAGGAAGTGCTAACTCCATGTCTCAGCAGGAAAAATCGGTAGTCAGTGAGTTTTTCAAAATGGAATCGGCAGGTGGCATCCTGCTGTTTCTGGCGGCCGTTCTGGCCATTGTGTTTGCCAATACTCCGCTCTCTTACATTTATGATTTGTTGCTCTCGACGCCCGTCGAAATTCGCGTTGGTGCCTTGGGGATCGACAAACCCCTGCTGTTGTGGATCAACGATGGTCTGATGGCCATTTTCTTTTTTCTGGTGGGCCTGGAGCTCAAGCGCGAAATGCTCGAAGGTGATCTCTCAGATCCGCGCAATATCATCCTTCCGGCTATCGGTGCTGTAGGTGGGATGGCCTTCCCGGCATTGGTGTATGTTTACTTCAATTGGGGTGATTCTTTTGCGATAGAAGGCTGGGCGATTCCCGCCGCAACGGATATCGCTTTTGCTCTTGGGGTATTGATGCTGTTGGGCTCCAAGGTCCCCAACTCCATGAAAGTATTCCTGACCTCGCTGGCGATTTTTGACGACATCGGCGCAATCATCATTATTGCCGTGTTCTACACCTCCAAGATCTCCACCACCGCCCTGGTGGTGGTGGCGGTCTGTATTCCAATTTTGTTCATTCTCAATCGCAAGGGCATGGAGGCGCGCAGTCTGTACCTGATGATCGGCATCGTCATGTGGACCGCCATGCTGAAATCGGGAGTGCATGCTACACTCGCAGGGGTATTGCTTGCCATGTTTATTCCCATGCGATCACGGGTTAACCCCAATTTCTCCCCCCTGAAAGATATGGAACATGATTTACACTCGGCAGTGACATTTTTTGTCTTACCAGTTTTTGCCTTCGCTAATGCGGGCCTGAACCTGCGAGGGATTGGGGTGGATCAGGTTCTGCATGGAGTACCCCTGGGCATCGCATTGGGGCTGTTTGTCGGCAAACAGGTGGGTATCTTTGGTTTTTGCTGGTTGGCCATCAAGTGTCGCCTGGCCGCATTGCCCAAAGATATGAGTTGGACCGGGCTTTATGGTACTGCAGCCCTGTGCGGGATCGGCTTTACCATGAGTTTGTTCATCGGCTCCCTGGCTTTTGAGGAAAGTGGCGTGAACCAGATGTTTGATGAGCGTTTGGGTATTTTACTCGGCTCCATAGCGTCCGGAATCGTTGGCTATCTGGTATTGAACCGTCATCTCAACCGGAAGCAGGCTTAAAGGACAAATTGCTATGGCCGAACTAAAGAATGTGCTAGATATCGCCTGTTCTCCAGAAACCATCTATGCCTATGTTACCCAGCCCTGGCGTTGGCGTGAATGGCATCCAAATTCACTGTCGGCCACGGCAGAGGTCGAGCACCTGGAAGTGGGAGATGGTTTTGATGAAGAGATTGAAGTCCAGCCCTTGTCTCCCTTACCGATCAATCTGAGGCGGCAAACCCGCTATAAAGTTGAGATTGCTGACGAAGCCAAACAATGGCAGGTGCGAGGCCAAATGTCAGATGGCTGGTTGCGGATACGTTACGATCTGGTGCCAACAAAAGAAGGAACCCGTTTTACCCGCACCCTGAGCTATCAAACCCAGGGTATCAGTCGCTTGCTGATGCCATTGCTGGCTCGGCGTATGAAGCAAATGTCAGCATTGGCGCTGGAGAACTTGAAATGCAAGCTTGAGTGTGAACAGGTCCAGTAAGTTGGTAATATCCTTTTTGGTTTCAGCAATCGCATTAGCCATAAACGGTCTTTGAATCAGCCAGATTTCGGTGGATGGCATTAATAACCGGCCATTTGTGTTCACACCATTCAGGGGCAAGCAGTAGATCGGCCGCTGCCGTGCCGGTGATTCTGTGAATCACAACATGTTCCGGAGTTTGATTCAGCATGTCGGTGACGACTTGGACGTAGCGCTCCTGCTGCAAAGGCTCATAAACACCTCGCGACCACTCTCGCGCCAGTTGCGTACCTTTGACCACATGCAAAGGGTGAATCTTGAGACCATCCACTCCGAGTGCGAGTACTCGATTCAGAGATTCCAGGCTGTCTTCCGCCCGTTCGCCGGGTAGCCCGACGATCAAGTGGGTACAGACCTGCAAGCCTCGTGACCGGGCTCTGATCAGGGCATCCTGGTATTCGGCGAAGCCATGTCCGCGGTTAACCCTTGCGAGACTGGCGTCAAAGGCGCTTTGCAATCCCAGCTCCAGCCAGATTTCCTTACCCTGATCCCGATACTCGCAGAGTAAATCAAGTACCGTATCAGGCACACAGTCCGGCCGGGTTCCAATCGTCAGTCCGATCACATCGGGTTCAGCCAGCGCCTGATCATACAGCGCACGCAGTGTCGCCAGGTCGGCATAGGTATTGGTGTACGACTGAAAATATGCCAAATACTTTTTGGCGCCAGTTCGGCGACGAATGACGGCTTTGCCGGCATCAATCTGTGTCGAGACGGCGGGTAGCTGTTTGCTTATCGGACTGAACGATCGATTGTTGCAGAAGGTGCAACCTCCTATTCCCCGCGAGCCATCCCGATTGGGACAGGTGAAGGCGGCATTGATACTGATCTTGTGGACCTTTTCGCCATATCGTTGTTGCAGGAATCGGCCCAGAGACAGATAGGGTGGCTGCTGGCTATCAGTAGTCATGGTCATGAAGTTCCAGCATGCCCGCCTGACCATACCAATAGCCGTTGCATTCAGTATCGGAGCGGTCACCCGGCTCGGAGAGATTGTTCAGTGGAATCTGCGACTCGGGTTCATCAATGGCCTGCCGGAACTGCCTGAGTATTTCACCGTTTGCTCTGGCGCGGGGACTGACACGACAGATAGAGACACCTATTTTTCTCATGAACGGCAGTTCACCGATCAGATTGTAGATGGCGGCGGACTGGGTCTGTATCCCATTTATGGTGAAGAGGTGCTGTCCTTCCTGGCTGTTCAAAAGCAGTCCCTCCGGGTACTGGATACAGCTGAACTGACAGTCATCCTTGGGCAGGGACAGGTGACGGGCGGTAAAGCAGCGGGCCGAATAGGCCAAAGGGAGATGACCATAGGCGAGGACTTCGGTTTCGATGTTCAAGTTTGCGCCTGTCAGCAACTTTTGCAGGGAATATTTGGACATTTCAACGGGCGCTTGCCAGCGATATGCGCCCTTGGCATGAAGAAACTGAAGGCTTTCATGGCTGTAGATATTGAGGTTAGCCCCGGCGACAAAGGGGATATGGCGCTCTGCTAGTAGATTCGCGGCAGCTATGTCATTGGCTTCGATATGACAGGCCGAATTGTCACAGAGACTGCGCAGGGCACTGAGTTCCGAAGCGGACATGATGAGCCCGAGCGTGGACAGTACCACCTCTTTCCCTGCTGCGCTGAGAACGTCCGCGATATCCAACCAGTCTGCGGGTCGCAACTCCCGACGCTTTGAACAGACGGTTTCGCCCAGATAGACGATGTCGATCGGGCTATCGATCAAATCAGCATAGAAATCCAGTACCTGCTGGCGAGGCCAGAAGTAGGTGATTGGACCCAGGGAGAGCTTCATTGCCAACTCCTTTCATAGGCGCCAAGAGTGGTATGTGCGCCTTCAGAAACACTGGCAAGGGCTCGCTGCCAGTGCTGACGTACGCGAAATTCAGACGGTGATCGGGCATAGGTATCCAGGGCTTGTCGCCAGGTACTTACGACTTGGCGGACATAGGCGGGGCTGCGTTGGCGGCCTTCAATTTTGACTGCACGAATATTGAGCTGGTGCAGATCTGGAATCAAAGCCAGGGTGTTCAGGCTGGTCGGCTCTTCAAGGGCGTGGGATATTTTGCCATCGACTTCAAAGCGACCTTTGCAGAGTGTTGGATAGCCGGCAGCTTCGTTTGCAGCAAAGCGGTCGATCAGCACATTATTGAGTCGGGATTCCAGTCCTGCCGTGGTTTCCTGCCAGCGCACGGCTTTGGCAGGTGAACAGGCACCACAGCTATTAGGTGATTCGTCCGTCAGGTAAGAGGATAGAAAGCAGCGTCCCTCGGCCATGATACACAGGGAACCAAAGGCAAATACTTCCAGATCCACGGGGCTGTCCTTGGCTAGCTGGGCAACCTGTTTTAGAGACAGTACCCGCGGCAATACCGCACGCTGGACGTTAAAGTTGCTGCGATAAAACCGCAGAGCTTCAGTGTTGGTGGCAGAGGCCTGCACCGAGAGGTGTAGCTTGAGTGAAGGATGCTGGCGTGTGGCGTAGTCCATAACACCGATATCGGCGCAGATCAGTGCGTCAACGCCGAGTTCTGCCGCCAGATCGACGGCGTCGCGCCACTTGTCCCAGTTGTAGGTCTGGGCATAGGTATTCAGTGCCAGAAAAATCTTGCGGCCATGGGTCCGGGCGCGTTCGATGGCTTCCTGAACCTGGGTGTTTTTCAGGTTGAGACCTGCAAAATGGCGAGCATTGGTTTCGTCATTGAGTCCCATATATATGGCATCGGCACCGGCCTCGATGGCGCAATCGAGAGCAGCCAGACTACCGGCAGGACAGACCAGTTCCATAGCAAGAGCCCTGTTAAGTCAATACAGGGGACGTATTGTGTCGGTTCGCGTGACTTCCTGACTATTCCCATTAATGGGTGCCCCGAAGAGGGTATGGCGGCTACTACCTCACAGTCACTATAGTGCAGGTTTTAAGCTGGTAAACAGTGAGACCCGATTATGATTGGAACGCTCGGTCGTGGACTGCTTGATTTCCACCGGCAGCAAATGGGAAAGCTCCCGCTGCTGGCTTTGAAACCCTTGGCAAACATGCCGGCGATTGTGCATCAATCCATACTGGCGCATCTGCTGCAGCCCTTGCTGGTGGAGGTGGTAAAAGCCGGTGATGCCGATTGTTTGAGGGGGCGGTGGTTGCAGGTTCTGGTGAGTGATCTGCAACTGAGCTGGAGTTTTACCTTGGGTGAGAACGATAAAATCGTCGTATCAAGCGTCCAGCAATTCGACGTATGCATCCGCGGAGAGGTGCAAAGTTTTGTCAGTCTGGCTGCCGGGAATGTGGATCCGGATACCCTGTTTTTTCAGCGACGGTTGACGATTTTGGGGGATACCGAACTGGGTCTTGAAATCAAGAATCTGCTGGATCGAATTGCTCCGGACCAGCTGGCGCCGGAGCTGCGTTTCCTGCTGCGAAGCCTGTCGGAATATCAACAGGCATTTCCGCACTGAGTGCTATTCGACGTCTATTCAGTCTCGGCGCTCAACCATTGCATATAGTCCTGCACACCTTCTGCAACCGTCTTGAACTCGGCTTCATATCCGGCAGCCCGCAACATGGCAATATCTGCCTCGGTGAAGCTCTGGTAACGGCCCTTGAGTTTGTCAGGAAACGGAATGTACTCGATCTGGCCACGACCGTGATAATTGATCACGGCTTCGGCCACGGCCTTGAAGGGTTCGGCTCGCCCGGTTCCCAGGTTGTAGATGCCCGAAGGCGCGCGCTCCTGCCAGCTCCACAAATTGACCGCACTGACGTCGCCCACATACACAAAGTCCCGCTTCTGACCCCCATCCGGATAGCCATCACAGCCCTCAAAAAGCTTGGGGTTTTCGCCTTGTTTGATCTGTTCATTGAGGTGGTAGGCAACACTGGCCATCGAGCCTTTGTGCTGCTCTCGTGGCCCATATACATTGAAGTAGCGGAATCCAACGACCTGTGTATCCAGTTTGGGGAGCAGACGTCGTACGTATTGGTCGAACTGGAACTTGGAGTAGCCATAGACATTGAGAGGCTTTTCATGTTCCCGTGATTCCTTGAACACCGGGCCGGCGCCGTAGACCGAGGCAGACGATGCATAGATAAAAGGAATGCTCTTTTCTTCGCAGTAGTGCAGCAGATCCTTTGAGTACTGATAATTATTCTGCATCATGAATTTGCCGTTCCACTCGGTAGTGGATGAGCAGGCGCCCTCATGAAAAATCGCTTCGACATGGCCGAAATTCTCGCCGGCCCATACCCGCTCGATAAATTCATCCTTGTCGAGGTAGTCGGCAATATCACAATCGGCAATGTTAACGAACTTGGTGCCGTCTTCGAGGTCATCTACAACCAGTATGTCGCGAATGCCCTGCTGATTGAGTGCGTGAACGATATTGCTGCCAATAAAACCGGCGCCGCCTGTTACGATTATCATGCCAAAGAGTCCTGATGTTGAGTGCTATGGACGGTTTATCGTCCAGGATAGTGCGCATCATTATAGTGAATTCGCTACCAGCTTGGACACCTTCACGTGACTCGCTGATTGTGCATGTCAGTTGATCGACTTGAACGATTGCGGCGTATTGCCAAAGAAGACTAGCTGAAAACAGGAGCAGTGCAGATGCCTAAGCCCATATTTGAACTGGTGCGCCTTCTGAGTTACGCGGGCTTGTTACCGTTTCTGGGGCCCGCCTTCCTGGTGTGGATACTGCCAGAGGCCACGGCACAAACCTTCGTGAGCGTCTTTGTGATTTACAGTGCGCTGATTCTGTCGTTTCTCGGGGGCTTGCTGTGGGCGGCGGTACTACTGCGATCTGAATTGCACGATGCCTACCGTCCCATCCTGTGGGGTGGTATCGGGGCAAGTCTGACAGGCTTGCTGGCCGCGTTTGTCGTACCGGATATTGCTTTAGCCCTGCTTGCTGTCGGATTCGTGATGCTTCGACAGTTAGAGCAACGTTTTTTGCTGTCGGTTTATCCGGAAGCCTTCGCTGTGATGAGGGACTGGCTGACTCGTATCGTGTTGGCCTGCCACGTGTCCGTTTGGGTGTTTGTGTTACAGAGCTAGCTCTCTTGGATTTATTCATCGCATTCAAACCAAGATTTTGATCAGGAGCGATACCATGAAATTGACCCTTTCCTCTCTAGAACAAATGCAACCTATCGACAAGGTATGTATCCATGCTCTTGAATCATCCCTGTACTGTGTGACGCTCATTCTGGGACGCGAGGAATGCTGGCTGGCCGAAGAGGATGGCTCGCATCTGACGCGAAACAGTTTGACCGAAATGCGCGAGCTGCTGGCGCCATTGAAGATCTGTTCGCTGGTACTCTGCCACCGCAGCGCCTATGATGAAATGATCGGCCATCCGGTCGCAGAAGATAACCTGCTGGAATTGCCGCTGAAATATGAAATGTATCCGGCTCTTGCCAGAGAGAATTGAATTCACAGGTCTACATGTCTCTTACTGAACTGACTCTTAACGACGCCTTATCTAATCTCATTGTCGAGCATCAGCCCGATAGTATTCTGTTCCTCGGCGAGACACTGCCCGAGTCTTTGCATGGAATGCCGGTACATACCTTGAGCCATGTTTTGCTCAATAGTGATAGCGTGGAGCAGGTCATCTCAGAGACGGCATCTCTGCATGCTGACTTCGTGATTGTTGAGCTGCCTGCGGTGGCCACCCAAAAAAAGGATTTCGAGGTAATGTTGGGATCCCTCCGTAACCAGCTGAATGCGCAGATCTGCGTATTCGTATCCCGTCAGTCTGAGTGGCAATTTCAGGACTTTATAGCCCTGGGTTTCAAACGCCTGCTGGAGTGTCGGCACGAAAACGATGAGCTGATCTGCTACAGCTACGCCATCGCGACCTACAATCACATTCGCAGTTGGAACAATGCAAAATTCTGGGCCAACCCCGAGATGTTCGGTAAGCACTGGTGGTAAAGCTGATAATCAATAATATCTTGACTGCCCAAAGCAGGAACCCATGGACTGGCTGTTAATTCTCGATTTATTTGGTGTCTTTGTGTTCGCTCTGTCAGGCGGCTTTGATGGCGCCAAGTACCGTCTGGATATACTCGGCATCACCGTGCTTGCTATTGCCACCGGCGTTGGCGGCGGCATGATGCGGGACATACTGCTGGGGATTGAGCCGCCGGCAGCCTTTGTGGATCAGCGTTATTTGTTTACCTGTTTGATGGGCGCGCTGGTAGCGATTTTCTTTTCCCATCGCGTCGAAAGACATTTCTTCTGGGTGAAACTGGCCGATGCTGTTGGCTTGGGTGTATTTGCGGCAATTGGCGCCGCCAAGGCCATTGAATATCAGTTGGGCTGGGTGGGTGTGCTGATGATTAGTGCATTGACGGCAACTGGAGGCGGCGTGATTCGGGATCTGTTGGTACGCGAAATACCGATGATTCTGCGGGCAGACTTTTATGCCTCAGCGGCGCTGATTGGGGGAATAAGCTTTCTCGGCTGTCATAGCCTGGGAGTCGACGAAGAATTCAGTTTGCTGGTCTCGGCCGGGATGGCCATTCTGGCGAGACTGGTGGCGATTCGCTTTGACCTGTCCTTGCCCAAAGCACGGCAACGTTAAGGTGTTCATACAAGTAATCTAATGCCGTGCTGGTGGAGGCGATTCAAGCCAGCCACCAGACAGGCAGGTGGACTGGTGTGGTTACTGCACATCCACTTTGACGTCGAGTTCGATTTCCTCGAATAGCATTTTCATGGTGTCCCAGGCATCTTCGATGGAATCCTCGACATCCTGAATCGCGTCTTCAGCGCCATCTCGCAACTTTTGCTCGGTTTCTTTCAATTTATTTCGATAGGATTTGATTTCTTCGAGCTTCTTTTCGACTTTTGCCTCCAGTTCATCGGGAAGGTCCTGCAGTCGATGCTCCAGACGGTCCAGTTTGTAATCCCACTCTTCCAAGCGTTCTGCCAGTTTTTCGATCTGCTCGTGATGTGACGACATGGTGAAGCTCCTTATCGTTGTGTGAAGTCCGATATGACGGATCAGTAATTGAGTTGTCCGAATACCCTCTATGTTTTTAGCATAGATAGCCGGTTTTGTATGCTCATTGATGCAGATCAACGGCCGACATATATTAATAAGTCTGAAACATGGTTGCGTTGCCAGCGCTCGCTGGCGTGAAGGAGGGTCTTGATGGCCGTATTTTTTGTGCATGAACCGGGGCGAGGTATTGTCACGCCCCTGGACAAGCGCTTCCGTATTCGCGATATACCACCCACCAGCGAGCTGGAAGAAATCAATCGGATCCATCCCAAGATTCAATCGGACTTGCCGCCGAATAGTGATCAGCGGCAAGGCTCAGGAACACAGCAGACGACCCTGAATCAGGACGAGGCGCGTGAAGCCTATACGCAGACCCAGGCGCAATCTGCGCTGCGTCTGGGGCGCGTGTCCCAGTATATGAGTCGTTCGGTGATAACCATTGGGCAGCAGGCCTCCCTCTCCGACGCTTGGGAGTTGATGGAGCGGCATGGTATTCGACATCTGGTCATTGTGGATGCGATGGCTCAACTGTGCGGGATGCTTTCGGAAAAGAAGATTCTGACCTACCTGATGCAGACGCCTGAACAGACGGTGGATAATATCCCCATGGACGCATTTTGCGAGCCGCAGGTCTTGTCCACCGGAGTGGAAACCGACATGGTGGATTTGGCTCAGGCGATGATGGAGCGTGACCTGGACGGCATTCCGGTCACTGATCAAGGTAAACTGGTCGGGATAGTCACTCGTTCTGATGTCATGAAGGTGATCCTCAAATCCACACCCTTTGATGCTCAGGCCTAAGCCTGTCAGTGTTCGCGCAGGCGCGCATCCAGTTGATCTACCACCTCTGCCCAATCTGAATCATCGGCAATGGCCTCCTGCAGGAAAGCAGCTTGAGGTTCACTCCAGAAACTCGCTTCGATCAGTTTTTCTTCCGAGCTCAGCGCATGTTTCTTCACAAAGCTTTCTATAGCGTCACTGGAATCCGGCAGACCCAGTTGCTGAAACAGATCACTCATTGAATGATTGGAGGTGTCCATAGTTGTTGCTCCTGATTGCAAAGCCGGGGATGTCACTAGCCGGCGGGTTACTGTTTGGAGCCCTGTTGCCACATTTCCAGGCCGGTTTGCAGGGCCCGTTCAGTGGTGCCATCAATGACCATGTCCCGAACGATTTTGGCAAGCTGGCCACGCAAAGCTCCGTTGTTACACGAAGATTTATGAGAAATGGTCATAAACAGCCCCTCACTGCTGATTGGTGGGCCAACGACTTTTGATTTATCCGCAATGCCCCACTCACGAATGTAGGCGAGCGCAGGGTTTTTTTCATACAGCAGATAGTCTGCGCGTCCCAGATTCAGCATTTTGAAGGCCTGCTCCAGCGAGGGAACCGTACTGATAATCAGGTTTTGCTCCGCGAAGCTATCGAATTCCTGACCAAAGCTATTGTTGATGACGGTAATTCCTTGTCTGTCTATCAAGTCTTCGCGACGTTGCAGGTCGAATTTATCATCCACCCGCGTCCAGACGACGCTGGTGGTATCGAGAAAGGCTGGATAGACATAATCCATATACTGGATGCGCGGCATGGTCAGAAAGGCGCCCGCCATCAAATCGATACGACCACTGCGTACTTCCTGTTGTGCCCGCGACCAGGGGCCGACGTAAAGCACTTCGATGGGGATGCCCAAGCGCTCGGATATTTCATTGAAAATAATTGTGTTGGCGCCAATGAGTTTCTTTGGGTCTGTCGGGTCACGCCACAGGTAAGGGGGATATTCCGGGTTGCCTGTTGCAAACAGCTTGCTGCAGAACAGGTCTTGATTCTGGGCATGGGTGAGCGAGGTAACAATCAGTGCGGCAAGCAAGAGATTGAGTCGAGAAAAGTATTTGAGCATAGACGAGAAATTCCCGGTTTATCGTGCCCTGAGGAAACTCTGATTCACGATACGTTCTATACGTTGTACTGCCTGAAGCTCTTGACGCCTTCAGGCCAGAGTCGCCTGACAATTAATGTAGAGGTTACGTAACTGTAGACCAAAAAACCGTGTATCGCCGCAGATTTTACTGTGATGTCCGGGCAAAAAATCAGCTTGCCGGGCTGAGCCCGTCTTTATCTGTCCTCGTGTTGCTGAACCATGTGAGTATCTCAACTCCCATTCGCTGAAAAGGATTCAGCTGTGCCAGCAATTCCGGAATAAATTCGCACAGGCCCTTGGCAATTTCCCGTGCGAGTCGATCGGCATTGGGCAGGCTTTCTCGTCTCGTCATGAGCCAGCCCAGATAGCTGAAGCCCCGAATCATCAAAAAAGCAGGCAAAATCTCCAGGTCGTCTGCACTGAGCTCACGCTCAGTTCGGTAGCCCTCCACATAGGCTTGCTGAATCTGGTCAAAGTAGGGCTGGCTTAACTGGGGGAAAAGCGACGTGGCCATTTCGAACAGGTGCCAGCCATAGCCGCTGTCGTCAAAATCAATCAAGCGCAGTGTATCCTTGTCGCACAAGATATTCTCCGGCAGAAAATCCGAATGTATCAATCCATAGCGCTCGGGCGCTTTTCCCAGTTGCTTTAGCAGGGCCTTCAGCACGGTGCGTGCCTTGAGGATTTGTCGACGTTGCCCGGCGGTCAATACCGGGTGTTCCCAGAAGCGCCCCCAGTTCGGGTTCTCGCCGAGCAGACCCTCTTCATCCCAGGCATGGCGTGTAAAACCGGCCGGAGGGTTCCAACGCTGACTCTGGTTGTGCAGTTTTCCTGCCAGAGCTCCCAGAGCCCGATAACGTTCGCAGGTTTCAGGAATGACGCCGCGCTCAACCTTACCCAGATCGTCGAAGGGTTTGCCTTCGACCCAGGTCACCATGGAAACCTGATGCGTCATATCCGAGAGAGGGGAGACAACGTGGACAAAGGGACGGCCATCGGTGGTGTTTATTGCTAGAGGGCATTCAATACCTGACTCGTTCAGCGCGGCCATCCACATCAATTCGGATTGCAGCGCGCTATCGCTATGGTATTCCGTCCTGTGCACGCGCAGTACGCAGGGGGCTTGACCATTGCCGGGATCAACGCGAAATACCGTGTTTTCCCTGTGCTTCAGCAAGTGAAGCTCGGCCGTTTCCAGATTCCAGTATTTCAGCGCTTCCCGGGCAGTTTGTCGTGCCGCCAGTAATGCTGGGCTATCTGGGTCCGGTTCGGCACCCAGAATCAGGGAACTGGCGTGGTTTACGTACCAGACACAGGCATGTTCGACACGCCGCAATAGCTCGTGGCTAAAAGCATCGTCAATGAGCAGGCCGGGCTTGAACTGCAGAACGGACTCGTCAAAGCCGGCAACGAATGCCCATACACCACATTCATACAGGGCTTTCATCATGCCGTAGCCGGTCAGACGATCCTGGAACCTGAGACCAAAGATCAGTCCCTGCTGGCGAATGTCCACAAAGAAAGGGAAGCGAGGTAACAGGGCTTCCAGTCCTGCGCGCAGAGTTTGAGCCTGTTTCGTTACATTGTTGCGCGTGCTGTCTGCCAGCGAGAGTTCCAAGGCACGTTTGGCGACAATACAGCCCAGATCGGATCCGCCAAAGGTTGAGACATGTCCCCAGCCACTGTCCTGAACCCAGGCGCCAGCCGAGGCTGTCATGAGTACCGCAGCCATGGGGTAAAGTCCGCCGGACAGACCTTTACCACATACCAGAAAATCCGGTTCTATCTGCCATTTTTCGATGGCCCAGTTGTAGCCACTGCGACCCAGGCCTGTTTGTACCTCATCGGCCAGAAACAATGTTCCGTGCGCCTCGCATAGAGTTTTAACACCCTGAAGATAACCATCGAAGGGGAGGGGGAAACCCGCAGTCGCCGGTAGAGGTTCCATCATCACCAGGGCTACGTCGTTGTGCTTTAGGGCATCAGCCATGGCATCCAGGTCGTTGAAGGGGACCTTGATAAAGTCCTCTGGTTGGTCACTGTTGAAATAACGTGCCGATTCATCGTCGCCAGCTGCGCCAGACAGACCGGTACGGCCATGGTAGGCACAATCCAGTGCGACGATTTTTTTGCGACCGGTGGCGCGACGAGCAGATTTAATGGCGACATCGTTGGCTTCGCTTGCACTGGGGGTGAACACCACATATTGCAATTGGCCTGGCGAGCAGTTGACAAGCGCCTTGGCCAGTTCGACTTTTGGGGCGGAGCAAAAGTGATGGTTGCCGATGTCCCAGTTCGATAGTGACTCGCGCATTAATTCGACCAGCTCCGGATGGCCGTGGCCAAGATTGAAGGTGCCGCCGTTCAAATGCAGATCCATCAGCTCGCGACCATCCATATCCCAATAACGGTAACCCTTGCGTGCATCGGGAACGAAGTTAATGCCGCCTTCCAACAGGGTGTCGATGCGCGCAGGGTAAAGATGCGCATGCGCATCAATGAATAGCTGTTGCTTTGACTGGGACAGGTTTTTAAAACCGGGTCGCTGAAGCAGGGAGGACATAAATGAGCCTAAACTGGAAAATATTCCATTATAATAGAGTTAAATATAACTATAACAACAATTAAATCCATATAAGTCGATAGAATTCGATTTTTATAATCTGAGGTTTTGAGACTAAACTAAACGATACACGCACAGAATAGTACGCTGGATGTTGTTAAAGTCATGAATCAATCTACCAAGAACCCTCCTTTGCGCAAGGATCAGAAGCGCGGTCTGGAAAGGCGCCGTTTGATCCTGAAAACGACGCGGGCCTTGCTGGTGGATACTGATCCGGAGCAACTTTCTCTGGCAGAGGTGGCTCAGCATTCTGATATCCCCACCAGTTCGCTGTACCATTTTTACAGGGACGTGAGCCATATCTATGCAGATATTGCGGGTCAGTTCCATCAGGAGTTGATGACACATCTGATGGAAGGATTTGCCTCCCAGCGCTTTGCCAGTTGGCAGTCTCTGATTGCCTGGTTGATTCATGAAACGGCAGGCTTCTACAACTCACAGCCGGCGTTTAGTGTGTTGCTGCTGAGCGGCAAAGCGCCGGCGAGTATTAAACAGACAGATCGTGAGCTGGATAATGAGCTCAGTCAGGCCTTGAGCGCACTGTTTGAAAGTCTGTTCAAATTGCCGCGTCTCACCAACTTGTCCCAGATCGTTTACAACGCAGTAGAGATCGTTGATCTGTTTTTTTCACTGGCTTTGCGGCGAGAAAACACACTGGGAGCGGAAGGCATAGAAGAGGCTCGCCGAGCGGCGATCGCCTATCTGCGTTGTTACCTGCCTGAATACCTGGAACTGAACCCTGATCATTGACAAGCCTGCTAACGAGGGCCCTCATAGGGTTGTGCTGAAATGCATGTTGATTCTGGTACTGGCTACAGCACTGGGTTCATGTCGTTACTGGTCCTTGTATCGATTCAGTCACCAGTTTTGCGAATTTGATACACAAATTGAACTGGCGAGTGTTGTTGATCAAAGGGTGGTGCATTTCATCGACCCGGTTTTGCCTCGCAAGGTTTTGCTGCGATATCTGAGGGCAACACCGTTTACACAAACCAGGCTACCTTACCAGCGAGTGGATCGTTTTCAGCTGCAGAGGCCGGATTTACCGGAAGGTGTTTCGCCTGATATTGCCTTTAATCTTGTTTATACACCTCTGGATGAACGTTTGTTGGTCCAAAGCGGGAGCTTGTTACCGCCGGCCAGTAACTTGTTTTCCATTGGTCTGATTGACGCGGTCTTACGTGCCGCCTGTGCCGAAAAGGTTTCGTTGGGTTGGCGACAACTGGACGTTGAGCTGGTTCTCAGAGATGTGCATGATTCGCTGCGTCCCAGTCGCTTTGAAATTGAAGCGCTCTGGGGAGTCTCGGAACAGATTGACTCAGACTATTTACCGAATGAAGGGTCCGCCTACAGCCATTTTTACGTCTTTGATTTCCTTGGTGACGCCTCGTCAAATCGCCGCTTGCAGGGTTTGCCGGTCCATCTGGCTATGGACTTCGATGCCGATGCAGTGCTGACCAGAATGCATGTACGCTATTTGAGCTACCAGTTGTGGCTTGATTTCGACCAGCGTCATGGCAGACTGCTGGCCCGGCGTCACTAAGCTCACTGCGCAACATACTCATGACACATGTATTCCCTGTTCCAAAACACCCGGTTGAAACCGAGTATCTGATCAAAAAAAGCCGATTTATTGCACGTGTTTATCCCGCGCAGGATCGCGAAGAGGCCATGCACTGGCTGGATAAGGCTCGTAAGGATTTTCCCGATGCTCGACATCATTGCTGGGCTTATTTGATTGGTCCGCCACAGAGTCCGCGCTGGATTGCGATGTCGGATGACGGTGAACCTGGCGGCACAGCGGGAAAACCGATTCTGAACGTTATGCAGCACAAGGGTGTTGGCAATGTCATGGTGATCGTGATTCGCTATTTTGGCGGTATCAAACTTGGCGCGGGGGGGCTGGTCCGGGCCTATTCCCAGGCAACGCAGCAAGCCTATGATGCGCTGGAGGTGCTAACTTACGAACCGCGTGAGTCTGTGGTGATCGTATGTGGTTTTGCTGAAGAGCAGTTGATCAGGCACGAATTGAGTCAGCTGGGAGCGAAGGTCATGGATGTTCGATACGATGCGGCCGTTAATCTGCATTGTGAGCTGACGGAGGATGCGCTTCAGCGTCTGGAGCCGATTGTGTCGGCATGTAAGGATGCTCAGATTATCCGGCCTGACGCGTAATGCTTCAAAATGGGTGATGCTCCGGTATGAGTGGCCTTGGGGGCGGTGCGGGATCTGTTTGCGAGCTTCGCGCAGTCAGCTTAGTCAATGCGGTGGGGTTGCAGCGAGATTGCTTCCACCTGTTTTCCCAAAAGGCGGATCTCACCCTGATAACGCTGTTCACCGGTCGACGTGAAATCAAATTCGTAACGGCGGCGCAAACACATTGTGCCTCGGGCGTTGCGACCGAATCCAAGGCTTTTTAGCACAACGGTCTGATCGAGCAGTGAAACGCCCAGATCATCGCAGTAGCGTGCTGCCCGGCGCAAGGCCAACTCTTTCAGTTCACGGCTCTGTAGCCAGTACCATCCGGCCGCAATGACAAGCGCGGTGAGCAGGAGTGAGCGCAGGCTCATCGCATGCTCTCCTGTCCGGGAATGGCATCCATGGGAATTCTGTTTATTGTGATGAAATGCTGGTCCCAGCCAAGCTGCATAATTCCGTCTTCTATCAGGCAGGTCAGGCTGTTACTCCGCTTCAGGGAGTCAACAAGCTGGCGGATTTGTTCGCCATCGAGAAAATGGGTGCGGACTTTATCCAGATTTTTCAGCTGACTGCCGGCTTGTTGCCACCATCGACGCGTGTTCTGTTCACCATAAGCATAAATCACGACAGATTCTGACTGGCCACAGGCCTTTCTTAAGCGCTTGGGTTCCGGGCAGCCCAGTTCGATCCAGGAAGCAATGGTGCCATTGTCCTGATGACGCCAGATGTCGGGTTCGCTGTCGGTGCTGAGTCCGCGAGTAAAACTCAGGCCCGGTGCGTACTCAAAGCAATAGGCAATAACGCGCAGCAGCATGCGCTCTGTCGTTTCTGAAGGGTGCTGGGCAACATTCAGGGAGATGCGTTCATAGCAGTGTTTATCCAGATCACTGAGCTGGATCGTGAAGCGAAAAAGCGTCGCGCTCAAAGCCATCAGGCTGTCTCATTGTGGGGGCAAAGATTGCAATTTGCGAATGCGGAACCGTGCCTGACGCTGACTTTCCGAACCCTCAGCGGAGAGGGAAAGACTACGTTCATACATGTGCATGGCCTCAGAGAATTGTGACAGTTCAACATAGTAATCGCCATAGTACAGGTAGACCTGGGGTTCTTTTGGGGCAATGCGTTGGGCCTGCTCCAGGTAGTGTTGCGCTTGACGCCATTGATCCAGATATAAAGCAGCCGAGGCTTTTTCGATCAGGTCAAAGACAACGGGAGGAGTAGGAACCGGGCGTTCTTCAAGCACGTAGGGTTCTGGGGCTGGAGCTTGCTTTTCAGCGGGCTGAACGTGCCTGGGTTGGGACGGGAGCTGTGATCGTGTTTGGCTCGGTGGCTGGCTTTGAACTCTCGTTTCGACCGGTGCGCTGC
This sequence comes from Oleiphilaceae bacterium, assembly GCA_965230795.1. Taxonomy (GTDB): domain Bacteria; phylum Pseudomonadota; class Gammaproteobacteria; order Pseudomonadales; family Oleiphilaceae; genus PZPK01. The sequence goes on along the minus strand of OZ246020.1, from coordinate 4,171,273 downwards.
CCGGTTCTGGTTTTGCCGGCACGAGGACCTGCGTTGGCTGGCTTGAGCAGGCAACAAAAACTGCGCAAGACAGTAAAACCAACAGGAACTTGTAGGCATTCAAAACCATGATTTTAACCAAGAGCCGAAGGAGTTGAAGCCTTTAGAACAAGGCCGATAGCTTATTTCGTCCATCTTACCCCAAACGGGAAGAGGAAGGGCACCGCGGCAACGTTCGTCCGTCAGCACTGCCCGTTCGGGATCAAACCAATGGTAGTTGACGTCACTGGGTTTCACCATGGAAAGCGGATACTGGGGAATGCCGGCAATAAACTGGCGCCAGATTTTCAGTGCGCCACTGGCACCTGTCAGCCCGGTCGGAGTGTTGTCGTCCTGTCCGAGCCAAACGACTCCTAGATAGTCTCCGGAGAAACCGGCAAACCAGCTGTCCCGGTAGTCATTGGTGGTGCCGGTTTTGCCTGCCACATGCAGGGATTCGGGCAGGAATTGATAGGCACTGCGCCCGGTGCCGCTGCGCATGACTTCCTGCATCCCGTGCTGGAGCAGAAAGATGGCCTGGGGGGGGAAGTTCTGCCTGGCTTCCACCACATAGCGAGAGAGTAAATCACCTGTCGCGGTGCTCACTTCCCGTATAGCTCGTAAGGGCATCTCGAAGCCGCCACTGGCGATGGTTTGATAAAACGCTGTGACATCGAATGGCGTGAGGTTTTGAGAACCCAGCAGTAGCGAGGGGTAGGGATTCAGGCTTTCGCGAATTCCCAGCTTGTGCAGCGTGTCGTGTACCGCATCGAGACCGATATCCAAACCCAGTCTGGCGGTGGCAATGTTCAGGGATTTGGCGAGCGCCTGATACATGGGTACGTCCCCATGGGTTTCGCCGGAAAAGTTATCGGGTGTCCAGCTGTCGCCATTGCGAAAGTCCAGACGGAAAGGTTGATCGGAGATTGGTGTCATCCAATGATAATTTTCCTTCTGCATCAATGCGGTGAGATAAACCGCTGGCTTGATCAGGGATCCGATGGGTCGGGAGGCATCGAGCGCGCGATTAAACCCGTGATAGCGGGGATTACGATCTCCCACCAGGGCCAGCACTTCGCCCGTACCGACACCTGTAACGACGGCTGCTCCCTGAAGTGCTTCGTTTTCTGATCGCCTGGCGAGATCGTCTCCAACCTTAATCATCGCGGATTCAACTTGTGACTGAATCTGAGGGTCCAGTGTTGTGAAGATCTTCAGCCCTTCGGTCTTCAGGTCGTCCTCGGCATACTGTTTGCGCAGCTGCCGTTTCACCAGGTCGAGAAAGGCCGGAAAGCGGTCGGTCTGAAATACCGGTTTATCAACCACCGACAGGGGGCGAGATATCAGCGTTTGGTAATAACTGGCATCAATAAAGCCCTCATCCCGCATCAAACGCAATACCAGGTTGCGGCGGGCGCGAGCGCGTTCGGGGTAGCGTCGGGGGTTGTAATACGATGGGCCTTTGATAATGGCTACCAGCAAGGCCTGCTGATCCAGCCTGAGATCAGCCAGAGGTGTACCAAAATAAAACAGGCTGGCCATGGCAAAGCCATGTATGGCGGTTGCGCCGGATTGGCCCAAAAAGATGTCATTGATATAGGTTTCCAGTATGTCCTGCTTGGAATAATGGAGTTCCAGCAGCATCGCCATGATTGCCTCGTTGGCTTTGCGCACCAGCGAGCGATCACGAGTCAGATAGAAATTCTTCACAAGCTGTTGCGTTAATGTGCTGCCACCTTGGACGACTTTTCCGGCGCGGAGGTTCGCCCACATTGCTCGCATGATGGACAGGGGAGACAAGCCCCAGTGCTCATAGAAGTCGCGGTCCTCTGTCGCCAGCAACGCGGCAATCAGCCCGTCGGGAATTGACTGGTAGTCAATCAGTACCCGCTCTTCCTTGGACTGGGGATATATGCCTCCGATTCGCAAAGGGTCCAGCGTGTAAAGGGTTCTGGACTGAGCGTCCAGAGCTTGCAGTTGTTGAACCTGATCGCCTGTAAGCCGAAAACGGAATCTCGCAGCGGACTCCTGACCGCTGGGCAACTGATGAGCGCGTGAATATATGCTGATCTCGCTGCCGGAAATGCTGTAAGTACCGGGATCCTTGGCAACCTCTTGTTGCTGATAGTTCAGATCGGCCAGCTCTTTGAGCAGATTGTTGCGGCTTAGGGCGCGACCCTCGTAGATTTCTAGGGCACGGGCATACACAGTGGCGGGCAATGCCCAGCGCTTACCTTCGAATTTGTAACGTAGCTGTGCATCCAGAAAGATAATCCAGCCGATCAGTACCAGGCCGGCAATGGCCAGAAGTTTGAGGACAAGTGGTCGGCGATACCATGGCCGATGAGATGTCTGGGTGGTGGAACGTTTTGGTGATTTGCTTTTGGACGGCATCTTGTGCTTTTGTTGGGGCGGAGCTACACGTTATCATCGCGAGCTAACCTGTCAGTCAGCCGATACAGGATAAGGATGATTTGTGACGAGTGAATTAATTGAAGCCCTAAAAAATCCGCAGGCTTATCCCCACCCGATTCAGAACATTAAGGTTCTGGAAACGCATATTTCCTGGATTATTCTGACCGGTCACATCGCCTATAAAATCAAGAAGCCGGTCAATCTCGGATTTTTGAATTTTACGTCATTAGACAAACGGAAACAGTACTGTGAAGCAGAATTAAGTCTGAATTCACGATCAGCGCCTGAAATCTATCTGGGTCTCACCCGGATTCACGGCAGTGCAGAGAAGCCCTCTGTGGATGGCAGCGAGGATTCACCAGTCATCGAGTATGCCATTCGCATGAATCAGTTTGAGTCCGGCCAGTTGTTCAGTGAATTGCATGCAGCAGGCGAGTTGACGATGGATCATATCGATGAGCTGTCGGAAAAAGTGGTGCACTTTCATGCCAGTGTGGCTGCTGCGGACGCGGAATGCCGCTACGGCGAACCCGAGCAGGTCTATGGGCCCATGCAGCAGAACTTTGACCAGATACGCGTCCTGGCAGATCAGCTCTATCTCGGGCTCGATGCAGATCAGCAGATGCAGCTGGATCAGGTTGAGGCCTGGACAAGGGAAACCTTTGAACGCTTCAAAAGCTTTCTCGTCGAACGCAAGCGTCTGGGATTTGTGCGCGATTGCCACGGTGATATGCACATGGGCAACCTGACGGTGTACCAGGGGCGAGTCACGATATTTGATTGCATTGAGTTTAATGATGACTTCCGCTGGATCGATGTGATCAGTGATATTGCTTTCCTGGTCATGGATTTTGAGGACAAGGGGCTCAACCATTTTGCCAACCGGTTTTTGAACAATTACCTGGAGCGCAGTGGTGATTACGCAGGTTTGAAGCTGTTGTCGTTTTACAAGGCCTATCGTGCGGTGGTGCGGGCCAAGATTGCCTTGTTTACCTTATTGGGCAACCCCGAGGATCCGGTACTGCGGGCAGAGTGTAAGCAGCAGTTTGAAAGTTATATGGATCAGGCTGAGCGTTGCTCGAACCTTCCCAATCGAATGGTGCTGACCATGCATGGTGTATCCGGTACCGGCAAGAGCACGGTTGCCCTGCGATTGGTGGATCGTCTGGGTGTGATCCGGATTCGTTCGGATGTTGAACGCAAACGGCTTTTTGATATTGAACCACAGGTGCATCCTGATGGTGAATTGCTGAAAAAGATCTACTCTCCCGAGGCAACCGAACAGACCTACGATAAGCTGGCTTTGCTCTGTGCCCAGATTCTGGATGCGGGCTTGTCGGTAGTGGTGGATGCGACCAATCTCAAGCTCTGGCAGCGGGAAAAAATACAGCAGATTGCCGATTCACGGGGGGTGCCCGTGTGCATCGCATACTGCCAGGCCTCCATGTCCGTCATCAAAGACTGGATTCAGAAGCGAAGCCGCGATGATGAAGATGCCTCGGATGCGGATCTGGCCATAGTCGAACGTCAGATTCAGCGAAGGGAAGCACTGACGGCAGAAGAGCTGCAGCAGTGCTTTATCATTCACAGCAATATTATTGAGGAAACCAACGAGCTGGTGGCGGAAATCCGAAAACGCTTTTTATAAGCCGGATGGATAAGACACTAAACGAAAGAGGGAGGCCTTGTGAGCCTCCCTCTTTTTTGAATTCACGATGTGCTGCGTGGAGTCAGATATGGTGGGGATCAGGCGGTATCAATCTGATGCATGTCCGCAAGGGGTTCACGCAGATTGGTAGCCGGATTGGTTCTGACGGAGCCATGATAAATGGCTCGACATTCCCCGGGGATGTCACTTTGGCAGCTTTTCCTGGCGGCTTGAGAGGCCAGTTCGCCTTTCTCAAACGGACCGCGAAATTGCCGGTTTTCCAAATAGAAATATCCTTTTTCTACATCATCAGCGACGGTAATCACTTCATCAATAATTTCATTTTTGGACATGATGATTGCTCCATTTCTTATATTTGTTTTGGACAGCAGGAGAAAATTAGCATCTAACGTTGAGAAACGCCAACACTGAATCTTTCCCAAGCAAAACAAATGTGGGTGCTCGTCTTTGTCTGGAAAACTCCCAAGTTTGGCAAAGTGCTGCCAAGGCAAAGGGCTCAGACTCTCGAAGCTGAGTTAATGAAGAAACTGGCCTTCCAGATGTAAAAGCAGGCTTTTGGCGGCTTCACGTACCTCGTCGCGATGATGACGCTCCAGACGAAATCGCTCTGCATCCAGTTTGCGAATTAGTTTTTTATCGGCCTGCTGGCGTGCCTCATGAGTAGGCATATGTTCCAGTTGGCTGTACATAATGGAAAATATACTAAATTGCTGCAACTGGTGCAGATCTGGATCGTAATTATCCATCAGAACCTTGATCCGAATGCAGCCTTCCGAGAGCTCAACCTGTTCGTCCAGCATGCTTTTGGCAATTACCTGCATGCTTTCCACCAGGTGCTTGCGCAGGTTTTCATATTCCTTGTGTTGTGCTGTTTGCAGCGCGGAATGCTCACGCTGTATTGCCTGCAATGCCCGCCATTTGCGCCAGATATAGACACAAAGCGCTACGATCAGAGCCGCTCCAATGAGGTTGGCGAGCCAGATCCAATTTACTGCCATGGATGCACCAGATGAAATGACATGGGTCAAGACATCGCAGTATAGCGAAAACCGCTTTCATGGCAAAAGCCCTGACCAGAGAATAAAAATCCGGATGCATGGCATCCGGATCCAGGAATCAAGAAGGCATTATCGTGAGGGCATCAGGGGCCGTTTGTCTTGCTCTTTTCTCACTTACCCTCAAGATTAATCCATCTTGGGTGTTGCTCGTTCGATCAGGCTGGCGCAGTCGATACCGCGGGGCAGTGTGCCGTATACCCAGCCGCGATTCCGCGGATCGAGACGCGCCCGACAGTATGCTTCGGCAACCTGTGCATCGCCTTGCTGTAATAGTGTTGAAGCCTGAATGGCGAGCGCCATTTGCTCAACAAGGGTTCGTGAGCGGTATTCGATATCGCTAAGATCACTGAACTCCTGGTTCAGGCTATCCAGCGCGCTGTCGTAGAGTGCGTTTTTGCCACGGGCCTGATGTAGTTCTTCCATAAATGCTTCCAGCGATCCCGGGTTGCGCTGCATGGCTCGCAGCATATCCAGGCACTGGACGTTGCCACTGCCTTCCCAAATTGTGTTGATGGGCGATTCTCTGAACAGCCGTGGCATGATGCTGTCTTCCATTACGCCGCTGCCGCCAATACATTCCATGGCTTCATAGGCGTGGCCCGGCGTGCGTTTGCAAATCCAGTACTTGCCTATTGCGGTTCCCATGCGTACCAGATTGCGTTCGTGCTCGCTCTCAGGTGACTGGTCCAGGGCTTTGGCCAGGCGCATGGTAAAGGCCACTGCTGCCTCGTTTTCCAGGATCAGGTCCGCGAGAACATTTTGCATCAGTGGTTGCTGGTTCAGATGCTTACCGAAGGCGACGCGTGATCGGCAATGATGGGTAATCTGGGCGATGGACTGACGCATCAGCGCGGACGAGCCGATCATGCAGTCAAAGCGCGTCATGGCGACCATCTCCAGGATCGCTGCGACACCACGACCTTCTTCACCTACCAGCCAGCCTAGTGCGCCCCGCAATTCCGTCTCGCTGGAGGCATTGGACACATTGCCCATTTTGTTTTTCAGACGCTGAATCTGCAGCGGATTTTTACTGCCGTCCGGACGCCAGCGTGGCACCAGAAAGCAGGAAACTCCCGGTTCTGTCTGGGCCAGCACTAAAAACGCATCGCACATGGGGGCAGACACAAAGTATTTGTGGCCAACCAGTTCATAGCTCTGGCCCGGACCACTCTGACCCGTTGCAAAGGCGCGAGTGCTGTTTTGGCGGACATCGGAACCACCTTGTTTTTCCGTCATGGCCATACCAATGGTGACGCTGTCTTTCTGCTGGTGGCTGATGTTACGCGGGTCGTAATCCTGATGGAGAATCTTCGGCGCCCATTCGGCATAGAGGTCCGGCTGGCGCTTCAGAGTGGGAATGGCTGCGGATGTCATGGTGATTGGGCAGCCATGGCCAGCCTCCACCTGAGTCATCAGGTAGCTTTTGGCAGCACGTGCAACTTGCGCTCCAGGCTTGGGATCAAGCCAGTGTGCAGCGTGGATGCCCTCTTTCATAGACAGGCTCATGCACTGGTGATAGGCCGGGTGAAAGCGGACTTCGTCGACTCGCTGGCCATATCGGTCATGGGTGAACAGCTCCGGCTTGTTGGCATTGGCCTGGAATCCCCACTCAATAACTTCTGCCGAACCGCAGAGTTTTCCAAACCGTGATAGGTCAGCTTCTGCCCAGTCTCCATTGTTCGCCTTAACCGATTCACGCAAGGCTTTGTCCTGCATATAGCAATCGTAGTTTTCCAGGGGCGTAGGGAGGTTTTCGACCTGGTGTGTTTCTGCCCAGTACTGGTTGCTGGGAGAGAAGGATTTTTGGGATCCGATGGTCGAAGTGGACTTTGCCTGTGCCATGGTGCTATCTCCCGCGGAACCCCGCGAAGTAAATGGATGCTGCAAACTATAAAGTGAATTGGTATTCATTTCATTTGCTAGTGAACCACGATTCACTGTATTAGTCAATTCCGGGGCAATACATTACACTAGTGACGAGTGTATCCGGATAAGAACAAATGGCTTATCGCCCCACCGAAAAAACAGAGGCGCGTAAACGTGCCCAACGAAAAAAGCTCCTCGATGCTGCCATGACAGTGGTTGCCAATAACGGTTTCAGCGAGCTGACGATTGCCGGCGTGGCAGAAACGGCTAATGTCGCGACGGGCACTGTCTACAAATACTTTGATAACAAGGCACATCTGTGTGCGGAGGTTTTTAAGGCGGGGTCGGGTCGAGAAGTGGAGCAGGTCCGTGATGCAGCTTTTCCGGAAGAGCCTTTGTCCTGCCAACAGCGTCTGATGAATGCCATTCGACGCTTTTCTGAACGTGCCATTGCAGGACACAAGCTGGCGTATTCATTAATTGCCGAACCCGTTGACCCGATGGTTGAGGCTGAACGACTGATCTACCGTCGGGCCTACGCCGAAATTTTCTCAGCGCTGATTGAAGAAGGTGTTAGAAAAAAAGAATTTGCAGTTCAGGACGAAGAGATTACGGCCGCAGCCATTGTCGGTGCGTTGGCAGAGACCCTGGTAGGGCCTCTCGGGCTGGGTGAACCCGCATCAGCGCAGTTTGATCAGAACCATTTGATTCAGGAAGTTCAGCGTTTCTGTCTGGGAGCCGTGCGGGCCTGATGTCAATGAACCAGAACCGGAACTATCTCAATTGTTTTTGTTGAGAATTTCATACAAGCCCTCGAGAACTGACCCCAGTGCCTGCTCGAGTTCGTCGGTTTGGCCCTTCAGGCTTTCCAGCTGTTCTGTTGCTGCATAGGCCAGCTTAACCAAAGCTTCTTCCTGATCCTCCTCGAGACCAAGACTAAACAGCTTCGCTTCCATTTCACCGATCATGTCCATCATGACTTTGCGGATTGATTTATCGTAGTCCGTAAGGCGCTCGCTGAGTTGGTGAACCTGATGTTCGGTCATGGCAATGACCCGGCTCAAAACGCTGTGGCGCTGTTTCGATAAATCCATTTGAGATTGAATCGTCAGCAGGCGGCCGTCGCAAATACTCGACAACACAACCAGATGGTCTTTGAAGCGGCCATAACGACTATCGTCTTCAATAGGCATGTCTTTGATCATGAGTGCCAGATAGTCACTGCAGATGATGGTGCGCACGCCAATACTGATAATGCGTTCTTTGGATCCTCTGGCGCTCATTAATACGCGCGCCTCGACGGAATCATTGTCACAATTGACGAAATAGGGGCGATCGCCAAATATCACGGCGCAACCATTGAGTCCAAACGAGGCAACCACGTCACAGATGCGTTGACCGATACCCTCCAGGGTGCTTTCTTCCTGGGAAGTTTTGACAAACTGGATCAGTTGACCGAGTTCACTGTTCGAGGTCATTGCTTCCATGGCAACTTTCATGGCTTCTTCGGCATTCTGACGGGCCTCGGCGACTTCGCCATGGCGACTTAGACGATAGCGGACCTTCTCAAGCAGAGCAGGGGGATCAATCGGTTTGGTGACGAAGTCGTCTCCTCCGGACTCAAAACCTGCCAGACGTTCTTCTGTCGTGTCCATGGCAGAGACAAAAATGATTGGCGTGGTTTTACTGACTTCGCAGCGTCTCAGTTCAGCACAGACTTCATATCCCGTCATATCAGGCATGTTAATATCCAGCAGGAAAAGGTCCGGCGGTGACGCCTTGTTTTTTTCCAGGCATTCAGGGCCTGATTCGGCTTCAACAATAGTGTAGTCATCCTGCAACAACATTTTCAGCAGGACACGATTGGACTCAATATCGTCCACGATCATGATGGTGGGTTTGCTCATTTGGGGATTCCAACAAAACTAGTGACGCATGACATTAAACATAGCAGTCCTTGCCGGCTTGTCGATTTCACAGTGTCCGAGAGCTACAAATCTGCGGTGATAATTTCGGGAGCACCAACGCTTTGTTTTCTTGAGGGGCGGTCAATGGGGGTGACGCATAAGTTCGTTCTGATAGTAGGATTAAGCCAGTGTTCAAATCTCTCGGTGCCGGTGTAGTCTGGATCGAGCCACTGGTCCAGTGAGTCCGCATCAAGAGGAAGCATCAGGGGCATGGATTTAGGGTGGATATGCTTCAGTTTCGGGTGGGGTGGAAGGGTGATGATTGACGCGGAGAACGCATGCTCGCCAGTGTGTGGATGAATCCATTCCCTGTAGAGGCCGCCGAAAGCAATCGCCTGACCCGTAGGTTGAATTTGGAAGTAGTGCTTCTTGTCGCCCAGCCCCTCGACAAAGCCGCTTGCGGGTATGATGCAACGTTGATGACGAAATGCCTGATAGGATAACGCGGATTTGCGATGAATCTGATCGCTGCGGCTATTAAAGGTTGTGTAGCGATAGTTTGGTTTGAGTGTTTCCTTGTCAAGCAGCAGCCACCAGATGGCGCTATGCAAGCCTCGCTGTTGATTCCGGTCCGCGACAATGGAAATCGAGGCTCCAGGTGCGATGTCCTCGCTGGTTTTCGGGCGCTGATCTGGCAGCTTCAGGGACTGCATTAGTTGTTGCAGAAAGGGATCATCTGTGACGTTAAAGCGGCCGCACATGGCAGCACTCCAATGTTTAGGGCTACTGTTTCAGCTTGGCGCGAAGCCCTGCCGGTGTGAAGTAGGAAGGCGAAGGGATCTCATCGAAAAACTCCATGCTGATTCGCTCTTCATTGGTGAGGCTGCCTGCATGATAATCTCGGCTTTTAAGGTCATGGATGACGTCAACAGCTGAAAAAGTGACCGGTACTTCGTAGTAGTGCTTAGCGAATCCGAGACCTATTCGCCAGATTTTCCCCTCGTGGTCGTACTGATCACTGACAAGGATGGACCAGCTGTCTTCATCAACCAGAAATCTCCTTTTGCTGTAGATGTGGTATTCCGAGGTCTTCAGAATTCCTTCCACTTCCCAGACTCTGTGCGCCTCGAAACGCGTGTGTTCGGGGTTGATGTGTTTTGGCGTCAGGATCTCATCATAGCTTAGCTCCGGGGAGGTGAGGGCATAGTTGTTGTAAGGTACATACATGATGCGCCGGCCCAGAAGGTTCCACTGAAATCGGTCGGGAGAGCCATTGAAGAGATCCGTGTCGTCGGCAGTGCGCAGGCTTTCTGCCATGATGGCGGGAGAATCATAAGTAATGTAGGGTAATCGTTTTACCCGGCGCTGGCCGGCGTCATAGGACCAGGCTTTACGAGGGTTGAGTTTGTGATTAAGGAAGTCGATCGCCAGTAGCGCTCCGCCTGCCAGTTTTGCGGGGGCGGTAATGTAGGAAAGATAGTAAAGCAGTACCTGCCTTTCAGCTTGGATTTGGTCAGCCTGGCGATGAATTTCATAGCCTACTTCCCGTTTGCCTCGAATAAGTTTGCGTTCACCATCAGCGTAGACGATGGCATCGCTGTAATTTAGTACCGTGTAGCGACCACGCCAGCGGGTGAGATGATTCCAGATGACCTCAACCCCGTTTTTGGGGGCTGGAAAGTTTACGCCCGCCACAGCATTTTCAAGCACGCTGCCGTTTTCACTTAGAAAGGACTGATCTGCGTGTTTTGAATTCTCATAGTACCAATCTGGGTAACGGGTCGTGCGATGGCTGGGGTAGACAGGGATGGCGAAGGTATCGGGGTAGGCTTCCAGCAGTGCAATCAATCCCGGTGATAGCCGTTCCTGGTATTGTCGATAGTTACTCTGAGTAATAGTGAACAGGGGCTTTTCGTCGGCAAAAGGATTTCGATGATGTTCGGAAGCGGATTTGTGCTCGATGGGGAGGCCACCACTCCACGCCGGAACACTGCCATCATCCGATGCGGTAACAATCGCGCCAATGTGGCGGATACGATCATCAGATGCGATTACCGATTGACTGGATAAGAGCGCTGTCGCCAGTAATGCGAACAACAGTGGTATAGGCTTGTGAGGTGGAATGAATCGTAGATTCGATGTCATATCGAGTTTCCGGCAAGGAACTTTTCCTCTGGAGGTGGGTAGATGCCGGTGGCGACGCGATTTCTGCCTTCATTCTTGGCCCGGTAGAGCATTTCGTCTGCAAGGCCCAGAATCTGAGACTCACTGGCTTCGATACCGGGTTCAAGGGCGGCGATACCGAAACTGGCGGTGATACTGAGTTTGATATCACCGTATTGAAATGGGTACTGTTCAATATTGCGACGCAATTCTTCAGTTTGACGCAAAGCGTCTGCTTCACCGCTTCCATAAAGAATAGCAATGAATTCCTCACCGCCGTAGCGCGCTACGATATCGCTCTGACGCTTGAACTGGTCTCGAAATAAATCGGCAGTTTGTTTCAGGCAATAATCACCGGCCTGATGTCCGTATGTATCATTGATGGCTTTGAAGTGGTCGATGTCCATCATGACGACACACAAGGGGGTGTTGTGTCGACTGCTGCTAGATAGGAATATGGGGAAACTCTCGTCGAAAAATTTTCGATTCTTCAGCTGTGTCAGACCGTCGGTCTGACCGATCTCCGTGAGCTCATCCTCACGAGCCTTCAATTTAAGGCGCATTTCATCCATGGCTTTTGCCAACAATTGAAGCTCATCCCGGGCGGAAATCTCAATGATGTTCTTGTACTCACCTCTGGCAACTCGTTGGGCGGAAGACACCAGTTGCTTGATGGTGACTCGTATGTAGCTGAAAAAGCCAATAAACAGATAGGCTAGTAGTGATATTACCAGTACTGCAGCAGCATAAAAGGTGGTGAGCTGTTTCCGGGTTTCGTGCAGCTGCGTCAGCAGAAGTTCATCGGCCTTTCTCAAGAGGCTCTGATTATAGCGATGGAAGGCGTCCACAATATTGGAGATGTTGTTGAAATATTCAATAGGGTCGCCATCAGGTGTAATTGCCTGGATAAGTTGTTCGTCAAGCAAGTCGCGAGCGGCTTCGAGGCGATCTCGGGGGCGTTCCATGCGCAAAGCTGGAAAGCGGGTAAAGAGCGCCTCATATTCAGCCTCTCGGACTTCAATGTCTCGAGCCAGACGATTAAGCGTTTGAAAGGTATTGTCTACCAGTTCAATTCCTTGCGAGTCGATAAACTGCTGTTGCAGATAAAAGCTCCCAAAAGCTCTAGCTTCACCCAGGGCAAACAGATAGGTGTAGCTGTTGTTAACGATGTCCAGTAGTGCAATGACAAAAGGATTGGTACTGGATTTCGACACGAATTCGTAAGACAGCTTTAGTCGCCAAAGGTAGATCTGTTCTACCAGAATATTCGCATTCTGAAATACGACATGAATACGGGCGCCTTCATTACCGGGAAAGAGGCGATTGTTGTCGATGTCTGTGGCGAGCTTTTCTAGAAAATTAAGATGCCGGGCCTGACTGAATCTTGTCTTCAGTGTGTCGATTCGCTGTTGGACATTGTCGCGCGCTTCAAGGTAATGATTCTCGAAGCGCTGCCGTTTCTGCACAAAGTACACCAGAGACGTATCCCTTAGTTTCTCCATGTCTTTGATCAATAACGTGGCTTCCTGGAAGTGTTCCATGCCTTTACGAGTGGCCAAGGCCTGATCGGCCTGGGTGTGATAGTTGAAGGCCAGTGGGACCGACAGCAGTATCAAAGGGATCGTAAACAACGAAGCGATGAGCGCAAATTTGTTGCGATAGCTCAAGCGATTCATCAGAGAGAAAGCTGGTTTAATCAGCGGATTCATAGGTGACCTTGTTTGCCAACTGTAGGTAAGTCTAGCAGCTCTGCGCGTGGCCATTGTTAAGAATTGCAATGGGGGGAAATGAGGAAGGGTTGCGCGACCGGTGTGTTTGCCTTGCAGCGATTCTGATCACTGGTGGCAGCAGTGTTTTCATAATTTATTATTTAAAAAAATATTTAATAACAAAATATTATTGAACAAAGTTAAAAAAACACTTTAGGAAGCTATGCTAAATATAAGAGCTTCTTTTGCTGTGGAGTGGAAATGCTTCTTCTGGCGCGCAACCTCAATTAAAAGAGGAGGATGGTGTTAGAAAAATGGAGAGGAACAGATTTTATGAATATACGTTTTCGAATTGTATTGGCTGGCCTGGTCTCACTGGCCTTAACTGCGTGTCAACACAGCGGTACCTCCAAGCAGGCGTCAATGAGTAATGACGTGCTGCCGATGAACTATGTCGCCAAGGCGCACCCATTGGGCTTGGGCCAACATCCGGACATGCGCACGACCGGATTCGCCTATATGCTTTTGGGTACATCAAGGGAAGCCGATAGTGGGCGAGCAAAAACAGCCTGTAGAGCCCTATTCGAACATGGCGACGCGAGTCGCCCCACTGTCGCGCCCAATCGGGATTTTCTGGTGACCTACCTTCCTGTCCGGAAAACCGGTGATTTGACGCGAACCAGTGGCCATTTCAAACGCGGCGTGTGCGCACACCTGGCGGAGTTTTCAGATGCGCAACGAGAGCGCGAGATTCTGCAGAGATTGGACTATCGGGAAACGCGAGGCCCTATTCTGGTAGCTGTTGATTCCCCCTATCGGAACAGAGCCGTGGGGCAAAAAGCTTTGGTTGCTGATCTATCTCTCGTGCCTACCGCGGACCTGGCAACCGTCATTCAGAACTGGACCCATGAGCTTGCGCCGCGTTCAGATTTATGGGGAGCGCCCGTCGACATGAGAGAGCTGCATGCGCTGATGAATCTGGGATTGCAGGATCTGCAGGTCGCGTTGACAAAAACACCCCAGTCCGGCGATGAGTTCTCTGCGAGTTTGAGTGCTGTGAAAGAGCAAGAAGGGGATTCTCTGAAACTCTGAAGAGCCTGCTGTAGAAATCGTGTGAAGGATTATGCTGCACGCACTTTTTTGGTCTATGTTAAATAGTCTTTGATCAAAATAGCAGTTTTAGTCGCAGGATTTGAATGGGAGTCCTTGAATGAAAACGATGTTCGCGGGAATGGCTGTTGCTGTTTTGTTGTTGTGTTCCGCTTCGGTATCGACCATGGCTGCGGACTCCCAGTACGTTATTATCGGTACTGGTGGTGTGACGGGAGTCTATTACCCGACTGGCGGTTCAATTTGCCGTATGGTGAATCGCAAGCGCAGCGAGCATGGTATTCGCTGTGCGGTCGAGAGCACCAAGGGATCAGTTTACAACGTGACCAAGGTCAGGGAGCGAGATCTTGACATGGCCGTTGTCCAGTCCGACGTTCAATATCACGCCTATCACGGTAGCGACGAGTTTAAGGACGCGGGGGCTGACAAGAAGCTGCGGTCTGTTTTCTCCCTGCATCCGGAGCCATTCACAGTACTGGCGCGAAAAGACTCTGATATAAGTACTTTTGCAGACTTGAAAGGCAAGCGCATCAATATTGGCAATGTAGGATCAGGACAGCGTGCAACTTTTGATTTTCTTTTGAAGGAAATGGGCTGGACCCATAGTAATTTCCTGAGAGTCTTTGAGCTGAAATCCTCAGAGCAATCTGAAGCTCTGTGCCAGGATCGCTTCGATGCCATGGTGTTTGTTGTCGGTCATCCCAGTGGATCGATCAAAGAAGCTACCAACATCTGTGACAGCAACCTGGTTTCGGTCAGTGCCGACGTGATCGATTTAATGACGAAGAAGTACAGCTACTATCGCGAAGTGACCATCCCGGGCAATATGTACCGTGGTAATGAGGCCGATGTTGAGACCTTCGGAGTTGGTGCAACCCTGGTTGTTTCGGCAGATGCTGGAGATGAAATGGTATATCAGGTGGTTAAAGCGGTATTCGAGAATTTTGATACCTTTACCCAGCTCCATCCGGCGTTCCACAATCTGCAGCGGGAAAACATGATTCGGGACAGGCTGACTGCGCCGCTTCATACTGGAGCCGAACGCTATTACAAAGAGGTCGGTCTACTGAAGTAATTCCCGTCTTGGAAAGTGCATAAAGCTCGATCTTGTGTACTGACTCGCAAAACCCGCAAAAATCGCTTGGTCGATTTGTGAACGACTGTAAAGTTTTGCGGCGTCTCCCGTGTTCTAATTAGCCGTCTCGGTATACTTTTCCGAACTCATTGCTAAATCAGGACGCTGATTTAAATTATGTCTCTATTTATTCGTCATAGAATTCTGGCGCTTGGCCTTGTCGCAGCAAGTTCGTTGGCCAATGCGGAGTTACAGTCGCTTTCCGACAATGATCTTGCTGAAGTGGATGGTCAAGGCATCGGCCTGGTGATGGAGGACTTCGTCTTCAGTCACGGACACAATCCTTCGGAAGATAAAATATTTCGTATCACCGGAGTGACCAACCAGGATGGTGATCCCGTTGTCATCAATGTTAACCAGCTTTATGTCGCCCGGTCCGGCAGTAATTATGGTGCCACGCTGGACCCCGTTAATATCGGTCGTTTGACCAATCCCTTTGAGGTAGATCTGGTCGACGGTGATGATATTGGTTTGGCAGGTGAAGCGGTCCTGCAGTTTTCTGCGCCCACCAAAGTGGATAGTGCAGTTGGCTACGATTGTCTTGATCCCTCCGCGACTCAAGGCAGCGGTACCTGTTCCAGTCGCCCATCAAGCGGATCATGGGCCAATGGCGAGCGGCCGGATCTTGGTTTGGAGCTGGAAATCAATGTCGACGCCGAGCCTGCTCGTAATCTTAATTTTCATGCGAAAAGTGCGGTCTTTGATGGTTCATATTTGCGGCTCTGGGGTGATGAAGACCAAAGTAAAATGGCGGCGGAGTTTCGCCTGAACTTTTACACGCCTGAGTTGGAAATCAGTACCTGTACCCAGGCAGACGAAGCCTGTGGTTCAAGCGTTAAGATGCAGGACTTTCAAATGGAGTTGGCACTGGGGCACTCGTTCCAGCCTCTTTATATAGGTGCGGACAATGTGACAGGGGGATTGACCCTGGAGATTGCCCAGATTACCCATGAATATATCAACAACATTGATGTCGTGACGGGTCTTTCAGACGGTACGCCGGAAGGCGATGCTGCCTATGCTTTCTTTGATGACTACTACAGTAATCCCGCCTACCGCAGCAATATTGCGGTGAATGACTTGCAGATTAGTGGCACCAGTCTTGGTTCAGCAAAGGTTGAAGGTCTGTTGATTCAATACCTGGATGTCAAATTCCGCGATCTGGAGCCTTGATAGTATGAGTAAGAATTGGATGTTGATCGCAGTCATGCTTGCTCCGGCTATCCTCAACGCGGAGCTGGCGAGCATATCGGATGATGATTTGGCGGATGTAACGGGTCAAAGTGGCGTTTATCTGACCGGCGAGGTGACCATTAACGAGAATGGTGGGCCGTTATCCGATTCCTATTTTGGTGGTTGTGAAGAAGCGGGCAAAGTTTGTGGTGCGCGGATTTCTGCCCAAACGCAACAGGATGGTGGCTGGTTCGTTATCGATAACCTGAGAGGTTCGGTGGCGTTTGAAGGGTTGACGCTTCAGGTGAAAACTATTTCCTCAGGGTTTGGTGGTGATGGTGCATTGTTCAATCGGGACGTGATTGAAATCGGCCTGCCTGATTCCCTGAGATTCAATGATTTTCAGTTCACCTTGGCGACAAGCAGTACCTCGCGGCCTACAGACGCGGGGTTCGAGCAGGTTGATTTGATGACGGTTGAAATGGGCGGCGACGTTACTCTGGAGGGTAACTTGCTGGTATTCCCAACACCCTAAACGAGATGTGTGGAATGGCTTTGTTTCGAAAAACAAAAAGGTCTGTATGGGTGTTGCTGTCCTGTGCGACTTTCACCATGCCGGCTCTTGGTGAGCTGAAAGCGCTGGGAGATGAGGATCTGTCCGGGGTGAGCGGTCAGTCAGGTCTGACTCTGGACCTGGAGGCTCGCACCACAATTGGCGAAGTGGCTTATTTTGACGACACCTATGGTATTGCGCTTCAGGGTGTGCGCATGGCTTCTGCCGCGGACCCCAATGACTATGCCGAGTATCGTTTTTATCTTGATATATTGAATGATGGCGCGATTGTTTTTGAGTTCTCCTCTGAGAATCAGGCGCGCTTTGAGATTGAAGATATCCGCTTTGTTGATGCGCCGGGGATTACTCCGGGTGCGACGGCGCCGAGCTTGGGCGGCTTTTTCTTTGATTATGTTGCTGACGGTTCGGTCACCATTCAAAACACCGGTAATGCCGGCAAAGGGCCTCATGGTGCACTCGGAGGTGTTTATGACATTGATGTGTCAATCACTGACGGCCGGCTTGGTTATCGTACCAACGGGAATGAGTTTTTTCTTGATGGGATGACTCTGGATATCAGTTCCCTCGATACAATTTTGGGCGCAACGCCAAGTGGTGAATTGAATCTGGAAATGCCCAATCTCTTGATTGAATTGGGCGTGGATGCTATTCGATACAGCAATAACCCTCTGAACCATGGTGTTACCAACGACGTGGATTCTGGTCTTGAACTTCCCAGCTATGGAAGTCTGTGGGCAAATATGGATCTGAGTTCGTCCTTGCTCGTCAGCGCGGGTGGGGCTTCAGGGGTCAAAGGTCTGACAATTAATGCAGATACCCAGATTAACCGGCTTGATCTGGCTTGGGGGGATGATACTGATTGGGCCTCTGGCGGTTACTGGGTCGGTGCTTTGGGAGCGTCGGGCAATGTAGCCTTGACCAATCTGCAAGTCGATGTGTTGGAAGATCCCGATGCCGGGATTGATCCGGCCAAGGATTATGGTGTCGGTCTGGCTTTGGCTTTCGAGCGTCTGGAGGCAAGTCTTCATGTAGAGGATTTTGTGTTGGGAGAGACTAAGACGAATATCGATGCCTATGTTGCGGATGGTTCGACGCCGGTGAAGTCTATAGGCGGATTTGATATCAATCTGGTGTTTGCCGATGGGACTTATGGCGGCAATCCATATACAAATCAGGTCTTTTTGCAGTCTGGCGGAAACACCGATGCGGGCTATCAGGGCTTGCGTCTGGATACTCAGTTAAGTGTGATCAGTCCGAATAATGAGTCCAATTTTGTTTATATGGACGATGGCAATTCGTTGATGCTCAGTCGTTTTGAGGCGTTCATGGATGGGGATCTGACGCTTGATGTTACTTCTGCCGGAACACTTGGTACGACGGAGTTTTACGATGGCTTAAGGCTTGGCTTTGAAGACTTGGCATTCGGGTATCAAGTAGAAGGGTACAGGGTGGCTGAAAGTACCGGTGATATAGAAGATCTGAAGACTCAACAGGAACAGGCAGCTCATACGATACCCGGCGTTTCGGGAGGTTTGCTCGGTTTGTCTGGTTACCCTTCGCTGCAGGGGGTTCTGAACGGACATATCACTCTTGGTCCGGGAGGCAATCAGGGTCAGGAAGGTATCACGATCAACTCGGATATTACTGTTAGCGACGGTGAGGTTGCGTCGTTTCTGCAGTCGGATGGTAACGGCCTGTGGTTAAGTGGTCTGAATTATGATGTTCATTTGCGCGATATGATGCTCGATGTCACCAGCGAAGGTCTGGTCATCTACGAGGGTGAGAGTTGGAGCCGAATGGATGTGACGGATTTTCGCGTAGGTGATCGAGCCAGTGGGGCGAGTTTCGGTCGCTTGATCCTGGAGTCCTATGAGGCAGGCAGCGAAACACTGATCAAGGCTGGTGGTGCCGGAGCAATTTGTATTGGTGGTTCAGGTTCGGATGCGTCGAGTTGTGCGGCTGATGGAGGTCGCTGGGAAGATCGTGGATCTGAGGGCTTAACCATTGCTTCCACCAAATTTTTCCAGGCGGCAAATGAAATAGAGGGTAAGCGCAATCGTTTTACCTGGGAAACCAACAGAACCGGAGAGGGTACCGCATCTCCGGTTAATGGGTCAGGCCAGCAGCTGGTATTTGATAACTTTTCAACCAATGATGGTGATGGGTTGACCGACACTTACGGGTTCCGCTCCCAGTATCAGGTTGATGTTGCGAGTGCTCATGTGGTGAAAAAATCCGATGGCGCTGACAGTAACGGCGTTGTGGGAAATAAGGGCGACATTAAGGTGATGAATGCGGATGGGTCCTATCGCTATGTCGCGCCGGGTGCAATGACTGCGCAGGATTATGCTGATCGACCGGTTGGTATTGCAATGCGCACTCAGACTCAGTTCAAGGAGTTTGATATTGATAAGGTCAATCTCGTCCATCCGGTTGGTGGCGAGTCAACCTTGTTGTATGGGCTTAAGTTCCAGAATTTTGATTTGACCACGGATATTACTGCCACGCCGCTCGACTAAGCATTCATTGCGGTGTTTATTCCCCTCTCGTTATAATCCGAGCCCTTCATAGGCTCGGATTCTCTTATGGACATTCGTTCACTTCTGTATCTCCTGTCAGACGGAGAAATTCATTCCGGTTCTGAATTGGGTGCCAGTCTAGGTGTCAGTCGGGCAGCGATCTGGAAGCAGTTATCACACCTCGAAGATCTCGGTTTGACGGTTGAGTCGGTCAAGGGTAAAGGCTACAAGCTCGCATCGGCGATGGATTTGTTGGATAAGGAAAAGGTTGTCGCGGCTCTGTCCAGCAGCGCTAAAAGTCAGGTTGGAATCGAGGTTGCTTTTGATGTGTTGTCGACCAATCAGTCCATGATGGAGCGAATCTCTGCGCCTGACGATCCCGATTACTGTTTTTTGTTTGCGGAAATGCAGCGTCAGGGCCGGGGGCGGAGAGGGCGAAGCTGGTTGAGCCCTTTCGGCAAAAACATATATCTGAGTGTCGGGTTTGATCTGCCAGGTGGCGTTGAGTCGCTAAGTGGTTTGAGTTTGGTTGTTGGTCTGGTGGTTGTACGAGCCTTGAAGGAGGTAGGGTGTAGTGCCGCAATGCTGAAATGGCCGAACGATGTTTGGGTCGATGATAAGAAGCTGGCAGGTATATTGATCGAGTTGCAGGGAGAGGCGACGACTGGCTGGCGCGTGGTGGCCGGTGTTGGGCTAAACGTTTATATGGATGAGAGTGATGCGGAGGAGTTGGATCAGCCGTGGATATCTCTTTCCAGTGTGCTGCCCTCCTGTTCCAAAAACATACTGGCGACAGCATTGGTAGAGCATTTCTGTCAGGTGATGGGAGTGTTCAAGGTTTCCGGTTTTTCGGGGTTTCTGGATGAGTGGATGGCGCATGATGTTCTGCTGGGCCGGCGTATATCAATAGTGGGGGGTGGTGAGTCAGGCGAAGCTATGGGTGTTGACGTGTCTGGTGCGTTGCTGATGCGAAGTGATAATGAGATTAAAGCGGTCAGTGCAGGAGAAGTGAGTGTCCGGCCAAATGATACTTGAGATAGATGCGGGCAATACGCGAACCAAATGGCGATTGATCGGAGAGTCTGGGATCGTGGCGGCGAGGGGGCATGTGGCCTCTGCCAGTTATCAGGATCTGGCTACGGATTTGGTTGCGTTTAAGCAAGGTATTTCCGGGCTCAGGGTGGCGTCCGTTCTCGCAGATGAGTTTACGTCCTATGTCATTGAGTTATTCGCTGTCCGACTGGATCCCTCTTCTATATATATAGCGGAACAGAGGCCTGAGATGGCTGGTGTCCAATTCTGCTATCAGGATGTGAGTCGGTTGGGTGTAGACAGGTGCCTGGTTATGGCTGGTGCCTATCAGCTTGTCCAGTCGGGTGTTGTGGTAATTGATTGTGGCAGCGCCATAACATCCGACTATGTCAGTGCTTTAGGGAAGCATCTTGGAGGTTACATAATACCTGGGCTGGCGCTAAGTCGCTCAGCCTTGTTTGGCGGGACGTCCCGGGTTGCCAATAATGATGTGTCCGAAGGGGGGCTTGAGCCTGGTTGCAGCACGGGAGCATGTGTCGACAATGGACTGCGTTTGTCGGTGGCTGCGTCAGTTCGAGCGATGGTGGATCAAGGTCGTCGCATGGGGATCAGTCATTTTTTTCTGACCGGGGGAGGAATTGGCGATCTTGGTCTCATCGAGGATGTCGATTGGCGTTATGAACCTGATCTGGTTTTTGAGGGTTTGCAGGCTGTTTGTCCTTTCTAAATTGATAACAGGGATTTCTTAAATGAAGTGGCTATTGGTTCTGTTATTTGCGTTGAATGTTTCGCTTGGTCTGTTGCAATGGTTCAAGGCAAGGGAGCAAGCCGGGCAGTCCCATTTCCAGGATTCTGATGCTATCGCTTCAATTATGTTGCTTGGTAAGCAGATGAGTGCATCTGAATCCAGAGAGCGTTGTTTGTTGGTGGGGCCGCTTCAGGGTGAGGCGAAAAGTGAGCAGTTGTTGAGTGTGTTGGTTGTTGAAGGAGTAAAGGCTGAGCTCATTCGAAAAAAGGTGGACAAAGCGCCCGGGTATTGGGTTTATTTTGGCCCCTTTGCGAATGCCAATGAATCGTTGGCGCAGCTACGAGAGTTTCATTCGAAGTCGATTGATAGCTTTATCATTCGAAATGGGGAATTGAAAGGGAATATTTCTCTTGGCGTTTTTGAAAATATTGATTCTGCGAGGCGTATGAAAAAAATAATGAAGCGCAATGGATATGAGACAAAAATGCGTGAAATAGAGAAGTCTGAAGATGAGTTTTGGGTGCTTATTTCCGGGTCAAATAATGGGGGTGATTTTTCCCGTAGCACGGCGTTATTAAAGGGCTTGAGCGGTGTTCCGGAAATGCGACAAATTTTTTGTAAAAGTGTTGCATCTGAAAAATAATTTCCTTAGTATAGCGGCCTCTCAAAATGAGGGTGCAGGGCTGGCGTAGCTCAGTCGGTAGAGCAGCGCACTTGTAATGCGCAGGTCGGGGGTTCGATTCCGTCCGCCAGCTCCATCTTTTGAGGGTTTAAGAGGGTCGCAATGTCGGTTCTCGCTTGGAGGGGTTCCCGAGTGGCCAAAGGGATCAGACTGTAAATCTGACGCGTAAGCTTCGGTGGTTCGAATCCACCCCCCTCCACCAATTTATGTGGCGGGTATCGTATAGTGGCTATTACCTCAGCCTTCCAAGCTGATGACGCGGGTTCGATTCCCGCTACCCGCTCCAAACAAATTTCGTTGCTCATATAGCTCAGTTGGTAGAGCACCACCTTGGTAAGGTGGAGGTCACCGGTTCAAATCCGGTTATGAGCTCCAGTACATAAATTAAGTTGTGCGTGGTCTACGCTAGATTTTAGCTGGTATAAGCACAGTGTCCGCAATCGAGCGATTCTTGAGGAGATGTTCGGATGGCAAAAGAAAAGTTTGAACGTAGTAAGCCGCACGTTAACGTGGGAACCATTGGGCACGTTGACCACGGCAAAACAACATTGACTGCAGCGCTGACGCGTGTATGTGCAGAGGTATTTGGTGGTGCAGCGGTTGATTTCGCGAATATTGATAACGCACCTGAAGAGCGTGAGCGTGGTATCACCATCGCGACATCGCACGTCGAGTATGATTCCAATGTGCGTCACTATGCGCACGTTGACTGTCCTGGACACGCGGACTACGTCAAGAACATGATTACCGGTGCTGCCCAGATGGATGGCGCGATTCTGGTATGTGGCGCGACTGACGGTCCAATGCCTCAGACTCGTGAGCACATCCTGCTGTCTCGTCAGGTAGGTGTACCTTATATTGTTGTGTTCCTGAATAAAGCGGATCTGCTTGCAGAAGACTGTGGTGGTGCAGGTTCTGACGAATACAACGAAATGCTTGAGCTGGTTGAAATGGAAATTCGTGAGCTGTTGGATCAGTACGAGTTCCCAGGTGACGACACGCCTATTATTGCTGGTTCTGCTCTGATGGCCTTGAACGGTGAAGATGATAACGAGCTGGGTACAACAGCTGTTAAGAAGCTGGTTGAAGCTCTGGACTCCTACATTCCTGAGCCGGAGCGTGCCGTAGATCAGCCATTCCTGATGCCTGTAGAAGACGTATTCTCGATCTCGGGTCGTGGTACGGTAGTAACGGGTCGTGTTGAGCGTGGTGTGATCAAGGTTGGTGAAGAAATCGAGATCGTTGGTATTAAAGATACGCAGACCACTACCTGTACCGGTGTAGAGATGTTCCGTAAGCTGCTTGACGAAGGTCGTGCAGGTGAGAACGTTGGTGTGCTGCTGCGTGGTACCAAGCGTGACGAAGTTGAGCGTGGTCAGGTGCTGTGTGTACCGGGTTCCGTTAAGCCTCACACCAAGTTTGAAGCTGAAGTTTACGTACTGAGCAAAGATGAAGGTGGTCGTCATACGCCATTCTTCAACGGCTATCGTCCTCAGTTCTACTTCCGTACAACGGATGTAACAGGTGCTTGTGAGCTTCCGGATGGTGTGGAAATGGTTATGCCTGGCGACAACGTTCAGTTGACTGCTACGCTGATCGCGCCGATCGCAATGGAAGAAGGTCTGCGCTTCGCAATCCGTGAAGGTGGTCGCACAGTTGGTGCCGGTGTTGTTGCAAAAATTATCGAATAATTTTTGCAAGGTTTGAGAAGGCAGCTCTGCTGCCTTCTTTTGTATAGGCCAGTAGCTCAATTGGCAGAGCAGCGGTCTCCAAAACCGCAGGTTGGGGGTTCGATTCCCTCCTGGCCTGCCATTTATTTTTAAATGGCAGGAATTCTCATTAACGGTTAATGTCCTGATTATGAATGCGAAGGTAGAGAAAGAAAGTAGCGCATTGGATGCTGTCAAATGGCTGCTTGTTTTTGGCATAGTTGCTGCCGGAGTTGTGGGTAACTACTACTACTCGGCGGAGTCTCTGCTCTATCGCGTGTTGGCGCTTCTTGTTTTGGCGGCTGCGGCGGGTTGGATTGCGCTGCAAACTACCAAGGGTAAGCGCTTCGCCACATTGGTTTCTGAGGCAAGGACCGAGATTCGTAAGGTTGTTTGGCCAACTCGACAGGAGTTGACGCAAACGACACTGATTGTGGTTGTGTTTGTGTTGGTCGTCGCATTGATATTGTGGGGGGCTGACTCACTAATCGGTTGGATTATATCCCTGGTAATAGGTTAGTAGGAGAGTGTTGATGTCCAAAGCATGGTACGTTGTACATGCCTATTCCGGGTACGAAAAGCAGGTAATGCGTTCGTTGCGAGAGCAAATTGCATTGAAGGGTCTTGAGGATCGCTTTGGTGAAATTCTGGTTCCCACTGAAGAAGTGGTAGAGATGCGTGACGGCAAAAAGCGAAAAAGTGAGCGCAAGTTTTATCCCGGCTATGTGCTTGTTCAGATGGAAATGGATGATGAAGCCTGGCATTTGGTCAAGTCCACGCCGCGCGTAATGGGTTTCATTGGTGGAACGGCAGAGCGTCCCGTGCCTATTAGTGATCGGGAGGCGCAGGCAATCCTGCAAAAAATCGAGACAGGTGCCGAGAAGCCGCGACCAAAAACCCTGTTCGAGCCTGGTGAGGTTGTGCGGGTAATTGATGGGCCGTTCGCAGATTTCAATGGTGTTGTTGAAGAAGTAGATTATGAAAAGAGTCGCGTCAAAGTCGCGGTTCTGATTTTTGGGCGTTCAACGCCCGTCGATCTGGAGTTTAGTCAGGTCGAAAAAGACTAAGTTATCTTGGTCCCAAGTGCTCATTTCGCAGTCAGGCGGGATGGGCTTTTTCTGTCTATACGGGGAGCTTATTTTGAATAAGCGTTTGCACCCATAGGAGTTAAACATGGCAAAGAAAATTGATGCATATATCAAGCTTCAGATAGCCGCTGGTCAGGCAAATCCAAGTCCGCCGGTTGGTCCTGCGTTGGGTCAGCATGGTGTCAATATCATGGAGTTTTGTAAGGCGTTTAATGCGCAAACTCAAAGCGTGGAGCCTGGTCTTCCTGTTCCGGTAGTGATCTCGGTCTATAACGACAAGAGCTTCACTTTCATCATGAAAACCCCTCCCGCCGCAGTTTTGCTGAAAAAAGCTGCGGGTATCAAGAGTGGTAGCGGTCGCCCCAATACTGAGAAAGTTGGTACGGTGACTCGCGAACAGCTTGAAGAAATCGCAAAAACCAAAGAACCTGATCTGAATGCTTCAGATTTGGACGCGGCTGTTCGCATTATCGCTGGTACTGCGCGCAGTATGGGCTTGAATACGGAGGGAGTTAACTAATGGCTAAGTTAACCAAGCGTCAGAAGCTGATACAGGAAAAAGTTGAGGCGGAGAAAGCATACACTGTTGAAGAGGCTGTAAGTCTTCTTTCCGAGCTTTCCTCTCAGGTGAAGTTTAAAGAATCTATTGATGTTGCTGTCAATCTTGGCGTTGATGCGCGTAAATCTGACCAGGCTGTGCGTGGCTCTACTGTACTTCCCAATGGCACAGGCAAAACAGTTCGGGTTGCGGTATTCACCCAGGGTGAGAATGCTGAGAAGGCAAAAGCAGCTGGTGCTGACATAGTAGGTATGGACGATCTGGCTGAAGAAGTTAAGAAGGGCAACATGGATTTTGATGTGGTTATCGCCACGCCTGATGCCATGCGAGTCGTTGGCCAACTAGGTCAGATTCTGGGACCTCGTGGCCTAATGCCTAACCCCAAAGTGGGCACGGTTACTCCCGATGTAGAGACTGCCGTAAACAACGCGAAAGCAGGTCAGGTTCGTTATAGAACAGACAAAAACGGCATTATTCACGCGATTGTGGGTAATGTTGAGTTTTCTCCTGAGTCCATCAAGCAGAACATTGAAGCATTGCTTGCGGACCTGAAGAAAGCCAAGCCAGCTTCTGCCAAGGGTGTTTACATGAAGAAAGTAACGCTTTCTTCTACCATGGGGCCCGGTTTGTTGATTGATCAAAGCTCGGTCTCTTACTAGGACCGGCTTTGCGCGCGAAAGCGCAAGAACTTTGGGGTCGAGGCTTTCGCCTGGGCTGTCAAAGACCGTAGGGGCTGATACTAATCGGCTTAATCACCTACGCAGACGGTGTGACGACTCTCTTAAATGAGTGAAACTCCCGCCGTACGGTTGCCCGGCCGATCTCAGGATTGGCTGGGTGAAGTAAACTGGTCGGCTTTGCCGACTTTGTTGAGGAGAATACCAATGGCAATTGGACTCGAAGACAAGAAAGCGATTGTCGCTGAGGTCAACGAGGTTGCTGGCGGTGCTTTATCCGCAGTACTAGCAGACTATCACGGTGTTGATGCCAATGATATGACAGGTCTGCGAGCCAAAGCGCGTGCAGAAGGCGTTTATTTGCGAGTTGTTCGTAATACGCTGGCCAAGCGTGCTGTGCAAGGTACTGAATTCGAATGCATGTCAGAAGTGTTGGTTGGACCAACCATTATGGCGTTTTCTCTGGAAGATCCAGGTGCGGCGGCTCGTCTGCTGAAGGATTTCTCCAAAGAGAAAGAAGCATTTGAAATTAAAGCGCTGGCTGTTGGTGGTGAACTGTTGGGTGCTGATCAGATCGATCGTCTGGCTAAATTGCCAACGCGCGATCAGGCACTGGCTATGCTGGCAGGTGTGTTGCAAGCGCCTATTACCAAGCTTGCACGCACATTCAACGAAGTACCTTCGAAGGTTACTCGTGCTGTGGCGGCGGTTCGCGATCAGAAGAAAGAAGCAGCCTAATACAATTTTTGTTTTATTTATTTAGGAGATGTGAGTCATGGCTCTATCTAAAGACGATATTTTGAATGCAATTGCAGAAATGAGCGTAATGGACGTTGTCGAGCTCGTAGAAGCAATGGAAGAGAAGTTTGGTGTTTCTGCTGCTGCTGCGGTAGCTGCTGCACCTGTGGCTGCTGGCGATGCTGGCGGTGCTGCTGCTGAAGAGAAAACAGAATTCGACGTAGTTCTGTCTTCTGCAGGCGACAAGAAGGTTAACGTGATCAAAGCTGTTCGCGGTTTGACAGGTCTTGGCCTGAAAGAAGCGAAAGCGATGGTTGATGGCGCTCCTTCTACTGTTAAAGAAGGCGTTAGCAAAGAAGACGCTGAAGCAGCTAAGAAAGAACTCGAGGAAGCTGGCGCGTCCGTTGAAGTCAAATAACTGTTCTTTGAATTACTCATTGGACGGGGATTTGGTGCACAGCTACGCACAACATCCTTGAAAAGGAATTGGCTGGTAGCAAACGCTGCCGGCCTTTTTCCGTTGTTAGAGATTCAATAAATACAGGCAATTCACTGCCTGTATTTTTCGCGGAAATATACTCCGCAACTGGCAGGTTCGATCAGCCTGTCTTTGAACGCAAGACCGTTAAGTCATAAAACTGGGGAATACAGATGACCTACTCGTATACAGAGAAAAAGCGTATTCGTAAAGAATTTGGCACTTTGCCGACCGTTATGGACGTGCCATATCTCCTGTCTATTCAAATAGACTCCTATAAGAGCTTTTTGCAGGACTCTGGTGACCCAGAAGCGCGCGATGATGTAGGTCTGCATGCAGCCTTCAAATCTGTATTCCCGATTGTGAGCTTTTCCGGAAACGCGGCGCTGGAATATGTGAGCTACCGTCTAGGTGAGCCGGCATTTGATGTTAAAGAGTGTATTCTTCGCGGTGTTACCTATGCCGCGCCTTTGCGCGTTAAGGTACGACTGATCATATATGACAAGGAGTCAGCAAATAAAGCGATTAAGGATATTAAAGAGCAAGAAGTTTACATGGGCGAAATGCCCCTGATGACCGAGAATGGTACTTTCGTTGTGAATGGTACTGAGCGGGTCATTGTATCCCAGTTGCACAGATCACCCGGTGTATTTTTTGATCATGACAAAGGTAAGACCCATTCGTCAGGTAAGCTGCTGCACTCGGCTCGAGTGATTCCCTATCGTGGCTCTTGGCTCGACTTCGAATTTGATCCCAAAGACAGCGTGTTCGTTCGGATCGACCGTCGCCGAAAGTTGCCAGCGACCATCCTGCTGCGTGCATTGGGTTACAGTGCCCAGGAAATTCTGGAAATGTTTTTCGAAACCAGTTCTTTCACTCTCAGCGAAGAGGGTTGCAAGCTTGAGCTGGTAGCTTCTCGTTTGCGTGGTGATTTGGCAAGCTTTGACATCAAGGATGCCAAGGGTGAAGTGATTGTCGAAGAGGGTCGTCGTATTACGGCGCGTCATATCCGTAAGCTTGAAAAGCTGGACAACCAGCTGGATGTTCCACGCGAGTACCTCTATGGCAAAGTGATCGCCAAAGACGTCATTAATGAAGAGACCGGTGAGCTCATCGTAGAGTGTAATACCGAGATTACTGCCGAGGTGTTGGACTCCTTGTTTGAGGCGGGTATCGACAAGTTGGAAACCCTTTACACCAACGAGCTGGATTGCGGTCCGTTTATTTCTGACACCCTTCGTAATGATCCGACTAGCAACGAGCTTGAAGCGCTTGTTGAAATCTATCGTATGATGCGTCCTGGTGAGCCGCCTACGAAAGAATCTGCAGAAAACCTGTTCAAGAATCTGTTCTTCTCACCAGAGCGTTATGATCTGTCAGCTGTAGGTCGTATGAAGTTTAACCGCCGCATCGGTCGTGATTCTGAGACGGGCGAGGGTGTACTGGATAATCAGGACATCATTGATGTGCTGACAACACTGATCGATATTCGTAATGGTAAGGGTGACGTCGATGATATCGATCACCTGGGTAACCGTCGCATTCGTTCGGTTGGTGAAATGGCCGAAAACCAGTTCCGAGTGGGTTTGGTGCGTGTAGAGCGTGCTGTTCGCGAACGATTGAGCATGGCCGAGGCAGATGGTCTCATGCCTCAGGATCTGATCAACGCCAAGCCTGTGGCTGCAGCAGTTAAAGAATTCTTTGGTTCCAGTCAGCTGTCCCAGTTTATGGACCAGAACAATCCGCTGTCAGAAGTGACTCACAAGCGTCGTGTTTCGGCACTTGGTCCGGGTGGACTGACCCGAGAGCGCGCCGGCTTTGAGGTTCGCGACGTACACCCAACGCATTATGGTCGGGTATGTCCAATCGAAACACCGGAAGGTCCAAACATCGGTCTGATCAACTCTTTGGCGACCTATGCGCGAACTAATTCTTACGGTTTCCTGGAAAGCCCGTATCGGAAAGTTGTCGATGGTTTGGTGACCGACGATATCGCGTATCTTTCAGCTATTGAAGAAAGTGGATATGTGATCGCACAGGCCAGTGCCGTTGTCGATGATTCGGGTAAGTTGACGGAAGAGCTGGTAACGGTTCGTCACAAGAACGAGTTCACGGTGATGCCACCTGAGAAAGTTAACTATATGGATGTGTCGCCTCGCCAGGTTGTGTCGGTTGCGGCTTCCCTGATTCCTTTCCTTGAGCACGATGATGCGAACCGGGCCTTGATGGGATCGAACATGCAACGTCAGGCAGTACCGACTTTGCGCTCCGAAAAGCCACTGGTAGGTACAGGTATCGAGCGCATTGTGGCTCAGGATTCGGGTGTCTGTGTGGTTGCGGACCGTGGTGGTGTGATTGAGAGTGTTGACGCGGGCCGTATCGTTGTCCGGGTTAACGATGATGAAGTTGAAAAAGGCGATGCAGGTGTAGATATTTACAATCTCACCAAATACGTGCGCTCCAACCAAAACACATGCATCAACCAGCGTCCACTGGTGAGGCAAGGTGAAACCATTTCCCGCGGTGACGTATTGGCAGATGGTCCATCTGTTGATATGGGTGAACTGGCTCTGGGACAGAACATGCGTATCGCTTTCATGCCCTGGAATGGTTACAACTTCGAGGATTCCATACTGGTATCCGAACGGGTTGTAAAAGAAGATCGTTTCACAACCATTCATATTCAGGAGCTAACCTGTGTTGCGCGAGATACCAAGCTGGGCAGTGAAGAAATTACAGCGGATATCCCCAATGTAGGTGAAAGCGCCCTCTCCAAACTGGATGAATCAGGTATTGTCTATATCGGTGCCGAAGTGGGAGCTGGTGACATTCTGGTTGGTAAGGTGACACCAAAAGGTGAGACGCAACTGACGCCTGAAGAAAAGCTTCTGCGCGCAATCTTCGGTGAAAAAGCATCAGATGTGAAAGATACATCTCTGCGTGTATCCGCGGGTACTCGAGGTACTGTTATCGATGTTCAGGTATTTACACGTGATGGTGTAGAGAAAGATCAGCGTGCCAAAGACATAGAAAACGGGCAGTTGGATGAGTTCCGTAAGGATCTGAAAGACGAATTCAGAATCGTTCAGGGTGCGACCTACGAGCGCCTGGCTGCAGCACTGGAGGGCCAGAAAGTTCTCGCAGCACCGGGACTGAAGAAGGGGGATGTTCTGACTTCAGATTATCTTTCAGGCCTTGAGTCCCAGGAGTGGTTCAAGATTCGTACTTCTGATGATGCACTGAACGAGATGCTGGAAAAGGCAGAGGCGCAACTTGAAGAGCGTAAGAAAGAGCACGAAGAACGTTTCGAAGTGAAGAAGCGTAAGCTTCAGACTGGCGATGATTTGGCTCCCGGTGTCCTCAAGATTGTCAAAGTTTATGTGGCAATCAAGCGCCGTATTCAGCCCGGTGACAAGATGGCCGGTCGCCATGGTAACAAAGGTGTTATCTCAGTGATCATGCCGGTAGAGGATATGCCTTACGATGAGCATGGCAACCCAGTTGATATTGTTCTCAACCCTCTGGGTGTTCCTTCGCGTATGAACGTTGGTCAGGTGCTTGAAACACACCTGGGTGCAGCCGCAAAAGGTTTGGGTGCCAAAGTCAACGAGATGCTGAAACAGCAACGCAAGGTTTCTGAGATAAGAGAGCTTCTTGAGACTATTTATAACGGCGTTGCCAGTAAGAAAGAAGACCTCGCTTCGTTTTCCGATGAGGAAATTCTGGAGCTCGCCAGGAATCTGCGGGAAGGAGTGCCCATGGCAACACCTGCCTTCGACGGCGCCGCTGAACCCGAAATCAAAGAGCTGCTGCGACTGGCTGATCTCGACGACTCGGGTCAGGTGGTGCTGTACGATGGCCGAACCGGTGATGCGTTTGATCGTCCCGTAACGGTTGGCTACATGTACATGTTGAAGCTGAACCACTTGATCGATGACAAGATGCATGCACGTTCAACCGGTTCATACAGTCTGGTTACTCAGCAGCCGCTCGGTGGTAAGGCCCAGTTCGGTGGTCAGCGCTTCGGTGAGATGGAGGTATGGGCACTTGAAGCTTACGGTGCAGCTTACACCCTGCAGGAAATGTTGACGGTTAAATCCGATGACGTGAATGGCCGTACCAAGATGTATAAAAACATCGTGGATGGCGATCACAGGATGGAGCCAGGAATGCCAGAGTCCTTCAACGTACTGGTCAAAGAGATTCGCTCGCTCGGTATCGATATTGAACTTGAGTCTGATTAAGTTCATTCGATACACGACTATTAAGCGGCAGTGGGCTTCAGGGCCCACAGATAGATAACTCCAATCGGAGCAAAAAGCGATGAAAGATTTATTAAACCTACTCAAAAATCAGAATCAGAATCAGGAGTTTGATTCCATTCGTATTGGCCTGTCGTCTCCAGAGATGATTCGTTCCTGGTCATACGGTGAGGTGAAAAAGCCTGAAACCATCAACTATCGAACGTTTAAGCCCGAGCGAGACGGCCTGTTTTGTGCCAAGATTTTTGGCCCGATCAAGGACTATGAGTGCCTTTGTGGGAAATACAAGCGACTCAAGCATCGTGGTGTCATCTGTGAAAAATGTGGCGTCGAAGTAGCACTCGCCAATGTCCGCCGTGATCGCATGGGTCACATCGAGCTGGCGAGCCCGGTCGCTCATATCTGGTTTTTGAAGTCACTGCCTTCCCGTATTGGTATGTTGCTGGATATGACGTTGCGTGATATCGAGCGGGTCTTGTACTTTGAGTCCTTTATGGTTATCGATCCAGGCATGAGTACGCTGGAGCGTGGGCAGTTGCTTAGCGATGAGCAGTACTATGAAGCGCTCGAAGAATTTGGTGATGAGTTTGATGCCAAAATGGGTGCTGAAGCGATCCAGGCTTTGCTCCAGGATATTAGTCTGGAGCAGGAAATTGAGCGCCTGCGAGAAGAAATCCCGGCGACCAATTCCGAAACCAAAATCAAGAAGCTGTCCAAGCGCTTGAAGCTGCTGGAATCTTTCCATGGTTCCGGTAATAAGCCCGAGTGGATGGTGCTGAACGTGCTGCCAGTTTTGCCGCCCGATTTGCGACCTCTGGTTCCTCTGGATGGCGGTCGCTTTGCGACATCTGATCTGAATGACCTCTACCGCCGGGTTATTAACCGAAACAATCGACTCAAGCGTCTGCTTGAATTGAGTGCCCCCGACATTATTGTGCGTAACGAAAAGCGTATGTTGCAGGAGTCGGTAGACGCGCTGCTCGATAATGGTCGACGCGGTCGCGCGATCACTGGATCCAACAAGCGTCCTCTGAAATCACTTGCCGATATGATCAAAGGTAAGCAAGGGCGTTTCCGTCAGAACCTGCTCGGTAAGCGAGTCGACTATTCGGGTCGTTCGGTTATCGTTGTGGGTCCTAGCTTGCGACTGCATCAGTGTGGTCTGCCGAAGAAAATGGCGCTTGAGTTATTCAAGCCGTTTATTTTCTCCAAGCTGGAACATCGTGGTCTAGCAACAACTATCAAAGCTGCCAAGAAAATGGTGGAGCGGGAAACCGCGGAAGTTTGGGACATTCTCGCGGAAGTAATCCGTGAGCACCCTGTCATGCTAAACCGTGCGCCAACCTTGCACCGACTAGGTATCCAGGCATTTGAGCCTGTACTGATTGAAGGTAAAGCCATACAGTTGCACCCTCTGGTCTGTGCTGCATATAACGCCGACTTTGACGGTGACCAGATGGCTGTGCACGTACCGCTGACACTGGAAGCCCAGTTGGAAGCGCGTGCGTTGATGATGTCTACAAACAATATCCTGTCGCCGGCAAACGGCGAGCCTATCATTGTGCCTTCTCAGGACGTGGTACTGGGCCTGTATTACATGACTCGTGAGCGAGTCAATGCGCCTGGCGAGAATATGGTGTTTGCCAATATCAAGGAAGTCCAGCGTGCCTATGGTGCCAAACAGGTTCATCTCCAGGCCAAGATTAAGGTTCGTATTACTGAATACGCAATCGAGGAGAACGGTGAATTCACACCTTCTACCAGTCTGGTCGAAACCACAGCAGGTCGGGCGATTCTCTTTGATATTCTTCCCAAAGGTCTGCCCTTCGAGCTGGTAAACCGCCCCATGGTCAAGAAAGCGATTTCGCGCCTGATCAACTCGGCTTATCGAACTTGTGGTTTGAAAGAAACAGTAATTTTTGCTGACCAGTTGATGTATCTGGGCTTTTCGCAGGCCACATATTCCGGCTCTTCAATTGGTGTTAACGATTTTGTTATCCCTGATGAGAAAGAAGGCATTATTGATGCTGCAACCGCTGAGGTTAAAGAAATTGAGTCTCAGTTTGCATCAGGTCTTTTGACGCATGGTGAGAAATACAACAAGGTCATTGATATCTGGTCTCGTGCAAACGACAAAGTTGCCAAGGCGATGATGGATACCCTGGGTAAAGAGGAAGTGGTTGATCGTGAAGGCAATACAGTTGAGCAGGTGTCCTACAACTCAGTATTTATGATGGCGGATTCAGGTGCCCGGGGTTCTGCGGCTCAGATTCGACAGCTGGCAGGTATGCGTGGTCTGATGGCCAAGCCCGATGGCTCGATCATCGAAACTCCGATCACGGCAAATTTCCGTGAAGGTCTGAACGTACTTCAGTACTTTATCTCTACTCACGGTGCCCGTAAGGGTCTAGCAGATACCGCATTGAAAACTGCAAACTCCGGTTATCTGACTCGTCGCTTGGTAGATGTTGCTCAAGACTTGGTTGTAACTGAGTTTGATTGTGGGACTGACGAAGGCTTGTTGATGACGCCCATGATCGAGGGTGGCGATGTCGTTGTGCCACTTGGTGATCGAGTGTTGGGTCGTGTGACAGCGCAGGACGCTTTTGCTCCTGGTGATAAGGAAAATGCCGTGCTTCCTGTGGGAACTTTTCTGGATGAAGCGCGGGTTGCCGAACTTGAAAAAGCGGGTGTCGATGAAGTTTGGGTTCGTTCGGCGATTACCTGTGACACTCGCCATGGTGTTTGCTCGCAATGTTACGGTCGCGATCTTGCCCGCGGGCATCTGGTGAACAAGGGTGAGGCTGTCGGTGTTATCGCGGCGCAGTCCATCGGTGAGCCAGGCACACAGTTGACGATGCGTACGTTCCACATTGGTGGTGCGGCGTCGCGGGCGTCTGCGGTAGATAATATTCAGGTCAAACATGGCGGTACAGTCCGTCTGCACAACATGAAGTCGATTGAGCGTACGGACGGTAGTCTGGTTGTTACCTCTCGCTCTTCTGCCTTGGCTATCGCTGATGAGCATGGGCGCGAGCGCGAGTGGTACAAGTTGCCTTATGGCGCGATGCTGTCTGTTAAGGATGGTGATAAGGTCGAAGCAGGTGCAATTGTTGCCAAGTGGGACCCGCATACTCACCCAATCATTACCGAGCAGCGTGGTAAGGCCCAGTTTGTTGGAATGGAAGAGGGTATCACCATTACAACCCAGACTGATGAGCTGACAGGTCTTTCCAACATAGAGATTATCGATGCCAAGGATCGACCTTCTTCAGGTAAGGATATCCGCCCAATGGTTCAGCTTCTCGACGAGAAAGGTGAAGCGGTTACCCTGCCAGGCACCGATACACCGATTCAGGTCTTTTTGCCAGCGAATGCTTTGTTGTCATTAAGGGATGGTGACAATGTTGAGGTTGGCGATGTTCTGGCGCGTATTCCTCAGGAGTCTTCAAAAACACGTGATATCACCGGTGGTCTTCCGCGTGTCGCCGATCTGTTTGAGGCGCGTAAGCCAAAAGAGCCGGCCATCCTCGCTGAGATCAGTGGTGTGGTCAGCTTTGGTAAAGAGACCAAAGGTAAGAAGCGTCTGGTGATTACACCTAAAGATGGTTCGGATCCATATGAGTCCTTGATTCCGAAGTATCGTCAGCTGAACGTATTTGAAGGTGAGACGGTAGAAAAAGGTGAGGTGATTTCTGACGGTCCTTCCAACCCGCACGATATTTTGCGTCTTCTGGGGGTTGTTGAACTGTCAAAATATATCACCAACGAAGTTCAGGATGTCTATCGTCTGCAGGGTGTTGTAATCAATGACAAGCACATTGAAGTCATTGTGCGTCAGATGCTGCGTAAGGTTGAAGTGACTCAGGTTGGTGATACAGAGCTGATCAAAGGGGATCAGGTGGAGTACGTCAAATTCCTCGAAGAGAACGAGAAGGCGGATGCAAATGACAAGATGCCCGCGCAGTGCGAGCGTCTGTTGCTTGGTATCACTAAGGCGTCGTTGGCTACTGAGTCCTTTATTTCTGCTGCGTCGTTCCAGGAAACGACTCGCGTTTTGACCGAAGGTGCCGTAACCGGCAAGCGCGATTATCTGCGTGGTCTGAAAGAAAACGTAGTCGTTGGCCGTTTGATTCCTGCGGGAACAGGTTTGGCCTATCATTCTGAACGTAAGCGCAAGCGTGATACAGAGGTCGAAGAAGGACTGGGCGTGAGTGCTCAGGATGTCGTCGAGGCATTGAGCGCCGAATTGAACAAGGAGTCTGATTCCTTGTAAGAAATTCGCCGCAGTACCCGTGCGGCGTGGGTCAGGCGTTGGTGTACAAAAATACGCCAGTATGCTTGACAGCTTCAAGGGGCGTCATTAGACTTGCGCTCCTTGATTTTAGCGTGCCCTCAGTCTATGTGCTGGGGGTGCTTTGTTTTTATCAGTAATTTGTGGAGTTTGCTTACATGGCAACCATTAACCAGTTGGTACGTAAGCCTCGAAAGCGTGTCGTTGCAAAAAGTGACGTACCCGCGCTGCAGGCCTGTCCTCAGCGACGAGGTGTATGTACTCGCGTTTACACCACGACCCCGAAGAAGCCGAACTCGGCTTTGCGTAAGGTGTGTCGTGTGCGTTTGACGAACGGGTACGAGGTAACATCCTATATTGGCGGTGAAGGTCATAACCTTCAGGAGCACAGCGTTGTTTTGATTCGCGGCGGTCGTGTTAAGGATTTGCCGGGTGTTCGTTATCACACAGTTCGCGGAAGCCTGGATACCTCAGGTGTGGCGGATCGTAAACAAGGTCGTTCCAAATACGGAGCCAAACGACCTAAGGGCTAGGCCAATATTCTGGTCCCGTTTGTTGGTCGCAGTTTAGCGGCTGTTAATAAAGAAGTTTGAAGGATAAGAGTAAGGTCGGACTCATCGTAGAAGGTTGATGTCTGAGCGAGCCTGAAGACCTTTGACAATATTGAGGGCTTATCATGCCAAGAAGAAGAGTTGTCGCGAAACGCGAAATATTGCCGGATCCAAAATTCGGAAATCAGCAGCTGGCGAAGTTTATTAACCACGTCATGATCAGTGGTAAAAAAGCTGTTGCAGAAAAGATTGTTTACGACGCATTGGATGTCGTTGCTGATAAAAGTAAAGAAGAGCCTTTGGACTTGTTTGACAAGGCGCTCGAAGCTATCCAGCCAATGGTTGAAGTTAAGTCTCGCCGCGTTGGTGGTGCAACATATCAGGTTCCCGTAGAAGTGCGTCCTGCGCGTCAGGTTGCTTTGGCGATGCGTTGGTTGGTGGAGTACTCGCGTAAGCGTGGTGAAAAGTCCATGGCTTTGCGTCTGGCGGGTGAGATCCTGGATGCTGCTGAAGGTAAAGGAGCAGCGGTTAAGAAGCGCGAAGATGTGCACCGCATGGCAGAAGCTAACAAGGCTTTCTCTCACTACCGTTTCTAAGATTAAAAAACTGTCCATCAGGCCTGCACTCTGCAGGCCTTTTTTGAATGTATGAGGTATGCATAGTGGCTCGTAAGACGCCGATTGAGCGCTATCGAAATATTGGGATTTGTGCGCACGTCGATGCGGGTAAAACCACGACGACAGAGCGTGTGCTGTTTTATACAGGTTTATCTCATAAGATTGGTGAGGTGCACGATGGTGCAGCGACCATGGACTGGATGGAGCAGGAGCAAGAGCGCGGTATTACCATTACCTCAGCTGCGACAACCTGTTTTTGGGCAGGCATGCAGCAACAGTTTCCCCAGCATCGTATCAACATCATTGATACTCCCGGTCACGTCGATTTTACCATCGAGGTGGAGCGTTCACTGCGGGTGCTTGATGGTGCGGTGGTCGTGTTGTGTGGTTCTTCCGGCGTGCAGCCACAAACAGAGACTGTGTGGCGTCAGGCTAACAAGTATCATGTGCCGCGCATGGTATTTGTAAACAAGATGGATCGCGCAGGAGCTGACTTCAAGTTTGTTGTTGATCAGCTTCGTGAGCGATTGGGGGCGAATCCTGTGCCCTTGCAGATGACAATTGGCTCTGAAGAAAATTTCAAGGGTGTCGTCGATCTAATCAAGATGAAGGCGATTCTTTGGAATGAGGTCGATATGGGGATGACCTTTGAGTATGCGGATGTGCCGGAAGATCTGGTGGATGTGTGTACTGAGATGCGTGAATATCTGATTGAGTCGGCTGCTGAAGCCAACGATGAAATGATGGAAAAGTATCTCGAGGGTGAGGAGCTGACGGAAGAAGAAATCAAGGCGGGGATTCGGGCGCGTACGCTAGCAAACGAAGTGGTGCCAGTTCTCGGTGGTTCGGCCTTCAAAAACAAGGGCGTTCAAGCAGTGCTTGATGCGGTTATCGAATATTTGCCTTCTCCTACAGAGGTAAAGGCGATTGAAGGTGTACTGGACGACGAAAGTGTCGCAACACGTGAGGCTGACGACAGCGCGCCTTTTTCAGCCTTGGCATTCAAGATAGCAACGGATCCTTTCGTCGGTACGCTTACCTTTTTCAGGGTCTATTCCGGTAAGTTGCAGACGGGTGATACGGTGTTCAACCCGGTTAAGGGTAAGAAGGAGCGGATTGGTCGTATGGTGCAAATGCACTCGAACAATCGCGAAGAGATTAAAGAGGTGCTGGCTGGTGATATTGCAGCGGGCATCGGGCTCAAAGATGTCACAACCGGTGATACCCTGTGTGACTTGCAAAACAAAATCACACTAGAGCGGATGGAATTTCCGGAGCCGGTAATATCCGTAGCGGTTGAACCAAAGTCTCAGGCTGATCAGGAAAAGCTTGGAATTGCCTTGGGTAAGTTGGCCCAGGAAGATCCGTCTTTCCGCGTTAAAACAGACGAAGAGACCGGTCAAACAATTATTTCCGGTATGGGAGAGCTGCATCTCGATATTCTCGTTGATCGTATGAAGCGCGAGTTTGGTGTTGAGGCGAATATAGGTAAGCCTCAGGTTGCGTACCGTGAAGCGATTCGTAATACCTGTGAGATCGAAGGCAAGTTTGTCCGCCAGTCAGGTGGTCGTGGCCAGTATGGTCATGTCTGGGTGCGCTTCGAGCCCGCCGGAGAGGGTGACGAGGGCCTTGAGTTTGTTAACGAAATCGTTGGTGGCGTGGTACCGAAGGAATATATCCCAGCGGTACAAAAGGGTATAGAAGAGCAGATGCAGAATGGCGTGTTGGCCGGATACCCTTTGCTGGGCTTGAAAGCAACGCTGTATGACGGGTCATTTCATGATGTGGATTCAAATGAAATGGCTTTCAAAATTGCGGGCAGTATGGCTACTAAGAAGCTTGCTGACCAGGGTGGTGCAGTGCTTCTGGAGCCTATCATGAAGGTCGAAGTGGTGACGCCCGAAGAGAATATGGGAGATGTGGTTGGTGATTTGAATCGTCGTCGCGGTCTCATACAGGGAATGGATGAGAGTCCTTCCGGTAAGGTGGTCAATGCCGAAGTACCTTTGTCGGAAATGTTCGGGTATGCCACAGATTTGCGTTCACAGACGCAAGGTCGTGCGACGTACACTATGGAGTTTCTGAAGTACTCGGAAGCGCCGTCGAATGTTGCTGACGCAATTATTAACAAGATCTGAAATTTGTAACATTAAAAGCTAAGGGGTCTAACCGTGGCAAAAGAAAAGTTTGAACGTAGTAAGCCGCACGTTAACGTGGGAACCATTGGGCACGTTGACCACGGCAAAACAACATTGACTGCAGCGCTGACGCGCGTATGTGCAGAAGTATTTGGTGGTGCAGCGGTTGATTTCGCGAATATCGATAACGCACCTGAAGAGCGTGAGCGTGGTATTACCATTGCGACATCGCACGTCGAGTATGATTCCAATGTGCGTCACTATGCGCACGTTGACTGTCCTGGACACGCGGACTACGTCAAGAACATGATTACCGGTGCTGCCCAGATGGATGGCGCGATTCTGGTATGTGGCGCGACTGACGGTCCAATGCCTCAGACTCGTGAGCACATCCTGCTGTCTCGTCAGGTAGGTGTACCTTATATTGTTGTGTTCCTGAATAAAGCGGATCTGCTTGCAGAAGACTGTGGTGGTGCAGGTTCTGACGAATACAACGAAATGCTTGAGCTGGTTGAAATGGAAATTCGTGAGCTGTTGGATCAGTACGAGTTCCCAGGTGACGACACGCCGATTATTGCTGGTTCTGCTCTGATGGCCTTGAACGGTGAAGATGATAACGAGCTGGGTACAACAGCTGTTAAGAAACTGGTTGAAGCGCTGGACTCCTACATTCCTGAGCCGGAGCGTGCCGTAGATCAGCCATTCCTGATGCCTGTAGAAGACGTATTCTCGATCTCGGGTCGTGGTACGGTAGTAACGGGTCGTGTTGAGCGTGGTGTGATCAAGGTTGGTGAAGAAATCGAGATCGTTGGTATTAAAGATACGCAGACCACTACCTGTACCGGTGTAGAGATGTTCCGTAAGCTGCTTGACGAAGGTCGTGCAGGTGAGAACGTTGGTGTGCTGCTGCGTGGTACCAAGCGTGACGAAGTTGAGCGTGGTCAGGTGCTGTGTGTACCGGGTTCCGTTAAGC
The DNA here is from genome assembly GCA_965230795.1 of Oleiphilaceae bacterium. Taxonomy (GTDB): domain Bacteria; phylum Pseudomonadota; class Gammaproteobacteria; order Pseudomonadales; family Oleiphilaceae; genus PZPK01. The sequence continues at coordinate 4,131,411 of OZ246020.1, read as the reverse complement.
CTCACACCAAGTTTGAAGCTGAAGTTTACGTACTGAGCAAAGATGAAGGTGGTCGTCATACGCCATTCTTCAACGGCTATCGTCCTCAGTTCTACTTCCGTACAACGGATGTAACAGGTGCTTGTGAGCTTCCGGATGGTGTGGAAATGGTTATGCCTGGCGACAACGTTCAGTTGACTGCTACGCTGATCGCGCCGATCGCAATGGAAGAAGGTCTGCGCTTCGCAATCCGTGAAGGTGGCCGCACAGTTGGTGCCGGTGTTGTTGCAAAAATTATCGAATAATTTTTTAGCAAGAACGCAATAAAAAAGGCTGCTTGGCAGCCTTTTTTATTGGTCTGAGATTATCTCAAATAAAGCGCGGAGTCTGTGTTGACAGTGTTGTGTGTAATACGTACAATGCGGCTCCTTTTTTGTACAGGTGCCAAGGCCTTAGGGTCAAAATTGGCGACAACTGGAGTTTTGGTAACATGCAAGGCCAAAAAATCAGAATCAGGCTAAAGGCTTTTGACTATCGTCTGATCGATCAATCTACGCAAGAGATCGTGGATACGGCAAAGAGAACTGGCGCGCAAGTGCGTGGCCCTATCCCTCTGCCTACTAAGAAAGAAAGGTTTACCGTTTTGATTTCGCCGCACGTTAATAAAGATGCGCGTGATCAGTATGAAATTCGTACTCACAAGCGAATGATGGATATCGTTGAGCCTACAGAAAAAACTGTAGACGCACTGATGAAGCTTGACCTGGCAGCTGGCGTAGACGTTCAGATTAGTCTTGGTTAAGTGGTCGGCCGGTTGGGCTGACAGCTGAGTCTTTAGCAAAAGGCTCAGTTAAGTGTAACTACCTATGTTTAGGGCCATAGAGGGTGAGAGCCCCGTACACTTAAGAGGTGAAAAATGGCAATTGGTTTAGTCGGTCGTAAGGCCGGTATGACTCGTATCTTTACGGATGAGGGTCAATCTGTCCCCGTGACGGTTATTGAAGTTGATGGTAACCGCATCACTCAAGTAAGAACTGAAGATGTTGACGGGTATCGAGCTGTCCAGGTTACAGCTGGTTCGCGTCGAGCTTCTCGTGTTTCTAAGTCTGCAGCAGGGCATTTCGCAAAGGCTGGTGTTGAAGCTGGTCAAGGGCTTTGGGAGTTTCGTCTCGAAGCTGGTGAAGGTGAAGAGCTCAAAGCAGGTGATTCCATTGGTGTCACGCTATTCGAAGCTGGTCAGAAAGTCGATGTGACCGGTCAGTCGAAAGGTAAGGGTTTTCAGGGCGGTGTTAAGCGCTGGAATTTCCGCATGCAGGACGCCACTCACGGTAACTCTCTGTCACACCGTGCTCCCGGTTCTATTGGTCAATGCCAAACTCCAGGTCGAGTCTTTAAAGGCAAGAAAATGGCGGGCCACATGGGAGCAGAGCGAGTCACGGTTCAGAATCTTGAAGTTGTGCGTGTTGATGAAGAGCGCAATTTGATTTTGGTGCGCGGTGCGGTTCCTGGTGCTACGGGCGCTGACATTATCGTTAAGCCAGCGGTCAAGGTGTAGGAGGACGCAATGGAATTATCAATTACAGGTTCTGGAAAGGGTACTGTTGCGGTCTCTGATGCGACTTTTTCTCGTGAATTTAATGAGTCGCTGGTTCATCAGGTTGTAACGGCTTACCTTGCGGGTGCGCGGCAGGGTACTCGTGCGCAAAAGACACGCTCCGAAGTAAATGGTGGCGGCAAGAAGCCTTGGCGTCAAAAGGGTACTGGTCGTGCTCGTGCGGGTACGATTCGTAGTCCTATCTGGCGTTCAGGCGGTGTGACATTTGCGGCGAAGCCTCAGAATTTCGAGCAAAAAGTGAACCGCAAGATGTACCGCGCGGCAATGCAGGTGATTTTGTCTGAGTTGGTTCGTCAGGAGCGCCTTGTTGTTGTTGAAGAAATGAAAGCAGAAACACCAAAAACCAAAGTGTTTTCTGCGCAGCTCAAAGAGCAGGGTTTAAATGACGGTGCGCTGATTATTGCGGACGAGGTTGAGCAAAATCTGTATCTCGCATCACGTAACATTCCAAATGTTGATGTGCGCGATGTTGCAGGTATTGATCCGGTCAGCCTGGTAGCCCACGAAAAAGTGGTCGTTACTGTTCCTGCATTGAAAAAGATTGAGGAGATGTTGGGATGAATGAAGAGCGTATTTACAAAGTTCTGTTAGGTCCTCACATTTCTGAGAAGTCTTCAATTGCTGCAGAGCACAATCAGGTTTGTTTTAAGGTGGCTCCAGATGCTACCAAGCCTGAGATCAAAAAAGCGGTAGAGAAACTTTTCAACGTGAATGTTGAAGGTGTTCAGACTGTCAATATTAAAGGCAAAACCAAGTTTACCCGTAACGGGCTTGGTAAGCGCAAGGATATCCGTAAGGCTTACGTGAAGTTGGCTGAAGGTCAGGATATCGATTTTATGGACGTGGAATAGGGTAGAGGTGTTTAAATGCCAATCGTAAAAACGAAACCAACATCTGCCGGTCGCCGTCATGTCGTTAAGGTCGTAAATTCTGACTTGTATAAAGGTCGCCCTTATGCGCCTTTGGTCGAGAAAAAAGCCAAAAACGGTGGTCGAAACAATAACGGGCGTATTACTACACGCCATAAGGGTGGTGGTCACAAGCAGCACTACCGAATTGTCGATTTTAAACGAACCAAAGATGGTATTCCGGCAACTGTAGAGCGCCTGGAATATGATCCTAATCGTTCGGCACATATTGCTTTGCTGAAATATGCAGATGGTGAGCGTCGCTACATCATTGCGCCAAAAGGTCTTTCGGCAGGTGATGAAGTTCGTTCTGGTGAAGATGCGCCAATCAAAGTAGGTAGCACTTTGCCAATGCGAAATATTCCTGTGGGTAGTGTTATCCACTGTGTGGAGATGAAGCCTGGCAAGGGTGCTCAGATTGCTCGAAGCGCAGGAACTTCCGCTCAGCTGGTCGCGCGTGAGGGGGCATATGCAACCATCCGTTTGCGTTCAGGTGAAATGCGTAAGGTCCTAGCTGAATGCAGAGCTACCCTGGGCGAAGTTTCAAACAGTGAGCATAGCCTGCGCCAGTTAGGTAAAGCGGGTGCATCACGTTGGCGCGGTGTTCGACCAACGGTGCGTGGTGTTGTTATGAACCCAGTTGACCACCCACATGGTGGTGGTGAAGGGCGAACCTCTGGTGGTCGCCACCCTGTTACTCCTTGGGGTGTTCCTACCAAAGGTCATAAGACTCGCAAGAACAAACGCACTGACAAGATGATTGTACGTCGTCGGTCGGCTAAGTAATTAAGAAGAGGGTTACGCTGTGCCACGTTCTTTAAAGAAAGGTCCATTTATCGACCTTCATTTGTTGAAGAAAGTAGAAACGGCTCTGGAAAAAGGGGACAAGAAACCAATTAAGACTTGGTCTCGTCGTTCCACAATTTTTCCTGAGATGGTGGGTCTGACTATTGCTGTTCACAACGGGCGTCAACACGTCCCTGTGTATGTGACAGAAGATATGGTTGGTCACAAATTGGGTGAGTTTGCTGCTACGCGTACTTACCGCGGCCATGTCGCGGATAAGAAAGCGAAGCGTTGATTCTGAGGAGTTAGAAAGATGGAAGTAGCTGCAAAGCATAGAGGTGCTCGACTATCTGCTCAGAAAGCTCGTTTGGTAGCAGATCAGATTCGAGGTAAAGGTGTAGAAGAGGCGTTGGACCTGTTGTCGTTCAGCACCAAAAAAGCTGCACAATTGATGAAAAAAGTGTTGGAGTCAGCCATCGCAAATGCAGAGCATAACGATGGTCTTGATGTGGACGATCTTCGCGTATCAACAGTGTTTGTTGATGAGGGTCCGACCATGAAGCGTATCCGACCACGTGCGAAAGGTCGTGCTGATCGTATATTCAAGCGCACCTGTCATATCACGGTCAAAGTGGCCGATAACTAGGAGATACTAAAATGGGTCAGAAGGTTAATCCTAATGGTATCAGACTGGGTATTGTGAAAGACCACAACTCCGTTTGGTATGCAGAAAAGGGTGAATATGCGAAGAACCTGCTGAATGATATTCAGGTTCGTGAGCACTTGATGAAACGTTTGGAAAAAGCGTCAGTCAGCAAGATTACAATCGAGCGTCCTGCTCAGAATGCACGCATTACTGTGCATACTGCGCGACCGGGTATTGTGATTGGTAAGAAGGGCGAAGACGTCGAACGTTTGAGAAAAGAAGTTGGCGAGATGATGGGTGTTCCTGTCCATATCAATATCGAAGAGATTCGCAAGCCGGATCTGGATGCGAAATTGGTAGCAGCGAGCGTCGCGAATCAGCTAGAGCGTCGAGTGATGTTCCGTCGCGCTATGAAGCGTGCGGTTCAGAATGCGATGCGCCAGGGCGCTAAAGGTATCAAGATCCAGGTGGGTGGCCGTCTGGGTGGTGCCGAGATCGCGCGAAGTGAATGGTACCGTGAAGGTCGAGTGCCTCTGCATACATTGCGTGCTGACGTAGATTACGCAACGCATGAGGCGAGCACGACTTACGGGATCATTGGTGTAAAAGTCTGGATCTTCAAGGGCGAAATTCTTGGTGGTATCGAACAGGTACGCGAAGAGAAGAATGCTGCCCGGAAGAAAGCTGGTAAATAAGGGGCCCAATCATGTTACAGCCGAAACGTACCAAGTTTAGAAAAGTACAAAAGGGTCGTAATCGAGGCCTCGCTCACCGCGGCAGCAAAATCAGCTTCGGTGAATACGGCTTGAAAGCGACGGGACGTGGTCGAATTACCGCACGCCAAATTGAGGCGGCGCGTCGTACGATCACTCGTAAAGTAAAACGTGGCGGAAAAATCTGGATCCGTATTTTTCCTGACAAGCCCATTACGCAGAAGCCGTTGGAAGTTCGTCAGGGTAAAGGTAAAGGTAGCGTCGAGTACTGGGTAGCACAGATTCAGCCCGGTCGCGTGTTGTATGAGATAGAAGGTGTGCCAGAAGAACTGGCGCGCGAAGCTTTCGAGCTCGCTGCAGCAAAACTGCCTGTTCCAACAACCTTTGTTGAAAGGACGGTGATGTAATGAAAGCAAGTGAATTACGTGAAAAAACAGTCGAAGAGCTTAACAAGGAGCTGATGGGATTGTTGAAAGAGCAGTTCAACCTACGCTTGCGTAAGTCTACTGGGCAGCTGAACCAACCCCACTTGCTTCGTCAAACTCGAAAAGACATTGCTCGTATCAAAACAGTATTGACGCAGAAGGCAGGTGAATGAAATGACTGAAGCTGCACAAAAAACGGCTCGTACCATCAATGGTAAGGTCGTAAGCGACAAGATGGACAAATCAATCACTGTGTTGGTTGAGCGTCGTGTAAAGCATCCGATTTATGGCAAGTACGTTAAGCGTTCTACCAAGTTGCATGCACATGATGAAAACAATGAGTGCAATATCGGCGATACCGTGACAATTGCAGAGACTCGTCCTCTCTCGAAGACGAAGTCCTGGACACTGGTTAACGTCGTAGAAAAAGCATCGAAAGTGTAACCCCTGGAGAGTTTGGAGAACAAAGATGATTCAGACGGAAAGTATGCTTGATGTGGCCGACAACAGCGGTGCGCGTCGAGTTCAATGTATTAAGGTTCTGGGTGGTTCACATCGTCGTTACGCAAAAATCGGTGACGTGATCAAAGTGACCGTGAAGGAAGCAATCCCACGTGGCAAAGTAAAGAAAGGCCAGGTGTTGAAAGCTGTGGTAGTGCGCACCCGTAAAGGTGTTCGTCGCCAGGATGGTTCTTTGATCAAGTTCGATGGCAATGCGGCGGTGCTGCTTAATGCACAGGATGCACCCATTGGTACTCGTATTTTTGGCCCTGTAACCAGAGAGTTGCGTGGCGAGAAATACATGAAAATTATTTCTTTAGCACCAGAAGTGCTTTAAGGACGTGAGGCCGGTTATGAAAAAAATCAAACGTGACGATGAAGTGATTGTCATAGCAGGCAAGGACAACGGTAAGCGCGGTAAAGTTAATAGAGTATTGAAGGACGGCCGATTGGTTGTTTCCGGTATCAATATGATTAAGCGCCATACCAAGCCTAACCCGATGATGGGAACGCCAGGCGGAATTGTTGAAAAAGAAGCACCTATTCAAGCTTCAAATGTTGCGATTTTCAATCCAACAACCAGCAAAGCCGATCGCGTTGGTTTCAAAGTCCTTGAAGATGGCAAAAAAGTACGAGTGTTCAAGTCTAACGACGAACTCGTGGACAAGTAAGGTAAGCAGGTGACGCCATGGCACATATGAAAGAAGTTTATAAGAGCGAAGTGGTTCCTGCGCTGCAAAAGGAGTTCAATTACAAGAGCTCCATGCAGGTACCTAAAATTGAAAAAATCACGCTGAACATGGGTGTGGGTGAAGCGCTGGCAGATAAGAAGCTGCTGGAAAATGCTGTCGCAGACCTTGAGCGTCTCGCAGGTCAAAAGCCTGTTATCACGAAGGCGCGTAAGTCGGTTGCCGGCTTTAAGGTTCGTGAGGGTTTCCCTATCGGTTGTAAGGTCACACTTCGTGGCGAACGTATGTGGGAATTTTTCGAGCGCTTGGTTGGTATTGCGATCCCTCGTATCCGTGACTTTCGTGGTTTGAATGCGAAGTCTTTTGATGGGCGCGGTAACTACAGCATGGGTGTTAAGGAACAGATCATTTTCCCTGAAATTGATTATGACAAAGTGGATAAAATCCGCGGTCTTGACATTACCATCACCACGTCTGCACAAACAGACGATGAGGGTCGAGCGTTGCTGCGGGCCTTTAACTTCCCATTTAGAAAATAAGGTTAAAGGATATGGCTAAAATCGCTATGAAAGAGCGCGAGTTGAAGCGCGAAAAAACGGTTGCAAAATATGCAGCCAAGCGGGCCGAGCTGAAGGCGATTATTGCGGATGTAAAAACTTCCGATGACGATCGCTGGGAAGCCCAGAAGAAGCTTCAGAAGCTTCCTCGTGATGCAAGCCCTTGTCGACTGCGTAACCGTTGTCAGGTTACCGGGCGACCACATGGTGTGTATCGCAAATTCCGCTTGTCGCGTATTAAATTGCGTGAGCAGGGTATGAGTGGAAACGTACCCGGCCTGAAAAAGGCTAGCTGGTAAGAAATTTCAGACGATTGCGTCTGAGTGGTGTTGGTAAGCGGCTCTTCCAAAGCCGCTGCACAACTAAAATGATCAGGAGACCATACGATGAGTATGCAAGATACGCTTGCGGATATGTTTACGCGTATTCGTAATGCACAGATGGCAGAAAAGAAAACTGTCACGATTCCTTCTTCCAAGATGAAGCTGTCGGTTCTCGAGGTACTGAAAGCCGAAGGTTATATTGAAAGCTTTGCTGTGGCTGGCGATGTTAAGCCCGAAGTGACAGTTGAGTTGAAATATTTCGAAGGCAAGCCTGTTATCGAGCAATTGAAAAGAGAAAGCCGTCCGGGCCTGCGCAACTACCGAGCTTCTTCCGAGCTGCCAAGTGTGCGCGGTGGATTGGGTGTTGCCATTATTTCGACATCCAAAGGCGTAATGACCGACCGAGCAGCACGTAGCGCTGGTATCGGTGGCGAAGTTATCTGCACAGTATTCTAGGAGAAGAGCATGTCCAGGGTTGCGAATAATCCAGTCGAGCTGCCTTCTGGTGTAGAAGTTAAGCTCACTGATAGTGAAATAGAAGTTAAAGGCGGCAAAGGTGTCCTGAAAATGGATCTGAACGGGGAAGTTGAAGTGAACCAGGATGGTTCCAGGCTTACCTTTGCAGCGAAGAACGCCACTAAATTCTCAAAGGCCATGTCAGGCACCACGCGCGCGCTGGTAAACAACATGGTAACAGGTGTCTCTGTTGGTTTTGAGAAAAAGCTGCAGTTAAACGGCGTTGGTTACAGGGTTCAAGCGCAGGGTCAAAAACTTAACCTGAACTTGGGTTTTTCACACCCTGTCGTTTACGAACTGCCTAAAGAAGTAAAGGCTGAGACTCCGTCTCAGACAGAGATCGTCCTGTCTTGTATTGACAAGCAGCTTTTGGGTCAGGTTGCCGCAGAGATTCGGGCTTATCGTCCGCCTGAGCCTTACAAAGGTAAGGGTGTTCGTTATGTTGACGAATACGTCAGACGTAAAGAAGCCAAGAAGAAATAGGTGAGACAATGAGCACAAAGAAAGAATCAAGACTACGCAGAGCGAAAAAAACACGCTTTAAGTTGAAGGCGCTTGGTGAAACTCGTCTTACGATCCACCGTACGCCTCGTCACATTTATGCCCAGGTCATTGGCCCGGAGGGTGACAAAGTCCTGGCATCTGCCTCGACTGTAGAAAAAGACCTCCGTGGCGGTGCCACTGGTAACGCAGACGCTGCGACCAAAGTGGGACAATTGATAGCAGAGCGAGCAAAAAATGCGGGTGTTACTCGTGTTGCATTTGATCGAGCGGGCTTTAAGTACCATGGTCGAGTTAAGGCACTGGCTGACGCAGCGCGCGAAGCTGGTTTGGAATTCTAAGGGGCAGATCGATGAGTGTAGAAGAGCAAAAAGGATCAGAGCTTCAGGAGAAGCTGGTTCAGGTAAACCGAGTTGCCAAAGTGGTAAAAGGTGGTCGTATTTTCGGTTTCACTGCGCTTACTGTAGTAGGTGATGGTGAAGGTCGAGTGGGCTTTGGCCGCGGTAAAGCGCGTGAAGTGCCAGTAGCGATCCAAAAGGCGATGGATGCAGCTCGCAAGAACATGGTAAACGTACCACTGAATGGAAACACCCTGCAGTACCCCATCAACGCGGTACATGGTGGTTCCAAGGTTTATATGCAGCCCGCTTCCGAAGGTACCGGTATCATTGCCGGTGGTGCGATGCGTGCAGTGCTGGAAGTAGCTGGCGTACAGAACGTACTGGCTAAGTGTTACGGTTCTACCAATCCAGTAAACGTGGTTCGCGCAACCATCAACGGCCTGAAGGCGATGCAATCGCCCGATGACGTTGCGGCTAAGCGTGGTAAGTCAGTCGAAGAGATTACAGGATAACGTCATGGCTAAGGGTAAGACTATTAAAGTGACTCTTTTCCGTAGCCCTATTGGCCAGTTGCCTAAGCACAAAGCCTGCGTGACTGGATTAGGTTTGCGAAAAATTGGTCATACCGTAGAACTGGAGGACACTCCATCAGTTCGCGGTATGGTTAACAAAGTTAACTACATGGTTCGAATTGAAGGAGAGTGAGATGCGTCTTAATACGTTGAGTCCGGCTCCTGGAGCCAAAAAGGATGCACGTCGCGTTGGTCGCGGTATAGGTAGCGGTCTTGGTAAAACTGGTGGTCGTGGCCACAAAGGTTTAAAGAGCCGATCGGGTGGTTCTGTAGCGCCGGGTTTTGAAGGCGGGCAGCAGCCTTTGCAACGCCGTCTTCCAAAATTCGGCTTTACATCCCGCCAAGCGGCTTTCGTTGCCGAAATTCGTTTGAATGAGCTGGAAAAAATTGAAGCTGATGTGATCGATCTGGATGCATTGAAAAATGCCAATATCGTTCGTCGCGATACCAAAGCTGCGAAAGTGATTCTGTCCGGAGAAATCAAGAAAGCGGTAACCGTTCAGGGACTGAAAGTGACTAAGGGTGCACGTGAAGCGATCACTGCAGCCGGCGGAAAAGTCGAGGACTAATTTACCATGGCAAAAGCACCTGCAATGCCCACAGGAGTTGGCAAAGGACTAGGCGAACTGAAATCCAGGTTGTGGTTTGTGTTTCTGGCTATTCTGGTTTACCGGATCGGCGCGCACATTCCTGTACCTGGAATCAACCCGGATCGTTTGGCCGCTTTGTTCGACCAAAACCAGGGAACCATATTGAGTCTGTTCAATATGTTCTCCGGTGGTGCGCTGGAGCGAATGAGTATTTTTGCCTTGGGGATTATGCCCTATATTTCGGCGTCAATTATCATGCAGTTGCTGACTGCAGTGACGCCGAGCCTGGAGCAATTGAAAAAGGAAGGTGAAGCAGGTCGTCGGAAAATCAGTCAGTACACGCGTTACGGCACGGTATTGCTGGCTTTCATTCAGGCCTCAGGCATGTCCGTTGGTTTGGCGTCCCAGGGCGTTACCTTTACTGACGGAATGAGCTTTTACTTCCTGGCTGTGACCACTTTTGTATGTGGTGCTGTGTTCTTGATGTGGCTTGGAGAGCAGATCACTGAGCGTGGCATTGGCAATGGTATTTCCTTGCTAATCTTTGCCGGAATCGTTGCCGGATTGCCGGGCGCGTTTGGTCAGTCGTTTGAGGCTGCCAGGCAGGGAGAGCTGAACATTCTGGCCCTGTTGGTTATCGGGTTGTTGGCTGTCGCTATTGTTGCGTTTGTCGTATTCATGGAGCGTGGGCAGCGTCGTATCACGGTTAACTATGCCAAGAGACAGCATGCACGGGGCGGTTATGCTCAGCAAAGCAGTCATTTACCACTGAAGGTAAATATGGCCGGTGTAATTCCGCCAATCTTTGCTTCCAGTATTCTGTTATTTCCCGCATCACTAGGCCAGTGGTTTGGCCAGGGTGAAGGTATGGAATGGTTAGCGGATGTGTCTCAGGCCTTGGGGCCTAGTCAGCCGCTTTACATTATTCTGTTCGCGGCGGCAGTCGTGTTCTTCTGCTATTTCTACACGGCGTTGATGTACAACCCGAAAGAGGTGGCGGACAACCTGAAGAAATCAGGTGCATTTGTGCCTGGTATTCGACCCGGAGAGCAAACGGCAAACTATATCGACAGCGTTTTGACTCGTCTAACGATGTTCGGTGCAGCCTACATAGCGGCCGTGTCTCTCTTGCCACAATTTATGGTGGTTTGGTTCAACGTGCCGTTTTATTTCGGCGGCACGTCCCTGCTGATCGTAGTTGTGGTAGTAATGGACTTTATGGCACAAGTGCAATCGCACCTGATGTCCCATCAGTATGAATCATTGATGAAAAAGTCGAACCTTAAAGGTTACGGTAGTGGCGGAATGCTCCGGTAACCGCAATTTATTGCATAGATGAGTGTGGAGTGAGAAATGAAAGTTCGTGCTTCGGTAAAGAAGATTTGCCGTAACTGTAAAGTAATACGTAGAAACGGCTCGGTTAGAGTCATTTGTACAGAACCTCGTCACAAGCAGCGTCAGGGCTAACCTGAAGCTGTTCGAAACAAGGTCGGTAGTGCGCTTGATTTATTATTGATCAGGCGCTATGATTCGCGCCTTTTTCGAAAGACGTTAACTAACGAGTGGTAAGCAGGTTGACGCCAAGCGCCACAAATCAAGCGGAGTTAGATGGATGGCACGTATAGCCGGTGTCAATATACCCGACAACAAACACGCTGTGATCTCGTTGACCTATATCTATGGAGTTGGCAAGACAACAGCACAAAATCTTTGCGATGCTACGGGCGTAACACCGACTGATCGAGTTAGTACGCTAACTGAAGAACAGTTGGATGCGCTCCGTTCCGAAGTCAGTAAGCTGATGGTGGAAGGCGATTTGCGTCGTGAAATCCAAATGAATATCAAACGGTTGAAAGACCTGGGTTGCTATCGTGGCCTGCGTCACCGTCACAGCTTGCCTGTGCGCGGTCAGCGCAGTAAGACGAATGCTCGTACCCGTAAAGGTCCGCGTAAGCCAATTCGTAAATAAGTAGGAAACAGTAATGGCAAAGCCAGGTACACGTACCCGTAAAAAGGTGAAAAAGACCGTTGTTGATGGCATGGCGCACATTCACGCCTCCTTCAACAACACGATCGTGACCATTACCGACCGTCAAGGAAATGCACTTTCCTGGGCGACCGCTGGTGGTTCCGGTTTTCGCGGTTCGCGAAAAAGTACACCTTTTGCTGCGCAGGTAGCAGCTGAAAGAGCCGGTAACGCGGCTGCTGAATACGGCCTGAAAAACCTTGAAGTCATGGTTAAAGGGCCTGGGCCAGGACGCGAGTCCGCTGTTCGAGCACTAAACGCTTGTGGTTACAAGATCACAAACATCACGGACGTTACACCCATTCCTCATAATGGTTGTCGTCCACCGAAGAAACGTCGCGTTTAGGGGAACAGAACATGGCTCGTTATATTGGACCAAAATGTAAACTGTCCCGTCGTGAAGGGACGGACCTGTTTTTGAAAAGCGGTGCGAAAGCACTGGATTCAAAATGTAATATTGAAACCGCACCAGGTATGCACGGCGCACGTCGCGGCCGTCTGTCTGAGTATGGTACTCAGCTCCGTGAAAAACAGAAAGTTCGTCGTTTGTACGGCGTTCTTGAGAAGCAGTTCCGTGGCTATTACAAAGAAGCGGCACGTCGTAAAGGCGCGACCGGTGAGAACTTGCTTCAATTGCTAGAGCAGCGCCTCGATAACGTTGTTTATCGAATGGGTTTCGGCTCTACCCGTGCAGAAGCACGACAGCTCGTATCACACAAGGCGATACTGGTTAATGACGAGGTGGTTAATATCGCGTCGTACCAGGTAAAAGCCGGAGATACAGTGACTGTGCGTGAAAAAGCGAAAAACCAATTGCGTGTTAAGAATGCTGTTGAGTTGGCCGCCAATCGTGCACCGGTAGAGTGGGTCGAAGTTGATAGTGGCAAGTTGGCTGGAACGTTTAAGTCCGTTCCTGAGCGTTCTGATTTGCCAGCGGATATTAACGAAAACCTAATCGTAGAGCTTTACTCCAAGTAAAGGCTTAGGATCTGAAACTTAACCTATAGGGGCGTATATGCAGCGTTCAGTAAATGAATTCTTGAATCCTCGAAACATTGATGTTCAAGAGTTAAGCGCAACACATGCAAAAGTGATTCTGGAGCCGCTCGAGCGAGGTTTTGGCCATACGCTTGGTAGTGCTCTTCGTCGAATCCTTTTGTCTTCGATGCCTGGTTGTGCCGTAGTAGAAGCTGAAATTGATGGCGTACTGCACGAGTACAGCGCTATTGAAGGTGTACAGGAGGATGTCATCGAGATCCTTCTGAACCTCAAAGGCCTTGCCATCAATATGCACTCGCGCGACGAAGCGACACTGACTTTGAAGAAAAGTGGCGCTGGCGTTGTGACGGCAGGTGATATTGAACTGGACCATGACGTCGAAATCGTTAACCCGGATCACGTGATTTGTCATCTGGGTGATAACGGCGAGTTGAATATGAAGCTCAAGATCGTCCGTGGACGAGGTTATGAACCCGCTGATCAACGCAACAATGGTGACGACGAAACTCGCGCGATTGGTCGTTTACAGCTGGATGCGTCCTATAGTCCGGTTGCACGAGTCGCGTACTCGGTTGAAAACGCTCGTGTAGAGCAGCGTACCGATCTTGATAAGCTGGTAATTGATTTGGAGACAAACGGAACGATTGACCCGGAAGAGTCGATTCGTCGCGCCGCGACAATTCTTCAGCAGCAGTTGTCCGTGTTTGTCGATTTTGATAATGAGAAAGAGCCTGTACAAGAGGAAGAAGAGGAAGAAGTTGATCCAATTCTTCTGCGCCCGGTTGATGATCTTGAATTGACAGTACGCTCAGCGAACTGCCTGAAAGCCGAGAATATCTACTACATCGGTGATCTGATTCAGCGCACAGAGGTCGAGCTTCTGAAAACCCCTAATCTTGGTAAGAAATCACTTACTGAAATTAAGGACGTTCTTGCATCTCGTGGTCTTTCTTTGGGTATGCGTCTTGAGAACTGGCCGCCCGCCAGCCTCAAAGGCGATGACCGTGTATTGGGAGCCTAATCCCGAGCACGGCTTGGACAGGTAAGGAATTGAAAAATGCGTCATCGTAAAAGTGGTCGTAAATTTAATCGCAACAGTTCGCATCGCAAAGCCATGTTTAAAAATATGGCCGCGTCGCTGGTAGAGCACGAACTGATCAAAACAACTTTGCCCAAGGCAAAAGAACTGCGTCGTGTTGCAGAGCCGTTGATCACGCTTGCAAAAAATGACTCGGTTGCTAATCGTCGATTGGCTTTCGCGCGCGTTCGTAATGACGAAGTAGTCGCGAAGCTGTTTGACGAATTGGGTCCTCGTTACAAGGACCGCCCTGGTGGTTACATTCGTATCCTCAAGTGCGGATTCCGCCCAGGCGATGCAGCACCTATGGCCTTCGTGGAGTTAGTTGATCGTCCCATCGTAGAAGATGTGGAAGACGACGAAGAATAAGCTTGGCGTCAGCTAAGTAATAAAAAGCCGGACATTGTATTGTCCGGCTTTTTTCGTTTTGACCGGGGTATGGTCCCGGTAGAGCTCAGCGCTACAGATGTTCGTTGATAGAGCTTGATATTGGGTTTATCCCAAATATGCTGTTGTCCAGCGTCCAGCGTCCAGCGTCCAGCGTCCAGCGTCCAGCGTCCAGCGTCCAGCGTCCAGCGTCCAGCGTCCAGCGTCCAGCGTCCAGCGTCCAGCGTCCAGCGTCCAGCGTCCAGCGTCCAGCGTCCAGCGTCCAGCGTCCAGCGTCCAGCGTCCAGCGTCCAGCGTCCAGCGTCCAGCGTCCAGCGTCCTCAAAGCATTTTTTTCAAAAATTGCCCGGTGAAGGAATGCTCGATTTGTGCGACTTCTTCCGGGCTACCTTCCGCAATGATATCCCCGCCACGGACACCCCCTTCGGGCCCGAGGTCGATAATCCAGTCAGCGGTTTTGATGACATCGAGATTATGTTCGATGACGACGACAGTATTGCCGTGATCACGCAGTCTATGTAGAACCGACAGGAGTTGGTCAATGTCGTGAAAATGTAGACCGGTTGTCGGTTCATCCAGAATGTACAGAGTTTTGCCGGTATCTCGTTTGGAAAGTTCTTTGGCAAGTTTGACGCGTTGGGCTTCGCCGCCCGATAGCGTCACTGCACTTTGTCCGAGGCGAATATAAGACAGTCCTACATCCATCAGGGTCTGCAGCTTGCGGGCGATAAAAGGCACTGCGTCAAAGAACTCCCGTGCATCTTCGATCGTCAGATCCAGTACTTCTGTGATGTTTTTTCCCTTGTATTTCACATCCAGTGTTTCTCGGTTATAGCGTTTCCCTTTGCAGACATCACAAGGGACATAGATGTCGGGCAGAAAATGCATCTCAACTTTTATAACTCCATCGCCCTGGCACGCTTCACAGCGACCGCCTTTAACGTTAAAGCTAAAGCGCCCGGGCTTGTATCCGCGTGAACGAGCTTCCTGGGTGCCGGCAAACAATTCGCGAATGGGCGTGAACAGGCCAGTGTAGGTCGCCGGATTTGAGCGTGGTGTGCGACCAATCGGGCTCTGGTCTATGTCGATTACTTTGTCAAAAAGCTCAAGGCCCTCAATCTTTCCGTGAGCAGCCGGACTCAGCGTAGAGGCTTTGTTCAAGCTTGTAGCGGCCAAGGGGTAAAGCGTAGAGTTAATCAATGTCGATTTTCCGGAGCCCGACACACCCGTTACACAGGTAAAAAGCCCAAACGGTATATTAAGCGTGACATTATTGAGATTGTTGCCATTAGCGTCATGAAGCGTCAGCATTTTCGTGGGGTCTGGCTTGTGGCGCTGTTTAGGGATCGAAATTTCGCGTTTTCCGGACAGGAATTTTCCGGTCATGGATGCATCACAAGCCATGATTGCTTCGGGTGTTCCCTGGGCAATGATTTCGCCACCATGAACGCCCGCACCCGGGCCAATATCGATGACATGGTCGGCAAGACGAATAGCGTCTTCATCGTGCTCGACGACAATGACCGTGTTACCCAAATCCCGCAGGTGGGTGAGGGTGCTCAGCAGACGATCATTATCCCGTTGATGCAGACCGATGGAAGGCTCATCAAGGATGTACATGACCCCAACAAGACCAGCGCCTATTTGACTGGCCAAGCGAATACGTTGCGCTTCGCCTCCTGACAGGGTATCGGCACTGCGGTCAAGTGTGAGATAGTCCAGGCCCACGTTGACCAGGAACTCGAGGCGAAGATTTATTTCCCGCAGAATTTTGTCAGCAATTTCCTGGCGTTTACCAGTCAACTCCAATTCGCTGAAATATTTGAGCGCTTCTCCGACGGGGAGGCAGGAGATCTCTGGAAGGCTACGGTCGGCAACATAGACGTGACGCGAGGCCTCTTTCAATCGAGACCCTCCGCAAGACGGGCAGGCCTGATTGTTCAGATAGCGCGAGAGGTCGTCCCGTACCATTTGCGATTCAGTTTCCCGATAACGTCTTTCCATGTTGGGGATAACGCCTTCAAAACTGTGCTGTCGTTGTACTGTGTCGCCACGTGTATTCACATAGTTGAAAGCGATACGCTCTTCACCACTACCGTAAAGCAGTACTTGGCGAAAGTCCTCAGGCAGGTCCTTGAAGGGAACGTCAATATCGATCTGATAGTGGTGCGCAACGCTATTCAATAACTGAAAGTAGTATACGGTGCGGCGGTCCCATCCCTTGATGGCACCTTCTGCGAGGGTTAACTGGTCGTCCTGAATAATGCGCTCGGGATCAAAAAACTGTTTGACGCCAAGTCCATCGCAGCTGCCACAGGCGCCTGATGGATTGTTGAACGAGAACATTCGGGGTTCGAGTTCAGAGATGGCGTATCCACAATGGGGACAGGCAAAGCGTGAAGAAAAAACCATCTCTTCTATTTCGCTCTCTTTATCCATGGGAGCCACCAGCGCCAGCCCGTCGGTCAGGTCCAGGCAGGTTTCAAACGACTCAGCAATCCGTTGTTTGATGTCACCCCGAACTTTGAATCGGTCAACAATGACTTCAATCGTATGCTTCTTATTCTTTTCCAGTTTGGGCGCATCATCCAGATCAACAACAATGTTATCGATGCGGGCACGGATAAAGCCTTGGCTGAGCAAGTCCTGAATAACATGCTGATGCTCACCCTTGCGATGTCTGACGATTGGAGCCAGTAGCATCAGCTTGCTGCCTTCATCGAGTTCGCAGACCTTGTCGACCATCTGGCTGACCGTCTGCGCCTCCAGACTCACGCCGTGTTCCGGACAGCGTGGTTCGCCAGCGCGCGCAAACAGCAGCCGTAAATAGTCATAGATCTCGGTAATCGTACCGACCGTTGAGCGAGGGTTGTGGGACGTTGATTTCTGTTCGATGGAAATTGCAGGTGACAGGCCCTCAATATGGTCCACATCGGGCTTGTCCATCATGGACAGAAACTGGCGAGCGTATGTCGATAGGGATTCAACATAGCGTCGCTGCCCCTCGGCGTAGAGGGTGTCAAAAGCCAGCGATGATTTGCCTGAACCGGACAAACCGGTGATCACGATGAGCTTATCGCGCGGAATATCGAGATCAATGTTCTTGAGATTGTGCGTGCGTGCCCCACGTACCAGAATATTTTGCATCAGACTTCCAGAATTTCGCCAAAACGCGCCATTATAACGGCTTAAGTTCACCATGAAATCGTAAATTCGTTTCTACGTAAAAATGCCCTGTCCGGATTGCCAATAATTGGTGCTAGAATAGCCGGCTTCGTTTTGTATCACTGTGAGATTTATGACTTCCAACGAACGCCGATCGGTCTTTTCCCTGGCGCTACTTTATGCCTTGCGCATGCTCGGGTTGTTTATGGTATTGCCCGTTTTTATGATTTATGGGCAGGACTTAATCGGGGCAAACGAGTTGTTGTTGGGGCTGGCTATCGGTGCCTACGGTTTGAGTCAGGCCGTGTTCCAAATCCCATTCGGTGCGCTATCGGATCGCTTTGGCCGTAAACGTTTGATTCTCCTTGGTCTGGTTCTGTTTGCTCTGGGAAGCGTGCTGGCGGCGATCTCTGAATCCATATGGGGGGTGATTCTAGGGCGTTTCCTGCAAGGGGCCGGTGCGATCGCCAGTGTGTTGATGGCCCTGCTTAGCGATCTTACCAGCGAGGAAAGTCGCACCAGAGGCATGGCCATAGTTGGAATGTCCATTGGTATCTCGTTTTCGCTTGCCCTGGTGTTGGGGCCCTTGATCGCCGACTGGAGTGGTTTACAGGGCTTGTTCTGGGTAACGGCCGGGTTGGCGGTATTTGGTATGCTGTGGCTGGTATATTTTGTCCCCAGCCCGGTGAGTCGCAGTAAAAATCGTGATACCCGATTGTTTCGGGACCAACTGGGTGATGTTCTGAAGCATCGCGAGTTATTGCGTTTGGACTGGGGGATCTTTTCCCTTCATTTGTGTCTCACCGCGTTATTTCTGGCTGTACCTGCGGCGCTGGTCGGACATGCGGGTATGGAAGTGAGTGAGCACTGGCTGGTGTATCTCAGTGTTATGGTGTTGTCATTTTTTGCCATGATTCCCTTCATTATTGTGGGCGAAAAGAAGCAAAAGATGAAACCCGTATTTCTATTTGCTATCGCCCTGCTTGCAGGGTCATCGCTGAGTGCCGTGTGGACCCAGGAGTCGTTTTCGGCATTCTGGGTGAGCCTGTTTCTGTTTTTCATGGCCTTCAATCTGCTTGAGGCGAGCCTCCCTTCGCTGGTCAGTAAGTTGTCGCCAGCGGGAAGCAAGGGGACGGCGATGGGCGTTTACTCCACCAGCCAGTTTCTGGGTGCGTTTCTTGGCGGTGTGCTGGGTGGCTGGGTCTTGTCCTATCATGCTGAACAGGGGGTCTTTGTGCTGGTGGCTATAGTCGCCTCCCTATGGCTGCTGGTAGCAGCGACCATGGCGAAGCCGAGCGCAGAGACCGGTATGGTTGTTACCCTTGGATCGATTCAAAACGCCATGGAAGCGGAACGTGTCAGTGCCGCACTCACTGAAGTTCCGGGTGTTGAAGAGGTGACAGTTGTCGCAGAGGATCATGTCGCCTATTTAAAGGTTATCAAGAAGGAGCTTGATCAGACTGCGCTGGAAAATGTTAAGCGTCAGTTTGGTGCCATGAGGGCGTCCTGAATCAGGATGTTCGATTGTGTGCTTTGGGCAGTCATGCGACAATCAGCGTTCAATTTTGAAATTAATTTTTGCACCTGCAAGGTGTGCATTCACAGGCTAAAGGATGAGCCTAAAAAGTAAAAAAGGGGAGCATAATGGCTAGAGGTATTAACAAAGTAATTCTAATCGGCAATCTGGGGGCGGATCCAGATACTCGGTTTACACCACAGGGAACAGCGGTTACCAATTTGAGTATCGCGACAGACGAAAGTTATAAGGATCGCCAGACCGGACAAATGGTCCCGCGCACTGAATGGCACCGGGTGGTCTTGTTCAACCGCCTGGCCGAGATCGCCAAAGAATATCTGAAAAAAGGATCAAAGGTCTATCTGGAAGGCCGTTTGCAAACACGCAAGTGGCAGGACCAGTCCGGTCAGGATCGTTATACGACCGAAATCGTGGGCAATGAAATGCAAATGCTGGATTCTCGCCAGGGCGGTGGTTTCGACCAGGCGCCTATGCAGGGTGGCTACGGGGCACAGTCGGCACCCATGCAACCCAACCAGAATCGAGCGCCGGCGGCAGGCAACAGCCAGCCACAGGGCATGCCTATGGCTGATGCTCCCCCGGTTGATGATTTTGATGACGATATCCCTTTCTGAACGGTGCGATAGTCATGCATATATTGAGGCCTCGCTTTCTGCGGGGCCTCTTTCGTTTTAACGCATCAAAAAATGCAGAAATATAGCCGTTAATCATTTTGCAAACAGTTACTTACTGAACTATTCTAAAGTACGGGGTTAAAAAACTAACTATAAGATTCAGGTCAATCCACTTGTTTCCATTTCGCAGAAAAAAAGCCAGGCCCGGCTATGTCGGTTTAGAAGTCAGAGCAGATGGATTGGCCTTGTCGTGGTCCCGACCCGATGGCAAAGGTGAAAACAAGATAGTATCAGCACTGTTTTGTCCCTGTAATGCCGCCGAACGTGAGACCAAATTGGCCGAGCTGGTCAAAGAGCATGCCCTGGAAGGCATGGCCTGCAACCTCACACTTCCTTTCGATCAATATCAGACTTTCCCCATTGAGAAACCCAAGGTTGAAAATGCCGAGTTGGCGGAGGCTGCGCGCTGGAAGGTGAAGGATCTGTTGGATTATGACCTGGAAAATGCGGTGACTGATGTCTATGCCTTCCCCAATGACGCGCTCAGGGGACGACCCGAGCAACTGAATGTGGTGGCGTGCCGTCGGGCTATTGTCCAGGGCAATGTGGATCTGGTGAATGCCTCGGATCTGGAACTCGAAAGTATCGATATTGCGGATTTGGCCCTGCGTAATGTGGCCATGCGCATTGCCAGTGATTCTGAGCGTCCGGTCGCGTTACTATACCTTCGTAACGGCGCAGGCATGATGGTGCTGGTCAAAGGTGACACCCTGTATCTGGCCCGTCATTTTGATTTTTCCCTGCAGGCGCTCAACGAAGCCTCCCAGCAGGAATCGGTGATGCAGCATTTGTCTTTGGAGATTCAGCGTTCCTTTGACTATTTTGAAAGCCAGCTCGGGCAGGTGCCGCCTCAGGATTTAGTTTTGTTTGGCCCGGATCCTTCTATTCCTTTGGCAAACATGCTGGGAGGCAGTATCTCTGCCAGAGTGCAGGCTCTGGATCCTTCTCTGTTCAGACTGGAGCCAGCGGCCATCGATTTTGATCAGATCAACGGATTTGTTGCCATGGGCGGCGCACTGCGAGAGGTGCGGGCATAATGCAGCAGGTCAATTTATACACCGATGATTTCCGGCCTAAAAAGGTTCTGCTTCCCCTTGAGCACATTCTGGGATTGATGTTGCTGGCAGTAGTCCTGTTGATTCCCGTGTCAGCGCTTCTGTTCATGAGTCTTGATTCCAGTCAGGAAGAGCTGTCGTCAAATCAGAAAAAAGCGGATGACATGCGTGCGCGAGTGGCGCTGTTGGAAAAACGGGCCAGCCTGCTGGTTCGGGATGAATCCCTGGCGCAAGCGAACCAGCGCTTAGCGCAGCAGATTGAAGCACGGGAACGTATGATTTCCATGCTGGACCAGGTGGTCGTCAGAGACGATGAAGGTTTTTCGCATCTGCTGGAAGCATTAGCACGACAAAATATGAACGAACTTTGGCTCACGCGAATTGTGGTGGGTGTCGGCGGTAAGCAAATGATGCTGGAAGGTCAGACCAGTTCAGCCGAAGCCGTGCCTAAATATCTACAACGTTTGCGTGGGGAAGACGCCTTCATAGGGCGTACCTTTACCCTGTTTGACCTGAAAACGGATGAAGATAAGTCCCGACATCTGAACTTCCGGCTGCGTTCCCAGCAGGAAGCGTCTACGCAGTTGTTGCTAACGGCAGAGTCGGTGAGTGATCAGAATCGCTTGATGAACCGTGGGGAGCGAAGCGAATGAAAGAGCGTTGGCTGGCCCTCAGGGAGAAAGTCGCCGAATTGGCACCACGCGAACGGGTGATTCTCGCTGTTACAGCGGTGGTCGTTGTGCTGGTCATTTGGTTGCAGTTTGTGTTTACGCCCTACGAATCCAGAGCACAACGCATCAGTCAGGCCAACACCCAGGCTGTGAATGAGATCAGTGAGTTTGCCGAGCGTGTGGTCTCTCTGAATAACGCTTTGGAAAATGATCCGAATGCACCCTTGCGGGCAGAGCAACAACGTTTGCAGGCGTCCATGCAGGAACTTCGAGAAGATATTGAGGGACGCCTGAGCAGTTTGATTGCCCCCGAAAAAATGGCTGATGTCATGCGCTCGGTGTTGTCCAATTACCATGGCCTGAAGCTGAAAAGTGCCCGCAACCTGCCGGTGGAACCTTTGCAGCTGGGTACGGAAAATGCCGCCATGGATAAAACCAGGCAGAACAGCAAGAAACGCGAAGAGGCCGCAGAGGCAGTCGTATTTGCACACGGTTTCGAGATGGTTCTGGAAGGCCAGTACTTCCAAACGCTGGAGTTTTTGCGGCGCCTCGAAACCATGGAAGGATTTTACTGGCGGTTACTGGACTATGAGGTAGAGAGCTACCCGAAGGCCAGGATCACTCTGCAGTTAAGCACGCTTAGCCTGGAGGAGGACTGGATTGGTGTTTGATTGGCGTATCCTGACAATCCTGCTTGCCTTTGTCGGAAGTGTATCTGCAGCCGACTATCGTTTGCCTGATGGTGAACAGCTGACCGATCCCACTCGTCCCAGTGGTTGGCGAGCAGCACCCGCTGGCAAATCCGTCGCGCAGGTTTTTACCCTGAATTATGTCATCAATACGGATAGCCGTCGGCAGGCGATGATCAACGGGCAGAAAGTAGAAGAGGGTGGTCGCGTGAATGGCGCACGCGTCCTGCGGATTAATGAAGACTCGGTGGTCGTCTCGGTAAATGGCCAACAACAAACGCTCAGAATCAATGCGATTAAAGGTTTTCGTAAATCGCCCTGATACAAAAGATGCACGGCTGCGTAGTGACGGCCGATCAAGAATGGTGTGACAGCAATGGCAAGTATGACAAAACAAATAGTGATGGTGGCTTTTGGCACTCTGGTCCTGAGTGCATGTGCCCACAAGAACGGGCTGTTGCAATCCCCTGCTGGCAATTCGACATCCAGCATCGACCGCATCAACGACACGCTGGATGAGGTTCTGGTTCCGGCTCCGGAACCCGCGCAGGTTCCGGATGATGTCGTTGCCGCCCTGACCCCGGAGTTGCAGTTACCCAGTCCGGCAAGGGAAGAAGAGTTGCGCTTCGATATTGCCGTGAACAGTGTTCCCGCCCAAGACTTTTTTGCCGGTCTGGTGGAAGGTACCGCTCTGAATATTGTTGTACATCCTGAAGTCAGCGGAAGCATCAGTCTGACCTTGAAAGACGTAACGGTAAGTGAGGTACTGGAAGTCGTTGAGGATATCTATGGCTTTGAATACGAGCGCCGAAACCGGTTGATCAAAATATTCCCGACAGGTTTGCGCACCAAAGTGTTTGCCATAGACTATCTCGATATCGTGCGCAGTGGCGATTCGGAAACCCGAGTCAGTTCAGGCCAGATTTCCTTTAATCCGGATGCGTCCAGCTCATCAAATGGTTCCTCTTCCAACAGCTCCGGTACGGTATCAGCGGGAATGGGCACCCAAATCAATACGCGCAGCCAAAGCAACTTCTGGAGTAGTCTCGGAGAAAGCTTGCGTCTGATTGTTGGCAGTGAGGAGGGACGTTCAGTTGTTTTGACGCCCAGCGCAGGAGTCGTTGTCGTCAGAGCCGAAGCTGAAGAGTTGGCAGCTGTCGAAGATTACTTGCGCAGCGCTGAGCTGATCATGCAGCGTCAGGTGATTCTGGAAGCCAAGATTCTGGAAGTGAGTCTAAGTGAAGGGTATCAGCAAGGTATCGACTGGAGCTTTGCGGAAGCCGGCGAGTTTAAAAACGGGGTGGCGCGTCGTTCAATCGACTTGGGGCAATCCGCACGTGAAGTGGCTGCAGACGCTGCAGGCGGGGTGTTCGCTTCGACAATCAGACTCGGTAACTTTAATACCACCATCGAATTGCTGGGAACCCAGGGCAATGTTCAGGTTCTGTCGAGTCCACGCATTGCGACCGTGAATAACCAGAAAGCCGTTATCAAGGTAGGTAGCGACGAATACTTTGTCACCGATGTGGACTTCGAGTCCGACACCGACGCCGATACTAACTCAACCGATATCGAGTTAACGCCGTTTTTCTCGGGTATTGCGCTGGACGTGACGCCGCAAATCAGTGAAGAAGGCAAGATCATTCTGCATGTGCATCCCGCTATCAGTAAGGTAGAGGATCAGCAGAAGCAAATTTCCATAGGTGGCAGCAACATTGATTTGCCACTGGCTCTGTCAACTATTCGTGAATCCGACAGCGTTATTACCGCGGATAATGGACAAATTGTCGTTATCGGGGGGTTGATCCAGAGTCAGAATCAGGACCAGAATTCCTCGGTGCCTTTCTTTGGTGACTTGCCCTTAATTGGTGAGCTATTCAAGCAAAAGTCCAAGTCGGATGAAAAGACCGAGCTGGTTATTTTGTTGCGACCAACCATTACTGATGTGGATTCCATTAGCGAAGATATTCGCTCTAGTCGCAAACGTTTTGGTGAGTATCGTGACACGCTGGCCGCCCCTACTGAGACACACTTTTATCCCTGAATCAGGGTGAACAGGTTGCGCCATGTATGAGTCGTTTTTCGGACTTCGGGAAGCTCCTTTCTCCCTGACGCCGAACACGCATTTTTTTCTGCAGTCAGAGACCCATCGTCAGGGCCTGGAAATGCTGCTGGTCGCATTGCGTAACCGTGAAGGCTTTCTGAAGATTTCGGGCGAAGTGGGAACCGGAAAAACGCTGCTATGCCGCAAGTTACTGAATGCGCTGGACGATCAATACATTACGGCCTATATCCCCAATCCGCATTTTTCTGCGGAAACCCTGTATTGCGTGCTCGCTGACGAACTGGGAGCGAATCGCGTTGAGCAGGACCGCAAGAGTCCCCTGCATTACCAGATAGATGGCTATCTGAATCAGGATGTCACCACGGAAAAACATGTACTCGCTCTGAATCGCATCAATGAGTGTCTGATTCGTTTTGCGCAGGAAGGCAAGCAAGTGGTGCTGATTATCGACGAAGCACAGTCCATGCCTGATGAGACGCTTGAAGCCCTGCGCCTGCTGACCAATCTGGAGACTGAATCGCAAAAACTGTTGCAGGTGGTGTTGTTCGGACAGCCCGAACTGGATCGTCTGCTATCGCAAAAACACCTTCGACAGTTGCAGCAGCGCATCACCTTTCAGCATCGTATTCAGCCTCTGGGAAGAAAGGATATTGAGCATTACATATCTCATCGAGTGTTATTGGCGGGTTACCAGGGTGGACGATTGTTCAAGGCCAAGGCCATTACCCTGTTGGAGCGCGCCTCCAGGGGCATTCCACGACTGGTCAACATTCTCTGTCACAAGGCGCTGATGGTAGCCTACGGTCAGGGCTCCGGGGTGGTGACCGCCCAGCATATGCGGGCAGCGATTCGTGATACAGAAAGCATCCAGCCTCGACTGCGACGCTGGTTGCCCTGGCAGATTGCCATGGTGCCCCTGGTTGTTCCCGCCCTGCAGACGCTGATGTCGGGGGGGCCATTGTGAGTGTGATCAACGATATGTTACGGGATCTGGAGCAACGCAAGGCGCCGGATCGCGAGGGGACCATGACATCCTCGAGTGGCAGTGTGGTGGAGGCTCAGTCATCTGGAAGTGCACGCAGCGTCGGCATGGCTGTCGGTCTGGTTGTGCTGTTGGCTGTGATCGCTGCGTTCAGCTGGCAGACGCTCGTCGATACCTTTTTCGAAGAGGCTTCTGACGCACGCCTTGCGATCAACACGCAAAGTACACAAGCGAGTCCTTCTTCCGGACAAAAGGTGGTGCAAGCCGAGAGTGCTCAGATCGTTGAAAGTGTCGGCGATAATACGAGAAATAGCTCGGAAGAAAAAAGGGAAGCAAGTAAGGAAGTAAGTACGGAAGAAAGTAGCACCCCAGTCAAGACGGAAGTAACTCAAAACGCCGGATCAGTAATCAAGGTAGAACCGGCAACAGAACAGTCACAGGCAGAAAGTACCAGCACTACAGGAGCAAAGCCTGGACCTAACGTAGCTTCGGCCGAACCGGCTTTGTTGGCTCAGAACAGTACCAAAACTGCTAGCGAGGCGAATACGCAGAAAGAGATTGTTAAGCGCGTAGCATCCGTGGCTTCTCCGCAAAGCGCTGATGCATCAGTGGCTACGTCATCGAACAAAGGCCAGGATGCTAATACCAGCGAAAAGGCTTCCGTGCGCCAGCTGAGTGATGCAGCTCGGGATCGGCAAACGGCTGAAAAGGCGCAGTCTCTGTTCAAGCGTGGCGAGATCAGCGAGGGCTATCGCCTGCTCTATGACGTGCTGGCAATGAACCGGGAGGATCACCGCTCACGTGCCGTATTGGCGAGCCAGTTAATGAAAGAGCAACGCCTTGCTGAGGCCGGAGACATACTGGTCATGGCCGATGTCTCTACGTCTGCAGATTTGCGTCAGCTGAAGGCACGCTGGTTAATGCAGCAGGGTAACGCGGAACTGGCCCTGCATACTCTGCGTCAGCAAATGCCTGTGCTGAAGGACTACCCCGACTACTATGCCTTGCTGGCGTCTTATTACCAACAACAGGGCTATCAGGAGCAAGCTGCTGAGATTTACCGACAATTGGTGGAATATGATCCAGGTGTATCCAGCTGGTGGGCGGGCTTAGGCCTGTCTTTGGATCGATCTCAGCGCTACGTCGAGGCGGCACAGGCCTATCGCCGGGCCCTGCAGGTGCCTGGCTTGTCGCCGGCATTGCGACAGTTTTCCCAACAACGCTTAAAAGTACTCGAAGGTTAGAGAGAGTCTGCCGCGCAGAGAGGCCGATTCTAAAACATATGGCGCGGGCGCGTCAGTGAGAATGAAGTTATGACAGAACCCAAAAAGAAAATTCGCATAGGCGACTTGCTCGTCCAGAACAATATCATCACCGAAGCACAGTTGATGACCGCCTTGGGCGAGCAGAAAAAAACCGGACGTAAACTCGGTAAGACGCTTATCGATCTGGGCTATGTGGATGAGGACAACCTGCTCAATCTCCTGTCACGGCAGCTCGAAATTCCCTTTGTTCAACTGCGTCACTATCAATTTAATCAGGAGCTGATCAAAAAACTTCCCGAGACCCATGCGCGGCGTTTCCGTGCGATTGTGCTGGATGAGCAGGGAGGCGAACTGTTGATCGGCATGGCCGATCCCATGGACCTGATGGCGCTGGACGAAATTGCCAAAGTGGTGAAGCAGCCAACGCGTCAGGCGGTGGTGCGCGAAAGCGAATTGCTCAATACCCTGGATATGGTGTATCGACGCACCGATGAAATCTCCAACCTTGCAGAAGAACTCGACAGTGAACTGGCAGATGATGCCTTTGACCTTGCGGAGCTGACTGCCACTGGTGACGACAGTGAAGCACCGGTAGTGAAACTCTTGCAGTCCATCTTCGAAGATGCGGTACAGGCGCGGGCTTCGGATATTCACATCGAACCGGATGAAAGCGTGGTGCGCATACGGCAGCGTATTGATGGTGTGCTACAGGAACATGTCATGAAGGAAACGCGGATCAATGCTGCCCTGGTGCTGCGACTGAAGTTGATGTCAGGTCTGAATATTTCCGAGAAACGCGTTCCCCAGGATGGGCGCTTTAACGTCAGGGTCAAGAATCGATCCATCGATGTGCGCTTGTCCACCATGCCTACTCAATACGGTGAATCGGTGGTGATGCGTCTGCTGGATCAGACCGAGGGTATGCTGGGACTGGATAAGGCGGGTATGCCGCAGCAGATACTGCACCGCTTTAAAGTGGCGATTACACGTCCTCATGGACTGATACTGGTAACGGGACCAACCGGGAGCGGTAAGACCACCACACTTTATGGTGCCCTGACACAGCTGAACAAGCCTGAAGTAAAGATCATCACTGCGGAAGACCCTGTGGAATATCGACTGCCCCGCATCACTCAGGTTCAGGTCAATCCCAAAGTGGGACTGACCTTCGCCAGTGTATTGCGGGCCTGCTTGCGTCAGGATCCGGATATCGTACTGGTCGGCGAAATGCGCGACCAGGAAACGGCGGAGATTGGTTTGCGGGCTTCCATGACCGGTCACCTGGTGATGTCTACCTTGCATACCAATGATGCCATCAGCAGTGCCATGCGGCTGATAGATATGGGAGCAGAACCCTACCTGGTGGCCAGCTCGCTGCTGGGGGTAATGGCGCAGAGACTGGTTCGTCGGGTATGTGATAACTGTGCTTCAGAGTATCACCCGACTGAACAGGAGCGAATCTGGCTCAGTGGTATGGTGGAGAGCGAAGACGAGATTCCGGAACACTTCACCTACGGCGCTGGTTGCTATCAATGCAGTAATACTGGTTACAAAGGACGCATCGGTATCTATGAATGGCTGGAAATGGACGAAGCCGGTTTGAGCGCTTTGCGTCGTTCGGATCCCGATGCTTTTGCCGCGGCGGCGAAGAAAAATCCCTATTACAAACCTCTGGAACTCTGTGCCCTGGATTATGCCAAGCAGGGTATCACCTCGCTGGATGAAGTCTTCAGAGTATCAGCTACGCTGGCGGATCAGGATATGGGGCTGGAAGACGAACTGGCAGACCTCGATCTCGATCTGGAAGGGGAAGCGTGAGCGTGATGAACGTGAGTCTGGGGTGGGGCAATCATGGCTAAGTTTCAGTATCAGGGGCGCGATGCCAAAGGCGATGCCGTCAAGGGTGAGCTCGAGGTGGCGAATCAGGCCGCAGCGGCCAATGAGTTGAGTCGTCGGGGCATTACACCGATTCGCATTGCCGAAGCGGCCGAAAAGGCTTCCATGTCCATCGATATCAATATCCCCCTGTTAAAAAAACGGGTAAACCTCGATGAACTGATTATTTTCTGCCGGCAGATGTATGCCTTGTCCAGGGCCGGGATTCCGATCATTCGTGCCATGAAAGGCTTGGCGGACTCCACCAAGTCAGAGGTATTACGGGAAACCTTGGTGGATGTGGCCCATCGTCTGGAATCCGGGATTAATCTGGCCTCGTCCATGCAGGCCCATCCGGAAGTATTTTCGGAATTGTTTATCAGCATGATCCACGTGGGTGAAAACACCGGTCAGCTGGAAGAAGCCTTCAAGCAACTCAGTGAAAGTCTGGAGATGGAGCGCGACACCCGCAAGCGTGTCAAGCAGGCAACCCGTTATCCAACCATGGTTATCTCGGCTATCTTTGTTGCCTTGTTTATTGTCAATATCTTTGTGATTCCAAAGTTTGCCAGTGTCTTTAAGAAATTTGGAGCCGACCTACCCTGGCCAACACAGGTGCTGGTGGCGACTTCAGAATTCTGTCTTAACTACTGGTGGCTGGTGATTGGTGTCGTTATTGCTGCCATCTATAGTTTCAAAACCTGGGTAAAAACCGAGAAAGGTCACTACGAGTGGGATCGACGCAAGCTTAACTTTCCCGTAGTGGGCGTGCTCTTTGAGCAGATCGCGTTGTCACGTTTCACCCGCAATTTTGCCATGATGCTGGCTGCGGGTATGCCGATTACCCATGCGCTTGCCATAGCAGCAGAAGCCTCGGGCAATCGATTTATTGGCCAACGCATTCTGGATATGAAAATAGGCATTGAGCGAGGCGACAGCCTGCTTCGCACCGCGCGCGCCACCGAAATTTTTACACCTCTGGTGTTACAGATGATGGCAGTCGGTGAGGAAACCGGCGCTATCGACAGTCTGCTCAATGAAGTCGCCGATTTCTATGACGAAGAAGCGGACTATTCACTGAAACGCCTGTCCGAGTCCATCGAGCCCATACTAATCGTCGCCATGGGTGGCATTGTACTGGTATTGGCGTTGGGCGTGTTTCTGCCCATCTGGGACCTGGGCCAGGCAGCGTTGGGCAAGGGATAGGCAGGTCGAAAAATGGGGTTTACAGGACCGGCATTGGGAGGACGTGGCTATCTGTTCGCTATCAGTTCGATCATTGTCTTCGTCCTGATGAGCGCGCTATTACTGCGGTTGGATCGGGAAATTGGCAAGGTTGAACAGGCTCAGTTTCTGCTCAGACTGTCTGAGCTGCGTTCGGCTGTATTGCTGATGGAGGCGAGCTTGGTGGCAAAAGACCAGATGTTCAGGGCCGAACAGTACGAAGGTAGCAATCCCTTTGAGTGGATGCGCTGGGAAGAGAATGCCAGTACGGCCTATCTGGGAGAACAGGCCTTGTCGACAGCGGAGGATGTGGCTGGTCAGTGGATCTTTGATCCGGACTTGGGCGTGGTCGCTTACATGCCCCGTTCGCGTGACTGGCTGCAGGGCCCTCTGGCGGAATCCGAAGACTGGTTGCAGTTTAGGGTAGTTGCGCTAAGGTCAAATGATAAGGGACAGAACAGAGCGCGCGGCTTACGCCTTGAAGCGCTGCAGGAAGTTGCATGGAGAGAAACATGGGGGAGCGCATGGAGTGGCCCAGGCAGTCCCGGAATTAACATTGATGAAGCGCTCGCGAAGTAACAAACAAGAGGTCAGGTGTATGCACAGGCAAAGACAGAATGGTTTTACACTCATTGAGTTGGTGGTGGTCATTGCCATTCTGGCAATTCTCGCCAGCTTTGCATTACCGAGATTTGCGGAATTGTCGGACGATGCTCATCGGGCAAGTGTTGAATCCACCGGTGGTGCCTATATTTCTGCGGTAAATCTTGTGCGCGCGCAATGGCTGGCAAATGGTGTGCGTACCGCCATCACTGACTTGCCCGGTTATGGCGAACCGGACAATGTCATAGACGTTAGTCTCGATGGCTGGCCGACAGGCGTTAACGGTAATACTGATCCGCTGGGTATGACGGTAGGCGAATGCAACGATCTCTGGGCGGAATTGATGAGCACGAATTCCATATCTGCATCAACGGCTATTGGCGAAGAATATCTGACTACAGTTTCGTCAGGTGACTGCCGATATACCTATGAGTTGACGGCGGATGGCTATTTTATTGATTACGACCCGGAAACTGGTCGTGTCTATACCGAATTGAATCCTTAAAAGACATAAAGCGATACAAAATCCAACAATTAAACTATGTAATTTAAGTGGTTGATGTCTATAGTTAAAGTAAGTTGTTACTTAAATCCATTTTAGAACTAGTTACTGTGTAGCAGGAGTTACAAGAATGAAGCGTCAGGCGGGTTTTACTCTTATCGAATTGGTGATGGTTATTGTGATTCTGGGCATTCTGTCCGCCTTCGCATTGCCACGTTTTGCAGACCTGGGCACTGAAGCCCGTGCGGCATCATTGCAGGGTGCCTTTGGTGCCATTAAGTCGGCGTCGGCTATTGCACATGCGGATGCTTTGGTGAGTAACCAGACCGGTGCAACCGGTACCGTCTCTCTGGAAGGCTTGAGTATCAACCTGGTGAACGGTTATCCCGATGTTAATGACACCACTGAAGGTACGCAGGATATTCTGGCTGCGGCGCAGATCAGCGCTAATGATTTTGATATTACCAACTCAACGGCAACTCAGGCGGTGATCCAAGCGAACGGTGCATCTACACCAGCTGACTGTCAGGTGACTTACAGTGAGGCTGCTGCCGATGATGTTCCAGCGATTGCGATCGTTACAACTGGCTGCTAGTTACAACTGTCGTTAGGAAAAAAGCGCTTTCGGGCGCTTTTTTTGTCTCCATGATTCGATATTTTCGCACATCGAACCCGATTACAAACCAGCAAGGCTTTACTCTGGTAGAGCTGGTCATGGTCATTGTACTGATCGGTATTCTTAGTTTCGGCGCGGCCAGCCTGTTTTCCTCTCGTGATGCCTATGCCGGCTTTATTGCCAAAGACCAGTTGATCTCGATGGCGCTGTTGGGACAGCAGGTAGCTTTGGGCATGAGTGCCGATGTCGACCCGGTCAGTCTTACAGTCGCGGTGAACAGCGATGATCAATGGGTCTTTACCCTGAACAAGTCCGGTCAGACTCCCTTTGTGATGGATCAGGATGCATCGGATGGGACACTGCGTGTGGATGGCGTCAGCCTGGGCAGTGGCAGTTCACGAACCTTCACCTGGAACAGTGAGGCCTCGCTGGTGTCCGGCAGCAATCACGAGATCCGCTTTGATTCCGGAGGTTTGACTTCCCGTGTCTGCTTATCCTCCTCAGGCTATGCCTATGAGAGTACTGGAGCCTGTCCATCATGAAACAGAAGCAGCTTGGTGTGACGCTGGTGGAACTGGTGATTTCCATCGTTATTATCTCTATCGCCATGGTGGCGGTAATGAGCTCGTTTAGTGTTTCCATCTCGAAAAGCGCTGATCCACTGTGGCGCAACAAATCTCTCAAACTGGCCCAGCTATACTTGGATGAGATTCTGGCGAAAAACTACGATCATAATGCGCCCGTTGGGGGCATCCCGGCGGTGACCAATCCCAGCTGTGCCAGCTTGGGTGCCGATGGTACCGAGACCCGGACTACCTACAACGATGTGGATGACTACAACGGTCTTCTCGATTCTCCGCCGATACTGTTGGCCGGAACCATCGATTCCTCTTACAACGACTACTCCGTCGCGGTGAGCGTGGAATGTGACGGTGATACTGTGGGTGCTACCGGCACGGTAGCGGACAATCATGCCAAAAAAATCACGGTGGAAATCACGCCTCCGAATCAGGGTCCGGTCACCTTCGCCGTGTACAAGGGGAATTTCTGATGTCGGGCAGATTACAGCACGGCTTCACCCTGATCGAGCTGATCGTCACCATTGTGATCATCGGTATTATTGGGGTGGGCATTGCGAATTTTATCGGCCGCTCTGTACAAGGCTATGCCGACACCGGTGAAAGACAGCAGCTGGCGACCATTGCCTGGATCGTATCCGAAAAGGTCAGTCGTGAATTGCGGAATGCACTGCCCAACAGCATCCGACTAAATGGCGATAAATCCTGTATCGAGTTTATTCCTTCCATCGCCGGAACCGATTATTTGAGTGTGCCGACGCTGGCCGCCGCGGACAATTTCGAAATTGTCCCTTTTCCCAATTACAGCGATGCAGATATCGATAGTGCCCAGGATCGGGTCGCCGTTTATCCCAGTTCGCTAACGGGTCTGTATGATCTGACCAGTCCCGGTACCATTAGTGGCTTGATTGATCAGCTGAGCGCCGGCACCACGGCGAATGCGCAAATTCTGGAGTTGGCCGCTACTCACCAGTTTCTGACTGACTCTCCGACATCCCGGCTTTATGTGGTGCAGCAGCCGGTGATGTTTTGCTTTGATGCCGGTTTGCTTTATCGCTATAGCGGCTATGGCTTTCAAAGCAGCTTGCCGACGAGCGGCCTGAGCAACCAAACGGTGATGGGCAGCCGCCTGGACAATGGCAGTTTTGACTATCTGCCAGCCACCTTGACGCGAAACGGAGTGGTCACCTTGAACTTTGACGTGGTGGGTGATGGCTCTTCTCCGGCCAGACAGGCCATCAATCAGGAGGTGCAGATTCGCAATGTCCCCTGATGTTTCGAAGTCAAGGTTGCCCATAGGTAAACCGCCATCACGCGTGATGCCGGGCTATCAATCGGGCCTGGGTTTGCCGGCAACTGTTTTTCTGATCTCGATTCTGGCCATCATAGTGGTCGCCATGAGTGAGTTGAACGAGACCTCAGTAAGAGGCTTTGGGCAGGACTTTCATTCGCAGAAAGCCTTTTATGCGGCGGAAAGTGGTGCTCAGGTTGCGCTTAATCGTATTTTTGTGGGAGGAGTCGCCTGCAGCGGTACGCTGGCGGCCATAGACTATGATGCTTCCGGTACGAATCCGGGGCTGGATAATTGTTCTGTGGATCTGAATTGTGATCAGGTCGATGTGGATGGCCTTAGTTATTACACAGTGACCAGTACCGCTACCTGTGGCAGTGGGTTTGAGCAGGCGCGTCGGTCGATTCAGGTGAGGGCGCGCAGTGACTAGTGCAGATGCTGGCATATGCAGGGATCTGGGCAAAGGACAGAATGCCTCGAAGGATTTTCGGGGGATTTCGCTTCGGCACCTGTTGACGTTCATGCTATGGCTTATCGCGGTTTGCCATATAGGCCCGGCAGCCGCCGAGATTACATTTGTCGCCTCCACCACCGATCGCGGCAATGATGATCGCGCCTCTTTATCGGTGCCCGGTTCGGCGCAGTCAGATGATTTACTGATTGTGCAGGTGGCGATTCGCAATCGCAGTGGCAGTGACGGAGTAACGATGCCTTCCGGCTGGACGCAGATTGGTTCTCAGGAGCGTGACGACGATGTCTTGCAGTCGGTCTATTACCGCGTTGCCAATGCCAGTGATGCGGGCCGTAGTTATGAATGGGATTTCGACGAAACGGGTAATCGTCGCTACGCCATGGGCATGCTGGTGTTTCGGGGTGTTGATACCGCGTCTCCAGTTGATGCTCACAACGCTCGAACCGGAATGAGCTGGAGTAGTGTGACCGCGCCCTCTGTTACCACTTCCACTGCCGGCGCAATGCTGGTGGCGTTCTATAGTCTGGAAGCCGGCAACGAGTCTTTCTTTGCCGGTGTCGGCATGACCGAGGCTTATGATCATGAAAGTGGAGGTGATAACAATGGCATTACCGCGATGGCTGCATGGGAGCTGTTTGCTGGTCCCGGTGCGACGGGGGATCGCGTCGGAACAGCTACGACCAATAGCGATGATGCCATTGGGCATCTGGTGGCCCTGACGCCAGGAGCCAGTGCGCCTGAAATTGTGTCAGTGGCCGGTTCCTGCATTGCCATGGAAGAGATCACCATTACCTTTAGCGAGTCGATAGACGCTGCGAGCGCAGAGAACGTGGCAAACTATCAACTGGTCAATAGGGCGGGTTCGACTATCGCGCTCAACAATGTCAGTTTGAGCACGGCAACGAGCGTGGTATTAAACGCGGCCATCAGCCTGAATGATCTGACCGAATACACGGTTACCGTGAATAATGTAGAAGATCTCGACGGCAATGCGATTGCGGCGGATAGCAGTGAGAGTTTTAGCCTGGATTGCCAGACCAATTGCTACAGTGATGGTTTTGCCGGTCCCGGCGCTTTGAGCAGTGACTGGTATGCCGCAGGCAGCAGTGGCAGTTTTGGCGTGCCGCGTGTTGTGCGCGACGGCGCTTTGAGACTCACAGATAACAGTGGCAATGTCGCGACCGTCGCAAACTTGCTGCTGCAATTCCCTGGTGCGGAAAACCGCATTGAAGTGGAATTTGATTTTTATGCCTATAACGGCTCGGGGGCGGATGGTGTGGCGGTTACGTTTTCCGATGCTTCCATTACACCGGTGCCAGGCAGTTATGGCGGTGCACTTGGCTATGCCCAGCGTAACAATGGTAATTCGGGTTTTGCAGGTGGCTGGCTGGGTGTCGGTATTGATGAATACGGAAACTTCTCCAATCCTAATGAGGGTAAAAGCGGTGGTGTCGGTTTCCGGCGTGATGCCATTGCCTTGCGTGGGTCCGGTAGTGGACAGACCGGGTATAACTTCCTGGCAAGTTCCGGCACGTTGAGTCCGGGAGTCGATCAGGGTGGTAGTACACAGGGCCCCGGACATCGCTATCGAATAGTCATTGATCACACCATGGGCGGAAACGAGGCCTATGCCTCGGTGGAACGCGATACCGGCTCCGGCTATGTGGAAGTGATCCCGAGTTTCGATATCTTTACTGTCAATCCGAGCCAGGCAGCGGTACCGGAAAACTGGGTGGTGTCCTTTACCGGTTCAACGGGTGGAGCGACCAATATCCACGAAATTGAAAACCTGCAAATCTGTGCCGCCCAACCAATCGACGATTACAGCCTGATCGACCACTATCATATCTCTCACAGTGGTACCGGCATTACCTGTGAGGCAGAAACCGTTACCGTCACCGCCCATGATGGTTCCCATAATCCGGTTACTGTTGGCAGTAATACCCCCTTAAGCATCACGACATCGCCTGCGGTTGAATCGATCTCTCCGGCGAGCCCCACTATTCTTGCCGGCGACAGTTCGGTGACTTTCGCGATTGCCCAGACCTCTCCCCTGAGCGATATCGATATCGATGTCAGTGATGGCAGTCGCACGGACATTGATGACGGGGGCAGTGAAGATCCGAGTCTTGATTTTGTGGATACGGCTTTCCGTTTTTATGCCAACGGTTCCAATACCGATACCACACCTATCGGTACCCAGATCTCCGGCAAACCTTCCGATGATGCTCCTGGAGACCAAAGTTTGAATCTGAGAGCCGTTAGAACCAACACAGATACCGGCGCCTGTGAAGCTGCCTTGCAGGGAACACGGGATGTTGAAATTGCTTACGAGTGCCATGACCCGACGAGCTGCTCTGGCTCCAATTTACTGCAGTTTACTTCAGCTGCGACCGAGACCATTCAACGCAACAACGATGGTGCGGCGCTTAGCTACACACCGGTGTCGATGAGCTTTGACGCCTCGGGAGAAGCAGACTTTTCGTTTCAATATGATGACGCTGGAGAGATTCGTCTGCATGCCCGGATTGATGTGGCGGCGAATGGAGATGATCCCGCCTTTACGCTCGATGGTGCCAGCAATGCCTTTGTGGTCAGACCGTTTGGCTTTGATCTGGATTTTGGCGGGCAACGGGCAGCAGATTGGTCCGATGACAGCAATCTGAATAACTCCACCGGTAGCAATACCAGTCTCGCTTTTGACGATGACGATAGTGTCTTTGTCGCGGCGGGTGAAAGTTTTACTACCCAGGTGCGGGCAGTGCTCTGGCAGGCAGCGGATGATGCAGATAACGATGGCAATCCGGATGCTTCGGCGGATATAACGGATAATGCCGTCACGCTGAATTTTGGTCAGGAGGATCTGGCTTCATCCCTGGGCTTCAGCCACAGTTTGAGCGCTCCGGCTACGGGTGTCAGTGGAAGCCTGACATCACCAACATTAACAGTGGGCGGTGCCGCATCAGATTTTGTGGCCGGCCAGGCCACAGTGGCCATGAGCTGGGATGAAGTGGGCATCATCAATTTGACGGCGCAGATGAACAATTATCTGGCTGACAGCGCAGCCGATGTACAGGGCAGTGCCCCGGCGCTGGGCCGATTCATACCGGATTACTTCAGTGTCGATAGCGTCAGCGATGGTGCATTCCAGGCTGTCTGCAATGGCTTTGCGTATATTGGCGAAAACGTTACTTATCAAACATTGCCGGGGATGACACTGTCCGCCCGCAATGTCGGCGGTGCCATCACGCAGAACTACACGCTGGACAGCGATTACATGAAGCTGACAGCGTCAGATGTATCGCGTGTTTTTCCTGCCGAGGATGGCTCGCGAATCGGTGCCGACGGGATCAACGCGCTCACAGTTTCCGTCACGCCACTACTGGGAAGCTTGTCTGCCAGTGGCACGCCAGGACGCATGGATTACCAGTTCAACAATGGCGACCTGTATCAATACGACAAGAATGCCAATGCAGAGGTAGCGGCTTTTGACGCGGATCTGAGCATCGGTTCTGGCACGATCAGTGATTCAGATGGCGTGGCAACCAGTACCTCTCCAGCCTGGACTCCCGCTGCTATCGAGATGCGCTATGGGCGCTTCTTTATGCAGAATGTATATGGCCCGGAAACGGAAACCCTCTCCATGATTTCCGGAATTGAATACCTGGACGCGGGTGGAAGCTATGTGCTCAATAATGACGATAGCTGTACTGTGCTTCCGGCGATGATGAGCGTAACGGATACGGACGGTAATGGGGTGGCCGCACCTTATGATGGCATTACGGTAGCCAGTGGCAGCAGTGATTTCGATTACAATGGAACGGTGAGCAACGGTGAGGCAGGGTTTCAGTTTTCCCAGCCGGGAGCCGGCAATACCGGTAGCGTTGGCATCGCTGTGGATTTAAGTAGCCTGGAATGGCTGCGACATGATTGGGATGGTGATGGTTCGATGGATGATCCCCCGGCAGCCAGTGCCACCTTCGGCCAGTATCGAGGCCATGACCGCATTATCTATTGGCGGGAAGTTCAACCCTAGGGGCTCCCGAATTGTTGTTTGATAGTTCAGATGCGCATGCCATGTTTGTTTTAATGCAAAATGTCTTTTCTTCCCTTTTGCGCGAGAGTTTCCCCATCCCTCCTTTGTCTTGATACAAACCTTTTTACTTCCGTTTAGTTCGCACAAAACCGAAGCGGAAAAGTGCGCCCCCGGCTCATGGCCGCTTCGCGGTTTCTTCGCGCCTCGGTAAAATCAGCGCGCTGACAAACTCGCCTTCGGCTCAAACATGCCAGCGCTTGAATCTGATTTTTCCTGCTTCGCTCAGCCATTCACAGGGGTAGGGTGTCCAATCGGTGAGTTCGCCGCAGGGACTTTTCATCTCAAGCACCCGACAGCGTGAGATCCCACCAGTACCGACCCTCCGTCTGGGGAGAGCGACCGGACACTTGCGTCGTGATTTTTGATCAAGAAAAAGGGGCGATACACGCCCCCTATCTAAAACACGCCTGTTGGCGCAAAAAGAAATGACTCAGCTCTCATCCTCGTCATCTGAGCCCATGCCGAGTTCCTTGATCTTGCGCGTCAGGGTATTGCGCCCCCAACCGAGGAGCAATGAGGCATCGCGGCGGCGGCCTCCTGTATGACTGAGGGCGGTTTCGATCATGATGCGCTCAAATTCCGGTACCGCGACATCGAGAACCGCGCTTTTGCCTTTTTTCAGTTCCTGATCGGCCCACTTGCGCAAGGCTTCCTGCCAGGTACTGCCTGTTGGTGCAGAGCTTTCCTGTTCCAGCAGTTCCGGTGGTAAATCTGAAACATGAATATCCCGACCACTGGCCATGACAGTCAACCAGCGACAGGTGTTTTCCAGTTGACGGACATTGCCTGGCCAGGCCAGTGCACTCATGTATTCTTCTGTTTCCGGACGCAGGACTTTCGGTTCAACGGCGAGTTCGTCTGCGGCTTTTTTCAGAAAATACTGGGTCAGTTTGGGAATGTCTTCGCGGCGATCACTGAGCTTGGGCAAGTGCACGCGAATGACATTCAAGCGATGGAACAAGTCTTCCCGGAAGGATCCGGCCTGAACCAGCTTTTCTAGATTCTGATGCGTGGCGGCAATGATCCGTACATCTACCTTGACCGGTGTGGTACCGCCGACGCGGTAGAATTCACCGTCGGCCAGTACACGCAACAGTCGGGTCTGGGTGTCCGCAGGCATATCACCAATTTCATCGAGAAACAGAGTGCCGCCATTGGCCTGTTCAAAGCGACCGGTCCGTTGGCCTCCGGCGCCGGTAAATGAACCTTTTTCGTGACCAAATAATTCCGACTCGATCAGGTCCTTGGGAATGGCTGCCATATTCAGGGCGATAAAGGACTGACTGGCGCGAGGGCTGTGCATATGCAAAGCGCGTGCAACCAGTTCCTTGCCGGTTCCGGATTCACCATTGATGAGCACGGTGATATTGGATTGAGACAGGCGACCTATGGCCCGAAACACTTCCTGCATGGCGGGTGCTTCGCCAATAATCTCGGTGCTTTCGTTGGGCAGGTCCTGGGACTGGTTATTATTCCGGGCTTTTTGTTCCTGTGAATGGGCAATTGCGCGTTTGGTCAGCGCGACGGCATCGTCCAGGTCGAAAGGTTTCGGGAGGTATTCGAAGGCGCCACTCTGGTACGAGGTTACTGCGCTATCCAGATCGGAATGCGCCGTCATGATGATTACAGGGACATCAGGTCGTTTTTCCTGAATCTGATTGAGCAATTCGAGACCATCAATACCCGGCATACGGATATCACTGATGATTGCATCAGGGGTTTCTCGATCCAGCTGTTCCAGCACACCCTCGCCGCTTTCGAAGGCATGAATATCATAGTTTTCCTTTTGCAGCGCTTTTTCCAGCACCCAGCGTATCGATCGGTCGTCGTCAATAATCCAGACCAGTGAGTTCGTGGTCATGTGTCTAACTCCAGAGGTAAATAAACGATGAAGTTGGTGCGACCGGGTTCACTCTCACACTCAACCAAACCGTCATGTTTACTGAAAATACTTTGCGTAATGGATAAGCCCAGACCACTGCCTTCGGCACGGCCGCTTATCATGGGGTAAAAAATGCTTTGCAGAAATTCCCGGGGAATGCCTGGCCCGTTATCGATAATTTCCACGCGAACCACCAGACGATGTCGGGTATGGCCGATTGTGAATTGGCGAAGGGCGCGGGTACGAATCCGGATCGTTGCGTCTTCTCCATTGTTGGCTTGTTTGGACAAGGCCTCCAGCGCATTTTTCGCAATGTTCAGAAAGGCCTGAATCAGCTGGCTCTTATCGCCTTTGAGTTCCGGGATACTCGGGTCATAATCCTTGATCACTTGCACTTTCTTTCCTGACTCGGCACGAATCAGCGCACAGACGCGCTCCAGTATTTCGTGGATGTTCACCTCACTGAGCGACAGCGCCTTATTGGTTCCAAGCATGCGGTCGACCAGGTTACGCAGTCGATCCGACTCATCCATGATCACTCTCGTATATTCATGGTGATCGGCGTCGGTCAGTTCTGCGTCCAGAAGCTGAGCGGCGCCCCGTATACCCCCAAGTGGATTTTTAATTTCGTGGGCCAGTCCGCGGATGAGGATCTTCGCGGTTTCCTGATTTTCGTGCAGTTGCTCCTCGCGACTGATTCGCATAAGCCTGTCTTTTTCCTGCATTTCGATAATCAGAGCTGACTTTTTAGCGGCCGAGCTGTTTGAGACGGTGCAATCCACCAGCACGCTGGTGCCATTCAAGAGCACAAACTGGCTCTCCCGCTGAGTGTAAGTGTGGCCGGATTCCATGATGACATAAAGCTCGTTGATCAGCGTTTCGTCTATGCGTGCAAACAAACTGTGAAAGGGTTTCGACGCGATACGCTTATGACTGATCTTCAACAGCATCTCTGCCGCCGGATTGAAATAACTGACCTTCAGATCGTGATCCAGCACGAACACCGCCGTAGACAAATTCTCCAGAATACGCCTGTGTTGTTGGCCGGAAAGCATATACGTATCAATACCCGAAAATGATTAGTGAGGAAGGGAAAGCAAAAACCAAACCAAAGGTTTGATCCGCTTCCGGAAAAACTCGGAAGTTCCATTTTTGTGCGTAAACACTGGTGCTTGGCGGTGGATGGTCCGCTCAAGCTTCAGGGTATGCGCTTAAGTGTAGCGCATCAGGGGCGTGACGGAAGAATAAAGTGCTCAATAATGGTGCTATCGCATCAATATGGTGCGCTAATGAGCTTTTTTAGTTCGATTTTTTTGGAGGATTCAACACCGAAGGGCGATGCAGGGTAAATCGGCTCGAGCTGTTGATCAGAGTCGTTCGGTTCGCGTCTACAATTCTGGCCTGCAGGGAATGGGTGCCCCGATCAACGCCTTGAATAAAGAATGTTCCCGATTGATTGCTGCCGATGATTTGTCCGTCCATGCTAAGTTGGAACAGATGTTGGCGCTTTAAAGCCGGTACAGATCGAACCACTACTTCAATGTCGCCATTCCCGGAGTAGAAAGCGCTTTCAGGTTCGGGAGAGAGTATGCTCAGATTGGTGTAATACGATGCCGGTTCGTCTTCTTGGTCTTGCAATTGGGTCTCGAGGCGGGGTGAGTTTTTTACATCGAAGGCCGGTATGGTTTCCACTGGCCTTACTGTCATTTGTTCTGCGTTGTTCATGGGTTGATCGGAATAGCTGACGCTCCCATCCGGGTGTTTGACCTTGTATATGGTTGTCGTGTCAGCGTGCACGAGAAAACTCAGATTCAGCAAGCAGCAGATGATCAACAGTTTTCGTAGCAGTTGGTTCATGTCGGTGCCCTTCGCCTCAAATATAAAGTCACTTTGATAGAGCATAGCAGTGCATGGCAGCAAATCCCATCGGTGCTGCCAGGAATAACTGCTATAGTTAAAATGTGGATCATCAATTTGCCACAATCCTGATTAAACCATTGAATACCAGAGTAAATTTATTGTGATCGAGGGTCGAGCCCTGGCGGGCATCAGTATCCACGTCCGACCTTCGGGAGTCAGCGTGTGAACGCTCAGCTGGATACGAAAGCAGTGCCAAACGAGAACGAGCCGAGCATTGTGGCTTTGTTGGCTGCCGCTGAGGAGGCGCTTCGGCTAGCGGGTCACGTTGGCTCCAGTGTTCATTTTTCCGCAGCAGTGGGTAATACCCGGGAACATGTTCTGGAAAGACTGACGCAAGCCTGTCTGCAGCAGAAGATTCCTGCGCGCCTGTGCACCATGAGTGCTTCATCCTGGCCGACTGTCAAAGGCGTTGTCCTGATGCTCGAAGACGCCAGCCAAGCAACAGGCAAAGGGTCCGAATACGAAGCGATAGCACTAATTGAATGGGACGGAGAAGGCGATAATGGTGAGTCTGATGTGCGTGTGTTTCGTGGCGATGGTCAAGTATCCCGCAGCCTGTGCTCTCAACGGGAGCTTTGCGAGCGTCATCTGGGACAGGCACTGGTAATTCCCTATGCCGAGCCTTCAGTGAGCCGTGACACGGACGAGAAATCGGGATTTTCCTCCTGGTTGTTCAGTGGCATTAAAGCGCTGCGTTATGTCTATCGGGAC
Source organism: Oleiphilaceae bacterium (assembly GCA_965230795.1). Classification (GTDB taxonomy): domain Bacteria; phylum Pseudomonadota; class Gammaproteobacteria; order Pseudomonadales; family Oleiphilaceae; genus PZPK01. The sequence continues at coordinate 4,089,387 of OZ246020.1, read as the reverse complement.
GTACTGCTGGCATCGTTACTGATCAATGTGTTTGTGCTGGCCAGCCCTCTGTTTTTGATGAACGTTTATGATCGGGTGGTTCCCAATCAGGCGGTCGAGACGCTCTGGGTTCTCGCCATCGGTGTCGCCGTGGTCTTTCTGTTTGATGTGTTGATACGTTCCCTGCGGCACTTTTTTCTGGAGCGGGCGGGCGTGCGTTTGGATCTCGGTTTGTCTGCCCGCCTGTTTCAACATGCGTTGAATCTGCGGGCTGAACACTTTCCGCGCTCGGTCGGTGCCTTTGCCAGTTATTTTCGCGACTTCGACTCCATTCGGCAGTTTCTGACAGCCGGAACCATTACCTTGCTGGTGGATCTGCCATTCGCGCTGTTGTTCTTCATCATTATCTTTTCTTTGGGTGGACTCATTGCTTTGCCTGTCGTTATTGCAGGTGTTTTGATGTTGCTGCTAGGGTTTTTGTTTCATTTCCCACTCAAACGAGCGATTGAAGCCGCCCAGCAATCGGCTGCCCGGAAACAGGCCATCCTGGTGGAGTCTTTGACAGAGCTTGAAACCATCAAGGTATTCAATGCCGAGCAGCGTGCCCAGCGATTCTGGGAAATGTCCGTTCAAAAGCTGGCGGATAGTGCCCTGTCGACAAGGACTCTCGCTGATCGTCTGACATTGAGTTCCCAGTTTGTTATGCAATTGACCGTGGTGACAGTAGTCGTTGTCGGGGTGTATCAAATAGCGGATCAATCCATGAGTATGGGGGCTCTGATTGCCTGCGTTTTGCTGGCGGGGCGCGCTTTGGCACCGCTGGCTCAGATTGCGAGTCTGTGTTCACAGTATTATCAGGCGAAAACTGCCTTGAGATCCCTCAATGCACTCACCCATCTGGATGTGGAACAGGGTCGCGGCCGCCCCTATCTGGAACATGGTGAGATCAAGGGCACTATCGAATTTTCCGATGCCAGCTTTGAATATGAGGCATCTCATCCAGTACTGAACAAACTGTCGTTACGCATTGAGGCCGGTGAAAAAGTGGCACTACTGGGTCGAGTTGGCTCGGGGAAGAGTTCATTGCTGAAACTCCTGCTAGGCTTGGGGCATGCCAGTCAGGGCCTGGTGACATTGGATGGTCTCGATATCCGTCATATCAATCCGGCCGATGTTCGACAAGCAGTGGGATATGTCCCTCAGGATATTGAGTTGGTATCGGGAACCTTGCGCGATAATGTTGCACTCAAACATCCTCGGGCCAGCGATGCAGAGATTTTCGAGGCGCTAAAGCGGGCGGGCATGGATGAATTTGTCAACAATCACGCCCTGGGGCTGGACTTGCCAATCTACGAGCAGGGCAGAGGGCTTTCTGGTGGACAGAGACAAGGCGTTGCCATCGCTCGGGCCTTGCTCGGTGAGCCCCGCATTTTACTCTTCGATGAGCTAACCAGTGCTATGGACAATCAAACGGAAGCGAGAGTGATAGCAAATTTAAGTGCGCTTCCTTACAGCCACACGCTGTTACTGAGCACTCACCGCGCCTCCCTGCTGAAGCTGGTGGATCGAATCGTCGTCCTTGAAAAGGGACGCGTTGTTGCGGATGGTCCAAAAGAGCAGGTGCTTGATGCCTTGAAAAAAGGACTGATTCATACCGGGCAGGTGAGGTCATGACAGAAGCGTCCATGAGTCGGAGTGTGGAGAATCCTGTGTCTGTGGTGAGTGGCGCGGTCACGCCCTTGCGTTCTCACGCCCTGTTATGGGGAATCGCATGCTTTGTGGCGTGCTTTCTGGTGTGGGCAGCCTATGCGCAACTGGATGAGTTGGCGCGAGGCGATGGCAAGGTCATTCCCTCAAAGCAGTTGCAGGTGGTACAAAACCTTGAGGGGGGGATCGTTTCGGAGATACTGGTTGCCGAAGGCAGTACAGTTGAGGTCGGGCAGGTGCTACTGAAGATCGATGACACTCAGTTCGCCTCGCGATTTCAGGAAAACCAGTTGAAGGTATCGGAACTCGAAGCACGCGCTGTTAGGCTGAAGGCGGAAGTCCGCAGCCAGGAAACGCTTGCGTTTGACGACGCCTTTCAAGCCGAATACCCGGCTCTGGTGGCGGAGGAAAGTGCATTGTTTGCCAAACGTCAGGCTAATTTGCGTTCTGCGCAAGCTGTTGTGGACCAGCAAATCAGGCAGCGGCAACAAAGTCTCGAGCAAGCTCGCTTCAATGCGCAACAAGCGTTGAGCGAGCAGGCGCTGGCACAAAAGGAAGTCGACCTGCTGGCGCCACTGTTTGCGGATGGTGTGGTATCCGAAGTGGAATTGATCCGGGCGGAAAAGGCCTTGCTGCAAGCAAAGGGCGAAGCAGCCCGAAACCAGTACACTATCCCCCAAATTGAAGCCGAATTAAGTGAGCTGGATGAGCGCCGTCAGCAGTTGACAACAGAGTTTGTCAGCAGCGCTCAGGCCGAATTAGGAGAAGTTCTGGCAGAGTTGTCGAGACTGACGCAAACACGTGAAGCGCTGCGGGACCGGGTTGATCGCACACTGGTTCGATCACCCGTGCATGGTACGGTGAAGCAGTTGATGGTAAATACTATCGGCGGTGTGGTGCAGCCCGGCATGGATATTGTTAGTATTGTACCAGTTGAAGACGCCTTGCTAATTGAAGCGCGCATTCGGCCTTCCGATATCGCCCGGCTATACCCGGGTCAGAAAGCGCGCGTGAAATTCACAGCGTATGACTTTTCCATATACGGCAGTGTCGACGCCGAGCTCGTTCATATAAGTGCTGATACGATCACGGATGAGCAGGGCAACAGTTTTTATCTGGTGCGGGTAAAAACCAATAAGAATTACCTAGGCAGAGCCGAACAATCCCTGCCTATTATTCCAGGGATGGTAGCCCAGGTAGATATTCTCACCGGTAAGCGAACGGTGCTGGATTATCTGCTGAAACCAGTATTTAAAGCCCGTCAGGTGGCTTTGACCGAACAATAATTGTTATCACGATGAATCCTACTTTGCGGTCCCGGTGTTGTCAGACGGGAAATAGATTTTTATGTCTGGTCCTTTTGGTTGTCACCTTTGGCAGCGTTCCGTTATCGGCAAGGACAGTGGAAGAAACGGTTCGCCTGGCCTTGGAAGCCAATCCTGATATCCTGGTTCAGGAAATTCGCCAGCGCATTGAGTCAGAGCAGCTAAAGTATGTTGAGGCTGATTTTCTGCCGAAGCTGTCGTTGGCGCTGGGGATCGGGCGAGAGGATAGTAATAATGCATCAACCCGCGCAAGCAACGGCGGGGGCTCGGAGGAAATGGAGCGCAGGGAATCATCTGTCACATTATCACAAATGCTGTTTGATGGTTTTGAAACCCATTGGGAAAAAAACAGTCAGGAAACCTCATTGGAGGCAGTTGAGTACGAGCTCCGTGATGTGATGAGTCAGGTGGCTCTGACCGCGATTGAGAGTCATCTCGCTTTAGCGCAGGCGAATCTCGTCCATCAGGCAAATAGGCGAAATCTTGAAGCTCATGAACGGATTGCGGAGGATGTTTCCCAGCGGGTTGAATCCGGCAAGGATGACCGTGCCAAGATGAACCAGATTCGCTCCCGTCTGGCTCTGTCCATGTCGAATGTAGAAGCAGCACGCAATGCGGTAATGGACGCGGGAGCCAGCTATCGACAAGCAGTAGGCCGGGAACCTGATGACGCACTGAGCTTCCAGTCCGGTCTTTTTGGCTTACCGGGAAACCTGACTGCACTCTGGGAAAGCGTCAACCAGGCTAACCCGGCTCTTAACGCAGCTCGCGCTGCGCAGAGAGCTGCCCGGGCGCAGTCAAAAGCGTCGCAGAGTACAGATTTGCCAAGCTTGTATCTGGAATCTGGTGCAAGCTGGAATGACAATCTGGATGGAATCTCGGGCAGAAATAGCGACGCCTTTGTTATGTTGCGCATGCGTTATGACCTGTTTCAGGGCGGCGCCCGGCAAGCCAGGAAGCGTCAGGCCATGCTTCGTGTTGAACAGAGTCAAGCCGAGACGGATGTGTTATTACGCGAGTTGCGACGTGATGTTGAAACGGTCTGGAACCAGTATCAGACAGGCAGTCGTCGACTGGGGTTGTTGCAGGATTATGTCGAGTCGGCAGAGTTGACACGGGAAGCTTATACCAAACAGTTCAATATCGGTCAGCGAAATTTGATCGATCTGCTGGACGCAGAAAACGAGGTCTTGAGTGCCCGCCGTTTGCTGGCTGATGCGCGTCAGGCACTTTACTTGTCAAAATATCAGATCCTGCATTTGCAGGGGCGTTTGCTTGATCACGGTTTAATAGCCCGCAAATAATTTGAGTATTGTATGCCATATATACAGCGCAACTCTTCGGGAGCGATCGTTGCATTACTGCGCGAACCAGGTGCTGCGACGAATGGGGAGTTTCTGCCCTCCAGTCACCCTGATGTGTGTGCGTTTTTAGCAGAAGGTAGCGAAGGCGATGTACAAATTGCATTGCAGGCTTCTGATGCTGATCTGGCGAGGGTTACCGAGGATCTGATCCATTTGCTGGTGGAGAAAAATCTTATTTTATTTACCGAGTTGCCAGCGATCGTTCAAGAGAAGCTGGCGCTGCGCGAACGTCTGCGAGCCAAATTACGCCCCGATGGTACTTCGATTGTTTCTGAAGACGACACCCTATAGTTGTTAAGCGCTACTCAGCCTCCAGGATTTGTTTGAGCTACACAATCTCCAGATTGCCCTGGGTCAACATGGTTTGAATAATTTCCTGATCGGATTGGCCCAGGGCCGCGAGGTCCACCTGGGCTAGCGTCAAGCTGTGAATGGCTTCGGTGCCGGGTTGTTGGGAGTGAATCTCCAGGATAGTGTTGTCGCCTTCTGACCTGAAATGCAGATACTCGCTTAAATCCATTGAGCTGTCTGTAGTATCCAGAATATCCGCAATCTGTAGCGTGTCGCCATCGCTGCCCACCCTGAATTGGGCAATGGTTTCCGTCGTGCTGTCGGTATCAGGTTTCCAGACAAATAGTTGATTGTCACTGCCCGCATCGATTTCAAGAGACGCGTCGGGGTCATCTTGAGACAGCAGCAGGGTATCTGCGCTTGGGTCCAGCAAGGGAGTGGACTGGCTGCTCACAACTGCTTCACTGGAGCTGGACTGAACCTGCACGATAATGTCAAAGCGGGTTCCATCCGCGGTGATCACAGAGATAACGTCGTTGAGAGACTGACCGTCTTCAAGCTTGATAAGGCTAGGATGATCGGGATTGGGGGTATAAGTCCAGTGGCCTTCAGCGTCGATAGTGCCGGTTCCAAAAAAACCATGCAGGTCGGCGTTCGCCTGAAATACGGATTCTCCGAAGTCCGGATCATGCACGCCAAGTGTTCCCGATGCTGTCGAATCCGTTGCCAGATTCATGGCGAAGACATTCTCGCCAAGCTCGGTAGCGAAGTCGCTTTCCACGCTCGTAATGGTGGCACTGTCGTTGGTGCCCTCAATTTCCACGCGGATAAACAGTCTGCTTCCATCCATCGTCTCGACTGCAAACACGTCAGTAACGTTGACGCCTTCCGCCAGAGCTTTGACTGCATCCAGGTCCGGGTTCAGTGTGTAATGCCAGTTTCCCAAAGCATCGATTTTTGCATTTCCCAGATTGGTTTGAATATCGTTGTCAAAACGAAAGCGACTTTCTCCCGCGTCAGCATCAGCAATGTTGAGTTTCCCCGCAACAAGGACATGATCGCCACCGTCTGCCGGAGCCTTGATTTGGGCGAACTTGTCGCCTGACAGAATCGGGCGATCGTTGTTGCCGTGGAGGGAAACCTGGATCAGATGTTGGTTGCCATTGGTATCAGTAAGGCTTATCTGCTCGGTGCGTGTATCTCCGGCGCCTAGCTCCTGAACCTGTGGTGCTGAATTGTCGAGGACAAATATCCAGCTGCCTGAATCACTGATGGTTAAGGTGCCGAATTCTGCCGTCAGCGTTTGCTCGACAAATGCTGCGCCGGCAATATTTCCACTTACTTCTGTGCTGAAATCTTCAGTCACGCTTGCAAACTGGCTACTGGCGTAGCCTGATTCAGGCTCTGAGCTAACGATACCCAGGAGGGCTGTGTCCTCAGTCGAGACAGCTTGTGACGGCAGAAAGTCAGAAGCCTGAGTATCACTGGGGGCAGTGTTGTAGCTGTTCGACTGAGCCGAATAGGAAAACTGTACCGCTTGTGACTGTTCGACAACGGGCGCTGTCCAAGGGCTTGATGCACTTTGAGCCGTATCTTGAGGCTCGCCTTGAGAGAAGTCGCTTTCTCCAGCAGCGGTGGCCTCAAGTTTTCCAAAGTCAAATTCGCTGTCGCTGAGGATGCTTTCCTGCAGGGAAAGAATTTGTTCTTCCGCGCTGCTTTCTGGGCCTGTTTGAGGAGTGCCTGATGATTCTGTTTCAGCTTTTATGGCTGGAGTCTGTGCCGCAGAGTCTTGATCAAGCATTTCTGGGGGAATCTCCTGGTTTTCCTGAACGGTCTTAGCTGAATCGTCTGGCCTGGCCATAGTTGTTGCCCCGGAATCTTTACGGTAGTGATGCTGAAAAATCGTGAATTCGCTCACCCTTAACTATAAGGGCAATTGCTGTCTTTGGTAAGTGTCGGAGACATCGAATTGTATTGATGATGTGTCGCAATGTGGCTGGGTGTAACAAGGCCGGGATTGCCGGAATATCGGATGGTCTGGAATAGAAAAGCCCGGCTAAGCCGGGCTTTCTGGGTGCTGCGGTTAGCGATCTGCTTTGAAGCGTACGCTAGCCTTGCGCTGAAAATGTTCTATTAAACTGAGTAGTACATGGCGAACTCTACTGGGTGAGTTGTCATGTTCAGTTTTTCAACTTCTTCACGCTTGAGGTCCAGGTAACCCTGGATCATGTCTTCAGTGAAAACACCGCCTTTGGTCAGGAACTCGTGATCTGCTTCCAGAGCATCCAGTGCTTGTGCGAATGTTTCGGAAACGGTTGGAATTGCCAGCGCTTCTTCAGCAGGCAGATCATACAGATCCTTGTCAGCAGGATCGCCAGGGTGAATCTTGTTCTGGATGCCGTCAAGACCAGCCATCATCAAGGCCGCAAACGCCAGGTATGGGTTGGCAGTCGGATCAGGGAAGCGCGCTTCCAGGCGGCGTGCTTTAGGCGAATTCACATAAGGAATACGAATTGACGCAGAACGGTTGCGTGCAGAGTATGCCAGCATAACCGGAGCTTCAAAGCCAGGAACCAGGCGCTTGTAAGAGTTAGTAGAAGCGTTGGTAAAGGCGTTCAGGACACGGGCGTGTTTGATAATACCGCCGATGTAGTACAGGCACTCATCAGACAGGCCGGCATAGCCGTCACCGGCAAAGATGTTGTTACCATCTTTTGCGAGGGACATGTGAACGTGCATACCTGAGCCGTTATCGCCAACCAGAGGCTTGGGCATGAAGGTTGCTGTTTTACCGTATGCATGTGCAACGTTGTGAACGCAGTACTTAAGGATCTGAACTTCGTCAGCTTTGTTGACCAGTGTGTTGGCGCCAACACCAATCTCACACTGACCCGCAGTACCTACTTCGTGGTGATGAACTTCGATTTCAAGCCCCATGGCTTCCATGGCCGCACACATGGCGCCACGCAAGTCATGCAGAGAATCTACAGGAGGAACAGGGAAGTAACCGCCTTTAACACCAGGGCGGTGACCGATGTTGCCACCTTCAAACTCGGCGTGGCTGCCCCATGCTGCTTCTTCGGAATTGATTTCGTACATGGCGCCGTTCATCTCGGCTTTCCATTTAACGTCATCGAATACAAAGAATTCAGGTTCCGGGCCAAACAGTGCCGCATCAGCGATACCGGTAGATTTCAGGTACTCTTCAGCGCGCTTTGCAACGGAGCGCGGATCACGCTCATAACCCTGCATGGTTGATGGCTCAACGATGTCACAGCGCAGGTTCAGGGTAGTTTCTTCGGTGAAAGGGTCCAGAACCGCTGTTGAATCATCTGGCATCAGGATCATGTCTGATTCGTTAATGCCTTTCCAGCCGGCAATTGATGAACCGTCGAACATCTTGCCTTCTTCGAAAAAGTCCTCGTCAACTTCGCCAGATGGAATGCTGACGTGCTGCTCTTTACCACGCGTATCGGTGAAGCGAAGATCAACCCATTTAACTTCGTTGTCTTTAATAAGGCCCAGAGTTTTCTCTGACATTCTGATTACTCCATTGCTTGGATGTTAATTTGAAACAGGAAGCTGTTTCGTTTTCTAAAGTAGTCATCGTGATGCAAATCGAATGGACCGGCGACCTGATTTGGTGCAAAGCGAGCGGTGTACCGATTCGGGGCATCACATTTGTCTATCAGGCGTTTGCCTCCGAACCATGAAAGGTTGCCGGATCCAAAGGCCTGGAAAGGAACTTGCCGAGCATAACATGCCCATTTAATGGCGTCCTTTCTTTTTTAGTGAGCTAAAATGAAGCAAGATGATTGCCAAGTATTGGTGGTCTGTAAGTTATTGAAAGATATGAGTATAAAATAATTACAAGAGCGACAGGCTAAAAAATCGAACTAAAGTGGTGCGCATGACAGGTGTGGGCACACTAATGGTGCGCATGTGGTGTTGTCAGGCTTTGTGAATTCTTCCAACTTCGATTTTGTCTGTCAGTTTGTTTCTGTATAATCCGCGACCACTTTAAACCCTACCCAGCGCGTCAAGCGCTTCATACAGGTATTCAGACAGTGATTGAGAAGTTAAGAAATATCGCCATTATCGCGCACGTTGATCATGGTAAAACGACGCTCGTTGACAAATTGTTGAGTCAGTCAGGCACCCTTGATCGTAAGGATGAAGGCGCTGAGCGCATCATGGATTCCAATGATCAGGAAAGAGAGCGCGGCATTACCATTCTGGCGAAAAATACGGCGATTACCTGGAATGATTACCGAATTAATATTGTGGACACCCCCGGGCACGCCGACTTTGGCGGTGAGGTAGAGCGGGTACTGTCCATGGTGGACTCCGTCTTGCTGCTGGTGGATGCCGTTGATGGTCCCATGCCGCAGACCCGCTTTGTGACTTCCAAGGCCTTCGAGAAAGGTTTGAATCCGATTGTGGTGGTCAACAAGGTAGACCGTCCGGGCGCACGACCAGACTGGGTAATCGATCAGGTATTTGATCTGTTTGATCGCCTCGGCGGTACGGATGAGCAGCTCGACTTTCCTGTTATCTACGCTTCGGCTCTGAATGGTGTCGCGGGCCCCGAGCCAGATCAGCTGGCGGACGATATGACGCCATTATTTGAAATGATTGTAGATAAAGTGCCTGCACCGGATGTCGATCCTGCCGCGCCTTTCCAGATGCAGGTATCGGCACTGGATTATGACAGCTATGTCGGAGTTATCGGTATCGGTCGTATTACGCGAGGTTCTTTGTCACCAGGTCAGCAGGTGGTGATAAAAGACAGAGAGGGTAAGGAGCGCAAGGGTAAGGTTCTTAACGTAAAAGGTTATCTGGGCCTGGACCGCGTGGATACTGACAAGGCCACTGCTGGTGATATTGTCTGTATTAATGGTATCGATGGCTTGAGTATTTCTGACACGCTCTGTGATCCGGAGCATGTGGAAGCGCTGCCGCCTCTGAGTGTTGATGAGCCGACGGTAAGTATGACCTTTATGGTAAATGATTCACCGTTTGCGGGCCTTGAAGGTAAGTATGTCACCTCTCGCAATATTAAGGAGCGTCTGGATCAGGAGCTGATTCACAATGTGGCCCTGCGTGTTGAGCCTGGCGATAGCGCCGATAAGTTCAAGGTGTCGGGTCGCGGCGAGCTGCACTTGTCGGTATTGATTGAAACCATGCGCCGTGAAGGTTTTGAATTGGCCGTGTCACGCCCCGAAGTGATTCAAAAAGAAATTGATGGTGTGCTGCAAGAGCCCTTCGAGCATGTTGTTATCGATATTGAAGACGCGCATCAGGGAGCGGTGATGGAAGAGTTGGGCTTGCGCAAGGGTGAGCTGACCAACATGGAGCCTGATGGTAAAGGTCGCGTCAAACTCGAGTTTGTGGTGCCTTCTAGGGGCTTGATTGGCTTCCGCGGGCAGTTTCTGACCATGACTTCCGGTAGCGGCATTATGACCAGTGTGTTTGATCACTACGGCGAGGTGAAGCAGGGTGAAGTGACCTCTCGTCAGAACGGGGTGCTCATTTCCATGGTCAAGGGCAAGACCCTGGCTTACTCATTGTTCAATTTGCAGGATCGTGGTCGATTGTTCCTCGGGCATGGTGAGGATGTATATGAAGGCCAGATTATCGGTTTGCATTCACGCTCAAATGACTTGACGGTTAACCCTACCAAGGCCAAGCAGCTGACCAATATCCGAGCGGCAGGCACTGATGAAGCTCTGACGCTGGTTCCGCCCATTCGTCATACCCTGGAGCAGGCCTTGGAATTCATTGAAAACGATGAGTTGGTGGAGGTGACGCCTGCCAGTATCCGGCTTCGCAAGAAACTGCTGACCGAAAATGAGCGTAAGCGCGCGAAATCCAAGTAGACGCCCGCCCAGATATTGCCAGGATAAAACTTGGTGCGTAGTCTGATAAGAATCCCCGCTATGGTGCATTGAAGAATGTGCTGTATCGGGGATTTGTTTTTATCTGTCTGTTTTTATTGTAGATAATTGGTTCTGGAATCGATTGTGTATTATGGCTCGTACTTGGAAGTAAGCAGATGAAAGTGCTCATTCAGCGTGTTCGAAAGGCATCGGTTGAGGTCAGCGGGGATCTGGTGGGTAGCATCCAGCAGGGACTGTTGGTCTTTGTCGGGGTCGACAAGGACGATGACGAAGCAAGTGTTCAGCGCATGGTCGACAAGGTGCTGCGCTATCGGGTGTTTGCGGACGATAGCGGGCGCATGAATCAAAGCGTGCTGGACATTCAGGGAGAGCTTTTGCTGGTCTCGCAGTTCACGCTTGTAGCGGAAACGCGCAAAGGCCTGCGGCCCAGCTTTTCATCTGCGGCGTCTCCGGAACAGGGTGAGGCGCTTTATGATCACTTCGTGAACAGGGCAAAAGCTTCTGATCTCGGAGCTGAGCGGATACAAACCGGGCGCTTTGGTGCAGACATGCAGGTAGCATTGGTCAATGATGGGCCGGTGACCTTCATGTTGGAGTTATGAGAGGCGTGAGGGTTTCACGACAATCACACAAAGCGTGGGGCAATATTAAGGGTTTGCGTGGTGCAGTGTTAAAAAAATGCACAATAAAGTTGCATATTTGTAAAGACTGTACTAAAAAAGTATCAAGCTTAACTTTAAAAAAAGCACGTAAGGTGTTGTTTAAATGAGCGAAGCGCTACTAAAGCAAAGCTTGATAAACGACACTGAACTGTGAAGAATAACGTTAAGCAGGGAAGTATAAGTTGCTAGACAGCGAATGAGAGGAGAGTCAAGGCTTTCTTAACATCCTGTAACGTGCGTTAGCGCACAAATGTGACTTAAGATACTGCTGGTTTGACCGGAAAAGCTTTGACTTTGCTGAGGGCTTGGCAGAGTCAAGGATTAAAAAAGTGTTAGGGAATGGACAGAAAATTGCTTCTGTCATATTTCTGACATAACTTTTGAATTAAATGGGCAGCCGAATGCCTGTTGACCATAATAATTAATTTAATAGCTATTAATTTAAGTTAAATAAAACGGGTTTTTGCCCCAATTTTTCAATTAGCAATTAAGCAATAAGGAAGACGAAATGAAAAAGACTCTGATCGCTTCAGCTGTAGCAGCAGCTACTCTCTCTACCAGCGCACTGGCAATGGATCAGGCAACTGATCTGGCCGAGCGTCTGGATTCCATGCCTACTTTTTACGGTAACATCCAAGTAGCCTATTTCCATGAAGACGAAGATGATAATGGCGCTGAAACCTCAAGCAATGAGTTTGCAGACGGTGGTTCTACTTTTGGTATCAAGCATGAGCATGCGATCTCTGATGATCTGACAGGCTTTTTGAAAGCGGAATTCCACTTTGATGCAGATGACAACTCCACTGATTCTGGCTTGGGCGAGAACATGGACGAAGCCTACATCGGTGTGAAAGGCGGTTTCGGTTCTGTGCAAGTAGGTTCAGATGACACTGTTTTCGAGAACATGATCAATATCACTGATATCTCTGAACAGGTTGGTATCTCTGGTGACATTGCCGCTAACAAAGAAGGCGATAACGTTCAGTACGTCTCTCCTACCATCGGCGGTGGATTGACTGTTGGTGTGACTTACCCGATTGATAGCGACACTACGTTCGGTGGCGAGATCGCAGCGGGCTACGAGATGGATAACCTGACCTTCGGGCTGGGTTACAGCATGGGCCGTGAAGAGGGTGCAGTGGAAGCTGGCGATACCATCGGTCTGTCTGCGTCTATCGGTCTGGATGCTCTGACTGTTCAAGCTCAGTACGAGACGCGTGATGAAGATTCTGCTGGTGGTACTGATCTGGATAACGGATCTGACTACATGGCTCTGCAAGGTATCTACGCCATGGGCCAAAACCAGTTTGCACTAGGCTATGCGGTAGCAGGCTCAGACGTGGATGGCTCTGAAGATTCTTCTACTATCTTTGTTCAGGCACTGCACAATATGTCTGACAATATGTATGTCTACTTGGAGTATGCAACGACTTCCGATGCAGACTACACTGAAGGTAAAGACGTAGACAACATGGCAATTGGTGCAACTTACGCATTCTAAGATTGCTTAAGTCTTAAGTCCGAAAAACCGGTGCCCTTGGGCATCGGTTTTTTTTTGCCTGAAAAACGCATGTAGAAAAACGAGGTTGGATCTTGGCGGAAGAAATTGAAATCAAATTGCGCATTAAAGAAGAAAATACGGATGTGCAAGCGAAACTATCAGGGCTTTTCGAGGTCAAAACATGGCAGGTGAATACCTTGATCAATCGCTATTTTGATACCCCGCATCTAGCGCTGCACCAGAACCGCATCGCCCTGCGTATTCGGGAGAAAAATGGTGGCTGGATCCAAACCCTGAAGACTGCCGGTAAGGCAAAGGATGGTTTGCATCGGCGTGGGGAATGGGAATGGAGGCTTGAAAACGATGAATTGTGCATTGATCTGCTGGAAGACCTGGATGCCTGGCCAGAAAATATAGAGTTTGAAGCCTTGAAGCCGGTATTTGAAACCAACTTTGTCCGACATCAGGCAGTCCTCCACTATGATGGCGCGGAAATTGAATTGGCTTTGGACAATGGCTTCGTCATTGTTGAGGATCAGCGCGATCCCATCAATGAAATTGAACTGGAATTACTGTCCGGTGACGAATCGGTCTTGCTCAAGGCCAGTGAACTGATCAAGCAGAATATAGATGTAGAAGAGTATGATGTCAGTAAAGCCGAACGGGGCTACCGTCTTTTCCAGCAATCAATCTAGTCTTTGTCGGCCTGACGTCTGCTGGCGCTTTGTCCCGGTCGATCAAAGACCCTCTACTTTTCATTCGTGCTCCTGCTCCTGGTCTATGATGCGGCGTTTTTTGTCTTCTTTGATGCTTCTTTTTGCTCTGGTCATTGCCTTGATTTCACCTGTTTCAAAGGCGGATGAGCAAGGTGATCAGGATCTGCAGGCAATAAATGTGCTCTATCAGTCGTTACTGAATGACTACAGTAGATCTGGAGAGAAAAATGATTTGCCGCTACGTCTAGTCGATTATGCCGCCTTGAAGAGCGATCCGCGACTTGATGACTTGGTGGCGCAATTTGAGCGGTATCCCCGTGAGCGCCTGCAAACTCGCGAGCAAAAAATCGCCTTCTATCTCAATGCCTATAACGTGCTGGCGATACAAAAGGTCGTTGAAAACTGGCCTTTGGATAAACTCAAATCCCTGGGGAATTTTATTCGCCCGGTCTGGACTCATCCTGCCGGCAAGGTCTGCGGCGAAGCCATGACACTGAGAAAACTGGAGCACGAGATTCTGCGTCAGTTGGGTGACCCGCGCGTCCACTTTGCCTTGAACTGCGCTTCAGTAAGCTGCCCGGATTTGCGCATCGAGCCCTATGTAGCCGAACGCATTGATCAGCAGCTCGCCGAACAGACCCAGTTGTTTCTATCTCAGGAAGGTAAAGGGATGCTGGTAGAGGGCGAACTGGTTACCTTGTCGCCATTGTTTGACTGGTTCGAAGAGGACTTTGATGTGGCAGGTGGCGTGCGGGCCTTTGTTGAGCGCTATGCGGGAGATCGACTACCTGCAGATGGGGAATGGCGCATCGAAGGCTATTTTCGTTATGACTGGGGCGTGAATGCTCATTTAAGTGGCAGTGAAATGAGTCGCATTCGACGCGGTAGCGTCACCTGGTTTAACTAATAGACATTCCCCGGATGTACATTTTGGATTTTCCCATCTGAGTTCACCCTCTAGTCAAGACGACTTTAATTTCCTTTCTACAGCCCCTAAGCTTAAGCATGAATGTTCATCCAACACGTGCATCAAAAAAGGAATCATGCGTGCCCGATTCTTCTTCTTTATCCAGACCTTCTCAGTTACCACAAGTAGAAAATCTGATCAGGCAATACCCGGAGTTTATTCACAAAGACCTGGCTCTGGCGTTTGAAAAAGTCGCTGAGCAATGGGGCCAGCCAGAACAAACTCTGGAGCATTGGGGCGCAGACTATCTTAATGAAGTATTGAGCGCTTTTTCCCGCAGTGACTTTGTCGCCGAAAGCTGCGCTCGCTTTCCCCAATGGCTGGATGAGTGGTGTGAGGCGGACTCTTTTCTGCGTCAGGATCAGAGCAGGGATGCCATGGCAACGCAGTTGTCTGAGGAGATCGCTGGCCTGACAACTGAAGCGGAGTTGATGCGTGTTCTCCGAATATTCCGTCGTAAGCATATGTGTCGGATTATCTGGCGCGATTTGCTCCAGCATTCTCCGCTGGAGCAGACCCTGGCAGAAGTCAGTGCTTTGGCCGATGTGGCGGTCAGTCAAAGCCTGGATTGGTTGCATCGCCAGGCAGTCGAGAAGTACGGTCAGCCTTTGTCGGTGGGAAAAGACAAGGTGCCACAAACCATGCTGGTTCTGGGAATGGGCAAGCTGGGCGCTGCCGAGCTGAATGTATCGTCGGATATCGATCTGATTTTTGCTTATCCCAAGTCAGGAGAGACGGATCATCCGCGCAAGCCCATTGATAACCACCAGTTTTTTACCAAGCTGGGCCAACGCCTGATTAATGTGCTGGATCAGCAAACCGGTGATGGCTTTGTGTTTCGTGTTGATATGCGGTTGCGGCCCTATGGTTCGAGCGGTGCTCTGGCGCTGAATTTCTCGGCTTTCGAGGATTACTACCAGAATCAAGGTCGGGAATGGGAACGTTTTGCCATGATCAAAACCCGCGTGATCGCAGGCAATTCTGACGATGGTCGCAAGTTGCTTGAGATTATTCGGCCCTTTGTTTATCGCCGCTACGCTGACTTTTCTTCTTTTGAAGCGCTCAGGGACATGAAACGCATGATCATGTCTGAAGTGCATCGCAAAGGCGGAGACCAGAATATCAAACTCGGTAATGGCGGAATCCGCGAAATCGAATTTATTGTGCAGGCTTGTCAGTTAATTTACGGCGGGATCGATGCCAGTTTGCAGCAACCGGGATTGCTGCCAGTGTTTGAGCGCATCAAGGAGGAAGCGTATCTGCCACCAGATTGGATTGATCGTCTGGTCGCGGCAAACCACTTTCTACGCCGACTGGAGCATGCTATTCAGGGGCTGGATGACAAACAGACCCAGCTGATACCGTCTTCGGTGGCAGACAGGGAGCGGGTTGCCTGGTCCCTGGGTTATGAGTCCTGGGACCTCGCGGCGAATGAGATGGCCTCGCATCGGCAGCGAGTTGCGGAAATATTCAATGATTTTCTGCATGAAAGCGACGAGGAAGAGGATGCAGCTTCGGATGAGATGGAGCGACGCTGGTTGCATCTATGGCAGGCGCGCGCCTCTGTGGAGCAGTGGACCCAGGCGCTTGATGAGGCAGGTTACGAGGCTGCAGCGGCCAGCGCTCAACTGCTGAATGATATGCAGGAAAGCCGGCAATACAGTGTCATGTCAAAGGATGCCAAGAAACGCTTCGAACAGTTCTTGCCGCACTTGCTGACTGAAGTGTGTCGTTTTCCCGCCCCTTCGGTGACGCTGGAACGCTTGCTGGGTTTTGTTCGGGTCATTCTCGGTCGTACCGTATATCTGGTGCTTTTGTATGAAAATATAGGAGCCCTGCGCCGCTTGTGTGATCTGTGTTCCGACAGTCCCTGGATTGCCGAGCATCTGGCGAAGAGCCCCGTCATTCTTGATGAGTTGCTGGACGCCAACAGTCTGTATCAACCGCCTGAAAAAAGTGAACTTGAAGACGAGTTACGTCAGGCGATGCTGCGTATTCCCGAAGATGATCTGGAATCTCAGATGGACGCGTTGAGGACATTTCGCCAGTCGCATATGCTGCGAGTTGCTGCCGCCGAACTTAGTGGTACCTTGCCTCTGATGAAAGTAAGTGATTACTTAACTTGGTTGGCCGAGGTCTTGGTCGCTGAGGCGGTGCAGATTGCCTGGCGTAACCTCGTGGCCAAGTATGGTGCGCCTGCAGATATAGCCTCGGATGAGGGCGAGATGGGCTTTGCGGTCATTGGTTATGGCAAGTTGGGTGGTATTGAGCTGAGCTACAGTTCTGATCTGGATATGGTGTTCATCTATGGCGGCAGTGATCATGGCAGCACCAATGGCCTTAAACCCATCAACAATCAGGTGTTCTACACGCGTTTGGGGCAACGCATTATCCACATCTTGTCGACCCAGACCACGCAAGGCAGCTTATATGAAGTGGATATGCGGCTCAGACCGTCGGGCAAATCCGGCATGCTGGTCTCCTCGCTGGCGGCCTTTGAAAAGTACCAGCGCAATGAGGCCTGGACCTGGGAGCATCAGGCCCTGGTTCGTACACGTTTTATTGCCGGTGATTTGGCGTTGTCCCGGGATTTTGAAAAAGTCAGAAATAGCGTCTTGAGTGCCCGTCGCGATGCGGCAGTCTTGCAGCAGGATGTGATCAGAATGCGGGAAAAAATGCGTGCTGCGGCGGTTGAAAAATATGGCGGTGCTGAAGCGGCGCGGAATCACATCAAGCAAGGGGAGGGCGGCCTGATAGATATTGAGTTTATTACCCAGTTCGGGGTGTTGCTGCATGCGCCGGATCAGGCAGAGTTGCTGCAGTGGTCTGACAATATTCGTTTGCTGGAAACCATGAGTAAGTTGGACAGTTTTGAGGGTGTTGATCTTGTGCCGTTGATCGATGCCTATCGCACGTTGCGCTCGGCCCAGCATAGAAAAAGTCTGGCGGGGCCGGAATACTCGGTGAGTCTTGCTGATTTCCCTGAAGTCAGAGAGAAAGTCTCCGAGATTTGGTCAAAAATTTTTTCGAAATAGGAGCTCAGCCCCTGAATCGCATAGGCGCTACAAAGCTTTAGTGCTAGAATACCGCGCTATTTTTTTGAATTATGTCGAATCGTGTTGGCCGGGTTTAGAATCCTTCGAGTAAGCAGCTGGCAACACCTTTCTTAGAAGACCTTTTGTGAGGAGCGGTTAGCGATGTCAATGGCTGATAGAGATGGCCTGATCTGGTTTGATGGTGAGATGGTTCCCTGGCGCGATGCCAAAGTGCATGTGCTGACGCACACGCTACACTACGGCATGGGCGTATTTGAAGGGGTGCGTGCTTACGAAAGTGACAAAGGTACCGCTATATTCAAACTGCAGGAGCATACGGATCGTCTGTTTCGTTCGGCCCATATCATGCGCATGGACATGCCTTTCAGCAAAGAACAGCTTAACGAAGCCCAGCGCGCAGTCGTGCGGGAGAATAGCCTGCATGAAGCCTATTTGCGTCCAATGGTATTTTTCGGATCGGAAGGGATGGGGCTGCGCGCAGACAATTTGAAAACCCACGTTATTGTTGCGGCCTGGGCATGGCCATCCTACATGTCTCCGGAAGCCAAGGAGCATGGAATCAAGGTGCGTACATCGTCATACACCCGTCATCACGTCAACATCAGCATGTGCAAGGCCAAGGCAAACGGTCACTACATCAATTCCATGCTGGCGCTGAATGAAGCATTGGAATGCGGGTGTGATGAAGCGCTGTTGCTGGACAATGAAGGCTATGTTGCCGAGGGCAGTGGTGAGAATATTTTTATCATCCGTGAGGGCAAGATGTTTACGCCTGAACTGACGTCCTGCCTGGACGGGATTACCCGTAAAACCATTTTCTCATTTGCCGCAGAGCTGGGTGTCGAGATCATTGAAAAGCGTATTACCCGCGACGAAGTCTATGTGGCAGACGAGGCCTTCTTTACGGGTACGGCAGCTGAAGTTCTGCCGATTCGTGAGTTGGATGGTCGAAAAATAGGCTGTGGGTCACGCGGCCCCTTGACCGAAAAATTCCAGACCATGTATTTCGATGCAGTCAAAGGTCGACGTCCGGAAAATGCCGATTGGCTGACTCTGGTTTAGTTAACCAGTATTTGGACTTCGGCACGATGGAGCTGGTTTGAAGATCCTGATTGTAGGCCCATCCTGGGTGGGTGACATGGTAATGGCGCAGAGTCTGTTCAAGGCTTTGCGCCATTTGCATTCTGATGCCCAGATTCAGGTTCTGGCACCCGGATGGAGTCGCCCTATTATTGAAGCCATGCCGGAAGTTTCCAGGGCCCTGGAGATGCCCTTGGGTCATGGCGCTTTCGAATGGAAAACCCGGCGCGAGATTGGTCATGCTCTTCGTGATGAAGGCTTTGACTGGGCGATCGTCCTGCCCAATTCATGGAAGTCCGCTCTGATTCCCTGGTTTGCGAGGATTCCCCGTCGTACCGGTTGGGTGGGTGAGCTGCGCTATGGCCTGCTCAATGATATCCGCAAGCTGGACAAGTCCGTGTTTTCCCTCATGGTGCAAAAATATGTCGGGCTCGCGTATCCGCGGGGGACGACGCCGGATCACTTTGAGTGTCCCGCGCCCGGACTGGTACCTGATCCGCAGCATATTGAAGCCGCCATGGCGAAGTTTTCCCTGGATCTTGGCAAACCTGTATTGGCTCTGTGTCCCGGTGCCGAGTTTGGTCGCGCCAAGAAATGGCCCGAACGGCATTATGCCGCCATTGCCAGGCTGCACGCCGAGCAGGGCGGACAGGTGTGGCTGTTTGGATCGCAGAATGATCAGTCCAGCTGTGAATTGATTACCCGGGATCTTCCGAAAGCGCAGTATGCGCAGCTCGCGGGCAGGACGTCACTACAGGAAGCCGTTGCCCTGATGTCGCAGGTTTCGAAAGTGGTCTCAAACGATTCCGGTCTCATGCACGTGGCGGCAGCATTGGAGCGGCCGTTAGTGGCCTTGTTCGGATCAACCTCGCCGGACTACACGCCGCCTTTAAATGCCCACAAGCAGATCATCAAAGCAGACATTGACTGTTCGCCGTGTTTCAAGCGGGAGTGCCCCTATGGCCACTATCGATGTTTGGAAGAGATGGCGCCAGAGCGCATTTGGTCGGCTCTTGAACAGCTTTGATTTCGACTGAATCCTTCAGGGTTTATAAGGTTTGTTTTCAGGAGTCTTCGACAAAGGCTTCTGTGCACAGTCGCTTGATCACCACGCGATCAAAATGGCGCGCATCCATCTGCTCACTGTCCTTGTGTATATAATCGTCCGGTGCAACAAGATGCACATTGGACTGTTCGGCAGCCAATTCCCGAATGATCGCGTTGCATTTTTTGTAACGAGCCAAACTACGCCCCTTTAGCAGCTTTGCTTCCAGGTGTTTAAGTCGTGTTCCGATGCTGGTCGCTCGGGATATCGGGCGCTCGGATGCCAGAATCAGGTAGATTTGGCGTGAATCGTTGGCGTCGAGAAAGGCCTGCAGGTGAGCGCGGAACTGGCGGTAAAAGCCCCGTCTTTTTTGTCGCCAGCCCTTGTTGATGTAGTCCGAGTATATGGTGTAGACGAGATGCTCAGTGTTCGTCTTGAGCGGCTCAGCGTTGGATAGCTTGAAGTTGTCAAATATCACCGGTTTCATGTGCGAGGGTAAATAATGACTGATCATGCCCGAGGTGCAGCCCGCTACCACGGTGGTTTTTGCGTCAGCTGCATCCTCCGATTCCTGTTCCAGAAAGACCCGCGTTTTTGCATCCATGGATGTTGAAATCTGACAGTGAGTGCCCGCTGTTGTTTTGCCGTCGTTCATATTCAGTTGCGCCGGCGGGGCAACACGATGCTTTGTGAGCAAGTGTCGACATAAGCTCTGCTCCACACCCATATTCAGAATACGGCAGGAAAAAAACAGGTGGCGATAGTTGCGTTGTTCCGGGCGCTCGTCAAAGGCATAGAAGCCTACCAGGCCGTAGTGTCCAAACTTGTCGTGAACAAACACCACGCCATGGTTCATGTGTATGCCGAGGTCAGACTCGAACTGTGCGTCGAAATCTTCGATGTCAGGAAAACGTGAGCGAGTAAAATTCAGTTGATTGCTGCGGTTGGCAAGTTCAATGATGCGCTCTTTGAAATTCAGATCTTCCGGATTGCGGATGATGCACAGACAAATATTACTCGCCGCAAGAAACTCGTTGTTGTCTGCATAATCGTTGCTGGCAGCCTGCTTCTTTTCCAGTATTCGGTAGTGTTCCAGGCGCGAATGTCCTTGGGTTTGCTGAATCAGGGAATGCATGTTTGCCAGGAAATCTTCGGCATTGGGATCAGCGACCAGTAGGCCTTCTGAATAGTAGCGCGCTTCTTCGCGGTTTCCGGGATTGTCATCCACAAACAGGACGTTCTCGGCGCGTAGCTGCATCAGATTGATTATTTGTCGGATGTTCTTTCCCTTGGGGCTGAACGTAATGATGGGGAAGACGATAAGCTTGGTGAGCGCTAGTGAATCGAGCCAGTTTGTCGCCGCTGAAGGGTCGTTCTTGGAGCAGATGGAATTGACGATGCCGACCTGGTCCAGCGCGGGAATCAGCTTGAGGAGATGGTGCCGGGGGCGAATGTTGTCGCCTTCGGCGAGGGTGCCGTCCCAGAGTGTGTCATCGAGATCCCAGATGACACACTTGATCTTTTTATCCTGCCAGCACATCAGCCATCGGTTGGATAGAGAATGCTTTCGATGCCATCACAAAGGATATGGCCAAGCATGATGTGCGCTTCCTGAATGGTTGCGGTTTCCTGGGCAGGAACCGCAAAGCAGTTGTCGGTGATTTCTTTCAGCTTGCCTTTGGGGCCACTCATGCCAATGATGGACGCGCCTTTACGGCGGGCCACGTCACATGCTTTAAGGATATTGGCTGAGTTACCTGAAGTCGAAATGGCGACGAAGACGTCACCTTCCTGGGTCAGGCCCTCAAGCTGGCGCGAAAACACCTGTTCGTAACCGTAATCGTTGCCGATTGCTGTCAAAGCAGAGGTGTCGGTGGTAACGGCAATTGCCGCAAGCGAAGGACGGTCATGTTTATAGCGACCCACCAGCTCGGCGGCCAGGTGTTGCGCGTCGGAAGCGCTACCGCCGTTCCCTGCGAACAGAATTTTCTTGCCTGCTTTCAGGGCATCGGCGCAGAGATTGATGGCTGACTCTATCTGCTCGATGAATTCTGGCGAGGAGAGGATGGCATTTTTGGCATCCAGGCTACGTTGAATATGCTGGCTGATACGTTGTTTCATGATGTAATCCGGTTTACAGCAAAGGAATAATGGCGCTGAGATCTGTGGCACGATAGTAAGGTTTTTTGCCCGGAGCTTCCAGTTTTGGCGTATAGGAGCTGCGTCGGGGTGCCAAAAGAACGGGCTTCGAGATTCCGCTTTGCAGTGCACACTTCATGTCCGAGAGTCTATCTCCCACCATTACAGATTGATGCATGGCGATGTGAAATGTCTGGCGAGCTATCTCCAGCATACCCGGCCTGGGTTTGCGACAGGTACAGGGAATACCATAGGGTCCGCTTTGTCCGGGATGATGCGGGCAGTGATAGGTATGACGAATGCGGATTCCCCGCAGCCAGAACTGGTGTTCTATCCAGCGGCTGAAGCGGTAGTAGGTCGCACGTGAATAATAATTGCGAGCGATACCGGATTGATTGGTCACGATGACAATGGTGTATCCGCGTTTTCGGGCAGCGAGGCATAGATCAAATATTCCGGGCACGAAATCGCAATCTTCCTCTCGATAAACATAACCGTGATTAACGTTGATCACGCCATCGCGATCAAGGAAGAGGGCTTTTGCAGATTGCATGATCTATTCGCTAGCTCGGTTTTCAATGGTATCTGATTGCGGAAGCAGAGCATGGTAGTGAGCCCTGAGCCTGCCGGCAAGTGTTTCCAGGCTGAACTGCTCATGAGAGCGGGCATGGACTGGAGTCAGGGCATTGTGTATCAAGCTTCGCTGTGACCACTTCTCGCCGAGTTCCTGTGCGAGCGATTTTGCATCATTGGAATGTAAGAGACAGCAGGGGGGTAACATTTCTCTCGCGCCCGATACGGGTGTCGACAGAATTGATCCATGGGCCATTAAGGTTTCGATCATGGTCAGGCTCAGGCCTTCCCGTTCTGAACTGATCACGACAAAATCGGCCGCTGGAATCAAAGCGCGGACATCGTCTCGGTGTCCCGCAAGCTTGATGTGCTCCGTTTGCAGTGGCTCGAGCCGTTCCCTCTCTGGACCCTCGCCGATAACCAACAAGTTGAACGCGGTGTTCTGCACTGCCTGCATCAGCACATCATAGCGTTTGACCGGCGCCAGTCTGCCAATAGCCAGCAGTAATGGTTGCTTATCATTAAGCTCAAATTGCTGACATAGCTCTGCCTTGGTCAGTGGTATTCCATGGAACTCGGGAACAGCGTTGTGCAAGACCGAGGAGGAAATGGGTAGGAGGGCATCGCTCACGCCTTGGCTGACAGCGAGCACCTGATCGAACTTTTCAAGGAAGCGGTTGCGTTTCTTGGTACCGTGCACGCTGGCCACCAGTTTGCGTTTCCCCAGCAAGCCTTTAAGTCGCTTGATCAGCGTGGCGGCCTTGTGTCCATGGGTGTGGATAATGTCAGGATTGGTTTCCCGAATGCAGCGATGCATGGCCGTCAACAAAGCCGGGTTGTTGCGACTGCGTTCCATGGGAAGGGCTGTGAATTGGTTTGCGTCGAATAGTGGTGCCAATTCAGGCGTCGCTGCCACATGAATGCGCAAATCATCAAAGCGGGAAAGGGCTTCCACCTGCCAGGCCAGTTGTTTTTCCATGCCTCCTGCCTGGTCGCCGCTTGAAGCGCATACCATCAATACCGAAATTTGCTGGCCCACTTGATGCCTGTTTCCTCTGTTTTCCCTAATCCAAGGTTTGAAAAACGCGCATGGTAGCATGCTTGTGTGGCTCGTCTACAGTCGACAAGCCGGCTGATTTTGTGTGGACAATACACTACACTTGCTG
The DNA here is from genome assembly GCA_965230795.1 of Oleiphilaceae bacterium. GTDB lineage: Bacteria > Pseudomonadota > Gammaproteobacteria > Pseudomonadales > Oleiphilaceae > PZPK01. The sequence goes on along the minus strand of OZ246020.1, from coordinate 4,065,916 downwards.
CCAGTTTTTATTGCCGATAAGCCCTATGAACCGAATCAAAGCATTCCTTGTTATTTCCGTCCTCAAGATCTTGTCCCGACTGAGTCTGAAGAGTGCCCGTCGTCTTGGTACTCTGATCGGTAAAATGTTGTGGTGGGGTGATTCAAACCTGACCCAGGTGACCAAAACCAACATTGAACTTTGCTTCCCGGATAAAAGCGTTGAAGAGCAGCAGGCGCTGGTCAAAAGCAGTTTGATTGAAACCGGAAGACTGTTTGCTGAATTCGGCATTATGTGGGAATGGCCGAGCGAGCGTACATTGGGTTTGATTCAGTCTGTTTGTGGTAAAGAGCATCTTGATGATGCGTTTGAGCGCGACAAAGGTGTTATTGTTCTGGCGCCGCATCATGGCAACTGGGAACTTGTAGGGCTGTATCTATCAACTTTGCGACCCATGGCTGCGCTGTATCGACCGCCCAAAATCAAGGAATTGGAAACCTACATGTCTGCTGTGCGGGGGCGACATGGTTCCGAGCTGGTGCCGACAAACAAGCGCGGCGTGATTCGTTTGTTTTCGATCCTGAATGCGCAGGGCATGGTTGGAATTCTGCCGGATCAGGTGGCAGGTGGCAGTGGCGGTATATCCGTGCCGTTTATGGGTATTCCGGCCAAGACCATGAAGCTGGTGACCCGTCTGATCCATAAAACCGGTTGTGAAGTGGTGAGTCTGGTGGCCTTGCGCCGACCGGATGGCGAAGGCTTCGATATGGTATTTCGTCAGGCGGATCCTGAAATCTACAGCGAAGATATTGAAACCTCGGTGACAGCTTTAAACCGCAGTATCGAGGCATGTATTGCCGACTACCCGGAGCAGTACCAGTGGGAGTACAAGCGTTTCAAAGGGACGCGAATTAACGACAAAAAGGTTTACTAGCGTGGGCTCAGCTGACACCGCACAAACTGCGACCGTGGTGTGCCTGAAGTGGGGTGATCTGTACGGCCCTGACTACGTCAATATCCTGTATCGCATGGTGAGACGTCACCTGTCGCTGCCCTTACGCTTTATCTGTTTTACCGAAAAGCCGCAGGGCATCATTGATGAAGTGGAAATCCAGCCATTGCCTGTGTTTCCCGAACCGGAATGGCAATACGCGCGGTACTGTTCTGCGTGGCGCAAACTGGCCCTGTTCGAGAAAGGTTTAGCGGATATTCAGGGACGCGTGCTGTTTCTGGATCTGGATGTGGTGATTGTCGATTCCATTGACTGTTTTTTTCAACATCCAGCACCCTTTGCGATGATCGAAAACTGGTACCAGCCTGGCAGAAACGCAGGCCAGGCATCGGTCATGTGTTTTGATTCGGGCTATCCTGAACGACTGTTGAAACAGTATCTGAAGGCTCCTGAAAACGTATTGCAGCGCTATCGCACGGAGCAGGCCTACATCGCTGCCGAACTCGCTGGCACAGACGATATCTTTTTTCCGAAAGCGTGGTGCAAGAGCTTCAAGAAACATTGTTTGCCCAGTGGGTTCAAACGATTCTGGCGCTCCCGTATCGGTGGTATTCCCGCGGGTGCCAGGGTCATGGTGTTCCACGGCCGACCCAATCCACCCGATGCCATGCGCGGTGAATGGGGCAAAGCGTTTCCCTGGTACAAGCGCTGGTACAAACGCCTCAGTCCTTGTCCCTGGGTGGCAGAGCACTGGTGTTGAAAGCTTCATATCCCTCTATTAACGCTAACCAGTCAGATTCTTTCCAGGCAATACCTGCTCTTTCCTTTTCCTTCCTAAAACTCCGCAGCAAACGTTTCAGTGTCTTGTGTTGCCAGCGTCGATCCTGCTCCAGGATTCGGGCCCGATCAAAATCGATGAGCCAGAAATCCCCCTGATCGTCCTGCAGGATATTCTGGATATTAAGATCCGCATGAAAGACGCCTGCCTGATGAAAGCGTGCGATCAGCTCGCCGAGTTGGAGATAGAATGACTCGGCTTTTGCCGTTTTCAGAACCTGTAACAGATCTCGCGCCTTATCGATGCGCTCGATAATGATGTCCGCGCGATAGTGCATGCGGTGACGAATCACCTGAGCGGCGACCGGGCGCGGAACGGGTAGAGATTGGGCTCTCATGGTTTGCAGGATTCTGACTTCATTGACAGACCTGCAGTTTTCCCAGTGGCTGAATAAATATCGGTCCCGGTTGAGTCGACCCACCAGCCCCCCTCGCAGATAGTGTCGCAGTACCCATTGATTCGAGTCGTGACGGACAAACCAGGTTGTCCCCCTACCAAATTCTTTACCGGTGACGAGGTCGCGCTCCTGCCAATAGCGTGGCGTAAAGTAGTGGGAATCAATGGCCGGGAGTAAGTCGGGGTCGTAACACCAGTAGTGATTTCGGCTATGTTGGGTGACCAGCTGCATTGTTGGAGTTCCTCTAACCCGGTCGCGCAATCTTAACGCGAAGTCGGTTTTTCCCCAAGCACGTTGGCTGGAGGTGTCTGAGTCAGACTTCGATACAGGGAAAGGGTTTGATCCGCCATGGTTTGCAGAGAAAAATGCCTGGCAACGAATTCACCGGCCTGTTCTGTCAGGGTGTGTTTTTGGGATGGCTCCAGATTGAGGCAGCGTTGCAGGGCCTCTGCCATGGCCCTGGCATTGCCTGGCTCGACCAGATTAGGCTGTTGCGAAGGTGCAACCACTTCGTTGGCACCGCCATGGGCGGTCGCGATAATGCTGCAACGCATTCGCTGTGCTTCACAAAGCGTGCGGCCGAAGGCTTCAGCTTGCGTTGATGCCGAGACGACGATGTCAGAGATAGCATAGGCCGCCGCCATATCTTGGCAAGGGCCGACAAATTTGAGGCAGTCCGCTGGAATACCTTTGTTACGTGCGTCTCGTGTGAGTTCAGTCACGTAGTCTTCTCTGCCCTTGGTCTCGCCAACGATCAAGGCTTGATAGCTTGAGGTATCAAGTTGTGACAGGGCTTCGATAAACAGCGAGTGGCCTTTCAGTCGCGTTAAACGACCGGGTAGAAGAATCAGCGGGACGGACGGATTGATGGACCACCGGTGTTTGAGCTGGTCGAGACGAGAGATCGAGATCTGCGATGGATCGAACTCCGTGAGGTCTATTCCGCGCCGAATCGTGATGATTTGATCAGGCTTTACTGGATAGTGTTGATGGATGTGTTCAGCGATAAAATCTGAGACAGCGATGGTTTTATCTGCACGCAGCAATACGCTGTTGTACCAGCGCTTCAGTTGGTTCTGCGTGCCATGTCTGCCATGGAAGGTTGTAACGAAAGGAATGTTCATCCGTCGCCTCAGCCGGTAACAGCTCCAGGCGGGGGCGCGTGAGCGAGCATGTACCAGATCGACCCGCTCTGACCTGATCAGTGTTTCCAGGCGATAACTATTCCGCCACATGGTCCACGGCTTCTTGCTATCAACCGGCAGAGTAAAATGCTTTGCGCCCAGGGTTTCGAGTTCCCTGACGAGAGGGCCTCCTGCCGACGCTACGAGCGCGCGATGCCCGTTTGCAATCAGCGCTCTGGCAATATCCAGTGTGCCTCGCTCCACTCCACCCGAAACCAGTGCGGGCAGCACTTGCAGGATAGCCATGGGGCGGGTCTCGATGGCAGGGATCATAAGCCTGTTCGATCCAGCAACCATTGTGCGGCGCGCTCTGCTTCCCATAAATAGGGCGGGACCTTTGGTTTCTCGGCCAGTTTTTGCCAGCGCTGAAATGGCAATACCCAGCCGTCGCTAATCAAGCGTTCAACGCCCCGGGCGACACGGCTACTTTTTCCCCTTTTCGGTAGCTGAAGTTCCAGCAGGCCGGTGGGGCGGCCGGTCGTCAGACTCTCGTATACCATTGAGGCGCTATCCGGCGTGATCCATACCTGTCTCGTTTGCTTGAGCAAATCACTCAGCGTGCTGGTTTCGCTTGTGCCAAAGGGTGTGATGGACAGGTTATCAGGGCATTCCTTTTCCAAAGTTGAAATAAACGTGTCCGGTGTTCTCGGGGAGCTAAGGAGCTGCCACGGCTTGTTTGTCCCCGACTGGCAAAGTGACCCGATTTGTTGAATCAATGCTGTGTCATCCCAGTGGTAGTGCTTTGAGGGCCCTCCGATCAATAGCAGGTTTGGCTCTGTCTGGTCTAGCGGCGGGAGGGGGCTGGGTCGGGATTTGTTGATAACGCCGAAGGTTGGCAGCACCTTTGGGCTGGGAGCCAGGCCATCATGCTCGGGTGCGATCACCGCGTCGAACAGACGCAAGGGCAGGCTGGGTCGCATGAGAATGGCGCTGAAGGCTTGATAACGTAGGGCATGCAGCAGTACTCGGCGATGGGTTTGATGTCCGGCACCAATAACCAAGTGTGGCCTGAGATCACTTTGCGCGGAGGCTTTGATCCGCCAGGAAAACAGCGTGTCCCGGCAGTGATGCCACTTGATGACGACTTCCGGACGCTGCAGCGTCAGACAATAGGCCAGGCCTTCGAGCTGGGAGAGGTGTCCGGGTTTATCGTCGTGAATAAAGCAGACGTGAATGGCGTCGGCGACTGAGGCGGGCATGGAAATAACGCTTATCCTGGGGCAATTACCTAGTGAGAGTCCTATCGCTCTGCTCTATACTGCATCGCTGCTAACTCTCAACCAATTCAATTATGTTTCGATTAGTCTACTCAATTCTGTTTGCCCTGTGCATGCCTTTTGTGTTTTTGCGTCTACTATGGCGGGGTTACAAGGCACCCGAATACAAGGCGCGCAAACTGGAGCGTTTTGGCTTATTCAAAGCTCCCGCATTGAATGAAAGTATCTGGGTGCATGCGGTATCTGTGGGAGAGGTGCTTGCTGCAGAGCCCATTGTCAGAGAGATACAAAGGCGCTTTCCTGATCGCAGCATCGTGATTACGTCGATGACGCCTACCAGCTCAGAACTGATTGTGAAACTGTTTGGCGGTAGTGTGTTTCATGTGTATGCGCCTTATGATCTGCCCTTCATGGTGAAAGCGTTTTTGCGTCGAGTGAAGCCCGAATTTTTGATGATCATGGAGACCGAGCTGTGGCCAAACATGATTCATCAGGCCAGAAGAATGAATTGTCAGGTTGTTCTTGCCAATGCTCGTTTGTCCGAGCGTTCAGCGACTGGATACCGGCGACTGAAGCCCGCTGTGGGGTGGATGCTGAATGAGCTATCTCTGGTGCTCTGCCAATACAAGAATGATGCGTCGCGCTTTGAGACCCTGGGGATTGATAAAAGCAAGATTCATGTGACGGGCAGTGTGAAGTATGACATTGAGCTCGACCCGAAAATCCGTGAAAAAGCGGCTCTGCTTAGACAGCCGCTGGGAGCACAGCAGCGCATTTGGTTGGCAGCCAGTACGCATGAGGGTGAAGATGCGATGATGCTAGCGGTGCATCGCAACGTTCGCCAGGCCCTTCCTGGCACTGTACTGGTCTTGGTGCCCCGACACCCCGAGCGTTTCGACAGTGCTGTACAGCTGTCTAGGCAGGAAGGATTTCTGGTGTATCGTCGTACTTGTTGTGAGCAGATTCCCTCAGATGCAGAAGTATTTGTCGTCGACACCATGGGCGAACTCATGAACTTCTATGCCGCAGCAAACGTGGCCTTTATTGGTGGTTCGTTTGTCGAGGTGGGAGGGCATAATCCCATTGAGCCTGCAGCGTTGGGTTTGCCTATTCTGATAGGTCCGCATATTTTTAATTTTGAGGCGATTTGCCGGCAGATGCGCGAAGTAGAAGCCTTGGAACAGGTGGATGATTTGGCTGCCTTGGAAGCTGCTTTGTTAGGCCTGTTGCGAAATGAAGCGGAGGCGCAGCGTCGGGGAGATGCGGCGCGGCATGAGGTTGAAGCCGGGCGGGGCGCTGTCGGCCGTGTGGTCGATCATCTAACCCCGCTGTTGGACAATTAGTTGAAACTAAACCAGTGCGTTAGTTTTCGGGTTCCAGCCATTGATTCAGTTGCACAAGATCCTGTTCGCTCAGTGTACCTGCTGCCAGACGAATACGTAAATTGCTTTCCACAAAATCAAAACGCGCATTGGCGTAATCTCTTAATGCAGTGAAGTAACTTCGCTCCGCATCCAGGACTTCAACGATATTTCGGGTGCCTACCTTGTACCCTTCCCGAGTGGCCTCAAGGGCGCTTTCCCTGGACACGATATTCTGTTGCAGCGCTTCCACGGTCTGGATGTTGGTTCCGAGGTTGATGTACTCGGTGCGTGTCGCGATACGAGCCTGACGTTTGGCCGCTTCCAATTGATAACGCGCTTGCTCAAGTTGATAGCGAGTCTGACGTACAGCAGCCTGGGTCGCGCCACCTGAGTAAAGCGGAACGTTGAGGTTCAGAAAGATATTGCTGTCTTCGCTTTCGTTATCAACCGGAGCAAAGTTTGTAAGATCCGTATATTCGTAGCCGGCACTCAGGTTTAGAGTGGGATAGTGTCCGGCCTTGCTTGCGTCGAGGTCTGCCTTGAGAGATTCCATGGCGAATTCGGCTGTTTTGATTGAGAGATTATTCTCGTAGGCTGATGCCACCCATGATTCAGCGCTGGCACTGGTGTCCATTTGGATCGGAAAATCGTCCTTCAGGCTGTATAGCTCATCTGCGTACTGTCCAGTTAGTCTCGATAAAGACTCAATGGCCAGTGTCAGATTTCCTTCCGAGCGAATGCGATTGGTTTTGGAATCGTCGTAGGAGGCTTTGGCCTCATGCACGTCAGTGATGGCGATCAGTCCAACGTCAAACTGCTCTTTAGCTTGTTCATACTGCCTTTTGACAGCGGCTTCGAGAGCTTTGGCTGCAGTCAGGTTTTCCTGCTCCCTGAGTACAGCAAAATAAGCAGTTGCAACATCCAGAATCAGATCCTGTTGGGCCGACAAATACACCGCCTGTGCACGCAGGGTGTTTTTTTCGGAAGACGTCAGCGTATGCCAGGCATTCAGATTGAGGACGGGTTGAGTCAGTGATACGGAGTAATTGAGTGTGTTGTAGCTGTCATCTGCTGAAGGGCTGTTATTGCCGTTCGTGTGACCGCGACTGGCACTGGCATTGAGGGAGGGAAGCAAGCTTGCCAGGGCGAGGTTTTCGCTTTCCTGTTCAGCAAGAAAGGCGGATTTCGCAGCGGCAATATCGGCGTCGTAATTCACCGCATGTCGGTATAGCGAGATTAAATCGGAACCCTGTGCCAGCACATCGCCGCCGCTCAAGCTTGCCAGCAAGAAGCCTGATACCATTAGTTTGCGTGTCGCGAACATGTCTACCTCGTTGTTTGTATAACGGTCATTCGAGGCGCTGAGAAAAACGCCTGCAATCCCTTGAAATGGGCGAAATCGGAGCATTATGGACAATATAGAGGGAGAACTCTACACTTGGCGGCCTTTAAAACACTGTGTTTACATTGTAACGGGAATGCCCCGGGTAACCGCCTCTTCAGTCGGGAAAGTGCAGAGGCCACCGGTGCAGCGTTTGGCTTGCAAAAACAGGGTAGGGTGCAGTAAATGAGCCGATTAAAAAGACAATTTGACCGTTCGGATATGGAGTTGCTTGAGCGTGAAGTCTGTTTCCAAGGCTTTTTCCAGCTGGATCGGTTTAACTTCAGGCATCGACGGTTTGATGAGGGATGGAGTCGGGATGTCAGGCGGGAAGTTTTCGTGCGCGGAGATGCCACATGTGTCCTGCCCTATGATCCAATTCGGGGCTCTGTCGTCTTGCTTGAGCAATTCCGGGTTGGTGCCATGTTGTCTGATCGGAATCCCTGGTTGATTGAGTTGGTTGCCGGGATCAACGAAGAGGGCGAGTCGCCGGAGGACGTTGCGCAGAGGGAGGCTCAGGAAGAAGCTGGGATAGAACTGTTGGCGGCAGAGCGAATATGTGAGTATTTTCCATCTCCCGGAGGCTCTACCGAAAAAGTGCATCTTTATTGTGCGTGTATTGATAGCGATGGTGCGGGAGGGATCCATGGTCTGGCGGAAGAGGATGAAGATATTCGAGTGCATGTCATTGGATTTGATGAGGCCATGACGCTGCTGGATCAGAACGAGATTGACAACGCGCCTGCGATTATTGCGCTGCAATGGCTGGCCCGGCATCGGGAAAAGCTCGATGCTGAGTGGGCTGATCTGTTTTCCTCAACAACGGCTTAAGAAGACCTGATGAAGCGTAAGTATGTGCCGGATCTGATAAAGCTCGGTGCCTTGTTCGAAGGTAACTACCGGCGCTTGATGAAGCTGGCCAAGGTCATGGGCGCGCGGGATGAAGCGGAGATCATGTTGCATACCGGCCATATCTATGTGGGGAAAGTTGCAATCCGTGTTATTGAGTCCTGTAAGTATACCGATACTCTGATGCTGGAGCAGGTGTCGGCTGCCGGGAAGTGGTTGAACAATCCTTGTATGACTGTGCGACTCTATCATGATGCTTCGGTGGCTGAAGTTATCAGTAGTCATGGCCACCGGCGGGTACAGGCAGTCAATGACTATCCCAATCGCTACATGCATCATCCCGACGAGAAAAGCCAGCTGAATTCTTTTCTCTCCGAGTGGCTCTCATTTTGCTTGAAACATGGATGTTGCGACGCGCGTCCGTTTACGGATGCCAATTTGTGAGGGTTTTATCAGAAATCAGCTGAGCGCTCTATATAGTTTGGCTTGCGTCACTTTATAACAACAATCTTTGACGTGAAATTACCGAAATTCGCAGTTTTGACTACATTAAAAGAATAAAGCATCCGGCAGTGGGCCTTGGGCTCGCTGATCGGGCAGGCCTTGAAGCTGCGACACTGCGTTCCCGGATTGGAGCGCTCGGTGCGACAGATGCCGGATTCGGCCATGTGCAGCGATGCGAACATAATTGAGGGAAGGCAATACAGAGCCGAACACGACAATGCAAACTGAAAAAGGTGTGGAAGACACCGCACTCAATATTCTTCATATCACCGACTGCCATTTGACCCGAGAGCCCGATGGTGAGTTGCTTGGTATCAACACGCGAGACAGCCTCGAAGCGGTTCTCGAAAGGATTGCTGAAGACAGGATTGCGCCTGACTATATTCTTGCGACAGGTGATTTAGCGCAGGATGCGTCTATCGAAGCTTACCAGTATTTTCAGCAGCGCATGCGTGTTTTTGAATGTCCAATCAGCTGGTTTCCCGGTAATCACGATGATCTTTCCGTTATGCAGCAGGTGATCGCTAAAGGGCCTGAGCTGAATAAAGTCGTGCGTATTGGGAAATGGCAGTTTATTTTGCTTGATTCACTATTGCCGGGTAAGGTGCACGGCTGGCTTCGCGATGAAGAGCTGGCAACACTGGATAAGGCTTTAAGCCAGCAATCCGATTTGCACACCATGGTTTGTTTGCATCACCATCCTATTGATATTGACAGTGTTTGGCTGGACCGCATTGGCTTGCATAATCGTGATGCCTTTCTAGATATTGTTGATCGCTACGATCATGTGCGTGCGATCCTCTGGGGACATATCCATCAGCAGGTGGATACAGTGCGAAAAGGCGTACAGTTGATGGCGACTCCTTCTACCTGCATACAATTCCTGCCACGATCCGACAAATTCGCCATTGAGGATATTGCTCCCGGTTACCGCTGGCTACGCCTGTTTGATGATGGTCGTATCGAGACTGATGTCAGACGCGCCGAGGCCTTCGAGTTTCAGGTTGATCTTCAGAGCAACGGCTATTGAAATCAGTCATTTACCTTCACGGATTCAACAGTTCTCCTCAATCCCAAAAGGCGCAGCAATGCGGGATTTTTTTTCGCGAGCACTGTCCAGATATGGATTTGCTGGTTCCTGCCCTGCCTCCGCAACCGGCGCACGCCGTTTCCCTCGTTAAAAGCCTGATTGCTGACTTGGGCGAAGATAAGGTCAGTGGGATTATCGGTAGTTCATTGGGTGGTTACTATGCTCTTTATTTTCATCGCCATTATGATTTGCCTGCGGTCTTGATCAATCCGGCCATGCGCCCCTATGAGTTGCTCATGGACTATCTGGGTGAAAACACTAACCTCTACACGGGGGAACGTTACGTTGTGCGTCCAGAACATATGACGGAGCTGCGTCAGCTGGATGTCAGTTCACAGGTGGACGTTTCAAAACTGTTCCTGCTGACACAGACGGGTGACGAGGTCCTCGATTTTAGCCAGGGAGTTTCACAGCTTAGCGGTGCGCGCATGTGGATCGGCTTTGGCGGTGATCATGCCTTCCAGCATTTTGATCAGACTTTGTCTTCAATTATCCAGTTTTTCTCTCCTGCTCACTGAAATTCTGTAGCTGTCTGGCTACACCCGACAGACTGCTAGTGATTTTTCCCTTCTGCTTCGGGTAAAATGCGCGCTTTTACTCGCCCTCAAGCTCGACGGGCAGTTATCTTCCGGTAATCAGGAGGTTCAGGTGGGACGTCAGACAGCATTGTACACAGCGCATCAGCAGGCGGGCGGTAAGTTAGTGGATTTCGGTGGCTGGGATATGCCTTTGCACTATGGTTCCCAGATCGAAGAGCATCATGTCGTCCGCAGCAGTGCTGGTGTGTTCGATGTTTCCCATATGACAGTTGTGGATGTTGTCGGGGAAGGTGCAGAAGCTTTTTTGTCCTACCTGCTCGCCAATGACGTTGCCAAGCTTAAACAGACCGGTAAAGCGTTGTATAGCGGTATGCTTAATGAGCAGGGTGGCGTGCTCGATGATTTGATTGTCTATCGTATGCCCAGCGGTTTTCGTATGGTTGTCAATTGCGCCACGCGAGAAAAAGACCTGGCCTGGATGCAGCAACAGACCTCTTCTTTTGAAGTGACGCTGACGGAGCGCAGTGAGCTGGCCATGCTGGCAGTTCAGGGGCCTGATGCAATTGATAAAGTGTGCGAAATCAGGGCCGAAGCGGCTGATCTGATTGAATCCCTCAGTGTGTTTCAGGGCCTGGAATCCGGTGACTGGATGTATTGTCGAACCGGCTACACGGGCGAAGATGGCTTGGAAATCATGCTCCCCGACACCGAAGCGCTTGCTTTCTGGGATGCTCTGCTGGCGGCGGGAGTCAAGCCATGCGGGCTAGGCGCACGGGATACCTTGCGGCTGGAAGCCGGAATGAATCTGTACGGTTCCGACATGGATGAATCCGTCACGCCCTATGAATCCAATATGGGTTGGACGGTTAGCTTGTCAGGGGAGCGGAACTTTATCGGCAAAGCGGCTTTGATCGAGCAGAAAAAGCAGGGTGGCGTGCGTAAACTTGTGGGGCTGGTCATGGAGCAGCGTGGCATTCTGCGCGGTCACCAGAAAGTCTTTACCTCCAGTGGCGGTGAAGGAGAAATTACCAGCGGGTCCTTTTCTCCTACATTGGGCTACTCCATTGCCTTGGCGAGGGTACCGGCGGATATTGGTTCAGAATGTGAGGTGGAAATACGCGGAAAGCGTGTGCCGGTAAAAGTTGTTTCTCCCCCTTTTGTGAGAAATGGCAAACGAGTCTATAAAGATCAGACGTCCTGAACAGGGAAAAGATCGCTTGCCGGTTTTATAAATGGAGGCGACAAATTGAAAAGTTTGACTACATTTTAGTCAGTTCAGCGCGGTTCATGCTGAGAGTAGTTTCAGACAAATAAAGCACTAACTGATACTTCGTTTCATTTGAGGAATACTAATTATGAGTAACATTCCAAGCGAGTTGAAATATTTACCCAGCCATGAGTGGGCCCGGCTCGAAGAGGATGGGGTTACCGTCACTGTGGGGATTACGGATCATGCCCAGGACCTTCTGGGTGACGTAGTTTTTGTCGAACTGCCTGAAGTCGGTTCAGAGATTTCGGCAGGAGAAGAGGCCGGTGTTGTTGAGTCGGTTAAGGCGGCCTCCGATATCTTTTCACCCGTGGGTGGTGAAGTTGTGGAGATCAATGAAGACCTGGAAGAATCTCCGGAGCTGGTTAACAGTGATCCCTACGATGATGGCTGGTTCTTCAAAGTCAAAATTACCGATGCCGAAGAGCTCTCCGGCCTGCTTGATGCAGAAGCCTATGCGGAAGCTTGTGAAGCGGAAGATCACTAGAGTTCAGTAAAATTTAACTGCTGTCCCCCTTAGAGGAAGCCCTATGCCTTTTATTCCCCACACCGATCAAGACATTGAAAAAATGTTAGCGGTAATCGGTGTTGATTCAGTTGATGCGTTGTTTGACGAGATTCCGCAGCATCTGCGTGCCAAGCCATTGGATAGCCTTGCCGATGGTTTGAGTGAAATGGATATGATGCGCTTGATGACGGAGCGGTCGCAACAGGATGGAGGCGCCCAGTGTTTCATTGGTGCTGGTGCCTACGAACATCATATTCCTGCGGCAGTCTGGGATGTGGCAACGCGTGGCGAATTCATGACGGCTTACACGCCCTATCAGGCTGAGGCGAGTCAGGGGACGTTGCAACTGATTTATGAATACCAGAGCATGATGTGCCAGCTAACGGCTTTGGATGTCTCCAATGCGTCGCTTTACGATGGTGCTTCAGGACTCGCTGAGGCCGTTCTCATGGCGGTGAGAGCGAACCGGAAATCCAAGAGTCGTAAGTTGCTGATCGCCTCGACCTTGCACCCGCTTTACCGACAGACGGTGGCCAGTATTGTTGGTAATCAGGGTATTGCCTTCGACGAGATGGGATTTGACACCGATAGTCTGGTATCGAAAACCGATTTGTCTCAGTTTGAAGGTGAAGATTACGCTGCGCTGATTATTCCACAGCCGAACTTTTTTGGCGCGCTGGAAGATGTAAACCGCTTGACTGACTGGGCCCATGAGCAGGGTATGTTGGTCATCGGTGTAGTGAATCCTACCGCTCTGGCATTGTTGGCCCCGCCAGGGGAATGGGGACAGCAAGGAGCAGATATTGCTGTGGGTGAGGGACAGCCTTTGGGGCTGCCTCTTGCTTCAGGGGGGCCCTATTTCGGATTTATCTGTTGTACCCAGAAGCTTGTCAGACAAATGCCTGGACGCATTATCGGGCGTACTGTGGATCTTGAAGGCAAGGAAGGTTTTACCCTGACGTTGCAGGCTCGGGAGCAACACATTCGCCGCTCCAAGGCGACATCAAACATATGTACCAATCAGGGATTGGCAGTGACTGCCGCAACGATTTATATGACGCTTCTCGGATTTGAAGGCCTGTCACGAGTTGCCGCGACCAGTCATCAGAATACCTCAAAACTGAAACAGGGCCTTGAAAAGATTCAAGGGGTCAGTGTTCGCTCATCCGAGGTGTTCTTCCACGAAATCGTATTTCAATTAGATAATGCTGATGCGAAAGCTGTGCTGCAGGCGATGGCTGACAAAGGGATTCTCGCAGGACTCGCACTTGAACCCTATTATTCAGAGATGAAAAACCAGATTCTTGCCTGCGTCACTGAAGTCAAGACGGATGCAGATATCGAAGCGTACTTGCAAGTGCTGGATGATGTTTTGAAGGGGGAGAAAGCCTAATGCTGATATTTGAAAAAAGCGCAAAAGGGCGCTCTGCCAAAGCCCAGGCTCCCGCATCGAAACCTGCAGTCGGCTTGCCGGAAAATTTGCTACGGACGAAGCCTGCTGCATTACCGGAAGTGTCTGAATTACAGGCGGTTCGTCATTTTACCAATCTGTCGCGGAAAAACTTTTCGATCGATACCCAGTTCTATCCGCTGGGATCCTGCACCATGAAATACAACCCTCGTGGCGCGCACAAGGCTGCAAGTTTGCCCGGCTTTTTGTCGCGGCACCCACTTGCGCCAGATTCTCATAGCCAGGGCTATCTTGCCTGTGTCTATGACCTCCAGGAAATTCTCAAGGAAGTTACCGGGATGGCTGGCGTCTCCTTGTGCCCCATGGCAGGTGCCCAGGGTGAGTTTGCCGGTGTTGCGATGATCAAGGCCTACCACGAAGCGCGCGGTGATCATGCCCGCACTGAAATTATCGTGCCAGAGGCGGCCCACGGTACCAATCCCGCAACGGCGGTCATGTGCGGCTACAAGGTCAGGGAAGTACCGGTCAAGTCAGATGGTGATGTGGATCTCGAAGCATTGAAACAGGCCGTGGGGCCTCAGACTGCCGGTATTATGATGACCAACCCTTCTACTTGTGGTGTGTTTGAACGGCAGATAGAAGCAATCTCCAAAACCGTTCATGACGCAGGCGGTTTGCTCTACTACGATGGCGCCAATCTGAATGCCATTCTGGGCAAGGTTCGGCCTGGTGATATGGGCTTTGATGTCTTGCACATGAATTTGCACAAAACCTTCGCGACGCCTCATGGCGGGGGTGGACCAGGTTCTGGCCCTGTCGCCGTCGGCAAGCGTCTGCTTCCGTACTTGCCTACGCCAATCGTTGGCAAAGTTTCAGATGATGCTTCGGCAGCTGGCAGGGAACAATATAGCTGGCTGGGGCAGGAGCAGATTCCGGAGTCCATTGGTCGTCTGAGTGCATTTATGGGCAATGCCGGCATCATTCTTCGAGCCTACGTTTACGCGATTCTTTTAGGTCGTGAAGGGCTGCACCGTGTGGGAGAGTTCTCAACGCTGAATGCCAACTATATGGCTAAGCTGATGGAAAAGGCGGGTTTCCAGCTGGCCTATCCCGACCGCCGGGCTACCCACGAGTTTATCGTTACTCTCAGTAAGCCCGCCAAAGACTGGGGTGTGACCGCGATGGATTACGCCAAGCGTCTGCTGGATTTTGGCTATCATGCCCCAACCACCTATTTTCCATTACTGGTGCCCGAGTGTTTCCTGATCGAGCCAACTGAAACTGAATCAATTGATGAAATAGAAGGTTTTGTTGAAGCCATGATCCAGATTCATGAAGAGGCCGAGTCTGCTTCCGAGATGGTCAAGGCGGCACCGTATACCCAACCGGTTCGACGTCTTGATGATGTGAAGGCCGCGCGAGAATTGGATGTAGCCTACTCGCCACACTCCCAGTCGGCGTGAACGGGACTGGGAATATTGTATTCGGTTACCGGGGCTGATCAGAAGACGGCAATGCCCATATCTGCGAATGTTTCTTTCAGATCGTCGATGTCGTAACTGGTGAGCCCAAGGTGTTCGAGGATGTCGGAGGCACTGTTGTCCCATTCGGCATCCGTCTCCTGATTGCCGAAAATTCGGTAGTTACCGCATATATGTTCTGCCACTTTCAGAATGGCTAAAAGCGTTTTCTCTTGTTGATTGCGACCATCTTTCACGCTGAATACCCTTAACGTATTGTGGTGTTCAGCGATGACGTGGCAGATATGACCTGGCAGGTTCCAGGATTTTGCTGTGTAGTAACCGACGACGCAGTGATTGGTATTAAATTCCTCGTTTTCTGCATCAATGATGCGCTCGTGACTGCCATCGTAGGCCTTTTCCATAAACTCCATGTAGTTTTCGAACTTTTTCATCATTAGCGGCACGCCGGCATTGTGGAACAATCCCAGTGTGTAGGCTTCATCAGGATTGGGGTAGCCGACCTGTTTGGCAACGGTCGCGCAAACCATGGCGATATCGGTTGCCGTGTCCCAGAAGCGCGTTAGCGCGACAATATTTTCATCCGACATTTCCCCTTTAATGGCGAGGCCGTTGAGGATATTGATGACGGTTTTGGCGCCAAGCAGTGACACGGCTTGTTCGATGGAACTGATTTTGTTGGCGAGACCAAAAAAAGGCGAATTCACGAACTTGAGCATTGTGCCTGCCAGACCCACGTCCTTGGAAATCAATTGCGCGATTCGGTTGATGTCCGGATCGGGCATGATCTGCTCCATCTGCAGATCCACCAGGATTTGGGGTTGAGGAGGTACATGAATACCTTGAAGTATTGTGGCGATTTGCTCTTTGGAGAGTTCCGTTGGCATGGTTCTGTCGTCTCACATGGTCCCGATTCATGCGCACAAGTGTCACGCTTCCCTAACTTTAGTGTAGCGCGTCGCATGGGCTTTTCTATGTTGTGTTTGTGCTGATTTGTATATTCCTTTTCGGTGGGCACCATGCGGATAACACTGATATACTCCGCGGCCTTGAATCAAGGGGTAAGAGCAGTGATGACTCAGAGTATGCTGAAGCTAAAAAAAGGTGCCGATAAACGGCTGAAACAGGGCCATGTCTGGGTATATAGCAACGAGGTAGACATTGCCGCTACGCCCCTCAAATCCATGGCAGTCGGGGCTCAGGTGCTTGTTCAGAGTGCTTCGGGAAAAACGCTTGGGACGGCAATGGTGTCGCCAAATGCGCTTATCTGTGCTCGCCTGATCAGTCGACAGGATGGTCAGTGGCTGGATAAATCGCTGTTCGTGCATCGCTTCAAAATCGCCCAATCCCTGCGGGAGCGATGTTTCGATGATCAATGTTATCGTTTGATATTCGGAGACAGTGATTTCCTTCCCGGACTGGTGATCGACCGCTTTGTGGATGTCTTTGTCGTGCAGATTTCCAGCGCAGGTATGGAGACATTGAAGGCCGATATCGTGGATGCCCTGGAACAGGTCTTTAAGCCCGGCACGATTTTATTCAAGAACACGGGGAAAATGCGCCAGGCCGAGGGCCTCGATTCCTACAATGAGTTCGCGAAGGGTAAGGCTGAAGAAGCGATATTGCTGGAGAATGGTGTTCGTTTTACAGCGCCTGTTCTTGAAGGGCAGAAAACGGGCTGGTTTTATGATCATCGTATGAATCGCGCGCGACTGAAGCCCTACGTGAAAGATAAGCGTGTACTCGATTTATTCAGCTACGTGGGTGGCTGGGGCGTGCAGGCGGCAGCGTTCGGTGCCGAGAGCGTGCTCTGCGTTGATAGCTCCTCTTTGGCGCTCGATTACGTTGAAAAAAATGCTGAACAGAATGAAGTAGCTGATCGTGTCGGAACCATATCCGGTGATGTCTTTGATGTTTGCAAGCAACTCAAGTTGGAGAATGAGCGTTTCGATGTGGTAATCGCTGACCCGCCGGCGTTTATTCCGCGCCGCAAAGATGTGCGTGCTGGAGTCGAGGCATACCAGCGTCTGAATCAGTTGGCGATGCGTTTGCTAAGCAAAGATGGTCTGTTGATTTCGGCCTCCTGCTCCATGCATCTGGAACACTCCACGCATGTTGATATTGTCAGAAAAACCGCGCGAAACCTGGACCGTCAGGTACAGATTATTGAACAAGGTGGGCAGGGGCCCGATCATCCTGTGTTACCGGCAGTGCCGGAGACCAGCTATTTGAAAGCGATATTCGCTAGGGTTCTGCCGACTCAATAGGTAGATAAGCCTGGATAGCGGCCTCAAGTTCAGAGGGCAGCTCTTCTGCCTGTGCTTTGTATACCTCTGCCAGCTCAAGCAAGGTCTTTTTACGATAGTTTTGGCTGGCAATACTGTTGTGATCGTCCGCCGCTTGTTCTGCCAGAGCGTCGAGTTGAACCTGCACCAAACGAATCATGTCCAGAATCCTTGCTTTCAGATCTGTGATGGTGATTGATCTCAAGCTGGTTTGATAAAAGCCGTGCTCCGCTTGCCACGCATTCAACAGAGTTTTCAGGTCGTCATGTATTTGCTCGGCAAGCTGCAAGAGGTAGAGGCTGCGGCGAAATCCTGGGGTATGTGGCTCGCTGCTGTTGTCCTGACCCAGGACGGCAAAGCGATTGACAGAACCATAGCTATCCAAACCTTCAGTGCCGGTGAGAACCTGTTTCATGGCATGAAAACCCAGGGCGACGTAATGCTTGTCACTAAACTGATGCTCGGCATTGAGAAATTCCCGGGTGATGGGTTTCTCAGAGAAGATAATGCCACTCATGGGATAGCCGGGAACGCTATCAAGATAGCCGGGTATCAAGGGGAATTGATCCAGGCGGACATGAATTGGGTGGATGACCTCAGGTTCGTGTTGCCCCACATCCAGTTCGGGATGGACGAAGCCCAATCGTCTTAGCAAACCGGCTGCGCGATAGAGGTCGTGAGTTTGTTGCCAGCTTGTCAGCAGGTCATTCAGACCCTCTTGAGTGGGCGCTTTGACGAATGCATTGGCCTGGGCCAGAAGTGTTTCTGACCGCTGTTGAGCCTGCTCAAGTGGAGCAACCAGTACAGTGAGTAATTGTCCGGACCAGCCTGGTTCAGCATCAGTATTGGAGGCTTGATCTTCGGTAGCGCTATTCGAGCTTGCAGACAGAGAAGCCGTATTATGTTCCGGAGTCTCCGATTCACACGCGCTTAAAAGCAAAGTGAGTGCTGCGAGGCATGTGACGAGGAATGTGGGTTGAATGCTTTGCTTTTTCGGCATGTTGCCTCAGTCTCGCAGGGATCGAATGGGCCATTGATGGCGCTTGCAGTGTCTGATCAATGCCTCGTCCGGGTCAATAGCGATCGGGAATTCTACTTTTTCCATCAGCGGTATATCGTTGTGTGAGTCGCTGTAGAAGGTAGAACCTTCAAGGCTATGCGGGTTGTCTTGCAGCCAATGTTCCAGTCGCACAATTTTTCCTTCCTTGAAACTCGGGGTCCCAGCCACTTTTCCTGTGTATCCATTCTCATCCAGTTCCGGTTCTGTGGCAATCAGATGAGAAATTCCAAATGCAGAAGCGATAGGTTCTGTCACAAAACGGTTGGTTGCGGTGATGATGAGAGTGGTATCGCCGCGGTTTTGATGGCTTGATACGAGTGCTTGCGCCTTTGGTAGTATCAATGGTGTTATTTTTTGCATAAAGAACTGGTCACGCCAAGATTGCAGCTGCTCAAGGGAATGCTCTGCCAAAGGCTTGAGAGCAAAATTCAAATACTCATGAATATCCAGAGAGCCTTCCTGATAATCCCGATAGAACTTGTCATTGGTGTTTCTGTAAGTATCGGCATCAACGATGCCCTGTTCTACGAGGAATTCACCCCAGGCGTGGTCACTATCACCCGCGATCAGCGTGTTGTCCAAATCAAATATTGCAAGAGCCAAAACATTACCTGCCAGTATGAAGCCAATAGAAATTGCAGAAGGATATGCGGGGAATGAGCTCCGGTTTTAGCCAGTTATACCCGCTGCTTCAGATGGGCGAAGGATAACAGATTCTGTCTTGCGGCCTCCATGCTTTTAGGTTTACATGTGTTCAAGCTGAATACGCGTGCTAACCTTAAGAAAATACTACCTAATTAGACGCGCCTTAAATTGCCGTGTTTGTTTTTTTCTGGAAAAATGCGGGCAGTATAAATTTTTAAGGGTACAGCTGTGATTGATTCTGACGGCTTTAGATTAAATGTCGGAATTATTCTCGCTAATCAACATAATCAGGTACTTTGGGCACGGCGCATAGGGCAGAACTCCTGGCAATTTCCCCAAGGTGGGGTCAAAGTGGATGAATCTCCAGAACAGGCGCTGTTCCGTGAGCTTCACGAAGAGGTGGGTCTGACTCCTGCAGACGTATCGATTCTGGCGTCGACCAGAGGCTGGTTGCGCTATCGCCTGCCTAAAAAGCTGATTAGGCATCACTCGCATCCGGTGTGTGTTGGCCAGAAGCAGAAGTGGTTCCTGTTGCGAATGTTGAGCGATGATTCTTCCGTGTCGATTGACCATAGTGCCAGTCCTGAGTTTGATGGTTGGGAATGGGTGAGTTACTGGTACCCTCTGGGTCAGGTTGTCTCCTTTAAGCGGGAGGTCTACCGTCGCGCCATGAAAGAGCTATCCTCTGATCTTTTTAAACTGGAACCGGATATCCCGGAAGCTGACAAAGGAAACTGATTAATGCTAAGTGTGCTTCGTAGCATCGTTCAGGAAGTGAACAGTGCCACCGATCTTCGCGAAGCGCTGGAGATTATTGTTCATCGCGTCAGAGAGGCGATGAACACAGAGGTATGCTCTATTTACCTGCTGGACCAGGAAAAAAATCGCTACATCTTGATGGCGACACGCGGATTGAATCCTGATGCTGTGGGCAAAATCAGTCTTGGTCACTCGGAGGGTCTGGTAGGGCTTGTCGGCGTTCGTGAGGAGCCCATCAATCTCGAACATGCTCAGGAGCATGAGCGCTATCGTTACTTTCCCGAAACTGGTGAGGAAAGGTTTGAGAGCTTCCTGGGTGTTCCGATTATTCACCACAAGAAAGTACTTGGTGTCATTGTTGTTCAGCAGGAAACCAATAGCCGTCGGTATGATGAGGGAGAAGAAGCTTTCCTGGTTACCGTATCTGCCCAGCTCGCTGGAGTCATTGCGCATAGCGAGGCCACCAGTTTTATATCGGGCTTAACGCCCACCGGACAAGAAGCGCATGATGTTGCATTCAAAGGTGTAGCCGGTGCACCTGGGGTTGCGATTGGACAGAGTGTTGTGGTGTTCCCTCCTGCAGATCTGGAGTCGGTGCCTGACAGGGATGCCGAAGATATCAAACAGGAGATCGCCCAGTTTGAAAAAGCCGTGAAGGCTGTTCGACAAGATATCAAGAAAGTCGGGAAGCGTTTGTCCAAGCAGCTGCGTCCGGAAGAGCAGGCTCTGTTTGATGTGTACTTGGGGATGCTCGATGACAATGCCCTGGCTGGAGAAGTGCGGACAAAGATCCAGGAAGGAAAAAGTGCGCAAACCGCTCTGCGCAATGTCATTAAGGACTATGCACGCCATTTCGAGATGATGAGTGATGCCTATCTGAGTGAAAGGGCTGTCGATATCAAAGACCTTGGACGAAGAATTCTCGCTTATCTTCAGGAGAATGAAAGCAGTGTTCAAGTCTACCCAGACAATACAATACTTGTCAGTGACGAGTTAACACCGACCATGCTTGGTGAGGTGCCGAGAGAAAAACTGCTGGGCCTGGTATCCATCAAAGGGTCAGGCAGCTCTCACGTGGCGATTCTTGCCCGTGCGATGGGTATTCCCACTGTCATGGGGTTGGTTGATGTTCCACTGACTCAGCTTGACAAGAAAGAGCTGATAATTGATGGCTATAACGGCGATTTGTTTGCCAATCCCTCTGAGGAGCTGCGCGAGTTTTACGAGAGCATTGTCGAAGAAGAGCGGGAGCTTGATGCCGGCCTCGAGCAGCTGAAGTCTTTGCCTTGCGAAACGCTTGATGGACACCGTATCAATGCCTGGGTCAATACCGGTTTGATGACCGATGTGGTGCGTTCTCTCAATCAGGGGGCAGAAGGTGTTGGCCTGTATCGGACTGAAGTGCCGTTCATGATCAACGAACGCTTTCCCAGTGAGCAGGAGCAGATTGCCTGCTATCGCGAGCAGCTTGAAGCCTTTGCTCCCAATCAGGTAACCATGCGGACACTTGATATCGGCGGGGATAAGGCACTGTCTTACTTTCCCATTACTGAAGAAAATCCCTTTCTTGGCTGGCGCGGAATTCGGGTCACTTTGGACCACCCGGAAATATTTCTGGTTCAGATGCGAGCCATGCTGAAAGCAAGTGAGGGGCTCGACAATCTTCGCATCATGTTGCCGATGGTTTCTAACGTGAATGAGGTTGAGGAGGCGCTTCATCTCATTTATCGGGAATACCACGAGGTCCGAGCAGAGGGATATGACGTCGCAATGCCTCAAGTGGGGGTGATGATTGAAGTTCCGGCGGCGGTTTATCAGGTGCGTGAACTGGCTGAACGTGTAGACTTTCTATCAGTCGGTTCAAATGACCTGACTCAATATCTGCTCGCAGTGGATCGCAATAATCCACGCGTCGCATCCCTGTACCACTCTTTTCATCCAGCAGTCCTTCAAGCCCTGTATCGTATCGCCAGGGACGCCAAGGATATGCATGTACAGGTGAGTATTTGCGGCGAACTGGCGGGTAATCCTATTGGAGCGGTGCTGCTGGTGGCTATGGGCTATGATGCTCTGTCAATGAATGCCTCGAATCTGCTGAAAGTGAAGTCGGTGATACGGGGGATCAATATTTCATGGGCGCGAGAACTGCTGGACAGTGTATTGCAGCTGGACTCGCCCTATATTATCGAGAGTACCTTGAATCTGGCTTTGAAGGAGGCCGGTTTCGGAAGATATCTCCGGCCGAGCAAACTCGCAGAAGATTAGTGATTACCTGCTTTTAGTATGTCTATTCTACAGAATCGTTTTACATTGGATTTAAGTAGTTTCCATTTCGGCTTTGAGGACTCAAACCATGTCCACGGGCAATAGCAGCAACAGTACCAGTTCGACAGCGAAGACATCAGGCAGGAATCCCAGGCCCAAGGGGCGTACCCCGCGTCTCGGGATTGCATTGGGTGGTGGCGGGCCCATGGGAGGCATTTACGAGATCGGTGCATTACGGGCACTGGATGAAACACTGGAAGGATTGAATCTGAACGATCTGGATGTGTACATTGGTGTCAATGCTGGTTCGTTTGTGGCAGCCAACCTGGCCAATCAGATGACTTCAGCGCAGATGTGCCGGATATTTGTTCGCAATGAAGCCGATGTGCATCCATTTCATCCAGAGGTTTTCTATCGACCGGCTTTTTCTGAGTATTTTGATCGTGCGAAGGCGGTTCCGGGTTTGCTGTTCTCTGCGTTGGGTAATCTGTTAAGTAACCCCAATGACCAGAGTGCCCTGGAAGCGTTGACGGTTCTGGCCAAAGCCGTCCCCTCAGGAGTGTTTGATAACGAGGGGTTTAATGAGTACCTGTCCCGATCCTATAGCTCAATTGGCAGAACCAATGATTTTGCGCGCTTGCGCAAGAAACTCCTGGTGATTGCCACCGATCTGGAAACCGGAGAAACCGTACGCTTTGGAGAAAAAGGACTGGACCATGTGCCTATATCCAAAGCGATTCAGTCGAGCATGGCCTCACCAGGAATTTACACGCCGGTCGAGTTTAGTGGGCGTTATTATATGGATGGTACGCTGAACAAAGGTCTGCATACCTCAGTGGCCATCGAAGAAGGCGCAGATATTGTCTTTGCCATCAACCCGGTCGTTCCCATGGATATTGTGGATGCGGTCGCTCAGGGAAGCATGGAGCGCGGAGAGCTGGTTCATTCGGGGATGCCAACGGTATTGTCTCAGTCTTACCGTACCATGGTGCATTCGCGTCTGAAGTCCGGATTGAGAACAATTGAGCGGGATTATCCGGATGCAACGGTGTTGTTGTTTGAACCCAACCGAAGCGATGCGCGCCTGTTTTTTTCCAGCGTGTTCAGTTTCAAGGCCCGTCGCATGATGTGTGAACGTGCTTATCAGATTACGCGTGAAAATATACGTTCTCAGGTCGACACACTGGAACCTGTGCTCAAAAAAGCCGGAATTCGGATTCGTCGTGATTTGCTTGATGACAGCAATCGAACCCTGGGCTCAGGCTTGTATGGTGAAGCCATTCCCGTATTTGAAAAGCCAATGCATAAGGCTACATCGAAACAGGGTTCAGATGACGCCGCTGATTCCTATTTGGAACGTTTTGGCCAGAAAGTCGTATCGCTATTCTGAATGAGTCTGCCCTGACTGTTTGAGTTTTTCGAGATAGTCTCGCCAGAGGCTATCTTGATTTTGGCAGTATTCCCTAAGTAATGACCATGTATAAAGCCCGCTGTCGTGGCCGTCATCAAAGATCAGCTTTATAGCATAGTTACCTACCGGTTCTATGCGGGTGATAGTGACGTTTTCCTTGCCGACCTGCAGCACCGCGTTGCTGCCTCCGTGTCCTCTCACTTCTGCTGAGGGCGAGTGAACCCGAAGAAACTCAAAACTGAGCTGGTAAGGGGCTTCATTGGCGTAGTGAATCGCCAGGCAGCGGGCCTTGGGTTTCAGCTCAATTTTGCTGGGGATGCTTGTTGACATTTTTGTGTCACTAGAGGATGTACTGACTCAGGTCCTCATCCTCTGACAAGGCATTGAGCTGGCTTTCGACATAATCTGCGTCGACTGCGAAACTTCCTCTCTGGGCATCTCCCGCATCGAAGGATACCTGCTCCAGCAGTCTCTCCATCACAGTGTGTAAGCGTCGGGCTCCGATGTTTTCGGTCTTTTCGTTGACCTTCCAGGCGATGTGAGCAATTTTTTCCAGTGCTTCCTCACTGAAACTGAGTTCAAGACCTTCAGTACCCATGAGCGCTATGTATTGGTCGATCAATGATGCGCTGGGCTCGGTCAGTATTCGTTTAAAGTCATCCGTGGAAAGGGCCTTAAGTTCGACACGGATGGGCAAACGTCCCTGTAACTCAGGGATCAGATCAGAAGGCTTCGAGAGGTGAAATGCACCGGAAGCGATAAAGAGAATATGGTCGGTGCGAATAGCGCCCAGTTTAGTGTTGACCGTGCTGCCTTCGATAAGCGGCAGCAGATCCCGCTGAACTCCCTCGCGAGAGACATCAGCAGGTGCGCCTTCCGAGCGTTTGGCGACTTTGTCGATTTCATCAAGGAATACTATGCCGTTTTGCTCAACGGCCTTGATTGCTTTGGATTTGATATCCTCTTCATTCACCAGTTTTGCTGCTTCCTCTTCCTTGAGATGTTTCATGGCGTCGGCGACACGCAACTTTTTGGTTTTGCGGCGATCTCCGGACATGCTCGAAAAGATGTTCTGCAACTGATTGCTCATTTCTTCCATGCCGGGAGGCGCCATAATCTCTACCCCCACAGGCGCAGTGCTGATTTCAATGTCGATTTCCTTGTCGTCCAGTTCCCCTTCACGTAATTTCTTGCGGAAAATCTGGCGCGTGGAAGATTGCTCCCGGATGGGCGCATCATCTTCAAAGCTACCGCTACGTGCCGGGCGTAACAACGCGTCGAGAATACGCTCTTCGGCAGCGTCTTCCGCTCGGGTTGAAACAGACGCCATCTCTTTTTCACGAAACATCTTGAGAGCCAGGTCGGCAATGTCGCGTATGATCGATTCCACATCGCGGCCCACGTAGCCGACTTCGGTAAACTTGGTGGCCTCTACTTTAATAAATGGAGCGTCAGCCAGTTTGGCGAGTCGACGTGCGATTTCGGTTTTACCCACCCCGGTCGGACCAATCATCAGAATATTCTTCGGAGAAATTTCATCGCGTAGTTCTTGGGGTAGTTGCATGCGTCGCCAGCGATTGCGCAATGCGATGGCGACAGAACGTTTCGCATCGTCTTGTCCAATGATGTGTTGATTGAGTTCGTGAACAATTTCGCGAGGAGTCATATTGGCCATAAAACGTTTCGCTCTGTGGTGAGGGACTGCTTCAGTCCTGTTTCAATTCTTCGATGGTATGGGCGTGATTGGTAAAGACACAGATATCTGCGGCGATCTGTAAACCCTTTTCCACGATTTCCTTGGCCGAAAGGCTGGTGTTATCGAGCAGGGCTCTGGCGCTCGCCTGGGCATAGGGGCCGCCCGAACCGATGGCAATCAGGCTATCTTCCGGTTCAATGACATCGCCGTTACCGGTAATGATGAGTGATGAATCTTTGTCAGCTACAGCAAGCAAGGCTTCCAGGCGTCGAAGTGCCCGATCCGTTCTCCAGTCTTTGGCCAGCTCCACGGCAGCTCTGACCAAATGCCCCTGGTGTTTTTCCAGTTGGGCTTCGAATCGTTCGAACAAGGTGAAGGCGTCAGCGGTGCCGCCGGCAAAGCCGGCAATTACCTTACCATGGTAGAGGCGGCGAACTTTTTTGGCATTACCTTTCATGATGGTGTTTCCCAGGGAAACCTGGCCGTCTCCGCCGAGGGCGACTTCACCTTCACGTCGAACCGAGAGTATCGTTGTCATGCATAGCTCCGAGTGCTGCAGATAAAAAAAGCCGAACGGCTCTTTTATTTCGTGAACTGCTTTATATGGAATCCGATTTTCTGAATTCAAGCCATTTTTTCAGGGGAGGGTGATATTCAGTGTTTAAGTTTTTTGACTAAGGGTTCAATTTGTATTGCGACGAGTTTGTCCAGTGCGCTATTCATCTCGCTACGGTTGTAGAAGGGGCCGGTGACCACTCTATGCCAGGTGGAGCCTTCAGCATTTTGTACCGTTTGGATATCTGCCTTCAGTCCCTGAAAGGCAATCATTGCTTTTTGTCTCTCCGCATCCTGGGCGCTGCGGAAGGATCCTGTCTGAATGATGTAGTAAACATCATCACTCAGATTTTTTTCCTTATATCGGTATGCTTCCACCTTGGGCGCAACTACTTCGCTTTCGGGCAGCAGATCGTAAAATTTGAAGCGTTTGATATTGTCATTTTCGCTTTCTTTCTGCTCGTTCGTTGCGGGTGGTGACGCTTTTGTCACTTCCTGGGTTTTGCTTTGGCTTTCCATGTTTTCAAGAGTCGGTGGAATGCCTTGCAAAACGTAAAGGCCGTATCCGAAGCCCAGTAGCAACACCAGCAACACCGCTATAAGTTTTGCGCGGCTTTTTTGCGGTGCCGGGGTTGCTTTGCTCTCTGGTCTTTTGGGCACCGGCTTCTTTTTCTTGCTGGCGGCCTTTCTCGTGGTGGATGGCTTGGCGAAATCTTTGGTCATTCCGTTTCCACTTACATTTCGTCCGGGGCGCTGACGCCTAGCAACTTGAGTCCGTTGCGAATGACCTGCTGAACCGCGATGCTGAGGGTGATTCGCGCGTTGCGAAGCGCTTCATCTTCTACCAATACTTTATTGCTGTTGTAGTAGGTGTGGAAGGCACTGGCAAGATCCTTCAGATAATGGGTCAAGACGTGGGGCTCAAGTGCGCAGGCTGAGGCTTCCAGTTTTTCAGGGTAGGTGCTGAGCTGTTTGGCCAAATCGATTTCCGCTTCATTGCCCAACTCGGACAAGGCGTCGATGCCCAGTGTCAGGTCATAAGCGGTTTGTGCGTCTTCAAGCTTGCGAAGCATGCTGGCTATTCGGGCATGCGCATACTGTATATAGTAGACCGGATTATCTTTGCTCTGGGACTTCGCCAAGTCCAGGTCGAAATCCATATGCTGTTCAGCTTTGCGGGTCACATAAAAGAATCGCGCCGCATCGTTACCAACTTCTTCACGCAATTCTCTCAGGGTGACAAAGGAACCGCTTCGCGTTGACATCTGCAGGCGTTCATTACCGCGATAAAGAATGGCAAACTGGACGAGGCGTACGTCAAGTTTATCGGGATCCAGTTCCAGAGCTTGCAGCGCTGCTTTCACCCTGGGAATATAGCCATGGTGGTCCGCTCCCCAGATATTGATGACCTTTTCATAGCCCCGTTCAAACTTGTTCAGGTGATAAGCGATATCGGATGCAAAATAGGTCGTTTCGCCGTTTTCCCTTTTGACAACCCGGTCTTTGTCATCGCCAAAGGTGGTTGAGCGAAACCAGATGGCGCCGTCTTTCTCGAAAAGATGGCCTTTGCTGTCGAGCCGTTTCAGAGCCTCATCAATGTCTTTTTGTACTGACGCTTCTGAAAACCAGGTTTGGTAATGCACGCCGAATTCGCCCAGATCTTCGCGTATGTCGGCAACAATGGCTTCCAGGCCTGCATCAAAAACCAATTGGTAACCATTTGCCAGCAGTTGCCTGGCTTGATCGATTATGGCGTCAATGTATTCCTCTTTGTCGCCGCCATCTGTTTCGTCTTTGGGCAGATTCTTCAACAGATCGTTCGCTGAGACCTCAAAGCGATCCCCGTGCTTTTCTCTCAGCGAGGCGGCAATGTCGTGAATGTACTCACCCTTGTAGCCGTTGTCAGGGAAGGGGATGTCTGGATCCGTTTGCTGCAGGTACCGTAACCATACGCTGGCGGCCAGGATGTTCATTTGGCGACCGGCATCATTGACATAGTATTCACGGTCGACGTCAAAACCTGCTGCTTCCAACAAATCTGCAACGCTGGCTCCATAGGCCGCGCCCCGACCGTGTCCCACATGCAGTGGGCCGGTGGGGTTGGCCGAGACGAACTCCACCTGGATCTTGCTGCCCTGACCAGCATTCGAGCGGCCAAACTGCTCACCTTGTTCAAATATGGACTTCAGTACATCGAAATTACTGGCGCTGCTGACGAAAAAGTTGATGAAGCCCGGGCCGGCGATCTCGATTTTGGTCAGTACAGTTGAGGGCTGACTATTGAGTTTCTCGACCAGCTTTTCTGCAAGTTGGCGCGGAGCAGATCCTGCTTGCTTTGCCAGTGCCAGCGCGATATTGGTGGCGAAATCTCCGTGGCTTTTGTCCTTGGTGGCATCGACGCTGATTTTGTAACGGCAATCAGCAGGCAATGCGCCCTCCTCAATCAGAGACTGGAGGCTGTTGTCTATCAGGTCGGAGATGGTTTCTTTCATACAGCAGGGATTCTTCGTTCTGGTGGGTGAGAAGGCGCGTATTATCTACGATTCTCAGGTCATTTTAAACTCTGCTGGCGTGCTCTTTTGGCACTTGGTGATCGAGCATGATTCAAGCCTTGGTTTCGTTTTCTACTGAACCTCTGTGGGATCAACATCAACGGCCAGACGTACACGATGGTTTTTGGTCAGGGATAATGCTGTCGGCAGGAAGGCGAGCACCTTGTTGCGCAGGCTTATGTCGGAGAAAAACAGATGCAGAAAGCTATGAAAGGCGCCGGACTTTCGTGGAATAGCCGCTTCCAGGGGGCCCGCAATCTGGATGCTCTCATCCAGCTGAATATGTTCATAAAGTAAATGTTTTATTTGCTCCAGGGCCTGATGGTTCAACGCCTGCTGCTTGGCTTCGGCGCGAATGCTGATCAGGCGGGATTTGGGGGGGAGTTCGCAAGCGCTGCGTTCTTCCAGTAGTGAATTCGCAAGAGCAGGGTAGTCGCCTCGAATTACGTGCTGAAAAATGCTGTGTTCCGGGTGGCGGGTTTGAATCAGTACCTTGCCTGGTTTTTCACCCCGCCCGGTGCGCCCGGCAACCTGAATGAGTTGTTGTGCGCCGCGTTCCATAGCGCGGAAGTCGGCGCTGAAGAATATGGCGTCGGCGTCGATGATTGCGACTAGCGTAACATGATGAAAGTCATGTCCTTTGGCAAGCATTTGGGTGCCGATGAGCAGACAGGGCTCACCTCTGTCGACGTGTTCTATCAGCTGCTCCATATCTTTCGGGCTGCGAATCGCGTCCCGGTCGACCCTTAAAACACGGTGTTCGGGAAAGCGCTGTTGCAGGCCGTGTTCCAATCGTTCTGTTCCCGAACCCAAAGGGTGCAACTGTGCGCTATGGCAATTCGGGCAGAGTCGTGGCAGATCGCTTTTGTCGTCACAATGGTGACAGTGCAAATGCGGTGGTACAAGATGCACGGTCATGCGGGCATCGCAGTGTTGGCATTCTGAAATCCAGCCGCAGTCATAGCAGGTCAGCACAGGTGAATAACCACGCCGGTTTTGAAACACAATAACCTGGTTGCCTGAGGACAGGTGTTCATCAATGGCTTTCAGAAGAGGCGGTGAGCAGCCATGGGTCAGCGGGCGACTGCGGATGTCAATCAAAGAGACCTCAGGGTAGCGGCCTTGCCCTGCTCGCTGGGGTAACTTTATCCATTGGTACTTCTCCTCCTTGGCATTGTAAAGGGTTTCAAGGGATGGTGTTGCCGAACCCAGAACAATGGGACAATCTTCGATCTGGGCTCTTTTTACCGCCAGGTCCCTGGCTGAATATCTGAATCCATCCATTTGTTTGTAGGAAGCGTCATGCTCTTCATCAACAATGATTAGTCCCAGATTCTGGCAGGGTGTAAATACAGCAGAGCGTGTCCCGATGATGACCTTGGCAATGCCCTTTCTGGCCAATGACCAGTTCAGATAGCGGGATTTTTCGCTCAAGCCAGAATGCATGGCAATGACTGAGGTGCTGAGTTGGCTTTGGAAGCGCTTTAGTGTTTGTGGGGTCAGGTTGATTTCGGGTACCAATATCAGGGCCTGTTGCTTGTGAGCCAGTACTGACTGAACCTGAGCGATATACACTTCCGTTTTTCCGCTTCCCGTTACGCCTTCTAGTAAGGCAACCTTGAAGGGATTGTCACGGCCTGCTGGAGCCAAACGTTCAAGAGCGGCCTGCTGGTCGGTATTCAATCGGTGCTGCGGCTTGCCTTTTGAGATTTCGGGCGTTGTTTCCGTCAGGTTTCGGCTTTCTTTTTTCAAATAGCCATGTTGCTCAAGTTTTTCCAGAAATGCCGGGGTGATGCCCATGGTGGTGAGAACATCCTGCCAAACCCCTTCGGGTGACGCTTCGATGAGTTCCAGAGCACGGATTTGCTTGTGAGCGTTTTTGCGTCCCGAGAACGGTGCGCTGGTTCGATGCCACTTGATGACCGGGTAGTCAGGCAGGGATTCCTTTTTTCTGGCGACTGACGGAAGGGCTGTATGCAGGCATTCACCGATTGGGTGGCAATAGTACATTGATGCCCACTGAAGCAGTTGCAGCAGTGTGTCGCCAACAATAGGTGCGTCGTCGATCAGCGTGTCGATGGCTTTTAGTTTGGAGGCATCGGTGGTGGAGCTGCTTTGGCGGTTGATGACGATGCCGACTAGCTTGCGATTCCCAAACGGCACGAGCACGCGACAACCAGCGACGCAGCGATCTCTTAGGTCAGGATCGACTACCAGATAATCGAAGAGTTTGAACAAAGGTGCTGGGACGGCGACTTGAATACAGTTTGATGAGGTCAATGTGCTTGCTGATCCAGTGTTACGGTGTAGAGCTCTTGGTTCATTGGATTATTCCATAGTCGTAGCGTTGCTCGCCATTTGTTACTTGCTTATTGTGTAAGTTTTGGTACTATGCGCCGTCCAAAATATGGCTGAGTACTGTTTGTTCGGTGCTATGCCGGCCTTTCATGCGGTGCCTGGGGTTGAGAAAGGCTTCAGGTGGCGGCATAAAAATTACAGAGGTGTATGATGAAAGAAGGTATCCATCCTGAGTATCAGGAAATCGAAGCGAAGTGCAGTTGTGGCAATGTGATAAAAACACGTTCCACTTTGTGCAAAGATATTTTGTTGGACGTTTGTTCAGCGTGTCACCCATTCTACACTGGTAAGCAAAAAGTGATGGATACCGGTGGCCGAATCGACAAATTCAAGAAGCGTTTTGGCAACCGTATGGGTAGCTAAGCGATTTTTGATATTGCTAGAGAAAAGAGCGCAGCGCGCTCTTTTTTTGTCTCTGGACGCTGCTCAATGAGCGCTCCAGGCATCCGGGGCGGGTTGAGTAAGTGAGAAGCGAGAAAATTGACACATATCACTGGCTATGAATTGTTCAGTCGCTTTGACTAGTGTCATAATACGCGCCCCTGGATCTCGCGTCCCTTTAGAAAGGCAAATGAAAGCCTGTCATTCACGAAAAAATGGTACGAAATAATGTCAGATGATTTAAAACAAGCGGCTCTGGATTACCATGCAAATCCCAAGGCCGGAAAAATCAGCGTCGAAATCACCAAGCCTACGGCTACTTCACGTGACTTGTCTCTAGCGTACAGCCCCGGTGTGGCAGAGCCAGTTCGGGAGATCGCGAAAGATCCTGAAAACGCCTACAAATATACTGCGAAAGGTAACTTGGTTGCCGTTATTTCTGATGGCTCCGCAATTCTGGGGTTGGGGAATCTGGGGCCTTTGGCAAGTAAGCCCGTGATGGAAGGTAAAGGTGTACTGTTCAAGCGCTTTGCCGGTATCGACGTATTTGACATCGAAGTAAATGCAGAAAGTCCGCAGGCGTTTATTGATACCACGGCTCGAATTGCTGATACCTTTGGCGGCATCAACCTGGAAGATATCAAAGCGCCAGAGTGTTTTGAGATTGAGCGCGTTCTGATCGAGCAGTGCAATGTGCCCATTTTTCATGACGATCAGCACGGTACCGCTATCGTGACAGCAGCTGGCATGCTGAATGCTCTCGAACTGCAGGGCAAGAAAATTGAAGAAGCAAAAATCGTATGCTTGGGTGCAGGTGCTGCAGCCATTGCATGTATGAAGCTTTTGATCAGCTGTGGTGTGAAGTCAGAGAACATTTTCATGCTGGATCGTAAAGGCGTCATTCATACCGGCCGTGATGACTTGAACCAGTACAAAGCCATGTTTGCCAACGAGACAGATAAGCGAACCTTGTCTGATGCTTGCGATGGTGCTGATGTGTTTGTTGGTTTGTCGGGTCCTGATTTGTTGTCAGTTGATGATCTGAATCGTATGGCGCCAAATCCTGTTATCTTTGCATGTTCGAATCCTGATCCTGAGATCAAGCCCGAAACGGCGCTGGCGGCACGTGATGACATCATTATGGCGACTGGTCGTTCTGACTATCCGAACCAGGTCAACAACGTATTGGGCTTCCCCTTTATTTTCCGGGGTGCATTGGATGTGCGTGCAACAGCTATCAATGAAGAGATGAAAGTTGCAGCAGTGAACGCTATCAAAGAGCTGGCTAAAGAGCCTGTGCCTCAAGCGGTCATTGATGCTTACGGTGGTGATGCTCTTGAGTATGGTAAGGACTATATTATTCCGAAGCCATTGGATGAGCGTTTGCTGGGCGCAGTGTCTGCTGCGGTGGCCAAGGCTGCTGTTGATTCAGGTGTTGCTCGCTTCGGTTATCCAGAGCACTACCCTCTGAAGACAATTGCTGATATCAAATAGATTTTAGCGATAACTTAAAAGCCCGCATATCTCGCCAGATATGCGGGCTTTTTTGATTCTGCGCTGTTTTGGACAAGCTAAAAGATGTCTTCTGGTGCAAGCGTGCGCTCATTTTTAACGCCCGTTTCCTGAGTGGAAGGATGCGCTGGCTGGCTGAGTTGAGTGGGTGCGTTTTCGTGGCGAAACAGCTCGAATATAGCGCCTTGGCTCCCCGGGGTGGCGAGTAGCCCAGAGCTGGGATCGATCTTCACCGTGACCAGGCCGTCTGGCCGCTTCATATGGCTGCTGGGGATGTCTTTCAATGCCGTTCGCATGTAATCGATCCATATTGGTAACGCTGCTCTTGCGCCATATTCACGGCGACCGAGGGTTCTTGGCGCATCGAATCCAACCCAGGCGGTTGTCGCTATTTTAGTGTTAAAGCCTGAGAACCAGGCGTCTTTCTGGTCGTTGGTGGTGCCCGTTTTTCCTGCCAGGTCTGAACGATCCAGCACTTTGGCGCGTCGGCCGGTTCCAAGACGAATCACATCCTTTAGCATGGAGTGAATAATATATACGCTACGCTCGTCGGCTATGCGCGGAGCGGGCTTGAAGCCTGATGTGCCGTCAAGGGAAGGCTCCGTGTCGTTCGAAAGGTTGTTCAAATGCGACACACAGTGTTTGTCGCAGACTCGATAGGGTTCACTTTGGTATATGATCTCTCCGTTGGCATTCTCGACTCGTTCGATCAGATAGGGTTCTATGTAATGACCGCCATTGGCAATCATGGCATACCCGGTTGCCACTTTTATGGGGGTAATGGCTGCGCTCCCTAATGCAAGGGACAAATCTCTCGGGAGTTCATCTTTATCAAAGCCGAAGCGCAGCAGGGATTGGATTGTTTCTCTGACACCGGTTTCTTTGAGCAGCCGTATAGATACCAGGTTGCGCGAGTTATAAAGGGCTTTTCGCAAACGGGTTGGCCCATAAAAGCGCCCGCTAGAGTTTTCCGGTCTCCAAGTGGCTTCCAGATTTTTGTCTTCAAATACGATAGGGGCGTCGTTGATCAGTGTGGCGGCTGTAGCACCATGTTCAAGTGCGGCCAGATATACGAAAGCTTTGAAGTTTGAGCCTGGTTGTCGTTTGGCTTGAGTGGCGCGATTGTAGTGGCTCAAGCTGAAGTCATAGCCTCCCACGAGAGCTTGAATTGCGCCATCATCTGGCGATAGGGAAACCAGAGCTCCTTGTACCTCGGGGACTTGACTTAACTGCCATGTTTTTCCTTCGCTACTCGGAATCTGTCTCACCTCAATGATGTCTCCTGGAGATAGCAGGTCGGAGACTGATGTGGGAGCTGGGGCCTTTCGGTTGACATTGACGTAAGCTCCAGCCCATTCAATACTTTCCTTTGACAGGCTGATGCTCTCGCCGCTTGCTGTCAGTGCATTGGCGAAGTCCTCTCCTGAATCCAGCACTACGGCGGCGACATTACCAGAGCCCGTTTTCAAGCTCGACAGAATTTGTTTTGTTTTTTTCGGTTGGTTGAGGTCTTCAGGTGAGAGTGTGCCTAAGACACCACGATAGCCATGTCGTTGATCATATTCCTCAAGGCCCTTGCGTAAGGCTCGGCGAGCGGCCTGCTGGTTTTCGCTGTCAATCGTCAGGTAGGCTTTTAGGCCGGCTGTATAGGCTTCTGAGCCGAACATTTTTATCAGCTCGATGCGAGCCATTTCAGCCACGTAGGGCGCATACAGTTCAGAGCTGCCGCCATGAAACTGAGCGGTGACTTGTGCTTGCGTAGCAATTTCATGCTGCTGTTTCGTCACCATCCCCAGGTCGAGCATTCGATCGAGTATCCAATTGCGTCGGATAATTGCCCGCTCTGGGTTAGCAATGGGGTTATAGCTGGAGGGTGCTTTGGGCAAACCAGCAATCATGGCCATTTCGGCTAGCGTCAGTTCCTGAATCGGACGCCCATAGTAGACCTGCGCAGCAGCTTCAACGCCATACGCCCGATTGCCCAGATATATCTTGTTCAGGTAGAGCTCCAGAATTTCCTGTTTGGAGAGGCTTTGTTCAATTTGGATGGCGAGAAAGATTTCATTGAACTTGCGAATAAATGTTCTTTCCCGGCTTAGGAAAAAATTCTTGGCGACCTGCATTGTTATGGTGCTACCGCCAGATTTTATCTGTCCAGATGCGACGAGTTGCGCAGTCGCGCGAACGAGGCCTTTGATGTCGATGCCGCCATGTTCAAAGAAGCGATTGTCCTCTGCTGCGATAAAGGCCTGGATTAATTGTTCCGGAATCTGATCGAACTCAATAGGTGTTCTTCTTTTTTCTCCAAACTCGGCTATGCTTTTATTGTCAGCGGAGTAAATTCGCAAAGGCGTTTGTAGTTGAGTTGTCTTGAGTCGATCGGCATTTGGCAGGTTCGGTGTGAGGTATAAATAGAAGGCGCTTAGCATCAGGCCGGCACCGCAAACGGCGGACGCAAACATCCAGCCCAAAAAGGTCGAAAGTCTCACAAAACGAAACATGTTTTTCCTAGCAAGTTAGAAATATAGGTCTATTATCTAAGAAATAGCTTTAATTAGAGGCGGTCGGATTATACGTCTTTTTTTAAGGTGGTTTTAGTAAAGAATTGTACACTGAGGCACTCTCAGCAGAATAAAGCAGGGGCCTTATTCACAATTACCGCCAATTTTTATTGGGTTTTCTTGTGTTCGGATTATTTGGAAAGAAAAACGATACGCTTCTGGGTATCGATATCAGTTCTTCGTCGGTAAAACTTCTCGAACTGTCTCGAAGCGGAGACAAGTTTCGGGTGGAGAGTTATGCCGTGGAGCCCCTGCCAGCCAATTGCGTAGTTGAGAAAAATATCAACGATGCAGAGTTGGTAGGCGAAGTGGTCAAACGAGTCGTCGCTAAATCTCGGACGAACAATCGTTTGGCCGCGGTGGCGGTAGCAGGATCAGCAGTTATTACCAAAACGATTCAAATGAACTCAGGCCTTAATGAGCAGGAACTGGAAAGCCAGATCGCCGTTGAAGCTGATCAATATATCCCTTATCCCCTGGATGAAGTGGCGATTGATTTCGAGGTGCTAGGAGAGTCTGAGACCAGTCCGGAGCAAGTCGACGTGCTGCTTGCGGCATGCCGAAAGGAAAATGTGGAACTTCGGGAAGATGCTTTGGAAATTGGTGGATTGACAACCAAAGTGGTCGACGTTGAGGCTTATGCCATCGAACGAGCCTTGGCATTGATTGATGCGCAGATGGGCGGTGAAGGCGAAGATCAAACGGTGGCCATTGTCGATATTGGCTCAACCATGACAACCCTGAGTGTACTCGCAGAAGGCAAGACGATTTATACCCGCGAACAGCTCTTTGGCGGTCGCCAACTAACAGAAGAAATTCAGCGACGTTACGGTTTGTCGGTAGAGGAGGCCGGGCTGGCCAAGAAACAGGGCGGGTTGCCGGACGATTACGAGCGGGAGGTGCTCGAGCCATTTAAAGAGGCGGTGGTTCAGCAGGTTGCCCGCTCTCTCCAATTCTTCTTTTCTTCTAGCCAGTACAATGAAGTGGACTACGTTATTTTGGCTGGAGGCGTAGCATCCGTGGCAGGTATCACTGAATTGGTACAAGAAAAAGTCGGGATTAAAACTGTTGTCGCCAACCCTTTCGCAGAAATGACCTTGAGCTCCAAGGTTAATGCTTCTGCACTCAGTAATGATGCTCCATCGCTCATGATTGCGTGCGGCTTGGCAATGAGGAGCTTTGACTGATGCCCAGTATTAACTTAAGACCCTGGCGCGAAGAACTCCGCGCCGAGCGACAAAAACAATTTATCAGCATGCTGGTCGCAATTCTGATTGTGGCTGGTGGTTTGGTGTTCTTGTGGCAGGAAAGTGTTGATGCGCAAATTGCTTATCAGCAATCGCGCAACAAATATCTTGAATCATCCATGGCAGAGCTTGATAAAAAGATTAAGGAAATCGAAAAGTTGAGAGATCAGCGCAAGCAGCTGTTGGCCAGGATGAAGGTTATTCAGGATCTACAGGGTACGCGGCCGGTTATCGTTAGGGTATTTGATGAGCTGGTTAGAACGTTGCCGGATGGCCTTTATTACGAAAGCCTCAGCCGAAATGGAAGCTCAATCAGTGTCCAAGGAATGGCTGAATCAAATAACCGGATTTCTGGACTAATGAGAAATTTTGAATCTTCTGATTGGTTTTCTGGTCCCAATCTTAAAGACGTGAGTGCTGTTGACGGTGATGATGATTTGAATCGCTTTGACATGACCGTCGTTCAGGTGACTCCTGCTGCAGATTCAGAGAATTTGGGAGGGGCAAACTAGTGGCTTTGTCAGATTCTTTAGAAAGCTTGAAAGGCTTCGATATCAATGATCTTGATTTCAACAATGCTGGATCATGGCCCGCCCCAATCAAGCTGATTGTGCTGCTAATTCTTTTTGTTGCACTGCTTTTTGGTGGCTACTGGTTTTTGATTAAGGATCAGTATGTGCAGCTCGATAAAGTGGTCTCAGAAGAAGGCGAGCTCAAACAGCAATACGAGAGTCGAGCTTTCAAAGTGGCGAATCTTGAAGCATACCGTGAGCAGATGGTTGAGATGGAGAAGTCTTTCGGCGCTCTTCTCAAACAATTGCCGGCGGATACCGAGGTGCCTGGATTGTTGGAAGATATCACCAACACGGGGCTGGGAAGTGGTCTGGAGATTGAGTCCATTAAACTAAAACCCGAAACATCCAAAGGCTTCTACATAGAATTACCCATCGATATATCAGTAAGCGGTTCTTATCACGATATTGCTTCTTTCGTGAGTGGTGTGGCGAGCTTGCCGCGCATTGTTACGCTACACGATTTTAAAATTTCTCCTGCAGGTGGTGGTAAAGATGCCAGTGGAGACGTGCTTCGAATGACCGTTGCAGCGAAAACCTATCGTTATAGCGGTGAGGACGACAACAAAAACAAGAAGAGCAAAAGTAAGAAGAAAAAGGGGAAAAGGAAATGATTAGAGCTATTTTCTTTATCCTTTTCGTTGGATCTGCAGCTTTGCTGTCGGGCTGCAGCTCAAATGAAGGTTTTAGCGACCTGGATCGCTTTATGAAAGAGATCGATGCCAAGCCAAGAGGGCGCATTGAACCGCTGCCAGAAGTCCAGGTTTATCGGGCGTTTACCTACAGTGCTGCAAATAGGCGTTCTCCCTTCCTTCCGCCTGCTGAAGTAGTAGTGAGTGATGTACAAATTGCTCAGGATCAAAGTGATGTGAAACCAGACTTTGACAGGCCAAAAGAAGTGCTGGAGTCCTATTCGCTGGCAAGTTTAAAAATGGTTGGTACTTTGAAGCGCAACGAAGCCGATACACTTTGGGCGCTAATTGCTGACAACACAGGTGGTGTTCATATGGTCAAAGGTGGACAACACATGGGTAAAAATCATGGCCGGGTTGTGGCTATTGAGGAAGGGCGTATTGACCTAATCGAAATTGTTCCCAACGGACATGGCGGCTGGCTGGAGCGGCCCCGATCAGTCACGCTGGATGATGAGTAAGGTTATGGTTGGAGGCAATTGGGAATGATAGGTTTAATACAAAACAGTTCTAAGAAAAACGAGTCAATAAGGTTTTCAGAAATGATTCTTCAGTCATGGCGTATCCTCATAATGGTTCTGGCTTTTTTCGGTATTGTGTCAATGGCACATGCATCGGAATTGCAGGATGTTAAATTCGCGTCCTTGCCAGGCGATACGACGGAGATAACACTATCCTTCTCTGAGGCTCCACCTCAGCCGAAAGGCTATACCATCGAGAAACCGGCGCGTATTGCACTGGATTTAGGGGGGGTTAGCAGTGCGCTCGAGTCAAAATACCATAACCTGGGTCTCGGTAACGCTAAACGAATGACCGTACTTGGTACCAAAGACAAGACTCGTGTCATTTTCGACTTGGTTGAGCTTGTTCCCTACGCCACCAGTGTTGAGGGTAGTAATCTGGTGGTTACGATAGGTAGCCAGGAAGCTATCGCTTCAGTGTCGTCCAGTACCGATAGTCAGGCGAACCACTCCAATGAAATGCCCAGCCAGTCATACTCAGCAGGGTTGAATGCGGTATCTGAAATAGACTTTAGGCGTGGCGACAAAGGTGATGGCCAGGTGGTTGTGACCTTCAAATCCTCAAACGTAGATGTCGATATGTCAGAGCAGGGGGGTGTGATTCAGCTGCGGATTCCTGGTGTCGATTTGCCTGAAGCCTTGCGCCAGCGTCTCGATGTGGTGGATTTTGCAACGCCGGTGCAGAGAATCGATTCGTTTGTTCAGGATGGGGAGGTCATCATCGCCATCAAGCCGGCGGGTAACTACGATTACCTTGCTTACCAGGCCGATAATCAGTTTACAGTGAGTGTTGAAGAGTTAACCGAGGAAGAAGTCGAAGATCGTCGCAAGGAGAAATTTCCGTTTACCGGGGAGAAGCTGTCTCTTAATTTCCAGGATATTGAAGTACGAGCAGTATTGCAGTTGATCGCTGATTTCACGGGCTTGAATCTGGTTGCCAGTGACACGGTGGGTGGCAGCATTACATTGCGTTTACAGAATGTTCCTTGGGATCAGGCCCTTGAGCTGATTCTCAAAACCAAAGGTCTGGACAAGAGAACTGTCGGCAATGTGTTGCTGGTTGCGCCTGCAGAAGAAATAGCTGCTCGTGAAAAGTTGGAGTTGGAAACCAACAAGCAGGTGGCTGCGCTTGCCCCCGTGCGCCTGGATGTCATTCAGATCAATTATGCGAAAGCATCGGATATTGTTGAGTTATTGAAACAAGACAAAGAGTTAATTTCTACTCGTGGATTCATATCTTCTGACGAGCGTACCAATACAGTCAGCGTTCGAGAAACCTCAGATAAGCTCGAGGAAATTCGCCGTTTGATAGCAACTTGGGATATCCCTGTGCGCCAGGTTCTTATTGAGGCCCGAATTGTGCGAGCTCGTTCCAATATTACTGAAGAAATGGGCATCGAATGGGGCGGTGGCGGTCTTGACCAAAACGGCAATGACCTCTTCCGTATTGGTGGCTCGACAGAGACCTTGACTGAGCTTTCGGATATAGCGGCAGGTACAGCCACTGGTATTACTTTCCCTAATGCCCTGGCAGTTGATTTGGGTGTTACCCGCACCAACTCATCCTCCTTGGCGATTGGATTTGGCAGTGATAACTTCCTGATTGATATGGAGTTGTCGGCCTATGAGGCGGATGGTAAAGGTGAAATTGTAGCCCAGCCCAAGATCGTGACGGCTGACCGACAAACGGCAACGATCAAGTCTGGTGAGGAAATTCCTTACCAGGAAGCGTCTTCCTCTGGCGCCACATCAGTGTCCTTTAAGGAAGCAGTGTTGTCTCTGGAGGTGACGCCGCAGATAACACCGGACGATAAAGTCATCATGGATTTGCGAGTCAATCAGGATTCTCGTGGCGAGGTGACAGCCGGTATTCCAAGTATTGAAACCAACGAAGTAATTACACAGGTATTGGTTGGCAATGGTGAAACTGTGGTGCTGGGCGGTATATTCCAGTCAGAGCAGTCAACTACCATCACCAAAACGCCGTTTTTGGGAGATATTCCTTACTTGGGAAGCTTGTTTACCAAAACAGAGGAAATCGATCAGCGCGCTGAGTTGTTGATATTTATCACGCCCAAGTTGCTCAAGGATGGAATCATCGACCAATAGATTTGGGCTTTGGAGAAAAAGGTGCCTGCAATAGCTGGCACCTTTTTTTTTGTCTGGCTTTTTGGCGTACTAAGCTACCGAATAACTTTGCCATAGTGCTATCCTTGCTGATTTGATCGCGCGATAACTATGAAGTACAAAACTGGTAAGGACCTGGTTGTTCTGGTTGGGCCGATGGGGGCCGGAAAAACAACGATTGGAAAATTATTGGCGAAAGAGCTGGGCTTCGAGTTTTTTGATTCTGACAAAGAGATTGAGGCTCGGAGCGGCGCTAATATTCCCTGGATTTTTGATGTGGAAGGTGAATCAGGTTTTCGGGACAGAGAGCAGGCTGTTATCGCCGAACTGGTTGATTTTAAGGATATCGTGTTGGCTACAGGTGGTGGTGCAATGCTGCGCCCTGAGAATCGAAAAAATGTTTCTCGGAACGGCTTTGTTGTATATCTCAATACATCGGTCGAGCAGCAGTATCGACGCACCCATAAGGATCGCAATCGTCCCTTGCTGCAAAATAGTGATGACGCCAAGCAAACATTAACTGAGCTGTTTAAGGTGAGAGATCCCATATACCGAGAGGTTGCAGACTTGGTTGTCACAACAGACAAGTCGTCTTTAAAGGTGATTGTGCGAAAAATCATACAAGCTTTAGTGGATACCGATCCGCTAAAAAGTTAGCCAAAGAACAAATGAGAGATTGATGAAAGAGCTGAGAGTCGAATTAGGTGATCGGTCATATCCGATCTACATAGGTGAAGGAGGTATCAGCAACCCCGATTTGTTTCGTCCATTTATCAAGGGGCGTAAGGTCATGATTGTGACCAATGAAACGGTTGGGCCTCTCTATGAGCAGCAGCTTCGCCACGCGCTTGCCGGTTACGAGGTTGATAGCGTGGTCCTTCCTGATGGTGAGGCCTTCAAGAACTGGGAAGTGTTGAATCAGATCTTTGACCGCTTATTGGAATGTCGACATTCCCGACACTCCACAATTGTTGCTTTGGGTGGAGGTGTTGTTGGTGATATGGCAGGGTTCGCGGCAGCGACCTACCAAAGAGGAATTGACTTTATCCAGGTTCCAACTACGTTGCTGTCGCAAGTAGACTCTTCGGTCGGCGGTAAGACTGGTATCAACCACCCTTTGGGTAAAAATATGATAGGAGCTTTTTACCAGCCCAAGGCCGTTATCATCGATACCCTTTCGCTACAAACTCTGCCTGCCCGAGAAGTGTCTGCCGGTCTGGCAGAGGTGATCAAATATGGCCTGATTCGGGATGCAGCGTTTTTCGAATGGCTTGAGCAGAAAGCAAGCGCTTTGAAAGCACTTGAACCTGGCGTATTGGCCCATGCCATCGAGCTATCATGTGCTTGCAAAGCAAGTGTTGTTGCGGAAGATGAGCTAGAGGGCGGCGTTCGGGCGATCTTGAATCTGGGGCATACATTTGGGCATGCTATCGAGAATTATGTTGGCTATGGAGCATGGTTACATGGAGAGGCGGTAGCAGCCGGTATGGTGATGGCCGCGAAGTTATCGCAGGCTTTGGGATGGATAGACGCCGAAGACGTTGATCGAATCTCCGCGTTGTTGTCAGCACTTGAGTTACCGGTCCAAGGGCCGGAAGGGATGCTGGAAGAAGATTATCTCGAGCTGATGTCTGTAGATAAAAAGGTGATTGATGGAAGGCTTCGGCTCGTGCTGCTGGAAAAGCTAGGCTATGCCGTTGTTACCGATAGTTTTGAGCCGCAAAAGCTTCGTCAGGTTTTGAGTGCCTGACTAAACAGGCTGCGGAATTACAAAATGAACGACTAATGCAGAGCCTGTTTTTAGTGTTTATTTTTAGACGGGTGTGTAGCTTCGATTTAATGCAAATGCCGGAGACCAGAGCTTGGAAAAGAAAGAAGATATCAACGCGCTCCTCGCTCAGCTGCAACAAAAATATGGCTTAACTCGAAACCCTTTTGCACGCTCTTTAGACGTGTTTTATGAAGGTGCGCAGCGGCAGCATAATCTGGAGACCATTCGGCATCTTGCTATATTTGGAGACATGGTATTGTTGCTTACCGGAGAAAAAGGCTCCGGGAAAACGCAACTGATTGAATGGTTTGCCCGCCGCCATGCAGAGGATGTAGATCTGCATATCATCAATGCCAAATCCTCTTCGGATCAATCAGGTGTTATTGATCGTCTGGCTGCACTGGTATCAGTACCCTCGAATTCTGATTCTTCTGAACAGTTGCTCAGTCATGTGATTCGTCGATACGAGTCACTATTCCGCAAAAATGCCAAGCGTAACTTCGTCGTCATAGATGACGCTGATCTACTCTCTCAATCGGAGCTGGGCAGTCTGGTTTCGGGGTTTAAAGCGCTGCCTGCCGAAAGCGGAGCTGTACTGATGTTGTCGGGGTCTCCTGAATTGCTGGACCGGGTTCAGTCGGGTGAAGAGAGCACATCCGAAGAATGGCTTCACCAGATTCATTTGAAACCTCTTAATCGGGAGGATGTGCTTGAGTATCTGGAGCTGAGATTGAATGCCGCGGGTGCTCGTGATGACTTCGGGTTTACCGAGTCTCAGCTGGAACAGCTTGTCATGATGGGTAAAGGCCTGCCGGGGCGGATTAATCGTGTTTGTGTGGGGGTAATGCTGGGAGAAGATTTGTTTCAGCCGACAACAAGCACTCCGGCGAAGCGAGATGGTGTTACTCGATTGGTTTTGCCAGGTATTGTTGCGATTCTGCTTGTTTCCTTCCTGTTTGTGTCGTACCAGCATGGTCTGTTAGATTTTGAAGGAGGACAAGCAGATTCTGCTCAACTAGAGCAACCGGACGATAGCTCAAGTGAGATACAGCAGGAGAGTGACGCAGCAAAGTTAATGGCTCGTCTGGCGCAAATTGATGAGGCAATAGAAAAAACGAATTTGTCTGGCGCTGCAAGTGACACGGAGACGCTTGATGACACCCCGGTAGTTGAGGTTTCTGAAAACAACCTGGGAGAAGAGATAAAGTCGGGGGGGGCTGAGGAGTTGCCGGAAAGTGTCTCGGCACCGGTGTTGGAGGGCTTGAATCTGAGTCAAGCCGCTGAATCCGACAGAGCAGTGTCGGTAGATGAAGCGAATCCTGAAGGTGAAGGTCTAGCTGATAGTCAGGGCGATGAGTATACAGCGGAACCAACCGTCGACGATGTTTTTTATAATTCGGCCGTTGAAAATACGAAGCCTGTTAAATCTCCGGCTTCCATGCAGGTGACAAAAAGCGTAGCGGAAGCTAGTCCAAAGAAAGAGCGTTTTTTTCGGGACAAAAGCTGGGTTGAGTCGCAGAGCCCTAGTGATCACAGTCTGCAGGTGCTCGGAACCTACAATATAGAAACAGCTCGTGGTTTCATTAATAGAGCCCCGGCTTCAGATCAAAGCAGCTTGTTCTATTTAAAAACCGTCTATAAAGGTCAAACCTGGTATGTGGTCATGTACGGGCAATACGCATCCAAAGAAGAGGCGAGGCGGACTTCAATTCAGTCTTCAGAGTATATCAGGGCTCAAAAGCCATGGATTCGCAGTTTTGCCGGGATTCTCAATACCTACCCGTGACGGGCTTTTGCGCAACTAGCCTGTCGATAGCGCGGCCCATCTTCAGCGTCAAATAGCGCTCATTTCCCTGGAAATCGGCTTTATATTTGTTCTATCAGGGGTGCGTGTGTAAAATGTCCAACCCCAATTTTCATCGTCATGTGGTTACGTAGGGTTTTGCGCCTATAACTGTATGATTATAAAAGATATTTTTTAGAGAGAAGACTATGGCAGCAGGTTTGTTTCGCTCCGATGAATTCCGAGATAACTGTGGTTTCGGTTTGATTGCCCAGATGGAGGGCCAAACAAGTCATGATCTTCTCGTAACGGCGATAGAGTCATTAACTTGTATGACTCACAGGGGTGGTATTGCTGCAGACGGAAAAACCGGTGATGGTTGTGGCTTGCTGATGCAAAAACCTGATGCGTTTTTGCGCCAGATCGCGAAGGAAAGCTTCGGACACGAGCTGTCTGAAATCTACGGCGTGGGTATGATCTTCCTCTCGCAGGACAGTGACAAAGCTAGCTGTGCACGTGAAACCCTTAACGAAAAGCTTGAACAGGAAGGTCTCAAGGTCGTCGGGTGGCGGCTGGTACCAACGAACAATGATTGTCTGGGGAGAATGGCACTTGATTGCCTGCCAAACATCGAACAGGTTTTTGTTGACGGGGAAGAGCTTTCTGAGCGAGAGCTCTCGATAAAGCTTTTCATTGCTCGTCGCAAGGCCGAATTGGCGCTCCAGCATGATGAAGAGTTTTATATCTGTAGCCTCTCCGAGAAAATTATCTCCTATAAAGGTTTGATGATGCCAGTGGATTTGCCCAATTTTTATCTCGACTTGGGCAATCCGGATCTGGAGACCTCCATTTGTGTCTTCCATCAACGCTTTTCTACTAACACAATGCCGCGTTGGCCGTTGGCTCAGCCGTTCCGGTGTCTGGCACACAACGGGGAAATTAATACGGTCGAGGGCAACAGAAATTGGGCGCTGGCGAGAACAAGCAAGTTTGCGTCCCAGGAGCTGCCTGATCTCCAGTCGATCTCGCCCCTGGTGAATCGTACCGGGTCGGACTCTTCCAGTATGGATAATATGCTTGAAGTCCTGCTGGCCGGAGGCGTAGACCTGTTTCGGGCCGTACGCATGATGATTCCGCCTGCTTGGCAGAATGTGGATACCATGGATTCGGATCTACGCGCCTTCTACGAATACAACAGTATGCATATGGAACCCTGGGA
Organism: Oleiphilaceae bacterium; assembly: GCA_965230795.1. Lineage (GTDB taxonomy): Bacteria > Pseudomonadota > Gammaproteobacteria > Pseudomonadales > Oleiphilaceae > PZPK01. Next base: position 4,020,983 of record OZ246020.1, on the reverse strand, counting down.
TGGTCCGGCGGGACTGGTCATGACAGATGGTCGTTATGCTGTCTGTCTGCTTGATCGAAACGGTTTACGGCCCAGCCGCTGGGTGGTCACCAAGAGTGGCTATATCACTGTAGCTTCCGAAATCGGGACCTACAGCTATCAACCCGAGGATGTAGTAGCCAAGGGGCGGATAGGGCCTGGACAGATTCTTGCGGTAGATACAAAAACAGGTGAACTGCTGCATACAGATGACATAGATAACCGTCTTAAGGCTGCCCAGCCTTATAAAACTTGGTTGCGTGAGAATGCGGTACGCGTTGAGGCGACACTTGATAAGTCGCACTCTGCCTTTGTCCCCATGCAGAAAGAAGAGCTCAAGACACACATGAAAATGTTTCAGGTGAGTTTTGAAGAGCGCGACCAGGTGATTCGCCCCTTGGGAGAGAATGGTCAGGAAGCGGTCGGTTCGATGGGGGACGACACGCCGTTTGCGGTGTTGTCGACGCGTGTGCGTTCCGTAGCGGACTATTTCAGACAAAAGTTTGCACAGGTTACGAATCCTCCTATTGATCCCCTGCGCGAAGCGATCGTCATGTCACTCGAAACCTGTATCGGGGTTGAGCTGAATGTATTTGAAGAAACCGCTGAGCACGCAAAGCGATTGATATTGGCAACACCGGTTCTGTCTCCGGCCAAGTTTCATGCCGTTGTGAATAATGATTCGGGCTTCGGTGCCGAAACCATTGAGCTGCAGTTTGATGAAGCCCAGGGGCTGAAAGCAGCCATTGAGTCTGTTTGCGATCAGGCCGAGGCCGCTGTGCGGGCTGGTAAGGTTATTCTGGTGCTGTCTGATCGAAACATTGCTCCGGGTAAGTTGCCAATCAATGCCTTTATGGCGACAGGCGCGGTGCATCATCGTCTGGTCGCAAAAGGCCTGCGTTGTGACTCCAACATCATTACAGAGACCGGCTTTGCCCGTGATCCCCATCACTTTGCGGTACTGTTTGGATTTGGCGCGACAGCGGTTTACCCCTACCTCTCATATCAGGTGATCAATGACCTGATTGAAAGTGGTGAAATGCTGATGAATCCAATCGAGGCGAAAAACAATTATCGTCGCGGCATCGGCAAGGGTTTGTTGAAGATCCTTTCGAAAATGGGTATCTCCACGATTGCCTCATATCGAGGGGCGCAGTTATTTGAAGCGGTTGGGCTGGCTGATGATGTCGTTGATTTGTGTTTCTGTGGTGTTGCCAGCCGCATTCAGGGTGCAACCTTCTATGACTTGCAGCAGGAGCAGGTGCTTCTGGCTCAGGAGGCCTGGAAAGCGCGCAAGCCTATTCAGCCGGGTGGATTACTAAAGTTTGTTCACGGGCAGGAATATCATGCTTTCAATCCGGACGTGGTGAATACCATTCAGAAGGCCGTTCAGTCCGGTGATTATGGCGTATATAAAGAGTATGCCGACCTGGTAAACATGCGTCCGGTAGCAACCCTGCGTGATTTGTTGGGCCTGTCTTCCAAAGCACAGCCGATTCCTTTGGAAGAGGTTGAGCCGGTTGAGAATATTTTTCCGCGCTTTGATTCAGCGGCCATGTCTTTGGGAGCACTTTCTCCAGAAGCTCATGAAGCCTTGGCGGTCGCAATGAATACCTTGGGTGGACGTTCAAACTCCGGTGAGGGTGGTGAAGACGTCGCGCGGTATGGCACTGAGCGTCGCTCCAAGATCAAGCAGGTAGCTTCGGGTCGTTTTGGTGTGACTCCACACTATTTAAGTAGCGCAGAAGTGATTCAGATTAAAGTGGCGCAAGGGGCGAAACCTGGTGAAGGTGGCCAGTTACCGGGAGGAAAAGTCAATGATTTGATTGCAACCTTGCGCTATTCCGTACCCGGTGTGACTCTGATTTCCCCGCCGCCGCATCACGATATCTATTCGATCGAAGATCTGGCGCAGCTGATTTTTGACCTCAAGCAGGTAAACCCTGAAGCACTGGTGTCCGTCAAGCTGGTTTCAGAACCAGGTGTGGGAACTATTGCCGCGGGTGTTGCAAAAGCCTATGCCGATTTGATTACCATCTCTGGTTACGATGGGGGTACGGCAGCGAGTCCATTGACCTCAATTCGTTACGCAGGTTCGCCGTGGGAGTTAGGGCTGAGTGAAGCGCATCAGACACTGCGTGGTAATGATCTTCGCGATAAAGTCCGTTTGCAGACAGATGGCGGTTTGAAAACCGGTCTGGATGTGGTGAAGGCAGCAATTCTGGGGGCAGAGAGCTTCGGTTTTGGTACGACTCCAATGGTTGCGCTGGGCTGTAAATATCTGCGCATCTGCCACCTGAATAACTGTGCAACAGGCGTGGCGACTCAGAATGATAAATTGCGTGATGAGCATTTTATTGGCACCGTAGAAATGGCCATGAATTTCTTCCGATTTGTTGCAGAGGAAACCCGCGAGTGGATGGCTGTACTAGGTGTGCGTTCTCTGGAAGAGCTGGTGGGACGAACAGACTTACTCGAGCGTATACCGGGAACGACCGACAAGCAGAAACAGTTGGATTTGAGTCCGATATTGTCTTCCGAGGGGATCGCGCCAGAAAAGGCGCATACCTGTCAGGTCGGTCGCAATCAGCCTTATGACAAGGGCAGTCTCGCTGAGCAGATGGTGAGCGATACCTTGTCCGCGATCGAATCTAAATCCGGTGGCGAATACAGTTATCCGGTCACCAACTGTGATCGTTCAATTGGTGCCCGGCTGTCCGGCGAAATTGCCAAACGCCATGGAAATCAGGGTATGGCTGACGCCCCCATCAAGCTGAATCTTAAAGGAACCGCAGGTCAGAGCTTTGGTGTCTGGAATGCCGGTGGATTGCACATGGAGCTAGAGGGTGATGCCAATGACTACGTCGGCAAAGGTATGACCGGCGGGTGCCTGGTGATTCGTCCGCCCAAGGGCAGTGTGTTCAAAACTCAGGAAACCTCCATTGTTGGTAATACCTGCCTATATGGGGCAACCGGAGGTCAGCTATACGCAGCCGGTACGGCCGGTGAGCGTTTTGGTGTGCGTAATTCCGGCGCAATGGCTGTTGTCGAAGGAGCTGGAGATCACTGTTGTGAATATATGACTGGAGGTCTCATTACTGTTCTGGGTAGTACCGGATACAACTTTGGTGCAGGTATGACGGGTGGTTTTGCCTATGTCCTGGACCAGGAAAATACGTTTGTAGATAAATACAATCATGAACTAGTGGAAATTCAGCGAGTCTCCACAGAGCAAATGGAACCGTACCGCAATCACTTGAGAGGAGTGATTCGCGAGCATGTGATGGCGACGGCGAGTCCCTGGGGCCAGGAAATTCTCGATAATTTTGACGACTTTATCGGGCGCTTCTGGTTGGTCAAGCCCAAGGCTGCCAATCTTAAAAACCTGCTCGACAACGTGCGTGCGCGCCCCGAATAAGGCGGAAGCACACAGCAGAGCACTTAGCCCCATCAGCAAGAATACGGTTTACGAGGTAAAAAAATGACAAAGCGCTTGAGCAACAACTTCCAGTTCATCGAAGTGGGTCGAATTGATCCGAAAAAAGTCGAGATGGAGAAGCGTACTCACGATTTTGGCGAGATCTACGAGCCTTTCGCCTCTGACGAAGCAGCGACCCAGTCGCATCGTTGCCTGGCCTGTGGCAACCCATATTGTGAATGGAAATGTCCGGTTCACAATTACATACCCAACTGGTTAAAGCTGATCTCTGAGGGCAATATCCTCCAAGCCGCTGATTTGTGTCATCAAACCAACTCCTTGCCAGAAGTATGCGGTCGAGTGTGTCCACAAGACCGCTTGTGTGAAGGCGCCTGTACCTTGAATGATGGTTTTGGTGCCGTCACCATTGGATCAGCAGAAAAGTACATTACAGACACCGCATTTGCCATGGGCTGGCGTCCGGATATGTCACAGGTTGTCTGGACTGACAAAAAAGTAGCCGTGATCGGCGCTGGACCGGCGGGATTGGGGTGTGCAGATATTCTCGTGCGTAACGGCGTCAAGCCCGTTGTCTTTGATCGCAACCCGGAAATCGGGGGGTTGCTCACCTTTGGTATTCCGGAATTCAAGCTTGAGAAAGATGTGATGTCCCGTCGTCGCGATGTCTTTACCGAGATGGGTGTGGAATTCAGGTTAAATGTTGAGGTTGGGACGGATGTAACGATCGACGAGTTGCTTGCCGATTATGATGCCGTGTTTATGGGCATGGGAACCTATACGTATATGAAGGGCGGCTTCCCAGGAGAGGATCTGCCCGGAGTTTACGATGCTTTGCCTTTCCTCATTTCCAATGTTAATCGCCGACTTGGTTTCGAAAAGTCTCCAGAGGATTACATTAGCGTGGCGGATAAGCGAGTGGTCGTCCTGGGTGGTGGAGACACGGCCATGGACTGTAACCGAACCTCCATTCGCCAGCGTGCCAGTGCGGTTACCTGCGCATATCGACGCGATGAAGAAAACATGCCCGGGTCGAGAAAGGAAGTACAGAATGCTAAAGAAGAGGGTGTGAAATTCCTCTTCAATCGCCAGCCAGTTGCTATTATTGGCGATGACAAGGTTGAAGGTGTCAAGGTCGTCGAGACCAAGCTTGGGGAGCCGGATGAAAACGGTCGTCGGCGACCTGAGGTCATTCCGGAAAGCGAAGAGATATTGCCGGCAGATGTTGTTCTCATCGCCTTTGGCTTCCGTCCAAGTCCTCCGGACTGGTTGTCCAGGGTTGACGTGAATGTTAATGACTGGGGTGGCGTTGAAGCGCCGGAGAAGGGCGAGTACCCCTTCCAGACCAACAATCCCAAGATTTTCGCTGGTGGTGATATGGTACGTGGTTCGGACCTGGTGGTAACAGCCATTGCAGAGGGGCGAGCGGCAGCAGAGGGTATACTCGACTTTCTCAACGTTTGATGATTGGCTGGCGAAGTCAGGGCACGGTAGTGATATCGTGCCTTTTTTGTTTTTGAGCTCAGACTTTTGGTGGAATGATATGAGTGAATTAAAGAATGATCGCTTTCTTCGGGCTTTGATGAGGCTGCCGGTTGACCGCACTCCCGTATGGATGATGCGTCAAGCCGGTCGCTACCTGCCAGAGTATCGAGAAACACGAGCTAAAGCCGGTGATTTTCTTAGCCTCTGCAAGAACAAGGAACTCGCATGTGAAGTCACGATTCAGCCTCTGGAGCGCTACCCTCTGGATGCTGCGATTCTTTTTTCAGATATTCTGACTGTACCGGATGCCATGGGGCTTGGCTTGTATTTTGAAACCGGTGAAGGTCCAAAGTTTCGGAAAACGGTACGCACTGAAGCTGATGCAGAGGCATTGCCAGTAGTGAATACTGAGCGTGACTTGAGTTATGTGACGGATGCGGTCAGAACAATTCGCAAGGAGCTAAACGGACGGGTGCCTCTCATTGGTTTTTCGGGCAGTCCATGGACCTTGGCAACGTACATGATTGAGGGTGGTAGTTCGAAAGATTTTCGCCATATCAAAGCCATGCTCTATAGTCAGCCTGTCGTTTTGCACCATATCCTCGACAAACTGGCTCTTTCGGTAATTGACTATTTGAATGCCCAGATAGATGCAGGTGCACAAGCAGTGCAGATTTTTGATACCTGGGGTGGCGCGCTCAGTGATACGGCGTATGTGGAGTTCTCGCTGGACTATATGAAAAAGATTATTGCTGGCTTGAAACGAGAGAATGAAGATCGCCCGGTTCCGGTGATTCTGTTTACCAAAGGTGGCGGACTTTGGCTGGAGCAAATGGCAAATGCGGGCGCCAATGCGCTGGGTCTGGATTGGACGATGAATATCGGCAGAGCGCGATCACTTGTTGGCGACAAAGTTGCTTTGCAAGGCAATATGGACCCCTCCGTTCTATATGGTTCTCTGGAAGCGATACGGAAAGAAGTGGCGAGAATTCTTGCATCCTATGGCGATGGGAATGGGCATGTTTTTAATCTTGGTCACGGCATTCATCAATTTGTCGATCCCGAAAAAGCCGGGATATTCGTTGATGCTGTACACGAGCTAAGTGAGCCTTATCACGCTAGCTAGACTGAGTCGGAAAATATGGAAGCGTAGGGTGTGTCACATTTGCGCCCTATGCGCGTTTAACCCGTTAGAGCCTTGATTTACAATGCGTGGTCTTTATGGATAGTGCACAGGGTCGAGCATGAAGGCGCTTTTCACAGCGATCAAGATAGTCGTTGTCATGACCATCCTAACGGGGTGTGAAGATGATGTGGATTTTGATACCAATAATCGTAGCGTAGACGTTCGGCTCGACAATGCTGAATTGATTGTGCTTGGGACTTTTCAAGGCACGATTCTCCCGCATATTTATCTTCCCCTTTACGACTTCCTCGACGCGAGCGATCTTCCGGATACGAGTCAGGGTAGTGGCTATGTTCACAGCTGTGTAAATGCCCCGATCCCCGCCGAAAATAAAATGGCAACTGCCACCTACCGCTACTCCCGTGGCTTGGGGCAAACCTACCAAAAAGGGGATGTTGTCAGTGTCGATTACAGCTACTGTGATCGGGGCGATGGATATATCGTTGATGGCAGCATCAGCTTGAAATACTCGAAGGTAAATGGCTGGAATACCAATTTTATGGAATCCAGTACCAGTCAATGCTTGGCAGCTTTACAAGCTGAATACTCAGGAGCGACAACTTTTGAATATGAATCTGACTCAGTCAGATTTCGCAATGTGGCTGAGAACGTAGTAATTGAGGCTATCGACATTATTGAGCAGGAGACCGAGCCAGGCGAGGATCCCTTGCCTGATGTTTACGAAGTAGTGGCTTCCAATGTCGTGGGCCGGAACGATACGGCGTTGATTGTGCGATATGTTCCAGAAGAAGACCCGCCGGTAGATACTGTCACTTCCATTGATGGAGATCAACTTTACCTGCTCGAAAAGTCAGAGCATGAGCGCATAGCGTGTCAGCAATACGAGCGTGTTATGAAGGCGACTGTCTCTGATCTCAGTGTAATAGTCGACAATACGGGCAATGACGATTTGGATATGCAGTTCTCGATGAGTGGTTCTGTTACCTTGGTAGAAGGATCAGATAACCTCGATAATTTTACCAATGAACTGCGCAACAGTTCATTCAGCACCCGCGTTAAGCAAGGAAATCTGACTGAGTCGTTCTCGCTGCGTGGATTGACACTGACTGAGGGTTACAGCCTAAGTCAGGGTTCTTACTTTATTGAAATAGAAGGCGAGATCAAATCAGATGCGATTTTTGGGACCGCCGAGATTGGCACCAATACAGTCATGACGGGCTTGTATGAAGACGGTTTACCTACCTCCGGCATCATCTCCATATTTGGTCGCGACTTGGAGCAGATTGCTGTCATTGCCAGAGAAAATTCAGTGCGTCTTAATATCGACCTGAATGGCGACAGCGACGGTAACGCCATTTCCGATACGGATGAAATACTGTTCACAACCTGGGATGCATTGTTAAGTCGGGATTTTCTCGAAGTTCCCTGAGTTTTTTACTCCTTTCTAATTAACATCCAATCCTGATATATGGCAAAAAACAAAACGGCGTTCGTGTGCTCTGAATGTGGCGCAGATTTTTCCAAATGGCAGGGACAGTGCTCCGAATGCGGTCAGTGGAATACGCTCCAGGAATTTAAAGTGTCTCGCGCTAGCAAGACCTTGTCTTCCGGTGGCGTGGGTTATGCCGGCGTCAGTTCAGAGATGCAAACGCTTGAAAGTATCGAATTGGAGGAGCAGCCACGATTCAGTAGCGGGATAGGCGAATTCGACCGAGTGCTGGGCGGTGGTCTGGTGCCTGGCTCAGCTATTTTGATTGGCGGGCATCCCGGAGCGGGCAAGAGTACATTGTTGCTTCAAACCATGTGTCACCTAGCCTCAGCCATGGAAGTCCTCTATGTCACTGGTGAAGAGTCCCTGCAGCAAGTTGCTTTGCGCGCCCGGCGTCTTGGACTGAAAGCAGACAACTTGAAGTTGTTTTCCGAAACCCGATTTGAAGCAATTGAAGTGATGGTCGACAAGGCGCGCCCGAAGGTACTCGTTGTCGACAGTATTCAGGTTATGTACACCGAAGCGCTTGAGGCCGCGCCGGGTAGTGTCTCCCAAGTACGTGAGTGTGCGGCCAGGTTGACACGAATGGCCAAACAAAGCTCGACAGTATTGTTTCTGGTTGGCCATGTCACAAAAGAGGGGGCAATAGCAGGTCCCAAAGTGCTGGAGCATATGATTGACTGTTCAATTATGCTGGAGGGCGGCAGTGATAGTCGTTTCAGAACCTTGCGTGGAATTAAGAATCGCTTTGGAGCTGTCAATGAACTTGGGGTGTTTGCCATGCTCGAAAAAGGGTTGGCGGAAGTAAAGAATCCCAGTGCTATCTTTTTGAACAGAAGTGACGAAGAGCTTCCCGGAAGTTGTGTGGCTGTGCTTTGGGAAGGTACTCGGCCATTACTGGTCGAAGTTCAGGCTCTCGTAGACGAAAGCCAGGCAAGTTATCCCAAGCGAGTGTCTTTGGGGCTGGATAACAATCGCCTTTCAATGTTGCTTGCAGTTTTGCATCGGCATGGCGGTCTCCATTGCGGGGATCAGGATGTTTTTTTGAATCTGGTTGGCGGTGTCAGAACCAGTGAGACCAGTATTGACTTGGCCTCAATAGCAGCTATTGTTTCAAGTTTGAGAGCTCTACCATTGCCAAAAGACATGGTGGTCTTTGGAGAGTTGGGTCTTTCGGGAGAGGTGCGTCCGGTGCCGAGTGGGCAAGAACGTCTGCAGGAGGCGCAAAAGCATGGTTTCAGGAAAGCAATCGTGCCTCATGGAAATCGGCCGAGAAATGCTTTATCTGGTATGGAAATTGTCGTCGTAAAAAAACTGTCGGACGTGCTCGAAGCGTTATTCTAAACGGCAGTAAGCGCGTCCAGTTCGCGTTTCAGCATGTCCTCACTACCCAGATTCAATTCAACAAGGCGCTTCAAGTGGGTCATGCTGTCGATGTCGATGTACTGGCAGCGGAAGCCCAATGAGTTGTCATCCTGATGTGAGAAGTCCAGCGACATAATGATGTAACTGTCGCTGCCCGCCAGCTTAATGGTCGCTTCACAGGGTTGAGATAGGTCGAGAGCGAAATGGTCAGGCTTATGGACCAGAATGCCTTTCATGGAAATGTCCAGCACTTCAGTGGGCCACTCCATGTCGTTTTGGTGCAAGGTACACTCCGCATTGAATAAGATCCGACTGAAATGGCGCCTTTCTTCTTTTTTCTTCTCATCGCTCATAAATCTTGCCTGCCAGTTAAGCAATTACGGGGCTACTCGAAAATATATGCCGAATAACCCCGGGTTGCAAATTCCGGCCTGTAAACAGTTGCTTAAGCCAGTTTTTTATAGTTAACACGCGTTGGCATTTTCGCCAGTTCGCCTTTCCGTTTCTTTAGATCTTCTTCGTACTCTGAATAGTTGCCTTCATGCCAGACTACTTCGCTATCTCCTTCAAAGGCCAGGATATGTGTGGCAATCCGGTCAAGGAACCAGCGATCGTGGGAAATGACAATGGCGCAGCCGGGGAAAGCAAGCAATGCCTCCTCCAGTGCCCGCAGGGTTTCTACATCAAGATCGTTGGTGGGTTCGTCAAGCAAGAGCACATTGGCGCCCTGTTTGAGAACATTGGCCAGGTGCAAGCGATTGCGCTCACCACCTGACAGCTCTTTCACTTTTTTCTGTTGGTCATTGCCTCGAAAGTTGAAGCGGCTTACATAGGCTCGCGACGGCGTCTGATAGTTGCCGATCTGGATCATGTCGTTGCCACCACTGACTGCTTCCCAAACGGTTTTGTCATTTTCCAGATCTCGCGTCTGTTCAACGAACGCCAGCTTCACCGTTTCCCCAAGTTTGATGTTTCCCGAGTCGGGAGTTTCAACTCCGGATATTAGTTTGAACAGGGTGGATTTTCCGGCTCCGTTGCCACCAATTACGCCAACAATACTGCCGGGTGGGACGTTGAAACTCAGATCGTCGAACAGCAGTTTGTCTCCAAATTTTTTGCTCACATGGTCAAGCTCAATCACCACGTCGCCCAGCCGAGGTCCCGGGGGGATATAAATTTCCATGGTTTCATTGCGCTTTTGAACTTCCTGTGAATTAAGTTCCTCAAAGCGTTGCAGTCGTGCCTTACTTTTAGCATGCCGGCCTTTCTGATTGCTGCGAACCCAGTCCAACTCGGCTTTAACGCTTCGCTGCCGAGCGTCTTCCTGTTTCTGTTCAATTTCCAGACGTTTCTCTTTGGCCTCAAGCCATTGGGAATAATTGCCTTCGAAGGGAATGCCATGGCCACGATCGAGTTCCAAAATCCAGCCAGCGACATTGTCGAGAAAATAGCGATCGTGAGTGATAGCCACGACAGTCCCGGGATAGTCATGCAGAAAACGTTCAAGCCAGGCGACACTCTCTGCATCCAGATGGTTAGTGGGTTCGTCCAGCAGCAGCATGTCCGGCTTGGAGAGCAGTAGGCGGCACAGGGCGACACGTCGTTTTTCTCCCCCAGACAGGTTTTTTACCTCTGCATCCCAGGGTGGAAGACGCAGGGCGTCGGCCGCAACTTCCAATGTGCGTTCCAGATTGTGTCCGTCAGACGTCTGGATAATGGCCTCGAGTTTAGCCTGCTCGGCAGCGAGGGCATCAAAGTCGGCATCGGGCTCAGCGTATGCCGCGTAGACCTGGTCGAGCCGTTCCAGAGCATCTTTTACTTCACGTAGCCCATCCTCAACGTTTTCTCGGACGTTTCGGGTTTCATCCAGTTCAGGTTCCTGTGATAGATAACCGACTTTAATATCAGGCTGGGGGCGGGCTTCTCCGGTGTAATCTTTGTCCACGCCTGCCATGATGCGAAGAAGCGTCGATTTTCCCGCGCCATTCAAACCGAGTACGCCGATTTTTGCACCCGGGAAAAAGGATAGTGAAATATCCTTGAGAATTTCTTTTTTGGGGGGGACAACTTTCCCAACCCTGTTCATGGTAAAGACGTATTGAGCCATCGACAGTTCCAAACGTTCGCAAGTGGTAAAGATTCGCGAAAGTTAACTAAAATAGGGGCTCTTGGCAAACATCTTCGGTCTGCCGGGCGTAAGCAAATGGCTACATAAATGTAGGTGATGTTGGGCGCGTAATCATATAAAATGGCGCGTTTTTTGATCAGGGCGCTATTTGAAGGGCGTTCTGTGAATATGGTTTTCACCATCGAATGATAGAGGCACTGAATGTTTAGTCGCGATATGACAATTGCCGGGTTTGACGACGAACTGGCAAATGCAATGGCTGCCGAAGCGCAGCGTCAGGAAGATCACATCGAGCTGATTGCATCCGAGAACTACACAAGTCCCCGAGTAATGGAAGCGCAGGGTTCAGTTCTGACCAATAAATATGCAGAAGGATACCCGGGTAAACGCTATTACGGCGGGTGTGAGCATGTCGATGTGGTTGAGCAGCTGGCCATTGATCGCGCCAAGGAACTGTTTGGTGCCGACTATGCCAATGTTCAGCCACACTCGGGCTCGCAGGCGAATGCGGCAGTGTATATGGCGCTGTGCCAACCCGGCGATACTGTGTTGGGCATGAGTCTCGCCCACGGGGGGCATTTGACGCACGGTGCGACCGTGAGCTTTTCCGGCCGTATTTACAATGCGGTGCAATATGGCCTGAATGAAGAAACGGGTGAAATCGATTACGAACAAGTTGAACAGCTGGCTCGAGAGCACAAACCCCGAATGATCGTCGCCGGGTTTTCAGCTTACTCTCGAGTCGTGGATTGGCAGCGTTTTCGTGACATTGCAGATGAGGTGGGTGCCTACTTACTGGTGGATATGGCACATGTTGCAGGCTTGGTTGCTGCAGGTGTATATCCCAGCCCCGTTAAGATAGCCGACGTCACCACGACGACAACCCACAAAACACTGGGTGGTCCCCGTGGCGGATTGATCATGGCCAAAGCCAATGAAGAGCTGGAGAAAAAACTTAACTTTGCCGTCTTCCCGGAAAGCCAAGGCGGCCCGCTGATGCATGTGATTGCAGCCAAAGCAGTGTGTTTCAAAGAAGCGATGTCTGAAGAGTTTGCGCGCTACCAGAAGCAGGTCGTTGATAACGCTCAGGCAATGGTGTCCGTGTTTCAGGAGCGTGGCTATAAGGTTGTTTCCAACGGTACCGATGACCACCTGTTTTTGCTGGATCTGATTGACAAGGATATTACTGGTAAAGATGCTGATGCCGCGCTCGGAAGGGCTAATATCACTGTGAACAAAAACGCAGTACCCAACGACCCGCGTTCACCATTTGTAACCAGTGGTTTACGCATTGGTACGCCGGCAGTGACTCGCCGTGGATTTTCGGAGCAGGATTGCCGGGAATTGGCAGGCTGGATGTGTGATGTGATTGATGCCTTGGTTGCCAATCCTGAGGATGACAGTGTCATCGAAGCTGTGAAGCAGAAGGTAAAGACTGTTTGTACTCGTTTGCCTGTGTACCGCTAAATCTTCGTTGGCACCCCGGGTAATCGGGGTGCTTTCGTTTCAGCCGACTGCTGACGAGAACCCGGAAAGAAAACGATGCATTGTCCATTTTGCAAAGCGACCGATACCAAGGTCATTGATTCCCGACTGGTGTCTGATGGAGATCAGGTCCGGCGTCGAAGAGAGTGTGTTTCCTGTCGGGAACGCTTCACAACCTTTGAGTCCGCCGAGCTGGTCATGCCTCGGGTCGTTAAGCAGGACGGTACCAGACAGCCTTTCGATGAGCAGAAGCTTAATCATGGCTTTACCAAAGCTTTGGAAAAACGACCAGTCAGTATCGAAGCGATCGAGTCTGCTATCAACAACATAAAATATCGATTGCGCTCTACCGGAGAGCGCGAGTTGACTTCCATGACCATAGGCGAGGAGGTGATGCGGGAATTACGACAGCTGGATGAAGTTGCTTATGTTCGCTTCGCCTCTGTTTACCGCAGCTTTCAGGACGTCAACGAGTTCAAGGAAGAGGTTGAGCGCCTTTCCCGTTCAGCCACCAACGAAGACTAAAATCATTTCATCAAATTTGTCACACCCACATGGGAGCGCATCCTTGTCCGATTGGAGTCCATCTGACTATCAATTTATGGCGAAAGCCATTCAATTGGCCAGAAAGGGGATGTACACGACGCACCCCAATCCTCGTGTCGGTTGCGTATTGGTGAATGATGGCCGAATTGTGGGCCAGGGCTGGCACCAAAAAGCGGGCGACGCCCATGCGGAAGTGAACGCCTTGCGCGAGGCGGGTACGAATGCAAGAGGCGCCACAGCCTATGTGACGCTGGAGCCCTGTAGCCATCATGGCCGCACGCCACCCTGTTGCGATGCCTTGATCAAAGCGAAGGTTGGAAGAGTCGTAGCGGCGATGAAGGATCCGAATCCTTTGGTGGCCGGTTCCGGCTTGAAGCACATCAAAGAGTCCGGCATTGAGGTCAGCGCCGGGCTTTTGGAAACACAGGCGAGAGAGTTGAACCCTGGTTTTATCAAACGGATGGAATTCAGGTTGCCGTGGGTGCGTATCAAATTGGCAGCCAGTATTGACGGCAGGACAGCCATGGCCAGTGGCGAGAGTAAGTGGATTACAGGCCCTTTCGCCCGAGCGGATGTGCAGCGTATGCGTGCTCGCAGTTCAGCTATCATGACGGGTTTGGGCACGATTGTTCATGATGATGCGGCATTGACTGTGAGAGCCCGAGAGTTGGGGCTGGAGAATGCTGACGAGATCGCCGCCCTGCAGCCCCTGCGTGTGGTGATTGATCAGCGGGGTGGATTAAGCGGCACTGAAAAACTTTTCCTGGATGGCGGCGATATTTTGCTTGTGGTTTCAGAGCAAACCCGTGTGGCAAAGACCATTCAGGACAATCCCCGGGTTGACCTGCTGTCAATGCGGTCTAGCATGGATGAAAGAGTGGATTTACGAGGTGTGCTAGAGGCGCTTGCAGATAAAGGTTGTAACGAAGTTCTGATCGAGTCAGGGGCAACACTGGCGGGCGGTTTTTTCCAGGAAGAGCTGTGGGATGAACTGGTCCTTTACTCAGCCCCTTGTGTGATGGGGAGTGATGCGAGGGCCCTGATGAACCTGCCCTGGAAAGCCATGAGCCAAAGCGAGCGCCTTTGTCTGGTTGACCAGCGCTTTGTAGGTGATGATATGCGGATAACCTTTCGCGCGGATAGGGGAAAAGCTTGAATGTTTACCGGAATAGTTGAAGCGCTGGGGCATATCCGTTCGGTCATTCCGAAAAGCGACGATCTGAGCCTGGTCATAGCCAGTAATGATCTGGACTGGTCAGATGTAAAACTGGGCGACAGTATTGCAGTCAACGGTGTGTGCTTGACGGTGGTCGCCCTTGAACAGAATGCCTTTCGTGCGGACGTATCGACGGAGTCCCTGGCGAATACCTGTATTAAAACCTGGCGTAGCGGTGATACGGTGAATTTGGAGAAGGCGCTGACCTTGTCTACCCGGCTTGGCGGACATTTGGTGAGTGGCCATGTGGATGGCGTAGGCAGCATAGTGCGAGTGCGAAAAGATGGGCGTTCTTTGCGCTATGACATTGATTGTGCTGCTGAGCTACTGCGTTATATTGCGGAAAAAGGATCCATTACTGTTGATGGCGTAAGCCTGACGGTCACGCATTTGACCCAGCAGGGCTTTGCCCTCAATATCGTTCCCCACACTGCTGAGCAAACAATCATATCCCGATATCAGGTGGGCTCGACCGTTCATCTTGAGGTCGATTTGATGGCGCGGTATGCGGAGCGTTTGTTGCAGAAAAGCCCGAGTGGCAAAAATAGCGAAGAAGCGGGAATCGATCGCCAGTTTCTGTCTGCGAACGGTTATTCGGCTTTCTAGATGTTTACCGGCACAATACGAAGCGCGTAATAGAGTTGGGAGCTGCGTAGGCTGCCCATGAAAACCAATAGTGTGGAGGCTCAATGGAGCTCAATACAGTTGAAGAACTGATCGAAGATATTCGACAGGGAAAAATGGTTATCCTGATGGATGACGAGGACCGCGAAAACGAAGGCGATATCGTCATTGCCGCTGAGCAAGTGCGGCCGGAAGACATTAACTTTATGGCCAAGCATGCCAGAGGTCTGATTTGTCTGACGCTAACCCGAGAGCGGTGTGAGTTTCTGGGTCTACCGCCTATGGTGCAGGCTAACCATGCGCAGTTTCATACCAATTTCACGGTGTCCATTGAGGCTGCAGAAGGTGTGACCACGGGCATTTCCGCGGCAGACCGCGCCCACACAGTTCGCGTTGCGGTAGGTCGAAATACCAGGCCGCAGGATATTGTCCAGCCCGGCCACGTCTTTCCTATTGCGGCTCAGCCAGGCGGTGTGTTGAGCAGAGCCGGGCACACGGAAGCAGGCTGCGATTTGGCACGTATGGCCGGTTTTGAACCGGCGGCAGTGATTGTCGAAATCATGAACGAAGATGGCACCATGGCGCGTCGGCCTGATCTGGAGGTCTTTGCCAAAACGCATGGTTTAAAAATAGGAACCATCGCCGACATGATTCATTATCGGGCTTTGAATGAACAGACCGTTGTTCGTCAGGCGGAGCATTCTGTTGAAACAGAATATGGCTCATTTGATCTGATAACTTACAAGGATACGCTCCAGGAACATGTCCACATGGCTTTGGTTCGGGGCAGGATCGACCAGTCTGACGCGCCTTTGGTGCGCGTGCAGTCGCCTGACATACTCAGGGATACGCTTGCACTGAAGCAGGAAGGTTCACAAAGCTGGTCGGTGCAGCGTTCATTGGAACGCATTGATCAGGAAGGTGAAGGTGTTCTTGTCATACTGGGGGGCAATGATTCTTCCCCGCTCGAAGATCGTTTGTCCGAGTTTTTCAACCAGTCAGCACCTTCGATGCTGTCGCCTACCGGGGCCTACCTGACCGTCGGTACAGGCTCTCAGATTTTGCGGGACCTCGGCGTGACCAAAATGCGATTGTTGAATCCCCCCGTCAGATTTTCAGCCCTGTCGGGTTTTGATCTGGAGGTGGTTGAGTTTATTCCTTACCAGGGCTGAGGCTGTCTGGTTACAACAGAATGTTTAGTGAGAGATAGAGAAATGCAGAATATCAAAACGCACGAAGGTGATTTCAGGAACGTCAGTGGCAAGTTCGCAATGGTTGTCGGCCGCTTTAATAGCTTTGTTGTCGAAAGTCTGCTACAGGGCGCGGTGGATGCGCTGGTGAGACAGGGAATTGCGGAGTCTGATATCGAAATATTCCGTGTTCCCGGTGCGTTCGAGATTCCCTTGGCGGTCAAGCGTGTTGCCCAATCCAAGAAGTTTGATGCTATTGTGGCCCTGGGAGCTGTGATTCGCGGTGGTACCCCGCACTTTGAGTATGTGGCGGGTGAGTGCACCAAAGGTTTGGGTGCCCTGTCACTGGATTACAACATGCCTGTGGCATTCGGCGTATTGACGGTCGATACCATTGAGCAGGCAATCGAGCGTTCAGGAACGAAAGCGGGTAACAAAGGGGCAGAAGCGGCCATGTCAGCGCTGGAAATGCTTAGTCTCTTCAAAAGTGCAGGTATTTAAGTGAGCGGATCCGATACTTCTTCTAAAGCGCCGACTACCTCTCAACGCAAGCGTGCACGCAAGCTGGTTTTGCAGGCTTTGTACCAGTGGTACGTTGGCAAAGACGATGTGTCCAAAATTGAGGCAGAGTTTCGCACAGACAATGACTTTGCCAAGCTCGATGGTCGCTATTTTTCCGAGGTGCTCAGTGGCGTTGCGGGCGATCTAAACGATCTGGATCAGTGTATTGCTGTCTATCTTGATCGTGATATCAGCGATGTGGACCCCATTGAGCTGAGCTTGCTTCGCATGGGCGCCTATGAGTTGAAGCATCGCATTGATGTACCTTACCGTGTCGTGATCAATGAGGCGGTGGATTTGGCGAAGCAGTTTGGTGGTACGGACGGCCACAAATATATAAACGGCATACTCGACAAGTTGAGTCTCAAACTGAGACCCGCCGAGACCCGCCAGAAGTCACGTTAGCACTCCCTCAACAGAAACCGTGACCGAGTTCGATCTCATACACCAGTTTTTCCAAGGTATTGGGGATGGAACCCACGGGATTGAGCTTGGGATTGGTGATGATTGTGCTGTGGTCACGGTGCCGGCGGCTATGCAAATGTGCGTATCAGTGGATACAGTCGTCGAAGGCGTTCATTTCCCGAAAGCGTATCCTGCGAGGCACGTGGCATTCAGGGCTCTGGGCTGTGCTCTGAGTGATTTGGCGGCCATGGGGGCTTCCCCTGCGTTTTTCACCCTGGCATTGACCTTGCCGGACTCCGATCCCTGCTGGCTGAGTGAATTTGCCAAGGGCTTGCAGGCATGTGCACACGGACAAAACGTTCAGCTTGTTGGCGGTGATACCACTAGGGGCGCGTTGAGCGTGACGGTATCGGTGCATGGCTATCTTCCAGCAGGAACGGCGATGCGTCGCAAGGGAGCTTGCATCGGTGACAATGTGGTGGTCAGCGGGACCTTGGGTGATGCCGCAGCAGGTCTTGATATCATTCTGAATCCTGATTCGGGTATCGTGGCACCAGAACTCCAAATGCGGTTTGATCAGCCGCAACCCCGCCTCAGTCTTGGGCAAAAGATAAGAGGTCTGGCATCGGCCTGCATAGATGTTTCCGATGGCCTGGTAGCAGATGCGGGACATATTGCAGCCGCGTCAGATTGTAAAATCGAGCTGGATCAAAATTGTCTGCCTTTGTCCGAAAGCCTTAAGCGGTTTTTTCCCGAGAAAGCGCTGGCCTATGCACTAACCGGCGGGGATGACTATGAGCTCTTGTTTACGGTGGATGATGCCAGCTGGAATGAGCTTGAGGGGCTCGGCTTAGATCTGCCCTTAACTCGTATTGGGAGGGTTGTGACAGGGGCGGGAGTGAGTGTTGACGGCAAGGAGCGAAGTGGAATGAAGGGAGGGTATTTGCATTTTGACTAAGATACCGAAGCGTTTTTTGCGTGATCCGGGGCATTGTCTGGCACTTGGCTTCGGTTCAGGGCTTGCCCCCAAGGCACCGGGCACCTTTGGTACCCTAGCGGGTCTGTTGGTTTTTCTTTTGCTGCCTGAACTGGCCTTGCCGGGCTATCTGCTGGTGGTCGTGATTTCCTTTGTTCTGGGGGTATGGTTGTGTGAGCGCTGTTCCCGGGCATTGGGAGTGCACGATCACGGCGGTATTGTCTGGGACGAATTCGTTGGCTTGTGGATTGCGCTTATTGCCGTTCCATCCGGCTGGGTGTGGCTGGTATTGGGCTTCGTTTTGTTTCGCCTGTTTGATATATGGAAACCGCAGCCCATTCGATGGCTTGATCAACGTGTTCAGGGAGGATTGGGAATAATGCTGGATGATGTGGTAGCGGGGCTATATGCATTGGCCTGTGTTCAGGCTGTTGCATGGTTTTTGGGGCAATGAGTGCGTAGCTGTGCTCGTATAGGAGCGCTAAAGCACTCTAGTGAAGCTGGGGCAGTTTGCTGACGACCTGCAAGAATCGATTCAAGCTCATTTCCGCGCGTTCTTTATTGGCATACGGGCCGCTATCAAAGCCCTCTCGGGTTGAGAAGTACCATTTGTTGCCGACACAAAAGAAGCGATCACTTCGGAATGGTATGTCACCCTGTTCGCCTTTGCGCTGCTCTATACTGACCATAACGCCTTTGCCTCCGCTTTTTCTTATTGTAATGCAACATTTTTTCACATTTCACAAGAAACTGTATATCAAAAATTCAATTTTTCAATGTTATCCCCTTTCCTTCAGCAATTCGTGTAACAGCTTCATGTCCCTGGACTTTTGTCCGATGGCCCGACTGTGTCAGAATGTCGGGCTTGTTGGTAACGGGGTTAGACTTCAGTTCCGAAAATACTTGGGAAGGATAGCTTGGATACGCCGGATACAACGCAAAAGAACCATGACACATTGACAAGGGTATCAAGGAACACGTTATGCAGGTTTTGAGAGTATTGACCGTTTTACTGGGTATTGTTTTTCTGTCGGCCTGTTCCGGCAGCAAGCCGGTTAAGACCTATGAAGGTGAGCGCCTGGCTGAAAACCAGCACGCGGTGTTGAAAGCTGGTGAGAATATCACCGTCATCTCGGTCAACGGCAAGCCGGTCACTAAATATTTGCTAACCAATATTGAAGTTGATTATGCGCTTAAACCCGGTCCCAATACGGTTGTATTTCAGTATCGCAGCACCTGGGCGCAAGCTTCCAGGGGAGAGGATACTCCACGAGCGACTGAAGTAAGCTCTGAAAAACTTCAGGTGAGTCTAACGGCTCAGGCCGGTGATCGTTTGGCTTTCAAATATGATGAGGCGGAGAATGTGCGCGAGGCTCAGGCATTGGCAGAAAATTTTCGGGCAGAAGTCGTGAATCAAACCGGAAAAGGCCTTGCCATGTCGCAAGCTTATCAAAAACCCGTGGTACAACCGGTGGCGGCTCAGGGAGCGTCGGTACAAAGTGTGCCGGTCGCAGCCAGCAGTGCGGCCGCCGTCCCGGCAGCCACACCTTCAATAGCAGCAACGCCGGTCGCCTCAGACACCGTGCCGGCCAGTCCTCAGCCATCCTTGCCGACCATAGATGCTTTAAAAGTACTTTGGGATTCCGCTACGACGGCGGAAAAAAAGGAATTCTTGAAGTGGGCTTTTCAATAAGCCTGAAAGAAATCACCGAAGAGGGGGCGATGCGTCCCCAGCCAGGCTGAGACCTGGCTTGTATCGGGGATCAGTTTTGGTTCTCTTTTTCGGGGGACTTGCCTGAAAAGGAGAAAAGGTTATTCACCAGTCCGACAACGTCCTCAATAATGCCGCGCTCACCGCTTTCGCGCGTCTTTTCTTCCTCTGCATCGAAACCATCTTTGGCTTCAAGTATCGTCTCCAGCGCTTCCTGTAGGTATTGAGTGAAGGGTTTGTGTTGTTGCTCAAGATCAGGGCAGTAGGTTGTGGTGATACTGTATACGCCATTGTAACTGACGATCATCATCGCCAATCCAATGCCGTCAAACAGAGGGCTTGCGCATATGTACTGCTCTAACTCGTTATCTTCAAAATATAGGGGGAATTGGGGGCCGGGGATGTTAGTGATCGGAAGATTGAACATGGGCTTGTGCTTTTGTGCCAGCAGAAATTCAGAATACACCCGGGCTGAAATAGCCGCGACACAGGATGGCACCAGCTCTGTCAATCGAGAGGCTGATATTGCTTCGTCGTAATGATTTGCAGAGCGTGCATCGCGATGAATCATGTGAATACGCTGAATTGGATCTGGCTCGGTTGTCGCCAGCGAAAACAAACTTGCTGTAATCTGGTTGCCGGTTTTGATTTCCAGACTGGTTGAGCGTACTGATATCGGAGCCAAGGCTATCAGGGGCAGGTTCGGCTCGTTACCGTTATCTTTGAGGTAGTTTGCCAAAGCTTCTGCACAAATGCCCATCAGAATGTCGTTGGTGGTGACATTTGGCAGGCTTTGGCGGATGGAGCGGATATCTGCAAGCGGGATTTCAATATTATCAATGACACGCTTGCCACTAATCGCTTGATTAATAGGCGTGTTGGCTACTTTTAGCAGAGCCGAGGGTAGTTTTAGTTTACTCAGTCTTTCATAAAGCACGCTATAAAACGCTGAGGATGCTGTGTCTTTCGCGAGATGTGTGAGTCGCTTGGGTAGTGTCAGTGCGCTACTGTATGCGGCACTCAAAAAGCCTCCGCCTTCCGGAAGCGGGTCTGCATTCCATTCAGCGGGGGGATCCAGGTGGCTGATCTCCGGGGTGACATGTAGGAGCTGACTAATAATGTCTTCTCCGGTCGCACCGTCAATGGCGGTTAGATGAACTTTGAGGACTAAAGCAAAGTGTTGCTTGCTATAACCCGCCTCCTGTTCCAGTCCATCAATGTAGGTTGCGCTCCAAAGAGGCTTGTTGCGATCAAGGGGGGCGCTAAAAATCTCAGCGGCCAGTTCCATGAGTGAGCAGGGAGATGGCAAGTCGGTCAGGGTCACATAGTGAACATGATTGTCGAGTTCAAAATCCGGGTCTTTTGCCCACAGAGGCAGGTCACTATTCAGAGAGTGTTCGACCAGGCGTTCCCTGAAAAAAGCTTCGTTGGGAAGCTTGCTGGCGAGGATGTCCCGGAACCTGTTGAAATTAAAGCGTGAGCGTCGTCCTGACTTCCTGAATACAAATACGCCGCCCACGTGCAGAGGTGCGTGTTCACTTTCCAAATACAAAAAAGATGAATCTAGTTCACTCAGCTGCTGCATGGGGTAACTCTACGTCTCGGTACCGGAATATCGCTCAAATTCCTGACAGCATATACGGATTTTTGTTCGATGCGAAGTATATGCACATTGTCTGGTGAGAGGCCAACCTATATTCGAGTCGGCTGGCCTTATTTATCCCGGTTAATGGAAGCATCTGCGAGGGCGGTTAAGGCTTCTTTGTAGATGGATGCCTCCAGTTCTGAAAGGCATTCGCAAGCGGCTTGATGATGGCTTCTGGCTTTTTCGCGGGTATAGTCGAGGGCGCCGGATCGAGTCACAGCAGCAGCAATTTCGTCAATAGCATCGGTGTTGCCATGGCGAATGGCTTTGCGCACCAATTCCACATCCGCTGATTTTCCGTTTTGCATGGTATAGATGAGCGGTAAAGTCGGTTTGCCTTCGGCCAGGTCGTCGCCAACGTTCTTTCCCATTGTTTCCGCATCGCCAGTGTAGTCCAAAATATCGTCTACCAGCTGGAAAGCCATACCCAGATGCAGACCGAAATCCTTCATTGCTGAAACGGTAGAGAAATCTGCCTTTGCCAGTTTTGCCGCCGAGTGGCTTGCGGCTTCGAAGAGCATCGCGGTTTTGTTCTTGATGACTTCAAAATAGTCGGCCTCGCTGACATCCGGATTTTTACAGTTCATCAGCTGGAATACTTCGCCTTCAGCAATAACGTTGGTGGCATTCGCAAGGATTTCCATAACACTCATGTTCTGCATATCGACCATCATCTGGAAGGCGCGTGAATACAGAAAGTCGCCGACCAGTACACTCGGGGCATTTCCCCAACGGGCATTGGCTGTTGCCTTACCGCGCCGAAGGTCCGAGGTGTCGACGACGTCGTCATGAAGCAGGGTGGCGGTATGGAGAAACTCGATGATGGTTGCCAGTCGGACTGCATTTTCACCGGGATTACCCAGTGCGTTGCTGGTCAGCAAAACCAATAAAGGTCGCATGCGCTTGCCGCCGCTTTCCACAATATAGTGGGCGATCTTTTCAACCAGCGGAACGCGGGAGTTGAGTTGTTCAAGAATAAGTTGATTGACGGACTGAAAATCCTGCTCGACGACCTGATAAATCTCTTGAGTTTGCATCACTGAATACTTGCTTGAATCTGGCGTTTAAGTGGGTCGCTACAGCGGGGTCCGGTCGGCAATGCTAGGGTTACGACCGGAATCTGTCAAGAAGACAGGGGAATAGCCGAATACGGCTTGCATCATAAGGCTTGATCACATAAAATCACGCGCCCTCGTAGCCATTGCGCTTCTCTGTAATAGGGTTGCCAGAGTGCTTCCTTTAGAAACAGACGCAGCGGGCAGGTATATGTTCTGCTGCCTAAGTAATCGACAAGGTGTGTCAGTCGGATGCTGATAGTCCATCACTGATGCATTTGCTGCGAGGCTTTATTATTGCTCTTTGGAGAAACATACATGTACGCAGTGATTGTTAGCGGCGGCAAGCAGCACCGGGTAACGGAAGGTGAAGTGCTGAAGCTTGAAAAAATTGAAGTAGAAACGGGTGCATCGATCGATTTTGATCGTGTACTGCTGGTTGCAAATGGCGATGATGTCAAAATTGGTGAGCCTGAAGTAAAAGGCGCAAAAGTGACAGCAGAAGTGGTGTCTCACGGCCGGCATGACAAGGTTAAAATCCTTAAGTTCAAGCGTCGCAAGCACCACATGAAACAAATGGGTCACCGTCAGTGGTACACTGAGGTGAAAATTACCGGAATCAAAGCTTAAGACGCCGTTTGGCGCTAGCTAAACGTCAGTCGAATAGAGGAGTAATCTAATGGCTCACAAGAAAGCAGGTGGTAGTACCCGCAACGGTCGTGATTCGGAGTCGAAACGACTTGGTGTCAAACGATTTGGTGGTCAGGCTGTAGTAGCAGGCAACATCATTGTTCGTCAGCGTGGCACTCGATTCCACGCTGGTGACAACGTTGGTTGTGGTAAGGACCACACCTTGTTTGCGACAGCTGATGGTGTCGTCAAGTTCGAGACCAAAGGTCCAAACAATCGTAAGTTCGTAACGGTTGAAGCTGCGGAGTAAGCGCTTTACCCAATGAACACAAAAAGCTCCGCATCAGCGGAGCTTTTTTTTTGTCGGTGTCTGAGTGACGCGACATTCATTCCCTCCTGTGATGGTCGAGTTGATCGGCGTTCATCAGCTATTATTGCCATGAATGCCAGCAGAGCGGTGTTGGGAAGAAGAACGCGTTAGAGCATTTTTCGGGATGAGTTTATGAAATTTGTCGATGAAGCCACGATTTCGGTGGCGGCAGGGAAAGGCGGAAACGGCTGTCTGAGTTTTCGCCGGGAGAAGTACATTCCGAAAGGCGGCCCTGACGGTGGCGACGGCGGTGATGGCGGTTCGGTAATTCTTGAGGCGGATGAAGCGATCAATACCCTGATTGATTTCCGTTACCAGCGCAATTACCGGGCAAAATCCGGAGAGTCCGGACGGGGGCGAAACTGTACCGGAGCCAAAGGTGATGATCTACGCCTCAAGGTGCCTGTTGGTACAACAGTTGTTGACGTGGATACGGAAGAGGTGTTGGGCGATCTGACTCATGCCGGGCAGGAGCTGGTGGTTGCGCAAGGTGGCTTTCACGGCCTTGGCAATACGCGCTTCAAATCCAGTACCAATCGAGCTCCCAGGCAAACCACGCCGGGCTCTGAAGGCGAGAGTAGAAATCTCAGGCTCGAACTGAAAGTGCTTGCGGATGTAGGTTTGCTGGGGATGCCTAATGCCGGAAAATCTACACTCATAAGAGCGGTTTCTGCAGCCAAGCCAAAAGTGGCCAATTACCCTTTTACCACCCTGATTCCCAATCTAGGTGTGGTTCGGGTGCAGTCGCATCGTAGTTTTGTAGTGGCGGATATTCCGGGCCTGATTAAAGGTGCGGCCGAAGGGGCGGGGTTGGGAATTCGCTTTCTCAAGCACCTGGTGCGTACCCGACTTTTACTGCATGTGGTTGATATGGCCCCATTTGACGACCTTGAGCCGGAACAGGCAGTCCGGGAGATAGCGGAAGAGCTGGAAAAATTCAGTCCCACCCTGGCAGGCAGGGAGCGATGGCTGGTGTTAAATAAGCTGGACATGCTTCCGGAGGAAGAACGGCAAAGCTGCTGTGAGGTGCTATTAGAGGCTCTTGAGTGGAAAGGGCCAGTGTACCGGATTTCAGCCTTGAACAAGACCGGGGTGGAGTTGTTGTGTCAGGACATCATGGTTTGGTTGGAATCCCAGGCTGAGGCAGAGTCTGAAGATGAGTCCCTGGCGGAAAAGGAACTGGCAATCAAAGCGCAGATGCAGCAGGAGGCGCGATCGAAGCTGGAAGCCTACAAGGCTGAGCAGCGTGCGCGTCGCAACAAGGACCAAACAGATGAGGATGATTTTGATGACGAAGACGACGATGATGTCGAAGTCATCTATTCACCCTAATCAAACTATAGCCCCAGGGCAGATATACGGTACGAAAACATAAGCATGTCTACGGAATTTGAATCGAGCCACTCCAGAGGCAGTTTGGCGCAGGCAGGAAGATGGGTTGTCAAGATTGGCAGTGCCCTGCTTACGGACGATGGCAAGGGCCTGGCCCGCGAGCTCATTGCCAACTGGGTGGCGCAAATGGCGGCACTGCGACGGGATGGTGTGGAAATTATCCTGGTGTCTTCAGGGTCCGTAGCGGAAGGTATGGCGCGCCTGGGGATGAGTGAGAGGCCGGAACATTTGCATATGCTACAGGCAGCGGCCGCGGTGGGGCAGATGGGGTTGGTGCAGGCCTATGAGACTTATTTTCAGCAACACGACATGCATACGGCGCAAATTCTGCTTACTCATGAAGATCTGTCGGATCGGAAACGTTATCTGAACGCCCGCAGTACCATTCGTACCATCGTCGAGCTGGGGGCTGTTCCCATAATCAATGAAAATGACTCAGTGGTGACTGACGAAATTCGCTTTGGTGACAACGACACGCTTGGAGCGCTGGTTGCTAACCTTGTCGAAGCAGATGGGCTGATTATTTTGACCGACCAGGATGGAATGTTTGATTCTGATCCTCGGCGCAACAAAGATGCCCGGCTGATCAGCGAAATCGCCGCTGAGGATGAGCGACTGGATGACATGGCCGGAGGTTCCGGTAATCTTGGTCGGGGAGGCATGCAAACCAAAGTCAGGGCTGCGAGATTGGCAGCACGGTCCGGCGCCTACAGCGTGATAGTGGGAGGCAGGATACCTGATGTGCTGTTGCGACTCCGTAAGGGAGAGGATTTGGGTACCTTGTTTACGACAACCATGAGTCGGCAGCTTGCTCGTAAGCAATGGTTGGCTGGCCATCTTCAGACTCGAGGTTCGTTGGTGCTCGATGATGGCGCTGTGGCAGTGCTGGAAAAAGGTGGGAAAAGTTTGCTCCCTGTAGGGGTGGTTTCCCTGTCCGGTGACTTCAGACGAGGTGAGATGGTGGCCTGCTGTGACGCCCGGGGGCGAGTATTTGCGAGGGGGCTCGTCAATTATGATGCTGATGATGCAAAGAAAATTTTGCGGCAGCCGAGTAGCAAGATCGTTGAGCTGCTTGGATTCTGTCATGAGCCTGAACTGATCCATCGCGACAATCTGGTGCTTGTCTGAAGCTATTAATCAGGGCTTTCCGAGAGCATAAGAATAAAAAAGCCGGCGTTTGCCGGCTTTTTTTATGTATCTGCGAGAGCTTAAGCTTTGAGAGCTTTTACTTGCGCGTTCAGGCGGCTCTTGGTACGAGCAGCTTTGTTTTTAGGGAAGATCCCTTTGTTTACCATGCTGTCGATAAGCGGCACCGCGGTAAGGAAAGCTGCTTGAGCTTCTTCGTAGTTACCGCTGTCTACTTTGGTATCAACCTTTTTGATGTAAGTACGAACCATGGATCGCAGGCTCGCATTGTGTTGGCGGCGTTTCTCTTGCTGACGCGCGCGCTTTTTTGAAGATGGGGAGTTAGCCACCGTGTTGCTCCTAAATTTCGCGAGTTACTTAATATTTAGGCCCGATATCTGCTAAGTGCCGTGCTGATTTCGGGCCGGCAATAAAAATGACGCGAGACTATGCCGTTTTAGTTCTGTTTTGTCAACATCCCAGTGTGTTAAGCAACCATTTTGCCCAGCAGGTTTTCGCAGACTTTCTGGTTCATATACTTGGGAACCGGATAGTTCATATGCGCCTCTTCCAGGGCAAGCTTGGCGATTTTAGGGATGTCCTCAGTTTTGAGTGCGTCGAGAGTTTCCGGAATGTCGAAATCACGCAGCATCTGTCGAATGCGCGCAATAAACTTATTGGCAAGCTGCTTTTTACTTTCACGTCCGGTTTTCAAACCGCTTACTTCAGAGAGCTGTGCCAGTCGGTCGACAATCTCATCTTTTGAGTAATCAAGGATGTGTGGCAGGACAATTGAGTTGGCCAAGCCATGTGGTGTGGAATACATGGCACCGAAGTTATGCGCGATCGCATGTACATAGCCGACACTCGCCTTGGTAAATGCCAGACCGGCGTAGTAGGAAGCCATGGCCATGTTTTGGCGCGCTTCCAGGTTTTTGCCGTCTTTCACCGCAGTTTCCAGGTAACTCATGATAAGCCGCGTGGCCGCGAGGCCATAGGCGTCGGTTTCGGGAGTCGCATTGACTGAAATAAACGATTCGATGGCGTGCGTCAGTGCATCCATTCCGGTTGCTGCTGTAACGGCTGGAGGCAAACCAAGCATCAGCTTGCCATCCAGAGCAGCCATCATCGGAACGAGCTTGGGATCGATAATTGGGGTTTTCTGGTGACTGACTGGATCCGAGACCACGGACACGATGGTCACCTCAGATCCGGTTCCCGCAGTAGTGGGGACGGCAAACAGTGGCATGGGAGCTCTGCGGAGCTTGAATAGCCCGGCCATTTTACTGAGGGGTTTGTCATTCGTGGCGCGGGCAGCGATAGCTTTACTGGCATCAATTGGTGAACCGCCGCCAACGGCGAGGATGGCTTCACATTGGTTGTCTTTCAGTATTTCGAGTCCTTTCTCGACCTGATCATAAGTCGGATCGGGCAGGATGCCATCATAGATAACATAGTCGATGCCCAACTCAGCAAGCTTGTTCTGTAGAGGCTTCAGCAGGCCAATGCTGACCAGTACCTCATCGCTGACAATTAGAATCTTCCGCATTCCCAACTGAGAGATGGCTTCACACAAAGCCAGAGAAGAATCCGGGCCGGTAAATAAAGTGGGTTTAGGCATTGGAATAACGGCGGCTGCGACTTTGAGGGCTTTGGCCAATCCTTTGTAATATTGCTTCTTGATCTGAAATAACATACTGCGGTCTCGTTTCGTATTGCACCAAAAAGGTGAATGCTGTTCGTGTTAAAGAAATTAGAGTATAAGCTCTAATCTTTGATTTGAAAAGAATGAAAGAATCTTCAATTGTTTGTTTTGGGTAAGTCCAGGGCATGCTTTAGTGATTATTGAGGCTCGCTCGAGAAACCTGGTAAAGGCTTTACTCCTGACCAAAATACGCTTTAATTCAAGAGGTAAGGTGAATAAAAATTAGAATTTTTTGTCTTGGTCTTGAGTCCCTTGCATGGGCAAAAGTGCGTGGTGGGTGCGGACCTTTGCGAAATGTATTGATCAGGGGGTGAAGCCTTGTCGAATCCATTCAGTGCGTTCTTTCAGCAGCTGCTGCCAAATGATGTCAGCGATCCAACCAACGTTTTACGCCATAAGATCATTGCATTTGCGTGCATTCTGTCTTTTCTGGCTGCGCTCTACAGCATTATCAAGTGGTACAAGCTGGGATACGACGCATTGGCCAATTGGGCATGGGTGATCGTCATCGGCGCGCCGATCCTGGCGGGCTTGAATCGCGCAAAAGCGATGCCGCCGATGGTGATGGCGAATATCTCAGTCGGCATGATGGTGGTCTATTGCTGTTCGTTAATCTACCACCTGGAAGGACTGCATTCCGCGCATATTTTTTGGATTGTCGGCGTGATGGTCTTTGCTTACCTGATTACCGATAACGCCTTCGGTTTGGTCTGGTTTGGGGTGATGGCCGCGTTTTCGTTGTTGCTGATTTATCTGGACCAGGTTGGTGCGAGCTTGCCGCATTTCGAACTCGACGCCAAGCAAGCCAGGATCAACACCTATTCCGGATATTTGCTGCCAACCCTGGTGATTGGTTTTACGCTTTGGTATAGCAACAGGATTCGCCACGAGGCCATCGCGACATCGGAAGCGGAAGCGATCAGAGCGAATGAGCATTCGGCTCATTCAGAAACCATGTCATCGCAGCTGGGTGATATCCTGCACAAGGCTTCGGACAGCGCGGATACCTTGCTAAATTCTGCAGATCGATTGAGTGCAACGATGCATGACATGGTGCAGCAAAGTAACCGTATTGGAGACAGTATCGAGCGACAGGTTGAATCCACTGGTGCGATGAGTACGACGCTGGAAGCGATGATGGGGTCCGTTGATAACTCCACTCAGATAATGAAGCAGATCAAAAATGATGCGGATAGTGCTGAACAGGATGTGCTTGAAAGTGCCAGCGCCATGGAGCGAGCCATCGGTCTGATGGAGCATATCAAGGAAAGTAATGATGCTGTTTTACAGGCCATGAATGTCATTTCGGACATTGCCAACCAAACCAACCTGCTGGCGCTGAATGCTGCGATTGAAGCGGCTCGTGCGGGAGATCAGGGGCGTGGCTTCGCTGTGGTAGCTGATGAAGTGAGAACCCTGTCAATTCGAAGCAATGAGTCAGCGCAAAATATACGGGATGTCCTTGACGCTGCCACTCGGGATATCGGCAATGGTTCGGAAGTGGTAAACGAATCGGGAGAGCGTCTGAGTCGGGCCGTTGAGTCGGTACGCAGTATCGCCACCCAGATTGCGGTAGCCGCCGATATCGCCGAACAGCAGCATCAGGATATCGAGGGCGTCGTCGCAACAAGTCGGGATGTGACGGATCTTATCCGTGACAATGCGCAAGCGGCGCAGGAATTGACGGACAATACCCGCTCGTTAGCTTCAATTTCTGATGACTTGAACTCGCTGGCTCATCAAACCAATGAAACGGTCCACAGCAGCGATGCTCTGATGAAAAAGTAGCAGGGATTGAATGAGAAGCCTCCGAGTCAGTCGGGAGCTTGTCTGTTTCTACCGTCTTCGGCCTGAGTGATGAGTTCGACATTGCCACCAATGGCGCTGAGGTTGTTACAGAGACTTTGCTCGGTCATAAACGCATCCAGATAGTGGGGGCCGCCTGCCTTGGGTCCGGTTCCCGACAAGCCTCTGCCGCCAAATGGCTGGGAGGCAACGATCGCGCCTACCATGTTGCGATTGATATAGACGTTCCCTGCTTTGATTCGTTGTGCAATCTGCTTCGCCCAGACCTCATTGCGAGAGTGAATCCCGAAAGTCAGGCCGTATCCCGATCTATTGATGTCATCAATGACTGCATTGGTTTGGGCATAGTCAAAGCGGATAAGGTGCAGGATAGGACCAAAGTGCTCCTGTTTTAGCTCGCTGATGGAGTCCAGTTGGATGATGGTGGGGGGCATAAAGGGCAGTGTCGCCAGTTTTTCGGGAAGAGGGCTCTGGTGGATCAGGCGTCCTTGAGCGCGCATGCTGACGATATGATTTTCAAGCTCAGTGTGGGCGCCGTGAGAGATGAGTGGTCCGATATCCGTGGCCAGGTCAGATGGGTCTCCGATACGCTCTTCATCGCAGGCTTGGCAGAGCAGCGCTACAACACGATCATAGATTTCATCTTGCAGATACAGCACTCTGAGCGCAGAGCAGCGTTGTCCAGCGGAGTGAAAAGCAGAGGTAATGACGTCCCGAACGACTTGCTCCGGCAGGCAGGAGCTATCCACCAGCATTGCGTTTTGCCCGCCGGTTTCCGCAATCAGAGGGATCAGGTCGTGATTTCGTTTTCCCAGGTATTGATGCAGTGCATGTGCAGTGGCTGTTGAGCCCGTGAAGGTGATTCCGGCCAGCATCGGGCTCTCGCACAAGGGTGCACATAGTTTCGCGCCGTCCCCGCAGATGAGTTGCAGGGCTTGCTGCGGTAATCCGGCCTGGTGGAAGAGTTGGCATGTGAATGAGGCAATTAATGGTGTTGAGCTGGCGGGCTTGGCGAGTACTGTATTACCGCTCACCAGGGCGGCGGATATCTGGCCACTGAATATTGCCAGGGGAAAGTTCCAGGGGCTGATACAAAGAAACACCCCGCGCGCTCGCCAGCGAAGGTGGTTTTCCTCCCCTGAAGGCCCCGGAAGTCTGGTCGCCTGCGTTAGTTTTTCCCGTGCCTGCTG
The DNA here is from genome assembly GCA_965230795.1 of Oleiphilaceae bacterium. Taxonomy (GTDB): domain Bacteria; phylum Pseudomonadota; class Gammaproteobacteria; order Pseudomonadales; family Oleiphilaceae; genus PZPK01. The sequence continues at coordinate 3,990,283 of OZ246020.1, read as the reverse complement.
CGCATAGTAGTGGGCGAAATCGATGGCTTCTCTTACCTCGTTGCAGGCATCTACTAGGGTTTTGCCGGCCTCGCGCACAAGCAGGGATATGCATTCCATTCGGTGTTTGTGCAGTTGCCCGGCAAAGCTTTCCAGAACCTGCGCGCGTTCCTCGGGGGCTCGGGATTGCCAGGTGTCCTGGGCTGAATATGCAAGCTTGAGTTTCTGTTGAACATCATTTGGGGAATCCCGGTAACAACGACCGATGGGTTTGGGGTCACAGGGTCCGGAGCAGTCGACAAGTTCGCCAAGATCGTGCTTGTCGTGAAAGATCTCCGTACATTCCCAAAACCGCTCACTAAGTTCGCTGATTTTCGCTTGTAAGGCAGCCGTTTCATTGGGATCTCCAAGGTTCAGGCCGAGGGAGTTGCGGCGAAATGGTGTATAGAGTTGTTCCGGGAGAGGTACCGCCGGTTGAACTTGATCGGTTGCTGGTTTGTGTTCTGGATCATTCCGGAGTGGGTGACGACACAGGCTCGCGAAGTCAGTATCAGGTGCTTGGGACTGTCTGACAAAGGCATTGTTGGCGCCATTCTCCAGCATGCGACGAATCAGGTAGGGAAGTAACTCATGATGCGCACCCACTGGCGCATAAATCCGAACAGGAAGGTCTGGATACTGTTCCCGGAAGGCTTTATATGTGTTTTCTCCCATACCCTGCAGGCGTTGAAATTCATAGCTGCCATCAGGTGGATGACGCAGCAGGATGTCCGCAATGGTAATGCTGTTGTGAGTCGCAAACTGTGGAAACAGGTGCCGTCTGTGTGTGAGCAGAAAGTCGGCGCATAGTAGATAGTTGGCGTCAGTCTGCTGCTTGTAAGTGAAGACCGGATAGTGCTTAAGGCCATCAATTTGGGCCTGTTTAATCTCGGTATCCCAGTAGGCGCCTTTAACCAGGCGGACAGGTATTTGCCTGTCGCTGGATTGGGCGACTTCAAGAAGGTATTGCAGGGTATGAATGGCTCGTGGGCTGTAGGCCTGTACCGCCAATCCCACTGGAGGGAAGGCGTGTGGCTCGGTTGTGGTCAATACCTGTGTCAGTGCGTCAAGTGTCAGATCCAGACGTACCGCCTCTTCGGCGTCGATGGTAATGGTGATGCCATGTGTTGCTGCCAGTTCAATCAGTGGCGTCAGGCGGTTCAGCAGCTCGGGAACGCAAAAGCGGTGCCTTTTGGCTTCCAGTCGAGGATGCAAGGCGGACAGCTTTACCGAAATGGACGAGCGCCCCTGCAGGCCGGTATTGGCGATGTTTTCTATGGCGGCACGATAGCGTTGAAAATATTGCTGTGCATCGGCATCGCATACGGCGGCCTCGCCCAGCATGTCGATGGAGAAACGATCTATATCCTTCGCACTCTGAATAAGACTGCAAGCCTGATCGAGATCCTGTGCGAGTACGAAGTGTTTGCCGATGCTCTCAATGGAACGCTTCATGGCGCGATGTATGATCGGTTCGCCGAGCTTGCGAAGCATCCGGTGCAGGTCGTGTTCCTCAGTACTGCTGTCCTGCAATACGGCTTTGCTGAGCAGGAGCAACGCGCTCGAGGTATTGATCAGTACTGATTGGTGAGCATGAATATGCGCGCTCCAGTCAATAGGTCGGATGCGGTCTGCAATCAGGCGTGTTGCGACTTTGGTATCTGGAATTCGCAACAGGGCCTCAGCCAGAGCCAGCAGCGCTACTCCCTCCTGAGTGGACAGGTCAAATTCCTGAAGAAGTCTCTGCAGGGGCGAAGGCTTTTCGGTCTGGAGTCTGGTTGACTGACAGATCCTTTGGGCCAGCTCTTCACAGGCGCGGAGATGGCCGTTATCACGCACTTCGGCTTTTGCCAGTGCGGTCTCGATTTCGGCCTCAGAGAGACCATAGTATTTGTGGATGGACAAACGTCTGGCGGTAAAATCCATAACTGCCTTCTCCCCTACGCAAGACTGACTAGGATTCAAGGTCCAGTATAGTGGAAAGCGAGCGCTGTTATATGAAGCGCCAATAGCCGCCCGGTATTCCTCTGCTGACGACGAGCCGTGGTTGCCGTAAAGCCGGGATTGCAAACAAACGTTACATTTTGACATTCATCTACAACAGACCGACGGGCGAACAGACGTTATTCTTTCACCATCAAATGAGGGAAACGATTCAGGCCCGTTTCCCGATTGGTTTTCCTAGATGTGTTCTTGAAGTATTTAACCCGGCAATTGCCGGGTTTTTTGTTTTTGAAGCGGTCTGGGGAAATCATGCAATCCCCTTCCTGTATCTGGCTGTCTGATTGAGAAAGCCCTAGCCGGTGTGATCGGCCAATAATTGATTCACCGCGTTGGCAAACTCAGTTCCCGAGTCTTCCTGGAGAAAATGCCCGCCTTTAAGCGTGATATGTGGCAGTCCTTTGGTGCCAGGAATGCGGTCCTGCATGTATTTGTCACCGCCTCGCATAATCGGGTCGCCATTGCTAAAGGTGGTCAGGAAAGGCTTATCCCAGGTTTTGAGTACCTCCCATGCCGCTTTGTTTGCCTTGGTTGCAGGGTTGTCTGGCGTGGTGGGCACTAGCGCGGGGAACGCACGCGTTCCGGCTTTGAATTTTCGCGAAGGGAAGGGAGCATCATATGCGCGGCGTTCGCCCTTGCTGAACGAGCGAAAACTTCCAAATTCCACAATCCTGGCAATGGGGAACCAGGGGCTGTTCAAGGCGAAGCCTCGCCACAGCTTGAAGGCTGGTGGGACCTTTTCTTCGCCCGTAGGCAGCATACCGTTGCCGACGACAATCGCCTTGAATCGATCCTGCTGTTCAGCAGCCATTCGAAGCCCAAGAAGCGAGCCCCAATCCTGGCACACCAGGGTGATGTTCTGTAAATCGAGCTGCTCAATCAGGCTAAGCAGCCAATTCATGTGTGATTGGTAGCTGTAATCTGCAATGCGAGTGGGTTTGTCCGATTTGCCGAAGCCGATCAGGTCTGGGGCAATTACACGATGACCCGCTGCTGCGACAATCGGAATCATGTGACGATACAGGTAGGACCAGGTTGGCTCGCCGTGAAGCATCAGTACTGGGTCGGCATCTGACGGGCCTTCGTCCACATAGTGCATTCGCAAACCGCCCACATCAACATAGTGAGGTGCGAAAGGGTAGTTAGGTAAGCGCTCAAAGCTTGATTCCGGGGTGCGAACAAAGTCGATCATATGGGATTTCCTATTCAGTTTTGTCGTCATTGTTTTGATGGGCGGGGAAGCAAAAGCTCCAGGCTCGATGCCACAAGTTTTTCCAGCTCCGTTTCGAGGATTCCATTTTTTGCCGACAGCAACACTCCGGGTAATAACATGGCGAGTTGCTTTGCGCTCTGGGTCGGGTTGATCGAGGAGTTCGTGTCACCAGTTTCCAAAGATCGCTGAATGGCGAGAGTCAAGGCTTGCTGAATGGTGCTGAATCCCGTTTGAATCACCCTGTGTATGTCTTTGTCTGTCTGGCCCATTTCCAGTGCAGTGTTGACTAACAGGCACGAGGGATGGGATTTCAGGCTTGCTGGTTTGGCAATGGTACTGGTAAAAAACTTGAGAATTCCCTCTCTTGGGTTGTCGTTTTGAAGCAGATAGGTGTCGATTCGAAAACGGATGATCTGTTCCAGATAGTTTTCCAGTGCTCGAATAAATATCTGTTTTTTGCTGCCGAATTCATGATAAAGGCTGCCGGCGCTGAGGCGCGTATGCGTTTCAATATCGCGCATAGATGTAGCTTCAAATCCCTGTTGCCAGAAAAGCAGCATGACTTGGTTTAGCGCGCCTTTATGGTTGTCTGATTTGGGTCTGGGCATGGCAGTCTCGTTTATATTAGAACGGTCACTTTAATACCGGATAAGAGTGCGCGCAAGCATTGGTTGTTTATTTATCGATAGATATATAAACTCGCGTATATTGTTTTCGTAATACCTAATTCGGAGGATTTATGCGCGTAATCAAGTGGGGGGGCATCGCTCTGGTGATCGCCGCATTGTTAGGAGGATTAGTTTACCAGCGGGCACTTACTCAGGCCTATCACACCGTCACCCTGTTTGATCGAGATAAGATCGTTGAAAATTTCTCAAATATGGGTGGCATGTTTCCGGTAAAGAAAATAGCGCAGCAGGGGAAAGTCTGGACCTTGCCAAAGCAATTGGCTCAGCTGCCTGAAAGCTATGCCTACAAGGGAGAGCAGCGGAAGATGGACGAGTTTATCCGTCGCTCCGATACGACAGCATTATTGGTTCTGAAAGATGGTGTTATTCGTTATGAAGAATATTTTCAGAATACCCGGGATACCGATCAACGGATCTCCTGGTCGGTGGCCAAGTCTTTTCTGTCTGCGTTGCTGGGTATTGCTTACGCCGATGGTCACATCCAATCTTTGGAAGAGCCCGTAGAAACCTATGCTCCGTCTTTAGCGGGGACCGGCTACGAAGGCGTGCGCATCAAGGATGTGCTGCAGATGTCCAGCGGAATCGGTTTCAATGAGGATTACCAGGATTTCAATTCGGATATCAATCGTATGGGGCGTACGCTGGCATTCGGTGGTTCCTTTGACGACTTCGCGCGGACACTGCGCAACGAAAGAGAGCCCGGAACCTTTCTTCATTATGTCAGCATCGATACCCATGTGCTGGGGATGGTATTGAGAGGGGCGACAGGACAATCTATTCAGGCGTACTTTGCTGACAAACTCTGGTCAAAGCTGGGGGCAGAATCTGATACCTATTACATCACCGACTGGGATGGTGAGCCGATGGTTCTGGGTGGACTCAATATGCGCACTCGGGACTTTGCCCGTTTTGGCCTGCTTTATCTGAACAATGGTCGTCGTGATGGCGAGCAGATCGTGCCAGCGTCATGGGTGCATGCCTCCGTGACCCCTGATGCTCCCCATTTACAGCCGGGGCCAAGAGAGACGGCCAATATTAATTTGGGATATGGCTATCAGTGGTGGGTTCCTGAGAACGCTGACCAGGAATTTATGGCGCTGGGCGTCTATGATCAATTTATCTATGTGAATCAGAAAGCGGGTGTTGTCATTGTCAAAAACTCGACCAACATTGAGTTTATGGACGATAACTTCGAGTCCGCTACGGAAACCGTTGAAGCATTCAGGGCGATAGTCGCAAGCCTGGATACATCCACGGTGGCCAGTCACTGAATGCGGAGCCTGGCTTCGCATATCGGAGCCAGGCATATGAGAACAGGTACCTACCTGCTGACATTGAGTGTGATTGCCTTTTTGGCCTTGCTGGTTTTTGGCGGCTATTGGCAACCTTTTGGTCAGCTGGATACACAAAAAACCACGCAACGCCTGAACCGCAATGAGGTTCGTCTCGATACGCTGTTAGAGAACCGTCAGCTTGCCAGTCAGTTGGATGAACAGAGTGCGGATTCGCAATTCGGGGAGAACAATGCTGAATTGCTGCGGGTTCTGGATATTCTCGAATCCGGAGCAACAGATGAAGCTGTTCAGGTGTATCTGGATAATCTTGGGCAGCTGGCAGAGGCGCTCGATCTGGCAAGAGTATTGACGGAGCTGCTGGTGGAAGCGCGCGACTATGAGCGTGCCTTGACCATGCTGTATGAGCAGAGGCTGTTCATCTCCGAGGCGCTTGAGGCCGATCTGATGCAACTGATATTTGCAGCCGTTGAACGCTCTGAACGGGAGTTATCGGAAGTGGGTGATCTGGAGCGTGTGGTTTCCCTGTTTCGTTTGCTCATCAGTCTGCATGCCGATCACATTCCTTATCACCTGCGCCTTGCTCATTGGTTATTGGAGTTGGGCGATGCTGATGCGGCTGCGCAAACGCTAGCGGGTACCAGCAATGATACCCGTTATTCCAGTGAGCGGGAGGCATTGTTGGAGCGGCTTGAAAGTGGAAACTCACTGCTGTCGTCAGAGCAGGTGATCGTGCCCCTGAGAAAGGTGGGGGAGCACTATATTGCCGACGTCACGGTCGATGATGCGTTCACCGCTGCAATGATGATTGATACCGGTGCGACGCTGACTGTGCTAAAAGCCTCATTGATAGGAGCTTATGCGACAGAACGCTATAACCCTGTGCCTTTGCAAATGAATACCGCCAATGGTGTTGTCTCCGGCAGTAGACTGCTCATACCTCAAGTAGCGCTCGGGAATGCCCAAATCAGAGATGTGGAAGTTGGTTCGATTCCCTTGCCCGATTTTCAGTTTGATGGGCTCTTGGGGATGAATATTCTGGGTCGCTATCGTTTTCGGATTGATCATGATCAGGAGCTTCTATATCTGGGCGTGTCCGAGCCCGATACTTGATCAGCACGCCTTAGATCGTGATGTTAGCCCCCATTGTCAGCCCGGGGCCCTGGTCCTTCTAGTTCTTTAAATCCAGGTAGCCGCGTTGTATGCAGATCTCAATGGATTTCGCGCCATCAGCCAGATCCAGAAATCGGTTGCGATAGGCTTTCAGTCTCTTCAGTTCATCGGAAGAGGGGAGCTGCTCGGACTCCGAGTATTTTTTGCTGAGGTCATATAGATGTTTCAGGTACGATGCTCGGCAGCGTGCAACCAGATCGATGATGGGTTTCAGGTCGTCGATCTCCAGTTCTTCTATAACAGGATTAATGCGGTCGCGATTAGCCTGTCGTAATAAGTGGTCAAACTGCATCAACAAACGATTAATGTCTTTTTCGTCCATCGTGAACTCCGTTTACGGATTGACTAGTGTTCATTAAGCATAGCGAATTTGAGTTGATGCGCGAGTCGGCTTTGTTTTTTGGTCGTGTACAAGTATCCTTCGGGCTCTTTATCTTCACTCAACGTACACCTGAGGCTTCGCCTCCTGAACAACTGGTTGGAGCATGACTTCGGACAATAGCTCTTCAAAAGATTGCGCTGCATCGACTCAGGCCAAAGCCATTCGTGTTCAAAAAGATGGTGGTCTGTTGCGATCATCCGGCATCGTCGGGGTAATGACCCTGTTGTCACGCGTGCTGGGATTGGCACGCGATATTGTCGTGGCCAACTTTTTTGGCGCCACGGCGGGAGCGGATGCCTTCTTCGTCGCGTTCAAGATACCAAACTTCTTTCGACGCTTGTTTGCGGAAGGCGCGTTCTCCCAGGCCTTCGTTCCAGTATTGTCAGAATATCGGCAGCAGAAAAGTGATGCGGAAGTCAGGCAATTGGTGAATGCGGTCGCTGGTGTGTTGAGTCTGGTTCTGCTGGTGATTACCTTGCTTGCCGTCGCAGGTGCCCCCTGGTTAACAGCGGTCTTTGCTCCGGGTTTTCTGGATGAGCATGAAAAATATGCTCTGGCATCTGAGATGCTCCGCATCACCTTTCCTTATCTGATGCTGATCTCGCTGACTGCGTTCGCAGGAGCCATGTTAAACAGCTATGGATACTTCGCGATCCCCGCTTTTACACCCGTACTGCTGAATGTGGTGTTGATTGCTGCCGCGGTGTTGTTGACGCCGCTGTTTGCTCAGCCTGTGGTTGGTCTGGCATGGGGAGTGTTTCTGGCAGGCTTGGTGCAGTTGTTTTTTCAGCTGCCATTTTTGTTACGTATGAATCTGTTACCGCGCCCCAAACTTGATTATCAGCATGAAGGCGTGCGGCGCATCGGGCGTTTAATGTTGCCTGCTTTATTCGGCGTGTCGGTAAGCCAAATCAATCTTTTGCTCGACACGATACTGGCCTCTTTTCTGGTAACGGGCAGTATTTCATGGCTGTACTATTCGGATCGTCTGGCTGAATTGCCTTTGGGTATTTTTGGCATCGCCATCGCGACGGTGATATTGCCCAATCTGTCGCGTAAGCACGCCCAGGGTTCGAGGCAACAATTTTCCGATACCTTGGATTGGGCTCTGCGACTGGTGTGCCTGATAGGTTTGCCTGCGGCGGCGGCGCTGATTGCCTTGGCGGAACCACTGATTACAACCCTGTTCTTTTACGGGGCGATGGAGCAGCAGGATGTATTTATGTCAGCTCTGAGTTTACGGGCTTACGCGCTCGGCCTGCTGGCGTTTATGCTGATCAAGATCCTCGCTCCCGGTTATTTTTCACGTCAGGATATGAAAACACCCGTACGAATTGGCATCTGGGCGATGACCGCGAATATGGTGTTTAATCTGATACTCATCTGGCCCTTTCAACACACTGGACTGGCTCTGGCGACGGCGCTGTCATCCTGGCTGAATGCCTGGTGGTTACTGAAGGGTTTGAAACAGGATCAGGTCTATCAGGCACGCTCTGGCTGGGCTGTGCTGGCAATCCAGATAGCGCTCGCCATTACCTTGATGCTTGCGCTGGTTATGTGGTTAAGTCCGTCAGTCGATACCTGGTTCGCCATGTCGCTTTGGCAGCGCAGCTCTCAGCTGGCCCTAACTGTGGTGGTGGGCTGTCTGGCATATTTTGTGATGCTCAGGCTTCTGGGTGTGCGTTTGTTGGTTTTGTTACGGCATCGGGAGTCGGCAGATGAGCACCAGGCATGACCCGCGACTGGATGGTGAGTTCAAGGCGCACTCATCATCTTTTCTGGAAAAGATTTTCCGAAATATTTTGCCTGCCGATGCGATCGTGGCAACGCCTGAGGCGCTGCGGCCCTTCGAATGTGATGGCTTGTCGGCCTATCGCGAAACCCCAACTATTGTACTGCTGCCCTCAAGTCGAGATGAGGTAGTGGCTATCGCCAGGTGTTGTCATGAACACGCCGTGGTAATTGTTCCCCGTGGTGCGGGTACTGGATTATCGGGAGGGGCGCTACCTATTCGGGGGGCAGTGTTGCTGTCGTTTTCCCGTATGTCAAAGATTCTGTCGGTAAATCCGGCAACGCAAACGGCAATCGTGCAGCCGGGCGTGCGTAATCTGGCTATCACTGAAGCGGCGCAGAAGTATGGTCTTTACTATGCGCCCGACCCTTCCTCGCAAATCGCCTGCAGCATCGGCGGTAATGTCGCCGAGAATGCCGGTGGTGTGCATTGTCTGAAATACGGTCTTACCGTACACAATGTGCTGTCGCTGGAATGTGTGCTGGCTGATGGTCAAATAATTACGCTCGGTGGAGATTGTCTGGATACACCAGGATTTGATTTGCTGGCTTTGATGCATGGTTCGGAGGGGATGCTGGCACTGGTCACTGAAGTTACCGTCAAACTGACCCCGCAACCGGAATGTGCCCGCGTCATGCTGGTGAGCTTTGATGAGGTGGAGAAAGCCGGAAAAGCGGTCGCAGATGTTATTGCCAGTGGCATCATTCCGGCGGGTCTGGAAATGATGGATGCGCTGGCAATTGAAGCGGCTGAGGCCTTTGCCAATGCAGGTTATCCAAAGGACGTGGCTGCTATTCTGCTTTGTGAACTGGATGGACCGGAAGCGGAAGTGCTTGCACAATTGGCATTGCTGGAAACCGTATTTTCACGCTCCGGTGCATGCGAGGTAAGAATTGCCCGCGATGAGTTTGAACGCAGTCGTTTCTGGGCCGGTCGAAAAAGTGCCTTTCCGGCGGTGGGGCGGCTGGCGCCGGATTACTATTGTATGGACGGTACGATTCCCCGGAAGAACTTGCCGGCGGTTCTGGGTGGCATCTCCAGGCTATCCCAGGAGTTTGGTTTGGCGGTGGCCAATGTGTTTCATGCCGGAGATGGCAATTTGCATCCATTGATCCTTTTTGATGCCAATCAGTCAGGACAGCTAGAGCAGGCTGAAGCCATGGGAGGAGAAATTCTCGCCCTGTGTGTCGAGCTGGGAGGAACCATTACCGGCGAGCATGGCGTTGGTCGGGAAAAGATCAATCAGATGTGTATTCAGTTCCCAGAGGAAACGCTTGAGCAGTTTCATGCCACCAAATCAGCTTTTGATCCAGAGAACAGGTTGAATCCCAACAAGAACATTCCGACCCTTGCGCGTTGTGCCGAGTTTGGCGCCATGCATGTACATGAAGGCCAGTTGCCGTTCCCCGATATAGAGCGATTTTAACGAGAACCTGGATGTCTGAATTCAAAAATCACCTCAGTGCAGAAGAACCGGCGGATATGCAAGCTCCGCATCTGCAGTCGGTTGTCGCTCAGCTGAACGAAGCTCGGGAGGATAATCGCCCAGTGTGTATCGTTGGAGGTAATAGTCGCAGTTGGTACGGTCATGTTGGTGCAGGAGCGTCTCTCTCCATGTCGGATTATAGTGGGGTGATCAACTATGAGCCCACTGAGCTATCGGTCCGTGTCAGGGCTGGAACTCCGGTCAGGGATCTGAATGCGATTCTGGCTGAACATCATCAGCGGCTGGCTTTTGAACCGCTGTATTTTTCGGATCAAAGTTCTATCGGTGGCACCATCGCAACCGCTATGGCCGGGGCTCGACGGCCCTGGGGCGGAGCTGTCAGGGATCATGTCCTGGGCCTTTCCCTGATCAATGGAAAGGGGCAGTTCTTGCAGTTTGGTGGTCAGGTGATGAAAAACGTTGCCGGGTACGACGTATCGCGCTTAATGGTTGGCGCCATGGGTTGCCTGGGGCTCATTTGTGATGTGAGTCTTAAAGTAATGCCATGCCCGGAATCGGAGCGGTATTTCTTTTTGGAATTATCTCCTCATGAGTTGCCGCAAAACATGTCCAGATGGGGGCGAGAGATGAGCCCTCTGAGTGGATTGTGTCATGACGGAGAGCGTCTGCGAGTCCGCCTTGAAGGTGCTGATGCCTTGATTGCGTCATTTGCCAAGCGGGAAAACCTGCAGGCAGATGCTGAAGGTGAGGCGTTCTGGCAGCAATTGCGCACTCATCAATTGCCCTGGTTTAAACATGGTGACCCCATATGGCGTTTGTCTATGCCGGCGCTGAGTGATTTAAGGAAGCTGAGTGATATCGAGTGTTTGCTGGATTGGGGTGGCCGGCAAGCGTGGCTGCACACATATGACGAAGACAAATTACGTTTACTGGCCCGTGAACTGAATGCTCAGCTTTATGCCTTTCGCGGGGGATGCAAGGCGCCTTTTCCTCCCTTGCCGGCTGTCAATATGGTTTTGCATCAGCGCTTGAAGCAAGCCTATGATCCGGATCGAATCTTTAATCCCGGACGCATGTATCCTGAACTATGAGGGGGCGGCTGAATGAGGAGGATGAGTGCAAACCAAGCTGATTGAGGTCTACCAGCAGTCACCTTTGGGAGAGGAGGCGGAAGCTATTCTGCGCAGTTGCGTACACTGTGGTTTTTGCAATGCTACCTGTCCAACCTATCAAGAGCTGGGTAACGAGCTGGATGGCCCCAGAGGTCGGATTTACCTGATCAAACAGCTACTGGAGGGTGCGGATGTGGGTGAAGCCACCCAAAAACATCTGGACCGATGTTTGAGTTGTCGGGCCTGCGAAACGACCTGTCCGTCCGGAGTGAAGTACCATCGATTGTTGGATATTGGCCGCCACTTGTTGCAAGACAGTCCGTCTCAGGGAAAAGCACGCTCTCCACTTAACAGCTTGATACGAAGCAGTTACGCCTGGATTTTGGGTCAACCTCGTCTTTTTGCCTGGTCATTAGCGCTGGGGCGGCGCATGCGACCGCTGTTGCCCAGTAGGCTGGGCAACAAGATTCCTCCGCTTAGTGATCAGTTTTCAGGTTTGTCGATCCCTCAAGGAGACTCGTCACGAAATATTCTATCTGTGGCCGGTTGCGTCCAGGATGCTCTGGCTCCCGATATTAATCGTGCTACCCAATATGTGTTTGCGCGGTTTGGTTTTCGTGTCCATGAAACTGCGGCGTCAGAGTGTTGTGGTGCGATGAATTTTCACCTTGGACAGGAAGCTCAGGCGCGAAAGCAGATTGAGAAAAACATTCATCACTGGTGGGCATTGCATGAAAAGCACCAGTTTGACGGCATTATGGTGAATGCCAGTGGTTGTGGTTTATTTGTAAAAGAATATCCTGAGTTGCTGCAAGATGATCCGGCTCTGCTGGCGAAAGCGCATTCATTGCAGAGCCTGGTAAAAGATCCCGTTGAACTGCTTGAGTCAGAAGATTGGTCTCGTTTTGATTGGTGTGATCAGGGGAGCGCTCAGGCGATTGCATTCCATCCGCCATGTACCCTGCAGCATGGACAAAAGCTGAACGGTCGGGTTGAGAACTTGTTGACTCGGTTAGGCGTGAAGCTGGTCGATTTTTCTGACAAGCATCTGTGTTGTGGCTCGGCGGGAACGTACTCTCTTTTACAGCCCGCTTTATCGAATCAACTGAAGCAAAATAAATGGGCGCATATTGACGATGCTGGTGCGCAGCGTGTGTTAACGGCAAATGTGGGGTGTCAGAGTCACTTGGCGACGGGCTCTGATTTACCCGTTCAGCATTGGCTGGAGTTCGTGGCGGAAATGTTAACTGGAGCGCGTTCTGGCTAAACCCTTGTGTAATTCAATGTTAAATGCCTTTATTTTGTGTGAACAAAGTTTTTTAATAAGTGGGTAGTTGGTTAAAAAGTAATCGTGTCAGGTCTGGTTTCTCTTCTGTATCTCAAATAGTTTGGGTGCCAGAACTGTTGGAGTAGGTGATGAAAATGGTTTATCGGCTGGTAACGCTTTTGGTTTTGATCGGTGGCTTGTTTGTCAGTGTTCAGGGTGTTCATGCGGACGATGAATTTGTGCCGGCCTATCAGAACGAAGGCCAGTATGAGCTGGAAGATCCTGATAAGTACTTTACTGTGGAAAATGGACGCGGTTATTACACATCGGGAAAAGAAGGTGGCTTCCGTGTGAACGAGAATAACGAAGAGTCGACCGATGAAACGGTCGGAATTCTGACCTTCCTTATAGCGCCTGCCACTATCGTTTACATGAACCTCGTTGGTTGGTGGCAGTAGCTCAATACCCGACTATTTTGTTTTCGAAAACCTCCTGATCACGAGATCAGGGGGTTTTTTTATGTGTTATGTTCCGCTTGTCCGTGTTTTCGCCGGCTCAAACACGCTAGTTTGATTGAATCGTGCGCAGTTCCACCAGTATAATCTCCGGCTATTTTTTAAGGCGAAAGTGTGACAGATGCAGTTGCTGAGAGGCTTGCACAATCCGGGGTTGGGAGAGAAAGGGTGCGTTGCCACGATCGGTAATTTTGATGGCGTGCATCGTGGACATCAGGCGATTATTGAGCGAGTAATCCATCGGGCAAATGAGTTTTCCGTGCCAGCGCTGGTGATTGTGTTTGAACCTCAGCCCCTGGAATTTTTTAATCAGGACGCCGCGCCTCCCAGATTGATGACATTTCGGGAGAAATTTGGGGCGCTGGCGGAATTTGATCTCGATTACGTATTCTGTCTCAAATTTGATGCTTCTTTGGCTGGCCTGTCTGCAGAAGCTTTCGTCGAGCGAGTGTTGGTAGAACACCTGCATATCCGCCATCTGGTTGTTGGAGATGACTTCCGCTTTGGGGATGATCGCGCCGGCGACTTTGCATTGTTGGAAAGCTTGGGGCAGTGCTTCACCTATTCCGTTGAGAATACCCCGACATGTACTGATGGTGCCGAAGGCGCTGACGCCCGGATCAGCAGTACCCGAATTCGGGCATGTCTGGAAGCGGGCCAGTTGCCAGCAGCAGCTTCGCTGCTGGGGCGTCCATACCGTATGACAGGAAAAGTGGTTCACGGGGAAAAGCTGGGTCGTCAGCTTGGGTTTCCCACAGCCAATGTCAACTTGAATCGGATCAAATTGCCCATGACCGGTGTGTTCGTGGTGAAGGTAAAACGAGAGGATGGTAGTGAGTTGGACGGAGTTGCCAATCTTGGCGTGAAACCCAGTGTTGGACGCTTCAAACCAAACCTGGAAGTTTATGTTCTCAATTTTGATGATGATCTCTATGGGGAGGCGATTGAGGTTGAGTTTCGCCACCAGCTCCGTGATGAACAACGATTTGATGGCCTCGATGCCTTGAAGAGGCAAATAGCAGTCGATGTGGAAGCTGCAAGACAGTATCTTGCGTCTAACTGAAAACGAACAATAGCCTAAGTGATAATTCTATGAGTGATTACAAACACACCCTGAACTTGCCGGATACCGATTTCCCAATGCGGGGAAATCTGGCACAGCGCGAACCCGGTATGCTGAAGCGTTGGCAGGATATGGATCTGTACGCGAAGATCCGTCAGGCTCGGGCGGGCGCTGAAAAGTTTGTATTGCATGATGGTCCTCCCTACGCCAACGGTGATATCCACATTGGCCATGCGGTGAACAAGATCCTCAAGGATATTATCGTCAAATCCAAAACTATCAGCGGTTTTGATGCGCCCTATATTCCGGGCTGGGACTGCCATGGTTTGCCCATCGAACACAACGTGGAAAAGAAAATCGGCAAGGCTGGTGTGAAGGTCGAGTTCTCCAAGTTTCGCCAGGCCTGCCGCGATTATGCTGCGAAGCAAGTCGCTGGACAGAAAGCGGATTTCATTCGCTTGGGTGTATTTGGTGACTGGGACAAGCCCTATCTAACCATGGACTTCAAATTTGAGGCCGATATTATTCGGGCGCTCGGAAAGATCATCGACAATGGCCACCTGCAGAAAGGTTTCAAGCCTGTCTACTGGAGTGTGGTGGGAGGCTCTGCTCTGGCGGAAGCGGAAGTGGAGTATCAGGATAAAGAGTCTACGGCGGTAGATGTGCGCTTTGATGTGGTCGATTCCACGGCTGTTGCACAAGCTTTTGGTGTTGACGAGTCATCTCTGAACACGGCTATCGTCATCTGGACGACCACACCCTGGACCTTGCCATCCAATCAGGGGGTCGCGCTGAATCGGTCGCTCGAGTATGCCCTGGTTGAGTGCGAGTCGGAGCAAGGTAAAGAGCGGCTGGTCATGGCAGACGCGCTGGTTGATGACAATATGCAGCGCTACGGAATTGAAAATTACACGGTATTGGCGCGATGCAAGGGTGAGGCACTTGAAGGCCAGTACCTGACGCACCCTTTTTATCGGGAAAAGAAAGTGCCGGTGATTCTCGGTGAGCACGTCACGTTGGATGCGGGTACGGGAGCTGTTCATACCGCACCGGATCATGGTGTCGACGATTTTAATGTTGGCAAGGAATATGGACTTTCGACTCTCAATTACGTGGATGACCACGGAGTGTTTCGAAGTGATGTGCCCTTGTTCGCCGGTGAGCATGTGTACAAGGTGGATGCCAAGGTACTGGAAACGCTAAAAGAACACGGCAAACTCGTCATCAGTAAAACCTTTACGCACAGTTATCCGCATTGTTGGCGTACCAAAACCCCGCTTATTTTCCGTGCGACGCCACAGTGGTTTGTCAGTATGACAAAAAACGGTCTCAAGGAAGCGGCTTTAGAGGCGGTCAAGGGGGTTAAGTGGGTACCAAACTGGGGACAACAGCGTATTGAGGCCATGCTCGAGCAAAGCCCGGACTGGTGTATTTCACGCCAACGTGCCTGGGGTGTTCCTATCGCTTTGTTTGTTCATAAAGAAACGCAAGAGCTGCATCCCGATACCTTGAGTCTGATTGAGCAGGTTGCAAAACGCGTAGAACAGAAAGGGATGGATGCCTGGTTCGAGCTTGATGCTGCAGAGTTGTTGGGCGCTGAGGCGGATAACTACCTTAAGGTGACTGATACGCTGGATGTTTGGTTTGATTCGGGTGTGACTCATGCTGCCGTTCTGGAGCAGCGCGAGGAGTTGGGTGTTTATCCGGCAGATCTGTATCTTGAAGGCTCGGATCAACATCGTGGCTGGTTTCAGTCCTCATTGAAAACCGGGATTGCCATCAAGAATCAGGCGCCTTATCGCGAAGTCCTGACCCATGGATTTACCGTGGATGGGCAAGGCCGCAAGATGTCGAAATCCATCGGCAATGTAGTCGCCCCCCAGGAGGTGATGAACAAACTCGGCGCCGACATTCTGCGCCTCTGGGTGGCCGCGACGGATTACAGCGGTGAGATGACGGTTTCTGATGAAATCCTCAAGCGCACGGCTGATTCTTACCGTCGTATTCGCAACACTGCGCGTTTCCTGTTGTCCAACATCAATGGTTTCGATCCCAAGTCCGATATGGTGGCGCATGCTGATATGCTGGCGCTGGATCAATGGGCAGTGGATCGGGCATTTCAGTTACAGCAGACCTTGCAGAACGCTTACGATAATTATGATTTTCTGGGCGTATTCCAGAAGGTGGTTCAGTTCTGTGGAGGCGAACTGGGCGGGTTTTATCTCGACATCATCAAGGACCGTCAGTACACCACGCAAAAGGACAGCTTGGCGCGTCGCTCATGTCAGACTGCCATGTACCACATTCTCGAGGCCATGACGCGCTGGATTGCGCCGATCCTGAGTTTTACGGCTGACGAAATCTGGTCGACGCTGCCTGCTCCGGTTTCAGGTGAACGTTCCGACAGTGTATTTTTGGAAACCTGGTACCAGGAATTGTCACCACTGGATGACGATGCTGCCCTCGGCAGAGCGTTTTGGGAGCAGGTGATGGAAGTCAAAGAGGCGGTAAACAAGCGGATTGAGGAAGAACGCAATGCTGGAACCGTGAAAGGCTCACTCGGTACCGAAGTGACGCTATTCTGTGAAGGGGCGCTCTACGACGCCTTGCAGACATTGGGTGATGAGCTACGGTTCGTGTTGATTACTTCGTCGGCGCAGGTGCAAACCTTGTCGGGAGAGGGGGTTGGTGATGCGAAGCCCAGCTCGCTTGAAGGCATGTTGATCGCATTGAGCCCAACCAGCCATGAGAAATGTGATCGTTGCTGGCACCACCGTCCTGAAGTGGGATCCGATGCCAAGCATCCAAGTCTGTGTGGGCGCTGCATAGAAAACGTTGAGGGCGAAGGTGAGACGAGGAACTATGCCTAGTGGGGTCTTCGAATGTAATGTCGAAAGGTGTAGGGATGTCCGCTGACCCATCAAAACCAATGTTGCCCTGGCTTTGGCTGAGCGCCGTTATTGTGATACTGGATTTGTTAACCAAGTATATGGCGTCAACGTCCCTGACCTACGCTTCTCCAGTTCCTGTGCTGCCGTTTTTTAATTTCACGCTGCTGCACAATACAGGTGCCGCGTTCAGCTTTTTAGCGGGCGCGTCAGGTTGGCAACGTTGGTTTTTTGCCATTCTCGCCTTCGTTGTCAGTATTGCGCTGATTCGTTGGCTCTCAACACTTCGGAACGACCGCTGGTTGGCTGCCGCCATCGCGCTGGTTTTGGGTGGTGCGCTGGGAAATCTTTATGACCGGGTAACACTGGGTTATGTGGTCGACTTTCTGCATTTTTATTGGGGAGATTATCATTTCCCCGCGTTCAACATTGCCGACACCGCTATTTCAATCGGTGCCGGCATGATGATTCTGGATCTGTTTCGGCATAAACCGGAACCGTCCTGATTGCCTCGTGCATGAATACAGGATCATCTGAGATTTAACATCCAGGTATGAAGACATTGGCCAAAGTAATTGACGAAAATTCCCGCATCACCATGCATTTTTCTCTCAGCCTTGAGGATGGATCGGTAGTGGATTCCACATTTGAGCGGGATCCGGCCACCTTCGAGTATGGTGATGGGCAGCTTCCAGATGGCTTCCAGTCCTATTTGAAAGGTTTGAGCGCCGGCGAAAAACAGAGCTGGCAGGTTCCCCCTGACAAAGCCTTTGGGATGCCCAACCCAAATAATATTCAGGAATTTAAGCGTCAGGACTTTGCTGCGGATATGGAGTTGGCCCAAGGGCTGGTGATCTCCTTTGCCGATGCCAGTCAGTCGGAATTACCCGGTGTCGTGAAACACTTCGATAGTGATATTGTCAGTGTTGACTTCAACCACCCTTTGGCGGGCCGCACCTTGACCTTTACGGTTGAGATCCTGAAAGTTGAACCCGTTTAGAAATTGCCAATAGCGCTCGAAGACATAGAGTCGAGTACCGGAGAACAAGTTATGCAGGTAAAACTGGCGAATCCAAGAGGCTTCTGTGCGGGCGTTGATCGCGCGATTGAAATCGTAAACAGAGCTCTCGAAGTGTTTGGAGCGCCTGTTTATGTGCGTCATGAAGTGGTGCACAACCGTTTCGTGGTGGATGACTTAAAAAACCGCGGTGCGATTTTTGTTGATGAACTCGACGAAGTACCGGATGAATCATTAGTTATATTCAGTGCCCACGGTGTTTCCAAAAAGGTCCAGGATGAAGCGAAGCAACGGGGGCTTAATGTCTTCGATGCGACCTGTCCTCTTGTGACCAAGGTACATATGGAGGTCAGCAAATACAGTCGTGAAGGCATGGAATGTATTCTGATTGGACATGAGGGACATCCCGAAGTCGAAGGTACCATGGGACAGTATGATGATAGGTTTGGTGGGTGCATATATCTTGTGGAAGATGTGAATGATGTTGAGACCCTCAATGTCAATAATGCAGAACGCCTGGCTTATGTCACCCAGACCACGTTATCTGTGGATGATACGGCACGTGTCATTGATGCACTCAGGGAGCGTTTTCCAGCAATTGTCGGACCTAGAAAAGATGACATTTGTTATGCCACCCAGAATCGTCAGGACGCGGTAAAAGGTCTTGCCAGGGCGTCGGATGTCATGTTGGTGGTGGGTTCACCCAATAGTTCCAATTCAAACCGGTTACGCGAATTGGCAGAACGAATGGGTATTGATGCCTACCTGATCGACAGTGAGGACCAGATTCAGTCATCCTGGCTGGATGGTGCTGAAACGGTTGCGGTAACGGCAGGGGCATCAGCTCCAGAGGTTCTGGTGCAGCAAGTGGTAGAACGCCTGAGAGAACTTGGTGCGTCGGTCACGCAGGAAGTCAAAGGTCGGGAAGAAAACATTGTGTTCAGTATGCCCAAGGCCCTGCGTATCCCGGTCAAATCGCTTTAAGATCTCAAATCCCGTCGATATCAGTTCGGGCTGATTGTTCTTAGCCTGTCTTCGTTGATCCTTTCTGTAAATTCTTCAGTTTTCGTCTAGGCTCAAATAGTTGGTCTGGTGCTTTAAAAGCTGCGACAGACTTCACGAATTCTCTTCATCAAGTGCCGCTAATCGAACTATCTTGCCGTTTGTCTGCGGATGAAGGCATTGGACAAGGTGCTTGTTTACAGTTACATCCATTGAAAATTTTTGGTTGCCGGAATGAAAAATAAAGGTTTTACCGTAATTGAACTAATGGTAGTGGTCGCCATACTCGGAGTTTTCGCTACTGTCGCGATTCCAGGTTTTGTCACCATGATTCAGAACAATCGTCTAGCTTCACAGGCGAATGCATTGCTTGGATCACTTTACTATGCCAGGAGTGAGGCGATTAAGCTTAGTGATCCGGTGCAGGTCTGTAAATCCAATAATGGAACATCCTGTGTGAATGGTGCAGATTGGCACGATGGCTGGCTCGTTTGGACCGATGCTAACGGAAATGGCACAGTTCAAACTTCTGAAATCCTGAGAGTCGGTGAAGGACTTGATGGTGGGAATCAAATCTTCACGGCCAATAGCGAGGTAGATGCACCGATAAATCTCTTTGAGTTTACAGGGAGAGGACTTGGCTCCGAGGATGCAACCTGGCAGATATGTGATAGCCGCGGAACCACTGAAGCGGTAGCTGTAGTGGTCGGTCAGGCGGGTAGGCCAAAGATCTCGGAAATTTTACACAACGGGGGTAGCCTGACATGTGCAGATGCTTCATAAAAAACCACTCGTCTGGAATGGCCATGGCCAAATCACAGGGCGGCTTTTCTATTATCGAGTTATTGGTCACCATTCTGATTTTTGCGGTTGGTTTGCTCGGAGTTGCCTCACTGCAGACTACAGGAATGCGTTTGGTTCGTGATGCGGATATGACAGGTAAAGCCAGTCTGCTGGCGTCCAGCATGGCCGACAAAATGCGTGGAAACATGGTGGTAGCAAGTGGCTATAGCGGGATTGATGGCAGTGACCGGAGTTGTCTCAATGAAGATGACGAAGACCTGGATCCTGAATGCACGGCTGCGCAGGAAGATATTATCGATTGGAACCAGGAGATTGCCGATACGCTTCCAGATGGTGAGGGTTCCGTGACCAGTGCGAACAACGTACACACCATATCTGTCACCTGGTCTGAATCGAATGATAGTACTCAAGCAGATAACGAACGTACATACGAATTGGTGGTTCGAATATGAACAGACAGTTGGGTCTAAGCTTGATAGAGCTGATGGTGGCCATGGCCTTGAGTTTGATACTCATGGCTGGCGTGATACAGATATTTATCAGCAATAAGCAGGCTTTTGATATTACGCAGGACCTCAGTGAAATGCAGGAAAATGGCCGGGTCGGGCTTTCATTTATCTCTGAAAGCTTACGTATGGCAGATCACTGGGGTGGAGTGGATGCGTCAGACGTTGGTTTTGGTACAACGGCACTGACGACGGCACCCGGGAGCTGCAATGCAGCTTGGATTTTTGATACAGATGAAACCGTACGCGGGTACGAGGGAGCAGCTAATCCTTCTTCAGTAACGGGTTTACCCAGTAACTGTATCGCTGCCACCGATTATGTTCCGAATACCGATATCCTGGTGGTTAGGTACGCTGATGGCCGAGATCTATTGTCCAACGCAGAGATCGCAGCGGACACCAACTCTAATTTCGCGAGGGTTTCTGTTGGTCAGAACGTATCCATATTCAGCGGGGCTAACGCGGCGGGTGCGATCGCAGCGATTCCGGACGACGATGGTGTCTACAACATGCCATATCGAACGGAAATGTACTTTGTTCGTCCTTGCAGCATTAAGAATTCTGCCGGCAATTGTGTTGACAGTATCCCTACTCTTGTTCGCCTTACGCTGGAAGGCGATGCGTTTTCCCAACAGGCATTGGTTGAGGGGGTAGAGCAGTTGCAACTGGATTATGGTGTCGATACCGACGGGGATCTTGGTGTCGATCAGTATGATACAGCGTCAGCGGTTGCCGATTGGGACGAAGTGATCAGCGCGAGGATCAGTCTGGTAGCAAGAGCCTCCAGTCAGGATTTTTCCATTGATCAAGAAGGTGAAGAGATTTTATTGGTTGGTGATATGGCTAGCACTGGATCTGGATATACCGTTGCAGCAGCGGACAGACACTTTCGTCGCAAGCTTTATGAGCGTGAAATTCATATCAGAAATCGGAGTCGACTATGAATAATGCAGTAGGAGGGAGTGCCAATTCCCGACAGGAAGGTGCGGCTCTGGCGGTTTCTTTGTTGCTATTGCTAGTGCTGACTCTTGTGGCGGTAACTGCGATGGATAACAGCAATCTTGGATTCAAGATGGCGGCTAATAGTGTTTATCACGACGAAGCCTTCAACTACTCCGAAAGTGCTCGTGAAGTATCCGGATCCGTTATTCCGGAATATCTCTTCGAAGGCGCGTGGAGTGCAGTGGATACAGCAAGCCTCAACCTCACGGTTGATTCCAATGGTGGAGCATTGGAGGGAGACAATGTTAATTCGAGCGGCACAGACGAAGATCCTTTGGACCGTTCAACCCTGCAACGCGATTTTGCATACAGTGAGTCAGGCATAAGCGGCGACGTTTATGTATTGAAAGGACAAACAGTGCAGAACCTGAGCGGCGCTGGTTCAGCTCAATACAAAGGATATGGCGGTACAGGTGTTGCTTTGGGTGGCCAGGGCGGCTTCTTTAAATATTTTGAACTGCAAAGTGAAGGGATCGGTCGATCCAATGCCGAATCCTGGACAGCAAGCGACTATCGCTTTGTACCTTAGCGATGGCCAAGAGAGGTAAGTGTAATGATTCATTTCAATTCAGTGGATAAATCGATGAAACACTCAGCAAGAACTTTCTTGATGCTGCTCCTTGTGTGTTTGTTTGGATCGGCATCGGTCGCTCATGCCGGTATTAAGACCGGTACAGCTTCTTTTGATGAAAACTCGGAAGATACCTCGGATTTCCTCGGGATTCCCCCTTTCCTGGAGCGTGCGACTGGTAAACCCAGTGTCATCCTGGCCTTTGATGTATCGGGTAGTATGTTGGTACCAGCTTATCCTCAAACGGGTGTGAACTGGACTAATGGGGTGATGACCAATTTTGATGCGGACAAGTCTTACTATGGGTACTTTGAAGGCGACTCCAATTATAGCTATGACCTCATCAATGGCTTTTTCGTGGAGGACGATGCCGGTGATTGGGATGGTGATTTCCTGAACTGGTTGACCATGCGCCGTGTCGATGTAGCCCGAAAAGTAATGGTGGGAGGCAAGGTGCGCGATCGCGATGGTGAGTCGATTAATGGTGACACCATGTGGGTTCTGGAAGGCGAAAAAGAAGTACGCAGCAGTGATGATTACCAGAAAAGCTCGTCTATTAGTTCTGAACATTCTCCCATTGCCAACGATTTGGTCATGACGATTGCTGAGGGAAAAATTAATGTGGGTTCTGGCGCGGGATCTTCTGCGACCTTGTCAGACAGTATGGAAGTGGGGATCGTTGATATATCGTCGTGGGATGCCTCACAAACCGGAGATTCTTCAACGTGGCCTGAAGTTGTGTTTGAGAACACCTACACCAATCCAGTGGTGGTTGTGACAGCTTTGACTTACAACGGCGCAAATTCCACTGTCGCGCGCGCAGATGCAGTTACAACTACAGGTTTTCGCATCGGTATGCAGGAATGGGATAGTTGGGATGGCAATCATACCGGCGAAGAATTGTTTTACATGGTCGCCGAGGCAGGTACGCACACTCTTGAGTTGAAAGATAGTTCTGGTAACGACACTTCAGTGAGATTTGACGCCGGTATTGTAGACACATCCAAAGTTTTAGGAAAAGCTGAAGTAGCAACGAACTTGGATAACTATGAACGTGAGTGGTTTGGTTCGGCTTTTCCATCAACCCCTAATGTGTTTGCGGGTGTGAGTACCCTGAATGATACGACGCCTGAGTATGTGGTTTCGGCACGAGTTTATGATGTGGGAACAAGCGGCTTTGCGGTGACATTACAGGAAGAGGAAGGTGCGGACGAAACCCACAATGCTGATGAAGAGATTCACTATATCGCGATTGAAATGTCTACTGGCTACACCGATGAAGGACTGCTAGTAGATATCGGGCAAGTGACAAATGTCACGCACAACGAAACGACAGTTAACTTCAATGAGACTTTTCCTGATCGACCTGTCGTTAATTTTTCACCCCAGACGCTGAATGAACAGGATTCAATTTCTGTACGAGTCGAAGACGACTGGAACGAAACCAGTGCGGGTATTTATCTGAAGGAAAGCCTCAGTGAAAATGATGCCCATGCCGGGGAAACGGTGGCTTACATGGCGGTGGCAGCAGCCGACGGTTTCAACATCCAGATCGGTTTGACTGAAGAACCCACTGGTCTGGTGCAAGACAATAATTCTGCTGTGAACTTTGGTTTGTCGGTTTACAACTTTGACCATAAAACCAACAGCCTCAGCAATATCGTCACTGGAAACGAGGTACATGGAGCGACCATGTACCCATGTTATCCTATTTACGATACCGATCGTTGGGATGATAGAGTCGCCGAAGCTGCGACGGACTCCGATATGAGTGTCGAGTCAGTGACGCTCTACAATGGCTCATCTCGGGATTATCTATGCGTACCCACGGGCGTTCATGCGCCTAACGAAAAGATCGTACAGGTGATTGAAGAATACCCCCTAATCTGGGGTACCACACCAATTGCAGAGGGGCTGGTCGATATCGGGCGCTATGTGAAGCAATTGAGTCCCGTTTACCAAACCTCAAGCAACGACTCGGGCGATGACAGGGAAGTTGGTAATGATCCCTTCGATATTCATGGTATTGGTCAAGACTGGGATCCATACTATGACCCGATTCAGAACGATACCCTGGAGTGTAAGAAAATATTCGCCTTGCACTTTAATGATGGTGAACCCTACCGGGACTTTGACGGGGCGGGGCACCCAGCTGCTGACACGATAGTTGATGGTCTGAGTGAATCAGACTTGGTAGACATCGCTGATGATTCCCATGGTCAGAATGAGGCTCTGGACAATGTGGCACTGGCTCTACGCAAGGGCGATTGTCGAGATGGCGGTACCAACGACCTGGATACGCATCAGGAAGTGATTTCCTACTTTGTCTATGCCGCATTGGGACAGGATGAACAATCCAATACGGCTACCCGACGGATGCGGGAAGCGGCAGCACGTGGTGGCTTTACCGATGATGATGGCGACAACCTGCCAGATCCAATGCATCCTGAAGATTCCTCCGGTAATCAGATTGATTTCAATGCCTATGCGGCTTTGAACTCTACGCCAGGTGAAACCAATGAGGAAGATTGCCCTGCAAATGAATGGGATACCAACAGTGACTGTGAACCTGACACCTTCTTCCTGGCTTTGGACGGTGCAGAAATTCAAGAGAAAATTCAGGCTGCACTGGATGATATTCTCGCTCGGGTATCATCAGGTGGTGCAGCATCGGTTGTATCAACCACCAGTAGTGGTGAAGGTGCGGTGTATCAGGCCAGTTTCTCTCCATCTAAAACGGAAGATGGAGATACGGTCACCTGGATTGGTGATGTGGCTGGCTTGATCATTGATAGTCAAGGTTATATCCGCAGCGATGACGGCGATGGTGTACTTGAAAATTTCAGCGCGGACCCGATTATGGATTCCTGCTATGATGCAGACCAAAAAGAAGTGCGGGTCAAGTTCTCGTCTTCAGCAGAAGATAGACCGGATTCTGGCGATAACTGTAATGCGGGTAATTATCCAAATGGACTCGATGATATTGGTTATCTGTGGAGCGCATCAGACAAGTTGAGTGCCCTGACCGATACTGAAGCAGAAACGCAACGGGCGAGTTACGGGGCCAGTACCAAAAACCGCTACATTCGTGCTCATTTGAATCTGGATACTGACGGCGACGGAACTCCCGAGTCTACAGAGATTGATTTTACACCCGCTAACCTGACGGCTTATCCGGGTATTTTGAACACTGCCGATGCAGCTGAGGCAACCAAGGTTGTCAATTTCATTCGCGGTGTGGATCAAGCGGGTATGCGCAGTCGTCAACTCTATGACGAGACGTTTAGCAGCGTTGTGACCAAGCGCTTGGGTGATGTCATTTACTCAACCCCCGTGCCTGTCGGGCGTCCATCTGAAAACCTGCATCTTTTATATGATGACAACAGCTATTTTGATTTCTTCACACAGTACCGGGATCGTCGAACCGTCGTCTACGTAGGTGGTAATGACGGCATGTTGCACGCCTTCAATGGTGGCTGGTATGACAAGACCAATGACCAGTTCATCACTGATTACGATAGCAATACCAACTGGGAGCTGGGGCAGGAGCTTTGGGCCTTCGTACCATTCAATCTGATGCCTCACCTGTCCTACTTGACGAATACCGATTACGGCGAGCAGGACGGTGATCATGTTTACTTCGTGGATCAGACGCCGTATGTCTTTGACGCACAGATCTTTGACGATGTGACGGGGCAGCCCGACACGACTGACGGCTCCGATACAATCGAAACGCATCCTAATGGCTGGGGCACCATTCTGGTAGTGGGCTTCCGGACCGGAGGTGGTGAGGCTACGGTATTCCCGGATCCAACGGACACCACAGAGAGTGTTACTGTGAGACCGGCTTACCTGATCTTCGATATTACCGATCCCGAGCAGGCACCGAAGCTGCTTAAAGAGTTCACCCATGAAGATCTGGGCATGAGCCTGTCCGTTCCTACCGCGCTGACCGTCAAGCGAACGGATGATTCTGGTACGGACTGGTATCTGGCCTTTGGTTCTGGTCCATCGGCGAATGAAAATGGCCATGAGCAGATCACTAGCGAACAGAATGCCCATTTGTTTATGCTCAATCTGAAAACGATGGAACTGGAAACAGGTTTCGATAGTGATGGCGTAATGGACCTGGGTGAAACTACGTCTTTTGTTGGTGACATAGTCGCTGCGGACTATGACCTGGATGTTACTACTGACGCTTTGTATTTCGGTACGACTAAGGGGACGGATTCTGACTCAGATACGCTGATCGATGACTGGAGTGGTAAGTTGATGCGCGTTCGTATCAACCCCGGTGCAACTGCTAGTGCCCATCAGTGGAAAGTCGAAACCATGCTTGATGCTGGCGGACCGATCGCGGCGCGTCCACAGGTAAGTTTTGACAAAAATCTGAACCGCTGGATCCATTTTGGAACAGGTCGTTTCTTCACGGTAGATGATTCCATCGATTCCACTGCCAGGGCGCTTTATGGATTGAAGGAACCGCGTAATACAAGCGGCGAGTTTGCAATGGATACCTATGCTGACGCTGTAACAGCGATTGCAGATGGTGATCTGGTGGATGTCAGCAGTGCTGATGTAACGGAAGAAAGTGGGAACCTTAGCGGCACGGTCAGTGTGTCTCCAGCTTTGGGAACTGATACGGTGGAAGCTTTGGAAGCCAGAATGATGCAATATTCGGTGTCTGCCAATTATGAGGATGGATGGAAGCGTACTCTGGATACAGGAGAGCGTGCCATGGGTTCTGGTACTATTCTGGGTGGTTTCCTCTCGCAAACCACGTATATCCCTGATCTGGTACCTTGTAGCTTTGTTGGAGATTCCTATCTTTATGCGCTGCGCTATACCACGGGTACGGCCTGGTACAAACATGTGTTTGGTGACCCGGATGAAAATGTCGACAACGATGACGTGATTGAAAAAGTACGTATCGGCGATACGCCATCCCTGTCTCCGGGTATTCATCTGGGTGAATCACGCAGTGAAGGCGAGGCGACCATTATTAACCTTAACTCGGATATGTCCATGACGTTGACCACGGAGTCCAATCTGGAAGGTATCAGCAGTAAGGAAACCAGCTGGAGAGAGCTGGAATAGTGTTTGACGTGACAAGAGATATCTGAGATCCCCTCAGATATCTCTTTAAGAAATGAATCTTGGATAATCAGGTCTATTTATGAACTCAAAAGGCTTCACCCTTGTAGAAATAATGGTTGTCGTGGCGATCATCGGGATCATTCTGGCATTTGCAATTCCTGCCTATCAGCAACAGGCAACTGAAACTCGACGTACCGACGGCCAAACTAAGTTGATGGAAATACAGTCAAGAATGGAGCGTCATGCATTTGACAACAATACTTATACTACTGACTTGACTGATCTGGGCTACGGATCGGCTACCAATTTAGAGTCCGATGAGGGGTTCTATTTGGTCAGTGCAGTTGATTGTGCCGTGCCCGATATCGTCAATTGCTATATTTTGCGGGCTGTTCCCCAGGCGGGACAAGCCGGGGATGGCAACCTTGAACTGCACTCCAACGGCACCCGAGTCGGCAACTGGTAATCAGCAACTAATGTTCTTGTGGCTTCCGGTTTCGCGGATGCCATCGCCATTGCTGTCCCTGCCAGGTCGTATTCTTCCCTGAAAATTGATTACCAGGCTTCTGGCGATGGTCTGATCCTTACTGGCAGGGCAATAGACGAAACTCCCCACCGTTCCGCGCGGAAGACCCCGAATATCAAACTGCACCTTGTTGCGCAGAGATCGCCAGCTCAAGTCGCCCTGTTCGAGAAATTCAGGCAGGTAGCGGACAACTTTATCGCCGGTGTCGACTTCACTGTTCTGATTGTCATCGGTGAATAAAAGCACCCCCCGATTCCAGTTACTGCTGCATTGTCGTCCGTCTACGCTGGGGCAGAGCGTTGTAGGATGACGCGTGGCAACCGCCTCATTTCGTGCCATGCGAACCAATCCGGCCATTTGCCTCATGGCGGTTTCTGCTCGCTGTTTTTCGATAAATGAGCTGAGTCCGGGAATAGCGATAAAGCTGAGTATGGAAAGCACAGCAAGTGCAATGAGTAGTTCGACGAGGGTAAGCCCCCGATTGAGTGATTTCATGATGGCATCTTCCTTGATGGTAATTTGAGTAAAGTCCTTTTACTTCATTTTTATTCTGATACGATCTCCGCCTATTCACTGTTAACCAGTCGCGTTTTTGTGGCAAAGAAATGAGGAGACTGACTTGAAAGCCATTATTGTCGGCGGAGGTGTCATTGGCATGATGCAAGCCAGGGAGCTGGTGCTCAAGGGGCATGACGTCGTGTTGGTGGACAAAGGGGTTACCGGCGCCGAAGCCAGCTGGGCGGGAGGTGGAATTGTTTCTCCATTGTATCCGTGGCGCTACTCGGACCCTGTTACGGCTCTGGCCACCTGGTCCCAATCTTATTATCCAAACCTGATTGAAAGCCTGGAAGCCGAAAGTGGAATTGACCCGGAACTCACGCGACACGGTCTATTGATGCTTTCAGTGCAAGACGAAGCGCAGGCCTTGGAATGGAGCAATGTGAACCAACGATGGCTGGAGCTCATTGACGCGGAAGCCATATACAAGCTGGAACCTCTACTTCGGCCAGGCTTTGGCAAAGCCTTATGGATGTCACAAGTAGCCAGTGTGCGTAATCCTCGTTTATTGAAGGCCTTGCGTGGGGCTCTGGAAGCTAGTGAGCGTGCGCGATTTCATGAGTCCGATGGGGCGCGAGAATTGATTCAGCACGGTGACGAGGTAAAAGGAATCAAGACGATAGCGGGGGAGGAGCTCTACGGTGATTGTGTCATTGTTTGTGCCGGAGCGTGGTCGCCAGAGTTGATCCCTGATTTCACTGTAAGCATCGAGCCTGTCAAAGGCCAGATGTTACTGTTTGAAGCGTCGAAGAATCTGGTCAATCGCATTGTCTTGCATGATGGTCGATATGTCATTCCGCGCCGAGATGGCAGTGTCATAGCAGGCAGCACCCTGGAGTATAAGGGCTTTGACAAAGCGACGACGTCAACGGCCAAGGAAGAATTGGCAGATATGGCTATCGATCTGTTTCCCGAACTGTCCCGTTGTGCCATTCGCCATCACTGGTCGGGACTGCGACCAGGCACACCCGATGGCATTCCCTACATTGGGGCTGTTCCGGGGCTAAACAATCTCTACCTCAATGCAGGGCATTTTCGCAATGGACTGGTGCTGGCACCAGCCTCGGTTCGCCTGATGACCAGTCTCCTTTGTGATGAGCAGCCACCAGTAGACCCGCGACCCTATGACCCGGCATTGCGAAATTCACACCAAAGAACTATCGCTTAATCAAAGATCAGAGCTTCGCTAATCCATATCGAGTTTTTTGAGTCGATAGCGCAGCGCTCTGAAGGTTAAACCAAGTTTTTTAGCCGCCGCAGTCCGGTTCCATTTGGTTTCCAAAAGCGCAGCTTCGATTTCGCGACGTTCGATAGCTTCCAGATAATCTTCCAAAGACAGATTATCCGGGCGTGGAGCGATGCCTTCCACCGGCTTGGCCGGGGCAGCTTCTGTTGAAGGAACTACCTGTTTCTGTGCAGGACTGGCATTGTTCCCTTCTGCGGGCAGTTTGCCTTCATCCAATTGCAAATCCGCTTCCCTGATGGTGTTGTTTTCACAGAGGGTAAAGGCGCGCTCGATGATATTTTCCAATTCCCTGACATTGCCTGGAAAACCATAGCTCTCCAATGCCGACAGAGCATCATTCGCAATTGATGCGTCATCAATTCCACATTCTTCAGCGATATCTTTGAGAAAGCGCTTTGCCAGCAGCGGAATATCCTCGCGATGTTCACGAAGACTGGGAACCTCCAGCTTGATGACGTTGATTCGATAAAATAAATCCTGACGGAAATCTCCATTGGCAACCATCTGCTCCAGATCTTTGTGTGTTGCGCTCAGGATCCGCACATCAATCTTTTCTTCTTTTTGGCTACCTACCGGCCTTACGGCTTTTTCCTGAATCGCGCGGAGCAACTTGACCTGCATGCTCATGGGCAGGTCGGCGACTTCGTCGAGGAACAGCGTGCCTCCCTGCGCGGCCTGAAACAGTCCGGACTTGTCATCAATGGCACCACTGAAGCTGCCTTTGCGATGGCCAAAAAATTCACTTTCCATCAGTTCAGAGGGAATGGCTCCACAGTTAACCGGCACAAAAGGGGAGTTGGAGCGTGGCCCCTTGTTGTGAATCTGGCGCGCCACCAATTCCTTGCCGCAACCGGATTCACCGGAAATATAGACAGGAGCCTGACTGCGGGCCAGTTTGTTTATTTGTTGTTGCAGACGCTTGATTTCATCGCTACTACCGAGAAGAAGTTCCTCACCGGTTGGTGACTCATTGCCAATGATCGCAGATGAAGAGTCTGTCAGTTTGAGCGCGCTCGAAACCAGATCTCTTAGCTGGCCAAGGTCGACAGGTTTGGAAATAAAATCAAAGGCCCCGGCCTTGAGCGCGGTGATGGCTGTCTCCACACTGCCATAGGCTGTGATCATTGCGACAGGGAGGTCGGGATAATCGGACTGGATATGCCTGACGAGCTCAATACCATTGCCATCAGGCAGGTTCATATCGGTCAGGCAAAGGGAAAACGGCTGACTATCAAGCTCTTGCTTGGCTTCCCCAATCGTTGCCACGCTGACTGTATCGATGCCCATGCGAATCAGGGTGATATCAAGTAGTTCGCGAATATCCGGTTCGTCGTCAATAATCAGTGCACGGGCTTGTTTCATGACAGTTCCATTAGTTCATTTATGTCCGAATTAAACAATTCTGTTGTGGTGCGCAAACATCAGACGAAAGCAGCTGCCTTCGGCATGATCATGTACGTAGTCTAGCTGGGCCTGGTTGGCTTCGCATATTTCCCTGGAGAGATAGAGGCCGAGGCCGGTTCCCTGGCTTTCGGTGGTAAAAAAGGGCTCGAACAGGTGATGACGGTCATCTTCGCTGACGCCGCTGCCCTGATCAATCACGTCGATAAACGCTTGCTCTCCGCTTTCCGTGCTATCCAGGCGAATCAGTAATTCGGCGTCTTCCTGGTGTTTTTTGCCATGACGAACGCCGTTATCGATAAGATTGATCATGACCTGCTCTACCTGGTTGGGATCGAAGCGGGCGTGGGATTCGGCTTGAGCAATAACTAGGCGGATACGGGCTCCGGGATTTTGTTCCTTGTAGTCTTCGATGACTTCTGTGAGCCAGTCTTTCAGCGCAATATCCTGGGTTTCGGGTTCCGCCCGACGGCTCATTTGCAGGGTGTTCTCGATAATCAGATTGACGCGCTTGGAGTGGCGTTGAATGATGTCTGTCATTTTGCGATCCGCATCATTTAATTGGTCCGATTCGGCAAGCAGCTGTGTCGCATGACTGATTGCGCCCAGCGGATTACGCACTTCATGCGCGATGCTGGCGGTAAGGCGGCCTAGTGAGGCAAGCTTGAGCTGCTGTGCCTGCTGTGTCATCAGTCGGGTATCTTCAAGAAAAATGATGACGTCCGTACCTTCTGTTTTTTGCAGTCGCGAGAAATTCGCCTGCACCAGTGGTTTTTCCGTGCTGATTTGAAAAGGTGTCGTGCGCATGCCCGGATTGTTTCGCCACAGTGAAATCCGTTCAGACAAGGCCTTGGGTAGTGGGTCGCCTGGTTTCATATCAATCAGATCCTGACAGGCCTGATTGCTCATTTTCACCCGCTCAGAGTCGTCGCAAACAATAATGCCTGTTCGCATACTCTGGATGATCTGATGGTTGAGCCGCTCCAGTTCAATAATATCCTGCTCGCGTTCCTGAGCCAAGGTTTCGGTCTGACTGATCCGCATGGACAGGTTCTGAACAATAAATGCAGCGGCAAAATAGATGGCACCGGTCAGACCGGCTCTGGCAATATCACCGATGTGACTCAGGTCGAGCCAGACCCGTTCAATTTCCAGGGCCAGAGAGGCGATACTGGCCATTGCGGCAAAGGCGAGTCCAATTCGTCCTCGCAGCATGATATTCCCGGCGGCGACCGTGATAATCAATAGGTTGCTGATGCCGCCGGTAATCCCGGTCCCGCAATAAAACAGACTGTGCAGTACCAGAATATCAATCGTAACGGATGTAAAAATCTGCTTGGGCGTTGTCGACAAGGCGACGCGAAAGAAAACCAGCAGCGTCAGATTGAGAAACACATAAGCCAGCGTAATGCTCTGGTAGAGGTCCGGCTTGCGGAAATCTTGCAGGAAATCTTGCTGGGAGAAGGTCATGCTCATCAAGAGAATGGCGATGACTAAACGATAGATATTGTAGTAACCGAACAATGCCCGGGTCTGTGGTGATAACTCCACGCTTGAACCTGTTGCGAAAATGTTTTGCGATATCTTCAGTATAATCAGTCGACTCAAAAACGACAGGCAGGATGGGTGTTCTGTGATGCGCTTTTGCTCTGGGGAAGCTCTGGTTCATTCCCTGCGATATCTGGCCTTCAGGAACTTTTTCTGGCGACTTTCAACAAGGACCTATCATGCATCCATCTTCTTTCGTATCCGTTCTCAAGACCCTGTTGCGGGATATATGGCGGGCCTATTGGATACTGTTAAAAATTATGGTGCCGGCACTATTGCTGGTTAAAGTGCTGGAGTCAGTTGGGGGAACGGCGTGGCTGGCATGGTGCCTGGGTCCTTTAATGTCGGGGATAGGATTACCAGGTGAGCTCGGGCTCGTCTGGGCAACCGCTATCCTGACCAATCTCTATACGGCAATGGTAGTGTTCTACGAATTATCCGGCGGAGCCAGCTACTCAGCCGCTGAGGTAAGTATTTTGGGCTGCATGATTCTGGTGTCCCATGCGCTACCCGTCGAGGGTGCGGTTGCGAAAGTGGTTGGTGTGCCCTGGCGATTGACGCTGGCAACGCGTATTGGTGGCGCATATCTTTTTGCCTGGCTGGTTTCGCTTGGGTATCAAATGAGCGATCGTGGCGATTATCCGGCGGCTATGCTCTGGCAACCCGCTGCGTCACCTTCGGGCTGGCAACAGTGGGCTCTCTCGCAGCTGCAAATGCTGGTGCTTGTGTTCTTGGTTCTGGGCAGTCTTATCGTCCTCATGCGCACCTTGCGCTATCTTGGGGTCGAACGTTTGCTAGTGGGAATGATGTCGCCGCTAACCTATGTGCTATCGGTCAGGCCTCAAGCTGCCAATGTCACCATCATCGGCTTGCTATTGGGATTGAGCTTCGGTGCCGGTTTGCTGATTGATGCATCTCGTAGTGGTGAGATAACACGTCGCGACATGTGTATCGTCATTTGTTTTTTGGGGCTGTGCCACAGTTTGATTGAAGATACGTTGCTGATTCTGTTGCTTGGGGCTGAATTGTTGCCCATTCTGGGCGGCCGAATTCTATTCAGTCTTGTGGTGATGTTGGCGATTATCCGGATGTTTTATCGAAAACCGATCCGGACTTTGTCATAGAGAGTGACTCATTGGCTTCAATGCCCCAGGTTTTTACCCGATTGCGGCCACTATTCTTGGCGCTGTAAAGCGCAATGTCTGCCCGATGTACCAACTCTTCAGCATTCTTAACCGGTGATTGTGTCAGGCTGGCGACACCAAAACTCGCCGTAATTGGAACCGTGCGTTGATCACTTTCCAAGCGAATATGCTCGACTTCGATACGCAGGCTCTCGGCCAGTTGCTCCGCGATGATTATTGGTGTGTCGACCAGAAGAATAATAAATTCCTCGCCACCGTAGCGCGCAATCAGATCGCCTGAACGGGTGATACGGTTTTTGAAAATGAGCGATACCTGGCGCAGACACTCGTCACCGGCTTTATGTCCAAAGCTGTCATTGATGTTTTTGAAGTGGTCGATATCACAGAGGATGACTGACAACTCCCGGCGATGGCGGATTGCTCGTTTGAACTCAGTGTCCAGTCGGCTTTCGAAGTGCCCACGATTGTATAGCGTTGTCAGCGCATCGGTGGTTGAAACGATTTCAAGACGAGCGTTGGCGTTTTCCAGGTCTTCCAGCGCTTTTTGCAGTGTCTGGGTGCGTTCGGCAACCTTGTGCTCCAGCTCCTTGTTGGCATTCATTTTCGCTTCGAGGAGCTGATCCTGAGTCTGTCGCGCCAGCTTTTCGTTTTCGAGGGAAGATTCCTGAGCGCGCAGTCGCAGCTCTTTTTCACGATTGAAGCGGTTTGCCAGTGCCAAAGACAGCAACGCGACCAACATCATTACACCTATCTGGCCCGCATTCGTCGTCCAGAAGTTGGCGGGCAGGACACCAAACTTTTCAGCGGAGAAAATGCCAATGCCACCAAAGGCTGCGGTCCAGGCGAAGCAAAAGTATCGTGCGTAGTGGTCGCCCCGCCACCACATGTAGTAGCCAAAGGTCAATGCCATCGAGCAGCTGATGACGGTCATTCCGCTGGTTAAACGTACCGTTGTGGAATAGGGCAGGATAAAGCAGAGAATGAGTAGGGATGCAGAGATCATTGCCATAAGTGACATCAATCGATAGCCAAAGCGTGTGGTTTTTTTCAGTCTCAGAAAACTGATAACCAGCATGGCGGTACAGAAGTTACAGAGTGCGATAAAGACAGATATGGCGAAGCTGTTCCAGTAGAGCTGTTCCGGCCACAAATAGGCGAAGCCGTACCCGTTCAGGCAGACCTGAAACATCAGATATCCAAAGGCGAAACCCACGTAGTAGAGGTAACTTTTGTCGCGGATGGAGAAATACAGAAACAGGTTGTATATCACCATAATGCCGACAATGCCAAACCAGATACCCTGAAGCAGACGGTCTTTAGCCGTTGCGATCATAAAGGTGTCCGGTGTCCAGATGTATAGCGGAGCTTCAACCGTACCATCTGCGGCAACACGCATCAGTATGGAGTTGTTACCAGGTTCCAGGTTCAGGGGAATGACGAAGTTCTGGTGCAGAATGGGGCGCTGTTCGAAGGGGTACTGATCGCCTACGCTGTAGGCCTCCAATATTTCGACCTCACCTCTCCCATACGAGAATCGATTGATTTGAACATCGTCCAGAAATGGAATCGGCAGTTCGATCAGCACTTCCTTTTTGGCCGTAGCGAGGTTGTTGACGTCAAAACGAAACCAGAAAGCGGAGGCGGTAAAGCCGAAGTTGGGTGAGTTGCGATTGATGGAACGCCAATCTTTGGAAGCAAGAGCGCTGTCGATAGTCAGGTCGTGTTCCGGATCTTCGATAAACAGCATGTCTGCTGCGACTTCGATGGGAAAGGCGCTGTCAGCGCCCAGGTCGAATGTCGGGACTGAGGTCAGATCAGGGCTTGTCGCAGCGGACGCGAGCGCAACCTGCCACACCAGGCAAAGCAGGGCGACTTGAACACTCAGCAAAAGGTTTTTCACGTCTCGTCCCGATCCTTGAAGATTAATCGACAAACACTGCGTAAGTCCTTGATTAACAAATTATAGGAGAGGAACGCGAAGCTGCGTACAAGATTTATGTTATGACACGTAACCGACGACTTACAGAAGAAGGTCTGGAGCCTGCCATGATCTTCTTGCTCCAGACTTTAGTTGCTTAGGTCCAAAAGTACCGGGCAGTGGTCCGAGCCCATCACATCAGTGAGGATGTCGGCGTGTTCAATCCGATCTTTCAGTTCTGTCGAAGTAAGAAAGTAATCGATTCTCCACCCTACATTTTTGGCGCGAGCACCGGCACGATAGCTCCACCAGCTGTATTTGACGGTTTCAGGATGTTTATAGCGAAAGGAGTCAATCAAATCGGCGGCGAGGTAAGCATCCATGCCATCGATTTCGGCCTGCATGTAGCCCGCACTTTTGTTGTAGTTTGGTTTGGGGCGCGCCAGGTCAATATCTCGATGGGCCACATTCAGGTCGCCACAAACAATAATCGGCTTTTGGGTCTCGAGAGATTTTATATAGCTCAGGAAGTCGCGGTCCCAGTGTTGCCGATAGTCCAGCCGTTTGAGTTCGCTTCCCGAGTTAGGAGTGTAAACGGTCACCAGAAAGTAGTCATTGAACTCTGCTGAAATGACCCTACCTTCCTTGTCATGGGCTTCAATGCCCATGTCATACTGAACGTCCAAAGGCTGTTGCCGGCTCAGAATGGCTGTACCGGAATAGCCCTTCTTTTCAGCGGAGTTGGAATACAGGTAAAAGCCCTCCAGTTCTGCCAGGGCTTCGGCCACCTGATCATCCTGAGCTTTGGTTTCCTGCAGGCACAGTACATCGGTTTGCATGCCATCAACAGCGTTCACAAAATCTTTTTTCATTACGGCTCGAATGCCATTCACATTCCAGGAAACAAATCGCACGGATTACCTCTATCTTGCTTAAAAATTGATGAGCTGCAAAAATGCCGTTTTTTGTGACCGCTGGTCATGGTTCTGGTCGGGGCGCTGGAGCGCAGCAGCTTGCGGCCGCAAAGTGTACTAAAGCTTTTTACAGCTGGCTATTCAGCCATTTGTGTCGAGCGCTCTCCAGTGATCGATATACGGGATAAGAAATGAAATTTGAAGACGTGCTTGTTAAGAGAAACAGTACCCGGGATTTTTTGGACAAAGAGGTACCCGATCAACTGATTGATCAGCTGCTCGAACAGGCTCTTACGGCGCCCAGCTCCTCGAATACACAAGGCTATCGTGTTGCCGTCGCCAAAGGCGCCACGCGGGATGTATTGAGTAAGCGACTCAGCAACAAGTTTGTTCGAGCAAGTGCCATTCAAAGTCAGGCCTGGCCGCAAAAATTATGGAAAGGTCTGACTTCGGGCGTTATGCCTGATGGAGACTTCAAACCCGACACCCATTACCCGCCGGAAATGAAAGCGAGGGCAGTGGCTTGTGGTAAAGGCTTGTATGACACGCTGGGTATCGAACGAGATGACCGTGAGGCGCGTAACCGGCAAATGCAGCGTAACTTCGAGTTCTTCAATGCGCCGGTTGCGTTGTTCCTCTTCGTACATGGAGGGCGTGGCGTCTACAGCGCTCTGGATGCCGGGATGTTTCTGCAGACCCTGATGCTGGCGGCCACCAATGCCGGGCTAGGCACCTGTGCGCAGGCCTCAGTTGCTGTGTGGGGCGGAACGATTCGCGAGTATTTTGACGTGGATGAGGATTACAAGCTGATTGGTGGTTTGTCTCTGGGTTATCCATCAGAGCACAAGGTCAATGCTTTTCAGCCATCAAAACGCAGCATTGCTGAGCTGCGTTTTGACGAGAGACCCTAGCAGAACTACGACTTGATTGCCTGGTGTTGTTCCGGCTTCAGTCGGGGGCCATACTGGCTGACTACTTTGGCAGCTGCACGATTGGCTAAAGCCGCAGCCTCTTCAAAGCTGTGCTGGTGAGTAATGGCGTAAAGAAACGCGCCAGCAAACATGTCACCGGCACCATTGGTGTCGATGGCTTTAACTGATTCGCCCTCAACACGGCTGAGTCGTTGTCCGTCGTATACCAACGCGCCATCTTTGCCCAGGGTCATGGCAAAGCTTTTTGCTGTCTGTTTCAAGGCTTCCGCAGCTTCTTCCACGGACTTGGTGCCCGTCCATCCCAGTG
This sequence comes from Oleiphilaceae bacterium, assembly GCA_965230795.1. Lineage (GTDB taxonomy): Bacteria > Pseudomonadota > Gammaproteobacteria > Pseudomonadales > Oleiphilaceae > PZPK01. The sequence goes on along the minus strand of OZ246020.1, from coordinate 3,952,936 downwards.
CTTCGTCCCGATTGCAGAACAACAGATCAACCTGATCGCCAATCATTTCCTTCAAGCCCTCGGAGAAGTGCTGAACCATGCCCGGATCTGATAGCGAGATGGCAGTTTTGACACCGTGCTGTTCAGCCACTTGCCTGGCTCTGATGGCGGCGGCACGGCCCGTTTCAGAGGTGACCAGATAGCCCTCAATGTAGAGATACTCGGAACTGCGGATTGCGTCCTCGTCCAGATCCTCCTGATCGAGTGTTTCGCTGATACCCAGGTAGGTGTTCATGGTGCGTTCCGCATCGGGGGTAATCATAACCAGACATTTTCCGGTTGTACCCTCTGGCAGCGCTTCAGCGCGAGTGGTCACGCCGGCGTTTTGAGTATCATGATGGAAAAAAAGACCATTATCGTCATTGGCCACTTTGCAGGAATAAAAGGTGGATGCGCCAAAGTAACTGGCGGCGATAATTGTGTTACAGGCGGAACCTCCGCTCGCGCGTTTGCTACCAACAAGGTGATCCTCCATGAGTTTGACGAGTTCTGCCTGGCGAGATTCATCCACCAGTGTCATCAGGCCCTTCTCTATATTTGCCTGTTGCAGAAATTCATCGCTTACTTCGACTTCGGTATCGACCAGGGCAGCTCCAAGGCCGTAGACATGATAACGTTGCATGATTAAGTATTGCCTGTCGTGATTGAGAGTTGTGGTGAAGGTTGTGATTCAGAGGGGTAGTCCACTGAAGGCTGACTCACTTCCTTGGCTTGATTTGACCTCCGCTAAGATTAGCCTTAAAGAGCTTGGCTGGCAACGCGAAGCGGTGTTGGATGTGAACCCTTTCTCCAGCTCATTGAAACGGTGTGTAAGGATGACAAATTAATGCATAGAAATGCGAACGTCAGGGTTCTGATGCTGGCTGGTGCTCTGGGTATGAGTGCGGCGCCCCTAGTCGTATTCATTGGCGGGCTTGTTGGTGCAGCATTGGCTCCACAGCCTGTCCTGGCGACACTGCCCGTGGCGGCGATTGTGGTGGGTACTGCTCTTGGTATTATCCCCGTCACACGTTTGATGCAACGATGGGGCCGGCGTCGGGTATTCATTGGTAGCGCTCTTTTGATGGCAGGCGTTGCCCTGGCTGCGGCCGCGTGTGTGCTGAATGCCAACTTTTGGTTTTTTGTCGCGTGCATGGTAGCCCAGGGTGTGGGGCTGTCCGTAGTCCAGCAATATCGATTTGCAGCCATGGAAAGTGTGCATCCGGATGTGATGGCAAAAGCAGCATCCTTCGTCCTGCTTGGCGGTTTGATTGCGGCGTTCCTGGGTCCGGAGGTTGCACATGCAGGGCGCCAGTTGTTTGCTGTCGAGTTTGTCGGATCCTTTGTCTTGCTGGCACTGTTATCGGCAATATCCGGGGTGGTGCTTATTTTCTATAAAAACCAGGATGTCCTGAATACGTCTGCGAACGCACTGGCCGGACGGCCGCTTTCGGAATTGTTTCGACAACCTGTACTGTGGGTTGCCTTGTTATCTGCTGCAATCGGTTATGCGGTCATGAGCTACATTATGACGGCAACTCCCCTTAGTATGAATAAGGTTTGTGGTTATTCTCTTGAGCAGACCAAATGGGTGATTCAAGGCCACATCGTCGCCATGTACTTACCATCCTTTTTCAGCGGTCGTCTGATACAACGTTTTGGTGTCGAACGCTTGATCTGGTCGGGATTGGTCCTTTATGGGATTTGCATATTTGTCGCGTATTCTGGTCAGGGCCTCTGGCATTTCTGGATTGCTCTGATATGCCTGGGCCTGGGCTGGAATTTTCTGTTTGTTGGTGGTACGGCGCTGTTACCTCGCAGCTATGAGGGTGATGAGCGCTACGCAGTGCAGGGAGTCAATGACTTTATGGTTTTCGGCACCCAGGCGGTGGCAGCGTTATCCAGTGGTGTGGTGATTTTTGCCTTGGGTTGGCAGACGCTGGTTGTGCTGGCACTGCCTTTTATTATTCTGCATGTTGCAGTGATGGTGCGCTGGCAACAGCGGAAATAAATCCCTCTGATAGCGCATATGGTGGTGCTTCCAAAAATGCAGGTATGGCTCCATACTTGTTGATAATCCGATGCAGACTGAAAGTAATGGTCGCGGGACCGGCGATAGCTTGGTCTAACTGACCATTGTTCCTGACAACAATAACAAAGGACAAAACAATGTATCCGGCTTTTGATATCGCCTCGGCAGGGGCATCGACACTTGGTTCCATGATGACGAATCGTGAGCGTCTGCAGGGGCGTTCCTGGACGGGAGAATTTGCCTTCCGTCTGGCAAAGCGATTACTTCAGGAGTCCCTTCATCACTCCCATGACTGGCTGCGTTCGCGGCAAGAACTGTTGGCCATGCAGGGCCCCGCGTTATTTAAGGTGGATTTTGAGGAAAGAGAGATTGCTGGCGTCACCTGCCTGATCGCCAAACCAAAACAGAATGGCGTGAACATTCGGCAAACGCCCATCGTCTATTTTCATGGCGGTGGCTATGTGGTGGGCTCTGTCAAAGCTTACCGATACACCTTAGCTAGCCTGGCTCTCGCGTGTCGGCGGCAGATCATCGCAGTGGATTATCGAAGGGTGCCGGAATTTCCCGTTCCCGCGCCACAAAAGGATTGCCTGGCTGTGGTGCGCGCCTTGTTTGCCGAAAACCAGAGAGAGCTAGTGTTGATGGGGGATTCTGCTGGTGGCGCGTTGGCACTTTCCACCCTGATGGCTCTGGATGAAGAGGAGCGTGCACACATTTCCCATTGCGTGTTGTGGTCGCCCTGGGTGGCACCATTCTCAACCGCCATGCTGGACGTGGGCAAGGAGCACTCAGATATTGTTGATGTCAGTATCCTGGAGAGATGGGCGGACGAATTGCGACAGGATGAAGAACAAATTGTTCATTTGAGCTTTGAGGATGCGGATTTCAGCGGTTTACCGAAGACCTACATTCAGGCGGGTCAGGCAGAAATCATGTTGCCACAGATAGAGTGGTTATCGGAGCGTTTGACACAAGCGGGTGTGAGTCATGAGCTGGATATATTTCCTGATCAATTCCATGTATTCCAGACGTTTTTGCCTTTGGTGCGAGAAGCTGAGACGGCCCTGGCAAACGTTGCCGCTTTTCTGGACTAACGGGAACAGTAAGCGTGCTGCGTATTTTCAAACTTGCTGTATCGAGTATTCCGCTATGGTTGTCGGGATGTGCATCGATGCCTCCCGCCGAGCCCGATAACCTGTGTGCAATTTTCGAGGAAAAGCAGGACTGGTATGAGGCTGCTCTGGAAACGCGCGAGCGCTGGGGAGCGCCCGTGCATATTCCCATGGCTATCATGTATCAGGAGTCATCCTTTCGTTACGATGCAGCACCTCCCATGGAATATGTTCTATGGATTATTCCTGTCGGGCGTGCCAGTAATGCCTACGGCTTTTCCCAGGCTAAAACACCGGTTTGGGAAGAGTATCAGGAGGAGACCGGGAATCATTTTGCAGATCGCGATGACTTTGAAGATGCCATTGATTTTGTTGGCTGGTATATGAATCGCAGTGCAAAGATGAACAAGGTGTCAAAGTGGGATGCCTATGCCCAGTATCTGAATTATCACGAAGGGCAGGGGGGCTATAGACGTGGGACTTATCAATCCAAGACCTGGTTAAAACAGGTTGCGCGCAAGGTTGAAGCGCGAGCCAAACGCTACAGTGAGCAGTACTGGGGCTGTAAAGACGAGCTCGATAGCGGATGGTGGTTTTGGTAGCACAATAGAGCAGCGAGAAAAAGAGTAGATAAAAAAACGAGCGCAATTGACAGAAACAGGCAAAAAAAACCCCGCGTCCGCGGGGTTTTGCGTTTCTAGAGCAGTCCCAAACTTAAGCTTGTGCTTGCTTGCGACGTGCCAAACCCAGACCAGCAAGACCTAAGCCCAGCAGCGCCAGAGTACCTGGTTCCGGTACAGCTACCTTGAACTCCTGGTAAACGTGTCCATTTGCAGAGAACACATACACGTCAGGGTTTGCAAGTCCGTCACCCAGATAGATCATCTGTCCTTTCGTGTGGTTGCTGGTATCCATATCTGCAAACAGGCTTGAGCCCAATTCAAACTCCATGATTTCTACGCCGTCCGCCAGCGTGAAATCAAATCCATCAACTCCACCGGTGTCGTTCGTTTTGGCAACCCAGGCGAAAGAGTCGGTAAAACTGTTGAACATGTCATCGTAAGAAATTTGCTTATAGTCCGCGTGGGTGCCACCGGACTCGAACTTGTAAGTGGTTACGCCGTCAAGGTTGGAATTCTGGAATACGATGTTACCGAACCAGTTAATGATGTTAGAGGACGACTGGTTTTTACTTGTCCAGCGGATGTGCCAGTTGCTGCCGTTGTCATCATCATTCCAGATGGTGTAGCCAGACTGGAGTTGAGCATCATTAAAACCGGGTGCATTGGTGTCGCCATTGTAGACAGGTACCGCAAATGCACAGAGGGAAGAGCTTGCCAATAATGCGGCGGTCAAGAACTGCTTGAGTTTCATTATCATTTCCTTAACTAAGGTTGGTTTTTTCGTGCGCTTGCGCGCCATTTCTAATTATGACTGTAAAAGCATTATGTGTGCCAAAGATGAAAATATATTTATAAACAATAGGTAGCAATGGTTTTGTAATGCGGAGTCTTTCTTTTGTGTAAATTAAATCGACACATGTAAAGAGTTGTAAAATATTCTGAATTTATTCCTTGCCTATCTACATGTTTGTGCTACGTAAAGACTTCTTGAAAGTGCTGGTGATCAGTTTTAGGGCTTTATGGGCGTGGCTTTATCGTTGGCCTAATGGTGAGCACTCAAACAGAGCGTTTATGCTTTTGCTGTCTGATGCAATTGCACTATATGAGTGCCTATTGACCCGGGTTGTTGATGCTTGATAGTGGTTATGTGGTTGATAAATATAAAGTTATAGACGTTGGAGTTAATATTGCTTTAATCGCGAAACCACGTTAACCCCTAACTCACTCGCTGGAATTGCATTATGAGTCAAGCGCATCTTCGACTATGGGACCTGTCGCATCGTCCTGTTCAAATACTTCACTTCACCTGGTTTGCGTTCTTTTTGACCTTTGTCATGTGGTTTAGCCATGCGCCGTTGAAGCCCTTCATTATGGCGGCCTTTGACATGAGCAATGACCAGTGGAAGGCGCTGTTGATACTGAATGTGGCGTTGACGATACCTGCCCGAATAGTCATCGGCATGCTGGTCGATAAGTTTGGTCCGCGCGCTGTCTACAGTCTGCTTCTATTCTGCTCTGCCTTTTTGTGTTGGGGTTTTGCATTTGCACAGACCTTTGAGCAGTTAGCCCTGTTTCGTTTTCTTTGCGGCTTTATTGGTGCTGGCTTTGTGATTGGTATTCGTATGGTAGGCGAATGGTTTCCGGCCAAAACTGTTGGTTTGGCTGAGGGGGTCTATGGTGGCTGGGGCAATTTTGGCTCCGCTGCAGCCGCCTGGACTTTGCCCGCGCTGGCGGCCTATGCCTATGGCGGTGATGAAGGTTGGCGCTATGCGATTGCCACCACTGGTGCGGTCGCCTTGGTTTACAGTCTGGTGTTTTACAAAAAAGTGCGGAATACCCCCAAGGGTTCAACCTATTTCAAGCCAAAGAAGTCTGGAGGTCTTGAAGTGAGCTCGCGCAGGGATTTCTGGCTTTATATCGCGATGAATGTGCCCATGTATATTGCCTTGTCTGTTTTGACCTGGAAGTTATCGCCAGCCGGTGTTGCTCTGTTGTCTCAGTCGACGGCGCAGATCCTGTGGCTGGTATTGTTGGGTTTGTTTGTGTTTCAGATGTATCAGATCTATCTGGTCAACAGGGAGCACCTTAGTCAGGCGGTTCCGGAGCAGGATCAATACAAGTTCAAGCAGGTCGCTGTGCTGGATTGGGCCTATTTTGTCACCTTCGGTTCAGAGTTGGCTGTTGTATCCATGCTGCCGGCGTTTTTTATGGAAATGTTTGACCTGAGCCCTGTTAAAGCGGGTTTGCTGGGTGGGGCATTTGCGCTGATGAATCTCGCTGCCCGGCCCGGTGGAGGCTATCTGTCTGATCGTTTTGGTCGCAAGAAGACCTTGTCGATTCTTATTGCGGGATTAACCTGCGGATATATGGTCCTGTCGACAATAAACAGCACATGGATGATCCCTCTCGCGGTCGCCGCGGTGATGATGTGCTCGTTTTTTGTGCAAGCAGGTGAGGGTGCCGTGTTTGCAATGGTGCCCCTGGTCAAGCGCCGCATGACAGGCCAGATTGCGGGGATGGTTGGTGCTTACGGTAACGTGGGTGCGGTGACCTTTTTAACGGTGTATTCCTTTGTTGATCCATCCACATTCTTCCTGGTCATCGCTGGTGCTGCAGCAGTATGCCTTGGATTGGTGCAATTTCTGGATGAACCCAAAGGACACATACACGAAGTACTGCCGGATGGCACGGTGCAGTTGATTGAAGTGAATTGAAGTACAGGCCCGGTATGTCTGGGTTCAGGCCTGGACGATGCTGCCGGTGGCAGGTGTCGGGAGATCAAAAAAGTGCCCGGTTTGAATTTGGGCACACTTATTTCATGAAAAATCCGGATTCTTTTGTTGAACTGACCGGTTAACACCGGATTGGCGAAGTAGTATGGCAACACAAAAACATTCTGGTTTGGAAGCGTCGCAAGTGCATGCGCGCAGGGTTTTGTTGGTGGATTCCTCTGATTCTCGCTCATCGGTCCTGAAAAAGGCTTTGCGTGACAATGCCTATGAAATCGTTGAGCAAGTCAGGGATGTGCGACAAATGACCCGCGCGGTGAAACAGCATGAGCCGGATTTTTTGGTTCTGGGGATCGACCATCCTGATCGGGAAACCATTCAGCAAATGGTGCTGTTGAAAGAGCATTATCCGTTGCCGGTGATTGTTTTTGCGGAGCAGGATACACCTCAGGCTGTTGAAGAGGTGGTCAGAGCAGGAGTCAGTGCCTTTGTTGTGAATGATATTCAGCCTCAACGCTTTCCGTCTATCATTAGTATTGCCGTGGCCCGTTTCCATACACAGCAAGGTTTGCTTAAAGAGTTGGAGACGACGCGCAGCAAGTTGGCCGAGCGCAAGGTTTTGGACAAAGCCAAGGGGCTTCTGATGGCTCACAAGGGCATCAGTGAAGATGAGGCTTACCGGTCATTACGCAAAATGGCAATGGATCGTGGACAGCCAATTGCGGCAGTGGCTGAGAATATGATTGATGTTCTGCGCATGTTTGAAGGAAATGGCTGCACGTAATTAGTGCGGAGTGTGGTGTTGCGCCAGGCCTTCGGCGCATCAATATGGCGCAAAGAGAAAAGGGTAATTTGTAAGATATTGAATTATATATAAAATTTATTTGGCATGAAGTCTGCTAAGTCATAAGTAAGAGATGAAAAGTAGCTGGATAAGCCAGCTGCTAAGGGCAACAGAGACTTGCTTAAAAGGGATTACTGAAGCCCAACAGATAGAGATTGAGATAGAAATACAGATTAATAAGGCGCCGCTGATAAGAGTCGGTGCCGCAAAAACAAACCGTCAGGGCGCTGAAGTCTTGATGGATAATTTGTCACTCACAACGGCGTGAACAGACAAATCGAGCAAAGGTGCTCACCGGAACTTGCGAAACTCATTTCGCGTTGTTCGGGTGGGCATTTTTTTTGGTTTTTTATTAGTACAGCAGGAGTGTTTATGAGCTGGTTTAAATCGATACGTGTCGCCGCGGTGACCGTCGCATTGGGAGTGGGTCTGGGAGCTGTTCAGGCACAGGCAGAGAAGCTGGGTTATCCGGAAAAAGAGGAGCTGACATTCGGCTTTATCAAACTGACAGATATGGCACCTATCGCCATTGCCTATGAGAATGGCTATTTTGAGGAAGAGGGCTTGTACGTCACGATTGAGGCGCAGGCAAACTGGAAAGTACTGCTGGACGGTGTGATCGATGGCCGTCTTGACGGCGCGCACATGCTGGCAGGTCAGCCCCTAGCGGCCACCATGGGCTTTGGTACCAAGGCCCATATCATTACGCCGTTTTCAATGGACCTGAATGGCAACGGTATTACCGTTTCCAACGAAATCTGGGAACAGATGAAGCCTAATATTCCCAAGATGGATGATGGTCGTCCTGTTCACCCCATCAAAGCCGACTACCTGAAGCCTGTCGTCGAAAAATACAAAGCGGATGGCAAGCCTTTCAATATGGGTATGGTTTTTCCCGTATCCACTCACAACTACGAGCTGCGTTACTGGCTGGCAGCGGGTGGCATTCATCCCGGTTACTACGCGCCGCACAAAGGTGATATTTCCGGTCAGCTAGATGCCGATGCGCTATTGTCGGTCACACCGCCACCGCAAATGCCAGCGACGCTGGAAGCAGGCACGATCTACGGCTATTGCGTAGGTGAGCCCTGGAACCAGCAAGCGGTATTCAAGGGTATTGGTGTGCCGGTAATTACCGACTACGAGATCTGGAAGGACAATCCGGAAAAAGTCTTCGGGATCACCGCGGAATTTGCCGAGAAATACCCCAACACCACCATTCGCCTGACGCGGGCTTTGATACGGGCTGCCATGTGGCTGGATGCCAATGACAATGCCAACCGTCCTGCTGCGGTGAAAATTCTGTCGCAGCCAAACTACGTTGGTGCAGATTATGACGTTATCGCCAACAGCATGACCGGAACCTTTGAATACGAGAAAGGTGACAAGCGTGAAGTGCCCGATTTCAACGTGTTCTTCCGTTACAACGCAACCTATCCCTACTACTCCGATGCGATCTGGTACCTGACACAGATGCGCCGTTGGGGCCAGATCTCTGAAGACAAGAGTGATGACTGGTACAAGGATATGGCTGCCAAGGTCTATCGCCCGGACATTTATACCAAAGCAGCACAATCACTGATCGCGGAAAACCTTGCTGATGCCAAAGACTTTCCCGACTTTGCCTCCGAGGATGGTTACAAAGCTCCTCAGAAGGAGTTCATTGATGGTGTGGAGTATGACGGTACACAGCCCAATGCTTACATCAACAAGTTTGCCATAGGTCTGAAGAAAGGAGACACGATCTAGGTCATTTTACAGCGGAGGGCGGCAATGGTGCTGTCCTCCGGTGATGCCTGGATCAAAGCTAGATTACCCGGCCCATCAGGCCGAAATACACACACTCATTCAAGCATGAAGCACAGCAAATCTGATATGCGGCAGTAGCATGCGGGAGAAACGACTATGTCAACGACGACATCCATGAAAGACACAGACGAGCCGAAAATTGCCTGGCTCGATAAAGTCATCGATACCCTGATGAAGATCGGGAAAACAATCGGTGTGCCTTTGTTGGGCATCGCGGTATTCCTGTTGATGTGGTCTACCGCTGCACAGAATATCGATACGTCGTTGGGTAAATTCCCGGGTCCTCAGGCCGTGTGGGAACAGTTTGGGTCACTGGCTGAAGAGCACCATGCCGAACGCGAAAAAGCCGCTGCTTTTTACGAACGGCAGGAAGTTCGCAATGCCAAGCGGGTTGCTGAAGATCCTGATTACGTGCCAAAAATTCGCGACTACACCGGTAAGGAGACCTTCCTGGATCAGATCGGTACCAGTCTGGTGACAGTGATGAGTGGTTTTCTGCTGGCGGCATTCTTTGCGATTCCTTTGGGCATCGCGGTCGGACTCAGCAAACACCTGAACGAAGCAGTGAATCCCATTATTCAGATCTTCAAACCGGTATCACCACTGGCGTGGTTGCCGCTGGTCACGATGGTGGTCAGTGCCTTGTATGTATCCCCGGATCCGATCGTGCCCAAATCGTTTCTAAACTCCATGATCACAGTCACTCTATGTTGCATCTGGCCAATGGTGATTAATACCTCTGTGGGTGTTGCATCCATCGATAGCGATCTTGTTAACGTCAGTCGGGTATTGAGACTGCCTGCGTTGAAGCACGTGCAGAAAATTGTACTACCGGCTTCGATTCCCATGATTTTTACCGGTATGCGGCTGTCTTTGGGGGTTGCCTGGATGGTTTTGATTGCGGCGGAAATGCTGGCGCAGAATCCGGGCCTCGGTAAGTTTGTTTGGGATGAATTTCAGAATGGCAGTTCAGATTCATTGAGTCGCATTATGGCGGCCGTTATCGTCATCGGATTTATCGGTTTTCTTCTGGACCGTGGCATGCTCCAGCTGCAACGCTGGGTATCCTGGGACAAGTCAAGTGCAGCCCGCTAAGCCTAATGAAAAACGACAGGATTTAAGAGGAGTAGGACAATGAGTGTATTACTGGATATCAGTCATATCGATATGGTGTTTCCAACACCCAATGGGTCTTTTACGGCATTAAGCGATGTGGACCTGCAGATTCAAAAGGGCGAGTTTGTGTCGCTGATCGGCCACTCCGGATGTGGCAAGTCAACTGTCCTGAACGTCGTAGCAGGGCTACATCAGGCCACCAAGGGCGGTGTGATACTGAACGGCAGAGAAGTGACCAGTCCCGGGCCCGAGCGAGCAGTGGTGTTTCAGAACCATAGTCTCTTGCCCTGGTTGACGGCTTACGAGAATGTGGAGCTCGCAGTCAAACAGGTATTCGGCAGGCAGAAAAGCAAGGCCGAAACCAAAGAGTGGATTGAGCACAATCTCAAGCTGGTGCATATGGATCACGCCATGCACAAACGTCCGGATGAGATTTCAGGCGGCATGAAACAGCGGGTCGGGATCGCCCGGGCGCTGGCCATGCAGCCCGATATTCTGCTGATGGATGAGCCCTTTGGTGCCTTGGATGCATTGACCCGATCCCATATGCAGGATTCTCTGATGGAGATCCAGAACGAGCTCAACAACACGGTAATTATGATCACTCACGATGTGGACGAAGCGGTGTTGCTGTCTGATCGAATCGTGATGATGACCAATGGCCCATCAGCGACCATTGGTGAAATCCTTGACGTGAAGCTTGAGCGACCCCGTGATCGACTGGCGCTGGTGGAAGATGCGGAATATACCCACTTAAGATCAGAGGTGCTGAAATTCCTGTATGAGAAGCAACGCAAGGTCGAGGTCATGGCCAGTGCAAAAAAGCAGAAGGAGAAAAAAGATAAGACAAAAGCTGCCTAATTTCGGGCACGCCGAATAAGCCATTCGGCATATATACACGCTTCCCGGGCTCTGCAAAGATGTGAGTGACGGGGTGCATGAGCAAAGGCGCTCATGGCGACGCAGGTTCTTCCTTACTGTTTGCTGTGAGCGCTTTTTTTATGCCTGTTAAATAACGAATAAACTAACAGGCATACTTTTTAGATAACGCGAGGAAACGACTATGAAACATCTTTCAAAACAGCTATTGGCTGCCACTATCTCAGCATTGGCATGCAGCTCGCTCACCCACGCTTCAGTGGATAGCATTACTGAAGCCCTGACACAGGGAAAGGCATATGGAGACATCCGTTTGCGTTACGAGAGTGTCGAGCAGGATAACGATCTCGACGACGCCAGCGCTCTGACCGTTCGCACTCGACTAGGCTATAACACCGAGGAATATAAAGGGCTGTCAGCAACAATAGAGTTTGAAGACAGTCGCAAAGCGGGTATCAGTGATTACAACAGTACCCAAAATGGAAAAACCGAGTACTCCATCATAGCGGACCCGGAAGCTACCGAATTGGATCAGGCCTACCTGCAATACAAAGTAGGCGAACTGACTGCCAAAGTAGGTAGTCAGGTCATCACCTATGATAATCACCGTTTTGTCGGCCACGTGGGCTGGCGTCAGGATCGGCAGACTTTTGATGCCCTGAGTCTCAAATACACGCCGATGGATAATCTGACTCTCGACTATGCCTATATCGGCGAGCGCAACAAGATTCTGGCGGAAGCGGCCGATCAGGAATCCAAGGATCATTTATTTAATGTAGGGTTTGGCACTGATTTTGGTAAGTTGAGTGCTTACGCCTATCTGTTGGAGCGAGAGGATCTGGCAGTCGATAACGCACTGGATACCTATGGTCTGCGTTTTAGTGGCAGTAGCGAGCTGGAGTCACTCAAGGTGCTCTATGCCGCAGAATATGCGACGCAGACTTCTGAAGCGGCGGATACTGAGTTTGATGCAGACTATATGATGCTGGAAGCAGGATTGGGTTTTGAGTTACTCACCGTCAAACTGGCATATGAAAACCTGGGCTCCGATAACGGGGATTACGGCTTCTCAACGCCCCTGGCGACCCTGCATAAATTCAATGGTTGGGCCGATCAGTTTCTTGGCACACCCGCTGTTGGTCTAAACGATATGAGCCTGACCCTGAGTGGAAAAGTGGCTGGAGGCAAGTGGGCGTTGGCCTATCACGACTTCAGTTCCGATGACGAAGCGGATACTGGTATTGACGATTTGGGATCGGAAGTCGATGTGTTGTACGCAAGACCCTTTGGCAAAAACTACTCAGCAGGTGTCAAGTACGCAGCGTACTCAGCGGGTGATGATGCAGCGGGTAAAGTCGATACGGACAAATTGTGGGTTTGGGTCGGCGCCAAGTTCTGAAGGTAAGCCCATCAGCCTGAAAGCAAAAACAAAAAAGGATCGGGTCGCTGTAGCGGCCCGATCCTTTTTCATAAAGTGCCAGAGAGTTGTCTAGCGCAAGAAAGGATTCAGCATGCGACCGAAGAAACCGGTCATTTTCAGCGGCGCATCCTGGACGGCAAAACAGATACAGTCACGTTCCATGGAGGCGCGTGGTTGGTGAACGGTGTGCGTATCGGCCAACACAAAGTCACCTGGCTTGTAGTCTCCGGCTTTATCCGAAAAGCTGCCTTCCATGACCAGGGTGTATTCGTTACCCCGGTGCGTGTGCTCAGGGAGTTCCTTGCCAGCGGCAATCCGATACAGCTTGGCCGAGTAAACCGGATCATCAATGCGAATCGCATATTCGCGAATACTCTTCGTCATGCCTGACCAGGTCAGTTGGTCGTATGCATCGGGAACAAAACGTCGCAATGGACGTGGTACGTTCACCGTTGCTCCGAAATCCGTTTGCACAGGACGCGGAATTTCTGGTTCATTCAGGCGTCCGAGAATTTTCTGAAAGCTGTCTTCGGCCACGCTCACGGGTTGAGTCAAGGCCAGAATCTCACCGCCGAGTTCCTCATAGAGTTTGATTTTATGTCGGCACGTGGGGCAGTACTGCAAGTGGCACGCGATCATGATGCCCAGGGCATTGGGCAACTGTCCGGCCGAAAACTGCATCAAAAGTTCATCATTAGGATGATAATTAGCCATGTCATTTGCTCTTTCGCGAGGGTATCCAGTTTCTTCATCGCCAATCGCAGCCTGGACTTGATCGTTCCCAGGGGAAGGTCCAGGTCATTGGCGATTTCGCTGTGGGATTTGCCCTCAAAATACACCTTAAAAACTATTTGACGTTGCTCCTCTGGCAATGTCTCCATCATCATACGCACAGCCTGTCCTTCCAGATCACTGGAAACGTCTTTTTCCAGCTCTTCCCCGGTCTCTTCTGGCCAGAGGTCATCAGACTGAACTGTCTCGAACCGGCCCTTTCGCGCCATATCGATGCGCCGGTTCCGTACGATGGTGTACATCCAGGTGATCGCCGAGCCGGATTTGGGGTTGAAGGTATGTGCCTTGCGCCACACCGTGAGCATGCATTCCTGGAGCAGCTCCTCGGCTTCCGTGGGGTTGGCGCCGCATTGCATGGCAAAGGCCTTGATGCGCGAAGCGGTCGCATTGAACAGTTCAGAGAAAGCGTCTTTGTCCTGGTTTTTGGCGATCGCAAGAATGAATTGATCCAGCGCGCGACGCTGCTCGGTGGACGTGTTCGAGCTCAATGGATTTTTCCTTGTGTTGGCACAAGTGCTGTGTGTCAGACTTTGAATGTAATGTATAGATGGCTCGACGTAAAGGGCTGACACGAGTGGAGTGACGCTCGAATTGAGTTGATCCGAAAACGCTTTGAGCGCGTACCCAAACTCTGCCAAGTCCAAAAGTTCCCGCAGGTGTGATGTGATTGAAATACTTGATGTAATTGTAATCGGTGCAGGTATCTCCGGTGTTACGGCAGCGAGACAGTTAAGCCAGAGCGGAAAAAGTGTCGCTGTGATAGAAAAAGCCCGCGGAAGTGGTGGGCGACTGGCATCGAAGAGGCTAAAAATAAAGGATGGACCGGACCTCGGTTTTGACTTGGGTTGTGCGACATTCAGGGCAAACAGCCAGGACTTTCTCGCTGAGCTCGAAAAATGGCGTGAACACGAACTGGTGCTGGCGCTTTCCGATGAACAGGGTGGGACGAGATGGACGGGGCAGCCTCGAAGTTCAGCCCTGACCCGAGGCTTGCTCGGAGAGTTGCCCGTCTTCTTTCAGACCCGGGTTCAGTCACTAGAGCGGCGGCAAGACTACTGGTTGCTGCATGCGGAACATGCGACACAAGGAACGCAAACATTTGCCGCACGCTCTGTGGTGATTTCAGCTCCGGTTGAACAGACAAAGGTCTTGTTGCCGGTCAATCACGCCCTCGTTGAGGCCTTGGATAACGCAGTCATTGAACCGCAGTGGGTGGTGGCTCTGCTTATCGATTCAGACACAGTCGAACCCGGCACCTGGCATGAGCGTTTGTCCCACGGCGATGTGATCGAAACGCTGTCCTTTGAGAGCAGAAAACGACACAAGGGGCGGGTTCCGGAAAGAGAGGTGCTGACTTTGCAATGTTCGGCATCCTGGACAGTTTCAAGAACGCAATGGCCGCCCAGCCAGATTCTGGCTGCGGTAGAGGATGAACTGGAGCGTTGCTTGGGATTCCGTCCTGAGGTCATTGAATCTTATGTCCATCGCTGGCTCTACTCGTATACCAGCGCAAGTGCGAATAGCCCTAAAGGATACCTGCTCAGTGACGATGGTATTGGCATCTGCGGCGACTACATGTTGGCAAATGGGCGCGAAACAGGCGTAGAGAGTGCCTGGATGAGCGGTCGTCGCTTGGCCGATGCACTGCACAAAGCAGAGTGGGTGCTGCGGGAGGAGACGGCGTGAACGGCCTGGTACCAATGGATATTGATGCCATGCAAACCAATTCGGTGAGGGTCAGATGAAGTCACTGGTTTGGTTTCGCAATGATTTGCGAATCTGCGATAACCCTGCGTTGTCCGCAGCAATGGCAGATGGGCCCTGCATTGCTGTCTACTGTCTATCGGTCGATCAATGGGATGAACATGATCTGTCGCCGGCAAAACGTTCTTTGATTGTCAGGCAGCTCAGGGATTTGCAGCAGCAGCTGGAAACGCTGAACGTTCCTATGCTGGTTTTGTCTTGTCCGCGTTATAAGGACATTCCCCACCATCTTGTGGAAACCGCCAGACGCTTGAACACCAGCCAGCTGTATTTCAACCATGAGTACGAATTAAACGAACGGCGATGCGCCCAAGCCGTTGTGGAAGCGCTCAATGCGGAGCAGGTCACTTGCCGGGCATTTCATGATCAGTGTGCCTTGAAGCCAGGGTCTGTACTGAATCAGCATGGCGACATGTACAAGGTCTTTTCGGCATTCAAGCGCGCCTACATCAAGAATTTTTGGGAGCAGACGCGTGCAGTCTACAAGCGTCCGGAAAAGCAAAAGAAGCTCGAACTCGACTCCGATCTGAAATGCCTGGATGAACTGGATATTTGCACTGAATGGGACGAGTCATGGCCTGCCGGGGAAGTATTGGCTCAGGATCGCTTGCAGGCATTTATCAACAAGCGCGTTCATCAGTATAAGGCGGAACGCGATTTTCCTGCGCTGGATGCCACCAGTGAACTGTCGCCTTACCTGGCAGTTGGCGCGCTGACAACAACCCAATGCCTGAATACGGCTCTGAGCGCGAATGAAGGCTTACTGGACGGCGGCAAGCGCGGCGTCGATACCTGGATCAGTGAATTGATCTGGCGGGACTTTTATCGTCATCTTCTCTACGCATTCCCCAAATTATGTCGCTACCAGGCATTTAAAGCGGAGACCGAGCGTCTTCCGTGGCGCCATGACGAGTACATGTTTGAGCGCTGGAAACAGGGACGGACCGGCTATCCTCTGGTGGATGCGGCGATGCGTCAGCTCAAACAGCGAGCCTGGATGCACAATCGCTTGCGTATGGTCTGCGCCATGTTCCTGACCAAACACTTGTTCATAGACTGGCGCTGGGGAGAACGCTACTTTATGCAGATGTTGGTTGATGGGGACCTGGCATCGAACAATGGTGGCTGGCAATGGAGTGCTTCCACTGGTGTGGACGCAGTCCCATATTTTCGGATCTTCAATCCGGTGAGGCAATCCGAGCGATTCGATCCAGATGGTAAATTCATACGTAAGTACGTACATGAGCTGGCAAGTCTGGAAAACAAATCCATTCACATGCCGACCGTGGAGCAGGCAGAGGAACTCAATTACCCCGCTCCCATTATTGATCACAAGCAGGCTGTTGCCGATACCAAAGCGTGGTTTAAAGCCCTTTAGGCACAAGATTTGGTCAGGCGCAGACTGAAACAAAGCAGAACAGGAAGGCTTATGCAGGCTGAATCAGATTCATTTACCGCAACTCCGGCGCCAACACGCATGCAGCGTTTCTGGCAGTCGGTCGTGCTTTGGTTCGACGCCGAAGCACAGTCGGAGAGCATTGAGGCGGGGAAAGCCCGGAAAATAAACTGGTTGCGTTGCCTGCCATTTATCGGCTTGCATCTGGCCTGTCTCGGCGTGCTCATTACCGGTTGGAGTCCTGTCGCTGTAGCCGTATGTCTGGCCATGTTCTGGCTGCGCATGTTTGCGATTACCGCGTTCTATCATCGCTATTTTTCTCACCGTAGCTTCAAAGCCAACCGTGTCTGGCAGTTTGTATTCGCGATTCTCGGGAATTCAGCCGCGCAACGCGGTCCCCTGTGGTGGGCGTCCCATCACCGTAAACATCACAAACATTCCGATGATGAAGAAGATCTGCATTCCCCTGTGGTAAACGGGTTCTGGTGGAGTCATGTGGGCTGGTTCATGAGTGATGCGGGGTTTCGCACCGACTACTCGGTGATCAAGGATCTGGCCAGGTATCCCGAGCTGCGTTTTTTGAACCGTTTCGATAGCCTGGTGCCGGTGCTGTGTGCAGCCTCCATGTATGGCCTCGGTGTATGGATTGGCTCGACCTGGCCGGAAACCGGGGTGACCGGTCTGCAAATGCTGGTCTGGGGCTTTGTTATCTCTACTGTGGCCTTGTTTCACGCGACCTTTACCATCAACTCGCTTGGGCATGTCTGGGGCAGTCGGCGTTTCAACACCAAAGACGACAGTCGCAACAATTTCTGGCTAGCCTTGCTGACCCTGGGTGAAGGCTGGCACAACAATCATCATCGTTTTGCGGTCTCGGCGCGTCAGGGCTTTTACTGGTGGGAGCTGGATATCTCCTATTTGCTGCTCAAGTGTTTGAACTGGCTGGGGATTGTTCATGATCTGAACCCGGTTCCCTCACGTATTAAAGCTGAGGGTAGACAAGCCCGCCAACGCGTTTAGAAACAGTTCGGGAGGAAGCACAATGAAGCCGAACGCAGGGCAAAACCGCCAATCAGGATCCGCTCAAAGAGTCTCAAATATTACGGAGCTGGATGCAGAAGCAAAGCGTGGCCAGATACAGCTGCAACGTTTTAAAGCCTTTTTTCAGTCTCTGAACATAGACACGATTGAAAATGGTGCTCTGGAGCAACTCTACGGGCCCGCTCTTGTGTTTGAAGACAGCTTTCATCGCATTGAAGGACGTCAGGCCTTTAAGGACTATTGCAGAAATCTGTATGAAAACGTCAAGCATATCCAGTTTGTGTTTCACGACGAGTGGTGCGACCACAAGCAGGGGATGTTGACCTGGACCATGACCTTTTCTCATTCGCGTATCAGACGAGGGCGCCCGATAGAAGTCGAGGGCGCATCGCACATTCGTTTTGATGATCAGGTGATATACCACCGGGATTATTTTGATGGTGGGGCCTTGCTCTATGAACATCTACCGTTGCTCGGTGGCCTGATTCAACAGATTAAAAAGCGTATGAACTAGGAGGTCGGAATGCAACAGCTGAAGACGGCAAACTGGATTATTGGTGCCAGCAGCGGGATCGGTGAAGCCCTGGCTCTGGAGCTGGCTGAAAAAGGCGAATACGTCATTTGCAGTGCGCGCTCGGAGCAGGCATTAAATGAGCTTTGTGAGCACGATCCCGACAATATGCAGGCGATAGTGCTGGATATCACCGACGTGGATCAGGTAACGCAGGCTGTAACGCAGATCGCGGAGCAGGGCATTGTCACCGAGCGGATTATTATCAACGCCGGCACCTGCGAATACCTTGATAGCTGGACACTGGACCTGGACAGCATTGAGCGGGTCATGAAGACCAACTTTTTTGGTGTAGTGCAGGTAATTAATGCCAGCTTGCCATTGTTGAGGAAAGCGGCCAAACCAAGCTTGAACACTCCACAGTTGGTCGTGATGAGTAGTAGCGTAAGCTATCAGGCTCTGCCTCGAGCTCATGTCTATGGTGCGTCGAAAGCAGCGCTGCGTTATTTCACTGAATGTCTAAAAATAGATTTGCAACATGAAGGCATCGACGTACGAGTCGTCAGTCCCGGATTTGTCAAAACACCGCTCACCGACAAGAACGATTTCGAAATGCCCTTCCTGATTACATCGCGACAGGCGGCGCAACGCATTATTTCAGGACTCGCTTCCAGTCGTTTTGACATCGCATTTCCAAAACGCTTTACCTGGATGTTGAAAGCGTTTTCCAAACTTCCTGACCGGCTTAAATTTCATTTGTTGGCCAAGGCTTCCCGACACCCCGAGGTCTTGGCGGAACACGGCCAAGCCCTGATGCATCACCAATAAGGAACGATACATGACCGCATCTCCCCAACGTATCGCTGTAATTGGCTCCGGTATCGCTGGTTTGACCAGCGCATATCTGTTGAGCAGGGAGCACGAAGTCACAGTCTTCGAAGCCAATGATTATCTGGGAGGCCATACGCATACCCGTAAGGTGCACCTGGATGGGAAGGACTACCCGGTCAACACCGGTTTTATTGTATTTAATGACTGGACCTACCCCAATTTTATCAAGTTGATGGACCAGCTGGGTGTTGCCAGTGAAGACTCGGATATGAGCTTCAGCGTGCGTTGCGAAAACACTGATCTGGAATACAACGGCACGTCCCTGAACAGCCTGTTTGCCCAGAGAGTCAACATCTTGCGTCCCCGTTTTCTGCGCATGGTCTATGAGATCCTGCGCTTCAACCGGGAAACGGTTACCGGTTTAGAGCAAGGGACCATTGACCGACAACAGAACCTCGGTGATTACCTGGACGCCCATGGTTATTCAGACACCTTCCGACGTTTTTACATTCTGGCGATGGGCGGTGCCATCTGGTCTGCGTCTGTGGATGTTATGTTGAATTTTCCACTCGAGTTTTTCCTGCGCTTCTTCCGCAATCACGGCATGCTCAGTGTTGATGATCGTCCCCAGTGGCGGGTCATCAGTGGTGGGTCCCAGGCATACATCGAGCCGTTGACGCGGCCTTATGCCGAGCGTATACATCTCAGTACATCTATACAAAAAGTGGAACGCTTCGATGACAAGGTTCAACTGCAACTTGTGAAGGATGGGGCTCAGGCAACACTCGAGTTTGATCAGGTGGTGTTTGCTTGTCACAGTGATCAGGCGCTGGCAATGCTGGCGGACCCTAGTGAAGCGGAAAGCGAAGTGCTGGGTGCCTTGCCTTATCAAATGAATGATGTTGTGTTGCATACCGATGAGCGTCTGTTGCCACGTCGCAAACTTGCCTGGGCCAGCTGGAACTACCATATTCCCCAGCGAGCCAATGACTGCGCCATGGTGACCTACAATATGAACATGTTGCAGAACTTCGATGCGCCGAAGACCTTTCTGGTTACCCTGAACCGCTCTCAGGAGATTGATCCTGAAAAGATTATTGACCGCTACCGCTATGCTCATCCGGTGTTTACCCTGGATGGCATGCAAGCTCAGGCCCGACATCATGAGATTAGCGGTAATCGTCGCAGTCACTACTGTGGTGCCTATTGGTTCAATGGCTTTCATGAGGACGGAGTCAACAGCGCACTGCGGGTTGCCAGACATTTTGGAATCGAGCTATGAAAACCGCTGAAGCTGAATCCTTTCAGACTGCTTCCTTGAAACACAGTGCGTTGTTTCGTGGCTGGGTTCGTCATCGAAGATTTGTACCCAAACCCCATGCCTTCACCTATCCGCTGTTCATGTTGTATCTGGATCTGGATGAGCTGGATCAGTTTGCCCGCAGCAAATGGTACTGTTCGCTAGAGCGCTTTAATGTCCTCAGTTGGCGTCGATTCGACTATTTCAAACCGGAACAAAATTGTTTGAAGACTGCTGTGATTGCCTCCGTAAGCGACTGGTTTGCCGAGCATGATCTGGAAACCCCTTCGATTGCACGGGTGTGTCAGCTCAGCCATCCACGTTTTTTCAATATCATCTTTAATCCGGTGAGTTTTTATTACTGTTTTGGTCCCGACGATACCCTGGTCGCGATCCTGGCGGAGATCACCAACACCCCCTGGGGAGAGCGTCACAGCTATGTTCTGCCTTTGGGTCAGAGTGTGCCGGGCATGCACTATGGTAAACATGGGCGGGCGACTCATCACTTCGCCTTTGACAAGGCCTTTCATGTCTCTCCCTTCAATCCTATGGACATGGCCTACGACTGGCGTTTCTCGGAACCGGGTTCGGCGGTGCGCGTGCACATGAACAACACGATGGAGAATGCTGATGGCAAGGTGGAGAAGCACTTCGACGCAACAATGTACCTGCAGCGACACAGCCTGGAGCACAAGCTAGGGCGCACCCTGATCCGTTTCCCTCTGATGACCGTATCGGTGGTAACGGGAATTTATTGGCAAGCGCTAAAACTCTGGTTGAAACGTATGCCCTTCTACGACCACCCGGATAGTAAACGCGATTCAACGCAACCATTACCGCAAGCAAATGATGCCTAGGGCGCGGAATTCCGCTTCGCCAGGCTAGCAAAGACAGGGGATAAACATGAGTGGATCTGCCGGTTCCATTGAAATACGCAAACCTTCCACGCCGCGAAAGTTGGCTTTGGGTTTAAAGAGTGTTGCCCGAAGTCTGGTTCTTAACAAACTTAAGGCGCTTCACACCGGCTGTCTCGCTGTGATTGAGGGACCGGCGAGGCATGAATTCGGTGAGCAGCTTGATCGTGCGCATCCACTCTATGGCGAACTGGTTGTGAACGATCCCCATTTCTATGTGGACGTAATGACTGGTGGCAGTATCGGTGCTGCCGAGGCTTATATGACGGGTGACTGGTCAACGCCGGATTTGACGCGTCTGGTGCGGTTGATGGTACGGAATATGGATATTCTCGATCAGCTGGAAGGTGGCATGGCCAGGGTGTCGAAGCCTGTTTTGAAGCTATTGCACCGAATGAATCAGAACACTGAGCGGGGTTCGAAACGCAACATCGCCGCTCACTATGATCTGGGCAATGACTTTTTCGAACTGTTCCTCGACCCCACCATGATGTATTCGTCCGGGATCTTTCCCTCACGGGACGCAAGCATGGAGGAAGCTTCACGTTACAAGCTCGACCTGATCTGTCAGAAACTGGATCTCGGTCCGGACGATCATGTGATTGAAATTGGAACCGGGTGGGGAGGCTTCGCACTGCATGCTGCCAAACACTATGGCTGTCATGTGACCACTACAACCATCTCGGAAAACCAGTATCAGCTTGCCAGGCAAAGGGTTGCCGAGGCGGGACTTGAAGATCGAATCACACTGTTAAAACAGGACTATCGCAATCTCGAAGGTCGTTTCGACAAGCTGGTTTCCATTGAGATGATCGAAGCCGTGGGCTGGAAGTATTTTGATACTTTTTTTGATACCTGTGCTTCGCTGCTGAAACCCGATGGTCTGATGCTGATTCAGGCGATCACGATCGAGGATCAGCGTTACGAGAAGGCCAAGCGCGATGTCGACTTTATCCAGCGTTATATTTTCCCGGGTAGTTGCATTCCATCCATTCAGGCCTTGCTTACTTCATCCATGAAGGCTTCGGATCTGCGTTGTGTCGGCGCCGAGGATTTTGCCGAGCACTACGCCATGACCCTGAGAGCCTGGCGTGAAACCTTTATGGCGAAACAGGATCAGGTCAGAGCCCTGGGCTACGACGAAACCTTCATTCGTATGTGGGAGTTCTACCTGAGCTATTGTGAAGGGGGATTCAACGAGCGAGCCATTGGCGTCTCGCATCTGGTGTTCGCCAAACCCCAGTGCCGGACAGAAGCGTTGTCGCGGTTGTTATAGGCTCAGGCGGCTGGGGAAGTTCGGTATAGTCGAATGCAACAGCACCATTCAGGAGAGCAGGCTATGAACACGCGTCATGTGCTGATCAATGCTGTGCTTTTCCAGCTCCTGTGGTTTGCTGCGGTACTCCTTGGTTGGCCCGCCGCTCTCGCAGTACTGGTGGTGCTGGTGATGCATCTTTACCTCGCTCCCGGTCCTGCGGTGCCATGGCAAAAACTCCTTGTGCTGGCCGGGCTGGGTATGGTTTTTGATGGCATGATGACCCGCGGCGGCATCTATCTGTTTGATGATACTACCATGGTCGCTTTGGGTACTTTGCCCCTTTGGCTGGCGTGTCTGTGGCTGGGTTTTGTGATGACGCTGGTGGCATCGCTTGATTGGCTTCGCCGCAACGCACTGTGGTTCACGCTGGCTAGTGCGCTGGCTGGGCCGACGTCCTATTGGGCCGGTTCCCGTCTCGGAGCCCTGTCTCTGGAGACTGAAATGCTGTGGCTGACAGCGCTGTTCTGGGGTGGCTTCGCCTTTCTGGCCTCACACCTCCTCAACACCGGTTCCGCGAAAACAATTACGGTATAGTGGCATGTTGATGTCTGTTTTGCGTTCCCTGAAATGTGTGGCAGCCTTGCTGGTGGTAAGTAGCTCAAGCTGGGCTGGCGATGTGCTGTTCACGGGTATCGCAAGTGCGCTGGACAGTGGCGAAGTGCTGTACACAGAACATCATCACATACAGAAGTCTCCCCGAGGGCTCTATCAGTCGTCCCAAGTTCGTTATGTGGATCCCGACGGCAATGATATGGCAAAAAAGAAACTGGACTTTTCAAGCAATGCGCTGATGCCTGCGTTGACCTTCGAGGACCAGCGTACAGGTGATGTTACACAGGTTGAGTGGCGGGATCAGAGTATCCGTTTACGAGTGCGGGACGATGACGATGCCCTGGAGGAAGAGCTGTCCATCAATCCAGAAGCGCCGCAGGTTATTGATGCCGGTTTTGATCGTCTGGTACAACAATATTGGCAGTCTCTGCTGTCCGGTGAGAGTCTGGAGTTTGAGTTCCTGGCTCTGACTCGAGGCCAGTTTGTGAATCTCAGGATCGAGATGATTGATGCTGACGCGGATGAGGTTAGCTTTGTCATTCGGCCCAGTAACTGGTTTGTGCGTATGTTGGTGGATCCTATCGAACTGGCTTATGATCGCAAGAGTCGTCGCCTTGTCGAGTTTGTGGGTTTGACGAACATTGAGAAGGTTCAGAACAGTCGTGGTCTGGGAGAAAACTATCGTGCGCGAATCCGTTATGAGTACCTCGAAGCTCCCCTGATTAATGCAGCCTTAGAAGCAGGAAGATAAAGCATGTTGACCCTGGGTCTTGTCGGGTTGCTATACATACTATCGGGTCTCTGGTGTCTGGCCATGATGCAGACAGTGCTATCTTTTCTGGGGATGAACTTGCAAAGTGGTCTGGCCCATTCCGAATACATCAGTGTATATGGAGGCCTGCAATTGGGGCTCGGTCTGGCGATGGTGTTGTGTGCCAGAATTCCTCGCTACGTTGAAGCCGCCCTGTTGTTCGCGGCGGTGTTTTCTCTGGTATTGTTTGTCGCCAGATTAACCAGTGTCACCATGTATGACTATCCATCTGGCGCACTCGGACTGGCGGTTTTGGAATTCATATTGGCAGCTGTACTGTGGACGAGCTGGATTCGATGCCGAGGCAGTCATGATAGTTCACACGCCCAGTAAGCTCGGCATACTGAGCGGCTCACCGGGTTTTTCCCGGTCTATTCGTCGCGATCAACATTACTCAATGGGATGGTGATAAACGGCAATCCCAATGCATCTGTTTTGGTACGTGCCTGCATCACCTTACTGCGAGCCTGCGCGTCAGCTTCACCCACGTAATAATACATTTCTGCAATGCCGTGAAACTTTTCCAGGGTCAATATATTCAGACGGGAACTGTCATCAAAACCGGGGATGTATCCGAGGTGGAGTGAGATACCAAAGTTATCGTGGTCAGTGGCCAACGAAGTGTAGAACACGCTGAGAATGTATTCTGCCTCGTCGGGTGAGTCCACAACGGTGATACCGAAGCGCTGTTCAAGCTCATGTTTGAGGCGGCTGTCCGCGTAGTGTTTGACCCCTGACTCTTCCACAAAGTGCGTGTTCAGGTAGAGTCGACCGCCACGATAGGCTTCGAACTCCTCTTCGGGCAAGTCTGAAATCAGATCGTCGATACTGTGGGTGACCAGGCGCTGTGCAGTGGAGCCCGTCAACGCGCTGTCCAGATCTCTTGTGGAGCAACCGGCCAAGAGAATGATGGCTAGAATGAGCATGATGACCTGGCCGCCGTTCTGAAACGTAGTGGACAGGTCGTGTTTGCAGGAGAGACGCTTATACATGGTGGGCTTTATCTCTGTATCGATGGTTTGAATCTATTAGTAAGGATGAGGACTCTCGTTTTTACAGTCCTGACACCACATAAATCAGCATGCCCAGCAAGAGCAGAATCGATGCCGCAAACAGAGGCATGCGATAGGGTACATGGTTGCTGCGAATGTGCACCCAGGCATGGGCAAATCGTAACACCACATATGCGCTGGCAAGTCCCATTGAAACAGCATCCACCCGATCAACCATTATGATTGCAAAAGTTAGCGCGTAAAACAGTACCGGAGTTTCAAACTGATTGGCAATGTTGTTGGAGACCCGAACCACGTTCTCGGGCCAGGCGCGATTGTTCAGTGCTGCAGCCTTAAGATCCACCTTGCCGCTGCGTGCGATCGCAGCCTTGCGCATTGCCAGTACAATATACAGTGATAGCACCAGAAACATGTGCGCGCACATGGGGAGTAATATCAGATTTGTCGCCATTCTTGGGGTGTCCCTATCGGGCTGTTGATGTTCTATCTGCTCGGAGGCGGTCAAGTAAAGAGCAGGATTGTGCTGGATTAGAGAGTGTTGAGCAACATCAATTCTGAAGGGTGCGGTTCCAGATAACGGGAGCGCTCCACAAAGGGTTTCGGGTGGCGCCGGAAATGATGCCGCAACAGGGTGACCGGCACGATCAGTGGTAACAGGCCTTGTCGATAGTTTTCGATGGTTTCGCTGAGTTCTTTCTTGTCTTCCTTGTCGAGGTCATTCTTGAGAAAACCCTGAAGGTGTTGCATCACATTGACATGGTTTTTGCGCGTTGCCTTGATCTTCAGGATGCGCATGAGTTCGGCGAAATACCATTGCTGTACTTGCTCAATGGGCTCTTTCGCAGCATCAGCCAGGCGTTTGCCCAGATCCCGGGTAGACTGCTGGTCGTGGCTCAGCAGCACGTATTTGTACTGAGCATGAAAGTCGGTGAGCTTTGCCATGTCGATGTCCTCCGACTCCAGATCCCGCCAATGCCGAAAGGTAAAGACCCGCTTGATAAAGTTTTCCCGCAATACCGGATCACCCAAACGTCCTTCTTCTTCGACGGGTAGCAGAGGGAAATTATCCTGCAGCACCCGGGCATAGATTCCTGCTCCGATGCGTTCAGGCATTGAGCCCTTATACACCTTGACCCGCTCCATACCGCAGCTGGGCGAATCCTTTTTCAGGATGTAGCCGCATAAATCCCGGTGCCAGTTGGCTTGTTGTTCAGCGTTTTCCTTTAGCGCATCGGTTACGTCCAGGGTCTCGGTTTTGGTGCCGACGCAGCGGATTTCATCATCCTGTTGTACCAGACGAATGGTTTCACGAGGGGTGCCCAGACCAATGGCCATTTCCGGACAAAAAGGGCGGAAGGTGAAGTGCTGACCCAGGGTGTCGGTAATATAGCTGTGTTTTTTATGGCCGGTATCGAAGCGGACTTTTTCTCCCAGTAAGCAGGAGGATATTCCGACGATAATCCGGGCTTTGTCAGGAAAGGAATCGAGATCATCAGTTTCGTTGATGGAGGCGGTTGTCGGTGACACTGATTCAAAATCTCCGCGTTGAAGTGGTTTGCCTTGCTTCCTAAATGACTTCCAACGCCTGTTGTGCGTCCTGGGAATCAGGCAGATTCCAGCACAAGGCGAGCTCATGTAACCATGCCTGAATCAGAGGTTCCTGTAAACGGTTTGCCCGCACCGCAATATTGAGTGCACAGGATGGCGGTGAACCCTGCCAGCGGATGCCCCAGCCTTCGCGTTCAGCCCGTTCTGCATCGTCAGCACGCAGCAGGGAAATGCCTGACTCTGCCTGGATGAGGCTGCGAATGGCGTCCTCGGTATCCACAAACACGGCCTTCGTCGGCTTGCAGGCGCTTTGTGCAAACAGGGTTTCCTTTAAGAGATAGAAAGGACAACGGTCGGTGGTATAAATCCAGGACAACGCTGCCAAAGATTCGATATCTGCATGCTCCACTCGATCACGCCACGCAGCAGGCGCGACAATGGCGGTTTCGACTTCTGCAACCTGGATGACATGGAGATCTGCCAGTGCACACGGGCCGAAGAAAAAGCCGCTATCGAGCGTATTTTTACGAATGTCCGGAATGATATCCGCCGACATACTGTTGATGAAGGTCAGCCGGATGCCGGGAAAGTTGACCCTGATACTTTCCAGCAATTTCGGGATTCTGAGAAACGGGATGTCTGAATTGACGCCGATCGTCAGTTCTCCCATTACCTTACCCTGGATGGATTTCGCAGACTCTTCTAGAGATCGAGCGGATTCGAGGGTGGCGCGCGCCTGCGGTAACAGGCGCTCACCGGCCGGTGTCAGTCGCATGCCCTTTGGTGTCCGGTCAAAGAGCTGAACCCCCAGGAAACTCTCAAGAGCTTTAAGTTGGGCACTCACGGCAGGCTGGCTTGTGTAAAGCCGTTCCGCTGCGCGGGTCAGGTGCTTTTCTTCGGCAACAGCAACGAGGGTCTTGAGCTGGTTTAGATCCATTGCAGGTGTTTCCTGGTAGAAAGGGTCTCCTGACATAGAGCCTAAAAAGCAGGCTTCCTGTCAGTTTATTATTGAAGCCGAATTCAACGGATCTTGCCATCGCATTTTCAAATGGCGCTCATTAAAAATGACGATTGGATTCATCATCTCGCTTTGGATTCAAATGAATGCCTTGATTCATTATCCATGCCGGGAGAAATATCATGTCGAATAGTCATCATTCACTTGCTGGATTACGCGATCTTTTCCAGGCTTTGCCTGAGCATTCACGAAACAGGTTTCATCAGTTCCGTACTCATTGGTCGGAGTGGCGACATGTGTTTGCCCTCTATCGACTCTGGCGACAGCGGCAGCGACAACGCCGCCAACTTGCAAGCATGAGTGATCACTTGCTGAAAGATATCGGCGTTAGCCGATACGATGCCTTGCAGGAAGCCAACAAGCCTTTTTGGCACTCTTGATGGGTTTAATGTTGTGAATTGGCCGTTGCTTCATCAGTGGTGACAGGCGTGTCGTTTTCGATTGGCTTCGCGCTGGCTTTCGGGACAAATACCGGTGTCAGATCGGGCTCCTGTTCGCTGCTATCCTGCTTGCCAAAACGACGTTTGATTGCAGCGCTGGTATTGGCGCCGAGAACCAGCAGGCAAGGTGTTAGCAGCAGCGTCAGTACCGTGGCAAAGCCGAGTCCGCCGGCAATCGCACTGGAAAGCTGTCGCCACCACTGGGTAGAGGGTGCACCGAAAGCGACTTCACGGTTTATGAAGTCGATATTCATGGCCATTACCATGGGTATCAGACCGAGAATCGTTGTACCGGCTGTCAGTAGTACCGGTCGCAGACGCAACTCACCGGTGGCCAGGGCCGCATCAAATGGCGTATAGCCCTCGCGCAGATAAAAGTTGTAGGTGTCGATCAAGACGATATTGTTATTCACGACGATACCCGCTAATGCAATGATGCCCAGGCCCACCATAACGATACCAAAAGGCTGTGCCGTCACCAGCAGACCAATCAACACACCTGCTGTGGAAAACACAATCGCACTGAGTACCAGAGCGCTCTGATAAAAACTGTTGAACTGGGTAACCAGAATCAAAAGCATCAGAAATAGCGCGAACAGAAAGGCCTGGCCCAGGAAGGTGGCGGTTTCCTGTTGATCTTCAAATTCGCCTTTCACGTTGATACGTACATCGGGATACATTGTCTTTTCTGCCATGTCCGCCTGTAGCGTCTGCAGACGTTCGCTCACCAGCATGCCTTCTTCGACATCGGCTTGCAGAGTAATGGTGCGCTTGCCATCGACCCGTTTAATGGTGCCGGTTTTTGGTGCCGGCGTCAGGGTCACAAAGTTGCTGATGGGCACCATGCCTTTGGAGGTCTGAATGCGGAAACTATCGAACTGCTCCAAAGTCCGTTCCTGCTGCGGGAAGCGGATACTGATATCAACCTCTTCAATGGTGTCGTCCGGTCTGAATTCGGCAACACGATAGCCATTGGTGATCATCTGAATGGCGCTGCCAATTAATGCGACATCGGCGCCGAAGCGTGCGGAGGCCTCACGATCTACCTGTAGCCGCCATTCGATACCAGGCAGGGGACGATCATCTTCCACATCCTTGAAACCACCCAGTTTGTCCATGGCGTCACGGATGGCATCAACGGTTTCATCTGCATGCTCATCCACCAGTGCGCTGACCTGCAATTGAATGGGTTTGCCGCCCGAAGGGCCGTTTTCGGCCTTGCGGAACTCCAGTTCGATGCCGGCGATATCGATGGTTTTTTCTCGCATTTCAGCCAGTATTTCACTGGCAGGTCGGCGCCTGTCCCAATCGATAAACTGAAACTGTACAGCACCGATAACGTCCTCTGCCATACCATTTCCGGCCTGCAGGAAGGAGCGCGCGTAAACCGATTCCAGTTCGGGCATGCCATAGAAACGCTGTTCGACAGCTTTCAACAGGGCATCTTTCTCATGTATGGACAAATCACCACGGGCGTGGATTAACACCTGAGCGGTTTCGGGTTCAACGTCGGGGAAAAATTCCGTGCCTTTGCCGAAAATACCATAGGTGACGTAAGTCAGTATCAACACCATCAAGGTTGCCAGCAGGGTTTTTCCAGGATGGCGTAACAGTTGTTTTAAAACGCGCACATAGCCACGCATCAGACGGGAGGACTTCTCTTGTCTGGCGGTTTTTTGTTTGCGCCTGCCTCCGAGCCAGGCGCCGACAACCGGCAGGAATATCAGCGCCACCGCCAGTGATGCAGCCAGACAGATCATCACAGTGATGGGCAGGAACTTCATGAATTCACCGACGGTTCCTGGCCAGGCGATCAGAGGAATAAACACCGCCAGCGTAGTAGCGGTTGAAGCGATAATCGGCCAGGACATGCGCTTCGCCGCTTTCGAATAGGCCTGGTCTGCGGCCATGCCCTGATCCTGATGGCGGGTGGCCAGTTCAGCGACCACAATGGCGCCATCCACGAGCATGCCCACGACCAGAATCAGACTGAATAACACCACAATATTGAGCGTCAGACCCATCATATTGATGATCATGATACTGCTGAGGAAGGAGGCAGGAATGGCAATACCCACCAGCAGAGAGGAACGCAAACCCAATGCTCCAACAATAACGATCATCACCATAACGATGGCGCTGGAGACGTTGTTCTGCAAATCCTGCAACATATCCTTAATGGGTTCGGATTTGTCGAGAATGTATGTATGTTCCAGGGAGTCCGGCCAGTAGGGACGTTTTTCCTCTACGATGCCTTTGACCTGGGAAATCACCTCAATAATGTTGGCTCCAACACGTTTTTTCACTTCCAGAGACAGGGCCGGCTGGCCATTCACCCGGGCAAAACCGGTAGGGTCTTTAAAGGCTCGGCGCACCGTGGCGACGTCGCGAAAACTAACCACCGTGTCACCCACCACTTTGATGGGCAAGGACATGATATCTTCCAGATCCTCAATGACGCCCGGCACCTTCATGACCTGACGACCATTGCCGCTATCAATCGCACCAGCCGCCACCAATTGGTTATTGCGGTTTACGATGGTCAGGACGCTTTCAAAATCGATGTTGTAGGTTTCCAGTACCAGCGGGTCGACAATGATCTCCAGTACTTCTTCACGATCGCCACCAATGACGACTTCCAGCACTCCCGGCAGTGCTTCAAGATCGTCGCGCAGATCACGGGCAATGTGCAGCAGATGACGTTCCGGAATCGGGCCGGCAATACTCATGCTCAATACCGGAAACAGTGCGACGTTGACTTCATGGACTTCCGGTTCGTCACTGTCGGTAGGGAGTTTGACCTTGGCCTTGTCGACGCTTTCACGCACGTCGTCCAGAGCGGTGTCCGAGTCGAAGCCGGCGTCAAATTCGAGCGTTACCGAGGCGTGTCCTTCCGACGCTACCGAACTCATTTCCTTAACGCCTTCGATGGATTTCAATTCCTTTTCCATGGGGCGCACCAATAGGCGCTCTGCGTCTTCGGGAGAGATCCCCTCGTGGGAGATGGAAACGTAGATAATCGGGATGGCAATATCCGGTTCGGACTCTTTCGGAATCGACTGATAGGCTGCTATGCCGGTAATAAGCAGGAAAGCCAGAACCAGCAGAGCTGCCCGCCGCCGCTGGATCGCCCAGTCGATTGGATTGGCGCGGGATGAGGTCATAGCTGCGCCTCGGTCTGCTGCGTTGCGTCGCTGTCTTCATCAATAATGGCATCCACTTCATCGCCCGCTGCCACAAAGCCCTGTCCCACTGTGATGAGCTTGAATTCTTCCGGTAATCCGGCAAGCCAGATTCCGTCCGCTTCGCTACGCAGAATTTCAACCTGATGCGTGGTGACGCGGTTGTTCTCATTGATGGCTTTTACCAGCAGATCGCCCTGGCTATTGAGGGACAACAGTGACGGTGACAACTTATGGGCCTGATGTTCGCCGAGTTCGATGGCAACGCTGGCGCTCTGTCCAAAGCGGTTAAGGCCCACAGCATTGTCGGCCCTGGCTTCAATGGTAAATGTGCGCGTATCGGGGTTGGCCGAACTGGATACGTAGTAAATCTTTCCTAAAATGCGGGAACCGTCCAACAGTGTCGCGGTGACGGCCTGTCCTTCACTGAGCTTGGCAATATGCTGTTGAGGCACCTCTGCCGTAATGATGACCTGACTGCTATCGACCAGCGACGCAATGGGGTCACCAGCCGCCACGTAATCGCCCTCTTCCACATGCAGGTCATTGAGAATGCCTGAAAAGGCTGCCTGAATGCGGGTGTGTTCGAGCTCTACTTCGATGGCTTTGACGGCGGCCTGCGCAGCCGCCACATTGGCGATATTCTGCTGGTGCTGGTTTTCTGAAATCAGGTTTTTCTGGCGCAGTTTGCGACCGGATTCAAGATCCACTTTTCGCAATGCCAATTCCGCGCGTGCCTTATCAAGCTGGGCCTCGCGATCACTCACGGCGAGTTGAAGAATAGGGTCACCGGTGTTGAGGATCTGACCTTTTTCCGCATGCAAATTGGCAATGGTGCCATGGGTTTCTGCTTTGATTTCGATGGAGCGAAGTGCCTCGATGCCACCCTGCAGGGTTACAATATCTGTCACGCGCTCAGCTTTACGTGGACTCACTCTCACTTTGAATGCGGTGCGGGAAGGGCTGTCGGCAGAATCGGATGCACTGGCTTGCACACTTTCTTCGTCCTGTGTCAGGGCTCCGGAAAGTACCCAGGCGATGGCGCCAATAGCGAGGATAATGGATAACAGGACTGAACGATTCATTTCACCTCACAGGCTCGGGGAATGGGTGGCTGAAATAGCTGGTGCGCAAGCTTAACCCAGGTCGCGACAATAATCATGACTCTTGGTCACAAATTAATGAATCCAAGGCTTGGGGTCAATGTTTTCAGGCGCTTCAGGGATTTTTCAAGTTGACGAATTTTGCCTGTGAAATACTGCCATTACTTCTATACTGAACGTTGAATTGGATGCGGAAGGGAGGTCGTATGCTATGCAGACAAAGTTGTTATACCTACCTGGCGCACTGCGCGTCGTTTTTCTTGTTTTGTCGATGCTGTGGTTTATTCCCGTATCAGCAGAACAGAGCATTCTTGTGCCCATCGTTGGGGATAACAAAGCCAAGCCCAAAAACTGGCTGGATCAGAGCAACAAACCCCAGGGTTTGATGATTGATTTGCTGGAGGCAATCGGCCAGCGAACCAATTTGCGTTTTACCTACACGCTCGCGCCATGGAAGCGTGCCTACACCATGAGCGAGAAAGGACAGGGAGCGATCATCGGTTTTTCCAAGACCTCGGAGCGGGAAAAGCACTGGCACTACTCTGATCCCATGTACTTTGACGAACTGGTCATCGTGACGACCCGAGAAAAAGTGTTCGAGTTTGATGGCTTGGATAGCCTGTCGGGAAGACGGCTGGCGATTAAACGCGGCGCCAGTTATGGTGATGATTTTGAACGCGCCCGAAAAAACGGTGTGTTTACGGTGGTTGAAACAGCGGACCGGGCCGGCCAGATGCAAATGCTGGTGCTGGATCGGGTTGATGCCGTCCTGGTCAGTCCCGGTCGTATCGCTCTGGAGACGGTGCTGACTGAGAACACCTGGTTGCGTCAGCACCGTGAAGACTTTGTGGTCTTATCTCCTCCCTATAAGAGTGATCCCAACTACTTGGGTATTCCCAAGTCCATGAATCTGGAAAAGGTGCTTGTACCTTTCAATGAGGCTTTGAAAGAGCTGCGCGCGGATGGTAGCTACGATGCAATTGTACAGAGAGCGATTGACCAGACCATCAAGGAACTGAATTCGCAGTAGTGATGGTCGCATACAGATTGTATTGGGGCTTGTAGACTGCTCATCAACAGTAGCGGATTTGCATGTTATAGTCAGCTCGAATTTGGAAGTGAACGGATGGCTCCTGTGAGCCTGGTCGATTGGAGTGGACACCATGCATATTGAACCTGCTGAAATCCATATCAGCAATTTGCGCCTGCGTACCTTCATTGGTTTCAATCCGGAGGAGTTGGAGAAAAAGCAGGATGTCGTCATCAATGTCAAAATACGTTACGACGCCAGGGCGGCCTGCTCAAGTGACAGCGAGTTGGAGGCGCTGGATTACAAAGTCATCACCAAGTCGATTATCAGCCATGTGGAATCCGGTCGCTTCAAACTCTTGGAAAAGCTGTGCGCGGACGTGCTGGATCTTGCTATGAAAGATCTCGCTGTAGAGGACGCCAAAGTCGTGGTGGAGAAACCTCATGCACTCAGATTTGCCGATGCGGTTTCCGTGACTTTGTCCGCGCAACGAACCACTGAATAGGCTATGCTGGTCGCCGCGTAATCCATGCCCTTTAATTTCTGTCTTCAAAAAATCTCGGACACATACATGAAGTTACCTTTGCTTTGCCTGGCCAGCATCTTGCTCACCGCCTGTGCCACCACTACCAATGATGTCAGGGATGTGATGGAAGAAGTGGATCTCAGTCGCGTCAAGAACATTGCCCTGCATATTGGCGGTGAGCAGATACAGACCAACTCCCAGGGCAATACCCGGATTTACGCGCTGCATCACAATGGGGAGGAGGCCAAGCAGGTTCTGGAGACGGTCGCCAGGGCTTATGGCTTTCGCATCGTCGATATGTCTCAGGCGGACTATTATCTTGAACTGCGCAAAGCAGTACCCGATGGTGGCGAGTGTGTAACCGGACTGGACGCTGCACGGCAGGGAGTCACTTACTCAGCGTCGGTGATGACCCTGGGCATGGTGCCGTCACGAGGTGGCTTTTGTCTGGTGACGAGTGCCTGGCTGCACTATGTGGTTGGGGGTGAGCCCGAGTTGTTGGCGGAGTTTATGTCAAATGCCGGACAGATACAGATCTATGCTGGCGCCAAGGACGTCGACAAATATCAGCGAGCGGTCACCAAGCGTGATGAACTCAAGGCCCTGGAGGCTTCGTTTGCAGGCCTGTTAAATGTCATGCTGGAAGAGGGTGCCTTCGATTAGCCCCGTTTGGCGCCAACCGTCATAAATCTGTCCCGATTCTTGGTCTAGACTAAACAGGACCTGCGTGATCTTGAGGTGCCATCACAGGCGATTTTAGGTCGACTGCGTTTTAGACAGGAAATTATTGCAGCGTTCCGCTAGAATGTGCGCCTCATTGAATGTTCCAAAGAGCAAGATGACCAAAAGTCGTCTTTCGTGCAGTGGCGCGACCCATTGATGTCAGTCCGATCAGGCTGGCTTTCAGTACAGGGCTCAACTATTTCTGGTTTATCCTACCGATACTTTTTGGGGAAGACATGACAACATCGAAGATAATCTATACCAAGACCGACGAAGCTCCCGCTTTAGCTACCTATTCCCTTCTACCCATCGTAAATGCCTTTACTACCGCCGCCGGCGTAAAAGTCGAAACCAGTGACATCTCACTGGCCGCTCGCATCCTTGCCGCATTCCCTGAAAAGCTGGAGGAATCTCAGCGCGTTCCCGATGCTTTGGCAGAACTGGGAGAGCTGACTCAGCAGCCTGAAGCCAACATCATCAAATTGCCGAATATCAGTGCTTCAGTGCCCCAGTTGCGGGCAGCCATCAAGGAGCTGAAATCTCAGGGTTTCGACATTCCGGACTTTCCGGATGAGCCTAAAAATGACGAAGAGAAGGCCATTCTCGAAAAATATTCCAAGGTACTGGGCAGTGCCGTCAACCCGGTTCTACGCGAAGGCAACTCGGATCGTCGTGCACCCAATGCGGTGAAAGCCTATGCCCGTAAGCACCCTCATTCCATGGGTAAGTGGAGCCAGGCCTCACGGACACATGTTGCCCATATGTGGGACAAGGATTTCTATCACAATGAGAAATCCACGGTTGTGGAAGAGACTGGCAGTGTACGTATTGAGCTGGAAAAGAAAGACGGTTCTGTGCAGGTTCTTAAGGAGCGCACCGATGTGCTCGAAGGCGAAGTCATTGACGGCATGTTCATGAGTGTTAAGGCCTTGCGTCAGTTCTTTGAAGAAGAGATGGAAGGGGCCAAGCGCGCCAATATTCTGTTTTCACTGCATGTGAAAGCGACGATGATGAAGGTTTCGCACCCCATCGTCTTTGGTCACGCGGTTACGGTTTACTTCAAGGATGTGTTTGAGAAACATGCGAAAACCTTCGAAGAGTTAGGTGTGAATCCAAACAACGGCTTGAGCAACGTACATCAGAAAATTCAGGAACTGCCTTACTCCCTGCGTTCTGAAATTGAAGGTGATATTCGTCGTTGCTATGAGAATCGGCCTGAACTGGCAATGGTGGATTCCGACAAGGGGATCTCCAATCTTCATGTACCCAGTGACGTCATTGTCGATGCATCCATGCCCGCCATGATTCGTATCGGCGGCAAGATGTGGGGTACCGATGGCAAGCTCAAGGACACCAAGGCGGTGATCCCTGAGAGTACCTATGCCACGATCTATCAGGAGATCATTAACTTCTGCAAGCACCACGATAATTTTGATCCCACCACCATGGGCACCGTTCCCAATGTTGGTCTGATGGCGCAGAAAGCGGAAGAGTACGGTTCCCATGATAAGACTTTCGAACTGGAAGCCGATGGTACCGTCCGCGTTGTTGACCAGAATGGCAAGGTTCTTCTGGAGCATGAGGTTGAGAAAGGCGACATCTGGCGTATGTGTCAGACCAAGGACCTGCCGATTCGTGATTGGGTCAAGCTGGCGGTAAACCGAGCTCGCCAGAGTGGCATGCCTGCCATTTTCTGGCTGGATCAGGAACGTCCCCACGATGCCCAGATGATCAAGAAAGTCGAGCGCTATCTGCAGGATCATGATACCGAAGGTCTGGATATCAAGATCATGTCTCCGGATCAGGCTATTCGCTATACCATGGAACGCTTGATTCGCGGCAAGGACACCATCTCCGTAACCGGTAACGTACTGCGCGACTATCTCACTGATCTGTTCCCGATTCTTGAGCTGGGAACCAGTGCCAAGATGCTCTCGATTGTTCCATTGATGGCTGGCGGTGGATTGTTTGAAACCGGCGCCGGCGGATCTGCGCCGAAGCATGTACAGCAATTCAATGAAGAGAATCACCTGCGCTGGGATTCCCTCGGCGAGTTCCTTGCGATCGCCGTATCGCTGGAAGATCTGGGTGAGAAGAGCAATAACGAAAAGGCCAAGATTCTGGCGAAAACGCTGGATCAGGCCACTGCGGTCTTCCTCGAAAACGATAAGTCGCCTTCGCGCAAAGCGGGCGAGATCGACAACCGAGGCAGCCACTTCTATCTGGCCATGTACTGGGCGCAGGCCCTGGCGGCGCAGGATGAGGATGCGGAATTGAAGGCGACTTTCGCCAAGCTGGCGAAAACCCTTGAGGAAAATGAAAGCAAAATCATGGAAGAATTGCTGGCCAACCAGGGCAAGCCCATCGATATTGGCGGGTATTATCATCCTGATGTTGAGTTGGCGACCAGGGCCATGCGCCCGAGCGATACCCTGAATGCAGCCATTGATTCATTGCGTGAAGGCTAGGCGCTAGCTTTTTGGGACATAAAAACCGGATCCTGTGAAGGCTCCGGTTTTTTTATGTCTGTATGCAGGTTAATCTGATCCTTGTTCTCTAATATTCGTCAAGGAGTGACGTATGATTTGCCATGGAATCGGGCATCAAGGCCCCGCTGTGTTCTGTATTTCCTTCCTCGTTTTGTTCTGCATGTTGCAAGCTTCACTGGCCCTGGCAGGCTCACGAACGGTCTTTCTGGGTGAGACTTTTTGCTCGGAGGCTCCCCGGGTATGTATTCGTGCCAGTGTCAGTTATGACTATGGCAAGGGCCGCCTGCATTTGAACGGTCGTGTCAAACAAACTCGCCAAAAAGGCACCTTGCTGGTGTCATTGAAGGCCCGGGACAATCGGGATAAGCCAGTCGGCCAAACAAAACTTAGCGTGCCGATCCGCGGCCGTTCCTTTGATCTGCTCGAGGTCGAGCGCAAGGTATCATGGCGGGATCGGGATCTGCGCTGGACACTGACGGATGTGAGCTTTCGTGCGCGTTGAAAGTAATGACTTGCTCCCGCCGCACGAGGGTCTAAGCTAAGAATAACATTCAGCTAAAAAACAATCGGTTTCGTGTTTCGTTCTTGCTTAATTGCGGTGCTATTGGCGTTTAGTAGTGCCGTGTTATCCGCCCCCAAAATCGTCTGGTTCAGTACACTTCAGGAAGATCTGAGCGATAAATCCGGTTTCTGGAAGCGTGTGCATGATCTGGTTCAGGCAGCGGGTGAGGACCTCGATGTCGACCTGGAGATCCTGTATGCGGAAGAGAATTTCATCAAAATGCAGCAGCAGGTCGAAGCCGTTCTGTCCAATCCTGAAACGCGACCAGATGGCATTATCTTCCACAACTACAAGCGGGTAGGCGAGTTTATTCTGGACCGGGCGGAGAGTCTGGGTGTGAAAAGCATCATGTTCAACAGTGGTCTGGATCCGAGTAAAAAAACCAAGCTGCCGCGACAGGATTATGCGCACTGGATTGGCGAAATCCTGCCGGATGATGTGTATGCCGGGGCGGAGCTCTTGAGGCAGCTTAAACTGGCCGCTGATCAGTTGCCTGCTCGACAGACAACGGTCACGGAGGTGTTGGCCCTCGAAGGGAATCCTTCCTCACAAGCGTATTTGGCAAGGCGAGAAGGTCTGGAGCGTGTGCTCAAGCAAGACAAGCAGTTGCAGTTCAAGCAGTATTTTCCCGCAGACTGGTCGCGGGAAGCTGCCCGCACCAAATTCAGTGCGATCATCAAGCGATATCCAAACGCCCGTATTATGTGGGCTGCCAATGATAGTATGGCGCTGGGTCTGATTGATGGCGCTCGAGAGTATGGTAAGGAGCCAGGTCGTGATTTCGTGACAGGGGGTGTCGATTGGTTGTCCGAGTCCTTCGATGCGGTGCGTAGTGGCCATATGGCGGTAACGGTTGGTGGCCACTTTGTTGAGGGAATGTGGGCGCTGATTCTGATGTATGACTATCTAAACGGCCTCGACTTTGCGCCGATTCACGGTACCAGCATTCCCACGCGTATGCTCGCCATTACCAGGGATGTCCTGAATCGGCATGGTGACCTGGTAAATAAGCTGGGTGCCGACAATCTCGGTCAAGTGGACTTCCGCCAGTTTTCCCGTTTTCACAACGCTTCGCTCGACGTATATCCCTTCGCCATCCAGTATCTGATTGATCGCCTGTAGCGCTGCACGTTTATGGAGCGTGGTCATCAGGTGCGCACCACAATAGTGTGGTATCCACTCACCTTTTGTCGTCAAAACTCCTGGTATCAATATAATACGCTGAAATAAAAGAAGAATATTTGCCTGGCACTGTTTGTGCTGAGTCACCTGTGTCCGTACCCTTGTCATACTGGACAGCAAAATTTGGTTTCAATGGAAAGCTAGGGTTCCGACAGTCGCGCAAAGCAAAAAGAACATTGTGCACTGTGACTGGTCCGAGAGCTTTCGACCTCCGCTCACTCCAGGTGAGCATCAGGTTACACGGCGGGATAAAAGCCCGGGAGACTGGCTTGGCCATGTGCCAAGGGTACTCCGTGTAAAACTCGTTTGAGAGGTTATCCATGAAACGACTCGCTATCCTTCTGCTTTCGCTTTCCCTCACTTCCCTGAGCCATGCGGCTGAGCCCTTTAAAATATGCTGGTCTATCTATGTCGGCTGGATGCCCTGGGCCTATGGTGCCGAACAGGGCATCGTCAAAAAGTGGGGTGAGAAATACGGTATCGACATTGAAGTGGTTCAGATCAATGACTACATCGAATCCATCAACCAGTACACCGCTGGCGAGTTTGATGCCTGTACCATGACCAATATGGATGCCTTGACCATCCCTGCGGCGGGTGGCGTTGATAGTACGGCGCTGGTTGTGGGTGACTTTTCCAACGGTAACGATGGCGTGATCCTGAAGGGCAAAGACTCTCTGGCCGGTATCAAGGGGCAGCGGGTCAACCTGGTTGAGCTGAGTGTGTCGCACTACCTTCTCGCGCGTGGTCTGGAAACGGTTGGTCTGAGTGAAAAGGACATCACCGTGGTGAACACCTCCGACGCTGATATGGTGTCTATTTATGGCACCGATGACGTTACTGCCGTGGCTACCTGGAATCCCTTACTGAGTGAAATCCTCAGCATGCCCAATAGCAACAAGGTGTTTGATTCTTCCCAGATTCCTGGTGAAATCATCGACCTGTTGGTCATCAATACAGAAACCCTGGCTGCACATCCAGAACTGGGCAAGGCCCTGGTCGGCGCCTGGTACGAAATCATGGGCAACATGAGTGGAAGCGATGCTACCGCGACCAAGGCCAAAACCTATATGGCCACTGCGTCCGGCACGGATCTGGCGGGCTACGAGGCACAGCTGGCCAGCACCGAAATGTTTTATGAGCCGGCGCAGGCACTGGAACTGACGAACAGTAAAGAGCTGGTTGAAACCATGAAAAATGTCGCCGAGTTTTCCTTTGCCCATGGACTGTTGGGAGAAGGAGCGCCCGATGCCGGCTTTATCGGAATTGAAATGCCTGCAGGCACCTATGGCAACACGGCTAACGTGAAGTTCCGCTTCAACCCTGGCTACATGCAGATGGCGGCTGACGGCGCACTGTAAAACGCGATGGCACGGACCCAATTGCATCGGGTCCGTGCCTGTTCGGCTTCCACGTTTATCCAGGAGCGACCATGAAGAAACTCATCAATCAGCGCCCCGGCGCGTCGCTTAAGCTGTTTCTCGGGCTACTGCCATTCGTGCTGCTCGTTGTGCTGTATGTGATCAGTTCCAATGCCAGGCTTGAGGTCAATCCCAACGATAAGTTGTTACCCAGCATGAGCCAGATTGGTGATGGGCTGGAACGCATGGCGCTGGAGCCAAGTAAACGCAGTGGCGAATATCTTTTCTGGCAGGACACCCAAAGCAGTTTGTATCGTCTGGGGCTGGGCGTTCTGATCGCCGCCAGTCTTGGACTCCTGATCGGCATGCTGACCGGCGCTCTGCCCATGTTTACGGCCGGTTTGTCGCCGCTGCTAACGGTGGTGTCATTAATACCGCCGCTGGCGATTCTACCGATACTCTTCATTGTCTTCGGTTTGGGTGAGGTGTCGAAAGTGGTGCTCATCGCCATTGGCATTACGCCATTTATCGCTCGGGATATTCAGCGCCGCACCCAGGAAATTCCTGGTGAACAGCTGGTCAAAGCGCAAACGCTTGGGGCGAGTACCTCACAGATCATGATCCGCGTGCTGCTGCCCCAGATTATGCCCAAGCTGATTGATGCAGTGCGTCTGTCCCTGGGAGCTGGCTGGCTGTTCCTGATCGCAGCTGAGGCCGTGGCGGCGACGGATGGCCTGGGTTATCGCATCTTTCTGGTCCGGCGTTATATGGCCATGGATGTGATTCTGCCTTATGTCGCCTGGATTACGCTGCTGGCCTTTCTCATTGATGTAGGTTTAAGGAAGCTCAATGAGACTGTTTACCCCTGGCATCATCAAGGAGCCGGATCATGATTGAAGTCAACAATGTCTGGAAGCAGTACGACGAAAAAGTGGTGCTGGAAGGGCTGAATGTCAAAGTCGATACCGGTGAGTTTGTCACTCTTGTGGGGACATCCGGATGCGGGAAAAGTACGTTTCTGAACATGCTGCTTGGAACCGTCGCGCCGAGTCGGGGGGAGATTCTTCTTGATGGCAAACCCATTCCCGAGGAACCGGGGCCGGATCGGGGCATCGTATTCCAGCAATATTCCGTGTTTCCCCATATGACCGTGCTGGAAAACGTTATGGCAACGCGGGGATTCCAGTCCCGCGGTATCAGCGGCTATCTGTTTGGTGCCAGGCGCCGTGCGGCGCGTCAGGATGCCAGCGACATTCTGGAACAGGTGGGTCTCTGGTCAGCCATGCACAAGTATCCCCATGAGCTGTCGGGCGGGATGCGGCAGCGATTGGCGATCGCCCAGGCCTTGCTGGGCAAGCCCCGCATCCTGTTGCTGGATGAACCCTTTGGTGCGCTTGATCCCGGCATTCGTGCGGATATGCATGAACTGGTGCTGTCCCTGTGGAAAGAGCACGGTCTGACGATTTTCATGGTGACGCATGATCTGAAGGAAGGCTTTTACCTTGGCACCCGGCTGTGGGTCTTTGACAAGCTCAGGCATGATCCACAGGCCCCCGAGCGTTACGGGGCGGGAATCACCTATGACCTTAAAGTCGGACAGACGGACACACAAACCTATCAACACATCGATACCCAGCTATATGGTGCCGCCAAGCGCTCGGTGGCATGAATGACTATGGCTGGTTGAAGACTGGATGACGAACATGAGTACTAGCATTCGTTCAATTGACTATCAGACCGAGTTGGCGGCGGGATCTCATTGGTCCTTCCGCCTGCGTCGTGGCAACGTGCTGCGACTGACCGATTTAAGCGGCGATGCCAATGTCGGCATGCTGTTCTATAACCCCGACAATCTGCTGGAACGCTACAATGCGCCAGACACCCTCAAATGCCAGCACACCTTCAAACTGACCCGGGGGAATTGCCTGTATTCGGATATGGGACGTATTTTTGCGTCCATTGTTGAGGACAGTCTGGGTTGGCATGAAACGGTCTGCGGCAACAGTATGGCTTCCCATGTCGAGAATCGCTGGGGTAAACGTGATTACCAGTCAGACCGTAACAACTGGCTACAAAACGGTCATGATGCTTTCCTCGTCGAATTGGCCAAATACGGTCTCGGCCTCACAGACATGGCGGCCAATATCAACTGGTTCAGCAAGGTTGGTGTCGATGCTGAAGGGCGCATGCGACGGGATGCCGGGCACAGTGCAGCCGGCAGTTCGGTTACCCTGCGCTTTGAGATGGACACCCTTGTCGTGCTGCATACCTGTCCGCATCCTTTGGATGTAGCCACTGACTATCCGCGTTATCGCATTGGTGTGGATTTGGGATCTGCTTTTGCGGTGAAGGAGGATGACTACTGTCGTAACTTCCGTCCGGAGAATCAACGAGGATTTGCCAATAATGCCCTGTACTATCTGGGTGATGCGCTGGGGGGTGAGGCATGATTGTCGAAAGCTCGCTTATTCCGGAAAGGGCAGACTGGCGGCAGGTGGTGCCTGCGGGCGACTACTATCTGGGGCGCATCGCGACGGGCGATACGCTACGTATTCTCGATATGGAAGGCAATCAGGCGGCGGATACCCTGTTTTACTGTGCTGAGGATCCCAGCGAACGTTACAGTGCTACCGACACCATCCGTGAACAGGGCGGAGTCTATCTGACGGCGGGATCTGTGCTACGCAGTAATCATAATCGCCCCATGCTGGAGATTGTCGCTGACACTTGTGGCCGACACGATACTCTCGGCGGCGCTTGTGCCAGCGAGAGCAATACGGTGCGCTACGATCTGGAAAAGCGCTGTATGCATGCCTGTCGCGACAGCTGGATGTTGGCCATTGCTGAACGTCCCGAATTCGGGCTAAGCAAGCGCGACATTACTCACAACATCAATTTCTTTATGAACGTGCCGGTTACCGAAAGCGGCGGGCTTACCTTCGAAGACGGGATTTCTGCGCCGGGCAAATATGTGGAACTGAAAGCCCTGGTGGACACGCTGGTGCTGGTGTCCAATTGCCCGCAACTCAATAACCCGTGTAATGGCTACAATCCCACGCCCATTGAACTGCTGGTCTGGAAAGCCTAGAGCCAAATCATTATCGATACACCCTTCAGTGGACGGCCACTGTCGTATCCTCACGCCGGGACGGCCCGGAACAGGTTAAAGAGGATGTTTAAACGAGTCTTAATTGCCAATCGGGGCGCGATCGCCGTCAGGATCATTCGCACCTTGAATGTCATGGGCATTGAATCGGTGGCGGTCTATGCCGAATGCGACCGGGACAGCCTGCATGTTCGTTATGCAAGCCAGGCCTTTTCATTGGGTGAGGGTGGTGCTACGACTACCTATCTCGACATGGACAAAATACTGGCCGTTGCCAGAGAAAGTGGGGCGGAGGCCATTCATCCGGGTTATGGCTTTCTCAGCGAGAATGCCGAGTTTGTCCGCCGCTGTGAGGCGGAGGGTATCTGCTTTATCGGCCCCAGAGCGGAGCAGATCGAAGCCTTTGGTTTGAAGCATCGAGCCCGCGAGCTGGCGGAGGCGGCGCAGGTGCCATTGGCACCGGGAAGCGATTTGCTGCAAGACCTGGCTTCCGCCCAAAGTGCAGCGGAGCAGATTGGTTTTCCGGTGATGCTCAAGAGCACGGCTGGCGGGGGCGGTATCGGCATGCAGCTGTGCCACTCGCCGGAGGAACTGTCGAAGGCCTTTGCCACGGTACAGCGTTTGGGGGCCAGTCATTTTGCCAATGATGGTGTGTTTCTGGAGAAGTTCATTGCCCGGGCTCGCCACATTGAGGTTCAGGTGTTTGGCGATGGGCAGGGCCAGGCTGTCGCGGTGGGTGAACGGGATTGCTCCAGCCAGCGACGTAATCAGAAGGTCGTGGAGGAATGTCCGGCGCCGCGGCTCAGTGAAGACCTTCGTCAGGCTTTGCACCGCACTGCTGAAGCGCTGGTTGCCAGCGTCAATTATCGCAATGCGGGGACTGTTGAGTTCATCTATGACGACGATAGTGACACATTTTACTTTCTGGAAGTGAATACTCGCTTACAAGTTGAGCACGGTGTCACCGAGATGGTCTACGATATTGATCTGGTGGAATGGATGCTGAAACAGGCCGCCGGTGAGTTGGCACCGCTGTCCTCATTTGCGCTGGTGGCCCGAGGTCACGCCATTCAGGTGCGGCTCTATGCAGAGGACCCCTTTCGGGATTTTCAACCCTGCGCAGGGCTGCTGTCTTCGGTCAGTTTTCCTTCTGGAGACGGGCTGCGCATCGACCACTGGATCGAAAGTGGTATCGAAGTCCCTGCACTGTTTGATCCCATGCTGGCCAAAGTAATCGCCCACGGTGGCACACGCGAGCAAAGCTTGCAGCGCCTGTGCGCAGCCATTGATCAGACGGAGCTCTACGGTATCGTCAGCAACCGGGATTATCTGTCACAGTTACTGAGGGATCCGGTGCTGGAAGACGCCCGGGTAACCACTGCCTACCTCAATCATTTCGAGTATCAGCCGTTCCGAATGGATGTTCTGCAGGCAGGTACGCAAACCATGGTTCAGGATTATCCGGGCCGAGCCGGTTACTGGGATGTGGGCGTGCCACCCTCGGGTCCTTTTGACAATGTTTC
The DNA here is from genome assembly GCA_965230795.1 of Oleiphilaceae bacterium. Lineage (GTDB taxonomy): Bacteria > Pseudomonadota > Gammaproteobacteria > Pseudomonadales > Oleiphilaceae > PZPK01. Next base: position 3,908,318 of record OZ246020.1, on the reverse strand, counting down.
CTTTCGTTTGGCGAATCGATTGCTGGGTAATACAGAAGCGGCTGCGGCTCTGGAAATTACCATGCAGGGGCCAACCCTTGCGTTCAGCTCCTCGACACGGATTGCCGTGACCGGGGCAAATCTTGCGGTCACGGTCGATGATGCGCCGGTTTCCATGTATCAGACCATCGATATCCGACCAGGCCAGGTTCTCAAGCTGGGACGTATTGTCGGCAACGGTGCGCGCGCCTATCTGGCAATTCAGGGGGGTATTCAGTGTCCGGAGTATCTGGGTTCCCGCTCCACCTTTACCCTAGGGCAGTTTGGGGGGCACGGCGGTCGTGCACTGCGTGTCGGGGATGTCCTGAATCTCCTCCCAGTCAGTGAAAATTTGGTAGATTCACCTCTTTCACTTACCGAGGAACTGATACCGGAGATCGGCCAGCACTGGAGCTTGCGAGTGATCTACGGCCCCCATGGTGCACCGGACTTTTTTACCGAACGGGATATTGAGACCTTTTTCGAGCATGAATGGGAGGTGCATTACAACTCCAGTCGCACCGGAATTCGCCTGATCGGTCCCAAACCTGAATGGGCGCGTGCGGATGGCGGTGAAGCCGGTTTGCACCCGTCCAACATTCATGACAATGCCTATGCCTTTGGTACTGTCGACTTTACTGGTGATATGCCGGTGATTTTGGGGCCGGACGGCCCTTCACTGGGGGGATTCGTCTGTCCCGCAACGGTCATACAGGCCGACTTATGGAAGCTGGGACAGCTGCGTGCCGGCGACAAGATCCGCTTTCAGCCTGTTAGCCTGAGCAGTGCCAGAAGCCTTCATGAAGCACAGCTTGCGTCGCTGGAAACACTGAGAGCAAAACCTCTTCCGGAACCGGGCACAGAACTGGGCAGTCCGCTGCTGGATAGACTCGATGCTAAAGACGTCGGTGTTGATGTGGTCTATCGTGTGGCGGGGGATCAGTTTCTGCTCATCGAATACGGTGAACAGGTACTCGACATTGCCTTGCGCTTTCGGGTGCACGCCCTGATGCAATGGCTGCAGGCCCATCCTCTTGAAGGCATGCTGGAATTGACACCGGGTATTCGCAGTCTCCAGGTTCATTACAACAGCCTTGCACTGTCTCTGAATGCCTTGCTGGAGCATCTGAAGCAAGCGGAGAGCACACTGGCGGATCAGCTTGACCGTATGACCGTGCCCTCGCGTATTGTGTATCTACCACTCTCCTGGGACGACGAGGCCTGTCAGCAGGCTATCGATAAGTATCAGCAATCGGTTCGCGCCAATGCCCCCTGGTGCCCCAGTAATCTGGAGTTTATTCGTCGCATTAACGGTCTGGATTCCATTGCGGAAGTCAAGGACATTGTCTTCAGTGCGTCCTATCTGGTGATGGGCCTGGGCGACGTCTATTTAGGGGCACCGGTGGCGACCCCGGTGGATCCAAGTCATCGTCTGGTGACCACCAAGTACAACCCGGCGAGAACCTGGACTGCGGAAAACTCCGTTGGTATCGGCGGCTCCTATCTGTGCGTGTATGGTATGGAAGGGCCGGGAGGGTATCAGTTTGTCGGCAGAACCCTGCAGATGTGGAATCGATTTCGGGAGACGGAAGCGTTTACCAGGCCCTGGTTGCTGCGGTTCTTTGATCAGATCCGTTTCTATGAGGTTAGCCATGATGAGTTGCAGCAAATTCGTCGGGATGTACCCCACGGCCGCTATGGCATTCGCATTGAAGAAAGCGAATTCAGCCTGGCCGATTATCAGGCCTCGCTAACGCGCAATGCGACAAAGATAGAGGCCTTTAAACAACACCGGGAAGCGGCCTATGAGGCCGAATTGGCTGCCTGGCATGCCAATGGACAGTTCAATTTTGAAGCACCGGAAATATCATCTGATAGCGCCGAACTTTCCTGGCCTGAAGACAGTCTGGTGGTGGATTCCCCGGTTTCGGGTAGTGTCTGGCGGGTAGAAGTGGAATCCGGTGATCGGGTCGAAGCGGGTCAGACGCTGATGATACTGGAGTCCATGAAAATGGAAATTCCGGTACAGGCAATGGCAGCAGGTGAAGTGCTGCAGGTTTTGCCTAAGGCGGGACAGGGTATTGTGGCGGGCCAGGCTCTGGTGGTAATGAACGAATCGACCGAAGCGGATAGTCATGGCAAGAAAAAGGAGTCGTGTGATGTCAACGAATGATGTCAATCCCTTGTTGAATCTGGATAGCCTGCGAGCAGACTATCTGGCCGGACGAAAGCATCCTCGAGATGTGGTAGCGGCGATTCACAAGAATATCGAGCGCTATCGGGACCACAATATCTGGATTCATGCTCTGGATGAGCGCGAACTTGCGCCTTATTTGGATGCTCTGGCAGAGCGTGATCCGGAAACCCATCCTCTGTGGGGCATCCCTTTTGCCATCAAGGACAATATTGATCTGGCCGGTGTACCGACGACGGCAGCCTGTGAAGCCTTTCGCTATGTGCCGGAGCAGTCGGCGTTTGTGGTAAAGCGACTGATCAACGCCGGTGCGATTCCCATCGGAAAAACCAATCTCGACCAGTTTGCCACCGGTCTGAACGGCACGCGTTCACCCTATGGCGAATGCAAAAACGCTTTCAACCCGGACTATATCAGTGGTGGTTCCAGCTCCGGTTCCGCTGTGGCGCTGGCACTGGGCCTGGTAAGCTTCAGCCTGGGTACCGATACAGCAGGTTCAGGCCGGGTACCCGCCGCGTTTAATAATCTGGTGGGTGTGAAACCCACGCGAGGGCTCTTGTCTGCAAGGGGAATGGTGCCCGCCTGTCGCAGTCTGGATTGCATGACGATTTTTGCGCTCAACTGCAGTGATGCCAATCAGGTGCTCGCCGTTGCTGAAGGCAATGATGATAGCGATGCCTTTTCCCGTTCCAATCCCTTCGACAATGGACCGCGTCATTTTGGTTGCTTTACTTCAAGTCTGTCTCCAAGTCTCAAGGTAGGGATATTGCCAAAATCGCAGCTCAGGTTCTTTGGTGATGAGGCCTATCAGCAGGCGTATGAAGCGACCCTTAAGCACTTGCTGGCACAGGATGTCGAATTCGTGGAGGTGGATTACGCCCCCTTCGATGAGTGTGCACGGCTCTTGTATGAGGGGCCCTGGGTTGCCGAGCGCTATCTGGCAACACAAGGTATTCTTGAGCAAAACCCGGAATCGATGCATCCGGTGGTTCGGGGTATTGTTGAGGGCGGTCGTGAACCCAAAGCCACTGCGCTGTTTCAGGCCGAGTATCGTCTGGAGGCCTTGCGAAAGCAATGTCAGCAACAGTTGCAGGGCATCGATTGCCTGCTGACTCCCACTGCCGGCAAACTTTTTACACGGGAGGAGCTGAGAGCAGAGCCGGTTCAATACAACAGTGATCTGGGCTACTACACCAATTTTATGAATTTGCTGGATTTATCCGCGCTGGCTTTGCCCACGGCTTTCACCGATCAGGGATTGCCATTTGGCATTACCCTTTGCGCGCCGGCTTTCCAGGATCGCAAGTTACTTAGTATTGGTCAGCGTCTGGCATCCATATTTCAGTTGCTTCCAGGTGCGTCAAATACGCTTTTTAAAAGTGATGTATCACCGCTGCCGGTCAAGGATCGACAGCATGTGGATGTGCTGGTGTGCGGAGCCCATCTGGAGGGATTGCCTCTGAACTGGCAGCTCACCGAGAGGGGCGCGGTTTTGCTTAAACGAACTCAATCTGCTCCGAGCTATCGTATGTATGCCCTGGCGGGTGGCCCGCCAAAGCGGCCCGGAATGATTCGGGACGACAAAGCGGGCGTCGCCATTGATGTCGAGATCTGGCGCATTCCTCGCGCTGAGTTTGGCAGCTTTGTCGCCGATATTCCCGCGCCTCTGGGAATAGGCAAAGTGGAAGTTGCCTCGGGTGACTGGGTCTGTGGTTTTATCTGTGAAGCCAGTGGACTGGAAGGCGCAGAGGATATCACGCACTTTGGTGGCTGGCGTGACTACATGGCATCCCTGAAATAACACCGGGTGGCCATGTTCTTCGATCCGAAGAGCATGGTCTTGACTGCGGATACGTTCTGACGAACTGCAACTCCTCGCTTTGCTGTACTTTTGGGCAAGCTTTACTTTTCTGTTTATCTTCTATACTTAGTGCTCAGTCATATATGCTTGTGCGACAGGCATTTGACAGCCCGACCAGGCTAATCATTCTTTCACCAGGGTACACACAATGCAGAACGAAGACTTTCACAAAGAGAAGCGACAGTATGTGCGCTACGGGCTGAAGGCCCGCGGAGAAATTGTGTTTGAAGATGGCAGCTCTTGTAACGGTGAAGTGCATGATATTTCCGTTGCCGGTGCTTTTTTTGAGGTGGAAGGGCTCGATGCCGACCTGGTGAATCAGTTTGTGAATATCAGCATGAACGTCGAAGTGAAAGGTCAGCTGCGCAATCTGGTGGCCCAATGCAAGATTGTCCGGGTCACCGATACCGGGGTGGGTATGTTGTTGGGAAAAATGGACGACAGCAGTAAGCAGACTTTCTATGACCTGCTGCAGGAGCTGCGAGACAATCTCAAGGAATAGCGGCCTACCGAGCGGTATTCTTCAATGCTTCAGTCAGACGAGGCAACAATCCGGCGTGTTTCTTATGCATAAAGGTGAAAAGATCCAGCCGGTGAAACTCTTCTACCTGATATTCCGGTTTGAATTCCTTGTGGCTTTGCAGATCTGCCAGTGTTTCGAAGGCACATAGGGCATAGTCAATACGCTGTAAATCCAGCATCTTAAAGATCTGGTCGACCGGATAAACAATTTTCTGATCCGCAAAGCGTTGTTTCAAATACAAGACGTCTTTCTGCAGGCCAAGTGTCGATTGCGCTAACTTATCTTCTAACTCATTTTTGGGTGTTTGAGTGAGCGATACGGCAAAAAAACGCACGGACATAATGGAAACCGGAACCCTAATAAGATTAGTGGTTAGTTTCGGCGCAATTTCCTTAAGCTGGGCCACTCGATACAGTTCGAAATCACCTTCCGTATTAACCGTTTTGAGACTGCGAAAATTAGGCAGGAACTTCAGTTCGCTGTCGTAGCCCAGCTGCCCCAGCGCATTGTCCAGACGTTGCCAGACCCGATACGCCTCCGGCGACTCAAAATGATCCGCGGTATAGATCTGAAGCGTTTCGCTGGACGCACAGCAAGACAGAAAAAGCAGGAGAGTTCCGATACAGCGATTCATGACTAAGCAGTTAGCACCGATGGCTTTTGACAGGGTGGCTTAAGTATCATTGCTTTGACTATAGACTATTCCTGACTGGGCGTCCTCTAGTTGACCTTGACCTAAGGAAGCACTGATTAATTTCATTGCAGCTCTGCCTGGCTTTTCGGTGTGCCTGTCTCGAGCGTTCTTCTTTTTCCGACCCGAGCGTTGCTTACCGGTTTCATCTCAAAAGAACAGATTCTGAATAAATTGACAGGACTCGCAACACTACCCTTTCTTTTGGTTGCCGGGGAAGAACCAGCCTACAACTATTCATTGAAAATCTGTTCTTTCCAATCCGTTCCCATCTGCGACTCAATATATTCCCGGATGAACTGCCTGACCTTTTGAGAGGGTGTGACGTCCTCTTGGGCACATAGCTTTTCGAAGAGCGCTTTTTTCTTGGGGTCAATTAGCAGTGTTAAGCGGGCTGTGCGGTTTTCCATAGTATTGCCTTTGATTCAACGTGTCTTGGTCGCTTTTATGTTAATCATATTAACATTGAATTATGTCTATATGAGAGGATAATGCACATATTATTCAACTAAAGATATGATAAGCAAGCACTGGATACATCAATTCCCATGGCCCATCGAAAACACCTTTTTTCCCTGCGTATCGGACACGCTTTGCGCGAGGCGCTGAACGAATCCCGATATGGCAGGAACGCCTTGACAAAAGATATTCTGGCTGGGGTAACTGTTGGAATTATTGCCGTTCCTTTGGCCATGGCACTGGCAATCGCAAGCGGTGTGGCTCCTCAATATGGCCTATACAGCGCCGCTGTCGCGGGCTTTATTATCGCTCTGACCGGCGGGTCGCGCTTCAGCGTATCGGGCCCCACAGCGGCTTTTATTGTCATTCTTTTCCCCATCGTCCAGCAACACGGCCTCTCCGGACTGCTGATCGCCAGCGTTCTGGCCGGAATCATGCAATTGATCATGGGCGCAATGCGACTAGGGCGCTATATCGAGTATATTCCGGAATCTGTAACGCTGGGATTTACTGGCGGCATAGCAATCGTTATCGCGACCTTGCAACTTAAAGACCTGCTGGGACTGTCCATAGCTGAAATGCCCACACATTTCTCAGGCAAGGTCGCGGCCCTGATCAGTTCAATACCCGAGCTTTCCCTGCCAAGCCTGACCGTTGGATTAATAACGCTTGGCGTCATGCTGACATGGCCGAAACTAAAGTCTCCCTTGCCTCCGCACCTGCCGGCAGTGATTGTCGGAACCGTTGCTGCTTTCGTAATGAACCAGAACGGTATGTATGTCGCGACCATTCATTCGAGCTTCGATTATGTGTTGGCAGACAATACCGTCGGTATGGGTATTCCTCCCCTCTTGCCGGATCTTCAGTGGCCCTGGCTGCGAACTCAGGCAGGCGAAACGCCACTGGCGTTCAGCTGGCCTCTTGCTCAGGATTTGTTGTCGGCTGCTTTCGCGATTGCCATGCTGGGTGCCATTGAGTCACTGTTGTGCGCGGTTGTGCTTGATGGAATGACAGGAACTAAACATAGCGCCAACAGTGAGCTGCTGGGTCAGGGGATTGGTAATATTGTGACGCCATTCTTTGGTGGAATCACCGCGACAGCCGCGATTGCCCGTTCGGCTGCCAACGTAAACGCCGGTGCCCGAACGCCCGTGGCTGCGATTACCCATGCAGTCGTTGTTTTGATCGCTCTGCTAGCCCTGACCCATATTCTTGGCTATCTGCCCATGACGAGCATGGCGGCTCTGCTGATCGTCGTCGCATGGAATATGAGCGAAGCCCCCAAGGCCTTGAGTCTCCTTAAAAAGGCGCCGGCAACTGACATTGTTGTGTTCGTTGTGTGTTTATCCCTTACCGTGATGTTCGACATGGTGGTCGCTATCACTGCCGGCGTCTTGCTGGCCTCGCTACTATTCATGAAAAATATGGCTGAGATGACAAAAGTAAAAGACATTACCAGCAATCATAAACTGGTGGATGTCGTGATCCCGCCAGGCTGGCAAGTCTATAAGATCACCGGCCCCCTGTTCTTCGCAGCCGCCGAGCGAGTGTTCGGTGAATTGTCCCAACTGACTCGCGACCAGAAAGGGCTCATACTTTATCTGGATGGAGTGAGCGTTCTGGATGCTGGAGGTTATTCAGCACTGAACAAATTTCTCACCCTCTGTGCGACAAACAACACCCGGGTCGTGTTGGCAGACCTGCAGTTTCAACCGATGAAAACGCTCGCGAGAGCCGGATTCAACCCTGAAGCATCGAACTGCCGTATTTTTCCAACCCTGGCGGCATCGCTTGATGATCTGACAAATACCAAAGGGGCGGTCTTATGATCATTCAACAGGCTGTTACCCTTTATCAGCAGGGAAAGATTGATCAGGTAGAGCTTAGGCGCAATCCTGCCAATGCGATGGAGTGGTTCATTATGGTCAGAAAAAACAATGGCAAATATTTGATGCTGGCGGATGAGCATGACGCGCCCTTGGTCGACAAGTCGATTGAGAACTTGTTTGAGCTGTTGAAGTCAATCGGGTTCAAAGAGGCGCGTGTGGTGTTCTGATAAAAGACAGAATTAGTCTTTATCTATATTTATCGAAAATACCTCTGTTCCTTAAAAGACCGACGCAGTCTGGTCACATCCATCAGGGCATCCATCAGGACAGCTGCCTCGCCAGCTGGCGCAATAAATCCGCTACCTGGGCGATTCCCAGAAACTGATTACCACTGGTGACAATAAAGTCCTTGTAGACCTGCTGGCGGCCTCGGCCACTCACAAGGCGAGCTACTTCGGCAAGCCGGGCATGAGAATCAACCGTCAGGGGGGCAGCTTCCATGAGTTCTGTTGCCACCAACGCACCATTATTGTTACGTACCTGATCACGCGCGATCAATCCACTCACAACACCCTTATCGACCACTGCGATGGAGGCTAAATCCGGGTCTTTGTCGAACTGGGCAAGGAGATCATCCACATTGGTATCGGGATCCACATGGGCCTGACTCATAACCAGATCGCAGGCCAATAGTGCGTCCGACTTTGCGTTAGAGAGTATGTGACTGAGGTCGGGCGCCACTGGCGCCAGCTCCGGACGCTGAAACAGGAAGCCCTGGCATTCGTGAATACCGAGATCACGCAGGCACTGCATTTCGGCTCGGGTTTCGACGCCCTCCGCGATCACTTTGGCATGGAGTGAACGGGTATTGGCGACCACACTGCGCACAAATTGCTGTTTGTCGTCGTCCTGGTCGATGCCGTTGACAAAGTGGCGGTCCACTTTCACATAGTCCGGTTTCAATGCGGGCCATTGATCGGGTGTTGACTGACCTGCGCCGATGTCATCGAGAGCAATCTGGAAACCAAGCTGATGAAAAAACTCAATGGCTTCGGTAAGCACCGGATCTTCATCACCGAGAAATTTTTCTGACAGTTCCAAAACGATGCGGTTGCTGGGGACAGGCCCCTCGGCGATCAGTGCCTTGAGTTGTTCCCGCAGCACATTGCCGGCCAGCAGCATCTCATGCGACACATTGACGAATAGCTTGCCGCCCAGTTGCAGCTGTTCGAAGCATTTGGTGGCATTGCGGATACACATCAGTTCCAGGGGTTTTAACAGCTCTGCCTTGGCTGCTGCCTTGAATAGTGCTGCGGCAGAATGCAGAGAGCTAATGGAGGGACCGCGTGTCAGTGCTTCCCAACCCGAGACACCCCGCTTGTTGAGATTGACGACAGGCTGAAACCACGTGGTGATGTTTTCTTTCAGAATAATGTCTTTGACGAAGTGGGCATGGGTCATGATGCCTTCCTTAACTGGGTTCATAATCAATCAGCAATATGCGCTCGGCATCCAGTTTGAGTCCAAGCGTCTGGAACAGCTCACGGGAAGTTCGATCCCGATAGGGGCGTGTGGTCACGACCTGACGTTCCATCAAGGTGTTTAGGGCAAGTACCTGATACAGAAATGGCCGACCCGACCAGTTCATCCCTACGCATTGGGAGTCAATGTGCCACGCGCTCTGATAATAATCATAGTTGGGTGACAGTTGTTCGCCATGTTGATTGCAAATATAGAAGCGAATAAAACCCTGTGGGGGTGGTGGCAGGGATGCGGTTGAATCATCCGTCACCACAGCGGTGGCAACCAGGGCATTGGCATAGCTGACGATAGTTTGATGTCGCGAAATATGCCGCTTCTCCAGGGCCGTTTTTTCGGCTACGAACTCTTTCAGCAGCGAAGTGATCTGCTCTTTCGGTGCAAGAGGATCAACAAAGCCTTCCCTGGCCGGATAAAACAGGAAGCCCTGAATCAGGGTGGCTCCGGAATCGACAGCAAATTGAAATTCTCTTGCGTCTTCCACGCCTTCGCAGAGAATGTCGCAGCCGATTCGTTCGGCCATAAAACCGATGGCCTGAACCGCTTCATGAGCGATACCGCCGGCCACCGCTGATTTAAAAAAGCGCATATCCAGTTTAATCAGATCCGGCTCCAGGGCGATCAAGCGTCCGAGTTCGGAATAGCCGGCACCGAAGTCGTCAATGGCAATCCGCATGCCTGCTTTCCGGTAGCGATTAACCAGGGTCTGCAGTGCTTCCAGCTCGCCACGGGTTTCTGTGATTTCAATAATGATACGCCCTGGATCGACGCCCAGTGCCTCGACCATCTCGATGGTCGGTACGCTCTCGGACGGATTCAGCTGTTCAATCCATTCAGGTGATATATTGAGAGTGAGAAAAGTGTCTTCGGGCATGTTGGGGAGTTGCTGCAGCGCTTTCAGGCGCACGTCCCGATCCAGCTCCAGCAAAAACGCCCTGTCGACCTTGGGGTCGGCGAAATAGCGGCCGCAACTCATGGCGCGACCGATTTCATCATATTCGCGTGCAAGCGCCTCGTAGCCGCAAATGCGACCACGGGTAATATCGATAATGGGCTGAAAGTAAGGGGTAAAGCGAGACATGACATCCGTTTTCATTTTTGCGGTTCGTCCTAAGTGTAGCTGAGGGGCATTCATGACAGCTTAAGCCTCCAGCGTTGTTGCCATGGTATGACTGAGATGACCATATACCTTGTCCAATGGTGTGATGGTTGCGCTGGCCAAATCAAAGAAATGTGCGGTACTGATGCCGATGGACTCACTCTGAATCAGCTCTTTGTCGATAAATGCAAACAGTATCCGGGCCTGACTCTGTGCTTCTTCGATGGTGCGGCGGGCATAGTTGTCTGGCTCCGATACGCTGTGATCCAGATCCCGATGAAATTGTTTGAGTAGCAGCTTCAGCCGCCAGTCTACCTGTTCCATGAGGAACTTAAGCCGCACCCGGTCAATGGCTGAGGTCTCGCCAGCGGCCACAATACTGGTGCCGATCGCGCGAGTCTGGCCGATTGCCTCAATGGTTTCGAGCAGTTCTTTCCAGATAACGTGGTAGCCCTGGCGCTGGCTGTGGGCGAGTAATACAGGATTTTCGCAGGCCTGATTCTCGATAAGGTAGAGCATGTTCAGAATCAGTCGATTGTGTTGGTCCACATTGTTATCAACGCTTTGAGTGTTCCAGTGGCTTTGAAGTCGTTGCCAGTGATTACAGATGCCCTCAAACAGAGGGTCTTCACCCAGGGCGGGCTGCGAACGGCTGGCAGCGGCCATTTTCTCGGCGATCCGATCCCGGACTTTACGAATCGATGCTTCCAGACTTTTATCTCCCACCAGATAACCGGTAGTCAGGCCGCGATGCTGCTGCATCAACAATAGCAAGCTCTTCAACGCGGTGAGCAGGTCGAGTGTGCGACGAATGGCAGCACAGCGCTGCTGTTGTTGGCGTTGCCGGTGAAGCAAGCTGGCAAAAATAGCCAGAATAAGGGTGATGGCGACAATAAGGATCGAGATCAAAGGGCGCCCTCCCTTGCTTGAGAACTCCAGCTATCAGAGAGGCCTTGCTCATGGATTACCGGTGTATTTCTGTGCTGGCTGCGCTGATTCAGGTAACGGGCGATATCGACAGTCTCGTCGGCAATGCCCTGACTTTGGTTAGCCTGTTGCAGCAGGTCTTCTATGTGTTCGGAAATTTCGTGTGTCGCCAGCGATTGCTGCTCTGATGCCCCGGAGATCAGCAGCACCTTATCCGATAGTTCGGACATGGTGTGATCGACACTCCGAAAAGTAGCTTCAAGATGCTCGACTCGAGCTTTACAACCTTCAGCCGCCTCTGCCAGCCGCGAGACTTCCTGTTTCACCTTCTGCATTTGTTGCTCGACATTCTGGATGCGACTGACGATATGGCTGGCGGATTCACGGGAACGTATGGACAGTGAGCGCACCTCATCAGCTACCACCGCAAAGCCGCGACCCGCGTCGCCGGCGCGTGCCGCTTCGATCGTGGCGTTGAGGGAAAGCAAGTTGGTTTGATCCGCAATATCCTGAATCATGGCGGACATGGCCGCCACCTGACTGGAGCTTTCGAGCAAGCATTCGACCTCGGAAGCAGCTTCGCTACTGAGCTCCCACATGGTGTCCATAGCGCTGCGTGTCTGGTCGGCTTCGGCACGCCCTTCGAGGGTCTGGGAGCGTGTCGCCTGGATGTCAGCGTGAGCGTGTTTCACCTGTTGGGCGATATCGCCAACGCTCTGACTCAGCTCGGCGACGGCCGCGGCTGAGGAGGATATGGCGTGCTTCTGTTCGTCGACATTGCAGGCTGAGCGCTGGGCACTGGAAGCGAGCTCCTCGGCCATGTGCGAGAACTCGGCAAAATCCTGAACAATACTCTGACGGTTGCGCTGGTGATCACGAATTAGCGCCGAGAAGGCCTTCTCCGGACCGGAGTCCGTCGCAGGTAATTCACTCTGGTCCAGACCTTTACTTTCGAGTTGAGCGAACAGTTTGCCGTAACGCCTGATGGTGCGTTTAAGTCCAGAGACCTGAAACAGGGCGCAGGCCGACAGCAAGCCCGAACTGAGAATTAGCCAGCCGATGCTTATGCTATCCGCCATTCCCAGGCAAAGACCTTGTAGACAGACGAGCACGATCAGTAAGGCGGGTGATGACTGCGACGGCTGTGCGACACTTGTCTGCTTTATTGCAGAAAGATGAATTGGCGATGTTGGCGAAGCAGACATGGCTTGATCTCCGGTACGACTAAAAACCAAAAAGGGTGTTCAATACCAATTGGCAAAGAGCGGGCCAGAGATAATTGCTTTATGTATCAGTCTGTTGCGTTTTGTAATCTCCCTGGATGAGGCGCATTCGCTGGTGTTTCCCCAGGAGGTAGGGACTTGGTAGAGGCGAGTGTTCGCAGCCGGGGCAGCAATCAGGGCTAGGTACATCCCAATCTTGGGCATGATCCACAGGAGCACGCGCCAAAGCTGTGCGCCTGGACAAAACAGTCTGATGGAAACTGTGGAGTTAAGCAGCGTCTCTAGAGGGGTTTGATGCGTTGTATCTCGTCGCGCAAACGACGTTGATATTCGTCCGGATCGTCGATGTGCGCCAGCTGCGCATAGACCTGTTTGAGTTCCCGCTGATAAACCTGAAGTTTCTGTTCTTCATCCGGTGTGATCAGACAATATGCCTTCATGGAATAGCCAAAGACGGCAAAAAAGGGCAGCAGTACCAGTGACACCAGGTGAAGGGTCATGAGTACCAGCCAGCGAAGCAGGTTGGCAGGATAACAGGCCATACGGGCGGGAAGCGTCAGCGCAGAAGGCAGAGCCCGCAGGTTTTTCTTCATGGCCAGCCAGGCCGTCTTTTGTCCAACCTGACGGGGCGAAAACATGGCGTTAACGTCGTAGGACTTGTCGTCTTGTAATGCAATTCTCAAGGGAACCTCCCAATCACGCGGCGCCACAGTAACAAACTTTGAGTACACTGTTAAGCTCAAGATTGATTGGCCGACATAGGGATGACCCGGTCGCCCTTTTTCCACTGTTTGGCTTCGGCAATCATCGTTCTGTTTTGAGGCGGTGAAGGTTTGGCTTGTGGTCTATCCTTGTTAAAAAATCGTTATCTATGGATGCGCTTCATGTTGCAATTTCTGCTCAATATCCGTCTGAAATATAAATTCTGGTTACTCAATGGTGTGGCTTTTTTCATAGTCTGTCTGCTGGTGCTCTGGGCACTGAATATTCAGTATGTGGGTTTGGTGGAAGCGCGACAGGAAGAGAACCGGCAACTGCTCATTGCAATGGAAAATGCATTTGAAAAAATTGATCCACAGCAGCAGCTTGAGGTGGTAGCGGCCTCACAAAGTCTGTTTTACAAGGCGGATGCCAATGCCCGCATGATCAAAGGACGGGCGCTCTCCAGGAGAGCAAATGAGTCGGTGCTCAGAGATATCATCGGTTCGGGAAAAACGGAGCAGGTAGTATTGTCCGACGGACTATTTGATATCGAGGCAACAGTGCTGATCACCAAGCGAAGCTGGTCCAGTGGTGCCATTGTTGGTCGTGTCTCTGAAGTGCCTTCCTATCTTCAGACGCTGGCTACTCACGCTCCCCGGTATGCGGTGGCGGTGTTTATCCTGATGTTGATTCAACTGGCCTGCTCGCAATTGCTGATTACCTTTGTGGAAAGGCATATTCATCGCCTGAAAAAAGTGATGGTGCATGTGCGTGAACAAGGGGATCTGACCGCACGTGTTTCCATAGATTGCCGGGACGAAGTGGGTGAAATGTCGGCGGCCTTCAACGACATGCAAGCCTCCTATCAAACCATGATCCAGAGCATTATTCAGACTGCTCAGGATTTGACTCAGGCCGCGGCCACTCTAGGAGAAGCAGCTCGCTCCACGGAGCAGGAAATGTCGAATCAGCAGCATGAGACGGCATCTATTCTATCGGCCATTGAGCAGCTCAATGTTGCGGCAGAGGAAGTGGCGCGCAATGCCTCGGATATGCAGAGCGAATCCGAACAGGCGGTGGACATTACCGCAACCGGCGATGATACGGTGCAGAGCAGCAAACAGTCGATTCAGGTTTTGAGTGAGGAAATCATTGAGGCAGTGGCCCTTATCGAGAAGCTGCAGGAGGATACGTTGCGCATCGATAATTCCACCAACGAGATTCAGACTATTTCCGAGCAAACCAATTTGCTGGCCCTGAACGCAGCCATAGAAGCGGCGCGGGCCGGTGAATCCGGGCGCGGCTTTGCTGTGGTGGCCGATGAAGTGCGCACCCTGGCTCAACACGCCCATGATTCCAGTGAGAAGATTCAGGATGTCGTCAACTCGATTCGAAACGTTATGGGCCAGATCGATCAGGTCATGTCGAGGGGGCGCAGTTCTGCAGATACCAGCGTTGAAAGTTCCGTGCAGGTGGTGACCTTGTTCAGTGAAATCCGCTCGCTGGCGGATCGCATCAAGGAGAGCAATCTGATGGTGGCGGCAGCCGCCGAAGAACAGAGCCAAACCACACGGGATTTGAACCAGAGTGTCGCGTCTATCAAGCAGGGCACCAGCTCCGCTATGGAGAGCGCCAGCCACGTTGCTGCCAGTGCACGATCTGTGAAAGATCTGGCAGATGGTCTGGATCAGCTGGTGCAACGCCTCAAGGTCTGATCCATCGTCTTTTCCAGCTGGTGCTGGCGCACCAGTTTCAGGCACATCTATGTTGCAAGCATAAAAATGGGGCGCGAGTATCTTGCGCCCCGATGACAGATTCTTTCCCTGACACAAAGCTTAATTGTCTGAAAATAATGGAAAAAATATTTTATCAGGGCCGTTAACTATTTCTGGCACAGCCTATGCTGTACATAAAGTGAGCAGGCAAACATTCAAAGAGCCGAACCAAACAATAGCTGATAAACGTGTCGGGACTCGCTGTGTGTAAGCATGCCAAACCACCACTTTAAGCTAACGGAGAAATCGACATGCAAGCAGTTAAAGGCAAGCAATTATTTGAACTGACCAGCCAGGAAGAACTGGTGTGCTACAAGCAGCTCAAGGACTATTTTGAGCAAATGTATTTCGCTAACTAAGCCTTCTTAAGGACGCGAAAGTCCGTTTAAGAACGAACTCTAGGCTCAGGCCCGGAAGTAAAGGGACAAGTTCTCATGGATGAGGTGGCGGCCCCGGGACTTGGCCGCCACGCCTTCTGGTATTCGCTTCTGCACGACAACGCTTTCTTTATTTCTCCAAGGTCACCCCGAAAAAACAGAACGCTTACCGGGAGCTATCAATCTGCTCGGTTTTGCCGAAACGCCCTATGTGATCATTGGTGATAGTGGGTGCATTGCCTATCGCGATGCAGACCGTGACGATGCCGGCGACAACGCCTGCGCTGGGTAGCAGGATCAGGAACCATGGCCAGAATTGTTTGCTCCAGTGTTTGCTCTCTTTCATAGATTGTACTCCTGGTGATCCGGAAATTAACGCGGACTGAAAAAGCGCGAGCTTTCTTCAATGGAATGTTCTTCCCCACGGATGCTGGTGGAGATGGTGAAGGTAAGGGTTTGGATCGGTTTATTCAGCGCGCTCACCGGCGCGGTGACGATCACCGGCACGTTACCCACTTCTCCGGGTCCGATAGGCGTGGCTTGGCGAGCGTCCACATCGAGTCCCTCAATCCCTTCAGCTGAGATTGCGTAGTGTTGCGCGCTATCGCTCTTGTTCATGATCTTGAAATTGTAGACATTCTCAATGTGTTCCGCGTCGACCACCCGATACAAGGTGCCTCGATCCCGGAGAATGTCTGCGGCAAGGGGAGAGCGCATGGCTATCGCGACGATAAAGGCGATAAACAGACTGCCCAGCAAGGTGGCATACAGCAGAATGCGCGGCCGGAAAATATGCGAACGCTCATGATGCATGGCGTGGTCGGTGGTATAGCGGATCAGTCCCGGTTCCATGCCTGCCTTGTCCATGACCTGATTGCAGACATCGACGCAGGCGGCACAGCCAATACATTCATACTGCAAGCCTTCACGAATATCGATGCCGGTGGGGCAGACCTGCACACAGAGCGTACAGTCGATACAGTCGCCGACACGGTTTTCCTGCTGGCGTTTTTTACCTTTGGCTCGCGGTTCGCCCCGTTCCTCGTCGTAAGAAATGATCAAAGTGTCCTTGTCGAACATGGCGCTTTGAAAGCGTGCATAGGGGCACATGTACAGGCATACCTGCTCTCGCAGATAGCCGGCGTTGCCATAGGTGGCAAAGCCATAAAACAGTATCCAGAAGGTTTCCCAGGGCCCCAGCGCGTAGGAACAGGTGAGCGAAGTGAGCACATTGCTGCCCAGCTCCCGAATCGGCGTGAAGTATCCCACCAGGGTAAAACCGGTCCAAAGTCCCAGGGCTATCCACAGCATCTGCTTTGTCACTGCCTTGGTGATCCGCTCCCGGTTCCAGGCATCTTTTTCAGTTTGAGTTGCGCCGGACGGTCTCCTTCGACGAAGCGTTCAATCCAGACAAAAAGTTGCGTCCATACGGTCTGGGGGCAGGCATAGCCGCACCAGAGCCGTCCTGCCAGAGCTGTAAAGAAAAACAGGCTCAAGGCCGCCATGATCAGTAACCAGGCGAGAAAGAAGAAATCCTGGGGCCAGAAGGTCAACCAGAGAATATGAAACTGACGCGCCGGCAGATCGAACAGCACTGCCTGGTGACCGTCCCAGTTGAGCCAGGCAACACCATAGTAGAGGCCCATCAGAATCCAGACCATGGCTTTGCGCAGGCTTTGAAACAGGCCTTTGACCTCACGGGCGTGGACCTTCTCGTGGCTCGCATACAAGTTGCTGTTGGTCTCTTTAAAGCGATGCGCAATCTTGTTTTCAATGTCCATGCTGGGTACTTCCGATTGATGTTGCGAATGGATTTGGCAAGGCAAAAGTTCGTCGATATTGGCGTGCTGTCTGATTACTCGGGCATTGATTTGCTGCGCTTACGAAGCGGTAAAGACAGCAGGATGCAGGTGAGCGTCGAGCAGCAAAATCCGAAAATCCAGAACAGAAAAAAACCGAGCGTGTAGATGGCCATGTCACTCCATTCCATTGGATAGGTGGCAATAGCTGCAAGGTCTTGCGGATCAAAGGTGGCGAAGAACAACATGGTCGCCACGCCGGCGAACAGGAAGGAGACCCAGGCGATCACGCCATAGGTTCGCCAGAACACTTTGGGTTCAAGCTCTTCGGGCGGAATGATTTCTCTCAGCTGAATCATCAGGTAGCGAATCATGGGCTCTCTGCCTCCGAAACAAATCAGGAGGTTGAATTTCCTTGTCGGGGAAATTCAACCTGTTTCCATGTCTATAGCGACATCACATACGCGGCGAGTACGTTTGCCTCATCCTCACTCAGAATGGTCTGGTGAGCAGGCATCTTGCCGGAGCGTCCCAGGCGTATAGTGGCTTCAATGTCTTTCAGCAAACCACCATAGAGCCAGGTCTTGTCACTGAGATTGGGCGCACCCAGCATGGTATTGCCTTCACCACCAAGACCATGGCACGCGGCACATTGCACATCAAAGGTCGCTTTACCGGCCTGAGCCTGATCTGCATTGGTGGCTTGTCCGCTCAGGCTCAATACGTACTGGGCAAGTTGCGTCACCTGGCTTTCTGACAGCATAGGACCAAAGGCGGGCATCATGCCCTGGCGACCCTGTAGAATCGATTGATGAATCGCGTCCGCGCTGCCGCCATAGAGCCAGTCATCATCGGTCAGATTCGGGAAGCCCTTGGAGCCACGGGCGTCAGAGCCATGGCAGGTTGCGCAGTTATTGGCAAACAGACGCGATGCCGTTTTCATGGCAGCCGTATTGTTTTGCAGGTCCTCGATGCTCATGTCTTTGAACTGACCGAAAAACTCAGCCCGGTCTGCGCGGTTGGCTTCCATCTGTTCTTCCAGCTGATTCAGTTGGGTCCAACCCAGAGATCCTGCGTAGTTGCCCAAAGCGGGATACAGATACATGTACACTACGGCAAAAACGGTAGTAATGATAAAGAGGTTAAACCACCAGCGCGGCAAGGGATGGTTCAGCTCGGTGATGCCATCCCACTCATGACCGGTGGATTCCACTTCATAGGGCTCGCCGCCTTCGACAATGTTCTTTTTAGACGAGGTGGCGAGCAGCAGCCACATGACACCAATCAGGTTGCCAATGACCAGTACACTGATAAAGATACTCCAGCCCGTACTCATAACGACTCCTCATTGATGTCTTTGATGTTGTCCTCTTCCAGGGGCAGATTGGCCATGCGGTCAAATCCTGGCTTACGTTTTGAACTCCAGCTCCATATACAGATGCCAATAAACAGGATGAGTAACAGGGCTGTCAGGATTCCACTAATTGTCGGATTCATAAGCTATCTCCCGTTATTGGCGGTGCCGAGCACCTGCAGGTAGGCGATCAGGGCATCCATTTCCGAAACCTCTGCCACCTGTGCCGGCGCATTGGCAATTTCGTCATCGGTGTAGGGATGCCCCAGCAGTTTCAGAGCGCGCATTTTGCTCTGAACCAAGTCCCCATCCAGAGTGCCTTCCAGTAACCAGGGGAAACCGGGCATGTTGGATTCCGGCACCAGATCGCGAGGATTGATCAGGTGAATCCGATGCCATTCGTCGGAATAGCGGCCACCGACGCGAGCCAGATCCGGTCCCGTGCGTTTTGATCCCCATTGGAAAGGTCGATCATAGACCGATTCACCAGCGACGGAGGCCGGGCCGTAGCGCAGTACTTCATCCGCAAAAGGCCGCACCATCTGTGAATGGCAGTTGTAGCACCCTTCCCGAATGTAGATGTCGCGACCGGATAACTGCACGGCCGTGTAGGGTTTGATGCCGGGAGCAGGCTCGGTCGTCTGGGTCTGGAACATCAGCGGAACAATTTCAGCCAGGCCGGCAACGCTGATGACCAGGGCAATCAGAACGCCCATGATCGCGGTATTTTTTTCAATCACCTGATGATTCATGATGCCGCCTCCACTGCAGTACGAGAAGTAACTTCCTCGGAAGAGGTAATGGTTTTAATGACGTTGTAGGCCATGATGAACATGCCGGCGAGGAACAACAGCCCTCCGGTAAACCGTACAACGTAGTAGGGATAGGTGGCCTTGATGCTCTCAATGAAGGTGTAGGTCAGGGTGCCATCTTCGGCTGTGGCGCGCCACATCAGTCCCTGCATCACCCCGGCTATCCACATGGAAGCAATGTAGAGCACAACGCCGATAGTGGAGACCCAGAAGTGGGTGTTGATCAGCGACTCACTGTACATTTGCTTCTTGTTGAACAGGGTCGGAATCAGTACATAGATGGAACCGATGGTCATAAAGGCCACCCAGCCCAGGGCACCACCATGAACGTGGCCAATGGTCCAGTCTGTGTAGTGGGACAGCGCATTGACGGTTTTGATGGACATCATCGGACCTTCGAAGGTAGCGATTCCATAGAAGGAAAGGGAAACGATCAGGAATTTGAGAATCGGGTCTGAGCGCAGTTTGTCCCAGGCTCCTGACAAGGTCATGATGCCGTTGATCATACCGCCCCACGAAGGCGCCAGCAGTACCAGCGAGAAGATCATGCCCAGCGATTGGGCCCAGTCAGGTAGTGCTGTGTATTGCAGATGGTGAGGGCCGGCCCACATGTAGATGGAAATCAGGGCCCAGAAATGCACCACCGACAGACGGTAGGAATAAACCGGGCGTCCCGCCTGCTTTGGAACGAAGTAATACATCATGCCGAGGAAGGCTGCGGTCAGGAAGAAGCCTACAGCGTTGTGACCGTACCACCATTGGGTCATGGCATCGGTGGCGCCTGAAAACACCGGGTAGGACATGGTCAGGCTAACCGGGATAGCCAGATTGTTGACAATGTGCAGCACTGCGACAGTGATAATGAAGGCGGAATAAAACCAGTTGGCCACATAAATGTGGGCGACCTTACGTTTCACCAGGGTTCCGAAAAACACGATGCCGTAAACCACCCAAACCACCGCGATTAACAGATCGATAGGCCAGATCAGTTCCGCGTATTCCTTACCCTGTGTGTAACCGAGGGGCAGGGTGATGGCCGCCAGCACAATTATCAGCTGCCAGCCCCAGAAGGTGAAACTGGCCAGCTTGGGTGCAAACAAGGGGGTATGGCAGGTACGCTGCACAATGTAATAGGACGTGGCAAACAGCGCCGAGCCACCGAAGGCGAAAATAACCGCGTTGGTATGCAGAGGCCGTAGTCGACTGAAGGTCAGATACGGGATATCAAAGTTTAGGGCGGGCCAGGCCATTTGGGCGGCGATAAAGACGCCCACGGCCATGCCGACGATGCCCCAGACAATTGTCATAATCGAGAATTGTCGTACCACGCCCAGGTGGTAATGTTGGGTGTTGTCCACAGGTGCATTCATAACATCCGTTTCCCTTTTTATGCGATGGAATTTGGAAGCTATATTCTGCGACGACATAAAAAACCCGCCTTGACATGGATCAAGTTATGTATCCACTTGGGGGTAGGCAGAACCTGAAGCTGATCTCAGACTTGAGCTAGATCAATGTCGCACCAAAACCGAGCCCCTATGATGCCCTCAACTTCAATCACGTCCATTAAGGGGGCAAGATGTCTACACTTCCTATGTTCAAAAAATCCCTTTTAACACTTGCACTTGGCGCACTGGTGGCGAGTTCCGGTTCAGCCTTGGCTTATGAGCAGGGTGATATTATCGTTAAGGGTGGTGCTGCCACAGTTGATCCTGACGAAGGCAGCAGCCCCATCAATATTGAAACCTTGGGTTTGGGTAATGCAGTAGGCACCAAGGTAGGAGTCGGTTCGGATACCCAGCTTGGTCTCACAGCGACTTACATGCTGAGCTCTGCATTTGGTGTTGAGTTGCTTGCAGCGACACCGTTTACCCATGATATCTATGGGGATGGTGTACTGCGCGGAGCAGGTAACCTTGCCGAGACGTCGCATTTGCCACCAACCTTGACCCTGAACTGGTACTTTGGTGATCCCAATTCTGCCTTTCAGCCTTATGTAGGTGCGGGTATCAACTACACCATCTTCTTTGATGAGAGTGTAACATCAACTTTGGATGATCCCGGTACCTTCAACGCTTTGGCTAACCTGGCTGGTGCCGGCTTGCCAGACGGTGACATTACGGATGTATCAGGCACTGATATTGATTTGGAAGATTCCACTGGTATCGCCTTTCATGCCGGCTTTGATTATGCCCTGACAGACAATCTTGGTATCTCGGCTTCTTACTGGCATATTGATATCAATACTACGGCCGAAATTACCACAACTGCTGAGAGTACTGCGCTGGGCACAACGCCTATCAAAGCGCATGTAGATGTTGGGATCGATCCCAACGTTTACATGCTGGGTGTTGCCTACAAGTTCTAATGAGCAGTGTCTCCTGGTTTTAAGGCCGGCGTTTCGCTGGCCTTTTTTATTGCGCCAAAGAAAAACCTGCCGTAGCGTTGATGAAAAACACTACAAAGGAGAGCTGAGCATGTCGGTGCGCGTGGAAACCCGGAATCGAGTGTGTGTTGTGACCATTGATCGACCCGAGCGCCGCAATGCGGTGGATGGTGCCACAGCATCAAGCCTGTATCGTGTGTTCAAGGATTTTGATCAGAATGCCGAACTGGATGTCGCCATTCTTACTGGTGCAGATGGTAATTTTTGCGCAGGTGCCGATCTGAAAGCACTGAGTGAAGGCGATCAGCGGCCCTTGCAGGTGGATGGCGAGCTGGGCCCTATGGGCCCGACTAGGCTGAACATGAGTAAACCCGTCATCGCTGCAGTCGAAGGTTATGCGGTGGCGGGTGGATTGGAGTTGGCGCTGTGGTGCGATTTGCGCGTCGCCGCTTCCGACGCCAAATTCGGTGTATTTTGTCGCCGCTTTGGCGTGCCCTTGATTGATTTGGGAACCATCCGCTTGCCTCGTCTGATCGGTCAGTCCCGGGCCATGGATATGATCCTGACAGGACGCGAAGTCGATGCCATAGAGGCTGAGCGGTTTGGTCTTGTTAACCGGGTCTGTGAACCGGGTCAGGTCCTGGACAAAGCGATGGAACTGGCCCTGAATCTATGTAAATTGCCCCAGCAGTGTTTACGTAATGATCGACTTTCGACCCTGGAACAATGGAGCCTGGACTGGCCCGAGGCGATTGCCCGGGAAATGACTCTTGGGCTGCAAACGTTTAACAGTGGCGAGACTCTTGACGGTGCCGGGGCATTCGCCACCGGCGCCGGGCGACACGGGAAACCAGGATAGAGTCTGGGCTCAGGTCGTGAGAGCGGAGAGACTTTATTCAATGCGTGCTGGAATAGCGCGCCCTCGATATAGCAGCAACATAAACAAACCGATGGCAAGCAGCCAAAATGCATGAGGCTCATCGACACTCACCGGATCGCCATTGTTGCCCTGATCAGGATGTTCGTTCTGGCCGCCATCTCCGCCATCCTGACCGTCGTCGCCACCGTTTGAACCGTCGTTTCCTCCGTTCGCTGGGTCGGCGAAGGACCATAGGGCGAAGACTTGTTCGGCTCCGGATATGGGCGCACCCGTGGTGGTGTTGATGTTGATCGCGCCTGCGGACAAATCAATCATGCTCAAGTCGGCATTACCAATCTGATTGACAAACACGGAGGTGGTAATTGTATCGCCACTTTGTTCTCCGTATACCGTAAAGATCCGGCAGGTGGAGTTGGAGAGACAGCCGCGCATAATGTTTGGAAACTCACCAAATATCTGATCCATGAATGTGTCTTCGATAAGCGCTCTCAGGGCATTGTCTGCCTCAGCCTTATTGTCAAAAACGACATCGTAGGAACCTTCCAGGTAGAGTGAAGTGTATGAGCCGTCTTGATAGTCAACGTTATAAGTGGTGTCGTTGGCTTCAATGCCTGTGGATCCGATAAGAATTGGGGTGCCGAAGACAGCATCCTCTATCGTGACAGGTACGGCATGGCTTAGAGCACCGTACAAAAGTGCGCCCAGCAATAAGAGCGTGGATGAGTAGGTTTGCATAAGACTTCTCCGATAATTCCAGATGTGTCACGGATGCAACGTCCTTTTTGCTCTTTGTTATCGTTTTACCGTTTGAGTTGTTTTGTCTGCTTACGGTTCAGTCCTAAATTTAGTTTACGATTCCTGTTGGCGACAGGATGATCAGAGGGATTTGTAATGGTATTTTGGAATGAAAAACGCAGGATATATTGCTGATAAATAAAGGAGCCGCTGCATTGCCACTATGAAGTCAGTGCTTACTCATGCAATTCAAGTACGGAATAACGTTGGAAACGCAAGTGATCGGACCAGAATTTCGCATCCAGACCGGCTTTTTGTTTCAGATGCTGCAGAAAGCGAGTTTTGTCCGGCAACTGCTCCCAAACAGATGGCAGAAAAGTAGCCTGCTTCAGAATGTCTCCCCGATCATTGTTCAGGCTCAGAATCAGGCCGTCTTCGTGGATCTTTAGCTGCCGAATCAGATCCTTTTCATCGATGACGTCCATGGCTTGCGGGGCTCCGATTATAGAAATTGAGAGATGCAGGCCATCTATCTCTGATGCACTCAGGGGCGGAAAGCGGGGGTCCCTAAAAGCTGCGGCAAAGGCGTGCTCGGCGACGTCCGCAACCAGCGGTTTTGTCGCCTGCAAACTGCCGATGCAGCCACGAAGCGTGCCGTTTAGGTGAAGGGTCACGAAAGCACAGGCGATCTGTTGCAATGCGGGCGAGTAATCTTGTGTGTTGATCGTTGGTTCCTGTCCGGTCTCAAATCCGTGCGTGATGCTCATCCTGGCAACTTCGAGCAGTGTGCTTTTGTCCTGCTGGTTTAGAGCCAGCACTTCAGTGCAGGGCATAGGATGCATACCCGACGACGCTGCCTTTGTCTCCGCCAGTATCGCCAGAGTTGCAGCGATAGATTGGCTCGATCTGCAAGCGCTTGTTTCTGGCGATGGTCAAAAGCCCATTCAGGGGACGACAGCCGCAGGCCTGTTCACCCATCAAGACCGGATTCAGTGCTTCGATCTCCTGGCAGGTGGCTGCGTCGATTACCTGAGCGCATTCATAAGGATGATAATGACTGAGATCGGTACTTATCACGATCAGGGTTTCATCTCCTCCCCAAAGTTGTTCCAACACGGCAGCGACTTGTTCCGCGGGCGCATCACCTACAACGAGAGGAACGAGGCTGAAATCTGGCAAGAGCTGCTGTAAAAAAGGCAACTGGACTTCGAGACTGTGCTCCTGAGCGTGGGCCTGTGGCAGGGTTTGTACGCCGTTAAGGTGACGGATCTCGTCAATCGCTTGCTGATCAATTGGAATACGGCCCAGGGGCGTTAAGAAAAAATCGCAATCCGGCATGGCAATCCCGCGAAATCCGACGCGATGGGAGGGACCCAGAAGCACCACGCGATGGATATTCGAGGCCTGCTCAGCCACTTGAGCATAGGCATGGGCTGCGCATTGCCCGGAAAAACGATAGCCCGCATGAGGCACGATCAGAGCCTTTGCTTGAGCACCTGTGTCACGCGTTTGGGCGAGGAACTGCCGGATCTCCTGTCGCAGGACTTCCGCATCATCCGGATAGAATAATCCCGCGACGGCTGGAGGGCGGATGGTTTCCATAAATAACTCCCGATGTGCGTAGCAGTTTAAAAATCATGCGCCTGTTTTTTTGAGGCCGCAAGTTGAAAAACGGAAAGATCGGCACAATTGAGTAAATATTGAACAATATAGCCCCTTGTGGCAGGAGTGTGCCGAATGGCAGCGCCAGACAAAATTTTGACCGAGTATTGGCACCGTTTGGAAGATGGTCGCTTGCAGTGTGACCTGTGTCCAAGGGAGTGCAAGCTGCGGTCGGGACAGCGGGGGCTATGCTATGTGCGCGGTGCCGAGGAAGACGGCGTGTACTTATACAGTTACGGTCGCTCAAGTGGTTTCTGTGTTGATCCTATTGAGAAGAAACCCCTGAATCATTTTCTGCCTGGTTCGTCGGTATTGTCCTTCGGTACGGCAGGCTGCAATCTGGCCTGCAAGTTTTGCCAGAATTGGGATATGAGCAAATCCAGAGAAATGGATACCTTGGCTTCCCAGGCGATGCCGGAAGAGCTGGCGCGTTCGGCTCGTAATCTGGGCTGCAAGAGCGTGGCCTTTACCTACAACGATCCGGTTATTTTTCACGAGTATGCCTGCGACACGGCGCAGGCCTGTCGGGAAGCCGGGGTTGCCTCGGTGGCGGTCACCGCTGGTTTTATCAGTGATAAACCCAGAGAGCGCTTTTACCAGCATATGGATGCTGTGAACGTGGATCTCAAAGCCTTCGACAAGGACTTTTACCACAAACTGTGTGGAGCCGATCTGGAATCAGTGATGGATACACTCAAATATATTCGTCATGAAACCTCATGCTGGCTGGAACTTACCACTTTGCTGATTCCCGGACACAATGATTCCGATCATGAATTGCATGCCATGTGTGACTGGATTCGGGAGCACTTGGGAACTGAAGTACCGATTCATTTCACGGCCTTTCATCCGGACTGGAAAATGCGCGATGTCCCCCGGACTCCACTGTCGACATTGCGTCGTGCGAGGCAAATTGCCTTGGATGCGGGTCTGTCTTATGTCTATACGGGCAATGTGCAAGATCTGGATGGTGGTAGTACCAATTGCCCGAGCTGCGATCGAACCGTTATCGTCAGAGATCGCTATGACATTGTCGCCTGGGGGCTGAATAGTGAAGGTTGTTGCCGTCACTGTGGTGGTGCTGTGGCAGGCGTGTTTGAAGACGCGCCCGGGGATTGGGGCGCACGCCGCGTACCGGTGCAGATCGCTTCGGTATAATCAGGCGACATTCTGCGGCAGCACGTAATGAAAAATCGCCAGATAATGCAGGATGCTACCGCCGAGCACAAACACATGCCAGATGGCGTGATTAAAGGGGATTTTCTCAACGGCGTAAAAAATTACGCCCAGCGTGTAGGTAATGCCGCCTGCGACCAATAATACGATTCCGCCGGTGGCCAGGGCATCGCCGAGTTCGGCACTTGCCAAGACCACCAGCCAGCCCATTACCAGATAGGTGGCTACTCGTAATGCATGGAAGCGGTGGGCAAAGGCCAGTTTCAGAGCAATACCAAACACAGCGATACCCCACACCACCGCAAACAGGGGCCAGCCCACTGTATCGCGCATACTCACCAGCAAAAAGGGTGTGTAGGAGCCGGCGATCAATAAATAGATTGCGCAGTGATCCAGGGTCTTGAAAATCCTTTTCAGTTTCGGGTGCGGAATCGAGTGGTACAGTGTGGATGCCAGGTAGAGCGCAAACAGACTGCCACCATAGATACTGAAACTGATGGTTCGCCAGATGTCATCCATATGGCTCGTGTAATAGAGCAGTAGTATCAGCCCGACAAGACTGAGCACTGCGCCAATGCCGTGTGTGAGACTGTTGGCGAGCTCTTCCGCAAATGAATAGGCGAGTTCGGAAACCTGCCTGGTATCGGAATCAGAGGGTTTCATAAAAAGGAGTCCCGGTCATAAATATAGCGTACAAGTGTACGCTCAAATTGGCGGCACTGAAAGGGGGCTTTTATCGCTCTCGCCTGATCTGATGGTGATCGGGATAGTAGCGGCAGGTCATGGTATCAAGCAAACAGCGCGAAACCATGTTTCTTGTAACGTTTCTGCCACTTGCGCTGACGCCATTGCTTCTTGAACAGGGAAAACTTCCTTCGTTTCCTTGATTCGGGGATGGTCTGCAAAGGCTCGTCGTTAAATGGGCTCATCTGATGGTAGCGGCGGTATTCGCCTTCAAGAGGGTGATAGCAGGGCTGGATCCAGGGTTTTGACCAACCAATAAAGTGAATAATGGATGGGTGCCAGAGGGCTTTTTCCAGCTCGCCAGTTTGTTGCAAGCGCTCGACCTGATCGGAATGACGATACAGGCCTGACTGGTGATTCCAGTGCAGCGGCAAGCGTTTCCATTTACCACGGAACACGCCGTTAAGGGCGCACTGGTCATTGGTCGAAATCAGTTCCGGATGTTCAAGTTTGAAGCTGCGAACCTTTTCCGGAATATGCTGTTCACGCCACTTTTCCAGATCAATCAGCATCACACCGGAATTAAAGTAATCGGACTGTTTCAGTTTTGAGGCCAGAAAAGTGCTGCGCGAGATATTCTCCACTGCAGCGATGGCATGCCCCTCCAGATCCATATCCCAGAGTTCCGTAATGTCAGCCTTGATAATGACATCGCAGTCGAGATAGATGCAGCGCTTGGTGCTTTCATCAAACAGTTCCGGAATGGATATACGATAGTAGGCCGGAGCCGAGATGTGATTGCGGGTGGGGAAGTCTTTATAGACCTCACTGTTGACTTCAAGAAAGGTCAGCTGGCTATTTCGGCTCTCCACCGCCTCGCGCATTTTTTCATGTTTGCTTTCCGAGATGCCGCCATCAATGACGAACAGGTGAATGCGTTCAGGAGAAGTCGTGTTTTCCAGTAAGGAAATAAACATCACTGTTAATGGAATCGCGTAATTGTCGTCGGTGCTGGCAACCACAGGGATTTGATTTGTTGCTACGCTAGCTAATGGCGGCTTCATAATGTGTCTTCGATAGTGAATCGGTTAGAAAAGGAATATCCGCGAGTCGAGGTCAGTGTTTGATAAAACCCAGGACATTGGAGTAAATGTCATTGGGTAATGCCTTAATCGGGATCTTGAGTCGTTCAATGCGATCCGATGTTCGAACACCGTTTTCAACGATTTTGATGACGGAATCAATAAATTCATCCTGTCCAAACAACAGATCTCCATTTGGAAAGCCGCTCTTGTAGAAGCTCGCCATCTTGGAATACGGAGCCAATTCCTGGACGAGAACATAGGCAATTTTTCTCGCAATTTAGTCTTTGAAATACGACGCTGTTTTTGAAAATCCCTCAATTGTGAAGACAACTTTGCCGATTCGAAAGGTTTCGACTTTTTGGTTCATGAAAATGCCTGAGCTGAGCTTTGTGAAGGTTGATGAAAACTGACGATTCTATGCAAAGTATATTCGATGCGACCAATTGCCTGTTTGCCACAGTTTTAGAAAAGAGAACCCCAAGGCGGCTAGTCTATCAAAATGCTTCCACAAACCAACTTTTCATTCGCCGTTCGTTTGCCAATCCCGCTACAATAGATTCGGTTTTTCCACCTTCTGATGGTGCCACATCGTTATTCGAAATAGTTTTGTTGCGATATGGTGCAAAAAGGCTGGTGGATAGAGGATAAAAGTTTTGGATAACGAAGTGAGTATGTGTTGAGACAGCCAATTAATATTATCGCTAGTTGCGATGACAAGTATTCACAACATGTCGGTGTGGTCTATGAATCCATTATTCGGAATACGAGCGCGGTTGAGCGCTTGCACCTGTATTTGATCGATAGCGGTATCTCCGAATCCAATAAGACAAAATTGCGTAAGACCGTAGAAGCGGAGGCTGCGCAGCTGACCTTCCTGACCCCGACTGATTCCATTTTCGATGGGATGCCCCGGGGGCGCTATGGCCTGTCTTCCCTGCAGCGTCTGGCTCTCGGGCGCTATCTGCCCGCGGATGTGGAAAAGGTTATTTATCTGGACTCTGACATTATCGTGTTGGATGACATCGCAGTACTCTGGGACTGTGATATGGAAGGCAAGCCTCTGGCGGCAATTGAAAACCTGTCGCCAAAGGCCTGTAAAAAGATGGGATTTGATCGTCAGGACTATTTTAATGCGGGTATCCTGATGATAGATGTTACCTATTGGCGTGAGCAGGATGTGCTCTCCAGAACCCTTGCTTATATTGCCGAGCACAAAGATGTTATTACCTTTATGGATCAATGTGCATTGAACTCCATTTACTCCGGCAACTGGAAAAAGCTGCCGTTGAAATGGAATCTGCAAGCGGATGTTTTCGGAGTGATCAAGAAATATTCAGATGGCTGTGGCTACAGTCCCGAAGACTTGCTTGCAGCGACGAAACGTCCGGGTATAGTTCATTTTATTGGACGACAAAAACCCTGGCTCTGGGATTGTTTTAATCCATACAAAGTTTTTTATGATGCCTACCTCCGTAAAAGCCAGTGGTCTGGCAGCAGGCCTGCGGATGATTCGCCTAAAAACCGTTACCGGCACTATTTATCCCTGCGAAAAAAGCTAAAACAGTGCCGGCTGTTTCATGGCTTTCCTGAAGAACTTAAAAATAAAGCCCGCATTTAGGGGCTTGTTATCGAGACTAGCGCAGGCTGCACAGGGCTAATTGTTTGAGGCTGAATTAAATGCCTGCAATATTTACTGGTCTTGTCGGACGATGTAATAACGTATCAAGGAGCACCCCGTTGTGAAAAAAACTGCAATAGTGCAGAAAGACCTGAAAGCCTTGCGTTCCGGAGTGGCGCGGAAGGTGATTTCCGAGGTGGGCTTGTTTCGATCAATGGGCTGGCAGGTCGAGGTCATCAGCGAAAAAGCCAACCGGAAATTGATCGAGGCAAATGGGGCGCAGTTACACAAAACTTTTCGCTGGCCCATCAAGGGCTTCTATCGACGCAAACATTTTGATCGGGCCGCAGCTCGGGTGATAAAGAAGTCCCGACCTGACCTGGTGATCGGCCACGGCAATATCATCGAGCAGGATATTTGTTATATCCACAACTGTGTGCACCTGGCTCATGAGAAAATTTTTGGTGAGCCGCTTCCCGCCAGTGATGACGTGGGTCGTATGCACGAGATGATATTGAAAGCGAAAAAATTTGATGTGTTAGTGTGCAATTCAGAACTGATGAAAGCCGACTTAACACAGCGCTTCGGGCTCCAGGACAAACGTTTGGAAGTGATCTACCCGTGCTTTGATGAAAACCATTTCGCGGAGCCACGAAGCGGCGTACGTGAACAGTTCGGGATATCGCCCTCGGCAGTGGTTGTGGGCCTGATTACCTCTGGTGATTTTCGCAAGCGCAATGTTGATTTTTTTCTGAAGTCTCTTGGGCAGTTACCGACCGATAAAGAGATGCATATTGTAGTGGCCGGTGGCAGCAGTACCGAGCCGTATGAGCTTATTGCGCAGCAAAGTAAACACCCCGTGTCCTTTCTGCCGTCCAGTGACTCGGTAGCAGATTACTATGGTCTGATTGATATTTTTGCCCTGCCTGCGCATATAGAAGAATACGGTCGTAGCGTCGCGGAAGCCATGTACTTTGAAAAGCCGGTCATTGTCCATAATCAGGTAGGGGCCTCGGAAATACTCGAAGGCGCATCACGGGATTTTATTCTCGATAAACTTGATAGCAGAGAGTTTCAGGAAAAGGTTCGGGCATTGCTTGATAATCAGGTCCTGAGGAAGGAAATCGGAGCCATGAACAGGAAAGCGGCTCTTCAATACACGACAGCAAAACAGAATCAAAAACTGCTGCAGTTACTGGAGTCACTTAATCTCGCTGTCGCGGTATAGCCTTTTAGCTTGATTGGCCAGATCCGGTGCTGAATTTGTAGTACACTTGCGCCGCAAATTTCTGATTCAATTTCCAAAGCTCTCTGGATTTATCCCTGGAGCAGGCGCAGCATCTTATGGCTTTAAAGCTTCTCATCATTAGTTCTTATCGAGACTCCTGGAACAGTGTTCGTCCCGAGGGAGAGATTTTCATCGGGCTGGTTAAGCTCGGCGTTGATGTCACCCTGATGACTCAGGGCTATGCGGAATATGTACCTCGTTTTCGGGAGCATGGGGTTAAGATCATCGACTTTCATCCCGAGAAGAAGTTTCAGTGGTCGGCGGTGAAACGCATTCGTGCCGAACTCAAACAAGGCAATTACGATGCGGTCTATATGTTCAATAATCGCGCCATCACCAACGGTCTGTTTGCAGCAATTGGTTTGCCTCCTGTGATGGTCAGCTATCGTGGTCAGACCGGTAATATTTATCGCTATGATCCCACATGTTATTTAACACATTTGCATCCGCGGCTTAACGGTATTTCCTGTGTGGCGAACGCAGTGCGGGATGATCTGCACAAGCATGTTTATTTGCCCAAAGACAAGGTGGTGACCATCTACAAGGGACACTCTCTGGACTGGTATCAGGATGAACCTGCGGATCTGTCACAATTTGGTATTCCTGGTGATGCATTTGTGGTGGGTTGCGTGGCCAACGATCGTCCTCGCAAAGGCTTGCCTGTACTCTTGCAGGCATCCCATTCTCTACCTCAGGATTCCAATATACATTTCTTGCTCGTGGGCGGCGGTATGGATAGTGAACATATCAAGTCTTTGATTGATGCCAGCCCCATGAAAGATCGAATACATGTGGCGGGATATCGCAAGGACGCTCCGGCAATTATCGCGGCCTGCCAAGCCTCCGTATTGCCGTCATTGAAGCGCGAGGGTTTGCCCAAGACGGTCATCGAAGCCATGGCCTATGGTGTGGCGCCCATTGTGTCCGATACCGGGGGCAGTGCTGAATTGGTAGTAGATGGAGAAAGCGGAATTGTGGTGCAACCCGGTGATGATCGCGGGATAGCAGTGGCCATCGAGAAGCTTTGGCGTGATCCGGCTTTTTGTGAGGAGATGGGTCGCAAGGCGCGCGAACGTATTGCCAGGGATTTCAATACAGAACAATCCGCAGTGGAAACCAAAGCATTTCTTGAACGACTGGTAAACGAGAAGGCATGACAGCCACCAAGGATACTTTGTCAGACCTTCCAAAGCGCACCGATCAACGCCACGCTGCCGGCGCCACCACATAGCCACAGTAACAGGGGTCGGAATCGGCCCGCATCCACATAGCCTCTCGCTTTGATACCCCAATAAAAGCCCAGCAGGCAGACGGGAACAAAGCTGCCTGCATCAATGAGGATGTTCACGTCGATGCGTCCAATCCAGACATAACTGATCAGACTCAAGAAGCAGCTGTAGGTGAAGTAGAGCGACAGATTGGCCCTCACAGTCTGGGGACGTCCGTGTTGCATGACCAGTGCCATGGGTGGGCCGCCAATGGAAGTGGTCGTTCCCATGATGCCGGAAACGAAGGCGGCAATTCCGAGTCGTCCCGGGCTGTATTCAAACTGTTTGCCTAGCCAGGAAATCAGGACGGCCATCAGCACGCAAAGAGCGACCGTCACCTGGAGCCAAGCGGTGTTCATCTGAACCAGTAACCAGGCTCCCAAAACGGTTCCGGGAACACGGGTAAAAAAAGCGAGTCTTAACTCTTTTAGTTCAATCCCGGCCCGCTGATTCCAGCTGTTCAGTATGCTGATTACCAAGGCCATCGAGGTCAGCAAAACCGGCACCCATTCCGGTTTAAGCATGACGATAATGGGTGCAGCGAAGACGGCCAGGCCGAAGCCCAGAGCAGTCTGGATCCAGCAGCCAATCAGCAGGCTGATGGCAGTCATTAGCCAAATAATAAGATCCACGAGGGTCTCACTTTTCGTTTGAATACATCTCAGGCATGCAGGAGATTGAAGTCCTGAATCATGCGATCCAGTGTCGCCTTGGCGCAATCCTGACTGATCGTTGCCATCAGTTCGCTACCCTTTACACGCGTTCCCCAGGGCAGCGCTTCAACAGATTTTCCATATTGAGCTTTTAACAGGTCTGAATAAGTACTGACAACATAGTTGCGGGAGTGGTAAGGGCCGGTTCGGTCGGGATTGGAATGGGCGTAGAGTCCCAGCACTGGTGTTCCCATGGCGTTGGCCATGTGGGCAGGGCCGGTATCCGGAGCGACCACAGCATCGGCTCTGCCAAGAATGGCCAGCAGTTGTCGCAACGATGTGTGTCCGATCAGGTTGATCAGCTGGCATGTGCTTGCCTTCTCGATGGCCTGGCCAAGTTGACGTTCATGTTCGGCGGGACTGCCGCACAGCATCACATGAAAGCCTTTGCTGAACGCGTAGTCACAGAGCGCAGCATATCGCTCCGGCAACCAATTGCGTTCGGTTTTGCTGGCGGCAGGCGTGATGACCAAAGTTGGCGAGTGATCCGGTATCTGTTCCCTGGCCAATGCGCATTCAGCGTCACTGAGATGAAAGTCCCACTGTGCATTCTCGATCGCATCTGTCGGTACCTGCAGGGCTTCGGCAAAAGCATAAAAACCTTCCAGCACATGGGCACGCGATTGAGGCTTAATGCGCTCATTGATGAACAGGGAATGGAATTCCTTGGAGCGTTCTTTGTCGAAACCAATCTTGCGGTGTGCCCGAATCTGGTGAGCCACCCAGTTGGCACGCAGTGCGACCTGCATATGCAATAGCACATCGAATCGCCGTCCTGCCAGCGCATGCCGCAGTTCCCTAAACGCTGCCCGGCCTTTGGATTTATCGAAGACAACAAACTCGATACCCGGAATGCCTTGCAGTAGTTGATGCTCGATCCGACCGATGACCCAGGTCAGCTTCGCCTTAGGATGTTGTCGCTGAATAGCTTGTACTGCGGCCAGCGCATTGCACACATCGCCGATGGCGGAAAGCCGGAGAATGCAGATGGAGTCGAGGCTCACGATGGAATATCTCCAGGTGTTGACGAATCCAAAGGGCTAGTTACTCGCGCCCTGAATTTTCTCGATGAGGCGGGTAGTGGAACGGCCTTCCACAAACTCGATGATTGCGACCTGACCACCGTTCTGTTGCACCAGGTCGGCACCCACAATCTGATCCACGGTATAGTCACCACCTTTCACCAGTACATCTGGACGAATCTGTTCGATGACACAATAAGGTGTATCGTCATATTCATCATCATTGATTTCACCAAAGGGAATCACCCAGTCGACGCTCGCCAGAGCTGTCAGAATTGTAGCCCTGTCCTCAAGAGAGTTCACCGGGCGTGAAGGACCTTTCAGGCGGCCAACCGATGCGTCGTTATTGATGGCGACCACCAATCGATCACCCAATGCCTTGGCCTGTTCCAGGTAGCGGACATGACCAGCATGGAGAATGTCAAAGCAGCCATTGGTAAAGACAATTTTTTCACCTGACAATCGCGCAAACTCAATGTGGCGCAGCACATCCGCAAAAGGCGTTTGGTAGTGACATTCGCGGGAAGCAAACAGCAACTGGTTGGCAACCTGATAAAGCTCTTCCGGCGACACGGTAGCAGCGCCCAGCTTACCGACAACAATGCCTGCCGCCAGGTTAGCCACCTGGGCTGCCTCGGTGATGGGTAAACCAGCAGCCATCATTACGCCGAGAGTGGCGATTACGGTATCACCGGCGCCTGTGACGTCAGATACTTCGCGTACCTGGGCAGGCATGTCCTGTTTCTCGGTCCCGGTAATGACCGACATTCCCTGCTCACTGCGAGTCAGTAGCATCGCATCGATCCCGCAGTCTTGCATGATTTGTCGTGCGCTTTCAGTAATGGATATTTCCGACTCGACCTTGCCGCCTGCTTCAATAAACTCTTTCTTGTTGGGAGTGACTACGCTGGCTCCCCGATATACGGAAAGATCGCGCGACTTCGGATCGACCAGTACCGGTTTGCCTTTTTGTCTGGCGATTTGAATCATCTCCTTGATGCAGGCGAGCGAACCTTTGTTGTAATCAGAGAAAAGCACCAGGTCATATTGATCTACGGTCTTTTCAAACTCGGATTTGATGGTTTGGGCGTGCGAGTCGGCAAAGGCTTCTTCGAAATCCAGACGCACTACTTGCTGATGTCGTGAGATGACCCGTAGCTTGGTGATGGTGGGCTGATCTTTCTGGCGCAGCAGGGCCGAATGGATGTTTTCCTTGGCCAGAATAGCATCGATCAAATCAGCGTTTTCATCGTCACCGACGATTCCCATCAAGGTGACGGTTCCGTCCAGGTGAGCAATGTTGCGAGCCACGTTGGCCGCACCGCCGACCTTATCATCCAGTTCTGAAATTTTGACTACCGGAACCGGGGCCTCCGGAGAAATGCGCTGGGAGTCACCCTGCCAGTAACGGTCAAGCATGACATCGCCGACCACGAGAATATGTTTGTCAGATAAATGATTGAACACTGAGAGATCAAACATGAACGCGTTGTATTCCTGCATGGGCCTGTGAATCAGGACTTGGGGTAGTGCTTGGATTGGCGCGTAGCTTACCTTAAAAGCGCCTGGGCATACAGAGGGGTTGCAGCCAGCAAATGCAGCGAAGGTGGCTGCAGAATAAAGAGTTATCTCGAAGATCAATCAGGTTTCGGCGGGTCCTGTTGCAACGTCCATAGCGCCATGTATTTGTGAAAGGTATAGATGCTGGAGACGCAGGCCAGCAGAAATCCGTGTCGTCCTTCCGTCACGCCCCGCTGCAACAGATACTTTCGCAGAAATGTGCCCAGTGTATGACCAAGTATCCCGGCAACAGATGTACGTTTTCCCCGGGCATAACGGGCATCGGCCCAATCGCAGGCGTAGCGCGCTGACTTCTCGATAAAGTTTCGGTACGACGGTGTGGTGAAATGCAGCAGGTGCCCATTCAGATCGACCTGTTGTTCAGGTCGGCACTCAAGCTTTTCATGCACGGCGGCATTATCGTAAGCGAAACGATCCTTGTGGTAGAGACGGGCAACCCGGTCGGGATACCAACCGCTGGTTTTCATAAAGCGCCCGAAGAAATCGGTCAGACGATTGAATCGATAGACTCGGTCCGGGTCGGGTTTGGCCAGCACGGCTTCAATGCTCTGTTGCAGTTCGGGCGTAACGCGCTCGTCGACATCGATCATAAAGATCCAGTCGTGACTGGCATAAGCCTGCGCTCTTTGGCGCTGGGGGCCAAACCCGGGCCAGTCCTCACTCTGAAAGACTTTTGCACCGGCGGCTTCCGCGATCGCCACGGTGGCATCGGTACTGCCACTGTCGAGCACGATGATTTCATCAGCCCAGGCAATACTCTGCAAACAGGCGGGCAACTGAGATTCAGCATTCCTGGCGATCAATACTGCGCTGACGGCTTGGCGAGTCATGGTAAAAGGGAGGTAAGGTTGCTCAAGCAATAAATAAAAACCCAAGGTTCGATCATAGTAATAACGGCGAACCTTGGGTTATGTATTTGACCAGAAATGGTCTTATTTTAATAGTTCTTTTGCCTGGCTCTGCCAGGTGTTGTAACCGCGCGTTTGCTTGAATTCTTCCAGGGCTTTTTGGGTCGCTGCAGAGGGAGAGGCAATATCGGAGACTTCCTTAATACCGGCTTCAGCCAGCTTCTTCTGCAATACCGGACCAATGCCCTTGATGTCGGAAATCTTCGGTGCGCGGGTTTTGGGAACGTTTGGTTTTGGTGCCGCTTTGCGCGCAGCTACCGGAGCTTTTTTGGCAGCAGGCTTTCTTGCTGCGGGTTTACGCACGGCGGGCTTCCTGGTTTCTTTCAGATGTAGTTTCTCGACAACTTCCTTGGGCAGCTGACTGATAAGTTTATCCTGCAGGGCATGTACCGAGCTGAGGCGATCGTCGAATTCCTTTTGCATTTTCTTCAGTTGCGTCTGATAGTTTTTTTCCAGACGATCAATAAGCTTCATCGTGGGCTTCTTGATATCTTTTTCAACCGACTTGTTAATGTCCTTCTGCAGGCTCTTGATCTGTTTGTTCAGGTCGTCCACCTGACCCTGAAGCTCCTTGCGGGTGCTCTTGAGTTTGGTGTTGATATCCTTGACGAGCGCCTGTCCTTTATCGCGCAAGGTTTCGACAGGGTTTGCGGTCTTGCTGGATTTGGTCTTTTTTGCCATGACAATCAATCTCCTGTTGTCTGCTGATGATGGTACTGCAGTATTGCTGAAAGTGTTTGGGTTTACAGTTTACGTTTACGATTTTTCTATGGAGCGTTAATACAGCTGTTTGTTATTGTATTGCCTGATGTTGCGAACGTTATGATTCTTATTTCTGGTCGTCCCCTGTTTAAAAAACGTCTGCTACCAGATCATGTGGGGCTGCAAGGATCAACTTCAAGGCTAGCACATTATGCTCACACTATGACCTTTAGGTAAGCTGATCCGGGTCAATTCAAACCGATTTTTCCTCTTAGCTCCTGCCAGAGGGCATCATATGCCTGTGCGGCGGGACGTTTTCCGGCAAAGCTGCCGACCGGTGCCCGATGAATTCCCATCTTTTCGATATCGCTGGAAAAGGGGATCGGTGTATTCATGAAGCGACGATAACGCTTCTTCATGCGCTTCATGGTGTCCTGATGCAGTTTTTTCTGACGCTGTACCATAGAGAAAAAAGGTAGCAGCTTTTTGCTGTTGTAGCCTTCCGTATCAAAGAACTCGAGCAACTGTTCGTAGGTGCGTTCGGACAGGGTTGTGGGAATCACCGGCACGAGAATTTTATCAGCGGCTTTGAAGATACTCTCCGACAGCAGCGATATATTGGGCGGACAGTCCAGCACGACGACATCATAGTCTGACTTAACGGCCTTCAGCGCTTTCTGCAAACGCGAGCGACTATTCTTCATGCGCGACAGGAAAATATCAAAATCACGAAAACTCATATTGGCGGGTAAAAGATCCAGGTTGTGAAAATCGCTGCCTCGTATCGCTCCTAGAAAGCGATCCACATCTTTAAAAAAGGCCTGCTCCTTGAGCTTGCGGGAGGGCTTGATACGAAAATAAAAACCGGATGCACCTTGTGGGTCCAGATCGCAGAGCAGTGTCCGGTACCCGTCTTTTGCCAGCGCATAGGCAATATTGACCGAGCTGGCAGTTTTGCCAACGCCCCCTTTGTTGCTGTAGCTGGCGATAATTTTCAAGACAATGTCTCCTGGTTGA
The DNA here is from genome assembly GCA_965230795.1 of Oleiphilaceae bacterium. Classification (GTDB taxonomy): domain Bacteria; phylum Pseudomonadota; class Gammaproteobacteria; order Pseudomonadales; family Oleiphilaceae; genus PZPK01. The sequence continues at coordinate 3,870,411 of OZ246020.1, read as the reverse complement.
GAAGAGAAAGGAAGCGCTGTTCGGTTTCCGTTGAACAGAATTGTTTGAGCTGTTCGATGGCTGCCTCACGTACCAGAAGCTGTTGCTGGTAGATGAGCGCGATCATTGCACCACCAGCTTCCAGCAGCTCGGCGGGAGTTGATGAGCGGCGCCGGCACTGTTCCAGGAAGTGCCCCAGATGTTCCTGCTGAACGGTGCAATCGTTGAAATCACCTAACAGGTCCTGGAGTGCCTTGAGTTGCTTGATACATATCTTGGCTTCCTGTTTCCGTAACAGCGACAGGAAGGTATCCAGCAAATAGCGCAGCTTCTTGCACTGAATACGCAGGCGATGAACCTCTGCATCAGGTGTTGCGCTGGTGATGGAGTGCGCCAGCTCACGGGTTTTCCGGTAGCGTTTTGCCAGCAATGCGTCGGCATATTCCCGCGTTGTTTGATTGGCGGCATCACCCGAAGTCAGTTTGTCCGGATGGTCGAGCAGTTTTTGCAGAGCATCGGCTTTGCGCCGATAAGTTTGCTGGGACAAGGACTCCGCCAGGGCTTTCCATTCCCGCTGCCTTTGTCGCTTCAGTCGACTGAAAATGAGCCTCAGTCCCTCATGATGCATCGGTGGCAACTGCTCGATAAATTTGTCTTCCAGCAAGAGCATGACATCCAGATCCCGCACTCGCCCGGTGGGCTTCATTAGATCAGCAAAACGCTCGCTGACGGCACTGGCCGCATCATCACTGTAGACTCCTTTGCAGAGCGTGAGCAGCGAACGGACCTTTCGAAGTTGAACCCGATATTGGTGCAGACATTCGATATCGACGTCCTGAATGATCCCTTGTTCGACACTTCGGGCGCTACCGAAGCAATGGGTCAGCAGCATAGAGCAGCTGTCTTTGATGGACGCTTTCGGTTGCAGTGACAATGTCTTTGCAGAGGGCGTTGGTGACAGATCGAGCCTGGATAAAAACAGCTCAAAGTCGTTGGACGGGCGTTTGCAACAGCGCACAATGCTGGCACTGAGATGTTCGGCTTCCGGCTCATATCCCCGCAGGGGATCCAGAGCAATCAAGCTCAGCCAGCCATGGACTGATTTCACTTCAAGGACGGTCAGGCGCACACAGGTTTTACCCTCATCATCGAGCATGGCCATTTGATGGATACGACAGCGCCCCAGAGCATGGCGAATGAGTTTGCGTTCGTTATCCAGTTCCCTGATATGTTGGTTGAGCTCTTTGCTGCGAATGTCTTTTTTGGTGTCCAGTGAGCGTCCAGGCTGCCGTGTGATCCGAATTGTTGGAGAGGTGCAAAGGAGCAGATAGGGACCCGCACGCAGTAGCAGTTTTCCTGCTTGCTTTAATGCCGAGTCATAGCTGTCGAGTTGATATGAGGCATTAAAACGCTCACTTTCGCGAACCAGCTGGTAATCCGGTTTCAGCAGGGTATCCAGGGGTTTGGCGGGAAAGGCCTGCTGAATCAGAATGCAGCGTGCGAGATCCAGCGTAATGTCCGGGTTCGAAGTAGGGGTCATAGAGCTCAAGCGGCAGTCAAGAATGTCATAAAAACGTCACATTGGTCTCTGCCGTATCAACTACCTTGATAGAAGTGTTGTTGGCGAAAAATGCATACGTAACCAAACTTTACAACAAAGTCGGGCTAGAATTCGAGTCTGTCATATAAATGTCATAAAACTGTCATACCGTTCCGCTGTTGTGATGTGTGTCACATTTTTGTGTCTGTGCGGTTTTAAGTGTTTAGGAGAGTTGCATGTCCCTGCGTTTATCAACTTTGGCAATGTTCAATTCCATTGTGCTGTTTTCGGTGGCAACGGTGCTAGCGGTAGCCACCTGGTGGGGATTGAAGGAACTTCGGCAGCCATATCAAGCACTGGAGCAATACAATACCGTTGCTGAAACTTTTCAGAAGGAGGTGCAAACGCCCATCAATCTCTATCTGGAGTCCGGTGATGCTGTGTTGTTAAGCGAAGCGGAAAAAGGGCTCCAACACGCGACGGAGGTGCTGGAGTTGTTGCCAGAGGATGAGCGTGTAGCGATTGCCAAACAGATTCGCACCTTGGGTACATTTCTCTCCGGTGATTTTCGTGCCGCAGGCAAATTGTCCGGAGATCCTCTGGGTTTACTTTATCAGAATGAGCGTGAAACCCGCGATGAGCTTTCCCTTCTTGTCAGCTACGGCCTGGAAGGCTTTGCCAACAATCCGGATGTGGCCAAGCAGTACATCAGGAAGGCAAGCTCTTTGCTTGAAAGTGTACATCGCCGCGCGTTGAAACGGGAGCAGTTCTTCGCCAGTCTGAATCAGGAAGATCTTGGACAATTGCAGCGAATCAACGAAGACGCCTCGAGAGAGGCTCAGTCGTTCAGGGACCTGCCCTTGCTGGGCGTGTTTGATGAACCGGAACAGGACTTCGGTCTGTCCTTGTCTGACGACGAAGAGGAAAGTGAAGACAAGGGCATCGAACGTATCGACAACGTCAACTATCTGATCGAGCGTTATGCCGGAGAAATTGAGAACACCCAGCGTAACGTTGCGCGAGTGGCCGAAAGTCGTTCGCGGCTCCTGGATTTGATTGCTGGTATCACTTCCAATATCGAAAGCGCCAAACAAGCCATCGGCGACCAGGTGGATGAGGCCTTTAGTCTGGTTAGAACGATTCTGTTTTCCACCATTGTCGTGATTATTATTTTTGCTGTGTTGATTGACTATATTCAGCGCAGCATCATCCGTCGTATTAACAGTCTGGTCCCGTTTCTTGAGGAATACGCCAGCGGTGATTTTCGCAGGCCGGTGGAAGTCAAAGCCTTAACTGAAGAAGTAAAAAGTCTTGCAGGGTCAGCCAATCGACTGCGTGACTATATGTCCGATCTGGTGGCAGACGTTCAGCACCGCACATTGACGGTCAATAATATCAGTGACGAGCTGGCAGGCCTGGCTCAGGATGTCAGTGGCCAATCGCGTTCCCAGTCTGATGAAACCACGAAAATATCCGTCGCCATCGATCAAATGTCCCAGAGCTTCCATGATGTGGCGGAGAGCGCAGCCGGAGCAGCGGATGCGGCCGGTTCGGCTGAAAAAGCAGTCTATGAGGGCAACGCATTGGTTCAGGCGTCCGTGCATAATGTGCGGGAACTGGTGGCCGATGTGCGAAAAACCTCAGAATCGGTTCAGGAGCTGAGCCGCGAGTCCGAAAATATCGGCGCTGTGCTGACGGTGATCGAAACCATCGCCGAACAAACCAATCTATTGGCGTTGAATGCTGCCATTGAAGCGGCCCGCGCCGGAGAGCAGGGCCGTGGCTTTGCTGTCGTGGCTGATGAAGTGCGCAGCCTGTCGATTCGTACCTCGGAATCGACTCAGGAGATCAAGGAGATTATCGAACGTCTCCAAGCGTCGGCCAGGAATACGGTTCTGGTGATGGACAAGCATACTGACGTGGCCAAGCGAGCGGCGGATGAGACTGAAGTAGCGGGTGCCCGACTTGATCAGATCGTTCATGACATCACTCATATCAAAGACCTGAACGGACAGATTGCAGCAACGACCGAAGAGCAGGCCGCTGTTGCTTCCGACATAAACCAGAATATCTCTCATATCAAGGCATTGAGTCAGCAGACTTCCGGCAGCTCTGAATCGGCCGAGCTCAAGGCTCATGAGCTGAATGAGGTCTGTGAAGCCTTGAAGCATGCCTCGGAGAAATTTCAGATAGCGTCATCCTGAGAGCGATCGCAAACTGCCGTGCGTCGATCCGATTGCCATGATTCGAAGGGAATCCCTGAGTAAAAAAGTCCCCACGATCTCGCAGGCGGTCTGCGCGTGCTTTGACTATGCTGTAGGGATACTTTGTTTGATTTAGGTGTCAGCCTTTGCAAGCGCTCACGATGGATAGGCTTCTCCCGCAGGAATTCATTCAATGGATTCCTGTCATTCTGTTGCTGTCAGCGATTATTGCCGGTGTCGTGACGGCTAGCTATTGGCGTCGTCGATTGCGAGAGCGTCCCCAGGAATTCCAGTTCACCTCGCCGACGTTTCGCCGTCTCAGTGCATCAATTATCGTGCTGATGAGCTTGCTGATCGGAGCGATTACCTGGTGGTCTCTGGAGAGGATTCATGCGCGCTATCAACAACAACTGGCAGATGAGCTGGTGGCGGTACGCGATGCCAGCAGTCGCAATCTAGAGTTGTGGGTGGAGAATGGTCTTCTGCGTCTGCAGGGCATAGCGGGTGACCCTGATGTGGTCGCACTGGTTCAGGCTTTGATTGAGGCGAAAAACCAGGGGCAGGACCTGCAGACTCTTCCCGAAACCCGGCGCATGCGCGAGCGTTTCCAGCGGCTAAGAAACCAGGCCGGAATTCTCGGTTTCTTTATTATCGATCGTTCCGGCCTTTCCATTGGCTCCATGCGCAACGCCAATCTTAATCAACGCAACCTGATACTCGATAATCGTCCCGATCTTTTTGACAGGGTATTGGCCGGTGAATCGGTGCTGGTGCCACCTATTCCTTCCGATGTGCGAATTCAGGGATCTGCCCCGATCCGTGGTTACACGGTGCCTCCCACCATGTTTTTTGCCGTGCCTGTCCGGGACCAAAACGGTGAGGTCGTGGCTGTGCTGACCGAACGTTTGGATCCCGCCGGTGATTTCAGTGAGATCATGCAGATCGCCCATGTTGGTGAGAGCGGTGAAACCTATGCATTCAATCATCATGGGGCGATGTTGTCGCAAAGTCGCTTTGTGGATCAGTTGCGGGCATCAAAACGATTGTATCCCGGGGAGAATCCCATTCTTTCCTTACGCTTGCGCGATCCCGGACCTCAGGGACGTTATCTGAAAGATTATCGGGTGGATACCGACCTGCGGAGCTTTCCTCTCACTTTGGCGGCCCAGCATGCTATCACCAAGGAAAGCGGGGTCAATGTCGAGGGTTACCGGGACTATCGTGGGATCGAGGTATTGGGCGCCTGGCTGTGGCATGAGGAGCTGGGTATTGGTCTGGTCTCCGAAATTGATTTGCAGGAGGCCATGCAGCACTACGGGATTTTTCGCTTTTGGGTATTGAGTCTGATGGGGGCGGTATTCCTGATCTTTGTGGTGATGCTGTGGTCAATCATGCGTATTGGTGCCCAGGCGAACTATGTGTTGCGCAGTTCTCAGGAAGAGCTGGAACATCGCGTTCGTGAGCGTACCGAAGCATTGCGGGATAGTGAGCAGCGTTTGGAGAAAGTACTGGATCAGGTACCGGCACCGATCTATCTGAAAGATGCGAATGGGCTATATCTGCTGGTAAACAAACGCTTTGAACAAGTCACAGGGGTGAGTCGGGACAAGGCACTGGGTCGTGACGATTACGCCTTCCAGGAACAAACCGTGGCTGAAGCGCTCGTCGCCATGGACAATCGCGTCAGGGAGAACAATAAAGCTTATCAGGAAGAAGAGCAGGTCCCTCACCCTGACGGCACGATGCACGAATACTGGAGTCACAAGGCGCCGTTTCCGGTGTCCTGGGACGGCGAGATTGGTGTGCTGGGCGTGTCGATCGACATTAGTGAGCGAAAGCGCGTGGAACGTGCCATGAAAGCGCAGGAGGAAGAGCTGGGAGAAGCGCTGGGCTTGCTCGAAGCGATTATGGAGTCAGCCACCTATTCCATTATTGCGACGGATACGGAAGGCGTGATCCAGGTATTCAATCGCGCCGCCGAGGAGATGTTGCAATATCATTCTGCCGAAGTCATTGGCAAACATTCGCCGGCACTGTTTCACGACAAGAAAGAAGTGGCGGTGCGGGCACAATTGCTGTCTCAGGAGCTGAATCAACATATTGAGCCCGGCTTTGATGTCTTTGTTGCCAAAGCACGTATCGGTTTTACGGACGACAACGAATGGACCTACGTACGCAAGGATGGTGTGCGTATTCCGGTGATGTTGTCGGTGAGTGCCTTGCGTGATCGTTATGGTCAGGTAAAAGGCTTTCTCGGGATAGCGATGGACATTACCGAGCGTCGACGTATGGAGCAGGAACTGGTCGAATCCAGGGATCAGGCGGAAGTGGCAAACCTGGCCAAGAGCGAATTCCTTGCCAGTATGAGCCACGAAATTCGGACGCCCATGAATGGCGTACTGGGGATGCTGGATCTGGTCCTTCAGGAACCTCTGGACGAAGCCCAGCGCAGGAAGCTGATGATTGCCCACAGCAGTGCGCGATCATTGCTGGCCATCATCAATGATATTCTCGATTTCTCCAAGGTCGAGTCGGGTAAACTGGAGTTGGAATCCATTCAGTTTGATGTGGCCCAGGTGCTGGACGATACGGTCAAAGCCATGGCCTATCGCGCAGAAGAGAAAGGCCTCGAATTGATTCTGGATCAGCAGGGCGTCAGTTCGACCAGCATGGATGGTGATCCCAGTCGGCTGCGACAGATATTGAATAACCTGATCAGCAACGCGATCAAGTTTACTGAAAGCGGTGAAATTGTTGTTCGTGCCCGCACCCGTTTTTATGATGAAGATCATTATCAACTGATGTGTGAGGTCAGCGATACCGGTATTGGTATTCCCGCAGAAAAGCAGGAGCATCTGTTCGATTCCTTTTCCCAGGTGGATGCATCCACCACGCGTCTATACGGTGGCACCGGATTGGGGTTGGCGATTTGCAAGAAGATGTGTGAGTTGATGCAGGGCGATATCAAGGTCAGCAGTGAGCCCGGCGAAGGCAGTCGTTTCAGATTCACAGTCTTGCTGGGACGGCGCAACAAAGCGCCGGATCGCGTGCCTGAACTCGACCTGAGTGGCTCTCGCTTGCTGGTGGTGGATGATAATGCCACCAATCGGGAAATTGTTTCAGGGCAGGTACAGCAGTGGGGTATGCAGGTTGAGGAAAGTCATAGCGCCGCCGACGCATTGGAAAAACTCGACAAGGATGCCGGGTTCGATGTGGCGATTCTGGATATGCACATGCCTGACAAGGATGGTCTGGAACTGGCCAAAGATATTCGGGCAGACAAGCGTTTTGATGGCATCAAGCTCCTGATGCTGACGTCCGTGTCGTACTACGAGTCAAGTCATGTGCTTCTGGAATTGGGTCTGGATGGCATCCTGAACAAGCCCATCGGAACCCTGGAACTGAAGGATGCCCTGCGAATACTGTTGAGCGAGGAAGGACTCAATGCGTCGGGCAGACGACTGCTGACCGGGAGCTATCTGGAATCGCTGCGTGGTTTCGGACAAGGTGAGGCGACGTCGGTACCGGAACAGTTCGAATTGGGAGATTGGCCACCACAAACCCGCATTTTGCTGGTGGAGGATAATCAGATTAATCAGATGGTGACCCAGGATCTGCTGGCGACCTTCAATCTCCATTGTGATCTTGCTGGTAACGGCCTGGAGGCACTGGCGGCTTTGGAGCAAGCACCCGAAGATGCGCCATATACCCTGATTCTGATGGACTGCCAGATGCCGGAAATGGACGGCTATACTGCGACGCGGGAAATACGCGAGGGGCGGGCGGGCGAGCGGTTCAAAGATATACCAATCATTGCCATGACGGCTCATGCCATGCAGGGTGACAGAGAAAAGTGTTTAAGCGTGGGTATGAACGATTATCTCAGTAAACCCATTGATGCCAAGCGCATGAAATCGGTGTTGTGGTCCTGGTTGGGTGGCGCAGAGCATCAACGCACACTGTCATATTCCGGAGCTGGGGTGCCAGGCCAGGGACACTCTAAGGGTGAGGTGGAGGTAGCCGAAAGGGAACTGCTTGTCTGGGACGAAGACGGCGCTTTGACGCGCATGGGAGGACGTCACGCGACCATGGAAGCGGTGATCGAGCTGTTTCTCAATGATGTACCGGAACGCATGGAGCAATTAAAACAGGTTTTGCTTGATGATCCGGAGCGCGCCCGCGAGCTTGCCCACAACCTCAAAGGCAGTTCAGGCAACATCGGGGGGCAGCGTATGCAGGCGAGTGCTCTGGCCCTGGAGCAGGCTCTGAAGCAGGGGGCCAAAGAGGGACTTGAGCCGGCTTTGGATGAACTCGACAATGCATGGCAAACCCTGCAGCAGGAGCTGAAACAGTGGCAAGCGCTGCAAGTCGCTTCTGATTCTCGGGAGAGTGCGCAATTGCTTGATGAGACGCAGTTGCTGGAGGTGCTCGACGACCTGCATCGCGCTCTTGAAGCGGGTGATTTTATCGATGCTGATGACCTCGGCCAACTGTGCCAAAGTGTCGATGCTATGGGGTGGAAGTCGGAGGCCAAGCAATTGCGACACCATCTGCTATCCTTTCAGTATGAAGCGGCGAAACAAATCGTCGTTCAGTTACACGGCGAGTTCAGCGAATCGTCCTGAATTCAAGCTGTCTTTCAGACCAAACACGATCAAAGCGTTGTATGGCACGCGAAACAATGAGACCGCGCCACTGATGTCAAATAAACCCGTCGTACTGATTGTTGATGACGCACCTGAAAATATTCAGGCCATGGCGCAATGTCTGAAAGAGGACTACCAACTGAAAGTGGCCACAGATGGCAAACGCTGCCTGGAGCTGGTCAAACAGGATCCCATTCCCGATCTCATTCTGCTCGACGTCATCATGCCGGAAATGAATGGTTATGATGTGATTCAGGCATTGAAGTCCGAAGCGAATCTGGCGGATATCCCGGTGATTTTCGTGACCGGCAAAACTGAAGCCAGCGATGAGGAAAAAGGCCTCGCGCTGGGTGCCGTTGACTACATCAGTAAACCGTTCAGGCCATCGATTGTGAAAGCCCGGGTCAAGACCCATGTGCTGTTGAAACGACAGCGGGACCAGCTGGCCAATATGGCCATGTGTGACCAGTTGACCGGACTCTATAACCGCTATTTTCTGATTGAAGCAGCCATGCACAAAGTCGCCTATGCCAGGAGGCATCAGGAAGCGCTGAGTGTGCTGATTATTGATATTGATCACTTCAAGGAGATCAATGACAACCATGGTCACTCCAGAGGTGATGAAGTCCTGCGCCTGGTGGCAGAGAGCATACAAAGTGCCTGTCGCAAGGAAGATATTCTCGGTCGCACGGTCAGCCACCAGCTGTCCAGTGAAGACAAATGCGTATTAAGTGAGGCCGTTGACGATGGTGTGGTGGCCCGTTATGGGGGAGAAGAGTTTGTGGTACTGCTGTCACCCTGCGATGAAGCAGAAGCCCGCGACAAGGCCGAAAAACTCAGGCGGGAGGCCGAAGAACTGATGCCTTCGGGGATTGCGGTCACCGTGAGTATCGGGGTTGCGGAGCTCGGAGCGGATGAGAACTTTGAAAGCCTGATCAAGCGGGCGGATGATGCCTTGTATCAGGCCAAGGATCAGGGACGCAATCAGGTTTGTATGGCCAAGTCAGAAGGCAGAGATTCAGATCTGTAATATTTATGTCATCTTGTGAACCTAATCTGGGGAGTGGTTTCACTCAACAGACGGAAGACCATGATGACGAAAACGATTCCTTTTATTAACGACAATAATTCCTTTCTTAAAACCCTCAAAGTTGCTGCGCTGACCACCACTATTGCGATGGGTGTAGCCGCATGTGCATCAAAATCCGGCGAACCCATGGTTGAAGAGCAATCTGCGAAGGCGGAAATGCAAACCAACAGTGTTGCTGCCCTTTACGAAGTACATCACGATGGACGTATCTACATGTTCTATGATCGTGAACTCTACAAAGATTTCGTTAAAACCGGTCACACGGCTTACATGGTTGCGCGCATAGCCGCAGGTCCAAATGGCGAAACTCTTAAGTTTGCGCTGACTGGAGAAGACAAGAAGAAACGTGAAGGTATCCCCAGCATTGATTTGTACGAAGGTGCTGTGAACGCCGCTGAACCATTTTATGGGGAGATGCGCGCAGAGGGTCGTATCTACGTTTTTGACAGCTACGAAGATATGAAAACGGTACGCAAGTTGGGCGAAGCGCCTCTGCGTTTCACGCAAATTGGCGGTGGCCCAAAAGGCGAGACGGTAATCTATGTTCGTAACAGCAGCAACAAGAAAGAAAAGCCTGTGGCGCTGATCGAAGCCTTTCAAAAGGCAAATGGTCTGATCTAGATTGGTTATCGGATCGTAAAAAAGCCCGCGAACGAGGCTGTGTAAAAACTACTGCGATTGCTTATACCGCGTTAAAAATTCACTCAAAATGCTCATGTGTCACCTATACACTGCGCTTTTTCATGAATTTTTGCCTTGTCTAAGCTGATCTCGTAAGGTTTTTACACAGCCTCGTTCGCGGGCTTTTTAGGGCGGTAATTTATGTCGTTCGCTGGTGGTTTACTAAAATAACTCCAATTCCCCATCATCTACCACATCGGTATCTGACGAAGGATTTTCCTCCAACTGCAAGCTCTCCATATCGCTCTCTATCAGCAGATGAAAGGTGTTGAATTCGCCTGCGTGCTGGTAGCCCTGGCTGATCACGCAGGGAGAAGATTCCACGGAAACACCTACATGCCTGGCATCCAACCCGGCGGGAAGCCCTAACTGTAAAGGGCCTTTTGTCGTGTTGACGCGGGTTTTCAGGCGTCCCAGTAAACGATTGGCGAATTCCTTCTGCCAGTCTTCAAGCACTTCCCGTTGCACAATGGCATTATCCGATTCATATTTAGGGCAAGTCTTGCTGAGCCAATCCTGGCTCTGTTCCAGCAGCAGTACCAGTTTAAGATCGGGGCAGTGCGCATCAATGCGGGTGCATATGGGGTCGTGAGGTGCCTTCCCAGAGACCATTTTGGCAGGCTCTCCGAGTTTGCCAAACTGATCGAGGCAGTCTTCCTGCATGAGTTTTTCAATCTGCCCGAGGGCGTGAGGTGCATCCATGTTCCAGCTCCTGATACTGAAGTGAAGCTAACCAGTGAATTATTAGGTGGAATTCGAAAGTGCGCCAGCTTATTTTTATTCAAAAAATTTGAACAAATTGTTGGATAAAGTCCTGTCGGTTGAGGCTGGGAACCCATCTACACTGTATGCACTCATTCACTATACGTAGAGGTGCAGAAATGGGATTACTGGTGAAAGGCGAATGGCATACGGACTGGTACGACACGGATTCGACGGGTGGCGAGTTTGTCCGACAGGATGCCCAGTTTCGCCGGCAAATCAGCAAAGCCGGGGAGTCCGGTGAATTTGAAGCCGAAGCAGGACGTTATCACCTGTATGTGTCCCTGGCCTGTCCCTGGGCACATCGCACCCTGATATTCCGGGCCTTGAAGAACCTCGAAGACGTCATTGGCGTGACGGTAGTAAAGCCGGAGATGCTGAATCAGGGCTGGGAGCTGGACGAAGCGGGCCCGGTCCCCAACCTGAAGCATCTGCACGAACTGTACAATCATGCCCAGAGTGATTACTCAGGACGTGTGACCGTTCCGGTGCTTTGGGACAAAAAAAGTCAAAGCATCGTCAACAACGAGTCTGCGGAGATTATTCGTATTTTAAATGACGCGTTTAATGACTTTGGCGGTGTTGATACCGACTACTATCCGGAAGCACTGCGGCCGCAAATTGATGAGATCAACGAATTTGTTTATGACCACATCAATAATGGCGTCTACAAGGCCGGTTTTGCCACGCGGCAGGAGGTTTACGAAAAACATGTGAGTCGTTTGTTCGATGCACTTGACCAATTGGAACAGCGCCTTGCGCAGCAGCGCTATCTGGTCGGTGATGTGCTTACCGAGGCAGATTGGCGTTTGTTTACCACCCTGATCCGCTTTGACGCCGTTTATGTGGGGCATTTCAAGTGCAACCTGCGTCGCATCGAGGACTACCCGAATTTGTCCAACTACGTGCGTGAGCTCTACCAGGTCCCGGGTGTGGCAAAAACCGTGAACTTTGAGCACATTAAAACCCACTACTATTTTAGTCATGACATGATCAACGCCACCCAGATCGTACCGCTTGGGCCGGAACTGGACTTCGAGCGTCCCCACAACCGCAACCGGTTTTGACTGACACCTATTCAGAGAGGATTTCGAATTATGGGTCTATAGTTAATGAGTGTGATCTCTCCCGATCACACTCGGTGCGGTCGATCCAGGACAATATGTGAAACACAATCATCATTCCTCTTGTCGTTCCCCGTTCTCCGGGTGGAACGGAATCCTCTTCAATGCTGTCTCATTCTTCTGTGGCGTTCTGCTTCTGGTGTCGTCAGCCAATGCAGACGATAAAGCTCCTGATTCTCCTGTTCGTATTGGCTATGAAAACTGGACTCCCTATCTGGGTGATGTGTCAGTCGAGCCGGGGCTGATGCAGATATTGGTCAAAGAAGCCTATGCGACCTCAGGCCGCCCGGTTGAGTTTGTCGATATCCCCTGGCCATTGGTAGAGAATGAGCTGATGTCACTTGAAATTGATGCTGGTGTGGGCTGGCTTTTCAACCGCGAGAGAGCTGAACGTTTCCACTTTTCTGATTCCTTATTGAATACCACCAATGTGCTGTTTCATCATCGCGATCTCAGTTTTAGTTGGGATCGACTGGAAGACCTGTCGTCCTGGCGAATAGGGGTGACGCGCTCCTATTCCTACGGCGATGAATTTGACCATTTGCTTAGAGATGGTCGTTTGAAGGTGTCGGCAGCGGCCAGCGATCTGGAAAATATGGAAAGGCTCATTGATGGCCGTATTGATATCTTTCCAATGGATCGTTTGAGCGGTCGTTTCCTGCTCCAGAAACACTTTCCGAATCGTCGTAATCTGCTCAAGCACGACGAGCGGGTCTTGTTTCAATCCCCTTTGCATCTGGTGGTGTCACGTAGTCACCCGAATGCGGCGCTCTTGCTCCAGGACTTCAATCGGGGAATGCGGACGCTGCGCAGGAGTGGCCGCTATCAGAGGATTTTGCAGGACAATCTGACGCGTATGGAGGTTCGCCGTTTGCGTTTGTATACGGAGAACTATGCGCCCTACAACTATCTCGATGAGGCGGGCAAGCCGGCCGGTCTGGTGGTTGATGTGATGAACCGCTTGTTCGATGCAATGGGGGTGGAACGTCGGGTTCAGGCGGATGATTTTTATCCCTGGTCGCGTGCTTATCGTGAGGTTCAGCGTTTGAGCAATGCGGTGGTGTTTGCCATGACGCGAACGCCAGAACGCGATCAGCTTTTCCAGTGGGTAGGGCCGTTGATGCGTTCTGATGTCGTATTGCTGGGTGCCAAGTCCAGTGGTCTTGCGGGGCGGGCACCGGAAACCTTGGATGACAGGAGCATATGTGTGGTGGCGGAAGATGTCGGTGAACAAGTGTTGCGGACCCATGACATCGCCAGAGTCCAGTTACATAGGGTGAATACGCCTGAAAGTTGCGCCAGTATGCTTTCGTTGGGACGCGTTGATCTGTGGGCTTATGGTGATGTCGCCGGACGCTGGTATTTGCAGCGTGCCGGCGAGAATCTGGACGATTACGAAGAAACGTTTCTGCTGGAAGAGTCATCCCAATACATTGGTTTCAATCGTGACGTACCCTCTGATATTGTCGGCCTGTTTCAGGAAAAACTCGATTACCTGGTCTTGTCAGGAGCCATCAGTACGCTTCTCACCTTTACGCTGCACTAATTGAAATCAATCGTTCGAAAAATCATTTTTCAATACCACCCGGTAGTGGGCCTTGCCACTTTCCAGACGTTCCATGGCCTGGTTCACTTCAGACATGGGGAAAACCTCAACTTTGGGCTGCAGTTGATGGCGCTTGCTGAAGTCCAGCATGGCTTTAATGGTGCCCGGACTGCCAACCGGTGAGCCAGACACCGAGCGTTGCGCCATAATCAGATTGAATACATTCAGGTCCAATGGCTCCAGTGTGGCACCAACGAAATGCAGGCGTCCTTTAGGACTAAGCGTGCCCAAATACAGGTTCCAGTCCAGTTTGACATTGACGGTAGACAGAATCAGATCGAAGCGTCCCGCGGCGGACTCGATCTCGCTGGCGTCGCGCGAGTTCAATGTATGGTGGGCACCCAGTTGCAGGGCTTCCTCGCGCTTTGCTTCAGAGGAGGTAAAGGCGGTGACTTCACAGCCCCAGGCATTGAGAAACTGCAGCGCCATGTGACCGAGACCACCGATGCCAATCACCGCGACGCGATCCGTGGGTTGGACCTCGAACTGAACCAGTGGATTGAAGACGGTGATGCCGCCACAAAACAGGGGGCCTGCGGATTCCAGATCAATGCCATCGGGAATGGCAATCACACTGGCTGCCTGCGCGCGTACCTTGTCGGCAAAACCTCCGTGATGGCCAGCGATGGTCGCTTGTGCACTGGCGCAGAGGTTCTGGTCTCCCTGATGGCAGTGATGACACTGGAGACAGTAAGCGGAATGCCAACCGAGTCCCACGGTCTGTCCCGGGGCCAGATGGGAGACAGATTTTCCAACCTGATTGATAACACCGACGACCTCATGGCCGGGTACGAGTGGGTACTCGCTCATGCCCCATTCATTATTGATCATGCTCAGGTCACTGTGGCAGATCCCGCAAAAGAGTACATCAATTTCCACTTCATCATCGCCCAGTGGGCCCGGATCATATTCGAACCGGGTCAGCTTGGCTCCGGCTTCTCCAGCGGCGTAGGCTTTAATCATGGCGAGTTCCCCCTTGTATTGGTCCTTGGTATCAGATTAATCGGCTGAACGTGAACGCTGCTGATGAGCTTACGTAGAGGCAGGCTCAGTGGATTAGCTCAGTGTAATAAAGCAAAAACAAACACACTGACGAGGTAGAAACAGACTTCGGTCAACTGTTGCACAGCGCCCAGACAATCACCGGTGTAACCGCCAATCCACTTGTCAAAGTAGTTCAGCATGCGCCAGGTCACAACTGCCATGACCAAGACTGAAAGCAATATAGACCAGGTTCCGCCACATAAAAACCAGAGCAACAACGGCATTGCCGCCAGGCCGCAGGCGATCTGAAAATCCGTCTTGCTGAGACTTGTCGCCAGGGGTTTGGCCTTGGCACCGACCTTGTCGTTTTCCCGGGCATAGTGGCCGAAATAAACACAGGCGGTTGCCATCAATCTGCTGAGGGTGTGGGCGTTCACGAAAAACAGGCAGGTGAGTATAAAACCCGAGGCAGGCACAGACGAGAACCAGTCGTGAAGCAAACTGAGCTTAAGCGTCAGGATGCCCGCTAAACCAAGCGCGCCATAGACGCCGATACGACTGTCTTTCATGATGTCGAGGATGCGGCGTTTATCCCAACCGCCACCGAAGCCGTCGCAGGCATCGGCAAAACCATCTTCGTGAAAGGCGCCGGTTGCCAGAATGCCGGCCAGCGTCGAGAGCAGCAAAGCTGAAAAAGTGGACACAAATGCCTGGCCCACCAGAAACACAAGCGCCGCAATCAGACCGATGATCCAGCCGATCATCGGAAAAAACAGAGTGGCGCGGTTAAGGCTCGCTCTGTCGTGGGGCGTGTTTTCGGGGCAGGGGATGCGGGTGTAAAACATCAAGGCGGCAAAGAACACTGGCAGCATGGATGCCAGCTTTTTGCGATCCGGCTTATTGATCATCGCTTTTTCCATCGATTCCCGCGCTTTCGAAGCTGGCCATCTCGTTGATGAAGTTCACCGCAGCCTGCACCAGTGGATAAGCCAAAGCACACCCGGTGCCTTCGCCGAGTCGCATGTCCAGTTGCAGCAAGGCTGAAGCGTCAAGGCTATGCAGCATGCGCTGGTGTCCGGGTTCGCCGGACTGATGGCAAAATGCCATGGCCTCTCGGCTTTCAGGTTCCAGTCGAACCGCAAGCATGGCGGCAGCTGTCGCGATAAAGCCGTCTATCAGAACCAGCATTCCGAGCTGGGCAGCCTGAATCATTCCGTAACAGATCATCGCGATTTCAAAACCGCCTACGCTCTGCAGCACATCACTGGCCTCGCGCAGGTCGCCGTGCTTTTTGCGCACCTGCTGGAGTACCTTGAGTTTGTGTCTCAAGCCGGCATCATCCAGTCCGGTACCACGCCCGGCACAGTCTTGGAGTGGGCAGTCGAGCAAGTAGTGCATGATCAATGTGGCAGCGCTGGTGTTGCCAATGCCCATCTCGCCAAAGCCGATGACATTGCAGCCCGCATCATACTCTGACTGAACCAGTGCCCTGGCGTGGGACTCGCACTGAGTGCGCTGCTGTTCAGACATAGCCGCCTGGTGCAACATGTTTGCGGTTCCCTTGGCGACCTTGCAATGGACAATGGGCACGTCCTGGGGAAAGTCGCTGGCGACTCCGGCATCAACAATCTTGAGTTGCAGCTTGTTCTGCCGGGCAAACACATTGATAGCCGCGCCACCGTTGACAAAATTCATCACCATCTGTGCTGTCACCGATTGTGGGTAAGCACTGACGCCGCTGTCGGCTAAACCATGATCGGCTGCAAATACCAGAATGGCCGGTTTGCTCAATACTGGATCGGTTCGGCCCTGAAGCTTGCAGATCTGTGTGGCAAGGGTTTCCAGTTGTCCCAGGGAGCCAAGGGGTTTGGTTTTGTTATCAATGTGTTGCTGAATAGTTGTGGCGAGCGCGTCGTGAAGCATGGGGTATCGGGTGTTGAAGTTCACTTGAAATTGATTTGGGTCAGGCATTAAACCACAGGGCTGGCTGTATTGTTATTCTGCGTTGCGTCGTCTACCTAAAAACGATTATGATCGCCGACGTCTTATCCAATCCGTTCAATTTTCAGTCTTTGATTCCGGACGACCATTTCCGGGTGACTATTTCCAGGTGACAATTTCCGGGTGACTATGTTACTCCAAGAGATGCGAAGACAAACTAAAGCAACGCGGTGGCCTCTGCGCCGCTGGCGTTCCTTGGCGCATGTGGTGACCTTTGCCCTGTTTGTTCAGGCCTGTTTTGCCCAGGGTACGATGGCCGGACAGGGTTCCTGGGTTGAATTGTGTACCGGTGATGCGGGTAGCCGCAGTGTCGTGTATCTGGATCAGGAGGGACATGATGGCCATTTGCCGCAGGCAAGTGATCATTGTGTGTTTTCTTTCGGGGGCATCGCGACCCTATCCTCGCATGCGCAAGTCTTTACCTTCCCTCTGGGCAAGGCTCCCTGTTCATCCTCTGTTTCCCTTTCGAAGGTAGCCACTCGCGCGGGCTTTGATGCCCGGGCACCTCCTGTTCTCGTCTAAACAAGCTCTGTTGTCGTTCCCGATATTCGGATCGGTATTCGTACTGTCCTGAACGCCGCTGCGGGCATACCTGCGTTTCGCATGTGGCTTGGTATCGGGTATGCGTCTGAATGGGGCTTGTGTATCTGTTTTTTCAATGAATCCCTGCTTCTCCCAAGGTACGCGGCGACCGGGGAGTGCGTATGTCCAAGCACTGGAGTGGCGCGGGTTCAAGAACAAAAACACTGATAGTGAAAACACCACACATATACATTTGACGAGATAAAACCTATGAAAGTCTTTTTTAACAAGTGCAACAAGGCCAAGCTGTCAGCAGCCCATCCTTTCGTTAACTTCAGTTCGAGTTTTTGCCAGGCAATCGGGCGTTCGACACTCCTGCTGTCAGCCTGTTTTGCTTTGATGGCCTGTTCCAGTTCTGACAGTGACAGCACGAACGAAACGCGCCAGGTGACGGTGCCTTTTGCCGCAGAAGCCAGCAATCTGAATATCGATTGTGATACCCGACTTACGGGTTTGGGCACGGCCACCACCGATGTGGATGTGCTGGATTTCCGATTCTACATCCATGCCCTGGCACTGCGGGATGCAGAGGGAAATCGCTATGCGGTGAGTCTGACGGAGAATATCTGGCAACAGGACAGCATTGCCCTGGTGGACTTCACCAACAAAGCGGATAGCTGCGCGGGTGCTGCAAAAGACACGCACACGGAAATCAGTGGCACGGTTGAGGTACCCGAAGGGACAGAGTTCAACAGTGTTGAATTTGTACTGGGTGTGCCATCGAGCCATAACCACGAGGACCGGGTGACTGCCTCCTCGCCACTCGACATTGCCAGCATGCATTGGAACTGGCAGAACGGCTACAAGCATGGGCGGCTTGATGTGGCGCCAGTGGGTGGAATCAGCCGCCCTACAGATGTTGGCTACAGTGCGAGCTCCTGGAATATTCACCTGGGCAGTACCGACTGCGTGGGAGACCCGGAACTGGATGAAACCGTCACCTGCGGCCGAATCAACCGGCCACTCATTCGCCTCGACAATTTTGATCCGGCTGTTGACACCGTTTTACTGGATTATGAAGCGCTGGTGGCTGGCAATAATCTGAGCCAGGATGAAGCTGCCGCGCCCGGTTGTATGTCCGGTGCGACCGACCCTGAATGTGCAGAGGTGTTTGCCGCATTGGGTCTGGATGTCTCCACAGGTGCTGCCGATGCCCTGCTGACTCAATCGGTTTTCCGAGTACAGTAAGCATGAGCCAGGCAACACCCTTTCACGGTGGGCGCTCTGCGCCCGCCGCTTTTTTCGAGTTTTCATGCCTGTGTCTGGTGGCATTGCTGGTTGGATGCGGGCAGAGCAGTGAAACCCGTATTTCCGATCCGAGTCTGAGCCTCAGTAGCTTCCAGTGGAATGTACCTGAACGCTATCCATTGCCGCTGGAACCGACTGGCAATCCCATGTCAGAGGCCAGGTTTCAGTTGGGCCGACACCTCTTCTATGACGCGCGATTGTCAGGGAACGGCACACAGTCCTGCAGTAGCTGTCATATTCAGGAGCTGGGCTTCAGTGATGGACGGATCCTGCCGGTGGGATCTACCGGTGAAGTGCTGGCTCGTAATGCGCAGGGTTTGATGAATGCTGCCTACAATGCCACGCAAACCTGGGCCAATCCGAGTCTGCTGACACTGGAGCAGCAAGCTCTGGTGCCCTTGTTCAGTGAAGCGCCTGTTGAACATGGTATTACGGATGCCAACCGGGACGAGGTGCTGCAGCGTCTGCGGGATGAACCTGCATACGAGACATTGTTTGCCGATGCATTTCCGGATCTGGGTGACCCCATCGACTTCGCCAATATCCGCGATGCCCTGACCAGTTTCGTGCGTGGCATGGTGTCCTTCAATTCACCGTTTGATCAATTCGAACAGGGGCGAGCGGGAGCCTTGTCTGCTGCAGCACATCGCGGGCGGGCCCTGTTTTTCGGGGAAGAGTTGGAGTGCTTTCATTGTCACGGTGGTTACCATCTGAGTGACTCGACACTGGACCGTTCCATGACATTTATCGAGCGACCCTTCCACAATACCGGGCTATTCAATATCGGTGGCACCGGTGACTTTCCAGACGACAATCAAGGCATCTTTGAGATTACCGGTGATCCCTCCGATATGGGTAAATTTCGTGCGCCGAGTCTGCGAAACATTGCGGTAACCGCGCCCTATATGCATGACGGCAGCATCAGCGATTTGTCGGCTGTGATTGATTTTTATGCCGCCGGTGGGCGCGTTATTGAGTCCGGCGAGCATGCCGGTGACGGGCGCCTGAATCCGTTCAAGAGTGGTTTTGTTACCGGTTTCTCCATTAGCGAAGCGGAGAAACAGGATTTGATCGCCTTTCTGGAAAGTCTTACCGATGCGTCCTTTTTGAACAACCCTCGTTTCAGCAATCCCTGGGAGTGACAATGTCTGCTGTATATTTTCAAATGTCCCGGTTGGCCGGACGCGTGTTTCGAAACCGGTTTCTGTGCTCCCGGACAATGGGGCTGCAATCCTGCTTCCTCAAGGTCCTGTCAGTGACTGCGGCGCTGAGCGTGTCTTCCTTTACTGTTCAGGCTCACAGCGGATTCGCGCTGCCTGATGAGCCTAAACTCAGCGCATCCATGGTGGCGGGTTATGTCGACAGTGATGAGGATGATCCTGTCCTCTGGCAAGTGCCCGGTATCTTGATGGGAGGAGACGCCTACGGTCCCGAATCGGGCTTTCAGCTTTATGAAGCCAATCTCGGGATTGAATTTGGTAATGACGAGGGGCTGCTGGTGCTGGCTGAACTAGGCAGTCATGGTCATGGACACAGCGATAAGGTCGAGATTGAGCAGGCGGTGTTGGGTTGGTACACGGCGTCTGATTCTCAGCAATTTCGTCTGGAAATGGGAAAGCGCAAGGCCTTGTTTGCGCCGCTTAATGCAGCCCATTCAAGTTCCCTGAATCATACACGCAAGCCTCTGGTTTATGACGTGTTTTTGGGAGGGCATTTTGTTGATACCGGTGCGGCTGTCCGCTGGTTGCTGCCATCCGGATTCGCAGGCTGGGATATGGAATCCGGCCTGGAACTATGGCGGGGAGACGCCTTTCCAGCGAGTTCTGATGCCGGTGTGCAGTCTCTGGATATGTATCTTAAATGGCGCTGGCATCAGCGGGATTGGCAGGCGGCGTTTGGACTTTGGTACCTACAGAGCGATGCCAGTGATCGCAGTGACAGTCGACTCGACGGAGATCATGATCATGGTGTTGAGAGTATTGCGCCGGAAGAAATCGCCCGTTTCACCGGAGAGTCGAAAATCCATGGCATTCATGCCCAACTGAGCCGTCGCTTGGACGCGAAACTGAGTTTGTCCCTGAGCGGAGAATACTGGCTTGTCGATGTCGATGGAGATGTCCGAGACGACACCCGTTTGAGTGAATTGGAGGGGGATTACACGGGCTATTGGCTGCAGTCTTCACTAACAAGCGGCGCACATACTTTGTCGCTGCGCTATGATCGCCTTGTGCTGGAAAACGAGCTGCGTGGAACGGGCGCAGGCTTTCTTGCAGAAACGTCCGGGCTGGAGGGAATGGGTCGCGATCCCGAGCTGTGGAGCGTGGCGTATGCATGGGAGTTTATTCGCGGCTTGTCTGTGCGAGCAGAGTATGTGGAAGATAAAACCATGGCAGAGAAGCGGGGGCTGGCGGGAATCAATCTGGCCTGGAAGCAGTCATTTTCAATTTGGTAGTGAGACAAGTGCTTGCGCAGAAATGAAACAGAGCGACCATGGTCGCTCTGTTTTTGTTGAGACTCAGTAAAATGCCTGTTGCCTAGTAGGGCAGCATTTGCGTCATGACACGTTCGGCTCGAGACAGAATGTGTGGCAGGGCTTCTTCCTCGTTCATGTTCATCTGATTGGCCCAGACAGACAGGCGAATACCGTGGGGGAAATAATTGCTGGTTTTCTTGGTAGTCGCGCTGCTTGTATTGCTGGCCGCCGTACCGCCGCCTGAAGCCATGCGGCTGTTGGATGCTCCAGCCACATCAGCGGTGCCACTGGATTTACCTGTTGCCATTTCGAAAGTCACAGGCTTGGCGGTTTTCTCTTCGAGAACGACATCTACAATCAGGGCCCACTCCCGCGGACGAGATGCGTTTGCAAGGCCCGCTCCGACGAGAGCACCAACGCCAATGCCTGCCGCGGCACCTGCAAGATTACTGTCAGTACCTGCGGCGACACCCATGCCAACGCCAACGCCAACCGCCGCACCGGCAATGGCACCCATCGCCTGACCGACACTGGCTCCGCCACTTTCCGGTTCTACTTCACCGAAGAAACGCAGGGAAGAGCGTAAGCGATACTGGGCGTCCTGAGCATTATTGGTCAGGGTCCAGCCCTGAGAACGCGCGGCTTCCTTGATGGTTTGCGTTAAATCAATATCCGCGTCACTGATATTGCGAAAAGAGATATATACGTTTTTGTTTTCCGGGGCAGGGGGTTCAAGCTGAGGGGGTGGAACGACCCACACTGAGCCGCTTCTTGCCTTGGCGTATTTATTGTCGGTTAGTTCACCCATGCTTCGGGATACGGCGGTGCACCCGGCCATGGTCACAATCACCAGCCCTACCAGGAAGGCGGTGACACTTTGCGATGGTCGCATAATCAAATCTCCTTTTGCTCTGTTTTTTTCTAATTTGGTGTTCACCGAATTCAGGAAAACAGCTTCATTCCATGACAACAATCCAAATGAACTGGACCCAGTAACTGGAAGCCCAAATATACGCCCTGAACATGATGAAATCTAGCATACCAGTGGATTCGACTGACGCATTTTGCAATTAAACGAAGTCTGGAGTATTTTATAAACTGACCAGTCAGTACAATAATGTTTTTGTGGCAATCGAGGGTCTTGCCTCAGGCCGTGTTAGTAACCTTAAAGTAGCGTTAAAACAGCGCTAAAGCCCAACGGGATTATTCGAAGGCCAAGCGTTAAATGAAAGTACGACAAACAAGAAAGTTTTAGGAGAGAAGCATGGAGAACATGGCAGAACTTCCGCGGCGCAGCCTGCTGAAACTACTAACCCTGGCACCGGTGGCTGCAGGCGCACTTGCTAGTGCTGGTTGTTCGGTCTGGCCGGGAAAGCAGTCGTCTGTTTCAGAGGCATCACGAGCCTTTGGCCCGCTTCTGGTGTTTTCTGCTGATCAGACCGCCATTGTCGCGGCCATGGCCGAAAGCTGCCTTGACCGGTCTTATGCCGAGTTGGCTCGGGCCGAGGTGATTCAACGCCTGGATGAAGAGCTTTTCTTTGTCAGCGACAGCATTCGTGAAGACTTCCTGTTGGCACTGTCGGTGTTGGAATACCTTCCCATTGTTTATGGCCGCTTTTCCCGTTTCAGCCGCTTGCCAACAAACGAGCGCCAAGCCTTTCTGCAAGCCCGCCTCAGTACCCGCAGTGAGACCGTAAGAGCGGTGGTGCACTCCCTGCGTATGGCGGTGATGTTGAGTTTCTATGGTCATCAATCCAGTTGGGATTCGATCGCTTATGACGGCGCATTTGCGCAAGTGGCGCCGCTGTTGAGTAAGCAGCGCAAGTATTATCAACAACGCATTGTCGCCTTGAAACAAAAGTCTGATGCTGCTGAACAGGACGGATGATCATGAGCATAAACAAAAATATCCGGGAGCAAAACGACTATCAGGCGGATCAGGTAATCAATACCGAAGTCGTGATTATCGGTACCGGCTGTGGCGGCGCAACCCTGGCCAAACAACTCAGCGACGCTGGATTTGATGTCATTATGCTGGAGCAGGGTGGCTACTATGACGCATCGAGAATGGATCAGAATGAGCTCAATATGGCTGGGAAGCTCTACGGTGAACGGGGACTGGCGACGAGTCATGATGCCGGCAACGTTCTGATGTATGGCAACAATGTGGGTGGGGCGTCGGTGCATTACTGGGCCGATTCCTATCGTACGCCGCGGGAGAAGCTTGAGCAGTGGCAGGAGCGCTATGGGGTAGAGGGCCATAGCTGGGAAGACCTGCTGCCGGCGTTCGAGGAGATTGAAGCGGATTTGCATATTCATCCGGCGACAGATGAATTCTTTAACCCCATGAATCAGCGCTTGCGAAAAGCCAGTGACACGCTGGGTTGGCACGGACATCGAGTGCCCCAGGCGCGGCGCTATTGTCAGAAGTCGGGTCATTGTATGCAGGGCTGTCTTTACAATGCCAAGCAGAGTCAGCTGGTTACGCATATTCCGCAGGCCCTGGAACAAGGAGCCCGACTGTTTGCCGATGCGCGTGCTGCCCAACTACTGTGGCAGGGGAGTCGTGTGACCGGGGTGAAGGTGGCGGTTATGGATCGTGCCCGCAATCGGATATCCGGGCAGTTTTTTACCGTCAAGGCCAAGGCGGTGGCCGTTGCCGCGGGAGGTTTTTCATCTTCCTGGTTTCTGATGCAGCAGGATTCTCTATCAGACGCACTTCCCGCTTTGGGCCAGTATTTTTCCATGAATCCCTCGACCATGGTGCATGCCCTGTATGACGAGGATATTGTGCAATGGCGCAATATTCCGGCGGCTTGGGGCGTCGATGAGTTTCGTCTGCGTCGATATCAGGAATCCCGATATCTTGAGGGTGGGTATCTGCTGATGCCCAATCAATTGCATCCGGCCTCGCTGGCTGCCGTGATGCCCGGTATCGGCGAGGCGCACAGGCGCTGGATGGCGCAGTTGAATCGGTTGGGCGGCACAATCGCCTGGATGGATGATATTGAGGACGAGCTGGGATTCATCGAAAAAACGGACAAGGGACGCCGCGTCGTGTATGACTATGGGCCGAAGACCCGCGAGGTGCTCAAAGACAGCATCCGCAAGCAGATAGAAATCAATTTTGCAGCCGGTGCCCGCGAGGTAATGGTGGCGGGTCATCAGGGTATTGCCATGACACATCGCAATCAGATGTCGCGGCTTGACGCCTTGCAGATTTCGGCTGGCGGCCTGTTCATGGCCTCTCCGCACCCCGGCGGTGGCTGTCGAATGGGGAGGGGGCCGGAGGATTCGGTCGTGGATTCCAGTCATCGCGTCCATGGGGTTGATAATCTTTTTGTCGCTGACAGCTCGGTCTTTCCCAGCAGTTCGTCTCTGGACCCCAGTCTGACCATTATGGCCTTCAGTGTCATCGCTGCCCAACATATTCAGGAGGCGCTTGCATGACCCAGGGACGTGTCGCCAAAACCACGAAAGGTGAACGCAGCCGGGTCCGCATCATCGCCACCGCTCGCGACTTGCTGGCACAAGCTGATTTACAGTCCTTGACGCTAGATGAAGTGGCAGATCGCAGTGGCGTAGCCAAGAGTAGTGTGCTCTGGCATTTCGGCAGCAAAAACGGATTGTTGCTGTCGGTGGTGGAGGATGTGTTTGTGCAGCTGGAACAGACTCTGATCACCGTATCCGAAAATCAGAATGAGGTCATGAGTACGGCAGAGCGATTGCATGAATTGGCTACGCTGCTTGCCGATGCCATGCAGAAGACGCCCGAAGCCAATGCCCTGCTCATCGCATTTATGGTCAATCAAACCTCGGATGCGGAGATACTGGATCGAATTCGCGGTATGTATCGGCAGTTCCGCAACACCATTCAAGCTTTGCTTGCCGATGTGGCAGGGTTAGAGCAAGGGGAAACGGCCATTGCCATTCTCGCCCTGATTGATGGTGTGTACCTGCAGTGGCTATTGGATCCGAAACAGGTGAATCTGGGTGATTCATTGAGAGCGGGTCTGAGTGCTTTGATCCGAGACCACAATTGAAACTCTGATCCATTCGCGTCGGGCCAGGACAAAATACAGCCGATTCACCGCGGGAATCCGCCGAAATGCGAAAGCTGAACTAGACTAAGAAAAAATCCAATAAAAATAGGGTTTTCATGTCTAAATTCCTGCTGTCTGCCTTTGCTGCCGCGCTCGGCTACTATCTGCTTGGGCGTTTCGGTTTGATGCTGGCGATCCCCCCGGGATTTGCCTCCTCGGTATGGCCCGCATCCGGCTTTGCTCTCGCCATGGCGCTCAGATTTCCCCTGTTCCCCGTGATACTGGGTATCGGTGTCGGCTCACTGGTGCTGAATCTCGGGGTATCGACACAAAATTTCAGCCAATGGGACCAGCTCATACTGATGGTGCCTTTGGGGATCTGCCTGGGCGCCATGCTTCAGGCCATGGCGGGACGTGCACTCTATCGTATGCTGGTGGGAGAGCAGCCGGTTCCCGATACCACATCGGGTATTCTGGCTCTGTTGTTGATCGTTGGGCCCATTGGCTGCATTGTGGCGGCGAGCTTTGGTGCCGGCAGTCTGTTGTGGCACGGTATTATTCCGGGAGACGCATATACCTTTACCTGGTTAACGTGGTGGATCGGTGACACCATCGGCGTGCTTTTGTTCACTCCTCTTATCCTCGTTGGGCTCAGTGACTCCAACAGACTGTCTCGCTTGCGCAAGCTTCAGGTGATCCTGCCTTCTCTGCTGGTCTTTGTGGGTATTCTGTTTGTGTTCTTTACCTCAAAGGACCGCCATCAGCAGTTGCTGGAAAAAGACTTTGAAGACGCTGCCAATCGTTGGCTTGTCAGTATTGAGCGGCGTCTTGATCTGGCCTTATCCAAGGTGGAGGCGTACGAAGCATTTTTTGCGGCCTCCGAGTTTGTGTCGGACGAGGAATTTGACATCTATTCCAGAAACCTGGTGCACGATGATCCGGCCATTCAAGCGGTCGGTTGGACGCGTATTATCCCCAAAGCCGAGCGCGTTCAAGCAGAGCGGTCCATGCGGGATGCAGGCTATCCGAATTTCGAATTTACCGAAATGCAGTCAGCAGGGTCTGTCATACGAGCCCCTGATCGCGAGCAATATTATCCTGTGCTGTACATTTCCCCATATGAAGGCAATGAGTTTGCACACGGTCTTAATCTGGGAGCTAATTCAGTGCGTCTCAAGGCACTGACCAAAGCTCGTGAGCGAGGGATTACGGTTGCAACTGCTCCCATTACGCTGGTTCAGGAGACCAGGAATCAGAAAGGTTTCATTGTGTATTTTCCTATTTACCGACAGGGTACTGAACGGATCCCTTCCAATTTTATGGGCTATATCAGCGGCGTCTTTCGTGCGGAGGGCATGTTAAGTGGCATATTGATGAATGCCGAAAACGAGGGTTTCGGCATTGAGTTGGTTGACCGCACTGATGCCGATGCCCCGATCAATCTTCTGCAAACGACATCGCCTGCAAATCAGCTCTTCTCTCCCGTGTCTTCGTCTTTAGCCTTTGGCGAGCGCGACTATGAGTTGGAGGTATTTCCCATTGCCGGGCGTTTTTTCGCCGAGCGAGACTGGGTCAGCTGGTATGTAATGACTGCAGGCGTGCTGTTCGCTGCGTTACTGCAGTCACTTATTCTGATTATTACCGGCAGTCTTTCCAGCGTTGAAAATAAAGTGCGGCAGAAGACCCGGGATCTGCGAGAAGCCTTGCAGGTTGCTGAGCGGGCGAGTCTGGCGAAAAGTAATTTTCTCTCCAATATCAGCCATGAATTGCGGACTCCGCTGAATGCCATTATTGGTTTGCTGCGTATGTCGCGCCAGACCAAACTGCAGCCACCAGTCGATGAATATCTGGACAAGGCTGCGCTCGCATCCGACACCTTGTTGGGTCTGATCAATCAGACTCTGGACTTTCACAAGATTGAATCCGGCAAGATTGAGCTCGAATCGACGCCCTTCGAGCTGATGGCGCTGTTGCAGAAAATTGAGGCGATTTTTTCGACTCAGGCAGAAGAAAAAAAACTGCGTTTTGGTCTCAATCTGCCACCGGAATTGCCTCAGAATCTGATTGGCGACTCACTCAGGCTGGAGCAGATTCTCCTGAACTTTTGTGGTAACGCCTTCAAGTTCACGCCGGAAGGTGAGATTACGCTTTCGGTTGAGCTGAAAGATCGTAGTGATCTGAAATGCATACTGGCATTCGTGGTGGAGGATACCGGTATCGGTATTCCACAGGACCAGCAACAAGCCTTGTTTGAGCCATTTCAGCAGGCGGACGCATCCATGACTCGCAAATATGGTGGCACTGGTTTAGGGCTGGCGATCAACAAACGATTGGTCGAACTGATGGGTGGCGAGATCACCTTTAAAAGTACCGAAGGCAAAGGCAGCTGGTTCCGCATCACCCTGGCTTTTCCTCTGACAGTGGACACTCCCTGGTTGAGCACAGATGCGTTCAAATCCTCTATTGCGAGACGGGAATTTTCGCCGTCTGATACAGTAGCTGATGCTCGGGAGAGTCTTCAGACCGAGTCGGCGCTGACACAGCAGTCCGAGGGACAAGCGCCTGCAGCGGAGGAGTCGGAACATCACTCCGAGGCGGCGCTCAAGCGCGGTGAATTGGCTGGTATCCGTATTTTGCTGGTGGAAGATGTGGCAGTAAATCAACTGATTGCCAAGCATATGCTGGAAACCCATGGGGCTGAGGTGGAAGTGGCAAATCATGGGAAGGAGGCACTGGATATACTTCAGGAGTCTCCGAATTATGATCTGGTGCTGATGGATATTCAGATGCCGGAAATGGATGGCTATCAGGCAACGCGGGAGATTCGCAAGCGCTGGGACGTCAATGATCTACCCGTGGTTGCGATGACAGCGAATGCCATGGAACCTGAAGTTCAGGCCTGTCTGGACTGTGGCATGAATTCCCACATTGCCAAGCCTATTGAAGAAAAAGACGTACTGGCAAAACTGCGACCCTTTATTCGGAGACATTGATGTCAGGCGTCAGACGTCGGGCGTCGGGCGTCAGACCCCAGACTCTAGGCTTCAGGCACTCAATATCCGTGGTAGTTCCCCGGGCGTTTTTCCAGAAAAGCGTTAACGGCTTCCTTGTGGTCTTCACTGTGGTGCAGATGACTTTGAATGTTGGCACAATGGTCAAGCATGTCATCCAGTTCCAGGTCTCTGCATTCACGCAGCAGCTTCTTGGTGGCAGCAACCGCTAGCGGCGGGTTTTGGGCGATATCTTCGGCGATTTTCCGTGCTGTCGACATCAGATCCTCTGGAG
This sequence comes from Oleiphilaceae bacterium, assembly GCA_965230795.1. Classification (GTDB taxonomy): domain Bacteria; phylum Pseudomonadota; class Gammaproteobacteria; order Pseudomonadales; family Oleiphilaceae; genus PZPK01. The sequence continues at coordinate 3,842,163 of OZ246020.1, read as the reverse complement.
CCATTAGTTCGGACACCATCCCCCACTCCAGCGCAGTGTGTGCATCAATGGCTGAGCCGGTCAAGGCCATGTGGCTGGCGCGGGCATGGCCGATTATGCGGGGGAGAAACCAGGCGCCACCGTCCCCCGGGATAATACCGAGTTTGACAAAGCTTTCCGCGAAGCGTGCCGTAGAAGAGGCGACGCGGATATCGCACATCATCGCCAGATCACAGCCTGCCCCGATGGCCGCTCCATTGATGGCGGCAACCACGGGTACTTCAACGGCCCAGAGGGCTTTGGGAATACGCTGAATACCGGCTTTGTAGGCGGCTTCTATGGTGGCAGGGTCACCGGCAAACATGTCGCTTTTCTGTTGCATATCCTTGATATTGCCGCCAGCGCAGAAACTGGTCCCGGCGCCGGTAAGAATCATCGCCCGAATTTCCGAGTCCTGATTGACCTGTTCACAGACCCTTACCAGTTCATCCACCATGGCCTGATGGGAAATGGCATTGTGAATGTCGGGTCGATTCAGGGTTACCGTCAGGGTATGGTTTGTCAGCTCAACGAGCAGTTCTTCGTAGTGGTCGGTCATGGTCGGTGTCCGTTCTGTGGGCTCAAGGTTATGTCAGAGGGTATGCTCCGCATTGTACTGAGCTTTATGAATCTTTGACGACAACGGCGTCGTGGAGTTTGATTTTGGTGAGTACCAGCTCAGCTGCCAGTCGGTTGAGCATATGTCCGTGGGCCTCATTCAGCAACTCAATACCGGTCTGAATCTGTTGCTGGATAATTGCCTGCTGAGCTTCCGTGAGCCCTTCAGGAAGCTTCACTTCGAACCCTAGTGAACCAATATCCTGATAGCGGGCATAAACATCTTTCAGGGTTTGCAGGGCGATCTCGATGGCTTCTTCACTTTCACCCTTGGCAAGCATCAGCTTACGAATCTCACGATCGAGATAGGCCATTCCCTGTTCAGCGCGGGAGGGCATATCGATAACATCACCCATAGTCGACTCCTCGTTGCCAATGTTTGTTTCAGTATAGGAGAGCAGGGGGGCTGGACGCGAATCCCGGTTGACCTTCAGCCGGCCCTGGCTTAGTTTTGCCTGTCATCGAAATTCCAGAAGAGGATGTGTTGTGTCAGAAACGTTTGAAAGTTGTCCGGTCAGTATCGAGTTTCCGGTGGCATGGGGCGATATGGATGCCTATCAGCATGTCAACAATACGGTATATTTTCGCTATTTTGAGAGCGCCCGTATTGCCTATTTTGAGCGGGTTGGCGTCACCGATTATATGGCCGAGCACAATGTCGGACCGATACTGGCATCAACGCAATGTCGTTTCAAAGCGCCATTGGTGTATCCCGACAATCTGACGGTTGCCACGGTGATTTCAGAGATGGCTGAGGATCGTTTCACCATGAAATACTACGTCAAAAGCGGTAACAGTGGCCGCATTGCCGCAGAGGGTGAGGGGCTGGTGGTGTTTTACGATTACAACAACAATTGCAAGCATGCGGTACCGGAATCGATTCGACGCCAGATTGAAGCACTGCAAGGCGCATCGGCCTAAACGGCTTGTCCTTTTTGATCCCGATACGCTTTGGGGCTGCAGCCATGCCAGCGTTTGAAGGCATGGGAAAAGTTGGTTGCATCGCTGTATCCCAGCATTTCAGCAATGCGCTCAATGCTCCAGCGGGTGGTCAGGTAGTCCTTCGCCAGCGCGTAGCGAATTTCATTGAGCAGTCGCTGGTAATTGGTGCCTTCCTGATTCAGTCGCCGTCGAATGGTTCGAGTTGAGCTGTTCGTCTGATCTGCGAGTTCTTCGATACTTGGAAAGCGTCCGGGTTGAGCGATAATCAGTCGTCGGATCTGATCGCTAAAGTCACTGGCGCCGCTCAGGCGCGTCATCAGCTTCTGGCATTGTTCGCGGCAATAGTCAGATGTTTCGGGGTCGCGCAGAGGCATCGGCGTTTTCAGCAGTTCTGCAGGAAAGTAAAACTCGGTTTGCGGGCAATCAAACTCGACCGGGCACCCAAAATACTCCCGGTAGCGATCGGCATGGCCATCCGTCCCATGCATGATATGGATACGCTGAGGTCGCAGACGTATTCCCAGGGCATGTTCGCCACCACTCAAAATCGCAGACAATTCCCGGTCTTCATAGAGTCGCAGCAGGTCGGCATCAAACAGCTTTTGTTTTTTCAGAACCAGACGCGCGATATCACCTTCCACCCGCAGATCCAAATCAAAGTGGGTAAAGGTTAACAGATCAAACTGGGACGCCAGAGCCATGGCCTCCGCCAGCGTCGCGGCGCTGAGCATGGCATAACCCAATACCCCGTAAGACTCGATTCGATAGGCCTCTCCCAGTTTCAGTCCGAGTAAGGGATCGCCACTTAATGCCAGCAGGCGGCGATGGAACGCCAGTTCCTGATCCAGTGTGATTCCCAGGCTGGTGTCGTCGAGCAAGTCCGGATGAATGCCGGTATCCTGCAGACAGGCTTCGTTGCTGAATCCCAATCCCTGCATCATGTTCAGGGCAGGACGAATCGCTTTGATGTGGTGGGTAATGTCGTGGCTCATGGACCAAATTTCATTCCGCTGTGGAATTAGCATAGCGGAACTTTGGCCGAAATTCACAGTAAAGGGCCATAGATAACATTCAGCCCCTTGCCTGGACGCTCTATCATGCCCTGACTATAAAAGAGTCCATGGGCTCTGTGACTGGGATCATTTAGGGGAGAAATTCGGTGCAGCAACAACAGCGTAATCCTTCGGTCATCATAATCGGGGCCGGAATGACCGGTATGCTCATGGCAATTCGGCTGCGAGAAGCGGGCGTCACGGACATTCTGATCCTTGAAAAAAAGGACAAGGTGGGGGGAACCTGGCGCGAAAATACCTACCCCGGTGTTGCCTGTGATATCCCCGCGCATATGTACACCTATTCATTTGAACCCAATGCCGAATGGAGTCATCGCTTTGCCCGGGGTGATGAAATTCAGGCATATTTTGAAAAGGTTGCACGCAAATACGGCGTCAATGATCTCGTGCATTTCAACGAAGCGGTGACCGCTTCCCACTTTCGTGACGGTCGCTGGCATGTGGAAAGCAGTCAGGGCAAGCATTACGAGGCAGACTTTTTAATCAGTGCAACCGGTATTCTGCATCATCCTGCGTATCCGAATATTGCAGGCAGAGAGCGTTTTCAGGGCAAGGCTTTTCATACTGCCGAGTGGGATCACTCTGTATCGCTGGAGGGTAAACGTATCGGCGTCATCGGTACCGGCTCGACCGCCTGTCAGGCGATTCCGGAGTTGGTCAAATGTGGTGCTAAAGTCGAGGTGTTTCAGCGTACGCCCCAGTGGATCATCAATGTACCGGACCGCGACTATACCGAAGCGCACAAAGCCCGTTGTCGAAAAAATCCCGGCTTGTTATATCGCTTGCGTAATGCCTATACCAAAGCAGTGGAAGAAACCTTCTCCAAAGCGGTCACCGGTCACAGGCTGCAACATGCGCTGGTGTCCTTTTTCTGTAAACTGAATCTGCGGCGCAGCATCAAGGATCCGGTGCTGCGCAAAAAACTGACGCCAAACTATAAGGTAGGCTGTAAACGTTTGATTGTGAACGGCACCTTCTACGATGCGATTCAGAAACCGAATGCCGAACTGGTGACCGAAGGCATTTCCTGCATTGAGGAGCAGGGCGTCAGAACCGATGATGGTCGTCTGCATGAGCTGGATGTGCTGGTCTACTCAACCGGCTTTCATCCCTTCAACTTTATGCGGCCAATGAATATGACCGGACGTGATGGCCTCAGCATTGATGAGGCCTGGTCGAAGAAAGTTCAGGCGTATCGATCGCTGTTTATTCCCGGATTCCCCAACTTTTTCCTGATGCTGGGACCAAACACACCCATCGGTAATTTTTCGGTCATTGCCATGAGCGAAGTCCAGTGTAATTACGTGCTTAAAGTGATTGAGCGCTGGCGACTGGAACAGTACGACGAGATTGACGTGAAACCCGCTGCGATGGCGGATTTCAATGCCTATCTGAAAGCGGGGATGTCCAAAACGGTCTGGGTGGGTGGCTGTCAGAGCTGGTATCTGGATGATGATGGTGATCCGGCCATGTGGCCCTATACCTGGAAGCAGTGGGTCAAGGAAATGGCAGAACCGGAATTGGCGGACTTTGTTCTGACCCGACGGAAACAACAGCCACCATCGGTCAAAGCGGCTTAGCGCAGCGATTATTCAGCGCCAGGAGAACCACTTTGCGTCATCGCCTGAATCTTTTCGGCGTAGGCTTGCCGCTGCCGTGGCCAGCTTAGCCAGCGTATATCCGGCGCATCGGGTAAGCCCGTCTCCTGTTTTTGGCGGGCCCGTTGAGCCAGGTGCAAAGCCAGTGCTGCGGCTTCAGTCGCGGAGTTGTCGTTCTGGCAGACAGAATAGCGAAACTGCCTATCGAACAACTCCCGGTAGGCGAGTCGATCCGGCACTACCGGTATGCAGCCGGCGGCAACGCCTTCAAGCACGGCAATGCCCTGAAAGTCATGATCTGCCGTAGACAGCACTACATCTGCCTGCCTTAGCAGTTTCCGATAGTCTTCCGCTGATGACAGATAACCCCAGTGCTCAAGGCAATCAGTAAATTCTGATTTAATGGCCTGCAAGGCTTCGGGTATCTGACGGAATTGCTGTCCCACCACAGACAGACGAAAGGACTCTCCCTGCGCTTTCAGAATCCGCAATGCATCCAGCAGCAGTTGCGGATTCTTGTCGTACTCCCAGCGATGATTCCACACTAGGTGCAAAGGGCCCTCCCGGGGAGCGGATACTTGAAAGGCCTGTTGCTGCAAAGGCACCGGTAACACCGAGCAGCGATTCCTGAGCTGAGGTATCAGGTTGCCGGGGACATGATCGGGGAGTTGATTCAGGAGTTGCTCAGCGCCCTGAAAAAAGGTCTCCCGATTGTAGTCGCTGTTAAAACAGATATGGTCAGCCGCCAGAGCCGTGTACAGGTTGAGGATGCAGGGCTCCACACTGGCTCTGGTGTTGGCAGAAGAAGGATAGGCAAACTGGTTTTCGTGGAAGTATACGAGCGTCGGGATGTGGCCGAGATTGGGAACAAAACCCCGCAACGCCGACAGATCGGTCATGGAAGTCGTGATCAGCAGATCGTAGTCCTGCTCCAGAGTCTGCCGCTCATTAAACCCCCAGCTGAGACTGTTTCCCCGCAGGCGCCAGGAGAAATAACGGGCCGGTAGGGTCAGTACTGTCCACGAATGTTCCGGAAACTGGGCCACTAAAGCCTGGCGCCAGTAACGATGGCTCATGGCGTCGTAGGCAGATAGCAGTAGGATATGCAAAGGGTGTTGTCCCATGGCTGGCTTTAATCACGATTCTGCATGGTACGCAATTCCGGGGAAATGTGAAGATTCGCACTCCAGAACAATGCCGCGCCTTTCGGTGCTGGACTTGGTCACTTGAGGTGGTTAGCCTGTGATCCTTTTTTGACAGATGCTGACAGACGGACATCAATGAACAAGCAGCAGGCTATGCAGCTCAAACAGCAACTCATGCTTCTGGGGCAATCATCACGATTTGCGGAAGCGGAAGTGCTGGCGCAAAAAATTCTTCAACACAGCCCTGCAGATTGGGATGTATGGTTTGCTCTCGCTCAGATTCAGCGGGCAATGGGTAAACTGCCTGACGCTGCGCAGGCATTCAAAAAAGCCAGTCATCGTAAAGCCAAACAGGCAGACAAGGCGCTGGAAAGTTACATTCATCTGTGTGAGCAGCTCAAGGATTATGACGCTGGCTACAAAGCGGCTCAGGAGTACGTCAAGAAACACGCGAGTTCAGCGACGGCGCATTTCATGCTCGGCTATTTTGCCTGGCAGTGCCAGTATGAAAAGCAGGCGGCTGAGCACCTGGAGCGCGCAGTGAAGCTGGATCCGAGCAATCCGGGTTTTCACCTGAACTGGGGCGATGCCCTGGTGTACCTGGGCAGAATCGATGAGGCCATCGGCTTTTATGAGAGTGCCAAAGCCGCAGATTCTTCTTCAGATGTACCCTGGTTCAAGAGTCTGTTTGCGCAGAATTACAGTGACCAGATCGATGATGAGCAGCTCTTTCAGGCCCATGTCGAGGTGGGTAAGCGGCTTGAAGAACGATACCCGGATGTTCCGACCTTGCATTCGAAATCCGGCGAGCGTATTCGTCTTGGCTATGTCTCCAAGGACTTCAAACAGCATGCGGTAGCCAGCTTTTTTGAACCGCTACTCGCTGCCCATGACCGCTCCCGTTTTGAGATATTCTGTTATGCCGATGTGAGCGCAGTTGATAGCGATGCCAAAACAGAGGACTTCAAAGCCCTGGCGGAGCATTGGCGAGACGTATCAGGCATGGATCATGTCAGCCTGGCCAATACAATTCGCAAAGACGGGGTCGATATTCTGGTTGATCTGGTTGGCTATGCTGGCAAGACTCGAATGGAAGTGTTTGCCATGCGTGCTGCGCCGGTACAAATCAGTTATCTCGGCTATGCGAACACCACGGGTCTGTCGCGTATGGACTATCGCATCACGGATGCCTTTTGCGATCCATCCGGACAGAACGAGGCATGGCATACTGAGAAACTGATACGTCTTCCCGAGGGCTTCCTCTGCTATCAGGCGAATCCCGATTTGCCGGACGTGGGTCCCAGCCCCGGGCTTGAGAGCGCCAAGGTGACCTTTGGATCCTTCAATGTCTTTCCAAAAGTCAGACCGGCCATGCTGGAAACGTGGGCGGCAATCCTGCGTCATTCCCCTGATTTCAGGCTCTATCTGAAGGCCAAATCCTTTGCTGATAAACATATGCAGCGCTCTGTTTCCAAGCAGTTTGAAGAGAAGGGTGTTTCAGCCGAGCAACTGGTTTTCAAGGGAAGAACAAACGGATATCTGGAGCATATGAGCGAATACAACAAAGTGGATATTCATTTGGACACTTACCCCTATAACGGAACCACCACGAGCTGTGATGCCCTGTGGATGGGGGTGCCTTCGGTGACCTTATGTGGCGAGTCGCACCGTTCCCGCGTGACTGCCAGTATTCTGAAGCAGGTTGGGCTGAAGCAGTTTATCGCGTCGAGTGCTGAGGAATACCGCGATATTGCTATCGCTCAGGCGGAGGATTTGCAGGCGCTGAACGCCTTGCGTCTGCAAATGCGCCAAAGCATGGTTCAGAGTTCGTTGATGAATCCCGCAAACCTGACGCAAGAGATCGAAAGAGCCTATCTCGCCTGTCTTCAAGAGCAGGGTATCAATCCCGGCCAGGTTTAATGTCAGCCAACAAGGGCCATGGGTAGGCGCCTTCGATTTCGTAGGCGAGCTTCAGCAGGGTTTGTTCCTGTCCTGGCCCAGCGGTAAACAGCATGCCGATGGGCAGGCCTGACTGACAGCGTCCCATGGGCAATGACAGTGAGGGCGCACCCGATACATTGGCCATAGGCGTGAATCCCACGTAGCGCATTAAACGTTCGAATAGCTCGTCATAGTCGACACTGGGGTGCAATTCTCCCAAGGGGCGAACGCTTTGCGACAGCACGGGGGACAGCAGCAGATCATAGTGTTCGAAGTGCTGGTTATAGTCCTGTCCATGACGTTTTAGCCGATAAAGCATGCCGGGTGTTTTCAGCATCTGCTGCTGATAGTGCTTAGCCAATCCAATGGACAGATCATCAAGTCGCGAGGCCTGAAAGCTTGGAGCAATGGAGGCTTTGCCCGTGTGTTTGACCAGAAAGGCCATCATGCCCCAGTACAGACTGAAGTCTTCACCAAAGGAGGCATGCACCGGGAAGCGGATTTCTTCGAGATGATGGCCCAGGGATTCCAGCTTTTCGAGCGTGCGCTCAAGGGCGTCACGGGTATCTCTGTCGGTACTGAAACCACCGACGGAATCCGCATAATAGCCGATGCGCAATCGACGCTTGCCCGGGTGCTGGATCAGGGGCAGTTCCGGCAGGCGATGGTTACGAAAATGGCGCTGGGCGTAGTAATGAAAATAGGCGGTATCCCGCACACTTCGCGATAGCACACCCTCGCTGACAATGTTGATGGGCAGGGCCCTGGCCTGAGTGGAATTTACATGGCGTCCCCGGCTCGGTTTCAGACCTACAAGCCCGCAACAGGCCGCCGGGATTCGAATGGAACCGCCGCCGTCATTGCCGTGAGCAATGGGTACTGCGCCAGCCGCGACCAGTGCGGCGGAGCCACCTGAGGAAGCGCCTGACGAAAATTCCAGATTCCAGGGATTACAGGTGGCCGGTGCATGAGCGGGTTCAGTGGTGGCATTGAAGCCGAATTCCGGCAGAGAGCTTTTCCCAAGAACCTCAAAACCCAGTGATAAGAATTGTCGTGTGTAGGGGCCGTGTCGTTTCTCGGCTCTGGCATTGATGCTGGCGCTGCCGTAACCGGTAGGGAGTCCAGCAACCGGTGCATTATCTTTGATAAAAGTGGGAACGCCCGCAAATGCCTGCTCAGGCTGGCTGTGGTCAGCTTGGCGCGTTTTTAAAGGCGGATCGAAGCACTCTGTAGCGATGGCATGAAGGTATCCGTCTACCTGATTGCAACGGGCAATCGCCGCATCTCGGACTTCCTCTGGCGAACACTCACCATTGGCCAGGCGCCGGGCAATGCCGACAGCATCATCGCGGCCAAGTGCGTCATCAGAGAAAGCGTGTGCGGTGGAGGTTGCAGGCATGTGTTGGCTCGACAGATGAGGGATCAGGAAAACAAGGCTGCATGCTATAGTGCTTTAGAGGACCTGATCAAGATTCAGGTTAAAGTAATAGCGGTCCGCAATGATCAGGAGCAATGGGCATGTCCGATGTAGCAAGCAATCAAAACCCCTTCACTTTGCGTTTGCGGGTACGCTATGCCGAGTGCGATGCGCAACAGGTGGTATTTAATGCCCGCTACGGGGACTATGTTGATCTGGCAGCCACGGAATTCCTGCGGGCGGTTATTGGCGGCTATCAGGCCTTGTTGGAGATGGGGCTCGACAGTCAGGTGGTAAGGCTGCTGACGGAATGGAAATCACCCGCCCGTTTTGATGATGTGCTCGAGATCTCAGTTAACACCGGGCATCTTGGCAACAGTTCCTATCGTTTGGACTTTACCTTGCGACAGACACAGAGCAATACGCTGGTGGCGACAGCTGAAGCGACCTATGTGGTGGTGGACGCCAGTACCTTTCAAAAACAGAGTATTCCCGACGAACTGCGCCAGCTACTACAGCAGGGAGCACCAGGAAAACTCTGTGATCAAAGTGGTGGCCTTCACATCTGAAAACCTGACGCGTTCGCGTTTTCAAAAGAAAACACTCTAAATTCAGATCTTCGATTATACTGAAATAAACAGGGCGATTTTTCCTTCGTCGACGCGTTGATTTTATTAGTATTTTTCAAGGGATATCAGGCATGTCTTTACGAAAGGCCTTCCTCGGCATTGGGGTACTGTTATGTTTATTGCTGGCAGGTTGCGGTGGTGGCAGTAGCGACGATACAGGCTTTGGCAACGGCGGTGGTGATTTTGCCGGCGGTGGTTCCGGTGGTGGCTCAAGTGATGATTCCGGAGATGACTCCGGGGATGATTCCGGTGATGACTCCGGTGATGATGATACCCCGGTGCCGGATGGCGACTCAGCCTTCAGCTTTTTGCCTCTTTCTGTGCTGGAAGGTTCGGATGACTTCAGTGGTGAGGGTACTGCGGGACTGTTTCAGGGTGATGGATCCTATCCTCTTATAGACCATTACATTATAAACCCTGTGGTGGCTAGCTCTTTGGTTCCGACCAACTCGGCGACAGTCAGTGATTTTAGAATGACAATTAATGAAATCGATATCGATCCTCTTGAAAGCTTTCCGATGTTTCAGCGAATTCTTGGCAGCCCTGTCCAGTTGAGGACGGCCCTGGTTTTCGATGTAAGCGGCAGTATGAACGATGTTGATATGGCTGCTTTGATCGCAGAGGCAAAGGATTATGTTGATGCAGCGCAAGCCAGTGCCAACGAAATTATAGCGAATCAGGAGTTTGTGGTGTGGGCTTTCGGCACGCAAACCATCGATTTGACGGGGGGAGCAACCACAGATAATGCGGCGATCAAAGCGGCTTTGGATGATGTTCAGACAAGATTTGATGATAAAACTTTGGGACAGAGCAGTAGCCTGCATCGGGCGTTGTTAGAGGCAGTTGGCCGTTTCATTGATGATGACAATGATTTTCGTGATGCTCCTTTGCCAGGTGATGTGAATGATCTGATCGACATGGTTTCTGCAGATGAAATTTGGTTGAGTCAACTTGTATTGTTTTCGTCTGGAGCTGATAGCTTTGCTGAGTATTCGCAGGAAGATATGATCGAGGCCATACAGTCGCAGGCCTTCGTCAAGGCCAATGGTTCGTCTGACACTTTAGAAATCTACAAACCGGTTTTCTACTATGTGGTGGGTGATGATGATGGCAGTGCCGGTTCACTTTATCAGGCACTCAGTGACGAAGCAGAAACTTCAACCAGTTTGCTGTATTCTGGCGGTGCTTATAGTTTTTCATCCAGCCTTATTCAGAATCAGATAGATGCTATTGACGAACGCATTGACCTGGATACGGTGTACATTTACCGCTATGCATTCCTGCCAAGAACAGGGGATCATGAGTCGGTTTTTGCCTCAGATAATGCGACTGGATTTAGCTACTCTCTCAACGCTGATTGGGAGTTTGACGTACCTCTCGCTTTGGGTACGCCAGAGGAAGAATTACCCGCGAATATTCTGGGAACAGACTATTTTCTGGTTGAGATTACAGGTCCTAATGGAGAATACCTCGCGGCACGTCAGGCAGACTTCGACGATATCCAAACCTTCCGCCCAGCAACGCGCTGGACCAACACAGAATATGGTGCCGGGGATTATGCCTGGGCAATTATTGCGGGAACCGGGGCTGGCACCACCAATGCCGATGGATCTTTTACCATGACTTCAGTTACCGGCACCGCAACCTTGCAGTTAACCAACACAGTCCGTGCTGAAAGCACCACCATTGTGGTGTCGGAATAGGCGATACCTTTAGGGCGCCTTGCCTAAGGCGCCCACCTTCCTCTAAGCTGACGTCCTCACGTTTCATTCCCTTCAAGCATAAGGACGCCCATGAATATCGATGACGAATTTTCCGGTATTATCCTGCACGAACCGCGCAAGGAAGATGGTGCCGAGCTCAATACCTTTATCCGTACCAGCCCGCCTTTGGACATGAACTCCGTGTACTGCAATGTTCTGCAGTGTACGCATTTCTCTGAAACCTGTGTGATTGCCCGCAAGGATGATCAAATCATTGGTTACGTCACGGGCCATCGTCTCCCCAAAGATCCGCAGGTATTTTTTCTCTGGCAGGTAGGGGTGGCCAAAGAGGGCAGGGGGCATGGTCTGGCTACACGAATGATTCAGGCGATTCTGAAACGGGATAGTTGCCGGGGCGTCACGACCTTGCAAACAACGATTACCCCATCCAATGTGCCGTCTCGCAAACTTTTCCATGGCTTTGCCCAAAAAGAGGGTGCGAGCATTCACGAAGAGCCTGAATTTTTCACCCGAGAAATGTTGGGCGACCATGAGGCCGAATCGCTGTTTCGTATCGGGCCTTTGTCGACACCTCAGGCGGATGCCTAGGCGCCTGTCAACAGTGCATGCCAGCCCCTGGCGGACTAGCGTCGGGGGCTATAGTGACGCTTGAGCCACTGGCTCAGGCCTTCCAGACCCGGGAACAACACCCGTTCAGTGATGTTGGCCTGATCCAGTTTGTCGCGAATTTCCCATTTGATGTTTGCAGGAATGATGATCTTCTGGTAGTCCGTACTTTCCAGTAACTTTTCCATGCGCAGGGTGGGACTGGATGCGATGGAGAACAGGCCGTGCTGGTTAACAATTCGGGCATCGATGGCCGGCGGCTCGAAGAAGATAAAAAATTCATCCTTGCTCAGGAGTTCAAAGGCATCCAGGCGCTTGACCAGGCTGGTCAGCATATCCACCGTGAGCACATTACCGCCTTCATCATCCAGACAGTCTTTCAAGGCTTCTGGCAACTGATTGTAGGAGTCGTGGTAGTTCACTTTCCAGATCACACCGTCGGCATCGGCATGGTGAATGTCGGCGGTGGCGAAATGCATGCCGACCAGCGGCGAGTAGGTCCAGTCGAGCATGCGTGTCGGTAAGCCATGGTGTTGGGCCATGGTGAGCCAGTGCCAGATGGAGTCGGTGGCGGTGAAGGTGTCGTGGCCGTATTTCTTGAAGTTGCGCAGCAGGTGCTTTTCCAGCTGAGCGTACTCGCCGCCCAGGCGCATCAATGAGGTTTGCAGATCATAATTTGCATTGGCCAGACCACGAAAGACGTAGGGGGATCGATGGCGCTGGATGTGGTCGTTCCACGAGCCGGCAAACAGCAATTCCTGCAGATGATCCCAGGAACGGGCGGTGACATGTGGTCGTTCAGAAGAGTTCATCGTTTCAAGGTACCCTTACTCTGTGACAGCAATTTATCAGCGGTGTCGATGCACATTGGTATCACTCGATAGCACCGGGTCCCAGTGGCTGGCCATAGCTGAATTCGACCGAGTTACCGTTAGGGTCTTTGACACCGCAATAATAGCCAACCGGATAAGGTTCTTCACGGGGCGGCCATAGCAAGCATCCTGCCTGTTGCGCCTGTGCAGCAAGACGGTCAACATCGCCGCGAGTTTCGACGGCAAAACCGAAATGGCGATAGTCGTTTTCGGCCAGGCTCAGGTCATTGCCTCCTGACATCAGCACAAAAATAAAGTCACGCTCGCGACCGGGCTCGGCCATCCACACGATCCGCTTGTGGGCGGAATCGCGCCGGTGACAGATTTCCATACCACAATAGCTGCGATAAAAGTCGATGCAGGCGTCCAAATCACGAACGTGCAGGGCTATGTGTGTCAGTCGGGGAAACATACTTACCCCCTTTTTGGGTTTCTTGCTTGAGCGAGCCAGCAATACCCGCTCAACCTCAGGGTAGCAGAGCCACTTGCCTGAGACCAAGGCTCTCTTCAAAGCCGAACATCAGGTTCATGTTCTGAATCGCCTGTCCGGACGAGCCTTTTACCAGATTATCGATCACCGAAAGAATGATGAGTCGGTTGCTGCCGGCTTGTCGATGCAAGGCGATACGACAGAAATTGGAACCCTTGACGCTTCGGGTTTCTGGCAGAGAGCCCGTTGGCATCACATCAACAAAAGCATCGTTGGCAAAGCGTTTTTCATACAGCGCCTGCACCTCATCCAGGGATCGATCTGAATGCTCGGGCAGCAGCTCTGTGTAAAGCGTGGCTTCAATGCCGCGAATCATGGGAACGAGATGAGGGACGAAGGTCAGATCAACAGGTGACTGACTATGCTCGGTCAGGATCTGTTCCATCTCGGGACTATGGCGATGACCGGCAACGCCGTAGGCCTTGAAGCTGTCAGAGCATTCCGCCAGCAGCATACCAATCTTGGCTGCGCGTCCGGCGCCGCTGACACCGGTTTTGGCGTCGGCGATCAGTCGGCTGGTATCAATCCAGCCCGCCTCAATCAGCGGCAACAGACCCAGAATAATTGCTGTTGGGTAACAGCCCGGACAGGCTACGAGATTGGCATCCGTCAGCTGGTCGCGATTGATTTCAGGCAATCCATAGACGGCTTGATCCAGCAGTTCCGGACAACCGTGAGGCTGGTTGTACCACTGTGCCCACAGTTCTGCGTCTTTCAGGCGAAAGTCGGCGGACAGATCAATGACTTTGATGTTGTGGGCAGCAAACTCACCCATCATGGATTGGGCAACGCCATGGGGTGTCGCAAAGAACACCACATCACAGCTGAGAAAGTTTTCCACCTCGGGAGTGCTGAAATCGACGTCCAGATAACCGCGCAGATTGGGAAACATGTCGGCGACGGGGGTGCCGGACTCAGACCGTGAAGAGACCACATCGATGCTGACCTGAGGATGCAGCACCAACAGGCGCAATAATTCCGAACCGGTATATCCGGTGGCTCCGACAATACCTACACTGATCACCGCTTGTCTTCTCCTATGCCGAGTGATGTTTGGGAATATTCAAGGGCAGTTAGTCTAGCATGAACTGCTACGCGACATCGCCCCTATTCATCCTGAAAAACAGCCCAGCGTGTATGTGGTGTGATAGGAGACAACGTTGCAAGCGTGGTGTCGAAAGACTACCCTTCTAAGGGTCAGGCAGGTGATTGCTTCCGAATCGACGCCTGATACTTGTTTGCCCGAACGCGCAGAGTGAACACCAAATTCGCCCAACGAACTTGGAGAAGCATGCAAAAATATTGGCAACAAACCATGGCGGTTGCGCAGACGTGGCGGCATGAACTGCACGCCAACCCGGAACTGGGTTGGCAGGAGCAGGAAACTGCTGAGCGTATCCGAAAAAACCTTTCCGAACTCAACATCTCCTGGCGACCCTGTGCGGACACCGGCACGGTCGCGATACTGAATCCCCAGGCAAAAGGCGATGCACAGCATATCGCCTTACGCGGGGATATTGATGCCCTGCCCATTGATGAGCGCACCGATGTCGATTGGAAATCCACGAAGTCTGGCTGTATGCATGCCTGTGGGCATGACGGCCATACCGCGACCTTGCTGGCCACAGCACGATGGCTCAAGCATGTTGAAAGCGATTTGCCCGGTCCGGTGTCCCTGCTGTTTCAACCGGCAGAAGAGGGTGGACATGGTGCCAAACGTATGATCGAGGACGGCGCCCTGGAAGGCGTCGATTGTATTTACGGCTGGCATAATTGGCCAGCGATTCCCTTTGGCCAGATCCTGTGTCCCAACGGCATCGTCATGTGTGGTAATGGCACCTTCGATATCTCACTGACCGGAATCGGTGGTCATGCCAGTCAGCCCGAGATCTGCCGGGATCCCGTGCTGGCAGCCAGTGCCATTACCCTTGCCCTGCAACAGGTGGTCAGCAGGCGTCTGCCACCGCAGGAGGCCAGTGTGCTCAGTGTGACGTCTATTGAAGCCCCCAGTGCTTCCACTGTGATTCCTGAAAAAGCGGTGCTGGGAGGCAGTATCCGTATTTCCTCCGAAAAATCGCGAGAGCGCATCAATCAACTGATCGAAGACATTAGTCAACATACCGCGCAAAGCTATGGTGTGGATTGCGAGGTAGCGATTCACCCACGCTACCAGCCCACCATTAATCACCCTGAGCAGGCTGAACAGATGCGCCAACATTGGCGCTCATTGTATGGCCACGAGTCTCTGTCAACGCAACACCCGGTACCCGTTATGGCATCTGAAGATTTTAGTTACTACCTCAAGGAAATTCCCGGCGCCTATGCGTTGATCGGAGCGGATGATGGCAATAACCATCATCATCCCTGTCACAGCCCTTACTACGACTTCAATGACCGGCTGGTTGAGCGCGTGACTCGCCTGTACGCGCAACTGGTTGGCGCACCGCTGCCCTGAGCGGTCCTGTTTTTGACGCTGCTGAGGGCGTCACCTCTTATTTCAATCATCCAAAGGAGATTGCCTATGAGTATTTTTGATCAGCGAGAATCAGACGTTCGCGGTTATTGCAGGGTCTATCCTGTTGTTTTTGATACCGCCGAAAATGCTCGGCAGACAGATGTGGAGGGCAAGGAATATATTGATTTCTTTGCCGGCGCAGGCGTGCTGAATTTCGGTCACAACAACGAGCACATGAAAAAAGCCATGATCGCGTATCTGGAGCGAAATGGTGTGACCCACAGTCTGGATATGCACAGTGCGGCGAAACAGACATTCATGGAAAAGTTTGTCAGCACAGTGCTCGAACCACGTAACATGCCCCACAAGTTACAATTTATGGGACCCACCGGAACCAATGCGGTGGAAGCCGCATTGAAGATTGCTCGACGCGCGACTGGGCGGCAGGAAGTGGTTGCCTTCAGCAAGGGCTTTCATGGCATGACCTTGGGCTCACTTGCGTGCACAGCCAATCAGGTGTTTCGTGGTGCCGCAGGCGTGCCGCTAAACCACGTTTCACATTACCCCTTCGGTTGTGAGCCGAGGTGCCAGGGCTGTGAGCTGGGTTGCGGGCTTGAAGGTCTGAAGCAGTTAAGGGCGCGTTATCGGGACGGTTCCAGTGGCATTCAACCACCGGCAGCGTTTCTGGTTGAAGCAATTCAGGCGGAAGGTGGCGTCAACGTGGCCA
The DNA here is from genome assembly GCA_965230795.1 of Oleiphilaceae bacterium. GTDB lineage: Bacteria > Pseudomonadota > Gammaproteobacteria > Pseudomonadales > Oleiphilaceae > PZPK01. The sequence goes on along the minus strand of OZ246020.1, from coordinate 3,825,908 downwards.
GCAAAGCCTGGTTGCAGGAAGTCCAGACCTTGGCGAAAGAGCTGGGGTCGGTTTTCATTGTCGATGATATTCAGGTGGGTTGTGGACGCACCGGTAGCTACTTCAGTTTTGACGATATGGATATTGATCCGGACATCGTCTGTCTCGCTAAAGGCATTGGCGGCATGGGCACGCCACTGGCCATGAACCTGGTGAAACCCGAGATTGATAAACACTGGAACCCCGGTGAACACACCGGCACGTTTCGTGGCCAGGGATTGTCCTTTGTCGCCGGCACCGAAGCCTTGAAGTATTTTGATGACAACGCTTTGATGCAGCAGGTGCATCGCTACAGTGAGATCATGCGTAATGCCATCGTGCCGCTTCAGGAAGGGCTTGATGGCGTGCAGATTCGTGGCAAGGGAATGATCTTTGGCGTCGATGTGAGCTCGGGGGATCATGCCAAGGCTATTGTTAACGGCTGTTTCCAAGACGGCTTGCTGGTATCCGCCTGTGGCTCAGGTGGCCGCGTGATCAAATTAATACCTCCATTGACGATACTCGAACAGGATTTGAAAGAGGGTCTGGTGATTCTTGTTAATCAGATCAAGAAAGTACTTGGAGATACAGCATGATTCCACGCGATGACATGACCTTTCCTTTTGAGGAATATGAAAGACGGATCAGTGAATTGCGGCATCGAATCCAACAGCGTCATCTGGATGCGGTGGTGATTACCGATCCCGAAAACATCATGTATCTGACAGATTATCAGACCACGGGCTACTCATTTTTCCAGGCATTGGTTGTGCCCTTGGAAGACGAGCCCTTCATGATTACGCGCGCTCTGGAAGCCTCAAATATCTATGCCCGTACCTGGGTCGAGCGTACCCGTCCCTATCCGGATACCGGTGACGCCATCCAGATGCTGGTGGATGCCTTGCGGGAATTCGGTCTGGCCAACAAACGCATCGGCTATGAACGCAACAGCTACTTTTTTCCGGCGTACCAGCAGGACTTTATTCACACCACCCTGAAAAACGCCAAGTTGCTGGATTGTTTCGGTATTGTTGAAGAAGGACGTGTATGTAAATCCGCCGTGGAAATCGAAGTCATGAAGCGGGCGGCCAAGGCGACGGAAGCCGGTATGAAAGCCGGTATTGCCGCCAGTGTGGCGGGTGCCACCGAAAACGAAATTGGTGCGGAAGTGAGTGCGGCCATGTTCAAGGCGGGTGGTGAGACACCCTCGGTGATGCCCTATATCACGTCGGGACCCCGAACCATGATTGGTCATGCCACCTGGGAAGGTCGGGTAGTGCAACCCGGTGAGCATGTGTTTCTGGAAGTGGGAGGCTGCTATCGTCGTTATCACACCGCGATGATGCGCACTGTCATTCTGGGAGAGTTGAGTGACTCCATGCATGAAGCCCAGGAAAAAATGAAGCATGCGCTGGACTCCCTGCATGATCAGATCCAGCCCGGCATGACGGTATCGGATGCAGACAATCTGGTGAGGAATATCATTACCGATAATAATGTGGGAGCGCAGCTGATTACCCGCTCCGGCTATTCCATCGGCATCGCCTTTCCCCCGAGCTGGGATGAGGGCTACATCATCAGCCTGAAGCAGGGTGAATCCCGAATACTGCAGCCGGGCATGACCTTTCATATTATCCCCTGGATGTGGGGGGTGGATGGTGACAAAACCTGTGGCATCTCCGACACCATCTACATTACCGAGGATGGCTGCGAGTCCTTCTTCACGCTGGACCGGGACTTTACCGTGAAGCCAGATCAGGGTGCTAAAAATGTCACCCAGATCGATTCGGCAAAAAGTAAATCACCAAAAGCGCAAGGTAAAGCACCTGCCGACGATGGCGGGGGTGAGCAGGGGGAAGCCGCAAATTCAGATGTCAAAAAGAACAAGTGAGGAGGGTGTCTATGCTGAGTGCGATTAATCCCTACAACGAAAGTATTGTCGGGCAATATGAAGCTCTTAAAGGTGAGGTGATTAACGAGCGTATTGCCCGGGTCCACAAGGCCTTCCCGGCCTGGTCAGGTCGCAGCTTTTCGGAGCGCGCCGAAGTCCTGCGGGCGGTGGCAGCGGAACTGCGGAAACAGAAAGACCATCTGGCCAAATTGATGGCAGATGAAATGGGCAAACCCGTTAAAGAGGGTGGGCCCGAGGTGGAAAAAGCCGCCTGGTGTGCCGAGTATTATGCCGAGCACGCGGAGGCATTTCTGGCAGATGAAGTACTCGAATCCGATGCCTCGCGCAGCTATGTCAGCTATCCGCCCCTGGGAACCCTCCTCGGCATCTTGCCGTGGAATGCGCCCTTATGGTTGGCATTTCGTTATCTGGGACCGGGACTGATGGCAGGTAATACCTGTGTGCTCAAGCATGACCCCAATGTTCCAGGCTGTGGCGCGGCCATTGAACAGGTGTTTAAAGATGCCGGTGCGCCGGCAGACATCATGTTGAATCTGCCGGTGGAAACGCCGGATGTTGAGCGGGCGATCCGTGATACCAACATCGCGGGAGTATCCTTTACCGGTTCCGCAGCCGGCGGAGCGAAAGTAGCGGCCATGGCGGCTTCGGAAATCAAGCCAGCCGTACTGGAATTGGGGGGCTCGGATCCTTGTATCGTGATGGCCGATGCAAACCTGGAAGCTGCCGCGGATGTCGCGGTACTGTCGCGTATTATCAATGCCGGTCAATCCTGTATTGCTGCGAAACGCATATTGGTGGAGCAGAGCATACACGATGATTTTGTCGCCATGCTGGAGCAGCGCCTGGCAAAACTTCGGATGGGTGATCCCAATTCGCCGGATACCGATATCGGTCCGATTGCCCGCCGTGATCTGCAGCAGAATCTGGATCGACAGGTGAGGGCAACCATTGAAGCGGGAGCAAGCTGTCTGCTTGGCGGAAGTATTCCTGAAGGCTCAGGATTCTTTTACCCGCCGACCTTGCTGACTCAGGTGACGCCAGAAATGTGTGCGTTTCGGGAAGAAACGTTTGGGCCCGTCATGGTGGTGACTGCGGTCAAGGATATTGATGAGGCTGTCGCACTGGCCAATGACACCGAGTATGGCTTGGGAGCCGGGCTGTGGATGGGAGACAAAGAACAGGCTGAGCAGGTGGCAAAGCGTATTAATGCCGGTCAGGTGGCCATTAATGGCATTGTCAAAACCGACCCTCGCCTGCCCAGTGGCGGCATCAAGCGTTCCGGTTACGGTCGTGAACTCGGTCCCCATGGCATTCGTGAATTTGTCAACGCGAAGCAGGTGTGGATCAAGTGATCAGATAAAGGCTAGCACGATTCCCGCATCAGTTGGGAATCGCCTCCGCCTTGAACAAATCCGGATCAATCTGAAAACGTTTGATGCGGGATGCTACGGTGGTGGGTTTCATGGCCAGCAACTCGGCGGCGCCGCCCGCACCGAATACCTTGCCGCGGGTGCGTTCCAGTGCCCGAATGAGGTTGCGGCGATCCTGTTCGCGAATTTCCTCACCCGTGAGAATGCCGCTTTGGGGCGTCGCGGCTTCACTACGCGATGTCTCCGGTGTGCTGCTTTCCAGGCTGCCAAATCGAAGCGTATCGCCACGAGCCAGAATCACCTGCCTTTCAATAATGTTCTCCAGTTCACGAATATTTCCGGGCCAGTGGTAACGCTGTAGGCGTTCCATTTCGCTCATTGGGATACGCAGGCCGGATTTGTTGGCCCGCGTCGAGGCTTTTTGCAGGAAGTGCTGGGTCAGCGGGATGATGTCGTCGCGGCGTTCACGCAAGGGGACGGATTCGATGGGAAACACGTTCAGGCGAAAATACAGATCCTCTCTGAATGCACCCGTCTCGACTTGTTGTTTCAGGTCGCGGTTCGTGGCAGCGATAATGCGCACATTGACCTTGCGGGTCTTGGCATCGCCAACCCGTTCAAATTGCTGTTCCTGCAATACCCGCAATAACTTGCCCTGAAGATGCAGCGGTATTTCACCCACTTCATCGAGGAACAGGGTACCGCCATCAGCCAGTTCGAAGCGCCCCGGACGATCGGAAGTGGCGCCGGTAAACGCGCCTTTGTTGTGGCCAAAAAACTCGCTTTCGAACAGGTCTTCAGGGATGGCGGCGCAGTTCACCCGGATCAGGGCATGACGCGAGCGTTCGCTGTCGTCATGGATGGCGCGGGCAATCAATTCCTTGCCGGTGCCGGATTCGCCGTGAATCAGCACCGTCGCATCAGTGGGTGCAACCAGTTGAATCTGTTCCATGATTTTGTTGATGGCAGGGCTGGTTCCAACAATCTGGTGGTAGTTGAATTCCGAGCTCAGTTCCTGCTGCAAATAGGCATTCTCCATCTCCAGACGGTTCTTGAGTTTTTGTACTTCCGCCATGGCTTCCATCAAGCGCTTGCGATCAGCTTTTTTCTGGGAAACGTCGCGGAATACCACCACTGCGCCAACGATAAAATCATTGTCCCGAATGGGGGTGCTGGTGTACTCCACGCTGACCGGACGGCCATCCCGGGACCAGAAAATGTCATCTTCCACTTCCTGTACCTTGCCGTCTTTGAAAGAGGCGAAGATGGGACAGTTTTGTGAATCGTAATGGCTGCCGTCGGCGTGATGGTAGTGGATCATATGATGCATATTGCGGCCGGCGAGTTGCTCGGCGGTATAGCCCAGAATACGCTGGGCCGCTGGATTCACAAAGGTGGTAAAGCCATTGGCATCGACGCCGTAGATACCTTCACCCGCTGCATCCAGAATCAGCTGGTTTTCGCGCTCAAACTCCTGAAATACCCGACTCACCCGATTCCAGTGACCAATACCGGAGGAATAATGCTGTTCGGCGTCGGAACGCTCGCGTTCCCGATCAATGTCGTCGGCAATTTGCAGGTTCAAATAGAGATGCACCTCATCGCCGGCTACCGCGCAGCGACCGTTGGTTTCTACGCGAATATCCTGACCATCCCGGTGCATGAGCAGATGGTTACACCAGGCGCGGCCCTGATAGAGCGCCTCCTCCGTGAACACAATGAGGTCTGGGAAGCTATTGCGGAACAGGTCGCTGGCGCGATGAGCCATTAATTCGTTCAGGTTCATCTGCCAGAGACGACAGGCTTCCTGATTGGCCGCCAACAGGCGATTGTCATGAGGTGTCACAACCAGTTGCGGTGTCGCAGCATAGTTGAAAAAACGATCCACTGATTCACTCCTTTAGAGGCTTTTGGAGAGCGTAGCTGCGCAAGTTTACATGCGCTCATGAGAGACCCTTCCAAATCCTGTGCCAGCGCTACGAAATATCGTAGTGATTTTCTGTGCTGCTGTCAGGATGAAAATAATAATAAAAACAGACGTATAGAAGGTTTTTGCTGACTTGGTATCGCCATTGCAATGACCTACGTACGGAAGTGAGACGCGCTTGATCAAAATCGCAATTGAAGCGTGCAGATCGAAGCATTCCTGGACCGTGCACCGAAACCACTCGCTTGACAGTGAGCCTGGAAAATTGTGGTGCAGGGGCGAATAACAAGAGCCATAAGATGGGATTCGACACGACCTTCCTTAACTGACGATGACAACAGGATGACAACAGAAAGAGGCGAGTACCATGACGACAAAGAGTTTGGGCGATCCGTTTGATGCCAGTACCCGATTAACCCATACCGCAGATTGCAGTTGCGAAAGCTGTAAGAGTGCTGCTCACGGCTCAGCGCTGGACAGCAAAGCGATGACGCGTTCCCTGGAACGTCAGGCAGAACGTATGGAAACCGCGGCTCATGTTCATGATGCACCTGCGGAGAATAACGATCTCCCTGATACGGAAGCGATTATGGATCGCGCCGTTGAGAGTGCCATTGTTCGGGGTGTATTTGGCCATAATGACGCCAGCCGACGTCGCTTCCTGCAGATGGTTGGTGGTGGCACCATGGCGGCTGCATTGGCCAGTGTGTTACCGCTGGACAAGGTCAAGGCGGCGGTGAAAGACAGCATCGGGCCTCTTGAGAAGAAAAAACTCAAGGTTGGCTTTGTTCCCATTACCTGCGCTACGCCCATCATCATGGCGCAACCCATGGGATTCTATGCCAAGTACGGGCTCGATGTGGACGTGATCAAGACCGCCGGCTGGGCAGTGGCACGAGACAAATCCCTGAACGGTGAGTATGACGCGTCCCACATGCTGACACCTATGCCCCTGGCCATGACCATGGGAGCCGGTTCCGTGGCCGAACCCTACCTGATGCCTGCTGTCGAAAACATAAACGGTCAGGCCATCGTGCTGCATAACAAACACAAGGACAAGCGTGATCCGAAGCAATGGAAGGGCTTCAAGTTCGGGGTTCCGTTCGACTATTCCATGCATAACTTCCTGCTGCGCTACTACGTCGCCGAGCATGGGATTGATCCAGACAAGGATATTCAGATCCGTGTTGTTCCACCGCCAGAAATGGTGGCCAACCTGCGTGCGGGTAACCTTGATGGCTATCTGTCACCGGACCCATTCAATCAGCGTGCGGTCTACGAGAAAGTGGGCTTCCTGCATACACTGACCAAAGATATCTGGGAAGGTCATCCCTGCTGTGCCTTTGCCTGCAGCCAGAAGTTTGCGACGGAGATGCCGAATACCTACGCCGCGCTGTTCAAGTCCATCGTGGATGCGACGCATTTTTCCGCGAAGCCGGAGAATCGGGCTGAAATAGCGAAAGCCATCTCGCCGAAGAACTATCTGAACCAGCCGGAGATTGTGGTGCGTCAGGTGCTCACCGGTCGCTATGTGGATGGTCTGGAGCAGAAGGTTTACGACGTGCCGGATCGTATCGATTTTGATCCTTTCCCATGGCATTCCATGGCGGTATGGATACTGACGCAGATGAAGCGTTGGGGTTACGTTAAAGGAGATGTCGACTACAAAGGCATTGCCGAGCAGGTCTACGTGGCGTCCGAGACCGGCAAGGTCATGCGTGATCTGGGCTACGAGCCACCGAGCAAGACCTATGAGAACTACACCATCATGGGCAAAACCTTCGACTACACCAAGCCCGAAGAATACATCAAGAGCTTCGATATCAGGAGGGTGTAATGCTGTCTTCTCTGACTCTGCGCAGCGCGCTGTTATCAGTGGTGCTGTTGGTTGTCGGGTTGGGCATCTGGGAGGCCTTGAATCAGCCTCCCGAAGCCTCCGGCGCCATGACTGAATATGAAATGCTGATGGGTGGGGTCGAAGACGAGGCCAGGGTACCACCGCCATCCACCGTGGCGGTGCATGCCTGGAATGAACTCAGTGATCCTTTCTATGATGCCGGCCCCAATGACAAGGGCATTGGTATCCAGTTGGCCTACTCTCTCTACCGCGTTCTGAGTGGCTACTTTGCCGCGGCACTGGTGGCGATTCCACTGGGCTTCGTGATTGGCATGTCGCCCCTGATGTATCGGGCATTGAATCCCTATATTCAGGTATTGCGGCCCATCTCGCCCCTGGCCTGGATGCCCCTGGCCCTGTTCATAATCAAGGACTCTGAGCAGTCGGCGATCTTTGTGATTTTCATCTGTTCCATCTGGCCCATGCTCATCAATACCGCGTTCGGCGTGGCCAATGTCCGCAGCGACTGGGTGCGGGTGGCGCAAACCCACGAGCTCAATCCCGTGAAGACGGCCTTTCTGGTGATCCTGCCGGCTGCCGCGCCGACCATTCTCAAGGGCATGCGCATTTCCATCGGTATCGCCTGGCTGGTGATTGTGGCCGCAGAGATGTTGGTGGGGGGCACCGGCATTGGTTACTACGTCTGGAACGAGTGGAACAATCTGGATCTGAGTAGCGTGATTTTCTCGATTCTGATGATCGGCGTGGTGGGCATGTTGCTGGATATCGCACTCGGCAGTGTGGCGAAGCTGGTTCAGTACGAGGAGTAACAGACGCAAATGTATGTCTGTTTGAAGTCACCGAGAATTGAAGGAGAAACACCATGAGCCATCACTTTGTAAGTGTTGAGGGCTTAAGCAAGCAGTTTCCTGCCGCCGATGAAGACCTGGTGGTTTTCGAAGATGTGGATATTGGCATCGATAAGGGTGAGTTTGTCTGCATCATCGGCCACTCGGGCTGTGGCAAGTCGACCATTCTGAACGTGCTGGCGGGGCTCGACGCGCCGTCGAAAGGCAATGTCATTATGGACGGCAAAGAGGTTTCCGGTCCCAGCCTGGACCGGGGCGTCGTGTTTCAGAATTACAGTCTGTTGCCATGGCTAACCGCAACCCAGAACGTCAGTTTCGGCGTGAAGGCGCGTTGGCCCCAGTGGAGCAAGAAGCAGGTGCTCGAGCACAGTCAGAAGTTTCTGGAAATGGTGGGCTTGTCCCACTCACTGGACAAGAAACCTTCGCAACTGTCTGGAGGAATGCGTCAGCGCGTGAGTATTGCGCGAGCCTTTGCGACACAGCCGAAACTACTGCTTCTGGATGAGCCCTTCGGCGCACTGGATGCCCTGACGCGAGGCATCATTCAGGATGAGCTGATCAAAATCTGGAGCGAAACCCAGCAAACGGTCTTTATGATCACGCATGATGTGGACGAGGCTATTCTGCTGGCAGATCGCATTCTGTTGATGACCAATGGACCCCAGGCGCGTATTGCAGAGTCGGTCAAAATCAATCTGCCACGCCCGCGCAATCGCGCCACCATCATCAACGATCCAGGCTATTACAAAATCCGAAATCACCTGGTGCATTTCCTGGTTGAACGCTCCGAAACACTGTCGGGCAGCCAGGTTGAGGAAAAGCGCGACACGGTATCGGTGGATCCGATCCAGGAAAACGCGGTTGATACCGTGCCTGAACCCAAGACTCAATCAAGCAGCGCGACAGGGGAAGACAGCACGGTTTCCCTGCAGAACGTTGCACTCTGAGATTACCCTGAAAGCGATAGGAGAGAACAATGGATAAACTAAGCATGACTGATACCTTGATGGCTGCGAAGCTTGAAAAAGGCGTGAGCTGGGACACGATGGGGGCCGACCTGGGGATGTCGCCCGTCTGGCTGGCCTCGGCCTGCTTTGGCATGAACAGCGCTCCCAAGGAAAAAGCCGCGGCGATTGCCGAGTATCTGGGGCTGGATTCGGAGGTTTGTGAAGCGCTGATGGCCTATCCCACCAAAACCTGGGAACAGAGTATCCCTCAGGACCCTCTCATCTACCGGCTGTATGAAATTGTCGGTGTCTACGGCGAAACGCTGAAAGACGTGATTCAGGAAAAATTCGGAGACGGCATCATGAGTGCCATCGACTTTTCCATGGAAGTGGACAAGGTCGAAGACCCGAAAGGCGACCGTGTTGTGGTCACGATGAACGGTAAGTTTCTGCCTTACAAATCCTGGTAAACGACGGCATACAGCAGGGCAGGACCGGTACGGTGTTGCCCTCATTTTTCATCCATTTTTCGTTGTGAGTTTTTATCATGGAAAGTATCCGTCCTCCGGTGCCACCCTTTGACAGAGATAGTGCCATTCTCAAGGTTCGCAAGGCAGAAGATGCCTGGAACCTTCAGCAACCGGAAGCCATTGCTCTGGCGTATTCGCTTGATTCCCGCTGGCGTAATCGCAACGAGATTTTCAGTGGCCGCGATGCCATCGTGGCGTTTTTACAACGCAAGTGGAAGCGTGAGCTCGACTATCGATTGATCAAGGAGCTTTGGGCCTTTGGTGAAGACCGGATAGCCGTGCGCTTTGCCTATGAGTGGAACGATGACTCCAATAACTGGTTTCGTTCATACGGCAATGAAAACTGGTTGTTCGATGCGGAAGGCCGCATGCAGGAGCGTCACGCCAGTATCAATGATCTCCGAATTGCCGAATCCGATCGATTATTCAAATGGCCTGCCGGGGTGCGTCCGGAGTCTCATCCAGGACTAAGCGAGTTGGGGCAGTAGCGGCATATTTCTAGCCGGTTTGTATATTGCTCGCGACGGGCAATCGGTTAATCCAAAGCCTATACTTCATCGTATTTCTTACACACACATCTGCTGCGATCAATGCACCATGAATGGGCATTATTTGCGCAGATTAACGGTCGAATTCTGTGTCCAGTATCCGTACAATAGCGCCTTTTTTAGAGCGGGTGCGGCGCATCTGGCCGGTTCAAAACTGTAGTAGGGTTGGAGAATAGAGCAGCTATGAAAATCGTGATTGTTGGTGCCGGAATCATGGGAATTACTCTGGCGACCTTAGCCAGGGAACTGGCACCCGAGATCGAAATTGTCGTGATCGACCGTCTGGCGGGACCTGCGAAAAGTAATTCCAGTGTATTCAATAACGCCGGCACGGGTCACGAAGCCAACTGCGAACTCAACTATACCCCCGTTGACGAAGAAGTCATTGCGGTAGAGAAAGCGCTGAAGATTCATGCCCAGTTCAATGTGGCCAAGCAGTTCTGGGGCTACCTGATCAAGCGTGGCATCATCGAAGACCCGGCGTCGTTTGTCCACCAGACCAAGCACTGTACGCTGGTACACGAGAACGCGATTGGCGAGCTCAAACTGCGTTTTCAGGAGATGTCTGCCCACCATTTCTTTGATCAGATGCAGTACTCGGAAGACCACGACGAAATCAAATCCTGGATTCCCTATACCATGGAAAATCGCCCGCGTACCGAACGCATGGCGGCGACCAAGATCGAGACCGGTACCGATGTGAATTTCCAGGCGGTGACCGAAGGGATGGCAAACTGGCTCGCCAAGCAGGACAAGGTCAGTATCGATTACCGCACCCACGTACGTCATGTGCACAAGAGCCCGACTGGCCGCTGGCTGGTCGAAGCCATTCGGGATGACGAGCCAGTCCAGTACAAGGCCGATATGCTCTTTGTCGGTGCCGGTGGTGGCGCCTTCCCGCTGCTAAAACAGAGCCATATCCCTGCGCGTCGCCGCTTTGCCGGTTTTCCTGTCGGCGGTCGCTTTTTGTTGGCGCCCATATCGGAAGAACAGGCGAAACAGTATTCTGCCAAAACCTATGGCAAAGCCAAGGTCGGTGCGCCGCCAATGTCGGTGCCACACCTGGATCTGCGAGCCGCCAACGGTCGTCATTATCTGTTGTTTGGACCCTTCGCCACCTTCATGCCGGTGCTGGAAAAAGGACGAGGTTTCTTTGAGTATGTGAAGTCCATGCGACCCCACGATGTGCCTAATTTCCTCAACGTGGCGAAAGAACACTTTCCGCTGATGAAATATCTGATCGCGGAAACCTTCAAGGGCAAAAGCAACATGTTGAAGGAACTGGAAGACTTTGCACCCGGCCTCAGTACCAAGTTTGACTGGCAGGTGGTCAATGCCGGCCAGCGTGTGCAGATCATTAAGGACGGTGACCTGCAGATGGGCACCGAAATCGTGGTCTCAGATGACTTGAGTTTTGGTACCTTGTTGGGTGCCTCGCCAGGCGCCTCGGTTTCGCCCGAGGTCATGTTACGCGTACTGGAAAAAATGCTGCCTGAGCTTCTGGAAACAGAACACGCCAGCAAGGTTCTGTCCGAGATGTTTGTGACCACGGAACTCAAGCAGTTGATCAATGATCCTGAGCTTTACAAAAAAGCCTGTCAGGAAGCGAATCAAGCCCTCAATATCAGCTGAAGCCCGCAAGAATCGGGGGCTCCTGTGGCGCACAAACTGCAGCTCCCAAGATCGCAACAAAAAAACACTTGTCCAATCCGGAAAAGCGGATTATAAAGCGCGCTGAATCGGCACCCAATGCCTGATTTTTGCCCTGCCAGTCAGGTTGTTTGGTTGTTGAGTGAGGACGCGTCGGTGTCATCTCCTATCATTAAGTTGCGCGGTCATGGCGAAAGTGAAGACTACCATCTCTTCGGTAAAATCGCCGCCGATCTCCGTAGTAAAGGTTTCAGTGTCCAACCTGCTGCGCTGCCCGATGCACTGGCTCAGGCCTTGTGGCAGCAGTTGAGACAATCCAGTGAGATTGAGTTTGATGCGGCAGGTATCGGTCGGTCTCAGGAACAGACACTTAACCGCTTTGTTCGCAGTGACGAGATTTGCTGGATTGATGGCAGTTCGCAGGAAGGTAGGAGCTGGCTGGACTGGACTTCCCGTCTGCAAGCCTTTCTCAATCGCGAACTCTTGCTCGGATTGTTTTCCTTTGAAAGTCATTATGCCCACTATGGCATCGGCGATTACTACAAACGCCATCTGGATGCCTTTCAGGGTGAGGCCAACCGGGTGTTGTCACTGGTGGTGTATCTGAATCCCGGCTGGAATCCCGATGATGGGGGGGAACTGGTTATTTATCAGGATGAGTCGGATCAGGATGGCCTGCGCGTGACGCCCGCTTTCGGCACTGTCGTGGCCTTTCTCAGCGAAGAGTTTCCCCATGAAGTCCTGCCCGCCAAACGGGATCGCTATTCCATTGCCGGTTGGTTTCGGGTCAATACCTCAACATCAGGACGCATCGATCCGCCACGATGATCACCAAATCCAGTTCAGTTGATGGATTGCATTGAATTCACGACAGACGCGTAGGCCTCCTCAAAATCACCCTCCGCATAGACTTGGTGTTTGCGTTTTTTCAGTGACTGCTCGGTCAGGGTCAGATGGAGATCGGCTTCGACACCAACATTGGCCAGGCAGTGTCGGGCACAATGCAACGCACAACCATCAATGGCCAGAATCGGACGTCCACCCTGGGCCAGTTTGACCAGCGCTTTGACGCCACCTCCAACGCCTGCAATGCAGGACATTTCCGCTCGCTCTTCCCGAGTGAGGCGCAGGGCAATATCGTTGGCGATCTGGGCAACGTTCGAGCAGCCCGAGCAGGCATAGACTAAAGGAATCTGTTTCGCCATAGCATAACCTCGGATAAATCGATGATGTCTTAATCTGCGCCTGACAGTAGCTGTTGACAATACCACCATGGGCATAGACGAATGATGTGCATCAAGGGCGATGGGGAAATCAGCTGCTAAGGTGTTTCGGTTCAAATATCTGCGGGTTTGTAGGAAGATGGGTTTGAAGCTTGAAGCTTGAAGCTTGAAGCTTGAAGCTTGAAGCGAAAAGCGAAAAGCGAAAAGCGAAAAGCGAAATACGGCACTATTTTCTTCATTCAGGGAAACCATTGATGTCACAGGAAGCACCAACGCAGTGGTGGACGCTTGAGCCGGGCGAGGCTCTGTCCCGACTCAAGAGTAATGAAAAAGGCTTGAGTCCCGAGGACGTCGGGCAGAGGCGAGAAACGTATGGGCCGAATGCCCTGCCCAGGGCTCGGACACGCAGTATCATACAGCGGCTTTGGGCACAGTTTCAGAACGCCCTGATCTATGTGTTGCTGGTGTCTGCGGTGATCACCGCAATGCTTGGGCATGTGTTGGATACTGCGGTCATTCTTGGCGTCGTCGTCATTAACGCGCTGATTGGTGTGCTGCAGGAGGGCAAGGCCGAGCGCGCCCTGAGTGCCATCAGTACACTGCTTTCACCGCAGGCACTGGTTCGTCGTGAAGGCGTCAATCAGCAGATCGATGCTACGGAACTGGTGCCTGGAGATGTGGTGGTGTTGCAGGCCGGTGATCGTATTCCTGCCGATCTGCGTTTGTTCGCCAGTCGCGAATTGCTCATTGACGAAGCGCTGCTGACCGGTGAATCCAATGCCATTGAGAAAACCATCGATGCAGTCGAGGCCAAAGCGCCCCTGGCTGAACGTCAGGGTATGGCCTATTCGGGGACGTTGGTCAGTGCCGGAACCGGTTTGGGCTTGGTAGTAGGTACGGGTCTCAATACTGAAATCGGCCGTATCAGTGGGCTGATGGAGGATGTGGAGCTGATCACCACCCCGCTGCTTCGACAGGTCTCACGCTTTGCGACCAGCCTGTCGATCGCCACGCTGTTAATTGCCGTGGCAACCTTTCTATTTGGTTGGCTGGTACGTGATTACAGCAGCACCGAGATGTTTGTTGCCGCTGTTGGACTCGCCGTGGCAGCGATTCCAGAAGGTTTGCCCGCGATCCTGACGATCACACTCGCCATCGGCGTGCAGCATATGGCGCGACGCAATGCCATTGTCAGGCAGTTACCGGCAGTGGAAACACTGGGTTCGGTCACGGTGATCTGTACCGATAAGACCGGGACCCTGACCCGAAACGAAATGACGGTCACCGATATTGTTATGAAAGATGCCCATCATCCGGTTAGTGGCGTTGGCTATGAACCGGAGGGAACCATTGGTGAGGCAGCGTACCGCCAGGATACCGCTCCCAATGAAGCCTTGTCGCTGATGATTCAGGCGGGCCTGTTATGCAATGACGCATCCCTCTCCCACCACGAGGGGCAATGGCAGATACAGGGCGACCCCACCGAAGGTGCACTGGTGACATTGGCCGCCAAGTACGGACTCGATGCAGCAAGCGAAAACAGTCGGGTGCCCCGACTCGATGAAATACCGTTTTCGTCAGAAGCCCGCTTTATGGCGACATTGAATCATGATCACCATGGCCATCATTTTGCCATTCTCAAGGGTGCTCCCGAGCGGGTCATCGAGCTCTGTGCCTTGCAATATCAGGGTGAGTCCACTGCTGAGATTGATCAGCGCTGGTGGTCAGAGCAGTCGGCGCAACTTGCAGCCGAGGGTAAACGGGTATTGGCCCTGGCGCGATTGGATTTTGATCAGGCTACACATGAAATGAATGTGGATGACCTGGACCATCGCCTTGCTTTGCTGGGGCTTGTCGCCATGGTGGACCCGCCAAGACCCGAAGCGATTCACGCGGTGAAAACGGCGCGGGATGCCGGGATTCAGGTGAAGATGATCACCGGGGATCATGGCGTTACCGCCGCCGCCATCGCCCGGCAAATGGGTCTTGGGCAAGATAGCGAGGCGGTGACCGGAACTGAACTGGACGGTCTGGATGATGCCTCCCTGGCGGAGCTGGCGAAGGCCCGCGCCGTGTTTGCACGAACCAGCCCCGAGCATAAACTGCGGCTTGTGAAAGCCCTGCAGGCGAGTGGCGAAGTCGTGGCCATGACTGGCGATGGTGTCAATGATGCACCGGCACTGAAACGTGCAGACGTGGGTGTCGCCATGGGAAGAAAAGGCACGGAAGCGGCAAAGCAGGCGGCGCGTATTGTGCTGGCCGATGACAACTTCAAGACCATCGTCGATGCCGTCGAAGCCGGTCGGGTGGTCTATGACAACCTGAAAAAGGGTATCGCCTTTGTGTTGCCCACCAGCGGCGGTGAAGCCCTGAGTATTCTGCTGGCTATTCTTCTCGGCGTGACCCTGCTGATTACTCCGGTGCAGATATTGTGGATCAATATGGTCACGGCCATCACCCTGGCAATTACGCTCGGGTTTGAACCGGCGGAAGACAGGGTGATGCAACGTACACCGCGCTCTCCGGGGGAAGCGCTGCTGTCGCGTTTTCTGGTGTGGCGCGTCGTGTTTGTGTCGGTGCTGATGGTCCTTGCCAGCTTTGGATTGTATCTGTGGTATCTGGAGTCAGGCAGCAGCCTGGCGGAGGCGCGCACGATGGCGGTGAATACCCTGGTATTCTGTGAAATCGTCTATCTGTTTAATACCCGTGTGCTGCAGGCGCCCGCCTGTCGCATGGCAACGCTGTTTTCCAATATCTATGCCTGGATTGCCGTTGCTGTGCTGCTGATTCTGCAGATGCTGTTTACCTATGCGCCATTTATGCAGCAACTGTTTGGAACGCAGGCCTTGGGTCCGCTGGCCTGGCTTCATATTGTGCTGGGCGCCCTGGCATTGTTTGTCATTGTTGAGCTGGAAAAGTGGTGGTTTCGTTATCGTGGTGACGCGTCGTCCGCCGGACGCGTCGAGGTAGCCTGAGACGATGCCCATGAGGCAAACGCGATCTTACGGCTGGTTGATGCTTGCCGGACTTGGTCTGCTTATATGTGTGTTCGCGACGGCAGCCGATCACTTAAACCCCATCCTGGCTCTGAGACGCGATGCCATCATCAATGGCGAGTGGTGGCGAGTATTTAGCGGACATCTGGTACACAATAATCTTCGTCACTTCGCGCTGAATCTAAGCGGACTGTTACTGATCACCTTGCTGTTTCGTGACACGCTCAGGTCGTTTCCTCTGGTGTTAGCCTGGATCCTTTGTTTGCCGTTATTGGGTATCCTAATTCATCTGCTGGATCCTGAGCTGGTCTATTACCTGGGCTTGTCCGGAGGGTTATATTTGCTTCTGGTAGCATTGCTGATAGCCGATTTTCAGCAGCATCGCTTGCTTCATGCCTGTGCTCTGTTACTGATTGGCGTGCGGCTGGCCTGGGAGCAGTATTCAGCGGTCGGCTCGACATCCGCTGCCCAGGAGTCGGCTGCTCTGGGTTTGCCCACATACATCGATGCTCATCTCTACGGTGCCGGTCTGGGGCTACTATTGGGTATCGTCATGCAATTAACTCGTCACATTCTCAGGAGGGGTCACCATGACAAAGACGATGAGTTGTCAGGTCCATGATCATTTTGAACATGTCTGCGTCCTGGCTTTACCCGTGAATCTGCATTTGAAGACAGGCGATGGGGTCGCGGGCCGGGTTGTCGACCTGGGTGTTGAAAACGGCGAGGACTGGATTCTTCTGGAAGCAGAGAGTGGCCGCCAGCGCTTCATGGTCTCACAGATACGGCGTTTGGAGTATGTTCAGGGAAGTGAGAACCGGACCGTGCTGGTCGAGTGAGATGTCTATGCAGATCATTTTGGTGCGCCATGCTCAGTCTCTGTGTAATCTGAAGCACTGCTTTCCGTCTCGGAGCGAGGATGATGCGCTCACCCCGGAAGGTCATGAGCAAGCAAAGGCCTTGGCCAACACCCTGTCAGCCCTTGTTCCCAAATCCTTTCAGCTGATTTCCAGTCCGGCTCTCCGTGCTGTACAGACCGCCGAAGCGTTTGCGAAAGACCGTCATATCATTAAGCTCGAAGCATCGTTACAGGAAATCGATGCAGGAGATTGGCAGGGATGTGCGGTGGATACAATTAAGCAGGCATACCCCGACTGGTGGCGAGCGCGTAAAAGCTTTCCGCTGGAAACCCGTTTTCCGGGGGGAGAAAACTTGTTGGATGTCAGAGCCAGGCTGGGGCGCGTGGAACAACTACTGGCTCGATATGAGCAGCAGGGGAGGGAAGCCGTTCTGATTTTTTCGCATAGCAATGTGCTTTCAGTATTACTGGCAACTCTCTTGGGATGGGATCTGCAGCCTTCCTGGATAGCAAAAAGGGGATATCACAGCAACGCCGCTTTCTCAGTCCTGTCATATTCTGAACAAGGGCAGGAAGTTACCCTGTGGCAGATGCCCTAATTCCGTGGAACCAGGCGCTTGTATTTTCCGCTTTCCATGCCGGCAAAGAAATCACCAATCAGCGGGTGGTCAATGGCGTCTGTAGAAAAATCCAGCTCCAGATTGCGCTCGGCGACATAGGTAGTGTGCGTCGCGTTGTCGACAAGTACATGGTACCAGGGAGCGTCCTTTGGTGGTCGACTCAGCGCGACCTGTTCATACCATTCCGGATCCAGTTGAAAGCAGGGATCAATATCAAAGATAACGCCGCGATAGTCGAAACGCCGGTGTCGCACCAGGTCACCGATATTAAATTTCGCCTGTTGGATCATGTTCAAAGTCCTGCCGGTCGGATTACACTGTAGAGGTGTTATTTTAGTGAAGTCTAAACCATGTCTGACAATCCCGCTGATCAAGCTGCACAATTGGACCACGTCAAGGTGTTTTATGATGGCGCCTGCCCAAGCTGTGTGAAGGATCGTCGGTTCTACGAGCGCGTGAGTGGCAAGCGAAGCGAGCAGGTGGAATGGTTTGATATTACCGGTCAGGAGGCAGAGCTGTGCAAGCTGGGGATTGATCCGCAGCAGGCCATGAAAGAACTGCATGTGCAGAAAGAGGATGGCTCCATCATCAGCGAACTGGATGCGTATATTGAGCTGATGCGGCGGACATTATGGCTGCGACCCCTGGCATTTTTGATTGGTCTTCCCCTTATTCGTCCTGCGCTGGCGAAGCTGTATCACTGGATGGTTACTCGTCGATTAACCCGTACTGGCAGGCTTTGAAGTCCTAGCGCTGTGTTAAAACTGTTTGAATGTTTGCGGAAAAGGCAGACCAGGAGCCTGAAATCCTGGCCCACCTTCTTTACCGGAACTAGAGACGATTACCCGTCTTTTGCCGATCGTCACTCGGTGACTTGCTGTACTGGCCCTGATCCTGAATCAGGCGTTTACTGCCGTTCATCAGGGATTTGACGCGATTGTCCGAGGTGGTCGCGGAGAGACCATCGGCGCTGGAGCTTCTCACCCCGGGCGCATCAAAGGCGTAGGACCAGAAGTAATGCCAGCGGGCGGCATTATGTTTCTCGGTCTGTTGCCAGAACTGGAAGTACCAGGGTTTCAGTTCCACAAAGGCGGTTTTGTTCATCAGACCTTTGTTCTCATCACCGACGAACACCGTGCTGCTTGCTGCAGACGTACGATAGGCCTCGAAAATAACGCCCCAGCTTTTCAGTTGGTCGACGTAGCTGCGGCATACTTCACCTACCCACTTGTTGCCCAGATAACCTTTCTGTCCTTTCGAATAGAAGGGATCAAGCAGCGCGACACGTTTAGGTTTGAGCCGTGAATTGGTGTTGCCGGCAGCAATACCGTCCTTGAGTTTTTTGCTGATGACAATCGCCATTTGATTACCCAAGGAATGCCCGGCAATAACCAGGCGGCTGCCGCGATAATTGGACATGTTGTCCCGCAGTGCTTCAAACATCAATTGCGCCGCATTTTTGGAAGGACCGTTGCCGTAGCTGCCATTGCGCTTGCGCCAGCGCATGTCGCGCGGACCGTTATGGGTCCAGATCTTGGCTTCGGCATCTTTGACTTCACTTTCATCAGCAAACTGATTCCAGTACAGAATACCGACGTTGTAGCCATCGGCACGCCAGGCATGAGCAAGGTCAGTATCCGGCCCCTTGGCATCGGCAGCGTTCCAGGTTTCCCGCGAGCGATTGGGGGTGGCACCATTCTGCCAGCCATGGACATAGATCAGCGTCGGCGCGTAGCGGTTGTAATAGGCATTGCTTTGGCCGGGAACCGCTTTCTCATAGTTGTCATCAGCGCCGAACCAATACAGACCGTAGTCCAGATTGTCGAATACTGAATTGGGAAAAACGCCTGTGGTGGCATGGGCCAGACCTGTTAGCAGAACCAACAGGGCAAGTTGAAGTGGTTTCAGCACGATGGCTGATCGTTGTTTCATATGGATCTCCATTATTTTTGTTTTCAGAGCGTTGAATATTGGCACGTGCTGACGCAAGTCAGGCTTTCAAGAGCTGCTTCCATGCAAAAATGAAAAGGTGATCCGTTCTGGCGTCGATGCGATGTGCGTGAGGAGTACTCAGGCGAGGGAAATGCGCGATGGCTCGCGATGACAACAGTACTCAAATTCAAGCCTACAGGGGTCCTTGCTTTGGGCATTGCCCCTATATGCCATTACTCGGGAAGGGTGGCGTTTGTGGAAGTCTGAGTTTGAGTTTATGACGGGGTTCACAATTAACGCAGACTGAACCCGCTAGATGAGCTGCAATTAGTCTGCATTTTTTGAAGGCTTCTGCTGATACTCGTTGATTTGAGCCAACATGGCCTCGACATCCACGCTGTCGATCTGATCCGGGCTGAGGTAAGTCTCGGCATAGTGGACGTAGACGCCGGATTCAATAAACAGTCTGAGCGTGTCGGGATCCACATGTTGCTCGGCAACCATGTTCAGCATGATATTCAAGGCATCGGAAAGCTTCATGCCCACCTTGTAGGGGCGGTCGGTTGCCGTCAGTGCTTCGAAAATATCGGCCACCACCATGATCTTCTCGGGTATCCCCAGCTCGTCACCGAACAGCTTGCAGGGATAGCCCTCGCCATCGAGTCGTTCATGGTGGGTGCCGGCCAGCCGCGGAACGTTGGAGAGCTTGTCCGGCAGCGGCAGTTCGTCGAGCATGCAAATGGTCTGTACGATATGTTCGTTGACCTTGAAGCGCTCTTCCGGCGTTAGCGTGCCCCGGCTGACGCTCAGATTGTGTCGTTCGCCACGATTGTAGGCATGTGTTGGCAGCACCATGTCAAAGCCCCAGCGATTACGGGGATCACCTTTGGTGACAGGAGGAACATGTTCACCCCATGGCTCCAGATGTTCGGCCTTGTCATCAAGCAGTCTCTCTTCAACCGGAAGCGTCTCTGGTGTGGCATTGTGATGCTGATGAAAGCGCTCAAGCTCGTCATGGGACAAGCCCAGAGTATTATCAAAGTATCGCCACCACTTCAGATCCCCGATGGCATGCATGCGATGCAGATCCTCTTCTGACACGGATTCACCGCCCTGATTCAGCTGCGCGATAAAGGCGAATTCCTCCTGCAAGGCACCCTGGCGTTTGTCCCGATGCGCACGAGCAGCGGCCTCATCCTTGCCATCAAGACAGGCGCGGAGGTATTCAATTTCCGCATCCCGATGCAGTACTTCGAAGCGGGTTCGGATTTCATGTATGCGGTTGTAGATGGTTTCAAGTTTGGTGGCTTTATCGACCACGTATTCGGGGCTGGTGATCTTACCGCAATCGTGAAGCCATGCCGCCAGGTGGAACTCGTAGGCTTCGTCTTCGTTCATGCGGAAGTCTTTGAAGGGGGGAGCGTGACTATTCTCTGCGGCCTGCACCAGCATCTTGGCCAGCTCCGGTACGCGGTTACAGTGCCCGCTGGTATATGGTGATTTGGCATCGATGGCGTTGGCAACCAGTTTGATAATGCCGTCGAGGAGGGCTTGCTGACTGGCGATTAATTCCCGGGTTTCGATAGCCACGGCCGCCGAACCGGCGATTTCATCCACGAAGACGATCAGTTCATTACTCAGATGAAACTGATCGCCGCATTCAATTTCGATCACCAGTACGCCAATCAGATCTTTTTTGCGATTTCGCAGTATGGCAAAGAGCGGATGTCCGGACATTTTTTCTCGCAGGAATTGAATCATGTCATGGTCATCAATGCCGGCGTCGATGGGTTCGAGTCTTTCGGGAAGCTCAAGGTTGGTGTTGACGGCCAGCTTCATGCGCTGGCGATTGCGATTGTACAAATAGATTGCCCCGCGCTTCTGGCCGACGATATGGATGATCTGTGACAGTACATCATGGAGCAGTTCGTCCAGATCCTTGCCCCGATTCAGCGCGAGAGAAATGGCCTGGAAGCTGCGGATGGTGGCGGACATGTCATCCAGCGCCGCACTGAGTTTGTTGGCTTCGCGAATGTGGGAGTTGATTTTGACAGAGGTATCGAAGCGGAAGCGTGATAGCGCACCCACCCGGTTAGTTAGATGTTCGAGGGGCTTGCCGAGTTGGCGACCCAGTATCCATCCAAGCGCCAAGAGCAGTACGGCAATAATGGCCGCGATCTTGAATTGCTGGGTCAGGGATGCCCAGACATCGGCCAGCAGTTCATCAGCGGGAATAGCCACCAATACCCGCAACTTGCTTTCGCCCAGCGTGTTAATGGGAACGCTGAGGCCATAATAATCGCGATCTCCAGAGTTGACCTGAACGATGCCGTTCTCGGGGTGTTTGGCGTCGATCATGGACAGGGCGGGGTCAGTCAGTTGCCCGAGTACCTGCAAGGACTCCTGCTGTCGCGCCGCTTGTGTCAGGATTTCCAGACTGGAGTAGGCCACCACCTCATTCTTCTGGTTAACGATGGCCATCTGGGTTCCCGGTGTGTAGCGAAGATCTGCCAGCTTGGTACTCAGGTCTTTAACCGTCACATCGATGCCCATGACCGTATGGCCCAGATCAGAGCGATGGGCGATGGTCATGCCCACTTCTCCGGTAGTGAAGAACAGATAGGGGGAGGTCAGGACAGTTTGTCCTGGATCCTGCGCGGCCTTGTACCAGGGGCGCTCGCGAGGGTCGTACTGGTAATCCGGTCGGGCATCGCGGTGAATGATGCCGAGTTTGTGGTCGTAATAGTGCCAGGTGCCTTCCTTGCCGCCGAAGTTTTGTTCGGTGATTGTTTGCAGCACAAAGCTGGTGTCCTCTGGCGCATCCGGGAAAAAATGCGCGTTATCGGCGTTGATTTGTCGTAACAGAAAGAAATCACCATTGCCATAAGCGGTATAGACGGCGCTCACGAGCTCGTTTTGCTGGAGAATGCGGGCAATCACCGGCAGGCGATCACGGCGATCCGAGAGTGTGGCGGCGTCCTGAAGCGGGTCCCAGCTTGTCATACGCAAAGCCAGGGACGCCGGTGCGATGATCGCGTGCATGCGATCCTCTACACCGGTTGCAAGTTGTTGTGCTGAATTCTTGGCCGCGGTGAGTTTTGCTGATTCCAGACCGCGATAACTCTGGCCCAACAAAACCAGGGTCAGAACCAGCATGCCGACCGTGACGTTGATCGAGATCAGCAGCGGCAGGGATATGTTTGCTGTGGGCTTTAGAAACGGCAACAGGCGTACTCCGAATCCAGACCAGGGCCGGCTTCAAAGCATATCTGCTCTTTTCCGGACACCCGTATTATTCTGTAGTGACTTGCGAGTACCGTAGCCTCACTTCCTGTTGACGCGCCCGTGTCGCAACGCAGGCAACGTTTCGCAAGCAACTCTCTTCCTTAAACATAGACGCTAATAGCCAGAGTGCCGAATTTGGTGTGCGCGAATTGATTTTTATCTATTGGGAATGGGGTCCTTTAGCCGGCTTACGAATGTGACTTCGTTGGACAGAGAGGATGATTAATTGAGGAAGTGCTCTGGGGAATCAAGTCTGCCTGGAGATAGCGGTTACCCGCATTTGTTGCCCATTTTTAGGGAGATTTGAGAGTTGGGCATTGATGTATGCACCACGCGTGAGCAATGGCTAAAAAATATACTGATATTGCCCAAAAAACATTGACTGCAGAGTGTGATCGACTATTTCTTAATAGGTATTAAAAAATACCACCAAGTGGGTATTTCGGGACTGATAGAAATAAAATCGACGCTGTTTGAAACTAATAACAATATCCGTAGCGAATACCCTGTTGCTTATCACCACGTCTAACTACTGTGCGGGTCAATCATGAAGTTTCTTATCAATCTGAGCTTAAAAGCCAAGATAATGGGTTTGTCCTGCGTGCTGCTGGGCATTCTGTTTTTCAATACGGTATTAACCTTGTTCTTTATGAACAAGATTGGCGATGAGTTACATCAAATTGTCGCTGAAGATCTGCCAATCACCCGGTTGCTGGCCGAGCTCAACCAGATTCAGCTCAAACAGTCAGTTTCCTTTGAAAAGCTGGCCTATCTGCATGCCATCAATAGCGACACTGGAAAAATCAGCACAGAGCTGTCAAAGCTGGATTCGCACAATGCTCGCTACAAAGAGGCGGTCGCAGAAGCCAATGACATCGTCGAGGGGGTATTGGCTCATGCCGATGGTTATCTTCAGGATGAATTCACGCGCGTGCGCAGCATGCTTGATTCGATTGCAATCAAACATGAAAGCTATGTTGAAAGTATTCATGCGGTCGCCAGATCAGATTTTTCGCCCTCTGACATCGAGCAGATAGAGCGAGAACAAGAGCAGTTGAGTGAAGCGACAGAAGCCTTGCTCAAAGAGTTGCTAGCGTTTACGGCGGATAGTGCCCTGTTGGCAGAGGAGCATGAGCGTGACGCTGCAACTTTGCTGTTTGCCATATCTGTCATCAGCTTGTTCATTGGCGTTGTCTCAAGCTACGTTGTGGCGCGTTTTATTGTCAATGGCATCAAAGACGCCATTAGCACGGTTTCCGGTGATTTGAACCAGGCGATTACTGTTCGTAGTAACGATGAGGTCGGCCAGTTGCTTACAAGCGTCAATCAAATGCGAGAAAAACTCCTCGCCATGTTCAGTTCCATTGCGTCGATTACCGAGCAGTTGTCCTCCTCGTCCGAAGAGTTGTCCTCTGTTACGGCTCAAACCAATAAAACGCTGCAACAACAAAGGTCGGAAACCGATCAGGTGGCGTCCGCCATGACGGAAATGCGAGCAACGGTTCAGGAAGTGTCCACGAGCATTCAACAAACAGCCGACTCGACTGAAGATGCCAATACTCAGAGCCAGCAGGGGCAGACAGTGGTGAAGGAAGTGGTAAGCGAAATCAATACTCTGGCCGAGCGCATTAACCAGGCCTCCCAATCCATCAAACTCCTGGCCGACTCAAGTAATGAAATCAGTACAGTACTTGAAGTCATTCAGGGCGTTGCCGAGCAGACCAATTTACTCGCCCTTAACGCCGCGATTGAAGCCGCCAGAGCGGGTGAGCAGGGTCGGGGCTTCGCCGTGGTAGCCGATGAAGTCAGAGGCTTGGCGGCGCGCACCCAGGACTCTGCATCCCAGATCAATGACATGATCGTTCGCCTGCAGGACGGTGCTACCCAGGCAGTGAATGAAATGGAGCAAAGCCAGGAGCAGGCTCAAACCGCTGTTACCAAAGCCACAGAATCCAATGATTCGCTCGACAGCATTGTTGAGATCGTTGGTGTTATCAAGGATATGAGTGCCCAAATTGCCAGTGCGTCTGAGGAGCAGAGTATTGTTATTGATGAGATCGCACGGAATGTAGAGGAAATCAATTCGCAGTCTAATGAAACGGCTTCGGCCACCGAGCAGACGAGCTCTGCGAGTTTGGAATTGGCTAAAATGGCGAGCGAGCTTCGGGATATCGTAACCCGCTTTGCAGCGTAAATTCAGTCGATGATATCTCTGGTGCTCGGGAAGTCGGCTATTTTAAGTAACGCGCGACAATCTTCTTGAAGTCTCCAGCCTCTTTAAGAAGCCGGAGCTTATCGTTGATTTGACTGATGAGCTTTCTGTGGGGGGATTTTTTGCTGACGAACAAATGGTAATCGGTGTCTTTTAGTTGGAAGCCAGGAACCTTGTTCACCGTGTCTGCCATGTCGAGTAAGCCAATGTTGTATGTTCCCACCAGCTCATCTTCGACAAACAGATCGGCGCGACCCAGTGACAGCATGCTCAGTACCGAATTGAGGTCGTGAGTGAACTTGAGGTTATAGTTCTTGAGGTTTTGATTCGCCCAGCCATCGCCAATTTGGGTGACAAAGCGGGCACTTTTCAGTTGCGCCAGTGAAGCCGAGCGCGCAAAGGATTGAATGTCTGGATGATCATGGCGTGTGAACAGGACGAAATTGCCTTCCCAAATGGCATCGCGACTGCTCAGGGCGTAATCCAGACGGGCTTCTGTGACCGGGGCAATCATGGCATCGACTTTGCCCTGCTCGACCAAACGCTGTGCCCGCCCCCATGGCAGGCCAATATGCGAAACGGAGAGCTGCATGTGTTTGCTGAGGATGCTGTCGATAATATCGACAAAGACGCCTTTTACTTCGGAATGATTGTCGGTCCAGGCGTAGGGGGCATAGTTGTCGTAATACACCACAGAGAAGGTGGCTTCCTGGTCTTCCTGAGCCATGGAAAAAACCGACCAGAATGACAGCACGCAGAAGCTGATCAACCATGCAGGCCAATTTAGCACCTTGCTTGGTTTCTCTAGAGCTTGCTTTGTGTGTGACGCATTAATCATAGAATCAGTTTATTAACTAAAAGTGACCGTCTCATTAACTCGTACAGTGTACATCAGGAAAGCAGATGCCAACATGTTTCGCATAA
Source organism: Oleiphilaceae bacterium (assembly GCA_965230795.1). GTDB lineage: Bacteria > Pseudomonadota > Gammaproteobacteria > Pseudomonadales > Oleiphilaceae > PZPK01. The sequence goes on along the minus strand of OZ246020.1, from coordinate 3,800,249 downwards.
ACTGTTTGTATGAGCCTGGAATTTGACCCGTTTTTTACACTGGTTTTTGAACGCCAATGACGGGACCCGCTCATTGCAACGGCAATGTCAGGGTGTCAATGAGGCTCGCAGTGCCGTCAGGTAAAACCTGCATGTGAGCAGTGAAATCGCTAGCGAGATGCTTCGGCGCGTGTTTTCAGCGCCTGATTCATCTGCTCGTAGCCCTCTTCGATGGCGTCGAGCGAGGCGAAGGGGACGGCGAATCCGGAAAACACTTCCGAATGAATCAGACGAGTTGTGTTTTCGGTCAGCGGAAGTAGTTTGAATACATGCTCACCCTGGAAGATGCCTGGAATCCCGCCTCCCCAGCTCAGACATTGAAAGGGGTTCAGGCACATGATGCGAGGTGAAAGTCTGACCTGCTCGCCGTTGGGTTTGTGGATCTCCAGATCAAGGATTGAGCCCGGTTCAAGTCTCCCGTCAACACGCACGTGATAGGGGTTCCATTCAGGATAGCGTTCCAGATCGGAAAGAATGTCCCACACCACCTCTGGCGAGGCAGCAATATCGATTTCGGTATGGATGTGTTTGTCCGGAATCAGACTGCAGGCACTGAGTTGGAAGAAAGCACTCAGTGTGATTAAAACTCTTGGCAGTGATCGTTTCGCAAATCTTGCATAGTTCATAAAAAGTCCCCCATCGGTTGTCGATAGACAGGGTCGCCTGATACGGGCTTTGACGCCTTAACCCAGGTTAAGATTTCGCTTGATTCGTGACAGGGCGACTTCGGTGATGCCGAGATAGGACGCGATATGATAGGCAGGGAGGCGATGGATCAGTTGAGGATTGGCTTTCACAAAGTGTCGATAACGGGTGGTGGCGTCATCCAATAACAGTTCCGCCTCGCGCAGCTCCTTTTTGAGAGCCAACTGCTCCGCCATCAGGCGTGCAAGTCGCTGCAGGCCATGGCTATCTGCACTGGCTCGTCGAAACCCGTCAATGGAAATGGCCAGTGCCGTGCTCGGTTCCAGCGCGCTGATGGAAAACCGACTGGGCAGATCCTGCAGAATCTCGCTCATGGCGCCACAAAAACCGGGGGCAAGAATGAAACTTTTATTGAACTCTTTGCCTTCCTTGGTTGTGTAATAATTTCTTACCAGTCCCTGAGCGATAAACCAGAATGTTTTCGAAGCGTGTCCGGCGCGTAATAGAACGTCTTGTTTCTCCAGCGACACAAGCTGTGTATGAGATGAAAGAAGCTCAAACTCCTTGTCCGGTATGGATACCAGTGGCTTCAAATAACGCTTGAGTGCCAGCAGTGCTTCCGAGTGCTTCATCTGATGTGATACCCGGTTCAGCGATCAGCGTCGTCAAGGTTCTGTTTGTCGCCGCGCAAGCGCTTACGATAGCGAGCCCTTGCCAGGGCCTGCATATCCTCAACCGTGTCACGCTCATCGACAATTTCCCGTCCTAGCAGGGTTTCGATGGCGTCTTCCAGTGTGACCACGCCAGCCGTCTGGCCAAACTCGTCTTCCACCAGAAACAGATGCGCTTTGAGCTTGATGAACTTGTCCAGCAGTTGGTGTACCGGCAGTTTTTCGGAGACGCGTACCAGGGGCTTGGCGATGCTACCAATCAGTTTGTCGCCCTGGCCGTTGCGCTCGGCGTCAAACAGGTCAGCGCGTATCACTTTGCCTTTGATATCGTCGATGTTTTCGCCATAGATGGGCATGCGTGTGAACTGTCGTGTGTCGGGATTGTCCAATGCCTGCGAAACGGTTTGTGACTCATGCAGCATATGCACGACGGTGCGCGGAGTGAGAATCTGATCGGTGGTAATTTCACGGAGTTTTAACATGTTGGAGAGATATTCGTTTTCCTGAGCGAACAGATTGCCATCCTTGTGGCCGAGGGAGGCCAGCGCAATGATTTCCTCGCGGGTGATCTCGTTTTCCTTGTTTTGGCTGAACAGCCGCGTCAGCAGTGTTGAAACCCACACCAGGGGATAGACGATTTTGACCAGCCAGGAAATCATATAGGCAGCCGGGATAGCGAGCTGTCGCCAAAATGTTGCACCGAGTGTTTTCGGAATGATCTCGGAAAAATACAGAATGGCCAGGGTCAGCAGGATGGCAATCAGGGTTTCCCATTCGGGACCGAACACCTGTAATGCCTGGGAGCCGACGCCCGCCGCTCCCATGGTATGCGCAAAGGTATTGAGGATCAGGATACTGGAAAGCGACTCGTCCAGTTTTTCTTTTACCTGGATCAGTTTGGCACCCGGTTGAGGGCGTTCTGCTACCGTTTTTTCAGCAAAGCTGGGTGTTATGGAAAGCAGCACGGCCTCCAACACAGAACACAGGAAAGAGACACCGATGGCAATCGCCAGGTAAATAATTAACAGAGTCATGAAAGTCGCCAGTGATAAATTTTTTGATCTTGATGTTGGTAGGCCAGAGTCACCGCACTAGTGATCAGAGAGCCCCTAATTTAGCACGTCCTTTTTGGGATTGCTTGTGACGAATAGATGGCTGCTCTACGCAAGGCAAACGCATCGCATGCGGGTAAAAACTGTGCGACTATAACGATCTTGCGGGCCTATCGAGTGATGGCGAGGAGTGATGGAGAACCATCCATCATTCGCAGGTAAGTTCAGGGAACACAGCAATGGATACAGAGGTAGCGAGACGATGAATTGGGGTATCAGGTTTGCAGTGATAGGCGCCATTTTGCTTGGCATCGTTTGGTTGCTATGGGATCAGTCGAAGGATCTCATGACGGACGATACACCAGAGCTTGCCCAATCAGATGCGGCTACAACTCCATCAGATATCAGCAACCCACCCAACACCATTATTCGCGACGACGCTTCCAATATGGCTGGTAGCAGGAGTTCAGATCCTGATGGAAACACTGATGTCTCGGCCGATTCAGACCAAAACATCGACGCCAAGGCAAAGCCGGCATTTGATTTACCGGAACCCCCGACATCATTAAGCGACAGTGACGATGCAGTAAAAACGGTCGCAGACGATATCGCTCCTGAAAGCAGTGTCTGGTTAAAGCCCGTCGAACAAATTCGTAAATGGGTGCTGCTGGTAAGCCAGGCGGCCAGAGGCAATACCCTTTACCGTCATCGTCCTTTCAAACTTGAACTGGAACAGTTCATTGTGGAAGAGCGAGACGAACGCTACTTCATCAGCTACGACAATTTTGAACGCTACGACACGGTGGTTCGCAAGCTGATCAATATTCCTGCCGATAAACTGGTTGCCTATTACCGGAGCTGGTATCCCCTGCTGGATGAAGCTTACAGCGAACTCGGCTTACCCGGCAGCTTTGCCGAGCAGGTTAATCAGGTGATTGATCGTATTCTGGAGGTGGAAGTGCTCGTGCCTCCCATTGAGCTGAAAAAGCCCACTTCAGTGACTTACAAATATCTGGATCCTGAGCTGGAAAGTGCCAGTCAGATTCATAAGTGGTTGTGGCGAATGGGTCCTGAGAACACCCGGCAGATCAAAGCTTTCGCCTACCGCGTCAAGCGCGCCCTGGAACGAACAGAATAAGTTCAGGCGGAAAGTCGCTCCCTGACCTCCCGCCGGCTCGTTAAATGGCATGGGCTTTGGCCCGTTGGGCCTGAACCCGAAGTTGTGCTTCCAGTTCTCCAGGAATCTGCAGTGCACGTGACAGCTGGGCAAGATGCTCACGCTCTCTGTGATCGTCCGGCTCTATCACCAGATATGAGGCCAGATACACTTCGCTTCGCTCCTCCAGGGTGTGCACGTCCCTGATGATCTCTTCAATGCTGATCGGGCGATTGAACAGGTCGAGGATTTGACCTTTGATGTCGTCGCCCAACTGCATCTCTTTGACCGCGGAAAAGATGCTCTGATGCTCTGTCTCATCAATATGGCCGTCTGAGCGCGCTGCCGCAATCATGGCCTTGATCAGCACCAGCTGAAAATAGGCTTGAGCATTGGCATCGGCAGGATGGTGCAAAGCCTGCTGTATAAATGCTGCCTCTTCATGGTTTCTTACCAGGCTGGTGTCTTGCCGGGGCTGATTGTTTTGCCAGTTTCGATAGGCTTTATAAGCCAGACCGCCTAACACAGCGGCGCCACCGTAGGTCGCTGCTTTGCCGGCAAATTTGCGTGCAGACTTGTTGCCGACCAACAGCGCCATAATACCGCCCGCGACTGCACCACCGGCGAGACCACCCGGTATCGATCCCGACACCTTGTTCAGGGTATCCCGCGCCGATGGCATGTTTTGGGCGACTTGCGATGCAGACGGAGTCTTACCATCCGCCAGCTGATCCCCCACCACTTGATTCAACAATTTAGATAAGCTCATCGTTCATCTCCTCTTTTTCGTTTATTCGCCGTTCATGAAGCCGAGCAGATGCAAGAGGCTTGTGAACAGGTTGAAGATGGCAACAAACAGGCCAACGGTGGCCAATATGTAATTGGTTTCGCCGCCATGAATAATGTTGCTGGTTTCATAAAGAATCAGGCCGGACATCAGCACCACAAACATAGCGGAGACGGCGAGCGACAAGGCCGATAGTTCAAAGAAGATTGCCGCGAGGCCCGCCACGAATGCGACCAGTATTCCGGTAAACAGAAAACTGCCGAGAAAGCTGAAATCTTTCCGCGTCAACAGCGCGTACGCCGACAGACTGAAAAATATCAGGGCGGTGGCAGACAGGGCTGTTATCACCAGTTGACCTCCATTGGCGAGGCTCAGATAGGCATTAATGATTGGCCCCAGTGTCAGCCCCATAAATCCCGTCAGCGCAAATACGCTGACCAGGCCCAGGCCCGAATCACGGAATTTGTAGGTGGCAAAGAGCAGACCAAAATAGCCCAGCAGGGTAATGAAAATGCCCGGATGGGGCAGGTTAAACAGCATCGAAAGGCCTGCTGTCGAGGCACTGAACACCAGTGTCATGGACAGCAGTAGATAAGTATTGCGAATCACCTTGTTTGTGCTGAGTACTTCGCTTGGTGATTCCCGTGTTGCGGTAATCGGATGGCTTGCCATGTTTAATACCTCGTTCTCTGTAAACAGTGTTATGCGCTGGCCCGGGCGCCGTTCAGGCCACTTTGCAGGGCTCGTGTGCGGCGTCGGTCTAGCTTCCGTGCTAGCGAACGACTGGCCCGATCGACGGCCCGGTCAATTGCCAGATAAAGACTGGTTTCGGTGTCTTCCACAACGATGTCCGGAAGTCCGGCCAGAACAATCTGGAGCTGGCAGCATTTATCGACGCCTCCCTTAGGACCATTGACGTCCTTCAGGCGCACCACAATACATTTCACGTGGTGGGCGCGGGCACTGAAGCCATAGTCAAGGCGACGCCTGATGTAAGCTTCGATCGCACTGGTCAAAGAAAAGTGCCGGGACTGAATGTCTACTTGCATGCTTGAAGCCTCCGTTAGTAGTGGATTCCCGGTCATAATAGGGTTGATATGATGCAATAAATAGTCGAATATTAATGATAGAAACTAAGGCAAATTCGAAGTGTTACTATGCTCAATTTCAAGCACCTGCACTACTTCTGGGTGGTCGCCAAGGCGGGGAGTATTACCCGCGCGAGCGAGCAGATTCACATCACGCCACAAACGATTAGCGGCCAGATAAGCCTGTTGGAGGAGTATCTGGGGAAGCCGCTGTTTAATAAGGTGGGTAGAAACCTGAAGCTCAGCGATACCGGCAAACTGGTGATGAGTTATGCCGATGAGATTTTTTCGCTGGGTGATGAAATTGAGGAAGCCGTGCGTACACAACCCGGTGATAGACCCATGACGTTCAAAGTGGGGATAGCCGATGTGGTGCCCAAGACCATCGCCTACCGGCTGATCGCCCCCGCCATGGAGCTGGAAGATCCCATTCGGGTGGTCTGCAGGGAGAGCAATCTGAAAACCTTACTTGGTGAATTGGCCTTGCACCGACTGGATATTGTCATTGCCGATGGACCCATTCCCCCCGATGTCAGTGTTAAAGGCTTTAATCATGCACTGGGTGAATGTGGTATCAGCTTTCTGGCAGCGGACGCCCTGGCAACTGAGTTGGAAGCGGATTTTCCCTATAGCCTGAATGATGCTCCCTTGCTGCTGCCCAGCGATTCGAATCTCTCGCATATGAAACTACTGGATTGGCTGGATTCGAAAAGAATAGCGCCAAGAGTTGTCGGCGAGTTTGACGACAGTGCCTTGATGAAAGTGTTCGGACAGGCAGGTGTCGGTGTCTTTACGGTGCCCAGTGCCATTGCTGATGATGTTGCCCAGCAGTACAAGGCGCGCATCATCGGCCATTGTGATGGACTCAGCGAGCAGTTCTATGCAATTTCTGTCGAGCGCAAGCTACGCCATCCTGCGGTGGTCGCGATTACCTCGGCGGCACGGGAGTGGCTGAAGCATGACTAAGCATTTATTGCCGGGGAGGCCGGAGCCATTGTCTTGATGGATAGTATGAGCTGGCAGTTTTTTCACAATCTGGACCAGGGAGTCTGGTGAGTTTAACCAAGTGTTTTGCATTTAGCTGGGTATTGATAAAGAAAAAGCCCCGTATATCGGGGCTTTCAGAGAATCTATAGGAGTCTATAAGATTCTATGTTGGTGGAGACGGCGGGAATTGAACCCGCGTCCGCCAGCACTCTGCCATCGGCTCTACATGTTTAGATTCCGTTAATTGATTTAACCTTCCACAGCCCAACGGGCAGGACGTGGTTGGCGAACCCAGTAAAATTTAACAAAACGACCCTGAGCATGCCTTTTTGCGATCCTGTTCTGAATGACAGTCTGCAACGCGGTACAGGCACCTTGTTACGGACCGTTAGGGTCGAAACCCTAAAAGTGCTTTTTCACTGCTTACGCAGCTAGTTGAGCACCGTAGTTGTCATCATTTGCAACTATTGTTTACAGCGATTGGAGTACGAGTGCCACTGTACACTCGACATGCACCTTTGGTTTCGTCACCGGCGTCGAAGCCAAATCGTCCCCGTAACCTGTTGAAACCTGTGAGCGTTTGGCTTCGACTGCGTCGAGCCTTGGCCGTTATTCGAAAGATAACGCCGCTTTTGCCAGCATTTCAGTATATCGGGTCGAATTCTCGGATCTCAAGGCTTGTTGTGTTTTTTCGCCAATTTTTTTAACTCACTCACTGAATCGACAAAGTATTGGGTCAGCAGAGAGGGGGCGGGAATCATGGCTTCATCGGCGACAAGGCCAAACAGTACGAGGCCATCATAGCTGAGGATACTCAGACCCACCCCGACCTCCCCACTTTGCGGCACCCAAACCATGGGATGGAGCAAGCGAGCGCCTGCGAGAAATAACGGATTCTTGGGGCCAGGTACGTTGGTCATGACAAGAGACGCCTTTTTGCTTAGCACTTCCAGCGCCGTTTTTTCCAGAACGCTCGGGCCTTTACCGAGTGTGCCGAGCAGCCCATAGAACACCTGGGCCTGATACGAATGCTTCAACTCAAGCATATTCTTTTTGACTTGCTGGTAACGTTCGAAAGGATCTTCTATGCCCACCGGAAGCTTTGCCACGACAAGGCCGAACTGATTCCCCAGCGTGCTAATTGGTTTGTCCAGTGGTCGCAGATTAAAGGGGATTGCCGCATGAATATCGGTATCGTTCTGCATCTCAATCTGGTCTGTTTCGATGAGATAGCGGCGCAGGGCACTACAGGCTGCGGCCAATAAAATATCGTTTACCGTGCCCTCCAGTGCATGGGCGCAATGCTTGATTTCAATAAGTGAGATGGGAGGCGCCCAGGTCACCGATTTGCGGCCTGACAGTGGGCGCTTCAGACAGGTGTCAGGGTCTTCCGGCAGGAGTGCAATCCGTGTGATCTCAGAGCCGATTGCGAGCCCCTGCCTGGCAAGATCAAGCAGATGAGAAGGGTGTTGAATCAGTTCTTTGCCTTCGTCCAGCAAATCCTGTCCTATTCGGGCGCCTTGCTTCAGGGTTTTTTCGATGGGTCTGATGAGTCGATCCAGCCAACCCTCTGGTAATACCGGAGGAGGCTCTTCTGCCTGACGTCCTTCCGGGCTTTCGTCTGTCATGGCCAGTAGTACCCGAATCAGCGCAATACCATCGGCAATACAATGATGGATGCGTATGATCAGTGCACAGCCATTCTGATAGTCATCGACCAGGTGGATCTGCCAAAGAGGGTGATTGAAATCCAGCGGAGTGCTGTCGAGATCGCTGGCGAGATCCTGTAAGTCCTTTTGGGAATGGTTGCCGGGTAGCCCGATCGTATGTAAATGATTGCTCAGATTAAAATGTGGGTCATCAACCCAGTAGGCTTGATCGTCATCCCATTCGATGCGTTGTCGAAAGCGTGGGAAACAAAGGAAGCGCGTCTCCAATGTGGAGATCAAACTCTTGGTTTCGATGGGTCGATCGAAGACAAGAACTACACCAATCATCATCAGATTGGTGTCTGAATCCATTCTTAGCCAGGCCTGGTCAACGGGTGCGACGGCTTCTCTGTGATGTGTCTCGGTTCCAGTCTGTGACATTATGCCCCCAAGTCCCATATTGATCTGTCTGAAGCTTAGTTTATTTTCCGGATCTCGTGCTTGATAAGGGTCAACTGTCAATTTGCGGTTAGTCCTTGATAGCCAGGTTGGCGTAACCCGTATCGGCAGGCGTCAGCAATCATGATAAAGGCTAATACTTAATGCCAGGTAAAGATCTGCAAACAGGTGAATATTGACTAGTATTGTGGGTATAGCGTTGCCTGTGGCTATTCATGGCCAACGGTGAGACGACTCTTAAGGAGACGATTCCATGGAAAGCCCCTATGTCATTGCCAGCTCTGCAAATAATGCCACTCGTCAGGTGCTGATGGAATGCGCTGCACCCGTGTTCAAGGCCGTCGATGTACAGGATCATGGCGATCTGGATACACTCGGGGCCGACGTTCTGATACTGGATGAGGCCCTCATTGCAGAAGTCGGTGCCGAGCCCTGGTTCGATGGTACAGTGACTGTTTTGATCGATGCAGGTTTGTCCCTTGCCGAGCCATTGCCCAGTCATGCCATCTCTCTCACTCAGGATCTAAAACCCGTCGATATTGCCCGGCTGGCCAAGCTGGCGGCTGAACACTCGCGATTGCGGCTGAGCCAGAAACGCCTCAATACCGAGATGATGGTTAATAACGAAGGCGCGGCCTTGTTGGTGGAAGTCGGCATTGCGTTGTCGGTTGAGCAAAACCTCGACAAACTGCTTGCGAAGATATTGTCGGAAGGGCGACGGCTGGCCTGTTGTGATGCGGCGTCGCTGTTTCTGGTGGATCGCTCTGATGAGAAGCAACCCAGGCTGAGCTTCAAGCTCACGCAAAACGCATCGGTTCCGGTGTCGTTTGAAGAGCACAGTATTGCACTGACCGAAAGTTCGATCGTGGGGTACTGTGCTTTGTCCGGTGAAGTGCTCAATATTGATGATACTTACCATATTTCGGGTGACGTGCCTTATCGCTTCAATTCGTCCTTCGACAAGGTCATGGGCTATCGCACGGTGTCTCTGTTGGCGATTCCCATGAAAGACCATGACGGAGTAGTTGTCGGCGTGTTGGAGTTCATCAACCGCAAGCGATCGCTGGACGCCAAGCTTACTAATGTGTCGGAAATTGAACGGCAAGTGATTCCTTTCGAGTCGGCCGTGGTGGATTTGATGCGAGCCCTGTCGAGTCAGGCCGCCATTGCTATAGAGAACCGCAAGTTGATTGACGACATCAATCAGCTCTTCGATGGCTTTGTGAATGCGTCAGTCTATGCCATTGAGCAGAGGGATCCCTGTACCAGCGGACATTCCTTTCGTGTCGCCAGTCTGAGCGAGGAGCTGGCTGCGACGGTGAGCCAGCATGGCAGTGGATTGCTGCGCAATGTGAGTTTCTCGTCACAGCAGATTCGGGAGCTGCGTTTTGCCGCCTTGTTGCATGATTTTGGCAAGGTCGGTGTCCGCGAAAATGTACTGGTGAAGGCCAAGAAATTGCCGTCCCAGAGCATTGAAATCATGAAGTACCGAATTGCCCTGTCGAAACAGCAGTTACAGCTGCAATACAAGAACCAGTTGCTGTCCATGTATGAGAGTGGCCAGAAGGTATCCGAAGCGGTAAAACAAAAGTTAAAACAGGCCTTGCAGGAAGATATTCAGTTGCTGGATGACTATCTGGCAGTGATTCTGGCCGCCAACGAGCCTTCAGTGCTGACTCAGGGGAAATTTGAGCTGCTTGAAGCGATTCGTGGGCATCTGTTTACCGATTACGATGGCAGCTTGAGAGGTCTCCTGAGTGATGGTGAGTTTGCCTCGCTCTCCATTCTGAGAGGAAGCCTGAATGACAATGAGCGCCGGGAGATTGAGTCCCACGTGACCCACACGGTGAACTTCCTGAATCACATACCCTGGACCGCTGGTCTTAAGGATATTCCCAATATTGCTGGCGCACATCATGAAAAACTCGACGGTAGCGGTTACCCAAACAACCTCACTTCTGAAGAGATTCCCTATCAGTCTCGGATCATGACAGTCTGTGATATCTATGATGCGCTCACTGCTTCAGATCGACCTTACAAACCAGCTGTATCGCTGGACAAGGCATTAAACATTCTCGAGTCTGAAGCGCAGTCGGGTTTGCTGGATACGCATATCGTCAAGGTGTTTATCGAAGGCAAGGTGTACCACAAGGCAGAAAAAAGCACGGTATCAGCCCAGGATATTCAGCAAGGCTACGCGCACCATGTCTGCGACTTTGATTTGCGGCCGCGGGATTAGCGATCAGCGCTTGGAGAACACTCGCTGTTGGTAGCGTTCGGCAAGTGTTCGGCTGCTGAGAGTGAATCCATCCAACAGGAACATGGTGGTTTCCAACGACTCAAGGCGTTCGTCCGCTTTCGGGTGCTGCTTGATGAATTGCAGAAATTCATTGCGCTCCACCGCTTCATTGCTGTGAATTTTTTGCAGCGTTACTAAAAAAGCATAGGGGTCATAGCCGGCCCGTGAGGACAGCATGACCGCTATTCTGTCGGCATGCAGCTCATCTTCACGCTCAAGCCCCTTGTCATAAAGCTCCCTGACCACCTTGTCGAACGCACTGATACCGTCGGGGCCGTCAACGGTTTTCTGGTCGCCGCTTTGTTGTTTGGCGCGATAGGTTTGCGCCGCCAGTATGGCCAGGTCGGCCGCGAACCCACGTTTGGATTTGGCTTCGAGGGCCACCAGGTGATGGCGATAAAGCACGTGTGCCATCTCGTGGGCAAGAACGTTGGCCAGCTCAGACTCGCTGCCCAGGGAGCCCAATAAGCCAGTGGTGACAAATATGTAGCCACCCGGGGCTGCAAAGGCGTTGAATGAAGGGTCGTCGATGACAATAAAGTGCCAGGGAAGGTGAGGGCGGGAGGTATGTTTTGCGAGCCAGTAGCCCACTGTGTTGACGTAACGCTGGAGCGCTTCATTATGGGCAATGGTATGTTTCTGCAAGAGAGAACGGGCGGTGTCTTCACCGATTTCTACTTCGCTTTGCTCATCCTTGGTCAGCATGTCTGGGACCTTGCCCGCCGCATCAAACACCCGCCCGATTTCAATACCCTGAATGCGGACGCCACAGGCGCACAGGGTGCCTAGCAGGATGATCAACGCTATTCGCCAAATCACATGCATTGTCTGCCTCCACTCTCTTTCCATCACTCCGGGTTACTGTTCGGGTAGGGAAATGGCTTCCTGGGTAGACAGCTCGCCTTCGGTAGCAAACTCATTGAGCGTTTCCTCGGTGGGGATGTAGCTCTGTACTTGCTCCAGGCTTGCTTCCGGGCTGCCTCCATTGGCTTCACTTTCAGCTTCGGTCAGACCGCGTACGCCGGTTGTCGTGCCACTGGCTGTCGGCATCGTCGCCGTTTGCTTGAGCACCTCGGCAATATTGGATTCGCGGGCTTCCGACTCTGAGGTATAGCGCACTTCCAGCAGCCGCACCCAGCCGGTCTGATGGTCGATGGTTTCAACCTGATACCAGCCGCCACGGCGTTTCAACAGCGTAATAGGGGTGTCTTTATCGAGCTGTACCAGAGCGGTAGCCTGGATGCCCGGTACGTCCCTCAAGGGTGCTTCTTTGACCAGGATGGCGCTTTGCTCAGCCCATACGAGAGAACTGACCAACAGGCTGTTTACGAATGTTGTTTTTTTCATTGTTCGACTCCTCCCACAGCGCCTGCAAACTTTGCGCAGACACTTCGCTGTGACTGAAGTAGCGAGCGTTCCTTACACGCCTCTTCTTTTAGGTTCGTATACCTTAACCGGCTCCTGCCGGCCTTTTACCGTAAACTCACCTTTCGCTTCGAAATCAAAATGGCCTTTACATGCTTCCATTGTAGTCTCTGAAACCAGTATCTGCGCGCAATTTTTGGTCAATCCCTCGATACGACTCGCCAGATTGACGGTATCGCCAATGGCTGTGTAGTCGTAGCGTTCGTGGCTGCCTACCAGACCAACTACAGCGCTTCCTGTATGTATACCGATGCCGATGTCGAATTCCTTGTAGCCATAGGTGTCAATAAAGGTTTGCAGGTTGTCCACCATGTCGAGGGCCGCGTTGACGGCTTTCACCGGATGATCGGCTTGTGCCAGTGGCGCCCCCCAAAAGGCCATGATGGCGTCACCAATAAACTTGTCCAGGGTTGCTCCATGCTTGAACAGGGATTGCACCTGCAGATCGAAATAGTGGTTCAGCATGTTGACCACTTCGCCGGGTGTGCGTTGCTCCGACATGGATGTGAAATTGCGGATGTCTGAAAACAGCATAGTGACTTCGACGCTTTTGCTGCCGATTAATGAGTCCGTGTTCTTTTCGTCGATGATCTGCTTCACGACTGCGGGGTCCATAAAGCGACTGAACAGCTGCACGGTTTGGGTAAGTTGTTTGTGATGACGCTGGTAGCTGAGCACGATCCCCAGCAGTGCCAGCATTGCCAGGGAAAGAAGGCTGGGAACGATCTCCACCAGTGTGCCGGCGAGCGCACTTTGCCAACCAATCAGCAGAATCAGAGACATACAAAACAAACTGCTGACGGCTCCCAGTCGAGCCTTATCCAAATGGATCAGGTAAGTAATACAAAGCAGTAAAACAATGGTGACGGCGCTTAGAGGGAGTGTGTCGTAGTAGTGTAGTGAATCCCCGTTCAATAGATTGTCGATGGCAGTCGCCAGAATGAATACGCCGGGCTGGGCATGATTCACCGGTGTGCGGCGAAAATCATGTAGGCCCAGGGCTGTCGAGCCGACCACGACGATTCGGTCCTTGAAAAAGTCTTCTGGTACGACGCGTTGTTCGCCCCGGGCCTGACTCAGCAGCTGAGCGTAGGAAAAGCTTTGATAGTCGATGCCGCTGGCACCGCGCCAGTCGATCAGGAAACGGTCTTTCTCCGTTTGCTCAGCGCCAAGAGACTGTGCGACGACTGCCGGCAAGGACTGAAGCTTCCAGCCCGACAGGTTTTGGCTGATGTAATATCGGCGTCCGACACCGTCACTATCGGCGGAAAAATCAATGCTGCCCAGGCGCCAGTGTTCTTTTGGTACAAACTCAGGTAATAGAATTTGTGACCGGGCATCGCGTTCAGCACGATTGCCCATTGTCAATCCCAGCTCAGCGGGATAGGAGGCCAACAAAGGCGTGTGCAGTGCACTGCTGGTTTCTCGGGTGGCAACGGGTAGAAAAACATTTGGTGTTTCAGCAATGACCTCGGCGAAATAGGCGTCTGAATCCGGTCGATAGATATCCGGTTCGATGAAGAGCACGTCGAAGACAATCGCCTGAGCACCCTGATTGTTCAGGAACTCTATCAGTTCCGAATGGATCGAACGAGGCCAGGGCCATTTGCCGATCAGCGGAGCCATCGCCGTCAGACTGGTGTCGTCGATGTCGACAATGACAATGTCATCGGAGGCCGGCAAGCTGGCGGCGCGTTCGCGGATAAAGGTGTCCTGCAGGCGCCAGTCCCAATGTTTGATGATGCTTAACTGCGGACTAAGCAGCAGAATCAGGATCACGGTAGCCGCAATGGCCATAATGCTGTAGCTGCTACGCTTGAATGGCATATGTCTGGAGGTCATGGCCCTGGCTCGCAATGAAGGCTCTGTTGTTAGAGTTTCACTAACCATAGCACAGGCATTGGCTGGCATAGATCGATAACCTATGAAACGCATTGTTAATAGTGCAAAGCAATCTGTTAATCGCGGGCAGCATTAAAGTGATCACCTATACTTCCTTGACATCGCGCTCTACATGACAAGAACAATTGAGTCGGGGAGGTGGGTATGCGTCACGTTAATGGCGTCAGCAGTACTCAGGTAGTCTCACGGACGATGTGCTCTAGGCCCTGGATGGGTTCAGGAATATCCAATCATCAAAGTGTTTACCGGCAAGGGCTTTTGGCTCTTTTATGTGCCAGCCTGCTTGTTTTGGCATCGTCGCCGGTAAAGGCAGAATTATTTGTAACCATTGCCGAATCCGGTGTCGATTCCTTTACAGCTGATTTCGATAACGTTGACGATGCTTTTGATCAGCTGACCACTGAAAAGTTGCAGGAAGGTTTGCCGAGTTACACTGATCAGTCTGCCGCAACGGCGGTCATCAATTATCGTGGCTTACCGATGAATTTCACCTTCAATGCCAACTCACCTTTCCTCACTTTGACTATCCCGGAACTCGGTGTTTCCGAAACCTTTGAGGGCGCAACCCGTGACGAGAGCAAAGAATTGCTGGTGGAGTATCTCGAGGGCGCGGGCGCGGATACGGTGAATCGCATCCAGAAAGAGCTGGCAAGGGTGTCGCCGGTGGATCCAGTCGCGGGCAATCCCTCGAGTCTGATGGGGAATATGGTGTCTTCGAATTTCAGTCATATCTTTATGGCGATGACGCCCATGGAGTTTGCCGCCACTGAGGGTGGGTTTGACTTGTTGTCGCGGACGCTGGGGCCGTCCAAACGAAGCGACGTATTGTCCGCTGATCGTTCCGGTGCTTCGGGTGGAGACAGTGCTTCAAATATGGATAATGGCGGCGGCATGACCGATGGCATGAAGGATTCTGGAGGGACCGATCAAGGCATGTCTGACGATGAGGCCAAGATCGGGGCCTGGTCCGAGAATTCCCTTCAAGGTGGAGGCAGTAGTCTTGGAATAGATGTCAGTCATGCGGAGTATGATCTTGATGGCACCGACGCAGAGACCCAGACCATTGTGGTCGACTATCTGTATCAGTTTGCTGACCCTCTGAAAATTATCCGCGTCAGCATGCCGGTTGCCGTTACTGACACTGAAGGCGCCAAAAGTTATCAGGTGAATGCTGGCGTCTCCTATTCGCATCCACTGACGCGCTCCTGGTCGATTACGCCAGGCCTGAGCTATGGCGCAGCGGGTTCGGAAGATCTGGGTGGTGGTGCATCAATCAATGGCATCTCTCTGTCGAGTACCTATCGACTCGTATACGGCAATTATCTGTACAAGATGGGAAATATGGTGGCTCGCTACCAGACTGGAAGCGTCAGTATCGGTGACTACGAAATCGATCCGGATATTTCAAATACAGTGTTGCGTAATGGTCTGATGGTCATGCGGCCCACTATGATGTTCGATATTCCATCTCTGTTGCAGGTGTTCGCCATTGATACACGCTTCAGTGGCGACGAGCTCTATACCGAACATTACTACGAATTAGGTTTCGCGCTGGGCATGATTACCTCTGAGGACCTGCTGGCAGAGGACAATTTTCACCTGGGCTTCACCTATCTGGATTCTACCGACAGCGATATCAAGGGCTACAAAATCAATTTTGGTTTTGATTTCTAGAGAGGTGCGAAAGACTTCAGCTAGGCGTGGTCTCTGACCACGCGCTGCTTCTGACGGTTCCAGTCGCGCTCTTTCTCTGTGGCGCGCTTGTCATATTCTTTCTTACCCTTCACCAAGGCAATTTCACACTTCACTTTATTGTTTTTCCAATACAGTCTCATCGCGACGCAGGTATGACCGGCCTGGTTCATTTTGCCATGGATCTTGCCAATCTCCTTTTTGTGGAGCAGGAGTTTGCGCATACGAGTGGGCTCGGCGATGACATGGGTACAGGCCGAGGTCAGCGGGGTGATGTGGGCGTTTAACAGCCAGGCTTCACCATTCTTCAAAAAGACATGGGAATCGGTTAGCTGTGCCTTGCCTGCTCTCAGGCTTTTTACTTCCCAACCCGTTAGCACCAGCCCGGCTTCGAAAGTTTCTTCGATATGATAGTCATGTTTCGCGCGTTTGTTGACGGCGATGGTATTGCTGGGCAGCTTGGGCTTCTTCTTGGCCATATTCCGCGAACATTGTTTGGTGAATTCAAAATCGGTCGGCCATTCTACACTAAGTTATTCATCCATGTGTGCTTTGTCGCTGAGATTCCCGGTGAAGGCTCGCTGGGAGTGACAGATTTCTGTTTAAGGCTGGGCCAATGGATCTGTGCAGAGTACAATCGGCGCCGGAATCTAACAGGACCAATCAGGTATTTTTACGAGTATGACTTTACGTATTCATCGCAGTGCTTTGGTGATGCATTCCAATGAAGAAATGTATGCACTGGTGAACGATGTGCCGTCATATCCGCTGTTTCTGCCCTGGTGCTCACGGGCAGAAGTGCTGGAACATCAGACAGCCCACATGCTGGCTAGGGTAGAGGTAAGTAAAGGCGGCGTGCGCCAGTCCTTTACCACACGCAATGATCTCTCAATCGAAGATAAAATCATGATGGAGCTGGTGGATGGCCCCTTCAGCTTTCTGAGAGGGGAGTGGGAGTTCAGTGCCCTGCGGGATGATGCTTGCAAGGTGGCACTGACTCTGGAATTCGAACTCAAGAAAAGCCTGACTAAAATGGCATTTGGTCCGGTGTTTAATCAGGCTGCCAATTCCATGGTTGATGCATTTTGTGCGCGAGCGAAGCAGGTGTATGGATAAGAAAATTCACATAGAAGTTGCCTATGCGCGACCCGACAAACAGCAGATTCTGGCGCTGGATGTGACGCCGGGTACAAGTGTTTACGAGGGGGCCAGGAAGTCCGGAATCGATCAGATTTTCCCCGAGATCGATTTTGACAAGGTGGACATGGGTATATTTGGCAAGGTGGTCAAGAAGCCGCGCGAAGAGATGCTGAGAGAGGGAGATCGCATCGAAATCTATCGCCCTCTGATCATCGATCCCAAGCAGGCGCGATTGAATCGGGCGGCAAAAAAAACCTAATAGGCGGGATGATCTTCTAACAGCTGGGCTTCGTGGCGCAGATAGATATCATCGTTGTAGTAGATGGTTACCCGCTGATATTCAATATCTCCGCCGGCCTGCTGGTAGGTGTAGAGAAAGTTCTCCTCGCTCGAATCAAAGACATTTTCAATCACCGGGTTTCCCAGGGCAAAATGCACTTGCTTGCGCGTCATGCCCGGTTTGAGCCGCACCAGCATATCCTCCGTTACGATATTTCCCTGCTGTACATTGATTTTGTAGACCCCGGGAAAGGAGCAGCCTTGTACTGCCAGAAGTATCGCTGCGAAAGGCAGGATCAGAAGAAACAGCTTGTTTTGCATCTGGTTTTGAATTCCACTATCTTTGTCGAAAAATTTACCTGCGGCGCATCATAACCGAATCGTGCCGGGGCTGTTAACAGGATTACCAAGAAGTTATGCCAGATAATGCCGAATTGAAAAAAGCGGGACTCAAGGTAACGCTGCCGCGTTTGAAAGTGTTGAGTTTGCTGGAAAATGCAGTAGAACACCATATGAGCGCCGAGGATGTGTACAAGGCTTTGCTGGAATCCGGTGATGATGTGGGTCTGGCGACGGTATACCGGGTATTGACTCAGTTCGAAGCGGCGGGTCTGGTATTGCGCCATAACTTCGAAGGCGGGCATGCGGTGTTTGAGCTTGCTGGCGATGAACACCACGATCACATGGTAGATACCGATTCAGGTAAAGTGATCGAGTTTTTCGATCTGGTGATTGAAGAACGCCAGCGACAGATTGCAGAAGAGCATGGCTATGAACTGGTTGATCACAGCCTGACTCTATACGTCAAAGCCAAAAGCAAAAAATAATCAACAGACACCCTCTTTTCTTGAAGCGCCATTCCAGGGCAGCAGCTAGTTCAAACTTAGCATTTCCTCAGCATGAGCCAGGGTTTGCTGGGTAATTTCTACGCCGCCGAGCATGCGTGCAATTTCCCGTGTTCGCTCCTCCTGCTTCAATGCCCGAATGCTGGAACGTACCTCTCCATTCTCTTCTTTCTTGCTGATGAACAGGTGATGTTGGCCCTGTGACGCGACCTGGGGCAGGTGTGTTACACAAATGACCTGACCATTCTCACCAAGGCTGCGCAGTAGTCGGCCTACAATCTGGGCGGTACCGCCGCCAATGCCTACATCCACTTCATCAAACACCAGTGTGGGAATAGTGGATTTTTGTGCGATGACGACCTGAATCGCCAGGCTGACCCGGGACAATTCACCTCCGGAGGCCACTTTTGCCAGGGCCTTGGCTGGCTGCCCCGGATTTGTGCTTAGCAGAAATTCAATACGATCCAGACCAAGAGCGCTGAACTGCTGGCCTTCAAGGGGCGTGAACTGAACGCTCAAGCGGACATTTTTCATATCCATCAAAGCCAGCTGTTCGGCGACAGCTGTTTCAAATGCCTCGGCGTGCTGTTGGCGCAAAGCGCGTTGTTGTTCAGCGAGTTTCAGGTAATGGGCTTCACAAGCAGCGACTTCTTCCGTTAGTTGCTCCAGGTTACTGCCGCCATCAGTGTATTGAGACAATTCCTCGCTGAGTTTGAAATGCACATCAGTAAGTTCTTCCGGTGCGCAACGATGCTTGCGGGCGAGCTGATAGATAGCGCTCAAGCGCTCTTCAACCCAGGTCAGGCGCTCCGGGTCGAGATCAAAACTGTCGAGGAAATGGCTCAGGCTGGTACCGGCTTCGTCCACCTGAATGCGAGCCTCTTCTATCAGGTTGATGGCCTCAGCAAGCGCGGAGTTGCTTGAGCCGGTTTGTTGCAAGCTGTGGCTGGCAGCAGAGAGCAGACTGCCCACATTGGTGTCGCCATCGCGGCACAAAGCCAGGGCTTCATGTGCGCCAGAGATCAATTGTTCAGCGTTGGCGAGGCTGCTTTGTTCCTGTTCAAGTTCCGCTATTTCGCCTTCCTGCAGAGCCAGCGTGTCGAATTCCTGTACCTGAAAGCTGAGTAGCTGCACGCGCGCCTCGGTTTCTTCCTGATTGCTTTCAAGTCTCGCCAGGGTTTGTGCCTTGCTGGACCAGTCCCGGTACGCTTGCTGCACCGCCTGTGCTTCCGATTGTAGACCGCCGAAGCCGTCCAGAATCAAACGATGATTGTCCTTTCGCATCAATGACTGGTGTTCGTGTTGGCTGTGGATGTCGATAAGAATTTCGCCTAGGGCCTTCAAGTCCTGCAGCGGGCTGGGCTGGCCATTGATGTAGCCACGGGAACGACCGTCCGCGGTGATGACGCGTCGTAATATACATTCCTGGCCGGTTTCCAGATCATGTTCTTCAAGCCAGCTCAGGGCTTCCGGGTGTTTGGCCAAATCGAAAACGGCGGAAATCTCGGCTTTGGCGCTGCCGTGACGAACCATGGTGGTGTCGGCTCTGTCGCCCAGAGTCAGACCCAGTGCATCGAGGATAATGGATTTGCCCGCACCGGTTTCACCGGAAAGGACCGTCATACCGTGATCAAAGTTAACTTCGACGTGATCCGCTATCGCGAAATTCTTGACGCTGAGATGGTTGAGCATGAAATTTCCGTTATTCCTGGCAGGTCTGGACGTTGCGAAAAGTGTACTGAGTTGGGAAATCCGACGCAAAATAAATGTGTGTATCTAATTTCTTGCCCGAGTGCCTTGAAAGCGTCATCAGCATCCCCATATAGCAGCTCAATTCACGAGATTAGCGGAGTGGCTGCGTGCCTTAGAAACTCCCGCTAGAAACTTTTCAGGTTTGATGAGAGGGGGCGCCAGTGAGCGGTGAACAAGACAAAATGAACGAGCAGGTCGAAGCAGCGGTGAATGAGGCTATCGGTGCCGCGAAGGAAGAGGCGCAGACTGCGACGTCTTCTGACAGCAATGCCGGTGCGGAAACCAATACGGATTCCAGCTCAAGTGATGGCAAGAATTGGCAGGCCGAAGCCGAGAGCCTTGCGGCGCAGATGGCCGAGGCCAAGGATCAGGTCATACGTGCCCAGGCCGAGATGCAGAATATTCGTCGTCGTGCCGAACACGATGTGGAAAAGGCTCACAAATTTGGCTTGGAGAAGTTTGCGAAAGAACTTTTGCCGGTCATCGATAGCTTGGAAAAAGCCATCGAAGCCGAGAAGGAGCAGGGCAACGCCTCCACTCCTCTGCGTGAAGGCGTTGAGATGACGCTTTCCCTGTTCCTTGCTGGCATCAAGAAGTTTGAGCTGGAGCAAATCGATCCGGTGGGTCACCCCTTCGACCCGAAACTTCATGAAGCCATGTCCATGGTGGAAGCGCCTGATGCCGAACCTAATACTGTCATTGCTGCGATGCAGAAAGGTTACACCTTGCATGGGCGCCTGATTCGCCCGGCAATGGTTATCGTATCGAAAGGCGGAGCATCAGGGACCTCCGGTGCGACAAAAGTTGATGAGCAGGCTTGAAATTAAACAAAGCGGCCAAACATAGAGATTAACTAAAATCGGGCGTCTGTCTCCAGAGTGAGCAGGCAAACAAAGCAGATTCAGAATTGGAGCAAATCAATGGGTAAAATTATTGGTATTGACCTGGGTACAACCAACTCCTGTGTAGCCGTGATGGACGGTGACAAGGCCAAGGTCATCGAAAATGCAGAAGGCGATCGTACCACGCCATCTATCATCGCGTTTACTGAAGACAATGAAATCCTGGTGGGGCAGCCAGCCAAGCGCCAGGCAGTGACAAATCCTAACAACACGCTCTACGCTATCAAGCGTCTGATCGGTCGTCGTTTCGAAGATGATGTCGTCCAGAAAGACATCAAAATGGTGCCTTACAAAATCACCAAAGCAGATAATGGCGATGCCTGGGTGGAAGTGAAAGGCGACAAGAAAGCACCACCTCAGATTTCCGCGGAGGTGCTGAAGAAAATGAAGAAGACTGCGGAGGACTTTCTGGGTGAGAAAGTGACCGAAGCCGTCATCACGGTTCCCGCATACTTTAACGATTCACAGCGCCAGGCGACCAAAGATGCAGGCAAAATTGCCGGTCTGGAAGTCAAGCGAATCATTAACGAGCCAACTGCTGCGGCACTGGCCTATGGTCTCGACAAGAGCAAGGGTGATTCAACCATCGCGGTATACGACCTTGGTGGTGGTACCTTTGATATCTCAATCATCGAAATCGCAGATGTTGATGGCGAGAAGCAGTTTGAAGTACTGGCGACCAACGGTGATACCTTCCTCGGTGGTGAGGACTTTGACCTGGTACTGATTGACTACCTGGCAGAAGCCTTCAAAAAAGACAGCGGTATCGATCTGAAAGGTGATCCGCTGGCGATGCAGCGCCTGAAAGAGGCAGCTGAAAAAGCCAAGGTAGAGTTGTCCAGTGCGCAACAGACGGATGTGAACCTGCCTTACATCACCGCTGATGCTTCCGGTCCCAAGCACCTCAATGTGAAATTGACTCGTGCCAAGCTTGAATCGCTGGTGGAAGAACTGGTCGAGCGCAGTCTCGCACCATGTAAGACAGCATTGAACGATGCGGGTCTGAGCGCTTCTGAAATCGATGATGTGATTCTGGTGGGTGGCCAGACACGTATGCCGCTGGTTCAGAAGAAGGTAGAAGAATTCTTCGGTAAAGAGCCTCGTCGAGATGTGAACCCTGATGAAGCGGTTGCCATTGGTGCAGCAATTCAGGCTGCTGTTTTGGCGGGTGATGTGAAAGACGTACTGCTGCTGGATGTAACGCCACTGACTCTGGGTATCGAAACCATGGGTGGTGTGGCAACTCCTCTGATCGAGAAAAACACGACGATTCCTACCAAAAAATCGCAAGTGTTCTCGACGGCGGAAGACAATCAGACTGCAGTTACCATCCACGTTGTTCAGGGTGAGCGCAAGCAGGCGGCTCAGAACAAGTCGCTGGGCCGCTTTGATCTGGCCGATATTCCTTCAGCACCGCGCGGTATGCCGCAGATTGAGGTGACATTCGATATCGATGCAAATGGTATCCTCAACGTACATGCCAAAGACAAGGCAACCGGTAAAGAGCAATCGATTGTGATCAAGGCGTCTTCAGGTTTGTCTGATGATGAGATCGAAAAAATGGTCAATGATGCGGAGGCGAATGCTGAAGAGGATCGCAAGTTCGAAGAGCTGGTGACTGCGCGCAACCAGGGTGATGCGATCGTCCATGCGACGAAGAAAACGCTGGAAGAAGCGGGTGATAAAGCATCGGATGAAGAGCGTTCGGCGATCGAAAAAGCGATCACTGAGCTTGAAGAAGCTCTCAAGGGCGACGACAAGGCCTTGATCGAGACCAAAACTCAAGCGCTGACAGAAGCTTCGTCTTCGTTGGCTCAGAAGATGTACGCTGAGCAGGCAAATGCTGCGCAAGGCGGTGCGGAAGCTGGTGCTCAAGAGGCTGAATCAGCCAGTGACAGCAGTGGTGCCGATGATGTTGTCGACGCTGAATTTGAAGAGGTTCAGGACGACAAGAAGTAAGCGCTCTGCGCCGAAAACCAGGTGTGCACAGGCGCGGAAGCTTTGACTTCCGCGTTTGTGTATCACCGGCCTTGAAATATCAGAATGATTGGCCCCGGCAGATGTCGGGGGTCGCAGATGAAATGACGGTGTGAAAATTTGCTATGGCAAAGAGAGATTATTACGAAATCCTGGGTGTAGATCGTTCAGCAGACGATAAGGAAATCAAGAAAGCGTATCGTCGTTTGGCGATGAAGTATCATCCCGACCGTAACCCGGATGACACTGCGGCAGAAGAGAAATTTAAAGAAGCTACTGAAGCCTACGAAATTCTGGCGGATCCGCAGAAAAAGGCGGCCTACGATCAGTATGGTCACGCGGGCGTCGATCCCAATGCCGGTGGGGGTGGCGGCTTCGGCAGTGGCAGCTTCAGTGATATCTTTGGCGATGTGTTCGGAGATATTTTCGGCGGAGGCGGTGGTGGCCGCTCCCGCAGCACGCGCGGTGCAGACCTTCGTTACACCCTGGAACTGGATCTGGAAGACGCGGTGAAAGGCACCACCGTCAAGATTCGTGTCCCGTCTCAGGTCAGTTGTAAGCCTTGTGGTGGTACAGGGGCTGCAAAAGGTTCCCAGCCGGAAACATGTGGAACCTGTCATGGCTCAGGCCAGGTGCGCATGCAGCAGGGCTTTTTCTCGGTCCAGCAAACCTGTCCGCACTGTCGTGGTCAGGGCAAGATTATCAAGAATCCTTGTACTTCCTGTCATGGCAGCGGCGTTCAGGAAGAACAGAAGACCTTGTCAGTGAAAGTGCCGCCGGGTGTGGACACCGGAGACCGAATTCGCTTGGCCGGTGAGGGTGAAGCGGGTGTGCAGGGCGGACCTTCAGGTGATCTGTACGTGCAAGTCGCGGTAAAAGAGCATCCGATCTTTGTTCGCGATGGCAAGAATCTCTACTGTGATGTTCCTATCTCGATTATCGATGCAGCCTTGGGTGGTGAGCTGGAGGTGCCAACGCTGGATGGTCGCGTCAAATTGAAAATTCCGGCGGAAACCCAAACCGGAAAATTGTTCAGGCTTCGTGGCAAGGGCGTTGCACCCGTGCGTGGCGGCGCGCCGGGTGATCTGATGTGTCGTGTCATTGTTGAAACACCAGTTAATCTGTCTAAAAAGCAAAAGGATATTCTGCAGGAGTTTCAATCGACGCTGGACAAGGATGGCGATCACAAACATGCCCCCAGAAAGCATTCATGGTTTGAGGGCGTAAAAAACTTTTTTGATGATATGAAGCTTTAAATTGATGACATCTGCTGGATTGAGGAGAGTGTTTTGACGCGTATCGCTGTGACCGGTGCCATCGGTCGAATGGGAAAAATGTTGATCGAGGCGGTTGCGCAGTCTGGTGATGCTGAGTTGGGTGCGGCCATTGTGTTGCCTGATAGCTCGGTCATTGGAGCGGACGCTGGCGAGGTTGCGGGTCTCGGGAGACTGGGCGTCAACGTTGTCGGCCACTTGTCTGAAGTGATTGATGATTTTGATGTGCTCATCGACTTTACCGCACCGGATGCGACCCTGGAAAATATGCAGCTATGTGCTGAGCATGGTAAGGGCATTGTGATCGGAACCACCGGTTTTACGCCGGAGCAGGAAGATGTCTTGTTTGCCTATGAAGATCGTGTGGCAATTTGCAAGGCTGCGAATTTCAGTACAGGTGTGAATGTCTGTTTGAATCTGCTTACTAAAGCTGCAGAGATTCTGGGCGATGACTACGATGTTGAAGTCTACGAAGCGCACCATCGCCACAAGGTGGATGCCCCCTCTGGAACCGCTTTGGCCATGGGTGAAGCGGTTGCAGACGGCCTGGACCGTAATCTCCGCGAAGTCGCCATTTATGGCCGCGAAGGGCAGACCGGAGCTCGCAAGCGTGAAACGATCGGTTTTGCGACCGTCAGAGGCGGTGATGTAGTGGGCGACCACACAGTGATGTTTCTTGGTGATGGTGAGCGGGTTGAAATCACCCATAAGGCGTCCAGTCGAATGTCCTTTGCCCGGGGAGCTGTGCGGGCGGCCTGTTGGTTGGCTGACAAATCATCGGGGCGCTTTGAAATGCGTGATGTCCTCGGACTAAAGTGACAATTGTTTTTCTTTAAAAATGAATTTGAGTCAATTCAATTGACGATTTAAAAGCCGGCGGATTCGCCGGCTTTTTATTTGGAGCGTTGGTTGTTGTATCTCTGTGACTGGGTTTGAGCCCATCAGGCAATATTCCGGTAATATGGGCCCCTTTTCGAGTCAGACCTAACAAAGAGTTCGTTTTCAATGAGTCAGAAAGTTGTCTTGGGTCTAAAGCAAACCATTATGCGAGCAACTCAGGCTCGCCAATACGATGCTGCGCTTGAAGCGGCGCGTAAACTGGTGGCATTGGTGCCAACGGATATTGAGGCCTGGTATGTCCTTGCCCAACTGCAGGAGCGACAGGGTCATATCGAAGACGCAGTGCGTTCGCTGTATCAGGCTTGTCAGGGTCCGTCACCAGTTTATGCGGCAGCGGTGCAAAAAGCCGTGGCGCTCTGTAAACAGTTCGGTTTGCATCAGCTGGGTATTGCGCCGGCAGAAGCTTTATTGAAAATGAAGCCGAACGACGCTGAAGTGCATTTTGATCTGGGAAAGTTCTGGTTTGAACTGATGTGTTTCACCAGGGCCAGTGAGTATTTTCTCAAGGCGCTGGAACTGGATCCCAAAAAAGAGGTGTATGCCAGATTTGCGTCCTTGGCATGCTCATCGAAAGGGGCAGCGGAAGAGGGGCTGAGGGTTATCGACAGCTACGTGTCGACTTACGGTTTCAGCAACGAAACGGCGACGATCAATGCGATCACCAGCAACTACCCCTTTGATCTGAGTGAGGAGGAAGTTTTCGATATACACCGACGCTCGGGTCATTACTTCGAGTCCTGCAATGAGCAGCCTTATGACTATTCGGGCTACCAGCCAGGTCCGAAGATTCGCATTGGTTACCTGTCCCCAGATTTCTGCAAGCACTCCGTTGCGTTTTTCTGCAAAGTACTGATAGATGCACACAATCGGGATCGTTTCGAAGTGATCTGTTTTTCTGATGTTAAGAAAGCTGATGATGTGACCGATCTGCTGCAGCAAAAGAGTGATGGCTGGGTGGAATGTTCCCAGCTCAATGATGATCAGGTGGCAGAAGCCATTCGAGCCGAGAACATCGACATTCTGGTGGATCTGATGGGGTATGCCGGTTTGTCGCGAATGGGAGTTTTTGCCCGCAGGGCTGCGCCGGTGCAAGTGACCTATCTGGGCTATCCGAATACCAGCGGTTTGACGCGAATGGATTACCGCATCACTGACGAACTGTCGGATCCCACAGGCGTGACCGACCCGTTTTACACAGAAAAACTCAAGCGTCTGGCGGGTGGCTTTCTATGTTATAGCGCCTTTGATCCGGCTCCGGATATTAGTGAATTGCCCGCTGCATCGGCTGCTGGCGTCTGTTTTGGTTCGTTTAATAACTTTCTTAAGATTTCCGACAATCTGATCCATTTGTGGGCGTCCATTCTGAAACGGCTGGATAATTCCACCTTGTTTATGAAAACCAAGCCGCTGGTGGATGAGGTCTTGAAAGAACGTGTCTGGCAGATCTTTGAAAGTGAGGGGGTAGACAGAGCTCGCCTCCGCTTGCAGGGTTGGACTGCGGATATGAGCTCGCATCTGGACTTGTATCGTCAGGTCGATATTCATCTGGACAGCTATCCCTACAACGGTACCACAACCACAGTAGAGGCTTTGAGACAGGGTGTGCCGACCATTACTCTTGCCGGCAATAGTCATCGTTCCCGTGTGGGACTGAGTCTGATGGCTCAGGTAGGGTTGGAAGACTGGGTTGCCCACAGCGAAGAAGAGTACGTGGAAAAGGCGGTCGCGCTCGCGGGAAACCTGGATTATCTAAGGGACTTGAGAAAGCATCTGAGAGTTCGCATTGATGCCAGTAGCCTGATGGATCAGGAGCGTTTTATGGCAGAAATCGAATCTGCCTATGAGGAAATGATCATTGAGCGAGTGAAGGTGCTCAACGAATAGACATGCATGGGGTGAATGTGTACAATGCCGCCGTTTGAGGAGTGGTCGCCAGCGTGGATTCCCACGGTGACACCAGAACGAATAACAAAAGCGAGGTAGAGTAATTCTCTGTCTCGCTTTTTTGCAACTACCATTCGTCCGGAACGCTCATATGCTTGAGCCTTTATTCCGGCTTCCATCCTCAAGCCCGCCCGAAGACGGTTTCTTTACATCATATTTCTAGCCCCGGCCGATCATGAGGAACTGGCGTTGACTAAATCTGCAATACTCGCACTGGAAGATGGATCCATATTCAAAGGTATTTCAATTGGAGCGGATGGCCAAACAACCGGTGAGGTTGTATTCAATACGGCAATGACTGGTTATCAGGAGATTCTGACCGATCCTTCCTATGCCAAGCAGATCGTCACCCTGACCTATCCCCATATCGGGAATACCGGTGTTAACGAGGAAGACGTGGAATCTGACTCGATTCATGCTGCCGGGCTGGTCATTCGCAATTTGCCATTGCTGGCCAGTAATTTTCGTAGCGAACAAAGCCTGGATGATTATCTGAAGGCCAACAATATTGTCGCAATTGCTGAAATTGATACGCGCCGGCTGACGCGCATTCTTCGTGAAAAAGGTGCACAGAATGGCTGCATCATTGCCGGAGACTCTGTCGATGAGGCCCTTGCACTGGCTGAAGCCCGAGATTTTCCGGGGCTGAAGGGGATGGATCTGGCCAAAGAAGTGACCCGCTCAGAAAAAACAGAGTGGACCCAGGGAGTATGGAAGCTGGGCGAAGGCTATCAACAGGCCGGAGAGAGTGAATTTCATGTGGTGGCCTACGATTTTGGTGTCAAACACAACATTCTGCGGATGCTGGTGGCGCGAGGTTGTAAGTTGACCGTTGTGCCAGCCACAACGCCTGCCAGTGAAGTGCTGGCTATGTCACCGGATGGAGTCTTTCTGTCGAATGGCCCGGGCGATCCCGAGCCTTGTGATTATGCGATCGCGGCGATCAAACAAGTACTGGACGCCAAACTGCCTGTGTTTGGCATATGTCTGGGGCATCAGCTGCTTGCCCTTGCCAGTGGTGCCAAAACTGAAAAAATGAAGTTCGGCCATCATGGTGCCAACCATCCGGTGCAGTGTTTGAAAGATGGTACGGTCATGATTACCAGTCAGAATCACGGTTTCGCCGTGGATGAGGCTTCTTTGCCGGAGACCCTGGAAGCAACACATAAGTCATTGTTCGATGGCTCTTTGCAAGGGATTCGGCGTACGGATGTGCCGGCCTTCAGTTTTCAGGGGCACCCTGAAGCCAGTCCCGGACCACATGATGTCGCGCCCTTGTTTGATCAGTTCATTGACTTGATGCGTCAGGCCAAAGCCTGACAGGTTCAGAAGCGTCTCACGAAATAACCTTATCCAGCTGTGCGGTTTTGAAAAAAAACGACAGCTCATAGAACGGAAAGAGTAAATGCCAAAGCGTACCGATATACAAAGTATTCTGATTCTTGGAGCCGGCCCCATTGTGATTGGTCAGGCCTGTGAGTTTGACTATTCCGGCGCCCAAGCCTGTAAGGCCTTGCGTGAAGAGGGGTATCGGGTCATTTTGGTGAACTCGAACCCGGCGACAATTATGACCGATCCGAGCATGGCGGATTCCACCTATATCGAGCCAATTACCTGGCAAACGGTGGAACAGATTATCGCCCGAGAAAAACCTGACGCATTGCTCCCCACCATGGGTGGGCAAACGGCGCTCAATTGTGCATTGGATCTGGAGCGGGAAGGTGTTCTGGAAAAATATGGCGTCGAAATGATTGGTGCTAATGCGGATACCATCGACAAAGCCGAGGATCGTGAGCGTTTTGATAAGGCGATGAAATCCATTGGTCTTGAAACGCCTCGCTCTTCCATCGCCCATAGCATGGAAGAAGCGCTACAGGTGTTGGATCAGCTCGGTTTCCCCTGCATCATTCGGCCTTCTTTTACGATGGGAGGAAGCGGCGGCGGTATCGCCTATAACCGCGATGAGTTTGTCGAAATCTGTGAGCGTGGTCTTGATCTGTCACCCACCAATGAACTGTTGATTGATGAATCGCTGATTGGCTGGAAAGAGTACGAAATGGAAGTGGTGCGTGATAAGGCAGACAACTGCATCATCATCTGTTCCATTGAGAATTTTGATGCCATGGGGGTTCACACGGGTGATTCCATCACCGTGGCGCCGGCCCAGACCTTGACCGATAAGGAATACCAGATCATGCGTAACGCCTCACTGGCGGTATTGCGCGAAATTGGTGTGGAAACCGGAGGCTCCAACGTACAGTTCGGTGTCAATCCGAAGAATGGTCGCATGGTTGTCATCGAAATGAATCCACGCGTTTCACGCTCTTCTGCTCTGGCTTCCAAGGCGACTGGCTTTCCAATCGCGAAAGTTGCTGCAAAACTTGCGGTGGGCTATACCCTGGATGAGTTGCAGAACGATATTACCGGTGGTGTAACCCCAGCATCGTTCGAACCATCCATTGATTATGTTGTGACCAAAATTCCCCGTTTTACCTTTGAGAAATTCCCTCAGGCAGACGCGCAACTTACCACCCAGATGAAATCGGTGGGCGAGGTGATGTCGATTGGTCGTACCTTCCAGGAATCTTTACAAAAAGCCTTGAGAGGGCTGGAAGTCGGCTCATCAGGCTTTGAAAGCAAGCTGGATTGGGAAAGTGAAACCGCCAAGGAAACCCTGAAACGAGAACTTCAGAACCCCGGAGCTGAGCGTATCTGGTTTGTAGGTGACGCCTTCCGTTCCGGCATGTCGGTGGATCAGATTTACCGTCTTAGCGGCATTGACCCATGGTTCCTGGTACAGATCGAGGATCTGATTGAAGAAGAATGCGTCGTGTCCAATATGACGCGAAAAGACCTGACCTCCGAGGCGGTTTTCCGTCTCAAGCGTAAAGGTTTCTCAGACCGCCGTCTGGCGGCTTTGCTGGGGATGTCCGAGAAGGAGTTCCGAGCCTTGCGTCACGATTTCAATATTCGCCCGGTATACAAGCGGGTGGATACCTGTGCGGCGGAGTTTTCATCGTCAACAGCTTACATGTATTCCAGTTATGAAGAAGAGTGTGAGGCTGATGTCAGTGATCGGGAGAAGATTGTCGTCATCGGCGGTGGGCCCAATCGAATTGGTCAGGGGATCGAATTCGATTACTGTTGTGTTCACGCCGCTCTGGCAATGCGTGAAGATGGCTACGAAACCATCATGATCAACTGTAACCCGGAAACCGTATCTACCGATTACGACACTTCAGATAGACTGTATTTTGAGTCGATTACGCTTGAGGATGTGCTGGAAATTATCAATCTGGAAAAGCCAAAAGGCGTTATCGTCCACTATGGTGGTCAAACGCCACTGAAGCTGGCGCGAGGTTTGGAAGAAGCAGGCGTGCCTATCATCGGTACCAGTCCGGATGCCATTGACCGGGCAGAAGATCGTGAGCGATTCCAGCAGATGATTGCGCGTCTGGGTTTGCGCCAGCCTGCCAATGCGACTGTTAGAAGTCTCGAAGAGGGGATTGTTGCCGCCAAGGATATCGGGTATCCACTGGTAGTACGACCATCCTATGTTCTGGGTGGGCGAGCCATGGAGATCGTTTATCAGGAAAGCGAGCTGGTGAAGTACATGAACGAGGCGGTCAGTGTTTCCAACGATAGTCCGGTTCTTCTTGATCACTTCCTGAATGCAGCCATCGAAGTGGACATCGATGCCGTTTCCGATGGCAAGCGTGTTGTGATTGGTGCCATCATGCAGCATATTGAGCAGGCAGGTGTGCACTCCGGCGACTCAGCATGTTCATTGCCTCCCTATACGCTGGACAAAGATGTTCAGGAAGAAATGAGGGAAGCGGTGAAGTCGATGGCGCTTGAGCTGGGTGTTGTGGGTCTGATGAATGTTCAGCTGGCTTACCAGGACGGCGAAATTTACGTCATTGAGGTCAATCCCAGGGCCTCACGTACCGTGCCATTTGTTTCTAAAGCTATTGGTGTGTCCCTTGCCAAAGTGGCTGCGCGCTGTATGGCTGGAAAAACGCTTGAAGAGCTTGAGTTTACTGAGGAAGTCGTTCCCAAGCATTTCAGCGTCAAGGAGTCGGTGTTCCCCTTCAAGAAATTCCCCGCGGTGGATCCGATCCTTGGTCCAGAGATGAAGTCGACAGGCGAAGTAATGGGAATAGGCGATACCTTTGATGAGGCTTTCTCCAAAGGCTCCATTGCAGCTGGTGAGGTACTGCCGAGTTCAGGGCAGGCATTTTTAAGTGTCCGCGAAGTGGATAAAGGAGAGGTTGCCGGTCTGGCCAAGCGTTTGGTTGAGGTCGGGTTTTCATTATTGGCAACGGGCGGTACAGCGCGTGCGATTGAGGCTGCTGGCATTGAAGTCGAGCGCATCAACAAGGTGATGGAAGGTCGTCCGCACATTGTTGATGCGATCAAAAACGGTGAGGTGGATTTGATCGTCAATACCACTGAAGGGCGCCAGGCCATTGCAGACTCTGCACAAATCAGGCAGTCTGCGCTGCAGAAAAAAGTTCCCTACAGTACGACTATGGCTGGTGGTGAAGCTTTTGCCCGAGCCATCCGTTTTGGCTCCAATGAAACCGTCCGTCGTTTGCAGGACCTTCATTAGTAAGGAAAACAGGAAGCAATATGAATCGAATTCCGATGACTGTTCAGGGTGAAAAAGCCCTGAGAGAAGAATTGAATCGTCTGAAGAGCGAAGATCGCCCGCGAGTGATTGAGGCAATTGCCGAGGCCCGGGAGCACGGGGACCTGAAAGAGAATGCTGAGTATCACGCGGCGCGGGAGCAGCAGAGCTTTATTGAGGGTCGAATTCAGGAAATCGAAGGCAAGCTGTCGAATTCGCAGGTTATTGATGTCACCTCTATTGAGCCCAGTGGCAAGGTTATATTCGGTACGACGGTGTCTCTGATCAATGTGGATACCGATGAAGAGTTGCGTTATCAGATTGTTGGTGATGACGAAGCGGATATCAAAGGCGGTAAAATCTCTGTGTCCTCACCTATTGCCCGGGCAATAATCGGGAAGGAAGAGGGTGACGTGGTGAGTGTCAATATTCCCAGTGGTCAGGTGGAGTATGAGATTGACGAAGTGCTCCACCTCTAGGGGACAAAAAGAGAAGATGCCTGAATAAAAAATTCAGGTATGAAAAGGGCGCCAAAATCGGGCGCCTTTTTTGTAGGTCTGCTCTTATGGGAGTGACGTTTCTGGAGCGAGCCGCTGTTCACTGTCGTAGCAGATTGGAGAGGCGAGGGTTTGGCTGTTTGCTTTTTCGCAAAAGCACAGCAATCTTGCCGATGACCTGAACCAGTTCGGCGTGGCTGTTGCTTACCAGCTCTTCTATGATCGCTTTGCGGTCATCACGGTCGCCAATGGCCACTTTGACCTTGATGAGTTCGTGGTCGTTCAGGGCTCGATCCAGTTCTTCGTTCAAGCCTTCACTCAATCCCTTGTCGCCGACTATAATGATAGGGTTAAGGTTGTGCGCGATGGCGCGATACTGCTTTTTGTCTGCCGCGGATAATCCCATGTTGTCTCGGTCTGCCTTTAGCGTTGATTTGATTCCCTATTCTAGCAAGACTTGGCCTGCCTTGAGTATCCCGTCAGCATGATCCAATTGCCTCGTATTTCAGTATTCTAAATAGAGAAGTTCATTGATATGGCACGTTCGAAATCCAGTGGTCGCTGGTTAAAAGAGCACTTCGATGATCAATATGTGAAGCGCTCTCAGGAAGAGGGTTACCGTTCCAGAGCCAGTTATAAACTGCTCGAGTTGAACGAGAAAGACCGTTTGTTCAAGCCGGGGATGACTGTGGTTGACCTTGGCTCTGCACCAGGGGGTTGGTCTCAGGTCGCAGCGGAACTGGTAGGTGAAAACGGGCAGGTAATTGCCAGTGATATCCTGCCGATGGATGCATTGCCGGGTGTTACCTTCATACAGGGGGATTTTACTGAGGAGGCGGTGTTTGAACGCTTGATGCAGGAAATTCGTCAGCCGGTAGATCTTGTAATCTCTGATATGGCCCCCAACATGAGTGGAAATGCGGCGGTAGATATTCCCGGTGCCATGTATCTTGTGGAATTGGCCCTGGATATGGCGAGGCAGACCCTGAGGCCCGGAGGCTCTTTTGTGGCAAAGGTTTTTCAGGGAGAGGGCTTTGATGAGCTGCTTGGCGAAATGCGTGGGATGTTCAACAAAGTCTATAGTCGAAAGCCTGACGCATCACGGGCGAGATCGCGGGAAGTCTATCAAATTGGTGCCGGATTTAAAGGCTGAGTTCGCGGTGATGACATAGTATATTGGTGGATCAGCCTGTATATTTAACACATGGCGTTAGTCGGGTTTTTATTCTGGCGAAACGTAACTTGAATTGGTTTTAAAAAAGAGGGATTGCCCTTGAACGATATGGTCAAGAACCTGGTGCTCTGGTTGGTGATTGCAGCGGTATTGCTGACGGTCTTTAATAACTTTAGCGCACAGCAAAAGTCTCAACCCATGGACTACTCGCAGTTCATAGAACTGGTGCAAAGTGGTCAGGTCAAACAGGTTGCCATTGACGGGTTTCATTTTGATATTGAAACCACTGATGGTCGTCGCTACGAAACGATTCGTCCGATGGTGGAAGATCCCAAACTGATGGATGAACTCATCAATAACCAGGTTCGTGTTATTGGTAAGGAGCCTGAAAAACAGAGTATCTGGACCCAGTTGCTGGTCGCATCGTTCCCGATACTGGTGATCATCGCCGTGTTCATGTTCTTCATGCGACAGATGCAAGGTGGCGGCGGTGGCAAAGGCCCCATGTCTTTCGGCAAGAGCAAGGCGCGTCTGATGAGTGAAGACCAGATCAAAACCACCTTTGCTGACGTTGCCGGGGTCGACGAAGCTAAAGAGGATGTTAAAGAGCTGGTTGAGTTCCTGCGTGATCCCAGTAAGTTCCAGCGTTTGGGTGGCAAGATTCCTCGAGGTGTCCTGATGGTGGGCCAACCAGGCACAGGTAAGACCTTGCTCGCGAAGGCGATTGCCGGCGAAGCCAAAGTGCCGTTTTTCTCCATCTCTGGTTCTGATTTTGTGGAAATGTTCGTGGGTGTGGGAGCCTCTCGTGTTCGCGACATGTTTGATCAGGCGAAAAAGCAAAGTCCATGTATCATCTTTATCGACGAGATCGACGCAGTGGGCCGTCATCGTGGCGCGGGCCTGGGTGGCGGACATGATGAGCGTGAGCAAACCCTGAACCAGCTGTTGGTAGAGATGGATGGCTTTGAGGGCAACGAAGGTGTGATTGTTATTGCAGCCACTAACCGACCTGATGTGCTCGATCCCGCATTGTTGCGTCCGGGACGATTTGACAGGCAGGTTGTTGTAGGTTTGCCGGATATTCTTGGGCGGGAGCAGATTCTCAAGGTACACATGAAGAAAGTGCCTCTCGATGATGATGTTGAGCCTAGTCTGATTGCTCGCGGCACGCCCGGTTTCTCCGGGGCGGATCTTGCTAACCTGGTCAACGAAGCGTCACTGTTTGCTGCCCGTGCCAACAAGCGGACGGTTTCGATGACCGAGTTTGAACTGGCTAAAGACAAAATCATGATGGGCGCCGAGCGCAAGTCCATGGTGATGTCGGAGAAGGAAAAACTGAATACAGCGTATCACGAAGCCGGCCATGCGATTGTTGGTCGCCTGATGCCCGAACATGATCCGGTTTACAAGGTCAGCATCATTCCTCGTGGCAGGGCTTTGGGTGTCACCATGTTTCTTCCGGAAGAAGATCGCTACAGCATGAGCCGTCGGCACATTATCAGTCAGATTTGTTCGCTCTATGGTGGCCGAATCGCTGAGGAAATGACGCTGGGACCAGATGGCGTCACCACAGGCGCTTCCAATGATATCCAGCGGGCCACTGAAATTGCTCGCAATATGGTGACCAAGTGGGGCTTGTCTGAAAAGCTTGGCCCCCTGATGTATGACGAAGCTCAGGAAGAGGTCTTTCTGGGCAAATCGGCTGCAGGTTCTTCTTCTCATGTCTCTGGCTCTACGCGAACGAGTATTGATGAGGAAGTTCGCTCAATTATCGATGAGTGTTATGCCCGGGCGAAGCAGATTCTGGAGGAGAATCGTAGCAAACTGGATGCCATGGCTGACGCACTGATGAAGTACGAGACCATCGACTCTCCCCAAATTGACGATATTATGGAAGGCAAAACGCCGCGGCCCCCTAAGGGCTGGGGTAGCAATGGCTCTGGTCCAAAATCTGGAGGTGGTGCCGCGGATTCGGTGTCTGAGTCGTCTGCAGCCGAAACGGATGCCGCGGATTCCGGGGAAGAAACCCCAAAGGGATCCGACTCTGTTGGTGGGCCGGCCAAGGAACACTAGTACGTCACGGCATACATTTCGTATTTGAGAAAAGGTGCAGCCTGTCTGCACCTTTTTTATTTTGGCAAGAAAGATGGCAGGGGTTGTTGCAGTGAATAGGGAAGTAAAGGCTTTGCGCTGTGGAAAGCGGCAGCTGGTGCTGGATCGCGTGCAGGTGATGGGCGTACTCAATGTAACACCTGATTCCTTTTCTGATGGCGGGCAGTTCACGACGCTGGACAGGGCACTTTATCAGGTCGAAGCCATGATCGATGCCGGCGCAGATATTATTGATATTGGTGGCGAGTCAACACGTCCTGGCGCTGCCAAGGTGGGCGAACAGGAAGAAATGGAGCGCGTGTGTCCGGTACTGGAGCAGGTGCTGTCTCGTTTTGATGTGCTAGTGTCGATAGATACCAGCACGCCTGCATTGATGCGTGAAACCATCAAGCTGGGTGCCGGTATGATCAATGACGTACGGGCGTTTACCCGTGAAGGGGCCTTGGAGGCGGTGGCTGATCAGGATGTTGCGCTGTGTATCATGCATATGCAGGGTGATCCCCAAACCATGCAGAATCGACCGCGATACGCATCAGTGCTGGATGAGGTGAAAGCGTTTCTGGGTGAACGTGTCGAAGTATTGAGTCGGGCGGGTGTCGCCGCAGACAGGATAGTACTGGATCCGGGTTTTGGTTTTGGGAAATCCCTTGAGCACAACTTGCAGCTGTTGAATCACATAAGCGATTTTTGTCGCATGGGGTACCCCGTACTGGTGGGTTTGTCGCGTAAGTCCATGTTGGGCGCTATTCTGAATAAAGAGGTCGATGAGCGTATGTTTGGGAGTATCGCTGGTGCCGTGATCGCTGCGTACCAAGGGGCGAAGATACTTCGCGTTCATGATGTAGAAGAAACAAAGGATGCGATGAAAGTGGTGGATGCGCTTCATCGTGGCTCGGTATAGCTGGAGAAAGAAATGGGTAGTCGAAAGTATTTTGGAACGGATGGAATTCGAGGTTGTTTGGGTGAGGGCGCGATAACGCCTGAATTTATGCTCAAGCTGGGTTGGGCTTGTGGCAAGGTATTCAAGCAAAGTGGCTTGCGAAACCGGGTCATCATTGGAAAAGATACCAGAATTTCAGGCTATTTATTTGAGTCCGCATTGGAGGCCGGTTTGTCTTCGGCGGGAGTTGATGTGCGCCTGCTGGGGCCCATGCCTACGCCAGCGGTGGCCTATCTGACGCGAACCTATCGGGCGAATGCGGGTATCGTGATCAGTGCTTCGCATAATCCTTATCACGATAATGGCATCAAGTTCTTCTCGTCACAGGGTTTGAAGCTCGATGATGAAGTTGAGTTGGAGATTGAGCGATGGCTTGAAAAAGATCTGACGGTGGTGGAAGCCAATGCGTTGGGCAAAGCCAAGCGGATAGAAGATGCGGTCGGTCGCTATGTCGAGTTTTGTAAAAGTACCATTCCCTCTGCCATGAATTTGGAGGGCATGAAGATTGTTCTGGATTGTGCTCATGGTGCGACCTATCAGGTGGCGCCTTATGTGTTCCGAGAACTCGGAGCGGATGTTGAGGCGATAGGTGTCGCGCCGGATGGTTTGAATATCAACAAGGATGTCGGTTCGACACATCCGGAGCAGCTTCAGCAGAAGGTTGTCGAGTCAGGTGCAGATTTGGGTATTGCCTTCGATGGTGATGGGGATCGCGTGATCATGGTGGATCACAAAGGTGAGATCGTCGACGGCGACGAGCTGATCTACGTAATTGCAAAGGACCGTCAGGCGACAGATCGATTGGGCGGAGGCGTTGTCGGTACGCAAATGACAAACTTTGGTGCCGAATTGGCATTCAAAGAGTTGGGGATTCCTTTTGTGCGGGCGAAAGTCGGGGATCGCTATGTAATGGAGCAGCTGAAAAACCGCGAGTGGATATTGGGTGGCGAGGGTTCCGGTCATATTGTCTGTTTTGATAAGGCGACGACCGGTGACGGAATTGTTTCTGCTTTGCAGGTGCTGATAGCCGTCTGGAATCAGGGTAAATCCCTGCATGCGCTCAAATCTGAAATGAACAAACTGCCGCAAGTGCTGAAAAACGTACGGGTGAAGGAAAAACTCGACCCAATGGCTAATGAAAAAATTGCTTCAGCTGTTGGGGTTCAGGAAGCCCGTTTTAATGGAGAGGGGCGTGTACTTTTGCGCGCCTCGGGAACAGAGCCCCTGGTTCGAGTGATGGCAGAAGGTACGGATTCTCAGCTGGTTGATGCCGTTGTTTCAGAGTTGGTGGAAACGGTATCGTCAGTCGTAGGTTGAGCGCGGCAAAAGGCGCGCGCGTCCTCTTGTAAGTCCGGGGTATCTCGGTTAGTATTTGCGCCCTTCATTCAGGGCGGTAGAGTGCATGCGGCGAAAGATCGTAGCGGGTAACTGGAAAATGAACGGCAGTCGGGCCAATCTGGCTGAGTATGTTCATGTCTTGTCTTCCAGACTCAAAGACCGATCCGGTGACGTCAACGTGGTGTTGGCACCGCCGTCGGTGTTTATCCCCGAGTTGCAAACTCTTCTGGAATCGTCTTCCGTCGAATTGTCTGCCCAGAATGTAGCTGCCTATAAAGCAGGTGCTTACACAGGTGAACTGGGGGCATCCATGCTAAAGGAGTATGGTTGCCAATGGTGTCTGGTTGGACACTCCGAGCGCCGTACCCTCTTTGCTGAAACCGATGCTGATATCGTTGCCAAAACTGCGCGTTTGTTGGAAGCGGATATTCAGCCGGTATTGTGTGTAGGTGAAACGCTTGAACAGCGTGAGCAGGGTTTGGAAACAGACCTTGTCTCGGCTCAGCTAAAGGCTGTGCTTAGCGGATTTGAGCTGTCTGAGCTCAGCGGGCTTGTGGTGGCCTACGAACCGGTTTGGGCAATTGGAACCGGAAAAACAGCGACGCCGGAGCAGGCGCAAGAGATGCACGCCTACATACGAAGTGTAGCGGCAGGGTTTTCTTCAGAATTCGCGGATGCGCTGACCATCCTCTATGGTGGCAGTGTGAATGCAGGCAATGCCAAAGCATTGTTTGCGCAACAGGATATTGATGGCGGGCTGGTTGGTGGCGCGTCACTTAAAGCAGATGAGTTTTCGCAAATTTGCGAAAGTATGGGTTGATAAGTATGGAATGGTTAGAAACAGCCGTTATTGTGGTTCATTTTTTGGTTTCGCTGGCGTTGATCGGGTTGGTCCTGCTTCAGCAGGGTAAAGGTGCCGAGGCTGGCGCGTCATTCGGCGGTGGTGCCTCCCAAACGGTTTTCGGTAGCCAGGGTAGTACAGGTTTTATGACCAAAGCGACCTCTTATCTGGCAGTGATCTTCTTTGCGACCAGTATCTCGCTGGCTGTTTTGGCCAAGCAGAAGGCTGAGGTGGCCGCTGATGAAGTGAACTCGTTGGCGCCAATTGAGTCGGTTGAAGAAAAAGCCAAGGAAAGTGAGCAAGAAGCAGTTGAACTCGAGGCGACAACTGAAGATAATGCGCCTCCTGAATTAGAGTGAGTTTTAGCCCAAGTGGTGGAATTGGTAGACACGCTATCTTGAGGGGGTAGTGGCGCGAGCCGTGCCGGTTCAAGTCCGGCCTTGGGCACCATTGTTAGAAGTAAAAGCCTGCTGGGTAACGGTGCAGTACACCGCGATAACTTGGCGGGCTTTTCGCTTTTTTGGGTAGGATGAAGTTGACCGTTTCTGGTTGGATGAATATAATGCGCCCACTTGATTAGGAGTGGTTTGGCCTGATGGTTGTCAGGCCGATCCAAAGCGGTTAGTTGGGCTGGTGCATTGGTCCGGCTTCCAGACAGAAGTCTTGCAAAAAGCCCCTCTTTGAAGGGGCTTTTTCGTAGTGATGGGCGTTAGGCCCATTTTTTGTTTCTGGCGTGTGGCTTTTTGGGGTGATACGCCTTCAGATTAAATTGCTTGGGTGGTACCGGCTTGTCAGCAAAAAAACAGGCGCTTGAAGATATTATCCGGCCCGTGGTTGAAGGCTTGGGCTATGAGTGTTGGGGCATAGAGTATCTGTCTCAGGGCAAACACTCATTGCTGCGCGTCTATATTGAGAGTGCCTTGTCTGACAGTCAGCAGGAGACGAGCACCGTGGATCTGGACGCCGGTGATGAAGCGGCGGCACGGGAAAGCGGGATTGAATTGGCGGATTGTGAAAAGGTGAGTCGTCAGCTCAGTGGTGTTCTCGATGTGGAAGATCCTATTTCCGGCGATTACACGCTGGAGGTGTCCTCTCCAGGAATGGATCGCCCGCTTTACGCACTGGCGCACTTTGAACGCTTCAAGGGACACCAGATTGCATTGAAATTACGCATGCCCTTTGAGGGAAGAAGAAAGTTCAATGGCCTCCTGAAGGGCGTTGAAGGGAACGACATTGTATTGCAGGTAGATCAGGAGGAGTTTCTGTTTCCTCTTGAGGGCATCGAGAAGGCCAACGTTGTACCGCAATTTGATTGAATTAGATGACTGGAGCAAATAGCGCGATGAATAAAGAAATATTGCTGGTGGTTGAAGCGGTTTCGAATGAGAAAGGCGTGGAAAAAGACGTCATCTTCGAAGCTATTGAGCTCGCGCTGGCGACAGCGACCAAGAAGCGTTATGAGGACGAAGAGAATGCAGATATTTTCGTCAATATTGATCGCAAAACCGGTGAGTATGAAACATTTCGTCGCTGGATGGTTGTGGACAACGATACCGTTCCGGGGCTTGGTACTGATCTGACGCTCGAAGAAGCGCATGAAATCAATCCAGATCTGAAAGCCGGCGATGAGCACGTCGAACAGGTTGAGTCTATCGCATTCGGTCGAATCGGCGCGCAGGCAGCCAAGCAGATTATCGTGCAAAAAGTGCGCGAAGCCGAGCGCGAGAAAATCGTCGATGGTTATCGTGACCGTGTTGGCGAACTGGTATCCGGAACGGTGAAGAAAGTCACTCGTGACAATGTCATCGTTGATTTGGGCAGCAATGCCGAGGCGCTGTTGCCGCGCGAGAATCTGGTTGCGAGAGAGGTCTTTCGTATGGGAGATCGTGTCCGGGCGTTGCTAGAAGAAATACGCACCGAAACGCGCGGTCCGCAGCTGATACTGAGCCGCACCTCACCCAAAATGCTGATGGAGCTTTTCCGCATCGAAGTGCCTGAGATTTCTGAAGAGGTGATTGAAATTCGAGGTGCCGCCAGGGATCCGGGTTCACGCGCAAAAATCGCGGTTAAAACCAATGATAAGCGCATTGATCCGGTCGGTGCCTGTGTGGGCATGCGGGGTGCGCGGGTTCAGGCAGTATCCGGTGAGCTGGGGAATGAGCGAATAGACATTGTGCTGTGGGATGATAATCCTGCACAGCTCGTAATCAACGCGATGGCACCCGCAGAAGTTGCCTCTATCGTAATTGATGAAGATACCCATTCAATGGATGTTGCGGTTGCTGAAGAGAATCTGGCAATGGCAATTGGACGCGCAGGTCAGAATGTTCGTTTGGCTGCTGAACTCACCGGTTGGGAACTCAATGTGATGACCGAAGAGGAAGCAGGTAAACAGCAGGAAGAGGAAGTCAGCAAATACATCAAAGTTTTCATGGATCGACTGGATGTGGATGAAGATCTCGCGATCGAACTGGTCAATGAAGGCTTCACCACGCTGGAAGAAATTGCCTATGTGCCTTTGGAAGAAATGTTGTCGATCGAAGCCTTTGACGATGAGATTGTTGATGAGCTAAGACGTCGAGCCAAAGATGCCTTGTTGAATCAGGCCTTGGCCAGTGAGGAGCAGCTCGAAGGCGGTAAGCCTGCAGAGGATCTTTTGAATATGGACGGCATGGATCGTCATTTGGCCCTGGTACTGGCAAGCAAGGGTATTGAAACCATGGAAGATCTAGCAGAGCAATCAATCGATGACCTGATGGAAGTCGAAGGTATGGACGAAGAGCGTGCTGGTCAATTGATCATGACCGCTCGCGCGCCTTGGTTTGAAGGCCAAGAATAGTAAACGACGGGAGTCAGGAGAAAGAATCATGTCAGAAGTAACTGTCAAACAGCTGGCAGAAGATATCGGAGCTCCAGTCGAGAGGCTGTTGAAGCAGATCGAAGATGCCGGTCTAAACCATCGCAGTGAGGATGACCCGGTCTCTGATGCCGAGAAGAAAGAGCTGCTGTCTTTTTTAAAGCGTAGTCATGGCGAAGAAGAATCAGAGCCCAAGCGTATTACCCTGAAGCGTAAGACCACCACGACTCTGAAAATGTCAGGTGGTCAAGGTAAAACGAAGACGGTTAACGTCGAAGTTCGTAAAAAGCGCACCTACGTGAAGCGTCCTGATTTGACGGCGGAAATGGAACGTCAGAAGCAGGAAGAGGAGGAGCGCGCGGCGCAGCAGGCTGCGGAAGAGAAGGCTCGCAAGGCTGAAGAAGAGAAGCGCCGTCTGGAAGAAGAGAAGGCGAAGGCTGCAGATGAGTCCAAAGTTGCTGCGGAAAAAGACAAGCCTTTGGCAGCAAAAACGGTCTCCGAAGAAGTTGCGCCAGAAGACGTGGCTGCGGTCGAAGCCGCGGCGGAGAACGAAGCCAAGAAACAGAAAAAACACAAGAAGAAATCTCATGATGATGATTTCGAA
The DNA here is from genome assembly GCA_965230795.1 of Oleiphilaceae bacterium. Lineage (GTDB taxonomy): Bacteria > Pseudomonadota > Gammaproteobacteria > Pseudomonadales > Oleiphilaceae > PZPK01. The sequence goes on along the minus strand of OZ246020.1, from coordinate 3,758,392 downwards.
GATGGTAAGCCGAAGAAGCATGTGAAATCAGCAGGCCACCGTGGTCCTCGTCAGCGTGAAGAGGATCTGGATGTCCTGATGGTGGTTGATGAGGAAGATGAAGTTCAGCAACCTCGAAAACTCAAAGCCAAAAAGAAACCAAAGAAAACCCATGCCTTCGAGAAACCTAGCGCACCGGTGGTACGTGAAGTGGCGATTGGTGACACCATTGTGGTCAGTGAGCTGGCAGACAAAATGTCACTCAAGAGTGCGGCCGTAATCAAGTCGCTGATGGGAATGGGCGTGATGGCAACAGTGAATCAAGCCATCGATCAGGAAACCGCAATTCTGGTCGTGGAAGAGCTGGGCCACAAGGTCAAGCTGATTCAGGAAGATGCACTCGAAACAGAAGTGCTCGATAGTATTGATTATGAAGGGGAAGAGACCCCACGTGCCCCCGTTGTAAGTGTGATGGGGCATGTTGACCATGGTAAAACCTCCCTGCTTGATCACATTCGACGCACTCGCGTCGCGGCTGGTGAATCCGGTGGTATTACCCAGCACATCGGCGCATATCACGTCGAAACCGATCATGGCATGATTTCCTTTCTGGATACACCAGGCCACGCCGCGTTTACGGCTATGCGGGCTCGCGGTGCCCAGTGTACGGATATTGTCATTCTGGTTGTTGCTGCTGATGACGGCGTCATGCCGCAGACAGAAGAAGCGGTTCAGCACGCACGCTCTGCGGGTGTACCGATTGTTGTAGCGGTGAACAAGATTGATAAGGAAGAAGCGGATCCCGATCGCGTCAAGAACGAACTCGCGGCAAAAGACGTGATTCCGGAAGATTGGGGCGGTGATGTGCAGTTTATCAATGTCTCGGCCCACACGGGTGAAGGTATCGATGCCTTGTTGGACGCGGTGCTGTTGCAGGCCGAAATGCTCGAACTGAAAGCAGTTAAAAACGTACCGGCCAAAGGTGTGGTGGTTGAATCCAGTCTTGATAAGGGCCGCGGTGCAGTGGCAACCGTCCTCGTTCAGAACGGTACCTTGAACAAGGGTGATATTGTGATCGCGGGCCAGTTCTATGGTCGTGTCCGAGCCATGCTTGACGAGGCGGGTCGCCAAACCAGTGAAGCCGGTCCATCGATCCCTGTAGAGATACTTGGCTTGAATGGTACCCCTGATGCTGGTGATGACTTCGTCGTTGTCCAGGATGAGCGTAAGGCTCGTGAAGTAGCCGAGTTCCGCGAAGAGAAAAGTCGCAAGGATCGTTTACAGCGCCAGCAGGCTGCGAAGCTGGAAAACATGTTTGAGAACATGGGTGCTGACGAAGTGAAGAACCTGAACATCGTGCTGAAAACCGATGTGCGGGGCTCGCTTGAGGCACTGACGGCAGCGTTGGCAGAGGTTGGAAACGACGAAGTCCAGGTGAAAATTGTGTCCAGCGGTGTTGGCGGTATTACTGAAACGGATGCCAACCTGGCGCTGGCAACCAATGCAGTTATCGTAGGCTTCAATGTACGTGCCGATGCAACGGCTAAAAAGCTGATCGAAGAGGAAGGTCTGGACCTGCGTTATTACAGTGTGATCTATGAAATTATCGATCACGTCAAGCAGGCACTGACTGGCATGCTGGCCCCCGAGTTCAAGGAAGAGATTGTGGGCATTGCGGAAGTTCGGGATGTCTTCAAATCTCCGAAATTTGGTCAGGTTGCCGGCTGTATGGTACTTGAGGGTACGATCTTCCGTAACAAGAAGATCCGCGTACTGCGTGATGACATTGTTATCTTTGAGGGCGAGCTGGAATCCCTGCGACGCTTCAAGGATGACGTCAACGAAGTTCGTGCCGGCACCGAGTGTGGTATTGGTGTGAAGAACTACGACGTGAAAGTGGGTGACAAAATCGAAGTCTTTGACAAGGTTTCGGTTGAGCGAACCCTCTCCTGATAATTGGTGGTGAGTGACGGTGCGGGACTTTAAACGAACGGACAGAATAGCGGATCAGATTCAGAGAGATCTTGCTGAGTTGATTCGTGTTGAGCTAAAGGATCCCCGCATCGGCATGGTGACGGTTAACCAGGTTCAGGTTGCAAAAGATCTGGGGTATGCGGACGTTTATATTACCCTGCTAACGCTTGAAGAAATGGATGCTGAAGCCGAACAGGTGAAAACCACGGTGAAAATCCTCAATGGTGCGGCTGGTTTTCTGCGTAGTGAGCTTGGTCGCCGTATCAAACTGCGGACGATTCCCCAATTGCGTTTCCATTTCGATGCGTCGGTAGGGCGTGGTCGAAAACTCGATCAGCTTATCTCTGATGCGCGCAAAAAAGATGCGTCCTATCATGGTGCCGACGAGCACGGCGATGATGATTCGTCCGAACCGACACGCTCCTCGCACTAACGGATAGTCTTTTTGGCCAAGCGACGCAAAGGTCGCCCCGTCGACGGGGTATTGATTCTCGACAAGCCAGCAGGTATGACCTCAAATGCTGCGCTGCAACGAGTGAGAAAGCTTTTTCAGGCTCAGAAAGCCGGCCACACCGGCGCGCTGGACCCTCTGGCTACAGGTGTTTTGCCTTTGTGTTTTGGCGAAGCAACGAAATTTTCCCGCTATCTCCTCGAAGCAGATAAAGCGTATTACGCTACCGCGTCTATGGGTGAGATTCGAGACACTGGCGACAGTGACGGCAGCGTGGTGTCGCAACACGAGGTGCCGGATTTTTCCTCGGACTATCTGGAAGCGATCCTGGAGAAATTTCGCGGTCAGTCTGAACAGATACCTTCCATGTATTCTGCTTTGAAACATCAGGGGAGACCCCTGTATGAGTGGGCTCGCAAGGGAATCACTGTCGAGCGTGCTCCCCGGCCTATCGTAATATCCCTGCTGCAAATGACGGATCAGCGCCTGGATCAGAACGAGCTGGATCTCAAGGTGGAATGTTCCAAAGGAACCTACATCCGCTCTTTGGTTGAAGATATTGGGCAGGAGCTTGGTTGTGGGGCACACGTGAGCATGTTGCGCCGATATCAGGCGGGATGTTTTGGATTGGAGCAGTCCTACGGTCTTGAGATGCTGGAACAAAGGCAAAATCCGGAAGATCTGGATGGTTTTTTATTACCTGTTGACTGCATGTTGCAACATTTACCAAAAGTTTGTGTAAATAATGAGCTTTCAAGGTCGATATTGCACGGACAAGCGGTTAGAATACCCGACGCTGAATTTGAGGGCCTTGTCAGAGTCTATGATGACGGACCCGAAACGGCGGAATCAGGACAACGTTTTATCGGTGTAGCCGAGTTGCAGGATGATGGCTTATTACAGCCAAAACGCCTGCTGAGTTTTGACGATGGAAACGTATCCAAACAACAGGATCTTTCGACAAGATCCTGTTGAAACCAGAGCGATGACTGTACGTATGCGCGGTCAACGCAGTTTTTCATTAGCATATTGAGGATATGAATATGGCGTTAAATGCCGAAGAAAAAGCAAAAGTTGTAAGCGAATATCAGCGTGGTGAAGGCGATACAGGTTCACCTGAAGTGCAAGTTGCTCTGTTGACGACTAACATCAACAAGCTGCAAAACCACTTCAAGGCGAACTCTCACGATCACCACTCTCGTCGAGGTCTGATTCGCATGGTAAACCAGCGCCGTAAGCTGCTGGACTACCTCAAGGGTAAAGATGCGGATCGTTACCTTGATTTGATTGGTCGTCTGGGTCTGCGTCGATAAGCTTGTTGGTCGACCGTTTCTCAGCGACAGGAGGCGATTAAGCAGAGCCTCCGAATTCAGAAAAGTACCGGCTTGTTTGGAATACAAACAGCCCGGTACTTTTTCGATTTCTGGATACAGGTTTTTGGTGTACTGGCCATCGCACCTTTAAAAAACAGGTGGCTGTTTAAACCGGTATCTTCACAACAATACAGTAAAGTTTTATGGCTGAGTGCTTTAGCAGGTTCTTGGCGAGTGGGTAATGAGCCCTCAGTGGTTTAATGTAAAGCCATCCAAGGTTTGATGCAGAGCCTTCAGCGGTTTTGTAATGAACCCTCAGCGGTTTGATATAGAGCCCTCAGCCGTAAAGCTTTAGTGGTAGTGTTTTGTGAAGGCCGGGTACGTTTGTTTAATTGGAAATTAAAGGAGCCGATGTGAATCCGGTAACAAAACAATTTCAGTATGGTAATTCCACCGTCACTCTGGAAACGGGCCGTGTTGCCCGCCAGGCTGCCGGTTCAGTTCTGGTCACGGTAGATGACACCGTAGTGCTGGTCGCGGTTACCGCGGCCAAAGAAGCCAAGCCCGGCCAGGACTTCTTTCCTCTCTCCGTTCACTATCAGGAGAAGCAGTACTCTGTAGGTAAAATTCCCGGCGGTTACATCAAGCGTGAGAACCGTCCTTCCGAGAAGGAAACGCTGACCTCGCGGCTGATCGACCGTCCTATTCGTCCACTGTTCCCCAACGGCTTCAAAAATGAAGTTCAGGTGGTATGTACAGTGATGTCAGCGAATAAGACCCAGGATCCGGATATCGCAGCCATGATCGGCACCTCTGCTGCATTGGCGGTTTCCGGTGTACCCTTCAACGGCCCGATTGGAGCTGCTCGGGTCGGTTTTACCGATGAAGAAGGTTATGTCCTGAATCCTTCCAACGAATACCTGAAAGATTCACTGTTGAACATGGTGGTCGCAGGTACTCAGGAAGCGGTTTTGATGGTTGAATCTGAAGCCCAGGAACTGACCGAAGATGAAATGCTGGGTGCGGTATTGTTTGCTCACCAGGAAATGCAGGCAGTCGTCAACGCAGTGAAGGAATTTGCTGCAGAAGTGGGTACCGAGCAATGGAGCTGGGAGCCTGAAGCAGAAAACGCAACGCTGAAGCAGGCGGTTAAAGATGGTTACGCCGAGGGTATTGCTTCTGCCTATTCCATCAGTGACAAGATGGAACGTTATACAGCTTTGGGCGACCTGCGTGCCAAGGCGGTTGCCGCACTGGTCACAGAAGCAGAAGATTCACCTTCCGAAGAAGATGTGAAGGCATATTTCAGCAAGCTGGAAAAAGATGTAGTACGTGGTCGCATCATTGCCGGTGAGCCACGTATTGATGGTCGTAACAACAGTACCGTGCGTCCGATACAGGTGGAAGTGGGGGTACTCCCCAACGCCCATGGTTCGGCCCTGTTTACGCGCGGCGAGACTCAGGCTCTGGTAGCCACCACTCTGGGTACAGCACGTGATTCGCAGATTGTTGATGCACTCGAAGGTGAATATAAAGAAGCCTTCATGCTGCACTACAACTTCCCTCCTTATTCAGTGGGTGAGTGTGGTCGTATGGGTGCACCAGGTCGTCGTGAGATTGGTCATGGTCGCCTCGCCAAGCGTGGTGTACAGGCTATGATGCCCACGGAAGAAGAGTTCCCTTATGCGGTACGCGTGGTGTCAGAAATTACCGAATCCAATGGTTCGAGCTCCATGGCCAGTGTTTGTGGCAGTAGCCTGGCGCTGATGGATGCAGGTGTTCCGGTTGCTGCACCTGTTGCTGGTATCGCCATGGGTCTGGTTAAGGAAAATGACCAGTTTGCCGTCCTGACCGACATTCTGGGTGACGAAGATCACCTGGGTGACATGGACTTTAAAGTGGCAGGTACGGATGAAGGTATTACTGCGCTGCAGATGGATATCAAGATCGAAGGTATCACCGAAGAGATTATGGAAATTGCGTTGAAACAGGCGAATGACGCGCGTATCCATATTCTGGGTGAAATGAACAAAGTGCTGGATGCGCCACGTGACAGCATTTCCGATAAAGCGCCATCCATGCATTCCATGAGTGTGCATCCGGACAAAATCCGTGACGTCATCGGTAAAGGTGGTGCGACCATTCGTTCTATCACTGAAGAAACCGGCGCGTCTGTGGATATTGAAGACGATGGCTCGATACGCGTCTACGCGGAGAACAATGAGATGGCCCAAGCGGCGATCAACAAAATCATTGCGATCACGGCAGAAGCGGAAATCGGTCAGGTATATGAAGGTAAAGTTGAACGCATTGTTGATTTCGGTGCCTTCGTTAACATCCTGCCTGGTAAGGATGGTCTGGTACACATTTCCCAGATCTCCAACGAGCGCGTTGAAAACGTCACGGATGTCTTGTCTGAAGGCCAGATGGTCAAGGTCAAGGTGCTGGATGTCGACAACCGCGGTCGTATCAAGCTGAGCATGAAAGAGCTGAGCGAAAGCGAAGAAGCATAATTCAGCTAGCGCACAGGGTGTTTCAGCCAGCGTTCAGTGAATGACCGTCTGGCGCAATGAGATGCCCTTGTGGGTGCATAGAAAGTACATAGAATAGGGAGGCAAACATGCCTCCCTTTTTTATGCCCGGAGTTCCTATGAAAGCGTTCCAGAGTCTCGCAGACGATTTACAGGCTTTTGTCGAGGGCCATGTGCCGCTGGTGGCCGCGGCTGGTATCGAAGTTCAGGGCTACGATGGCAACACGCTGCGGATTGCTGCACCATTGGACAAAAATATCAATGACAAGGGCACAGCTTTTGGTGGCAGTCTGTACAACCTTTGTGTCGTGACCGGTTGGGGGATGACCTGGTTAACCGCGCAGGAACTGGGCCTGAAAGGTGATATTGTTGTTGCCAAGGGAGAGATTGATTATCTGCGCCCGCTTCGCGGGGATCTGTTGGCGACGGTGCATGCCCCGGATGAGGCTGCAAGACAGCATTTTCTTGAGAGCTATCGCAAGCGTGGCAAAGCAGTGTTAAGCCAGCGTATTATGGTACCGAATGAACATGGCGAGGACTGTGTGCATTTTATCGGCAAATACGCGATCGTCGCCGACTAGCATACGAAACGGGAGGTCTCCATGAGTGACGATGATACGAAGGATAATCGTGGCGCGGTGAAATCCGATGCAACCGTCAAAGCCGGGTGTGGTATCCGCTATGATCCGGATGTGATCGGCGAGGACACCGGGTTCGACTTCTCAGCTTCGTCTGAATTGCTTGATCAGGATGATGAGAATGAAAAAACCTCAGGGTTGGATTCACGAAAAGAACCAAAACGCGTGAGCCAAAAGACGGATACGCGTTGATTTATGACTACCGTATCGCGAAGCTTGAAAGCGTCCAGCGTCCAGCGTCCAGCGTCACGCATTCGGTTTATGATGATCTCTGATCACCGAGTACATTCCCTGTGTTAGACATTCCACCTGCTCTGGCGTCATGACATAGGGCGGCATCACATAGACCAGCTTGCCGAAGGGCCGTACCCAGATTCCTGCATCGACAAACTTGCCCTGAATATGCTGCATATCCACAGCGTCTTTCAGTTCCACCACACCAATAGCGCCCAATACCCGCACCTCATTGACCGTGTCCAGTTCGGCGCAGCGAGCCAGTCCCTGTTTTAGTCCGGCTTCAATAGTCTGAACTCTGCTTTGCCAGTCGTCTTCCTCCAGCAAGGTCAGACTGGTGACCGCCGCCCGGCAGGCCAGCGGGTTGGCCATAAAGGTTGGGCCATGCATGAATACGCCGGGTGAGCCCTGATTGATCTGTCGGCTGATGCGCTTTGAGGTGAGCGTGGCGGCCAGCGTCATATAGCCACCAGTGAGGGCTTTACCCAGACAGAGTATGTCCGGAACGATGTTCGTATGCTCGTAGGCGAAGAGTTTGCCACTGCGTCCAAAACCGGTGGCGATTTCGTCGAAAATTAGCAGAACATTATGCTCATCGGCGAGCGCCCGGAGCTTGTTCAGATAATCAGCGGAATAAAAACGCATGCCGCCCGCACCCTGAACAACCGGTTCGATAATGATGGCGGCAATGTCATGCTGATGCCGAGCCAGCAACTGGCTGATGTCGACGAGATCCTCCTCGCTGGCGGGTTCGCCGAAGGGCGTAGCCGGTGCTGGCGCGAACAGTTGCTGACTGAGCATGTCGGCAAACAGGGAATGCATGCCATTGACCGGATCGCACACCGACATGGCGCCGAAGGTATCACCGTGGTAGCCGTTGCGAACGGTAAGAAAGCGCTGTTTAGTGGTCTGTCCCTGGCTGGCCCAAAATTGAATGGCCATTTTCATGGCCACTTCCACCGAAACGGAACCCGAGTCAGAGAAAAATACCGCTTCCAGTTCCGGATCGGTCATAACCATCAACTTTTCGGTGAGCTGTATCGCCGGGTCGTGTGTCAGGCCACCAAACATGACATGGGAAAAGGTATCGATCTGCTGCTTCAGTGCTGCATTCATTTGTGGATGGTTGTAGCCATGAATCACACTCCACCACGACGCCATGCCGTCCAGCACGCGACGACCGTCTGCCAGTATCAGCTCGCAGCCTTCCGCTCCTTTGACATGGAAAACAGGATTATCCGAGCCGATGGAGCTGTAGGGGTGCCAGATATGTTGGCGGTCGATTTCCAGAGGCGTGTTGGTGGACATAATGCTCTCGTGTGTTGTGTGACGTGATCAATGAATCTGCGGGCCAAACCCTAACATGAAGCACTTAGTGCTGAACACTGTCGCGGGTGAAGTCCTCTTGAACAAAAGGTGCAAGTTGCTGAAGCAAGTCTGCGAAGCTGTCTTCCAGAGGGCAGCTTAAATGGAGCCTCTCACCGCTGTGCGGGTGTGTCAGGGTCATCGCTGTTGCTGCGAGTAAAAGCCGATGGCTGTCAAAGTGTTCCCGAAACACGCGATTGTGCGGTCCCTTGCCATATTTGACGTCGCCGATGATGGGATGACTGATGTGTTTAAGATGCCGCCGCAACTGATGTTTGCGGCCGGTCTCCGGTTTAAGCTCGAGCAGCGAATAGCGCGAGGTTGGAAAGCGTCCGTCGGCAAAAGGCAATTCCATATGCTGCAGTACGCGCACATGGGTAACTGCCGATCGCGCGTCCCGAGCTTCCACTGCAGCTTGCTGGTGCTTGAAGTCAGCAATATCCTTGAGTGGATGATCGATAAGGGTATCGATGGCGTAGCCGCGCACCAGAGCCTGATAGGTTTTGTCCAGATGGCGGCTCTCGAATTGTTCGCCAAGTAATGCTGCGGTGGATTTATCCAGAGCAAACAGAAGCAATCCCGAGGTCGGTTTATCGAGCCGGTGCACGGGATACACCCATTGTCCGAGCTGGTCCCGCAAGAGCTTCATGGCGTAACGGGTTTCATGGCGGTCTATGGGGCTCTTATGCACCAGTAAACCTGATGGCTTGTGGATAGCCACCAGAAATTCGTCCTGATAGAGAACGCTTAGGGAATCGTTTTGAGCACTCAAATTAGCAGTCTTTTTAACAGTATTTGCTGATCTCTGAAAAGATACTTGAGAAAGGTCCGGGATCGCGCAAAACTGTTCTACATGCAGAACGCAGTTTCCCGCGAATTGGCGATATTTTCATCAGGAATTTGATAGTATCCCCGCTCCGCTTTTTCGCCGATTTCCTGCCTCCCACGCAGAGGAGTTGACTTGAGATGTTCCGGACAAATTCAGCAAGGAATCGGTCCAAACACAATAGGTCGGCAGTGGACTGTCATCTTGGTATTTTATTTTACGGGAGTTTATGAATGAAAACACGGTTAACGCTGCTGACCCTGGGGGTGAGCCTTGTCGCTTTGTTTGGCTTGAGTGCGTGTTCCCCTGAATCCCCGCAAGCACCTCAACAAGGAGAAGGCCAGATGCCTCCTCCACCTCCCGTGACGGTGACAAAGGTCAGTCAACAGGAAGTTGTGGAATGGAAAGAGTTTACCGGTCGCCTGGAAGCTTCAAAGAGTATCGTGGTGAAGCCGCGCACTTCCGGTTATATCGTCGAGGTAGGTTTTGAAGACGGTACCGAAGTGAAAAAAGGTGATCTGCTGTTTCAGGTGGATTACCGCACGATTGCGGCTGAAGTAGAACAATTGAAAGCGGACCTGAAACGTGTTGAAGCTGAAATAGAACTCGCACAGCGAGCGCTTAATCGTGCTGAAAGCCTGCGGGCGACTAATGCCCTGTCTCAGGAGCAACTCGATACCCGCCGTACCGAACTGACGCAGGCCAGAGCACAGGCAGACAGCGTACGCTCTGATTTGCAGCGATCCAAGGTCCTGCTGGCGATTACCCGTGTACAAGCCGAGTTCGATGGTCGAGTCTCGAATGCCCGGGTGAAGGTGGGTAGTTCCGTTGTGGCAGGTGATACGGTGCTGACGACTCTTGTGGCGACGGATCAGATTCATGCCTATTTCGATGTTGATGAGCCCACTTACCTGAAGCTTAAGGCTCAGGGTTTTGATTATCGTTCTCGCCCGATTTCTGTACGCATGGGCTTGGCGAACCAGCATGAATATCCCTATGAAGGGCGCATCGATTTTGTCGACAATCAGGTGGATTCCGCTACCGGCACGATTCGCATGCGAGCGGTGTATGACAATGCAGCGGATGAATTGACGCCCGGCCTGTTTGCACGTGTTCGTTTGCAGGTGTCAGAAGCCTCTGAGGAAACCCTGATTCCGGAGAAGGCGATCGCCACTGACCTGAGCAGCAAGTATGTGCTGGTGGTAGGCGAGAACAATATCGTGAATTATCGCCCGGTGGAACTGGGTGCCCGTCGAGGGGATATGCGCATTATCAAGTCCGGTGTTACTGCGGGCGAGACCATTATCATTTCGGGACTGCAGCGTGCCTTCCCGGGTGCGCCCGTGACACCCCAGCCTGCTGATAAAGCCGGCGACAATGCCGCAAACGCGCAATAGGGAGGCTGAATGATCTCGCAATACTTCATTCAACGCCCGATTTTTGCGGGTGTGCTATCGGCCGTGATTTTTCTGGCGGGTGCGCTTGCCCTGTTTCAATTGCCGATTACCGAATACCCGGAAGTGGTGCCACCCACCGTCGTGGTCAATGCCAGTTATCCGGGGGCTAACCCGGTGGTGATTGCAGAAACGGTTGCCGCGCCGCTTGAGCAGGCTATTAATGGCGTGGAAAACATGCTTTACATGTCGTCCCAGGCCACTGCCGATGGCAGTCTGGCGATTACGGTGACCTTTGCGCTTGGGACCAATGTTGATGATGCTCAGGTACAGGTTCAGAACCGGGTGGCGCGAGCCTTGCCCCGACTTCCTGAGGAAGTGCAACGATTGGGTGTCACCACAGAGAAGTCTTCGCCCAACCTGACCATGGTGGTGCATTTGCTGTCCCCGGACAGTCGGTATGACATGCTGTACCTGTCCAATTTCGCCAATCTGAAGGTGAAGGATGAGTTGGCGCGTATTGAAGGGGCTGGCACCGTGCGGGTATTTGGCGCCGGTGACTATGCTGTGCGTATCTGGCTGAATCCCGAGAAGGTGGCGAGTCTGAATCTGACGACAAGCGACATTATCGCGGCAATTCGGGAACAGAACCGTCAGGCAGCGGCGGGTACCATCGGCGCACCGCCAAGTGCTGAAGGCAACCCCTTTCAACTACTGATCAAAGTAAAAGGGCGGCTGGAAAGTGTTGAGGAATTCAACGACATCATTATTCGTGTCGGTCAGGAAGGGGCGATCACCCGACTCAAGGATGTCGCCAGGGTCGAGCTGGGATCCAACTCCTATGCTCTGCGTTCCCTGTTAAACAATAAGCCGGCCGCAGCGGTGGCTATTTTCCAAAGCCCGGGTTCCAACGCCATTCAGTTGTCAGATAATGTGCGAACCCGCATGGAAGAGTTGAAACAGACCTTCCCCGAGGGCGTGGACTACGACATTGTCTATGACCCGACTATCTTCGTCAGAGGGTCCATCGAAGCGGTAGTAAAAACCTTGCTGGAAGCCATACTGCTGGTAGTGGTCGTGGTTGTGCTGTTCCTGCAAACCTGGCGGGCATCGATTATTCCGCTGGTGGCGGTGCCGGTGTCTCTGGTGGGCACTTTTGCGGTGATGTATCTCTTTGGTTTTTCGCTGAACGCGCTGTCCCTGTTCGGTTTGGTTCTGGCAATCGGTATTGTGGTTGATGATGCCATCGTGGTGGTGGAGAATGTCGAGCGCAATATCGCTCTTGGCAAAACCTCTCTGGAGGCGACTAAAACCGCCATGCGTGAGGTTACCGGGCCGATCATTGCAACCTCTCTGGTGCTCAGTGCCGTATTTATTCCAACGGCCTTTATTTCCGGATTGTCAGGTCAGTTTTACAAGCAGTTTGCGCTGACCATCGCGATCTCCACGATTATTTCTACCTTTAATTCCCTGACCCTGAGTCCCGCCCTGGCGGCGGTGCTGCTCAAACCCCACGATGCCAAGAAAGACTGGTTCAGCCGTTTTCTGGATACCGTGTTTGGGCGATTGGTCTTTGCCCCCTTCAACAAGTTTTTTACGGGGCTGACTAACGGTTACATGGGTATTCTGAAGCGACTGATTCGTGGTCTGTCCATCGTGCTGGTGTTGTATGTTGGGCTGATCGCGCTAACTTACAATCAGTTCCAGACCACGCCGACGGGCTTTGTTCCGCAGCAGGACAAAATGTATCTGATCGCGTTTGCCAGTTTGCCCGATGCCGCGAGTCTCGAAAGAACTGACGCTGTGATTCAGCGTATGTCGTCTATTGCGCTGGAGCATCCGGGAGTGGAATCGTCTGTTGCCTTCCCGGGTTTGTCTATCAATGGCTTTACGGTTGCCTCGAATTCAGGTGTGGTATTTGTCACCCTGAAGCCCTTTGACGAACGGCAAAGCCCGGACATGTCCGCTGGAGCCATTGCCGGGCAGCTAAATATGCAGTTCGGTGTCATCGACGAAGGCTTTGTAGCGGTGGTGCCGCCTCCACCTGTTCTCGGGTTGGGCACAACCGGTGGCTTCAAGCTGCAAATCGAAGACCGGGCAAACCTGGGTTATGCGCGGCTGTTTGAGGAAACCCAGAAGGTGCTGGGCCAGGCCTACCAGACGCCCGAGCTCAACCCAATGGGCACTTTCTCGTTCTTCAAGGCCAACGTTCCGCAAATCAATGTGGACGTGGACCGGGAGAAGGCCAAGATTCATGGTGTGTCCATCAGCGAGATTTTTCAGACATTGCAGGCTTACATGGGGTCGGTGTACGTCAATGACGTCAACCTGTTTGGCCGAACCTACCAGGTTAATCTGCAAGCGGATGAAGCATTCAGAGCTGATGAAAGCCAGATTGCCCGCCTGAAGGTACGCAATCGCGATGGTGAGATGGTGCCATTAGCGGCCTTTGTCGAGGTGTCTCACTCCTCCGGGCCGGATACGGTTACGCGCTATAACAATTACCCTGCTGCTGATGTCAATTCGGGACCGGCGCCGGGTTACAGCAGTGGTCAGGCCGAGGCAGCGATGATCCGTATTCTCGACCAGTCCCTGCCCAAGGGTATGGCTTATGAATGGACGGATCTCACCTATCAACAGATTCTCGCAGGCGATACGACTTTGTATATATTCCCGTTGGTGGTGCTGCTGGTGTTTCTGGTGTTGGCGGCTCAATACGAGAGCTGGGGCTTGCCGTTGGCGATCATTCTGATTGTTCCCATGACGCTGTTGTCAGCGATGACGGGAGTGATTCTGGCGGGCAGTGATAACAATATCTTTACCCAGATAGGCTTTATCGTGCTGGTGGGGCTGGCGGCCAAGAACGCCATCCTGATTGTCGAGTTTGCCAAGGATAAGGAAGATCAGGGGCTGACATTGAGGGAGGCTGTGCTGGAAGCATGTCGCTTGCGTCTGCGTCCCATTCTGATGACGTCGCTGGCCTTTATTATGGGTGTTGTGCCCTTGGTTGTGTCTACCGGTGCCGGTGCGGAAATGCGCTTTGCCATGGGTGTGGCGGTGTTTGCTGGCATGATTGGCGTAACCTTCTTCGGACTGTTTTTGACCCCGCTGTTCTACAAACTGGTGCGAAGGCTATCGGGCGTTAAGGCGGATGGATAGCTGTCAGCTAATCCTTAGCCCTCTCCGGATGGTTTAAGTAGCAAAAAAAAGCGGATCCATGATCCGCTTTTTTTTATGTTCAGGCTGGCGCTGTCATCAGCAGCGATTTACCACTTCGAGTATTGATCCTCGACAAAACCATAGAGGTTCTCGATATTGTGGCGAGTACCATCATCATCAATCAGATAGCCGTGGAAGCGGCCAAACAACTGCTTGAAGTTGGTTGCCAACACCAGGGCATTCACATGTTCACTGTGCATGCCCTCGGGCACGAAGGCCAGATCGATGCGTTTGTCTTCGCTGGTAATACGCCAGCTGTCCTGAATACTGTCCCGGTCAAAGCGGAACTGAACCTGGGGCAGGAGGTGAAGACGATTACCGACCCAAAAACAGTTCTCTGAGTATCCGGTCTCGTTGACCCCCCAGGAGACATTCAGCCCGACGGCTTGCCCCTGATTGTCCGCACCACTGAAGCAAGCCCAGTTCCAGAAGGTTTCCCGGCGCATGTATCCGGCAGAAAAATCATGGTGGCCATAACAGGCCTGTTTGTCGAGATCGATGCGCCCGAGAGCGCTGTCGATATTGCCGCTGACAGTCAGTGCAGCAGTTTTCTGCGCGTATACCCAGCCATTGACTGCAGTGGGTGTACACAGGGCCATGCTCTGGTAGTCGGCACTTTCTCGCATGACCGCCTTGAGGGATAGTTCGCGGCCAAGGTCAATCTCCAGAATTTTCTTGCGCTCATCCACTGAGTTCAGTTCGTAGCGCATGAGGATGCGACGTTTGCCCAGCTCAAAAGTACTGACGCCATTGTCGGGACGATTGGTCATGTCCAAGCCGTAGGCAAGGGGAGTCTTGTATTGCCAGGTCAGCATTTTGTTGTCTGAAGGGCGGTACAGATACACGAATACGGCGCCAAGATACCTCAGGTCTGCGAGAGCGCAGCCGAAGATCAGGTCATTGGCGATACCGCCAAAATACTGAAAGCGCTTGAAGTGAAAGTGGCGTTTCCACTTTCCGGCGCGCCGGTTCATTGGCGTACGATAATCCGCATCCTGAACATTGACGTCATTGACGGGATGGGCAAAGTGGCCGTAGTAGGGTTTGCCATGGGTATTGATCAGGGAATAGGGGCGTAACATGGAATACTTCGTCGTCATTCAGGTGAAAATAGTGTGTCGGATCTTATTCGTCGTCCCAAAAATCGATACTGCCTTCGCGTGGCTCGATGGGGGTGAGCTTGCCTGAGTCAACCAGTAGGTTGTAAGAATGCACCTGGTTACGTCCGTTTTGCTTGATGTAATAGAGTGCCTTATCCGCCATGGACAGGGTTTCGACGGGGTGCGACTGGGGCTCCAGGTCCGCAAAGCCAATACTCACTGTGACTTCTCCTACCTGGGGAAAGCGGCGGTTGGCAATGGCTTCCCGACAGCGTTCCAGCACAATCTGGGCCTGCTCCGAATCCACATCCTTGACCAGAACGACGAATTCTTCACCACCGTAGCGAAAGAATAAATCTTCCTGGCGTAAGACGCTGCGCAGGGTTTGTGCGAACAGCACCAGGGTCTCATCGCCGATGGCATGCCCGAAGCGGTCATTGATTGCTTTGAAGTGATCAATGTCCAGAATGGCGATGGCTTTGAACTGTCTGACTTCAAGGGGCTGTATGGATGAACGAAATCCGGAACCATAGGCGAGATCGCTGGCGATCTGGTCAAAGGCCTGCCGGTTTAAAATGCGAGTCAGTGGGTCATAACCTTTTTCGTGCAGGCTGCGGAAGATATCCCGGAATATGTCCAGCAGGCCTTCTAGCAAGTCGCAGGCAGTACTGTTCTGGTAGGGGTGCGAGACCTTGATAAGGTGAGAGATGGTTTTGTCATAGAGTTCGACGGGTACGACCAATTCCGTGCGTGTCTTGTCCACGCGACGGGATACCTCAGAGCGCGTGTTATAGGCTTCCGTGAGAATATTATCTTCTTCCAGAACGATGGGCTCATTTTCGTTGAGCACGTCAACACAGAGCAGAAACTGTTTTTTCGATTCGTCATTACGGGTGGCCTGAAGTTCATAGACCGCAATAAAGGCACCTGAGAAGTTGGCCATAAGCAACTCCGTCATGGCGTGTACCAGATCTTTGGTGTGGCTTTGGCGCGTCAGGTGCTTAAGCAGCCGAAATATCGTTTGAACATCCACTACATCTGTACTTGCAACGAGTTTATTTGGGGCATCCAAGGTAAACGTGCTTCCATGTGCTGACCTTTTTTGGCAATTATGGCGCTCTCGTTCGCAAAAGCCAATGGGATTTGGAAATTCAACTCCATTCCGGCTTCTCATCCACCAGTCGAGTCGCTAAACTAGCCCATCCCACATGTTATGTCAGACCGGTCAACTCTTCGTGCAGGTACCCGAATACGTTCTTTTGGCGAAACAGCCTATCTATCAGAAAGATAGGGAATGTATCGCTTATGAACTGCTGTTTCGCAGTCCGATGAATCTCTCCGTTGTCGATATCGGCCCGGATCTGGCCACCAGCCAGGTATTGGTAAATTACTGTGCCAGCGTATCAGAGCAGGTACAGAATTCAGGTTTACCAGTGTTCATCAACGTGGACAGCGAGTTTCTGCTGGCGCATGCCACCTTGCCGGTTCCACCAGATTTGGTGGTAGTGGAAATTACCGGTCAGCCCGATACCTCACCGGAATTACTGGAAAAGATTTCAGCCTGGCGCACTCTAGGTTTTCGTTTTTCCTATGATGGTTATAGTTTCCTGGCTACCCAGGCAGCATTGCTGCCGCATATGGACTTCGTCAAGGTTGACGTGCAGGCTATTCCACCACTGGATCTTGATCGGCTGATGCGATCGCGACCTCCGTCCTCATGCAAGTGGGTGGCGCAGCGTGTGGAAGACGAAAAGAGCTTTCAGCTGTGCCTGGCCATGGGCTTCGACTATTTTCAGGGCTATTTTCTGGCCCGCCCTGAAAACGTTACAGGAACAACCATCCGCCCCGGAACCACGGTAACGATCAAGCTGATTAAAGAACTCGATCGCCCCGGCATATCCATGGCACAGATTGCCGAGCTGGTTAGCCAGGATCCGAAGCTGGCGATTCAGATGCTGAAGATTATTAACAGCCCCCTGTTCTCACTGCCCAAGCAGGTGGATGACTTGAAAGAGGCCCTGGTGTACCTGGGGATCGATCTGCTCAGACAATGGGCCTTGATGATCGCCTTTCTATCCAATGGCAACACACATATGGAGGCCTGTCGGTTTGTGCTGACACGGGCTAAGGCTCTTGAGCTCCAGGTAACAACAATCAAAAAACAGCCTGATCTGGGTGCCAAAGCCTTCCTTGTTGGACTGATTTCCGGTGTTGAGGTTTTGTTGCAGCTACCGATCGAAGTTTTCGTGCAGCAGGTACCTCTGTCAGAACGGGTTAAAAAAGCTGTCACCGAGCGGGAAGGAGCCTTGGGTCTTGCCTTGAAGGAAGTGATCGAGCTGGAGCGTAGCATTAGTTGGCAGCATGATTCCCTGTCACAGTATCAGCGAGCCGTCCTGCAAGCATACGATGATGCCGGCGAATGGGCTGGCAAGGTCATTCGGGCTCTGCGCCAGACAGTCTGATCCTGGACTACACAAATTTACAATTTGCAATTGTTTACCAACAGAGTTCCATCCGCCACCCGACTATATTTATCTTAACGAATTTGAACGAAGCGATTCAGGCCCGCTTCGTTTGGAATCTGCTTCAGTTTCATGTGTATTGATCGCCCGACCGTGTGTCGGGCTTTTTTTTGCCTGCTCCTCTTCTTTCTCCTTGCCCCTTCGGTATAGTAATACCCTGAAATCTATAACAAAGAACTATTCAGGGAGAGTTCATGTCGATACCTTTGATTTTGCACCTGTTGGCAGTTGTCGTTTGGGTTGGCGGTATGTTTTTCGCCTATCAGTGTTTGCGGCCCGTTGCTGCCAGCCTGTTGGAACCGCCAAAACGCCTGGCGTTGTGGAATCAGGTGTTTGCGCGCTTCTTTTTCTGGGTCTGGATAGCCATTGTGTTAATTGTTGTCAGCGGCCACTGGATGATCGCGTTGTTTGGTGGCATGGCAAATGTGGGTAAGCATGTGCATATCATGCTCGGTCTTGGTTATCTGATGGTAGCGATTTATATGCATGTGTATTTCGCGCTTTATCGCAAGTTCGCCCGTTTTGTCGAGGCGCAAAGCTGGGAAGACGCAGCGGCAAAGCTCAATCAGATGAGATTGTGGATCGGCGTCAATTTGTATTTGGGTCTGGCTTTGGTGGCGATTGCCAGTGGTGGGCGCTATCTGCTGAATTAGTTCCCTAAACAATCCCCCGCGAATCGCAACAATTATCGGTACTTCTCCACAATTCCTGAGGCTCCCGCTTGGTTTGCGTGGGGGCATTGTGTAGGCTAGCTGCTCTCAAAGGAGTGTCCGCCAGCCATGATTCGGCTCAGTGAGGATCCTCACCACGCTTAATGCTTCTGAACTTTGGACTATGAAACAGGTATTGTTTTTATTATTCGCGCTCACCTTCGGTATGGGCGTTTATGCAGACGATCAAACTGATGCGGGTACAGAAACTGCTTCCGATGGCGAGGCCAACAGCGGGAGTGTCCTGGATGATTTTCTCGATACCTTCGACGCCAATCCTTTTGATTTCAGAGGCTGGACGCCTCGCTATGCCTACGTCGTCAGCGACAATATGATCGGAGATAATCATTATGTAGGGGCGGGTTACTATGTCCGCAAAGGTGCTGCCCATGAAGGTCCGACTTTACGCGGTGGTTTCGGCACCCGAGGCGACAAAATCAATTTGACCTACACAGATGGATTCTCGTTCATGCATGTGGATTTTGGTCTGTCCTATTACTTTCTTGATGATGACAATCCTCGCGCAGCAAACGAAGTAGAGGCTTTAGCCATTGAACTAGGTCTGCGCTTTTGGGTCTTCCAGATAATCGGTGTTCATACCGAAGAAACATCCTTCGTATCCCTGGCCTACGGTTTTTAGACCTTTCAAACCTTTTTGTCGATAAAACCGCCTGCTTTACCATCACTCATCATCAGTGTTTTCAGGGTTGATGACTTGAATTCCCGCCGATAGAGAATCATCACGATGCCGGCAG
Organism: Oleiphilaceae bacterium; assembly: GCA_965230795.1. GTDB lineage: Bacteria > Pseudomonadota > Gammaproteobacteria > Pseudomonadales > Oleiphilaceae > PZPK01. The sequence continues at coordinate 3,739,381 of OZ246020.1, read as the reverse complement.
AAGCCAGCATGAAAATCCAGGGATTCACAAACCATCCAAGAATCGCTATTGAAAAGTAATAGGTTCTCAAGCCGATATTAAAGTTGTTGGCCGCCATGGAAGCCATTTTTGCGATACGTTGAGCATGTGCTTCCTTTTCCTGTGCACAGATATTCTCCTCGGGCGTCGGTGCGCCGCCCACCATAATGGTGACAAAACCATATTGCCGGAGACTCCAGGTGAATTTGAAAAAGCCATAGACGAAGAGCAGGATCAGCACCAGTATTTTCAGTTCCCATTCAGCGCGGCTGGCCTGACTGACAAAAGGCAGATCTTCCACCAGCCCAATCGCTTTTTCCGTCGATCCCAGAATGGTCATCAGGCCGGCGAGTATCAGCATGGTGGTCGATGCAAAAAAGGACACGCTGCGTTCAAGATTGGCGATGGCGGTGTTGTCGGCAATACGCATTTCTCGTGTCAGCATCCTCTGCATCCATTGCAGACGGTAGAGGTGCAGAGTACTTGCCAGGCATGGTGTGTCAAAGCTGCGTTTGCGGGCATAACGCATATAGCCACTGAAACAGATCCCGAACCAGATCAAGGCCAATAGTGTAAGGCCATTTTCCTGAACAAAAGCCAAAGCGGTCTCCTGTGAGACTTGTCAAAGATTTTAGGGAGAGTGAAAGCGCTGTTGAGCTTAACTGATCCGCTCCGGGCAAAGAAGCGATTTTCTTTTTTGGGTGCTACAGCAGATAGGGGCTGTACGGGAAATGGAAAGTTGCCAAGAAGTAAAAATACCAGCGCTCAGATAGAATACTGTCAAAACTGGCTCCGGGGAGCATCTCGAAGCCTGAAAGGTGTTACCAGCCCTGTTCGTCGTATTGGCTGTGATCACGACTCATGCTGGAGAAACCGCTATGGTGAAAGACGCGCTTGGAATGAATGTAGTTTTGATACTTCATCCAGGTTTTTTCCAACGCTGTTTCAGGCGCTTCGGCTCCCTCTATGACATCAAGCATGCGCTGATGTTCGGGCGTTTGGGGTAACAATCGGTGCTCGCCCAACTGCTTGATGAGGTGGCCATAGTTGGTGAGTAGTTCCGCTTCGCTGCGGGTGAAAATCCCGGCACGGTGGAAACCATGTGGAAAATGGACTGAATCATAGAACCGGTTTGCAGAAATAAAGCTGTCGTAGGACATGATCGACACCCCTCTAAATAAGGCGACAAGGTATCAGCCTTGGCTGATGTTTGCGGGGCTCATTCCTGAAAAACGAGTCCCGGATTCTTCTTAATAGGTTCGGTTGAAGCACTGTTCCAGCAGTACGTCGTAGTCGTAATCGTAATCGGGATTGGCATCCAGTTTTTGCTGAATGTCTTCATCTACCAGCTGATAACAGTCATCCTGAGCGACATAGTTGGCTTCGCTTTGGGCTTCGTTTTCGATGCTTTCCATCGTCTCGGCCTCCTGGTCATAGCTGGTGTCCTGGTCGTCGCCGGAATCCTGATACGCCACGTCCATATAGCTGCTTTGCTCATTCATGCAGTCATCGATGATTTGTCTGGCTTCTTCGGCGGGTGTGCCTGCCTGAATCATTGACTGGCAATAGGACATCACTTCGTCCTGCATGGACGAAGCTGAGGCGAGCGTAGCCAGCATTGCGCCGCAACAAACCAACAGTAGCGATGAGCGAATAATCATTAGGAATTCCAACACCTGTAATCCCGGGGATTTTCGCGATTATCGGGCCGGATTCAGACAGCAGGAAAGCGAATTATTTTTGTACTGACAATAAAAATAATTGATGAAAAAATGCGAGCACTTCCGGCAGGGCGTTCGTCCCTGGAAGCTTAGCGTGCCAGCGATTCAAGCGTGGCAATAACTGCCTCAATCTCTTCGGTATGTGTGTTCTCACGGTGATAGCAGGCGAACAGGTCGCGCGGGATCGATGGCGCGTTATCAACACTATGGAGCCGATTTCCAAGAAGTTCTCCGACCATGCGCCGGGGCAGGAACGCGCTGCCACCGTACTTAAGGATAAAGTCGAGGGCAATTCTCGCCAGCGTGGTATGCAGAACGGCTGGGCCGGCGTCGGGAAAGGTCTGGGCAAAATGTATCTGGAAGGATAAGCCCCAATCCACGGCAACGAAGCCATTCCCGAGCGCTTCAGATGTGGACAGTTTCGGTCGCGTACTGACCAGAATCAACTCGGTCGACGCCATCTTGCGAGATTCGAGATCGCTTAGTTTGGCGGGTTCATAGATCAGCGCCATGTCCAGGGTGCGTTCCATTAAATGACGAATCAGTGTGTCTGGACCATGGGCCTCGGCGCGCATTGCCAAATCAGGATGGCTGTCGTGCAGAGACAACAGGGCGTCCTGCATGATCAGATCCCAGAGTCCACTGGTGGCACCGAGTGCCAGCACATGGCGCTGGCGTTTTTTCAGTGCCACATCCTGTCTCGCCCGCTCCCAGGCCAGCAGAATCGTTTCGGCGTGATGTACCAGTCTTTCGCCTGTTACGGTCAGCTGCAGGTTATTGCGGAAGCGGGTAAACAAAGGGCCATCGAGTATGGTTTCCAGTTGCTTGATTCGCGCACTGACAGCTGCCTGCGTCAGATAGAGGTTTTCGGCCGCCTTGCCAAAGTGGCGGGTGTTTTTTACTTCCAGGAAAGTACGGAGCAGTTCGATATCCATGAATCAGGTCATGTGCTGGCGGTATCAAGGAGGCTGACTATACCCCAGACAAGCCAGTATGGGTACGTTCAGGCAAATCCTTTGCGCTGATACGTGGATATTTTGCGACTTGGGTAATAAGCTTGTTAGTCTCAGCATAGCCGCGGCGATGATGGGTGTAATGGTTTTCTTAGAATAAAAAGAATTTGTTCTCACCATTAACAGCTTTTGTTTTACCGGCACGTAATCGCCACCCAGAATACCGCGCTTTTATACACCCACTCGACAGGCACAAAGGTGTTGACCATGCGAATCGCAATCTTGTCACGCAACCCCAATCTTTATTCCACTCGTCGTCTCAAGGAAGCCGGTGATATGTTGGGGCATGAAATGGAAATCATCGATACCATGCATTGCTATATGGATATCACCAGCAACCGGCCGTCCGTCAGATACCAGGGTAAACCACTGCCAAAGTACGATGCGGTGATTCCCCGTATCGGCGCTTCGGTGACCTTTTATGGCGCCGCGGTCGTTCGTCAGTTTGAGATGATGGGAACTTTCTGTATTAACGAGTCGGTGGCGATCAGTCGATCCAGAGACAAGTTGCGATCGCTGCAATTATTGTCACGCAAGGGTATTGGTTTGCCCCGCACGGGCTTCGCTCACCATCCGGACAAGATTGATGATCTGCTGAAAAACGTCGGTGGCGCGCCGGTGGTGATCAAATTGCTTGAGGGCACGCAGGGAATCGGTGTGGTATTGGCCGATACGCACAAAGCTGCGGAAAGTATTATCGAGGCCTTTATGGGGCTCAAGACCAACATTCTGGTTCAGGAATACATAAAAGAAGCGGGTGGTGCCGATATACGCTGTCTGGTGATCGGCGGTAAGGTTGTGGCTGCCATGAAGCGTCAGGCGGCGCCGGGTGAATTTCGTTCCAACCTGCATCGTGGTGGCAAGGCTGAGTTGGTCAGGCTGTCTCCTGCGGAGCGCAAGACGGCGGTGGATGCCGCCAAGACCATGGGCCTGAACATGTGCGGCGTTGATATCCTGCGTTCCAATACCGGTCCGGTTGTTATGGAGGTCAATTCGTCCCCCGGTCTGGAAGGTATTGAAACGGCAACCGGAAAGGATGTGGCGAAAATGGTTATTGATTATATTGCCAAAAATGCCAAGCCGGGCAAGACCAGAACCAAAGGCAAGGGCTGATTAATGGGTGATTTCACCATCGCGGGTCAGGAGGTTCTACCCGGGCAAACTAAAAAACTGGAATTGCCTACCGCGTCTTTATATACCGATACCAGCATGTCCATGCCCATATACGTCAAACGGGGGCGTCGCAAGGGACCGGTACTGTTCATCAGTGCGGCGATTCACGGGGATGAACTCAACGGAGTAGAGATTATCAGTCGACTGATCCAAAGCCCTGCCTTGAAGTCTATCAAGGGCACCTTGATTGCGGTGCCCTTCGTCAATGGCTATGGGGTCTTGAATCAGAGTCGATACCTGCCGGATCGCCGGGATTTGAATCGCTCCTTTCCGGGATCCAAGAAAGGGTCGCTGGCTGGTCGAATTGCCCACATTTTTCTCAATGAGATTGTAGCCAAATGTGATTACGGTATTGATTTGCACACCGGCGCGATTCATCGCAGCAACCTGCCACAGGTGCGCGCCAATCTGGACGATCAGGAAACCTTGGATATGGCGAAGGCCTTCGGTGTTCCGGTGCTGCTGCATGCCAATCTTCGTGACGGTTCACTAAGGGAAAGTGCCCGCGAGTTGGGCGCTCGAATTCTTCTGTATGAGGCCGGCGAAGCGCTGCGTTTTGACGAGTTATCTATCCGTGCCGGTACCCGAGGTATTCTGGATGTGATGCGTCATTTAGGCATGATTAAAAAAGTACGCCGTAAAACCCAGCCCATTGAGCCTTTTGTTTCAAGGCAGAGCAGCTGGGTGCGGGCAACCGAAAGTGGATTTGTCAGCCATATCAAACAGCTGGGTGACTATGTCAAAAAAGGTGATGTGCTGGCGACGATAAAGGGGCCGTTTGGTGAAGTGGTAGACAAAGTAGTCAGTCATCTGGAAGGCATTGTCATTGGCAAACAGAATATTCCTCTCGCTCAGGAGGGAGAGGCTATTTACCATATAGCGATTTTTCCGCGACCGGACGACGTGGTGGAAAATGTAGAGTTATGGCAGGAAGGGCTGGACGTGGCAATTAAGCCGGAGCCCGATCCGCAAATGTGATCAGCGAGATAAGTGGAAGAACAAAACGTGAATACAACAGACAATAAAATGATCGTTGGCGCGCTGGAGCAGTGTGATTTGCCAGAGCTGAAAATTAAGGCACTGAACATACGGGTTGATACCGGTGCCAAGACCTCCTCCCTGCATGTGGATAATATCGTCGCCAGCGAACAGGATGGCGAAACCTGGGTCAGTTTTGATATTCATCCGGATATCCACAATGTCGATCGGGTAGTCAGACGATCGGCCAAGGTGAAGTCTCAGCGGGTGATCAAGAGCTCCAATGCGGCGAAAGAAGAGCGCTTCGTCATCGATACGACGATTTGTCTGGGTGACCGTAGCTGGCCTATCGAGCTGACACTTACCAATCGATCAAACATGTCGTATCTGATGTTGCTGGGACGTGAGGCGATGATGGCGAAACTGCTGGTGGATCCCTCGGAGGAGTACCTGCTTGGTAAAATTGACGAAGACAATACCTGATCACTTGACCGAAGCTGTTGTCGGTTTTACCTGCCATCCGGTTTGCGACTAGAACCAGCGCTTCATCTTGAAAATCACCACTTGGGCGCTGATCAATCCAGCAAGCATCAGGCAGAATACCCAAAATGCATTGCCGTTTTCGCTGCCGGGTATGCCGCCGATATTGATGCCGAGTAGACCTGTGAGAAAGCCCAGGGGCAGAAACAGCGCGGCAACAATATTCAGCACATACATGCGGTTGTTGAGTTCTTCATTCACGGCGCCAGCCAGTTCTTCCTGAGTGATGGCAGCCCGGTCCTTGATTGCGTCCAGTTCTTCCAGATAACGAGTCAGATGGTTGGTGGTTTCCCGCAAGTGAGACAGATCATCCTCGCTGAAAAGTTTGATTTCATTGTCTATCAATTCCCGCAAGGCTTCACGCTGAGGGTGAAAGTAGCGACGTAAGGCGACTGTCTGGCGTCTCAGATCTGCTGTTTTTTGTCGCAATGCCCGGGCATCGCCATCCTGTGCCTGTTCCTCCAGATTGGATATCTGTTCTTCAATATCGTAAATCACGCCCTGCATGCGGGATATCAGCTTTTCTGCCAGCATGGCAATAAACTGGCCGGGCGTTTCCGGACCGATGCCCTTGGCAATGAGTTCGGCGATATCTCCGGTTGATAGCAGGCGCCGCTTACGGGCGCTGACGATCAGATTGCCGGCGGTCCACATGCGTATCGAAACCATATCTTCTGGATCCGATTCAGGATTCAGATTGACGCCGCGAAGGGAAACGATCATGCCGTTCTCCAGGGTCGCTGCACGGGGCCGGGTTTCGTCGCTAACCAGTGACTCGGCCACCAAATTATCCACCAGATGAGTTTCCAGCAGCCATTCCCGGGTATGCGGATGAGTGTAATCAAAGTGCAGCCAGACGGACTCATCAGGGAGCTGATTGCCTTTGACTTCCTCCCAGGTGAGTGCCTCGCCGCGACGGGGGCCGGATAAAATAAAGGCGTATATGAGAGCAGATTCTGTCATAGACAAGATGTCCTTGAAGTGGCAATGAGTACCCGACATTGTGCAGAAAATTGAAAATTTTGGGTATTGAAATTCATCAGCCAAACCCTATTTTTTTACCAGGACGGTTCGACTGATAGTGTGCCGTTCTCATTTGTTGTTTTTGTTTCGTATTGCTTCCAATGGAGGATATGTTATGAACTCAATAGATCTTAGCCCGCTCTATCGCAACAGCATCGGTTTTGACAGGATGGCGTCCATTCTGGACAGCGCCCTGAATACCGAATCGATTGGAGCCAGCTATCCCCCATACAATATCGAAGTGCTGGAAGAGAACCGCTACGCCATTACACTGGCGGTTGCTGGTTTCGACCAAAGCGAACTCGATATTCAGGTGGAAAAGGGCGTTCTCAGTATTCGTGGCAAGAAGGAACAGGAAGAGGAGCGCAAGTTCCTCCATCATGGCATTGCGCATCGGGCATTCGAGCGCAAGTTCAACCTTGCTGACTATGTTGAGGTGACAGGTGCGGATCTCGCCAATGGCTTGCTGACCATTACTTTGGTTAAGGAGATTCCGGAAGCCATGAAACCCAAATCCATTGCTATTCAGACCGGCGATTCACGCAACAATGTGCTGGAGCATGAGTCTGATAGTACTGAAAGCGCCTAGGCACGTAGCCAGGTTCGGGCGGCGCTCTGGCGTCGCCCAGATTGGATGCTGTTTTTTGGGAGGATGTCGCCGGGTGCCGATTTTTAATTTCCCTGTCGTGGTGCTTCTTCGGAATGTAGCGTTTCATTCCCACAAAAATTGGACTTGACGCTCGGACATTTGAACCGCACATTACGCTCAGATTGAATAGTGAGCGAGGAGCTGTTGATAGGCACCGTTTCAGCTCGCTAAAGGCGGTTGATTGAATTGAGCGTGAGTGGCTTCGTATGCAAGTAAGTATTTGGGAATGGATTCAGCTGTACCAACTGAACCTGGTCTTGACCAGTTTAATCATCGTTTTCTATTTGTTGTTGCGCTCTACCCTGGGGCCGAGAATCCGGAAAAAAGCCGAACACGGCCGCTTGAAGGATGACGCTATCGGCAGAGCCCTGTCGGCTTTCAATATTCTTCTGTTGATTGTCGTAGTTGCCAGTACCCTGATTGTCTGGGGTTTTGATTTTCGCGGTCTGCTGACCCTGTCGGCCAGTATCGTTGCCGTTACAGGTGTAGCCCTGTTTGCCGGCTGGTCTTTGCTCAGCAATATTACGGCCTTCTTTGTCTTGCTGGCTCATGCTTCCTACCGGCGCGGGAATTTCATTCGCGTCATCGAAGCGGATAACTACATCGAAGGTTATATCTCTGAAATCAACCTCTTCAGTACCAAGCTGATCAGCGAAAGCCGGGAAGTGGTGATTTATCCGAACAATTTGCTCTTGTCCCGCCCCACCGTCATTAACCCTCGCGTCAAGCTCGACACGGCTGGCAAGCTTAGTGCGGCACAGACCAAACCTGCGGAAGACGTCAAAGCCGCTTCCCCTGCAGAGAAGCCCCAAGGCTAGCCGGGTCGGCTTCCCTAATTATTAGCCACGACAAACTCATCCAGCGTGTAAGGTTGGGTGGTAAATTCCGGAGCCTTAAGCGGCGCTCGTTGTATCGGCAGCGACACCTTGGCCAGAGAGAAATGTTTGAGGCGATAGGGGCCGGCGGTGTCGGCATCGCGGAATAGTTGGCCGTCGTAGCTGAGGGCCAGCCAGTGTTCCCCAGGTTCCAGTTCGCCAGCGGTTTCACTGCTACCGATGGGCTCGTCATTCACGCTGTAGAGCGAGGCCTGGGCATAATAGCGGTTACTGCTGTGCACGCGTACCTGGGTTTCGATAAGCAGATTGCCTTGCGCGTCGATATGCTCCCGAAAATTTCCGGTCAGCTCAATGTCGGGTTTTGAAAGAATAAACGTGGCGGAGTCGGCGAGTTCACTCTGATTGTTCACCACCAGAATTTTGTAAAGACCTGCTGACAGCGCAGTTTGGTCAGATCCACCTAGCGTGATCTGGTGTTGGTAGGTGCCACTGCGAGAGGCATCCGAGAAGCTGAAGCTGTCGATATTATTCGTCTCGTTGAAAATCAGCTGGCCCATAAATTCTGCCGGGATGGCTTGGCCATTCTCATCTTTCAGGCTGGCATAGACCTCAACAGTGTCTCCGTGCAGGTAATACTTTTTGTCGGTCCAGATCGTCAGGCTGTAACCGGTTTCCTCATCAATCGTTGTGCGCTCGTCAATGGCATAGCGCTGTGCCAGGGGATCCTGTTCTGGAGCCTCAATGCGTCGGTTGTTCGGCGCGTAACGGGTGAATTGTTCATGTTCTTCGACCAGGGCCTGTTGCAAAGCGGTTTTTTCCTGAATCGCGCGGATGCGAGCGATAGGATCATTTTGATTAAGTGGCGTCGCGGATTGCTGCTCAGAATCCGACGGTGCTGCCTGCGCCGTATTGGTTGAAATCATCTGAAACAGGGCTGGTTTGTTTTCCTGAGGTGATTCGCTTCCTGTAGTGCTGGTCTGCGCCACTTTTGATGGGATGTTTGCCTCGTTTGGCAGCGTTGCGAAAGCGTGTTCGTCAGGTGCCTCTGCAAGCAGCAGGGCAATAAGCGTGACCGAACCGATGGCAAGGATGGCCAAAGTGATTTTGTTGAACATGTCCGATTATCCTGGGAAGGGATTGAAGATGTTGCACGTGACGGTGCACCAAGAGGAAAGTACACCGTCACACACAACAAATCTTACGTTCTAGTTGGCAGTACAGGTGCCAATACGTCCAGCCATATTCTGGCCATTACCACAGCTCAAGCCGTTCTCAATGGAGGTGTAGCTGGGAGAGCCAATGCCAGCATTGCGCTCGGCATCATGGTCGGTGTAAACACTGGCCATGTTGTAGGTACGAGGAGTGCCTTTGCCGGAATTGTTACAGCGGAAAGTTGGGCTGCCGTAAGGGATACCGAAGAAGGTGCGATAGCTGTTCAGGTCGCTCTCGATACTGCGTTTGCCGGAGCCAGAACAGCTCATCTGAGACGCCAGGTTGATATAACCATCATCCTCGCCTGTCAGGAAGCCTGAGGAGGCACCTTCCAGTCCGGGGAAGCCTTTGTAACCGCCCATCACATAGAAGGGGGCTGCCAGGTTGGAGCCGATATAGTTTCTAACAGCATAGGAATCGTTGGTTTGAAGCCACTGTACGCTGGGGTTGCAATCCTTACCCAGGAAGGCGAGGTTGACCAGGGCATCGAGCCAGTTGCCGTTGCAGACCCTATCTGCACCCTCGGTACCAGTGATGGCGCCACCTAGCGTGAATACGCCAAGAATGCCGTTCATGGCAGAGCTGAAGCTAACGCCGACGCTGCCGTTGCTGGTGTAGGCAGTGTTGTAGTTGGGGGAGCCTGAGATGGCGTTGCCCGCAATGTACATCATTTGCTGGGCGCCCTGGCTGTGACTGACGATCCAGAAGTTGTCATTGGCGCTGCACTGGGTACCGGCCTGAGGATGGTTTTGGCCGTCGCCATTACCCTGTTTGATGGAGATAATCTGCCGTGCAATCTCACCGGCGGTTTCATCACGCCAGTAAGGGTAGCCACTGCCGTCAGTGGAGTCGTAACCAACAATGGCGTAGTTGTCGCCAGTGCTGAGCAGATCATCCATAAAGTTGCTGCCGGCATATTCACTGAAATTATAGGAATTCCAGTAGGTCAGGGCATTGCTGCCGACATCACCCTGAGTACCATGGCCGTGAACCATGATATAGCAGTTGTCTGCCGCCATGGCCTGTCCCGCTCCCCACAACAGGGAAAGAGACAGCGCAGCTTTGGTGAGTGTCGAACGCAGAGATTTTCTGGAGCGCACGCGGCGCTTGAGCATAGTTTGTTTTGACATAGTCAGACCTATTTTGGAGTGGATCTTATTATTGTTTTGCTTCCTGCGGCGAAGGACTGCTCAACACTTCGCGACCGCGATGGTCTCCCTGGAGGGACCGGTTTTGCCCGATGGTTAAGAATGTTTCTGATGGCCGGGCAACCAGAACCAAGCCCGCATACTCTACATGATGTGACGTTGAAGGAAGTCGGGAATCCGCAGCAACTAACCTAAAATTACCTGAATTAACCTGCCGGTATTTGTACTGATTAAGGTGCTTTACCCAGTTTGATGAGTCCCGGGACGAGCTCTAGCGAATAACAATATAGCCAACAGGCAGCAGGCACCCAGAATTATTCCGAGGAGCAGGTTCGTTATTAAGGAAATGGGTAAGGTCAGGCTCGGAGCCAATGATGAAAAGTATTCGAACAGGTGGTGCAGTATCTCGATGTTGTGGCTGAAGATGCCTCCGCCTACCAGAAACATGGCCGCGGTGCCGATGAACGAATAACCCTCTAGTTGTTTTGCTGGCCTGAATTTTGGAAACCTTTACAGATAGCCATGTTCGTCTACAAAATCTTCGAAGTCGTCAATGATCGTATCACTATTTTTGAATTCCCAACCCCAAGGCAAACTATGGGACGTACCTTCCACCAGTACAGATAGCAATCGTCTGTAGTTCACGAATCTGGTTTTGTACCACTCAATGAAATCGGTTTTAGTGATTTTTGATAAGGACTCTGCAATTTTGTTTCGATAGTCAAAATCTTTGTTTTCGTGACGAATACTGCGCCATTTTCTGTAGGCCTCAGTGGACAGATTATCGGCGGGTTTTTCAAACTGTACTTGTAGGACGGCAACTTGTTTTTGGAAATCACTGTCAGTTAAAGCACTTAAATCATCGGTAAAGTCGATCAGATAATTGACTATCTCTGACTCAATTTTTTCAGCAGATTGATACGGAGATTGTATGTAGAAGTTTAATCCAGGTACGTGTCTAAAACGCTGGAATTCGGCGTTGGTAACGTACCCTGCCTGTTGCTCCGTCCTCAATTCGGAGAAAAATCGCTCGGCTATTAACGCTTCTGCAAGATAAAAACGGGATTTTTCTTCGAATGAACTATTCCAGCCTTGGACATAAATGTCCACTACAGAGTCGTCGAATTCTGATTCGCTGATAATTCTGCTTATACCAAAGGGCAATCTTGCTACTTCCTGAACAGCTGTAGTATCTGTTTCACTGGTAACTAGGGCGTTTTTGACTTTGATGTTCCATGATTTCGCCAAGCTTTCGTCAACGTTTCCGTAGACCAATGTTTTTAGCGAGATGTTATTTTTCCACTCCTTTAGCAAGACTCTGAGGGCTGTTTCTTGAGACGCTCTCATTCCTGCTTGTTGTTCGCCATAAGAAAGGTGCGGGCCTGCAAGCAAATTGCCTTTCAAGTCTTCGGCCTGAGTCAAGGGATGAATAGTTTCGAAATCTTTAAGATATTCTACCCAGCCATAACGATAATTTATGAAACGATCTTTCCTAAGCCGGAAATTTCCGAGCTTATCTAGTACGACATCTAGCATTGCATCTATGCCTTCCGCATAGCCCTCAAATCTAATTTCCAAACCATGTTTGACGCGGACAATCTCAATTTCGCTGTTCGCGTCTCTTGCGGTCGCTTTCGCGTACTTGAGTTGTTCATTTAAGAAACTTTCGAGAAGCGTGATCAACGACGAGTTTTTTCTGGATGATTCCACGAGTGGTGAAGTCAATTCGATGAAGAAATATGCTTTTGGATCAATTAGTTCGGTGTCGTACTGATGCCAGGACTCAATATTCCTGGCGATGTCGAGTGCCCGAATTGCGCCTTTTTCTGCCTTTGTTATTTCCATAATCTTCGAAGGGAGATAGGGGTTTTGCTCTGGGCGCTCAATAAGGTGAGTTATCTCACCGTTAGGGTAATAATTTTTCTGCGTACTTGACGAAATTTGATCGACTTCATACTCAATCCGGTACCAGGGTGTTTCTTTGTTTCCGCTGAAATGGGGGTGGGCTACGACAGCCATCATGTTTTCTACTGTGATTGAATCCAATATCGCTTTATAGCTTGCAGCGTCATATTCTTTCGCTACTTTATTTGCGCTGTATACATGTTCATACCCAAACTTATTCAGATTACGGGCAGCAAGCGATATATTTCGATTGTTCGAAAAACACCATTCCAAAGCTTCTGTCAGATTGAACTCATCAACTCTCCATTGCTCTAGAGGCTCATTTCTGAGTTTTTCAACATACAGCATTAGTTGTTGGACAACTTGCCAGTATTTTTCTCCGCCGTAGTAGTAAAGATCAATATATATCTCTAGTAGAGGCGTGTCGGAGTATTCTTTGAGGGTATCAACATGAACATTGCCTGCGAAACGGCGCCCCTGGACGTTATTGACAAAAGACTGGGGTAAGCGCCTTTCCAGCATAAACTCTATGAAAGAATATGCGGATAGGTCCAAATCACTCTCGATTTTTGGTACAGGAAAAAGCAATACCATTGCTCTTTCCTCATCGTCCAAATGTGCTTTTGCCAATAAGGGTAATTCTTTCTGGTATTCGAGAGTTGTTGAGTCAGGACCAACATCTTGAGTATTTTGTGGAATTGCTGAAAACAATTTCCTTACCCGGGTTTCAATTTCATCCGGTGTGTACGAACTGTGAATAACGAGTGACATTTTGTCTGCGCTGTAGTGCTCCTGCCACCATTGCCGCATTCTTTTTGCGAGCTCCTCATCATCATATTTACTCAGAGATTCTAGATTTCCAATGCCAAATTTCTGAATTGGATGTGGCATGAAAAAGGCGTTTTTCGCGACATCAAATACCTGTCGGTAAGTTCCATCTTTCCGGTATTGAAACTCCGCGTTAATCGCCATTTTTTCTTTGCCTACATAGAGAGGTGACAATAGAGGGCGGGTAAACTGATTGCTGAAGATATCTAATGATTCGAAAAAAGCGTCTGGATCTATCGTGTAGTAGTAGGTGGTTGAGTCATAACGGGTGGTCGCATTGCTATCGCCACCGTTGCTTGAAAAGAATGTACGGTAACTATGCGGTTCGGGGCGATCTTCTGTTCCCAGAAACAGCATATGTTCCAGAAAATGTGCCATGCCGGGTATGTCTGCAGGATCGTCTCGATAACCAGCTTGAACGTCCAGCGCTACACTCGATGTTTTCGCATCTGTGTCTGTAAGAATAATTACCTTCAACCCATTCTTTAACTGGAACTGCCGGGTCATCTCTGCGGCGGAGCATTCGCCGGGCAGGACAGGCTCTTTAGATATCTCTTCAACGGCGACTACGGGGAATGAGAAAAATAAAAGGTATGATGCGAGAACAAAGGCAAATAAAGGCATTGTAAAACGTCCTTGTGTACAGCAAAAAAAGCGATTATGAGTGCAGGTAAGTAACGGATCGTAAGATATTGGGAGAGCGTTCTAATTTCAATACAGAAAGAAATTCTAATGAGTCTTTTTTAGTAGCTTGAACTATCCGTGTTTCGGATATCTTTGGCAGTCGCTATGTTGGCTGCTCATGTGTATTGCGGCTTTGATCGGTCTGTAGTCTCTAAATTAGTCATTGTTAGGGATTAGCTGATGATGTGAATCGGCGCAAGGCAATTAGTAAGTGCGATCAGCGGGTTTGCGAAGCGCCTGAACAATGGACACGGTTGCCAGTGCGAGTGCGCCTAATAAAACGCCCAGCAACAAGTGGACGATGACTGACACCAGTCCTGCCAGCAATGCGACTTCTGGGGCTAGCGCAACCGTGTTTTCGATCAGGTGGTGCAGTATTTCGATGTTGTGGCTGAAGATGCCTCCACCCACCAGGAACATGGCCGCGGTGCCGACGACGCTGAGGGTTTTCATCAGCCAGGGGCAGAAAGCCAGCAGGCCTCGGCCCATATGTTGTCGAAACCCGGATGCAAAGCTGTCCTCATCGCTGTTGAGCAGATGTAAACCGATGTCGTCCAGTTTCACTATCAGTGCTACCAGGCCGTAGACGCCAATGGTCATGAGTATTGCAATCAGTACAACCACGAGGCTTTGTTCCAGGAAGCTTGCTTCGCTGACAGCGCCGAGGGTAATCACGATGATCTCGGCGGATAGTACAAAGTCGGTGCGAATCGCGCCTTTTATTTTGTCCTGTTCAAAAGCTGCCAGATTGGCGGCGCCATCTTTGAGCTTCTGTTTCAGTTTGGCTTTATGTTCGACGACCGCATTCCGATGCATTGTCAGGTGCCAGATTTTCTCGAAGCCCTCGTAGCACAGAAACAGACCGCCACACAGCAGCAGGGGAATGATGAGTTGAGGCAGTAGGGCACTAAGGGCAAGAGCCGCCGGAACCAGAATCAATTTATTGCGGGCAGAGCCTTTGGCAACCGACCAGACAATCGGCAACTCCCGTTCTGCGCGCACGCCGCTCACCTGTTGGGCATTCAATGCCAGATCATCGCCAAGTACCCCGGCGGTTTTCTTGGCGGCGACTTTTGTCATGACGCTGATGTCGTCTAACAGGGTTGCAATGTCATCAATCAGGGCAAGTAAACTGCTGCCGGCCATGGCGAATCTTTCCTTAGTAATAGAGCGGGGTGGTTAGGGTAGCAGAGGCATGCGTTTCAGAAAATGCCGATACCCCATCAGCCAGGTTGATGCGGATCATGAAGGATCTGTTTTTTCTGGTCATAATGCCGGTGTCGGACGATACTCTTTCGTCATATTCTGTTTTGTTTGTCGCATTTAGTGTTGCGTGTTCAGTGTATCCGTTGTTGTGCAGTCATATTCGGCGGACAGGATAATAAAAGGAAACATAAGGGGAAAACAGTTGGCAAAGCTCACATTTTACGGTGCGATTGAAGGCGTTACCGGTTCCATGTATCTGCTGGAGACCCAACGCAGCCGGGTATTGCTGGATTGTGGTTTATTCCAGGGACGTCGTCAGGAGGAAGAGGCCAATCTGGAGCCGCTACCCTTTCACAGTCACAAACTCGATGCAGTGGTGCTATCTCATGCCCATCTCGATCATTCCGGCCGCTTGCCCCTGCTGATTAAAGAAGGCTATCAGCAACCCATTTACATGACCTGGCCTACCTGTGATCTGATTGACGTGCTGCTCAAGGACGCAGCGTCCCTGCAGGAGCGGGACGTGGAATGGGAGAACAAACGTCTGCGCCGGGCTGGCAAGGATGAAATAGAACCGCTTTACACCCGTGAAGATGTGGAAGACACGCTCACCTACTGTGAAGGCGTCAACTATCACGAGCGTATTACTGTTGCCGAGGATGTTGAAATCCGTTTTCTGGATGCCGGGCATATTCTCGGATCTGCCATTGTGGAAGTTTATATCCACGAAAATGGTGATGAGAGAAAACTGGTATTTTCCGGCGACCTGGGCAATTCCCAGGCGGCCTTGCTGCGCGATCCCGAAGTGGTCGACAGCGCAGACGTGGTGCTGTTGGAGTCAACCTATGGTGACCGGGAGCATCGATCCATGGAGGCGACGCTTCAGGAGTTTGATGAAGTCATCGAAACCGCATCGGCCAATGGCGGCAATATTCTGATTCCCTCCTTTGCGGTGGGGCGTACCCAGGAAATGCTGTTCCGGCTGGGGGAACTCTATCAGGAAGGTAAACTAAAACATCAGGTCGTCTATCTGGATAGTCCCATGGCCATTGCTGTAACGGAGATCTATCATCGTTATCAGAACGTTTACAATGCCGAAGACAAAGCAGCCATCCGCAACCATTCCCACAAATCATCGTCGGCTGAAAGAAGCTTGCATACCTTTCTCCCGGTACTGCGTTATTCTAACACCACCGAAGAATCCATTGCTCTCAATCAGATAGCCAGTGGCGCCATCTTCATTGCCGGCAGTGGCATGTGCAACGGTGGGCGCATTCGGCATCACCTGAAACACAACCTGTGGCGCAAGCAGTCTCATGTCATTTTCGTTGGCTTCCAGGCTATGGGTACGCCGGGGCGCGCTCTGGTTGATGGTGCCAAAACCTTTAAAGTTGCAGGTGAAGAAGTTGTGGTGCGAGCCAGTATCCACACTATGGGTGGTTTTTCCGCTCACGCGGGACAACGTCAGTTGCTGGATTGGCTGGACGCCTTTACTGCCAAAAAGCCCAGGGTGTATCTGGTGCATGGCGAAGAGGATGCCAAACTTGCCTTGCAGCAGGCCGCCGAAGACCGGGGCTGGCCGGCCATGATTCCGACCCTGGGTGAGTCCATCGAGATCTGATTCTGTCGGCAACACAGCTGCTAATTGAATCTGGTAAACGGAAGACTAATTGTCAATCATGTCTGGGAGTCGTGATCAATCTGCGCTATTGATGGCGCGTTAAAAAAGGAGTTTGCCTATGATTTCTCATCGTGCTGTTTTGGGCTTGGTTTTGCTTACGAGTTTTGTTCTTGTCGGGTGCCAGAGTCGCCTGGATGTGCAGCATCAGCTGGCCGAATCCTATGACCCACAAAACTATGCCACCTTTGTGGTCGCATCACTTGATGGTGTCGACAATAAAAATCGTCGCCTGCTCGAATCGAGCATGAGAACCGTGCTGGAGAACAAGGGTTATCGATATGGAACAGCCGAGGATGCGGATCTGCTGTTTATCTACGATATTGATTTGACTGAAGACAGCAATGTCACCAATGAAGTCGTCATGCGCGATGGCAAGACTTTTAATGTTCCTAAAATCGAAGCAGTGTTTCAGGCTCATATTTTAATTAACGCGATTGAGCCCCAGAGTCATCAAGTGGTGTGGAAGGCAGCAACGGACAGGGATTTGCGCAATGTTGATCTCAAGCATATCGATCAGAAGCGACTCCTGGAACGACTTGAGCTGTTGTTTGAATCACTACCTGATCGCGATTGACGTCAGTTTATCTGCTTTTTCCTCTGGACTAGCGGGTAGTGTGGCAAAGCTGGGCGTAGACAAACAAGGGGTGGTAACAAGGGCATAGCCCTGAAAACACAAAACCCGCTACATGAGCGGGTTCTGGAAATAATAAGTGGTGCCCGGAGACAGAATCGAACTGCCGACACGGGGATTTTTAATCTTGGCTTTTCAAGTCTAATTGCATTTAAAAACAAATAGTTACGATTTTTTGGTTGGTAGAAAGTTGCCATTGGCTCCTTTTTGCTATGATGCTATCCATGCAATTAGCTCGTCGGCTAGCCCAAAATAACTAGCGATACCGAGAATTATTCCGAAAAAACCAACCAGCAAGGTCAGTCCGTCAATACTCTTATTATTTTTACTATCCATTCTTTTGATCCTCATTTTTTAGCAGATCGCGCATAGGTTCTGAAATTTATTGCAATCTTAGTAATTCTTACTAGGAATGCTGGCCTTACATCCAGTTGGGTTTGGGAAAACCATCAAATAGTGTTGTAGTATTAACAAAAACAAAAATCCTATCACGAATTGCAACTAATGTTTAGTTGCAACAAAAAAGAGTTCGAATACAATAAATGAGTAGAAAGGAAAAGCTACTTAGCAGAATATTCGCAATTCCAAGCGACTTTACATGGTCAGAACTGCGTACTTTGTTGGCTCAATTGGGTTGGCAGGAAGTGCAGGGTTCTGGTAGCAGAGTGAAGTTTGATAACGGCAACCCGGCTGATAGGCTGAATTTGCACAAGCCCCATCCTGGTAACATAGTAAAGAAGTATGCTTTGAAGCAAGTAGTGGAAAAGTTGGAAAGTAAAGGGTTTAAACCATAATGAGTAAGCTTTTAAAATATAAAGGGTTTTACGGTTCTGTAGATGTCAGTATCGATGACAGTTGCTTGTTTGGGAAATTGGAATTTATTCAGCCCTTGATTACTTATGAGGCAGAAACAATGGATGGCTTGCGTCAAGAGTTTTACGCTGCTGTCGATGATTATTTGAGCGATTGTGAGAAAGACGGTGTAACTCCGGAAGTAGCTTGTAAAGGGTCATTCAACGTTAGAATAGGTCCTGAAATGCATAGAGATGCTGCAATATTTGCTGCTCAGAATGGAATAAGTTTGAATGATCTTACAAAAGCGGCAATAGAGCACTATATCCGTCACCCGGTTGAGGCACCTCTAATTAGGGTGCTAAAAACGGCTGTGAATGAGGTTAGCATCCCCTTTGAGAGTGAGGAGACTGGATGGATTCTCCAGAGCAACGCGACGCACTAGAACTTGAAGCCCGTTTGGATCATGTGTTTCTCGATGATCTACATCTTGTCACGCCAGATATAAGCGCTGTCGCCAAGGGAGGAGCTTTTAATGTAAATGTGAATGATATTGGAGTCACGTTCATGGAAGAAAGCTCCCGTATGCGCGTTTCGTTCAAATTTGAGTTGGTTGGTAAGGCTAATGAGGAAGCAGAAGACGATGCTATCGAGTTAAGGTTTGAAAGTAATGGTCTTTATTCTTGCGGTAGATTGCCTGATCGCGAGGCTTACGAGAGTGCAACGGATGCGGAGCAGGGAAAAATATTGACGCCTTATTTAAAAATTTTGGAGTCAGTCACTTTAGATCGGGCCATGAGAATTCTTGCGGCTTGTGGTATTTGGCAAATAAGGCTTCCTTTAACATTGGATATTAAATATGAGGGTGAGATCCGTAAATAGCGTTAGGTTCATATAAATGTGATTTCGAAAGTTATATCTGTCTCTCGCATCCGTAATATTTATTCTTGAAAGCAAGTATTCCCCTTTTTCGGGCATGTTTGATTACGGTGAAGAGGCGATTGATTATGCCTGAATATCTAAAGTCGCAAACGTTGTTTTGGGTGAGTTGAAAGAGAAAGATAGTGAGCAATACGAATGTCTTGTTGAAAGTGTAAGCATGTAGTTGGAATGGTAGATAATCTTAGTTTTCTACCATTTTTTCACGACATCCCCTGATCTACCATCTCATCTACCATTTTACTTGTAAATCATGTAGATGCGTTTAAAAATTAGACAGGAAATTAACAAGTAGATTTAAGTATTCTAGATAGGTAACTTATTGATTAATAAGTTAAAAAATTGGTGCCCGGAGACAGAATCGAACTGCCGACACGGGGATTTTCAATCCCCTGCTCTACCGACTGAGCTATCCGGGCACTGCGCTTTTTTAAGGTGCTTTGCTGCACGGGTTGCAGTTCGGTATGTCTGCAACGGGGGCGTATTAAACCCGTTTCGATAAAACGAGTCAAGGGCGAAAAAGCAGTTTTTTTAAGCTTTTATGACGCAGGCGGCACATAGCCTTCGGCTTGCTCAAAATCTCCGTTTTCGAAGAACTTTTGCATTTGTTCCTGCAGGTATTTCCGCGAGTCGGGATCCATCATATTCAGGTGTTTTTCGTTGATCAGCATGGTTTGGTGCTGCTGCCATTCTTTCCAGGCCTGTGCCGAGATATGGTTAAAAATATCCTGGCCCTGAGGGCCGGGCATGGGGGGCAGGTCGAGACCCGGCAGCTCTTTTTGGTATTTGCGGCACATGACGGTGCGGCTCATGGTTGGACTCCTGACATCGATTTGGGTGCGTGGGATTCTAAAGCCAATTCCAGATTTTCGCGAACGCTGTTTTTCAAGTACTTGGCGACTGGTGCGGGTAGTCCGACCCTGGAGAGTCGGTCGCGTTCAATCCAGCGATGGGTATCGTTGTCCCGCAAACTTGATGGGGCTGAGCGCAAAAGGATTCTGAGCGGCCAGATTTCCAGTTTGTAGTGGCTGAAGGTATGAATAAACGGAGCGGCCTGTTCGATTTCAAGAGATTCGGCCGCCATGTTTGCTGTTGCCCTGGCAACCACCTCCTGAAGTGACAAATCCCGGTGATGCTCCGGCAGACTGTAAAGACCACCCCAAATACCTTGCGAGGGACGCTTCTCAAGCAGGATCAATCCGTCCGGGGTTTCCACATGGCTCATCCAGGTTTTGCGAAGCGGAATGGCTTTCCGGGGTTTGGGTTTTGGTAGCTGGTTTTGCAGTCCCTGTTGATGGGCCTGACAATCACTGCTGACTGGACATGCCTGACAATCGGGTTTGCTGCGTGAGCACAGGGTCGCACCCAGATCCATAATCGCCTGGGTATAGTCAGCCACGCGCGTGTGGGGCGTCAGGGATTCAGCATGCTGCCATAACGCTTGTTCGGTTTTCCGCTCACCCGGCCAGGTATCAATGGCATAGTGACGACTCAGCACCCGCTTCACATTGCCGTCCAGAATGGGGTGACGTTGTTGACCGGCGATGCTGAGAATGGCGCCGGCGGTGGAGCGTCCAATGCCGGGCAACTTCATCACGGCTTCAAGGTCCTTGGGGAAGTCACCTGCGTAGTCCCGGGCGATGGTTTGCGCACATTTGAGCAAGTTGCGGGCCCGGCTGTAATAGCCAAGACCGGCCCAGTGCTCCAGGACGTCATCTTCACTCGCGTTAGCCAGGCTGTCGAGGCTCGGGAAGCGATCCATAAAGCGCTGATAGTAGGCGATTACGCTACTGACCTGGGTTTGCTGCAGCATGATTTCCGAAACCCAGACCCGGTAGGGCGTTTTGTTGAATTGCCAGGGCAGGTCCTTGCGACCGAATTCATCAAACCAGTCGAGCAAGCGTTGGGAAAAAGAAGAAGACATGCGTCCATTGTAACCTGTACTAAAACAGATTTTTGAGTCCTTTTTTCAGCGCATCTCCGACGCCACTGTCTTCGCCCAGATACTTCTCCAGCTTTTTGTTTACTTTCTTGTCGATTGCCCGATCGATTTCCTTTTCCGCCTTGCGCACGGCTTCCTGCTTGGCCAGCTTGCCAGCTTCGCGCGTCAGCGCCTTGCTGTCGAGTTGACACAGTGAAGCGGGAGCATCCGTGAAGGCCCCCTTGCAGCGCACGGGAATCGAAAGATTCTGTACCTTGTCGTGAACACGACAGGCCGTATCACCCAGCTCGCCGATTGCGCGCAAGGCCAGGCGCGTATCCAGGGTCTGCTGTTCCAGTTCAATATGCCCCTGTCCTGATGCCTGCAGGCCCAGGTTTTCCACTGTCAATGATTGCAGGTTTACTCGGTGACCTTTCATATCGACCTTTGCGGCCAAGGTTCGGAAGGTGGTTTGTTCTGGCCAGTCCTGCTTGCTGATGCTGTCGCTATTGACCAAGGCAAAACCTTTGCAAGCCAGATGGTTGAGGTTGATGCCGGTGATGGCGCCTTGCTGCACATCGAGATTCAGGTCGGCCACAATCTGCTGCCGTATTGTTGATACACGGTTGCCTGCAGTGCTGCCTTTAGAGTCAAGATTGATTTGGCCGGTTACACCGATTGGTATGTCCATGACTTCGGCAACGAAGGTGTCAGGCAAGGTGACCGAATCGGCCGCCAGGGTCCATTTCCAGGCAGGAGTGCTGCTGGAGACATCCACAGTAGCCAGCGCATTAATGCCACCATCCATTACTTTTGTGGAGACAGGAATACTGATCACGCCTTGTTTGGCACGGATTTCCACTGAGCTGTCACGCAATTCGTGATCCTTAACCCGGAGCACATCCTGTTTCAGGGCGATCTCAAGATCCTGGTTGCGTAAAGTTTCCAGAGGTAGCAATTCAGGGTCTGATGGTGCTTCCGATTTACTGTCTGGTGTGGACGATGTGCCTTGGCTGTCCCCACTGGCCGGAGGAAGGTAGTCATCGATAGTAATCTGATCGCCGTGCAGAGACAAACGCAGGGCGCCGGTTTCCGTTTGCAGATGGGAGTCGCCAGTGAACTGACTGCTGTCGAGTCCCAGTTTCAGCTCGTTTATTGCCAGCGCTTGATTGCCAAAGTGGACATCTGTGTTCAACGATACCGAACTTAAAGCCTCAGGGTTTTGCATGGGAGGAAGGGGAAACTTGAGTTTCGTCAGCCATTGTTTGAGATTGAAAGCAGGAATGCTGAGCTCTGCCGAGATCTCTGGCTGATCGTTCAGCTTGGTGATCCTGGCTTGCGTTTCCAGGACAAACTCAGCGACGGCCATGCGCAATCGAGGCAGGTTTACGGTTCCGGCCTCAAGGTTGATGTCGGTGTCGAGGCCGACACTTGCAACAACAGTGGCAGGCGTTATGTCTGGCAGATTGAGTGTGATCTGGCTCAATAGCTCTTGTACGCTAAAGCGTTTGTAATCGTTCGAAAAGCGCAGGTGGGTGTTAAGATCAAGCTGACCTGACATTACCGGCTGTTCGTTACGAATGCTGCCTTTGATGCTGAGTGGGAACAGGCTGTCAGGCGCAATGCCGGAAGCCAAGAGCTCCAGTCCGCTCAATACAAGACTCTGCTTGCTCAAGGCATCCTGATACTGCATGTTCAGGTCGACGAATTGTACGTCTTCGATACGAAAATTCAGGGGTTTGGATTTTGTTTCAGCAATATCAGATCCTGCTGGCACTGTTGTGTCTGCACTGGGATGTGATGACGCGGGGTGTTCGGCAGGCCCAGCAGCCTGACTCGGTAACAGGTTTTCCCAGTTGCTTTTGCCGTCGCTATCTCGATGTAGATTCAGGTCCAGCCCCTGCAAGCGAAGTGCCGCCACCTGCGGAGACATCTTCAGCAAGGACAGAGTATCTACCTTTAGCAAGGCGTGATTGAGCAGCGCGAAAGGAGCATCCGACTGGTCGTTGACTTGCAGGGCATTGAGTTCCAGACCTAGCGGCCAGTAGGACCAGGCCAGTGGGCCCTCAATCCTGAGATTAATGCCGGCGTGTTGTTTGGCCAGCCCTTCAATGTCGTCGCGATAGGCATCCGGATCCAGCAAGGCCAGAATCACCACAAGTGTCACAACAAGGATCAGGGGAATGCTGATCAGAATAAGGAGAATACGTTTCACTTCGCGAGCCTCGTTCACTTCTATGTGTACCGGAGATGATAGCCTATGTCGAAGCGTCGAAATTTGCGAGTCGGAGCCGTGGCTTTTTCAAAATGAAGTGTTTATGATCGAGAGCTTTCAAGGCGTGGGAGCCTGATCTTTCGGGCGGGAATAGCCCTTCAACAATAAGACGAGAGGAATCACTATGGCGGTTAAAGTCAGTATCGATCTGGATCGAGAATTCACAGTACCCGCGGATATCGACACCGTGTTCGCATTGCTGGCAGATGTGCCGGCGTCGGCCAGTCACTTTCCAAAAGTTGAGGCACTGACTGACCAGGGCGGCAACACCTTCCTGTGGGAGATGGAGAAAGTCGGTCTTGGCGATCATGCTATTCAAACTTCCTACGCCTGCACCTATCATCCCGATGATGCCAACAAAACCATTCGCTGGACGCCCGTCAAAGGTGAAGGCAATGGCGTGGTGTCCGGTGGTTGGACGCTCAGTGAGAAAGATGGCGGCACGCACGTGGAGTTTGAGACCTCGGCCGAGTTAACGCTGCCGCTTCCAGGATTACTGAAACTGGCTATCAGTCCGGTGGTTAAGCACGAATTTTCAGCCATGGTCGACACCTACATCGACAACCTCAAAGGTGTTTTCTCTTCCTGAAGACGACATTGAGCTGAAGCAGGTGTCTGTTCCTGTTTCATCTGCTTCAGCTTCGTCGCCTCGAGCACTTTCCTACTCGTTTCTCAAAGCTGGCCGATTCACACTACGCTCGGTTTTGTACTCAATCATTTACTCATCCCTCTACAGATCCCTTTACACAACTACGTACTCTGCATTGCACGGCTATTTCAGGCTACTGAAAGGAGATAGGCGCTCGCATTGATTCGCGTTATAATGCGCGCCCATTTACAGATTGCACAGAGTTGAGCAGGAGCAAAGCATGGCGGACAGAGCGGCGCAGGTTGAACGCAATACGCTGGAAACCCAGATTAAAATAGGCGTCAACCTCGATGGTACCGGAAAAGCCCAGTTCGATACGGGGATTCCTTTCCTGGAGCACATGCTGGATCAAATCTGCCGTCACGGATTGATCGATCTTGATATCGTTGCCAAAGGTGATTTGCATATTGATGATCACCACACCGTTGAGGATCTGGGGATCTCCCTCGGACAGGCCATCAACAAAGCTCTGGGCGACAAGAAAGGTATTCGACGCTATGGCCATTCTTATGTGCCGCTGGACGAGGCACTGTCCCGAGTGGTTATCGATTTCTCTGGTCGCCCCGGCCTCGAAATGGACGTGCCCTTCGTCAAAGGAAGCGTTGGTAATTTCGATGTGGATCTGTTCTACGAGTTCTTCCAGGGTTTCGTCAACCATGCCATGGTGACGCTGCACATCGATAACCTCAAAGGCAAGAATGCTCACCACCAGATTGAAACGGTCTTCAAGGCCTTTGGTCGTGCCCTGCGCATGGCG
This sequence comes from Oleiphilaceae bacterium, assembly GCA_965230795.1. Taxonomy (GTDB): domain Bacteria; phylum Pseudomonadota; class Gammaproteobacteria; order Pseudomonadales; family Oleiphilaceae; genus PZPK01. The sequence goes on along the minus strand of OZ246020.1, from coordinate 3,714,802 downwards.
TTGGAAGTGGATGAGCGTATGGTTGGGATGATGCCGTCCACCAAGGGTTGTCTGTAATTTCTATTGGGGTGCCTGCCACCCCGTTTTAGTCTCGTTGAGTTGTCCGACTGATGAATGCAATTGCCATTATCGACTATGGAATGGGGAATCTTCATTCCGTTTCAAAAGCCATTGAACATGTTGCACCGGATGCCCATGTCACTGTGACCTCAGATGCCAATCAGATTCGTGAGGCAGACCGGGTGGTCTTGCCCGGTGTCGGCGCGATTCGTGATTGTATGGCGGAGATCCGGCGTCTGGGTTTCGATAGCCTGGTGCAGGAAATTGTCGGCACTCGTCCTTTGCTGGGTATTTGTGTCGGCATGCAGGCATTAATGCAGCACAGTGAAGAAAATGGTGGCGTGGCTTGTATCGGCCTGTTCCCCGGCGAAGTGAACTTCTTTGGCGAGCATTTAACCGAGAATGGCCAGCGACTGAAAGTGCCACACATGGGCTGGAATCAGGTTCAGCAAAAACGTGCTCACCCGCTCTGGCATGGCATCGATGACGATGAGCGTTTTTACTTTGTACACAGTTACTATGTGCCGGTGCTGTCGGATTACACGGTTGGTGTGAGCCAATATGGCCACCCGCTGTCGGCTGCGGTCGCCGATGGTCAAACCTTTGCGACCCAGTTTCACCCGGAAAAAAGTCAGCATGCGGGTCTGCAATTATTGAAAAACTTTGCCTACTGGCAGGGCGACAGCTAAGTCTGTCCCGAAAGAAAGAGAGAATATCTATGTTAGTGATTCCTGCGATTGATCTAAAAGATGGTAAATGCGTCAGGCTGCGCCAGGGACGAATGGAAGATTCAACTGTGTTTTCCGACGATCCGGTCGACATGGCTGGTCGCTGGTTTGATGCCGGTGCGCGACGCTTGCATCTGGTGGATCTGAACGGGGCCTTTGAGGGTGAGCCGGTAAATGGTCAGATCGTGCGCGACATTGCTCAGCGTTTCCCCAATTTTCCGATTCAGATTGGCGGCGGCATTCGCAGCCTCAAAACCATTGAAGCCTATCTCGATGCGGGTGTGAAGTATGCGATTATTGGCACCAAAGCCGTCAAGGAGCCTGAGTTTGTGGCGGAAGCCTGCGCGGCTTTTCCCGAGCATATTATTGTGGGCCTGGATGCGAAAGACGGTCTGGTTGCAACGGATGGTTGGGCAGAGGTGTCCAACGTGCAGGCCACAGATCTGGCCAAGCAGTTTGATGAGCAGGGTGTGTCGGCCATTGTCTACACAGATATCGCCCGTGACGGCATGATGCAGGGCGTCAACGTTGAGGCGACGGTACGATTGGCTCAGGCTTCATCGATTCCGGTGATCGCTTCCGGTGGTATCACCAATATGGATGATATCAAGGCGCTGGCCGCTGAGGCCCATCACGGTATATGTGGTGCGATCACCGGACGTGCAATCTATGAAGGCTCGCTCGATGTCAGCGAAGCACAGCATTACTGCGACGACAATAGTCGCTACGCCATGTAAGCGTCGGGAACAGGAAACGAGTTATGGGTTTGGCCAAACGAATCATTCCCTGCCTGGATGTCGATCAGGGGCGGGTCGTAAAAGGTGTTCAGTTTGTTGATATTCGTGACGCAGGCGATCCTGTTGAAGTCGCGAAAAAGTATGACGAGCAGGGCGCAGACGAAATCACCTTCCTCGACATTACTGCCAGTCACGAAGACCGCGACACGACGGTTCATACTGTGGAGAAGATGGCCAGTCAGGTGTTTATTCCCCTGACAGTCGGCGGTGGTATTCGCAAGGTTGAGGACATCCGCAACATGCTTAATGCTGGCGCCGACAAAGTCAGTATTAACACCGCAGCGGTGTTTAATCCCGAGTTCGTCGGCGAGGCTGCAGCGCGCTTTGGCAGTCAATGTATTGTTGTTGCCATTGATGCCAAGAAAGTCAGTGCAGTTGGTGAACCCGATCGCTGGGAAATTTTCACGCATGGTGGTCGCAAACCCACAGGTTTGGACGCGGTTGCCTGGGCGAAAAAAATGTCTGACTTGGGGGCTGGCGAGATTCTGCTCACCAGTATGGATCGTGATGGCATGAAAAATGGGTTTGATCTTGGGGTGACCCGGGCCATTTCAGATGCTGTTCCTATTCCGGTGATTGCCTCCGGTGGAGTGGGTAATCTACAGCATTTGGCGGATGGGGTGACACAGGGCGGCGCGGATGCCGTGTTGGCTGCCAGTATTTTCCATTTCGGCGAATACACGGTTGAAGAGGCCAAACGCTTTATGGCGAATCAAGGTATCGAGATGCGTCTGTAGGCATTGACTTAAGTCGAATCAAAAACCGGGCTTGTCCCGGTTTTTTTGTGTCTGTCTGTTGTTCACGAGCTGACGAATGATGGCATTTAGGCAAGCGCCTCCGATTTGATCGCAGAGGCTTTACAGTTGATGAGCATCATTGGGGCCTGATCACCATTACGCAGGAAGCCTTCAATCACGAAGTCCTGATTCTTTTTCCTCATTAAACCTTCTGTGGAATCATCTTCGCTGAAGTCTTTTTTCTGATAGGTGACGATGTCGTTAATACTATCGAGCCGCAGTGCTGTCACTTTACCGTTGGCATGTTCAACGAACAGAATGATGGGGCGAACACTGGTCAGGGCGCGTTCTTTCGCCGTTTGAAACAGATGGACCAGTTCCGACAGGGTTGTGGCGCGTTCGGTTTCCAATCGTTGGCGGGCTTTTTCCTCATCGGTTTTGTTGAGGTTCAAGAGGGTCTCGGCAAGGCTGTGCAAGTGCCGATGTGGCGTGTCGAAACGGGCCATGACCTCAGCAAGATCTTCATTTTCCGTATGAAACTGGTTGTACCATTTTCCGAACTGGCATTGGTTGGGATCCAGAGCTTTTTCAAAAGGATCGCCCGTTTTGACAGAATGCTCCAGTGCATCCAGCCAGGCAACGTGCTGTTTTTCCATCTCGTCGAGTTGTTGCACCAGACTTTCCATTGCCTGCCGATGATTTTCGGAACCAATCAAACGGTTGAAGTCATATAGTTCGACGGCTTTATTTTGAAAGGTGATGACTTCGTGATTGAACTCATTCAGCTGAATATTGCGTTTGACGTCTTTTTCAATGTAGAGCACCTGATCCAGCGGTATGGCGAAGGCTGCATCGACGGTTGAAAAAGTGATAACCGAGAGCTGTCCGTCTTTAAATAAAGCGTCGACAGATTGTGCTGGCATGAAAAATTCCTCTTTGGCCGATCCCGGGCGATGATCTATTTCGACTAATGGGTAGAAGTATAGACCCGGTCCGTCAGTTTTTTTGTTTGAATGCAGTGCATGTGATAAGCACAAAGCCTTCAGATGCACTGAATACTAAATCGTCAGCGCTGGTCTGAGCTTTAGTGCAAAAAGAGCTTTAATTGGCAGAGATGGACTCGTCAGTTGGAGTGGGGGCCAGGGCGAGTTTGTTTGCCTTATGTTTGCGATGCGCGTACATACTTTGGGTGGGATGTTTGATTTGCCATAGAGAGCTGACCGTTGCAATGCGAAAACCGCTCTGATCCAGTTTGGGCAGTGCCCAGCTCAGATAGTCAATGGTGACCCGGTGAGGATGAGCTATGGCAACAGCGGTTCCGTTCTTTTTCGCTAGTTTCAGCAGCCTGATGAATTGTTCTCTGACAAATTCGCGTGTTTGTTGATGGTCCAGAAAAATATCTCTGCTTAGCTGTGGAACCTGGAAGCTCTTGGCGGTTTTTGCGGCAACTGACAGCGGTGAGGTTCGGCTGTCCACGAAGTAGTAGGGGTATTGGCTAAGCTGCTCCATGACCCATCTCATGGCCTTCGGATTTGCCGTCAGCTTGCTTCCCATGTGGTTATTAACTCCCACCGCGAAGGGAATCTGGCGCAGGCTATGTAGCAGGGATTGCTTGATTTCCAGTTCTGACATGGTACTGGTTAAACCGCCTTTGCCCAGTTCAAGCCCCAGAATATTTTCCATCGGCGCATGGAGCATGATTTCCTTGTTGTGATCATGCGCTATTTGCGACAGCTTTTTTGTGTGCTTGCGGTTGGGCAGAAAAGCCAGGGTAAGCGGATAGGGAAGATGTATCAGATCCAGACCGTTTTGGTAGTGATTGCCCATGTCATCAATAATGATGGCAATGGTAGGCTGGCTGACCGAAGACTCTGCTGACGCGTTTACTGACAGCAGCAGCGCCAGACACAGCGCCGCCAGCAAGGGTAATGAGTCACGGAAAATAGCAGCCATCGTTAGCTATGATTTTTTTCAATCTTGAGAATATCGATGGCTTTCAACAGGTTCAGCGCCTCCTGCAACTGGAAATCACGTTCCAGCATGGCGCGCTTGCGCGCCTCTTCACTGTCGATTTCCTCCTGTGTTTCGGCTGGCTGGTCGCCATTGTCATTGCTTAAATGACCCGCCAGATCCGCTTCCCGAAAGAAGTCCTGTTGCTTCTTGTCACTCAGCTTGGCGCGGCTGACTTCGATATCAGGCTTGATGCCCTGTGCCTGAATCGAGCGGCCGCTTGGCGTGTAATATCGAGCCGTGGTGAGCTTGAGTCCGTAATCGGAATTCAGTGCCAGCACGTTTTGTACTGAGCCCTTACCGAAGCTTTGAGTGCCCATAATGACCGCGCGATCATGGTCCTGCAGTGCTCCAGCAAGAATTTCCGAAGCGGAGGCGGAGCCGCCGTCTATCAGCACGATGATGGGAAGCCCGTTCAAGTCATCCCCTGGTGTCGCCTTGAATTCCAGTTCAGATACCGAAGAGCGTCCTTCAGTGTAGACGATCATGCCTTCTTCAAGCAGTTGATCGGCCACTTCCACCGCGGCTTGCAGTACGCCCCCCGGGTTGTTGCGCAAATCGATAATGATGCCATTGAGCGACTTGGTTTTTTCGCGCAGTTCGATCAGGCCTTCTGCAAAATCGTCACCGGTCTGGGCCTGGAATTGAGTGATGCGAATGTAACCGTAGAGGTCATCCAGGCTGACCGTTTTAACGCTTTTAACCTGAATAACATCCCGGGTTAACTCTACTTCAAAGGGTTCGCGTTCGCCGACGCGCACGATTTTCAGAGTGATTTTGGTACCCACTTCACCACGCATGGTTTCCACAGCCTGATTGAGGCTCATACCTTTAACGGGTGTATCGTCCAGCTGGATAATCAGATCGCCCGCCTGAATCCCGCCTTTCTGTGCGGGCGTGTCGTCAATGGGTGCGATCACTTTGACAAAGCCATTTTCCATGCCCACTTCGATGCCCAGGCCACCAAAGGTGCCAGAGGTGTTTTCCTGGAGGTCGGTGAAGGCACTGGGCTCAAGATACGCAGAGTGGGGATCCAGACCGGAGAGCATGCCGCGAATGGCATAATTCAGCAGGGTGACATCATCGATCTCTTCGACGTAGTCCTGTTTGATCTTGTTAAAGACATCACTAAATTTGCGCAATTCCTCCAGCGGAAGTGGTTCCGGGCTCGCAGGTGATGATGAGGATGCGTCGCCTGCCGCCACGGTGCTTTCCGCGTCTGGCATGGCATCAGTTTCGTCAGCCATCGCCGGGGTGACGGTTACCAGTGCACTGAACAAAAAAGGGAGTATCAAACGTGCTCGCATTAAAAATTCCTGATTGATGTCGTTGTTTCCAAAGATTGTAACGGTGTTGTATGCCGCATGATGAATTGACTCGTACGATCAGCGTTTGAGCCAGTGGGCGGGATTTTGTGGTTTACCGTTTTTTCTAATTTCAAAGTATAGCCCGGATTCCTGATTTCCTCCGCTGGCGCCGCTATATGCAATGGTTTCGCCTGCGCGTACCCAATCGCCAGTTTCCTTAATCAGGCTCTTATTGTTGCCATAGAGGCTCATATAGCCTTCGCCATGGTCGATGATCAGCAAAAGTCCAAAGCCGCGAATCCAGTCTGAAAACACTATGCGTCCATAGTGTATTGCGGTGACCGGGCTGTCTTCTTTGGCTGCAATGCGAATACCATTGGCTCGTAATTTTCCCTGTGCCAGGCGCGAACCAAAAGTCTCCTGAACTTTACCACGACTGGGCCAGGGAAGTTTAGCCTTTTGCTGGCTGAATGGCTTGGCTTCAGCCGGCAGGGGGATGTTAGCGATGGCCAGTTCAACTTCCTGCAAGAGTTTTTCCAGTCGTTGCTGGTCCGCTTTCAACTTCTGCAGGCGTTCCGACTCGCTCTCGATGCTGTTTTCCAGGCGAGCCAGAATTTTTTTTCGCTCCAGTCGTTTGGCGCTGAGATCACTGCGACTCTGTTCCAGCTGAAGGCGGTTTTCAGCCAAGGTGGTTTGCTGTTCCAGAAGCGCCTTTTCAGTACGATTGAGGGCATCCAGTGTGCTCTGGAATCTGGCAATCTTTTCCGTGCGGGCGTCATTGATGTAGGCAAAATACTGCATGTATCGCGCCGCGTTTTGTGGGTCATCAGAATCCAGCAGCAGTTTCAGGGCGGGCTGCTTACCCTGTATATAGGCAGCGCGCAGTTGGCTGATGAGATATTCCTTCTGCTGGTCGAGCGAGCGCTTGTGTGTCTGGTGCTCCTGCTTCAGCTCTTCAATCCGGTCAATAACCTGCTCGGATTTAAGGCTGATTTCGCGGATTGTGGCACTGATGCTGGCAATCTGCTTTTCCTGTTTTTCCAGCAATCGGACCAGACCGGTTTTTTCGGTGTTGGCCTGTTTTAGCCAGCTGTCTATTTTGGCGATGTTGCGCTGCAATTCATCAAGCTGGCGGCGGGATACCTCCGGTTCATCAGCCTGGGCGACCAATGCAACACACAGGCAACAGTTGAGGAGAAAAACGAGCAGTCGTGACAGACTGCCCGCGAAACCGGGATTGTGCGTTTGGAGGGATAGCTGCGGCACGCCCGGGAAGCTTAATCGGCTTGGATCAGAGAGTGGCCGCTCATTTCTTTCGGGATCTCCAGAGACATCAGATCCAGCAAAGAGGGGGCGACATCACTGAGTTTGCCATCAGCAGCCAAGGCCAGCGACTTGCTTCCCAGATACACCAGTGGCACAGGCAGGGTCGTATGAGCCGTATGTGCCTGACCGGATTGGGGGTCATTCATTTGTTCTGCGTTGCCATGGTCGGCGGTAACCAGTGCCTGACCATCCACTTCCTCAAGGGCCGCGGCGACGCGCTCCAGGCATTGATCGAGGCACTCCGCGGCTTTTACAGCAGCGTCGAATACGCCGGTATGTCCTACCATGTCGCCGTTGGCATAATTGCATACCACCAGATCGTAGTCTCCGCTCTTGATGGCATCGACAAGTTTGTCGGTCACCTCAGGCGCACTCATCTCAGGTTTCAGGTCATAGGTAGCGACATCCGGTGAGGGGATGAGCACGCGGGTTTCGCCCTCAAACTCTTTTTCTCTCCCACCGCTGAAAAAGAAGGTGACATGGGCATATTTTTCGGTCTCGGCAATGCGAAGCTGGGTTTTGCCAAGTTTTTCCATGTATTCGCCGAGGCTGTTGGGCAGATCGCTGGGCGGATAGGCACAGCTGGTTTCGATGTCTGCGGCATATTCCGTGAGCATGACAAAGTCAGCCAGTTTTGGAATGCGGTTGCGGGTAAACGCATCGAAGGCTGGGTCGACAAAGCTTCGCGTGAGTTCCCGGGCTCTATCGGCACGGAAATTCATGAACAGCACGGCATCTCCATCGCCAATGCACGCAGCTTCCTGCCCCGAATCTGCGATCACGCTGGCTTTGACAAACTCATCATTCTCATCGCGTTCATAGGCTGCTTCCAATGCTTCCACTGAAGAGCTGCTGCGATAGTCGGCTTTGCCTTCCGTCAGCAATTCATAGGCGGCTTGTATGCGATCCCAGCGATTGTCACGATCCATGGCGTAGTAGCGGCCAATGATCGACGCAATTCTTCCGACACCCAGATCTTTCAATACTGCATCGACTCGCTCAAGAGATGGCTTGGCGCTGCGGGGCGGCATATCGCGACCATCAAGAAAGCCATGAACATAGACAGCCTTGGCTCCCCGTTTGTGGGCTAGTCGAACTGCAGCAATGATGTGATCTTCATGGCTATGAACGCCACCAGGAGAAAGCAGGCCGAGGATGTGTACCGCCTTGTTGTTTGCTACCGCAGCATCTATGGCTTTGGTGAGGGCAGGATTGTTATCGAAGGTGCCATCATCAATGTCTTTGGTGATGCGGGTATAATTCTGGTAAACAATCCGGCCGGCGCCCAGATTCATATGGCCCACCTCCGAATTGCCCATTTGACCATCTGGAAGACCCACTGCCATCCCCGAAGTGGCGATCAGGGTATGCGGGTTTTCTGCCCAGATCTTGTCCCAGAAGGGAGTGTTGGCATGGTGAATAGCATTGGACTGAGGATCATCCCGGTGACCCCAGCCATCAAGAATAATCAGGGCGGTGGTTTTCTTGCGAGTCATTTCCTTTTCCCGGCTACATCGATGAGAACGAGAGTATTTAAAGAGCGGCAATTCTACCCTGAAACCATCCTTATGGCGAACCTGGAACACGTATCCCGCGATTAATCCATATGGCAGACAAGGCTGGATTTCATCTGTTCCGGGGAAGGGGGCTTGTGTATAATGCCGAACGCATTTTTTGATGGGTTTTGACAATGGATCGCTTATTTGAATTTATCGGTAACCACCTGGAATTGTCCGGGTTGTTTGTGTTTTTTCTCGCTGCGCTTTGGTTCAATGAGCGATCGCGTTCCGGAAAGTCCCTGAGTCCCCATGAAGCTACACGCTTGCTGAATAGTGACGAGGCAGTCATTGTTGATGTCCGAGATAAAAAGGAATATGGGGAAGGCCGAATTACAGGCTCGCTGCACATCCCGTTTTCCAATCTCAAGGAACGCTCGTCAGAGCTTGAGAAATACAAGGATAAGCAAATCATTCTGGTCGACAAAATGGGCCAGCATTCCGGGATGGCGGGCAAGTTGCTGAAAGCTGAGGGCTTTGAGAATGTTGCGCGTATGTCGGGCGGCATTGCCGAGTGGAAAAACAGTAACATGCCTCTCGTTCGTAAGTAGCTTCAACAGCAGCAACGAAAAATGAGTGTCATGTCCCGGTCATGTCCCGGTCATGACTTGGCAGCAATAATGACTCTCAGGAGCGCCGTATGACATCACCAGCAGTCGTCATGTATTCGTCCAGATTTTGTCCGTTCTGTATCCGGGCAAAAGCTCTGCTGGAAAGCAAGCAGGTATCCATTGAGCTGATCGATGTGGATCAGGATCTCTCTTTGCGACAGCAAATGATGCAGAAAAGCGGACGTCGCACTGTACCGCAAATCTGGATTGGTGATATCCATGTGGGTGGCTGTGATGAGCTGGTGGCTCTGGAGCGCAGCGGAGAACTTGACCCCCTTCTGGGACTGACTTCTTCGAACTGAGTTGACAAATTATCACGAAGGGATTTTGTAAAAAGAGAGCTGTGCACTCGCTATTTCAGGCGCCACTGCCTAAGCTCTGTGCTTACACACAATATTGGCAAGGTTTTACGTTTATGCCAGATGCCAGGGTATGTTGCCGGCGACAGGCAGGTATCAGGTGATGGCTTATTCAGACCTGCCGGAATAATTTCACTGAACAATGCATCCTAGTGTTGCATGCAAGAATGACAGGAACTCCAATGTCCGAAAACGAAACTCCACAAGATAACCAGGCTCCTCAACAGGGTGAACAGGCTCAGGCCGGTTTTTCCATGCAACGCATCTATGTCAAGGATGTGTCTTTTGAGTCTCCGAACACTCCGGCGATTTTCGAGAAGGATTGGAAGCCAGAAGTTAAAATGGATTTGAACACCAAGAATACCAAGGTGGCAGAGAATCTGTACGAAGTAGTTGTCTGTGTGACCCTGACCGCAACAGTAGAGGGTATGACGGCTTACATTATCGAAGTTCAGCAAGCCGGTCAGTTTCTGGTGCAGGGGCTGGAGGGCGTACAACTGGCCCAGGCAGTGAATGCATTCTGTCCGAATCTGTTGTTCCCTTACCTGCGTGAAACCATCGACACAATTTTGGTTAAAGGCAGTTATCCAGCGATGATGCTGGCTCCCGTCAATTTTGACGCGATTTTTGCGCAGGCAATGATGCAGAAGCAAAAGGATGCGCAGCAACAGGCGGAGCAGGAAGCAGGTGAGTCAACCGCTCACTAAGCGACTGGCATGTTATCAAGGGCGCCGTATTTGGCGCCTTTTTTGATTCTGGAATCATTGATCGACGATATCTGCTCATGTTTCATATCGCTTTATTCGAGCCGCAGATTGCGCCCAATACCGGTAATATCATCCGTCTGGCTGCCAACAACGGCTGTTACCTGCATTTGATTGAACCACTGGGTTTTGATCTGGAGGAAAAAAAACTGCGTCGTGCCGGGCTGGATTACAAAGATCTTGCCAAGCTTAGTGTGCATTCAAGTTTCGATGCTTTTGTGGAGACGCTGACCCCGGAGCAATGCATTTATGCCTGCACGACCCGGGGAAAACGCTGCTACAGTGCTGTGGACTATCGTCCCGGTGATGTGTTGCTATTCGGAGCCGAAACGCATGGCTTGTCAGAAGCCATTCATCACAGTCTGCCGGACGAACAGAAAATTCGTATACCCATGCAGGAAAATAATCGCAGTCTGAACCTGTCTAATGCCGTTGCGATTATCAGCTATGAAGCCTGGCGGCAGCAGTCTTTTCAGGGCGGAGGCTAGCGCGCCAGGCTGTTTCCATTATGGGGCTTTCGTTATAGGTCTTACGTTACAGGTTTTGCGACTGCTCTTGTGAAACAAAAACTATGCGCGTTCCAGGGCCATGGCAACGCCCATGCCGCCGCCAATACACAGTGTCGCTAGACCTTTGCTGGCATCCCTTTTCTGCATTTCATGAATCAGCGTTACCAGCACCCGACATCCTGACGCTCCAATGGGGTGACCCAGGGCTATGGCGCCACCATTGACGTTCACCTTGCTGGAATCCCAGTTCATGTCCTTGCCAACGCACAGGGACTGGACTGCAAAGGCTTCGTTAGCTTCGATCAGGTCAAGATCATCCACACGCCAGCCGGCCTTATCAAGGCACTTTTTGCTGGCTGGCACAGGACCAATGCCCATGATGCTCGGATCTACACCGGCGCTGGCGTGAGCACTGATGCGGGCCAGGATGGGAAGACCCAGTTCACGGGCCTTGTCCTCGGAGCACACAATTACGGCCGCAGCGCCGTCATTCAGTGATGAAGCATTGGCTGCCGTAACACTGCCATCTTTCTTGAAAGCCGGACGCATTTTAGCCACGCTCTCCAGCGTTGTGCCAGCGCGCGGATTTTCATCCCTGGCAAAAACGATGTCCTCGCCTTTACGCTGGGGAATGGACACCGGAATAATTTCGTCGTCGAAACGTCCGGACTCAATAGCTGCAAGGGCTTTTTGTTGAGACGCAACCGCAAATTCATCCTGTTGCTGACGTTCGATCTGATATTGTTCCGCCAGATTTTCAGCTGTGATGCCCATGTGATAATCATTGAAGGCGTCCCATAAACCGTCCTGAATCATGGTGTCTATCATTGACCAGTTGCCCATGCGTTGGCCGGAACGACTATTGGGAAGTACGTGAGGGGCCTGGCTCATACTCTCCTGGCCACCGGCAATGATCATCTCGGCATCGCCCAGTGCGATAGCCTGAGCCGCTAGCTGTACGGCCTTCAGTCCTGATCCGCAGACCTTGTTGATAGTCAGAGCAGGGGTTTCTTTCGGCAGTCCGGCTAGAATGCTTGCCTGGCGCGCGGGGTTTTGTCCACAGCCTGCAGTGAGGACCTGCCCCAAAATCACTTCATCAATGGCATTGGCAGCGATACCGGTTTTTTCCAGCAGGCCCTTGATCACGGTTTTGCCGAGGTCGACGGCAGACAGGCTGGCCAATGATCCACCAAAACTGCCAATGGCTGTGCGGCCTGCCGCTACAATTACTACATTTCTCATGACTGCTCCTACTGCGCCTGCGGGTGTATTTCAGAAGGGGATCGCGCTGGAGCGAACTGTCGAGCGCGATTAAAAACGGCGCGAATTATATCGTGATCGAGCGACCACCGTCGACTCTGATCACCTGTCCGGTGATGTAGTCGCAGTCGATCAAATATTCGAGAGTACGGCAAATCGCCTCGACGCTTCCCAACCTGGCGAGAGGGATTTTCTTGAGCAGGCGCTTTTGGCTTTCACTGTCCATACCATTTTCTGGCCAGAGTATCGCTCCCGGAGCGATACCATTGACGCGAACGTCAGGTGCCAGTTGGATCGCGAGGCTCTTGGTAAGCATGTCCAGTGCCGCCTTTGAGCTACTGTAAAGACTGTGACCTTCCAAGGGTCGCTCGGCATAAATATCGATTAGATTGATGATGTTCCCGCGGTTCTGCCTGAGTTCCGGAGCAAGCGAGCTGGCCAAGAGGTGAGGGGCCTGTACATTGATGGCCATGGTCTGCTGCCAGATTTCGGGGTCAGGGAGGTCTGTCAGGTCAGGTTCAAAGCGGGAGGCATTGTTCACCAGAAGTGAGACGCTTCCCCACATGTGACGGGCCTGGTTGGCGAGTTCGCGAACGGCCTTATCATCACGCAGATCCGCCTTAATGATGCATGCGCTATTGCTTCTGGTGGCATTAAAGCTGTCAGCAAGTTCCTCGGCTGCTGTTTCGCTTAGCTGATAGTGCAGGACGACATTGAAGCCTCGTCGGTGCAGGGTTTCGGCAATACCGCGCCCAATTCGTTTTGCAGAGCCGGTGATTAAGGCAACAGGTGGTGTCATCATGTTTGTGGAGATCTTGTCAGTCCTGAAGCGATGCGTTCAATTCGCGCTTTGTCGATCGCCTCGCCCAGTGCTTTAGCTTGCAAACCGCTATCGCGAAGCCTGGCGATGTCGACTGTATTGGCCAGGCTCAGTGCCTGCCGAAATACAGAAGCCTGGGGATAATCGTGATTCTCAAATCCTGTGCGACCTCTCGCGTCTGCCTCACTGCAGCGCAGAATCTCTTCGAACCGTTGAGGGCGTCGAAATGCATCACATGCCTTGAGCACCTTCAAAACAGTGGCGGGGCGGAGTTCTTTGGCGCGATGAATATGCGTATGGTACTCACTGACCAGAAGCGCCAGGTCACGATATTCGTTGGGCACCTTAAGACGTTTGCAAAGAGCCTTAATAGGTTTCAGTCCGCCCTTTTCATGTCCCAGGTGTCGTGGCCACTCGGACTCAGGCGTTAATCCTTTTCCGAGATCATGGATCAGGCTGGCAAAGCGCACCCGTTCAAGCTCCGAAATTTTTGTCGCCTGTTGCAGGCTCATGAATGCATGGATGCCGCAGTCCACTTCGGGATGATAGGTCTCGGGTTGTGGAACACCGAACAGTCTGTCCAACTCTGGCATCAGCTGTGCCAGTGCACCGGTGTTGCGCAAGACTTCAAAATATACTTCGGGGCTTTGTTCGCCCAAGGCCCGTTGGGTTTCCTGCCAGACGCGCTCGGCAGGCAAGTGCTGCAATTCACCCGCTGCTACCATTGAACTCATCAGCTCAAACGTCTCGGAGGCAATACTGAAACCCAGAGAGTGAAACCGGGCAGCAAAACGGGCAACGCGCAGAACCCTCAGAGGATCTTCGCTGAAAGCCCCGGAAACATGGCGTAACAGGCCTTGCCTGAGATCGTCACGGCCGTGGAAAGGGTCGATAACTTCGCCATCCGCTGTCTTCGCCATCGCGTTGATGGTCAGGTCCCGCCTCAGCAGATCATCTTCCAGAGAGACCTCAGGCGCGGCGTTACATTCGAAGCCGTGATAGCCGACACCCTTCTTGCGTTCGGTGCGTGCCAAGGCATATTCCTCCCCGGTGTCGGGATGCAAAAAGACGGGAAAGTCTGCGCCGACCTGACGATATCCGAGACTGCTCATTTGTTCGGGAGTGCTGCCGACCACGACCCAGTCGCGATCTTTGATCGTCAGTCCCAGGAGTTCATCGCGGACGGCACCGCCTACCAGGTAGGCCTCAATTGAAGTCATAAGGAAAAAATGGCTCGGTCATGTTGCATGACACGCTACACCAAAGCAGGCTCGGGTCGCAACGGCGAGAATGCATGAGGGACAAAGACGACGACAAGAGCCGACTGCTATGATCAGAACGCCAGACCAAAACCCAATGTGCCACCGTACTCGACGTCATTACCAATCACAGCCGCTTCGATGCTGAAGCCCCGCGGCTGGTATAGGAAGCCAGCCGTCAGTTGCGCTTTTTCTCTGGCTGCTTCAGAGGTCTGGGCGGTGTTAATGCGCAAACCGGTGCGGAGGTGAAAGTCATCTCGCCAGAAATACTCTCCTCCAAAGGAGACAAAGCGGGTTTTGCCCTCAAAGTCATACACTTCTCGTTCACCGAGGTCGATATCCACAGCAATCATGTACTTCTCCCGGTAGTGAGCCAGGCCAATCTGATAGAGGGCTTGAATCGCACGTTTGGTGCCCGGATATGTGGGATCGGGTCTAGCAGGCTGGTAGGGCGTGAAATCGGAAGGGAACAGGTTCATGCCGGTGAAGCCAAATACCCATTCGCCTTCGAGCCACCAGCCATCAAGTCCGAGTTCATTCTGCAGGTAGTCATCCGTCAACAAGACCGCAAAACCGACATCCAGATTCCATTCCAGCAGATCCCGACTTACCACTTCTTCCGGTGGCGCATCGATCTCGTAGTTCATAATGGGTGTCGAGCGATGGGAGCCCTTGAGCTGCATCAGCTTAGGTGTAAAGCCCCAGGAAATAGGCATGTTATAGTCGATGACGTTGGTGGTAGCGACCGTGACGCCGAATTCGCTCACCTCAAAATAGGTGTTATCAACGCTGGATGAGAGTCTCCGGGTCACATCACCGAAATTATTGCTGATATCCGGGTCCTGGGAATCAGCAATCAGGTCGGTAATGTACTTCTCATCGCGGTTTCGGACGACGGTCATTTCCCGGATATCCCGGCGGGTGTAGAAGTTGATCGTCAGCGGGCTGGTATCCACCATCATGCTGAAAGCACTGAGTTCGTCCGAGCGATAGCTGCTCAGGTTGATGTCCCGCAGCGCATCCAAGTAGGTATTTCCCGTGGTGAGAATGTTGTCGGTATTTCCGTTTTGTACGGCCTGGACGAAATCCTCCTGCAGGTCTTCATCCTGAAATGTGCGAATGTCGTCTTCGAGATCGTAATCGTAAAACTCCCGCGTACCTGCCGATGCACTGATATAGATTTTGTCGGGTTTGTCGCCACGGTTAAAGGCAATCAGGGCCGGGTTGTGAAAAGCGGCATTGAACTTGGTTGAGGATGCAACGCCCGTTCCTCCCATGCTCATCGAACGGGGATCGAGGTAGGTTCGGTAGCCTGCGAAGACTTGACTGAATACGCAAAGAGAAAGGAGAGCGACAATGCCCTTTAACGCTCTTGATTTCATTCTTGAAGTTTTCCTCGAGCCTGAATGGTGTGCACAGTAAAGCGTGCCACAGTGTAACCAAAACTTTACGCTCACAACGCTGGGCGCGTCACGCTTTGTTACATTGATTGACAAGAAGTGCTTGCTTTGTGATGAATGCGCTTGCCGCAGGGCCGGCAAAACACCGCCGCTTACCCGTCTGGTCCTGGTTGAAACACGAGCGTAGCAGCAGCAATCTAGAGGAATTTGAATGCTGGCACAACTTTTTCATAGCAAGCATCGAATGTTATGAGGAGTTTTGCCTGTATGGGGTCTGTGCTAAGCATAAAAAAACGATTAGTCGTTGCCAGTCTGTTGTTTTTCTTTGGTCTCGGAACAGTGTCCGCCCATGAGTACAGCCGCAAGGCCAAAGAGGAAGCTGAAAAGATAAAGCCTTTGCCACCCATAGTGGTTCGGGTCACTGGCTACGGCGCCTACGCCGCTTCTGAGTCCGGCAAGGCGGATCCCAAGCGTCTGTTGGCGATTCGTGCCTCGAAACTGGATGCCTATCGCAATCTAGCCGAGCGAGTCTACGGTATCAGTATTGCCGGTAACTCGACGGTCAAGGACTTCATGCTGGAACACGATGGTTTTGCAACCGCCGTCGATACCGTCATTCGTGGAGCCCGTGTCGTGTCGATCAGTGAAAATCAGAACACCGGGATCGAGACGGTGCTGGAGCTGATTCTGCCGGGTGAGTTTCAGGACTGCCTGAACAAGGTCAACAGTTTCAAAAATGGCAGCAACTGCCTGCGTCCTCTTTCAGAGATGCGAGCAGATGCCTCCGGCATGGCGGGAATGCAATCCCGTTCGCGACCCCAGGATATGGAATCTGTTTATTTCCTGCAGTAAATCGAGAGTTTTATTTATGTTCAATGTCACTCACCGAATCACTTCCATGCGGCGCCATCTTGGCTGGCTAGTGGCGCTGGTGCTTACATGGCCGATACTGGCGCAGGCCGAGTGGGTACAGGTCATCGGTAAGGCAACGATTCAGGAAGGGATGTATGACCAGGCGCGACTGGCTGCGCGCGATGATGCCTTGCAAAAAGCGGTACTAGAATTCGGCACCCATGTCAGCAGCAGGCAGAAAATGGAAAACGGGGTAATAAAACTGGACCAGCTCGAAGTATCCAGTAGGGCACGGGTCAATCGCTCCCGTATCCAAAGCGAATATATTTACGATGGCGTATTGCATCTGCACATGAATGTGGATGTGGAAACCGCACCGGTTTGTCCGACATCCCAGGCCAGTCAATACAAGAAAAAGGTAGCCGTATTGGGTTTTTCCCTGCAGTCACCGGAACAGGCGCGTCTGGGCAATCTGCATGATATTGAACGCGGACTGGCCAATGCCTTGAACCATGCCCTGCATCGACAGGGGGGGCTGGTGGTCTATGAAAGCAGTGAGCACGCACTGTATGGCGATACCATCAATGCGCCCAGTGGTTTCAACCAGGCGCGAACCCTGACCAAAGCCAGTGACTTTGCCAAACAGATGGGGGCACAGTTTGTGGTATCCGGTGTGGTTCGAAATCTGGGTGTGGTAGATGAGGATTCATTCCGGAATTCCTACTGGCAGAAACTGATGAATCTGGCGCGTCAGGGTGACCAGAGCCGGGAGTTTTCCATGGATTTGTTTGTCCATGATGGATTTAGCGGTGCCATTGTCTGGCAGCGTAACTTCACTGTGCAGGCGGACTGGGAACACGATCAGTTTGAAAAGATTGGTTTTGGCAGTGCTGAGTTCTGGCAGGATGAATACGGTCAGGCCATCGCGGGCATGATCGATAAAATGGCTTTTCTGGTTCACGAGCAGTTGCGCTGTCAGCCGTTTATGACCCGTATTTCAAGAGTGGATGGCAAAACGCTGCATTTTAGTTCGGGAGCCAGTACCGGTATTCGTCCGGGTGATCGCCTGGCTTTGTATCGTACCTTCAGTTTCCGTGATGCGGATATGCTCAGCGATGTGGAACTAAGCAATGTCAAAACGGCACTGACCGTATCTCAGGTGCATCCAAATTTCGGTAGCGGAACCATCAGCGTGGATCCGGGACGCCTCAATATCCAGGAAGATGATTTACTGATTGCCTGGTAAAGCCTTGCGGGCGTTCAGAGTCAGACCCAATAACCAAACAGGATCAATAGCAGGCCGCCAAGATAACGCTGCCAGCGTTTGTATGAGCGGGCTTCATCCCGTGAAAGCTCTATCGCATGCTGGCAACCCTGCAAAAAATGTGACTCCAGAAGCGCGATATTGTTGGGTTCACTGACCCGATAGTCTACTTCCAGGTCATGCAACAGGCTGCGCCGGTTCAGATTACTCGATCCGAGAATACCCACGTCGTCAATCAACAGGGTTTTGGCATGCAGAAAGCCTTGCCGATACTCGAGTATCTGCACTCCAGCATCGATTAACTGCTGGTAGAAAAACCATGAAATCCAGGGAATAAAAAATACATCCGAACGCTGGGGTAGCAGAATGCGCACATCAGCCCCCTGTTCACTGGCATGGATCAAGGCTTCCAGCAGATCGGCATCCGGGACGAAATAGGCATTGGTGATCCAGACCCGCTTGCCGGCCTGGCGTATGGATTGCACCAGCTCTTCACGGTGCTGGGTGCGAAGCGCGCGGGTGAAATTAAAGGAAAATGGACTGGCTGGCAGTTTTCGCGCGAGATGTTTGCGGCGTTTGCGACGCCATTTGTTCCAGTTGGCATTGAAGGCCTGCTGCGCGGCGTAGGTGTCTATTCCATGTAGTTCTACGGCGGTATCCCGCCAGGTTTCACCGCCGAGTTCCCGTGGCAAATGCTTCTGGCTGATATTGATGCTGCCGAGCCAGAGATGCCGGCCATCAATGATCAGCATTTTGCGATGATTGCGCTTGTTGATATAGCTGAGCAGATACCAGAATTTTCGCCAGCCGCCTTTGTGAACCAGAGAAAATGGCCACAAGCGAAGTTGCCATGGCAGAGGGTGATGTACTTTAACCTGGACGCCGGCCTTGCTCATGAAATCGGCGAGAAAGTAGAAGTGCGAGCTGACGCCGGCGCCATCTGTGACCAGCCTGACCCTGACGCCCCGCTCGGCAGCCTTGCTCAGAGCTTCGGCGACGCGTCTGCCAATGCCTGCGACTTCGAAGATATAGGTTTCCATATCGATCCGGATTCGCGCGAGACTGATGGCGTGGAGGATGCTGTCGAAATAGGCCTGTGCATCACAGAGGATGATTTCTTCCAGGGGATCGTCGCTGGGTCGCAAGGGCGGCTTACCTTGAGTCTGTCCATGGGCTCGCGCCCGCCAGACTCAGGGGCTACCTAGTTGGCTGTCTGTTGCGCGATGTTCTTAACCAGTTCTAGCATGGATCGCAAGCCGTTGCCACGTGTCGGGCTGATATGACGCATCAAATCGATGCGATCAAATATGGCTTCCACATCCGTATCCAGAATGGCTTGAGGGGCTTTCGCATTCAGTGTTGCCAACACAATAGCTGCCAGGCCCTTGACGATAATGGCATCACTGTCGATCAGGAAATAGAGTTTGTCCTGTTCGGCATCATAGCGATGAATCAGCCAGACCTGACTCTGACAGCCGTGCACATAGTTCTCTTCGAGGCGTTCGGAATCCGGAAAGGCAGGGAGGGATTTGCCGAGATCAATAATGTAGGTGTAGCGCTCTTCCCAGTCATCAAGGAACTCAAAGGTTTCCAGAATATCTTCAATGGTCTGTTCGCTGCCAAAGGGGTTGGCTTTAAACTCTTCGATGCTTGGCAGGCTCATAGCATTCCCAATTCCAGTTTGGCTTCGTCAGAGAGCATGTCATTGTTCCAGGGCGGGTCGAATACCAGCTCGACGTCGACCACTTCAACTCCGGGGACCTGCTGTACCTTGTTGCGGACATCATCAACAATTACCGGTCCCATGCCGCATCCCGGCGCGGTCAGCGTCATTTTGATAGCCACCATTTGTTTGCCTTCATCATTATGCGTAATCTGACACTCATAAATTAGGCCCAGATCGACCACGTTCACCGGAATTTCCGGATCGTAAACCTGTTGCAGCGCCGACCAGACCTGATTCTCGTTGATGCTTCCGTCTTCCGGCGTTTCGAAATCAGCATGTTCGACTTCCTTGCCCAGGGCATCAGCATCCTTGGCTTCTATGCGTGCCAGATTACCATTGACTGCCACCGTGAAGGTGCCGCCCAGGGCCTGGGTGATAGTGACAAAAGTGTCTTTGGGGATCATGATTTCCGTGCCGGCCGGTACCAGTCTGGCTTCACATTCCCGTTTGGTCAGAACCACTTCGCGTTCATGCAGCATGATCAGGCATCCGTGACAGAAAAACTTTCACCGCAGCCACACTCACCGGTGACGTTAGGGTTGCGGAACTGAAACATGGAGTTGAGACCGACTTTGATAAAATCAATTTCGGTGCCATTCAGCAAGGGTAAATCCTTGCGCGGAATGAAGATCTTCAGATCGTCGTCAATCTGGAAGACTTCATCATCGGCAGAGGCAGTGTCAGCCAGACTGGTTTCGTACATATAGCCGGAGCAGCCGCTGGTTTCCAGGTATAAGCGGAATCCCTGTTTGTCCGGTGCCTTTGCCAATTCACGTTTGATATGGGAAATGGCTTCGGGCGTCACGGTAATGCCGAGCTCAGGGGTAAAGGTATTCAGTGTCATTCTTTCTCCTGCATGATTATTCCGCGACGGGAGTGCTATGCAAACATTTTCTGAATTTTGCTCAGACCGTCAAACAGACGATCCACTTCGTCCAGGGTATTGTAAAACGCAAACGAAGCTCTGGCGGTGCCGGGAATCTTGTATGCTTCCATTAACGGCATGGCGCAATGATGGCCGGTTCGAATGCCGATACCCTGTTGATCGAGCAAGGTGCCTATATCGCTGGGATGCAGTCCTTCTATCAGGAAGGACATGACCGGAACCTTGTTCGTGGCCGTTCCAATAAGTCGCATTCCCGGTATGGCTTTGGCCCGTTCCGTTGCCGCAGAGAGTAATGTCTGTTCGTGTGCTTCCAGAGCCGCTCGTGGCTGGCTGGCCAGAAAATCCAGCGCAGCTTTCAGCCCTACCGCTTCACTGATTGCCGGCGTACCCGCTTCAAACTTGTAAGGCAGGGCATTATAAGTCGTACCGTCAAAACTGACGCGCTCGATCATTTCGCCGCCTCCCTGATAGGGGGGCATTGCTTCCAGCAGCGCTTTGCGACCGTATAGGGCACCGATTCCCGTGGGTCCGAAGAGCTTGTGGGAAGAGAAGGCATAGAAGTCGCAATCCAGCTCCTGTACATCAACCTTAAAGTGAGGCACGGCCTGGGCACCGTCGATAACGGTAATCACGCCCCGATTTTTTGCTTTGGCGATAATCTCTTTCACCGGGTTAATGGTACCCAGCACGTTGGAGACGTGGGTCAGGGCCAGAATACGCGTGCGCTCCGTTACCAGCGATTCAAAACCGTCGTTGAGCAGTTCGCCCTCGTCATTGAGTTCCCATACTCGAATCGTTGCACCACAATGTTCTGCCAGCATTTGCCATGGGACGATATTGGCATGATGTTCCATGCGCGAGACGATGATTTCGTCGCCGGCTGTGAGTCGGGATGCCAGGCCATTGGCGACAAGGTTGATTGCTTCAGTTGTGCCTTTGGTCCAGATAATTTCTTCGCGGCTGCCTGCGTTCAGGAAGTCTCGCACGGCATCCCGGGCGGATTCGAAATCCTGTGTTGCCCGGTCGCCAAGCGTATGCGCACCACGGTGTACATTCGCATTGTCATGACGGTAGTAATGCGTGATGGCATCAAGCACCGCGACAGGTTTTTGTGCTGTCGCTGCGCTGTCCAGATAGATCAGCGGTTTGTTGTGAACCAGTTGATCCAGTATCGGGAATTGGCTACGCAAGCTTGTCAGGTTCAAAGACGTTTCAGTCATAGCTCTTCCTGTTATGCCAAGTCGGTCTGCAGAATGTTTATCAGCTTCTGCTCCCAGTAGTCGGCAATGGCTTCCAGAGGAACCGCCTGCACACGTTCCAGAACAAAACCCAGGGTCAGCATCTGCTTGGCCTGATCTTCCGGAATGCCACGGGTTTTCAGGTAATACATTTCAGTGGGATTAAGCTGGCCAATCGTCGTGCCATGGGCACACTTGACGTCGTCGGCATAGATCTCCAGTTCGGGCTTGGCATTGATTTCCGCCGAGGACGACAGCAAGAGGTTTTTATTACTCATCTCTCCCAGCGTCTTTTGCGCATGGGGATGAATGTGAATGCGGCCGTTGAAAATGATCTGTGACTGATCATCGGCAATACAGCGATAACTCTCGTCGCTGGTGCAATGGGGGGCGCAATGTTCGATGCTGGTGTGATTGTCAAAGTGCTGTTTTTCCCGCGTCACGCAGACACCGTTTAATGTACATTCAGCACCCGGCTCAACCATCTCCACTCGCAGATCATGGCGACCGAGCTGGCTGCCAAGTGTGAGGCAATGACTGTGAAAGCGGGCATCGCGATGCAGGCGTGCACTGGTTGCCCCCATGTGCCACTGTTGGCCATCGTCTATATTCATGCGCAGATAGGTCAGCGAAGCGCCGGCCGCTACATCCATATCACTCAGTGCATTGACCCAGGCCTGATGAGCCGGATCGTCCACATGAAGCTCTTCAATCAAAGTCATTTGAGCCTGATCACACAGCTGCACGAACAGACGAGGAAAGCTGACACCACTACCGCTATGGGAAACCAGAAGCCTGAGTGGCTTGTCCAGGACCTGTTGTTTTTCCAGCTGGATAAAAAGACCATTCTGCAAACTTGCTGAATTCAGTGCAGCGAAGGGAAGGTCCTGTGCGCTGGCACCCATGCCGTCGGTGACTCGTTTCGCTTCGTCATCACTGAGTTCGTCAAAACGTTTGAGCGTGAGCCCGGGAATGTCTGGGAGCTCGCCAACCAAGCCATTGCTCACCGCGATGGTGTAACAATCCAGGGCATACTCCGGTTCGGGTCGAGTGCTGGCTGCCTGAACCGGTGCCAGTGTCTCAATGCCTTTCAGGCGTCTGGCAGAATATTTCCAGGATTCTGTCTTTCGTGTTGGTACCGGCGTTTGTTGTAGCTGCTCCAGAGCAGTCTGCCCCTGATCGATCAGTGCAGCCGGCAGATCTGACGAGATCCTGCTTACAGCGGGAAGCGAATCAAAACTTGTCATGAATGCCCCCTACGCCTGGCTTGCTTCGGGTTCTTCAATACCCAACCAGCCATAGCCTTTCTTCTCCAGTTCCAGGGCCAGATCCTTATCGCCTGACTTGATGATTTTGCCTTTGGCAAGCACATGAACGTAGTCCGGCACAATGTAGTCCAGCAGACGTTGATAGTGAGTCACCATGATCACACCGCGATCCGGAGAACGAAGTGCGTTGACCCCGTCAGCCACCACTTTCAGCGCGTCGATGTCCAGACCGGAATCAGTCTCGTCCAGAATGGCCAGTTTGGGTTCCAGCATCAGCATTTGCATGATTTCGTTGCGTTTCTTCTCACCACCTGAGAAGCCTTCATTGACTCCGCGCTTGAGAAAAGAGGGGTCCAGATTGACCTGCTTGATTTTTTCCTTTGCCAGTTTCATGAATTCGGCAGCGTTGATTTCGCCTTCGCCGCGATACTGACGAAGATTATTGATTGCGGTTTTCAGGAACTGCAGGTTGCTGACACCGGGAATCTCAACGGGATACTGGAATGCCAGAAACAGGCCTTCGCGGGCGCGATCTTCTGTCGGCATGTCGAGCAGATTCTTGCCAAGAAATTCCACCTCGCCCTCTGTAACCTCAAAGGCTTCGTTGCCCGCCAGCACCTGGGACAGGGTACTTTTGCCGGATCCATTGGGGCCCATAATGGCATGCACTTCCCCTGGCTTTACCTCGAGGCTGAGGCCGTTCAGGATGCTTTTGTCTTCGACGGACGCGTGTAGGTTTTTAATGGATAACATGTCTATCTCTCATCGTTTTAGCCCCGCCGCGGCTGAAGGAAATGCGACGACGGTTCATCATTCTTTGTTGGATTCAGATCTTCGGCAGCGCTAGTTGCATTGTTGGTGGCTGCCGCTCCGGGAAGGTTCCTAACCGACCGAACCTTCCAGACTGACTTCGAGCAATTTGGTGGCCTCCACGGCGAACTCCATCGGCAATTCTTTAAAGACTTCCTTACAGAAGCCATTGACGATCATGGAAACGGCCTGTTCGGCGTCCATTCCCCGTTGCTGACACAGGAACAACTGGTCATCGCTGACCTTGGACGTGGTCGCTTCGTGCTCGACCACCGCGGTTTTGTTCTTGCTCTCAATGTAAGGGAAGGTATGGGCACCGCACTGGTCACCAATCAGCAGTGAATCACACTGGGTGTAATTGCGGGCGTTTTCCGCTCCCGGACCAAAGCGCACCAGACCTCGGTAGGAACTGTCGCTTTTGCCCGCCGAGATTCCCTTGGAGATAATCGTACTGCGGGTGTTTTTGCCCAAATGGATCATCTTGGTGCCGGTATCTGCCTGCTGAAAGTTGTTTGTCAGGGCAACGGAATAAAATTCGCCGACACTGTTTTCGCCACGCAGAACGCAGCTTGGATACTTCCAGGTAATGGCTGAGCCGGTTTCCACCTGGGTCCACGAAATCTTGGAGTTCTTGCCGATGCAGGCGCCGCGCTTGGTGACAAAGTTATAGATTCCACCTTTGCCTTCTTCATCGCCCGGGTACCAATTCTGTACCGTGGAATATTTGATTTCGGCATCGTCCAAAGCTACCAGTTCAACTACTGCTGCGTGCAACTGGTTTTCGTCGCGCATGGGTGCCGTGCAGCCTTCGAGGTAACTGACGTGGCTACCTTCTTCAGCAACAATCAAGGTGCGCTCGAACTGGCCGGTGTTGGCTTCGTTAATGCGAAAGTAAGTCGATAATTCCAGCGGACAGCGCACACCTTTGGGTATGAACACGAAGGAGCCATCACTAAAGACAGCAGAATTCAGTGCAGCAAAATAGTTGTCTTTCTGCGGTACCACAGAACCGAGATATTTTTTTACCAGCTCGGGGTGCTTATGCACGGCCTCGGAAATGGGGCAGAAAATCACACCGGCTTCGGTCAGCTTTTCCTTGAAGGTAGTGGTAATCGAAACACTGTCGAATACCGCGTCGACCGCTACACCAGCCAGGCGGGCCCGTTCGTGTAAGGGGATACCGAGTTTTTCATAGGTGCGCAGCAGTTCGGGATCGACTTCATCCAGACTTTTTGGTGCATCGTCTTTGGATTTTGGCGCTGAGTAATAGGCGATATCGTTGTAGTCAATTTTTGGGAACTTGACGTGGGCCCACTCGGGTTCTTCCATTTCCAGCCATTGTCGATAGGCCTTGAGCCGCCATTCCAGCATCCACTCAGGCTCTTTCTTTTTGGCAGACAGGCGCCGGATAATGTCTTCGTTCAGGCCTGGTTCGAAGGTTTCCGACTCAATGTTGGTCACAAACCCGTGTTCGTACTCCCGTTTAATCAGCTCTTTTACGGCTTTGTCGGAGTCAGACATACAAACAATTACTCCCG
Organism: Oleiphilaceae bacterium; assembly: GCA_965230795.1. Lineage (GTDB taxonomy): Bacteria > Pseudomonadota > Gammaproteobacteria > Pseudomonadales > Oleiphilaceae > PZPK01. The sequence goes on along the minus strand of OZ246020.1, from coordinate 3,689,717 downwards.
GTGTGCGTGTCGCATAACCCTACACGCAATGGTTTCTCTCACTGCCAGTCAGGTTGTCCCAACCAACACATTTCTGGGCATCTTCGGGATGCTTGTCATTATTGTGTGGATCTTTGCAATGTCCCTGCCGCGTTCATTCAGGTAGATGAATCTGAACGTCTGTGGGCGGGTTCGGGGGCATTATATAATACCCAAGTAAATTAGTCAGGTATTTTTCCTGGCTCGCCCGTTTATCTCACTGGCGTTACCACAGCCTGCTTTTGCCAGCCTTGATTCGTGTTTGTCAGATTCGCGGCCTGTCTGGTCCCCAGGGCATTTTGGCGGGCGAATTGTAGCGTTTTTTTTGTAAAAAATCAGATTTACAGTGTTTTTCCTTTTTGCGTAAACGAATTTGCGCGGACATCCGTAACTTTTGCTAACTTTAACGGTGTCTTCCCCCTTTTCGCAGGGGGAATAAAGGAGGGTGGCACAGTGCTCGGTGAACACAATTACAGTCGCTACAAAGTCAGCAAGAAACTGGTTCGTGAAAAGATTCCGACCCACGATTTACGGGTGGGCATGTATGTGGTGGAACTGGATCGCCCCTGGATCGAAACGCCATTCCTTTATCAGGGCTTTCTGATCAGTTCTGAAGAAGAAATAGACCAGCTCTGCGAATACTGTGATTTTGTTTTCATTGATGTCACGCAAACCGAGGTCAAACATCAGGACCCGGGACGCAAGCGGCCCGTCGTCAAACGCCAGAAAATCTATAAGGTGCCCACTGAACGTGAGCTGCCGGTGGCGATTTCCCACTACGATCATGCCAAGCGGACGGTCGATAACGTTCTGACCTCATTGCGACTGTCCCAGGATATTGATACGCAGCAGGTGAAGACCGCGGTGCGTTCCTGTGTCAAAAGCGTGCTGAAAAACCCGAATGCGATGATGTGGCTCACCCAGATCAAACACAAGGACGACTACACCGCTGAGCACAGTTTGCGGGTGTCGGTGATGTCGGTGGCATTAGGGCGTGAGCTCAATCTGATGGAGCAGGAGCTGGAAGATCTGGGGGTCGCTGGCATGCTTCACGATGTCGGCAAGGTCATGATCCCGGATGAAATCCTCAACAAGGAGGGCGCGCTGAACAGGGAAGAGTACGAGGTCATCAAAACCCACACTACCGAAGGACGCAAACTGCTGATGTCCAAGTCGGATGTGCCCCCTGTGACGGTGGACGTGGCCTACAGCCACCATGAGCATCTAAACGGCAAAGGCTACCCGCGCGGCGTCAGTGCCGAAAAAATTCCTTTCTTTGCCAAAATTGTCAGTGTTGTGGATGCCTTTGATGCCATTACCAGTGACCGTATTTACAGCAATGCCCGATCCACTTTGGAGGCCTTGCGCATCCTTTACGACTGTCGGGGCAATCAGTTTGACGAGGAAGTGGTGCGCGCCTTTATCAGACTGATCGGGATCTATCCGCCGGGGCATATCGTTGAGCTGACCAACGGTGAGGCGGGTATTATTCTGTCCTGTCCACCTCGCAACAAGCTGCGTCCCAAGGTGATTGTGGTGCGCAATGCCGAGAAGAAGCTGTGTCCCGAACGCATTCTCGATTTATCGAAGGATCATAAGGATAAAAATGGTAAACCCTTGCGTGTCAAAGAAGTGTATAACGATGGTATGTTTGGCATTGATTTGCAGGAGTACAAGAACAAAGGACTTAAGTTTGGTCTGGTGGCAGGTGCTGACACAATGATGCCCTAAGGCCTGACTAAACTAATAAAACAGGCATCGCATACTTTCCTTCAGGGAGGCCTCATGGGCATCGAATTGGAACCACGGAAAATAAAAACTGCCGAGCAGGCCAGAGAGCTGGTTCGCCATCGGGGGCTTACTCACGTCAAACTTGGTTTGACGGACCTGGATGGCGTGATCCGCGGCAAGTACATGAGCAAGGACAAATTCTTCTCGGCGCTGGATAAGGGCTTCGCCTTCTGCGATGTGGTTCTGGGCTGGGACAGCAACGATCAGCTCTATGAGAAAGTGGGCGTCGACTATACCGGTTGGCATACGGGGTACCCGGATGCGCCGGTAAGGATATTACCGGAATCCTGCCGAGAGTTGCCCGACGAGCCCGGGATGCTGTTCTTTCTCGCTGAGTTCAAGGACGAGGCCGAGCCCATCTGTCCTCGTGCAGTGCTGCGACGTGTGCTTGAACGTTGTGACGATATGGGGTTTTCGGCTCGCGCGGCTTTCGAGTATGAGTTTTTCCTCTTCAATGAAAGCCCGGATTCCATCCGGGAAAAGGGCTATCGGAATCTGCAGCCTCTGACGCCGGGATTTTTTGGCTATTCGGTGCTGAGAAATTCCGTTCATTCCGAGCTCTACCATTCTTTGCTGAAACTCTGCGAAGACATGGACTTTCCCCTTGAAGGCTTGCACACAGAAACCGGACCGGGTGTGCTGGAGGCGGCCATTACGGTCGATGAGGCCGGTGAGGCCGCCGACAAGGCCAACCTCTTCAAAACCTTCGTCAAAGCTTGGGCCCAGCGTCAGCAATTGATGGCAACTTTTATGGCGCGGTGGTCGAATGATTATCCCGGACAGAGTGGCCATATTCATTTGTCGCTACAGTCCAGGAAAGATGGCAAAGGCCTGTTTTTCGAGGCCGATGCCGACGATACCATGAGTCGTGTACAGCGACAGTTTGTGGCCGGCCAGCAAAAATATATGCCGGAGTTATGCGCCATGTACGCGCAAACAGTGAATGCCTATAGCCGCATGGTGCCGGGTTTCTGGGCACCAACCGATGCCACCTGGGCGGTTGAAAACCGTACCACCGCGCTCCGCGTCATAACCGGCAGCGAAAAATCTCAGCGAGTGGAAATGCGACTGGGATCGGCTGACGCCAACCCATACCTGGCATTGGCTGCGGCACTGGGCTCGGGTTTGCTGGGGATTGACGAAGAGCTGGAGCCGGAAGCGATGGTGACCGGCAATGCCTATGAGCAGACCTTTCCAGAACATCTGGCGCTGCCGCGAAGCCTGGATCTGGCAGCAGAAAGGCTGCGCACTTCACGCGTCGCCGAGCGCTTGTTTGGTATCGATTTCGTCAAGCACTATGCCGCAACCCGTACCTGGGAGGCGCAGGAATATCGCAAACATATCAGCGACTGGGAATTACAACGTTATTTTGAAATTATCTAGCAGACTGCTGGTTTGTCCGGCCTGACATCAAGTATGGCCGGAGTACTGACATCACACACAGGAGCGATTGTGACTGCTTTTGAAACCCGTTCACCCATTGATAATTCTGTCTATGTGCAGCGGTGTCATGCCTCTGCCGAAGACATCGCCCTGGCATTGTCGCAGGCAGCCGAGGCGCAAACCCGATGGCAAGCCATTGAACTCAGCGAGCGACAACATCTGTGTCGTAAGTTGGTGACCGCCATCGAGCATCAGGGCGATGCCATCGGCGAGGAATTGTGCTGGCAGATGGGGCGTCCGCTGCGCTTCGCTCAGGGTGAGTTGAGGGGCTTCGCCGAGCGCGCCCACTATATGATTGATTGTGCAGAGAGCCAGTTGGCAACGATAACGCTACCCGAGAAGACAGGCTTTACCCGCTATATCAAGCGAGAGCCTCTTGGTGTTGTTTTTGTCATTGCCCCCTGGAATTATCCGTATTTGACGGCGGTGAATGCGATTGTACCGGCCTTGCTGGCGGGCAATTCCGTCGTGCTCAAGCACTCTGCTCAAACCCCGCTATGTGCCGAAAGGCTAGTTGAAGCCGCTGAAGCGGCAGGTTTCCCGGAAGGTGTGTTTCAGTATCTGCACCTGAGTCATGAGCAGACAACAGCGCTGATGCAGGATGCGCGTGTAAAGCATGTGGCCTTCACTGGCTCGGTCGCTGGCGGACAAGCGGTAGAGCAAGCGCTGGCGGGGCACTTTAAAAGTGTCGGTCTGGAGCTTGGCGGCAAGGATCCAGCCTATGTCCGCGCCGATGCCGATCTGGATGTGGCGGTAGAGACAGTGATAGACGGTGCTTTTTTTAACAGTGGCCAATCCTGCTGCGGGATTGAGCGGGCTTACGTGCAGGAGGCCGTGTTTGATGCCTTTGTCGAGAAAGCGGTGGCTCTGGTTGGGCAATATAAACTGGGCGATCCACGGGATCCGGATACGACGCTTGGTCCCATGGTGAGGGGTGAAGCGGCCGACTTTGTGCGTGGGCAAATCGCGGAAGCCATTGCTCAAGGAGCCAGGGCCCTCATTGATGAAAGGGATTTTCCCGCGAGTCAGCCCGGAACGGCCTATCTGGCACCCCAGTTATTAATTAACGTGGATCACAGCATGCGAATCATGCGCGAAGAGAGCTTCGGGCCGGTACTCGGCATACAGAAAGTTCAGGATGATGACGAAGCCATCGCCCTGATGAATGATTCGGACTTTGGTCTGACCGCCAGTGTGTTTACTCGGGATCAAGCGGCGGGTATCGCCATTGGTGAGCGCGTGGAGACGGGCACGTTTTTTATCAACCGTTGCGATTATCTGGATCCTGCTCTGGCCTGGACCGGTGTTAAACAGTCGGGGCGGGGCTGCACCCTGTCTCAATTGGGTTTTGAGGGCTTCACGCGGCCCAAATCATTCCATTTAAAGCATGCCGGAGTGGAGACGGATTATGAGTAGGCAGATGACGTCCTGGAATTATCCCACGGCCATGATGGTTGGTGCTGGCGCAGCATTACAGGTGCCGGAACTATGCCAGCAGTTAGGTATGAGAGACCCCTTGGTGGTCTCGGATCCGGGTCTGGTGGCCTTGCCGTTTATACAGACGCTGCTTTCGGAGTGGCGGCGAGTGGGAGTGTCTTTTCCGGTCTTCAGCGACGTAAAAGGCAATCCCACCGGTGAGAACGTTGCGGCAGGCGTCGCCCAATGTCTGGCGGATCATCATGATGGCATTATCGCTCTGGGCGGAGGGTCGGCCATGGACGCTGCCAAAGCGATTGCATTGATGGTCGCCCAGGAACGTCCGTTATGGGATTTTGAAGACAAGGGCGACAACTGGATGCGGGTGAAAACGGAGGGATTGTTGCCCTGTATCGCCTTGCCGACCACAGCCGGTACTGGTTCTGAAGTAGGGCGAGCATCGGTGATTACTGATACCGCTGCGCAACGTAAAGTCATTATTTTTCACCCTTCCATGTTGCCAGCGAAAGTGTTGCTCGATCCCGAATTGACCACAAAGTTGCCCGCGCATATTACCGCTGCGACCGGTATGGATGCCTTGTCCCACAATCTGGAAGCCTTCTGTGCGCCGGGTTATCACCCCATGGCGGAGGGCATTGCGCTGGAAGGGATGCGCCTGATTCGAGAATATTTGCCCAAGGCCTGTGCGCAAGGTGATGATCTGGAAGCTCGGCAGCAGATGCTGGTGGCATCCGCCATGGGGGCAACGGCATTTCAACGCGGTTTGGGTGCTATGCATGCCCTGTCGCATACGCTCGGTGCCCTGTATGAAGCCCATCATGGTCTGCTGAATGCGATTGTGATGCCCTATGTTCTGCAGGCCAATCGGGAGGCGATTGGTACTCCGATGGAACGTCTGGCCCGATACCTGGATCTTCCGGGCTCGGGGTTTGATGCGGTCCTGAGCTGGGTGCTGGATTTGCGTAAAACAATTGCCATTCCCAATACGCTTGCCGATATCGACATTGACGATGCGGAGGCCGAGCGCGTCGGGAGCATGGCGGTCGAAGACCCCGCCGCCGGTGGTAATCCTCTGGCACTTTCCGCAGATGAATATGCCGAGCTGTTCAAGCGTGCGGTCAAGGGAGAGGGGATCTGACTATGGCGGTGTTCACCCGGCTGGCGACAAAAGACGTTGGCGATTTTGTGAAGAATTACCCGGTTGGCGAGTTCGTCGAATTCAAAGCGATTAGTGAAGGCATCGAAAACTCCAACTTCTTCGTCAGCACTCAGGATGAGAAGGGCAGGGAGCAGCGTTGGGTCCTGACCATTTTTGAAACCCTGCCTGCCAGTGAACTGTCTTACTTCTGCGAGCTGACGCAGTTTTTGGGGAAACGGAAGTTTCAGGTACCGGCGCCCGTGAAAACGTCCGATGGGGCATCTTGGCTGGAGTTGAAAGACAAGCCGGCCGTGCTCGTCCCTCGTTTGCCCGGCGGTTCATATTTGCGTCCCGATGCTGCCGCTTGTGAGCAGATAGGGCAGTGGTTGGCGCGCATGCATAATGCCCTGGCTGGCTTTAAACCCTCGCGTCCGCTGGAGAGACATCTGGGCTGGATGCAGACCAAGGCAGTCGCTCTGGCGGTGCATCTGGCGGAACCGGATGCGCAGCTTCTGAATCAGTCCATCAAACGCTATGAGGATTATCATTCTGTGCTGGCAGAGTGTCCTCAGGGCACCGTTCATGGTGATCTGTTCCGGGATAATGTGCTGTTTGAGCAGGGTAAAATTACCGGTGTGATCGACTTTTACCATGCCTGTAATGCAACCCTGTTATTTGACCTGGCGGTGGTGGCCAACGACTGGACGACGGATGCAGAAGGGTGCCATGAACCTGGGCGTCTGCAAGCCCTGCTGGATGGTTATCAGAGCGAGCGCTCCTGGCAGAAAGTTGAGAAGCTGGCCTGGCCTTTCTGCATGGAGCTTGCTGCGCTGCGTTTCTGGATCAGTCGACTGTCGAGTCTGCACTTGCCTGGCTATCAACAGCAAACGGTGTCTGGCGATGCCCTGAAAGACCCGGATGAGATGAAACGAATCTTACTGAATCTGGAAGATAGAGAAGTCTGATCAGGGCACTTTTATAAGGTAAGCGCTGGGCAGTTATACGGTAAGCGCTGGGCAGTTCAGTCGCTTTCCCTGTTGGCTTTTCTCTTCAGGCGGTAGCACCGAGTCGCTGGGCCAGATACCGGTTTCCAGTGTCTGACGATAGTCGGCTTTGAGGCCCGCCTGAATCATGGCGGCTTGGGCTCCTTGCCAGTCATAGCTGAGTCGATGCCAGCGGCACTCGATCTTTCCCGATTTTTCTTGCATCAGCATATACCAGGTATCACAGCTACCGTCGTTGGCTGGCATGCCGATGACCCCGGCATTGAGCCATGCTTTGTTGTCGGCATCGGTCGGCAGCGTCTGACCGAAGGGAATACCGCAGTGGCCGCCAATGACGACATCGCAATCCAGATCCTTTATCTGTTGCTGTTTGTTGGCCAAAGAAGACGAAGCGAAGACAAAGTGGTTGTTGCGCTCGGCATCTCCATGTAACACCACGACGGATCGTCCCGCAAAGTTAAAGCGCAATTGTGTTGGCAAGGTCTTCATCCAGAGTTTGTGGGAAGCGTGCAACCGGCGACGGGTGAAGTTAAACCAGTCGTTAGACAGGGCCGAACACACTGAACCTTCTTCGAAGCCGCAACCGCAGTCGTTGGCATCTTCAGCGATGGCTTCTTCGCAATTCCCCTGAACCACGTGAATGTCCCAATCCTGAATCAGCTCAACGCTTGCTTCAGGCTGGCCGCAATAGGCCACCACGTCGCCGGTACAGATAATGTGTTGGGACGGAATCTTCAGTTCGAGGGCCCTGGCTTGCAGGGCCTGGATTGCCTGAAGGTTACTGTATGGGCCACCAAACACCAGCAGCGGGCCCTGTAACGTTCCCAGGTGCGTTTCGCTCATCCGGCAGCAGGTCGCACCGCCTGGGTTTGTGGGCGAATACTGCCGAGCAGAAACAGCAGCACGCCTCCAATCAGAACCGTCGCCGAGATCCACAGCAGTTTGGTGTATTTGTGAGCATCACCCAGCCACTGGCTATGACCTGACGATTCCAGAAAATACAGAATGGCGCCACCCACAGCGAGTAAAAAACTGCCGGCATAACACCAGACCGGGATTTCTTCGCGTCCAGCCCAAAGGGAGAAGAAGATGACGGGTGCCAGATACATAGATGCAGTGCCACTGACCGCGACCGCGCTGAACAGATCCTTGTTGCCGAAGAACACCATGGCCAGACCCATCAGCATGAACCCTACCATCACAATCCGGCCATTCTGAATGGAGGGCTGCAATACACGCATATCCACGGCGACCAGCTTGGCCGAACTGGACAAAGTACTGTCGAGGGTCGACATGGCTGAGATCACCAGCGCGGCATTAAACAAAAACATGGGCAGGTCGCCAAGCAGACGATTGAGCACGGCGTTCATGGCTTCACCGTCGAGAGCCTGGGTACCGGCGATCACACCCAGAGAGCCGAAGGCCATGATGCAGAGGATGCTGATCCAGCCAGCATGCAGAAAGCTCTTGCGGGTCACGTCGCGATTGCCGAGAAAGCCGCGATCCATCATCACCGGATCATGCATGGGATAGCTCCAGACCTGCAACAGCGCAACAATCAACAGAATCGGACCGGGTTCGCTGATGTCAAAGGCGGTACCAAAGAGGGTATCGGTACTCACATGACCTGCCCACACAGCGCTCGCTACTAGAGCGATCAATACGGCGAGAAATATCAGCATTTGGAACACATCGGTGCGCAGGGAGGCGTGCAGGCCGCCAAGCATGGAATAGAGCAGGGTAATGCCGGCAAAGGCCAGCACTGCGGCGGTGTAACTGATGCTGCCTTCGCTGCCAAACAGGATACCTATAACCAGAATATTGGCGAAAACTTCGCTGACCAGGCGCAAACCGATCACAAAGTTGTAGCAGCTGGTACCAACGCTACCGAAGCGGTCCCGCAAAAAATCCTGAACACTGTTAAAGCCATGACGAAAACGCAGAGAGTCGATGATTAAACCGCCAGTCAGGAAAGAGAGATAGTAGGCCGCGTAGGCAATGGTGCCCCAGATGCCGTAGTAGAAACCGAGAATGGCAGCGTTCAGCAGAGAGCGGGCAAATATCCACGTCGTTACCTGGCTCAGTATCAGCGTCAGTAAACCCGGCTCCTTGCCGTCCGGTGAGGCGCCTTTAAAAAAACCGCTGGCTTCGCGAGCTTTCGGCGACAGGGCGATGGATATCAGCGCGATGATGGCAACGGTAATGGGCAGCGCGTAGGTCATGGAAGGCGTCTCCGCTTCATTATAATTGATCGGGGTGATTTGGGAACTTTAGAGAACTGGTATTCAATTTAGTTCCGTGATGTTGGCAATGCAATATGGAGCCTGTTTTGTCCTGGTAGTTTTGGAAATGATCTTATTGCTTTCCAATCTGATTCTGAGGCATCTGGCATCTGGTCTTGGCCCGCGCACGCCTCACTCTTATTGACTAATCCATCACACACATTTCTGCCAGGCGCTGGGCAACAAAATTCTCCTTTGCGCAAACATTAACGCGTTAATCAGAGACCTTGCCATATGGTAATCGCGACGGGAGATTCCGGTGAGACTGGCGGCGTACATTTTTAATGGCACGCAATGATGTTCCAACGCTGTGCGAACAAATTCCAATCAGGATAAGGAGAGATCACATGGTCAACTTACTAAAAAATTATTCAATCTATGTGTTGGCAGTCTGTATGTTGTGTCCAGCTACCTGGGCACAGGCATTTGAAAGAAAAACTGTATGCGAGAAAAGTGCAAACAAGATGTACCGCTCTTGTTTACATGAAACCAAAGAGGAATTGGCCGCAACCAGTGCGAAATGCATCAATCAGGTAGGAGATGATGAACCGACTAAATGGCAATGCCATGAGGAGGCATTTTCCACCTATAAGGAGGACCGGGCACTCTGCGGAGAGCAGAAAGAGGCCAGAAAGGATGTGTGCGATCTACTCGACGAAGACAGGTACGGGTCGGAAGGCTTGCTTGATACGGCAAATTTTGTTGAAGATCCTGATAATTCGAATCCTTATTTCTCGCTAGAGCCCGGCCATACTCATGTATCCAGGGCAGGTGAGGATTTCGAGGAGACCATTGTGGTAACGGTTACCGATGAAGTCAGGGAGGTGCTTGGTGTGAACTGTCGTCTCGTGGTGGATGTTGTGTTTGAGGAAGATGATGGAGAATTACAGGCAGTCGAAGTGACGGATGACTATTACGCCCAGGCATTAAATGGCGATATTCATTATTGCGGTGAAGTTTCCCGTAATTATGAGGATGGTCGATTGGCAGATCTGGACGGATCATTTGAAGCAGGTCTTGAGCTTGCCAAATCCGGTATTCTCATCAAGTCCGCACCGGCGACTCATGATGCGCATAGACAGGAATATCTGCTTGGTGAAGCAGAAGACGTTGTACGTTATGTTGCCGGAGCTGACAATCCAAGCGATGTTGGAGCGGGAGAAGGCGGTGACAACCCAAACTTCCCGTGCGAAGCAAATTGCATCAAGACAGAAGAGTTTGTTCCCCCTGAGCCTGATTCCGGAGAGTACAAGTACTATATAGCTGGAACCGGCTTTGTACTGGGCGTCGCTCTTGAAGATGGTGAAGTGAGTGGAGAAAGAGAGGAGTTGTTGTGCACTGGCGATTCCTTGGATGTTCTGAATGATCCCGATTGTGGTATTGAAGACGTCGATGCCTTGCGAGAACAGCTGTGTGAGTTTTCGCCGGTCGCTTTTTGTGACTAGGGTCTGCGTTGCTTAAATTGCTTTGGTAAAAAATCCGTACTCTTTCCGGTCTCTCAACAGGAGACCGGTTTTTTTCAGCTGTTTGATGATCGTTTCAAACAACGACACTCAAAAGACCAGGCCTAATTCCAGATCAATTTGCTGTTTAATGTTGTCGTTGTCCTGCTCGGCAATCTGATCAGAGCGCCAGTACGACAAGCCGATATGAGCGATGCCTATAAAATATTGTATTCCCGCATACAGATTCTTGATGTCATCGGACTTGAGGCCTTCGTCAAAGCGCCGGTCATCCTGAATCCATTCTGCAGCGACGGTCAATCCCCAGCTTTCATCAAACGCCATATCCAGGCCAAAATTCACTTCCGTCGTATCTACCTTGTTGCCTTGACCCGCCTCATCATTGAATGATGAGACGCCATAGTTGAGGAAAGGTTGAATAGCATCCCATTCATAAGCCAGACTGATGCCGTAGGCATAATCATCGTCCAGATCTGAATGACCGTAAGAGAAAAATTCGTATTCAGCGGCTACGGTGAGGTCTTCTACTTCCCATTCGAGAATCATATTAAGCTGGTCGACATCAGGCTCTGGCAACTCTCCTTCAAAAGGAAATTCATCCAGATCGGCGGCATAGGCCAGCATAACTAACAGGGACTCAGAGGGGCGGGCAAGTACCCCCACATAAGACTGTGATTCCCCCCAGTTACCGTAGCTTCCGAGGATGTCTTGACCAAGAGCGGTCATGTAGTCATTGCCCTGATCAATGCCACCGAGATCAGTCAGGCCGACAAAAACACCAAACTCAGATTCTGTATGCATAAGGGTAAGCAGGGCTTCGGTGGTCTTCGACTCTTCCTTGTTTTTTTCCCCTTCAAACACCACATTGGCCTGCCAGGCAGAGGGATAGGTCTTTGATGCCAGTGGAAAGGATGCCTTGAATACCGGGACGGCTTCGTAATCGGTAATACCTTGATCGAAGCCCTCATCATGATTTTCAACGTTAATATGCTGAATCGTACCGGTGAGCTCAGCGCCGAAACAGGCGGCGGATTCGGTGACGGTGGAGAACTCGTATTCGGTGCAGTTTTCATCGGATGCTAGCAGATCAATCGAAAAGCGCTCATTGTCGTCTGGCTCTAACTGAGGGTTTGCCCATAATCTTCCACTTGCCACAAGACAAATAATTATCAGCAGCCTGAACATTTTGTTCTCTCCTTCGCACCAGACAGTATTATTTTATGGTTCCAGCGAGCTAGCTTATGGGAATGGAAACTTCAAAAACACTTTTTAGTTCTCGCTGCTGAGTAAGTCGAATATCGCCACCATGTGCGCGAGCGACGGCACGGGAAAAGCTTAGTCCCAAACCACAGCCATCAAGGGATCGACTCTGGTCGCAACGATAAAATCGATCAAAAATCCGCTCCCTCTCTGGTTCTGGAACTCCGTCACCCGTGTCGGCGACTTCGATGACGAATTCATTTTCTACCTGATTCAGGGCGACAATGACCTCACCATGTTCGGGGGTGTATTTCACTGCATTATCAATCAGGTTGGTCAACATCCGCTGCAAATTGTGTTTGTGCCCTGTTACCTGGCAATGGCTATTCAACCTGGTTGAGAGACTAATCGCTCTTTCTTCGGCAAGCGGTGCGAACAGTTCGCATGCATCTTCAGCCAGTGCCGACAGGTCAATGACCTCTACCGGGACGTCCCGGATGTCCGCCTCAGCTTCGGCTACATCCAGTGTCATATTGATCATTTGAAGTAAACGGTCGCATTCTTCAAGCGTATCCGACGCAGCTTTTCTGCACTCGGCACCGTATTCACCTTCGTGCTCTCCGGAAGACAGTACGGTTTCTGATATGGCCCGAATCCTGGCTAATGGACTACGCAGGTCATGGGCAATGTTATCGGTCATTTCCCTCATCTCGTCGATCAGTTTGCGAATGCGCTCCGCCATCGCGTTGAAGGTATTCGCCAGGTCGTCAATTTCATCACCGCGAGAAGGCAGCGAAACACGACGGTCAAATTGGCCATCCTTGATGTCACCTGCAGCACGACTCACTTCCTGGATTCCGATGACAGCCTTGCGCGCGGTAAACCAGCCAACCAAAGCACCCACCGGGATGATCAGGCAGCAGGCTATGATCGAAGCCATCATCAGCGCTTCCATCACTTCCTGCATCTCTTCAGTTGATTCCCCCAAATAAACAATCAGATCGGAATCAAGCAAGCCAAATGCAGTGTGAGTGCTCAGGTCTTCATCTTCGTGGGTGATTTCCTCCAACACTATCTGGTCGTCATGTTTGATGGCGGATTGGAGGTCGGTAGGTGTTTTTGTCTGTGACCAGTTTCCGAGATCGGATTCGATGACCGGACTGCCATCCGATCGAATGAGTCTGATAAAGAAGTGCTCCGGATCTTCGTATTGAATTTCCTGGCTGATCTCCCATTGAACGCGCTCAATACCCTGTTCCCGGTAAATGGCCTGAAGCTCTTCTATGTCACCTGCAAGATCGTCTTTCAACCGCAATTCCAGAATCGATTCGACAGCCAGATACATGCCCGCCAGCGTGATAAAAAAAAGAATACTGAATGCCAGGGAATACCAGAATGTTAATCTGACGGTCAGCGTTCTGGGCAGTTTAATCCCCAGTTTTGAGAACATAGCCAAGGCCTCGAATGGTATGAATCAGGCGAGTATCAAATTCCTTGTCGATTTTTTCCCGAAGCTTGCTGACGCGTGCCTCGACGACATTGGTGCCCGGATCGAAATGATAGTCCCAGACGCGCTCCATGATCATGGTTTTTGATACCACATGCCCCTGATTGCGAAGTAGATATTCAAGCAACGAAAATTCTTTGGGTTGCAGGTCGATTCTTTTTCCAGCTCGTTTGACTGTTCTTGACAGCAGATCCAGTTCCAGATCTTCATAGCCGATGGTAGTTGGCTCAATGACGTGAGTAGAGCGCCTGATTAATGCTTTGACGCGGGCCAGTAATTCACTGAACGAGAATGGTTTGGTGAGATAATCATCACCACCGTGTTGCAAGCCACTGATGCGCTCGTCCACAGAACGCTTGGCGCTTAGAATGATAATGGGCAGATGGATTTTTTTATTTCTCACCAGATCGATAAGAGAAAGGCCGTCCAGCTCTGGAAGCATCAGATCGATAATCGCGACGTCGTAGGATTCCGTGAGAGCCAGACTCAGACCGCTTAGACCGTTATCGGCATGGTCGATGGTATAGCCCGCTTCTTTCATTCCTTTGGTGATTAATCCGGTGATGACCTGATCATCTTCGACTAGCAATATTCTCATGGAAAGCCTGTTTACATGTCTGACTGGAGCATGTATCTGCTGCGCTTTCTGATTTTAGTCCTTAATCACAGGGCTGTCGCAGCGTAATCGCGAACATTATCAGATGATCATGTTTGGATTATGTTTGACTGAATTTTGGATTATCGGCAGGGATGAGAATGAGGATGTGTCGCTCTTCCAGTCCAGTTTTTTCATGCGAACCAGCTGCGCGCGCGTCTTGTGCTAAGGGTAGCGTTTTGAGCTAAGCCAAGGGCGTCTGGAAGGTCCCATATTCTTCGGCATATAAAATGGCCGGTCGATGTGGATGCGGTTGCAGCAAGGTTGAAGAAGAGTGCCGATTTTCAATGACACTCTTGCTTCTGCAATATACTGGTCTGGACGATCACAGCGTCAGGTATGCAAATACACCAATATGATTGCCGTCAATATCCTCTACGTCGCTTGGAGCATTTTTCAGAGAGTAATCTATAAAGACGCCTCGCACAGCGAAAGTCAGTTTGTCATTCATGGCATAGCCATACTCAATGACAGCGCCCAAACTATCATCAAAATCCGCTTTGAAGTCTTCGCCTAATCCCTCAAAGTCCAGTTGTACGTTAGTATGATAGCTTGCGCCAACACCCAACTGGTGTTCATTCCAGGTGTAAAAGCCAAGCACTTCCAGCGGAATTCTATCGAAGGAACCATCGGCATTTTCGGCGTTGACTGAATCCCAAAAATAGCCGACGGTTGAGTGAATTCGAATTGGCGACTCATGGAGCTTGTAGGAAAAGCCTGCTTTCAGATCGATTAATCCTCCTGCGTACAATTTCTCGCTGCTGCCGTCCTCAAACTCAAGCTTGAGAAGGTCGTCCCCGCCATGTGTCAGGCCTGCTCCCAAAAGAAGCTTGAGTCTCCTCGTTTCTTCCTCGGGCGAATTGGTTTGGGTGTCGGCAAGACTTGTTGTCGAAAATGAGGCTAATGTGAAGAGAATTGCTATGAGTTTTGCTGCGTCCATTTTTTACATCTCCTTTAAAATTTTCTGATTCCCATAAAAAGGCGCGCGGATTATAACCGAATGCCACATGCCTTTGGTAAGCAATATCGATAGAAATCATGCAGCTACACAGGTTTCGCTTGCGAGGTTTTTAAGAGAGGGTGGTGCCATCAAACAAAAACCAGACGATGCAAAGTCTGACTGTCTGCAATGCTTCTTGCAGGCGTAGCGATGTACCGCGCGAGTCGATGCGTGCAGATCGGCTTTGGACTTTTTTGAATTCCGCGTATGATCTGCATAACGCAATTTCCAACCACAAGGTAGTGACATGACCTCGTTTTCCTTCGCCAGTTTTTCACTTCGACTCGTCTTTGCCCTGTTACTGGTTTTGTTAAGTTACAACCCCAGTGGCTATTCCTATGTAAACTGGCTTGCGGAGACTATCTCGGAACCAACACCCTGGTTGGCGCTGGCAGGAATTGTTCTGGTCATCGGCTGGGTGATTTTTATTCGCGCCACGCTGCGCTCGCTGGGGCCGATAGGTCTGGTGCTGATCTCACTGCTGGTGGCGGTACTGATCTGGGCGCTGGTGGATCTGGGGGTGATTGCCCTGGACGGTTCCAGCGCCTTTGTCTGGGTGATCGAAGTGTTTGTTGCCACGATACTGGCGGTGGGCATGAGTTGGTCTCATATTCGTCGGCGCATGTCAGGGCAGGTCGACGTTGACGATATAGAAGAGTAGCACTGTATATACAAACCACCGATATACCAATAACAAAGGAAGATGATAATGATCGCGACGATACTGATAGTTCTGGTTGCACTGCTGCACGTGTATTTTCTGATTCTGGAAATGTTTCTATGGGATAAGCCCGCCGGACTCAAAGCCTTTGGTCAGACGCCTGAAGCTGCCGCTCAAAGCAAGGTGTTGGCTGCGAACCAGGGGCTCTATAATGGCTTCCTCGCCGCGGGATTATTGTGGGGCGTTGTTCAGGGCGCCGAAGGCACAAGCTTCAAGGTGTTCTTTCTGGCCTGCGTGGTCGTTGCGGGCCTTTACGGCGCGGCAACGGCCAACCGCAAGATTCTGTTTATTCAGGCCATGCCCGCTGCGCTGGCCATGATCTGTTTGTGGTTGGGTTTCTGAGGCTAAAACAGACTATTCAAACAGTGCGTCGATGTCGGCGTTATAGCTGACATCGACCAGGACCCAGCCGTTTTCCGGCTGATAGTAGTTCAGTTCCCAGATCAGGGCTGCGCTCTGGAATTTCAACAGATAGCTGATTTTATAGAAGTGGTCTTTGACAGACTCTTTCTTCAGCAGGTCGAAAGACAAGGCGGCTCCGGTGCTTTGCAGGACCAGCTGCATATCATTATTTACTTTTTGAGCGCGCTTGTTGAATTGTTCAAAGTCCACGCCGAGATAGGCGGACAGTAATGTATATGCGTTTTCATAATCACCTTTTTGCACCTGCTCCATAAAACGCTCACTCAATTGATCTACCTTTTCCCGATCACTCAAGGTTTTGGCTTGAAGTGAGGTGCTTAGGCTCAGACAAAGCAGTAAACACAGGCTGGAAACAAACTTCATAAGCAGGGGTCCTGAAAGCAATTTAAAGACATTTAAAGGCAATTGAATCGTGTCTGGCAATCAAGCTTAGCACGATTCGAGCAGAGACTGTTGCCCGGCGATAAAGCGATCTTTGAGGGCTTTCAAACCTTTGCCCCGGTTCACAATTTTCCAGGCCATATACATGGTCGATTCTAGAGCAGTAGGCGAATTCTCTATCTCCAGAGGAATCAGACGACCGGCATCAATCTCTTTCTGCACGCGTCCTCGAGGCAGATAGCCACAGCCGATGCCAGCGAGCTGCGCGCGAATCTTGCAGTCGACAGTGGGGACATAAAAATAGCGGCTTTCGGCAATGATGCCCCGGGTCCAGGGAATGGCAGTGCGCGCGCTATCATGCACAACGACGGTTCTTTCCCGGGCGATACGGTCCAGCGGAACAGGTTGTCTGGCTTTGGCGAGGGGGTGTTCGGGAGCGACTGCGAAAACCCGATCCAGATCGGCGATAGGCACGGCGTGAATGCCTTTTTGCTGGGGAACCGGGCCCGCAGCGCCCAGCAGTAAATCGACTTCATCATCGATCAGGGCTTCCCAGCTGCCGCTCATGACTTCCTCGCGGATATCGATTTCCATGTCAGGGTGGTCCTGAAGAAACTGTTCAATAATCGTGAATGTCGATTCGGTGTTAAACATGCTGTCGATGGCAACCCGAATTGACGCTTCCCAGCCATTGGCGATGCTTTTGGTTTTATCTGCCAGCTTGTTTACTGCGCTAAGGATCAGCCGGCCTTCCTCCAGCAGGTGTTTGCCAGCCGGTGTCAGTACCGAGCGTCTCCCCTGGCGCTGAAACAGTGTGACGCCAAGCTGCTCCTCCAGTTTTTGCACGATGTACGACAGCGCCGATGGCACTTTATTCAGCGCCTCGGCCGCCGCAGCATAGCTGCCGCGTTGTTCGATGGCATCAATAACGCTTAATGCTTCAAGGGTGATGGCAGAGTGCAGCATGTCGTTTCATCCTGGCAATTCAACTGTTCAAATAATTTGAATATATAGGGCAAAAATAGGCGCTTATTTGAAAAAATGCAATCCGACACAATGGCTCCATCACTCGGGAACACCCGTAGCGATTCTTAACAGATTCATAAATTCAGGAGCAAGATCATGTCAGCACTTATTCAACGCATCACACAAACCGATTCAACTTTGGCAGCACTGCCACTTCGACTCATCGCCGGCTTCATCTTTATGGCCCACGGTGCCCAGAAACTCTTTGGCTGGTTCGGCGGATATGGTCTGGAAGCGACCGGGCAATGGATGGCATCCATCGGTCTGGAGCCCGGATTTCTGATGGCCCTGCTTGCAGGAAGCGCGGAATTCTTTGGTGGACTGGCGCTGATACTCGGCGTGTTGACGCGACCAGCGAGCCTCGTATTGGCCGTAACCATGCTGGTAGCAATCTTCAGCGTGCATTTTGAAAACGGACTGTTTATGAGTAATAACGGCTATGAATTTGGTCTGGCTCTGTTTGCAATCAGCCTGGGTCTGGTCTTTACCGGCGGTGGTCGTTATTCCCTTGATGCACGTATTAGTGCCCAAGCCTAACTCAATACTTTAATCGAATTTATCGGAGGACCTGAAGATGAACAATACCGTATTGACTGTGACTGCCAGTGTTCAACACGATGACTCGGTGAGTCGTCAACTGGTGGCCGAGCTGCTGGAGCAGCTCGCCAGCGACAAGGATATCGACACCATTATCGAGCGTGATTTGTCCGCGAATGACCTGGAACTGTTGACGGCCGAGCATGTGGGGGCTTTTTATACCCCGGAGTCGGATCGCAGCGAGGCGCAGAACAAGCGCTTGCAGCAGTCAGACGTTCTGATCGGCGAGCTCAAGCAGGCGAAAACCCTGATCATCGGTACGCCCATGTATAATTTTTCTGTACCCGCTGTATTGAAGGCCTGGATCGATCTGATTTGTCGAGTCGGTGAAACCTTCCGCTATACCGAGAACGGGCCAAAGGGCTTGCTGGATATTGATACCGCTTATCTGGTGGTCGCAACGGGAGGTGCACCGGTGAACAGTCCGGTGGATTTTGTGGTGCCCTATCTGAAACAGGTTATGAGCTTTATCGGCGTCAAGAACGTCAAGGTCATCGCGGCCGACAAGATCAATCAGCAAAAAGATGCGGCGATTGCCGACGCCCGTGAGCAGATTAAAGCGGCGTAAGCAGTTGCATCACGCAATCAAAACGAGGAGGGGAGTTATGACGAACATTATCGAATTGAAACATGCGGATCGGGTCATTCAGGCCCGTCCGACTCAGGATGGTGATGGCGTGAATATTCGTCGAATTGCCGGTCAACAACTGAATCCGCTGCTGGACCCCTTCCTGTTGATCGACGAGATTCGCTCTGATGAAGCCAGTGACTACGTGGGGGGCTTTCCACCTCATCCACACCGGGGATTTCAGACGCTGACCTACATGATCGAAGGCGGCTTCAAACACAAGGACAGTATGGGCAATGAGGGTGTCATCAATGATGGCGGCTTACAATGGATGTCTGCGGCCTCGGGCGTTATTCATTCGGAAATGCCGATAATGGATACGAAGCCGGAAGCCCGGATGCATGGTTACCAGATCTGGTTGAATCTGCCCGCCGCTGACAAAATGCGCACGCCGGCTTATCGGGATCTGCAGGGTGACGATGTGCCTGAACACGTTTTCCTTGATGGTTCCCGAATTCGGGCACTGGTCGGACAGGCCCAGGCGAACAGTGTTCTGCATAAAGCGGCTTTGCAGTTGCCCGAGAGCCATGCCCAATTGTTTGATGTCAGCATCAGCGAATCTAGTGCCATGGATTGGATACTGGAACCGGGTTATCAATACCAGATCTACTTGATCGAGGGCCAGAGTGGGGGGCTGTCTACCGGACATCTGGCGAACTTTGAACCTGCGCCTGAAGCTCGGACTTTGAGGCTCGAGGCCAATCAGGGGGCTGCCCGGTATCTGGTTCTCGGTGGCGTGCCCATCCGCGAAGCGATTGCCCAATATGGACCTTTCGTTATGAATACCATGGATGAAATTGAACAGGCCATGCGGGACTATCGCGATGATCGGCTGGTACAAAAACATCCGGAAACGCAGGGCGCCTGAGCGCCTTGCAGCCTTTCTGGACACATACAGCCTGAACAAATACAGCAAATTGAAACCGGCAATCTGACAAAACCTCACTACACTTATGAAACAGGCCTTTTCATCAAATTATCGGGAAACCTTTCAAGGTGAATGTTAGTCAGAACAAGCCGGCGTTTTTGCGCGTCCTGCTGCCTTTTTCTTTTTTGTTAGCCTACGGCTTGTTGTTGCTGGTATTCATTGAGGCTAACGATCTCCAATCCCATCCCCAATGGCTTTGGAATCTGCTCGGATTCAATATCTTCACCCTGATTTTTGCCTTGTTGATGTATCTCACCTATAGCCGCAAGCTTCAGCGCCAGATCACGGAAACCGAAGATCGTCTGCAACAGGAACAGGCGGCGCATACCCGTATGAAGGATGCCTTGATTGAGCAGCAGCGAGAGCAACTGAGTGCGACCGAAAAAGATCTGCTGGCGAGTCGCAAGTTGTACCATGATCTGTTTGATCGCACCGCCGATGCGCTGATGGTACTTGAAAACGGGCAGTTCTCCGAAGGTAACCCGGCCTGTCTTGAACTGTTTGGCTGTCAGGATCTGAGCGAATTTCTGGGTGTGCATCCCTCCGAATTGTCACCCCCGCAGCAAGCTGATGGTATGCCTTCAAAAGACAAGGCTGACAAGATGATTCAGATGGCCTTCGAGCAAGGCAGTCACCGCTTTGAATGGTTCCACCAGACACGACAGGGTAAGGTCTTCCCCGCCGAGGTGTTGCTGACAGTTATTGGTGATGAAGACCAGCCATCTATTTGCGCGATTGTCCGGGACATTTCCGAGCGCAAGAAAGCGGAAGACGAAATACGCTTTCAGGCCTATTACGACAGCTTGACGGGACTGCCCAATCGCCGACTGATGCTGGACCGTATCAGTCAGGCTCTGGTCAGCAGTCAGCGGCATGCCTATTTTAATGCCCTGTTATTTGTGGATCTGGATCGCTTCAAGTTTATCAACGATTCCCTGGGGCATTCGGTGGGCGACGAATTGCTCATCCAGATTGCTGAAATTCTGCGCCACAACATTCGTGATGAAGACACCGTGGCCCGCTTTGGTGGGGATGAGTTTGTGATTTTGCTCAAGCACCTTGGTGCGGATCGTGATGCGGCCAGCCTCAAGGCTGAGCGCCTGGCGGAGAGTATTCAGCAAAAAATCTCCCGCAGTTATAACGTCAATCATCATAGCATTCACGTCACCTCCAGCATCGGTATCTACCTGTTTCCGAATAATGAAGATACGCTGGATGATATTATCAAGCAGGCGGACACCGCCATGTACAGTGCCAAGGATCGGGGTCGCAATCAGATTGCGTTTTTCCAGTCCACCATGCAGGAGGCGGTGGTCAAACGCCTTACGCTGGAAAAGGATCTGCGACTCGCCGTTGAAAACAAAGCCATTGAGGTATTTTTTCAACCGCAGATCTCTGCGGATCGGCGCATCGTCGGCGTTGAGGCTCTGGCTCGATGGCAGCATCCGGAACATGGTTTTATTCCCCCGGACGAATTTATATCCATTGCCGAAGATAGCGGCATCATCTATGCCTTGGGCGACCTGGTGTTGAAACAGAGTATCGAAAAGATCCTGGCGCTGCCGCAGCGGCCCACGCACTTGTCTGTGAATATCAGTCCGTATCAGTTTCGGCATCCCGCCTTTCAATCCACCATAGCGGCGCTGATTGAACACTATGGTTTGCCAGACAGGTTTCTGGTGCTGGAGATTACCGAAGGGGTGATAATCAATGATCTGCAAGACGCGGTGGAACGCTTGACGCAACTTCGTTCTCTGGGCGTCCGCGTCTCATTGGATGACTTTGGTACTGGCTATTCTTCTCTGTCCTATCTCAAGCGTCTGCCCATTGACGAGCTCAAGATTGATCGATCTTTTGTGGTAGATGTGGAGGATGATCCCCACGATGCCACACTGGTGGAGACCATTATCAAGATCGCCCACCAGTTCAAGCTCGACACCGTGGCCGAAGGCGTAGAAACCGAGGCCCAGCAGGCCTTCCTCAGCAAGCAGAAATGCCGCATTTACCAGGGCTATCTGTATAGCAAGCCTCTGCCTGCGGATGAACTGGAACGCTTTATCGCCGACTTTTCCTGACAGGGATCAGGTTCGTCACAGCGATCACAGACATTCAATCGCGATCGCAGTGGCTTCCCCGCCGCCAATACACAAACTGGCGATACCTTTTGATAAGCCTCGGTTCCGCAGAGCATGCAGCAGCGTCACGATGATGCGCGCGCCAGAGGCGCCGATGGGGTGGCCCAATGCACAGGCTCCGCCATTCACATTAATGGTGTCGGGATTCAGCTTCAGTGCCTTGCTTGTCGCCAGTACTACCATGGCGAAGGCCTCATTGATTTCGTAAAGATCTACCTCGTCTTTCTGCCAACCACAGCCTTGCAATACTTTGTTGATACTGCCAATCGGTGCATGGGTAAAGCGTGACGGCGCTTCCGCATGACTGGCATGGGCGCGAATGACTGCGAGTGGTGCAAGGCCGGCTTGTTGGGCGGCTTCGTAAGAGCACAGGGTCAGCACGGCGGCACCATCGGAAATGGAACTGGCATTGGCGGCAGTAACGCGGCCATCTTCACCGAACGCGGGCTTGAGCTTGGGGATCTTGTCGGGACGTGCCTGGGTGGGGAGTTCATCCTGCGAGACGACCCGGGAACAGGACTTGTCATGGATGGTGATGGGACAAATTTCGTTGTCAAAATCGCCTTCTGAGGTCGCCCGCTGGGCTCGCTCCAAGGATGCCAGAGTAAAGGCATCCATGGCTTCCCGGGAGATATCGTCGGCAATGGAATTGGCATCAGCAAAATTTCCCATCAGCTCGCCGCAATAGGCATCCTGCAAACCGTCGAAGAACATGTGATCCAGGGTTTGGCCGTGGCCAAGACGATATCCCTGTCGTGCTTTGGGAAGCAGATAAGGGGCCAGGGTCATGTTTTCCATGCCACCGGCGATGGCGGTGTCGAGACTGCCCAATCGAATCTGGTCATACGCCAACATGACGCTTTTCATGCCCGAGCCGCAGACCTTGCTGATGGTGGTGCAGGGCACCGATTCTGGTAAGCCGCCTTTGATTGCTGCCTGTCGGGCGGGCGCCTGACCCACGCCGGCACTGAGCACCTGCCCCATCAGCACTTCCTGCACCCAATCCGGCGCCACACCTAGCTGGTGGATGCTGGCATCAATACAGCGTGCTGCCAATTCGGGAGCAGGGGTGGTGGCGAACTGTCCGGCAAAACTGCCGATAGGCGTACGTTGCGCCGCAACAATGACGACGTCTCTGGAATTCAGCGAAGACATGGCGAGCCTTAGTGTTTGAGTTGAAGAAATCACTGTGTAGTGAGTCGGACTATGTTCACCGATTCATACAGGGGAGTAAAGGGCACGACGCACCGGGCACGACGCACCCGAGCGGAGGACGTGCCGATCATGAAGGGTATAAGCAGCGGACGCCCTTTTAAAAATCCATTTCGTCAGGCATGAACTCGTCCACGTTGATGCGATAGTCCCGCGGGTCTTCGTAGCTTTTGATTTTGTGTTCACATTCGGGCTTGGACAGGTCCACCAGTCTGGGTTTGACGTAGGCAAAGTTTTTCGAGTTATACACCAGCTTCACCAGCGGCTTCAGCGGAGAACCCGGGATCTGGGCAATGACCACAGCCAAGATTCCGTTTTCCAGCTTCACCAGACTGCCTGTCGGATAGATGCCCATGCATTTGATGAACTGGTGTACCAGGCCTTCGTCGAAGTGCGTATTGGTGAGTTCCAGCAGTGTACGCATGCCAAAGGAGGACGGCACTGCTTCTTTATAGGCGCGATTATTGGTGACAGCGTCATAGGTATCGACGATGGCAAACATGCGGCCAAACAGGGAAATCTCGGTTTTCTCCAAGCCATTCGGGTAACCGGAGCCATCGTAGCGCTCATGATGTTCCCGCACGATGCTGAGGGCAACTTCCTGAACATCCGGCGTGCAGGCGAGTACATCAACACCGCGATGGACATGGGATTTCACCTCGCAGTATTCGTCTTCCGACAATGGACCGGGTCGTTCAAACAGCTCATCTTCAATTTTTGCCTGGCCAAGGTCATGGAGCAGGGCGCCGGTAATGCATTGCTGGGTCTGTTCCTGATTCAGGCCATAGGCATGGGCAAATATCCCCATTAGTATGGCCGTGTTTACTGAATGTTCGTACAGATAACTGTTGGTATCCCGAATCTTGCCGAGCCAGGTAAGGGCGTCCTTGTTGCGCTGGATCGAGCGGGAGATGGCGCAGGCCGCTTCCCTGAAATAGGTGGCGTTGATGTTGTCGCCTTCCTTTATGGCAGTGATTGAGCGCATGACAATATTGACGGAGGTTTCAAACACCTCCTTGGCGGTGCCCCATTCCAGTTGCAGGTCCCGGTATCGGGTACTGCTTTCCTTGAGGATCTGTTCCAGCTGCGCTTCCACTTCTTCATCACGTGGCTGGCTCGCAGTAATGTCCATGGTCTGATTGGCAGATGGCGAGGCAACAAAGTCACGACCCTTGGTGGTATCGATCACCACATGTTCGATGCCAAACTCCCTAAACTTGTCGATGATTCTCTGGTCCCTGACCATACCGCGTTTTTTCTTGGGAAGGGGAGCATTGGGTCCGGCAATCAATTCCGCGACGTACATATCGACGGTCAATTCGGAGATTGCAATTTTCTTGAGCACGGTAGGCCTCGCAGCTGTAGCTATGACACGTGGCGTTCCATATCAAAGAACCACGTGTGTGTTTCCGGTTTCCTTGTCTGGGTCAGTGACAGTGAGAGAAAGGTGTATCAGTGACGCGAACGACTTGATTATTTTTTGATCCTGTTTTCACTATAGCGCAATATTTCTATATTCCAATATGCCAAATTTGTGCCTGATTGGTGCATCTTCCTAATTTTGAAGAATTTTTCATATTTTTGTGCGCTTGAATTTGCCATCATTACGATAGTGGTCTGGGGCGAGCGTCGGTGATAGCATTAAGTCCATTCCGAAGCGCGTGTGGGGCCCCCGATTTCCGCGCTGTTTTGTTACCCAAATCAATGCTGATTTTTGAAGAGGAGTCGTCATGGCGCCCAGCCTGAAACCCGCCAACCCTAATTTTTCTTCCGGTCCGTGCAGTAAGCGCCCGGGCTATGACCTGAACCAACTCGACACCAGTACACTGGGGCGCTCTCACCGCGCCGCCATCGGTAAAACCGCCTTGGAGCGGGCCTGTACTGATACCGCCAAACTATTGCAGCTTCCCGAAGGTTATCGCGTCGGTGTGGTACCGGCATCGGATACCGGTGCCATGGAAATGGCCATGTGGTCCATGCTGGGCGCACGACCGGTTGATGTTTTTGCCTGGGAGTCTTTTGGTTCGGGCTGGGTAACCGATATTGTCAAACAGCTCAAGCTGGAGAATGTCAATTGCTACGAGGCCGACTATGGTCAGTTGCCGGATCTGTCCCAGGCCAATCCCGCCCATGATGTGGTCTTTACCTGGAACGGCACGACCTCCGGCGTCAAGGTACCGAATGCCGACTGGATTGCTGATGATCGTGAAGGCTTGACCCTGTGTGACGCCACCTCTGCCGTATTCGCCATGGAACTGCCCTGGGAAAAGCTCGACGTGGTGACCTTTAGCTGGCAGAAAGTGCTGGGTGGAGAGGGTGCTCATGGCATGCTGATTTTGAGCCCGCGTGCGGTGGAGCGTCTCGAAAGCTATACACCTGCGTGGCCTTTGCCAAAGATTTTCCGTATGACCAAGGGTGGCAAACTGATCGAAGGTATCTTTAAAGGCGCCACCATCAATACACCTTCCATGCTCTGTGTTGCGGACTATCTTGACGCGCTGGACTGGGTCCAATCCATTGGTGGGGTGTCTGCGCTGATCCAACGCTCTCAGCAGAACCTGGCAGTGATCGAGAATTTTGTCGCCGAGCGGGACTGGATCGATTTTCTCGCCGAGAGCGCGGACATTCGTTCCAATACCAGTGTCTGTCTGAAGGTCGATTTGCCGGCAGATCAACTCAAGACCATGACCAAACTTTTAGAACAACATGAGGTCGCTTTTGATATCGGTTCGTATCGCGATGCGCCTGATGGCTTGCGCATCTGGTGTGGTGGCACCATCGAAGTGAGTGATCTGGAAGCCCTGATGCCCTGGCTGGAATGGGCATACAACGAAAGCAAAAGCTGATCGATTCCCGCTTTTGCCTGAATACAGTGTGCATGGGCCGGCGCAGCCGTCTGGCCCATGGCAGTCACCCTGAGCCGTGCGAGTTGATTATCCACAACAGAGGTGAAGATGAAAAAAATAAGAACCTACAATACCATTGCTACCAAGGGGCTGGAGCAATTCCCCCGCTCTGACTATGAAGTGGCCAGTGAAATTACCCATCCCGATGCCATTGTGGTGCGCAGCCATAATCTCCATGAAGAAGAACTCCCTGACTGTCTCCTCGCCATCGCGCGCGCGGGTGCGGGTGTCAACAATGTACCGGTAGAACAGTGCTCCAAACGCGGCATCGTGGTGTTCAATACGCCCGGCGCCAACGCCAATGCGGTGAAAGAACTGGTATTGGCCGGAATGTTGTTGAGCAGTCGGGGGATCTACCAGGGCATGCGCTATCTTTCCGAATTGCCCGCCAATATGGATGCGGCCAGCCTGTCGAAAGAGCTTGAAGCGCAGAAGAAGCAGTTCAAAGGTGTTGAGCTGGAGGGCAAGACCCTGGGTGTCGTCGGATTAGGTGCCATTGGTTCACTGGTCGCCAATTTGGGTATCGCTCTGGGCATGCGCGTAGTCGGCTATGATCCGGCAATCTCGGTGGAAGCGGCTTGGCGTTTGTCCAGCGAGGTAGAAAAAATGGACAACCTGTCGTCGCTGTTGTCCCGTTCCGACTTCGTATCACTGCATGTGCCCGCCATCGAACAGACCCATCACCTGATCAACGCCGACAGTCTCGCCAACGCCAAGCCCGGATTGCGCTTGTTGAACTTCGCCCGCGATCAGATTGTGGATTCAAAAGCGGTGCTTGGCGCCCTTGAGTCCGGTACCCTGGATCGCTATGTCACCGACTTTCCCTTGCCGGAACTGCTGGGACATGAGGGCTTGATTCTGCTTCCGCATATCGGCGCCAGCACGCGCGAAGCCGAAGAAAATTGTGCGGTGATGGCGGCCCAGCAACTGATGGACTTCCTTGAGAACGGCAATATCCGCAATTCCGTCAACTTTCCCCTGGCGCGTATGCAGCGCACCGCAGGTCATCGTTTGACCTTCAGCAACGAGAATGTGTCCGGGGTACTGGGCCACGTGCTCTCAATTCTTGCTGAAGAAGAGATCAACGTGATTGATATGTTGAATAAAAGCCGGGGTGATCTAGCCTACAATATATTGGATGTGGAACAGGCACCTGATGATCGGGTATTGGATCAGATTCGCAACATCGAGCATGTTATTCATGTGCGAGCCTTGTGATGGTGTGGCATCCCCGAATAAAGCCCTAAACAAATTGGAACAGGAATAATCGAATGGAACTGAGTACGCTGATCTCCTGGCTGGTGTTGATATTTGCGGTGTTTTACGTCATCCGGATCTTCAATACGCTGGTGGCCCTGAAAAACCGTTTTCAAAATGCCTTTGCCCAGATTGAAGTACAGCTGAAACGACGCTATGACCTGATTCCCAACCTGGTCGAGGCGACCAAGGCTTATCTGACTCACGAAAAAGAAACGCTGGAAGCGGTAATTACCGCGCGTAACGAAGCGGTTGCCGGTCTGAAAATGGCGGCATCCGACCCTTCCAGTGCCTCGGCGCTGGGAGCGCTGGCGTCCAAGGAAAACATCCTGCAAAGCGCATTGGGCAAACTCAATGTGGCCGTTGAGGCCTACCCGGATCTCAAAGCCAGTGACAACATTCAGCAACTGAATGAAGAACTGACCAGTACCGAGAATCGGGTTGCCTTTGCTCGCCAGGCGTTTAACGACTCGGTGATGGAATACAACAGCTACCGTCAGAGTTTTCCGCACAATCTGTTTGCACCGACTTTCGGGCACAAGCAGGATGCCAGTCTGCTGGAATTCGATGACAGTGCGCAGATTCAATCAGCTCCCAAGGTTTCCTTTTAGTCGCCCCGTCTTCTAGTCACCAGGTTATTCCGTGAATTTTTATCAGGCCCAGGATCAGGCCCGACGCCAGACGTTCTGGTTGGTCGGGCTGTTCGTGTTGGCCGTGCTGACCCTTATTGTTCTTACCAACCTCTGTGTCGCAGTGTTTGTCTGGTACAGCGATCCCGAGCATGTGATTGATGCCCGGCACTTTGGCGGGCCGTGGGATTATCTGGTCGCCATTGTCTCGGGCCTTGGCTGGTACAAGTTCTTCTGGGTCAGTGCGCTGGTGTGTGGCACGGTGGCGCTGGCCATGTGGTTTAAATGGCTGGGGCTGCGTGACGGTGGTCGCGTGGTTGCCGAGTCCCTGGGAGGACGGCTGCTCGCCCCCAACAGCAATGAATTAAAACAGCGACAGTTGCTCAATGTGGTTGAGGAAATGGCATTGGCGTCCGGTATTCCGGTGCCTCCCGTGTATGTGCTGGAACATGAAGCGGGTATTAACGCTTTTGCCGCCGGTCTCAGTCTGGAGGATGCCGTTATCGGTGTCAGCCGGGGCGCGATGGAAGGCCTGAATCGGGAGCAGCTTCAGGGTGTCGTGGCGCACGAATTCAGTCACATTCTCAACGGCGATATGCGTCTGAATCTGAAAATTGTCGCGGTCCTGCATGGTATTCTGATGATCGCCGAAGCCGGTCAAACGCTCTTGCATGTCAGCAGTCGACGGCGTTACCGCCGCAGTCGTGATGAGGGCAAAGGTATCGCTCTGGTGCTGGCGCTGGGGCTGGCGCTGTTTGTGATTGGCTGGCTCGGTTCCGTATTCGGTTCCCTGATCCGGGCTGCGGTCAGCCGGCAAAGGGAATATCTGGCGGATGCCTCGGCGGTCCAGTTCACCCGTAATCCCGACGGGATTGCCGGAGCCCTGCGCGTGATAGGCGGGCATACCTTCCATTCTCGCATTCAACATGAACGGGCTCATGAACTCGGTCATCTGTTTTTTTCCCAGGCATACAAAAGCTTTTGGCTGGCGACTCATCCGCCACTGGATACACGCATTCAACGCATTCTTCCTGCCTGGGATGGCAGCTATCTGGAAGCTGAACGGCAACTGGACCAGCAGGCCATGGAAAGCCATGCGCAGAGCTTTCAGGAGCGGCAGCAGGGCGCATTTTCCCTGGTGGATGAAGCCAGCGTCGCGGCGATGGGAGCGGCTGTTGAAGTGGCAAGTCAGGTGCCGGAAACAAGCAGCTTTACGATTCCTCAAGGACTGCGTGAGGCAGCCCGGGATCCATTTAGCGCGGCACCTTTGGCTCTGGCGGTCTTGCTTGACAGCGAAGAAAGCATCCAGCTCCGTCAGTTTGAATTGGTTGCAGAGCATTCACCCAGCTGGAGCGAGCAGATGCAGGCGTATCTGCCCGAACTGAAAATCCTGTCCAAATCCGCGTTCCTACCGGTACTGGATTTGCTGTTGCCGGCAATCAAGTGTCTCTCTGCCAGTCAATATACAGGCTTGCGCAGTGCCATGGCGGCGATGGTGAGGGCGGACGGACGCGTGGACCTGCTGGAATGGGTCTGGTTTGAATTGTTGCGTCAGCATGGTGATCGTCACTTCGGTCTGGCGCGCGCTCCGAAAGCGACTTACAAAACCTTGAAGCAGGTCTCCGGTATTTACGCAGTAGTCTTGTCGCGACTGGCTCTCATCGGACAAACAGGTGATCAGGAGCGACTGCGTGCTTTTGGCAAGGGTGCGAACGTGGCCGGTGTGTATACGGTCAAACTCCTGCCTGAGGAAAAATGCACGCAAGCTGCATTCACCCGTGCGGTCCATGATCTGAACAAAGCCTTCCCGCTGTTAAAACCGCGTCTGCTCAAGGGGCTGGTGGCAGCAGCCAAACAGGATGGCAAGGTGTGTGAGCATGAACGCATGATTATCGAAACCATCGCGGTGATCTGGGATTGTCCCCTGGTGGGCTTGGAAGCCGAATAGGGGGGGCTTGTTTTTCTTTTTATTCGTTTATCTATCCCTCCTTTGTCTAGATATAAATTTCTTTCCTTCCCTTTTGCGCGCGGTAATTTCCTTCCTCCTTTGTCTAGATACAGATTTCTTTTCTTCCCTTTTGCACGCGCAAAAGCGAAGCGGAAAAGCGCGCCCCCGGTTCATGGCCGCTTCGCGGTGCCTTCGCGTCTCGGCAATATCAGCGCGCTGACAAACTCGCCTTCGGCTCAGACATGCCAGCGCTTGAATCTGATTTTTCCAACATCGCTCAGCCATTCACAGGGGTGGGTGTCCAATCGGCTTATCTCGTGCCAAAGCATTTCATCGATAGCCTGTTAAGTTAGAACTCCCACCCTTAGTCGACCCTTTGTCTGGTTGCCTCCTTTGTTTTGATACAAGTTTCTTTTCTTCCCTTTTGCACGCGCAAAAGCGAAGCGGAAAAGCGCGCCCCCGGTTCATGGCCGCTTCGCGGTGCCTTCGAGTCTCGGCAAAATCAGCGCACTGACAAACTCGCCTGCGGCTCAGACATGCCAGCGCTTGAGTCTGATTTTTCCCCGTGTCGCTCAGCCATTCACAGGGGTGGATGTCCTATCGGCTTATCTCCTGCATGAACGTTTCATCTACAGCCAATTAAGTTAGAGATCCCACCCTTTCCCGACCCTCTGTCTGGCTGAGGGAGCGAAGCATTGAATGGATATAAGGCTGTGGGTGTTTGAGCCGCAGGCGAGTTTCCACAGCCGCCATTCGGTGCAAGCGAACGAAGGTATCGCGTAGCGACCAGCCAGTGGCGTCGTGATTTTTGCCTCCTTTGTATCTAGACAAAGGAGGGAGGAAAACTTCCGCGTGCAAAAGGGAAGGAAATAAATCTGTATCTAGACAAAGGAGGGAGGAAAATTCCGCATGCAAAAGGGAAGGAAAGAACCTTGTGCAAAAGGGAAAGAAATGAAATCTATATCCAGAAAAAGGAAGAAAGGACTCACGGAGAAAAAGAACGATAAGATCGAACAGATAGCCACGCCAAATAAAACAAAAACACACAGAGGGGTTGCCTGCGATTCTTCTGGTTCTGAACTAAGCTAAGTACGTGTGAATCTGTGCATGTGCTCTATATCCATCAGCAACCATGCTCTGGGTGAGGTTGCAGTCAATGAGTACCTAATGGAGGAAGGGTGTCTTCCCAATCGAAAACTGACAAACATTCTTTCGAATCCCCTGACGTGGCTGTGGAGACGGATCAGACGCCGCGGCGTGGATCCATCGGGCGCAGTCTCTTATTGGGCTTCCTGTTCCTCGCTTTGTTGCCCCTGTGTGTCGTATCGCTGGTGTTCTATCAGCAGCTCAGTCAAACCCTGAAGACGGAGGTGGATGCCAGCCTTGTAGTTGCTGCGGAACAGAACCGATCGCTTCTGGAAAGCTGGTTTGATAACCGCGTGCGTGATGCCCGATTGCAGGCTGAGTTGCTTGCCAATACGCGGTTATTGCAGAGTCTGCGACGCGGATATGAAGACTCGAATCAAAGCCTGGGTGAGTATTTGCGATCCAGTGATTGGGAGACTCGTGTCGATCAG
This sequence comes from Oleiphilaceae bacterium, assembly GCA_965230795.1. GTDB lineage: Bacteria > Pseudomonadota > Gammaproteobacteria > Pseudomonadales > Oleiphilaceae > PZPK01. The sequence goes on along the minus strand of OZ246020.1, from coordinate 3,658,411 downwards.
CCCCAGGATGCTTTATCCAAATTCAGTCGAATCTATGAGTATATTTACGATGTGTTCCTGATCGATGATCAGGGCAACATTCTGTTTACGGTGGAACGCGAGAGTGATTTCGGCACCAGTCTGATCGACGGTCCGTATCGGGACACACGCTTTGCAGGGGTTGTTCGTGAATCATTGGCGACGGGCCAGACCTTGCTGTCAGATCTTGAGCGTTACGCACCTTCGAATGATCTCTTATCCGCATTTCTGGTGACACCCATGCTCAGCGAGGCCGGTGAGCGCATTGGTATCTTTGCGATTCAGCTTAAGCTCGACTACATCGCATCCCAGTTCAAACAACGACAATCAGGCGATTTGACGGTGAGCAGTTACATCGTCGGCGCTGATGGTTTGCTGCGCACGACCTTGTCGGGGGATGAGCAGGATGTCCTGCGACGGAGCGTTGATACCCAGGTTCTGAGTCATCAACAGGTGGGGCCGATCTCTGCGGAACATCAGATTGAGGAACATCTATACGTGGGGCCCGATAATCGTGAAGTCTTTGGCTTGGCGAACTCAGTCAAGCTACCTGGCCTGGATTGGACTCTGGTCACCGAAATCGATGCCGAGCAGGCACTGGGCCTGGCGGTCTGGTTCAAAACCGTCGCTTTGGAAATGGTGGTTTTGCTAATTGTTCTCTGTGTCTCCACCGCCTGGTGGCTTACCCGGCGCATCGTGACGCCGCTGCAAGATCTGTCGGATGCGGCGTTGGCGGTTGCAGCCGGTGAGTCGGATCAACAGGTGGACGTCATAGCGAACAATGAAGTGGGCAAACTCGCCGAGACTTTTAATCACATGCTTGAGATGCGGCATATCCATGAGCAGGCTCTGGAACAGAGTAACGCAGAAGCGCAAACGGCCTTACAGGCCCTTGAAGATCAGAAGTATGCAATTGATCAGCATGCCATTGTCGTGGTCACGGATGTGAAGGGCACGATTACCTATGCCAACACCCGTTTTGCTGAAATCAGTGGTTATTCGGTGGCTGAACTATTGGGCGAGAATCACCGCATCATCAGTTCGGGGCGCCATGACAGGCAGTTCTGGAGTGAGATGTTTGCCACGTTGGCGCGCGGTGAGGTCTGGCATGGCGAAATCTGTAACAAGGCCAAGTATGGTGACCTGTACTGGGTGGACACCACTATTGTGCCGTTTATGAAGGCGGGCAAGCCGCATAGCTATATTGCGATTCGCACCGATATCACCTCGCGAATTCAGTCCGAAATGGCCCTGCAGGAGGCCAAGGAATCGGCGGAATCCGGTGCCCGGGCCAAGAGTGAATTCCTGGCCAGCATGAGTCATGAAATCCGCACGCCCATGAACGGAGTCATCGGGATGCTGGGTTTGCTGCTGCATACCGATCTGAATCGCGAACAAAAGCATCGGGCTCAGTTGGCGAGATCGAGCGCCGAGTCGCTCCTGCATCTGATCAACGATATTCTCGATTTTTCCAAGGTGGAAGCCGGTAAGCTGGAGCTCGAAGAGCTGGATTTCAATTTGGCTGACATGCTGGGTGAATTCGCCGAGTCCATCGCCAGTCGCGCTCAGGAGCGTCATCTGGAATTCGTGCTCGATTTTCGCGGCATTGGTGAAACCCGTGTTCTGGGTGATTCCGGTCGTTTGCGTCAGATCCTTTCCAACCTGGTGGGTAACGCCATCAAGTTTACCCATGAAGGTGCGATTATTTTACGTGCAGCGCTGGAGCATCAAAACGATGAGCTCGTGTTTCGCGCCAGTGTGATCGACAGCGGGATCGGTATTCCTGAGGAAAAACAGAAAAGCCTGTTCGAAGCGTTTACCCAGGTGGATGCATCAACCACACGTGAGTTCGGTGGCACCGGGCTGGGGCTGGCCATCGTCAAACAGCTGTGCCAGCTCATGGGTGGCGATATTCGCGTGACCAGTCAGCAGGGTCAGGGCAGTGTCTTTGAATTTTTTGTATCGCTGGGACGGAGCCCGCGATCAACACCCTTGAAACCGGATATTTGCGTGGAAACCCTGTCTGTGTTGGTGGTGGATGATTCGGACTGCAATCGGGACGTGCTGGTGGCGCAATTACAGGATTGGGGCGTTCAGGCCAGAGGGGTCGCGACTACACATCAGGCTCTGGAACTGCTGAAAAAGGAACCCATGGATAGTTTGCTCATCGATTTGAACATGCCTGAACGTAGCGGTGAGAGTCTTTGTACCCAGCTTCAGCAAGACCCGGATTTGAGCAATTTACCGCGGGTGATGATGACGGATTTGTCGAATCGCGAGGATGCCGCCTATTTTCGTAACCTGGGTTGTCGGGGACACTTTCCCAAGCCAGCCACCTTCAAGGATCTGAGCGAAGCACTGCGCCTGCTGAGCATGCCTGCTGAAGTGCCTGATCCCAAGACGGCGTCAGAGACCTCCCTCCAGTTTGATAACAATGGGAGTATCGAAAACGATAGCTTGCCGAACTGGGTCCCGGGCACACGCATACTGCTGGTTGAAGATAATCAGGTCAATCAGCTAGTTGCTGCCGGTATGCTGGAGCAGCTTGGTCTCAGCTGTGAAGTGGCAGGCAATGGCATTGAGGCGATCGAATCCATGCGTCAGGCGCCCGTGGATTTGCCCTTTCATCTCGTGCTGATGGATTGTCAGATGCCGGAGATGGACGGCTTTGAAGCGACCGCGAAAATCCGCGACGGGGAAGCCGGCGAGGAATATCTCAAAGTACCTGTTGTTGCGATGACAGCGAATGCGATGAAAGGCGACCGGGAGAAATGCCTGGAGGCCGGTATGGACGACTACATGAGCAAGCCGGTCGAGCCGGATTTGCTGCGCGCCAAGATGGAAAAATGGCTGCCATTGGAAGGTGAATCCTTTGAGCTGCCAACGATCGACTTCTCTGCGACTGAGGCAGAATCCGACATGCCAGAGGAGTGTGCCGGGCCGGATAGTATCTGGGACCGGGACGCCGCGCTGGAGCGATTAATGGGCAAGGAAAGTCTGTTGAATGCCATGTTGGAGGTCACCTTGAAGGACTTGCCTAAACAACTATCGGAGCTGCACAACGCCAGGCAGGCAATGGATTGGACGCGCATGGAACGTGCGGCCCACAGTATCAAGGGCGTAGCCGGGAACATCAGCGCGACAGCGCTTCAGGAGCTGGCCAAATCAACAGAAGCAGCAGCTCGGGAAAAAGATCAGAGACTGTTCGATGAACAGTCCGGGTCCATGCAAAATCAATGTGCGTTGGTGATGCAGAGGCTGGAGAAGGAGTTGTCGGTCTCGGAGTGAGGTTTTTGTTTTTTTCCTTTTGCAGGCGGAATTTTTCTCTCTCCTTTGTCTGGATACAACGCTCTTTTCTTCCCTTTTGCTCGCGCAAAATCGAAGCGGAAAAGCGCGCCCCCGGTTCATGGCCGCTTCGCGGTACCTTCGCGTCTCGGCAAAATCAGCGCGCTGACAAACTCGCCTTTGGCTCAAACATGCCAGCGCTTAACTCTGATTTTCCCTGCGTCGCTCAGCCACTCACAGGGGGAGAGTGTCCAATCGGACAGGTATGGGGGCTTGGGTAATGATTGAGTCAATCCTTCATGCACTTGAATTCTTGGGGAAGAAAGGAAGCTGCAACGCGGATCGTGTTACCTGCTGTTTATTCGCAGTTACCTCCTTATGGTTCCTGCATTCCCGGTATCAGCCCCACATCCCCTTCGTCATTCCCGCGCAGGCGGGAATCTATTGGGATTTTTTTAAGGACAGGCACTCACTTGAGTTTAACCTGGCCTGCTCTTATGGAATTGAGAGGAACTTCTTTTGGAGTGCCTGTCCTGATTAGTTAGGGTGTTCACGTACAAGCCGCCGTTGCCTATGGCATTACCAGCAAGGGACCATGGCGTAGCGCGAAAACTCCGGGGATTAATCAGGCTCTCTCGCTAGAGTTCTTGAAGTCTGAAGGATTGTTCTCGTTGCGAGATGGTTGGATTAAGCTTCACTATCCTGAGTGAAACGCCCTGTGCGGACCCGCATGCAGGGTGTTGTGGGGACTGGGGGCTAGATACCCCCGGTTACCCGATTATTGGTTTATGCGCCATTACTTTTTCATTCGTGTGACAGATATACTTTGTATCATTGTAGCCCTATGAGCTCTAAGGGCTAATGAATCTGGAGCTTTTGGAAATGGACCGCTTTGCCGAATCAATGAAACTACATGCTCATCTAGATCAATAAAACCGCTACTTTGTAAAACCCGTACGTCAACTAAACCACCGTCTAGTAGCGCGATAGTATAGGAAACGCGCACTAAACCAGACCTGGGACTATTGCCTTTGCTCGCATCAATTGTTTGAAAACATTGGTTGAAATACCAGCGCTCATCGAGATCTTTGGATAAGGCAGTAATATGGATTATCTGCTTTTCTGGCGAGGGGTTTGCTGCCTTTAACATATGCTTGCTGATAGCATCAGTAAGGTAAGGTGGCTTCGTTTTCTTATTCGAGTTTCCCGCACACGAAACCAAAACAATGCTTAAAAGCAAAACCATAAATCTCATTAAATATCCTTATTCTCGGACCAATAACGCTTTTAGCTGCGGCCGAAACTGCGCAGCAGTTGAGGTCCAGCCCCATCGGGGCGAGGCAGGCTAAACTTGTGTACGCCCGACATGGGCATGAACTAATGAGGTGAAAGTCCTCTGTAGGAAGATCACCGTTAAATTGACCTTAAAGATTTAACGTTAACTACTAGCGAATGGCAAGGGCCAATCCGTGAGGAGCGGTCTGAAGGAAGCCGCTAGCAAATCTGCGAGCTGATGAACAAGAACATCATATGAGGCGTAGGCTGAAGGCGAGTTGGCACAAGACAACGAAGCCACGTGATCTAACGGCCACCGTAAATGATGCAGTTGTGCAGTGAAAGTTCATGTTCTTATTCGGGGAGATCTGCTTAACAGGCGATCGGAAATAACCAGTCAGGCTCTGGTATAGAAGTGCCTCGGCTCCTTGGAAATGCATCCCCCCAAGGAGAGCGAACAGGATGCAAACCGATAGCGCCAGCAGGGGTAACCCTACAGGTGATTAAGCAGAAGTCAGCAGACGGCATAGTAGCCAAACGCCTACCGTAATGGGTGGGACACGGTGAAGGCCTGAACACTTAGGACAAAGGAGGAGCCTGTCAGACTTGAACACACGAACACCGTCCGGTGACGACGTGACTCAGCGTATTGATACAAAGCCAGCCTTTAGCAATGATCTACTCGAACAAGTGCTTAACGGTGAAAACTTACAAGCAGCATGGAAGCGTGTTCGAGCCAATAAAGGGGCTGCTGGCATCGATGGCATGTCCATCGATGAGTTCCCCGCTTGGGCAAAAGACAACTGGCCCAAGGTCGTTACTGATCTGAAATCAGGTCACTATCGTCCTTCACCAGTAAAGCGTGTTGAGATTGATAAACCAGATGGCGGCAAACGTCCGCTGGGTATTCCGACCATCACAGATCGTGTGATTCAACAAGCCATTGCTCAAGTTCTTGCGCCCATCTTCGATCCCGACTTCTCAAACAATAGCTTTGGGTTTCGTCCAGGGCGAAATGGGCAACAAGCGGTGAAGCAGGTACAAGACATCATTAAAACGGGACGCCGTTTTGCAGTGGATGTTGATCTGTCAAAGTTCTTTGATCGGGTAAATCATGATCTTCTGATGACGCTCTTGGGTCGCAAAATTCGAGACAAGCGCTTACTCAAATTGATCAAGCGTTACCTCCGAGCTGGGTTTATCGATAACCAGTTCTTCCATGAGACCAGAGAAGGTGTACCGCAGGGAGGGCCTCTGTCGCCACTTCTGGCAAACATCATGCTCGACCCTCTGGACAAAGAACTTGAGAAACGCGGGCACAAGTTTGCTCGTTACGCGGACGACTTTACCATCTTGGTGCGGTCTCCTCGCGCAGGCGAACGTGTGTTGAATAGCATCAGTAGATACCTGCAAAGCCGTTTGAAGTTGGTGGTGAATACCACCAAGAGCCACGTCGTCAACGTCTCTGAAAGCAAATTTCTGGGATTTACCTTCCGGTCGGGTCGCATTCAGTGGCACGTGCAAACTCTTCAGAAGTTTAAGCAGGAAGTTCGCAAACTGACGAACAGGAACTGGGGCGTGTCGATGCAATACCAACTCGCCAAACTGAGCCAATACCTTCGGGGTTGGATCAACTACTTTGGCATCGCCAACTGCTATCAACGCTGTGTCGATCTGGATCACTGGATACGACGCCGTGTGAGGATGGCGTACTGGCGACAGTGGCGTAAGCCACGCACCAAAGTCAGAAGTTTGATGAGGCTAGGTGTTCACGTACAAGCCGCCGTTGCCTGTGGCATTACCAGCAAGGGACCATGGCGTAGCGCGAAAACTCCGGGGATTAATCAGGCTCTCTCGCTAGAGTTCTTGAAGTCTGAAGGGTTGTTCTCGTTGCGAGATGGTTGGATCAAGCTTCACTATCCTGAGTGAAACGCCCTGTGCGGATCCGCATGCAGGGTGTTGTGGGGGCTGAGGGTTAGAGACCCTCGGCTACCCGATTAGGTGGATATATCATTTGCCACCATTTCATCGCCGCTAAATTGAATACCAATATATAGCCATTTATTTTCAGGCTTAGTTTCAAAACACATTTCCCAGTCATTAGCCTCGATGGAATTAACTGAAATAGCAGCGACTTTAAAAAGTTCTTGAGCGGGTACGCCTTTGTTGATGGAATCCCACTGGCTTGCGATAACGGTAAGCTCACTTGAACAAATTTGCCAATACTTATCTAGATCTTTAAGTTTGCTCAAAACGAAACCGACCGCTTCAGAGTCAGGGCCTTGTTCACTACCTGGAATACTGTGAAATATTGCGCTATCAATTGTTTCCCAGAAACCACCTTTAGCGTCAAAGCTCATGCTACCAAGCTTATCGTGATTAACTTCAATGCTTGGTTTATTTTTGCTTGAGAATAGCTTCTTCAGAAAACTAGGCATGATTCCCTCTTTTACACCTAACAGTGTGTTTAATGGATCCGTTGGTCCATCAAACACTTTTTAGGCATTTTGGTCAAAGCCGTAGTTACCAATTTTGACCCCATTTTCGAGCACAAAGTATGTTTTAGAAAATACCCCAAGAAAATAACCTCCAAAACTGAACCACAGATTTCTGCCGTCGGGTGTTGCCGCAGTATAAATTACCTGAAGATCAGATGCTTTGAATCTGAGTGGGCCTTTGCGAAAAGCACGATGAGTTAGTTGATAAGATTCAATGTTATTTTCTTTAAGCCACTGTTGAGCAATTTTTTCGTATTTTGGTATGTACTTGAGACGAAACAGCATTGGAAAAAATATTAAAAACGCCGCCGAAAAGAAAGCAACGTTAAAGCCCAGACTGTAATTATAAATACTAATTGTTTTGCCGATTAAGAGGCAGACAACAAGTACTAAAATTGAACGCATGAAGTTTCCTTTTCGAGTGCCTAACGTTTGGCACAGCGGCGAGTGGAACGAGTCCAGGCCCCTAAAGGCCGGTGCTGGTGCCACTGGTTATGCCCTTAAATCGACTAGTATCCAGTCTTTCCACTAGTGTTTGAACCATAACGGCGCCCGCCAAGGAGCAAAATATTTGCTCAAAGACGAACCCAATTAAAAATGCCATTGGCGAACCCATACCATCGGGACCCTCCATGCCGCCATTCTCGAAAATAAAAAACAGTCTTGAACCCAAGAGAAATATTCCGAGAATCATTAGCGGCAAACTAAATATCAAACCAACTAAAGGCGCTACAAAATTATTTCTATGGGACCAAAGTAAAGCGCCTCCCCAGATCAATCCCAATACGACAAACAGGTAAAAATAATTTGATTCTCTGGAATTCCAGGTAGCGGTGCTGGTTACCATAAAAACAAAAAACAAACAGATAGAAGTTCTTATCACGATTTACTCTGAAGGCGCATAACATTTTTATAGTAAGACCCCCCTCAGTTGTCAGCCGGGGGCCTGTCTTGATGTCCTTCATACTAAGCTGATTTATATAGAAAATCTCTTCTGACTTCACGATTTACATTTCGTACATATGAGGGGGGGGTCTCATATGCACTCCGTGAGATCTGATATCTAATTGAATTCATTGGGTTTTAACTTTTCAGATGGAGAAAAGTGAGCACGGTGCCCATGCTGAAGAACCGCTTATGTTAGGTTTAGAGACCATCTGGTCGCTTGCCTGCGGTACAAATACTCGCCTTTGACCCTACAATTTGGAACAACGTTGCTTGTATAGATGGTCAGTCTGACTAGACTGCTGTCCAGCGTCCAGCGTCCAGCGTCCAGCGTCCAGCGTCCAGCGTCCAGCGTCCAGCGTCCAGCGTCCAGCGTCCAGCGTCCAGCGTCCAGCGTCCAGCGTCCAGCGTCCAGCGTCCAGCGTCCAGCGTCCAGCGTCCAGCGTCCAGCGTCCAGCACCCTAAATCATTCCCTCATCCAGCGCACAGGCCATGGCGGCGCCGAGTTCTTCACACTGGTCTTCAAAGCTTTGCTGATAGTCGCCACGCAATAGCAGGGGTTCCTGTACCCAGCGCCATTTCAGTCCGGTGGTGATGGTTTTCAGGGCGCGAAGGGTGCCGGTGCCATCATGCCCGGCGCGGACAAACGCGGCACAGGGCAGGCCCTGTTTGTCTTCCAGAACAGGGTAGTAGCAGCGATCAAAAAAATCTTTCAGGGCGCCACTCATATAGCCCAGATTTTCGGTGGTGCCGAGGATAATGGCGTCGGCGGCCAGTACGTCTTCAGCTTTCGTTTCCAGCGGGGGGATAAAGCGGGTGTGGGTATGTTGTAGCGATTGGGACTGAGCACCTTTTAATAGCGCATCCAGACATTTTTGCGTATTCGGGGAGGGGCAGTGGGCAACAACCAGCAGTGTTTTCGACATGGCGCGCTTCCTTCTTTCAGCTTACCTTTTCGCTTACTTTCCGCTTACCTTCCGCGTATCTCTGGCACAGATGGCTACTGTGCCAGAGATGTCTCGGGTCGAAAACCACCCAATCCCTGATTCAGATCAGGCTTGCTCGTAAATGGCTTCGGCGGCTTTCAATGCAGCTTCGCTGTCACAGGGATGATCCTGTTGCTGAAGCACAGAACCCAGCGCGGCAAGGCAGTGGGTGACGTTGGTTTTGTTGCAGCCATTCCCCATCAAACCGATACGCCAGGCTTCACCGGCAAACTTGCCAAGACCGGCACCAATTTCCAGATCAAATTCTTCCAGCAGGGTGGTGCGGGTTAACAAGTCACTGACCCCTTCAGGGATTTTTACGGTGTTGAGCTGGGGCAGGCGATGCTCGGGATCGACAATCAGCTCAATGCCCAGCACGTCCAGGCCTGCTACCAGTGCCCGATGGTGAAGCTGGTGACGCGCCCAGGCCTGTTCCAGTCCTTCTTCATTGAGAATCAACAGGGATTCGTGCAGGGCGTAGAGGCTATTGACCGGTGCAGTGTGGTGATAGGTGCGCTTGGTGCCTTCACCCCAGTAATCCATGACCAGATTCAGGTCGAGGAACCAGCTGTAGTTTTTGCCGGGGCGGGATTTGATTTTTTCGACCGCCCGCGCGCTGAAGCTTACCGGTGACAGACCGGGTATACACGACAGGCATTTCTGGGTGCCAGAATAAATGGCATCGATGCCCCAGTCATCTACTTTCAGTTCGATGCCGCCCAGTGAGGTAACGGCGTCGACGATGCTCAGACAGTCGTGCTGCTGCGCGATGCGGCACAGTGTCTCGGCGTCCGAGCGCACACCGGTCGAGGTCTCGGCGTGAACGAAGGCGAGCATTTTGATATCCGGATTTGACTGGAGATGCGCATTGACCTGTTCCGGGTCGACTGCTTTGCCCCATTCAAATTCAAGGGAGCTAACCTTGGCACCCGCTCGCTTGGCCACTTCCTGCATGCGCATGCCAAACACACCGTTAATGCAGATCAGGACTTCATCGCCGGGTTCCACCAGATTCATAAAGCAGGTTTCCATGCCGGAAGAACCGGGGGCCGAAACTGGAATAGTCAGCTCGTTTTCGGTTTGAAATGCGTACTGCAGAAGCTGCTTGATCTGATCCATCAGCGTAATGAAGCTCGGGTCGAGGTGGCCTACCGTTGGCTGGGCAAGCGCTTTCAGAACACGAGCGGAAACGTCCGAGGGGCCGGGGCCCATCAGAATTCGGTGAGGAGGGTGAAATGATTGCATGAAGTGTTAGCCGTTTGTCTGTCTGGTTATTGTCGTTATCTTGAAAGCTTTGAATTCAAGCTCATGGTTTGAGTATAGCCATCCTGCGTCAGAGAAAAATGACAATGCCCACAGAATCGCAGAAAAATGGTGAAAGCTGCAGGGTGCTGCGCAGATTGCTCACAATTTGCAGAAATTTTCGACTCAGCGATTGAGGCTTTCCGGGGTGACCCGCAGTACCTCGTCAATGGTTGTGAGTCCGGCTGCAATCTTGTGAGCGCCGCTCAAGCGCAGGGACTGCATGCCCTCCTTGATGGCCTGTTTACGCAGGTCACCACTTTGACCGGCATCGCTGATGAGACTCTTCAGGGATTCGCTCAGGGGCATGATTTCATAGACGCCCGCGCGCCCGCGATAACCGGTGTTGCGGCATTCCAGGCAACCAACAGGCTGACAGGCTTTGCTGGGCAGGGAGGTCTTCCAGGGCTGGGTCAGCATTTTCCAGTCGGTTTCGTCGATAACATGAGGTGTTTTACAGTTTGGGCAGAGGGTTCGCACCAGACGCTGCGCCATCACACCCAGCACGGTGGCGCGAATCAGATAGGAGGGAATGCCCAGCTCCAGCAGGCGACTGACACTGCTTGGGGCGTCGTTGGTATGTAGTGTCGACAGTACCAGGTGTCCGGTCAGCGCGGCCTGTACGGCCATTTCTGCCGTTTCCAGATCGCGAATCTCGCCGATCATGATGATGTCCGGGTCCTGTCGCATCAGGGCGCGAATGCCTTCGGCAAAGCCCAGATCAATCGATGATTGCACCTGCATCTGATTGAAGGCCGGTTCGACCATCTCGATGGGATCTTCTATCGTGCTGACATTCACTTCCGAGGTGGCCAGCTCCCGCAAGGTGGAATACAGCGTCGTGGTTTTACCTGAGCCGGTGGGCCCGGTGACCAGAATAATGCCGTGGGGTTTGCTGATCATGTTTTTCCAGCGCTTGAGGTCTTCCTGGCCAAATCCCAGATCGGCAAACGAGCACTGCAACACTTCCGGGTCAAATATCCGCATGACCAGCTTTTCGCCGAAAGCGGTTGGCAGGGTGCTCAGTCGCAATTCAATTTCCTTGTCATCCTTGTTGCGGGTTTTGATGCGACCATCCTGGGGTTTGCGTTTTTCGGCGACATTCAGGCGGCCGAGAATCTTCAGGCGACTGGTGACGGCGATGCCGACCTTGGCCGGAAATTCGTAGACATAATGAAGGATGCCATCGATGCGAAAGCGCATTTGCGCGATTTCCCGTCGCGGTTCGATATGAATATCACTTGCCCTTTGCTCAAAGGCATACTGCAACAACCAGTCAACGATATTGATGATGTGCTGGTCATTGGCATCCGGGTTGCCTTTGGCGCCCAGTTCCAGCATCTGTTCGAAGTTCTGGCTGTAAACGGCCGATTCGGATTGCAGGCCCGCCTTGTTGACCGAATGGGCCAGCTCATAGAACTCGACAGTAAAGCGGCGAATGTCCTCGGGGTTGGCAATCACGCGGCGAATATCTTTTTTGAGGATGTGGCTGAGATCGGCTTCCCAGCTGTCGACGAAAGGCTGGGCACTGGCGATGACTACTTCATTACTGTTGACTTCGACGGCCAGGATCTGGTGACGCTGGGCGAAGGCAAAGCTCATGACCTTGGCGGTCTTCAGGGAGTCTATTTTCAGCGGATCAATCTGATAGAGGGGTTGGCCCGCCCATTCCGACAGCCATTTCAGCAGACGCTCAAGGGTCAGTACATTGCCCTCGGGATCAGAGATTTCTGCGTCGGCGATGGTTTCCAGCGGATGCTGCAGCGCCTGTTTCTGGCCTTTGGGGGTCGAGGCCAGTTTTTCGGCTTTCTGTTGATCCAGTAACTTGTCTTCAACCAGTCGCTGGGTCATATCGCGCAGGGTCAACATCGTCGCGTGAGTCGACGCAGGATTCATTCAGGGCTCCTTAGGATACGTGTGGCTACCCTGTTTGCTGATCGGGACAAGAAGGTCTCAGAGACTTTTCCCGAGGGCGCGTTCCCATTTCACATGGAGCATGGCCGCTATAAACAACAGGATAGTAAGAACTGTAATAATCAAGTCTAGTCCAGCCCCTTTGGATAAAAAAGTTTCCACCACCGATTGCGTGAAATAGAACAGCACGATGAAGCAGAGCCAGATGTAGGGACGCAGGTGCTGACGCAGCATACCCGGTAACACGATCAGCAGGGGAATTAGCTTCACCGCCAGAATGGGCAACCAGCTGCGCCCTTCCGGCAGCATGGAAGGCAGGCTGGTAATCACCATGCAAAGCAACAGCAGCACGTAGCTGGCCCAGGTCAGGTTGCGCGCGTAGCGACTCTTGGTGAGCAGGGGGGTGTCAGTCATATCTGTTTCTCGTTGAGTAATTTAAAGCAGCTTCAGGGCAATTTCCGCCAGACGTTTACCCTGGGCCTGACAGAGTTGGGCTTCAGCATCCGTGAGCGTGGTACTGTCATCTTTGGCGTGATGACTGGGTCCATAGGGGGTGCCGCCGCCAGTAGTCGAGTGCAGTGCCGGCTCACTGTAGGGCAGGCCGGTAATCACCATGCCGTGATGAAGCAGGGGCAGCATCATGGAGGTGAGAGTGGTTTCCTGGCCGCCATGCAGGCTGGAGGTGGAGGTGAACACGCTCGCGGGTTTGCCCGCCAGTGCGCCCGACATCCATAGGCCACTGGTGGAATCCAGAAAATACTTGAGCGGTGCGGCCATATTGCCGAAGCGGGTGGGACTGCCGATTGCCAGGCCAGCGCATCCAGAGAGCTCATCGAGAGTGCAGTACAGCGCGCCTTCTTGCGGAATGTCTGGTTGGCTTGCCTCGGTATCCGGCGATACCGAAGGTACAGTGCGTACCCGGGCTTCAATGCCTGACACCGCCTCAATGCCGCGTGCAAGCTGCATGGCCATGGTGCGGGTGGAACCCTGTCGGGAGTAATACAGGACGAGGATATATGGGGTGGTGTCGGCGGATGGCATGGTGTCTTCCCGTGATGGTGTTATCAGCTAAAGCAGTTCAAGAACGTTTTCAGGTGGACGTCCCAACACGGCTTTGTCACCTTTGACAACAATCGGGCGCTCAATCAGTTTCGGGAATTCCGTCATCTTGGCAATGAGGTCGTCATCGCTGATGCCCGGGTCCTTGAGATTGTTGTCCTTGTAATCCTGTTCACCTTTGCGCAACAAGTCACGGGCCGTAATGCCCAGTTTTGCCAGAATACCCTTTAGCTCGTTGGCATCAGGAGTGTTCTCCAGATACAGGATAATTTCCGGTTCGATCCCTTTCTCCTGAATCAGAGCGAGTGTCTGTCGGGATTTAGAGCAGCGGGGATTGTGATAAATTTGAATGTCACTCATGATTTAGCATCGATCCTGGTTGGGGTTGGGCGTGATTACGGCAGCGCAAGTACAAACAAGTGCAAAGCAGAAGCAAATGTGCCGGGCACGCAAATTATAAAAGCGGGCATTCTATCAGGAGACAGAGGTGAGGTTAAAAGCGCTTTTTGCAGTGGGGCTGGTTTTGTTGCTGAGCGGGTGCTCGCGGGTGGATCTGGAATTGGCGAACGGCTCATCGGTCGCCTTGTCTGATTTTCAGGGGCAGTGGTTGCTGATCAACTATTGGGCGCAATGGTGCAAGCCCTGTATCGAAGAAATCCCCGAGCTGAATGAGGTTGATGCGCAGCAGAATGTCAGCGTGCTGGGCTACAACTTTGATCGTCATCGAGGCGATGCTCTGGCGGAGCAGGCGACGCGCCTGGGCATACAGTTTCCGCTGATGGTTCATGATCCTGCACCGCTGTTTGAGCAGGAACCACCGTCGGCATTGCCCGCGACCATGGTGATTGATCCACAAGGCGAATTTCGGCAATGGTTGATGGGGCCGCAATCCCGGGAAGGGATTAATTCTTTGTTATCAGAATATGAGCGACAGTGATAGACTTGCCGGTCTGCACCATCTATCCATTTGATTGTGATTCATGCCTTTCCATCTGCCAGAAGTGAAGCGTTAACGTGACTCAAAGCCCTCAGACCTCGCCACGATTTGTCCATCTGAAAGTCCATACCGAGTATTCTCTGATTAATGGCTTAACGCGTATCAAGCCTCTGGTAAAGCAGCTCTGCGCGGAAAACATGCCGGCGGTTGCCATCACCGATCAATCCAATCTGTGCGCGCTGGTGAAGTTCTATAAGGCGACGCGTGGGGCGGGTATCAAGCCGATTTCCGGCGTCGATATCTGGTTGGAAAATCCTGATGAAGACGACAGGCCCTTCCGGCTGACCCTGCTGGCCAGAAACAGTGTGGGCTATCGCAACATGACGGAACTGGTTTCCCGCGCCTACACCGAAGGTCAGCGGCTGGGACGCCCCATTGTGTCTCAGGCCTGGATGGAGGAGCAGGCAGAGGGTTTGATTGCCTTGTCCTGCGGGAAGGAAGGGGAAATCGGTCGTCTGTTGCTGTCTGGCCGCAACGAGCAGGCGGCAGCCAGAACACGCCATTGGATGCAGGTATTTCCCGGCAGCTTTTATCTGGAGCTGCAACGCACCGGTCGCGCCAAAGACGAAGAGGTGGTGCATGCCAGCGTCGCGCTGGCGACCGAGACGGAATGTCCGGTCGTAGCGACAAATGACGTGCAGTTTCTGTTTCGGGAAGATTTCGAAGCCCATGAGGCGCGGGTGTGTATCGCCGATGGCGATACCCTGGATAATCCCAAGCGAGAGCGTCGCTACAGCGAAGAGCAGTATCTGAAAAGCGAAGACGAAATGCTGGCGCTGTTTGAGGATATTCCGGAAGCGCTGGAGAACTCGGTTGAAATTGCCAAGCGCTGTAACGTCGAGCTGCGTCTGGGTGAGTACTTCCTGCCCCAGTATCCGATCCCGGAAGGGATGACGATGGATGAGTTCTTTCGTGATATCTGCCGCAAGGGCTTGGATGAGCGACTGGAAATTATTCTCGAAGGCGAGGAGCGGCCCGAACAACGGCAGGAATACTATGACCGTCTTGATTTCGAGCTCAATATCATTCTGCAGATGGGCTTTCCCGGCTACTTCCTGATCGTTATGGACTTTATCCAGTGGGCCAAAACCCATGATATTCCGGTGGGGCCGGGGCGGGGTTCCGGTGCCGGCTCGCTGGTGGCCTACGCCCTGAAAATCACGGATCTGGATCCGCTGGCCTACGATCTGCTCTTCGAACGATTCCTGAATCCGGAGCGGGTATCAATGCCCGACTTCGACGTCGACTTCTGCATGGATGGTCGGGATCGGGTGATTGCCTATGTGGCGGATCACTATGGCCGCGATGCCGTGTCCCAGATCATCACCTTCGGTACCATGGCGGCCAAGGCCGTGGTGCGTGATGTGGCGCGTGTGCAGGGAAAGTCATACGGACTGGCAGACCGCCTGTCGAAAATGATCCCCTTTGAAGTGGGCATGACTCTGGATAAAGCCATTGAGCAGGAGCCTACCTTAAAAGAATTTATCGATACCGATGAAGAAGCCCAGGAAATCTGGGAGATGGCTCTGGTGCTTGAAGGCTGCACCCGAAACGTGGGTAAGCATGCCGGGGGCGTGGTGATCGCTCCAACCAAACTGACCGATTTTGCTCCACTGTATTGTGATGAAGAAGGCGGTGGCCTGGTCACCCAGTTCGACAAGAATGATGTCGAGGACGCCGGTCTGGTGAAGTTCGACTTTCTGGGTTTGCGGACTCTGACCATCGTCGATTGGGCGCTGAAGATGATCAATCCGCGTCTGCAGGCCGAGGGCAGGGAACCCATCAATATCGACCTGATTCCCCTGGATGACGAAGCCTCGTTCCGACTGCTGAAAACAGCTGAGACCACCGCGGTGTTCCAGCTTGAATCCCGCGGCATGAAAGACCTGATCCGCAAGCTTCAGCCCGATAATATTGAAGACATGATCGCCCTGGTGGCCCTGTTCCGGCCGGGGCCTCTGGAATCGGGCATGGTGGACGACTTTATCAACCGGAAGCATGGCCGCGCCGAGGTGGCCTACCCGCATCCGGATTTCCAGCACGAAAGCCTGCAACCCATATTGGAGCCCACCTACGGGGTTATCGTCTACCAGGAGCAGGTCATGCAGATTGCCCAGACCCTGGCAGGCTATACGCTCGGCGGCGCTGACCTGCTGCGACGGGCAATGGGTAAGAAAAAACCGGAAGAGATGGCCAAACAGCGAGGCCTGTTCAAGGACGGTGCCAAGGAACAGGGTGTTGACCCGGATCTGGCGATGAAAATCTTCGACCTGGTGGAGAAGTTTGCCGGCTACGGTTTTAACAAGTCGCACTCGGCAGCCTATGCGGTGGTGTCTTACCAGACCTTGTGGCTGAAAACCCACTATCCTGCGGAGTTTATGGCAGCGGTACTCACCGCGGATATGCAGAATACCGACAAGGTTGTGACCCTGGTGGAAGAGTGCCGCAAGATGAAGCTGGCGCTGGTGTTGCCTGATGTCAATGTCAGTGAATATACCTTTACTGTCGATGATAAAGGACAGGTGGTCTATGGACTGGGCGCCATCAAGGGGCTGGGCGAAGGACCGGTGGAAAGCGTATTGCAGGCGCGTGCCGAGGGCGGACCTTTCAAGAATCTGTTCGATTTCTGTGATCGTGTGGATCTGCGCAAGGTCAACAAGCGGGCACTGGAAGCACTGATCTATGCCGGCGCTCTGGATTCCATCGGGCCAAGTCGGGCGCGCCTGTTTGCGACCATCGAAGAGGCCGTGCAGCGGGCGGATCAAAATTCCCGCAACCAGAACGCAGGCATTGAAGATCTGTTTGGAGAAGTCGTGCCAGATGACACGACCGAAGACCCCTATGCGGCCAGCGAGGGCATGCGGGAATGGAGTGAAAAGCAGCGCCTCACTCTCGAAAAGGATACCCTGGGACTGTACCTCACCGGTCATCCCTTCGATGAGTATGAGCGTGAGGTGAGAAACTTTTCCGCCAATTCCATTGTTAACCTCAAATCCAGCAAGAATCGCACAACCGTGGTAGGCCTGATCGTCGCGATCCGGGTGATGAAGAACAAGCGTGGCCAGACCATGTGTTTCGTGACTCTGGATGACCGTACTGCGCGAATTGAAGCGACCTTGTTTGCCGATACTTTTGAAGAAGCAAAGGATGCCATCGTCAAGGACACGGTCGTGGCCGTGGAAGGGGTGGTGAGTCTGGATGACTATTCCGGCAGTCTCAAATTACGGGTCAACAGCGTGTTCTCATTGATTGAAGCCCGTGAGCGCTACGCCGATCGTCTGGAACTGCGCGTGGCACCGGAGCACTTCAAAAATGGTTTTGTCGGCGATTTGAAAACGGCCCTGTCTCCCTATCAGTCGGGCCGATGCAAGGTGACGCTCAGGTATCGCCGCAACGATGCGGAATCACTAATCGAGTTTGGTGAAAGCTGGTGGGTGAGCCCGGAAGATGAAGTCATACAGGAACTGAAATACATGCTTGGCGACGAAAGCGTTGAACTGGTGTACGCCTGAGTTCTGTCAAAATTGGACTCGGAAGTGGCCGTTTACTGCTTGGGAACCCTTGAGTTACATGCTCAAAATTGGTGACAATAGCGCCCAGTATTTTTCCGGGTATGTTCTACCTGTAGACGCGATCGAAGCGCAGCTAACTATCGCCGACAAACTTCTCAGCGGATGACTATGAACCTTTATTATCTTGATTTCGAACAGCCTATCGCGGATCTGGAAGAAAAAATTGAAGAACTGCGGCTGGTAGGTTCGGATCAGGAACTGAATATCACCGAGGCCATCGATCGACTGGAGCGCGAGTGTGAAGCACGCACGCGAGACATCTTTGCCGATCTCAGTGCCTGGGATATTGCCCGCCTTGCCCGCCATCCCAAACGACCCTATACCCTGGACTACATTAATTTTATTTTTGATGACTTTGAAGAGATGCACGGTGATCGCGCCTATGCCGATGACCAGTCGATCATAGGTGGACTGGCGCGGCTGGATGGACGCGCGGTGATGGTGATCGGTCATCAGAAGGGTAGGGAAGTGAAAGAAAAAGTCCGGCGTAACTTTGGGATGCCCAAACCCGAGGGCTATCGCAAGGCGCGTCGATTGATGGAGCTGGCTGAGCGTTTCGGTTTGCCCGTTGTCACGTTTATTGATACACCGGGAGCTTACCCCGGAATCGGTGCGGAAGAGCGCGGACAGAGTGAGGCCATTGCGCGTAATCTTGCGGTGATGGCCGAGTTACGAACACCGGTTGTGTCCACGGTGATTGGCGAAGGTGGTTCAGGCGGTGCCCTGGCAATAGGTGTCTGTGATCAGCTCAATATGCTGCAGTATTCCACATACTCGGTAATCTCTCCGGAAGGTTGTGCCTCGATCCTCTGGAAAAGTGCCGAGTACGCGGCGGATGCGGCAGAAGCCATGGGTGTTTCGGCTGAGCGACTGAAACAACTGAATCTCGTTGATCAGGTGATTGAGGAGCCTTTGGGCGGGGCTCATCGAAATCCGGAAGAAGCAGCGCGACGGCTGAAGCAGGAGTTGTTGGCGAATCTGGATCGACTGCAGGCCTTGCCGATCGACGAGTTGATGGACGTGCGCTACAAGCGTCTGACTGCTTATGTCAAAGAATGAGGTCGAGTTTGAATTCAGCGCCTTGCCCTTGTCTTTAAAAAACGCGCTGGATACCATTCCCCAGGACACACGTTACTTTATTGCTCTTAGTGGCGGGCTGGATTCTGTAGCCCTCCTGCATTTCAGTCTTCCCATCTTGCGACAGCGGGAAGCAGAAGTTATTCCCTTGCATATTCATCATGGCTTAAGCCCCAATGCGGATCTTTGGGCGAAGCACTGTACTGCGATCTGTAAGGAACTCGGCTTGCAATGCCAGGTGGAGAAGGTGAATGTGCGTTCCAGTGGCGAGGGGCTGGAGGCGGCTGCGCGGGAAGCCCGTTACAGGGTCTTTGCCCATTATCTGGAAGAAGGTGGTGTCTTGCTGCAGGGACATCATCTCAATGATCAGGCTGAGACGGTGTTAATGCGGATGATTCGGGGCGCAGGTCCGGAAGGTCTTGCTGGCATCCCGCAGCGGCGGGATTTGTCAGCTGGCAGATTGTATCGGCCCTGGCTGCATATACCGCGTCAGGAGTTGGAAGATCAGGCCAAACGCTTTGGCTTGAGCTGGGTCGAGGATGAAAGTAATAGGGATCTGGCTTTTGATCGTAACTATGTGCGCCATGAGGTGATACCGGTACTGTCCAAACGCTGGTCTACCGTTCTGCAGAGCCTGGGCTGGGTGGCGCAACGGTCGGCAGACGCTCATGCGCTGGTGACGGAGTCTTGTGCCGGCTTGATGTCGCAGGTCTTAAGCAAGCGTTTTCCGGGAGAACATGCGCTGGACTGTGAGGCCTTGTCCCGTCTGGATCAGATTCAGCAGCATGCTTTGGTGCGTTTCTGGCTGGAAGAGCTTAATGTACCGCATCCCTCGCAAAGCATTTTTGAGCGCATCTGGACGGAACTGATTCCGGCGGCAGCCGATAAGGAGCCTTTGATACAGTGGGGGTCTCACCAGATTCGCCGCTATCAGTCCTGTCTGTTTTATGTGGATGCCCAGACGCTTGACGAGCCTCAGGAAACCCATGAGCTTTCGGCAGATGAATTGAGCGCACCCATGGTGCTGGCGTTTGGTCGGCGGTTTTTGGTGGTGCAGAAAATGCTGCCTGGTCAAGCGATTCCGGATGGTGTAACCCTGTTACGGTGGCCGACGGATGACGAAAAGATTCGATTCAGCCCGCGACGTGGTGGTGAGTCGTTTGAGCTAAAAGCAGGACAAGGCCGGCGGCCCCTTAAAAAATGGTTTCAGGAAGCCGGAGTGCCACCCTGGCGCCGCAGTCAGATTCCCTTGCTGTTTTATGGCGATACGCTGGCCATGGCTGGATTCAGTCGGGTCGCGGAAGGGTTTGCCCCCGAGTTTGCCCAGCCGGCGCTCGGACTCTCCTGGCGCGATTCCGCAGAGAGCGGCTGAGGCTGCCAGCCATCCGTTCTCAGTAGACACCTCCTGTCCCCGGAAATGCTTGCAACGGCGGGGCTTTATCACTAGAATGCACGGCTCGAAAAACTGCGGTCGCCAGTTTGAACGTGCTCGTGCAGGTCTCAAACACGCGGTCGTTTATATATAACTCCTTGCTTTTCAATACTAATTTGGAAGGCTGATGACCCGAAAGGAGACTTTATGCGTCATTACGAAATCGTATTTCTGGTGCATCCTGATCAAAGCGAGCAGGTCCCGGGAATGATCGAACGATACACTTCTCTGATTACCGCTGGTGGTGGTCAGGTTCACCGTCTGGAAGATTGGGGCCGTCGTCACCTGGCTTACCCCATCAACAAGATTCACAAAGCACACTATGTTTTGATGAACATTGAGTGCAGCAACGAAGTTCTGGACGAGCTGTCTCATAACTTCCGATTCAACGATGCCATCATCCGTGAGTTAACGGTTCGTCGTAAGGATGCAGTGACTGAAGAGTCTCCGATGAAAGCAGCTCAGGCACGTGAAGAACGTCGTCCTCAGCGCTCAGAAGCTCCACGCAGAGAAGCGCCTTCTGATGATGTTGATAGCAACGAAGAAGAAACTGCTGACGCGAGTAGCGACAGCGATGCGGAAACTGAAGAGTAATAGAGCAGCTGAACTAGGAGAACACTATGTCCCGTTTTTTACGTCGTCGTAAATTCTGCCGATTCACTGCAGAAGGCGTCAAAGAGATCGATTACAAAGATCTTGATACCTTGAAGAGCTACATTACCGAAACCGGTAAAATTGTTCCCAGTCGTATTACTGGTACCAAGGCTCGTTACCAGCGCCAATTGGCAACAGCGATCAAACGCGCTCGTTACCTGGCTCTGTTGCCTTACACAGATAACCACCACGAGTAAGTGCTCGGGTAGATGGTTTGTGTGAGTGGTTTGCCTGGCAGGCCGCTCTGAAGAATGATGTCAGCAAGTAGCCGGGATTCGAATAATTGCCCGGCCACAAAGGAAACAGGCTGACTTTGGAATGAAGAATCCTGAATGCGTGATTTAGCAGAATTCATCATGCGGGGGCCAAAGCAGGCGGCGATAGTCGCTTTTGTGAGTACGCTGATTCCCATGATGTTCTGGCTGGGGGCTGCAGCCATCTCGTTGGTCACCTTGCGACAAGGTGTGCAACAGGGCGCTTCAATTCTGGTTTGGGCCATTATCCCCGCCCTGGGATGGTGGTTAGGGGTGCAAGATCCGGGTGCGCTCATTGTGCTGGTGACTGCCTTGTTCATGGCAGCAGTACTCAGAGCGACCATATCCTGGAGTGCTACCTTTCTGGCAGGCATGTTGATGGGGGTTGTCGTTGGCATCTCGAGTCCACTGCTGATGCCAGAGCTGATCGATACACTGATGACAATGGCAGATCCAGTGTTTAAGGATCTGGCGAAGGACGCTCAGCTGGACTATGACGATAGCGTAGCCGACTCGTTTCGTGCGCTGATGATTGCCAGTTTTGCGACTTCGTTTTTTGGAATGGCTCTGGGCTCGTTGTGTTTGGCGCGTTCATGGCAATCCGCATTGTTTAATCCGGGTGGTTGGCGACAGGAGTTTCACAGCCTGCGCCTCAACCCCAAAATGGTACTTGGTTTTTTTGTACTGTTTTGGCTGGCGCCCGTACTGGGGCTGGATGCGATTCTGGTTACCATGGTTGTTGCGATTCCGGTGATCCTCTGTGGTCTGGGACTTGTACACGGTGTGATTGGCAAGAAGAACTTGGGTGGACAATGGTTAATCGGCTTTTATTTTCTGGTCGTGATGCTGTTTCCCACTGTACTGGTTGTTCTGGTATTGATGGCATTGCTCGATAGCGTGATTGATATCAGAAGCAGAATTCAGACTGCGTAAGCGGGTCTGATACTGCAGAGCGCGAGCGGACTGATTGCTTGCAAACAGAAGATTTAACAGATTATTTGATAGATTGAGGATAGCGAGATGGAAGTCATTCTACTCGAGAAAGTTGGAAAACTGGGCGGATTGGGCGACAAAGTCGCGGTGAAAGCCGGCTATGGCCGTAACTTCCTGATCCCTTTTGGCAAGGCTGTGCCTGCAAATGAAGCAAACATTGCTGAGTTTGAAGCGCGTCGCGCAGAGCTTGAAAAAGCAGCGGCTGAGAAACTGGCTACCGCGGAAGCGCGAGCGGAGCAGCTGAACGAGAAATCTGTCACCATCAGCTCAAAAGCGGGTGATGAGGGTAAACTCTTCGGTTCCATTGGTGTTCGTGACATCGCAGACGCAGTCACAGCAGCGGGCGTTGAAGTCTCCAAAGCTGAAGTGCGTTTGCCAGAAGGTCCGATTCGTGCCATTGGTGACTACGAGATTGATTTGCAACTGCACAGTGATGTTGTTGCAACCATCAGCTTGTCAGTGGTTGCCGAGTAAGATAAGGGCGGGTTAGGGGCATCGCCCTTACCGACCAAATGCTGAATACAAACGGTTGCTGCGCATGCGTGGCAATCAGGATAGTAAGCAGCTTTCTAAGGCCTGGGGATATGTTGTATATTCTCAGGCCTTGTTGCGTTTAAGTGGCGCCAAACACTGCGTTGGCGGGTGCCTTCTTCTCTGACTGATTCAGTTGATACCCACTACAATAAGCGGCGTTTAACGAACACCGCAGATGCCACATTCGCACCTAAAGTGAGTCTGCAGCCTACCTGTTTTTGCAGAATACCAGTTCCGGGAGAGTAACATTGTCCGTCGTTGAGCATGATGCGACCGGGTTTAAAACCCCACCCCATTCCATTGAGGCCGAACAATCCATTTTGGGTGGACTGTTGCTGGACAACAGCAAATGGGACGTTGTTGGCGATAAGGTAATTGAAGACGATTTTTATCGTCAGGATCATCGTTTGATCTATCGCGTGATTGCTCGCCTCGCCAATGATGGCCGACCAGTCGATGTGGTGACGGTGGCGGAAGAACTGGAGCGAATCAACGAGCTGGAGAACGCCGGTGGCATGGCCTATTTGGGTGAATTGGTGGAAAAGACACCCAGTGCCACCAATGTTCGGGCCTACGCGGATATTGTCCACGAGCGTGCGGTGCTCAGACGTTTGATTGCGGTCTCGGGAGAAATCTCCGACAGTGCCTTTAATACGATGGGACGCACTACCACCGATTTGCTTGATGAAGCCGAACGCAAGGTTTTCCAGATTTCCGAGAGTCGCAGTGGACAGGAAGGTGGCCCCCAGTTTGTCAATCCGGTGCTGACCAAAACCCTGGAACGCATTGATGAATTGTTTAACTCGACCGAATCCATTACCGGTGTCACCACCGGTTTCAAGGATCTCGACGAGATGACTTCAGGATTGCAACCGTCTGATCTGGTGATCGTTGCCGCCCGTCCTTCCATGGGAAAAACGGCGTTTGCCATGAACCTGGTAGAGAGCGTGCTCATCAAGGCGGAAAAGCCTGTGCTGGTGTTCAGTATGGAGATGCCCGCCGATTCCATCCTGATGCGGATGATTTCATCTCTGGGTCAGATTAATCAGACCCGCGTGCGCTCGGGCAAGTTGGAAGAGGATGATTGGCCTCGTCTGACGTCAGCTGTCAGTATGCTGAAGGATCGTCCCCTCTACATCGACGATACGGCCGGACTGAGTCCCACCGAACTGCGCTCGCGAGCCCGTCGGGTTGCCCGTGAAATCAAGCAGGATTTCGGCATGATCATGATTGATTATCTGCAGTTGATGCAGGTGCCCGGTATGAACGAAGGGCGCACAGCAGAAATTTCGGAAATCTCGCGCTCGCTAAAGGCCCTGGCAAAGGAGTTGAACTGTCCGGTGGTGGCTCTGTCACAGCTTAACCGGGGCCTCGAACAACGAACCGACAAACGCCCAATGAACTCTGACCTGCGGGAATCGGGTGCCATCGAGCAGGATGCTGATGTGATCATGTTTATCTATCGGGACGAATATTACAACGAAGACAGCCAAGACAAGGGGATTGCCGAAATTATCATCGGTAAACAGCGGAACGGTCCGGTTGGCAAAATCAAGCTATCGTTCCAGGGGCAGTTCACCAAGTTCAATGATCTCACTCATGTTGATTACGGGAGTGAGTTTTAATGCCGGCGATGGTCGAAGCCGGCAGACCCCTGCGTGCTCGCATCGATCGGGCCGCCTTTCAGCACAACATTGACCAGGCGGCACGCCGATGCCCGAATGCCAACGTGCTGGTGGTGTTAAAAGCCGATGCCTACGGTCACGGGCTAGTGGAGATGGCGAGGGGGTTGGACGACCGTGATGTGGCAGTGGCCGGTTCTGACGAGGCGAGAGTGCTGATCGAATCGGGGTACGCCGGTCGTATCTGGGTACTCGAAGGTCCTTTCAATCAGGATTGCCTGAACCTCTCCAGGTCACATGACGTAGTCTGGGTGATTCATGCCCTTTGGCAATTGGAACTAATCGCGCAGAATCCCGACCATGAAGATTTGACGGTGTGGTTAAAGCTGGATACCGGCATGCACCGACTGGGTTTGAATAGCTCCGAACTGGCACCCGCCCTCGCCAGACTGGACACACTGAAGGCAGTCTCTCTCCAGGGGGTGATGTCACACTTTGCCGGCAGTGACGAGCCGGAAAACCCCGCCGTGTTTAGTCAGACACAGCTTTTTGATCAACTTCTGTCCCAGCCAGCCTTGCGGCGGGCGCAGCAGTCACTTGCCAATTCCGGTGCGGTTCTGTTTTATCCGGCAGCGCACCGGGACTGGGTTCGACCGGGCATTATGCTGTATGGCGGTGTTCCGGACCGCGGTGCCTGTGCCGCTGATCATGGATTGCAGGCCGTAATGACCCTGCAGTCAAGGGTGATGGCCTTACGCACAGTGCCGGGTGGCGACGCGGTTGGCTATGGTGCACGTTGGCAAGCCAGGCGCGATTCGTTGATCGCCACGGTTGCCTGCGGTTATGGAGACGGTTATCCAAGACATGCGCCGGATGGCACACCGGTTGCCGTGAATGGTCAGCGGGTTGCGCTGGCTGGAAGGGTGTCCATGGATATGATCACGGTCGATGTGACAGACCTTGAATCGGTGTCAATAGGAGATCCGGTGGAACTCTGGGGGCCGCAGATATCAGTGGATGAAGTGGCGGAGTTGTCGGGGACGATCAGCTATGAATTGTTGACCGGAGTAACGGCCAGAGTCCCGCGGGTATATGTCTAAAAGCCTGAAAAAGTAATTGGTGATCTGATACACCGATACTGACCAAGGCACTTCTCGCCGCAGAAGCATTCCTCAGGCTAAATGTCCTTCTGTCGGGCGCCGACCCGACGCGGAAGCTTGCCCCGTGCCGCTTGCAACAATGGCCATTCCTGTACCGGTTCATAATTGACGCCATCCCGGCGTGAAACAGATTCATAAAGAACAATCTCATCATAGGGCAGAGTCAGCCCCGGTTCGCTGGTTGGTTTGGCGGGGAGTTCGCATTTTCGGGCCAGCGTCAGGTGTGGCTGATAACGACGTTTGTCAACGCGCAGGCCGAATTGCTGACCCAGGCCGCCCAGTCGTTTTGCCATGGTATTCAGACTGTCTGGCCATTCCTTCGGTCCAATCCACAGAATACCAGGTTTGGACCAGTAGCCGGTCTGATCAATATTGAGAGTGCCCGCCCTGAACTGAGCACTGTCGATGAGTTGCGAGGCGGACTCAATCAAGGCATCCAGGCGGTTTGTCGGGAGCTGGCCGAGAAAGGCCAGCGTGATATGATAATTTGCGGCCGGAACGTAGCGCGGCATGGGCGGAAGATTGCGTTCTCTCCAGGCTACAATCTGAAGTTGCAGTTTATAAGGAACCTGAATGGCAAAAAACAGTCTCATAAGTTCTTCGCCCCATACATGCTGAAAACACCCCGATAGTGTGACAAGAAAAAGGACAAGACACCACCGTGAGTGAGCGACATCTGGCCTATTCCCAATATCTGGCTCCCCGTTACTGGTTACTGTGGATTGCCTTGGGCCTGGCCTTTGCGATTGCCTGGTTACCCTTGCGCTTGCAGCAGGCCCTGGGAGCGCTGCTTGGCTGCTTGGCTTTTATGTTACTCAAACGTCGCCGGAAGATTACCAGCGTCAATATTCAGGCCTGTTTTCCCGAGTTATCGGATGCCGAGCAGCAGGCGCTGGTGAAAGCCAGTTTCATTTCCAATGGCAGGGGCGTTGTCGAGGCTTTGCGTTCGTGGTTCCGAGCGCCGGAAAGTCTGAAATCCTGTACTCGCTATTATGGCGATGAATATCTTCAGGCCGCTTTGGAAAAAGGCAAAGGTGTGATTCTGCTCGGTGGTCATTACAGCACACTGGATTTGGTCGGGTCACTGACGACCATGTATTTTGAAGCCGATGTATTGCAGCGGGATCATTCTAATCCATTGTTCAATGCCTTTATGACCCGGTCTCGTCAAAAGCTTTATGGAGAGGTGCTGGACAAATTTGACCTTCGTGGCATGCTCAAGTGCCTGAAGCGTAATCGAGTGGTGTGGTATGCCACCGATCAGGACGGTGGTCGAATAGGTACGGTGTTCGCGCCGTTTTTTGGCATTCCCTGCGCGACGCTGGTTTCGACGGGGCGTCTGGCGCGTCGCAGTGGTGCTACAGTGCTGCCGTTCAGCCATTTCAGGCGTACCGATGGTCTGGGTTATGACATCCATATTCATCCGCCGCTGGAAGACTTTCCCAGTGATGACGATTACACCGACGCGACGCGTTTAAATACGGTATTGGAGCGAGAGATTCGAAAAAATCCGGAACAATATCTGTGGATGCATCGACGCTTTAAAACTCCGGAGCAAGTCGGCGCGCAAAACCTCTATGGACAAATCCGGGATTAGCCTTCAGTTGGTCTGTCATTTTGCCATCTTACTATCAGTCTACTGACTACAGGGAGCTCTCATGCCATTTATCGGACTCAAGCGTCCACCCCAACAAGTAGTGCAGGCTGCATTAAAGGAAGGGGATCTGGCGCCCTCGGCTCCCTGGCGGCGTGCTGGTCAAGCCGAGCTGGTGTGCTTTTTACGCCACACCGGATGCCCCTTTGCCGAAGCGGTGTTAAAAGCACTGTCCGAACTTGCCGAGCGCCAGCCTGAATTGAAGTGTGTGGCGGTATTGCATGGTGATGAGGCCATCGCGAGCCAATGGTCCGACTCCTTTGATCTGTCTCCAGCATTGCATATCGTTGTGGATGAAACCAGAGAGATTCATGGCGAGTGGGGTGTGGGCTACGGCGCCGCTGGCAAGCTGTTCCATCCGGCGGTGTTGCCTGCCTTATTGCGACTGGCCCTGAAGGGGATTCGTAACAGGGATGCCAGTGGCACGCGCTGGCAGCAACAGGAGTGCTTTATGCTTGACCAAGAGGGGCACGTGGTCTGGCATCATGTGCCAGCACATGTGGGGGATCTCCCCAACTTCAGGCAGCTGCCAGGGCTGTAACGCAAAGCGCCGGACAATGCCGGCGCTGTGATCGAGTGTGTTGCCCCTTGGGCTATCTTCTTCTGGAAGGCTGTTGTCCTCTAGAAATCTTCCCAATCGTCATCCGCAGAGTAGGCCGCAGCGTCTTCGTTACCGGATTGCTGCACAGGCTTATAGGTCTCAATGGGTTCCACATTGGCAGGGCCGCCAGGCTTCGCCATGGCGCTCGGCTTGGGTGCAGATGTCGGGCTTGAAGCTGACGCAATCGGGCTAGTCACGTTGGCATTCGGGAGACGGAAGAAGGAAATCATATTGTTCATATTTGCGGCTTCTTCCGACATGGAACGACTGGCTGCCGATGTTTCCTCCACAAGCGCCGCATTTTGCTGCGTCATGCTATCCATCTGGGTAATGGCCTGATTAATCTGGCTGATCCCGGAATTTTGCTCCATGGCGGCATTGGTGACTTCGTTGATCATGGTCGCGACCCGCTCAACCGCCGAGACAATTTCCGACAGGGTCTGGCCGGACTGGTTTACCAGCGTTGAACCGGATTCCACTTTACTGACGCTATCGCGTATCAGGTCTTTGATTTCCTTGGCTGCGGCAGCCGAGCGTTGTGACAAGGTACGAACCTCGCCAGCTACCACTGCGAAGCCGCGGCCCTGTTCGCCAGCGCGGGCCGCTTCGACGGCGGCGTTCAGCGCCAGCAGGTTGGTCTGGAACGCGATTTCGTCGATGACACCAATAATGTCGTTGATCTTGTTGCTGGATTCCAGAATTTCACCCATGGCACTGACGGCACTTTGTACCACGTCGCCGCCAGTTTCGGCTTTGAGCTTGGCTTCGGAAGCCAGTGAGTTTGCCTGCGCAGCATTGTCACTGGTCTGTTTTACCGTCGACGTGATCTCTTCCATGCTGGATGCGGTTTCTTCAAGATTGCTGGCCTGGGATTCGGTGCGGCGACTGAGATCATCAGATCCCTGGGCCACTTCAGCAGCGGACGAGCGCACGATACTGGAGGCATTCTGGATGCGGGTCAGAACTTCAGTGAGCTTGTTGAGGCTGTTGTTGGCGTTGTTTTTGATCTTATCGAACTCGCCCCGATACTCGTTGTCGATAGACGCGGTTAAATCACCTTCGGACATGGCTTCAAAGACCTTGCCCATATCGCCGACAAAGACGGAAGTTTTATCCAGCAGCGTATTCAGACCCGTGCTGAGTATCTTGAAAAAACCTTCCTTGTCATCAAGCGCAATGCGACGGGTTAAGTCACCATCGTTGGCAGCGGCAATGATGCCATCCATTTCGTTCTGGATGCGCACTTGCGCGGTTTCATCCGCCCACTCCACGACGCTCCCGAGGCGATTTCCGGTATCATCGAGAATAGGATTGACGATGAGTGACATGTGGCGACCACCCACCTCAATCTTGGCGCGATGAGTCGAGGTGAGACGATCCAGAATATTGGTCTGGTGCTGCGGATTGGCATGAAACTGGTCGATCTTCTTGCCCATCATGGTATCAACATCAAAATTGGGCAGGGCCTTCCTGAGGTCGCTTTGTGCGTTTCGCAGCAGACCGACGACCGCATCGTTGGCATAAATAATATTGCGGTCGGCATCTGCAACCATGACATTGGCAGTGACACTGTCCAGGGCGACCCGTACACGCTGGTTCTCAGCGGCCAGTTCATCCCGCTCGCGCTGTTCGGCCAGACGTTCGGTTTTGTCATCCCATTCCACCACGGTGCCGAGGCGATTGCGTTGGTCGTCAAAAATCGGTGTGGCGATCAGACCAAAGGTGCGGCCGCCGACGCTGATATCGGTGCGATAGGTTTCGCGAAGCGCTTCCAGCATGGAGCGTTGATGGGCCGGATTCTTGTGGAAAACGTCGATGTTGTTGCCAAGCAGGTGACTGGCATCAAAGTTGGGAATGTCCCGCTTCAGGTCGGCTTCTGCTGTGCGCATCATTTTGACCACGGCTTCGTTCATATACACGATGTTGTAGTCGGCATCAGCCATCATTACATTGGTGTCGCAGACGTCCAGAGCACGGCGAATACGGAAGTTTTCAGCGGAAACGGCTGATTCGGCATCCTGTTTCTCCTTCAACAATTGCTGCATGGACTTGAGTCGTCCGAGCGTGCTTTCCTGATCATTTTCAGCCACTTCAATGTCCTGAGAAAGGTCACCGGAAGAAATATGCGTGATCACGCGGTTCAGAACATCGGGTGCCCCGCCCAGTGAACGTTGCAATTGCAGACCGACAAAAAATGACCAGGCCATCGACAGGGCGATGGCGATCAGTGATGCGATCACCAGGCCCGAATGAGAGCCGGATAGCACGACAGCGATAATAATAAGTAGTGGTAACGTTTGTCCGACAAGTAGCTTCCATTGCGGATTCATGTGTCCATGTGTTTGCATCGGTGATTCCCCCAAAAGACGCGAATTGAGTCATGCCAACAATTCCGAGAGCCTATCGTCCGGATGAAAGATGAGAGAAGCGAATTCACCGGAGCCTCGGATGTCTTGAAACTATAGTTCAAATTTAGGATTTAACTGGTTTTCTTATCGTCCTGATTCCGTGATACTTTACAGCCCTGCCGGGCTTTTTCTCTGGCAGCAATAAGAAAGTGCTTTCGATAACGTTTACCGAATACAGGATAAGAAAAAGGAGTCGGATGTGAGGAGTTTGGGGCCTGTCTGTCTATTGTTAATGCTCATCAGTCCGGGTTCGCAGGCGCTGGATTTTTACACCGAGCTCAATGCCAATGCGCATCTGACCGATATCAGTACTCAGGATTTTACGACTGCAAACGTGGAAGTCCGGCTGGGGGCGTATTTTCAGCAGAATGTCGGCATTGAGTTGCATGCTTCAACTGCAGTAAGCGATGACGAAAAGCTCGATCTATTGGTTGAAGTCCCATACAGCGCTGGCGCGGCCTTGCGCTTTCAATCGCCCGAACGGGATGGTGCGCGCGTGCTGATCCTGCTTGGTTATGCAGTCAGTGAATTGGCGCTCGACCGCAGTGGCACTGGCGAGCCCGGTGAAGATGAATTCGATGGTTTCACCTACGGTGGTGGTTTTGAGTTTCGCCCCGGTATGCAAAAAAACTGGTTCCTGAACGTGAAGATGCAGCGTTACTACAAAGAAAAGGACATCGAGCTGGATGCTGCCAGTATCGGTGTTCGCTACCAGTTCTAATTCAGGAGGGAGCCCGATGAATTTTGTCAAAGCCAGGTATGTAAACGTTATCGTATTGATGTTCGGCTGTATGCTGCTGGTCGCCTGCGGAGGCGGTGGCGGAGGTGACGAAGAAGCCTTTACCGAAGCGGTCGACGTTAATGAACTCAATATTACCGCTATTGAGCTGACTTCGGTACGTGACACCATTGAGCCCGACATGATTGAGTTTTACAGCGCCACCGGTATTGTCGGTGGCGACCCCATGAATACCATGGACGTATCGGATCGTGTTTCATGGTCCTCGACCAACAATGGCGTGGCCTCCATCAACAGTGCCGGCATTGCCACGGGCAACACGGCGGGCACGACGACTATTCGTGCCACCTGGGCAGATCTCAGCGCCAGCAAATCCCTGACCGTATCCAATGCGGCACTGAATGCTATTGTTATCGAGGATGTTCCGGCATCCGTGCCGGTTTGCAGTTATGGGCATCAGTTGCGTGCGATCGGACAGTATGCGGATGGGGACAGGGATATCACCGCCAATGTCACCTGGGCATCGGATGATCTCGACCTGGCCATCGTCGACCTGGATGGCGTGGTTGCCACTTATACTGACGGTGATGTGGATATTTCTGCCAGCCGTGATGATCCGGTCAGCAGTAATCCGGTAGTGGGGAACGAGACTCTCACCATCGATGACAACCTTCTCAGTATCGCGGTGACGCCCGTCGATACAACCATTACGGTCGATAGCAGTCGCCAGTTTGTGGCGACAGCAAGCTACTCGGGCGGGCCTGCTCCCGGCGATGCAACACTCACCTCCTTCTGGCAAAGTGATGACGATGCCATCGTCAGTATTTCCAATGAAGCGGGGGCCGAGGGCCTGGCTATTGCTGAAAGTGTTGGCGCGACGACCGTCAACGCGACCTGTAATGGTGTAACGTCGAATGATGCCACCGCGACTGTTGAAGCGGCAGTCACATTGACAGGTATTCAAATCAATGGTGGCGACGCCGAGATCAATACTGAAGTGAATGACAGCCCCATCGATCTGGTGGCAAGGCTGGTTTACAGCGATAACAGTACGATTAATGTCACCGATGATGACGACGTCGACTGGCGCGTGGGTACGATCAAATCCGGCACCGGTGCCACCGTCAGCAACGATCCCGCCACCAAAGGCGAGGTCAGTTTTACCGCTACTGGCGTGACCGAAATCATCGTGCGTTACGATGGTGATCTTGGTGGACCTTTCGAGGACTCCATCGATATTGATGTGGAGTAGTGAGCCGATACCCCTCTACCCATAAATATCCACAAAATTTGTCAATGTTTTCCCCCGGCGAGTGGCTTTCTCCGCTATAATCGCGCGTCGATTTTTTTAGCCCGTTTGCGTCGCGACAGGTTTGCATCACTGAACTTGGCTGCGATGCTTTTCAGCTCGTTGGGGAGACCATTACGATTATGGCAAGCAGTTTATCCCGTGCCTTCTATCACAACTTTCTGGGTCAGACACCCGAATGGTACAAGCAGGCCATTCTGGCCTTTCTGATTATCAATCCTATCATCTTCAGCATCGCACCCTTCGTGGCTGGCTGGCTGTTGATTGTCGAATTTATTTTTACTCTGGCGATGGCACTGAAATGCTATCCCCTGCAGCCCGGCGGTTTGTTGGCCCTGGAGGCTGTGATCATCGGCATGGTGTCGACGGATACCGTGTACCATGAAGTGCAGAATAACCTGGAAGTGATCCTGCTCCTGATCTTTATGGTCGCGGGGATTTACTTCATGAAGAACCTGTTGTTGTTTGTCTTCACCAAGATCATTATCGGTATTCGTTCCAAGATCCTGCTGTCGCTGGTGTTTTCCATTTCTTCAGCGATTCTCTCTGCTTTTCTGGATGCGCTGACGGTCACGGCAGTGATCATCTCCGTCTGCGTCGGATTCTATGCGGTTTACCACAAGGTGGCATCCGGTAAAAAGCACCACCATGACGATCACGATCATGGCGATGATGCCTCCATCCATGAACACCACCGGGAAGACCTGGCGGCATTCCGGGCGTTTTTACGCAGCCTGATGATGCACGGGGCGGTGGGCACGGCACTGGGAGGCGTTTGTACTCAGGTGGGAGAGCCACAAAATCTGCTGATTTCCGAAAAAGTTGGCTGGAGCTTCATCGAATTCTTTACCGTCATGGCGCCCATCACCATGCCGGTGCTGGTTTGTGGCTTGCTGACCTGTATTCTTCTGGAAAAGTTCAAGCGTTTTGATTATGGCGCCGAGATCCCGGAATCGGTTCGCGAGATACTCGAGCAGTTCAACCAGAATGAAATGGCGAAGATGACACCGGAGCACAAGGCCAGTTTGATTGCCCAGGGCAGTGTTGCGATTCTGCTGTGTGTTTCCCTGGCCTTGCATTTGGCCGCCGTGGGACTGATCGGTCTGATGGTAATTATCCTCGCTACAGTATTTACCGGCGTCAATGAAGAGCATCAGATCGGCAAGGCCTTTGAAGAGGCGCTGCCGTTCACCGCCTTGCTGGTGGTGTTTTTCACCATTGTGGGGGTGATTCATGAACTGCATCTGTTTTCCGGCATTATCAATTACGTACTGGCCTTGGATGAGGCGGTACAACCGGGCATGTTTTTCCTCGCAAACGGCGTGTTGTCGATGATCAGTGACAACGTGTTTGTGGCGACTGTCTATATTGATGAAGTGCGTAGCGCCTTTATGGCGGGTGAAATCAGTCGTGAACATTTCGAGCGTCTGGCGATTGCCATCAATACCGGAACCAATCTGCCCAGTGTGGCGACGCCAAATGGTCAGGCAGCCTTTCTGTTTCTGCTGACCTCGGCGATTGCGCCACTGGTAAGGTTGTCCTACGGCAAAATGGTTGTCATGGCCTTACCCTATACGCTGGTGCTGGGGGGCGTTGGCTATCTGTCGGTGCTGATCGCCCTGTAATATAGACACCAGAGCAAAACGAAGGCCCCGCATAAAGTGGGGCTTTTTGTTTTCAGGGCTTCAGAGCCTGTAGGGAGTGCCAGGCATTGTCCGTACGCTTGGCATGGGCCTGGCTGGCGATACTCAGTAGCTTGCGATCCCGCTTCCAGTTGGTAAAGCCTTCAGGATTGAACTGCTCATAGAGCGGGTCAGTAGTCTCCAGAAGTCGCAGCAATTGTTCGCGGCAGGCAAACAATGACAGATGCAAGCTGGCGGACGACCAGTCACTGTTGGCCAGACTTGTGAGGCTCAGCAGCAGGGGTATGTGCTTGGCACAGGCCTCGCGATCCCAGCCTGAATCAATGGCTTCACCAAAGCGATAGGCGCTTAGCGCCGCCATCACATGAAGGTCCTCAACACTGCGAAAGGGTTTGATGTAGTTCAGGTAGCCATCCCCCGGAAGTACATCTGCAGCGTCCACTTCAAGTGCATCGAATGTCACGCGACCATGGGGCATTTCCGGTACGAAACCGAGAGGCGGCATTTCCTGAATGTCGAGTCCGGGCTGGCCATTGCGCACTCTCACCACTTTGAGTTGTGGCAGCCCGGTGTCGGAGGAGCCTGTTGTAGCCGCGACAAACAACACTTGCGCATCTTTTGCCCCTGAAACGAATTGCTTGCGACCGTTTAGAAACAGTCGTCCGTCCTCGTTGTTCAGCGATGTCTCGATGACTCGGGGGTGGTTGCCCCCGGTCTCGCTGACGCACAGGGACGCCAGCTCCGGCGTCTCCATCTGGAACAGAGCCTCGACGGCAGACTGGTAACCAGCGGCAAAGGCGTGGGCAACGGTGGGGCTTTGCCGTCCACCCAGAATGGCACGCACAACCGAGCAGCGCTGATGGCGGGTGCTGTCGTTGAAGCTGGCGAACCAGTCTGCCATGGAAGCAGATGGCTGCGTCGCTCGCTTGGCAGCAAACAGTTCGCCGATGAGCTCGCTCCTGGTCTCAGACATGTTTACTTGGGCGCCATGCGCAGTGCGCAATCGATACGAATCACCTCGCCGTTCAACAGCGGATTCTCGACCATTTCCTTGACGATGCGAGCGTACTCGTAGGGTTTGCCAAGACGGGAAGGAAAGGGCAGGGTTTTTGCGAGGCTGTCCTGCGCTTCCTGGGGGAGTGAGGCCATCATCGGTGTCATAAACAAGCCGGGAGCAATGGCCAGCACACGAATACCGTAGCGTGCCAGTTCACGTGCAGCAGGTAAGGTCATGCCGACAATGCCGCCCTTGGATGCGGAATAGGCTGCCTGACCGATCTGACCTTCAAATGCCGCGACCGAGGCCGTTGAAATGATGACGCCACGTTCGCCGTCGGCATTGGCTTCGCGGTGTTGCATTTCTGCCGCAGCCAATCGCATGATGTTAAAGGAGCCCGAAAGGTTGACGCTGATGACCTTGTTGAAAAAGTCCATCGACATGGGGCCTTCCTTGCCAAGAATTTTGGCCGGGGTACCGATGCCGGCACAATTCAACGCAATGCCACATTCGCCATGGGCGTCTCTTGCTTTATCAAACGCGGCCTGAGCGCTGTCAGGGTCGGTGACGTCACAGGTCACGGCGAGACCGCCGATTTCCTTTGCCACCGCTTCGGCCTTATCTTGCTGCACGTCGAAGATCGTTACTTTGGCGCCTGCTTCGGCTAACAGGCGCGCAGCGCCTTCCCCCAAACCTGACGCTCCACCGGTCACAATTGCCGGAACACCCATTATGTCCATCATTCACCTCTCTTGTTTTGCTTATCTGTTGTGAAGCTCAGCATGATAGTGTGCGAAATTTGGAGAGGGCAAGTGTTCCTTGCCATGTCGGCAGAGAGGAAGGCGGGTTTGGCCCAATGTCACCCTTGGACGGCCATTTATCACGGTGCCTGGCTGGCGGGCTCGGCGTCGATCTTATTCTGGATCTGGCGGGCATAGGCGGCAGGTGACATCCCCGTCCAGCGTTTGAAGGCATGGTTGAAGGCGCTGCTGCTGGTAAAGCCCAGTTTCCAGGCAATTTCCTTTACGCTGCACTTTGGGTCGTGCAGCATGGCATTGGCCGCTTGTTGACGCACATCATCCGCCAGTTGCCGGAAACTGCTTTGCTCCTGTTTGAGGCGTTTCTTGAACGCGCTCAGGCTGACATGGAAGGCGTCGGCCACCCGTGACGCATCCGGAAAGTCCGGACCCAGATGATTCTGCAGATGACGAAACACCCGTTCGGAAAAACCGCTGACACGACGGTGATCCTGCTCGGCCTGACGGAGTTTTTCCAGCATGACGGCGAGGATTTCGGGGTTGGCCCCATACACCGGAGCCTGCAAGACTTCGGTATCCAGTGCCATGCAATTATGACGTTGATTGAATCGAACCGGGCAGTGAAAGTGCTCTTCATAATCACGGATAGGGCGCTTGGGCGCATGTTGAAAATGCACCCAGGCTGCGCGCATGGCGGTGTTTTGATACGGACCTGCCAATAAACGTGCGAACTGAAAGGCCGATGCAAAATCCATTTCAATCACTGTTTCAAGAGCCCGTAGCGATAGGGCGTTTTTGATGGTGTAGTGCAAGCGTTTGTGACCATGGGGTCGCAGACGTGCCTCGACACCCTGATTGAGAAAATGCTTGTAGCGAGCGGCCAGTGAAAGGGCTTCGTAGAGCGTAGGGCTGTTCATGGCGGCATATCCCAAGAGGCCATAGTCGGAAGGATGCGTGGTTTTGGCAATATCGATTCCAAAACCGGAATGACCGATTTCCGCTTCGATTTCCTGAATGATGGCCTCGACTTCCGCCACGCTGGAATTAGGAGAAATGACTTCGGTGATGGCATCCGCGGACCGGTGTTGCGTACCTTCGTTTCGATCTCTGCCGCACAATCGCAGGCTCGCCAGGTAGCGCTGCAGCATAATACGATAGGTGCTGGATATCAGTATGGAATGCTGGAAAGAAGCTGTCTTGATCATACTGTTCGCAGGTTCATATTATTGTTATATGGAATGACCGGAACACGATAGATTAAATAGGCTGGATCAGAAAAACAGATCTTGCGACGACAGTAAATTATCCTTGCGCGCCATCTTTTGTCATGTCCTCATACCCCGGACCAGAACGCGCACGCTGGTAGTAATCGCTGGGCGTGAGTCCTTCGTGCTGGCGGAAGAAACGGACAAAGTTGCTGGCCTCGGAATAACCCAGACGGTCGGCGACTTCCTGCACGCTGTAGCGCTTCTCTCCAAGATAACGGCGTGCCAGTTCGAGGCGCAGTTCGTCGAGAATGCGAGTGTAACTCAGATTTTCGGCCTGAAGTTTGCGCTGCAGGGTACGTTTGCTCATGTTCAGTTTGCGGGCCAGACAATCCAGTTTCGGTGTGCCGGACGGCAACTCGCTGAGTAGTGCAGCGCGCAGACGCTGCTCCAGATCCTGATCGGCAACCCGATGGCTTTGCTCCGCGAAATAATGCTCAAGATGATTCGACAGAATGGGATTGGCACCGGGAATCGAAGCATTGAGCACTGCTACGGGGAAACACAGCTGATTCTGTGACGCAGCGAATTCAACCGGGCACTGAAAAAAGCTTTCGAATTCACGCCAGCGTTGCGGGTGGGGGCGGGTCAGACTCACACAGGAAGGTTTGACTTCGTTGGCGGGCAGAAAACTGCCATGACGCATAATCAGCCCAAACACCAGATCAACATCCTCCGGCATCAGCAAAGGCTCTTCTTCGGCCTCGCTGACAATAATACGGATCTCTCGATCAAGCTCTACCGTGATTTTGATGGCGCTGGAAATCAGCTTGTAGTATCGCAACAATAGTTGCAGGGCATCGCGAACACTCTGGCTGGCTTGCACCGTTGTGACCAGTGCATTGATGGACGGATCATTAAGATGATCAATGACCTTGAGACTGAAGGCATCATCACCGGTCAGACTGCGTACTGCATTCCAGAGACGATTCACCTGGGCCTTGGGGACGCGGGCATGCATTCCCTGAATCGTATCCAGGTCTATATCCAGCGCCGCAAAGACCGGCACAGGATCGTGTCCTTCGTGTTCCAGGGTATGGTGGATGGCGTACATCCAGGTTGCCAGGGAAGTATGACCGTTCAGGGGCATTTCGCTCGTCTCTTGTTTTTCTTTTTTGTTCTTTCTTGTTCTTTTTCTTTCCAGTCACGTCGTTGTCATCATAGCTCGCCTTGATTTCCGCGTCGCGCTTCGCTTTCGCAGATATCGGCAATCAGCTTTTTATTGGACCGAATAGCAGGATAGTAATCTGCGGGATTTGCTTCAAGGTCAAATCAGGGCAAAGCGACCGGCTTCACCCATTTGATTGGATAGCCTGATTAATTGACTAAACGGCTCGACCTTCACAATTCGTGCTTCCCATGGCTTTTTGATGTCCGGGCTGAGGCTATGCTTGCCGACGCTTTGAGTACGCCCGTGAAAATGGATGTGTGTCGGGAATGCCCTCGCTGTGCACAGGCAGGTACTGCCTGTCCCGGGCTCGTGCTGAAGCAATCACTATAGGGGATGCCAGCGATATTGAAGGTGTGTTGTCTTGATGGCTTACGCGGATGCATCCAAAACGCATGAAACAAGAAACATTCGTGAAAACCAATTTGAGGATTGTCACAATGAAAATAAAAACATCGTATCTGCTTGGCATGGGGCCTGTTCTGGCGCTCTGCCTGTCGTTAACGGCCATGCAGGCGCAGGCCCTTCCCGGCAAAGCAGCAGCGGCCGGCGACAGTATTACTATGGGATTTGGAGCGGATTGCCGCTACAACTACTGGTTCTGGGATTTGTTCTGCCTGTTAGGTGGTGATCAGCCTGAGCATTCCTGGTTCGATGGCTGGGATTCCAGCGTCAACAGTGTTCACGACAAATACAAGCAACTGGATAGCTCCATCGCTGCCAATAAAAATGCCGCGGCTTCGGGTTCCGAGATGCGTGGCGGTTCCAATAATTTCGCTACTCAGGCAGCCAATATCGTTGCCCAAAGCACAACGCCTGACCACGTTGAAGTGGTGCTCGGTGGTAACGACATCTGTAACCGCGACTGCACTGATCCGGCCAACTGCTCGAACCCGCTGTATACGGAATCGCAATGGCGTTCGTCAGTTCAGGCGGGTCTGAACACGTTGGTGAGTGGCTTGCCAACCGGTTCCACGGTGTATCTGGGTGGTGTGCCTCGCGTACAGGATCTGCGTGCCGCCGGCCTCGCCAAGCAGGCCACTACCTATCGCATCAACTGCAACAACATCTGGTCAAGCTTTGATGTCTGCAGTATTGCGACCAACGGTGGTAGCATGAGTGGCGAGAGCTTTGCACAGCGCCAGGCTGCCATCGAAGTGGCTCAGCAACGCTACAACGAAATTCTGGCTGAAGAAGCGTCTGCCTATAACAGCAATGCCAACGGCCAGAATCCTCGCGGTATTGAAGTGGTCGCGGACTACTCCGGTGAAGGCACTACCTCAACGGGTACCTTCCAGTTTGGCAAAGACGACATTGACGGTGGCGACTGCTTCCACCCCAGTGTTCTGGGCCAAAACAAGGTGGCCAACCTGATGTGGGGTAATAACCCTGACAAGTAGATAGACCAGGTCAATTCTACTTAATCGGCCTGTACCCAGTCTGCGCCCGTCCCGGGCCCGGGTGCAGGTCGATCCTGGTTTACTTAGATGGTTAAACTGCATAGCCGAGAGAATCACGGCATGCGATAACAACAAAAATTGAAGCAAGTGAATGGCAGGCGTCATGAACAGTTACCTGATCCTTATTATCAAGTCAGTTTTTACATTCCTCGCAATGGGCACTCTGTTGGTCGCCTGTTCCCCATCTCAGCAGAGCAACACGGGCCTGTCGGATGCGTCAGCTAATAATCCGGTAGAAAGTGGTAATCCGGTAGAAAGTGATAATCCGCTACAACAAAGTAACAGGCCTGTTAAAGCAGAAGCGTCTGCAGCGCTTACGGTGCTGGCCCGCATTCAACAAAAAGAGATTACCCAGACAGATATTGATGAAGCCATTCAGCTGGAGCTGTATGACCTGGAATGGGCCAAGTATGAGTTGAGACGCGCGGAATTGGCAAAGCGGGTGAAGGATGCTCTGGAATCGGGCCACGTCAAGGCCGCCCAGGTGCATGTCCTCATCGAACCACCGTTGCCTCCGCGTTTGGAGGTACCACAAACAGGGCATCCCGGCTACGGGCCAGAACAGGCCCCGGTGACCGTATCGGTTTTCTGTAGCTACCAGTCTTCTCACTGTGCTCGTATGCAATCCGTGTATGCTGAGCTGATGACAGCTTACCCGAATCAGCTCCGTTTTGTGTTTTTCGATTATCCCCAGGCCTTCCATAAGCATTCTCAAGGTGCTGCCTACGCCGCGCGCTGCGCTGAAGAGCAGGGCGTCTTCTGGCCATTTCACAAGGCCTTGTGGACCGATCCGAGCAATCTGAATCAGGGGTTTTATCTGCGAACGGCAAAACAACTCGGCGTGGATGAAGCCCGCTTCAAGGCCTGCATTGAGCAGGAAGATTACATGCCGCAGGTGAAGCAGGACTATGATCTGGCCAAGAGTTACGGTTTCGGCAATGTGCCGGTGACTCTGGTGAATGGCTGGTATCTGCGAGGCCCGAAAACACTCGATACCCTGCGCTATTTTGTCGACAAAGCATTGCTCGAACAGGGACAGCAAGGGCACGAAAATATGTCTGATCAGGATGATATGAACAACAAAGAGGGGAGTGAGCCTGCTGCGCCCATGCAGCTGACCCGGCTGCCATTGCGCCTGGAAGGATTGCTGGAAAGTGGCGAGCAGGCGAAGGCTTTGATTACTGATCTGGAGACTTCCCAAAGCGCCAATTATCGCGAGTATGATGAGATTCGCGCGGGTGTGTATCTGGTGTTGATCGAGGCAGACCGGGTGGTCTTGGAAAATAATGGCACGCTAGAGTATCTGCCTCTATCGGCTTCGGAAGGCGTCGTTGCAGAGAACGGGGCAGAAGCCGGTTCTGATGCAGAAACAGGAACACGGTCAATGGCAGATCTGTACGCGTCTCAACGGAGCTCACAAATGGGAACCGCGGATCAACGGGGCGAGCTGCCGGTAGACATGCCACCGGCAGAAGAGCTCGACTACACCCCAAGGCCGGTCGTGGCCGCGCAGGGTGAAACGCCCTTGTCCCGTCAATGGATTCAGGATCAACTATTGAGACAAAGTGAACTGGAAGGCCACTTCCAACCCGCCGCCCATGAGGTGGAGGGCGTGCACGTTTTGAAACTGCAGGATGTCAGCGATAACGAGTTCTATCAGACTCTCGGCTTGCGCGAAGGGGATGTGGTCTTGCGGGTCAACGACGAATGGGTACATGAAGCCCAGAACAACCTGTTTGCGCATCTGGAAAACGCACAATCCGTATCCGTCGTGCTTATGCGCAAGGGTTTACCGGTGCATTTGAATTACGCCATTAACTAGAGGCTAGGTCGCGTAAGCCTGACGAGTAGCACCTTGTTAGTTTTCGAGGTTCGAAAGGTTGTGGCGTTCCGTGGTGGACGTTGAAAAGGCGCATAAACCGAATGCGCCTGTTGAAAAGCAGGATTGGATTAGAGCGATAGGGATGCGGTTCTTAGCGCTCATCTTGGTTCATCATTCCCGTGCTGGCGGGACAAAAGCGCTTAAGCGCGTTAAACAACCAAAGCTTGGCCCGAAGGGTAAGCGAAGCGCATCATCCATTGTCTTTCTCGTTCCCATTTCTGAGTTTCTTAATGACTTGAATCAGTTGCCTGGCATTGGCCAGGCAACTTTCATGATTTATGCGATCGCCAAATAGCCTGTGGCCAGAATGGCAAACCAGGAAACCAGATAGCTGGGTGTGCGCATGGCTGGAATCCCGGCAGTGTATATCACCGCGTAGGCAAGTCGGGAAAAGAGGAAGACTTGCGTCCAGAGAGTGAGCAGATGCATAGTCCCACTATCACTGCTTTTCAGGGCAAGCACTGCGAGAAATACGGCTATGAAAGCGGGCAGGGTTTCCACCATGTTCAGGTGAGCACGCTTGGATCTGGCGGCCCAAAGTGGCACTGCAGGCTCTGTGCTCGGATAACCTTCCGGGTAGTTACCCAGAAAGGTTGGAATGCCCCAGACAAAGGCCCGATTCAGAATATAAGGCGTCCATTGCAGGACGGTCAACAGGCCACAAAGGGCAAGATAGTAATAAGCGGTTTCCATAATGGGCTCCCATAGTTGAGTGAGTGCCCATGATCTGGCGTTTTCAGTAAACCAATCAATAAGGTCGCGATTAATCGCGATTATGCGCTAACTATTTGGGACGATAAGTAAATTTCGAGGGAAAAGAGGGCGTCTGTTTCTGCTGTTGGCAGCAATGAAAAAGGGAACGCAACTATTTCTCCAAGAGTAAAATAGTTACGTCCCCTTTATTCAGATTCTATTGAATACGAGATCTTTTTAAAAAAACCAGAAGAGGGAGAGCCAGCACTAACAGAATCAAGGAAGAAGGCTCTGGTACGCTATGAATTTCACTTGCCGTGATAACGCGGAAATTATCAAACCAATTGCCCGCACCCAGATTAAAGTTCATGGTTTTACCATCATGGGATATCGAAACAATATCCCGTTTTCCTGGGGCTGTAAAATCAGCACCTTCCAATCCGCGACCACCAAAACCGGGTTCTGTTGTTTCGTATTGTGTGCCTGCGA
Organism: Oleiphilaceae bacterium; assembly: GCA_965230795.1. GTDB lineage: Bacteria > Pseudomonadota > Gammaproteobacteria > Pseudomonadales > Oleiphilaceae > PZPK01. The sequence continues at coordinate 3,615,768 of OZ246020.1, read as the reverse complement.
TGCCCAGTAACGCGTCTGTTAAGATTAATGGATCAAACGAACCAATAACCCCTAAAATCTCTGTATCAAATGTCACAAAACCGGTTTGCCTAACAGAGGCATTACCTACCGAATCCAAATGGAAGAGATAACTGTCAACAACACTTCCTGCTGAAATAACAGAGGTGGCGGCTTCATTGGTGGTTGTAGGCTGATAAAAACCTGTTCCGACGAAATTGACTAGTAAATCACTGCTTAGAACCGTATTTTTTTTCTCACTGAATAAAAATACGCTGTCATTACTTTCGAACGAATTTAACTGAATATCTGCAGGCAATGCATTGCTCGTTATGACATTTGCGCTGTTGCCAGTGATTACACTCGCTATGGCAAGGTTGCTTCCCAACACAGCAAGCGTGGCAAGAATTACTTTATTCATAAGTCCCTTTAAAGACATGAGATTTCTCCTTGGATACAACTGATTTTATAAGGTAGGGGGGGCACATTCTTTTATTTGATATTTTTTATGCTTCTAATAAGGGAAGTTAACATAACATTATGAATGGAAAATAGGGGGCACAACTATTTTTTCAGAATTTGTTTGGTCGATACCGAAAGTGATCGCAGCTAAACAAAAAATACCTGTCACGGAGACCGTGTCTCGGTGACGGTGATTCAAATGTATTCTCTATATCATCTATTGAAATGATTGCCCAAGAACTAAAGAAAGTCAGCGGTAAGTTTGTGACAGCAGGAATTTGTTTCTTGGTTTTTGGGCTCATTTACTTTGTTTGCAGTATGTCCACAAAATTTTGGTCACCAGTAGACGCTGAAGTCTTATATTCATCCTCAAACACTATCAAAACACCAGATGGTGGGCCTGGCTTCAAAACGAGGCTTGGGGCTGGTAGTTCATTTTCTTGGCCCTCAGTCACCTACTAATACCACATTAATGGCCTAGCAATAAAAAGTTCTATGGTTTGCCTTTGCATCCCCATTGGCATTAATTCGCCGATACAAAAATCAATCACAGTTTATGTGTCGCCTCATTTTCCAAGCCTATCGGTACTGGAGCGGGGGCCACATTTTCTTTTACTATTGGTCATAGTTTTATTTAGTGGAGGCTGTTTCTTAGTCAGCAATTTTTTAAAAGCTTATGAAAAGGCATAACCAAGCCTCAACCCTCTCCAGCAAGCTGGCTAGACCTTCGCTCGCTGCGCGTGTTCCGACTTCTTGTGGATAAGAACACTGTAAATAATCATTGCAAACCTGATAGTGATAGAATAGTGTCACTTATATGAAAACAGAACTTGTAACCACGTTAAAAAGGCAAGCTACAAAAATATTAGCTGACCTTCATTCCTCCAAAGAACCGGTGTTAATTACTGAACACGGCCAGCCCTCTGCGTATCTCTTAGATGTTGAAGATTACGAGCAAATGCAGAACAGAATGCGTATCCTGGAAGGTATTGCTCGTGGAGAAAGAGCTGTATTTGAAGATCGTATTTATTCTGAATCGGAAGCGGAAGAGAAAATGAGCAAATGGCTCAAATAAAATGGACAGAGCCCGCACTTGAAGACTTGAATAAGATAGCTGAATACATCGCATTGGACAAACCAGGTGCAGCCAAAAAATTGGTGGCTAAAGTATTCGATTCCGTAAGACGCTTAAAAGAGTTTCCCCTATCAGGGAAAGTTCCCGAAGAACTTGAAGATTCTCGCTATCGAGAAATTGTTGTCGGTCCTTGCCGTGTCTTCTACCGCCTGGAAAGCGACCTGGTTTTTATTCTGTATGTTATGCGCGGTGAGCGAGCACTTCGAACTTATTTTTTGCAGGATCGCGCCAATGAAAACAGCTAATAAACGGTTCTTATAAAAAAGGACGTAAAAAAGGGACGCAACTAATTTTGAGAAAACAGGATAGAGAACGCTGCCTCCATCGCGGCCCCGTTTTTTGGATCCTTCGCTCAATCCGAAGGAAGACATACGTGTTTGAGTGACGAGCATCGTGCCCGACTCCCGACTCCCGACTCCCGACTCCCGACTCCCGACTCCCGACTCCCGACTCCCGACTCCCGACTCCCGACTCCCGACTCCCGACTCCCGACTCCCGACTCCCGACTCCCGACTCCCGACACAGCCCTTCGGCAATCTGCCTGGCCCATTCCTGCGTATGCTGTATTAGGCACGCGCGGAGGAGTGAGAGAGCATGTCCACGAATACTCTGGTCATTGGCGCCAGCGGCGGGATTGGTCGGGCTTTGGTTGATACAATTCGGTCCCGGCAGGCAGATAGCCGTATCACGGCAATCTCCCGGGATCATGATGGGGAAAGGGATCAGCGAGAGGGTATCGACTGGATTAGCTCTGACTATTCCGAAAGCAATATCGAGAAAATCTGCGCTCGCTTGCTGAGTCAGCACTGTGTTCCGTCAAGCGTCTTTATTTGCAATGGCGTGCTGCATGGTGAGGACTTTCATCCCGAAAAGCGCCTTGAAGCCTTCGATCCCGAGGCCTTCACTAAGGTGATTGCGACCAACGCGAGATTGCCCTTGCTGTGGCTCAAGCATTTGTTGCCCTTGCTAAGGAAGAGTGAGCGTTGTGTAGTCACGGTGTTTTCCGCTCGGGTGGGCAGCATTGGCGACAATCGGCTCGGTGGCTGGTACAGCTATCGGGCATCGAAAGCCGCGTTAAACATGCTTCTCCAGACCACTGCGGTTGAGCTGGCCCGACGACTTCCCCAGGTCAAGTTGCTGGCTTTTCATCCCGGTACAACCGATACCGCTCTGTCCAAACCTTTCCAGAATAATGTTCCCGAGGGCAAGCTGTTCCCGGCCGAGTTTGTCGCGGAGCGCTTGCTGGGCATCGTCGATTCTCTGGAGCCTGATGGCGTGCTGTCCTATCTGGATTGGCAGGGTAAGCCTATCCCCTGGTAGGTGTGAAACCAATTCCGAACACAGATCTAAAACATTCAAACGCCCGTATGATTGTTAGACATGACATGTTTGTGAAGGCGGGAAGAGTGCAAAAACGTGCTGTTCCTGACTGGCCAGACAAATACTCACCGGGAGCCAGGTGGGTGATCAAAGCCATCCATTGAATGAGGTAAGCAGTGAATCATTACAAAGCACCGTTGGAGAATATCGAGTTTGTTTTGTTCGACCTGTTGAAAGCCGAAGGTCTTGCAGAGTACGAGGCTTTTGCCGAGGCAACCCCCGACATGCAGCAGGCCATTCTGCAGGAAGCGGCCAAACTTGCAGAGAATGTTCTGCAGCCCATCAACTCCTCCGGAGACCGGGAGGAATGTCAGTATGATCCGGAAACAAAATCGGTGACAACACCCGCCGGTTTCAAGGAAGCCTATCAGAGTTATCAGGAAGGGGGTTGGAGTGGTCTTTCGTCGTCGCCTGAATATGGTGGTCAGGGCCTGCCCCATTTGTTGAAGTCGGTAATCGACGAAATGGTATGCTCGACGAACCTGTCCTTCGGCATGTATCCCGGCCTGTCCCATGGCGCGATCGATCTGCTCACCCAGCATGGTACCGACGAGCAGAAAGCCTATTACCTGCCCAAGCTGATTGAAGGGCAGTGGACCGGTACCATGTGCCTGACGGAGCCCCAGTGTGGCACCGATCTGGGCTTGATTACCACCAAGGCTGTTCCCGAAGCAGATGGCAGCTATGCCGTCAGCGGTACCAAGATCTGGATCACCGGTGGGGAGCATGATCTGGTCGATAACATCGTCCATCTGGTCCTGGCGAAACTGCCGGACGCGCCGGAGGGCAGCAAAGGCATCTCCCTGTTTGTGGTGCCGAAATTTCTGGAAGACGGGACACGCAATGACGTGTATTGCGGTGGTCTCGAGCACAAGATGGGCATCAAGGCCTCGGCCACCTGTGTCATGAATTTTGAGGGAGCTAAAGGCTGGCTGGTGGGTAAGCCCAATGAAGGCTTGAAGTGTATGTTTACCATGATGAATGCGGCGCGAATCATGGTGGGTATTCAGGGGCTTGGGCTTGCAGAAACCGCCTATCAGGTCTCCCTGGAGTTTGCCAAGGATCGAATTCAGAGCCGTTCCCTGTCCGGTCCGAAAAATCCGGAGGGCAAGGCAGACCCCATCATCGTTCACCCGGATGTTCGTCGCATGCTATTGCGTCAGAAAGTGATGATTGAGGGTGCTCGGGCCATGGCCTACTTCGCGGCACTGCATCAGGATCTAAGTCATGTGGAAACGGACGCGGAGAAGCGGGAGCACTCCGACGATCTGTTCCAGCTTTTAACTCCGATCGTGAAAGCCTTTCTGACGGACGAAGGCTACGGCTGTGCTGATCAGGCTCTGCAGTCCATGGGAGGCAGTGGCTTTACGCAGGACTGGCCGGTCGAGCAACTGCTGCGTGACGGCCGCATCGCGCGTATATACGAGGGTACTAATGGTATTCAGGCGATGGATCTGGTGGGCCGCAAGCTCACGCTGAAAGGTGGGCGTTTGCCGGCAAGCTATTTCAAGGAAATGGAGCGCCTGATGTCTGAGGTTCGGGACGAAGAGGCCGTGGCACACTGCCAAAGCTTCCTCTCCGAATTGAAGGGGGCATTGGGCTGGCTGGCATCGTCGGCGATGAAAGATCCCGAGCAGGCGGGCGCGGCGGCAACACCCTTGTTGCGACTGTTCGCGCTGACAACGCTTGCTGTGCTGTGGGCGAAAATGGCCGATCTTGCTGAACGTGACGAGGTCAAGGCTCGCTACAGTGCCGACTTCCTCAGTGGTAAGAAGAAAGCTGCATCCCACTTTTATCGACTGGCCTTGCCGGAAGCGAAAGCGCTGGCAGAAGAAGTGAAGTCCGGCAAAGAGACCTTAATGGGCTTTAGCGAAGCTGAGTTTTAACAGGCGATCTTCCTCTGATTGCAACCGCTCCAAGGAGCGGTTTTTTTTTTTGCTCCAGAAAAAGACGTGCATAAAAAAAGGTAGCTCCGGATGGCAGAGCTACCAAAGGACAAAGGAATGTTAAAGACCCGAACGACATACGTGCCGCAAGCAGACGGAACACGCATATCTCCTTGGTCTATGACTCTTACGCGCGAGCGATCAGGCTGGATCACTTTTTTGACTGCCGGCTCTGTTGGTGGCTGGGGCTTTGGGTTTTGCGAGGGTAAGGCTTCTGCGCCCTGGAAGTTGGGGCGCAGCGAGTTGAGTGTTTGCCAATCTAGAAGTAGTACATCAACAGGAAGCTGGACAACAGAATTGCCACCCAGAATACCATGGTCTCGGTGGGCCAGAGTTTGGCGAAGTAGCCCTTGGGCTGTTCCTGTTCATGATCGTAGGCGTGTTTGATCATGTGTGTAAACCGTCCCACCACGGCTGACTGAAGTGCGTTGAACACACTGCTGATCACGCCGACAATTCGGACAATCCAGGCCGGAGCAAGCTTGCGATAGAACCACTCTGCATCGATATTGGTCGATCGCAGTTCCGGCGGATACATGCCTTTCAGGTTGAGCCAGACAAAGGCCAGTGCCGAGAAGAACAGCAGCTGAAGCTGTGTCAGCACATGGGTGGTATCGAAGGGCCAGTAGTCCGTTTTCCAGGGCAACAGACTGTAGAGTGTGCCTGGAAAGCTGCCGATCAAAATACAGAGCAGGGCGGCCAGGAACATGGCTGCAAGCATATTGGTGGGCGGTTCAGTGGTACGGATGCCGGAGTCATGGGCGAAAAATGCAAAGTAGGGGATCTTGATGCCCGCGTGGTGGAAGACACCGGCAGATGCAAACAGCAGGAGCAGCCAGACGATACCGTAGCCCTCCTTGATGGCAGCCGCCATGATCATGGATTTTGAAACGAAACCGCTGAACAGGGGGAAGGCTGAAATAGAGGCCGCCCCGACAATACAGAGTATGGTCGTTTTCGGCATGCTCTTGTATAAGCCGCCCAGATCCGAGCCGTTCATGCGTCCGGTCATATGCAGGACGGCCCCCATTGTCATCATCAGCAAGCCTTTGAAGATGACGTCATTGAATGCGTGTGCGACGGCACCGTTGAGGGCCACAGCGGTACCGATGCCGACACCGACAACCATAAAGCCGATCTGGTTGATCATGCTGTAGGCCAACACGCGTCGCAGATCGTTTTCGATGACTGCGTAGAAAATCGGGAAGCAGGCCATGGTCGCACCGATCCACACCAGCAATTCAGTGCCGGGATAGCCCCGGGCAAAAGCGTAAACGGCCACCTTGGTTGTGAACGAGGTCAGAAAAATAGTCCCGGTAGGTGTTGCTTCGGGATAGGCGTCGGTGAGCCAGTTATGGACGAAGGGAAAGGCACACTTGATACCGAAGGCGATAAAGATCAACCAGGCGCCAATCTGGGTAAGTCCTTCATGCTCCAGACCTATTTCGGAAAAACGCAGGCTGCCAGTGGTGTACAGCAGCACCAGCAGACCAGCGAGCAGGAGCACGCCTGACAGAACCTGAATAATCAGGTAGCGAATACCCGAGGCATAGGCCTTATCGGTTTTACGGGCCCAGACCAGAAATACGGAGGTCAGTGCCAGCAATTCCCAGAATACAAACAGCGTCAGCAGGTCGCCCGCGAACACGGCGCCGACGGCACTGGCGGCATAGGCGAGACCGGCAATGTGCTGCAACGTATCCTTAACGTGAAGCGAATAAATGACCGCGATAAACGCCGCCAGATGAAACAGATAACCAAACAACAGGCTCAGCTTGTCGATGCGAACCGGCTCCAGGGTGTAGCCCATAAACTCCATCGACCAGATAGTGCCGGCTTCCAGTCCCCAGAGTTGCATTGCACCCCATATGGGCGTCAGCAGCATAATGCCGGCGCGCGGTATTCCGCGCAGCAGAGCTGCTCCCAGCGCGCCGATCAGCAGCGGTAGAAACGGTGGCAGTTCAGTCAGCCCGGTCATCGTAATAGTCTTCCTTTCGCATCAGTACTTTGCGCATTTCTTTGGCGATCAATACCAGAACCACACAGCCCACAAATCCATACAGGGGATAGAACCCCGGCATATTTTCCCAGTCGTGATAGACATGGCGGTGAACGACAAAATCCGCCGCCAGCAGCACCGCACAGCACACATAAAATACCCGCAGAACTTTCTGGATATTTTCCGGCTTATCAAAAAAATGCGGTTTCTCGTGATTGTTTTGCATGCTCAGGGTGCTCCGGTTGAATCCATGCCAACGCCGGGTATTAACTGCACCAGTTCGTATAGTGGCTGTGGATAGAAAAACAGTAGCAAGCAGCCAAATGAGGTCACCCCCAGTGCGATCAGGCAGGGCAGAGGTGCTTCCTGAATTTGCATTGCAGAGCCGTCTGCACTGTCAGCGTTCTGTCGGTGAAAGAAGGCACGAATGGGAATAGGCAACAGATAGGCAATGTTCAACAGCGAGCTGATCATCAGCGTGGCCACAATAAATAACTGTCCCGCTTCCAGTGCGCCGAGAGTCAAATACCATTTGCTCCAGGTGCCGGCCATGGGAGGCAGGCCGATGATACTGATGGCACCGATCAGAAATGCCGTCATGGTGAGAGGCATGGTGCGTCCGAGCCCTGCCATTTCACTGATGTTCTTTTTATGGCTGGCAACCATAATGGCACCGGCACAGAAAAACAGGGTGATTTTGCCGACCGCATGCGTGGCAATATGCATCGCGCCTCCGGCTGCGGCGGCAGGTGTCGCGAGCAGGGCACCGACAATAATATAGCTGAGCTGACTGACCGTGGAGTAGGCGAGCCGTGCTTTCAGATTGTCCTTGGTCATGGCAATGCACGAAGCGAGTAATACCGTACCGGCTGCCACATACAGCATCACATCGGCCAGGGGGATAGAGGCCAGTTCATCCAGGCCAAATATGTACAGGGCAATTTTCAACACGCTGAAGACGCCCGCTTTAACAACGGCCACCGCGTGCAACAGGGCGCTCACCGGTGTCGGTGCCACCATGGCGGCGGGCAACCAGCGATGAAAGGGCATCAGGGCGGCTTTACCAATGCCGAAACAGAACAGCACAAGCAATACGCCAAGCATGGTCTTGGAGGCGGTATCGCTGAGAATGCCGCCGGGTCTGAAGTCCAGCGTTCCGGCGACCTGCCAGGTGATCAATATGGCGAACAGCAAAAAGGCAATGGAGGTGCTAAGCAGGATGCCGAGATAGACCCGCCCGCCCTGTTTGGCCGCATCGGTTCCCGCATGCGTGACCAGAGGATAGGTCGACAGGGTCAGGATTTCATAGAAGATAAACAGGGTCAGCAGGTTACCCGAAAAGCAAATGCCCATGACCGAACTGATCGCCAGGGCGAAGCAGATAAAGAAGCGGGTCTGGTTTTTCTCGTGGTGCCCGCGCATGTAGCCAATGGCGTAAATACTGGTAATGATCCACAGAAAACTGGCGACCAGTGCAAACAGGAGGCCGAGGGGCTCCACTTCAAAGGCAATGGACAGGTTCGGAAAGAGTTCCAGCCAGACCTGAGCCGGACGATCACCCGCCATGACGGGGGAGACCAGGGACAATACTAAACTGAACAGGACCAGACTGGTGACAATGGTAACCGTCTCGCGCAGGTTGGGATTGCGGCCTGTCAGGCCAACCAGTACGGCTCCCACGAGCGGAACACAAATGGACAGCGGGATGAGCATCGAGGGGTCCAGACCCTGCCACAGATTCATGGAAGAACCTCCTGCCAGTTGCTGTCCTGAGCAAACCAGTGGGCCGCGCTTTCTGCCGCACCTACCGTCATTGCTGTATCAATGCCAAAGTAGAGATTGGCGGCGACCAGCACCCACATGGGGATCAACATGCCCAGTGGTGCTTCACGGACACTGGTAGTCGCCTCGCCCTCAGGTGCAGTACGAAAATACGCGGCTTCCAGAATTCGGCCGATATAAACCACCGCCAGCAATGAGCCGAGCAATACCAGCATCGCCACCAGCCAGTTACCCTGCTCCAGGGCACCACTGACGAGATACCATTTACTGACAAAGCCAACGGTTAGCGGCACGCCGATCAAACTGAGACCGGCAATGGTAAAGGCGGCCATGGTCCAGGGCATCTGGCGGCCCAGTCCCTGAAAGGCTTTGATGTCTACTGAACCCGTACGATAGAACACAGCACCTACAGCCATGAACAGGGCGCCTTTCATAAGGGCATGGTTGAAGATGTGGAGGATGCCTGCCATCAGCCCGGTCAGACTCAGCAGGCTGATGCCAAGTACGATATAACCAATCTGGGCGACACTACTGTAGGCAAGCAGGGTCTTGGCATTGTGCTGCAGCGCCGCCATAAATGAGCATTTGAATATGGCGACAACGGCCAGCACCAGCAGAATCAGATCCATGCCCATTTCGCCGAAGACGTGGTCGGCGCCAAAAATGGTAAAGATGAAGCGCATCATCACGTATACCGCCACCTTGGTGGCCGTTCCGGCAAGGAAAGCGGTGACGGCAGAAGGCGCGAAGGTGTAAGCAGCCGGTAGCCACAAATGCAATGGGAACAGAGCGAGTTTGATGCCCACCCCTACCATAATGAAAGCCAGGCCAGTATTGATGGTGCGACTGGAGTCGTAGCGTTCCATCTGTACAGCCAGATCAAGCATGTTCAGGGTGCCGGTTTTCATATACAGCATGCCGACACCGATCAGAATAAAGGTCGCACCGATGGTTCCCATGACCAGATACCGGAATGCGGCCGTCAAACAGCGTCGATCGGAAGCCAGGCTGACCAGGGTGTAAGTAGAGAGCGAGGAGATTTCCAGAAAAACGAAGAGGTTGAAGGCATCGCCTGTGATCAGAATGCCCGACAGCCCAGCGAGACACAGCAGGTGTGCGGTGTAATACAGTGACTGTTTTTCTGCTTCAATTTCGTGATTGACGCTCTGGCGTGCATAGACCAGAACGGCGGTACTGATGGCTGTGACCGCCAGCAGCACGAAGGCATTGGCAGCGTCAACACGCATTTCAATGCCCCAGGGGGCAGGCCATCCACCGAGTGCGTAGCGCAGAGCGCCTTCGGCCAATACCTGATCAAGCAGCAGTATCGAGATGACAAAGCTGAAGGCACTTGTCGCCGTCGCAAGCAACCAGCACAGCTGGCGGGAGCCCAATAGCAGGCAGATCGGTGCCGCCATCAGCGGGATAATAATGGGGAGAATGGGCAAGTGTTCGTTTAGCATCAGATGACGTCGTCCTGATCTTGAAATTCATCTTCCTCGACTGTGCCGTATGCGCGCTTGATTCGAACGATTAGGGACAGTCCAACCGCTGTGGTGGCGACGCCGACAACAATGGCGGTGAGAATGAGCACGTGGGGGAGGGGATTGGAATAGACCTCAACGCCTTCCGCCACGATGGGAGCGCTGCCGCCTGCCACCTTGCCCATGGAAATGTAGAAGATGAACACAGAGGTCTGAAAAATGTTGAGCCCGACCACCTTTTTCACCAGATTGTTTGCCGAGATGACCACATAGAAACCGGTCATCATCAAAAACACCACAATCCAGTAGTTGTAGTAGTCCAGAACGAAAGACATGCTTACTCGACCCTCTCGGTTTGGCTGGTAAACGCGTAGAAAATATTAAGCATGACAGCGAAGACGGTAATGCCTACGCCCAGCTCGATGGCGAGAATGCCGTAGTGCTGGCCATGAACGGGATCATGGGCCAGTACGTTGTAGTCCAGAAAATGACCGCCTAGCGCCATACACAAAACGCCAACACCGGCATAAAGCAGCACACCAAATGGCGTCAGCCAGCGCAGTACACTGGGACTGACCACCTTAAAGGCATCCTGGATACCGAATACGAGGGCATAAAGAATGAAAGCTGCTGCCGCGATCACACCCGCCTGAAATCCACCGCCAGGGCCGAAATCGCCATGGAACTGGACGTAGAGGGCGAACAAGAGAATCAGGGGGATTAGAAGCTTGGCAATGACGCCGAGAACCCGATGGGAGCGCAGCCCAGCCTCATGCTCACCATGCTCAGCACCCTCATTGATCGGTTCTTCCCGGCGTCGTCGAATACCCAATAGCGTCAATACGCCTACTGCAGCAGAAAACACCACCACGGTTTCTCCCAGGGTGTCGAAGCCTCGATAACTGGCAAGGACTGAGGTGACCATGTTGGGCAGGCCCACTTCTTTTGGCGATTCTTCGATGTAGCGGGGCGCCACGTGTTCGTGAATCGGATTGTCAGGCTTGCCGAAGGGGGGCATGTCCAGCGTGCCGTAAATCAAGGCCGCACCGGTGACGACCACCACAATAAGCGGTAATAGCGATTTGTGTTCAGTGACCTTCTCTTTACGCTCGGTCAGCGCCAGCGTGCCGAGCATCAGTACGGTAGAAATACCGGCACCCACCGAGGCTTCGGTAAAGGCAACGTCGACCGCGTCCAGCGACACAAAGATCCCGGCGGAAAGGAAGCTGTAGATACCAAAGAGCATGACCACGGCAAACAGGTCACGTAAAAAGATCACTCTCAGGGCTGTGACTGCCAGCATGGCTAACAGAACCAGATCGATTAACTCCGCCATGCTAGTGACTCTCTCCCTTGGGTTGGCCTTTGTTCTCGGGCATGGTCAGCATACCGCCATGACGCGCTGCTTTCGCAAGGGCATGCGAAGCAGTGGGGCTGGTAAGAAGCAAAAACAGTAAAATGAACACCAGTTTGACCGCGGTCAGACCGAAATCCGATTGCAGCAATAAACCGCCAATAATCAGGATGGCAGCCATGGAATCGGTGATACTGGCGGCATGTACCCGAGTAAAGAAATCAGGGAAACGAAACAATCCCAAAGCGCCGGTAATGCCGAAAAACACGCCGGCAATGAGCAGAATGCCGCTGAGAATGTCGAGCACAATCACGAGTTGTCGAATCCTTATTGTTGCTGTGTTTTATCCGGCGTGGTGTATTCAAAAAATCGCAGAACTGCCACCATGCCAATAAAGTTGATCAGCGCATACACAATGGCGATATCCAGAAAATCCGGACGTCCATACAGAAAACCTACGGCTGCGATAAATAAAACGGTTTTGGTGCCAAACATATTGACGCCAAGAATGCGGTCGTAAACGGTTGGCGCATAAAACGCCCGGGCCAGTGCCAGGGCCATCACCACCAGAATGGCAATACACACCACAGCCATCAGGCTCATTTCTGATTCCCTTTGGCTATTTTTGCAATGCGTTGCTGCATGGCTCCCTGCTGCAGGTCCTGCAGTGAATCCGCCTGAAGGGCGTGTACTGTAATGGTATCGTCGACCAGATCGACACTGAGTGTGCCCGGTGTCAGGGTGATGGAATTGGCGTAGAGAACCTTGCCTTGCTCGGCCTGAATCCCGGTTTTGATTTGGCCCAGTGCCGGTGCGAGTTTATCGGGTGAGCCCCAAACCAGTTTGGCAACATGAACGCTTGATAGCACAATCTGACCGAGCAGCCAGACACAGTAGCCAAGAAATCCGGGGCTTAAATCGATGGCCTTTTGTTCCTGGTCCACATGATCCATTCGCGCTACAACATAGACCACGAGGGCTACCGAAATGGCGCCAAAAATGAGCAACAGCGTCTGGAAGAAACCGGATAACAACAGCCAGAAGACTGCAAGCGTCACGGCCCAACGGGTTAGATGCATTGCTTATTAAACTCCTTTTAACAAGATAAAAATAAGCATAGCAACGATTTATGGGACTTACCAAGCGTTACGATGCGAATTGACGGGATGTTGACCACTTGGCGCTATTTTTCTGTAAAGCCCATGATTTTATTAAGGAAAAGGCTTGGCTTTACTGTCGGTCTTTTGTCCAATATCAGCGTAAGGATAGTGCATGAGAAAAGGACTGGTCCGATACACATGCTAGAGACGTATACTTTTTAAAGCATCAGCAAATCAAGAGAATCATGAGGGACAGTCATGGTGGCTAAAATTTTTGTTGTCGTTGCCAGTATCCTGCTCGTAGCCTGCTCACTGACGCAGAAGCAGTTGGATCAGTGGCAGCGACTGGATGGCGCTGCCTATGAGTCAGAGAAACTGACCCAGGCCTTGCGTGACTGTGAGTACTATTCCAAGTACCGTCGCTTTGCTGCAGATACCGAAGCCGAGCATTTTCGGGAGTGGGTGGAGGCCAAGCGTTGCATGCGCAAATCGGGTTACGAATTACGTAGTTAGAACGCGGTTCGTGGTAAGGTAGAAAAAATAAAAACAGCTAGAAACTGTGCAACTGGAAACGAGCCTCATAAAGCTACATGCCCAGTTGCACGCCGAACAAGGAACTGACGTTGTCCCGCAACACTCCTGCCGACGCTTCACAATCAGCCCGTGCCGATCAAAAGTCACAAGGTAGTGATGAGTTGTCTGCCACGCAGAGAATCAGCTATGTCACGATTCTTGTGACCCAGTTTATGACCAAGCTGGGCGATGCACTGTCGAGTACCAAAGTGGTGCTGCCTGCGTTTATGGCCAGTATTGGCGTTCCTGCATTCTTTACCGGTCTGGTGGTGCCGATTCGCGAGTCCGGGTCCATGCTGCCGCAGTTCGTCCTGAGTCACTGGCTCAAGAAAATGCCTCTGCGCAAGCGGTGCTTTGTGCTCGGAGCTGTACTTCAGGGTTTGGCCTTGTTGGCAATGGCCGGTTTGGCCGGAACCAGCAATGGTTTGACGGCCGGTTTTTTGGTTATCGCTTTGCTGGTGTGCTTCAGTCTGTCCCGTGCCTTGTGCTCCCTGGCATCCAAGGATGTGCTGGGGCGCACTATCCCTAAACGGCATCGCGGTGGATTGATGGGATACAGCGCCAGTCTGGCGGGGCTGATCACGATCGGTGTGGCCCTGGTTTTATATTTGTCTGAGAAAGCTGAACTGTTTGTCTGGGATGTGGCATTGCCGGAGTCGGACTTGGCGAATGCCGGCGGTATCTCGACCTATTTATTGTTGGCGGCGGCGGTTTTTTTCCTGATGGGGGCTCTGCTCTACGCGCGAGTTCCAGAACCCAGATCCGAGCCGAAGAAAGCAAGCGACTCTGATGATGCGTCGCCGTTCTCGGGCTTTACCTTGTTGAAGGATGACGAACGATTTCGGCGGTTTGTCATTGTTCGAGCATTGATGATGAGTTCGGCCCTTGTCGCTCCATTCTTTATTCTCGCCGCCATGGGTGAAGGGGAGCGTGATGGCCTGGCGTCCATCGGTTTGTTTATTGGTGCCGAAGGACTGGCCGGCTTGCTCAGTGGTCGTCTCTGGGGTCGATGGTCAGACAGGAACAGTAAAGGGGTGCTGGCGATCAGTGCCTTGCTCACCACGTTACTCTGCCTCGCCGGCGCCTGGCTGTTCAGCAGTGAGTATAAGAATATGCTGGAAATCTGGTTTGCTTTGTTTATGGTGCTGGCCATCACCCACCATGGTGTTCGTCTGGGACGGAAGACCTATGTGGTGGATATGGCAGAAGGCGATCAACGGACCGATTATGTGGCCGTGAGTAATAGTCTGATTGGACTTCTACTGCTGATATTTGGTGCGCTCACCGCGGTGCTGGCCAGCATAAATCTGTCATGGGTCATGCTGGTGCTGGGGGTGTCGAGTGCGGCGGCATTCATACTCAATCGACAATTGCCTGTCCTGAGCGACTGAAGTCATGCACAAAAGAAACGTGTCCGTGTGTACCTTGGCGAGCGTTGCCTGGAATAGCGCAAGTGGCATCGTCCAGAAGTACGCAAAAAAACAGGAGTGCAAAAACGCTCAATGTGGAATGAAGAAAGAAGAAAGAAGAAAGAAGAAAGAAGAAAGAAGAAAGAAGAAAGAAGAAAGAAGAAAGAAGAAAGAAGAAAGAAGAGAGAAAGAGGAAAGCATGAGTCATCAAATCAGTAGATGTCTTTACCGGAGCTTTATTGCTTTGATGGCATGCGCGATGTGGGCGCAGGTGCGAGCGGAAGTACCAGAGAAAGTGCCAGAGTATCATCAGAATATCCAACCGATACTGGATCAGAAATGCGTTACCTGCCATGCCTGCTACGATGCACCCTGTCAGTTGAATCTGCAAAGCGAGCATGGCTTGAAGCGTGGGGCCAGCAAGGTCCCCGTCTATGACGGTACCCGTTTGAAGGACGCCCATACCACGCGCATTCATGTGGATGGTCAATCGTTTCTGGACTGGCTCGACAAAGGCTTTTTTCCGGTACTGCCGGGCTATGTTCGTGAACCCAAGGCCGGCGCCGTCTCGCTTCTGCAGGGAATGATCGAACTGGGCAGGCAACATCCTGTCGCCAGTAATCAGGCCCTGCCGAGTCAGTTTGAAGTGGGCATCGATCGTGAGAACGAATGCCCGGCGCCCGATGAGTTCGAGGACTATGCGAAAAAGACCCCTGATTTTGGCATGCCCTATGGCATGGCGCCGCTGACGGAAAACGAATATCAGACCCTGATGCAATGGCTCAGAGTCGGCGCGCCAGTTTCTTCAGAAAAGATTGAAGCCGATCCCGGTGTGCAGATGCAGGTGGCCTCCTGGGAGTTGTTTCTCAACCGCGAGGGTAAACGGGAGCAGTTGGTGGCGCGTTATCTGTATGAACATCTATTCCTCGCACATCTCTACTTCGAATCGGATGCACATAGCCAGGTCCCGTCTTTTTTCCGTTTGGTGCGTTCGAGAACACCCGCAGGAGAGCCTCTCGATGTGATTGCGACCCGGCGGATCAATGATGATCCGGGTGGCGAGTTTTATTATCGACTGGTGCGCATCGACGACAGCATCGTTCATAAAACCCATATCACCTATGCCTTGTCTGAGGCCAAGCGAGCGCATCTGCAACGACTGTTCTTCAAAGACGATTGGGATGTCGATACCTTGCCGGGCTATGATCGTGATGCCAGAGCCAATCCCTTTCTAACCTTCGCAGCGATTCCCGCTAAAGCCCGTTATCAGTTCATGCTGGACGACGCGGAATATTTCACCCGCAATTTTATTCGCGGCCCGGTCTGTCATGGGCCGGTGGCCACGGCTGTCATCCGCGATCATTTCTGGACCTTTTTTGAAGATCCGGAGACCGAGCAGTATGTCAATGATGCCACGTATCGGGAAAGGGTGAGCCCCTATCTGGGCTTGCCCGGACAAAAAACCGATCTGCTTTCCCTGGGCTCAGAGTGGCTGAAGTACAGTGGCGACCGTAACGACTACCTGAGCATGCGGGAAGAGCAATACCGGCAAACTTTTCCTGAGGGAGCGTCACTGAATCAGATCTGGGACGGCGACGGCCACAATCAGGATGCCTATCTGACCATCTTTCGGCACCATGACAGCGCATCCGTAGAACGGGGCTTGCACGGGCGCATTCCCCGAACCGCCTGGCTAATGGATTATCCCTTGCTTGAACGCGGCTACTACGAACTGGTGGTGGGTTTCGATGTGTTTGGCAGTGTGTCCCATCAGGCCCAAACCAGGCTGTATTTCGATTTGATTCGGAATGGATCCGAGCAGAATATTCTGCGCTTTTTACCGCAGGCTGAACGCAAGCAGGTGTACAAAAGCTGGTATCAGAAAAGTGGTGTGATCAAAACCTACCTGAGCTATCACGCTTTGGATGAAGCGAGTCCAACGGCGGTGGTTTACAGCACCGACACAGCCTATCAGGAACTGATGGAGCGGTTGCCGTTGCGCAACCCTGATATCGCCCTGCATCCTGATCGTATCAATCGCTGTCATGACACAGCTTGCCGGAAAGGCTTAACGGATACCGACGCGACGCTGTTTTCAGCCTTCTCCAGTTTGACCAGCGGGTATGCCAGGGATATCAAGGGGATTCAATTGTTACCGAACCTGAGTTTTGTTCGTGTCGATATGAATGATGGCAACTTCCGCACCTTTACCCTGATTCGTAATCGGGCCCATAGCAATGTGGCATTTATTCTCGGCGAGGATTTGCGCTATCTACCGGAGGAAGACACCGTGACGGTCTTGCCTTTTCTGCTGGGGAGTTATCCCAACTTTATTTTTCGTATGCAGGAAAGCGAGGTCACACGTTTCACTGAAGCCTTGCGCGTCTACAATGGTGACGCCTTACCCAAAGCCTTTATTGACCGCTGGGGATTGCGCAGAACTGCTCCGGATTTCTGGCAGGTGTATCAGGACTTTGTCGAGCATCAGCGACGTTATGACCCGGTGGAAGCAGGCATCTATGACTTGAACCGGTACCAGCCCTGGTAAGCTTTGCGACCACCAACAGCAGAACTCACTTAAATTGCCTGGAGGGGCTGGGTGATTAAACAAGAACGTCCGCAGGGAATGGGCGTATTCGTTTCCATAGCGGATATCTTCCCAACCAATAAATTGCTAACTGCTTTCGAATAAAGAGAACTTGAAATATTTTCTATCCCCTCAGCCGTCATCCTTTGGCTTGACCAAAGGATCCAGAAGGGCAGGATATTGATCCAACCACTGAGGGTTGGTCTTGTCGATCAACTCAAGCTTCCACTGTCTCTTCCAGCTTTTCAGACGCTTCTCCCGACGTATTGCCGATTCTGCATTGGCATACTGCTCAAAATAGACAAGATTGTGTACGGTGTATTTAGAGGTGAAACCTTCCACAACGCTGTTTTTATGTTGCCAAACACGCTTGATCAAATCGGATGTGACTCCCACATAGAGGGTGCCATTTTTTCTGGATGCCAGGATATAGACATAGAACGCCTTCTGCATCTCGCCTCCTTCCATGGATCATTCGGTCAAGCCGAAGGATGACGTAGGCCATGACAAAGTAATGGGGATGGATATTCTCATAGGCAGCAGGAAAAAATTAGTGCATAAGCACAGTCTGGCGCCATGTCCGCTTTGCCTCTACAGCAGAATCTCTTGCCGCCAGATCCGCGCCCACGTGCTTGGCTATAGGGAATCCAGATTCTTCAGACACCACCCCGCGCGGGCAAGCGTGGCTTGACGATCTTCGTCCGACTTTTTGTCCCAGGTGCGGTAGATCATGCCAATGCGGGGATTGTTGTCGAAGCGTTGCCGGTGCCGGTCCATGAAATGCCAGTACAGACTGTTGAAGGGGCAGGCCTTGTCACCGTTGTTGTCGCGTATGTCGTAGTGACAGTCCTTGCAGTAATCGCTCATCTTGTTGATGTAGTTGCCGCCGGATACATAGGGTTTGGTGGCGATTAAGCCGCCGTCGGCAAACTGGCTCATGCCACGTGTGTTCGGCATCTCTACCCATTCAATGGCATCGATATAGATGCCCAAGTACCAGGCATCGACCTGGTCTGGGTGCATGCCGAAGAGCGTGGCAAAGTTGCCGGTGATCATCAGTCGCTGAATATGATGGGCGTAGGCATGCTCAAGGGATTGTCCGATGGCTTGAGCCATGCAATGCATCCGCGTGTCGCCTGTCCAGTAGAATTCAGGTAGATCGCGTTCGGCCTCCAGGGCATTGAGGTCTTGATAGCGGGGCATGTTTGCCCAATACACACTGCGAACATATTCACGCCAACCCAGTATCTGCCGCACAAAGCCTTCTATCTGGGCGATATCAATCTCATCGGGGCGCGCCCGATAGGCTTTGATCGCTGTCTCGATCACCTGAAGCGGCGA
The DNA here is from genome assembly GCA_965230795.1 of Oleiphilaceae bacterium. Taxonomy (GTDB): domain Bacteria; phylum Pseudomonadota; class Gammaproteobacteria; order Pseudomonadales; family Oleiphilaceae; genus PZPK01. Next base: position 3,597,219 of record OZ246020.1, on the reverse strand, counting down.
GAGAATTTTTGCGTTCATGGCATATGACAATCGTGAGTGATACAGGCTCCAGGCATGGGGTGAACGCGCCGTCATCGCGTCCTGGAAATGACCAAAGCGGGGCAGGAGGTGATCGCAGAAATAATGCAACAGCGCCAGGGCCTGTTTCCGGGTGACGGGCCATAACAGCGTTGCTGTGGCTGTACCGAAGGTATCGACCTTATGTCGTTGCAGGCGATCAAGGATAGTGCTGACGCCATTGCTGAATGTCAGCGGAGCGGGTATGGCATCCAGGTCGTCAGGTTTGAGAGGCTTTCGATTGTCTTTGTCGAAGTTCCACTGGCCACCCTCGGGTTCACCATCCTGCATCAGAATGTCGAAGCGTTTGCGCAGTTTCCGGTAAAAACTTTCCATGCGGGTATGCCGCTGAGGCGGGGTCGCTTTGACGAGTTCGCTGAAATCCAGCAGGAAATGTTCGGTGTCGCATTCGTGCACAGTGACCTGTTCGGGGAGCGCCAGATCCTGCAGCTGAACCAGCAGGCGGTATTCATCCGGGCGCTGATATTCCACATGCTCTATGCCATAGCGTCGGATCAGGCGATCGAGCAGGGCGGGCAGGCTTTTGTCGTCCCGGGTGTCATCCAGCGTCAAATGCAGGACCTGATGTCCGGCTTGCTTCAGGGCTTCAGCAAAATGCGCCATGGCAGCAAAGAAGGCACAGATCTTCTGCACATGATGGCGGACGTAGGTGGTTTCCTGCGCTAACTCGGCGATCAGGTAGAGGGTGTGATCGTCGCATTCCCGGAACCAGCTGTGGGAGGCATTAAGCTGATCGCCCAGAATCAGGCGGAGTCGGGTGTAGCGTTTCGCTTCCGGCATGTCTTGTTTTCAGTGATGTCTCAGGATCGTTTCAGGTGTCGCCCGCCATCCAGACTGAGTACACGGCCGGTGATGTATTCGCTGCCAAGCAGATAGTCGACAGCGCGTATAAACTCCGCTTCGCCGCCTTCCCGTTGCAGCAGGGCTTTGCCCAGAGCTTTCTTGCGATAGGCCTCATCATCATGCTCGTTGAACAGCATCAGTGCCGGAGCAATGGCATTCACTTTGACCTTGGGAGCGAGCAGGCTGGCAAATGACAGCGTCAAATTTTCCAGAGCCGCTTTGCTGGCAGCGTAGGCCATGTGTTTTTTACTGCCAGTCTGGGCGACGAAATCGGAGATATGGATGATGTCGGCATGTGTTTGGCGTGACTGTTCCAGTAAATGGCGTAAAGCAAAGTTTAGCTGGTAGGGGACCTTGGCATGAATGTGCATCATGCGCTCCATGACTAGCGCGGGCGGCATATCGCTCTTGTCCGGAAGCCAGTCCGAGGCATTGTGAACAATGCCGCGCAGGCTGTTGTGGTTCGCGCAAAGCCTTGCAATCAGGGCGTCCAGTTGTTCTGCGTCATTGAAGTCACAGGGATGCAATTCTGCACCCATGCCGGCGAGTTCATCGATACTGTCATAGTGACGGCGATAGGTGCCAATGACTGGAATGTCGCGCTGTAACAGGTGTTTTGCCAAGGCCAGCCCCAGCCGTTTGCCCACGCCTGTGATCAATATGGGATCTGGCATCTCAATGGTTTCCATTCAGAAATTCGGCGCGGGTGTGAACGTTGTTCTTGAAACTGCCACCGAGCGCAGTGGTGGAGGTCGCAGAATTGACGTCCATGATACCGCGGGACTTCACGCAATAATGGGTGGCGTTGATGGACACCGCAACATTGTCGGTTTCCAGCAGGGTTTGCAGGGCGACCAGTATTTGCTGGGTCAGTCGTTCCTGCACCTGGGGCCGCCGGGCAAAGAAGCGTACGATGCGATTGATTTTCGACAGGCCGATGATTTTCCTGTCGGGAATATAGGCCACTTTAGCGGCGCCATCGATGGTCACGAAATGGTGTTCGCAGGTGCTGGTCAGGCTGATGTCCTTGACCTTGACCATTTCATCCACGCCCATTTTATTTTCAATCACCGCGATCTTCGGGAAATTGGCGTAGTCCAGTCCCGAGAAAATCTCGTGCACATACATCTTCGCAATGCGATGCGGGGTTTCCTGAAGACTGTCGTCGTTCAGGTCCAGTCCCAGCGTGGCGACCACTTCGGTGAGTAGCCCCTTGATGCGTTCGTACTTCTGTTCATCGTTGAGTGCGCTGGGTACCAGCGGCGTTTCCAGACCTTTTTCAATCAGCGTTTCCTGAACCAGACGTGCTTCGGGCGTAATCATGGTAGGGCTCCTTGTCGGGGCTAGTTGGCTTGGTATTCCAGCGTCAGCGATACAGAATCGGCGAAGCGCAGGGCATGGGGTTTGTCGATGCGTACACGGGCAAAGTTGACCCACTCATGTTCGCTACAGATGTCGAGTACGTCAGCCACCAGTTTTTCCAGGAGCAGAAAACGGCCTTCTTCCACATGCTGAATGATCTTTTTGGTGATGTGTTTGTAATTCAAAGCATTGTCCACGTTGTCGTCGAGGCAAAGCTGACTGGCCGGGTAATGAATTTCAGCGTTAATGACAATGTCTTGCTGTTTTTCCTGTTCGTCAGGATTAAAACCGATAAAGGTGCGCAGGCGCAGGTTAGTGATGTTGATAATGGCGTTACTGGTGCTCATCGCAATTTTCTCATTTTTGTTTCAGTTCCATTACGTTTGAGTTTGGGGATTGGATCGCAAAACCCCGGCAAACTGATTTTGAGGTCTGGCCGTTGAGCCAGACGAGGCGGGCTTTGTGAACGATTGAAAACGATCGTGTAATCAAATGTTTCGTCTCTGTAAATGGCAGCCTATCTGTGTAAACTCCGCAAGCCTGTTAACTATAGCAGTAAGCAATTCATCGCATTCATTGGACGTAACGCGGTGCCCGAACTCAACCTAGTAAATGCGTCGGGCCGCAGTAGTGGAGACCTCATGACAGTAAAAACTTTCCTGCAAACGGCACTAGTGTGTTGCTCACTCAGTTTTGGTGTGGCGACGCAGGCGGGAGTGATTTATGACAACGGAGATATTTTTCCGCTTGTTCAGGGCGCGAACTTTTCCGAGGGTCACTACCGACTGGCGGATGACTTCAGTCTGGCGGCCGACGAAGCTCTGCGTTCGGTTCAGTTTTGGGGGAGCCACTGGGTTTCAGGAACGAGCCCTAGCGTAGAGCAGTTTACGCTTTCCGTATATGACAGCCAGGCCGGTGAGATGGGTAACTTGCTTGCCACGTCTTCGTTGTCTCTGATTGAAAAGCTGGATACCGGATACAACCATAACAATGTTCAGAGTGCAGATATCTGGTCTTTTACCATGGACCTGACTTCTGAAATTCTCCTCAGCGCCGGTCACTACTTTCTATCAATTTGGTCAGAAGACAATCCGGGAACCTCTTTTGCCTGGCAACGTAGCTCGGCGAGTGGGATGTCCTATCATTCATATGACTCGGGGCTGAGCTGGACAACGGGTGGAACAGGTAACAACGCATGGAATATTTCCAATGAATTTGCGGGTAGCGTTGTCGATGTCCCCGAGCCGGGTTCTGTCGCACTGATCTGCCTTGGTTTAATCGGGCTGGCTGCCGCGCGACGCAAAGCCAGTTAGGCTCGCTTTTCCATTGTTTATAAAGGCGCTTTCGAAGCGCCTTTTTCTTTTTTATTGTCGTGCTTTTTTGCTGACCTGCCCCTTATGATAGCGAGGCGTGGTATTGTCGATACGGGGGGAGCAGGGTCATGATAAGAAACCTTTCCACTATGGTGATGCTGCTTGTCATCTTTGCGCACTCTGGCAACAAGGTCAGGCGGAACAGGTCTTTCGTGCAGGCGATTTGATCAAAGTCCCCTTGAAACAGGTTCACACAGCCATTACTTATGATCAAGCCAGTACGGTGCTGGTGTTTCGTGTTCATAAAAAGGGCATGCCGGAGCGAGTGCTGGTGGAATAGCCGGAGACGTGTTTGCCGGTGTGAGTGTCGTGGTGTGAAAACGGAAGTGAATCAAAAGACATGGATATAAGGAAGTGTAATCAATGAAAGCGGCCAGTATCAAAGGAACAGGTAAGAAGGCGTATCTGCACGTGGTTGAGACCCGAACGCCCGAGATAGGACCCGACGATGTACTGGTTGAGGTGCATGCATCTTCGGTAAATCCCAAGGACTGGAAGCTCAATCAACAACTCGCTTCCCTGGTTCCCAATCTTGCGCTGTTTCCCGAGCCGGTCTGTTTCGGTGATGATCTGGCCGGTGTTGTGGTGGCCAGGGGCAAGCGGGTAACGAATTTCGAAGTGGGTGAGGCAGTCTTTGGTATGGCCATGCATCCACGCACGGCGGCCTGTGCAGAGTTTGCCCGGATCGATGCCCGATGCATTGCCAGGAAGCCTCATCAACTCAGCTTTAACGAAGCCGCGTCGCTTCCTTTGGCGGGTTTGACTGCCCTGCAGGGACTCAGAATTGGCAGGGTAGAGAAAGGTTCGCGAGTCCTGATTATTGGTGCTTCAGGAGGCGTCGGTACTTTGGCGGTACAACTAGCCAAAGCAATGGGGGCCAGAGTCACGGGTGTGTGCAGTGGCAAAAATGCTGAGCTGGTTCGCGAGTTGGGCGCCGATGCCGTGATCGACTATACCCGGGATAAGCTCGAAGACTGCCCGGATACCTTCGACACCATCTTCGATATCACCTCCTACCATAGTCAATCATCTTGCTCCAAGCTGATGGCCACCCAGGGTTACTTTATTTCGACGGGAGGCAATGCCCGAGCCATTTTTTCTTCCATGCGGGATCGCTGGCTGTCAGGATCTCAGCATTCCAAAAATGTCTGGGTAGATGCCAATACACGCGACCTGGAAACGCTGTCCGCTTATGTTGAGGCGGACAAACTGAAACCCGTAATCGACAGCACCTTTAACCTTGAAGATATTGATGCGGCCTATCAAAGAAATCGCTCGGGGCACTGCACAGGAAAGGTGGTGGTTCAGATCAGGGCGGACTCCTGAAGCTGTCCATGACACCACAAATATTCGGGAAAAACGAAAAATCGAAACGATAAAATCTGTTTTTATCGAACAGTTGTTTTTGTCAGACTTTCCATCAAGCAATCACACCTGAGAAGGAGACGCTGATGAAAGCCATACACAAGTACCGACTGTCACACGAGAAAAAACCAGTGGAGTTGTCCTTACGTGAGGGGTATCGCTTCGTAAGGTCAGAATATCTGCCGACGGAAAAAGCAGTCTTCATCTGGGTTGAAGAACCCTTGTCGCCATCAATCCCCGAGTGCAAACGCGAATTCAGAGTCGTGTTGTCTGGAGAACCAGTGCCGGAAGACTATCTGCATCTGGACACCGCGCTGGACACCTTCGGTCCGGAGGCCTATCACGTTTTTCAGCTGCCCGCGAAAGCGCCCCGACTCGACAAGCTTGCCGATGATGCGCTTGCGGCCTGATCCGAGTCCGTAACCGACACGGAAGTTGCTACCTTGGGGACAGGCACTCAACCCCCAGGCGACTATGCTTTCAGAGCAGTCGTTATTCCCTCCAAGACCAGGCCTGTCCCTCTTTTTCGTTTTTTTTCTTTGAGCGTTCGCTCGTCTTACCTTTTGCCGCATTTGCCTTGATGCAAACGCGGCGCAAAAATCAAGACTCCGCTGTCTGGTCGCTGCGCGATGTCTGCGGTCATTCTCCCTGTGTTGGTTCTGCTTTCTGCCAGGGCCAGCGTCCTTCAACTTCCAGGTGCAGGGTGATGCTGAGGAAACTTCGGATCAGGATGATCAGGGCCAGAATGCCGACGTTTTCCAGCGAGTCGGCAACCACGACGGTGCGGATAATGTCGCCGGCGATCAGGAACTCCAGTCCCAGAATAATGGAGCGTCCGAGATCCTGGCGATAGCTCCGATAGGCTTCGCCTTCCGGTCGGTGCTTGAAGGTACGCAGGTAGGTTGAGGTTGAAAGGCAGGAACCGATGATGACAATCAGCACGCCGAAGGCCTCAATGGCGTAGCCCGCCACGGTGATAATCTCTATAAATTGTCTCTCCATGGTTAGCTTTCCCGATTGCGCAGAACGAAAGTCTGCCTAGCAGTATAGCCACTTGTATAAGACACGATGGTTTTGAGGTGCTACCAGTATTCCACTCGATTCAGTGCGTCGACACACCTGACCGGGCCGGTAATGGCGGGTATTTCATCACCAGTCAGGGATTGACACAACCAACCCTCTGGTTGCGTCAACGGCCATGGCGCAGGGATATGATCGGAGGATATGGGTATGAAGCCGACTTGTGCGTAGTACTTCGGGTCACCATAGGTGAACAGCAATTCGACGCCTTCTTGCCGCAAGTGCTCGATGCCGTGTTTGATGAGCGCCTGCCCAGTCCCCTGCCTTTGATGTGCTGACTCCACTGCGACAGGTGACAGAATAAACGCCTCAATGGGCGCTTCGAATCGCATGCGAGTGAAGAAAATGCCGCCGACCGTTTGCTCTTGCTTGCAGGCGACAAAGCCCGTGATGTCCTGTGCAGGACTTGCTGCCATCATCTCCCCAACCAGCCTGGCGATCAGCTGCCCTTCCTTCTGGCCCTCGGCGTCAGCGAAAGAACTTTGGAAAAGCTGTTGAATGTCACTTGGATCGATGGCCGTATAGGGTACAAAGCGAATGCCAGATTTCATTACTCACTCCATGAGAAGGTTTTCTGGCCTTGTGTGTAGCGATAAACGTCCAGTGTGTCGAATAACAGACTGATGGCGATGGTCACCGCAAGGTAATAGGCCCACACCTGAAAAATCAGCGTAAAAGTTTCCGTGTGCAGTTGATACAGCAACCAGGGCAGCAGCATCAGCCAGGGAATGTGGCATAGTCCGATCAGGCGGGAGAAAGGTGTGCGTTTGTGAATCTGCCCGGCAACGCTCAGCGTGATGATCAGTGTGATCAGGATCACTTGCGCCTCAAAGACGGAGATAAATAGCAGTCCGCCGATGAGTTGGGGGATGTTCAGCAGGCCTCCCCAGATATTGACCGCGCGACTGGAGCGGCCCACATCCCGAATCATACGAAAGGCATCGATAAGCAAAAACATGGCGGGCTCGTTATGACATAGAGAGTGCCCGCAGTGTATCACATGGATGGTGCTGTGAACGGTGGCCGCGTTCGGTTAGGTTTCTTCCGAGTCTGTACTTTTGACAGGAATGTCTTGCTTTCCCGGTTGCTACAACCAGCGCTCAATGGCTTGAGTCAAACGCTTCGATTCCGGTTCAACGTTGCTGCCAAAGTGTTCGATAGTGCTGCCGTCCGGTGAAATCAGGTATTTGTTGAAATTCCAGTTCGGTGCACTGGTTTGCTGACTCAGGTGTTGAAAAATCGGATGGGCCTGATCGCCTCGCACGGGCACCGCATCGGTCATGGCAAAGGTGACCCCGTAGTTTTTGTAGCACACCTCAGCGGTTTTTTCGGCACTGCGGGCTTCCTGATTAAAGCTGTTGGAGGGGAAACCAATGACCACCAGCCCCTTGTCCTTGTAGCGTTGATGCAGGGATTCGAGGCCGGAGAACTGACGGGTGTAACCGCAGTGACTGGCTGTGTTGACGATCAGTACCGCTTTGTTGGCACTGAGTTCGCAAATATCCAGTGATTTGCTGCTGTGAAGTTTGCCCAGACTGTGCTTCATCCAGGAGGCACATTGGCTTTGGTCGTTGGCCTGAACCAGGGGGCTGGTCAGTATCAGCGCCAGAATCATCAAAATAGCAGATCGATTCATCATTTTGTCTCCAGTGTGTGAATGGCTTTGCGCGTCAGTCTCTTCTTCAGGTATCGGTGTGCAAGGCGTCTTTCAGTGTCTGTACGCCATTGTTGGCGATCTGCCGGACCCGCTCTCTAGACAAGGACAGGCGCTGACTGATTTCTTCCAGTGTGTACTGTCTTGGCACACCGAGTCCAAAGCGCATCCGCAGAATAACCTGATCTCTGGCCGGCAGACGCTTGACCAGTTGTTCCAGCAAAGTGCGGGTATGTTCTCCACCTGTCTGCCAGATTTGTTCCGCTTCACCCAAGGCCGCGTGATCCGAGGGATCATGAGGGCTGGTGTAGAGCGTATGCGTATCGGCGGTGATATTGGCGTGGTTGTCGGTGTGTGCTCGTTTGTGCTGAATGTTTTCTGGTAAGGCGTCCGCCAGTTCACGCGCGGACGGGGTTTTACCCAGCCTTTGTTCAAGCTTGATGCGGGTCTGATCCACCACCGCTTTGTCGCGTAGCAGTTTATAGGGTTTACGCACCAGGGCACTGTTTTTGTCGATAGCCAAATGAATTCCCTGACTGATAACACGATAGGCATAGGTGGAAAAACGAAAGCCCTTGTTGAAATCAAAGCGCTCGATGGCCTTGATCAGACCCAGACTGCCCTCCTGAACCAGATCCTCATAGGACAGACCCAGATAACGGAATTTGTTGGCCACACTGTACACCAGACGCAGGTTCGCCTGCGCCATTCGATTGCGTTGTTGATGGTAGTTTTTCAGGAGTTCCTGCAGGCGCTCACGGTGATTCACCGGCAAAGTATCGAGATCGCAGCTCTGGATGAAGCGGATAACCATGTAAGCGGGCGGCAGCCAGTCGGCAAGATAACGTTTGAGTCGACGTCGACGTTCACGCAGGTCCTGCTCAATATCCTTATGGCCTTGCTGGCGCAAGTAATACATCAGACGTAGTTCATCAATGAGCCGATACAGTGTCAGGCTATCAGAGGAGTCTCTGGAGACCTTGTCTTGCATGTGTTGGTTTTTGAGGTGCTTGTCTTTAAGGTGATGGAAGCGATCCATCTCCTGTTCGGTATGTTCGATAAAGTCTTCAAGCAGACCAAGCAGTTTTGGACCTTCACAGAGGGTCAGCAAAAGATTCGAGGCGGCCTGCTGCATCCGTTGGCAGATGGCCTGCTCCTGGGCTTCGGAAAGCAGTGGCTGTTGCTGGGCAATACGCGCCAGATCGTAGCCATCGAGTGAAGCATCATCAGCCAGCACGGCTTCGTTAAACGGCGTCTCTATGGCGTCATTGTTTGAAGAAAACGCATGAGGAATCAGTTCAAAATCAGACATCTACTACCTCGTCATGAGCTTACTAGTGATACTGATAAAGGCCTACCTTAGATCACTTTAGTGATGGTTTGTTCCTATGCTGACGGCAGCGGGCAGAGCAGTAGCGAACCTGATCCCAACAGTGTTGCCAGCGCTTTCGCCAGCTGAAGGGACGCTGGCAGACCGCGCAGGTTTTTTCTGGTAGATGGATTTTACGATGTGGCATGGCGACCTACCTTTGATGTGCCTGGTCGGACATGTCGATCCAGAATTGCGGCATTGGCTTTTCGGGTGGCAGGACGGCTGCGCCAGGACCAGAGGCGTTGCCGGGCTTCCCGCGCCCGGCTTTCCAGATCAATTATGGGGGCCGGATATTCGAGACCAAACATAACTGACTCCATGGGCGTCGCTCGCCAAGGCCGGTGGGCAAGTTCGGTGGGTAGCAGGGATAGTTCCGGGCACCACTGCTTGATGAACGCGGCCTGCGGATCCTGCTCCAGTGATTGCTTTACTGGATTGTAAATGCGAATGGTATTGATGCCGGTCACACCTGCCTGCATCTGAAACTGGGGATAGTGAATGCCGGGTTCAAAGTCTAGAAACAGCCGAGCCAGATGATGCACGCCCAGTCGCCAGTCAATGTTCAGAAGATGGGTGAGAAAACTGACCAGCATGGCACGCATGCGAAAATTAATGTAGCCAGTCTGGTGCAGGCAGCGCATACAGGCATCGATCAGGGGAAATCCGGTTCGGCCCTGTTCCCAGGCTTCCAGATCCTGGGTGACCGTCTCATCCTGGCGATAGGGAAAACTGGCATAGGCCGGGTTCAGTGCTTCGTGCTCCATACGGCAATCACTTTCAAACTTCTGCACAAAATGACAGTGCCAATGCAGGCGTGAGTTGAAGGCGCGCAAGGGGCGTCCCCAGCCCCAGGGTAAATCGTGTTGGCCAAGAGCCTGATAGACCTGGCGCAGGCTCAGGTTGCCCCATGCGAGATAGGGCGACAAGCGGGAACAACTCTCCCTGCTTTCCAGAGGTTGGGAAATGTGACGGTGATAGTGGCGACCACGTTCGTCGAAAAAACCGCTCAACACATGCGCGGCACAGTCGCTGCCGCCGTGTTGAAAATTGGAATCGCCCTGCCGCCAACTATCAGGAATGGAAAGGCTGTTGATGTCTTTTCCCAGTCTTAGACAGCGCATGCTTTCCAGAGAAGGATTTACCTGGGGCGCATGCATCGTTTCACGCCAACGTTCATCCCAATCCTGACGATGGCTGAGGCCACGAACGACCGCGCCCTGTTGATACTCCTGCCAGCAGATCCGGTTGGTCCGACACCATTGTTGGATGGCCTGGTCGCGAGCGAACGTGAGGGCAATTCCGGTTTCTTCATGGCTGAACAGGGTGAAGGCCCCACAGGTTTTATAAATGGCTTGCAGGGTGGGCAAGACTTCGCCATGAACAATGTTGAAATGCCCCTGGTATGGCGCCAGCTGTTCCCGCAGGCATTGGAGCGATTCCCAGACGAAACGCCAATGTCTGCGGTCATAATGGGGATCCGATATCAACGACGGTTCGAAGCAGTACAGCAACATGACGGGCTTGCCATCGGCACAGGCGGCGGCCAAAGGGGCGTGATCCTGAAGACGCAAGTCGCGCTTGAACCAGACGAGGTTAAAGGCGCTCATCAGGAATATCCCAAAGGCCAACCCGCTGCGTCGAGGCTGTCCAGATCTGGCGGCGGATTATCCTCCGGATCGCCCGTCCAGCGCTTGATAAACTCTCCTTCGGGGTCGTACATCGCTTGCTGTTTTTGCAGATCAAAGTGTCGGTGCCCGCGGGGATCAGCACCAACACCCGCCAGATATTGCCAGTTGCCCCAATTGCTGGCGACGTCATAGTCGATGAGTTGCTGTTCGAAATAGGCTGCACCGTAGCGCCAGTCCAGTTGCAGCTCATGCACCAAACAGCTGGCCACCAACTGGCGGCCACGATTGGACATGTATCCGGTGGTGTTGAGCTGGCGCATACAGGCGTTAACGATGGGGTAGGGCGTCGTTCCCTGGCACCATTTCTTGAAACGTTCCGGGTAAAAGCTGGTCTGAGGAGCCTTTCTTTTGATCCCCCGAAAACGAAACAGCCCGCTGTCATGTTTGCGGGCGTACCATTGAAAATATTCGCGCCACAGCAATTCGAACTGTATCCAATAGGTGGACTCATTGGCGCCATATTGCGCTTCGTAGCGTTTGAGTCTTGCAACGACCTCCCTGGGAGACAGATTTCCCAACGCCAGCCAGGGTGAAAACTTGGTCGAGTCCTGCCAGCCATCCAGAGCGTTGCGTGTTTGTTTGTAGACAGACGCCGCACCGGATTCGAAATAGCGCCGGAGATGATTCAGACCCGTCTGTTCGCCACCGGTAAACCTGGCATGGGCATCATTCGCTGGCTCAGTGATGGAAACGGAAATGTTGGGCAGGGGAGAGGGAGGCAGAACCGAGGGTGCTGCTTGGGGAGCATCGATACCAGACTCGAGCAGATCCAGCTTTTCTATTTCACGTCGAAAAGCGGAAAAGGTCTCCGGCAGATCCTGAAGTGCAAAAGGCAGTTGCGCCTGACGAAACAGCGTGAAGCCCTCTTCACCATGGAACTGCACGTGGGGCAGGTGCTCCTGAAGGTTGTTGAGTCTACGTCGCTCATCTGTTGCCCCGCTATGGGTGAAATAGACATGCTGAATGTTGTGCTGAGCGACGAGCTCCACAATGGCAAGTTGGGGTGATTGATGACGCACTGTCAGCGCTGCACCGTGCTGCTGCAGTGAGCGATGTAAATCAGCGAGACTTTCACGGATGAAGCCTTCCCGATGCCTTCCACAGGCCTTGCTCTGGTAAGGTCCCGAGCGTTTCGAGACTGGGTCAAAACAATACAGATAGACCAGTTCGGTATGCTCGGATGCCGCTCTGGCGAGAGCCCATTGATCGTGAAGGCGCAGGTCGTGCTGGAACCATACCAGACCGACATTGGCGCTCCGATTAGCATTTCGTGAGTTTGTTTTCTTTCCAAGCACTTCAGCGGCCTTTTCTGAGAAATCGTTGCAGCATCATCGTTTGTTGATGTTCAATGCTACGATGTAATTCGTGATTCAGTTCAGCCGCTAACCAAAAGGAGAGTTAGATGGAACACCATATTGATCACAAGGTGGTCTTGAGAGCCGCCGAGAAAATTCGGGAACATGGGGAGCGTGACGGCGATGGATATATGCTCGACGGGATTCATATGGAAACGACAGCGGATGAATACACACTGATTTTGCGTAGCCACGGTGTTACGTTCACCTTGTTTTTTCACAACAAATACAAGGCAGATGTGGGCAAGGATGGCGACCTGGACCGCTTTTACGAGCATCTGCAGCGCATTGCCGATACGGAATATGACGCATGATGATCATGGGTCATCCTCTTCGTGCCATGATCTTTGACCTTGATGGCACCCTGGTCAGTTCGAGCCTGGATTTTCCACTGATTCGGCGAGAACTTGGGTGTCCTGAAGGTGTGGACCTGCTGGCCTACATCGATGGCTTGCCTCAGACGCAACAGGAATGGGCTCATGAACTGGTGTTACGTCATGAAATGAATGATGCCATCAAAGCTCAAGTGCTGCCCGGAGTTGAATCGCTCTTGTTCAAACTCAATCGTCTGGACATACGAACCGGTATTGTGACCCGTAACTCTTCCGATGCAACACGACTGAAGCTATCTGGCACCGGGATCGTAGTTGATCGCGTGTTGACCCGTGAAGATGCGCCGGCAAAACCGGATCCACAGGCCTTGTTGCAGCTTTGCAGAGAATGGGAGATCAGGCCGGGGCAGGCCATGTACGTGGGGGATTTTCGCTATGACGTCGAGGCGGCCAACAATGCCGGAGTGCAAGCCTGCCTGTATGCGCCGGAAACCGAGCCGGATTATGCACACCTCGCGGATCTGGTGATTGAACACTTCGATGAATTGATTACGCTGGTATCGGCTTCACAGCAAGCCACCGTTTAAGGGGACACCCGTATGATGGAAACGAAAGCGATCGAGACCCTTCTCGGACGCATTGTAGTGCGCGATAGCGGGACAGGTCCGGCGATTGTGTGCTGGCCCAGTCTGATGATGGACCATCAGATGTGGTTACCTCTGGAGCAGGCATTCAGTGATCGCTATCGGCTTGTTCTTATCGATCCGCCTGGCCATGGCGAGTCCAGTCATCTGCAGGCTCACTTTACTCTGGAAGAATGTGCCTTGTGTCTGCGTCAGATTCTCGATGCTCTGGAGCTGCCCCAGGCGATGCTGGTAGGAAATTCATGGGGCGGCATGACCGCCGCGGTGTTTGCCGCCTTCTACCCGGATCGGACGGCTGGTGCCGTGCTATTGAATTGCACGGCCTCGCCAGCACCGCTGAAGCAGAAGCTGGAATTCAGCGCTTTGGCCCGTGTGGCGCGTTTGTTGGGCTATTTGCCGGAGAAGTTTGTGGATCGTTCGGTTCAGGCCTTTGCCGGACAAACTACGCTGGTGAGTCGTCCGGAGGTTGTGGCGAACATACGCGATTCCGTCCGGAGGGCCAATCTGAAATCGGTGGTCTGGGCTGTCGAGAGTGTCGTGCCCATGCGCCGGGATACCCGTCGTTTGCTGTCTGCGATAAAAGCACGGGTACTGGTGGTGGCAGGCATGGAGGATCAGAGTTTCAGCAATGCCGAGACCCGTGCCATGGCCGATGCCATACCCGGTTCAGACTTCCGTATTCTGGATCGCCTGGGGCATCTGGTGTCGCTGGAAGATCCGCAGCGTATCAATCAGCTGGTGGACGATTTTATGCGTGCTATTGAGTATTGAAATGCCAATACAAAGTCCTGGAATATCAGGCCGAAGCCGGGCGATTTCGAGTTGACTTATCCCCGTCAGCTTCTAACCTTGAAAGCATGGAAACTCTCTTGAGACGCATAGTGACGAGCCCTTGTCTGACGCTGTAAGGCATTTCTCAGAGCTTCCTCTTTTATCTCAACCAGCGCGCAATTATGGGAACCAGGAGGGTGCGATAGTGTCTGCGAAAGCGAAGGATGATCCCAGTCCAGCTAGCCCCGATTCCGCACAGGGTAATGGAGATACCGAACTCAAGAACAGCGTTTCGCTGTTGCGGAAAGCCGTCGCTCGCATCCAGGATCTGAAACTTCCCGCCAACCCGCAAAACTATTCCCTCTGGTATGGCTATTATGCAAAAGGAAATCCCGAACTGACGACGGAACTGGATCGTTTGTTGGGGGCCAATGAGCGTTTCACCTCGGAACTCAGTGAGGAGTTGTTTCAGCGCTTTTTTGCCAGTGGCGCAGAACGTCAGCTCAAGCAAATACGCACGGCTATTCGTTCCCTGGTGGAACAGCTGAGTGAACAGCTGAACACCCTGGGTCAGAGCATGGATGGCTATGACGGTGCTCTGAGTCATATTGCCCTGCAACTGGATGATGATCCTGATCTTGCAACATTGAGCGAACTGATCACCAAAGCGCTGGACGAGACCCGTAAAACCCTGCAGGAAAACCAGAAATCCAAGGCTCTGGTGAGTGAGATGGGACATCAGCTTGACGCCATGAAAGAAGCTTTGGAAAAGCTCAGTGTTGAAGCGCTTGAAGACGCCCTGACAGGCCTGGCAAATCGGCGGGCCTTTGATGAGCGTCTGGCTGAGGTGATGGCGGAGTCAAAAAAAGCAGATCACAGCAGCTGTCTGTTGTTACTGGATATTGACCGCTTCAAACTAGTCAATGACGACTACGGACATGCAGTGGGAGATCGGGTCCTGTGTTTCGTCGCCGAAATGATTCGCAAGTGCGTCAAGGGTGGTGATTTCGTATCCCGCTTTGGCGGTGAAGAGTTTGCCATCATTCTTCCTAATACCGATTACTACGGCGGGCTGGCTGTGGGTCGAAGCATTTCCGAAACCATAGCCAATCGCAAACTGCGTATTCGCAAGGACGGGCCGGGGCTGCGGAAGATAACCGTGTCAGGTGGCCTCAGTGTTTACTCACCGGGCGACGATGCCGAAACGCTGATCAATCGGGCAGACCAATGCCTGTACAAGGCCAAGTCCCGCGGACGCAACATGGTGGTCGGCGAGAAGTCCTGACCTGCCGGTTTGCTTAGTCACATCATCAAGTGGCTGGGTGTGTTCTTGCATTCCTGCTCCAATACCCGCAAAACAGGCGGCGCGTATGCCATCCCCAGGTGGGTACAATCCACTTCAATGTGTGTGACATTGGGAGAAATCTGATCGACGCAGGCCTGCCAAGCCACGACACCGTCGCGGCGACTGTATATGGCGACGACGGGTACCTGTAATTCTGTCTCATAGCGCATCAGGGTTTCATGATCGATCTCATCCAGATCCCAGCCTCGCATGGTGTAAAACCCTGCTGCTGCCGTATATCTGGGGCCGCCGATGACTGGCGTGCCCAGAGTAATGACCTTTAACACCGCCTCCGGACATTCGCGTGCTGCCTCCCTGGCAACATAGCCTCCCAGACTCCAACCGATCAATATGACGCGCTCCCCGTCACTGTGGAGTCTCTTCAGCTTTTCGGTCATGGCATCAAGGAGTTCCGGCGCATTGCCGTCATTGAAGCCGAGTCCCCAATCGCTGACCGGATAGCCCTGATGCTTCAGCATATTTTTGATGCTGAACATAGCTCGGGGCGAGCTGTAGAATCCGGGAAGCAGAATAACCTGTGGCCGTTCGGATTCGAACGTGTCGCTGTCCCGCTGCTCGTGTTTCCACCACAGACCACTGGCGAGACCTCTGGCGAAGTCGCCCACCGCAGCCAGCTCACCGAGCCGCTCCAGTGTTGAGGGCGGGCTCAGCGTTGGCGCAGAGGAATTCTGATAAGGATAGTGAACCGCGGGTAGAGTGAGAGCTTGCCGGATTTGCATCGCTGTGTTCCTCAGTTGTGTCTGTTCACCGCGACTACGTCATTAGCTGACCGTGGCTAAAGGTGGATCAGGTTCGATCTTTGAAGCTTTTACGTCCCTTGTGCTCGATTGGTTCTCTTTGCTGTCACTGCTTTTGCGTGTCAGGGCATAGAGGCTTGGGGTATACCAGAGCGATAGCAGGATCGAGAAGCCAACACCGCCGGCAATCACCACGGCCAAGGGTGGCCAGAATTGCCCGCCCACGAAGAGAATCAATGGAATAAAGCCGGCAATGGTGGTCAGCGTTGTGCTGAGAATATGGCGAGTACAGGAGAGTGTCGCGGCGATAATGGCGGCGTGGTCTCCGGATCGGGCTTTGGGGTCCGCCTGAATCGCCGCTAACACGACAATGGATCCGTTGATCGCTACCCCGATCAGTCCGGTGACACCCAGCAGAGGATTAAAGCCGACAGGGTAACCACTGATCCATAGCGATAGAAAACCGAAACCTGCTGAAAGCAAGGCCACTGAGCCGATAATTGCTGCCAGTTTAAAGCTGCGGAAGGCCAGCACCAGACAGGTAATCATCAACAAAATCAGTACCGGAAGATGGGCGGCCAGGGAGGCATTGGCTTCTGCACTTTCCTCAGCGTCACCGCCTACTTGCCAGTAATACCCTTCGGGCAGTTGCCATTGCTGGTTCTGCAGTTGAGTGATGACCTGATTGGTTAAATCAATGGGCGTGACCCAGGAAGCAATGTAGGCATGGATAATATTGACGCGTTCACCATTACGCCGGGTAATGGATGAGCTGCCGGGTGCCAGACGGAAGCTGCCGAAGGCTTCGGCAGGTGCCCAGCTGCCATCGGGCAGGGAGATTGGAAAGGTGCGCAACTGCTCAATGTCTTCACGCTGGGCGCCGGGGAAGGTTACACGTACCGGTAGCTCGACAATGTCCTCCAGTACGCTGCCCGCTTCAAGCCCTTCATAGGCTTGTCGTAACTGATTCGCCACCTCACCGAGACGCAGACCCACTTCGCTCAAGGCATTCTCATCGGCATCAAACCAGACCTTTGGATCTCCGGGTTTGACACTGGCCTGGGTATGCAGGGTGCCAGGCTGGGACGCAATAATGGCTCGCAACTCGTCTCCCAACTGGCGCAGGGTATTGGTTTCAGGGCCATAGATGCGAAATTCTACGGGGGCTTCAACAGGAGGGCCCTGAGCGAAGGCTTTCGCCGCAATCTGTACACCGGGGTAGTCGGTGTCCAGTTCGTGCTGCAATTCGTCTATGAGCCGCGTTGAAGCATCAGGCCCGGTCGTACTGATCACCACCTCGGCATAGTAAGGCTGGTTACTGTTGTTCATCAGCTGGTTGTAATAAAAGGCAGGAATACTGTCGCCGATGGACCAGACGGTCTGGGTGACGTCTTCTTTCGCGAGTATATGCTGATCGATTTGCTGCACCACTGCATCGGCAGCAGGCACAGTGGTGTTCTGCGGAAACCAGACCCGTAGCTCAAACATATCCCGATCTGCCGACGGGAAGAACACCTGAGGCAATGTCGTGGTTGCCACAAAGCCGCTGATGCAAAGCACAACAGCAGTACTGATGGCCAGCCAGGGTCGACGCAGGCTTTGTATCAGGAAGCTGCGGAAACGTTGTCCATGATGTTTGCTTTGCAGCCCGCGCTGCCACCAGTGCTGGCCTTCATTGATGACACCACGGGATTCCAGCCAGGCAGAGATGGAGGGAATGACCGTCATGGACAGCACGAAGGAGAATATCAGCGCGAGTATCACACTGACCGATATGGAACCGATAAAATCGCCGGCATTGCCTTCGATCAGAAGAATCGGCATGAAGGCAAGAATGGTCGTTAGGGTGGATGCCAGCAGGGGCATAAACAGATGCTTCAGGGCGCCCTCAATGGCATGGACCGGCGATTTGCCCCGATGCATACGCGAGCGCACTTCGTCGGTCATGACGATGGCATTATCAATAAGCAGACCGATGGCGATGATCATGCCGAACATGGACATCTGTTGAATCTGCATATCCAGCACTTGCAGGGAAAACAGCACACATCCGGCCGCCAGCGGCAGGGAGGTGGCGACAATCAGACCTGAGCGCCATCCCATAAATACCCAAACGACAAGGAGCACCGCGATCATACCTGCGAGCAGATTCATGCCCAGCGTCTGTAGCCGGTTTTCGGTGTAATTGGCCTGTTCGAAAACGATATCCAGGCTGATATTGCGCCCGACATCGGCATTGAGTTGCTGGAGTTCGGCTTTGACCGTTTCAGTCCAGGGACGGATTTGACTGGCCACCTTGATGCGTGCCGCCACCAGAATCACCTGTTCGCCGTTGACACGGGTGATGACCTGCTCGGGCTCCAGATGGGTTTTACTGACCTGGGCGATATCACCCAGTCGAATATCGGCATTGCCGCTGCGTACCGGAATGCGACGGATGCGTTCTACCGAATTGAATTCGCCCATGACCTCAATGGAGGTTTGATGGCTCTGATCCAGCAATCGACCTGCCACCTGTTTACTGTCAGAACCTTTCAGCAGGCCCGAGAGATCGGCAACGGTGAGGCCCAGCTCGGACAGCTCGCCGGGATCGACTTCGACACGGATTTCCTCTTCCGGCTCGCCATGAATACTGACATATTCGGTACCCGGAACCGCTTCAATGCGATCTTTCAGGGTTTCCGCAATACGATTCATCAGACTCAGTTCAAGCGGAGCATCAGCCTGCCAATGCACGGCAGTGATGAGTGTATATGCATAGGCAATATTGTCTTCTTCCCGAATAATCGGCGCGGATGCCTGGGCGGGAAGTGCACGACTGGCATCCTTAACACGATCGCGGATGCGGGCAATGATCTGGCGGTTATTACGTCGCGTGACCTTGTCTTCCAGTTCGATCGATACCACCGACACATTGCTACGTGAAGTGGAGTTGATGTTCTTGATTTCCGCAATGCTGGCCAGCTCCGATTCGATGACCTCCGTGATCGACGACTCAACCAGTCGAGCGGAGGCACCGGGATATTCGGTGACAATTGAAATATGTCGCTGGGCAATACGCGGGTCTTCAATCTTGGGCAGCGAAAACCAGGCAGAGAAGCCGGCTGCAACGATGACAATCAGAGTCATCAGCAGAAGATGGGGATTGCGGTAGAAGGCCGATGCCCAGGTTTTGCGATAGGCAGGTGCAGATGCCGCATCCTTCGGATTTGACGGATTCATGCGTTTTTCCTCTCAGGTCGCGATTGCTTATGGGCGTTGGCTGATTTGTGTATCGGGAGACAGCAGGACGTGCTGTCCTGCAACCACACGATGAGTGGCTGCCGACACGACATAGGGAACCTGTTCCCGACTGAGCCCGGCAGAAACCAGCGCTTTGTCACCGCGAATCATGTCCAGCTCGACCACGGTACGCTCAATACTGGCTTTGGCCGGATTGTTTGCATCCGGCACCGCCAGGTAGACAGACCACAGGCCGCGGCCAAATTCTGTCAGTGCGGTGGTTGGTAACCAGATACCTGTCGAACCCTTCATCTGGACGAGTTCAACATAAAGGATTTCGCCTGGAATCAGTTCTTTCACTTCCTCCATGTGCACATAAAGTTCCGAGACGCGTTGTGCGGTCAGGCTGAGGTTGATGCGATCCACGCGAGCCTGGAATTCCTGATCATGGTGAAAGACGCTGACTCTATCCCCTGGTGTTAGATCCCGGGCTTTGTTTAGGGGCAGACTTACCTTGATCTCGGGTTTGCCGGTTTGTTCCAGAAGCAGAACGGGAACACCTGCGACAACCGTGCGACCCTCATCGCTGAGTCGATCAATGACCACACCATCAAAAGGAGCATAGAGATGAGATTTGTTGAGTTCGACGCCGATGGTGTCCAGTTGTGCTTCAACCACGGCATAGTCGGCTTCGGCAGAAGCCCTGCGCTGACGCGCTTCATCCAGAGCCTGATCGGAAATATTGCCGGACTTTTTCAGCCCTTCGGCCCTGCGCAGGGATGATTTGGCCAGAGCCAGGTTGGCTGCAGAACGCGCCAGTTGCGCTTTTAGTTCGGCTTTGCGGGCCAGCAGGCGTTCGGTGTTCAGAGAGGCCAATAACTCGCCTTTGGCAAAGCGCTCGCCTTCACGTTTTTTGATATCGACCACTTTGCTGGAAATATCGAAGCCCACCTCGACGCGCTGTCCGGCTTCGACGCGACCAATGTAACGTTCGCCTTCAACAGGGGGGTAAACATCCTGGGAACTGAGTGTTTGTACATTCAGCAGGCGATGGGTGTTTTCATCATCAGCGTGGGTTTTGGTGATGCGGCTGACGCCCAAAGCCAGAGCCATCACCACAAAGAAGATCAGGGTGAGCGTAACCGGGGAGTACAGAAAAGATGATCGTTTCGCCATGAGAATGATCCGCCTGCATGATTGAATGTCTTTGCCGAAGCGTTTTCTAGAAAAGCGCTGGCAAGCTTAACTTTTAGTAATACGCATACTGTATAAGTTGCGGATCATCCAGGAAAGACGGGGTTTTAGGTAATATTGTTCCGATTATGGAACAGTTTCGGGTCTGGAAGATGCTTATTTGGGTTTATCTCGTGTATATGACCGATTAAGAGTTAAAAAGCTTTATCACGACGGGGTAGGGCTTTCGTTAAATTGAACAACAAGTAAAACGAAGACCTCTCAAGGGGAGAGGCCTTTCTTTGCAGCGGGTTTAGTCCGGCTTGATGGTAAGCACGTCGGTTTTCAGCAGCGTCAGGATGCGCTCCGCAGTATTACCCAGGAAGCGGCCTTTTAGCTTGGGACGCCCGGAGGTGCCGACGACCACCAGGGAGACATTGTATTTGGCAGCCATGCTGGGGATGACTTTTTCGGCCTGGCCGGCGTGAATGTGGATGCGACTGTCGTCGAGGCCATAAGTGGACTTGATTGTCTCGATCTCCTGATGATGTTCTATCTTGGCCTTGGCTTCGACTTCATCCGGGAAACGTATCCCCAGATCACGCAGTATCGGTGGGGCAGACGGACTGTAGCAGACGTGCAGTTCTACCCCGAAAAAGTCCGCCATCTGCTTAGCAGTTTTCAGGATCTTGTCATTGACGGCACGCTTGGCTGGTAACTTGGTTGCCAGGTCGATGGCGGCCATCACATTCTCAACCTTGCGCCATTTCTTTTCGGCGGCAATCATCACGGGAGCCGGGCATTCGCGAATCAAATGCCAGTCTGTGGGAGTGTAAAACAGATGCTCACTACGATTTCCGGTTTTGATGATCATAACCGGATGCTGAACTTCAGCGTAATCGCAGACCCATTTATGAATGTGCTTGCACCATTCCACATCATGAATCACTTCGAGATCCGCATCCGCTTCGTCCATGCTTTCCCTGATGACCTGCTCGGACTGGGCGCGCTGGTTTTCCAGAACTTTCTCCTTAATCACCTCGTTGTCTCCGTCCATGGCTTCCAGGTCCACATACACGAAATGGACAATGTGCAGGCGAGCATCGAAGAGTCGGGCCATCTGACAGGCCTGTCGTATCGCGACTGGCGCCTGTTCCACTAAATCTGCAACAACGAGAATGGTATTCATTTTATTGTCCTTGTTTTGTCCGTGTTGGAGTTGCTGAATATCGGCATTGATTCCTGCAACAAGAATAGTCCCTAAAGCCGATATCTGACAACCAGCGACTGTGCACCATGGTGAGGCTTTGTCCTAGCGAACTGATCCCCGCACTGCTATGGTGAAAGACTACGATTCAAAAAAGAAAAAAACGGACATGCAGACAAGCGAAATAGTGGAAACCTTATTGGTCGCAGCCGATTTTGTGTTGCTTGCCATCGATGGCTCAGGGAAGGTTAAAACGGCAACGCCTGCCGTGCGGACAATATTCGAAAAACAGGAAGGGGAGGTCGAAGGAAGGCCTCTTACTGATATGATTCCCACCCTTAAAGACCTGGCGATTCCCGAATTTGAGCCCATTGAGGCCCGTGGCGGAATGGGCTCCATGGGAGATGATGATGTCGCCATGGCTGACTCCATGCTGATGGAATATCTGGCCTGCTATAAGCAGAACGTGGGCAAGTTTGAAACCCAGGTGTTGGTGGGCAGCGAATTGCGCTGGATTGATATGGCCATGTACAAGCTGGAGGTGGACAGCGGCTTGATGTTCATTGCGACGATAAACGACATCACCTCAAGAAAAGAAGCAGAAGAGGAAATTCGCGAGCTCAATGAGAACCTTGAGCGCAAGGTGGACGAACGGACAGCGGAATTACAGGAACGTTCTGACCAGATCAAAAAAATGGTGATGTCCTGTGCCAACGAGTTGAATCATGTCAATGAAACCTATCAGGTAATGAAAGAACGCCAGATGAATCTCTTCGAGGGACTGGAAGGTTCGGTGCTGAAGAACGTTGAAGACCTGAGTCGTGATCAGAAAGAACAGGTGAAAGAGGTGATGCAGGAAGAGCTGGTGACGGCCATGAACCTGTTCTCCGAAGATCAGATTACCGACCAGAAATTCATGCTGACGATCATCTCGCTGAACGAGATCTTTGGTGGTTCGTCCCAGGAAGTGAATAACCTCAAGCCGGGTCAGTTGTCGGGAACCAATCAGGATGAAGTCGATGACCTGCTGGATTCATTGGGGATATAGAGCAAACATTGCGGAAGGTAAAAAAAGGGGGCCGTGAGGCCCCCCTTTTTTTTGTGCCGAAACCTTAAACGTCTTCAATGACATTAATACCGGGTTGAACTTTCAGCGACCTGGCATAGGCATCGAGCAGACTGTAGTTCTTGGATTTGACCGTACTAACAAACTGCCAGTCAGCCTGGGCAGACTCGTGAGTCAGCGTAACGGTCATGTATCCGCGGTGCTGTGTGTCCGCATACTTAAGTGGCTCGATCAACTGCGTCACACCGGCCGCGACAACGTCGGGATTCTCACTCGACAAATACTCTTCCAGCCCGGGAGAACTCACTCCGGGTGTGGCAAATTCGACGCCTACAGGCGTGTTGTCCAGCGTGCGCAATTCGTTTGCCCAGGCGTTGTGCGTGTCACCTGCCAATGAAATCAGGTTCTTGTTCAGGATGCGGGAGGTCTCCAGCAGGCTCTCTCGCTCGTAGGCATAGCCATCCCAGGCATCCAGATTGTAGGGAACCGACGGTTGTTGCAGAATCGCTTGTTGCGTTGGCGTTAACAGCTCAGGATTGGTCTGTGCTAACTGAACGAGCTGCACATAGTCACTGAAACCGATCTGAAAAGTCACCAGGGGAGCGGGCAGGTTCATACGGCCCATCAGAATCTGTTGTCCCAATACTTGCCAGGTGGCCACCGATGTAGCCATTGAAGAATATAGCCAGTTGCGTTGTTCATCGCCAAGTAAGCTGCGGTCAGGAGCAGACAGGTCGTTGAGAAATAATGGGGCATTGAATGCACCGGTGAGCGGATCGATATAGTTTGCGTAATCGAGCTGCTGGTCACGGGCAATCAAGCGGGTATCCAGCATGTATAAACTGGCCAGGTTACCGATGTCGAACTGGCGGAAAATGCGTTCTCTGGAATCACCCTCACGGATGGGTAGCCACTCGTAGTAGGCTTGCAGTGCGGCGGCTTTTCGATCACTAAACGAGCCCTCACCCTCGTTGTGGTTTTCTGCACCGTTTTTATAGGTGTCATTGGCGATTTCATGATCATCCCAGATGCAGATAAAGGGCTTGGCCTGATGCAAGGCTTGCAGATCAGGATCCTGTCGATATTGGCCATATCGTTTTCGATAGTCGCCAAGGTTGAGAATTTCAGTGACGGGATTCGGGATGCGGTCAAGAGCGTCTGCATCTTCTGTCGCATAGCCGCCCATGCCATATTCGTAGATGTAGTCACCAAGGTGCAGCACCGCGTTAACATCCTCCTGCGCCGCCGCTTCTTTGTAGACATTAAAATAACCGGCGGGATAGTTTGAACATGAGAAAACAGCCAATTTGTAAAGGTCGGTATGGCCGGCAGGAAGTGTTTCGGTTTGTCCAATGGGTGAATGAATCACCCGACCATGGCGTGCCAACGCGATGAATTTATAGTAGTAGCGGGTCCCTGGTTCCAGACCCTGGACATCGACTTTGATAGTAAAATCCCGTGACGCATCTGTGTTCGCCAGACCTTGGGCTACTACCGAGTGACAGTGACGGTCCCGAGAAACAATCCAGATCACACCGGTAGGCTTGTCCAGCTCAAACGGAGTCGCGCGGGTCCAGATAACAACCGCATCCTGTGTCGGATCACCGCTGGCCACACCGTGGCGAAACTCAATGGGTGCACAACCTGTTAACAGACTGGTGCTTGCCACAGCACCCGTTGCAACCAGCGAGCTTTTCAGAAAATTACGTCGATTGATGGAGATGTTTTTCACGTTTTTGTGCCTCGAAAATGAGCCCAATTGGCTTAATGGATACTGGGGAAGTTAGTTGGCGGGGACCTTAGCGTATAAAGATGACAAGCTGTTGACGGTTTAATGAACTTGTAAACTCCAGCTTGTTGCACAGATTAAATCTGTCCGTCGCCATGATCGGCTAAACTTCTATCAAGGATGAGGTACTTTGCTGTCGCCTCAGTCGATTCCTGCGCAGAAAAACAATGAGCCCAAGGTACGCTAAAAAAGGGAAATCTAGATGATCTATCGACTATCAATAACAGCTGTAATCAGGGTTTTGCTGATTCCCTTCATGATATTTTCAACGCCGGTACTTGCCGAGCGTATGCTAAAGGTGCGCGTCACCGAGGCGCCGCCTCAATATATGCAGCAAGACGGGCGATGGGCAGGGCGTGCCGTTGAACTCATGGAAGCCTTGTTGCAAGAGGCTGGTTGTGTTGCGAACTATACAGAAATGCCCTGGAAACGAGCGATGCTGGAGTTGGAGCAGGGGACTGTCGACGTCATGATGAATGTGGGATACAACGAAACGCGAGCGAAGCATTTTCACTTCATCAGTCCGCATGCCAACGAAACAACGGTGCTGGTCGTGCGCAAGGATTCAGACTTTGATATTCAGAGTTTGGACGATTTTAAGCGTTTGCCAGATAAAGTAGGTTACGAGACAGGCACCATACGTGATCGAAATTTTACCCAAAAATTTAATCAGGACACTGAGTTCAGAGAAGTCTTTGTCGACAGTGTACACGCTACGTTGACCGATATGGTGCGCTTGGGTCGCTTATCTGGAGCACTGGATTTGGCCGAAAATGCAAAATATGCGTTAAAGACCGATCCGGAATATGCCAAAGCGGTGAAAGTTCATCCTTTTCGCGTATCCAGTCTGCCGACGTTTTTTGCCTTCAGCAAACGTTCGGTGTCGCCGGAATTGTTGCTGAGGCTTCATAAGGCGAATATTCGTGTGATCGCCCGCGGCGAATACGACGCCATTATGGACAAATGGGAATAGCAGCTAATGAATCAAACCCTTGAACGTGCCCTGGAGGCTTATGGTGGACGCTCGTTCTGGCAAAAGGCCCAAACTATTGAGGCGAAAATCAGTGCCAGTGGCTTGGCCTTTGTGATGAAGCGACGGCCGGTGTTTGAGTATGCGCGCGTGGTAATGGAAGTACATCGGCCCTATTGCAGGATTGCTCCCATCGGCAAAGATCGACGCATCGCTGGGGTGCTGGATGGTCAGGACGTTAGACTGGAAGACCCGGAAGGGCGAGTGATTGCCAAACGTCAGGCTGCACGTGATTATTTTCCCTATGGCAGGCGCTTCTTCTATTGGGATGATCTCGACATGGCGTACTTCGCCAACTACGCGACCTGGAACTATCTAACCTTTCCGGCCTTGTTAATGAGAACCGATATCCAATGGCGCGAGGTGAAGCCCGGTCATCTGGAAGCGCGATTTCCTGCGCATCTCCCCACCCACTGCGAAACCCAGCATTTCTTCTTTGATAACGACAGCGGACGTCTGCGGCAGCACAACTATACGGCGGAAGTCATTGGTGGTTTCGCCAAGGCTGCCCATGTGGTTTTGCAACATGACAGCTCAGACGGATTGGCTTTCACTTCTGTTCGCCGGGTGACGCCCCTGACACCGTGGGGCAGGCCCATGCCGGGGCCGACTCTGATCGACTTACGGATACATTCGTTCAAAGTCTGCAGCTGAGTTTTCATGCGCGTCAGCCTAGCGAAATTGCTTGCGATAGGCACTGGGTGTTTCCTGTACTTCACGACGAAACAGCTGGCGAAAGGCATTGACGTCCTGGTAACCCACTTCCGCTGCAATCTGTTCGATGCTCAACGCGCTGGACACCAACAAGTGCTTGGCCCGCTCCATACGTTTGCGTTGCAGGTAGGCCAGCGGCGTACGACCCTTTTCTTTCTGGTAGCGGCGCATGAGGGTGCGCGGGGACACCGCCATATGAGATGCCAGATCTTCCAGCGAATAACGCTGAGACAGGTGCTGTGTCAGCCAGTTTTCCACAGATCCAGCAAAGCCGGAGGCTTTTGAAGCGAGCAGGGAATGGTCCACAAATTTTGACTGACTCTCACCGACACTCAGTGTCAGCGTGATGTTGCGGGTCTGCTGTTCGATAGTCTGACCCAGGTGTTTGCGAATGAAATACATGGCGAGATCCTGCATCGCCGAGAATGCACCGGTGGTGATAATGCGGCCATCCTGAAGCAGCGTCCGGCTGCCATTTACATGGGCACCTGCAAACAAGGTTTGCAGTCGCTTTTCCAATAGCCAGGCTGTTGTGGCCTGGCGATTCTCCAACAGTCCGGCGGCACCCAGCAGAAAAGCACCCACGCAGTTTGACGCTATCACAGCACCCTGGGTATAGGCCCGTTTCAGCAAGGCTATTTCTGCCTGCAATGTCTGGATTTGTGGCGAAATGGAGCCCGGATTCGCATACATAAACCCCGGTACCACGAGGTTGTGAAAGCGCTGTCCCTTGGCGGGGATCACTTGTACTCCCAGGTTTCCTGCGAGTGACACGGTCGTTTCGCGAGCACTGATCAATGCCATTTTTATCGGCTCTTTGTTGTGGTACCGGGCCAGTTCATTGGCGAACAGGATGATATCACGAAAGCCAAACAGGGTGGATGGCAGACAATCCGGATAGACGAGCAGGGCGATATCAAGGTGCTTGTTAGTCATGAACAGATTGTCTATATCACCATTATAAATGTCAATAATGCCAAGGGTCGCATCATAGGTGACGGGCTAGCATGAGTCTTCCTCTTTTGCCTGGATGAAATGGAGACAAAGCAAATGACTTCTGCTGAAAGTATTATTTTGGCGAGTGCAAGTATGGCTTTGCTGACCTTACTGGTGGGTGGACGCATGATCTTCATGCTTATCCAGGAAATCCGGCGTGAACGGATTCCACCACAGACGCTGGCCCTATCCGCTGCTCGCAGCAATTTACTCAAGGATTCGCGGGCGCGAGACAATTACAATCATCAGTTTGAATTGCCTGTTTTATTCTATGTCTTGTGTGCGATGGCGCTACTGTCGGGTCATATCCCCGCCTGGCTGCCCTGGGGCGCCTGGTTATTTGTGGCATCACGTCTGTTGCATAGCCTGATTCAATGCACCTACAACAAAGTGATGCACCGTTTCAGCGTGTTCATCTTCGGTCTTGTACTCATGGGAGGCATGTGGGTGGGTTTTGTTGTTTCGATTGTTAGCTAAGCGACCGAGCACAGGATTGAATGGTTTAGGGTGTGTGGCCCTGGCTGACGATATATTCTTGAAAAAGTTCATCCACGCGACCTGAGCTTTCCAGATGTTCTACTTCTTGTGCGACCTTGAAAGCAATACTGTCTCGCGCCAGACGATAGGGAAAGTTCTCGGCGGACACTACTTGAAGGCTATCGAAATCCGGATTGTGTTCCTCTCGGTAAATAGGGGAAAAACGAGAGATACCGGTGTAAAGCTTGTGGGATTTTGGTGAGCAGCAGGAAAGGTGTGTGGCAATATTCAGGTCATTCAGGTCGTCCAATCCCTTGGTTTCCAAATATTTGTAATAATCTTCCTGGATCATGCGGTAGAAGACGCGTCGCCCCAGGCTTAGCATCTTGATGGCGCGATCCGTCGTGAGTCCTACGATGGGGTCGCTGGGGAGGTTTAGTGCTTCGGCTTTCCGTAGAGTGGTGTTGCCGGCTTCAAAAATCCATGACAAACCGTGGTTTGCGATGTCGGAAATATTTTCGAGCTTGGTGACATCATTGGGCGTGAGTCCCAGGTAATACTCAAGCCGGTAGAGACCGTTGGCTACGTAATAAAGATATGACGAACGCTGGCTGTCGAATCCCGTACTGGGATACAGGTCCGCTTCGCCATGTTCCAAAAGATACAATGTGCGTTTTTTGGGAACGCGCTTTATCGTAAGTCTGCAGTTAATATTGTTGGCGACTTCCTGATAAAGCGTTTTGTAGAGGCCTGCGTTGCTGGGGGCTTTGGCCATGTAGCCAGGTTTGCCTTTGTCTTTGTAGACCAGTGTCAGATGGCAAGGGGAAGCAGCCTGGCTGAAATCAGCAAAGGAAATCGAGGCCAACACCATTGCCAGAAGCAAAATGCTGCGGCACTTGAAAATCGTAGCCATCTTTTCTTCTCCGTGTGAAACGTCAGTTCTCCAGATAGCAACACTCTACTTATTATATAGGATTACAAAGCTGGCACCCAGACTTGGTGCGAAAGGGGTGATCTATTTTAGCTTTGCATAGTGCTTCGGGGACAGGCCGGTCCAGCGCTTGAAAGCACGGACAAAACTGGCGGACTCGGCATAACCGAGTGCTTCTGCAATCTGCGAAATTGGAAGATCTTCTGTCATCAGCATATTGAGGGCGCGTTTGCGGCGGTGCTCGTCGAGTAACTCGCGATAGCTCCGACCTGCGCTATCCAGCTTTCGGCGTAAGGTGCGTTCGCTGAGTCCAAGATGTTTTGCAACGTCAGCCGCCGTGGGAAAATGCTGGTCGTAGCCGGCGATGAGTTGACGCACCTGGCTGAGCGTATCGTCACTGCCGGGAAAGAAGCGCCGTAGCAATTCCTGCGCCTGAACCCGATAGAGTTTATGCGCCAGTACGTTGGCGTGTTTTAGGCGTTTGCCGAGCAAGCTGGCGGGAAGACGAAACCAGCTGTAGGGTTGGTCGAACTCAATATCGATTTCCGCAATTTGCCGGTACAGTGCGCGTAACTCCCGATCCGGTTTGGGGCGTGCGACGCCGCTGGCCAGCAGGTAGCGACGTGGATTGTCGATCAGTTCCTTCATGAACATAAACGAACCGGCGAAATCCCGATCTGCAATAAAGGGCAGGAGTGAGGGATCCGCATCGGGCAAAGTGTAGCGCAGCTCAAAATAGTCCTTCTCGAAATGCAGGCTGTAGGTCATCAACAGAAGCGAGAGCGCCTGAAATTGCACCGCCTCATTCACCGCTTCCTTGAAATTGGGGGCCGTCATCACCAGCAGGGCAAAGGTACCGAACGAGGCGAATGTGCTTTGACTGCCAACCTTGATACCCAGGCATGGATCGTCCAGCAGCTCCAGAGCATCAAGCATGATGCGTTCTTCCACTTTGGCATCAATCAGCGCGGTCCCCGACATACTGCTCAGGTCGATATGATGTTTGTTTAACAGAGGTTCAGGGTCAACACCTCGGGCCGACATAACTTCGAACAGGGGGATGAGGCTGAGAATGGAATGCTTGCGTTGTCGAGGCATGAGACGGAGGATTCGCAAAAGAGATAGATTCAGCCATTTTGGCCGAAAGTATCAATTATTGGCAAGTTTGATCATATTCTGATCAGGGTTGCTGGGTTAGATTGGCGGAGATAACAAAAACTGTGACCGTCGGTCGACGATGACCTTCGTCTTACCGCAGCGATAACTGAATACGAGAACACACATGACACAGACAGACACCACCGCACTCGACGTATTAATCATTGGCGCGGGGCTTTCGGGAGTCGGCATGGCCTACACCCTGAAAACCGAGCGGCCCCATGACCGCTTTGCCATCATTGAAAGCCGCAAGGACATTGGCGGCACCTGGGACTTGTTCCGCTATCCCGGCATTCGTTCCGATTCTGATATGTATACCTTTGCTTTCTCCTTCAAACCCTGGCGTAACAAGGAGTTTCTCGGCACTGGACCACGGATCAAGAACTACCTGAAGGAGCTGGTGCAAGAACACAGCATTGATCAGCATATTCGTTTTGAACAGCGGGTTGTTGCCGCCAGTTGGGATTCAGAGAGCGCATGCTGGAAAGTCACCATCCAACGAGGCGACGATTCCACGTATCAGGTGCAGACACGTTTTCTGGTGACCTGCACGGGTTATTACAACTATGAAAAAGGCTACGTGCCGGAATTTAAAGGCATGGAAGATTACCAGGGAACCGTTGCGCATCCGCAGCACTGGCCAGAGGATCTGGAGTATGCCGACAAGCGTGTCGTGGTCATCGGTAGCGGCGCTACGGCGGTGACGGTTGTTCCGGCCATGGCCAAGAAAGCGGCCCACGTGACCATGTTACAGCGTTCGCCCACTTATATTGCCTCGGTTCCATCCAAAGATGGTTTGTATGGCTTTATTTCGAAATTTCTGCCTGCAGGTCTCACTAACCGCATTATGCGGGCCAAGTACATTTTCCTGCAGCAGATGATCTTTATCCTGTCGCGGCGTTTTCCCAATGCGGTACGCAAGTTCATTCGAAATCAGAATGACAAGGCACTGAAGGGCTCCGCCGATGTCGATGTGCATTTCAATCCCCGCTACAAACCCTGGGATCAGCGCATGTGTATGGTGCCCAATGAGGATCTGTTTCAGGCGATTCGTGATAAGCAGGCATCTGTGGTGACGGATGAAATCGACTGCTTTACCAAAAGCGGAATTCGACTCAAATCGGGTGAAGAGCTTGAGGCCGATATTATCGTGCCGGCAACCGGGCTGGATGTGCAGTTCTGGGGCGGCATGGAGCTATCGGTGGACGGTGCCAGAGTGGAGCCCAGCCACCTGACCAATTACAAGGGGATGATGTTCAGCCAGATGCCCAATATGGTGACAATCTTTGGGTATACCAATGCCCCCTGGACCCTCAAGGCTGAGCTTACCTATGACTATGTGGCGCGCTTGCTGGATTACATGCAGCGGGAAGGCCACAAGATCGTCTATCCGCATTTGCGTGACGCGATAGATCAGGAAATTATCGTGGATCTGAAATCCACTTACGTGATGCGGGCCGCTGACCGTATTCCCAAGCAGGGTGCGTCTTTCCCCTGGCGCAACAAGGATCTGTATTTCAAGGATATTTTTGCTATCAAACACAGCCAGTTAGACGATCAGGTCTTGAGCTTTGATGATCCGAAACCTTTGGCAGAATTTCATCAACAGGCAGCGGGGCAGGCATCATGACAGCACAAACACAACGACAGGACCTTGCGCCCGTGGTGATCGTTCACGGCATGTGGAGCACTCCCGAAGCCTTGACGGACTTGCGGCATCACTTTGAGCGTAAAGGCCATGAAGTTCATACGCCGGCCTTGCCGTTTCATAAACCCCTGAGGGAAATGGGCATGGTCGAGCAGTCCGGCCTGAAGAAGAGTGGTATGGGCACCTATGTGGCCGCCATCAAGGATGTCATCGCTTCACTGGATCGCGCGCCTATTCTGATCGGTCACTCCATGGGGGCGCTGATCTCCCAGCTGGTTGCGCAATCCACTGATCTGGAAAAGCTGGTGTTGATCTCCTCCGCTCCGCCGGCCGGTATCAATGCCTGGTCCTGGTCAGTTGTTCGCACCTTCGGACATAATCTCTTCAAGTTTCCCATGTGGAAAAAACTTACCGAATTGCGTCTTGAAAACATCCGCTACGGTATTGCCAATACCCAATCTGCCGAGGTGCAGAACGAGATCTTTCGGCTCTCGACCTATGAATCGGGTCTGGCGTCATTTCAGCTGGGCATGTGGTTTCTGTTTCGCAAGCCGGCAACTCGCCTCGATACGACAGCGATTCAGTGTCCGGTTCTGATGCTGTCCGGACAGGATGATCGTATCACCACCATTGGTGTTCAGCGCAAACTGGCAGCCATGTATGAGGGGCGCGCCAGGCTGGTTGAGTTTCCGGGCGTGTGCCACTGGACCATAGGCGGCCACGCTTTCGAGAAAATTGTGAGCACGCTGGATCAGTGGCTGGAGGAGCACGAAACGGCTGTATCTCCGGCTCAGGCGGCCTAGTGTTTTTTGGATCTGTCTGTAATCAACATGGAGAGAGGGCGTTTCTCTCCATGTTTCTATGTTCCCCTTTCTACTTTTTAATATCCTGAGGCAACAGGATCCGGCATAATTCGTCTCCAGCATCTACACTCAATTGAGTGCTCTGATTTATGCAGGCCACGCGATAACAACAAGACGCCAGCGACAACAGGAAACCTCTCATGCAAAGCAATATGATGGAGCAACCTCTTCTGGTCTCCAGCATTCTTCGTCACGCAGAATCCACCCACCCGCAAACAGAAATTATCAGTCGTCGATGTGAGCCTGGAGCCGATGGGCCGATCCATCGCTGTTCGCTTGCCGATGCCGCAGAACGCGCTCGCAAAGTGGCGCGTGTGCTGGAAAAGCGGGGCATTGCCAAGTCTGATCGACTGGCAACTCTGGCCTGGAATAACTATCGTCACTTTGAACTCTATTTTGGCGTTGCCGGTATGGGCGCCGTTCTGCATACCATCAACCCGCGCCTGTTCCCGGAACAGTTGGTGTATATCATCAATCATGCCAAGGATCGCTGGATTTTTGTCGATCTGACCTTCGTTCCATTGCTTGAAGCAATACAGGATCAGATCAGTCACATCGAGCAATTTGTCATTCTCGCTGACGAAGCCAATATGCCGGAAACGACACTGAAAAATGTGTTGTGCTATGAGGCGCTGATAGAAGATGAAGAAGCGGATTACGAATGGCCGGAGCTGGATGAACGTCAGGGTGCCTATCTCTGTTACACCTCTGGTACCACCGGCAATCCCAAAGGTGTCATGTACAGCCATCGCTCAACGGTGATTCATGGCATGGCCAGTATTGCTGCAGATGCGCTGGGCATTAACGGTGGCTCCTGCGTGCTGCCCGTCGTACCCATGTTTCATGTAAATGCCTGGGGTACGCCTTTTTCCTGCGCCATGGTTGGGGCCAAGATGGTGTTCCCAGGGCCCGGTATGGATGGCGCCTCGCTATGGGAGATGATTGCGGCGGAAAAACCGGATCTGCTGTTGGGTGTACCGACGGTCTGGTTGATGTTGTTGAATCATATGGATGAAATTGGCGAAAAGCTGGAGTCCGTCAAGAATGTTGTCGTGGGTGGCTCCGCCGCACCGCGTTCAATGATCGAACGTTTTGATCAGGATCATGATGCCTTCCTGATCCACGCCTGGGGTATGACAGAAATGTCGCCCATCGGAACCGTCAACGCCTGGACGCCGGCCATGGCAACAATGCCTGCCGAAGCGCGCTACCAGTTGCAGCTCAAGCAGGGCCGACCGGTGTACGGCGTGGAGATGAAAATTGTCGACGAGCATGGCGAAGCTCTGCCCCATGATGGCAAGGCTTTTGGTCATTTGCTGGTACGCGGTCCCTGGATAGCGGGAGGCTACTACCTGAATGATGATCGCAGCAGCTTCATTGATGGCTGGTTCGACACCGGGGATGTGGCCACCATCGATCCGGATAATTACCTGACCCTGGTGGACCGTTCCAAAGATGTCATCAAGTCCGGTGGTGAGTGGATTTCTTCCATTGATCTGGAGAATGCGGCGGTTGGCCATCCCGAGCTTGAGGAATGCTGCGTGATTGGTGTTGCGCACGAAAAGTGGGGAGAGCGTCCCTTACTGCTGGCAATACCGAAAGCCGGCTGTGCGCCCGAAGCGGACGATGTTCTGGCGTTTCTGAAAGACAAGGTAGCG
Organism: Oleiphilaceae bacterium; assembly: GCA_965230795.1. Taxonomy (GTDB): domain Bacteria; phylum Pseudomonadota; class Gammaproteobacteria; order Pseudomonadales; family Oleiphilaceae; genus PZPK01. The sequence goes on along the minus strand of OZ246020.1, from coordinate 3,563,267 downwards.
AGTTGGTGGTTACCCGATGCGGTGGTCTTTGTGGATAGCCTGCCGCACACGGCGACAGGCAAACTGCAAAAGGTAGGGCTTAGAGAGGAATACCAGAACTACCTGCTGACCTAAGTCAGCCTATTTTTGACGCACCTGATAGTTCGCAAAGCTGGTGGCGACCACAACGGCATCAGCGTCTTTTACCTGGCCTTGCAGTACAAAATGGCATTTTCCTTCTTTCTCGCAGGTTTTCTCGATGCGGGAAATTTCTTCCGGCCTGAGTTCAAATTCCACCGTCACATCGGTTTTTGCCATGCGGATAAAATCCATTTTCAAGTCTTTCAGCACCGGGTAAAAACGATCGTCGAAGCTGAAAATCGAGATAATTCCCCCGGGCAGTTCCGCTACCGTAAATAGCGCTCCTGCATACATGGCATTGAAGTGATTCTTGTTGGGCTTCAAGGGGATGCGGGCCTTGACGTAGCCGGGACGAAAGTCGATCACCTCAAAGCCGTTACGCGTCGCAAAGGGAATGGCTTGTCCCACAAATCGGGTGACGAGCCTGAGAGCGGCTCCCACCTGCAGCGCCTTCAGTCCGCTGCGTTGTTCAGGAGATTCGGTAATACGGTTAACCCAGGATTTCACACCTTTCTGGATTTGATGATTCAGTGTCGTTAGATAAGCGCTCATAGCTTTATTGTTTTCCGCAGAGATGAGGGGGAAACGCAGATTAACAGCCTCGACAGACAAGGAAAAGCTTTCACACCTCTGCCACGCAACAAACAGTCCGCCGCATTTACTATCCTTGGGTCTATACTTGCTACTCAAACCTGTTTGCCTGTCAGCGGACTGCGTTTGTATTGTAGAAGTCTGCTGATTTTTTTACCTGTCTGAGACCATGCTATGCAAAAGGCCGCCTTTGAGACTCTCAGAGATCTGCACGCTATTACATCGGATGCGCATCTGAGTCTGGATGCCAAGATCGATCAGATATTGCGACTGGGTGTTCAAACCTTCGCCTTGCCTCTGGCTCTGGTTAGCCGTATTCGGGGCGATGATTACGAAGTGCGCTACGCCTTTACCCCTGATGATGCAGTAAAACCGGGTCAGCACTTTGAACTCGGCAAAACCTATTGTGTCCATACGCTCAATGCGAATGCGCCAACCTCCTTTAGTCATGCAGGGGAGAGTGAGATCAGCTCCCATCCCTGTTATCAGAGCTTTGGTCTGGAAAGCTATATCGGTTCGCCAATCATGGTAGATGATAAGCGCTTTGGTACCTTGAACTTCTCCAGTCCCGATCCCCGTGACGAAGCCTTCAGCGCCTATGATCATGAGATTATCCAGTTGTTTGCTCAGTGGATCGGTAATGAAATCGGGCGGGAGAGAGCAAGGCGAGCATTGCAGAAGGCCAAGGATCAAGCAGAGCAGGCAGTCCGGGTGAAGGATGAGTTTCTGGCCAATATGAGCCATGAAATTCGTACTCCCATGAATGGTGTGCTGGGCCTGTTGGAGACCCTGTCCCATTCGGATCTGGATAAAGGTCAGCAGGAACAGGTTGCGGTGGCGCGCGACAGCGGAAAGGCATTACTGAGTCTGATCAACGATATTCTGGACTTGTCCAAGGTCGAAGCCGGCAAGCTTGAATTGGAAGAGAGTGCTTTTGATTTGCCCGAACTGCTGGAATCCATTCATGCTTCGTTGCTGCCGCTCGCTGAACAGAAAGGTCTCAGTCTGGAGTTGAAACTGTCCGATATGGCAGAGCGCCATTGCTGCGGTGATCCCAATCGAATTCGACAGATTCTGGTCAATATCGTGGGCAATGCGCTGAAATTTACCGAGTCCGGTTCGGTTCGCATCGAAGCCTGTATGAAGCCGGGTGTGAATCCGGACGATGGTAGTGTGCGACTGGTTTGCGAGATCCGTGATACCGGCATCGGTATTGATATGGATAAGCTGGACGAACTCTTCAATGCCTTTACCCAGGTGGATCCGAGTACCACGCGACGGTTTGGTGGTACAGGATTGGGTTTGGCTATTGTTAAACAGTTATGCCATCTGATGGGCGGGCGGGTGCATGCCGAAAGTGAGCCGGGAAAGGGGACCTGTTTTACCGTCACATTACCCTTGAGAGCAGCGGAATCTGAAGAACTCGGCGAGGTTCGGGAAAGCGGGAAACAGTTTGAAACTGTGAATTTAGAGACCGGTAACGACAGAAGTGAAGCGATAAACGACGAAAAGGTGGCTGCATGTTCCTCTTCCTGCGAGGTGTTGCTGGTTGAGGACAATAAGGTGAATCAGTTGGTGGCCATTGAGTTACTGAAGCTGCATGGAGTTTCGGCAGACGTGGCGGAAGATGGCCAGGATGCCTTGGGTAAACTGTCCGAAAGAGACAGACGTAAGCCATATCGACTGATCCTGATGGATTGCCAGATGCCGGTAATGGATGGCTATGACGCGTCCCTGGCCATTCGCAAGGGAAGAGGCGGCAGGTCCCATCAAGGGGTGCCCATTGTTGCACTGACAGCCAATGCGATGGACGGAGATCGGGAACGCTGTTTTGATGCGGGCATGAATGATTACTTAACCAAGCCTCTGGAAGCCGATCAGATAGGAAAAATCGTCAAGCAATACCTGTCTTTGGGTTCCTGATAGATTTCCAATGTAGCGGTGCATGATCCAGGGTCCGAAACCTACGCGGTTCGGGACGCCTGTATCATGACCAGTATCGCCTTATCTATCTCAACACCGACGCAGCTTTGCGTGCAACCGACGATTTCTGCACCAGATCCTCGTGGTCATAACTCCAGAAATCCGCCAGATGAATAGCGCCTGAGATTTTGACATTGTTCTTGGGCACCAGACCATCGCTGTCCGTCCAGTGGAAGATGGTCATCCAGTCCCAGCCGACAGCCAGTTCGCCGCCCCAGCCCCAGCAATCATAACCATCGCAATCGCCACGAATGGTGTAGATGCGGCCGCCGGCGTAAAGAGGTGCGCTGCCTGCCGGGTACTGTGGGTTGAAAGTATTCTTGAGATAGGAGGGGCGCAGGTGATCGGTGGCATCTTTGGCATCAAGGAAGTAGTTGGCGAGCCAGTTAAAATTGTCCGCCAGCGGAGAACCGTGGTTGGGTGTACCCAGGGTGACAATTCCTGCGACCGTATTGGGACGATAGTAGGCGTAGTAGCGGGAAACCAGTCCCCCCATGCTATGCGCGATGATATTGAACCTGTTGGACAGGCCATACTGGCTTTTCAGAATGTTGATCTTGGCGTCCATGTTCTGCGCCTGTTTCTGGATATAGTCTTTTCCCGCCTTATAGTCGTTTTTTCCGATAAACGTGACGGTTCGACCGTTATAGCTTTTGGTGGAAATGTTGGTCGAAGTGTTGGTATAGATTACGTAGACATTTCCTGAGCCCCAGGTATTCGCAAGTTCCGTCAGGAAACTGCTGCTCCATTTGTGCTTATTGGCGAGGCCATGGACCAGAACAAGATCATATTGCTTGGCATAGGCACTGGAAAATGCGCTGAGTAGGAAGAGTGCCAGCAAGGCACTGGTGATGTTTTTCATGGGTATTCCTCTTATTTTTGTTGAGTGGCCGTGCTCTCCGGACAAGAGAGACATTGTTGACCAGTAACGCCATGCGGCATGGGCGAATGTGCTGGTAAACGCTGGCTGATTGTAGGGTGCGCTGTGAGCAAAGAGGATGATTCTACTGACAAATATCTTGATATTACTGGCAAATACACCCTGCTGAGATGGGGTTTGCAGTTTTATGGCTTAAAAAATGAATAATTACTCTAATTTTCGTTAAATGCAGGTAACAATAATAAATATCGGAGCCCGCTAGCTGTTTCAGGTACGGGGTCGGAGACTATGCATGTAACGCATTCCATCATTGGCATCGAAAAAATATGGCGCTGGGCGCTGGCAGAGTATGGTGTCAGTTCGCGTCAGCTTCTTAGTCAAACGGGTATCACGCCGTCGCGCCTGAAAGATCCTTTCGCGCAGGTTCAGCCACGAGAGGAACTGCAATTCTATCGCAACCTGGTTGAGGCGATCTCTGATCCCGCCCTCGGCCTGCGGGCGGGGTTTCAGTTGACCGCATCCTGCTACGGCATTTGGGGGCTGGCGATACAGAGCAGTCGTACCTTGCTGGATGGTATTCGCATGGGTCTGGAGTATATCGATTTCACCTACACCTTCAACGACATCCGTTTCGTCAGCAATGAGGGCATCGGCTGTATGCAGGTGGAGGCAGGGGCATGTTTGCAGGATTTATCGCGCTTTATGGTGCAGAGAGATCTGGCGGCGATTGCTCGGCTGATACATGACGGCTTGCAACCCGAGCAAGCCATAGTCGGGATCAGCTTGCTGGATGAGCAACTTCCCCAGCGGGATGCCTTGCAAACCATGCTGTCTTGCCCGTTAAACGTAGGTGCTGAGAGAGATTCACTGAGTGTCGACGAGGCGTATCTGCACTGGCCACTGAATCAGGCCAATGCCTTAACCTGGAGCCTGTGCCGAACTCAGCTCGACCAGCGTGCCAGTGTGATTCGCCTGCAAAACTCCCTGAGCGAGCGCGTGCTTGAGTTCTTGCGCACCCGTCAGCCGCTGGTTTGCAAAATGGAAGAGGTCGCTGGTGAGTTTGCCATGGGCGTACGCAGCTTTCGCCATCGTCTCAACGAAGAGGGGACGGGTTTCAAGGCCCTGGTGGATCAGGTCAGGCGTGAGCGCGTCAAAGATTTTTTGAAACGCGAGGATTTAACGCTGGAACAGGTCGCCGAGCAACTGGGATACAGTGACAGCGTGAGTTTGTCCCATGCCTGTAAGCGCTGGTTCAATATGGCGCCAAGAGCCCTGGAAAAACGCTTCGGTAATTCGTCCTCTTCCTGAGTTGTTTAGTCTTGCTTGTCGTGCCCGTTTTGAAAGTTTCGGGGCGTCATGCCTGTCCAGCTTTTGAAGGCCTTGGTGAAATTCGAGGCGTCACTGAAACCGAGCTTTTCCGCAATGGACTCCACCGATTGCTGACCTTTTAACAGCAGATGTCGTGCCCGGTCCATGCGCTCTGCATTTTTCAGTTCCTGATAGCTGGTGCCATGAGAGCTCAGGCGTCGCTTGAAGGTGGCGGGAGACATATGGAACTCCGCAGCAATGGCGTCCAGTCCGGGCAATGGGCTATCAAGGACGGCGAGTGCCTGTCGCACCTGCATCACCAGGTCGGTGGGGCTGAGCTGTTTTAATTCGCTGCGACACTTCTCCAGGGCCATACGGGCCAGCTCAGGATTGGATGGATTCAGGGGGTGATCCATCCATGAAAGCGGAATCTGCAATTGTAAATGGGGCGCTTCAAAGACAATTTCCATACGCTCAGAGAGCAGCGCGTGGGGAAAGTTGCCCGGTTCAGGATGATTGACGCAAAGACGGATGTTGCCGCTCAGCTTGCTTAGATTGAGGAACTTGAGTGTGTTGCTGGCGATGCTGATAAAGGTCGCAAAGTCGAAGAAAAACTCCACATCTTCATCGATACGCAGTGTCTTGTATTTGGCTTCCATTCGCAGGCTCAGATACTCCGAGTCCTGACAGGGAATAATATCGATAGAGTTCACCCGCGTATTGAAGTAGTCCGACATAATTTGGTATGCCTGCCGAAGATTGGGCGCGCATTGCACTGCCATTCCCAGAGAGCCGTGTGTGGCTGGCGTCATACTCAAACCAAACTCCACAGCATCGGCCAGCGGGTTGTCCAGGGCGCGATAGAGATTGACTCCGACTTTATTGATCAGCAGGTTATTAACCCAGACCGGAGGGTTGAGCAGATCGGCTAACTGGATGTTGCTGCCGGCAATCAGAGTCTGTGCGTCAATGCCTTTGCTCAGGGCAAAATCGCGCACGACCGCAAGGTAGTCGCCCGAAGCCAACAAGCTTTTTTCCAAACCGGGAGCAGTCATGTTTGAGCTCAAATCACCATAATTTTGATACGGTAGCACCTGTGCCGACAGTCTGCAATTAGCGATAGTGTTCAAGCATGAGGGATGAAATATCTGGTTGGATACGATAACTAAAACAGGTGGACCTATGAGCACATCACTCAATCACACGCCTTTGGTAGTAAAGCCCCGTCGAATGGCCTTTCCGTTTTCACGGGTGACCCAGCGCCGTTTCTACGATGGCAATTTGTTGAAATCTGCCTACATTGCAGCCCTGTCTGCCACCTTCCCGGCAGGAGAGGCCGAGTTTATTGAATCGGTGCGAATGTTCAGGGATCAGATATCCGATCCCGAGTTGAAAGAGCAGATCCGTGGCTTTATTGGGCAGGAAGCGCACCACAGCAAAGAGCATCGACGCTTTAACGAAGTGCTTGTTGATCTGGGCTTCGACGTGCTGCGCCTGGAAAAAGTATTTGAAAAAGACCTGGCCAGTTCGATCAAGAATCGCTCACCTGCAGAACGTTTGGCCTATACGGTCTGCTTTGAACATCAGACCGCCATTCTGGCCCATGAATTTCTCACCAATCCCAAAGTGCTGGAAGGCATGGACGCGACCATCAGGGAGTTGTTGTTGTGGCATGCTGTGGAAGAAATTGAGCACAAATCCGTTGCCTTTGATTTATACATGGCTTGCGTAGGAGATCGCGCTCTGCTGCGTCGTGCACAAAAAGACGCGACACTGACCTTTACCCGTCGGGTCAGTAAATACATGTGTTTGTTGCTATGGTGGTCGCGTTCACTCCCCGGATGGCGGGATGTCAGAGGCTACCTGCGCTACATGTTCGGTCCTGAAGGTTTGATGACCAACCTGAAGCAGCCGTATCGGGATTTCTTTCGGGACGACTTTCATCCCTGGGATCACGATAATCAGTCTTTGATAGAAGACTGGAAACAGCGCCACTATGATTCTCGCCATGATCTGGCGAATGCGGAAAAAAGTGCCTAGGCAGTGAGGTGCGCTAGGGATCTGTCTGGAACTGCGAGCGCGCCGCCTGATATTCGTCCTCAAGGCGTTGAATCAGATCGGCAGCAGTCGGAATGTCGCTGATACTGCCGACTCCCTGTCCGGCTGACCAGATGTCTTTCCAGGGTTTGGCAGAGTCGGTTTGATTTGAACTGGCTTCATCCAGTTCGGCACCAAAATCCACATGTTTGGGGCGCTCCATGGAGTCTAAATCGAGACCCGCGGCAACAATACTTGGTTTCAAAAAGTTGGCATGGACACCGGATATGGCTGGCGTGTAGACGATGTCGGCCGCGCTGGTTTCGACCAGTTGCTGTTTGTATGCTTCCTGCACCATGCTTTCCTGTGTCGCAATAAAGCGGGTGCCCATGTAGGCCAGATCCGCCCCCATCATTTCGGCAGCGGCAATATCGCTTCCGGTCGACAGACTGCCCGCGAGCGCAATGGGGCCATCGAAAAAGTTACGGATCTCGTTGACCAGCGCAAAGGGGCTGGTGGTTCCGGCGTGGCCGCCGGCTCCTGCCGCCACGGCAATCAAACCATCGACGCCTACCGAAGCCGCTTTTTTCGCATGGCGCGCATTGATCACATCATGAAAAACCAGGCCTCCATAGGCGTGCACCGCTTCAACGACTTCAGTCATGGCGCCAAGCGAAGTGATGATCAGAGGCACCTTATGACGGACGCAGAGGTCCAGATCGTCCTGCAGGCGCGGGTTGCTCTTATGCACAATCAAATTGACCCCAAAAGGCGCCGCTACTTGAACTCCACTTTGCCGGTGAGCATCCAGCTCGGTGGTGATCCGATTTAACCACTCCTCCAAACCGGCTGTGCTGCGTTGATTAAGGGCGGGGAAGGTACCGACTATGCCGGCTTTGCAGCAGGCGATAACCAGATCCGGGCCTGATGTGAGAAACATGGGCGCGGCAATGGCAGGTAGGCGAAGGCTGTTTTTTAGCGATCCAGGTAAGCGGCTTTTCATGGTGGGGCCTGTGAAAGTCTGTGTTCGTTATTTTTGTTCAATAAAGCGATTGAGAGGATGCTGTCGGGTGCCACGTTCTCTGATAATGGTTACCAGATCGCCATCTCTGAGCGCAGCATAACCGTGCAGGGACAAGGTATCCAGAAACAATGCGTACAGTCGTTGATCGGTAAACTCTTTCTGGAGTTCCAGATTGATGTGCAGATCCTGGCGTACGCGAGGACTAAATAGCAGATTGAACTCCAGTTGCCTGGCGACGCTGGTTGCGAACTGATAGAGGGTTAAATTGTCACGATCGCGAACAGCCTGCACCGATCCGCTCATAGTGACGAGGAGCATCAGGTAAACGAGTTGCCTCACCGTTACTCCTCATCCTCTTCTTTTGAGCAACCTAAACCCAGAAGCTCCTCAAACGGCGCATACCCTTGCAGATAACCGAGAGCCGGATCCGCTGCCATTTCGTCACGGTAGTTTTCCCGTTGATTCAGCGCTTCTTTGAGGTAGCGTACTGCTTCCTCAAACTGATTCATGGAAGCATAGGCGCAACCCAGTTGATAAAAGGCATGGCCGTTGTTGGCATCCACTTCCAGAGCCTGATGGCAGAGGTTGGCGGCCCACTGAGGTTCGCCCAGTTCCAGAACTGCATCGGCTTTGTAAGTAAGGGCCTCCACATCGTGCTTGCGGCGTTTCAGGATCTCGTCGTAGATTTCGATCTTGTTTGCAGGGTTTTCTTCCTGTCCGGCTCGCAACCAGAGGGACTGAATCTCTTTTGCGATTTCTATCTCTTCCCGATTCTCTTCAATGTGCTGGGTCTTTTGATTCAACTGCTGTTCAATGACCTGCAAGCGCTGTTCGTACTCCCTGACGAGTTTGGAAATTTCTTCATCAGCAAGCGAGTGCACCCGTTCCTTGATCTCGCGCAGGGAAGACCAGCCTACCAGCACCAGAATGGAGGTGGCGCCGGCAATCAGATAGAAAAAATAGGTGACGGTATCCGTGGCATAGGTCACGGCTCGGTCAACAGAAGTGTGTTCTCTGTCGACGATCTGTTGAATGAGTTCGCTCTTCTGTTTCGCCAGATCCACGCGTAACTGTTTGAGCTCATCCAGCACGTAACGTTCGACGAAGGGGTTGTATAGAGGTTCCTCCAGCGTTTCAACGTGGGCTTGGGCAGTTTGTTGTGAGTTGTTTGCTGAAGAGAGGGTGGTGCTTGCGTCTGGATTTTGAGGAGTCTCCGGCTCGGCGAGCACGGAGACTGAGGTTAGCAAAATAACTAAAGCATTCAGGATGCGAGGCATATAGCTCTTCCATGGTCATGTACTTCTACCAGACAGCGGTGCAGGCTTTGCACAGCTGTTTCATAGGCGTCTTCCTCAACGACAAATTGCATATCGACCTGACGCATGGACTGATGAATGGCCAGTACACTGATATTACTCTGCGCCAGCGCAGACACAGTTTTTGCCAGAATGCCGGGTACCTGCATATCGCTGCCGATCGCCGACACGATGGCGATCTTGCGCTGGCTCAATTCTGCATCAGGATACTCTTCCTCAATGACCGATCGAATACGGCGAATGGTCTTCAGGTTTGTATTCAGATAATGCGTAATTGTGTTGGCGTTGATGTCCTTGGCAATATAGCTGGTTTTAAAGCGTTTTAGAATGTTGAGTAAGGTGGCGTCATATTCACTTAGTTTACCTGCCATATCCTGGTCGTGAACTTCCAAAGCATAGATGCCCTTGCGTCCGGCGATGATTTCAACGCAGGGGGAGTCACTGACATAGTCACCGGTAATCAGGGTGCCGAAGTGCTCAGGCTCGAAGGTGTTACGCACGCGCAGGGGAATCTGCTGTTGACGTAATCCTTTCGCGGCTTTCGGATGAATCGCCTCCATGCCCAGATTTGCCAGCTGATCGGCCACATCATAGTTGGTACGTCCAATCGGAACAGCGTTGTCTTCACCCACCAGCCGAGGATCCGCACTGCTCAAGTGGAACTCTTTGTGAATGATGGCTTCTCGCGCTTCTGTCAGTACTGCAATCCGGCTGAAGGTCATTTCGCTGTAACCACGATCGAAGCTGCTCATCAAACCGGTTTCGCTATGGGCATATCCCGTCACGATAGGGGTCGCAGTTTCCAGATCGAGCTTGCTGAATGCCTGTTCAATGCGCTCGTCCAGCGAGATGTGCTTTTCACAGCGCCAGCCCGTAAGGTCAACAAAAACGGCATTGATACCATCGCGCTCTAACAATTTGGCGGTGTTGCGCGCACTATGGGCTTCGCCGATACAGGCCAGCATTTCGCGGACGGAATTCAAATGGGTTTCCAGCGAGAAGTGCCCGTGCTTACACAGTCTCTGCAAATCGTTCAGGCAGGATTCCGCATCATCAAGACGTTCGGCAATGAAAGTGTTGGCATCTTCCAGCAGTTCGCCTTCGACGAACAAATCCTTGTTGATGCCAAACATTGTGTCGCGAACCTTGTCGAGCATGTCTCGCCAGCTGTCATTGTCGATGCTGCTGCTGAACAAGCCGAAAACGCCCGGCTGTCCGGATTTTTTGTGTTCCAGTAACAGGTCGGTAATGCCGCCATAGGCGGATACCACAAACACGCGTTGATACAGGAAGTCCGGTTTTTCCGCACTGCATGGTTTCAGAATAATGTTGTCGCGCACAGCCTGATAGTCACTCATGGACGTGCCACCGATTTTTTCGACAGTGTGCTGTAACATGGTTAGCTCCGTTATATAGTTTGCGTCACTGCGTCATACGCTATCTGGCAGCGGGCAAGGATTCATTTTGTTTGTCAGGAAGTGAGATGGGGTGCTGGCTCACTCTCTAACTGATCTCAATTATTCAATGATATTGGGCACGCGGGATTGCGATGGCTCCGAGGTGCCCAGTTACCATCATTTTTCGATCGTATCGGCTTCCAGCTCATAAGCGCCATCGGCGTTGTGTACTTCTTTGCCATTCAGTGGCGGATTGAACACACAGGCCATTTTCATTTCCTCGAACGCTCTGAGAATGTGTCGATCATGCTTGTCGAGGATGTAGAGCGTACCGGGCTCTATGGGGTATACCTTGCCATCTTCGAGGCTCTCCACTTCGCCTTTTCCTGACATGCAATAGACCGATTCCAGATGATTCTGATAATGCATCCTGAAATCCGCGCCTTTGTAGATCGTGGTGATGTGGAAAGAAAACCCCATATTGTCGTCCTTGAGCAGCATGCGGGTGCTATCCCAGTTGCCTTCCGGAGAAACGATTTTGCGGTTTGAGTTTTCTGCATCTTTCAGATGTCGAACAATCATGTTTTACCTATCTTATCCAAGTTCTCATATAGGGTGATGTTTGTTACAAAGCCCGCTTGGGGAGCCTGCGTAAAAACTACTGCGATTGCTTATACCGCGTTAAAAATTCACTCAGAATGCTCATGTATCACCTATACACTGCTCTTTTTCATGAATTTTTGCCTTGTCTAAGCTGCTCTCGTAACGTTTTTGCACGGCCTCTCCGGGCGGGCTTTGTTGGGCTAATATTCGGTTTAGCCTGCTTTCAGGTAGTCATCAAAGTAGTCACTGCTCTCGGGAATAGAGTCTTCTCCCGCACAGACCTCTTTGATAGCTTGTTCAACGATGTCGATACCTTTGGCAAGGTTTTCCTGACTGATGACCAGGGGGCAGAGGAATTTCACTACCTGATCATCGGCACCGCTGGTCTCGATGATCAAACCGTTTTGAAACGCGCGCTTGGTGATCTTGGCCGCAATTTCGCCATTAACACAATTAATGCCCTGGAACATGCCGCGACCACAAGTGGTGAAGTTGCCTTCCCCATACTTCGCGACGATATCGTCGAGACGTTTTGAAACATATTGGCCTTTGGTCTGAATCTCTTTCGAAAAAGCGTCGTCAGACCAATAATGGTCAATGGCCGCCTTCGCTGTAACGAAAGCAAAATTGTTCCCGCGGAACGTCCCGTTGTGTTCGCCCGGCTTCCACTGGTCCAGTTCCGGACTGATTAGTACGACTGCGAAGGGCAGACCGTAACCACCTAATGATTTGGACAAGGTCACAATGTCAGGTTTCAAACCGGCTTCCTCAAAACTGAAAAAGGTGCCCGTACGACCACAACCTGCCTGAATGTCATCGACAATCAGCAAAATGTCGTGCTTTTTACAAACTGCCTGCAGGTTTTGCAGCCATTCGGTGCTTGCAGCGTTGATACCACCTTCACCCTGAACAGTTTCAACCAGTACGGCTGCAGGTTTGTCGATACCACTACTGGAATCACACAGTACTTTGTCGAGATACGCCGTCGTGTCTATTTCGTCACCTAGGTAACCGTCATATGGCATACGACTGCTGCCGGCCAGGCTGACGCCTGCCGCGCCGCGGTGGTGAGAGTTACCGGTGGTCGCCAGTGAACCCAGGCTGACGCCATGGAATCCATTGGTAAACGAAATAATGTTTTCCCGACCAGTCACGTTACGCGCCAGCTTCAGTGCGGCTTCCACCGCATTGGTGCCAGTTGGGCCGGTAAACTGAACCATATATTCCAGGTCACGTGGCTTCAGGATTTTCTCGTTGAAGCTTTCCAGAAATTCAGCCTTGGCTTTGGTATGCAAGTCAAGGCCGTGCGTGATGCCGTCGTTATGAATATATTCCAGCAGCAGCTCCTTGAAAATCGGATTGTTGTGTCCGTAATTCAGGGTGCCCGCACCGGCGAGAAAATCGAGGTACTCGTTGCCCTCGTCGTCGTAAAGATATTCCATTTTGGCTTTGTTGAATACGCGGGGAAATGAACGTGCGTAGCTCTGAACTTCCGATTCGATTTCGTCAAAAATTTTCATACAGGTTCTCCTGACTGTAATAAGTAAAGGTTGTGAATGAGTTTCGTCGGCGCTTAATCGTGGGCTGGCCCTGAATCTGGGTCTGTTACGTGTGCTGAGTGCTTCAGCTCAAAATTTGCGTGGCCGTTGCTGTAGCCAGTGGCGGTTGAGCTTTCTCTGCGATAAATGAGCACGTGTTTCGCGAAGATATCTAAAGAGGGAACAGCGGGGGCAGACCCAGGCCCGGTCCAGACTGATGCCGGAAATTCGGATGTCCGAGGGGCAACTGCCGCATTCACTCCGCGAGTGTTGAAGCACTTGGCGGGGTAAATGGTGTGATGTTCAGGTCGAAGCTTTAAAGCGTTCGCCATGTGTGTGTGAATCTCCATAATTTCGATGTCTATATATTAGTACACTAAACAATATTAATGCAAGTTTTTGGTGCTTATAGATGATTAATGCACTAATAGGAGGATTAATCTCCAATATTGACTGGATTTTTGTCATAAAACTTTAGTAGTCTAAATATAGTGCACTAAATAAAAGAGTGTTATTTATTGCGAAAGAGGTTGGCATTTCGATGGACAACATTGAAACCGAAGACCAGTGGGTCAGTTTCTTATTGGGCGATGAAACCTTTGCCTACAGAGTGTCGGAAGTGCGAGAGATCATCCCGTATCAAGAACCGATTCCGGTTCCGGGTTCGCCTGACAATGTTGAGGGCATATTGAATGTGCGGGGAGAGATCATTCCCGTTGTTTCCGCTGGCAAGGTGACGGGGGCGGAATCAAATCAGCCTGAACGAATCATGATTCTGGATTCAACCCAGGGCTTGTTGGGTATGACGGTCGATCAGGTAGGCGAGATTATTCGTGTGGACCAGACCGAGATCGATTTCGATGCTGGTAGCTCTGAGAGCATCAAGGGAACAACCTTGCACAACGAAAACCTCGTGATTTTGATGGATCTGGTAAATCAGGAAGTGGAGGAGGCGTTTTAAGGGAGCGTTTTTGTTGGCCTCTTGGATTCGGTTAACGCTGGTTAATTTCGAGTAATTCACAGGTAGAGAAAGAGTAAAGGAACAGAAGAAATGTTGTTACAAGAGAACTATACTTCACTTTTTGATCTGGATGAGGACGATTTTTTGAATCGCATCGACGAAGTACTGGTTTCTCTGCGACGCGTTATTCGTGCGACGGATCTGCACAGTAAGCATCTTGCTAAAACTACCGGACTGACCGCCCCCCAAATCCTGTTACTGCAAACAATACGCGACAAGGGTGAAGTAACGATCGGGGAGTTGGCAAATGATATGAGCCTCAGTCAGGCAACCGTCACGTCTATTCTTGATCGTCTTGAAAAAAGAGAGTTAGTGTTTAGAGAACGTTCGAAGGAAGATAAACGGAAGGTGCATGCTTATCTTACCGAAGCGGCTCATGAAATTATGAAGACGGCTCCCATGCCGCTACAGGAACATTTTGCCCGTCAATTTGGCGATCTTCAGGAATGGGAGCAGACCATGATCATCTCCAGCTTGCAGCGCGTTGCTCAAATGATGGATGCGCAGCATATTGATGCCTCGCCGGTGCTGGATATCGGTATGCTGGATCGACAGAATACCTCCATAGACAAGCCCGATGTATACGAAGACAAATCCTAGAGCTTGAGTCCTTCTATCCTCTCTTGGTACGTCTAAGTGAACTGCCTTCAAGATAACGCGCGTTAGAATAAATTGTTTGTAAAATTCAGCTATTTAGTGTGCTTGGATATATACTCTGCCTAGGCCTCTATGTTAAAACTGGGCTCTGATTGATCCACATGATTTTTCGGAGTCTGGGCTGCCATGGAGTTGTACAGTGAGCGTAATCCTTACGCTGATCACCTGGTTGAAGTGAATAAGCACAATCCGGTCGAGACAGTGACGGATATCTGCAATGAGCTTGGAGCAACCATCGTTCCGAAAGGAACGCAGCTCACGGAAGATGTCGCCAATAAATTGTCCCGCTTCAAGCTGCTGCAACCCCTCGAACTCCAGGTCAGCCTTAGTCACACTCTGTCCCCGGTCAATCTCAGTAATGATATTCGTGCCTTCTGTGAAGGTGCCGCTGCTGCATTGTGCAGCGAGGATTTTGAACGAGCACTCGCAGAGCAGTGCAGCGGACTCAGTATTTTCCCGCTAGTGAATCAAAAACTGACGGTCTTCTCCGAGCGTTTGCCCGAACATTATCATCTCACTCAGGGCGTGGCGATGTTTGCCATGTTGCTGGCCACGGAACTTGGCCTGAATGCGGATGCGCGCCAGATCGTTTTTCTGGCAAGTCAGATGCATGAGGCCGGGCTGCTTAATATACCGCCCGAATTGTGTGAAACCAGATATACGCTTGAGGATGCTGAGCGTCGACAACTGGATAGTGCGCAGCTGCAGCTGGGCAAGAAATTTCTCGATCAGGTGCCGAATTTATCGCGGCGGGTTGGGCGCGCCGTCATGGAACACCGGGAGCGCTGCGATGGTTCTGGCTGGCCGCGAGGTCTGACCGGTGACCCCCACAGCATTGAAACCCAGGTGCTGGCGCTCGCCGTTTTCCTGAATGAAGCCCTGGAAATGAAGTTGCGCCCGCGAGGATATGATCTGCCACATCTGCTGCCCTGGGTGCAAAGTGAACATCTGGTGTTTGAGCCACAGTTGTATTCGGCCATTGCTCGGGTGCTGAAGCAAAGTGGCCAAAGCCTGTATGGCACAGTCGCTCATCAGCAAATTCCCGCCTTGGCTCAATATCTGCGCATTCTGCAATTTACCATGAAACACTGGTTGGAGCTGGCGGCGTCTTTCTCATCAGAGATGCAGGAAGCACATGCCAATGAGAACGATTTTACTGTCCGCTCGACGCGCATTGTGTCCGGTCTCGAAAGCCTGTGCTTCAGCTCTGGGATCTGGGACAGTCACATTGAGGAATGGCTGGCGGGGATCGACGAAGCCAGTAGTCATCAGGAATTTAACGAAGTGGAACTGACCGCGCTGATGCTTGAGTCCTTGCTGATCAAATTCAAGCGTCTGCACTGGGCCTTGTTGGAATCGGCGCGCTGTCTCGGCAAGGACTGGTTGAATCGATGCGAACGTTTGGGTGCCTTACTGTATCGCTTGCCTGAAGATCACTGTGCTGCGCTGCAGCACTATGGCATTGCTGCGCCGGATTAGACGACGCAGTCCTCTTTTCTTTCTTTTCCTTTACTTTACCAGCTCCATGGATTCCCATAAGAGCCAGGGCAGAGATAGCAGGGCCAGAGGGATGTCCAGAATCGCAGAGCCGATGACTGCTGGCCAATCCCAGGCGGGAATGTCTTCGCGGGGTTCCGGCGAGAAGCTGTGCTTAACAGTGCCCTGTTTGTCGATGGCTTCGATCATGACCGGGCTATCCAGTTTGCAGGTTCCCCAGCATTCGCGATTCTCCACGAAAACCAGATCGCAGTCGCCGACACTTTCCAGATACGAGGACATTTTTTCTTCGTCGGGTTTCCTGCTGACACCTCGATATTGACCTTCAACAGAACGCAAGGCCTTACCTGTGAAACCGCCGAATACAGAGTAATTGGTCTGTTCACAGCCTCCCAGTTTGGGTAACTTCTGTTGGCCCTCAAAATCCGGGCTGCTGGCCCACAAAAGGGTTTGGCTTTCAGTGATCGCTTTGACTTCCATATTGCCGGCATGATTTTCGATCAGGCTGAGGGTGCGCTGGGTGGTGCAAGCCGTGGACAGAATGACGATAAGCAGCACGCCAAAGATCTTGTGCAGTGAAGTGAAACTCAGTTCCATGCCGAGCATTCGTTGCCTCGTAGTGTGTCTATAAGTGTGTTGAAAGGGTTGCCAGATATGCCAGAAGCATACGTATCTGAGGACAAGAGATCTTGTAACCAGTTCCCATACAAGCCAGCTCGCAGCCTTAGCAGGCGATAAAATAAAACAGGCAGTCAGTTTCGGCAATAAAGGGATTCGTGGTCACCATAAAAACCTTGATGGGATGACGGGCAAACAGCTGTTGATCTCGACAAACGAAATATTCGTCCAGGCGCTCGTTGCCTTCGTGATCGCGTGCACTGAGTGCTGCAATGCCGGCCGGACCCAATTGGGCAATGCACTCATCTTTAGTGAGTGTGCCATAGTTGAATTTTTCCGCCTGGGCCGGAAGTGTAATGACCGACCCAGCTACTTTTTCATCTGAGTAGGCCACCGGTCCGGGAATCCGGGTCTCCAGGCGAATCGGATTGCGAAAAATATTAACCCGGTAGTGCTGTTCGGCGTCAGCGACCAGCGCTTCGGTAGACAGGTAGCGTTGTAGGCCCTCCTGGGCCACCATGTGTGCAGAATAATCCTGCGCACCGCCGCATTCGATGGTTACGGTGGTCACGTCCAACTCACTCAATTCCATCAGTGCGCCCAGTCTCAAATCGGTCACGATCAGATCATTGGTAAACAGGGACGTAATGGCAAGGTGATGAATATCATCACAAATCGACACCCCGAAGGCCGGACCGGAACCCGAGGTGTTGTGGATGTCGATCAGGCTTTCAGGACGAACTTCATGGATCAGTTCCAGAATGGCTTTGGCCAATAAGCCGGGTTCGTCCTCGAAGGGTGCTCTGAAACATCGATTCAGATCTCTTACACCGGGCAGCATGCGATGACTGAATACCGGTTCGCTGAGTGCGGTGTGCACGGAGGCGATAATAAACAAGGTGTCGACCCGTGGTTGAGCACCTGACTTCATATAATTGAAAACGGCGGTCGTACCGGATGGCTCGTTGCCATGGAGCAGGGTACAGACAGCTCGACAGCGATTGCTCTCGCGACCTTTCAAAAAGATGGCAGCAGGACCACCGAGCCAACGCAGAAACGCCTCCGGGGTATCGCCGATGGTTGCCGGGTCGGGATTATGAATGCGTTTCAGCTCGATATTATGAATCATGAAATAGCGTGTACTTTTGCTCGCGATAAAGTTTCAGGTTTATGGATTCAGTGGCCACTCGTGGACTGCCCGTCCGGAGCTGGCATGTCTGGCATATTGTTTAACCAGTTCCGCCAGTGCCTCGGCTGGGGCGCAGCGGTTTCTGAGCTGGTCGAGCAGACTTAATTGCCAGCTCGCGCCGTTGATGCGAGTGTCCAGTCCGCCGCGGACAAGATCCAGCTGTGTACGGATTTCCTTATCGTTGACACCCAAAGCGTGCAGCCCTGCTTCAGCACAAGGCAGCAGCTCCTTCAGAATATTCACAACAGGTCGTTCTTCCAATGTACCAGTGGCAATACTGGGCCAGAACAGGTAGGCATTCAAACCGTGTTTCGCCGCCCGATAAAAGTTCTGTTCGGCATAGCGGAAAGGCAGGCCTGGCAACAGGGTTTTGATCTGATCCTGCAATCCGCGAATCAGACCACTTGCCAGCGCGGCGTTAGCAGCCATGTTGACAACGCTGGGTCCGGCGGGCAAGGCCCTGAGTTCAATGCGCAGGTGGCCGCCTTCGGCCGGGTCGTAGACGGGTCGGTTCCAGCTCCAGATACTGCCCTGGTGCAGGCGCAAAGCGGCGAGTTCCGGGACCTTGCCCTGATTAGCGATGGCCCGGGAGTCTTCCACCGAGCAAATGGGCATCAGCGGATCAAACAGATAAACACCTTCGGCGAACATTTCCTGTATATCGTCGCGCACCCAGCCCAGCCCATAGAGGACTCGGGCTGGCAGGTGCTTGGCGAGGGAATCATCCAGCCGGGTATCGATCGACTGTTTGAACAAAGCGATGCGCGTTTCCTGCCACAATCGCTTACCCATAAACAGCGGCGAATTGGCAGCTAAAGCCAGCACCAGCGGGGTGATGAGCTGAGCGGAATTGTAGGCGCTGGCAAAATCCTTGGGATCGACGCGATAGTGGAACTGAAAGGAGGTGTTAGCGCCTTCCAGGGATACATCACCCCAGTGCAGATCCAGGGTATCAAGACCCTCTATGTGCACCCGGAAGTCCTCTCCGCGTTTTTCCCGCAGCGCCTTGGCCAGCACGTGATAGCGAGGCTGATCGGTAATGGCATCCGGTCCCATATCGCGTGCTTCCAGCGTGGGCAGAATCCCGATAGGCAGCACGCTTGCAGCATGGGTTTTGGCGAGCGCATTGATGCGATTCAGTGCGCTATCCATGCGTTGTGCCATCAGTGAAAAAGGCTCGCTCAGGTCCCGAATAGGGATAAAGTTGTATTCCAGATTGAACTGATTGAGTTCCAAGGTGAGCTGCTCATCTTTCATGGCCTCATGGAGCAGCCCGTTGATCGCCTTCGGACGAGCCTGTTCATCAATAATGTACAATTCCAGCTCGGCACCGAAAGAGGTGGGGCCGACGCCAAAACCCGGTTGATCCAGCAGCGTTCGCAAGGCAGTTAAATCGTGGTTCAACTGCTGACGGAAGCGTTCATAGTCTTCCGCGCTGAATTGCATCTGATCTATTTCCGTGCCCAAACGTGGCTCCTGATTTAGGAAAACAATAGAGAGCAGGTCCTTTTTCAGAACACTGCTTTATCTAGTGTAGCTCACGTATAAAGCCATCCAGTATTTCCAGTACCTTGTCGGACTCCGTCAGCAGTGTCGATACATCGCTTTCAAGCTCTGCTGCCTGGCGTCCCTGAGCGCGCGCTTTGTAGATGGTATTTCCAAGTCTGTGTACTTCCGGATGAATACTATCGAAGAGTTCACCGAAACGAGGCAGGTTTTTCAGCACAGTAGCACCCTCGGATTGGAGAAATTTGCCAAGGCGACATTGGGTGTGATCCTTGAGCTCATTGTCGCTGAGACTGCGTTCTCCGAACAGGGCAAAACGAATGACCTTATCGACCCAGACAATGTGGTCTGACTTGGCCAGTCGCAGCAGCATACCGACCGAACTGGCATCAAAGGTTGCCAGCATCTTGTATTGTTGTTCACGCAGGTCCGAAAATGCTTTGGCGATATTGCCATAGGTATCTGCCGCTTCGTTGACGGCATCGGAGGTGGCGTGAATACGCGAGGACATGTCCTGGGAAACCATTGCCTGTTGGGAAGCCGCCGAAGCAACTTGTGTCGCGGCTCCCACGTTATCGTTGGCACCGGCGCGGGCGGAACCAATTATTGATTCAAGTGCATGCCGGTCTGTTTGAGACTCTTGAAGTGCCTGAATGGCTTGTTCAATGATGTTGTCGATGTCGCTGGCTCCTTTGACGACATCCGAGACGATACTTTCAATTTCATGAGCGGCTTCCGAACTGCGATGGGCGAGCCCCCGTACTTCGTCTGCCACTACTGAAAAGCCGCGTCCATGCTCGCCGGCACGCGCGGCCTCGATGGCGGCGTTGAGTGCCAGCAGATTGGTTTGATCCGCAATTTCATTCACAGTTGAGGTAAGTTTGATAATGTTATTGGTCTTCTCAACGAAAGCACCGGCATGGCTTCCTACCTGATTAACTGACTGTTCGATGGTTTCCAGTTTTGCCATCAGTTGTTGCAGGGTCTGATGCCCCTGATCGGTTTGCTCCAGTGAATGCTCCGCACTGTGAAGAACGGTTTGCGCATATCCCTCAATCTCACTGGCGGAGGCGGCCATTTCCTCGATAGCCGTTGCCAGTTGCTGCGCATTGTTGACCAGATCGTCGAGACGAGCATTAAACCTCAGACCCTCGCGTCCGGATCGCGCGATGATTCGGCTGGAGTTCACGGCACCATCGGCCAGACCAAAGAGATCGGTTTTTCCCGGTTGCTTGGACAGCAGGGGCGCCATCCATGACGGGGCGGTGCTCCGATCAACCTCACCTTGAGCAAACCGGGTAAGCCAGGTGACAACGGATTTTTCAGATAAAAACATGGGATCCCATAGCGTCGATAAGTAAAAAGTAATTTGATTTGTGGGGGCAAAGTGTAGTTCGTAAATGCAGAAAAGGCGAAGCCGATCGGAATTGCTCAATGGTGTAGATGAGTTGAAATTATGGTTTAGCGAGAGGCTGGCGAAATTCCATTTGCAGTGGGTCCAAGCCTTGACAATACTTACCCTGTACAAGGGTGATGTCTTTGCCGTGTTCGCGTTCCAGTCAGGATCAAAAAAACGAAATCAGTCTATGATCAAACGGATTCCAATCGACAGTCTCAAAGTGGGTATGTATATCTCGGACCTGAATGCCGAGTGGATTCCGCACTCCAATCTCCGCAAGAAGGGCGTCATCAGGAATGAAGACGTGATTGCAAAAATCAAACAGCTGGGTGTGACGGAACTGTATATCGATACCTCGCTCGGTGGAGATTCTCAGGATGGCTTAACCGCTGCGGAAGTGGATCAGCAAAATGAAGCGGCATTGCAGGAAGCGGGTGCTCTGGCTCCGCTGATGAAACCCAAGCTGAGTATTGAGGAGGAAATGAATGCCGCTTCACAGATCCACACGGAAGCTCTGGGTCTGGTATCCAATCTTGTCAGTGATGTTCGGGAAAAAAAGCCCATCGCACTTGAGCAATTCGAGGCTGTAGCAGATGGCATGCTGGATTCCGTCCTGCGTAACCACAATGCGCTGACCTGTCTCGGCAGGATTCGTGAAAAAGACTCTTACCTGATGGAGCATTCGGTCAATCTGGCCGTGTTAATGTCGGTGTTTGGCAAGTCTCTGGGGCTGGATCGAAAAACCATGCAGCAGGTAGCGGTGGGCGCCATGTTGCATGATATCGGCAAGATCATGATTCCCGACGAGATTCTGCACAAGCCAGGCAAGCTTACTGAAAAAGAGTTTGAAATCATGAAGCTCCACGCCCGCTTCAGTCGGGAACTGCTGGAGAAAACAGAGGGTATGCCGAGACTCGCTGTCACGGTCGCAGCGCAACATCATGAAAAAATGGATGGCAGTGGCTACCCCGAAGGTTTGTGTGGGCACCAGATATCACCTTATGGACGTATGGCTGCGGTGGTCGATGTCTACGATGCCATTACCGCTGACCGGGTTTATCACAAGGGGATGATGCCTTCTGTGGCGCTGAAGAAACTGTTGGAATGGAGCCATCATCTGGATGGCTCACTGGTCAGACATTTCATTCGCTGTGTCGGTATATATCCTGTTGGTTCCCTCGTATTGATGGAAAGTGGCCGCCTGGCGGTTGTTATTCAGGCGAACGAGTTTGATCAGCGCCTGCCGATCGTCAGGATGGTTTACCACACCAAGTTCCGAACCTTTATCACCGTCGAAACCATCGATCTGTCCAAGCCCAGTGTTCAGGACCGTGTGGTACGTACTGTCAATCCGGATGACTACAAAATCCGGGTCGGTGATTTTCTCTGAGTCGGTAGCCGCACTCGCGTATAGCAGACTGTTCCAGTGATGAAATTCACAGTTGCTGGATAAAAATTGATCTACACTTCCTGAAAGCCCAATAACAATAAAAGATGCGGCGGAATGAAGTCTTATGGAAGCAATTCACTGTATCGGTGACAGTCATAGCTGCTTTTTCTACGGCCAGGACAAAATAGTCACCAATCTTAAACGCAATCAAAGTGTTCTCGACTGTTTTCGTGTTTACCACATTGGTCCCGCGCTGGCTTATCGCTTGCTCGACGAGGGTTCCAGTACCGGTGGTCGGGAAAAAATCCTCGCCACCCTTGAGCATATTCCAAAAGGATCAAAAGTTCTGTTGTGCTTTGGCGAAATTGATTGTCGTTGCCATATTCTGAGTCAGGCCAGTGCCAGAAACCTGCAACCCGAGGCACTGGTGAGGGAATGTGCAGAGCGCTATTTTCAGTTTGCCCTGGAAGTTCAGCAGCGTGGCTATGACGTTTTCTTGTGGGGAGTGGTAGCCAGTGCGCCGGATACGGCTGCCAATGACCCGCGTTATCCGCGTTCGGGCACGTGTATCGAGCGTAACCGTGTGGGACGCGCTTTCAATGAGAACTTGCAGCAATTGGCTGAAGGCTCCGGGGTACAGGTTATTTCCATTCTGGATCATCTGGTGGATGCGCAGGGCGCCTCCATGCAGGATTTCTTTGTTGATGACGTGCATTTGTCTCAGCGGGCGATGCCTTTTGCCTTACGCGAGATTGCGAATGCGGTTCCGGATGTAGCCCAGGTTCAGCTGCCACAGTTGCGCAAAGTAAAACTCGAACTGGCGTCAGCGGAAGATGATGCTCCTGTTTCACAGGGTTCCGGGGAATGCGGCAGCGACTGGCAAAGCTGTTGTCTTGATGACCTTGCGCGCATGGATGATAACAGTGTCGATGAGATATTCAGCGCCCAGCTGGGCTTGCTCGATCCGGCCCGCGATCTGCTGCCGGCTTTGCAGCACATTCACAGGGTGATCAAGCCCATGGGTTTACTGAGGGCCAGTGTTCCGGATCTCTACAAGATGAGCCGTTTGGTCTGTCATCCGGATGTCACACCTCAGCAGCAGTTCACTCTGATGCGGCTGATGTACTCTGATCATATTTGCCATTCTGCCAGCAACAAGGCCGCCTTCACTATTGAGTTTGCGGCTGATTTCGCCAGGCGGGCAGGATTTTCCGAGGTGAGGGCGGTATCGAGCTTTGATCAGTTCAGGGCGGAAAGTATTTGCGCGCCTTTTGGGCAGAATCTGATGCTCAATATCGAGGCACTAAAATAAATGAACCAAGTGAATCCTATGGCGGCCTTGAATCCGCTATAAGGTGAAGCCAGGGAACCATGATATGTCTCTTTTGGAAACGGTTTCCGTACAGTGTCCCCATTGCTGGGAACGTATCGAGCTTGTTGTGGACTGCTCGATCGACCAGCAGACGCTGACCGAAGATTGCTTCGTTTGCTGCCGCCCGATTGTTTTTCATATCCATCTGGATGAGACCGGCTTTCCCATAGTCAGCGCATGCCGGGAAGAGGATGCTTAATTCCGGTTGCAACAGCCGTCTGGTAACGCGCCAGAATGTTTTTGATCGTGCCGTTCTGTTTCATCGTTTTCAGCGCCTGGTTAAACCGTGCAAAGGAAACCGGACTCTTGGCTGAGTAGGCGCAATGCCTGGCCTGCTCGTCATCAATGAAGGGCAGGGTGACGATTTCATCCCTCAAACCCAGTTTTGAACTGACATAACGCTGGATATTTTGCTCCAGAACGATCAGATCCAGCCGTCGCAGCGATAGCATTTTCAGTAGTTGTTCCGGTGAACGCGCGTCGATGCGGGTTACTTTGCCGGCGTTGACCAAGCGCGTTAATGCATCGGAATAGTGAAAACCCTCGGTGGCTCCCAATACATGGGTTTTCAGGTCTTCCAGCTCGTCAAATGAGAGTTTGGCCTTGTTCTGGACGTAGAAGCGATCCTGGGAGTGAAAGATCGGGACCGACCAGTGGATACCATCGTCTTCGCTCACCCAATCCGGGTTCCAGGAACAATAAGCGTGAACCTGACCTGTCTGCAGTGCTTCGGCCATTAAGGGGCGCCGGATGTCCTTGAAGCTGACATCGGTCTGCAGGGCCTGGCCAAAGTGCTGCCCAAGATCGAAAAGAATACCCGCGCGCAGGTTATTGTGCTGGTTCCTTTCATCGATAATGACGTAAGGTTCGGCCAGGTGAACACCAAAAGCAAAAATGAGAGTTTCCGAGCGGGAAGTAGCACTCAAACAGCCGAGAATGAATAGAGTAGCCAATGCCTTTGGCTTGGGAAGGCGATCAATCGTGAGTAAGTTCATACAAAAACAGCCCATCCA
This sequence comes from Oleiphilaceae bacterium, assembly GCA_965230795.1. Taxonomy (GTDB): domain Bacteria; phylum Pseudomonadota; class Gammaproteobacteria; order Pseudomonadales; family Oleiphilaceae; genus PZPK01. The sequence goes on along the minus strand of OZ246020.1, from coordinate 3,538,808 downwards.
TTGCTTGTTTTTTGAGCAGTTTAAGCGAGCGACTTAGTGATTGTCGATGAAAAAATCCGTGATATGAGAGGCATTTAAAAGAAACCGATTAGCAAGGTGGAGACTATTAGGCCTGGTTAAAAAATACCCGCAAAAATGAAAGCTAAAGACTATACTTTTTGCAGGGTTATTTTTGTCCCGACGTACCTATCCCGGCTACTGGACCGTGCTATGAAATTAACCATGATGATGGCGTTTCTTTGTGCCTGCCTGTGCGCCTCTCTGCTGGCCTCGGCGAATACCGTCCGCATCAATCAGCCCTTGTCTGACAAAGATGTTCGCTATCAATACCCGGAACTCTTGCTGCAACTGGTACTGGATGCAACAGCGCAGACCTACGGTAAAACAAAGGTGGAACGTGCAGAGCATGTCATGTCCCGGGATCGTACCTTTCTTGAGTTAATTAGCGGAGACATTATTGATGTGATGGCTGAAGCACCCAAGCCTGAGTGGGAAGAACAGTTGATTCCGGTTCGTATTCCTATCCGCAAAGGCGTACAGGGCTTGCGTCTGTTCTTTGTCCATAACGATCATCTGCAAGCGATGGCGCAGATTCGTAAATTTGATGATTTGCTGGCCATGCCGACAGGATCCGGCGCCCAGTGGTCCACCGCCCGGGTAATGCGGGAGGCGGGATTCGAGGTGGTCACGAGCAGTGCCTATGAGGGCCTGTTTGAGATGTTGCAGCGAAAGCGTTTTGACACTTTTGGACGTGGTATTAACGAGATATTCGCCGAGTGGGTGCAGCATCATGATCTCTTCCCCGAGATCGTGATCGACCCCAACGTCTTGCTGTATATTCCCTTGCCCACTTACTTTTTTGTGACGCCTAAAAGACCGGAGCTGGCCCAGAGAATAGAGGTGGGGCTCAAGAGGCTGATTAATGACGGCAGATTTGACCAGTTTTTCTGCCGCTATCATCGGCAGGATATAGAGCAGGCACGGATTGCCCAGCGCCGTACCTTCTGCATTCCAAATCCTAATTTGTCAGCGGAGACGCCTTTTTCGAAGCCCTCGTATTGGACCAGTGAAGTCTGCGGTCTGAACATTGTCCCCATCGACTATTCCAGGGTGGATGTGGAGGCTCCTGGTGCCTGCCAGTTTTCCCGCTAATGGGAAACGAAAAGCAATCGCCTAGCGCGTGTGCATACGCTGGTGATGAGAGGGTGAGACGCCAAAGTAGCGCTTGAAACTCTTGCGAAAGGCCGCTTCAGATCGATAACCCACCGCTTCGCAGACGCGCGCAATCGCTAACTTCTGTTCCAGTAATTCCCGAGCCCGTTCCAGGCGGCGATGTTCCAGGTGCTTGGCCGGGGAGATGCCCAGCTGTCGCTCAAACTTGCGATGAAAGCTGCGTTCTGATTGACACATTTGATCTGCCATGTCCGCCACACGGATGGAACGATGCAGATTGGCATCGATCCAGGCCATCAGATTGGAGTAATCATCCGGCAGCTTGCCCTGCTGTTGCAGCAGGGTGCTGAACTGGGTCTGGTGGCCGGGTCGATGGGCATAGACCACCAGATAACGGGCGGCCTCCTGGCTGATCTGACTGCCATGATCCTGACGCACCATTTCCAGTGCCATGTCCAGTCCGGTAGTAACGCCGGCGGAGGTCCATAACTGGTCATCATTAACATACAGGGCGTCACTCTCGACGCAGGTCGAAGGGTTGTGGATGGCAAGCTGATCGCGTCCGGCCCAGTGAGTGGTGACGGTTTTGTGTTCCAACAGACCCGCCGCGGCGAGCACAAAGGTGCCACTGCAAATCGAGCCAAAGCGTTTTGCTTTGGGGACAGTGTGACGCAACCAGTTCAGTAGTCGATTGTCACCTGCTGCCTGGCTGACAGGGGCACCGGTAGCACCCACTACAAAGATGGTGTTTGGCTCGACATTTTTTAGAGAATCCAGCGCTGTGCTCTGAACCACAATTCCGCTGCTGCTGGGGATCGGGCCACCGGTACTTGAAACACAGTGAATATCGTAAACCGGTCGCGGCAACAGCTGGTTAGCCGTGGAAAAAGCCGCGCTGGGGCCGGACAAATCCAGTAATTCAAAACCGGGATAGATAACAAAGAAAATCGTCTGCATTGGCGGAATATAGTCGAATAAAGTCAAAGCTGCCAGTTCGTACTAACCTAAGCTTGCTAACTCCTATTCAGGTTTGAGGTGAATCACCATGCAAATTGCCATTGTTCTTTACCAGGGGATGACCGCCCTGGATGCAATCGGTCCTTACGAAATTCTGCGCGCTATTCCTGGCACGGAAATTCGCTTTGTGGACCATCAGCCCGGACCGGTCGTGACCGACAGTGGCGTTCTGGTTCTGGGAGCGACGCACAGCTTTGAGGACACGCCCGCGCCCGATATCGTCCTGCTACCCGGATCATCAGCCGATACCACCACAGCCATGGCAGATCAGACATTGCTCAAGTGGTTGCGACAGGTGCATGAAAGCACTCGCTACACGGTCTCGGTTTGCTCGGGCTCGATGATTCTGGCAGCGGCAGGCCTGCTCAAGGGAAAACCGGCGACCTCGCACTGGCTGGCGCAGCCTTTGCTCAAGCAGTTTGGTGTTGAATCCCGCCCTGATGATCGCATTGTCGAATGCGGGAAGATTATCACCGCTGCGGGCGTCTCTGCAGGGATCGATCTGGCCCTGATGCTGACAGAGAAACTCTGTGGCCGGGAGCGGGCCGAGATCAATCAATTGCTTATTGAATATGATCCGCAACCGCCTGTCGATGCGGGCCATCCATCAAAAGCCAGCAAGGCCATTTTCAATCAGGCGCGCAAGGAGATGCTTGCTGCCAGTATGAATAAAAAGAACCTGATCAGCATACCGGTGATCGCCTGGAATCAGGTACTGGATCGGATTCGCAGGAAAAGCCTGAAAGTCAGCCCTACACGGGTGTGATCCAGGGGCTTAAAAAAAGCTTGCCGTGGTGAGCAATTCAGCCTATATAGCGCCTATCAGATCCTTTCCATCGGGAATGGATCGTTCGACGCCTTTGAGGGATGAATTGACGACATGAACACAGCGAATGCGCCACTGAGTGCGCCGGATTTGCCAAACGATTTTATGGCCCTGCTATCGACTCTGATACGAAGTCCCAGCGTAGTGGGTGCAGAGCACTCTTTCTTTCGGGTATTGCAACGTGAGCTGGAAGAGCGGGGCGCAAAGGTCACTTGGTATGAGGGCGTGCTGGTGGCGCAGGGAAGCCAACCCGACAGCCTGTATTTCTCCGCGCACATTGATCGTCATGGTCTGATCTGCACGGGCCCCGATGAATTCCAGTACGCGGCTTTTGTCGCCGGTGCCCGTTCCGACCTATTGGGCAATTCAGTTGACGAAGCGTTGATGTACAAAATTGTCGATCGCTTTGCCGACGAAGAAGTGTATGCTTACGAACCCTGGTCGGGAGCCTATCGGGGCAAGGGTCGAATTCGTTCGGCCGCCATCTGCGAGTACCGGCGCAACCTCATTTTTGAACTTGAGGGGCTCGCGCATCTGGTAGCGGGAACCCCGGTCGCATTTCAGGACAAGCTGACGCAAGCAGAGCAATCCATCTCGGGTCAGCTGGATAATGTGCTGACGGCCGCCGTACTCGTGTACCTTTTTGAGAAGGGTTTTACAGGCACGGCCTTTTTTACCGCACAGGAAGAAGCCGGAAAAAGCTGGCGCTATCTGCTGGAGTGGTTCCGACGCTTTGGCGGCTCCACCAACCAGTTGGTAGTGGTGGACACGAGCCCTTACCCTGATTTCGCCAGCGCGGCCGCGCAGCATTTGATCCTTCGAAACAAGGATGCCAATGCGCCATTTAACCGCGAGCTGACCCAGCGCCTGGAAGCATTGTGCAGCGATCATGGTTTCAGTTATCAGTACAAAGATGCCTATGTGGAAGCTCACAATACTGGGCTGGCCGAGGGTGAGAAGCCCATGTCACTGGGATCGACCGAAATGGGCCGAATCATTGCGGCATCGGGTGGTCTGGTTGATGGCACCACCCTGCAGATTCCCACCTCGGGCTATCACACCATGAATGAAACGGCACCTTTGACATCGGTAAAGGCCTTTATTCGACTCCTGTCAGCCCTGGCAGAGCTAGCGGACTGAACAGATCCTGACTGCCATTGTGGCTGGTTAGCAGAGCAGGGGTGGCAGAATGGGCGATGGATTTGGCCAGGGCACTGGCAGCGAGTCGTTGATAGAACGGTAGTGTCTCCACAAAGAAAGGAAGCTGTTCGAGCAGGGTATGCTTGCCACCAAAGTGCTGTCCCATGTTGGCGATAAAATCCTGCAGAACCTCCTGCAGGGCGAGGCTGGGAGGTGTCGGATTTTTCCCCTCCAGTTGCCAGGTCATGTCGGCGCGAAGTCGTGTGCGGGCATAAAATTCTCCCAGGCGATCACCAGCGCATTGCGGTTCAATCAGACTCAAGACCCAGTGACCGGATGATGCCTGATGCTCTGGCTGAAAATAGAGATAGTACGACTGCCCAACCACCGGCTTGAAAGAAAAGCGGGCCGACAAGACCAGCATCGACACCAGTAAGTCTTCACCAATGCGCTGTGCCGATTTGCGTTCTGGCTGGCAAGGCTTCGCAGCCTGCCATTGCTCCAGTATCGCGACGCGACCCTTGCCTTGAGGATTGCCAGTGGACATGAGCTTGGTACACTCCTTTCATCTCGTTGTCATGATGGTGATTGAAGCTTGAAGCTTGAAGCCGGAAGCCGGAAGCCGGAAGCCGGAAGCCGGGAACCAGACACCAGACACCAGACACCAGAATCTTAAACCTTTATACGCAGGCAAACGCCAGTTTGGACCGCCCCAATGACAAAGCATAGCAAGACCGAAACTCCTGTACCCAACTCCAATACCGAAAGCCAGCCCGATACCAACGCCACGTCGATCTTGGAAATATTCTGGCGTTTCCTGACACTGGGGTGCGTCAGTTTTGGTGGCCCTGCGGCGCATATGGGGTATTTTCAGAACCACTTTGTTGAAAAACTACGCTGGCTTTCAGCCGAGCGCTATGCCCAGCTAATTGCGCTGAGCCAGTTCCTGCCAGGGCCCGGCTCCAGCCAGGTGGGCTTTGCGCTGGGTGTGCAGCGTGGGGGTTTGCCGGGCGGCCTCGCGGCTTTCATTGGTTTCACCTTTCCCTCCTTTGTGCTGATGTACTTGCTGGCTTCCCAGTTTGTTTCTCAATCCGGATTTGCCCTGGGCGTCACCAGTGGATTGAAGTTGCTGGCAGTAGTGGTGGTTGCTGACGCCACCTTGGGTATGGCCAAAAACTTCTGCCAGAATCGTCTGACCATGGGTCTGGCGGCGGCATCCACCATCCTGCTGTTGTGCTTTGCCGATATCTGGCTGCAGTTGGTGCTATTGATCGTGGCTGCCGGGATTGGCGCCCGCTTTCTCCGGGAGGACTCTGTCGGCAGTCATCAAACAGAAGCCGGCGCGGTGAGGTGGGGTGTATTCGCGGCGTTTGCAGCGTTCTTACTGGGCTTGCCCTTGCTAGCAGGCTGGTCGACCTTGCTTGATGTGTTTGCTGACTTTTATCAGGCGGGTAGTCTGGTTTTTGGTGGCGGGCATGTGGTTCTCCCTTTGCTCCAGGAGCTGCTGGGCTCGCAGATCGAGACAGACCGTTTTCTCACCGGCTATGCAGCCGCCCAGGCAGTGCCCGGGCCCATGTTTACCATGGCAACTTTTCTCGGAGCAGAAGTCATGTCTGATCACCCGCTGATGGGGGCGGTGCTTGCCACACTGGGGATTTTTCTGCCGGGATTATTGCTGGTTTACGCTTTGCTACCGGCATGGCAAAGCATGTCGCAACGGCCCTTACTGAATGCCGCATCAAAAGGGGTCAATGCGGCGGTGGTTGGTTTGCTGGCAGCGGCCCTGTACCAGCCAGTCTTCCAGAGTGCGGTGCATGGTGCTACCGACATGGCGCTGGTGGTAGCAGGTTTGTTTCTGCTGCGAAGCCTTAAGTTACCAGTGTTGTGGCTGGTGCTCGCCTTTGCTGGTGTGGGCGGCCTGCGAGCGCTGTTCTAGACGCTCTGGCGAGGTTTTAGCCACTCTTGCAGGATTAGCAGACCGTTGATATTCCGACTGTCTCGCTACGTTGTTTCGCTACATCGTCTCGCCTACACCTTGAAGCGATCCACTTTTTCGCGAATGGATGCGCCGATTTCAGCAAGACGTTGGCTGTTCTCGTCAGTTTCCGTGGCTGCTTCGGTAACAGATACCGTGGCGTCCGCAATGGCGGTGATGTTGCGGGCGATATCTTCGGTCACAGCGGTTTGTTCCTCTGAGGCGGTCGCGATCTGAATGTTCATATCACTGATCGTGGACACGGCGCGGGCGATGCTTTCCAGGGACTGTCCCGCCTGATTGGCCTTGGCCACGGTCATCTCGCCGGTTTCACGACTGCTGGCCATGGCACTGACCGCTTCCTTCGATCCGCTTTGCAGACGTTCGATCAGACGATTGATCTCTTCGGTGCTGTCCTGGGTTTTGCTGGCCAGCGTCCGTACTTCATCGGCGACCACCGCAAATCCGCGTCCCTGTTCGCCGGCGCGGGCGGCTTCAATGGCCGCGTTCAGAGCGAGCAGGTTGGTCTGCTCGGCAATGCCGCGAATCACATCCACCATAGAGCTTATGTTGGACACATCGGTTTCCAGGTTATTGATCACCTGGGTAGCGGAATCGATTTCTTTTGCCAGGCGCTGTATTGCTTCGATGGCTTCATTGACCACAACACCTCCCTGGGAGCCTTCGCTATCGGCTTCTTTCGCCGCGTCGGCAGCGCTTTGCGCATGGCTGGCAATTTCATGGGCGGCCGAGGACATCTGCGACACGGCAGCGGCCACCATATCGGTTTCCTGCTGCTGGCGCTGACATTCACCACGACTGCGTTCCGAGACTTCCGCCATTTTCGTGACCATGGTTGCCAGGTTTTCGGAGGAGCCTTTGAAGTCCTCTATCAGAATATGGATATTGCCAATAAAGGCATTAAAGGCTTCTGCCACCTGACCCAGCTCATCGTGGCCACCGGCATCAAGACGCTGTGTTAAATCGCCTTCGCCCTGGGCAATATTGAACAGGGCATCACGCAGGGAAATAAGCGGCTTGATCATGACTTTCAGGAATACCGATAGAAGGATGGCGGCAATAACGCCAACGACTATCGTAAGCAGGATCGCACTGTTGCGGAAACTGCTCAGTGGTGCGTAGGCCTCGGCCTCATCAATATCAATGCCGACGAACCAGCGTACGGATTCAATGCCCTCGATGGGATAAAAAGTCACCAGCCGGCTTTGCCCTTGCGCAGACTCGGTGCTCTGTAAGGTCGGAGCAATGGTGAGCGTGCCGCTGTACATATCCCCGATATTCTTGTTGATCACTTCGGCATCGGGACTGGCCAGAATCTTTCCGTTTGAGTCAATCAGAAAGGCATTGCCAAGCCCCTGAAAATCCAGTGAGTTCACGGTGTCACTGATGGCACTGAGATTGATGTCACCGCCGATGACCCCCTGAAATCCATCACGGTTTACGGGCGCCACACTGGTGATGAGCAGGTCTTTGCTGAAGGCATCGTTATAGGGATCAGAGAAGGAGGGTTTATTCTGGTTTTTCGCCAGCTGGTACCAGGGACGTGAGCGGGGATCAAAGCCAGTCAGATCATCGGTGTTGGTGTCGTCGATGATAAAGCGGCCGCCCTCGGTACCGTAGAATACATTGCGAAAACTGCCGCCTTTATTGACGACTGAAATGAGGGTGACCAGTTCCTCCTCACTTTGAATGCTGCCCGCGCGTTCGGCAATGGCAGCAGTCAGGCTGAGTTTGTTTTGCAGCCAGCCCGACAGGTTTTTGGTCGTGGCCGTAGCGATCTGCTGAATTTTGTCGTGCAGGTTGGTTTCGGTGTTCCCGCTGATTCGAACATAGTTAACAATGCTGAAAAGAATCAGTGCAGCGACCACTGTCGCCACTGAGCAGATGATGATTTTCTGTGCGAAGCCAAGATTTTTGATCATTGTTCTATCTCAACTGATTTTGAAAGGGAGGACTGCTTTTAAAGCTAGTCCGGTTTGACTAAAAGGCAAGAGCGCCATGTATCAGCGTATCGGCCGATTTGAGCAGGATTAAAGCCTTTAGAGTGGAGTAGTAAAAAGCTGCAAGGGATCACAACCTATACTTGGTCTCGATGCTATGGCTCAGGGCAAGGCGGATTCGTCAGTGGAGGTAGTGGAGGAAAGGGAGTCATCGAAGAGCACTTCATCACGAGACATGCGCTCGGCCCAACCCAGGGTTTCCAGTTCCGGGCGATCATAAAAAGTATCCACATAACCGATGCAGAGATAGGCGACAAAACGCTGGTTCTCTTTGGCGCCAAGTAGTTCTTCCATGCTGGCCGCATCCAGAATACTGACCCAGCCCATGCCCACATTCAGTGCCCGGGCCATCAGCCACATATTCTGAATGGCACAGACGACCGAATAGAGTCCGGCTTCTTCCATACTGGTCTGTCCCAGTACCGGGTTCTGGCTATGTTCGTAAAACACTGCGATATTGACCGCAGATTCACGAATACCTTCCAGTTTCAGCTGCTGATATTGGGCCTGTTTTTGGTCTGCAAACAGTGACTCAGCTTTGCTGTTTTCTTCTTTAAAAATATCGGCAACGCGCTCACGGATGGTCGTGTTACGAATACGAACGAATCGCCAGGGCTGGGAGAATCCGACCGAGGGCGCCATCATGCCAGCCCGTAAAATGCGGTCGAGAATATCGTCCGGTAATGTTTGATTGATAAAGCGATTACCGCGTACATCGCGGCGTAGATACATAATTTCTTCAAGCAGTGTCTGTTCGCTACTGGAAAACCGGCGGAAGGATTGTGAATGCTTCAAAACAGGATCGCATTGATGTTGACAGGGACGCTTATTCTAACGGCTTTGAATTCAGTTGCCAGAGGTTATCGAAGCAATTCGAGTCTCGCAGCTGGCGGCGTCGCTGGGCTTGCTCGACAATCAAACGGCGCCTGCCATCTGTGGCCTGATGCCATTCACGAATTTCATCAAGGCTGCGAAAGCAGCCCAGACAAATATCACGGTCGTCCAGGCAGCACATGCGCACACAAGGGGATGTCGTGGCGTGTTGGGGATGATCGTCTTGCTGATGCTGGAGGTAACCGGCTCGGCGCATTTAATCCTGAACGCGCTCTTCGATTTTCAGGAGAATGTTTTTCATGCGTTCGATATCCCGCTCTCGCTTGCGGTTTATCTGGCGAGTCTTGGAGACCAGAATATCCAGTTCGTTGGCGGTGATATGCTCATCCGCAGCTTCTTCAGCTGCCTCGCGTACAGTGATGTGATTAGGATTCATTATATGGCCTCCGGTTCGTACTGCGCTCTGTTCTTGTTATGCTGATCATTTCATGATCGATTTAAGTATATGCGTGCTGCCTGCTTTCGCTTAATAATGCTTTCTGACAAGGGGATAGATTTTTATGACAGAAGTCGACAAACAGTCGCTCATTCGAAATCTGATGAGCTGTCATTCATATTGCTTTAGGGGAGAGTGGCTGTGAGTCTGGTCGTTATATGTCCTGATAAAGATGCGCAGCCCTGGCTAGAATCGATTAGGGGGAGGGAGGCAGATCTGGATATTCAGGTTTGGCCCGACCTTACCCGAGCGGAGGCTGTGACAGCGGCGCTGTGCTGGAAACCGCCCAAAAGCGTGATGCTGAATTTTCCGAATTTAAAGGGCGTTATTTCCATGGGCGCGGGAGTGGATGAGCTGCTTGAGGATGAGACCATTTCCCCGGAGCTTCCCCTGCTCCGTGTGGTCGATACATCTCTGGCCCAGTCCATGTTTGAGTATTGCAGTCGAGTCGTGATGCAGCATTCGGACTGGCTGGACGCGCTGAAGCGTTCACAGCGGGAACGCCAATGGAATCCATCGGAAGCCCCAGGCTTTTCGCAGACTCGGATTGGTGTCATGGGGCTGGGGCAGATTGGTGCACATGTGGCCGAACAATTCGCGAAGATGGGCTTTACCGTGAAAGGCTGGGCCCAAAGTCCAAAGCACGTAGCGGGGGTAAAGAGCTTTATCGCCCAGGACCTGAAGGTATTTCTTGAGAAGCTTGATGTCCTTATCTGCCTTTTGCCCCTGACACCCGACACCGAGGACATTCTCGACAAGAACCTTTTTGCCGTTTTACCCGATCATGCCCATCTGGTTCATGTGGGTCGTGGTGCCCAACTGAATGAATCAGATCTGTTGGGCGCGTTGGATACGGCCAGACTAGGACATGCAACGCTGGACGTTTTCAAGACGGAACCCTTGCCGAAAACCCACCCATTCTGGACGCATCCCAGAATTACCGTGACGCCCCACTGTTCCAGCCTGACCAATCCAGCAGCCGTGGCTGCTCAGGTCGTGGAAAACTATCGGCGTTTGAATGCTGGTAAACCGCCCCTGAATCAGGTGGATCGTGACAGAGGTTACTAACTCTGCCAATACATGGGGATGTCAGTAGGGCAATTATCTTAACTTGGCCGAATATTGATACCAGAACGTGGCTATATTAGAGCGGATTTTTATTGGAAATTTTACGCCTGGATGGATTGGATGAATTCTGCTGTTGAAGGCAAAACGGACAAAATACTTTGGGATTCATTTAGGTCTTTTAAATACTATCGCACAATATCACCATGCTCATCACGACCCGCAAACTACTTAGCTTAAATCGGGGTGTGATGCTTCTAGCCAAGCCGAAACTGTTTCATACAAACTCTCAGCTTGGCTAAGGCATTCTTCCATTGCGCTATCTGTTACTAAATCACCAGAGTAGTCAGCCACATTTCGCTGCTTTCTGAGGCTATCCAATATAATCATTTGGTCAATATCGATACCAACCGTTTTCGGTAACGACTGAATCATTGTTTGGTGATGGCCAGGCTTACTCGTCAGTGTCCGATAACCGCTGGCTTGCAATGCCACATTGGCCAACTGCATCACTGCTTTGTAAGCCATATCAAACTTGTTTTCGTTACTCAGCCCAACAATCTTTGCGTCGGCAATGTTGCGCTGCGCGGCTTCCAGCAAACGTTTTATCGCCGCTGCATCTGGGGCAATGGCCTCTAGGCTCTTACCGATTAAATTATCCAATGTCATCCTTGGTTCCTATTACAAATAGTTTGGGTTTCTCCATCACATCCTTGATGAAGCTGTTTTGCTCTTGTTTAGCTTGTTGCCACTCAGCTTGGCTGTATACCTTTGGGTTAATCTCTCGCCCTAAGGTTTCTTGTGCGGGGTAAAGTGCTTTTACCACATCAGCGAATTTGGTTTCGCCAATCACCAACACGTCAATATCACTTTCTGCTGTCGATTTACCGCTTGCAACTGAACCGAATACAAAAGCGGCATCAATTCCTTCTGCCAATGGCCGCAACAACTCCGCTAATACATCAGCCACCCCAGAGGTTTTGCGAAGTATGCTCGCAAGCTCCTCAAAAATCGGGCAGTCTGTATTCGCCCGATAATAGACCTGCTTACCCTGAGGCTCTTTCACCAATAAACCTGCTTCAGCAAGCTTACTCAGCTCTTTATGTAAAGTGCCCGCAAGGGTGCCCGTCAAACGAGCAATCTCCCGTACATGGTAGGCGCTGTCAGGTTGTAGTAGCAGCAAACCCAGCACCCGACGGCGGTATTCCTTAAACAGTATTTCAGCAAGTGGTGACGACATAATATTATTATTGAAGCTTTTAATGCTTCATATGTAGTCTTTTTTGCTACATAAATCAAGTTTTGCTCAAACTGCTACCCATTCAGGGCCATCACTTCCTAAATCGATCTAGTTCGATTATCTCTGCGCAAGCGACACTCTCAACCGCTTTTTTATGCTTAATACTCCGCATAGGTTCTATCGTGCCCCCCAATAACTCAGCCATCGCCTGAATTGGCCAAACACAATCTTTCTGCCCTTTGATCGTACAGGGGCGATCTGCCAGCCAAGCCGCCACACGGTAAGGCGATAGATCCTCAAGCTTCACATTATCAAACCACAGCCTATGTTCGATATCGCCTTTCATTTGGTTCATTGTGCCTTGCACAGAACGATTGCATTCAGTATCCAAACACAAAGCCTGTAACAAGGGCTCCACGCTTTCCATCATTGCATGATCGGCACCGGTCTTGAGCAGTGTATTCATAAAGGCATCTTGAAAGTGCCAGTCCAGGCTTGCGAAGCCAGGCTTGGTTAGGCAAGGAATGAATAAGGGAAAGCGTGTGGTATCGTGAACTAACAAGATGCAGTTTCGACGCTGTAGCGTGATGAGGTTAGCGTGCCAGCCACTCAATGCGCTTTCACTAGCATCGTCTTTTTTGCCAGATAATGGTGGGGCATTTTTATCTGGCGGCAAGAAGCCTTGCTCATCGATAGGCAGCTTGGCTAGAAGCTTTTTTGTGGCGTGGATTTTGATCATTATTTAAACCACAAAAGTATCTGACGAACACAAGCCACTAGTCTGGGCCACGCCAACCTTATGAAAATAAGGTCGAATCTTACCAAACAAGATGGGGTAGCAGAATCGTTCGCAGTCATCATAATGAATCACCCGCGAAGACATCATTTGTTTAAGAGGCGAATGTATGGCTTCAACCTCAGTCAGTATCTGGCAGAAAAGGTTTAGTCCTGTCGTAAATAGTCAAAAATAGTAAGTCGAGCGGTATAGACTGTGTGCCATCAATAATAAACGGGAGCTTACTATGGCGAACCATCAACACGGACATCATTATCAAGGCTTTCTATCTAGTTTGGTGTTATTCCTGGCCTTGTGTCAGCCGGTCGCGGCGGCGCTGATTGAGGGGCAGTTACAGACCGAAAAGGGTGAAGCCATTGCCGGCGCCATCGTTACCCTGTTTCACCCGGAACGACAACAGAGTGTATCGGTTTATACCGATGCTTTCGGTCACTATCGCCTAACAACCGACATGCAGGGCGATGTGGTGTTGCGTGCCCGGGCTCCGCGTTTTGCCGATCACACCCGGAACCTTACTCTCAAGGCGGACGAAAGCCGGCGCCTTTCCCTGACAGTGCAGGCCCAGGAAGATCCTGATGCCTTGTCGAAAGCGCTCACCGCCAGCGCCCATGCTGCACAACTGGAATTTGCTGATCACGATGACGAAGCCGCCTTTCGCAGCCAGTGCCATTTCTGTCACCAGATTGGGAATGAACTCACCCGTCGGCCCCGCAGCGAAGACGAATGGCAGGCGGTCATGGATCGCATGCAGAGCTATGGTGTGCTGATCACGGCCGACAATGAAGCCGCATTCCGACAGACATTGACGGCAGCTTTTGACGGCAAATCCATCAGCGTATTGCAGAGCTATGATGTGTCGCCGGAACTGTCCCAGGCCCGCTATCAGGAATGGCAAATCGGCAATGCCGCTTCCTATATCCACGATGTCGAGGCAGGACGCGATGGCAAACTCTATGGCGTGGATATGGGCAATGACCTGATGTTTATTGTCGACCCGGACAGTGGCAATCGGGAAACCATTCCATTTCCCCCCAGTGACTTGCCCCTTGGAGGCATGTTTGCCGGAGGTATAGCACCGCTGGGCACCTTCAACGCCAGGCACGGGCCCCATAGTATTCAGGAAGGGCCGGATGGCAAGATGTGGACGACCAACTCCCTGGCTGCCGAGATCATGTCTTTCGATCCGGACACCCGCGAATTCCGGATCTACCCCATCGGCGGAGATGCGATCTATCCTCACACCCTGCGCTGGGACAGCAAGGGTATCCTGTGGTTTACGCTGGCACTGACTAATCAGGTGGGCCGCTTTGATCCCGAGACTGAGCAGTTTACGTTGATCGATACGCCCTCCAATGGTTTCTGGCGCTGGATGAGTGACGCCTTCTTTCCCTCGATTCTGGAGATCGCTTCGTGGTTCCCGAAGGAGGATTTACACCTGACTTTGTCCCACCACAAAACCAGTGGCGAAGGTCACAGTATTCTCAATGTTCCCTACGGTATCGACATTCATCCGATCGATGGCAGTATCTGGTACAGCAAGCTTTATGCAGGGCGCATCGGTCGTGTGGATCCTGAAACCCTTGAGGTAGAAGAGATCGAAACGCCCCTGAAAGGACCACGACGTTTACGCTTTGATGCCAAGGGCACACTGTGGATTCCGTCCTTCGATGAAAGTGCTCTGATGAAGTTTGATCCCGACAGCCGCGAATTCAAACTCTACGCTCTGCCGACGCTATCGCCCGATGAATACGAAGTACCCTATGCCCTGGGCATACATCCCGAGACTCAGGAGGTGTGGATTACTTCCAACCTGTCGGACCGAATTTTCCGTTTTCTGCCTGATGAAGAGCGCTTTATCAGTTACCCCAGTCCAACGCGGGTAACCTACCTGCGGGACATGGTGTTCCTGCCGGATGGCCGGGTGTGTTCCAGCAATGCCAATTTGCCCGCCCATGCCATTGAAGGCGGGTTGCCTAAGGTTCTGTGTATTGATCCCGATGCCATGCCGGCGATGACGAACGTGCCGACTGTCGATAAAGCCACGCAGGCGGGAGTCGATCATGGTCAATAATCCGCTCGTCAAAACGGCTTATATCACCGGAGCAGGCAGTGGTCTTGGCCTGGAAGTGGCCCGACGTTATGCCAGACAAGGCACAAACCTGGCGTTACTGGATCTGCGCTTTAGTAAATCTGTCAGGGAGGAATTAGAGGCCCTGGGTCAGCAGTATGGTATCCAGTTGTCGATTGTTGAAGCAGACGTGTGTGATCGGGAGGCCTTGATAGAGCGGGTGGGGGAGGCGAACCGTCTAATCGGAGATCCGGATCTGGTCCTGCATTGTGCCGGTATTAATTTGACGGGTCCCTTCACAGACATTCCCGAAGGCCAGTTTGAAACCGTGGTGAATGTCAATCTGCTTGGCACCTACAATCTGGTGCGTGCGGTATTGCCATATTTGCAATCCCGGACCCGGAACAGTCTTCAGGAACCCCGACTGGTAATGATTGCTTCCATGGCGGGGCTCGTCGGTAACTATGGCTATGCGTCCTACTGTGCGTCCAAGTTCGGAGTGATTGGTCTGGCTCAGACTCTGCGCATGGAACTGAAACCCCAGGGTATCCGTGTACAGGTGATCTGCCCGCCGGAAGTGGATACGCCCATGGTGCATGAGGAACACAAAACCATTCACCCGGTGACCCTGAAACTCAAACTCCTGGCTGGCGCCCTGTCACTGGACGAAGCCGTCGATGGCATGATGAAAGGCATGCAGGGCGGGAGTTTCCTGATCATTCCTGGTTTCAAGGCCAAGCTGACTTACTGGATGACCAAACTGCTGCCCTCGCGTCTCAGTTATGCCACCGTCGACCGGGTGGTAAAAAACACCCTTGATACGCTCGATTAGTCGGGCGTGAGTCATTTGGCTTTCCGGAGGCTTCAGCTCTATTGGTGCCGGGATGAATCAATATTCTGGATATAGCGTCTCGGGGTTGTGCCAGTCCAGCGTTTGAAGGCACGCAGAAAACTGGCTGATTCCGCGTAACCCAAGGCCTCCGCCAATTCGCTGACCGGGATGTCTTTACGCGAGAGCATATCCAACGCGCGTTTTCGTTTGTGTTCGTCGAGCAAGGCACGATAGCTGGTGCCGGATTCGACCAGGTGCCGTTGAATGGTGCGTTCACTGATACCCAGCATCGTTGCCAGCTCTTTGGCAGAGGGGAAGTGGCTATCGAAACCGGCAAAGATCTGTTGTATGCGCGTGACCATATCGTCGGTATCCGGATAAAACTTCCGCATGAGTTCATAGGCTTGGGCTCGATACAGCTTGTGAGCCAGTTCATTGGAATGTTTCAGTGGTTGACGAATTGCTGTGGCCGGCAACCTGATCCAGTTGTAGGGCTGATCAAAGGCAACATCGAAATCAATATATTGACGGTAAATTCTGAGTTCTTCGTCGGACGGGCGTGGTCGTGCCGTTCCAGCGCCTTCCAGCACTTGGCCCGCATTATCCACCATTTCCCTGATAAACAGGTAGGTTCCCATCAGGTCCCGATCGGCGATGAAGGTTCGCAGTTTCGTTGGCGCATCCGGCAGGGTATAACGCATTTCCAGATCACCTTTTTCGGTGTGTAGCGTCATGTGGGAAAACAGCAGAGACAAGGGTTGAAACTGGACTGCTGTCTCCACCGCCCGGTAAAAATTGGCGGCGGTCATCAGCAGCATGGCAAAGGTGCCGTAGGAGGCGAACGTAACCTGACTCCCCACCTTGATGCCCAGTAACGGGTCCTGCAGCAGATCAATGGCCTCCGATACGATGTGAAGTTCCTGAGATTGATCGATCAGGGCGGAGCCGGTCATCGAGTCCAGTGATATTCCGGAATGCGCCAGTAAATGCTCAGGATTGTTTCCCTGTTCCTCAACGGCCTTGAAGAGGGGCAGCAAACCCAGAATGGTGTGTTTTTTATCAACGCGCTTGCTGGTCACCATATGGCATGTCGTCCCTTTGGTGCCGAAAATGTTAACTGAAACAGTCATTGTGTCTGAAAGTATCAATTATTGACAGCTTTCATCATGGTTTGCGTGAGCCCTGATCCCTAAAGTGATGCTTCCACTCAAGCAGACATGTTGGTGACAGATCATGAGCAAACACGCAACTACACAAAAGCACTATGAACAGATGGATGTTCTGATTGTCGGCGCCGGAATCTCGGGATTAGGGATGGCATACAACCTGAAAAAGAAGCGTCCCCATAACTCCTTTGCCATTATAGAAGGCCGCAAAAATATTGGCGGTACCTGGGATCTGTTCAAGTATCCGGGAATTCGTTCCGATTCCGACATGTATACCTTTGCCTATTCATTCAAACCCTGGACCGACCGGGAATACATTGGCTCTGCAGAACGTATTCAAAACTATCTGCACGAACTGGTGACCGATGAAGGCCTGAATCACTACATTCGATTTGAGCAGAAAGTACTGAGCGCCAACTGGGATTCATCGCAAAATCGCTGGCTTGTCAGTATCGGTCGCGCCGATGGTTCGGAATATCATGTGGCGGCCAGGTTCTTTACCTGCTGCACCGGCTATTACAACTACGAGAAGGGCTATCTGCCGGAGTTCGCTGGCTATGATGATTATGAAGGTATCATCGCGCATCCCCAGCACTGGCCCGAAGACCTGGATTACAGTGGCAAAAAAGTGGTGGTGATTGGCAGTGGTGCCACCGCGGTGACCGTCGTGCCGTCGATGGCAAAGAAGGCGGCGCAGGTGACCATGGTGCAGCGTTCTCCCAGTTATGTGTATTCCAGACCCGCCTCAGACGGGCTGTTTCGGGTGTTGTCCCGTTTACTTCCCGCAGGATTGACCAACCGGGTTATGCGTTTGAAGTACACGGCCTTGCAGCAAATGGTATTTGTTCTGTCGAAGAAATTTCCCGATTTTGTGCGCAAACTGGTGCGCAATATGAACTCCAAAGCACTGGCCGGAGCCGCCGATGTCGATGTGCATTTCAAGCCACATTACAAGCCCTGGGACCAGCGCATGGCACTGGTGCCAGACGCGGATTTGTTCAATGCAGTCCGCTCCGGCAAAGCGGAGATTGTGACCGGACATATCGAACGTTTTACTCCGAGCGGTTTGCGCATGACCAATGGCGACGAGATTGAGGCGGACATTATTGTTCCTGCAACCGGTTTGGATCTTCAGTTATGGGGCAACATCGATCTCTCTGTGGACGGGCATTCAGTCGAATCCGGCAAACTGACCAACTACAAAGGCATGATGTTCAGTCAGCTGCCGAATTTTGTCTGGGTCTTTGGGTACACCAATTCATCCTGGACACTTAAGGCAGAATTAACCTTCGATTATGTCTGCCGACTGCTGGACTACATGGAGAAAAACGGCCATCAGAGCGTGTATCCCTATCGAGATCCCAATGCACGGCAAAGTGATCTGTTGGGTCTGCAATCCGGCTATATCCTGCGTAAGAAGGACATGCTTCCCAAGCAGGGTGAGGGTTTCCCCTGGTGCAACAAGGACCTGTATATCAAGGATGTATTTGCCATCAAACACAGCAAGCTGGTGGATGGGGTCCTGCGTTTTGACGATAACGGCCCGCTTGCTGAATTTCATCAGCCCCGATTGCAGGAAGTCGAAAAGGTCGTCTCGAACAATTCGCGGTCGGCAGCATGAACGCGCGCCGGTATAGCAATCATGAAACTGGAGCGCTGAGATTATGAATACTTCCTGGGAAGATAAACTCATCCTGATTACCGGTGCCGGCTCAGGGATTGGTCAAGCCCTGGCGAGACGGTTTGCCTCACAAAATGCGCGTCTTGTGCTGACCGACATCAACAAAGCCAATCTGAATGCTACCGTTAGCGAGCTTCGACATGCCGTGTCGCTTGCGCGGGTGGCAGATGTCAGTTCAGAACAAAGTTGGCAGCAACTTACCAACGAGATTGCCGCGAATTACGGATACCTTGATGTACTGATCAACAATGCCGGTATGTCCTCATTCGGTTACTTTGATGAAACTTCGGGGGCGCTTTTCAACAAGGTCATGGAGGTTAACCTGCATGGGGTGGTCCATGGTTGCCGCACCATGCTGCCTTTGCTGGAAAGGTCGGAGCGGGGGCTTATCGTCAATGTGGCGTCTGTATTCGGCTTGATTACGATGCCCAAAATGACGCCCTATCATGCCTCCAAGTTTGCAGTCAGGGGCTTCAGCGAAGCCCTGCGACAGGACCTGATCTGTCAGCAAAAGAATGTTGATGTGATCTGTGTGATGCCTGGCGGCATTCGCACCAATATCGCCAAGTCAGCAGAGACAGACCTGGGTAAGGATGACGCCTTCGCCAAGCATTTTGATACTCTGGCGAGAACCACGCCAGAACGTGCAGCCAAAGTCATCGAGCGCGGTATGAACAGAAAGCAATTTCGTGTGCTGATTGGCCCGGACGCCAAGCTGATTGACTGGCTGTATAAATTGCTGCCGACGAATTACTACAAGATTTCCAATCCATTGTTGGGTATCAGTAAATTGTTGCGCAGCTGAGCAAGGACAAACAGGCAATTGCCATGGCCATGCTCAGTCAGCCTGCCGTATTCGAAACGACTGACACCGCTACAGACTCTGACGAATGTCTCCAAGCAGCGTTTCGGCCTGCTGAAAGTCATAGTTGTCCAGGGCGACAACGAGCTTTTGCAGGTTGGCCTTGTCCGCATCATCGGGCCACTGAGTGAGCAAGGCTTCCGCTACGCTGTGGGCATCGAGTTTCTGACGCTTGATCAAGGGTGCCAGTTCTTCGAGCCCGGCCATACAGGCCTCACGTTCGAGGGTGTCGTCCGCCTGTTGGGCTTCGGTTACCGCGGGAGTGTCGTCTGTCGAAGCCTGTTCCCTGAGGATCTGGTCGATGCTTTCCAAAAAGGTTCGCAGAGCTTCCTCGTAACGATCAAGCTTGTTATCCAGATCTTCGGTTTTGCGGTCATTCACCATCTGTAGCTCACCCGTGATGGCCGCAACAGGGCGGGCGCCAAGGTTGGCAGCGACGCCTTTGATTCGGTGTGCCAGATCGGCAAGTTCTTTGAACTCGGAGACGACTGCCAACTGCTTCATCGTTGCGGCACTATCGCCATAGTTTTTGCTGAAATCCGACAGGAAGCGCAGATACAGTTGCAGATTCCCCTGGCAACGTTCCAGCCCCTCACTGATGTCCACGCCCGGAAACTTTTGCTGAGGGATGTCAGCCTCAGCGCTATGCTGTTCATCTTCCTGTTCCTCCTCTGTCTCCGATTCCTGCAAGGTCTGATTGAGTTGATCGTAATAGTCCTGCATGTTGGAGGGCGGTTGCAGCGCTTCCGCTTTGTCTTCGTCTTCACGGTTATCTTCGGCGCCATTGCTCGCCTCAATACCTTCTGGCTCTTCGAGGGGACTAGAGGCCTCACCGTTGTTTTCTAAAGAAGCCTCACCGGCGGTTTCCAATGCGTCTTCACCTGTTTCGTCTGAAGACGCTTCGTTGGGAGATTCCGGGGCAGAATCATCTGATGCCCCAGTCTGGTCGCTATCCGCTGCGGTTTGTGTTGTTTCGGTATTTGAGTCCTGTTCCGGGACTTGTGCACTGTCGGCTTCCGGCCCGCTTTCTTCTGATGCGTCGGCCATGTTACCGAATGCGCCGGTCCATTTGCCGATGGTCATGAACAGCTCATCCGGATTGATGGGCTTGGTGATATAGTCATTCATTCCGGCCGCGAGGCATTTATGCTTGTCGCCTGCCATGGCGTTGGCGGTCATGGCGATAATGGGCAGCTTATGCTCTGTTTCGCGGATGATCATGGTGGCCTCGCAACCATCCATGACCGGCATTTGCATGTCCATCAGTACCACATCAAACTCTCCGTTTTTCACCGCTTCGACACCTTCCTTGCCGTTGTTGGCGACGCGAATCTCAATGCCTTTTTTGGACAGGATTTCGATGGCCAGTTCCTGGTTCATACTGACGTCTTCTACCAGCAGGACCTGCATGCCTTGAAAATGGGCCGGCTCCGGCATGCGTTTCGGTGCGCTGTCAGGGGCACGTCTATCATGGAACACCCGCCGCAGGACATTGGCCAGATCATCGACCCGTACCGGCTTCAGCATGTAGGCGTCAATTCCCACCTGTTCCGCTTTTTCCCGGGCTTCGTCCTGGTCGTAACCGGTAATCAGAATGGTGCGCGGGGTATGAATGTCCGGGTCTTCCTTGATGATCTGGCAACAGGCAATGCCATCGATATCCGGCATCAGCCAGTCGGCGATCAGTACGTCATAAGGCGTTCCTGTCTCCTGTCTGGCTTTCAGTTCGACAATGGCCTCGCCACTGTTGCTAACGCAGGTGACGTTGTGAGCCAGTGATAACAGGGCCTGTTCAATCAGGGTTCGTGACTCCTGCTGATCATCGACCACCAGTACATTCAAGGGCTCACCCTGGGAGGTGAAATGCGGATTGCGTCGCTGACGTCGGTCCTGCAATTTACAGGCGAACCTGAAGTGGAAGGTGCTGCCTTCGCCTACGGTGCTTTCCACCCACAACTCGCCGCCCATCATTTCGATCAATTGCTTGGAAATACTCAGGCCCAACCCCGTGCCACCAAAGCGACGGGTAGTGCTTTCGTCGGCCTGCGTGAACGACGAGAACAGGTTTTTCAGCTTCTCTTCCGCAATACCGATGCCCGTGTCCTGCACCCGGCCAATCAGTTCGATACTCATTTCCGGTTTATTCAGGGACACCAGTTCCAGCTCGACGGTGACTTCGCCTTCGGCTGTAAACTTGATGGCGTTATTGGTCAGATTGAGCAGCACCTGACCGATGCGCAGGGGATCACCCACCAGCTTGTCAGGGATATCTTCGTCGATGTTCAGGTTGAGCGTCAGGTTCTTGGATTCCACATTCGCCGAGACGATGTTGGACAGATTGTTGAAGACCTCCTTCAGGCTGAAAGGCGTGTGTTCGATCTCCAGCTTGCCGGCCTCGATCTTGGAGAAGTCGAGAATGTCGTTGATGATGCCCAACAGGTTGGTGGAGGCCATGCGTGTTTTTTGCAGATATTCGGCCAACTGCGAATCGGTGTTGCGGCCCAGGGCCAGATCCGTGAACCCGATAATGGCATTCATGGGCGTGCGGATTTCGTGACTCATGTTGGCCAGGAAAAGACTCTTGGCTTCGGTGGAGGCTTCAGCCATGCGCTGCTGCTTTTCGGCCTGTTCGCGTTTTTTGGTTTCGGTGATGTCGGCCATGGCCCCTTCATAATGCGAGACTGCTTCACCCAGGGTTTTGATCTTCTGGATTGAAATGGAGATCCAGCGTTGTTCGCCATTGTACAGGTTGATGCTGGTCTGGAAGGTGGTTTTCGGTTGCTCTTGTTCCAGCAAGGCGACGAAGCGCAAGCGATCTGCCTCGGCCAGACAGTTCAGGGAAAAGGGGACGTGTTTCTCTTCAAGCAATCGAGCCACATCGTTAAAGCCAAGAATGCTGGCAAAGGCTTTATTGACGTTGATAAGGCGACCATCAATATCCATCTGGAAGATGCCCTCAATGGCATTTTCAAACAGGGAGCGATACTTCTTCTCCGCCGTCTTGATGGCCTTGATGGATTTGGCCTGTTGTTCCGAATGTTCTCGTTGCGCCTGAAAGAAGTGATCGGACAAGGCAATGGTCAGAAAGATGGCGACGAAAGCAAAACCGAATTCCTGGCTCCATACCGTAAATACGTTGGCCGGTACTAGCCCCAGTGATTTCAAGGCGAAGGTGGTGGCGCCGATTATTACGGCACTCCAGCCCACCATGTAGAAACGGGCAAAGCGGTTGCCCCGCACATAGCTGATGATTCCCGCCCATAGCGCAGCAAAGGCTGTAAGAATAGCGGTGACGGTGCTAATGCGAATCACGACCGCGTAGCTGACGATCAGTGATGCCACGCTCAATACCAGACATAGACGGGCAAAATTGACGATGATCTTGTCTGAAAGAGGTGAAATCACCGGGAGTTCGAGAAACTCGCGGCTGTATAGCAGTGCAAAGCCGAAACAGGCGGCCATAAAGAAGGGGACGGCTACCTCTTGAATATAGAGGCTGTTGGGCCAGAGGTATTGGAAACCAAAACCGTTGATACCCAACAGATAGCCGACGGACCCCAGGATTCCCAGAGCGATGTGCAGGTACATGCGCTTGCCCTGAAATGCCCAGTTCACCAGACAGTAGATGCTTCCCAGAAGCACGATGCCATAGAGAATACCGTAGAGCAGCAATTTGCCTTCTATATCCTCGGCGAAGCTGTTTCCCGGCCACATCAACAGATCAATGAACATGGAGCTATCGGTTTTCACGCGCAGGTAATAGGTCTGCTCGGCTTTGCCCGAAATATTCAGCGGAAAGACGATATTGCGGTAGTTGATGGGGCGTTCGGCAAAGGGAAGCTTGTCGCCAGCCAGGGTCCTGGAGTACTCGCCATTGTCAGTGGGTGTATAGAATTCAATATGATCGAGCAGGGGATAGTTGATTTCCAGCTTCCAGTGTCTGGCCTCGGCAGTGGTGTTTCTGACTGTGAATCGTACCCAGTAGGCAGAATCGGTAAAGCCGCCAATAATGTTTTCGCCTTCCACCGATTGCCAGACGCTGCCATCGGATGCGCCGCCTTCACTTTGCCCTGCATGGGGCAGCTTACGCACAGTGTCGAAGTCCAGTTCCGCGCTCTCGTCTTCTATAAAATCCATATGGGGACCCAGCGCCAAAGGTTGCTCCTCCGCGGTAATAAGCGCGGGTTCAGCCGCATTGGTGGCGGGAGCATAAACACTGGAAAAGATTGCTACGGCGAGACAAAGCAGAAAATGAAGGGCCATTCCGGACGCATGTGTCATGGGGTCAATTCACCATCGGGTTGGGAAGAAAAGCGTGTCAGCTACTCTTGAGTATAGAGAGTGAATACAGGTTTGCAGGCTCGATCACTGTTCTGCAACAGCGTTTACAACATGCGCGCTTTCGTTACAAAGTTACGATGGCGACTGGCTGTCGCTTGGCTATAGTAGTGTTTGCACATTCTGTTTATCACGGCATTTTTGAAGGGCAGCCCCATGCAACAGCCATCAATCCTGTTAGTGGATGACGAACCAACCAATATCAAGATTCTGGTTGAGGTCTTGAAGGACGATTATGACCTGTTGATTGCCACCAGCGGCCAACAGGCGCTGGAGCAGGTAACGGCCCACCACGATGAGATCGATCTGATTCTGCTGGACGTAAACATGCCCGGTATGACTGGCATGGATGTGCTGGAGAGCATTAATCAGCAATTGCCCTGGGGTAAGATTCCAGTGATTTTTGTGACCGCCCGCAACGAGGAAGGTGACGAGGCCATGGGTTTGCAGAGCGGGGCGGTGGACTACATTACCAAACCGATTTCGGCACCGATTGTACGGGCACGAATCCAGACCCAGTTGACCCTGCGTCAGGCCAAGATGGAACTGGAAGCCCAGAACCGCATTCTGGAAGAAAAGGTTCGCGAGCGTACCGAGGAAATCAGCCACACTCAGGACGTCATCATTAACGCGCTGACCTCGCTGGCGGAAACCCGGGATAACGAAACCGGCAGCCATATCATTCGTACCCAGTATTACGTTAAAACCCTGGCTGAGATGATTCGCACTTTCCCCGAATATTCGGACGAGCTGGATAACGACGACAATATCGAAGCCATTTTCAAAACCGCGCCTCTGCACGATGTCGGCAAAGTCGGCATTCCTGACCGGGTGCTGCTCAAACCGGGCAAGCTCAATGATGAGGAATGGGAAATCATGCGCACGCACCCGACTTTGGGTGGGGATGCTCTGAGAAAAGCGAGCGAGTCCGTTCAGGGCCGTGGTGCCCGCTTTCTCAAGTACGCGGAACAGATTGCCTATGGCCACCACGAAAAATGGGACGGTTCCGGCTACCCGCAGGGTTTGTCCGGCGACGCGATTCCCATTTCCGCAAGGCTAATGGCCATTGCTGATGTCTATGATGCCCTGATTTCCAAACGCTGCTACAAAGACCCCATGTCCCATCAGCAGGCTCTGGATATTATGAAAGAGGGTCAGGGCAAGCATTTTGATCCGGTCATGTTGCAGGTCTTCCTCGACAACGACCAACTCTTCCTAGCCATTGCCGAGAAGTATTCGGATGATTGATTTTTAGTGTCGGACGTCAGAAGCCAGAAGCCAGAAGCTTGAAGCTAGACACCCGACACCCCTTCGTCATTTCCAGTCGATTTTTCAGCAGATATTGCATTGTGCATGCCCGGCAATATTAACGCTATCATGGACGGCCGGTTCTCAGGGTCAATGGACCGGGCATCATTCGATCACCAGCAGAGAGTAAGGATATGGATATTAATCAGGGGGGCGTGAAGGGGGTGAAACGCGGCAGCTGTCATTGTGCTCGTGTTCAGTTCGATGTTGAATTGCCGAAGGGCTTTGAGGATCTGAGCCGCTGCAACTGTTCCATGTGCGCCCGTCGAGGTGCGGTTGTGACTTCCGTTCCGTTGTCTGCTTTCAAAATCGTTCAGGGTAGAGAATACCTGACTCTGTACCAGCTCAATACGAAAACGGCTGAGCATTATTTTTGTTCTGTGTGCGGTATTTATACCCATCACAAAAGGCGCTCGAATCCCAACCAGTATGCGGTCAATGTGGCCTGCATTGAGGGGGTGAACCCCTTCGCGCTGGGAGACATTCCGGAGACCGACGGCATTCACCACTCCTGTGACCGGAAGTAATCTTTAATCGATAGGCAATCGGGATTTGGAAAGGTAAACACTTTTGACCTTGTTGGCTCAAGGATGAAGTTGCGAACGTTTCCAAAGCAGACTTAGTCTGGCGGAAAATCACATCTGAATTGTGAGAGAAGCGGACGTTATAAGCTTTCCTTTTTAGCGCAGCACTTTAGACTGTGTTGATTGAAATCCTGACACAATTGGAGCCCCTCCACCGCGTCATTGCCGCCTGCGCGGCAATGACGCGGTGGAGGGGCTCCAATTAAGTCCTCTATTCACCAACAGCCAATGAAGCAAAAGAGGCAAATCGAAGTCCGCTTTGCCTCAACAGCAGAAGCCATCAGATCCTTCCACGCTGCATACCTTCAATCGAAACCTATTCTATACATGGGGCAAATTTATGGTCGCATGACCAGGTAGTGATAAAAGATCACGTGGAAAGGGACAGGTTCTCGTCCAGCATCTGTTCACAATAGTTTTGATTTCAGGCCTGTCGGCCCCTCATGCTGTCCTATACTCAAAGCACTTACCTACGATTCTCACGCACACTTTCTGGAGGCGGGTATGAACATGAAGGTAATTGCACAGTCTTTCAAAGTTTCTTTTTTCTCTCTATTCGTATTGGGTGGCTGGTTCAGCCATGCCATGGCCCAGGAAGCTCCCACAGACATTTACAGCTCTCCATTCGATGCCTGTTTCGAGAATGGCTACAACGTGGACACCGTTAGCCAGATTCAGGCTTTCGATACCGCCCAGTGTTTCGCATCACTGTTGGTGAACGGTGAGAGTGATCCCATGGTCCTGGGTGCGAGTGCACATACCATTCGGGAATACTCAATGAGCTGGTATCGAGCCGCAGCCGACAAGGGGCATCCCCTGGCGCTGTCCCATTTAACCAAACACCTGATCGCGCTCAACGATCTGGAGCAGCAGCTGCATAGCCAGGTCACTGATGCGGAATGGCAGATGATGGCATCCGATGAAACCTTCAGGAATCTCGATGCAAACAAGGATGGCATGCTGAGCGTGGCTGAAGCGTCCGCATCCAGCGACTTACAGCAGTCATTCTCCCAGTCGGATTTTGATCGCGATGGCTTGCTGAGTATTGGCGAATACACAGTGACTCATGGTGAAGCGACCGCAGCAGGTCAGCCATAGTCCTTATCACGCTTAAACTTCCATTCGGGTAAAAGGCAGGTATGCGAAGCATGTCTGCCTTTTTTATTACCAATGGTCTTCTCTTCTTCAAATGCTTTGTCTTTTGCCGCCCATCCTTTCTTTGGTGAGCAGGTGCCGGGCTCTGCTTTGATGGTGTAATCCCCTAGCAATTTTCCGTCCTTTTCAGCGTCGCGATTTGAAAATCCGTACACAGAAGAAAAGTGTTATGTTATAACGTGTCTTTTGGGGCGGTGTATCATAAGCCACTGCTTGTACGGACATACCCTGATCTGAACACCTGAAGGATAGTCAAACGAATGTCTGCGTCGAATTCTCTTTTGAAACATATTCCCTGCAATGTCATCACCGGTTTTTTGGGCGTCGGAAAGAGCACAGCCATTCAACATCTGTTGGCGCAAAAACCTGATAACGAACGCTGGGCGGTTCTGGTCAATGAGTTTGGTGAGGTGGGGATTGACGGCAGTTTACTGCAAGGCGATGCCGGACAGGGGGATATGATTGCCATTAAAGAGGTACCGGGCGGATGCATGTGCTGCGCCGCTGGTGTACCGATGCACATTGCCCTGAATTCCCTGCTGAAAGAGGCCAAGCCTGATCGGCTGCTGATTGAGCCGACGGGGCTGGGACACCCTTCAGAGGTGCTCGCGATTCTGCAATCGGAGCACTATCGCGATGTGCTGGATCTACGGGCAACTCTGACCCTGGTGGATGCCCGCAAAATACGCGACGCCCGCTATACCTCTCACCACACCTTCAACGAGCAACTTGATGTGGCCGATATCATTATTGCCAATAAAACGGATCAGTATCAGGAGGGTGATCTGGACAATCTGGTCCACTATCTGGAAGCGCGAATAGACGCGTTCAAGGAAAAGACACAGCGCAAAATCGAGCCGGTTCAGTTTGGCCAAATACAAAGCGAATGGCTAGATTTACCTGCTGAAGCGCGACCCTTACCCGAATGGAGCGGGCCTGAGCCGGACGAGAGTGTGTTACCCGCTGCCGATCGTGTGCAGTTCCCCGAATCGGGCTTTATTTCCATTCGCAATCGGGGGGAAGGTTTTTTCAGTCAGGGTTGGGTTTTTCGACCCACTCAGGTCTTCGATCGCCGCAAGCTTCGAGAGCTCTTTGAGCAGCAGGACATCGAGCGTCTGAAGGGGCTGTTTGTGACCAGTGAAGGTATCGTTGCCTACAACCTCGCCGATGGGGTCTTGCGCGAACTATTTTTGGATGAGGCTTTTGACAGTCGTGTGGAAATTATCAGCTCGCGGGAAAGCAGTTTAAGCCGCTTCGAAAACGACTTGCTGGCGTGCAGGTTAGATTAGGTGATTTCATGCAGGAATATGCATCGTTGCGAGCCCGGCGACTTGTCTCTATGATTTCCATCTACCTCATTCAGGTGCTCACATTGGAGTTATTGATTCCGTGATGGCCTCTCGTGTTCTTGTTCGCTGTTTGCTGGTATCTCTGATACTGGCCTCGGTGGTGGCGCCAGTTATGGCGAATTACCACTATGCAGAACACCTGGCGTTCTCCGACGGAAGCGGATCGTCGGTTCCGGGTCTGCATCAACTGACAGATTCCGGAGAACATGAGGCCGCACACCAGTATTGCGATGAGTGCCGCTTATTCTCGAATCTGCTTGCCTTGCAGTCGCCATCGCTTTTGTTGCTTGGTCATTCGTTTTTACTTTGTTTCGCCTGGGATTTGATTAACCTGCCCAGGCTTTCACTCTTTAAACTCTACGATTCACGCGCCCCACCCATACTCTCCTAACTCCCGATTTCGAAGCGGCTGTGATTCTGTCGTCGAACAGGATGCAGCGAATTCATGACATAAGGTTGCATGACGCTCTTTGCTGAGAGTCTGCACGCAAAGAGGATTTAGGATGAAAGTTTCACGTAAACACTGTTTTTTGGCATCGTCATTGTTGGCCCTGTCATGGCCGGCTGTGGCCTTTGAGCGGGACCATGATGCGCATGAGCACGGCCATGCCAAGCTGGATATCGCCGTGGAGGGCAAGGAAATCGAAATGCGGTTTGCCATACCTGCCATGGATATTGTTGGCTTCGAGCACCAGCCCAAAACTGAACAGCAGGAACAGAGTGTTCGAGAGGCCGCTGAGTTTTTGACACAGGGAAATCAGGTCGTTGTGCTGCGGCAGCCTCAAGGCTGTGAACTGGAGCATGTGGCGGTAAACTCCGCACTGCTTGAAGAGACCCATGGTGAGCATGACGAGCACCACGATGATCACCACGACGAGCACCACGATGATCACCACGACGAGCACCATGATGATCATCACGACGAACACCATGACGATGAACATCACGACGATCATGATGGCCATCATGATGACGAGCATGAGCATCATGCTGAAAGCCATTCCGAGTTTGAAGTGGAGTATCATTTTGAGTGTGACGCCACGGTCAAGACAGGACGCATGACAGTGAAGATGTTTGAGCGTTTCACCTCCCTTGAAGAGATTGAGGCACAGTTGATCTCCGCTTCCGGGCAGGCATTGTTTGAGCTGAATAAAGATCAAGCGGAGGTGAAATGGTAAAGGCTGATTCTGATGCGGTATTGTATATTAATCAGCTAAGGTTTCGCTGGCCCGGGGGCCAGCGGGACATCCTCGATATTCCTGATCTGAATGTTGCCAAAGGTGAACGCGTGTTTATTCGTGGCAACAGCGGATGCGGCAAGTCGACGCTGCTGGGCCTGATTGCTGGATTGAACATGCCGAACGCCGGTACGCTTGAAGTGCTCGGGCAGAATGTCGCTTCGCTATCTGCAGCAAGGCGTGACCAGTTTCGTGCAGATCATATCGGCTTTATTTTTCAGCAATTCAATTTGATTCCCTATCTTTCAGTGCTCGATAACATTCTGCTGTCCTGCAAGTTTTCGGCGCGAAGGCGTCAGCATGCCTTGCAAACGTCGACCTCGCTTCAGCGCGTAGCGGTGGACCTCATGACCCACCTGCAACTGGATCCAATGGAGTTTCGGGACCGACCGGCTCGTGAACTCAGCGTTGGACAGCAACAGAGGGTGGCGGCCGCGAGGTCACTGATCGGTGCGCCCGAATTACTTATTGCCGACGAGCCTACTTCGGCTCTGGATACGGATGCGCGCAGTGGTTTCATCTCTTTGCTGATGCGTGAATGTGAGGCCAATGGCAGCACGCTTTTGTTTGTCAGTCATGATGCCAGCCTGGAAAACTTTTTTGATCGCAGTATTGAATTTCCCCAGATCAACCGGGCATTTTTAGCAGGGGAGGCGGTGTCATGATAGGCAATCGTCTTGCCCTGTTATCCGAGCTAACCCTTAAAAGCATGTGGAACCGGCGCTTCACGGCGGGGCTGGCCATTTTCAGTATTGCCATCAGTGTGGTGTTGATTCTCAGTGTTGAAACCATCCGTAGCGAAGCCCGGGAAAGTTTTACCAGTACTGTCAGCGGTACTGATTTATTGGTCGGCGCGCGCAGTGGTCCGCTTCCGTTGCTGTTGTATTCGGTGTTCCATATTGGCAATGCCACCAACAACATTGACTGGAAGAGTTACCAGGAGATCAGTGGCCATCGTTCAGTAGCCTGGTCTGTACCCCTGTCACTGGGGGATTCTCACCGGGGATTTCGTGTTATCGGCACCACGCAGGACTATTTTCATTACTTTACCTACGGTGATGAGCAAGTGTTGGCCTTTAGTGAAGGGCAGCCATTTGCAGATGTTTATGATGCAGTGATTGGTGCGGATGTGGCTCAGGAGCTTGGCTATCAGCCCGGCGATGATCTCACGCTGGCTCACGGCATCAGCGATACCCATTTTTCCCGACACGACGACAAACCTTTTACTCTTGTGGGTATTTTGAAGAAAACCGGGACGCCGGTGGATCGCAGCATTCTGGTCAGTCTTGAGGGTATTGAGGCTTTGCATATCGACTGGCAGGGGGGCACGCGCAGTCGCGATACTGTCAGTGCTAAAGAAGCCCTAAGCATGGATCTGCAGCCCAAACAGATTACGGCTTTTATGCTCGGGCTCAATTCGAAAATGGATATTTTCAGATTGCAGCGGGCCATTAACAACTACCGTAAGGAGCCACTGTTGGCCATTCTACCGGGTATTGCACTGGCCGAGTTGTGGCAGCTGATCGGTACGGCGGAAAAAGCGCTGTTCGCGGTGTCCATTTTTGTGCTGGTGAACAGTTTTATCGGCTTGCTGACATTGATACTCAGCAGTCTTAATGAGCGTCGTCGCGAGATTGCCATCCTGCGTTCGCTTGGTGCGCGGCCTAATCAGGTGTTTACCCTGCTAACACTTGAATCGTTTTTGTTTGCCTTGCTGGGGATTGTGTTGGGGACAGGGCTCTACTACCTCATGATCGCGCTGGCGGCACCTGTGTTTCAGTCGTTTGGGCTGTATATTCCACTTGAATGGTTGGGTGAATATGAGTGCAGCATTTTGGGACTGATACTGCTTTTCAGTGTAGTCTTGGGAGCGCTGCCCGGTTATCGTGCTTACAGGCTATCCCTGACCGATGGGATGAGTGTTAAGGCTTAGGAGTAAAAATAGAATGAATGGTTTTAGATGCCGTTGTTACACAATATTCGCGTTGCTTTGCCTGCTTTACACAACGACTGCGCTTGCAGAAGAATATCCTGAAACCGAATGGGATGCTTTGATGCCAGCTGGCTGGGAACCGGATTACAGTTTGATGGCGCCTCAGCATGAGTTCAATCTCGAAAGTGATGACCCGCAAACCTTTGAAGCGAGTAATATGCCGGCACCTGTCGTGGAGGCCTTGAGTGGTCAAAAGCTCAAGCTCCCCGGTTACGTCATACCCATCAAGTACGATGGCACCACCATAGAAGAATTCCTGCTGGTACCGTACATGGGAGCCTGTATTCATGTGCCGCCACCACCGGAAAACCAGATGGTGTATGTGGTGCTTAAGGAGCCGCTGGTGTCATCGGGACTGTGGGATCCGGTCTGGGTCAGTGGCGAAATGAAAACGGAATTGTCTGAAACCCAATACGCCACTGCAGGCTATCGGATGCTGAAGGCGACGATCGAACCATACGAGTACTAGCTGTGCCGGCCCGGGGAAATTGTCACCGGGTGTATCCCAAGTTGTATACAAAAAGAAATACGAAAGTGTTTGACCGCTCACCGCCAATGGGATAATGTGCCGGCCAGCTAGAAAGAAAGTCTAAAGTTTACATCCTCGTTTCGTTGCATTCCCCGTAGTTCTTCGTCCTGTAGTATCTAAATTCAAGTCTGTTTTCACGCTATTCCCGCCTTCATCGAAGGCATTATTGTATTTATTTATTTCAGGAGACATGTCATGTCTAACACCGTTACCGGTACCGTTAAATGGTTCAACGAAACAAAAGGTTTTGGTTTTATCGAGCAGCAATCTGGTCCAGACGTATTTGCTCACTTCAGTGCGATCACAGGTTCAGGCTTTAAAACCCTGACAGAAGGTCAGCAGGTTGAATTTACCGTCACTTCTGGTCAAAAAGGCCCACAGGCTGAGAACATCACGCCTGTATAAGTCTTATCAGATCTGATTGATCGAATAAAAAAGGCGCGCCCCCAGGGGTTGCGCCTTTTTTTATGCCTGTCATACAACCAGACGGGAGTCTCTGTCAGCATGCCCTATACTGAAAGCATCGAGTAGCTTGCATACTGTTATTGTGGTGCCTGCCATAGGAGACAAAACATGTCCGAACGATCCGATCAGCACAGCCGCAGCGATCACGATGTGTCCGAGGAATCTGATATTCAGCAAACCATGGAGGTATTTGAACGGGAGGCCATGTCCGGCACCGAAACCACCATTGGTCAGTTGATGAGCCCGGCACCGGCGGCCCTGCCTTTTGATGATACCGCCGCCGAGGCGCTGGCGTTTCTGGTGCGTACCAAGCATGTATCGGACATTACTTACATCTATGTGCTGGACGGTGAAGCGCTGGTGGGTGTGGTGACCATGCGTGATCTGATTCTCGCCAAGCCGGCCCAGTTACTCAGTGAGATTATGGTGGGTGATCCCTTTGCCTTTGAATTTGAAACCAGCATCAGGGAAGGGGTGAGTGAGGCACTGGCGCGCCATTACCCCATCTATCCGGTGGTGGATGAAGAACATCGTCTGCTGGGCATTGTGCGCGGTTGGAAACTCTACGAACGCATTGCAGCCGAACTGAGCGCCCAGGCCGGTTCCCAGGTGGGTGTCGACCGCACCGAGCAGGTGGATACCTCGATCTTTGCTTCGTTTCGCATGCGCCATCCCTGGTTGCAGGTAAACCTGCTAACCGCTTTTGCTGCCGCCTTCGTGGTCAGCCAGTTCGAAGATACCATCACCCGAATTGTGGCGCTGGCGGCTTTTCTTCCAGTGTTGGCAGGGCAGAGCGGGAACACCGGTTGCCAGGCGCTCGCGATTACCCTGCGCGGCTTAACCCTGGGCAAACTCAATGATTATCCCGTGTCGAAATTACTGCGCAAAGAAATTGTTCTGGGCGCCATGAACGGCCTCTTTGTAGGCATTATTGCGGCGATCGCCATGTTTATGTACGCCAGTCACTCGGGTGATACCCAGGCGCCTCTGTTGGCCGTAGTGATATTGATTGCCATGGTTGGAGCATGCGTTGGCAGTGGTATCTTCGGTGTCATGGTGCCCCTGACGCTGAAACGCTTTGGCGCCGACCCGGCCATGGCCAGCAGTATCTTCCTCACCACCTTTACCGACATTATCGGTATGGGGCTGATGCTGTTTCTGGCGACGACGCTGATACTTTGATAGCGCTAGGCGGATGACAGAATCCGTTGAGCAATCCATTCGGGTGCATCAAGGGGAATAAAGTGGCCGGCACCCTGAACGACCTCAAAGCTCGCTCGTTTATCGAAGGCTTTTTGATATCCCCGATAGCAGGGGGCCGGAATACAGCCATCAAGCTCCCCCACCAGAATCGTCGTCGGCACTGAGATAGGCGCGAAAGCCAGTCGCATGGATTGCTGCCATTTTCCCGACAGGCCACTGATCAGTGGAAACAGTCCCCGATAATAACTTAATGGCCCCGCCAGATTCTCCAACTCCGAAAACGCATGCTCTGGCTTGCTGAAATAAGCACGGCTCGCTGCGGCACCGCCACTCCATCGAAGACACAGCTCCGATAGCTTCTGAAAGTCATGCTGTGTCATGTTCCTTTCCGGCCAGCCTGCGGGCAGTTGAAAATAGGCCATGTAAGCAGAACGCGTCCACTGACCCGGCAAGCGCAAAAAGCTTTTCAGGAAGGTTGAAAGCGGGGGCACTGCCATGGTGACCAATGTGTCGAGCTTGTCACCATGGGCGGCAGCAATGCCATAGGCGCAGGCCGCACCCCAGTCATGGCCGACCAGTACCACCTTGGAAGGTGTGTAGCGCTGATGCAGATGGGTGAGTAAGTCACCGAAGACCCTGGCTATATCGACCAGGAAAGTGATCGGGCGTTTACCTTTTCCAAGTCCCGGGGCTGCCCCATAACCCGGCAAATACGGCGCGCACACCTGATAACCTGCCGCGACCAGTCGTTCCGCCAGCGGCGCAAAGATCTGTGGTGTTTCCGGAAAACCATGCAGCAACACAGCCAGCGGGGTTTGGTCAGACGTATCTAACGACGATGCGGGTGGCCATTCCAGCACATGGAATTCGAGACTGTCAGTGTGAACTATGCGCTGAGTGGCGGGCATGGTTCTTCTTGTTCAAGAGCTGTGAGTAAAACCGTCGCGTAACTTTCCGGCACTTCCATCGGTGGCCAGTGACCACAATCGGGGACAGCCGTGAGAGAGCGATGGGCCATTTTGCGACCCTCTTCGGGGCCAACATATTTATCTCTGGCCCCCCAGATCAAATCTATCGGCACCTTGTCCGCAAGGGTATGCTGGCGTTTCATCCAGGGTCCGAACTGATGCATACCGGCGCTGCGATACAGCTTCAACACGGTGGCACGCGTCGATGCCTGCGTGACGCGACCTTCGTAGGTATCGCGAATATCCTGCTCGCTGAGCTGGCAGGAGGTTCGGCTCAATTCCCATTTAAACAACGGCCAGTTCATCATGGCCATGGACAGCTCGCCCAGAATGGGCGTGCGCCACACGCGGGCCCATTCGTGCCATCGATAGCCCGGATCAAAGGGAAAGTCCCCGCCAACTATGTGCTTCACCTTGTGCGGATATTTGCAGGCCCAGAGCATACCAAACAATCCGCCCCAGTCATGGATGATCAGAGTCAGGGGTGTTTTCAGCTCCAGCTTTTCGACCAGAGTATCAATAAAATCCGCATAGTGATCGAGTTCGAAGCGGAAGTTCTTGGGAATACCACTGCGGTAAAAGCCCGGCAGGTCCGGCGCATGACAACGGTAATGATGCTTGATGCGCGCTATCAATGGCGTCCAGATCTCGGCGGAATCCGGTACACCATGCAAGAGCAGGGCATCATCACCATCGCCGTCGCGATTGACGTAAATTGGGGCCTGATCAATGTCTACAAACATGCTCGCCATCCTGAATGATTCTTTTGTGTCCAGTTTAGGCGTGATCCAGAACAATATTTGATTATTTGCGACAAGTTATGATTTATTACGTCTCGCTATTCTCGCTGGTCTTCTTAGTTTGGAATTGGGAGCTGATTGATGGCGACCTACATGAGCCGAAGTGCTTCACTACTGGGTTTTTACGAGCTGGTTGATTCATTGGGTGGTGATGCGGAAGCCCTGTTGAATGAGGTGGGCATCGAGCCGGACTGGTTGCGTTCGGATGACTACCTGCTGCCATCGGACGCACTGATACATTTGCTGGAATTGGCCGCGGATCGTTTGCATTGCCCATCGTTCGGTATTGAATTGGCGCGCCTTCAGAGCCTGGATATTCTGGGGCCGGTAGCGCTACTGGTGCAGCAATGCCGCACACTGGGGGAGGCGCTCGCACGGCTAAAGCAGTTTCTGCATGTGCATAGTCAGGCAGGCATATTTGATTATTTTCTTGAAGGCAAGCAGGCCTATCTGACCTTCGAACCCATGGTTAGCTTTTCCGGTCGTAGTCGCCAGCTCATTGACCTGTCGCTCGTGGCGGGTCTCAATATCGTTCGCCAACTGATCGACGAGCCCGTCCAGCCCACGTCGGCATTTTTTTCCTACCGAGAACCGAGAGATTTGCAGGCCTATCATTCGGTTTTTCATTGCCCCCTGAGCTTCGAACGCGAAATCAATGGTGCCGCTGTGGACCGTCAGTTACTGGATAAACCCCTGCGTCAGGATCCCACTCACTTGCGGGGCTTTGTGAATCGCTATGTACAGGATCTACGTCGGGATCATCCAATGGATCTGGAATACCGCCTGCGGGTTCTGATTCGCCAGCTATTGCCTTTGGGGCAGGCCAATCTGGCGCAGATCAGCCAGTTGATGCAGGTGGAAGTGCGCACATTGCAGCGTCGGCTAGGGGAAAAGGGAACACGCTTTCAGGCGCTCCTGAATGATGAACGCAAACAGCTGGCGATTCGCTACCTGAATGAATCCAATGTCAGTATGACCCATCTGTCCGAGTTATTGGGCTTCGCCGAGCAAAGCGTCTTCAGTCGCAGTTTTAAGCACTGGACGGGAAAAACACCGACCCAGTATGTGAAAGCGGTTGGAGCAAGGTTGAAGTATAGGGGGTGAAAAAAGCCGGAAGCTTAACGCTGGAAGTCAGAAGCGAAAAACAAATCCTAAACAGTGCGCGTAAAGTTAGGGTGTGACCAAGGGAATAAAAAAAGAAAAGTGTGCTGCTCTGAATCCGTGCCGCAGAGTGTCATCCTGACAGTCCATTTCTGCGAGCAGCAAAGTAATGATAGTTGTCGTCCGGGCATCCAGAAATAAGAGAGATCCCAAGCTCTTGTGCGAGATCTCTCACGTCGTCATTTTGGGCGAAAAGTACCATTAAACAGCGGTATCATAAGCCATACTTGTCTCGATCATCCCAAGCCCAAAAAGGAACAATGTATGGAATTTTTCGGCAGCTTTGGCGACACAAAAGCGAATGCCCTGGAGCGGCTCACGCCGGTTTTAGACTCGGCCTTAAAAGCCCATGAGTCCGGCGACTATGCTTTGTTTCGTTCGCTGATAAGCGATGCATTGGCAGACAAAATTTCCGCGCAGGCCTTTAGGCAGGCGCATGAGGAAATCCAGCCCCAATTTGGCGAACTGGAATCGTTACATGTTCTCGCAGCGCTGCGTCGGGGTGAAGATCCCATGCTGATATGTGTGGCGCGCTATTCCAAAACCGATGATGACATCCTGATCAAGGCCACATTTAAAAATGCTACGCATCCTCCAAAGCTGGATTCGCTGTGGATTGAGTAATCAGAAAAACCAATCGACGCTAAGGGAACCTTTTAACCGCTTGCCGGTCTCTCATGGATTGGGCAACGTCAATCCACATGAACCGGAAAACAGGAGTCTGCATGCGTAACCCGCTTTACTTTATGGTCGAATTATTTCAGCAGCCTCTTTGGGTGGTCGTCTGGGTCAACGCTCTCATCGCAGCCAATCTGGCGAGTCTCTTCTTTCTTGAACAACCGCTCGCCCAATGGATTCTGGGTATTTTTCTGTTTCAGGCAGTGGTGATGATGGCTATGTATGCGGTGTTCGGCTTTGAAAAGATTCTGGGTCTTGCGCATGCCC
Organism: Oleiphilaceae bacterium; assembly: GCA_965230795.1. Classification (GTDB taxonomy): domain Bacteria; phylum Pseudomonadota; class Gammaproteobacteria; order Pseudomonadales; family Oleiphilaceae; genus PZPK01. The sequence continues at coordinate 3,501,580 of OZ246020.1, read as the reverse complement.
TGTGGGTGCCACTGTTGGGCTATCTCGTGGTGTCGATGAGCGCCTACTCCGGTTTGTTCTTCAATTATCTCGTATTGTTATCGGTGTTCATCATCATCTCACTGGTATTCGATGTGTATGACGTGTTGAGTTATTTTCGTCAGCGAAAGAATGGGTAGCGAATAATCTGGCGCGACATCATTGCGCCGGGTGCTGGCAGACATAGCTTGTTTTCCAACTTCCAACTTCCAACTTCCAACTTCTAACTTCCCAAATGTAACCATTCCGTTAGCGACAAAGCGGCTGGATACGCAATGTCACAGCTCATTAACGCAAATCCACGCCTCGGAAAAACTGTCATCTACCCATAACACTTTTGCACACAGGAACAACGGATACCGGTCCGGTTGAAGGCTTAAGTTGTTGTTAAGCAGTTAAAAACACCCGCAAGCGCCATTAGAGCGCAGCTCGGGTAACGACAACTACTCAAATCAACAGGATGTTCCATGCATCATTCCCTACAGTCGTTTTCATCGATCATGTCGGTCGTATCACTTTCGTTTTGTCTAGCCGCCTGTGGTGGAGGTGGCGGTGGAGATGAATCCTCGAGTCAGGATGTCGCCACGGTGGCTGTCCAAAACCAGGCCGTCATTGTCGACGGTTCGGCTGAAAACAGTCTCGAGGAAGATTGTCAGTTAACGGTTCTGGATGACCGCGTGCTGGAAGCGGTTAATGCTGCTCGTGCGGTGCCCCGTTTCTGTGGTGATAATTTCTACGAAGCTGCCGAGCCCGTTACCTGGAGTTGTACACTAAAAAGCGCTGCACAGGGCCACTCTGAAGATATGGGTGAGAACAACTTCTTTAGCCACACAGGATCCGATGGGCTGCGTGTTTCCCATCGTGTCGATGCCGTCGATTATGACTGGATGATGGTGGGTGAGAACATTGCTGCCGGTTTCAACTCAGCCGAATCGGTGGTGAATGGCTGGCTCAACAGCCCGGGCCATTGTGCCACCGTCATGAATCCCGCTTATACAGAAACAGCCACAGCTTTACACTTGCCTGTGGGTTCGGACTATTCCACTTACTGGACCATGATTATGGCCCGGCCGCTCTAAGCTGTTCTGAAAAAGAGAGGCCTGGCCACCCCATTGTTGTCTGATTCTCAGGTCAGTAGCACCGGATACAACGAGCCCAGCAACAGCGCACCCATCGAGAAATTAAATACCTGCAGTCGACGATGACTGGTCAGCCACTTTCGCAGTTGCTGGCCGAGCACGGTCCACACACTGACCGAAGGCAGGTTAATCACACCGAAGATCAGCGCCACCCAGACCACCGCACTCAATTCCCGTGATGGTGAATAGACCGCAATGGCGGTTAACGCCATGGTCCAGGCCTTTGGGTTGACCCACTGGAACAGCACCGCCTGAATAAAGGTAAATGGTTTGCCCCGTGCTTGTTCATCCGCAGAGGGTGGCGCTGCCGTCGCGATGCGATAGGCCAGATATACCAGATACGCCACACTCAACACTTTCAGGATGGTGTAGGTGAGCGGAAACATATCAAACAGCTGCATCAGACCAATCCCCACCATCACTACCATGAAGGTGAAGCCAAGCGCTACGCCCAGCATGTGGGGAATGGTGCGCTGAAATCCGAAGTTCGCGCCCGAAGCCATCAACATCAGATTGTTGGGGCCGGGAGTGATGGATGAAACCAGTGCGAATACAGCCAATGCCGCGATCAGTTCGATGCTCATGACCTTTCCCTTGTTAGGTAGTGGATAGACAACAACTATACGCTATTGCTGGCGAAATATTATTGATATATTCGTTTAGATTGCGGCTGGAGGACAATAAATGATTGAATTGGATAGAATGAACAACAGAATATTGCATGAGCTTCAGCGCGAGGGTCGAATCAGTAATGCCGAGCTGGCTGAACGTGTCGGATTATCTCCCTCGGCCTGCTTGCGTCGGGTGCAGGAGCTTGAGCGATCTGATGTGATTAAAGGTTATCGCGCCGTGCTGAATCAGCTGGCTCTGGGAATTGGTTTCACCGCCTATATTGCTGTCGGTCTGTCTGATCACACCAAAAAATCGCAGCAGGCATTCGAGCGCGCCATCACCAAATCTGACGAAGTGAGAGAGTGCCACAATATTACCGGCTCCTTTGAATACATTCTCAGGGTGGAAACAAGAGATCTCGCCAGCTACAAGGTATTCCACACGGATGTATTGGGCACCTTGCCCCAGGTGAACTCGATTACCACCTATGTGGTGATGGATTCGCCCAAGGATGAGAGGGCATAATGTTGGGAAGCTTGAAGCTTGAAGCTTGAAGCTTGAAGCTTGAAGCTGGAGGTTGAATGGCGTTTGAAACCCTGTTGCTGTTTCTGGTGGCGTCACTGTTATTGAATATGACGCCGGGGCCGGACACGCTCAATGTGGTGACGGCGAGTGCCCGCGGTGGTGTTCGAGCAGGTTTGCTTTGCAATCTAGGTATCGTCTGCGGAACCTGCGTCCATATCCTGTTGGCTGCCTTTGGTGCAGCGTCGTTAATTGCTGCGTCGGCCTTTGCCTTTACCCTGCTAAAGCTGGTCGGTGTGTTGTATCTGTTCTATCTGGGGCTGGGCTATCTGCGACGAGCCTGGATGACAGGGAAGGGGAGCGATTCACTTATTCACCATCCTCCTCCGGCTCTGGATACTCGCAAGCCCGATTTCAAAAGTTTTACACAGGGTTTTCTGACCAATGTGCTGAACCCCAAGGTGGCCCTGTTTTTTCTGGCCTTTGTGCCTCAGTTTATCCCCGACTCCTCAACGAATGTGCTGTCGCAATTTCTGTTACTGGGCGCCTTGTTCAATCTGAGCAGCTTTATCTGGTCTGGCGTTTTAACGCTGGTCACCGTCAGGGCGAGAGCCGGTTTTCAGAATAGTCATCGTTTAAAGGGCTTTATACAGACCATAGTGGGAATGCTGTTTGTCAGTCTGGGTCTGAAACTCCTGCTGGAAAGTCGCGCCTAGGCAAGTGAGCTACCGCCGGAATTCTTACTAATATTTACAATGTAAATATAGGCCGGTACACTGCGAACTCTTTTTCGCCAAGCGTGACGTCGAGCCATGAAAAATTTCCTCTTAATCGTGTCGCTAATCCATGTGTTGTTTTCTGCACAGCTGGTGGCAGACACTGCGCCAACTCCCCAATGGTTGAGCACCTGGGAAGCACAGGAAACGCAAGACGGTATCAGTGCCGAGTGCCGTCAGCACAAGACGAAGATCAATCAGTGTCGCTTTCGATATATCACTGATGTGTCAGTGGATGCCCTGAGTTCGGTGATTCTTGACGTAGAGCACTTCACCGAATGGGCCGAAAGTGTCAGCGTGTCGGAACGGGTATTCGAGAATGAGTCTTCTCCGGGTATCTACGTCTATACTAACTATGACTTTGTTGGCGCCTACGATCGCGATGCAGTTTCGCTCTATACCCCGGATTATGATGAAGCCAACAAACGCATGCGCATCACCTTTCAGTCAGTCGACAAAAACGTACCCAAGCGTGATATGCGACTGGTGCGTTTCCCGCTGATGGCAGGGTATTGGCAATTTACCGAGTTGGCATCGGGCAAGACCGAGATCGAACATTTAAGTTTTACCCTGCCGGGTGGCGTGGTGCAGAAGACCCTTTACTACCTGTATAACGTTGCCTATGTGGATGCGTCCTACGTCACCATCAAAGCCCTGGAGCGTCAGGCCCGCAAAGACAGATATCGCCACGTGGCGCTTCACTCCATTCTGAACGACGCAAACTAGTTGCGATACACCGAGATGCTGGTATGTTTTTTCTCTTGATTAACCCGCAGCCGGCATGGCTGATTGCAATTGGAAGCACGACGTGAGCCATTCCCGCTATCATCACGGTGACCTGAAAGCGGCATTGATCTCAGCCGCCATTCATTTATTAAAAGAAAAAGGCATTGAAGCCCTTTCCCTGCGTACGCTGGCGGCTGAAGTCGGGGTCAGTCATATGGCGCCCTACGCCCATTTCAAAAACAAAACCGAGCTGTTCCAATCCATCGCTGCGGCTGGATTTCGCGCGCTTGCAGAACGCATGGAAGCGGTTCCGGAGGAACTGGACGCCTCCGAGCGGATTCTCGAATATGGCACAGCCTATATCGAGTTCGCCATCGCCAACGCACCGCTGTATCGAATGATGTTGTCGCAAACCCAGGTGACGGGGCCGCAAAAAGCCCAGGGGGCAACGCACCTGTCAGACGAGTTGAAGCTGGCAAGTTCATATCCCTACGCTCTGCTGGAAAGTGAATTTGCCAGATTGATCAACGACGATGACCTGTGCGCAATACGCACTCAGGGTGCCTGGTCACTGGTGCATGGTATGGCGGCCCTGATCATCGATGGCCACCTGACTGTACCGAAAGGGATGCCCGTCAAAACCTTTCTTGCCAAAGCCACCAGCGGCTGGGTGTGAGCACCAACACGCTGTCTCGTCTGACAAATAATCTCGGCTCCAATTCAGAATCTCTCTGGCGGAGCCAACGACAACACACTAGTCTGTAAAACAGTGCCCCCTTTTTTGGAAGAGCGTGTATCTGGTGTCTTCGCGTATTGTGCATGCCTGCATTCTGATCTGTATCTTGCTCGGATCTCTGCCTACATCCGCTGAGCCCTTGGTCGTTGCGGTTGAAGACATCGACTTTATGCCCTTGTGGAGCGTTGAGAATGGCACGTACAAGGGCTTCGGTCGTGAACTGCTGGACGCCTTTGCAGAGCATGAGAAACTGGAGATTGAATACCGGCCCTTACCGGTCAAACGCCTGTTTTTGGAGTTCCTCTCCGGGCGGGTGGACCTGAAATTTCCTGATCATCCCAACTGGGCGGCGCATGATAAGGCCGGTAAAAACCTTCGCTACAGTGATCCTATTCTGGATTATGTAGATGGGCTGCTGGTGCGTCCCGAATACGCAGGTCGGCTTGACCGCAAGTTTGAGTTTATTGGTACCGTGCGTGGATTCACCCTGAGTCAGGATCTACAGGATAGTATTGGTCAGGGACAAGGTCTGGTCGAAGCAACGGAGATTGGCGACTTGATTCGAATGGCCATGGCCAAGCGTATTCAGGCGGTCTACTTCAACGTCGCGGTCGGGCAGTATTATCTTCGAGAGCAGATGAAGCAAGCCAATGCCCTGGTGTTCGATGCCAGTCGAGCCCATACCCGCGGGCAGTATTATCTTTCCAGTATCAAACGACACGATGTCGTGCAGGCCTTTAACCGATTTATGAGAGAAGAGAAGGCTTTGATCGATACCTTGCGAAAACGCTATCACTTGCAGGTCGAAGCTGAAAAGTAGTCACAGCTACTCGCAACGGGTGTGGTATTGCTTCGCATGTTTTTCCAATAGGGCAGTGTATTGACCGTTATTTTTCAGCATCTGTAAGCCTCGGTTGAATTGCTCAGCCAAATCAGCCTTGGCAAATCGCAGTGTTCTGGGAGTGGGGTCGGTGATAGGGTGAAAGTGAAAATCCGCTTTGTTCAGACCTGATTCCGGGTCAATCCGCGCGACAAAAATATTGCGATCCGAGATGGCTACATCAATGCGTCCCATGCTCAGCACCTGTGTTTGCAGGCTCTGGTTATAATCCTCCGTGTAATTTGGGTTTTTCTGTGTCATATCTTTGAATGCCCGCCCCAGCACTTCGCTGGCGGACTTGAAGGCCCAAATGCTTAATTCCTGATAGTCGTCGACGGTATCCAGCTTGATGTTGCGGGAGGCTTTCGTGATCGCGCAATCCACATAGCTGAGAGTCGTCTTACTGGGATACAGGGGAACAGAGAGTGAGTCGTAACTGTGATTGTTCAAGTTAGAGACGATGGCGTCGATCGAACCCTGTTCAATTAGTTGCATGGCTCGGCGGTAGTGTACATTGACGACCGAGTCCACCGACAGGCCTGCCGCATTCAGCGCCGCCGCGATAATTTCGTATTCAACGCCGGACTGGTGATCCGCATTCAGATAGGGTGGCAGGGAAAAGGTAAATGCGATATTCAGCTTTTTCTGACTGTCATCTTCAGCATGGACGCTCGCGCTACTTAATAGCCAACTGGAAAGTATGCAGGTGCAGGTGAAGATATGCGTCATAGAAATGCGGGTCTTGAATCGGGACGTGATGACCACCTCGGGTTCCTTCTGTGGTGTGCTTTCAGCAACTCTAGTCGGCAATAGGCAGGTGGTCAACGTAAACCACGAAGTGAGCGGACTTTGATGATTTGCCGGCGGTTAATCAAAGAATGGGATGCCCCCATTTGTGTGCGAAATAACTGCTGTTAACGCACGTTTAAACGCGACAGGGGGCTTGGGGTCCCCGCAAAATGTTGGCCGATGATATGCGTGTATATTTGAGTCGTTTTCACATCATTGTGCCCCAGCAGGTCCTGCACAGTGCGGATATCCGCGCCATGGGCGAGCATATGTGTCGCGAAACTATGACGGAAGGTATGGCAGGTCACTCGCTTGACAATTCCTGCAGATCTCACGGCTTTTCCCAATGCTTTGCGTACTACACTGGGGTGCAGATGGTGCCTGCACACAATCCCGGAATGCGGATGAATACAGGTATTGTGTGATGGAAACAGAAACGCCCATTGCGGAGAACGATATGCCTGGGGGTACTTCTTACCCAGGGCAGTAGGCATTGAACAACCAATTCCTCTGAGATTATCTTGCTTTTGCAACAGCACAGATGATCGAATCAAGCCATGAAGATCTTCGTGCAAGCTCTGGCACAGCAGGGTAACTCTGTCCTTTTTACCCTTGGAATCGATGATTCGAAGTGAAGAGCGTTGAAAATCGATGTCCTGCACGCGGAGATTCAGAGTCTCGGAAACGCGAAGTCCGCTACCGTACATGAGCGAGACAATAACTTTGTTGCGCCCATCCAATTGCCTCAGGATTTCTTGTACCTCATTTTCTTGCAGAACAGTGGGTAAACTTCGCTGTCGACGTGCCAGGGAAAAATCAAGCTCACCCAGGGGATGTTTCAAGACTTTTTCATACATGAACACCAGTGCATTGAGCGCTACTTTCTGCGTATTTACTGCGACCGCTCTGTCAATGGCAAGGTAGCTCAAAAAGGCCTTAACCTCTTCAGATCCCAGCTCTTTGGGGTGAGCCTTGTTGTTGAAAATAATAAACTGGCGAATCCAGTACACATAACTTTTTTCCGTTTTAAATGAGTAGCCTCGTAGCCGGATGTTATTTCGGACTTGTTCCAAAAACGCGCTCGCCATATCAACCTCCATGTCAAAATATAACTGTATGAATATACAGTTATAAGCGAAAAAAGCAAAGCCGTGCGCACTTTTGTCTCTTGTGTATGGAATAATTTCATTAGAAACAGCAAGATAGAAAAAAGGGGCATGTGCATAGAAGACCCCCCTTATATGCACACCAACCCTAAAACAGCTGCTCGCGTTTTTTTTACAAATAAAACATAAAGTTATTTGAAGAATATTGGTAAAAACACGAGCGGGAAAATGAGGGGGGTCTTACTATACAAATGTTATGCCCCTTTGAGGCACAGAGTAGATTCCAGCCTAAATGGCTCTAACAGAGAGAATTATGCAGAAAGCAAAAGAATCACCTTTTCTTAGTGAACGAGGAATTATCGAAAATGGTTTCTCGGAGAGACTGGAAGAGTACAAGAGCAGTTCAACGACATCGCCATTGCTGATGCTTGGCGATGCACTAGGTGTTCTTAAAGAACTCCCAGATTCATCAATAGATTGTGTAGTAACCTCACCCCCATATTGGGGCAAGAGAGAGTACGACAACGGTGGGATTGGCTTAGAGTCGGATTATCGAGACTTCGTTAAAGATTTATGCGCTATTTTTCTAGAGCTAAAGCGTGTTCTAAAAGATGATGGGTCGTTCTGGCTCAACATAGGTGACTCATACAAAGCCAAGAAGCTACTTGGGATTCCTTGGCGTGTGGCATTTGAACTTACCGATAACCAAGGATGGATTCTTAGGAATAGCGTCATATGGAACAAAGTAAAGAGCGGTATGGATAATACTAAAGATCGCCTTGGCAATGTTCATGAGAATGTATTCCATTTTGTTAAAAAAAATAAGTACTACTATGACGCCGACTCGATAAGATCTAAACCTCGCCAAACAAAGATTGTAAACGGGGCAGTAGTTTCAGCAACAGGTGTTTCAGGAGTTCGCTACAAGCGTCAAATAGAATTATCAACAGCTTTAAGCGATGAAGAAAAGTTATTGGCTCGTGAAGCCCTAGATGGCATCTTATCTGATGTTGCAGAAGGCAGGCTGTCAGACTTTAGGATGGTTATTCGGGGGCAACAACGATCTACGCACTCGGACAAAGAGAAGGTTTCTGGCCGTGCAAAAGAGCTACGAGACAAGGGTTTTTATTTTCTTAAATACCATCCAAAGGGAAGCAAACCAACAGATGTATGGGACATTATTCCAGAGGATACGCAAAAACGAGATGCGCACTTTGCGCCATACCCAGAGGATTTGTGTAGGATTCCAATTTTAGCCACATGCCCAGAAGATGGGATTGTGTTAGACCCTTTTTGTGGCACCGGAACGACTCTTTTGGTAGCGAAACAGTTAAATAGAAAATCCATTGGTATTGATATATCCAAACAATATCTTTATATGTCCGAAGAACGGAGTTGGTCGCTTTTATGAGTAAGGTTTTGGAACTGTTTGGCCATTCTACTAAAGTCGCCAATGAAAACTGGCAGACTATTGTGGATGAGCAACAATGCCCATTTTTAGGTAAGACCTGTTACAAGGTCAGAAAAAGTAATCCGGAAATTTCGATTGGAACTTGTACTGTTTTGTATGGCAAAGAAAAGAATCCAATAATTATTTGCCCTACGAGGTTAATTGACAAACGTAAGATATTTACTGATTGCCTTCACTTATTGACCACGCATGAGCCGGGAAATGAGTTGCATATTATCCCGGAAGTATCAATTCCAGGCGGTAGCGTTGATTACTTCTTGGTTTCTGCAAAAAATGGAAAGGTGAAGGATTTCGTCGGAATTGAACTACAAACACTTGATACAACTGGCACAGTTTGGCCTGAACGGCAGCGCCTTCTGAAAGAGTTGGATATAGACCAAGAAGGAAATGGTGAGGATTCCAAAAAATCTTTTGGCATGAACTGGAAAATGACGGCAAAGACTATTTTGGTTCAGATGCACCATAAGATTCACACGTTCGAGCATGTCAATAAAAAACTTGTTTTGATCGTCCAAGATAAGTTGTTGGATTATATGACAAAGGAGTTCAACTTTGCGCATTTAAGCAATCCAGCAAAGATTGGCGACCCTATGCATTTTCATGCATACAGCATTTCTGAGCAAGAATCATCAGAATATGCAATATCAATGGAAAGCCGGCTGAGTACAGATGCAGATGGAATTGGCCAATGCTTGGGGTTGCAGGCCGAAGCAAAAGTTGAACTACAGCAAATCCTAAATGCGCTTGAGTCGAAAATTTCACCTCAAACACTATTTTCACCAGTGTAGCGTAGTTAAGAGGGTTGGCATAACAATCGGCTGTTGTCGGACGTGCCTACGCTGCGCTCCGGCACGCCGCAAAGCCGGGCGTTATGCACCAAGAGAGATTGTATGAATTTAGATAACTGGGCAAACATCGCCAGAGAAATTGGTTGTATTGATGAACATGGACAGGAAAGCTCATCAAGCGATAAAGCCCGCGAAGCAATAGAAATATTACTTGGTAAAGACTTCCTCAAAGAGGCCGTCAGGTACTATGTCTCAGGCGGCGCGGGCAGTGAACTTTTAAGAGGCGTCCTTTGGCAGCTTCATCCATATAGTTCGATGGAAGAGTGTTATCGAATATTCAAAAAAGAAGAAGATGTTCAAACCAAAAGAGACGCGGTTGAACTTCTTCGAGTTGTCGCAGACCGTAGAGCGTTAAAATGGGTTCCGGAGTTTCTTGCTCATGAAGATCAAGGTATTCAAAACTGGGGTATCGGTGTAATCGACCAACTCATTTATTCTGAGCTATGTGATGGTGATGAGGTCTCTTCTATCATTCTAGCGGCAAAAAATCACGAAAACGAACATGTACGCGAAAAAGCTGAATATATTCTTTCAATACTTGCGGCAACCGAAGAGCGAGACAAAAATATAGGGACAGGCACTGACTGATAGAAGTAACAGACCTTCCTCTCGTTTTAAGCACGCTAAATCCCTTCACGTTCAATTCTGTTGCGATACCGTGTTTGTGTTCCTGAAATTCGCTCTATCCAGTGAGTTTCAGGCAAGCGCGATCCTCAGAGCCTGTCTGATTCGTTTATGTTCTTGAGATTTGGCTAGGCGCTTTGTCGGTCGACTCGCCTTGGACGTTTGGCAAAGCGTTGGCGGTAGAGTTGTTCAAACTGTGTGCATTGGGCCAGCCAGGTTTTCCGGTCGGTTCCGAGGCGTTCCGGAATAGGTGGCAGGTTCAATGGAATGGCGCCGCGTTTGTCATCTCTGAGAATGCGTCCGGTGGTATCAACTAGCTCCAGATAATCCTCCAGGCTGAATAGAATACCGTTCAGGTGATGTTGCGTGTCAGGGCCCTCGAATCGGGCAAGGGGTTTGAGCTGTAGCGGACTTTGTCGCAAGCCTTGTTCGTGCATTGTTTGGTCCAATGAAACCTCCGGATTCAAACGTGCCTTGATACTGGTGTGTGCCGAATCTTCCGGTGTTTCCGCCATCCCGGCGCGGACCGGGTTGAGGTCGACATAGGCCATGCAGGAAAGCAGCGCTTCTTCAGTCAATAGCGCTTGCGATTTAAACCGGGCTTCCCACAAATTTTTCGGGAAAAAAATTTGAACAGCTTTAGCTGGCCCAAAGGGTGAATACCAGGGATGGTATTCATAAAATGGCCGGTGCAATTGTCTTCCTGATTGGCCATACGAGCGATGGGTTCATTCAGGCATTTCATAAACCAGCTTAGGGATGCCAGTCGAGATCGGTAGTTCGCTAATAAATCAGATAACAGTGACTGTTCATGTTCCAGCATGGCCTGATCGGACAGGGCTTTCTGGACAATAGTGGGCCCTTTATACAAGCAGGCCCAGCGGTTCATCACCTCATGTTCAGTCCAGCCTTCCGCTTCGTCCGGACACAGCTTGAGAACGATGTGTACATGATTGGACATGACGGCATAGGCGCAGATATCAACGGCAAAGATGGACGACAACAGCCGGATGCGATCTTCAATCCATTGGCGTCGGTGTTCAAAGCTTTGGCCGGTTTCGTGATTCACACCACACAGGAAGGTGCGGCGAACGCAACGGGTTACAACATGGTAGTAGGGGGTGTCTTCCAGAGACACGAGAGCAGAACGGGGTTGTGTCATAGCACCTAATCCTTGGTACATACGCTTTTTGCCGATGAGCGATGAGTGTATTCCGCGACCGGGATAAACTCAAGAAAGTGCCTGTCCTTGAGATCCCTTGGATCCCTTGAGATCAGTATTGTACGCTAGTAGTGGTAACGTAACTGAGCGATAAGAAGGGCGTCATCATTAACTTTGTAAACAATTCTGTGCTCATCATTGATGCGTCTAGACCAGTAACCAGAAAGAGCATGTTTCAGCGGCTCCGGTTTACCAACACCTTCAAAAGGGTCTCGCATAATTTCCTTAATAAGCGTGTTAATTCGCTTCGTTATTTTCTTATCTGTTTTCTGCCAGTATAGGTAATCTTCCCATGCCTTTTCTGCAAAAACTAACTTCACTCAATCAATTCCTTTTCTTGACCCTTTCCTGCTTCAAGTTCAGCAATAGATTCAATCAGCCGTTTAGTGTTTTTGGGGCTTCGCAATAAATAGGCTGTTTCTTCAAGCGCTTGGTAGTCATCCATAGAAATCATAACTACAGCACCTTCTCCCTTACGGGTAATTGCAATTGGTGCGTGGTCATCGCAAACTTGCTCCATTGTTTTGGCAAGGTTACTTCTGGCAGCCGTATAGCTTATGCTCTCCATAAAACATCTCCTGTACATGTACATAAATATGTACATAGTATAGGTCTGCAGAACCAGTTTATCAACCATCGCCAACAAGTTAGCTGGACCTCGCTGCGCTCGGCCGGTTTTAAAAAAACGTTAGGTTTCAGGGATACCCAAAAACAGTGGACACTTTCTATAGTTAGAATTGATCCTAATGTGCAGGCGTCACATGCTATGCCAATACCTATCGCCCATCCCTGGGCGAAGAAAGATCCTTCCCTTTAAATCACCCGATTGGTGGTGAGTACCTGACTGGCATCTTCCGGTCCCTGACCGTCGGCATAGAGTGTCACCCCCGAACGCAGGCAGATGGAAAGATTCTGGTGAGAGGCTTCGGTCTCGGGAGGGAGCAGGTGTTCCACCGCGGCTTTTTCTTCAAACAATTCCTGTTCGCTCAGGCGCATGCGTTCCCTTGAAAAGTCATTGATCTCCAGCCCCTGCACAATCTGATAGCGGCCATAATCACAGCGCACAGGGAAGGAATAAATAATGCCCTTGGCGATGCCGTAACTGCCGTCGCTGACGATTCCCATGCTAACGATCTGTCCCGGTGCTGTACCGAGGGTCCAGTCGCGCATGTGATCAACGATGGCTTGCGCAGCCGATGCGGCGGACGAATGGCCACGCGCCTTGATGATTTCTCCCCCGCGTTGCTGCACCTTGGGAATAAAGGTTTCCCGATACCACTGCTGGTCAATCTGATCCATGGCGGGCAGGTTGAGCAGGGTTGTGTGGTGCAGGTCCGGATACTGGGTGGCGGAGTGGTTCCCCCAGATAATGATCCGGTTAATATCCTTTGGGTTGACGCCGGTGTGATTGGCGAGAATGCCTTTGCTGCGGTTGTGATCCAGCCGCGTCAGGGCGGTGAACTGGGAAGGGCTGAGATCGGGCGCGTTACGGCTGGCGATCAGGGCATTGGTATTGGCCGGGTTGCCGACCACAAGGACTTTCACATCACTGTTGGCATGGCGATTCAGGGCCTGGCCCTGGCGGCTGAAAATCTCCGCGTTGGAGGTCAGCAGATCCTTGCGTTCCATGCCCGGACCACGTGGTCTTGCACCGATCAGCAAGGCATAGTGGGCGTTACGAAAGCCATCCTCGACATTGTCGTGAACGTGAATACTGTGCAACAGGGGATAGGCGCAGTCTTCCAGCTCCATGGCGGTGCCGCGCAGGGCTTCCATGGCCTGGGGCATTTCAATCAGTTGCAGGATAACGGGTTGATCCAATCCCATCATTTCGCCGGAAGCAATTTTGAAAAGGAGGTTGTTGGCAATGCTGCCGGCGGCGCCGGTGATGGCAATACGAACGGGTCGTCTCATGGGGGTGCCCTCTGTTTTTAGTGACCAGCGTGTGGTCGTTTATGAGTGACAGCACAGGCCACAGTCGCTGACGGGAAAGCGATGTCGAACTGAAGCCCGGGCATGCATACAGCTCCATTGCGTGATGCGGCACGCTAACACAGTCTCTTGTCGTGTGTCGAAAAATCGTGGAATTGCTGGCCTGTTTGCGGGGCAGAATGGCGGCTTTGTGACAGGTGTGGGGATCGGTTAAAGCAGGGCTAAAGCCGGTTGAGCAAGGCCTGTTAAGTCCGGAAGGAAGCCTGAACGCACCCGGATTGGCCGAGTGCGTTCAGAATCCGTGCGCTTACTCGAAGGAGTCGAGAATGACGCGGCCCATGGTTTTGTTGTCTGCATTGGTGATCAGACGGTACTTGTTGAACCAGTCCCACCAGGCGTAAAACTCGTGGTACTCCACGTCGACGTCGATGGTTTTGGCGCTGCTGCCGTTGTAGTTGTTGGCGCCACTCAGGGCGAAGGTCATCTCGCGACCTTTCTTGTTGGCCTGCATTTCGTTGTGGGCCATTTTCTCACTCAGGATCAGCGGGAAGTGGAAGTCATAGAGCTGGCTGGAATAGGGCGCGGCACTCATGTATTTGACGCGACCGTCCATGCGCAGATCGCGCGTACAGGAATCGAAGCTGCCGTTGTAGGATGCGCCGCAGGCACTGTGCAGCGGAACGACGCTGTCATCCTTACCCTTGATGAACGGATGGGTCACGAAGCCGTAGAGCTCGTCTCCCGTAGATGCGATACGCAGACGCGGAATGGAAGGGATGTTGTTAACTGCTGTGTTGCGCGCCACAGAGGGTTGCAGGTCAACCATCACACCGGGATTCATACCGAATTCGAAATCAAAGCCAGCCCATTCCAGCAGTGCTTCGAGGACATCGCCACCGACATTGATACCATTGACCACGTCAACACCGAGGTTGGCGAGTTCCGTACCACCACCGGCACCGGCCATGTCGATCACCGCCGTTACGTTGAAGCGGTTGGCCAGCTGGCTGCCCAGTAGCGAGTATTTGTTTTCGATGACGTAACGCATCACCAGATCACCGGTGGAGTGGGTGATGATGACACAACCGTTGTCGCAATGGCCTGAGGACAGCATGGGCGTCAATTGTTCGGCGATCAGTGCGGCGATGCCGTTGCTACCCTGAATGCGGTAGTGGGAAGGCCAGTACAGCGTTTTGCTGGTCGCCGGGTTTTTCAGCGCGGAATCGAAGCCGGACCAGTAGTTGATGCCGTCAGCCTGACCCTCGTCACTGGGGTTGAAGATAATATGCTGGGGCAAGAAGCCCTGAATCAGGATGACGTTTTTGCCCGCGAGCTGGGCATGGCCCGCCAGCGAAGTGAGTAGCAAACTGGCACAGGCCAGATATCGGAACAGTTTCATGTAATGTCTCCATTTTTATCTTTGTTGTTGAGTACAGACTGCGAACTTGTCTCGGTTTGATGTGATCTCCGTTCATCCCTTACCGGCGATGCGCGGAGGGCTAGATCACTGTCCTCCCAGTTGACTCAGAAACTGCAAGCGTTCCTGAGCGGCTTCATCCACGTAGTCCACATCGTCGTAGTCGCTGAAGGGAAAGCCGGCGACCTCGAAGATGTCCTGGGCGGAGCGTCCATATTCGGTGGTAAATTCAGGGGGCGAAGGCATGCGCACAAAACGCAGATCCGAGAGGAGATAGGGGCCCTCATCTCCCATGGCCTTTAGTGCCGCGATGTGCGCGCGCAGGGTAATGATGCCCTGATTGGTTTGCAGCTCGTGTTGTTCGCTCAAATGCACCAAAGGTTGCTGGGCATCTGCCGAAATCAGGTTGGCGGATAGCTGATGATAGCCGGGCTTGCGACTGTCCACGTATACCGGAATTTTCAGGTACTCGCCGTCCACATAGGCGTCGCCGGTGTGGCTGACCGTTGCGATACTCGGTGAAATCAGCACGGGGGTGCCGATTTCCCGTGGCGCGCCATCGATGGAAAAGCGGGCACTCACACGGGCCTCGGTAGGGCCATTGATGTGCATGGACACTGGAATATCCAATCTGAAATTCTGTGGGGTATCGGCGACGGCAGCCTGGGTGTCGCTTGTCTGAATCTCCTGTCCGTTCATAATCAGTTGTACCGAGACAGAGGAGGATCTGGCTCCGCTGAGCTGCGTGGTGACGGCGATATCGTCACCGGCAAAGTACTGGTGCTTGTCGGTCTTGACGGAAATCGCCGGGCCATCCGGGCCATCGGCGTTCAGGGGGCGTCCCGCCGGCATACTCTGGTTGGGCACGTACTTGGCATAAGCGGCTTCAGAATGAATAGGACGGGAATGACGCGGGTACTGGATCTGTTCGCGATAGCTGTCGGCGATCTGAATTAGTCGGGCCTTGGCTTCCTGGCTGGAAAAGGGATTGTCTTCGTATACCGTCTCCGGCTCCGCAGCGGCTACCGCTTCGGGTGTGGTCTGGATCGACGGAAATGCGCTGGCCTTGTCTTCAGAAGCCGGTTTAGTGGATGCTTTGATGCTGGCCTCGGTCGCTGGCGCAGTCTGTTCGTTCTGGGCACTTTGGTTCGCGGCCTCGTCAGTACCATCGTGAAACCAAAGTGTGCCGGCACCTAATAGCAAAACAGCGCTGGCCATAAGCATGCGTTGAGTGGATGTGGTTTTCATTGTCGCCCGTTCGCTTGCTGCGAATCTGAATGGTCGAGGGAAGTCCGTTAAACGGTTTTGTTATCCTTATGGGTCGCACATCTTAGGAAGGGGAGATTCTGTCGGCTATCCCCCATTTGGGCGAAAAGTTCGGTGATGTGAAATGCGCCGCACGCAATCTTGGCTATGCTGAAAAGAAGCGGCGCTAACACTGCCGCCAGGGATTATCACTCATTAACAAGGATTGACGTTATGAACGACTCTTATCCGACTTCCGGATCTGAATCTCCTTCTCCTTCTTCTGGACAAGACACTTCCGCCGAGCAGGCAATCGAAGAAGCGCTGCGCGGCAACTATGACTTTTCCATTGGTGCGATACTTGGCGAATCCTGGCGCCTGACTGCCGGAGCCAAATGGAAAGTACATCTGGCCATGATGATTTACATGGTGTTGTATCTGGCAGTCGCCTTGTTGATGGGGTCAGTATTCGAAATGCTTGAACTCCGCGATGGCGTTCCCGAAGAACTGATCGGCATGCCGCAGATCGTGATTACCATGTTTGGTGGCGGTGTTTTGGAGTCGCTGCTGCTCGTATTGCTGACGCTACCGCCCGCTGTGGGGCTGGTGATTCTGGGCCTGGACCGGGCTCGGAACAACAGACTGCGGGCGCTCGATATTCTGAATGCCTATGCGTTTACCGCCGTGATCAGTATCACCTATTTGTTAGTCAATCTTGCCATCATTCTGGGTTTGATCCTGCTGATTATTCCGGGTATTTATCTGGCCTTTGCTTACTATATGAGTCTGCCTCTGCTGGTAGACAGGCAGATGTCTCCATGGCGTGCCATGGAAACCTCTCGCAAGACGATTACCCGCAAGTGGTTTCGCTTCTTTGCTTTGATGATTGCGCTGGTCGTCATCAATATGATCGGCGCGATCCCCCTGGGTTTAGGGCTGATCTGGACCATCCCCATGAGTCTGATCGCGCTGGGAGTGGCCTATCGCAATATGTTTGATCCTCGTCAGGGCTCGGCTGGATCGAATGATGAATAAGGACATACATCCGCTTGTTGCGTTTACTATCATCGCACTGTTGCTGATTCCGCTAGGGCTGAGGTTCTGGGCAGGGGGCGAGCATTCCAAGTCCCGCGTCGGATCGTTTTATCTGTTGGAAGATGCGGAAGGCCGTCTGGTTCTGCAGGCGGATCAATATCTGGTGACCCTGTCGGAGCAGGGGACGGTGCTTGAGTCCTATGATCTGAGTCAGCTGGGTATTTCAGAATTGATGGGCAATGTAGCGTTCTTTCCGAACAATGATCTGCTGGTGAGATCGGGCGGCGCCAAGTGGGATATGCGCAGCTATATGACGCTTGCCAGTCACCGCGATCCCTATGAAGAAAAACAGCGACAGAAAATGGCGGAAGGCAGTGCTGATCGCAGCCCTCTGATTCGCTGTCAGCGGGAAACGGGTGAGTGTGAAGCCTTTGGCCATGTGACGGCACCCTGGCGCTATCGTCTGATGATGGATGCACAAAGCGATCAGATATTTTTGACCGAAGGGGTTCGGCATGTGGTGCGTCGCTTTGATACGAACGGTGCATTTCAGGCTTCTTTGCGAGGGCTCAAGTTTCCCAAACGGGTGCGGCGGATCGACGATGCCTTATACGTGGTCGATACCAATCATCATCGTGTTGCCTATTTCGATACGGATACGAGCGGCAAGGACCGAATCATCCGTAGCCAAAGCGCGAGGCCTGAAAACAGCGACGATCACCGGGGGGCTATCTGGACTATTGATGCCATACCCTTCGCGGGACACTGGTACGCGATCAACGCCCGCAACGGTATGCAAAATGCCGAGTTACACAGACTGGATGAACAGGGCAGCTACCTGGAAACGCTTTCTTTGCCAGAGGGCGCTGAACCTTTTGATATGCGGGTGATAGGGGATCGTTTATTGGTCAGTGATCTGTTGCTCGGCAAGATCTATGTCTTCAACGCCTTTGGCAGGCAGCTTGAAAACCTGCCGGTCCCGGAGCCCATCGCTTCGCATTTCAAGACTTTTCAGGACCAGCGTGCGCATTACGACTGGTTGATGACGCTGTCCTATATCCTGCTGGGTATTTTTGTCGTGGGTGGGTTGATAGGCGCGGTGGTGTTTGCAAGAAGTTAGTGCCGGATTCAAGATGTTTCTGAAAACCTTGAACGAGAATTTCTGATGCCCTTCACACCCTTTCACATGGGGCCGGGTATTGCGTTCAAAGCAGTGCTGGGTGGTAGCTTCAGTCTGATGGTGTTCGGCTGGACCCAGATCATTATGGATATCCAGCCTTTGCTGGTGTTGATCAGCGGCGAGGGGCACCTGCACGGCTTCAGTCATACCTATCTTGGTGCAAGTCTGCTCGCTGTTTTCTCAGCCGTCACCGGTAAAAGCCTTTCTGAGCTGGGATTGTTTCTGCTGGGCATGAATCCAAAGCGGATGCTGAATATACCCTGGTGGGTGGTGTTTCTGTCGGCTTTTATTGGCGCATACAGCCATGTGTTTCTGGATAGCATCATGCACGCTGATCTGGAGCCTTTTTCTCCCTTTGTGCAAGCGAATCCTTTCCTCGGCCTGATCTCCGTAGAGGCTTTGCATATGGTCTGTATTGGCAGCGGGGTTGTTGGCGCACTAGTGTTCTATGCGCTCTATGCAAATCGAAAATTCACTGCCAGGGACAACGAGATGGATGGTATGAGGTAGAATGAGCGTGTTGCCGATCTCAACTGACGTGGAGGTCGGGTGAACTTTTTCATATGCGACAGATTACTCTTTGAAGGTACAACAATGACCACCACCTGGGATGATATGGCGGAGAGCTGGGACGGCAATGAAGCTGTGCAGGTCTACGCAAAGCAGGCCTTTCATACACTGCAGGAGCTTGTCGATCTTAAGGGCCTACGGGTGCTGGACTTTGGTTGTGGCACCGGTCTGTTGACCGAGAAAATAGCGCCCTTTGCCAGCACGGTTGTGGCGCTTGATCCCTCCACGAAAATGATCGACGCCCTGGAGCAGAAACAGTTGGCGAATGTCGCCACGCTGGCTTCGGAACTCTCTGCAGATCTGATCTCTGGGAGTGAATTGTTAAGGCCTGAATTTGATGTGATCGTGGCCTCATCGGCGCTGGCCTTTGTCGATGACTATGCCGCCACCCTCGGCCTGTTGAAGCGCTTGTTGAAACGCGACGGCCTGTTGGTGCAATGGGATTGGTTGAAAGCGGAAGATGAGGCCGGCGAGGGTTTTTCAAAGAAGCAGATTCAGTCCGCCTATGATCAGCTTGGCTTTACTGGCTGCACGATCTCAACACCCTTTTCACTAAACAGTGGCGAGACCGCCATGCCTGTGATCATGGCGGTCGCCCAGGCTTAATAGATTCAAGCGAATCATTTCATCCGGTAAGACTGCCGTCTTCTCAAGCTCAAGCGCAAGCCCAAGCCTAAAGTGAGGCAGGTGCCGTCTTTGCTGCCGTTTCACTTCCCAGTTCGAAGGCGCGGACCATTGCCGGATGCTGTGACAGATGATACTGCTCACGCGCGCGCCAGACTTTCAGATAGCGATAGAACGGTACCGTCGGATACAGGTGATGTACCAGATGATAGTTCTGGGAAAGCAGTAAGGGGGTGAGCAACCACTCCAGACCGGTGCGGTTAACGGTGGCCTGATAAGGCGAGTCACTGGCCTTGGCCTGATGCGGATAATGGGGCAGGAAGTCGAAAGCAAACGCCAGCAACACGACGGCGATGCGAGTGGGCACCACAAACAGCAGAAGATACTCCATGCCATATCCGCTTGCGATCATGAGGCCCGCGACAGCCACCGCCCACGCACAGGCCAGGACAAATTCACGCTGTTCTTTTTTGGGTCGGGAACGAAACAGTGACGGTTTCAGGTATTGCACAAAATAATGCAGGTCGAGCGTGGCCCAACGCAGGGGCAGGGTCCATTTCGAGCCACGCCCGCAATACAGATCCGGATCTTTGCCTTCTTCGTTGGCGAAGCGGTGGTGCTGCATGTGGATGTAGCGAAACATTTTGAAAAAGGGCACCGGCGACAGCAGGGTGGTGCTGATTCGTCCGCACCAGTCATTGAACGAACGATGGGTGCTCAGGGCGTTGTGAGAGGCATCATGTCCAACGGTAAAGGCCATGTAGGCGGCGATGCTATTGAGCAGGATGGCCGCTGTGAGTCCGATACTGCTTTCAAGATAGGCGTAAGTCGTTATTCCGAACAGCGCAAAGGCGAGCACCATCAGTCCCAGTGTTGGCCAGGCAACGCGCGGTCGCTGGCAAAGCTGGCGGAACAAGGCGTCATTATCCGGATGAAGTGTGCTGTGTTCACTGGACACGGTAAAAAGCTCCCATGGTTCGTCTAATCATAGCGGGATATCTTACGCTCGAAGCCGATTTGGCAGCAGGCGCGTTCATGTCATTAGGGGGATAAATAGTGACAACTTAAAGCGCGGACAGTATATTGCTCCCATGCAACACGAACACCTTTCCCTGGCCTATGCCCGCATCCTGTTCCGGCATCTGCGTTTGGACGACACCAACTGCGCCGAGTTTTTTTATGGCACGAAACTGGATTATGACCAGCTGATGGCGCTGGATGCGGAAGTGCCCTTTGATGTTCAGCGTCAGCTTTTCGCCAACGCCGTGCGCTTGTCTGAAGAACCTGACCTGGGACTGTCGGTCGGACGACGTTTGCATCTTTCCAGTCATGGCCCTTTGGGTGTGGCGGCGTTCAGTGCTGCCACCCTGGGTGAAGCGCTCGATTGTCTGGCCCGCTACAGTGGATTGCGTGCCCAGTTTGTTGATCTGAAAGCCGGGCTTGATGGCGACAGCTTTTGCATCGACCTGTTTGAACCCATTCCCCTTGGTGAGATTCGTCAGTTCCTGCATGAATCCGTGATGAGCGCCGTATATTCGGCTGTGGTGTTTTTTACCGGAGCTGTGTCCTTGCAGGGTGCTCTCGATTGGGTTTATCCGGCACCGGACTACGCCTCGAGTTATCAGCGCTATTTTGATCTGCCGCTGCGCTTCAATGCGCCCAATACCCGCCTGCAACTGAAGCGTTCCCTGTTGGCCTTACCCTCACCAGTAGCCGATCCGGCGCTGCATGCTCAGGCGATTTCCCAATGCGAATCGGAGCTGCGCCAGATGCAGCATGAGCAGAACTTGAGTGTGCGGGTGCGGCAGATGATCAGTCGTAATCCCGGTAAACTCTGGAGTAGTGAGGAAATGGCTGCCGAACTTAATATGAGTGTGCGCACGCTATTGCGTCGACTCAAGGTGGAAGGAGAAAGCTTTCAGCATCTGCGTGATAGCGTCGTAATGGATTTGGCGCGCACCTATCTTTTGGATCCGAATATGACAGTGGAATTGACCGGCCACATGTTAGGGTTCAGTGATGTTGCAGCCTTTCGGCGCAGCTTCAAACGCGTGACCGGCGAAACTCCGGTGTCGTTTATCCAACGCGAATGTCCTCGTGGGCCATGAATAGTAAATTTCTTGTATGTTGCGCGTTATTTTTTGACCCAGCACTTGTTGTATTCATGGCTTGTAGAATGCGACGCCTGAACCATACTTGTTTATAGCTATTCGGAAGCGTGTTAGAGGTTGTTGCCCCTTACGCGCTTGATCATGATTGTTTCCGACGAATCAGGAGTTGTTTATTTTACTTCGCATCTTGCTTGTCTTGGCGTGTGTTGTCAGTGCGTTCGCTACAGCGGAAACGGTATTCACCGTCGCCTATGAAGACAAGATCCAGTTCCCCTATTACATGGGTGAGGGACCGCGCGTTCTTGAGGAGAAACCCGGCGCCGCAGTTGAGCTGGTGCAGAGCCTGGAAAACCATATTCCTGAACTGAAAGTTGAGTTAAAGCGCTACCCCTGGAAGCGCTGCCTGTCGTCTTTGGAGTCGGGCTTTGTAGATGGTATTTTCAATGCATCCTATAAACCGGAGCGCGAGACCATCGGTGCTTACCCACGCGTAGATGGAGAGATTGATACAAGTCGTCGTCTAACCAATATTGCCTATTCCATTTATGCACGAGATAGTGCCTCCCTGTCCTGGGATGGTCAGCGCTTCTCGGACCTTAAGGGAAATATCGGCGCGCCTGCCGGCTACTCGATTGTCGGTGACCTGAGAAAGATGGGGATTAATGTGGAAGAGGCACATTCCACCGAATTGAATCTCAAGAAAGTGCTTGCGGGTAGGGTGTCCGGTGCGGCCTTGCAAGATGTCACGGGAGACTACTATCTGCGGGTAAAACAGGGTCAGTTTTCAAAGATCAGAAAGCTGGAACCACCCTTGAAGAACAAAGCCTACTACCTGATGATTTCCCATCAATTTAAGGCGCAGCATCCTGAGCTTAGCGAACAAATCTGGGATACGATTGCGGAATTGCGTAAAAACACACTAGATGACCTGGCAGAGAAGTACTTCAACTAGCCAGATAGCGCCAGGGGCTATTGAAAATAGTTCTGCAGAAAATCCAGAAACACGCGTGTCTTCACTGGCATATATTCACTCTGTACAAAGAGTACATAAACCTCATGGAGCATTCGCGCCTGCTGTGGCAGCAGCTCCACCAGCTGCTGTGCTTCAAGATCTGCCTGTATCAGGTAGTGAGGCAAAAAACTGATCCCCATGCCCGCCAACACTGCGCGATACAAAGACAGCACATCATTGACTTTCAGGCTGATATCCTTGTTCTCAATGCCAATGTCCGCCAGCAGCAACTGCTGGCGTTTTTCGATCTGGGGCAGATGATTGATGCTGACAAGTCTGTGTTGCTTCAGGTCGGCAAGCTGTTCCGGTTCGCCATAACGCGCGAGGTAGGCGGGGCTGGCGCAGGGAATGAGTCGCGAGCGTAGCAAGCGCCTGCACTTCAGTCGTGAATCCTGCAGCTTGCCAATACGGATCGCTAAATCAATACCCTCCTCGACCAGATCCAGCTGTTTGTCAGAGACCTCCAGTTCCACATGAATATCGGGATATTCATCCTGGAAAGCAGCCATGGCATCGACCAGTTGCGCATAGGCAAAAGCGGGGGTTGCGGTGAGTTTCAAATGACCGGCCGGCTTTGCTTTCAGGTCCAGCAATCTGTGCCGAATATTGCGTTTTTCTTCATCAATTCGTCGGCAGGATTCGTAGAACAGTTTGCCTTCCTCGGTGAGCGAGAGGCTTCGTGTCGTCCGATGGAGGAGTGTGACCCCGAGTGTTTTTTCGATTTTCTGTAGTTGACGACTGACAGCAGAGGGGCTGATTCGCAGATGTTCAGAGGCTTTGACGAAGCTGCGATGATCAATAATGCAGGTGAATAGCTCGTGATCTTCGATACGGTCCATGGTCCGGGAGCCCATTGTCGTGTTCGTGCCTGGCACAGAGAAAGCGTCTAAAGATATTATTGCATAAAGCGCAATAATATCTTTAATAAATTACTATATATCCCATTTTTAGCAATCTTTAGAATCGACTCAAAAGCCTAATGAGCAATTATCAGCAGAGATATCAGAGGTAACAGTCGATGAATGTACGTGAAGCGCTCTACGCCCGACGCAGTATTCGCCAGTTTTCAGATCGGGATATTGCTCCCGAGGTATTGGAAGGTGTGATTGAATCGGCCCTGCAATCCCCAAGCGGCTCCAATGCCCAGCCCTATCGTATCGCTGTGGCAACAGGGCAGACCTGTCAGGCAATACGTCAGGAACTGAGCGCCAAGTACGAGAAAGCCAGCAAGGTGAAAGGCTTACCGCTGCCGCTTAAGGTATGGCATGGGCTAACAGGTAAGGTGCTACCGGATGGCGACTACAATCCGGATGTGAAATATCCCGCAGAGCTACATCAGCGGAAGTTCGATTGTGGTATGGGCCTGTATGAATCGCTCGGTATTGAGCGTCATGACAAGGAAGGGAGGAACCGGCAGATGCAGCGGAACTTTGAATTTTTTGATGCGCCGGCGGCGATCTTTATCTTCGTTAACGACACACTGGGGCGTTATAGCGCCCTCGATGCAGGTATCTTTATGCAGTCGTTGATGCTGGCGGCGGTAGAGGAAGGACTGGGAACCTGCTCCCAGGCGGCGCTGGCCATCTGGGGCAGCCCCATTCGCAAACGTTTTCAGATCGAAGGGGATTACAAGCTGCTTTGCGGGATCTCAATTGGCTACCCGGCGGAACACCGGGTGAACCACTATCAACCTGAAAAGCGCAGTATCGATAACGTCTGCCTTGCCGAGCGTCGCCCAGTGCCAAGACCGGCGTAATTCACCATGCGCTGAACTCAGAGCTTGAACTGACCCACCAGCTCTTGAAGATTTGACCGTACCGATTCGATACCCGTGCTCGATTCCTGTACCTGGCGGATATTGCTGGCGTTTTGTTGGGTGCTCGACACGATATTGGTCACACTGCTGTGGATGTTCGCCGAGACCTGACTTTGCTCTTCCGAGGCGGTGGCGATCTGGTAGTTCATTTCGTTGATTCGATTGATTGCGTCGGAGATGGCGTTGAGCGCCACTTTGGCGTCTTCGGCCAGTCGCGTTGATTCTTCGGTTTTGCTGGTGCTGATCTCCATCGCATCCACGGCCGACGTGGCACCCTGCTGCAGTTTTGAAATCATATGATCGATTTCTTCTGTCGCCTGCTGGGTTTTACCGGCCAGGGTGCGAACCTCGTCGGCCACCACGGCAAAACCACGACCCTGTTCGCCGGCCCGGGCCGCTTCGATAGCCGCGTTCAAGGCCAGCAGATTGGTTTGCTCGGCGATACCCTGGATCACCGTCAGCAAGGAACCGATATTTTCCGTTTCCTGTTTCAGCTCGTTGATGGTGTCGCGCGAGGAATTCATGGTTTGCGCCAGTTCGCTGATATTCCGGGCTGAAGCCTCTACGACACCCAAGCCGTTCTGGGTTTCCTTGGTGGCTTCCTGCGAACTCTCCGATGCCTGTTCGGCGTTGCGTGCGATTTCATCTGCAGAGGCAGACAATTCACTGACAGCACTTGCCGCCTGATCGGTCTCGCTTTGTTGTTCGTCGGCACAATGGACGCTGGAATTGGCGGCGTCCGACAGGGCGGACGCCGAGGTGGACAGCTGTTCAATGGAGGCGTTGATATTGCCAAGCATGGTCTTCAGTTTTTCCATGAAAGCATTGAAGTGAGTGGCAAGTTCCCTGATATCGTCGTCGCCCTCTTCGGGTAATTGCTGTGTGAGGTCACCGCCGCCGGAGGCAATATCTTTCATGCGCTCGATGGTTTGCTTCAGGGGATGCGTGATACTGATATTGACCAGGTACAGGGCACCGAAAATCACCAGCGCGAAGATCGTAATGGACGCCAAATCCCCGATAACCAGCGAACGAATGGTGGCATGCACATCATCGATATACAGGCCCGAACCGATCACCCAGCCCCAGGGCTGAAATCCTTTGACGAAACTGATTTTGGGTACCGGGTCTTCCGAACCGGGCTTGGGCCAGAGATAATCGACAAAACCTTCGCCATCGTTTTTGACCACTGTGACGAACTCTCGAAACAGGTATTTGCCATTGGGGTCCTGCAGATCGGTGAGATCCTTGCCATCCAGTTGGGGTTTGATGGGGTGCATCAGGACCACCTGGTTCATGTCATTTACCCAGAGATATTCCGAACCGCTGTAACGTAAGGATTTGATCTGCGCGAGTGCCTGTTGTTTGGCGTTTTCTTCTGAAACTTGGCCGGCCTGAACCTGTTTGTGGTGATGTTCGGCAATACCGATCGCCAACTCCACCACGCTTTTGGGGATGTTCTGTTTGTTAGTCAGCAGGGCGTCGGTCATGGTGCGGCTTTCCATCCAGACCAGAATGCCGAAACTGACAATAACCAAAGCGAGAATCAGATTAAGACGGGCGGAAATCCTGATTTTTCTGAGGTGCTGCAACACTGCGAGTTCTCCTCACAAGTAAGACTCGAAACGGGGAATTTAGCAACTGAGTATAGTAGAAGGCCTGCAATAAGCAGGGTTATCGGTATGGAGAACAAAGGTGGCTTGATACGAATCAATTTAGGGCCAGCGCCAGTGTTTCGGGCGCCCCAATTACGGTCCTCTATCCAGGCCGGAATGTATAACGGATTAAATAACCGGGCGACTAATGCCCAGAAGAAATAGGTGACATAGGAAAGCCGGTGGCAGATTCGGGCATTGGCTACCGGCTGTTCGTTAAGCAAGAAAGGCGGAACAGATAAAAGCAATCACATTCGTTCGGAGATCAATGCAGTTATCTGTTCCCCAGTGCGCTACTCGGCCGTCTTCTTTTTCCTGAATAATTTACCCGCCAGAGCTGCAACACCCGCCAGAATGACGATGCCAAACTTTTTCAGGAACAGGATGGCGGCAGCGAGAAAGCCGGTTTTTGCCGCCACTTTGCCTGCGACCAGGGCGCCAATGCCATAGGCCGCCACTTGATCAATCTCCGGATCAAACTCTTCGTAGCGATGGCCGGCATCGAATTCCGCCATATTCAACACGCTATCCAGGTTGTTCTCAATTTCAGGCAGCTGCTCCATGCCGGCAATGAAATTCAGCACCAGAACACCCTGTCTTCCCAGTGCCCGGATGTTGTAGTTCAGAGTATGTTGGGGATCATCACCAAACCTGATTTCTTTTGCCCAGTACATTTTGTGCGTGCCAGCATCATAGTGGGGCTGGGCCGCCCAGCCCATCAGTTCGATCGAGGGGTAGCCGGCTTCCAGACGTTCCGGGTTGGCGGCACGCGTTTCGTCCTGCATTTGCGCGAGCAAATCGCTGTAGTCCAATTCCGCGGCGTCTTCATCTGAGACATAGCCATCTTCCTGGTACTCAATGGTTACGCCCCAGGCATCGGGATCGAGAGGTGATAGCTCGCTGGGGAACAGCATTCCTAAAGTTTTGTCTCCTGGAGGATTGCCCCAGGCTTCTACCAATACTCGATCAGCATCTTCCGGTGAGAGATAATAGAAAGTGTCAGGTACGTTCAGCGTTGCCACGCCATTCGGCAAGGCAATCTCGCCATGCTGAAAGTTGAGCCGGCTGTGAAAATCCTGGGCCCAGCTCAGATAGGCCTGTTGTTCCTCGGTCAATTCGGCTTCCGGCATGAAGTCACTGTCGCTTGGCGTATTGGCCAGACTAAGACTGGCGATCATGGCCAATATAAAGGCGGTAAGGAGATGAGGTGTTTTCATGGTGTTTCCTTTTTGTTGCTTGAGTATTCCCTTCCGGGGGAGAGTCGATGACCGACTCGGTTTGTATCTAGCGAATGGCGCCTCTGAGAATGGCCAGCCAGCGGCCGAAACGCACAATATCCAATAAGGCCGCAGCCACATAGGTGAAAGCCGCCGCTTTCAACACACTTCGGGCAGCAGGATAGTGCTCGGGTTTGATGTATTCACCCTTGACCAGAATCGGCAAGGCTTTGTTAAAGCTGGCATCCCATTCCATGGGCAAGATGATAAATTGAATACATACCGATGCCAGCATGGCAACGACGCCCGCCAGGGCAGTCACCAGTGCAACCTGGGGGACTTTAAATATCGCGGCAATGATGGGCGCGGCAAACAGGATTCCCACCGCAATCTTCTGAATCACCATTGCGAGGGGAGAGAAGCGTTGGCGCAGATGGGTAATGTTTTCCTGACGATGATACTGGATGGCATGCCCGACTTCATGTGCTGCCACGGCCACTGCGGTGAGTGAGCGGCCGTTGAGATTGTCGGCCGACAAGCGCACCCGCTTGTCGCGCGGATCATAATGGTCTCCGGCATCGGTGGCTTCGACCGCAACATCCTTCAGCTCGAAGCGTTTGATCAGATGCTGAGCCAACTCACCACCGGTACCGGGCAAATCCTGAAGCGTATCGCCATGCTTGCGCATCACATAACGGATCCACAAATTGGGGCCATAAACCAGCAGTAAAATGATGAGTAGGGCGAGAATATACAACACGGCTCTGCATCGCTTTTCAAAACAAGGCGCAGTGTAACAGGTATGCCCTTCAGTGGCTGTGTTCAGATCTCAATGCGATGCGAAAAGTCCAAGCGGATGAGCTGTCAGTCCCGACAGATGCCGAGCATACTTCGAGGCTGTCTGACGCGAGGGCTATCCGTAAACGCACCCCAGCTCACCAGGGCATATTTGGTCCCCGAAATGATGGGCAGCGATTCGTGGGTGAAAATATGGTTCGACGGAAAGCAGACCAGATCGCCTGCGGCTGGCTGATATTGATAGTTCAGCCAGGGAAAGTTGAGTACTCCGCCACTGAAATCGTCGTTCAGGTAGATGAGCATACTGAAGTCGCGATCAATAAAACGGTAGAACTGTCGGGTCTCAAAGTCGAAATGTTCACCATCGGCGTGGATATCGTATTTGCCGCCAGGGCCATAGCGAAGCAGGTGAGGGGACTCATACCATTGCGCCCTGCGCTGCGAGACCTTTGCCAGCACTTTTGAACATGCGGTGTGAAACCAGGTGTTGGCCTGTTGCTGTTTTCTGCCAAGCAGTACCTGCTGGGTCACGCGAAGACTGTCCTGTTTATGGACCGTTCGCTTTTCCTGATTTTTGTGTGAATCCACCACACTCAGTGGCGTGCGTTTCTGTTTGCAGGCAAAGCGCAGAAAACGTTTACATTCGGCATCAGACAAAAACTGTCTGTGAATGACGATGCCCCTGGGCGTTGCTCGATCCACATGCTGGTTACCGCAGCAATGTCCAAAGGCCTTGCCCGATCCGCAATAGCAGGCTTTGGCAGGATCAAAGTGAAAGGTGGGCACATAGTGAACGCCGTGTTTCCCGGTATTCTGCCCTTGGCTGGCCGAATGAAGATGATGCATGGCACCGACTCCCTGATCAATGAAGTGAATTGACAGAAAGCCTAAAGAGAGGCCTTGGCGGAAAATAGGATCAGAATGGCGACAATATGCCAAATTGCGACAAAGCAGGCTGCTAAAGGAGAAAATGTGATCCGGGTTACGGACTCGATTTTTACACAAGGAATCCCTGACGCGACGTGGTATATATGCGTCTTCCCTCAAACCCGAAACACAAGGCCTGCATCAATCGTTTATGTCGGATGACCTGATACCCGCGGATCCACTGCTACCCAACCCTTTTGTTCAGGGTCTGGTGCGCGCGGCAGCCCTGAACGGTGTATCGGTAGACAGCATATTGCACGCAGAAAACATCGATCTGGAGAACGCGCCGGGAATACGCCTGAGTAAAGCCGCGAAAATCCTGAATTACTTCGTCGGGCAGTTACCGATTACCACCATCTTCCCCATCATGCAGGTGTTTAACGATGAGGCAATCAACGAGATTCTGACCATTTCTTCCACGGCCCGAACGCTCTCCGAAGCAACCGAACATATGATGGCCTGCGGCCCGTTTTCACCAGCAGGTTTGCAGTTGAGCTACGACCGCAGTCATCCGGACTATGATAATTATCAGATCCATGCGCAGCATACAGACAGCCTGTCGAGGCTGTTTGTGATCGAATTCTGTGCCGCAACCTTCGTCCGTTTTCTGCCTGCGCAATTTCAGAAGTCCACGGTCATAGAACGGGTTGAGTTCGAGTTTGACTTAACCGGCGAGTTGTCTGAATACGAGGCCTTCTTTGCGTGTCCTGTTGTGTTCGGGCATTTACAGAACCGCATTCGCTTGAAAAAGGGGGTGATTGACGCCGAAATTCTCTCCCACAGTCCGGCGCTGCTTGAGCGCTCCATCAGTCTCCTGCAGGAAAAAACCGATACTTTGCTCAGCCTGCAAGGCTATCGTTTTCGGGTGGCACAAGTGATTCGGGAAATGGTGGCAGACAACATCAAGGCGCTGGAGAATCGCCCTGCAGGCAACATTCCTCTCGATCTGTCCATTGAGTCTGTGGCCGGCAAGCTGGGTCTGAATGTCAGAGCCCTGCAACGGAAACTAAAACAGGAGGGCGGTGCCTTCGTCGATTGCAAGAATCAGACGCTGGTTGATGAAAGCAAGAAATGGATGGATGCCGGCCAAAGTAATCTCGATCTGATCTCCGACAGTCTCGGGTTTACCGATCGAACGTATTTCTCCAAAGTCTTCAAAAAGTACGAAGGGATCTGGCCGGCTCAATATAAACAGAAGCCCTGACAGGATGCTTCTGTCTGTCTTGTCATGGTCTCATGGACTGGAAAGCGTGAAGTCTGCCGCCACTGCTCTCAGGTTTTTTACTTCCTTCTCCAGTTCGGTATTGGCGTGTTGCACATCTGCCATGTTCTGTTGCGTGACGCGCGAGGAATCCTGGATGCCGTGTACATTCTGATTGATCTCCTCTGATACGGCGCTTTGTTGCTCTGCTGCCGTGGCGATCTGTATCACCAGATCGGCCGTATGCACCGCCGCAGAACGGACTTTCTGCAAAAGCTCAAATGAGGTGTCTGACTGCTCGATGGTCTGTTTGGATTGTTCACCGGCCTGGTCCATAAGGTTGACGGCTTCATCTACCACATTGCGAATATCGGCGATGGCTTGCTGAATCTGTGTCGTGGTTTGTGCGGTGTTGTTGGCCAGGTTACGTACTTCGTCCGCTACCACCGCAAATCCTCGTCCCTGTTCGCCCGCGCGTGCCGCTTCGATGGCCGCATTCAGGGCCAGTAGATTGGTTTGCTCGGCAATGGCATGAATGGCGTTAACCAGATCCGATATAGCTAGGCTGCTGTCGCTGATCTGCTTGATTTTGTCCGAGGCCTGGCTCAGCTCGCCAACCAAGAGGTCGATGCAGTGTTTGGTGGCGCCGACTTCATCGGTGCCTTGTTGCACCATATCATTCACGTCTGAAACCGCTTCACTTGCCTCGCTGGCGTTCCGGGAGACCTCGCTGATAGAGGCCACCATTTCGTTCATCGCCGTGGCCAATTGTTCCAGCTCACTGGTTTGCCGGTCGGTTTGTTCGCGTGTATTCGAGGTGACTTTGCCGGAGTGTTTGGCCTGGTCTTCGACTTCTTCGGCCGAGCTGCTCACGCGCCACAAGGCGGTTTCCAGACGATTCTTGAGGAAATGGGTTCCCAGGTTGATGGCGCCGACTTCGTCCATTCTGCCGGTATAAATATATTGGCCAAGGGGGTTCTCATAGAGTTTTTTCGCACGCTTGGCGGCATCAATGATGGGTTGTGCTACCCAATAGGCTGCAATACTCGCCAGGCCGGCACCCACAGCGACCATGCCCCAATTGAACAGGCTGCTTCCCATATCCAGAAGCAGGCCTGCAATCACCGGCAACAGCGCCAGGACAACTACGCTGAGCAGCTTGCTGAAGATCAGCCAGTTGCGTGGATGCAGGGCGTTGAATGGGGGCTTACCTTCATTGATTTTGGTATAGCTCGCTTCTGCTCGCGCGACGATGTCTGCGTCGGGTTTCAGTCTTACGCTTTGCAATCCGTCTTCTGTGAGGCCGTGCCCCCGAAACGGCATGACAAAGGCATCAACCCAATAGTGATCGCCGTTTTTACAGCGATTTTTAACGATGCCCATCCAGGGTTTCTGTTGGTCAACGGTGTCCCATAGATCCTTGAACGCGGCCTGGGGCATGTCCGGATGTCTCACCAGATTGTGTGCCTGTCCCATCAACTCTTCACGGGAGAAACCGCTGATATCGACAAAGTCTTCATTGGTGTAAGTGATAACACCTTTTTTGGTAGTCGTTGAAACAATCCGTTTGTCAGAGGCGTAGGCATTCTCCTTGCCCGTCACAGGTAGATTTTTTCGCATGGAAACCCCTGAAAGCGGATTTGGACCGCAAAAGCCATTATAAATGTGTGGTTAATAATGGGACTTAATTTCCCGATTTAAAGGGAAGAAAAGAGGTTATATCAAAATATTATAAAGATATGCTTAAGGAGTATCTTTCGATTTTCGAGGATTTAGGCAGACATTCAGGTGAATTTGATGCAAGGCGGTCGGCGTCGACTGAGCGACGCGCGACCCGGCGACTCGCTAGCGCGTACGTCGAAATTCCGTATTGTGGCATTTAGGGCAGGGCGGTACGCGACCTGTATCTTTGAAATGCAACTCTTCGTGGCAGGCCCGGCAGCGAAGCGTGGCGGGGCCTGTCACTTCGCCTGTGTGCAGGGTGGCTTCGCCATCTGCCCATTCCGCCAATTGGTCGAGCAGTTGGCTACTGTTTTTGGCCACATAGCCTACCAGATCGAAGAATCCGGTTTTTAGATTCTGGGGGTTTAATGTCGCCTGTGCAGCTTCACCTGCCTGTTTGAAATCCTGTGCTGTTTGTTCCATATCCCGTTTCAAAAATTCCTTCAGGCGTTCACTTTCGGTTCGGCTGATTTCACCGGCCTTTTCCATGCTGTCCCGGGCCTGATCCATGGCATGGTCAAAAGCCTCTGTCGTTTTTTCTTTGGACTCATGCAGAAACTCCCGGGTTTTTTCGGCAAAGCGCTCGTAGGCGTCGATCAGCTTCTGATTGGTATCACTCATTGTATTCTCCTTTTGATAGTCGTGTGACATGGCAATGTGCAGACCAAACAACCCAGACTTTAAAACACGCGTCCCTTGCAGTGCCATGGCATGCCGTTGTTAAGGCGATAGTCTAGACCCTGTTGATGGTCACAGCCATTGATTCTGGTCAAGACTGAATGCGGAGTGGAGGGATGGGAAAAATATAAAGAAGAGCGCGACTTGAGGGCAGCAGTTGTTGAGTGTGGCTTAAACGGGCTTTGTCCATCCGCGCAAAGGGTTGACCTTTCGAGAAAGGTCAGCCCCTGATGCGGGATGAGTAGGCTAGTTAAGGCCGTATTTACTTTCCAGGGTGTTGATCTGTTCGGCCTGATCTTTCATAAAGGCATTCAGTTCTTCAACCAGCTTTGGATGTTTGATGCTCGACATATGGTAGGCGCCGTTGGAATGAGGCAGGTCTGCGTCAAACACCAGCGTGTCTTCGGCAAGGTTGTTCTGATTGAAAATATATTTGGCGACGACCGGATTAAAGTAGACACCATCGGTGCGGCCGGAGGTGGCCATTTTAATCGCCAGCGTGAGTTCATTACTCTCATAAAGCTTGATGGTGCCGGCATTGATGTCATCCAGATAGGCGAAGGGAGTGAAGCCACGAATGGTTCCCAGGCGTGTCAGCTTGGCCTTGCCCATGCCTTGTTTGTCTGGCATCACCAGTACCCCGTCGGTGTAGGGGATCACCGCATCCGAATAGCTAATGTTTTTGCCTTGCTTGGCATCCTTTGCCCAGTAGGGGTTATCTGGAAACTTGGCATCGACTTCGCCTTCCAATAGCACATTAAGTGCACGTTTGATGGGGAAGGCCTTGAAGGTAAACGTATGGCCTGAATGCTTGGCGAAGGCATCAAAGAAGTCACGTCCGAAGCCCTGATAGCCCTCACCATCGCCTTGCCAGTAGGGCAGGTAGTCGTTCTTTTCAACGCTGATGACATAGCTGTCAGCATGAGCAAGGGCGGTGCCCAGTGCGGCGAGCAGAAAACAGGTTCGGATGATCGTTTTTTTTATCATGAGTGTGTCCTCGATTTACGTACTCGATATACGGCTCGAAACAAGAGCTGCTGGATTCCAGTATAGGTCGAATTTTCTTACTCGGTTACTGACCGCTATTATCAGACCTGAGCTGATTCCTCTGCGCACTCAAAGGAAGGAGGAATTCTGTTCATCCTCCTCGTCATCTTTTTTGATTTCTTCCAGGCTCAGCTCCAGCCCGCTTGAGGTCTCCATCGTTTCTTCTTTTTTCGTTTCTGGGCCGGGTGCGGCGGATCGTGAGTCGGAGTCATGCAGTTTGATTTTAAGCCGCAGGTTATTGGCGGAGTCCGCATTCTTGATGGCTTCATCGAGAGAGATCTTGCCTTGCTTGTAGAGGTTAAACAGGGCGGTATCAAAGGTTTGCATGCCGAGATTCTGGGATTTTTCCATAATCTCTTTGATGCCCTCGATTTCGCCGCGAGTAATCAGTTCACTCACGGATGGCGTACCCAGCAGAATCTCAATGGCGGCGACCCGTTTGCCGTCCACTGTGGGTATCAAGCGCTGTGAGATAAAGGCTCTGAGATTCAGGGACAGGTCTGTCAGCAGCTGGTGGCGGCGTTCCTCCGGGAAGAAATTAATAATGCGATCGAGGGCCTGATTGGCATTGTTGGCGTGCAGGGTGGAGATACACAGGTGTCCGGTTTCAGCAAAGGCCAGGGCGTGCTCCATGGTCTCCCGGTCGCGGATTTCACCGATCAGAATCACATCTGGTGCCTGGCGCAGAGTATTCTTGAGGGCTGCATGATAACTGCGCGTATCGACACCGACTTCGCGTTGGTTGATGACACTTTTCTTGTGCTTGTGAATGAACTCGACCGGGTCTTCAATGGTGATTATGTGGCCACCACTGTTGGTATTACGGTGGTCAATCAGTGCCGCCAGCGAGGTGGATTTGCCGGAACCGGTCGCGCCCACAAACAATACCAGTCCGCGTTTGGCCATGATGACATCTTTCAGTACTTCCGGCAGACCCAGGTCATCCACCTTGGGAATCTCGGTGACGATATTACGGGCGACAAGGGAAATTTCATTACGCTGTTTGAAGATGTTAATGCGAAATCGACCGGTACCGGCAATGGTGTAGGCGAGGTTCATTTCCAGCTCGTGCTCGAATTCCTCGCGCTGTTCGGCATCCATAATCTCATAGGAGATTTCCTTGATCTCGCCCGGCTTCAGTGGAACATTCTCAAGGGGCTTGAGCTTGCCGTGAAACTTGGCGACAGGTGGTGCGCCGGTACTCAGATACAAGTCAGATCCGTCATGTTTGGCAAGGGTTGTCAGGTACTGGTCGAATTTCATCGGGCGCTCCTGAGTCTTGGGTGTCAGGTAGCCAATAAGTCTAGTTGATGGCACCGGGCACGTATGCTTGTTTCGTTATGTGCCTTTGATTTTTAATAGCCATTCACAATCAGACAGCGCGACCCAAGGAGAACCGCAATGGAAAAGTATCTGCTCACAAGGGAAGAGATCGAGGCCATGACCGGCCTGTCGAAAACCCATTTTCTCAACGACAGGGCACAACGGATTAACAAGTCCCTGGGTGATCTGACCGGGCTGACCGGCATCGGTTTCCACATTATCGAAGTGCAAGCGGGTTTCCAAACGACCGAGACGCACAAACACTATTATGAAGACGAATGTGTCTATGTGCTGGAAGGTGAGGCGGAGGCACTGATCGGCGATGAGCGACACCCCATCAAGACCGGCGATTTTATCGGTTATCGGGCCGGCGGGCTGGCACATACAATTACCAATACCGGTTCCGGCGTCCTCCGCTGCATTGTGGTGGGGCAACGTCTGGCTCATGATGTGGGTGATTATCCGGAACAGAACAAGCGTCTTTACCGGCAGCAGGGTATGCCCTGGAATCTGGTGGACATGGACGCGATATCAGAGCCGGTGGCGGGCAAGAAAACCGAAGACTAGCATCTGACGATGGATGTTGAACTAGTTGGAGCGGGGACGGGACGATGCGAAGTCTATTGTGAAAGTGCTGGTTACCTCGGTCATGGCAGTCGTGATCTCTGAGATCGCCAAGCGTAATTCCCTTGTGGCTCACTACCGGCTTCGGTTTCCTTGGTCTCGGTATTAGACTTGCTCTGGCTCTACATCGATATCCGTGACGTCGTCGGTGTAAGTTTGCTGGCCGCCAACGTGGTCTGGATGGCGTTACCGTCATTGCTCCTGTTTCTCATACCGCCTCTGTTGTTGAAGCTGGGGCTGCACGTCTGTCTCAGCATGGCCGTTTCTACCCTGGCCACTGTCGTCTGTTATGGCGTGATGGTTCTGTTATGGAATTGCTTTAACGTTTACCTCGCATGAATGGGAATCCATGCGAGGTGTCGCAGTTCAACATTCAGGGTGTTGTCGCTTTTCCGGACTAGCCTTTACATCCACTAAGACTTTTTACCATGCCTTCGATCAGCCTTGAGTAGTGTTGTTGTCCTGGTTCTATGCTTGAGCCCAGAGGATCCATGACGCCGATGGTGGTTACGCTTGTGCCTTCGAATACGTTATGAACCAGGCCAGGATTGTACTGGGGTTCTGTGAAAACGCAGTTTACGCCCAGTTTGACAACGGTTTCTCGAATCTCAGCGATACGTGCCGGACTGGGATCTTCTGCATCACCCAGGGAAATAGAGCCTGCCGCCGAGATGCCAAAGCGTTTTTCGAAATACTGATAAGCGTCGTGAAAAACGATGAACTTGAGCTCGCCGAGCCTGGAGATCCGGGCCTGCGTTTCTTCAATGAGTTGATCCAAAGCCATCAACGCTTTTGTGGCATTTTCTTCGTACATCTTGGCGTTTTCAGGGTCGTGTTTGGCTAGCACGTTCCTGATTTCCTTGATCCAGGCTTTGGCATTGGCGGGATCGAGCCAGGCATGGGGATCAACGCCTTCATGTGCATGATGGTGGTGATGGTCATCCTCGTCCTTGTGTTTATCGTGGTCGTCATGATGGTCGTGGCTGTCGTGATCATCATGTTCAGCTTTGTGCTCATCGTGGTCGTCATGATGGTCGTGGCTGCCATGATCGTCATGTTCAGCTTTGTGCTCATCGTGTTCGTCATGATGAGCATGTTTTTCAAAGGTGGCCCCTTCGCGATAATCGTGGGTGCTTGTCGTTGCCAGCTTGAGCACTCCGACTTTTTCTGCCGATTCCGCGATATTGTCTGTGGCTTTTTCAAGCCAGGGTGTCAGCTCCTCACCGACCCAGAATACGACCTGGGCTCTCGACAGGGCTTGTGCCTGTGAAGGGCGCAGCGTGTATTGGTGGGGCGAGGCTTCTGCAGGAATCAGCAGATCGGGTTCGCCAACCCCTTTCATTACCTGGCTGACCAAAGAATGCAATGGTGCTATATCTACCGCGACGGCAGGCGCATCGGCTGCTGTGTTAAAAGATAAGCCAAGGCCGAGTATCAGGCTGGCAGCGAACGTTTTCCTCATAGGATTCTCCAATTGGTTTTAGTGATTAGATTTTGATTGTCAGGTATGGCAAAGGATAAGTGTTATGTTATAACATATCTATAGATTTTTGGAATGCGCACAGAGATCACCTGGAAAAGAAAAGCCCTGATAAATAAGAAAATGCCGGATGACGATGTGTTTGCTGTAAGAGGATGAGTTGTTGAGTAAAAGCTTGATTGAATGCGAGGCGCTATCTGTACATTTTGGTAAGCGCAGGATCTTGCATGATATTACGATGTCGATCGGAAGAGGCGAAATTGTCACTGTTATCGGGCCGAATGGATCGGGCAAAACCACCTTGTTCAAAGTCATGATTGGCGCGCTGCGGCCCAGCTTGGGTGCAATCAGAAAATCACCTGATCTGACTATCGGATATGTTCCCCAGAAATTGCATATCGATGAAACACTCCCGATGACGGTGAAACGTTTTATGAAATTGCCGGGAGGGCATAGTTCGAGGGAGCTTGCTGAGGCATTGGAACATGCGGGCGTGCCGGGTCTGGACAGGCAACAGGTCATGGATCTGTCGGGCGGACAGTTTCAGCGTGTGTTGCTGGCCAGAGCATTGTTGGGGTCTCCAGATTTATTGCTGCTGGATGAGGCCACCCAGGGCCTGGATCACAGGGGAACAGCCGAATTTTACAAGCAAATCGCGGCGGTGAGAGAAAACCTTGGCTGTGGCATTGTCATGATCAGCCATGAGCTGCATGTCGTCATGAATAAAACTGATCGGGTCATTTGCCTGAATGGACATATTTGTTGTCAGGGCAAACCGGAAGTAGTGGGTGTGTCACCCGAATATCGTACCTTGTTTGGACTGGATAAGGACGAAGCCGCACTTTATCTTCATCAAAATCATCATCACTACACCCATGCCGGGAGTGCCCCACATGCTTGATGATTTTCTTGTCCGGGCAACGTTGGCCAGCATTGGTGTCGCCGCCGCGGCGGCGCCTTTGGGTTGTTTCGTGATCTGGCGGCGAATGGCGTACTTTGGTGACGCCACCGCCCACGCCGCAGTGCTGGGCGTCGCACTGTCTCTGACATTATCGGCGCCAATCTTCATCGGCGTGCTGGGTGTGTGTCTGGTGATGGCGATGACGGTGTCGTCACTCAGTGGCAAAGGATTCGCCATGGATACCTTGCTTGGGGTCATGGCGCATTCGTCGCTGGCCTTCGGTCTGGTGGCTGTCTCCTTTCTGTCAGGTGTTCGTATCGACTTAATGTCCTACCTGTTTGGCGACATTCTGGCGGTCGGTCAGACGGACCTTATTGTGATTTGGTGCGGCGCCTTGATGGTTCTGTCGTTGGTTGTATGGCGCTGGTCCGGTTTATTGCTGTCCACCCTTAATCCTGATCTGGCGCTGGCCAGTGGTTTCAATCCGAAACGTGAGCAGTTCATTCTCACCATTGCCCTGGCGATCGTGGTGGCTGTTGCGATCAAGGTGGTAGGTGTGCTGTTGATTGCGGCCATGTTGATTGTGCCTTCCGCAACGGCGCGTCCGTTCAGCAGAACCCCGGAGATGATGGCAGTCGTGGCGGCATTTTTGGGAATCACGGCGAGCCTGACCGGACTGCGGGCTTCCTATGTGCTGGATACGCCCACAGGGCCCACCATTGTTTGCGTCAGTGCCACTTTGTTTCTCGCAACCAATGCATTGGTAAGAATGTTACCGCTCATACCACGAAGAAACAGATTAACAAACAACGACACTGCGTCCGACTATCCCAATAGTCATCACTAAACTACCTGGAAGCGAATACGATGAATCGATTACCCGTAACCGTCCTGTCAGGCTTTCTTGGCGCCGGAAAAACAACCGTGCTAAGCCATATTCTTAATAATCGCGAAGGCAAGAAAGTGGCTGTGATTGTTAATGATATGAGCGAAATCAACATTGATGCCTCGTTGGTTCAGAGTGAGGTGTCGCTCAGCCACCAGGAAGAAAAACTGGT
The DNA here is from genome assembly GCA_965230795.1 of Oleiphilaceae bacterium. Taxonomy (GTDB): domain Bacteria; phylum Pseudomonadota; class Gammaproteobacteria; order Pseudomonadales; family Oleiphilaceae; genus PZPK01. The sequence goes on along the minus strand of OZ246020.1, from coordinate 3,462,538 downwards.
CGAAATGAGCAATGGCTGTATCTGCTGTACGCTGAGAGAAGACCTGCTTCTTGAAGTCAACAAGCTCGCGAAGGACGGCAAGTTCGACTATCTGGTCATTGAGTCAACGGGAATTTCTGAGCCACTACCGGTGGCCGAAACCTTTACCTTCGCTGATGAAGAGGGGATTTCACTATCAGATGTCGCCAGACTGGATACCCTGGTAACGGTCGTTGACGCGGTGAACTTTCTGAAAGACTACGATGAGGCAAAATACCTTCAGGAAACCGGCGAGTCTCTGGGTGAAGAAGACGAGCGCAGTGTGGCGGATCTCCTGGTTGACCAGGTTGAATTTGCTGACGTTCTGCTGGTCAGTAAAACTGATCTGGTCGGGGAGTCTGTACTGGAACGGCTCAAGGCGATTCTAAAGAGCCTCAACACCCGTGCCAGAATCCTGCCGATTGCCCATGGCAAGGTTGCGATTGAAGAGGTGTTGGATACCGGACTGTTCGATTTTGAGCAGGCCCAGCAAGCACCGGGGTGGCTACAGGAAATGCGCGGTGAACATGTCCCGGAAACAGAAGAATACGGTATCGCCAGTTTCAGCTATCAAGCGCGTCGTCCCTTTCATCCCAAAAAGTTTTACGACTTCCTCAACGACACTCAAAAATTTGGCAAGCTGATTCGATCCAAGGGTTATTTTTGGCTGGCATCACGTCCGGAGTTTGCGGGTTCGTGGAGTCAGGCGGGAGGCATCGCGCGCTATGGTTTTGCCGGCATGTTCTGGAAATCCGTGCCGAAGGAAAACTGGCCGACTGATGAGGAATACCTATCGTCTATCCAGAAAAACTGGGTTGAGCCATTCGGGGACATGCGGCAGGAACTGGTATTTATCGGCCAGGGGGTCGATGAGGAGGCGGTGAAACGGGCACTCGACGATTGCCTGCTTTCCGATGATGAACTGTTGCAAGGCAAGGCCCATTGGCAAACCTTGCAGGATCCCTTTCCCGCCTGGACCTGACTAATGTGTGAGGACACAAACACGATCATTCTGACTGAGAGAGAAAACAGGAGAGCATAATGATACCCCATTCATCTGCGGTGACCGAGAACTTACTACCTGTTAACCATCGAAAAGCTGCCGAGTCCGACAAGCCAGAGGTGCTGGCGGATATTTATGATCCGGCGAACAATATGGTGAATTGGAAAAGAGATCTCAGCGGTAGTGTCAGTGCATCAATCGATCAGTTTCAGTCTGAAACCCGTTCACTCAGGATCGAGGGTGATGTGACACCGGCATCTGTGCGGGCCTTTCTAATGCAAAGGCTGGAGGGCTTTCCTGGTGCAGAAGTCTTAAGTGAAGAGATCGCAGAACTGGTGGATATGTTTTGCTGTCTCTTCGATCTACCGGATGCGGGCTTGAGATTGACGATGCTTGAACACGCCATGTGCCCGCGTTTTCACGTTGATCGGGTGCCTTGTCGACTGGTAAGCACTTTTCAGGGTTCGGCAACACAATGGCTGCCCAATGATGTGGTTGACCGGTCCAAACTTGGTCATGGCAATAATGGTTTGCCTGATGAATCGTCCGGTATCTATAAGGATGTTTCGGACATCCGCCAGCTGACTCCAGGTGATGTTGCGCTGATGAAAGGCGAACTCTGGGAAGGCAATGAAAACTCAGGCCTGGTGCATCGTTCTCCGCAATTAAGGTCCGGCGAGAAGCGGCTGTTACTGACCCTTGATTTCATTGGATGAGCAAGAGGTTCGCGTCATGGAACGTGTGCAAAATATAATCGATCATGCGGAGCGGAAATGCAGAAACAGAGGTGTGCGCCTAACGGAAAAGCGAAAGCTGGTTTTGGCGGGCCTATTGGTTTCAGACAAAGCCTTGTCGGCATATGAATTGGTTGACCTGTGTAAACAGGAGTTCAGCAAAGTCATTCCCGCCATGACTGTTTACCGTATTCTGGAGTTTTTGCAGCAACAACAACTGGCTCACAAGCTGAACCTTGCCAATAAGTATGTGGCTTGTTGTGATATAGGATGCGATCATTCTCACCAGGTTACGCAATTTCTTATTTGCGGAAAATGCCAGCGGGTCAAAGAGATTAACTTGGGAAAACTTACTCAGGAAGAGCTCAAGCACGATGTTGAAGAAGCTGGTTTTCAGCTAGTGAGCCCCCAATTGGAAATCAACTGTGTATGTGATGAGTGTATCAATTCCGCAGCCTAGATATTTTTTGAAGATAGCAATTATTGCCTTGTTCCTGTCTTGTTTGGGAAACAAGATCCAAGCCCACCCGCACAACTGGATTGCATTGAATACCGATTTCGTTCTGGATGATCAGCTACGTCTGATTCAGGTCAAACAGGAATGGGAATTTGATACCTACTACTCCCTGATGACCCATGCTGATCTGTTAAACGAGTATGGCGATGAACAGGAAGGACTGCCAGCCACAGCGGAGCGCATGATACGCAATCTGAAAGAATATGATTACTTTTCAAAATTGAGCCTGGATGGTTCGAATATCGCTCTCGGCATCCCTGGCCAATACAGTTTGTTTACGAGGGAAAAGGAAGGAAAATTTTTCCTGGTGCTTGAAATGACCTTTGATATCAAACCCGTTCGCAATATTGAGAATATGACGCTGGCCTGGCAGGTATATGATCCAACCTATTACATTGCCATGAATCATGCCTCAGAGAGCAATATCCGGATTGTGGGCGGGGATGCGACAGAGTGCGCCAAGAAGCTGGAATTCCCTGAGCCTTCTGACGAGCTGGTGGACTACGCCCAGAGCCTTGACCGTACGCAAAAAGACACTGAGGGATTAGGCGCCAGTTTTGCTGAAACCGCCTTTATTACATGTATCTAGTTTACGAGAAACTTGTGTGAAACCATTGACGACTACTTTCCAGACTTCCTATGTTGCAATACTGATGAAACTCTTGGCGCTGGCACTGGTTGCTGGCCTGGCGATTGTGGTGTACAGCCAATGGGGGACATTTGTCACCACAACTCTTGAGTGGCAGAAAACGCTACACGAGATGCTGGCGGCCCATATCAATGCCGTGTCTGAAAACGTGCTCAAATTTGGTGGTGCCCTCGTCGCCCTGAGTTTCGGATATGGTGTCTTCCATGCGGTGGGGCCGGGGCATGGCAAGGCGGTGATAGTGACTTACCTTGGAACGAACAAGGAAAGCGTTTGGAAAGGTATTGGTATCTCATTTGCCGCCGCCATTCTACAGTCGGTACTCGCGATTATTCTGGTTAGTTTCCTGGCCAAAGTCCTGAAATTCAGACTGGCAGAGGTCCACAACTACGGCAATGATATAGCATTTGTCAGCTATGTTCTGGTGATGTTGCTAGGGGCCATGTTAGTTATTACCTCGCTGATGCGTATCCGGAAAAGCCGCAGATCAAAAGTGGCACTTGCCCGCTCCTCCCATACACACGGGCGCAGTCACGAGCATGAATTGTCGGATTCACACTACCACCATCATCACGACCACGGCCATGCTCATCACCATGACAGTGATTGCAGTTGTTCTCATACCCACGTGCCGGCGCGTAATGAATCCGTCTGGCAAACGCTGATGGTGATCCTGTCAATGGGGATTCGTCCCTGTTCCGGGGCGATTGTGGTGTTGATTTACGCCCACCTTGTTGGTGTGTACTCCTATGGCGTCATCGCCACGCTGATGATGGGTATCGGTACCGGCCTGTCTGTCAGTCTGCTTGCCATTGTTACCCTTTATGCGAGGACCTGGCTGGAGCGCTTTGTCGACGCATCGGGAGGTGGTAACGGACATTCACATATGCCTTATAGCCATTATGTTCGTGGGTTTGGCGGCATCATTCTGATCGCATTGGGATGGAGCCTTTACACTGCTGCGTCGGCGATCAGTTCAGCGCATCCCCTGTTTTAGAACCGGTGGTTTTGCAAGAAGTAATCGAAGAACTGGCATTTAACGTACTGACCAAGTTTTCAGGCACAGGGATTTTTGTTTTTGTTTCTGGCGATACCGTGACGTAGGTAATGGATGCAGTGAACGCCAGTGTATCGTCTTCAAGGTAGCTCTGAACATCAAAGGAAAACGAGTGTTGTCCAATGGAAGACACGCGTACTTCCAGCCTCAGCTCATCATCCCAGGTCACTGGAGCGTGGAATGCCAGATCAAAGGCTTTGACGGGTGTGAGTATGCCTATTCTTTTGAGCGCTCTGATGGAAGGCTCACCCAACAACTGATGCATGGCATCATGCGTTGCCTCAAGGGCGAAAGTGGAAAAACGGGGTGTGTAGACAATCCCCTCCGGATCACAATCTCCGAATACTACTGTTCGCTGAATAACAATTGGCTTGGAAATAGTGGGCCCCCCGGTTTGAAAGTTCGTTTGAATGTATTGGCGTGAATGAGTGCCGGTACGTCATACCGAGCGCCATAGCCATCTGACTATACATCATCCTGCGAAAAGCGTCCTTGGCTCAGCGATCGTGATGCTTCAAGGGCGTTTTCCCCGACTTCAATTCAGCAAATATCCGAATCTGGGTCACCACCTGTTTTGATCACACCATGTCATGTGCCTGCAATATTCCTGTCATGCCTACGTGCCATGTTGCAGAGCTCAAACAATAGTTAATACGGAAGAACATGATGAAAAAATCAATTCTGGGCGCAGCAATTCTGAGTGCGTCGATGGGTGCGGATGCAGCAGGCTTTGCAACAGTGTGGAATGGCAATGATTCTGGTGTGGGTTCCTTGCGCCATGCGCTGGAAACAAAGCAAGCCAGTGTCGTTTACATACAGCCTCACGTCGATATCGTTAACCTTGAGTCAACGCTGAACTATGATGAAACCAAGCGCCTGCGTGTGATCGGATCGGGACAAACGCTTCTTTTAGCCAAGAATGCGACGCTTCTGTCAATTAACGAAGGTGCCGACCTCTCTCTGTCCAACCTGCGACTTGAAGGTCAGCCCGGAGCCTATGACATTTCCAATCGCGCCGACCTCAATGGTGAAGTCGCAGGCAAAGGTATCTTTGTCGACGTACGTGATGATCAGACCGGAACCGTCAGTCTAACGCTTCGTAATGTTGAGGTAGAAGGTTTCGCTAACCATGGTGTTCATGTATCGGACTGCAGCCTGGCGGATGATTGTGGTTCCGGCTCCGGTGGTGGTGGCGAGGGCTCTCCAGCTTCTGTGAGCGTTCGCATGATCAATTCGACCATTGCTGATGTGGGCAACGGCAAGTTTGATGCAGACGGTTTACGAGTGGATGATCGCGGCGCGGGCGATATTTATTTTTACTCGCGCAACTCCACCTTCACCAAGGTTGGGGCAGACGGTGTGGAACTGGATGAAGGCAATGACGGTAGTGTTTATATCAACGTCATTGGAACCCGTTTTGTAGACAATGGTGCCTACTGTGATCCGGCGCTACTGGGTGCCTATGAGTCAGACGGTGAATACGATGAGGGTGAGGTTCAGGAGAACGAGATTCCACCCGCACCAAGCGGTACATTAGACGATACCTGTTTTGAACGTGAAGTCAGCCTTTACGATGATGGCTCGGTAGAAGAATACGAGATCGTGCTGGATCTCGACGATGGTATTGATCTGGATGAAGCGGGTGACGGAGGTTTATATACGATCATGATTGGCTCCACTATCGAGGGTAACCTGGATGAGGGCGTCGACTTCGATGAGGAAGGCCCTGGAAGTATCGACTCCGCGTTCATTCGCAGCATCGCGAACGACAACAATGATGATGGCTTCAAGCTTTCTGAAGAGGATGAAGGCGACGTTCAGGTTGTCGTGATCAAGGCGACGTCTGTGGACAACGGTGGCGAAGGCTTTACTCTGGAAGAAGCTGACGATGGCAACCTCGACGCGATCGTTGTTGGCACCACCTCAACCGGTAACAAGAAAAAGGACAAGGATCAGTTTGAAGCTGTTCAGGAAGACGACGGTCAGGGTACGCTACGCGTCATCAACTCTGATATCACCGGTTACACGCTTGAAGGTGTGGACCAAATCTAGGAGTTCCTGATTCGGTCGTTACCGAATCAAGAAACACCTTGAGGAAAAGGGGCTCGAAGACAAGCATATTTTGTTTGTCTTCGAGCCCCTGTTGCTTGAACGCAACTGCATCCAAAAGTCAGCCGGTTTCATTGATCGGTTACAAATTTTTGGTCCGGAGAACTATTTAGTCATTAGGGATGATGATTCAATGAGTCGAATCGTTAGACTATGCGCCTGCTATGGGCTAATTAGCATCTGCTTATCACCTTTGGCATTTGCCGAAACGATAGATTTCGAAGTACTTTCAGAAAATGATGCGAGCAGTCATGTAGTCGGCCACAGTTACGTCGAAAAGGGCTATAGATTTTTTTATGATTCCTCGCAGCCCGGGCTTCTGGTTTATGGTTCGCTTCATCCGGACTACGCAGGATCAACAGCGCTCATTGCCAATGGAGGATTTGGCAATCGCCTGTATTTGAGACGGTCTGATAATCAGGCTTTCAGTGTAAATACGATCGATCTTGTGCGAGCTGACTTTGGCAACTTTGCCAATCAAAGTATTACGTTCTACGGGCGAATTCCAGTCACACGTGAGATTGTAAGACAGACAGTTCAGGTATCTGGCTCACTCAACGTACCCGCTACGTATGTCCTAAGTGATGAATTTAATCGGGTGGTGGAGCTTCAAATCCCGCTAGGAGGGGCGCCCAATGTCCAGCTTGATAACATCCAGGTGGAACTCTATGAAGCATCTATTGATGAGCAAATTCCAATTCCGCCGTTTGCGCTCTACGCCCTTTTTGTATTGCTTGGCTGGGTCGGTATCACATATTCAAAAGATTAGTTTTATTCATTAACAGCCGCTTCCAGCGCCATTGCCGATAGCGATAAAACAGGTGTGCGTAGAGGGCGACGATCGGTGTCAGCAAGCCGGCTCGAATGTCAATCTCGTCAGTGTAGCGGCAGCGGTCCGCATCCAGCGCTTCCACTGCAATAGTATGATTCCAGGTGGGCACGAGGCCTCCGCCTTCTTCGGTCACCAACTTCATTTCGTCATCGTCTAAGCGCTTGAAATGCAAGTGATGTTGCCAGGCGGGGATTAAACCGAAAAAACGCAGTCGAACCTGTTCAGTGTGGCCCTGAAACCAAGTCTCCGGAAAGTTATCTGAACCATCGAAAGCCAGTAAACCATGACAGATAAACACCAGCGTGTCGCTGCGTTTGACCTTTGCCCAAACCTGGTCGGCGGAAGCTGGCAGAATACGTGTGACTTTCACATTCATGACTCATTTAATCCATGTAGCAGCTGCGGTTATTACAATCCGTATTCAACATGGCTGGCCCGTTCTTTCAGCGCCTGACGAATAATCTGCACTGAAGAGCTTAAAAACAGCGTGGCCAACATGCCGGCGACCAGCAGATCGGGCCAGTGAGAACCAATCAGCCAGACCACATTGGCAGCGATGATGACAGCGACGTTGCCGATGGCATCATTGCGGCTGCATAGCCAAACCGAGCGCACATTGGCGTCGCCATCCCGATAGCGCATCAGAATGACTACACTGAGAAGGTTGGCAATCAATGCCAGTACTGCAATGCTCCCCATGGTCACGGGTTCCGGATGGTTGGCCACGAAGACCCGATACAGCGTTGAACCCAGTACCCAGAATCCCAAAATACTCAGGCTAATGCCTTTAAACAGCGCTGCGCGGCTGCGTACTGAGATTGATTTACCGATTACCCACAAGCTAATGGCATAGGTGATGGCATCGGCCAGAAAGTCCAGCGCATCTGCCTGGAGCGCCTGGGACTGGGCGCTAAAACCGGCGATCAGTTCGACCACAAACATCGATGCATTAATGGCGATGACGATCCAAAGCGCCCGTTTGTAGCGCCCGGATACACCATCAAATACCTTGTTCTCACAGCAATGGCCACTCATGCCTACCTCCCGTCAATCTGTCTTCATCATCACTGTTCTTCATCTTGAACATCAGTATAAAATCTCTAGTAACTAGAGCTTCAAGTCCTTTTAGTGTTTGTAGCGGAGGCAGAGATGACGAGGCCAGAAAACAGAGCGGAGGATGTATGAATACTGAGTTTTCCATCGGTAAACTTTCCAAACTCACCGACTGCAAAGTGCCGACGATTCGCTACTACGAGGATATTGGCCTGCTGCCGCCAGCGAGTCGTACCGAGGGTAATCAGCGTCGCTATGGAGAGCGGCATCTGTCGCGTTTACGCTTTATTCTGCACGGTCGCGAGTTGGGTTTCAGTCTCGATGAGGTGAGGGAGCTGATCTCGCTGTCACATGACGAAGTACATAACCATCAGGCGGATGTCATTGCCGAAAAACATCTCAAGGATGTGGAGCTGAAAATTCGTCGCCTGCAGGCCTTGAAAGATGAGTTGCAACACATGGTCGCCGCCTGCAAAGCCGGACAGGGGCAATCCTGCCATGTGATTGAGGTGCTATCAGATCACTCCCTGTGTCGGCATGAGCACTGATGTCGGTCTTGTCGAACGGCTCACCACTGCAACGAACTTTACCGAATGAAGAATTCTATCGACTTGCCGACATCCAGTCTCTAGAGTTATGCGTACTGTTTTATGGCTTAACGGACAAAGGAAGCAAGCATATGTCAAACGATGGCTATCAACCCCCGAAAGTCTGGAAATGGGATAACCAGAGCGGAGGCAAGTTCACCAATATTAACCGGCCCATCTCTGGCGCAACCCAGGAAAAAGATTTGCCCCGTGGAGATAACCCCTTCCAGTTGTATTCTCTGGCGACCCCGAATGGGGTCAAGGCCACCATTATGTTTGAAGAGCTGATCGAACTCGGTATTCGTGAAGCCGAATACGATGCCTACATTATCGATATCACCAAGGGCGATCAGTTCTCCAGTGGCTTTGTAGCACTGAATCCCAACTCCAAAATCCCGGTGATGCTCGATACCACCACGGGCACACGGGTGTTTGAGTCCGGGGCGATTCTGCTTTACCTGGCGGAAAAATTTGGTACCTACTTGCCATCGGAGCATGGCAACCGCACCGAAGCCTTGAACTGGCTGTTCTGGCAAATGGGCAGTGCGCCGTTTTTAGGGGGTGGTTTCGGTCATTTCTACGCCTATGCACCCGAAAAACTGGAATACCCCATCGACCGTTATGCCATGGAAGTAAAACGCCAATTGCATGTGCTGGATACTCATTTGGCTGAGCATGAATACATGGCGGGGAGTGAATACACCATCGCCGATATGGCCATCTGGCCGTGGTATGGGGTACTGGCTCAAGGCAAACTGTATGACGCCGGCGAATTCCTGGACGTAGCCAGCTACAAAAACGTTCAACGATGGACGGATCAGATCGCTATGCGTCCCGCTGTGCAACGAGGACGTATGGTCAATCGCGCCTGGGGTGATCCTGCAGAGCAGTTGTTGGAGCGCCATGCGCCCACGGACTTTGAAACCCGAACCCAGGATAAAAGGGGTGATGGGGAGTGAGAAAGAGCATTTGAGGGGCAAATCCTCAAGCATTAATCTATGAAAGGCTAAATCATAGAAGATACCTGAGAAAATATGAGAGAAAAAAGAAGGAAGACAGTATGACAATAAAGAAGTTGAGTGTGGGTTTCCTGGCTGCGGCGATGACGACGCCAGTATTGGCCGATAAGCAAAGTGATCTGGAACTGTACCTGGGCGTGGGCCACTACTTCTGGGATAGCGATCGGGATCTGGATGATAGTACCAGTCTGGAGTTGGGGGCCGAGTTGCCGGTATCGGAACGTCTTTCGTTCGAAGCCTGGCTCAGTGACTTCGATGCCGATGTGGAAGACGCGGATGTGGAACTGGATGGGCGGCGCTATGCAGCGGGAGGCCTTTATCACTTGATGGATGGTGACTACCGGCCTTTCCTGTCTGCCGGTGTGGCCCATCAGGAGTTTGAAATACCCGATTCAGATGATGCCGATGAAACCCTGCTGTATGTCGGGGCGGGTGCAAAAAAATACTTTGACAATAATTTAATGCTGCGTGGCGAAGTTCTGGCCATGAACAGTCTGGACTACGAGATGACCGATCTGGGAGTGCGTGTGACCCTGGGCTATGCCTTCGGTGGATCGAGCGCAGCCCCGGTTGAGGCGGCCGCCAAACCGGTAGCCGTAAAAGAGGCCTCGCCCGAACCCAAACCTGAAGCAAAACCTAAGCCCGAATCCAAAGTTGAACCGGCGCCGAAGCCTGAACCCAAACCTGCCCCTGTGGACAGCGATGGTGATGGTGTGGTCGATGCCCGGGATCAATGTCCGGATACAGATGCCGCTTTCAAGGTGGACGCAAAGGGTTGCCCGATCAAGCTGGTCAAAACCATCTCCATCGATATGCAAGTAAAGTTCAAAACCAACAGTGCTGAATTCTCCGACGCGGATGGTGAAGTGAAAAAGCTGGCAGAATTCCTGAATACCTATCAGGACACCAGTGTTATCGTTGAAGGTCATACGGATGATCGTGGTGCTGCGGCCTACAACAAGTCCCTGTCCCAGAAGCGCGCTGACGCGGTGAAAGCCATGCTGGTTGATTCCTATGGCATTGCTGCTTCGCGTGTTGAGGCTGTAGGGTATGGAGAAGAGCAGCCTGTTGCATCAAACGATACCGCCGAAGGACGCGCCCAGAATCGTCGTGTTATCGGCAAGGTGAGTGCCGACGTAGAAAGTGCGGTTCGTAAGTAAGAGTCTAAAGCGATCACCGGTAGCGCAGTGTTAGTATGCGCTACCGGTGACGATTCTCGCTTCCTTCTTCCCTACCACCCAATAAAAGGAATTCTAATGAAATATTTCAACGTACTGGTATTGGCGCTATTTATCGCATCAGGAGTGCTGGCGGATGACGCCAAATCAGACTCTCACCGCGATACCGCCAAACAGCTACTCGAAGCCATGAACATGGATGCACAACTGAAAGTGATGGCCGAAAACATCAAGAATATGCAGGCGCGACAAATGGCTCAGTTGAATCTGCCGGCGGAGGCGCAGCCTGCAGTGGATCAATACCTCAATGATACGTTGACCCTCTTGTTCGATACCTTCAAAAGCGACTCGGTGAAAGCCCAGTATGTGGATATTTATATGTCGGCATTTTCGGAAGGCGAATTGAAGGAAATACTGGAGTTCTACGAGTCAGGTGCCGGCAAGGTATTTCTGGAACGTTTTCCTCAGGTGATGGCTGGTATCACGCAGGTATCGGAGCGCGAAATTGCCACAATTCAGCCGGAGATGATGCGCCTGCAACAGGAATTTCAGAAGAAACTGGAGGGCTATCGATAGCTCTCCAGCGGGTATTGAACGTGACAATGGTCTCTGTTTTCGCTCTGGCGGCAGAGACTTTGCTCAGCAAACTGTTTGTGTTCGCCTCAACAGCTGCCGCCGCAGCCTGCAGCGGCTCGTAGCGCTGCCATATCCTTGATGATCAGATCCGTTCGATTGATCTCCAGAATACCGTCGCTCTGAAAACGTTTGAATAAGCGGCTGACCGTTTCCGGTGCCATATTGAGATGATTGGCTATGTCACGCCGCGGCATCATCAAATGGATGTGCGAACCGGAATAATTGCGTTGCTTGTAGCGAGAGGACAGTCCGAGCACGAAACCGGCAAGTTTTTGTTCTGCGGTGTGATCCACACTTAAGGAGTTGAGTGTGTGGACTTCCTTGCTCATCAGGTTAAATACGTGATGTTGCAATGATGGAAATTTGGTTGCCAGGGATTCCAGATCGTCAAAGTGGATTTGACAAAGGCTGGAGGTGACCACAGCGATTGCGGTAGACAAATATTTTTTGGGATAAATCGCGTCGAGACCGAGCAATTCACCGGGCAGATGAAATCCGATAATTCGTTCATTCCCTTCTTTGTCCAACAACACGGTTTTCACCATGCCGGATTTCACCGCGAAAATTTTATCGAAGCGTTGCTCGGCTGCGTACACTTTCTGATTTTCATGATAGGGGGAAGAGGGCTCAATGGCCTCTTCCAGCTGTGTCATTTCAGAAGGCGGAAGGTGGTCAGGCAGACACAGTTTTCGCAGCGAACACTTACTGCACTTCAGATAATACGGTGCTACCTCTGGAGATTGATTGGTCGCCATTGCGAAAGGTTTTCCTTGTTGTGTCAGAAGGCGCCACTATACCGCGAGTTGTCGTTTTTTTGTAAGTACCCGCACGAGACCCAGCTTCAATTTCAGAACAATTTGCATATTAGAGATTGCGCTGAAAAGGTTTGTAAAAATACGAACGGAGGTTTGGTAAGTGGTCGATTGATTGCCCATGGCAGAATTGGTGTATTGCCTTCAATTCTCATCCGAGGGCAGTTTCAAAGAAACAGCGGCGCTTCACATTTGAGAAAATGCAAGGCACCGCCATTCATCCTGAAAAGCCTTCCATGGCACACATAAGTGTTCTGGTTTGCTGTTATCCGTTGATTAAATAATGAACGTAAATACTGGCGCCATACCCGAGAGCAATAACCCAACTCCATTTAAGGTGGCTGAAAAAGGTGTACATACCGCGGGATTGACCCATCAATGCGACACCAGCTGCTGATCCGACTGAAAGCAGACTGCCGCCCACTCCGGCGGTCATTGTGACTAGGAGCCACTGGTAGGCTTCCATGTCCGGGTTCATGGTCAAAATCGCAAACATGACCGGGATATTATCGACTACTGCAGATAGTATGCCCGCAATGATATTGGCCTGGGTCGCACCCAGTCCCTCATAAAGCAAACGGGAAACATCGGCGAGGTAGCCAATAGCGCCGAGTCCGCCGACACAGAAAATCACCCCAAAGAAAAACAACAACGTGTCCCACTCGGCGCGTGCAACCTTATTGAATATATTGAACTCCGAAACAGAATCATCGAATCGGTGTTCACTCTTCTTGATGTAATAGGAATAGAAAAACAAATAGGAAAGCCCCTGCATCATGCCCAGAAATGGCGGCAGGTGAAGCACTTGCTCGAAAGCTACGGCGGTAACAATGGTACACAGAAACAGAAAACAGATGGCGAGCCCACCGTGCTGGATTTTGACGTCTTCCTCCGGTGCCGGTGGTGTTTCATTGGGGATCGCAAAACTAAGAATGATACCCGGAATGACAAAATTGACCAGGGCTGGAATAAACAGCGCGAAGAATCCAAAAAACTCGATGTGCCCTGACTGCCACACCATTAGTGTTGTAATGTCGCCAAAAGGACTGAACGCACCTCCCGCATTGGCCGCCACGACAATATTGATAAATGCCAGTGAGACAAAACGTTGACTTGCTGCGCCGACTGCCAGTACCACCGCTCCCATCAGCAGGGCGGTGGTTAAATTATCCGCTATAGGCGAGATAAAGAATGCAAGAAATCCGGTGATCCAGAATAGTTTGCGATAGCTGTAGCCTCGCCGGATCAGCCACGCTCTCAGCGCTTCGAATACATTTCGCTCGGTCATGGCATTCACGTAAATCATGGCAGTTAGCAAAAATAGAAAGAGGGAAGCATACTCCAGCAGGTTGTGGTCAATGGCATGTTCGAGAAACGCTTTGCCGCTTTCATCTTTCGGCGTAAGCACTGCGACGATGATCCAGATCAGGCCACCTGCAAGTAACATGGGTTTGGATTTGCGCAGGTGAATAAATTCTTCTGCAATCACGAGGCTGTATGCCAACGCAAATATGATCAACGCGGCTATTCCGAGTCCCGCAGAGGTCATGGCGAGGTGACTTTTTATGCTTTCTGAAGCAAAAGCGACTGGGGTAAACGACAGCAGAGCTGTTAACGATAAAATGGCTTTCAATTAAAAAATCTCCGTTAAATACGTAATTAATCAAGTGCCCCCTAGAGGCCACAGGTCTGGTAACTGGTGGAAATGTCCAGCATAGGCGTGGACAAATTCTGAAAAGCAGATGTGGCGGTGTGAGGATTTCAGCTCCATCTCCATATCCAACATTCGCGAGAGGTCCGGCATCCGCCTCGTTTTCGGAAACGACCAGCAAAAACCCGGACTGGTTTTTGTCGAGCTTGAACCACGGAAATTTGCGCTGAAATAGTATCGGGCTCGACTTCCTGAAAACTCATGGCGCCTCGCTAGCTGGGTTATATGGAGAGAAACCTAATCCATCGGGAGCCAGAATTTTTTAGCCGGTTTCCAGTGAGAGCTGTCGTGGGTAATGCATGGTAATGTGCAGGCATTGTGTGCCTCCTTCACTCTTGATAAACGTAAACACACTTTGGCTAAACCGGGAGTGCATGATCGTTAAAGAATGCTGAGGCGGTGTTCGACAATATCAATACGGTCAATTGCCAGTTTGGCAGGATTACCGTGTCAAATGGCACTGGAACGTTCGGTTTATTTTGGCCTTGTGCCCTGGGACGGTTCAGACCTGAAAATGAATTCGAGCTTGCCTCAGCAACGAAGCGGAGGGCCTTGTGGCAGGATTGGGAAACTGACAATGCGGTTTGCTGTGACTATGAATGTACTGTTGACAACAGAGTGTCGGCAGGGAAATTCATCAGTGCACCACAAACCATAGAAAGGTAGCAGGTCTGGCGGTGTTTCCGACGTATCGTTATCTGCTATCTCGAAAAGGTCGATGCCCGCCCCTATCTGGACGGGGTGGAGGGAATGATCTGTCGAGCTGGCATGAACCAGACTTGCAGAAAACAGCAGCAGAAAAATGATTAATGTGGAATGCGTCCACCTCATCTATACATACTCAAACCAGGTTGATTGAAAGTACCACCAAACACCCAAATCATAGGGCGGACAATTAAATTATCAAGGTACTTTTTACTCTGATTTATGACAAATTGTTGCTCCGCTGGAGCATTTTACTTGCGGGGAGTTTTCACGCTTGGTCCAGTTTGGTTTGGCCTGATAATTCTAGTCACTTTGTTCCTTCTTCAAAAAAACATTTACAATTTTTGATCGTTACGACATCAGCAATGTAAATCAGGCCAATTCGCTTTCGGTTTCACTCAGGCGGAATTCGAGCGGGCTCATCCCCACCTCTCGCGAGAAGGCATTGGAAAACGCACTGGCACTGGAAAAACCGGTTTTGAAGGCGACGCTTTCGACGCTGTCGCGACTGTTAACCAGCAGATGCCGCGCCCGCTCCATTCGTAATTGTGTAAACAGTCCACGCCAGTGGGTGCCTTCCCGATTGAGGTAGCGGGACAGGGTGCGTGAGGAGACGTTGAGCCGGGAGGCCATCTGTTCCTTGCTCATATCCATATAACCCACGTCATCCAGCACACTGGCGATGCGTTTGCCCATGCTGACTTCCCGGTCGACCTGGGGCGAATGCCGTTCGAAAAAGTTCTGCACACGTTTCAGCAGAACCTTTTGCAGAAAGCGATTGCCCAGAGGCAGCACCATATTGATCAGCTTGATGTTGCTATGGAGATAATTCTCCGTTTGCATGGTGTGCACATCGCAGCAATAGTATTCACCAATTTCGGCCATGCCCGGCAGCTCGGGACCCACAAAGCCAACGGCGGTGACGGTGGCTGGCACATCCTCGATGATGTTTTCCTGAAAAGCGATGGAGCCGCCCATATCGCGGCCGAGAATAAACTGTCCGGCCTGTTCGGAAAGCCAGTCTGGCACTTCGAAGGTGGTGCGCACTTCATTCAGGTTAATCTGTGGACGTATCTTCAGGAAGTGGTGTTCCCCGGAAAAGAATTCGCTGACCAGGGACACCATTTCTTTCGGGGTGCGACTCGACATCAACAGTTGCCCCATCAAACCCAGTGAATTGACGTTACATTGACGACCGACGCGCACACCCAGCTCGAACGGGTGGGTGTCGCAGTGAGCGATCAGGTTTTCAATGACCACCAGCTCCTGTGCCAGGCTTGGGTCTCGATGCTCCAGACTGGCTTCGGTAATGCCGCTGCCTTCAAGCACGGTATCCATGGCGAGTTCAAGAGACTGGGCAAACTGCAGCAGCACGGCTACCTGTGCGCTGCCCCAGCCGGGAAAACGTTGCGGTGCATTCACTTTATTATCACTGTTTTTGGAATATTTGAGCATTATCTCAATATTTTTTGGCCAGGCGCCCGTTTGAGTTAACAGTTTGAATGTGATGATTTTCACACTTTTCTGGCCGTGACCCGTTGCCTTAACACGCTGACCCGTTGGCGCATGTTTAGAGTGAAGGCTCGATAGTAGGCTGGTGTCTTCGATATGAGCGGTTCGAACTTCGAGACACAACTATTCATTGACACTCCAGAATAAGGATAAGAATCCATGAAACTAAAGCACTTGGCCCTAGCCGCGGGGATGGCAGCCAGCCTGGCCATGCCAGCCGCACAAGCAGATGATGGTTACCTGCCGGCACTGAGTTTTGTTGCCGGTCTGTTGAATCAGGGCGTTTTTCCAAGCTCCGACGCCTACACCACCGATGATGATATTTTGATCCAGACCAGTGAGGGTCTGAATCTGGCAGCAAATATCTTTGTACCCACTGAGCTGGATGGTCCCGCTCCTGCAGTGGTGTTTATTAATAGCTGGGCTCTGAATGAATATGAGTACCTGACTCAGGCCGGAGAGCTGGCAGAGAAAGGTTATATCGTGCTCAGCTACAGCACGCGCGGATTTGGTACCTCGGACGGTGTGATCAATACTGCGGGTCCGGAAGACATTGATGATCTCAGTCGTGTCATCGATTACCTGATCGCCAACTACCCGGTCGATCCCAACCGCATTGGTGCGGCCGGGGTTTCCTATGGTTCCGGTATTGCGATGATCGGTGCGGCCCATGATGAGCGCATTCGCGCGGTGTCCGCCATGAGCACCTGGGGCAGCTTGCCGGATTCGCTTTACGGCAATCAGACGCCACGACTGGTTTGGGGTGAGCTACTGACCCTGAGCGGTAACCTGCTGGGTAATCTGGATCCCATTGTTGAAGCTCACTGGAGCAGCATCAAAAATCAGAACCTGAGCGCTATTCCGGAGGTGGTCGAATGGGCCACGATTCGCTCGCCCGACCACTACATCGATGAGCTCAACGCCAATGGAACAGCGGTTTACATTGCCAAGGCCTATGGCGATAACCTGTTTCAGCCCAATTCAGTGATGGACATGTTCGAGCAGCTCACCGGGCCCAAGCATATTGATCTGGTTTCGGGCACCCATGCCTCGGGTGATTTGTTGCCACCGGTAATCGGTTTGGAAGCTTTGCCCTGGACCAATACCTATCAATGGTTCGATTATCATCTCAAGGATGAAACGACGGCCATTGCCAGTGCCAAGCCCATTAACATGAAGGTTAAGTTTGAAAACCAGTACGACAGCTTTGATCATTTCCCGGTGGAAGGTGCTTCGAATCAAACCTTCTACCTGCATCCACGCAGCCTGCTGGATGATGGCGATCTTGAGACCTATCCCTACTGGAGCTTCTTTGGTGCGGATGACACCATCAACGCCTGGGCGGGCACGCTGTTCAGTACCCAGATTCCTTTGCTGTCACAGGTTCTGGAACAACTGGAGATTCCGATTCTGGCGGATATTTCCCTGGCGTCCGATGCGCGCAGTATCTACTGGAAATCCGGCTGGTTGAGCAATGAGATGCAGATTCGCGGCAATCCCTCTGTCACGCTGCAGATCCAGCCCAAGTATGAGAAAGTGCAACTGGTGGCATATCTTTACGACATGAATAATCTGGGAATCGGCACCCTGATTACCCATGGTGTGATCACGATGCCGGAAGCGGATTCCGGCGATAAGATTACGGTCGATTTCGATCTGGTGACTACGGCTTATGATGTGCCTGCCGGTCATCGTCTGGTGTTGGCAATCGATACCAAAGATCCCCAGTACAAGTCGCCGACGGGAGTGGACTACTTTGTCGATTTCGAATATCGCAGCAACAAGCAGTCGAGCTTACGGGTGCCGACTTTGTAATGAACTGGCTTGAGGAGGATCTCAACAGTTAAGGTATCAGGGAAAAAGGGGCAAGCACGAGCTTGCCCCTTTTTTTCTATCTGAATACTATCGCTCTCAAGCGATAGCAAAACGGTTAGTAGATATAGACCATGCTGCTGAATATTGATTATCAGCCTTGTCAGGGCAGGGTGGACGATGCGGATGCCTACCTGACCTATGCCCCCAGGCCACCCTTGCAACACTGGTTGCAATGCTTCTGGCAATTGAATGTGCCAGCGGGTCGCTTCGCCTATCGCAGTGTACCGGATGCCTGTGTCGACTGGATTATCGATCTCAATGATCCGCACAGCAGCTTTTTGGTGGCGCCCTTCGACGAAGCCATTGTCTTTGAGCTGGAAGGCCCGGCCAGTTTTTTTGGTTTGCGTTTTCGCTTGCTGGGACAGCAGGGCGTGATCGCGATGCCTTTGGGTGAATGGGCTATTGATGCCGAGACGGCCGCCAGCGAGGTGATGCCGCTCTCCCTGAGCGAGCCGATCCATGAGGCGCTGGCTGGTAGTCAGTCTGCCAACTTCCATACCCGTTGCGCTGCCCTGGAACCCATTCTTCTGGGCCGGGTCACCACCCCCGTGATTGATCGTCGCCTGTCGCGCTTTGTACGCGCCTGTTGTGATGGCGCCCTGAGCAACGAGAATCTGGTGACAATCCCGTCTGAATGTGGCATCTCACCCAGGCAGTTGCGCCGCTTGTCCCGGCAATACCTCGGACTGTCGCCCAAGGTCTTCTCCCAGGTGCTGCGATTCCAGCGGGTGCTGGGGCTGATGCGGCAAGATGCGGGACGCTTGCAATGGCTCGATGCGTTTTATGATCAGCCCCACTTTATCCGCAGCTTTAAACGTCACGCTGGTGTGACGCCCCGTGAATTTCAGCGTTTGTCCGTTTTATACAATACGACCCGTCTCCCTTAAGCCAGAATCGATCCTGAACCCAAGCCCAAAGGAGCAATGTTCATGATCGAATTTGATGCCATGTTTCCGGTAATGGTCAGCACCGAGCTGGCCTCCCTGAAGCAGTTTTATGAATCGGTGTTTGGCTTTCACGCGGTGTTTTACCAGGCTGATTTTTATCTGCATCTGGTCTCACCCAATACCGGCGTTCAGCTCGGCTTTCTGATGCCGGAGCATGCCAGTCAGCCAGACTTTCTGCATGCCAGAATGGCAAGTGAAGGCTATGTGCTGTCACTGGAAGTAAAGGACGCGCAGGCCGCCTATGTGCAGGCACAGGATCTCAAGCTGATGGTGGCGATGGAGCTGAAAGACGAGGACTGGGGCCAGCGTCACTTTATCATCCAGGATCCGGCCGGCTTCTATATTGATTTGGTTGAACATCAGGAAGCGGCTTCCTTGCAACAATGAGTTTCACAACGGCGCAGGACAAGGCGCGGATCCCCTCCTACAATAGTTGGCGAATGTCGCTGACCATGGAGGATGGATGTCGTCTTGTTTGCTCCGCTCAATATTGCTCTTAACACTGCTTTGTCTCGGGGGCTGTGCGCATTTTTCCGGGTTGGAGCAGGAGCGTTCTGTGACGATGGTATCCGGCAATGCCATGCCCATGGCGGATGGCAACGGGCAATGGCATCAGCTCTGTTTTCGGCTCGCCTTTGACGCCAATGACGAGACGGATTTTTCCCTCGATCTCATCCTGGCGGATCGCGTCATCAAGCCGGTCTTGCTGACCGAGCGCCAGCACATGCCCCTATGGCGTTTTCATCGCCGCGCCGCTCCAGATGCCACCGGGCACCAATTCAGCTTTTTCTACTTCAGCGATGCCGACACCGAAGAGCGGGTCAGGGAGATGGTGGATGCTAATCCAGTGCTGGCCGAGATACGTCATCGTGGCAAGCTGCTGTCTCTCCGCTACGACTGCCGCAGCAAAACGGGTATTGATGAAATTGATGCGCTCAGTGACCCCAACTGGGACCCCCTGATTCAGCAGACCTGGCCAAGCTTCATCATGGGCGTCAGTGCCACCTGGCTGCAGTTGATCGAAGCGATTTCCCAGGATATGGATCAGACAGAAGAAGACGATCTGTTTACCCACTATGCCAGGGTGGAGGCGCGTCTCGTCACCCTATGGCAGAACCAGGGACAGCACGCTTATCTGCATCATCTCAATGCCATTTTCGGTTATGAACCCCTGCTGTTTCGTAAGTGGATGAAGTTTTAACGAGGAGAAAAACAGGTGCCTAATATTCTCGATTTTGACTGGTTTATCTGGTGTGTGGCCGTGAACGCCGCCATCGTTATTGCCCTGGCTTTGAACGTCTCTTATCGACGCATTACCCTGCGCGTGGCCAATGGTGATGGCGGCAAAAAAGAAATGAAAGCGGCGATTCGTGCCCACGGTAACGGCGTTGAACATGTCACCATCTTTGCCCTGATTGTCCTGGCGCTGGAACTGGCCAATGCCTCGACAAGCCTGCTGGCTACAGTCGTGATCGCCTTCAGCGTTGGGCGTGTTCTGCATGCCTTCAGCATGCTGACTTCCGCTTTCCAGGTACGCCGGCTTGCCGCGGCACTGACCTATCTGGCGGAGGTCGGAGCGGTGTTGGCATTGCTGGTGGAAGCATAAGTGGTTTCAGTGAATAGCCGCCAACCGATTTACATTGCCGAAGGTAACAATCTGTTTAGCTTTGAACTAATCACTTTTTTTCTAAATCGGACTGGACTAAGCTAAACACATCGATGTTGATAGGGCGTGTTTGGATGCGCTCTGATTATGCATCGGTACGCTTCATCAGCTCATCAGCCGGTTTTGGCAGGACAGACTTTATGTCGATAGTCAGGCAGTCAATGAAACAGAGGTATTGGGTATTCAGTGTTCTCGCGCTGATGTTCACGCTGATGTCTGTGCAGGCTGTCGAGCTGAAACACTTTCAGCAGTTTGAATCGCCAAGTCAGCTCGTCCTGTTTGAACACGATACACAGGACCTTCTGGATGTCTCCGATGATTGGGAAGACCCGGAATTCATTCTTACGCGATTACCGATTTCCCTGAAATCGAGCCAGCTTGGCGTAGCCAATCTTGCTTCACATCTTGTCTGTTTCCAGGCTGATTCCAGCCACCTCATTCGAGCACCCCCAAGCCACCTCGTCTAATTGATTTTCAAGATAACGCGCCCGCGCAACCGTTGAGGTGTTTGATCGTGCGCTTATCGGATTTCCGAAAATAAATTTACGAGGTGATCACTATGATCGTTTCCATTGCCTTTCGTCATGGCACGGATAACCGTGACCTGAAAACCTATGTGCAACAGCGTTGCATGAAGCTGGCGAGTGCGGCACCTGAATTATTGCGAACGCAGGTTGTCTTCAGTCGTCAATCCCGGCGTGACCCCGAGCAGGATTGCGCCACTTGCCATATTTCTGTGCGGGCGCCGCACAAACGCCAGTTCGACTTATCCGAACAGAATCCCAATGCACGATTCGCATTTGATCGCGCGCTGGAAAAACTTTCCAACACCCTGTCACGCAGTCAGCGGGCTCAGAGCCGACGCGACCTGCATGACAGTATTTAATGGGGGGCTGAACCATGAACAAGCTTAACTTGGTACCTATTGATTCCCATTCAACTGTCACGCATCCGATGAATTTTGGCGATTTGACACTGGAGTCCGAAGCCATCGAAGTGCTTTCTGACTTCACTCAGATAAGTCCGGTGGTGCTCAATGCCGGATGCGCCGCTGAACTGGCTGAACGCCTGATGAAGAATATGCATATCCAGTCTCAGATTGTGGTGGATGGCGGCGGAGAAATGGTCGGGCTGGTCTGCCTGCAGGATCTTAGTGGACCGGAACTGGTCAAGAAAGTCGCCTCGGGTTATCGACGTGATGAACTCGTTGTCGAGGATCTGATGAAACGGCGCCACGACCTGATTGCGCTTTCTTATGGTGAGGTTGCCAGAGCCACGGTTGGCGAGCTGGTGGAGTCACTAAGAGATCATCACCAGTCCTTTTGTCTGGTGCTGGAAGCGGAGTCCAGTAAGGTGCGTGGTCTGATTTCAGCTCACGATATCGCCCGTCGCCTGTTTGTTCCGCTAAACGTAGCTGAGTCCATTACCTTTGATGA
This sequence comes from Oleiphilaceae bacterium, assembly GCA_965230795.1. Lineage (GTDB taxonomy): Bacteria > Pseudomonadota > Gammaproteobacteria > Pseudomonadales > Oleiphilaceae > PZPK01. Next base: position 3,440,485 of record OZ246020.1, on the reverse strand, counting down.
GCTCTTCAATAAAGTCAGACGTATTTTCAATTAGGAGTAATCTATGCAAAAACTCAATGCCTTGTTGGCGACCGTATTATTGCTGTCGTCCGCCCATAGCGGTGCGGCCGATCTGCAAGCGGGTCAAGCGCGTGCCGCCACTTGTGTGAGTTGTCATGGTGCCAAGGGGATATCTGCAGCACCCATATACCCAAACCTGGCCGGGCAGAAAGCCGCTTATCTGGAAAAGCAGCTCAAAGCTTTTAAGGCCGGCGCCCGCAAGGATCCGGTAATGGAAGCCATGGCCAAGCCGCTCAATGATACGGATATCGCCAATCTGGCGGCCTACTTTTCATCCCTTTAGGGTAATGCAACGATAACTGGAGCGAGGCAAATCTATGACAGGGACGTCTTTTTTTGCTTGCCGGTTTCGCGCCTGTCAGCACTCTGCATTTTCCGGGGGCCGAACTGCCGCTGAAGGCCTTGGCGTTGTATCCATACTGATGGTACCCAGATAACGGCTGCCGTCGAGCTCCACCTCAATACGTTTAGTCGGCAGTGAGTCAGATTTGATCAGCAGGGTATACAGGGCTTTCTGATCCCGCAGCTTGTCGAACTTGAACTCACCGAAGGCATCAGTGGTGGTTTCGGCGATTTTCTCACCCGACTTGTACAGAACAACGGTGGCATCGGCGAGACATTCTTCAATGCCGTCAACGCTTGCGGTGACGGACGCGCCCAGAAACCAGCTTTTGATCAGATGCAGGTTTTTGTAATAGACGCGCGACTGGGTACGCAATTCCGGTCTGGGTTCTTCCAGCGCTTCGACATTGATCAGTTCTTTTAATTCGCGGTCATTTACCTTCTTCGATTGCAGCGCGCCAGTGGGACAGACCTGCACACAACGGGGTTTGTCCCAGCCGGAGTCCAGCAAATGGGCGTCAAAGGTCCACTTCTGCGCCAGCTGCTTTTCTTCATTCCACCAGATATGGCCGTAGGGACAGGAGCTGGCAATTTCCTTCTTACCCTTTGCCTTGTCCGGATCAATGATGACAATACCGTCAGCGCGTTTGTAGACAGCGCCGTCCTTGCGCAGACAGGGAGCGGCGTCACAGTGATTGCACATCACCGGCATAAAGTTGGCTTCTGCCATGGGTGCCTGTCCCCGTTCCTTGCGTTTAATGTCGATCCAGCGATGCCCGTGCAGAGGTTGTTCTTCCGAGTAGCCGGGAAAAGCGTTGCCGACGTGCTCATCCTTGGCGGAAATAAAGCAGTTATTGCAGTTGTGGCACTTTTCGATGTCGACAATCATGGTCCACTTTTTGGTGTTGGACTGACTCATGCGCGAACCTCCTCGGTGTGTTCAATGGGGGAATCCAGCTCGGTACTGCCGTCCCATTTTTCGATTTCTACCAGACAGGCGTTGTAGGCCGCTGAATGAACTTTTCGGCTTTGCATACGATGAGGTGTCAGCTGGTTGACGCAGCCACCACGATCCACCGAATACCCCGGTTTACCCATGGGGTCGTAGGTGGACGAAGCCTGATAGGAATGGATCACGCCCGGCATCAGGCGTTCGGTCAAATGGGCCGCACAAATCACCGCGCCGCGATCATTGTGGATCTTCACCAGATCGTTATGGCGAATGCCGCGCTGGTTGGCATCCTGCGTGTTCATGCGCACAATCCAGTAGTAGCCATCGATGTTGACCCGGTGGTCGGCAATATCGTTGATGATGCTGTCCTTGCCATCGGCCAGGGTGTGAAAGCTGTAACGCGAATGCGGCGACACCATCTGCAAGGGATACTTTTCATGGAGTTCGCTGTTGCGTCCTTCCCAGGAAGGCACATAACGATTCAGTGGCTGGCGTTCCGGGTCATGGTTTTCCGGATCTGCTTCGAAGCGTTTCAGACTGCTGGCCTCAAATTCGATTTTGCCGGACTGGGTTTGCAGACCCTCACCGAATTCTTCGGTGTAGTCGCCAGGCATCGGGGCAAGTTCAGCCACGTCTTTTTTACGGCCTTCGGCAAACCAGCGGTAGGACACTACGTCCTGATCTTTCTTCGGATCCGGGTTCAGCGGTGGGCGCGGCGGGACCACAAAGTAGCCCTTCTTCATGAATTTTTTCCAGCTGATGTGCTTGGGTAGCTGACTGCTTTCATAGATGCGTTTGCACCATTCGTACTCGCTTAAGCCTTCGCTGAAATAGGAGCCCAAACCGATGCGCTTGGAGAGCTCATGGAAGATCCAGAAGTCAGAGCGGGATTCGCCTAGCGGCTCAATACACTTGTGCTGCAGCGTCACCACCCGATGATTCAGTTGGCCCTGGCAATGCTCGGCATAACCGCCAGCGGCGGCGGTTTCACTGATGTCCCAGCGCTCGAAGCTGGTACAGGCGGGCAGCACAATGTCGGCGAATTTGGCTTCCCCTTCCATCCAGATGGACTGGTTCACCACGAAGGGAAGTTTGTCGGTACGGTAGGCTTTGACATGCCGGTTGGTGTTGGGCTGCGTCCCGAAGGACGCGCCGCCATAACGATAGAGAATCTGTATCGGCGAATGTCCCGGTGCCGGATATTTGAACTTCTGGAACTGTCCCTCGATGTTGATGGGGTCGGTCATGTAGCCTTCTGCCTTGCCTTCCAGAATCGCCTCGGGCAGGTGCAGGCGGGGAATCATCTGGTTAGAGGTATTGCGACTGGGCAGCGTGGGCATGCGTTGGTACATGTTGACGCTGGCGGCTGTGTGATTGAGCTCGGCCGAAAACCCGCCCTCTGCATATCCGGGAAACCAGGGATTGGCAAAGTCCATATGGGCACCAGTCTGGCAGTTACCAAAGTTGATGCCTTCTTTGCCGAGGCCACGAAGAGCCATCAGGTAGATCATGGCACGGGCCCATTGGGAACCGGTGGCACTGCGGTTGGCGCCGCCCAGCGTGGTGCCGACACCGCCGGCACCCAGGTAGGTTTTCTTTTTTGCCCATTCACGGGCCAGCGCGCGGACTTCCCGGGCGGGTACGCCGGTCTCACGCTCCTGCCATTCGGGGCTCTTGAGCACGCCGTCCTCTTCACCCAGCAGATAGGCCTTGTACACATCAAAGCCCGTTGTGCGTTTCGCCACATAGTCCTTGTCGTATAGCTCCTCGGTAATCCAGACATAGGCAATGGCATGGGCCAGGGCCGGGCAGGTACCGGGCTTCGGCGCGATCCATTTGCCGCCGAGCCAGGCCGCTGTGTGGTTCATGTAGGGATCAATATGTACGAATTTGATGCCGAGCTTTTTGGCCCATTGGCGTCGTACCGTGCCTTCAAAGGCGCCATAACAGCCGTTGGTTGCTTCCGGATCACTGGACCAGAACACCATCATTTCGCAATGTTCGAGGCAATCTTCGAGCGTGCCATAGGCTTCAGCACCGCCCAGGCGCATGGAGTAGCCGTAATGGTGGGTTGCACCCCAGTACCAGCCCTCCCAGCTGTCAGGATTGTGCATCACCTTGGTATGCCCCACGGCGTTGGCGAAGCGGTAGCCGGCGCTAAGGTAATAGCCGACGTTGCCCCAGGTATGGTGGGAACCATGGTTAAAGCAAATGGCGCCCTGGCCATGCTCGCGCTTGACCCGTTTGATTTCCTTGCTGACGATGTCCAGCGCCTCTTCCCAGGAGATACGCTCATAGCTGGAAATACCCCGGTTTTCGCAATTGCGTTCGCCGTCCGGGTCAAAGTCGACCCGCTTCATCGGATAGAGCAAGCGGTCCTTTGAGTAGACGGTGGATTTCCAGCACAGACTGTGGGGTGCTGCGGTGGTGCGACGCGGTGGTGTAAAGGATTGGCCGCGAACATGGATTTCCCAGCTTTCGGCATCATCCTTATCAAACTCAATGGGCGTAGTTCGCAGGATCTTGCCGTCTTTGACGATCACAAATAGTGGACCGGAATTGGTATTGGTGACGTAGCGTTTAACGCCATCGCCCATATCCGTGCCGTATTTTTGGGTTTCGGGCAAGACAACAATTTGCCCCAGGGTGGCCACGAACCAGTTAGTAAGCTCTTCTGGACCGGTCATGTCCACGCGACGGGTTTTCATGGCCGTGACCTGCTCCAGCCAGTCGATGGGCGGCGTCAGTAGCTCAACGGCCGATTTGGCAGTGTCAAACTGCAGGACGACTTCCGCATCAGGATGGATGCCGCGGCGGCTGATGATCTTGCCGTCCTTGAACTGATACCAGCGACCGACCGAACCATCGATTACTTTGATCTGGGCGATAAAGTTTTTCTCGTGGAGGCGTTTTTTGAATTCAGGGAAGCGGAGGGCGGTAAATCGCAGGGCTTGAGTAATACCAAATAAAATGACCTTTAACTTCATACGGACCTCATTGAATTTCCCTTTTTAAACTTCGATCACCCCTTGCCTGAATGGCTCCCTGCGTGATCACTGCCGCGATTTGTCACCTGGTTGATGTGGCCCAAGGTGACTCTAACAGGTGTCAGCTTGTCGTTTAGTTATTGTCAGAATTTTTGTGATGAATAGATTGGTAGGCTTACGCCGATCACTGGTTGATTGACGCCACAATTGCAATCAATTGTTACCGTGTCGCCGGCGAGGCGATGGCCTTCGTTGGGTATCAGTGCGTTGTTTTTATTGGTGGATTAGACCAGAGAGTCAGGACTGGCATGTGTTTGAGTATGCCATTTGGCTGGGAAGGTGTCGCGTACCGACACGTGAGGGTCTAGTTTTTCGGGGAATTGTCGCCTGGCGCATGAATACTGGCGTTGGCCTCCCGGTACTTGCCCGGCGAAACCCCTGACCAGCGTTTAAAGTCTTTATAGAATTTGGACAGGTCGCTGTAACCCAGCATAAAGGCCACTTCATTCAGGCTTTTATTGCGATATTTGTAACTACTCAATAGCGCAAAAGCGGTGTCTTTTTTCACCTCATCCAATAGCTCCCGGTAGCTGACTTGGTGTTCTTTCAGGCGGCGTTGCAGGGTGCGTTGCGACATGTGCAGTTCCTTCGCGACATCACCGATACTCAGGTTATGCACAAAGGCTTTGGCGCGGATGATCTGGCGCACACGCTCGGCAATTTCGTCATTGCGAAAGATATGATCCAGTTGCTTGTCCACGTCTGCCAGTACCGGTGACAAGTCGCCACCACTCCAGGGAAGTTCATTGTCCAGTAGTTCGACGGGCATATACAGCACGTTAGCATCTGCGTTAAAAACCGGACGCACGCCGAGCACGCGTTGATAATCGGCGACGTCACCATGGGGGCCGCTGCAGAAGGTAATGCGGGAGATATTGAAACCGGCACCATAGAGCCAGCGTAGCAGCGATACTGTATGCCCCATGGCCGCGTAGACCTGGTGATAGCTGACCCGCTCCAGGGGGTTGGGCTGGTATTTGAGGCCGAAGAGCTCGCCTTCATAAACAATCTCGAAATCAAACTCTTCCGAAAACAGACGAATGTAGCGGGTGGAGAGTTCCAGCGCAGTTTTCACATCCGGACTGTTGACGATGATGTTCATAATCGGCCCCAGACTGAAGGGCGTGGAGCTGAGTCCCTTGTACAAACCGAACATGGGATCATCCAAGAGTTCCGCCACGCGTTCATGCATCAGGGAGATGGTTGTTAAGGGGACGCGGGCTTCGATGTCCGAGATCAGGGTAGGATGCAGCGAAAACTCCTGCGTCAGGCGAGCGCCATCGACACCCTGCTGCTCGGCAATTCTTAGCAGCTCTTTCAGCATCAGGCTGGATACGGTTGGGCGTTTTTGCATTGTTGTGGTCAGATCCGTCTTATTATTCGCACGCTGCTTTTTGTTAAAGCGCTATTTTTTATCAGAGCGCTATTTTTTATTTGAGTGCTACTTTACACAAGTATAGGCGGGAATGGATATGTTGGTGGGCGTCGGGGGGGAGTCAGACGTCGGGAGTCGGACGTTTAGCGTATGGTGGGAGGTGTAAGTTGCAATGAAGGAATATACACTGCTCACCATGAACTCCGATATTCAAGCCAAGTTTACTAGCTATCCTGAGCCTGCTAGGCGAGTTCTGGAGAATGTGCGGCGGTTGATTTTATCGGTGGCGGCGGAGAAGGGCCTGGGGCCGGTGGAAGAAAGCATGAAGTGGGGTGAGGCGAGTTACCGGGTCAAGGGCGGTACCCCGCTGCGAATCGACTGGAAGCCCGATCAACCGGACCGTATCAATGTGTACTTCCACTGTCAGACACGGCTCATTGAAACCTTCAGGGAGATCTACCCGCAGGCCTTTGATTATGAGGGCAGGCGGGCGCTGCTGATCCCGCTGGATAGCAATATCGATCACTTACCTTTGGCGCATTGCATCGAGCTGGCGCTGAAGTATCGCACACTCAAACATCTGCCTATGCTGGGCGTTTAGAGGAGGCTAGGGAGCATCCGGTGAAATCAGATTTTTGGCATGAGCGCTGGCAAAACGGCGAGATTGCGTTTCATGAGGTGGAAGGCAATGCGTTTTTGAAACAGCATCTCAAGGTGCTGGGTTTGTCGGCGGGCAGTCGGGTATTTGTGCCGCTCTGCGGTAAGACGCGTGATATCGCCTGGTTGTTAGCAAAGGGTTATCGTGTGGTGGGTGTCGAGCTGAGCCGCGTGGCGATTGAACAGCTCTTCGAAGAGTTGGGCGTGACGCCCGAGATTGAAACCCGGGATAGTCTGATGCTTTATCGCGCTCCGGATATTGAGATTTGGGTAGGGGATTTTTTCGAGTTGAATGCGGGCATGATGAGATCAGTCGATGCGGTCTATGATCGCGCTGCTTTGGTGGCCTTGCCGGACGAGATGCGCATGCGCTACGCCTGGCATCTGGTGACCCTGTCTGATGCCGCACCGCAACTGTTGGTGGCCTTCGACTACGATCAAAGCAAGCTGGACGGCCCGCCTTTTTCAGTCAACGAGCCAATGATTCGTGACTGTTATGCCGATACATACAGCCTGCGATTGCTTGAACAGGCAGCGGTTCCGGGAGGTCTCAAAGGCAAAGTCGATGCCCTGAATACCGTCTGGGAATTACTACCTGTTCGCAATGCCTGATGGACCCTGTCTTCAAATAATCTGCGATGCAGGGTTCAACGAGCAATGGCTTTTTTTGCCATCAGAATATGCTTGAGCTGAACCTCGTTTTTTCCTGCAACGGCCTTCAACACCTTCCAGATATTTTTCGGGGTCGGTTTGAAAAACACCGGAGGTTCCGGTCCCCACATATACAGGTTGCTGCCTGCCATGGGTGAATAATAGGTAGGGTGATCGGCGTCGAAGACATCCTCATCGGCAAAGTGCTCATGCATGTAGCCATCGGAATCGCTCCAGTAATCAAAGACCGCGCTGGCCAGCCAGTGACGACCAATACCCCAGACACTTTGCCAGCCTTTCTTGCCTTCCTTGAGATAGCGATGGGCAAAGGCGACTGCGTCCATATCCAGCATTTCAAAGCCGGCATGGTCAATGTCGTTTTCCACGTACGTAGCGACCGCAAATTTGTGCATATGGCAAGGTTCCTTGCCACGATCAAAACGCAGGAAGGCGACGGTCGGTGTGCCGTCTTCCAGATAATGGATGTCGCTGATCAGTACGCCCAGTGTTTTGCGTAGCCACTCCACCTGACTGCGCTGATTGACCGTTTTCAGCGCCAGATGTCCCAGACGATGAATATGCGGGGTTTTATGGTCCCATCGAATCATGTCGTTCACCCGCGCCTTCTTGTTGGGAAGGTTCAGGGTACTGGTATCCCGATCTTCAAGGGCTTCAACCTGTTGCTGGCCATAGATGACATCGACCTGAAAACCCGCAGGGTCATGCAGGGTGACGCATTCGCCACCACCGGGCATGTCCAGGTTGTGAATGGGTGATGCTCCATCCAGCTTGGCGAGTTTTTCAAGATCTTTTCGCGATGAAACAGAGACGCCGTAACCAACAAATTTGGCTTCGTCACCTTTTTCATTGATGTAACAGTAAGGCGCTTCATTGCAGGCGCGCATCAGTAGCAAATCTTTGGTTTGTAACACCGGGAACAGGCCAAAGTGTGTCAGATCCTTACAGGTGCGATCCAGATCGGGCCGCTGAAAGCGCATGTATAGCAGATCATAGGCTCTGACGATGGGCTTGATGGTGTCGGCATAGGGTTTGATATCGATCCCTTGTTGGCGGACCTCGTCCAGCGTGTATTGCACTTGCAGGTTCATTGGCGTGCTCCTTGATTTTGGCGTGCTCGTTCATGGCGATCGGCTCGGCTAGCGTCGCCTGGCTTGAAAGCAAGTATCGAACGGGAAGGGGGTCGCCACTATGTTTCTATACGCCAAGCATATGGTTCGAATGCGACAGTGTTGCAGCGGACATGATCTGCGTCATGTCGGGAAGGGGTAGCAGAGCTTGCGTAGGCGTTGAAAAGAACGCGCGTCAGTGATGTCTGGTGATTGGTTGGCTTGCGCCAGATTCTGGGGAGTTTCGCGACAATCTTATACTCCAGCGTTGAGAATGCTTGAATAAAGCAATTGCTTTAATCAATCTTCTCTCAAATGCTCTATACAGATCGGTTACAAGCTCGAGATTCATTACGGCGTTGCACGCGTGTATTCCGAGAGTAGCGAGCTCATAGTAACAAGACCGGCCAGGGTTGAAGTTCAAGGTCTTATGTCTTTTACAGGAGAATACCAACATGCCAGAGCATAGCCCGGAAAACCAGTCGGTGACGCAACTCAAAGGCGTTCATCTTTATCATTTTGGCCTGTCCCAGTGTTCCCAGCGCGTGCGCATCTGTCTCGAAGAAAAAGGCGTACCCTGGGTAAGCCATCATCTGGACCTGTCAAAAGGCGAGCATATTAGCGAAGACTACCGCGGTATCAATCCGAACAATGTGGTGCCGACTCTGGTGCATGATGGCAAGGTAATCATCGAGTCGACCGATATTATCGAATACATCGATCAAAACTTTCCCGGTCCTGCTTTCACCCCGACGAATGCGGAAGACCGCGATACCATGAAAATGTGGCTGGAAGAGAGTAATGCCTTGAAGTCTGCCATCAAGATTCTCTCCCATGAGTTCCTGTTCAAGGTGATGGCCAGGAAGTCGCCCAAGGAGTTGGCCAAACTGAAAGCGGTTTTGCATAACCAGGAGCTGGTAGCCTTTCATGAACAGTTCTCTTCAAAAGACGGTCTTCCAAGAGCCAAAATTGTTGGCGCCATTCGGGAGTTTCAACAGGCCTTTGCCAAAATGGATTGCTATCTGGCGGATCAGCAATGGCTGGCGGGTGAGCAATTCTCCCTTGCCGATATATCGTGGATGGGGGATGTACATCGTATGATGCTGATGGACTTCCCGCTGGATGATTACAAACAGCTGCAGGACTGGATTAAACGCGTCCAGTCACGGCCAAGCTACAAGACCGCGCTGGTGGCCTATGAACCCAAAGTAGCCCGCTATTTTTTCCGAATCTACAGCCTGCTGCGCAGAGTGCGGGGAACGGATGTGAAATCGATGGCCCTTGGCAGTGGTTTAAAGCCGGGGCGCGCATAGGATTGTGCGCAAGACTTAAAGAAGGAGCATAGTATGTTGGATGGTATTGTAATCGGAGCGAGTGCTGTAGCGGCAATCTGGTGGCAGATGGAAAACCGGCGCCGTGTTAGACGCCCTGTCCCCTCTGGCTTTCAGGCGGAGATTCAGTTTCCGCACCGCGAGCCTTTTGAGCTTTATCATAATCCCTTGTCATTGTGTTCGATGAAAACCCGGGTCTGTTTGCATGAGCTGGGGATCGACTATCTGAGTCACCCGATTGACCTGATCGAAACCGGCGCCTATGAAAACATTCGCCCGGAGTTTCTGAAGATTAATCCGGCAGGAACGCTACCGGTGCTGTTGCACAATGGCCATCCGGTATACGAATCCCACGAGCAAATTCGCTATGCTGCTGAGCATGCACCCTATGGTTCGGTGCCGCTGGTGCCGAAGGATGCAGCGCTTAAAGAGCAGATGGAGCAGTGGATTGATCGCGCCTCGCTGAGTAATGATCCGCTGGCCGGGCTCTCGCTGAGTGCCGGAAATTGCGTACCCGGGCTGACCTTTCCCCTGTTCGCCGCCATGATGAAATATGTTCCGTCCACGCGCTTGGTGGAGGGGCTGCTGTTTCATTTCGACAAGCGTCGGCCGGTGCTGTTTGCTGCCTTGAAGGGATTGGGTGTGCGGCGCTTTCATTGGCTTAAACCGGCCTATGAAGTGTATCGGCAGAGTGTTGTCGCCATGCGCGGGCATCTCTCGGAACTGGAGCAGACGCTCAAAACACAATCAGGCCCCTGGATTCTTGGCGAGCAATTCACCCTGGCCGATGTGAGCTGGATGGTAATATTCGAACGCTTTCGTCAGGCAGATTGTCTGGACCTGTTCCTGAACGCGCAGACGCCCGCCAGTAACCGGTATTGGCACGCCTTGCAGCAGCGCCCAGGCTATTTGCGAGGTATTCGTGACTGTGGCCATCCTCTGATTGAAGCCGGTACCGAGCAGCTGGCGCAGGCCAAGCGTTATCACCCTTCTGTTTGTAAGACCTTGAGTCTAGCCTTGTAAAGGAAGCGTTTGCATCAGCTGGATAGTTACAATCGTTAATTAGTTGATGGCAGATGCTGCCCTAACCATTGCTCAAACTGGGCTTTGGGCAGGGCACCAGATAGGCGTGCCATTTCCTTGCCTCGATGGAAGATCATCAGCGTGGGAATGGAGCGGATCTGCCATTGCCCTGCGGTTTGCTGGTTGGTCTGCGTATCCAGTTTCACAAAGATTGCACGGGTTTTCATTTCCCCGGCAATCTGGGAGTAGATGGGGGCAAACTGCTGACAGGGACCACACCAGTCAGCCCAGAAGTCCACGACAACCGGCAGATCATTCTTACTGATCAGGCGCTGGAAATTATGATCACCCGCGGCGATGGGTGAAGCGCTGAGCAAGGCCGTTTTGCATTTTCCGCACAGGGGGCCTTTGCCCAGTTTGCTGCTGGGTACGCGATTAATGGCGCCGCAGTGGGCACATACCAGTTGCGTATTGCTGTCTGACATAAGAGCTACCTGAAGATGTGTTGAGTTTACCAAGGAGCCTTTGATCAAGATTCCTATCTGGGATCGCTGCGTCTCAAATTCAAGCTTGTGATCCCTTTGCAGCTTGATACCATGGCTCAGCTTTTTGACAACATCACAATAAAAAAGGATCCCTCATGCTACTTGCCACCATTGTCGTTCGATTGACGGCGCTGATTTTCCTCTTGTTTGGGCTGGGTTTTGTGTTTGCGCCTGAGTCCCTGTCTTTGATGAGTACCGGAAGTGTGCCCAACACCTTGTCGGGTGTGATTGATATGCGTGCGACCTATGGTGGTCTGTCCCTGGGTGTGGCGTTTTTGCTCTGGGTCCTGGCGGCTTCCCATGCCACCTTGCGCGCCGGGGTGTTGGGTGTAGCCTTGCTGATGGCAGGCATGGCGAGCGGTCGCTTTGTCGGTATCATGCTGGATGGCGATGCCAACTCACTGATGTGGAGCTACCTGCTGCTGGAAATTATCGCCACCGTGTTTGCGGCCTGGATTCTGGTGCGCCTGCGAACGCGAGTGACTCTGGAGTCCCATTGATGCCCGAGCTGAAAACCCTTGGTCTGTATGCACTGACAGCCTTGATGGAGATCCTGGGCTGTTATCTGCCTTATCTTTGGCTAAGAGAAGGCAAGAGCATCTGGTTGCTGGTTCCGGGTGCTATCAGCCTCGCGGCATTTGCCTGGCTGTTGTCCCTGCACCCGACAGCCGCGGGCCGTGTTTATGCGGCCTACGGTGGTGTCTATATCGGCATGGCCATCTTCTGGCTGTGGGCGGTGGATGGTATTCGTCCCACGCTTTGGGATTTGCTGGGATCAGCGGTCGCCTTGGTAGGGATGGCGATTATTATATTTGCCCCAGCTCACAAATGAGGACTTAATTACTGTACCTCTCCTTCCACCGGTGTAAGGTAGCTGAGCATATTGCCCATGTAGTTGTCTCCGACAGGGCTAGAACAATAATAAATCAGGAGAAAACCTTATGACTATCTCTCAAGTTGGTATCGTTGGCACAGGTCAGATGGGGCTGGGAATTGCCCAGTATCTGGCGCAACGCGGAATTCGCTGCATCGCTATCAAGGTCACGGGCGGTGATGTCAATGCGAAGCAACAGCAACTCGATAAAGCCTTACAACGGCTGGTCGATCGCGAAAAAATCAGCGAAGAACAAAAACTCGGCACCCTGGAACTGATCACCCTGAGTACTTCTCTAGATGATCTGCGAGACTGTGATCTGGTGATTGAATCTGTGGTCGAGGAAATGGATAAGAAACATGAGCTCTTTGCGCAGCTTGAATCCGTCGTTTCCGATCAGGCCATTCTGGCCTCCAACACTTCAACTTTAGGAATTACCGAACTCTCGACCGCGGTTGAAAACAAATCCCGACTCATAGGCCTGCACTTTTTCAATCCCGCGACGGTAATGAAACTGGTCGAGGTGATTCCCACGCTCAATACCGATCCGGCGCTTATAGAATCGGTAACCCGCTGGATCGCAGGCATAGGCAAAACCCCGGTGACCGTTAAAGACGAAACCGGGTTCGTCGTAAACAGGTTGCTGACGCCTTATATTGTTGACGCAATTCGCTCCTGTGAACGTGGCCTGTCTGGTGTGGAGCAAATTGACACTGCAATGAAGCTGGGTTGCAACCACCCCATGGGGCCGCTGGAACTGGCAGACTATATCGGACTCGATATTGTTTACCACATGGCAAACAATCTGTACGACACCTTCAAAGAACCCCGGCTTGCGCCACCACCGCTCCTCAAAACCCTGTTTATTGCAGAGCAACTGGGAAAGAAAAGCGGTTCGGGGTTTTATGATTATTCGACACAGCCACCGACACCTAGAACCTTTTAGCAGGTTATCGAGTTTCTGACTGTTTTCGGATAGTGAAAAACAGATGCGTCCTCTTCATTTTTGCAGGATCATTCGCTCAGTTTGAATTCGTTCACCTGACTTTGGAGCGCTGACGCCAACTCGGAAAGATGCCCACTCGCGTCGTATATTTCGCTGCCTGCAGAAGCGGATTCCGCTGATATCTCACTGATGACGGTGACATTGCGGTTGATCTCTTCTGTCACCGAACTTTGCTCCTCTAGGGCAGTGGCGATGTGTGTATTCAAGTCGAGTATTTTTTGCACAGCTTCTTGAATTTGCATCAGCGATTCGCGACCCCTCTCAATAGCATCACTGCATTCCTGGGCTTTTTCCTGACCGCTGTTCATGGCGGCAACGGACTCTCTGGCTCCGATCTGCAGAAGCTCTACCACATCGCGAATTTCCTGAGTGGACTCCTGCGTCCGTTGAGCCAGCGTGCGAACTTCATCTGCCACGACTGCAAAGCCACGGCCCTGCTCACCTGCCCGAGCGGCTTCGATGGCAGCGTTCAGCGCTAAGAGATTAGTTTGCTCTGCAATGCTGTTGATCACATTCACCACAGTACCGATATTGTTGCTTTCGTCTTCCAGTTTATGTGCGCGAGCGACCGACTGCTGCAATTGTTCCTGTAGCTCTTTGGTAAGCTGGTTATTGTGGTCCGCGAGCCTGCGTCCTTCCGAACTTAACTGCTCTGATTGCTGCGCGGCATGTTGGGCGTCGCTGGTACTTTTAGCTAGTTCACTGACGGTCGCCGTCATTTGATTCGTTGCTGTCGCTACCTGATCGGTTTCCAGTTGCTGCTGCTGCAATCTTTCATTCGTCTGTCCGGAGTTAACGGCCAGCTGCTCAGACGCTGCCGACAACTGCAAGGCCACTCTCTTGACCTGCGCCAGAATACTGTCGAGCCGTCGCATCATCCGGTTGAAAGCGGAAACGGTCTGACCGATTTCATCCCCGGATTCAATGTTTACCACAATCGTCATATCCGAGGTGGTCTCAATCTTTTCCATGCTGCTGCGTAGCTGCATCAGTGGATCCAGAATGGATTTTCGTACCAGATAACTCAGTGACAAAATCAGTACGATGGCCAGAATCGTCCCGCCTATGTAGGTTGTCGTCAGCGATCGGGTTTCACTGTTTATGCTGTCACGCACGTCCCCGGCTACATCCAGCTGTAGGGCAATCAGCTCGCCAATTTTATCGCTGATAGGGTCTATTTGGGCATATAGCGGGCCATCGAAGGAGTCCAATTCTCCCTTTACACTGCCTGACATGCTCTGCAATGCATCGCTGACTGATGCAATGGCACGGTCTGCCTGGACAAACAAGCTCTCCGCTTCCGTAGCCAGTCGTTCTTCGTCCTCGGTCAGGCTTGTTGCAAGGTATCCCTGCCACAGTTGTCTGATGCGTTGCTGCGCCTGTCGCAGATCATCTGTGGCCTGTTCCGCAGTCATGATTCCGGCGTTAGCCTTGTTGACCGCGTCAATGACCTTGACGGCATAGTCGTCGGCAATCAGCTTCAGATCCTTGAGGGGGACCACACGGTCCTTGTAAATGCTGTCGACACCGGAATTGATTTCGTCAAATATCACCACTGCACTGGCCACGACCAGAATGAGGGCCAATAGGGGGGCATACACCGTGACATTTAAACGGGTGCCCACACCAACATTAGAGAGAAACTTGTTTGAAAGCATGCTTTTGTATCCCCTTATGACAGCCAAGAAAAAACTTGAGGCGAACGGGCTATACAAGAATCGTAATCAAACGGTAGAAAGGCCCTTCTGCAAGTATAGCGTTCGATCACGGGAGTACCTACTGGAAAGGAAAAGGGACGCATCAATGTAGCGATGAATGGCCATGACACCTGTGCACAACTTATGGATGGAATCTCTCAGGACAAAGCATGTTATTTCGGGGCAATTTGTCCGGCTCCCGCTGCACGCCGAACTAGACTTCCCGGTGCAGACTAAACATCTGTAATCTAAACTTATTTCATATTTTGCAAAGCGGTTTTTGCGAATTGCACATGTGAAGGTCTTGGGTCTTTGTGCCCAGTCTTCCTATACTCCTGTGCGCTTGAAACTGAACGGAACAGAATCTGGCGGAGGTGCGGTCCCGCTGGTTGAGTCGGCTAACAATAACAAGAGGCGACGACCATGACGCCACCCGTAGCAAAACGATTTGAAAAGCATGACAAGGTGGTCGGTATCTTTTATCTGGCTTTGTTAAAGCAGATACTGGCCGATGCAAACTTACCATTCACCGGTTATGACGGCCCCGAGCAAGACCTCAACGAACCCCATAAGCGTATCAGCCTGATGCAGTTGTTCCGGGCCAGCTATGCCTCGCTAAAAAACGCACCGCCGGGTCTGGGATTTGACTATGGCAAGCAGCTCAATCTGATCGCTGCTGATGCGGTGGGGCAGTTGATTATGTCCTGCAACACTCTGGGGGAAGCCTTTGAAGCGATTCGTCGCTTCCATGTGTTGCTGTCCATTTGCCTGCGTATTGAATGCCGCTATCACGGTGACACGGTCGCGGTGCAGTTTCACGATTATTACCCGCTGGCAACACCATCGCCCTTACGCTGGTTTTGCAGTGAAGCCCTGTTTACCAGCCTTCAGCGTCAGGCCTGCTGGCTCACAGGTGAGCGGCTGGCGTATCGGCAGATCCGCTTACCCTATGCGCGTCCACCCCATTGGCAGCGGTATCAACAGGAATTCAATTGCGAGATTAGCTATGACGCCGATTGCCATGAGGTCAGCTTTGATCGGGCATTTCTGCAGCAACCGATTCTGACCGCCAACGCCCAGTTGCGGGATCTGAAGAATCGGGAATGCGAGCGCGCCCTCCGGCGCTGGCAGAGTCGCTTCTCGGTGAAAGAACAGGTGCAAAGTATTCTGGCCAGAAGCTGTCCGGAGTTTCCTACCCTGGAGCAGGTGGCGCAGCAACTGCATACCTCGCGGAGCTGTCTGTACCGGAAATTGCAGAACAGTCGAACCAGTTATCAATGTTTGATCAATGACTTCAAACGCCAGCAGTCCATTGAGCTGCTGCGGGATACGCCCCTGCCGATTCATGAAATCGCCGAACGTTTGGGCTTTAGCGATGCTTCAAGTTTTCGACGGGCATTTAAGAACTGGACGGGCCGACAACCTTCGTCTCTGCGGATGCCACAGCAAGGCGCGCGCCAGGCCCAGTAGCACACTCAGGCCCGCCACCGCGGCGGGCCAATTTCCCCAGATTAAATAAACTGAGTGGGCCGGTTTGACCTGTACCGGAGCCACCATGGTTTCCTGCGTGCCTAAACCCGTTTGCGCGACAATGTTTCCGTTTGGATCGATGACCGCACTGATGCCGGTATTGGTGGCGCGAACCACCCAAATGCGCTGCTCGATGGCGCGTAAGCGCGCCAGTTGCAGATGCATACGGGGCGCCTGTGAATCGCCGAACCAGCCGTCATTGGCGAGGGTCACCAGCAAGTTGGATTGGCCCTGTTGAATCATCCGACGTACATAGTCACTGTGAATGACTTCAAAACAGATGGGCGTGCTGATACGCAACTCACCGAGCCTCAGGGCATCCTGAGACTGACCGGCCCGAAAATGCTGATGACGTGGAAACAGCTCCATTAAAGCATCCTGCCACGGTGTCAGCATGGAGGGCAGGGTTTCGGCGAAGGGAATCAGCAGGGATTTGTCGTAGGCCTGATCAATGCGCCCCTGAACATCGGCCAGAAACACCGAGTTGGCGCTGACCCGCCGTCCCTCATGCTCATAGGTGGAGGTGCCACCGAACAGTAGCGCGACATCGATGTCGCCCCGAATCAGCTGGGCATCAAGCGGCAGGGGGCGCCGTAAACTACGCGAATAGGCCGATTCGGGCCAGATCAACAGATCGATATCGGTGTGTTTGAGAAGCTCCTCGCTCATGTTCAGCAGGGTTTTGTGCGAATGAATGTCGATGGCGCTCGGGTCCGTGCGCAGTTCGTTGCTTTGGATGGTGGCGATATTCAAGGTGAGCTGGTCAGGGGCTGCTGCCAGAGAATTCAACCGCATGCTGCCATACGCAAGGCTGATGGCCATGACGAAAACCAGCATGCCCCACTGGGGCAGGGCAGAGCGGCGCAGCCCTCTGTTTCGCAGTATGGTGTAAAGCAGTGCATTCACTGTTGCCAGTAGCGCGCTCAGTAGCAGGGGGCCGCCAAGATCTGCCAGCTGAACAAGAAGAGGCACGTTCAGAAGCGCCGTTCCCAGCTGGATGGGGAAGAGATTGGGTTGCGCGAATTCCAGCAGCACCAGCAGGGCGATGGCCGTCACGGTCTGGCTTAGTCCGGTTTTGCGCAGCAGGTGGTAGGCGAAGGCATAGACGGCAAAGCCGAGGGCGCAATACATGCCCAGGCCCAGCCATAAGCCCCGGCCAATCCACGGGTTGCCGCCTAAAAAGCCGTCCTGCAGGGCCAGTAGCCAGGGAAAACCGATCAGGTACAGGCTGAGACCAAATACCAGGCCCGCCATTGCCGCATGATAGCGACTCCGGCAACGTTCCAGGGCCCACCAGAGAGGAATCAGGCAGACAAAAGCCAGAGGCCAGAGGCCATAACCGAGATTGCCCAGGGCATAGCAGACGCCTCCCAGCATGGCAGCAACGAAGGGGGAAAACAGGCAGCGTGTCATGATGGTTCGTTTATCCAATCAGGGTGTGCCTAGATCTTTCCCAACTCACGCAACGCCGCTTCGCGCTCCTGAGCCAGTTTGGCTTCATAGGCGGCCTTGTCTGCCAACCAGCTCTCGCGTTCTTCGATGAAGCGCTTGCGGCTTTCGAGGGCATTGTTCAGCTTCTTCGGCAGCTCCTGGAGTACCACCACATTCAGATTGCGGGCAAAGACCTGAAAGCTATAGGCCTCTTCCGGCAGGACATTACCATAGCGATTTAACAGGCTGGTGGCGAATTCAACGTAGTCGGTGGCGACCTGTTCGCGGTGTTTGAAATAGGCACGAATCTCATCTTCGCTGGCCTGATTGCTATTGATTTTGGCGTATTGAGCATCCCAGTAAGCTTTGATTTCCTTGCGCTCGGCGAGCACCACTTCATCCTTGGTGGGCGCGGCCAGAACCCAGTAGAGGTTATTGGGCATATCGGCTTTCAGGCTGTCCATATCAACTTTGGACCAGGCAATGGCATTGGCATCATGTTCATAGCCCTCGGGGATGGGAGATTGGGGTAGATTGTCGCCAAACTGATTTTGGGCGGCAGACAAAGGATCAGCCGCTTGCGCTTGAGCGTCCGGTTCCACCTGTTCGATGGGTGTCAGGCTCGGTACTTGTTCAGATTGTGCTGTTTCAGAGCTCGATTCCATTGGGGTCGGCGAGCGCGCCAACCAGAAGGCACTCAGCGCGAGAATGGGCAGCATGATGAGAAGTAGGGTGGATGCACGTTTCATGGCAAGGTTCCCGTGTTGTTATTGTAAAAAGGCGGGGCCATGCTCTGGCCCCGCAAAGTGCTGCGTTAGAGCACGGCGTTAATTTGAGGACCGATGATCTGCATGCCCGGATCTTCCTGGTTATACAGATTGTAGGGTTCGATCAGTCGCAGGCGGTTGCCGCCCACCCATTGATTGAGGAAGCTGGTCATGCCGGTCATGGTGCCCGGGCACTTCCAGGTCTGGCCCCAGGGCCATTCAAAGATTTCATACCAGCGGCGTTTGCGAATGCTGGGGCACGAATGACTGCCGACGAAGGTGATAATGGTCGAGCAATGGCTGTCATTGATGGGCCGGTTCCAGGGAATGCTGTAACTGAAGTTGGCGTGATCATCCATTTCATCGACCAACAGCGCCTGGTCTTCCCGCCACTTGGTCAGAATGCCATTCTGGTCAATGCCGGGGAAGAAGCGCTCATAGGAGAAGCGCGAGAAGTTATAGTCGGTGCTGTAACCGGTATAGGCGAACTTGTCATTGGGATACTCGGTTGCCAGCGCGTCGGTGACGCTGCCCATATCGAAAGGATCGAAACTGGCGGGCATGTTCACCAAAACCGTGTCCAGATCCCAGGAGACACGGATGGTATCGTGCAGCTGTTTGGAATTGTAGGAGCCGTCGGGCGCGGGGAACAGCGGACCGGAATCATTGAGCATAAAGCCTTGATTAAAGCTCAAGCGCTGGCGTACTTCATGGTACAGCGCAGCCGAGGCAACACCACCGGCACTGAAACCGGTAATCATCACGCGATTGCGGGCGCCGAGCTGGTCATCCAGATAGTCCAGTGCAGCGGTGGAGTTGTGGTAGCCCATATGGTGGAAATTGATGGGCGGGTTCACACCACTGGGGTCGCTGTACGTGACGACGTTATTGCCCACATGGACATCACCGGTACAGTAGGGCATGTAGGCCACATCCCAGTTCTTGGTTGCTAGGTCGGTTTTGGAGCGGAAGGGGAAGCCGGGATCCGCGCCGTTCACCAGGGGCGATACATAGATGGCCTTCTGCTGGGTAATGTAATCATCGGCAAGGCCATTGGGATTGGCTGCACCCAGCACGCCCAATGCACCGCTGCAGCTTTCATAGTCCCAGCAGGCACCGCCGCCTTCGTACATGATCAGCAGATCATTGGAGTTGGGGTTGTCATGCAACCAGAACTTGTACTGGGAACCGTCACTGCATTTGGTTCCGGGAATTTCGACCCGCTGCCAGGGATAGTTGTTGCCCCCGTCGACAATATCTTCGATACCAATGGCCAGTGCGCCCGAACTCAGGCACCCCAGCATCGATACCCCGAGAAGCGAGTGCTTCAGGCGTGAGGAGAAAGATTGGTTTTTTATCATTACGTTCACCACATTATCTTATTTTTGAATTGAGATGTGGCCACCAGGTACGTCGTAGGACGCCACCTTAGTACGCTAATGGATGCTGCGAAAAGCCAACAGTGCAATTCGTTTCAAATAAGTGGGCGGATGAATGATTTGGTCACCCTGCATGATTGATGCGAAAGCCGGCATGGCTTTTGAGGGATAGCCGGGGTAATGCCCGATGCGTTTAACCCGGCCAGCGGTTCTGTATCTGGCCCGGACGGTTCGCCGACAGGTTTGTCGTTAACCGGGATTACAACTATCTTTTACCAATAAGGCGCATAAGAAATGGTAATTGTTTTTCGGTTCATGGAATGGTTCGCGATCCACTGAACCTTCTCAAGCAGACAAAATGTCCGCGATATGGTGGGAAGAAACTAATGGTTAAATCAATTCTGTTTTTATTGTTGAGTCTGGTGATATCAAGTACCAAGGTCGTTGCCGCCCAAAAAGTGACAGTACTCGTAGAAGACGCACATTTTGCGCCGTTTAAATTTACTGATGAAAACGGGGATGTCACCGGTATTTATCCCGCAATCGTAAGAGAAGCGGTATCTCGTATGCCAGAGTACGCTGTTGAATTTAAAGAGGTTCCCTGGGCTCGTGCAAAGTTGATGATGAAAGCGGGGCAGGCTTTTGCGATGCTGCCGCCGTATTTTCATGCTCACGACTGGTTGACAGATGATGGAACGCAGCGGCCCTATATCTGGCCGTATTCCATGTCATTGTTTACTCAAACAGATGTGGTGGTATGCGATGCGCTCAAGATGGGTGAATCACGTACCCGGTGGCCCGACGACTATCAGGATCTGTCTTTTGTCATGCAGAGGGGCGATGGCATTGCTGGTGCGGTCTTTGACAAGATGGTCGAAGAAAAGAAAATTGAGGTCTATTTTACCGGTTCCAACCTCGAGACCATTAAGCTTGTACTGCTTGGGAAATATGATTGTACGGTGATCCCACAGGCTGTTTTTTCCTGGTTCATCCGGGAACTAAAACATAGCGGCGAGTACTCAAAACTAAATAAAATCAAAGAATTAAAAGAGTCTTCTCCTATCAGCACTAATGAAGGCTATTTGGGCTATACCGATATCAATGTTGAAAAGAGCTATCCATTCAAGAAAGACTTTACAATCAAGTTTGATATCGAGATATACAAAATGAAAAGAAGTGGTGAACTTCAGGAAATCATCAATCGATTTACAAAAGACTAGTGGGGCAGATCGATTCACCACTTTTCGTATTCGTTTTCTCTGGCAAAGAATCTTTCCAGTCAATTATCAAAGCAACGATTAATACAGTCTTTTTCTCAAACAGCTATGGCATTCATACCAAGCATTAAAGGTAACAATTATGAATTTTGGACCCGTTTTGTGTGTGTTCTTTGCAGTGGTCTGGCTGATCGCGATCGGGGCCAATAGTGAAACCCTAGTCAGCCTGCTGTGGGTGAATGCTGCCTTGCAGATGGTGCTGTTTATCCTGGTGGCCTGTATTCCCTATCTGAAGACCGGGCGCATGTCCTATGTGGATATTGCCTGGCCCTTTGGTGTTGCCCTGATTGGTGTTCAGATTATTGTGATGGGTGACGGTGATCTGCTGCGGCGTTTGGTCACGGGCGCTGTTTACCTGATGATTGGCCTGCGCATGGGCATTGGTGCATTGACCATGGCCCGTAAAACCGGCGTGATCTTCAAAACAGAATTCCCGCGCTATGACTATCGCAAGATGGAGTTGGAGCAGTCCGGCTCCCGTCATATCAAGCTTCACTCCCTGGCGGAAATTATGGCTCAGGGCTTCGCCAATGCCTCGGTGTTGGCCTTGCCGGGGTTGTTGCTTGCACTCAATCCCGAGCCTTCCATCTCCTTGTGGGAGCTGGTAGGGCTGGGAATCTGGGCGGTGGCCTATGTGATCGAATCCACGGCCGACCTGCAGAAGCTGCGCTTTATCGCCAACAACAAGGGCGGGGTCTGTGATGTGGGGCTTTGGCGTTTCAGTCGTCATCCCAACTATTTTGCCGAGTGGCTGGTCTGGACCGGACTCGTCATCGCTGCTGTGCCGTCCTGGATGGCAATACAGGACTCAGAATCAGCACTTGTCTGGGCAGTCCTTGGCCTGGGCGCCATCGCTGCATCGGGAATGATGTACACCACTCTGGTGTATTTGACCGGTGCAGTACCGGCGGAGCATTTTTCCGTGCAGAAACGCCCTGAATACGCCGGCTATCAACAACGGACCAATCGCTTTTTTCCCTGGTTTCCGCGCTCTGCTGAGAAGTAGAGCAGGTTTCAGTGCTTTCGCAGCGGACAGAGTCTTGCGTCCCCGGGTTGATATGCGTGATCCTAAGAACAGATCAGCAAGACTGATATGTCCAAATGACGAGGTCGAACGATGCAAACAGGAAACAGACGCGCGACGTTTGTGCTCTTCATCGCCGTATTGTGCGGTGGGATCACTGCGTGTGGAGGCGGCGGTGGCGGCAGTTCCACAAGCGACAGCAACAACAGTGGAGATCGCGACAGCAACACCTGGGGTGAAATGGTATGGGATTCAGGAGAGTGGCAATGAAGACAGGAGCGAAACTTGCGGTGAGTAGCATGTTGTTGGCGATAGCAAACATGGTGGGTTCCGCTGAAGTGGATATACCCAACACCTTCGTATCGGGCGAAGCAGCAGTGGCGGCCGACGTGAACGAGAATTTTTCTGCCTTGGAAACGGCCGTCGACGACAATCACGCCCGCGTCGCCGCGCTGGAAGTACTGCATCCGGATGATCTGACACAGATCCAGTACCTTAATTGGCAGCACAATGGCGAGATAGAGGTAACGGATTATCTCAATAACGGACTCGTCGTCTGGTTTTCCAACAATGTCTTGAGCGATAGTCTGTTGCCGCCCAGCTACAACTACCATGTTCAGTTGTTCAAACTGAGCACCGATTGGGAGTTGGAGTTTGATATCGACATTAATGAGGTATCTGCCGTGGATGTCGACCCGGATGCGATGATCACCGGCTTTACCGTAGAAGCCGATCCGGTTTCCGAGACGGTTCAGGGTATGCAGATCATTCGGATCAATGTCATGGATCCCATGGATACGCTGGGAACTTACCGCCTGGTCATTCGCGGTGACTTTGTTACAGACGTCAACGATCGCGCGCTGGATGGGAACTTCCTCGGTGGCGAGACACCAACCGGAGACCGTGTCGAAGGTGGTACCTTCGAAACCATATTCCGGGTGGTTTTGTAAGCGATCGGGCTCTTCCAAAAAGAGCTTGCCAAAAAAAGAGCCTTTGCGAGGCTCTTTTTTTTACTCTCCTTTATCACGTAAACATCACTTTTGTTCACTGATTCGTTCTTCGTGCGCCTTCAGAACTGACTGGCTTGTATGTCCACTTGAATGTTAGGGATATCCACCTAGACTTCCCGAGGTAGTGACGTTCGATAGGGATGTTGCTTTATGGTTGGAACGACAGGAACAGGCGTCATGCATTTCAACTGACTGCGGCTGGTGTAGCGGGCTGCATGTCTGTCTCGATCTGACAAAGGGGTAGAAGTTATGAAAGCTCTAATAATAATTCTGTTGTTGATTTCGGTCTCAGCACAGGCTGAAACCTGGAAAATTACATCGCTGGATTGGGAGCCTTATTCCGGTTCCAAACTGGCTAATCAGGGAAATTCCGTTCAAAAGCTCAAGCTCTTGCTGAAGGAGCACGGCATCGATCTGGTGGTGGAGTTTTACCCCTGGCTCAGAGCCCAGGAAAAAGCCGGAACGCCAGAATTTGTCGGCTATTTTCCAGCCTGGCCTGAAGAAGTGAAAGAAGGTTTTGTTGCCTCAAAAGCCGTGGATGTGTCGACGATTGCGATACTGAAAAACAGCAAGGTACAGGGAACGTTCAGTTCCATCGAAGACATGTTCAAGAATTATAAAGTGGGTTATGTGAAAACCTACGTCTACCCGGACGAAATCCAGAAAGCGATTGATAAATACAGCCAGGGGTCGGAAGCGGCAGGTAATGAAGCGTCTCTGGTGCAGAAACTGGGTGGCGGTCGAAACGATTTTGCCATTACCGATCCGAATGTCATGTTGTACATGGCCGACCAAAAAGGTGTTTCGAACATTGAAATCGTCAAGGAAGTGATGGAGAAAGACCTGGTGGTGGCATTTCGGGCCGGTAGCGATAACAAGAAAAGGGTAGAGTTCTTGAATAGTCTGCTCAAATAGCCAAGCCGTTTGTCTGAATCACTCTAACCAATACAAAAGAAAAAGGAGCGTCTGTGGACGCCCCTTTTTTACGCTTGGCTGCATGATAGCCGGGGTAGGGCAGATTCTTAAGTCTTTGCGCGTTAACAGCGCTGTGTTCTCGGACAATTACTAATTGACCTCATTATCAAGAATGACTATGGCGTGACCTTTTGGGTCTTTATCAATAAGTTGTTGAAGCTCTCCACTGGTCTTCAACTCCTGTATTGCGGAGTTTAAGCGATCGACACGATTCGCAAAGGAAGACTGTTTCGATATGCCGATGTAATAAAGTTTTTCCGCATATGGCGTCTTGATGAATTCGAACTGCCCAGCCAAATCGGGATGCTTATTAATAAACAACTTATGGGAGGAGAGAATGTCGGTGACGAAATCAATCCTTCCGGCCGCTACCATTCTGTATGCCTGCTCTTGCGAAGTGACTTCTGAGACCTCGTAGCCTTTGGACTTCAGCTCCTCAGTGATCGAAAACCCTCGGCCGCCAACAAAGCTAAACTGATCCAGCCGGGACATGAGCGTTTTATCATCCATAGCGGGAGCATGCCCTTTCTTGAAGAATAAATAGATGTTTTGCCCAATAATTGGTGCGGTATATTCCAGGTATTCAAGCCGCGCAGGATTTTTTGTAATCATGAGCGTTGCGTCAAAGACAGCGGTTTTTAGGAATTGATCACACCTTGCCCAAGGTAGGAGCTCGATTTCGTCATCCAGATTTACTTTGGCAAGCAGGCGTTTGGCAAAGTCGTAAGCCAGACCTTCCAATTGCTGTGTTGACTGATTCAGGCTTATAAATCCGGGAAAATCGGATGAACAAAAACGGATCGTTCTTTCTGAAGCATAGCTTTGGAATGTCGCCAGCAAACAAAATGTAATAAGCGTCAGGAAAACGTATTTTCTGATAGCACGCATAAGCCCTTTTCGCGCCTTAATAATCAGAACAATATGAAAAAGCGGGATCAACTATAGCTATTTGATCCCGCTCCTGTGAGAGTGTGAGGTGCGGTAGAGTTCTTACCGTCACACCTTGAAGTTACTGAGCTTCTGACGGACGTCCTCAGCGTAGCGTGAGAGGCTATGGCAGGCTTCGTCTGTCTCGGTGGCGCCGACCTGGGTTTCCTGGGCGATGCCGGCGATGTTGGTGATGCTACGGTTAATCTCTTCGGTGACCGCCGATTGCTCTTCCGCGGCGCTGGCAATTTGCGCGTTCATGTCGTTGATGGTGCGAATGGAATTGACGATGCCACCCAGGGAGTTGTCGGTCTGGTGAATGTCCTTGACGGTATTGACGCCTTTTTCCTGACTGGACTGCATCACCGATACCGCATTCTTGGCGCCCACTTCGAGGCGGTTGATCATATCCTGAATTTCTTCTGTGGTGGTCTGGGTCTTGGCAGCCAGGGTTCGCACTTCATCAGCGACCACAGCAAATCCGCGCCCCTGCTCTCCAGCACGTGCGGCTTCGATGGCCGCGTTCAGAGCCAGCAGGTTGGTTTGCTCGGCAATGCCCTGAATCACTCCAACCATGGCGGTAATGCCATCCACATCGGTTTCCAGGGCGTCGATGACCTTGGCACCTTCTTCAATTTCCTTCGCCAGACTTTGAATCGACTGAATGGTTGATTGCACCACTTCCTGCGCACTTTGGGCTTCCTTGTCCGCATCGCTGGCGGCTTCGGCGGCTTCTGCCGCGCTCTTGGAGACCTGGTGAGCAGTGGCGCCCATTTCGTTAACGGCGGTGGCGACCTGGTCCGTTTCGGAATTCTGACGGGTCACCCCCGTGTTGGTGGTTTGGGCCACATTGACCAGATTCTGGATAACATCGTTCATGTCGGCGACGGATTGCACCAGATCTTTGACCAGAGTATGAATTTGCCCGACAAAACTGTTGAAATGTTCGGCAACAACGCCGACTTCATCATCATTGCGCTTGGTAAGACGACGGGTCAGGTCGCCTTCGCCGGAGGCGATGTCACTGAGGGCCGCGCCGATTTCGGAAAGCGGGCGAATCACCAGAGTGCTCAAAAGAATGGTCACGGTCGTGATCAGCAGGGCAATAATGACGACAATTTGAATGATGTTGCGGAACAGGGCCTGATCCAGCAGCGCCTCAATACGGCTGCGGTCGATCTCAATGACCACCCGACCCACCGGAGTGAGGTTGCCGGCATCATCAAAATTCAGTTCGGACTCTTTGTGGGAATCGACAGGCGTGAAGCTGCCCAGATCTTCAATTTCGTTATCACCAAAGCTGCCGCGCCCCAGCAAGAGTTTGTCGCCGTCGAGTACGTACACTGCTTTGATTTCGTCGGCACCCAGCTCAGCATCGACAATATCCTGCATTTGCTGGGTTTCATAATTCCAGAGGGTTACCGGCAGACTCTGTGACAGTCGCTCCAGGGCCGCGGTGGTTTGACGCTCGAGTGAGCGGTTGAGCGCATTCTCGGTTTGCGAGTGGTTAAAAATACCAAAGAGAATGAATACCACAATCACTATGGCGCTCGTGATCAGGTTGAAACGCAGTTTGATAGAGTTCTTCACGTTTATTCCTACTGTCAGAATAGTTTGTTGTCTTTATTTCCAGTCGGGCAGACCGTATTTATCCAGAATGTCTTGTAATTCGCCGCTGGCGCGCAGGTTTTGCGTCCCTGTATCAATCAACTCAACCAAGGCTTTGCTCGACGATTTGGCCGGCGAACAGGCGATAAACATGTCGGAGGGCTCTCCGAGATTCCCCGCTGCAACGATATCGGCCTGAAGCCCCATATCCTTTAATTTTGCTTGCATCACCAAAGGGGATTCGACGGTAGCAGTAATACGGCCACCGAGTATTTTCTTGATGTTTTTCTCCAGAGCATTGTCGCCTTTGACGAACTGACCGACGTCCGGATTGGCTTCGATATATTGGTCAAAGTCTTCCCCGTAGGCATAGCCGCCGATCAGACCCAGTTTAATGTTGGCCAGCGAATCGAGCCCCTCAAATCGCCAGGGGTCGCCCTGTTTGACGAAGAATCTCGATTCATCCAGACCCCAGGATTCAGAGGGGTAGACAAAATCCGGTGCATCTTCAATATAGGCGCCCACGACGCAGTCAATGTTTCCCTGGCGTACTTCGTCTACCGCCCGCTCCCAGGGCATCAGTCGATAATCCACGGTATGTCCCGCATCGCCCAGAATCTTTTTGGCCAGCTCAATCATGTAGCCGGGTTTGTCGGAGCCTGGATCGCCATTGATGGGATACCAGGAATCGGCGCGAATGGTAATGGTGTCTGCGCTGGCAAAGCCGGTGAATACAAGCAGCGATACAGACAGAAAACGTTTGCTGAACGGAAGTCTCATCGCGAACACCTCGCAGTTCTCTAATAAGGAAGAGATAGTTGGAATATAGAACAAAGCGCGAATTGTTCAACTGTTCACCTAAAGGAAACACTATATCGACCTCAGGTGTCCCAGACCCTAGTGCAGCATGGCCTACACTGCACTACACTGAACATATCCTCCGGCTTCGAGATTCAACCTGGTGTCCTTATCGCGGCGAATAACCCTAATTGCTACATGGCTGTGGCTGACTGTGCCGGTTCAGGCAGTTGAACCTCTCAAGATCGTGACCGACCCCTGGCCGCCATATTCCATCGAGCTTGATCGCGGGGCCAGTGGTATGGATGTGGATATTATCAGAGCTGTGTTTGACGAGATGGAGCGTGATGTCGAGATCGAGTTTTTGCCCTGGAAGCGCTGTCTGTTGCTGGTTCAGGAAAAAAAGGTGGATGCGATTCTCGACGCCAGTATTACCCAGGAACGCAAAGCCTTTATGCACTTTCCCTCAGAGCCGGTATCAGAGGGTGTTACGGTTTTCTATACACACAAGGACACCCCCGTCCGTTTTGATTCTCTCGATGAGCTGGATGAAATGAAGGCGGGCGCCATACTGGGTTATAGCTACTGTGATGAGTTGGACAACACCGTATTCATGAAAAACGCCATTCGCAACAATAGTCTGAGACAGAATTTCAATATGCTTTTGGCCGGGCGTTTGGATTTTGTAGTGGCGGTGGATGTAGTAGGCGCTGCCGTCGCCAAGGATATGGGAGTTTGGGATCGTTTACAGATGGTGCCCAATGCCCTTTACTGCAAGGGTGGCAACTATCTGGCGTTTTCCAAACGCGAGGGGCATGAGGCTCTGGCGCAGACATTTGGAGATGCCTTGGCACGTTTCAAACAGACTGCCGAGTATCTGGAAATTCTCAGGAACTATGGCGCGGCGCCGGCCGACTAGGTGAGCCGTCACACCGGCCGTTTCAACTCGTTTATTTGCGACACTTAATCTCGATATAGTCGGTCTTTTCCATAACTCAGCTCCAGCGCTTCCCGCTCGACCTTTTTCAGCCCTTTGACGACCAGGGCATAGGAGTGATCAATCATGCGTTCGATTTCACCCTGGGGAATCGAGCCGTCGAGCACAACGGTATTCCAGTGTTTCTTGTTCATATGATAGCCCGGCTTCACAGCGGCAAACAGATCCCGCAGTTCGAAGGCATGGTTCGGGTCGCACTTGAGATTCATATTGGCCATGTCGCCATCGTGGGCGAGGGTAGCAAACATTTTGCCTTTGACTTTTGGTACCATGACCTCGGGTCCAAAGGGATAGTCTTCTACAGAATCGGGTTTGGAAAGCAGGTATGTTTTTGCAGCTTGATAGTCCATGGAGGCGTCCCGGGAGCCGTATTTCAACGTCCGTTTATCCGTTTAACAGCAAGATGAGGCTTACACATGACAACAGAAACCATTGTCGTGACCGGCGCTAATCGTGGCATAGGTTTATCATTCTGTCGACACTATCAGGCACGTGGTGCGCGCGTCATGGCCGTGTGTCGACATGCTTCAGAGGAACTCAGCGTTCTGGGTGTCGAAGTGATTGCAGGAGTGGATATCAGTCAGGCCGGAGACGTCGAAAAGCTTCGCCAGGCTTTGCAGGGCGTCCAGGTGGATGTCTTGATCAATAATGCCGGAATCCTGCGTAACGAGATTTTGGGGCAGCTGAACTTCGACACCATCGAAGAGCAATTTCAGGTCAATACTCTGGGTCCCTTGCGGGTGACGGAAGCTTTATTGGAAAACATGGCAGATGGCAGCAAGATCGCCCTGATTAGCAGTCGCATGGGCTCTATCGCTGACAATACCAGCGGAGGTCGCTACGGCTATCGCATGTCCAAGTGCGCGCTTAACATTGCCGGCGTGTCATTGGCCCATGACCTGACGCCTCACGGAATCGCCGTCGGCATTTTCCATCCAGGCCTGGTGGGAACCGAGATGATTGGGGGTCATGGGGATATCACGCCAGACACTGCCGCCGAACGTCTGATCGAACGTATCGAAGCATTAACCATGCATAATTCCGGAACCTTCTGGCATTCCAACGGTGAAATACTGCCCTGGTAGCACCAGCTTGTTAATCGGGAATCAGTGTCAGGGTCCAGTCGCTAAAGTGATTCCGGCCTGGCGTCGCTCTGAGTCGGAATCACTAATTCCGGATCCACATAAGTCAGACGGGTTGAGCGGATGAAATTGCACTGGCTTTCGAAATCCGCGACCGGCCTGCCGGCCTCAAACCGTGCGCGTTTGCCGTAAGTCTCTTTCAATCTGGCGTTAAAATAGGCTTTGAGTCGAATGCTGTTCAGTACTTCAGGTGATTCTGCAAGACGTGCCATGACGCCCTCCTGGATGTTTTTTTGTGTTCTCGCTGGATCTTACGCTTAGACAGTAACTTTGGATCTTTCCTTTCAGTGGGCAGTGGGAAAATCCATGCTCACGCCGAAAAAAATCTCATACAAAATTCGCAAGTGTTTAGGATTGAGGGCGTAAAAAAAGTTCCATAAAAACGTCATCTCGATTGCATCGAATCGTCACAGAAGTCCTGTATCTTTTTAATCAATTCATTCAAAAAAGTTTCCTGTTGTTTTGAGCTCGCTCTCAAGGATGTCCGTCAAACGATCACGGAGAGACACAGTCATGCCCGTCAACAACACATTCCGATTCGCTGCGCTTTTTCTGACCGCGGGGTTGAGTGTCAGCAGTCAAGCCGCGTTTGTTTTGACATTGGATGATCCGAATTCGGCGGGAATCGATGTGATTCTGTCGGATGATTTACTGCCAGGAAGCCTGACCGATTCCGGATTGACGGTTACCGATCTGGATTCGGCAGGTGGTGCAGGCGTGCTTAGCTTCAGCGGTGCGGTGGGCAATTTTACAGTGAATGTCACAACCGGGATTAGTGATCCACTGATCGGGCCATCGCGACTGGATCTGAATAGCATTGATGTGAGCGGTGCTGCTGGCTCCTTGATAGTGTCCCTGACCGATACGGATTTCAGCTTGCCGGCCCCGGGATTTACGACCAGTCATGGTGGTACAACAGATGGCGCGATCCAGATTGACTATCGGCTCGATGCGGCCAATCAGGAGTTTGGTGGTTCAGTGTTTGCCAGCGCCAGTCATGATGTTCAGATATCGGGGCAGCCCGGGTTCAGTTTTAACTATGCGACGGCATTGAATATACAAAGTCTGTATTCGCTCAGCATAGTCGCTGAAATTGAGCATAGTGGTTCGGGTCAGGTCACCAGTTTTGATGCCCTGATGAGTCCGGTTCCTTTACCGGCTGGTGCCTGGTTGTTTTTGTCAGGTTTAGGCACTATCTATCTGAGTCGCAGGCAACGAAATAGCCTGTAGCGTTTCAGACATCTCGGGTAAGAAAGAAATCTCCTTCTTCAGCGGCGCGATCGCCCTTTCTATAGTCTATGCTTAGTTGTTGAACTATAAAGACAATCAAGTGCTGAGCAGGCTATCGGAAGGGAGAAGCAATGAGCGCCATTACCTGTCCATCGTTTACGGAATTGGACCGCGACATCATTGAAGATTTCATGGAATGTCTCCAGGAAAATATCGAATCCATTGAGGCATGTATTGAGCTGCTGGACCGCGAACCCAGTGCGGCGCTGATCAACCAGTTGTTTCGCGATGTGCACTCACTCAAGGGCAATTGCCGCATGGTCTTTCTCGACCCCATGGTCGAGGTCATTCATTGTATGGAAGAGGTGGTCTCCGACATGCGTCAGGGTGAACGTGAATACACTCAAGCCTATGGCGAGTTTTTCATGTCGGTTGTGGTGCGTCAGGAGGCAGGGATTGAGCGCTTGGCCAATCAGGGTGAGATCGATGGAGACGCCCAGGCACACATGCTGGGTCTGATTGAACAGATTCACGCAGCGGGACCAAAAGAGGCACAGAGCGTGCTTGAATCTGCCCTGAGCCAATTGTCGGGCGGTGGTTCTGTGATGCAGGAAGAAAGCACAGAAGCTGAAGTCGCAGCTCCCGAGCCGCTTGCAGAGCCAGAGCCTGAAGCAAGCGTTGTGGCATCGGGTGAGAACGATCTGGACTTTTTCCGTAATCTGGCACGTCAGCTCGACAGCATTGATCTGTTCCGCGCAGACCGCACTCAAAAGATCCTGGAGCTATGCCTGGCCACCAATGCCGATATGGGGCAGGAGGTTGACGAAGCCCAGTTGACTGCCGCCGTATATTTGCATGACCTGGGGATGGCTTTGGTACCGCGACCGATTCTGGATAAACCCGGACAATTAACGGAGCCGGAGTTTGCCACCATCAAGGGACATGTTCACGTTGGTGCTGGCATTTTGAAACGCATCGAGGGCTGGGAAGCGGCGGCGGCCATGGTAGAGCAGCATCATGAGAAATTTGACGGCTCGGGTTATCCCGCCGGCCTGAGAGGCGAAGCGATTCATCCGGGTGCCATGATCATAGCCCTTGCCGATACCTTCTATGCCGTAACCAATGCACGCGCAGATCGCAGCTATAAAAAGTCCCTGTTCAGTGCCGTTAGTATGATTAATGGACAGAGTGGTGAGCAGTTTGATCCCCGTTTTGTGGAAAGCTTCAACACCACGATCCGACGATTGTATGTGTCCCGATAGTTAGAGAGATAGTTAGAGAAATAGGTAGAGAGATAGATGGATCGCAGAGCATAAAGGTCTGCAAAGCGTTCGCCTTTTGTCCTCCCACTTGGGTGCCGCTGAACTATACTGTGCGGTAGTTTCTCATCGTAAAGAAGAGAGGTGGCGGCATGCGCGTTCAAGTTTCTCTCCCTACACGCACTATGCTTGCTCTACTTACGGGCACTTTACTTGGTTTGTGTACATTGTGGACAAACCCGGCCCTGTCACAGGAAACCCTCAAGGTTGCCTTCGGCAATGCGCTTGCACCCTGGGTGATGCCAGAAAGCAATGACGGAATCCTCCTGGATATTATTTCTGAAAGCCTGGAGCCCGCGGGCTATGAAGTCTCCAGCGTTTATTACCCCTATGCGCGCCGCATACTGTCGTATCGGCAAGGTCTGGTCGACGTTGTCAGTGACGTCAATCCATCGGTAATCGAACGGGAAGGGCTGGACGGATACTTTTCAGACATCGCCTATAGCTATACGAATTATGCGATTTCTCTCAAGCACAAAAACTATCGGTTCAAAAAGATCAGTGATTTAGGGCAGTACCGTATTTTGTCCTGGCAGGGGGCGGTTTCCACACTGGGGCCGGAGTACGCTGACATGGCAATGAATAATCCTTTTTACAGCGAACATCACAACCAGGAACTGCAGATCAAGATGTTGTATCTGGATAGGGTAGATGTGATTCAGCTGGATATGCAGATCTTCAAGTATTTCAAGTCCAAGGTCTCCCGGGCAGGGATCATCAACACGAAGCAGGAGGTCGATATTTTTCCCTTGTTTGGAAAAAATGAATGTGGGTTTCTGTTTCGCAGTATTAAAGCCAGAGACGCCTTTAACCAACAATTAAGGTTGTTGAAAGAAAGTGGCCGTTACGATCAGATTTATGCGCATTACACGTCGACGAATTAAAGATGACAGCAGCGACTTTGAGGCCTTGTCATCGGCCGTCAGTTTGAATGGGTAGTTGCGTCAGGTTCTTTGCGCTCCGGATGCATCAGCGAATACACCACCGGAATCAGCACAAGCGTAATCAAACCGGATGCCAACAGGCCACCAATGACAGCTCGTGCCAGCGGTGCCTGAGCGTCGGCCCCTTCACCGATGCCGAGGGCTAGCGGAGTCAGGGCCAGAATGGTGGTCAAAGTCGTCATCAGAATGGGGCGCAGTCGTCGCCGACCCGCTTCCAGAAGGGCACTGTGGGTGTTGCTGGATTGGCGACGCAGACGCGCGGTCTGGTCCACCAGCAAAATGGCGTTGTTGACGACTATGCCGCCAAGCATCAGGCAACCGATGCCTGATTGCAGATTCATCGTGCTGCCGGTGACATACAGGATAAGCAGAACGCCAGTCGCCGCCATAGGTACCGAGAACATCACCACCAGTGGATCCCGAAACGATTCATACTGAGAGGCCAGTACCATATAGACCAGAGCCAATGCCAATAGCAGTGATACCAGTAGTTCCTCGAAAGCAGCTTCCTGCTCTTCCACATTGCCGCCCACCACAATTTCATAGCCTTTTGGCTTGGGTATGGAAAGCAGTCGTTGGCGAATATCCTGAGCCACCGAGCCCATGTCCCGACCCGCAACATTGGCGCTGATGGTCACCAGACGTTGCTGGTCTTTACGGTCAATGCTGATCGGACCAAAGCTGGCTTTGGTGGTCACCAGATTGCGCAGAGTGACCTGTTCTTCACTGGGGGTGCTCAGGGTCAGGTCCAGAATTTCATCCAGAGATCGTTTCTCGGCATCTTCGAGCTGTACCAGAATACGATAGCTGTTGCCGCCCACACGATAATCACCTGCACGGGTTCCGGCTACGGCCGTGCCGATCACATCGGCGACTTCGCGTACGGTCAGACCCAGGTCGGCGATCTTGTCACGATCCAGCAGAAATTCCCGCTGTGGAATGCCGGCTTTGCGACTCAGCTCGATATCGGTAACGCCGGGAATGTCCCGTATTTGATCCGCGGTTGTTTGTGCCAGTTGATTGAGAATGTCCAGATCAAAGCCTCGTACCTCCAGCTCAATGCCTTCGTCACCTCCCAACAAACGTTCCAGCAGGAACTGCCCCTGAGGTGCGCGGGTACGAATCTCCATTCCCGGAATCCTGCCTTCCAGTGCCTTGCGCAGATCTCTCGCAATGTCTTTGTTGGAGCGCTCGCGTTCGGTGGCTGGTACCAATGACAAACGGATTTCACCTCGGGCGTTTTCGCTGCGAATACTGGTGACCGATGACACCGCCTCCGGCACGGCTGGCATCACTATGGCTTCCATCAAGCGCGTCTGTTGATCGATCAGATCCAGCGTGGTGCCTATCTCCATTTCGCCAGAGACTCTGACTTCCCCCTCATCAGTCGGTGGCAGGAATTCCGTGCCAATATAAGGTGCCAGTAGCCAGCTGCTGGCAAATATCAATAGCGCTGCCAGCAGGGTGGTGGCGCGGTGGGCCAGCGCTATCTTGAGAAGATTCTGGTAGCGGGTTTCCAAACTTTCAAAGGCCGCGTCGGCTTTCTGTTTGATGGTGTCGAAGCGGCTGCCCGGACGTTCCCTGTCATGCTTGATCCAGCGGGATGCCAGCATGGGAACCAGGCTCAGCGAGACAATCAAGGCGCAGAACAGCGAGAACATGATGACGAAGGCAAGTTCCTTGAAAAGCACACCGGAGACACCCTGAACAAACACCAAAGGTAAAAAGACCACCAGGGTGGTAATGGTGCCGGCGATGACCGCGGAAGCGACTTCACCACTGCCTTTAATGGCCGCATCAGAGGCGCTTTCCTCGTGATCGGAAAAATGTCGAAAGATATTTTCCAGCACCACCACCGAGCTATCGACCATCAGACCCACGCCAAGCGCCAGCCCCCCAAGGGTCATCAGGTTGAGGGTAAAGCCACTGAAGTAGAGCAGGGCAAAGGTGGCAATCACCGAAATGGGAATGGCCGCCGCTATCACCAGAGTACTGCGCAGGTTGCGCAAAAACAGCAACAAGACCACCACGGCCAGCGCACCGCCATAGAGAATGGAGCGACTTACGTTATCGATGGAGCGCTCGATAAAGTTGCCCTGATTAATGACCGGGACAATGTTGAGCTGGGGGAACTCCTGGTTAATGCGCTCAATCTCATTCAGCACACGTCGCGCGACTTCAACGGTGTTGGCATTGGGTTGTTTGCGGATGGCCAGTCGCAAACCACGCTCGCCATTGACCCGAATAATGCGGGTCAGCTTTTCATAGGTATCTTTGACCGTGGCAATTTGCCCCAGGGTCACCACGACCCCGTCTTTATCAGCGATGCCGAGCTGGCGGATCTGGTCGAGACTGGAAAATTCGGCAGGCACCAGCAAGGAGAGCTGATAGCGTCCGTCTTCAATTTTTCCGGTGGGGAAATCCAGATTGGCATCGCGCAGGGCATCCAGCACATCGTTCAAAGGCAGACTATGAGCGCTGATTCTGGCTGGGTCGAGCTCGACGCGAACTTCCCGGTTGAAGCCACCCCAGGGGTCCACCTGGGCCACACCCGGCAAACGCACGAAGCGGTGACGCAACTGGTTCTCCATAATCTCGGTCATTTCCACCGGATCGAGTTGACTGGAGACGCCAAGCAACACGACCGGGAAACTGTCGATATCAAACTTGCTTACGCGTGGACCAACGATATCATCCGGCAGCTCGTTGACTTCGTCTTCCAGGGTTGCCTGCAGATCCATCGCCGCGGCATCGACATTGGAGCCCCAGCCGAAGGTGACACGGACTCTGCTGTCGCCTTCCTCTGACTCGGAACTGATTTCTTCGATGCCGGGTACGGTAGCAATAATTTCTTCAATGATCTGCGTGACCTGACGTTCGACAACGACTGGGCTGGCACCATCGTAATCGGCACGCACTGTCAGCGTCGGTAATTCAATGCTGGGCAGCAGATCGATTTGCAGGCGACTCAGAGCCACCAGTCCGACCACGACAACCATCAAGGTCATCATGAGAGTAAGGACCGGGCGGCGTACGCTCAGACGCGGCAGATTCATGGCGTCTGTGCCTCCTGTGTGGAGCCAGAATCCGGATTGGTTACGATGACGCTGGCACCGTCTTCAAGGAGTTGCTGGCCCAGCGTAATGACCCGGCCGCTGAGTTCCGGTTCACGAATCTGAATACGGTTCTGGTGACGAATGCCGGTGACAACCGGCGTCCAAACCGCCCGCTGTTCGCCCTCTGCCAGCATGAACACACCCGTTTGATCGGCGCGGCGGGTGATCGCCAGTTCCGGAACGATGACTGCGCCATCGACGCGCTCCAGCTGCAGATGAATGCGTACAAACATACCCGGTTTCAGTTTCTGCTCAGCATTCTCGACCTGAACTTCAATGCGGGCCTGACGGGTGTTTTCCCGGAACACCGGCGCAATACGCGCAATGGTGCCGGCGAAGCGCTGGTCGGGAAATACATCCGTGACCAGCTCGGTGCTCTGGCCGCTTTTCAGGTTCGCATAATCGCGTTCCGCGACATGAAATACCGCAGTGATAGGGTCGAGAGAAATGATGCGCAGCAGAGGTGTGTTTTCGGATACTGTTTCACCTTCGTCGACCCAGCGTTCTGCAACGTAGCGCTGCTTTTGCGGGTTTTCCCAGGTCGCAGTAATACGGGTGTAACCCAGCCGGATACGCGCGGATTCGAGAGCCGATTCCGCGCGACGAAGTTCTGCTCGGGTGACCTCCACATGGGTTTGGTTTTTGAGTTTGTCTATCACGGCCAGGTCATATTGCGACTCGGAACTCATACTCCGCTTGAGCAACTCATCGATTCGCTTCAGTTCCCGTTGGGAAATCTTCAAGAGGCTCTGGGCTTCAACATGGTTTGCCTGAGCTACGGCAAGTTCTGCTTCTGCCTGATTTACGGCCTGCACGTATTCGGCGTTATCAAGGTTCGCCACCAGCTGTCCGGTTTCAATCGCATCAGCCAGGTTGACGTACAGGCGTTCAATGCGGCCACTAATTTTGGGTGCGACAATCAATTGCGATTCGGCTTCAAGGGTACCGGTAAAGGTGCGCTGGCGAGTAAT
Source organism: Oleiphilaceae bacterium (assembly GCA_965230795.1). GTDB lineage: Bacteria > Pseudomonadota > Gammaproteobacteria > Pseudomonadales > Oleiphilaceae > PZPK01. The sequence goes on along the minus strand of OZ246020.1, from coordinate 3,403,353 downwards.
ACTGCCAGTTTCCACGGGACTGACCTCAACCGGAATGGCTTTGCTGTCTTTCTTATCAGCAGAGGAGGACGAACCTGATTCGGTACAGGCGCTGATCAGGAACAGAGCCAGAAAGCTTAGACAATAGGGCAAGGAAACACGAATGGCTTCGGCTGCGAGAGGCATGGGTGAACACTTCCATGGAATAAGAATCAATATCGTTGCAACGTTACCACGCCCGGTCTTCGACGACGAGTATTTTACGTGGGTCTGATGGGGCTACGTGTCCGGGTCGTTTTTAGACCATAGTCGAGGGCTCGACCATGGTCTAATTGGCCCTTGGCCTCAATGCGCCACAATGACAGCAGACTTTTTCATTTGCCCCGTATTCGCTTTCGACATTTTCGTTTTCGACCTCAAGAGGATGCTGCCATGTCTGCTGTTATTTCCACCACCAATCAGGGTGCTGCCAATCTCAAGCCCAATATCGATGAGGCAGGCTACCAGCGTCTGTATCGACAATCGATCGAACACAACGAAGATTATTGGCGACAGGAGGCTGGACGCCTGTCCTGGATGAAACCCTTCTCCAAGGTGAAGGATGTGTCCTTTGCCAAGGACAACCTGCATATTCGCTGGTTTGAGGATGGCGAGCTGAATGTCTGTTACAACTGCGTCGATCGTCATCTCGCGGCGCGGGCAGATCAGCCGGCTATCATCTGGGAAGCGGATGAACCGGGCCATGCCCAAACCATCACCTATCGACAGTTGCATCAGGAAGTTTGTCGTCTCGCCAATGGTCTGACCGAACTGGGCATCAGCAAGGGTGATCGGGTGGTGCTGTACATGCCGATGATTCCCGAAGCCGCCTATGCCATGCTGGCCTGTGCGCGCATCGGTGCCATTCACTCCGTAGTGTTTGGCGGCTTTTCTGCTCATGCACTGGCAGACCGTCTGGATGACTGTGAGGCCAAACTGGTCATCACCGCCAGTGAAGGTGTGCGCGGCAGTAAAACCATTCCTCTGAAGTCCAGCGTCGATGATGCGCTGGAGTTGAGTATTCGCAGTACCGTTAAACATGTGCTGGTCGTCGAGACCACCCACAATAGTGGATCGACCCGACATCGCTGGGATGTGGACTATCAGGAGCTGGTGTCCAGACAGTCGGATCAGCATACGCCTGTTGCCATGAACGGCGAGGACCCATTGTTTATCCTGTATACCTCGGGCTCCACCGGCAAGCCAAAAGGTCTGCAGCATTCCAGTGGAGGCTACCTGGTGTATGCGGCGTCCACCTATTTTTACACCTTCGATCATCATGAGGGCGATGTGTTCTGGTGTTCCGCTGATGTGGGCTGGATTACCGGGCACAGTTACATCGTCTATGGGCCCCTGGCTAACGGTGCGACTACGCTGATGTTTGAGGGCGTGCCAAATTATCCCAGCATGGGCCGCTTCGGTGAGGTGATCGATACCCACGGCGTGACCGTGTTTTACACCGCGCCGACGGCCATTCGAACGCTGATGGCCAAGGCAGAGGAAGCGACCGCATCCAGCAAGCGTCAGACTCTGCGTATTCTCGGTACCGTGGGAGAGCCGATTAATCCGGAGGTGTGGCGCTGGTATCAGACCGTCTTCGGCAACGGCGCCTGTCCCATTGTGGATACCTGGTGGCAGACCGAAACCGGCGGTCATATGATGACGCCCTTGCCGTATGCGACCCAGGCGAAACCGGGCTCAGCCTGTCATCCTCTGATGGGGGTACAGCCACAGCTGGTGGATACCAATAGCGATATTCTCGGCGGCGAGGCCAGCGGTCATCTGGTGATGCTGGATTCCTGGCCGGGACAGGCACGCACTATCTGGAATGATCACGCACGCTTTATCGAAACCTATTTTTCAACCCATGAAAACATGTACTTTACCGGGGATGGAGCGCGTCGGGATGTCGATGGCTATTACTGGATTACCGGTCGCGTTGATGATGTGCTGAATGTCTCCGGGCATCGCTTGGGGACAGCGGAACTGGAAAGTGCGCTGGTATCGCATCCGGATGTGGCGGAAGCGGCCGTGGTCGGCTTTCCCCACGACATCAAGGGTGAAGCCATCTATGTCTATGTTACGCCAATGGACGGTGTCGAGCTGGAAGCCAATGCCAGTGACAAACTGAAGCAGCATGTGCGGGTGGAGATGGGGCCAGTGGCAACACCGGATCTGATTCAATGGGTACCGGCGCTCCCCAAAACCCGATCCGGCAAGATCATGCGCCGTATCCTGCGCAAAATTGCGGCGGATGATTTCGATAATCTGGGTGATACCTCGACACTGAATGATCCTTCCGTCGTCGACGTGCTGATAGATGGCCGCCTGAATCGAAGTGCCAGTGCCTGACTCTGAACATGGCAAAGGGACTGTTCTGCGACGATTGTCGGAGAGCAGTCTATCCCGCTCGTAAAAGTGTTCGAATCGGGCTATGCTTTTTCCCGGACGCCATTTCTATAACAAGCATTAAAACAAGAACAGGCCATGTACCACTTTCATATTGCCGATGATCACCCCCTGTTTCGCAGCGCGCTGTTGGAGATTATCCATACCCACTTTCAGGATGCCGCGGTCACCCAGTCTTCCGATCTGGAATCGACGCTGGTGGCACTGGAGAATGATCCTGATCTGGATCTGCTGCTGCTGGATCTGCATATGCCCGGTAGCCAGGATCTCTTCGGTCTGGTAACGGTACGGGAAAAATTTCCGGCCATCCCGGTGGTGGTGATCTCCGCCCGCGACGATGTGGAAACCATCTCACGGGCCATTGGACATGGTGCCAGTGGTTACATTCCCAAATCGGCCTCGCCGCAAACCATCTATGAGGCCATACAAAAGGTCACAGAAGGGGAGAAGTGGATTCCCGAGGCGGCACGTGATCGTCTGCGTCGTATTGATGAAGAGGAAATGACGCTGGCGGCGAAAATTGCCTCGCTCACGCCGCAACAGTACAAAGTGCTGTGTTTCTTGCGCGAAGGCTGGCTCAACAAGCAGATTGGTTATGAAATTGGTGTGACGGAAGCGACGGTGAAAGCCCATATCACCGCTATTTTTCGCAAGCTCGGCGTCAGCAATCGCACGCAGGCTGTGGTGGTTCTGAGCAAACTCTCGCTGGATGAAACCGAGCGCCCCGCCGGATAACGGCGATTAGTTCTGCTCCATTCGGACGGACTGAATAATCCCCTGAAACAAACGCATGGTGCCGCGTACCATGGTGTCCCGGTCACTCTCGTAGTTGGTCTGCGTCCAGTAGGTTGCCGATTGTCTCAGCGCGCCCACCAATGAAATACCAATCACATTGCGCTCATCCTCGCTGATCTGCCAGTCCGGAAAGACATGGCGTGCCATCTCATTAAGGATACGGGCGAAGCTCTGAATGTAGCGATTGTAGAGGTCATTGACCTCTTCGCTGATGCCTTCCAGTTCCGACATGCAGATGCGGGCCACCCTCGGTTCTTCCAGTGCTTCGAAATAGGTATCGAGGCCGGCTCGCATGGCCGCTTCGGCACCTTCGGTTTCGTAGGTTCGCACGATTACATCAATAATCTGCCTGGCCAGATTGGTCATGCACTGCTCGTAGACAGCCATCAACAAGCTCTCCAGACTGCCGCAACATTCGTAGAAATAGCGGTCGGTCAGTTTCGCTTGCTTGCAGATACTGCGGACGGTGCTGGCTCGAAAACCGACGGTACCAAACATTTCCAGACCGGCTTCGAGAAATTGCTGGCGACGCTGTGCTGTGCGCTGGGCCGGGCTCAGGCCGCCATAGGTTCGGCCGCCTGCTGCGGGTGCTGGCTTGGTCTCGCTGGACGTTGAAAAGCTGGGGTTTGTCTGCATGGCGCATATTTGACTACCTGCATCGTCAAAAGTAAAGCGCGGCTGAAAATATAATTTGACAACGCGCGTCGTCAGAAGTAAATTGAACTGAAGATGAGCGTCGTCAGAATAATCTACGACGGAAAACAGCGAAGGCATAAGCACTTTTTGAGTGATTGATGCGCTCGCACAAAAACAATCACATGAGGCGTAACGGGACATGAACCATCGATATGAAGCCATCATCATCGGCAGCGGCTTTGGTGGCCAGTTGGCTGCCCTGAATCTTCGCAAGCGAGGTATTACCGATTTTCTGATTCTGGAGCGGCGGGCATTTATGGGCGGTACCTGGAGTCAGAATACCTATCCGGGTGCCGCGGTGGATGTGCAGTCGCCCCTTTACTCCATTTCTTCTGAGCCCTACAGCTGGTCGCAGATGTTTGCCGAACAGGATGAGCTGCGGGAATACACCAATTACGTGATCGACAAACATCGGCTGCGCGAGAAAACGGCCACCAGCAGCAACGTCACTAAAATCGAATGGCAGGAGGGAGAGCAGTGCTGGCGTATCGATGTGGAAGGGCGTAGGCCTTATTATTCGCGTTTTGTGATCAATGCCTCCGGTCCCCTGAGTACGCCGGTCATTCCCGAATTTAAAGGCAGAGACTCTTTCAAGGGACATTCCTTTCATACCAATAACTGGGATCAGAACTATGACTATCGCGGCAAGCGCGTTGCCATTATCGGCAGCGGTGCCAGTGCCGCCCAGGTGATCCCGGCCATCGCGGCGGATGTGGAGCATCTGCATGTATTTCAGCGCACGCCGCACTGGGTGATTCCACGACCGGACTATGTTTTCAAACCCTGGCAGCGCAAGCTGCTGAAGCAGCGTTGGGCCTATAACGCCCTGCGTATTCTGATTTACTGGATACTGGAAGCCCGTGTTCTTGGCTTCAAATATTCCAAAACCATGCTGGAGATGCTGGCGGCCAAGCGCGCACGCCGGCATATTGAAAACCAGATTGCCGATCCGGAATTGCGTCGCAAGGTCACGCCGGATTTCACCATTGGATGCAAACGGGTGATTCTGTCGGACACCCTGTATCCGGCTTATTGTCGCGATAACGTCACTCTGCATGACAAGCAGGACAGTATTGCCGAGATTACCGAGACCGGCATCCGCACGGCACAGGGCAATGACTGCGAGCTGGACCTGATTATCTATTCCACCGGCTACGATGCCACCGATGGGGTGATTTCCTATCCGGTAGTGGGCCGCGAAGGCAAGACACTGGCGCAATTTTGGGAGGATTTCCCCCGAGCCTATCTTGGCACCACGGCACCCGGATTTCCCAATCTGTTTGTGGTGACCGGACCCAACACGGGTATCGGACACACCTCGGCGCTGTTTATTATCGAATCGCAAATGAAGTACATCATGTCGGCCATTGAGCGGGTGCGAAACAAGCCTGCCCAGGTGATTGAAGTGAAGGCGGAAGCGGAGCAACGTTACACCGATCTGATTCATCGGGAAATGGCCAAGACCGTCTGGCAAACCGGTGGCTGCAATAGCTGGTACAAGAGTAAAAGCGGCAAGGTGATCGCCATGTTTCCGGGCTTCAGTTTTACCTTCAGGCGCTGGGCCAAAAATTTCAAGACGGCAGATCATCGCTTTGAATTACCGGGCGCCCGATCATCGGAGTCGCAAAGCATGGCGGGGCAGACAGTGGAGTCAGGCGTATGATCAGAGAGTTTTCCGGACGGGTTGTCGTCATTACGGGGGCGGCGTCCGGGATGGGACGCGCCTATGCCCATGCTTTTGCGCGGGAGGGTGCGCAACTGGCTTTGTGCGATGTGGATAAAGCAGGCCTGGACGAGACGGCGAATCAGGTGCAGACGCATTTGAGTAGCGAACCGCTACTGGCGTGTTTTGATATTGCCGATGAAGCGGCCATGTTTGCCTTTGCCGAGGAAGTGATGGCCGAACTAGGCCCCGCCTTTGTGGTGATCAACAATGCCGGCATCGAAGGCAGCGCCAAGCCGGTCTGGTCAACGGATGATGCCAGTTTTAGACGCGTGATGAACGTCAATTATTTCGGTGTGGTGAACGGGACGCGGGCATTTCTGCCACAGTTGATGAAAGCCAATGAGGGAGCCATCGTCAATGTCTCCAGTATCTTCGGTCTGGCGGGAACGCCTAACCATGCCGACTACTGCGGCAGTAAATTTGCGGTGCGCGGTTTTACCGAAGCTCTAATGGTGGAATTGATGGAGTCGCCGGTGCAGATCCACCTGCTGCATCCTGGCGGTATTCGCACCAACATCGCCCGGCAGCAACACAGCCAGGACTTTGCCGATCACTTCTTCAAAACCACTCCGGAGCAGGTGGCGCAGCAGCTAATCAAAGGGATTCGCAAGAATAATCCCCGCATCGTTTATGGCCACGGCGCCACCAAAACCTGGTTGGGGGTTAGGCTGCTTCCCCTGAACTGGTTGAAACGCCTGGTCTGGTCGGAACTCAGAAAAGTGATTGATTTGAGTGACTATCCGACAGTACGCTGAGGCACTCCATCGCTCGGAATCTAAAAGTTAAGGAAACCAAACACTATGAAAAAAGTGCTATTCGCATTGTTGGGTATTGTCATTCTGGCGGGCCTTGTCAGCCCCTGGATGCCGGTATCAGTTGGGCAGGCTGTGTATGCCCACGCCACCGACCTGGAAGCGAATCTGTATGGCCTGGAACAGCATGAGGCGGATATTGGCGAGATGAACATGGCCTATTATCGACGGCCTGCCGCCAATGCCGAGGCGACTATTCTGATGCTGCATGGTTATAGTGCCAATAAGGACGTGTGGACGCGCTTTGCCAGCAATCTCAACGAACACTACGACATTGTTGTTCCGGATATGGCGGGTCATGGTGACACGCCGTTTCAGTCAAATTGGGATTACAGCGCTCCGGCCCAGGTGGAGCGTCTGATTGCTCTGCTCGATGCGCTCAAGGTCGACAAGGTGCATGTGGTGGGCAACTCCATGGGAGGCTTTATTGCAGCGCACTTTGCGCGTATGTACCCGGAGCGAACCTTGTCGGCGACGCTGGTGGACCCGGCGGGAGTGACCTCCCCCGAACCCAGCGATATGGAAAACATGCTGGCGGAAGGGCGCAATCCTTTTGAGGTCGATAACCGGGAAGAGTTTGACGAGTTTTTCGCCATGACCATGGCTCAACCGCCGTTTCTGCCCGAACTGGTATTGAAGGCCGTGGCCCAGGACTATGTGGAGCGCAAACCCCAACTACAGAAAATCTTCGTGGACTTTCATCGTTCCACGGACATGCTCGATGGCCGCCTCGATCAGATCCAGGCGCCTGTCCTGTTGATGTGGGGCGGAAAGGACCGGCTGATTCATGTCAGCAGTGTCAAAGTGTGGGAAGCCGGAATCCCCGATATTCGCACCCAGATCTGGGACGATGTGGGTCATATGCCGATGATGGAAATTCCCAAACAAAGTGCCGCGGTATTTCAGGGCTTTATTGATCAGATCGGTCGAGACGCTTGATTAGCGATTACTGTGTAACAACAAAGACAACGATTGCAGGAGACACAATGAAAACATTCCACGATAAAGTAGCGGCGATTACCGGTGCCGGTTCCGGTATCGGTAGAGGACTGGCCCTGAATCTGGCCAAACAGGGCTGCCATCTGGCGCTGAGTGACGTCAATGAACAGGGGCTGAAGGAAACGGCGCGCCTGTGTGAAGCCTTGAACGTGAAAGTGACTCAACAGATACTCGACGTGGCTGACCGCCAGGCGGTATTCGACTGGGCTGATCAGGTGGTCAAGGATCATGGCAGGGTCTCGATGATCTTCAACAATGCCGGCGTTGCTCTATCGGGCACGGTGGGCGGTCTGAGTATTGAAGACTACGAGTGGATCATGAACATTAATTTCTGGGGGGTGATCTACGGCACCAAAGCCTTCCTGCCGATTATGGAAGCGGCCGGGGAAGGTCACATCATCAATATTTCCAGTGTGTTTGGTCTGACTTCTCAACCGCTGATGAGTGGCTACAACGCCAGCAAATTTGCCGTGCGCGGCTTTACCGAGTCCCTGCGTCAGGATCTGGAAATCACCGGCTCACCGGTGAGTACCACCTGTGTGCATCCGGGCGGGATCAAAACCAATATCGCCAAGTCTGCCCGCGTCTCGGAAAGCACCAGTGATGTCACCGGTGCCAGCAAGGAAGAAACCCTGAGCGAATTTGAACGCATGTTTATCCACACGCCCGACAGCGCCGCCAAGGTGATTCTCGATGGTGTATTGAAGGACAAGCGTCGGGTACTGATTGGTGCCGACGCGCATATGTTTGATGGTGTTGTGCGTCTGTTCCCGACGGGTTACCAGAAACTCTTCACCAAAGCCATTCAATGGCGCAGTAAGAAAGCAAAGTCGGCAACGGCGAGTTAGAGTGTGAAACGGTGGTCAGGCGTCTGATGCCAGACGCCTGACGCTGCTATTAGCCTATTCCGGCGTTACGCATTCGGAGCGACCGGCATCCTGGCTACACCGTATCTTCCACAACAGGCGCAGGGCTTTCGGATCAAAGGTATCTTCGTCCCGCAAAGCCAGTCGAATCTCGCGACTGAAACGATCGAGTTCCTTTTGGGTCTCTGGATCCGTCTCAATCCAGTACTTCTGTGGAATTTCCTCTTCGGCTTCGCGAACAATCTTATGAATATAGTCCAGGCGTGAGAGCACATACTTGCGCATCTTGTTGCCGAAATCTGCATCGAACTTTTCCTTGTTGATGATGGTTTGTAGCATGCCGTAGTAGAGACGGTGATCAATGATGCCGCCATTGTTTTTGAGCCCGTTATAGAGCTCGAAAGTGTTGTAGGCGAGGGCAGGCATCAGCAGGATGTCGAGATTGCCATTGTTGAACTGTCCGGAGAAGGTGGCAAGAGAGGTGGATACCGGTGAGGCGCCGGCAAGGCTGGCGAGCTTGTAGGCTTGCGGATCGCCGTTCAATACGGATATTTTCTTGCCACTGAAGTCGGGTACCGAACGAATATTGCGGTCACTGACGAAGGCGAACATGGAACCGACAGGGAAAGACGCCACCATTTCATATTTGCCATAAGTCAGCAGCTCGCCTGCTTTCGGATTAGCCAGTGTCGCCAGCACCTGATTCAAACCTTCGTCTGTTACCAGTCCGCCAATGGCATCCAGGGTGCCGCCGAATGGTACATAATCCCGCGACAGAATAGAGCTCAGGTGAACCCCGTCGCAGATCCCTGCTTTGAAGTCATTGGATGCGACTTTCTCGTCGGTATAGGCAACGAATTTCAGATCGAGACCCCAGTTAATGGCTTTTGGTACCAGATCATTAAAAAAGGTAATGACCGGGCCGTTGCTACCCACCGGGTCCCAGGTACAGATACTTTTCTTTTCCAGCGCGGTACTGGACAGGCTAGCGCTCAAGGCGCAGACGAAACAGACAAGACGATAGAAGGGTTTCATGCGTAGTCTCCGATATTGTTATTTTGGTCCATTGATTCTGGAGTCGGACTTGACCGGAAAAACGGAACTGCGCTGAGGTCAAACAGATTCACCGGTATCGATACTATGCATAAACGTGCTGCCTGCATTTGATGAAGATCAACTGCTCGCAGAAAATGAGGTGGAGGTCAAAAAATGGAGATGGAATTGATGTGAGTCAATCGGTAGCGGCGTGTACCTGGCGAGCTCAGTAGAATGCTTGCCACGATTGCTGTGATACTTTCTTGATATATTTGTACGATCTTCGTGATGAATCAACCGGACTCCAGACGGAATACTTAGGCAGCTGTAATTCAGCAGCCCAATCATCTCAAAGGAGTCTCACAATGAGTTTTATAAGAAAGTATTGCCTGGCAATACTCCTTCCACTATTAACCTTTTCGTCCAGTCTGTTTGCACAAGGCTACGATTTTCTGCGTGGTGCTGTATTCACCCAAACCAATGACATCAGCGGCAATGAAGTTTTGATGTACAGTCGTGATGGCCGGGGTCGGCTTGATTTTACCGGATCATACGAAACCGGAGGGTTCGGAACCAGCGCGGGTCTGGGTAACCAGGGATCATTGGTTCTGGGGCACCACAACCGTTTGCTGTTTGTGGTCAATGCCGGCAGTAACGAAATTTCCGTGTTCCGGATTACCAGGCATGGTCTGAAACTGGTAGACAAAGAGCCATCTGGTGGAGAGACGCCGGTCAGCGTAACCACCCATCAAAATATGCTTTATGTCCTGCATTCAGGCAGTGACTCGATTAATGGTTTCCAGTTTGACCATCGTGGACATCTGAACCCTATTGCCAATTCCACGCGTGCCTTGAGCGGAACCGGTACAGCACCGGCGCAAATACAATTCAGCCCCTGGGGAGATTTTCTGACGGTGACGGAAAAGGCAACCAATCAGATCGATTCCTTTGCCCTGAATGATGCCGGTCAGCCTGGCGAAGCGGTAGTGAGTGAGTCCGTTGGTACAACACCCTTTGGTTTCGATTTTGATCGTCGTGGTCGTTTAATCGTTTCTGAAGCAGCCGGTGGTGCAGCGGATGCCAGCTCCATGTCCTCATATAACCTGCTGGACGATGGCAGCCTGTGGCCCATTAGCAGTGCTGTTGCCACAACCGAGACGGCAGCCTGCTGGACTGTGGTTAGCCCCAACGGACGATATGCCTATACCACCAACGCGGGTTCCAGTTCGATTTCCGGCTTTAAAATCAAGCGTAACGGAAAACTGAAAATTCTGGACGAGGACGGTGTCACCGCGACAACTGGAGACGGCAGCAATCCACTGGATATGGTGATGAGTCAATTTGGACGTCATCTCTATGCAATCAGCCCTGCAACGCAACAAATTGTTGCTTACAAGGTCAAATTCAATGGCGGACTTCGCCACTTCGAATCGGTGAACGTACCCTCTTCAGGTATGAACGGTTTGGCCGGCTTCTAATACGGCTTTGCCAGGATTGCACAATCCGTGAAGGATTGTGCAATCCTTATTTGCAACACTGCACGGAGAGGAGAGACTGGTAGAAATAGACTCGCCAAACTAGTCCCGCGAAAATGAAAGAGCTGGTACGCCAGATGAATTTTTCTCCCGAATGAAGGCGAGTAAGTCTTCCATAGGCATGGCCTTGGCGTATAGCCAGCCTTGGTGAAGATAGAGGTTTTTGCTCATGAGGTAGCTCGCTTGCTCTTCTGTTTCCACCCCTTCAGCAACGGTACTTTTCTTTAGTTTTGCCGCCATGTTCGCCACCGTATCGAGAACAACTGCCGAGGGAGAGTCTGTGCCGCATGCTGCAACAAAGGCGCGATCAATTTTAATGCAATCGATGGGAAGTTCGCTTAAATACTGTAATCCGGAATAGCCGGTACCGAAGTCGTCAATCGCTAATCCGATATTGGCGGCTCGAAGGGTGTTTATCGCTTCGATTACCCTTTCTTCCTCATAGGCGACCAGTTCGTTTTCAGTGAGTTCCAACATCAGATTGGGCAACCATTGCGTCGAAGCGACGACTGTTGCAATGAATTCCTGATCAAGCAGATGTTGGCCGCAAATATTGATATTCACCCGAAGTTTCGGATGTCCGAATAACAATGAACTCAACTCGGACCTGGCGTTTTCCAGAATGGTTGTGGTCAGCGGGATAATCAATCCGCTGCGTTCCGCTTCGGGAATAAACATGCCAGGTGGAATTAGGCCATCCACCGGATGCTGCCATCGTACCAACACTTCAAGACCTGACATTTGATTGGTTCGGGCATCAATAATGGGCTGATAGAAGTTCACGAACTCGTTGTTGGCAATGCCCAGTTCGATTTGATGTCCCAGACCTGTCTCGCGCCTTTGTATGCGCCAGATACAAACGAAAATGAGAAAGCCTAGCGCCAGAGAGATGACAAAATTTGAAAGCTTGAATTGAATTCGACCCTGATTGAGTGCGCTGACGCTACGAGCATTGATTATTGCCAAAGGCCAGTCATCGATTTTACGCAGGCTTAGATAGTGGATGTCCTGATTATCCATAGGGCCTTCATAAGTCAGACTCTTGTAAAGTGGAAATTCAATACGCTCTCTGACCGGTAGGGAATACTCCCCGTCGAGCACAATCGGAACACCTGATTCGGTGTTAATCAGGGCGTGATAGCCATCCTCATGTTTAAAACTGGACAGGGTATTCCGAAGCCAGCGTATCGGTAACAACGCGTTGATTTCATTGCCGTCGCTGCGCCCTTTGGATAGAACCAGAGCAGGTTTGCCCAGGAACTTGGTGATAATGGGTCCATAAATTCGAACTTGACCCGGATGTGGTGGGCGTTGCACTTCCACCGTATTGGTTATTTTCTGCCAGCTGGTGCAAACCAGTTGGCCAAAGCGGTTCGAAAGCCCGAATTCACCAACAAAAATCAGATCAAATTGTTGTTCACGGAAGGCTCGCAGCACCTCTGCATCACAGGACAATGAAACCTTGTCCAGCTTTTCAAATGCGGTCAGCAGCCGACCAAGTTCTCGCTGAATATCCTTGGTGACACGCATATTGTCTTGCAGCACGCGATCGCGCTGAATACTAGCGTATTGGCGGGCATCCAATGTCGTCAATCCGATAAAGGAGAGCACAACAAACAGAGCGGAGACGCTAAAAGCCTGTGTGTGTCCACTAGCCCAAAGTTTTTTCAACATTAGAACCACTTTGCCTTGTTTAAAGTGAAAGACGTCGCGAGCACTAGTATAGACGAGTGATAACGCTTGATTCTCCTTTGGATGTATGATCCCAAGCTATTTGCATTCATAAATCGTTAAAACTTGGGCAACCTAACTGCCTTTTTTCTATCAAAAAACGTGCACATCAAAACCATACATGATGACTTGGCTATGACAGTCAGTTCGCAGTCGACGACCGGTGTTTACTTCTTGATTTACGCATAAACAAATGGAGGAACTATATAAATCCTATTATGTCAGCTTGCGCTGCTGCTTTCATTGAGCACGCTGCTCTCTTCGACTGTTATGGCCCTTTTTGTTTTTCCGCCTTTGTTTCATCCTTTCCTATTTCTATTCTTCTTCAAAGCCAATCCATTGCGGCATTTTTTGCGTATGCTTGATTCGAGAACTCAATACCTCAACATCATCCGGGAGAACGCTATGCAGCTATCCATGAAGCGAGTCATTTCACTTTTATTGAGCAGTACTCTGGCATTCGCCTCTACCGCGGTTTCTGCCGGCGGCAAATCCCTGACCTATTCCGTTCAGGGACAGGACTATGAAGGCTACTTTGTCAGTGCCGGAGAGGGGAGCCCCTTGGTGCTTCTGATTCATGACTGGGACGGTCTGACAGACTATGAAGTCAAACGCGCCACCATGCTGGCGGAAAAAGGCTATTCCGTGTTTGCGGCTGACCTCTTTGGCAAGGGGGTGCGTCCGACGGAAGTGGTCGACAAACGCCAGCATACCGGCGAGCTGTACAAGGACCGAAACAAAATGCGTGCGCTGATGAATGGTGCGCTGGAGACCGCCGCCAAAGAGGGCGCCAATACCGGGAATGCGGTGGCCATGGGATACTGCTTTGGCGGTGCCGCGGTGTTGGAGCTGGCCCGATCCGGCTCGGATTTAAAAGGCTTTGCGACCTTTCATGGCGGATTGTCGACCCCTGAAGACCAGGACTATAAAAGCGTGAAAGGTTCTGTACTGGTCATGCATGGCACCGCAGATTCGGCGATTCCCATGACGCAGTTTGCAGATCTGGCAGCGCGTCTGGAAAGCGATGGTGCCGAGCATGTGATGGTCACCTATAGTGGTGCGCCCCATGCCTTTACCGTATTTGGCTCCGAGCGGTATCAGGCGCGTGCCGATAAAAAATCCTGGCAGAAATTTATAGACTTTCTTGCCGAGCAAACACAATAAGCTAGCGAAAAGCAGGACTCACGCGAGACAAGCCAAGATACCAGCCATCCCGAACCAGATCGTCTCAGAGACTATCCACTATTCGGTTAATCTCACATGTTTTGAGAAACAAGGCGCTGAGGGCATCCTCGCCCTTTGGTGAGTGGGTGGTATCGATTTTTTCAATCGTATCGCCCATTTCCTGAATGGCAGGTTGCAGCAGGGCGGATATATCTTCAATCTGCGTTCGGCTGATTATGGCTTCACGACTGAGCGCATTCTGCTGATTTTCAATGATCGACAAAATATAGCCGCTGAACACGGCAAGCATCACCAGCGCCAGCGAAATGGATGTGGCCAGGGCAAACTCCAGTTTGATAAAGATCAGCGGCGTGTTGACCAGCAGTAAGCCGACCGACGCTCTACGGGCGTGATTCAGCGGCAGGATAAAGTACAACACCATACTCGCGGGAAACGACCAGAATACGCCCACAATGCCATGCGTATAGATCTGAAAGAATATGTACAGCGTTATGGCCGGTACCAGTGCACCGAGCGTGAATCCGACGCTGTAGCGGTTCTTCCTGATCAGGGTACATTGCAATACCAGAAGCACCATAAAGCTGAAACAGATCAGGCTAAGTATTGTGTGCCCCTTTAACAGGTTGGCGATCGAGAAAGGGGGAATGACAATAATCGTAATAATGCTGAGCCAAAGCGTCGCTTTAGAATAGTTGGTGAGGAAGGGGGTGTTTGTTATGGGGCTGTTCATGCTGCGGATGCACCCTCAATCGGTAAGGCGATCCGGATACCCAGTCCGCCAATTGGTGAGGGAAAGGCCACAATGGTTCCCTTGTGCAGTTCAACAAGAGTCTTGGCAATAGCCAGTCCTAGCCCACTTCCCGGCGTAATATTCACGCTGTCTTTTCGTTCCCGATAAAAGCGCTCAAAGAGTTTGGGCAACGCCTCCTGATCTACGCCCGGCGACGAATCCTCGATGGTGATGACCGCAAAGCCTTCTTCTTCGATGACTTTAATAAAAATTCGTTGAGGTGGCCTTGAGTATTTCATGCAGTTCGATAATACATTGCTGAGAACCTGGCGGATTCTGATGGGGTCAGCATAGATGGTCATCGGTCCGTGCATGTCTAAGGAAATGGAAACCTTGTCCTCGGCGTGAAAGTGAGCCAGTGAATCAATGATTTCCTGGATGAGTGCCCGCAGCGAGAAGTCTTCTTTGTGCAGTTCGAGCTCCTTAACATCCGCCTGTGAAAGCAGCTGAAGGTCAGCTACCAGCTTGGATAACAGTTTGCTGGTATTGGAAAGCGAGGTGATTTGTACCCCGTCAACGGGCCGGATGCCATCGCGCATGGCTTCGATCTTTGCCAGCATCGTCGACAGGGGGGCTCTCAGCTCGTGTGAGCTGTTGGAAAGGTATTCTTTTCGCTTTATCTCATTGGCCAGGATCTTTCGTTGTTGCAACTGCACGATACTCAGGAACACAGCGCTGAAAACGCCAATCAAGGCAAGTGAGATGGACAGCCTCAGCGCTGTCGGCATATCAAGTTGACTGAAAAATATCGGCAGATTGAGCAGAAATAATCCCGTCGTTATCACAATCGCCTGCCCCATGGACGCGATGATAAAAATGATCATCACACAGGGGTAAAACCAGAATGCGGCAACGATTCCCGATAAATACGTCTGCAATGAGAAGAACAGAATAATGCTGGGTATCGTGACACACAGTTTGAACAGGTCGTGGCGATGACTTTTTGACAGATACAGGGCGTACTGGGTCGCTAGCACGGCCATGACTAACAGGGCGTTCATCCCAAGAATAGTGTGGCCGCTTAACAGACTGACCAGGCTAACGGGAGCGAGAAGCAGCAGTCCCGTTATCGAAAATAAGCGGGTGGCTTTCTTGCTGTCAATTGAAAGGTGTTGGAGTGGATGTGCGTGGCTCATGACACAGTACTTATTGATGGTTTGGTGTCGAAGGCTCCAGGCAAAGTTGATAGCCAACACCGTAGATAGAGCGAATCGGATTTTCGATATGGGAGCTGGCGATCAGTTTGGCTCGCAGGTTTTTGACATGTGAATCAATCGTTCGATCGCTCACCCGCCGGCCATCTTCATAGGCAGCATTCATCAAACTTGCGCGCGAGCCCATGCCCTGGCTACTCCGTAGAAACATTTTCAGTAACCGGAACTCAACCGGAGTCAGGCCAAGATTGTTACCTTCCCAGAACGCCTGCAGGCAATCGTCGTCCAGCGTGACCTTAGATGGCGAGCTAGCGGTATCAAGGTGGTGAAATCTTCTAAGCACCGCTTTGACCCTCGCGATGACTTCTTTCGGGGTGACTGGCTTGCAGACATAGTCATCAGCGCCGGAATCCAGGCCCATTAAACGATCTATTTCGTCGACTCTGGCGGTCAACATAATAATGGCGACATTGGAAAAGGTTCTGAGCTGTCGGCAGATGTCGAGGCCATCGGTGCCGGGCAGATTTCTATCCAGCAGGATCAAATCCGGGTTAATCTGCTTCGCCCTTTCGACTACGCCGTCTCCCCTGTACTCCGTCGACACCTCGAAGCCTTCAGCCCGAAGGTAATCGCGCAGGATATCGCTAAGCTCCACTTCATCTTCAACCAGGAGAATTCTTGTTTGTGAGTTGTTCATGTAAACGCCTTATCAAGGACTTGGGCCATTCATTCCGTCACTTGCCTAATTGAAGCACTCCAGAGCCCCAAGCAGAGCCGTAATATAAATGATCAGAGGATCCTTAGAAAAGAAACGACACTGAATCTTCACACTTACTGCACATTGTTTTTTTATAGTTCAAAGATACCGTGTATTTAGGAGTGTTATTCGTGAAACGTTTATTGATGGTTGCCCTATTTAGCTCGATGCTGGCAGCGTGTGGTGGAGGATCATCCTCTTCTTCGTCCCCTTCGACTGGTACGGTGCCGATTGAAGGCGCCGGTGTCAAAGGCCCCCTGGCCAATGCCCAGGTTAATCTGTTCGCACTCGATTACTCGGCTGCGGATCTGAAGGGAACCCTGCTGGATGAGGGGGAGACAGCCAGCACTGCAGCGATCACTGGGCTAGCGGTTCCTGCTGGTCGCGCTGGCTTGGTAATGCTTGAGTTTATAGTCGACGCAGACACCATCGAAATTAACACAGGCCTTGCTCCTGTATTTGATCGTCTAGTCACTGTGGTCGATGTGCAGCGTTTATATGATGGCGAAGCGGTCTATGCCTCTCCGTTGACCACTCTCGCAGTAGACATGGCGATTGCCAATGCCGACGAAGGAGCACCGTTTAATGGCAACGATGATGGCACCACCACGGAAACAGAATTTGCAGATGCCTTGGAAGTCGCGCGTCGATTGGTTACCGCATCGCTGGGTTTCGGTATGCCCGCCAGTGTCGATATTTTTACGACGCCTCCGCTCATTACGAATACAACAAGCTCGGTTAACGCTCAGGCAGAAGTCGCCAGTTATCGCCAGGCTATTGAGGCCGTGGCGGCCCTGAGTGTGATGTTGAGTGACGATACGACGGATACCGATACGCCCATGAACCTTTTACAGGCACTGGCCGAAGACTTGAGCGACGGCGATATCGATGGGGAAAGCAAAGACGGCGTTGTACCTGCTTATCTTTCCTTGAGCGATGACGTAGATACGCAGTTGGACGAGATGGATCTGACCACGATACAGATTCCCGGCACGACTGATTTGATTAGTGACATTGAAACCGTACTCGTCGATGAAAAAACCGTCAGCGGTGTAACGACGGATACCACGGTACTTGAAGATGGCACGGTGGATGTTGAGTTCAGTAAACCCGAGCTGGCACCCGACATTAGTGGCAGCGACGCAGAAGTACCGCTCGACACCGATGGTGATGGCATTCGCGACGAACTGGATTCAGACGATGACAATGATGGTGTGCTAGACAGCAGCGATGCCTTTCCACTAGATGACACAGAAACAGTCGATACCGATGGTGATGGCATTGGTAACAACGCCGATACAGACGACGATAATGATGGTGTGCTAGACAATAGCGACACCTTCCCGTTAGATGACTCCGAGACCGTAGATACCGACGGCGATGGCATTGGTAATAACGCCGATACAGACGACGATAACGACGGCGTGATCGATACAGACGATGCCTTCCCATTAGATAACTCAGAAACAGTAGATACTGATGGCGATGGCGTTGGCAATAATGCCGATACGGATGATGACAACGACAGTGTGCTCGACACCGATGACGCGTTTCCTCTCGACGACACAGAGTCAATCGATACCGATGGTGATGGTGTCGGCAATAATGCAGATACCGATGACGACAACGACGGTGTCAATGATTCCGAGGATGCCTTTCCCTTTGACGCGACTGAATCGAAAGATACCGATGGTGACGGTACGGGGGACAACTCCGATGCGGAACCATATCCGGAAGTCAGCTTTGAGACGCCTGTTGAGTTGTATGTTGCCATCGGCGAACAGATACAAAACCCGGCGCAAGCCACACCAAGCCAGACTTTTGTATACGACAGTTCTGACGACGCGATTGCCACCGTTGATAGCCAAGGTCGTGTGACTGGCGTAAGTTCAGGCTCAGTGACGATTTCGGCCTACATCAGTGGCACACCATCTGAACTGACCACGCAAACTTATACTGCCAATGTTTACGAAGCATGTGCTGCGTGCACAAGCTATCTCCATATTATTGACGAGTCAGACTATGACCTGCCGGTTGATATGGTGGAGCAGGGTGACGGCAAAGTTGTCGTATTGAGTCGCACCAGTACCAATCGCATAACGGGTAGGGCGATGATGCTGACGCGCTTTGACACCGACGGAACACTGGATACCAGTTTCGGTACCGCCGGTCATGCGACTTACGCCTATGCAGGGATGGCTGCCAATTATGATGCGGCGGATATTGCACTTCAAAGTAGCGGCAAAATTCTGGTGCTAGGTGACGATACGTATGGGCGTACGACAGTCGTTTCACGTTTTAATACAGATGGCAGTCTCGACACCACGTTCGGTACCGCGGGCCACTACGAATACAACGATGGTACCTACTGGAATTCGGTGAACTTAGCACTGGATGACAGCGACAATATCGTATTCACGATGAATTACAAGGTTCCTCCCAGCAACACTTATCTTTCGATTTTTCACCGCCTTTCTCCGGACGGTGTGCCCGATATCAGTTTCGATAGCGATGGCATGCTATCGGTCAGTGATCTCTATGTAGAGGATTCGCTCATCCTTGATGACGGAAAGATCTTGGCAACAGGCAACTATAAGGACGGTGGTAATACGGTATTTGCGGTGATGCGTATTAATCAGGACGGATCCGTCGATTCTACTTTTGGTACCGCAGGCCTGGTTACCCGTAAGGTAGGACGGGCAGATTCTCCGCACCAGATACAAGTGTTGTCTGATGGCAATTATCTGGTCACCGGCATCACGCCCATCATCAGCGATAACTTTGCCGTGCTTTGGAAGATGGATACCAGCGGCAACTGGGACACAAGCTTTAGCGGCGATAGTTTGGCGACCATGAATTTCAATGGCACCGACAGCGGCGCCTACCAGGCCATCGAGCAAGCAGACGGAAAGATCGCCTTTGTCGGGCATTCCGGATTCGGGACATTTGCGCTAGGTCGTGTGAATGCGGACGGTTCGTTCGACACGACTCTGCCTTTGACGAACAGCATTACGGCTGGTGCTGTGACCCACGACATCGACTATGAATCCGGCTATGCAGGCGCGTTCTCAGTGCTGCGTCGTCGCAATGGAGGGTATCTGCTAATGGGATATTCTGCGCTTGAACAGTTCTATGGCGGCGTTGACTACTTCTACAACGACATTTATCTAATCGGCCTGGATATCAATGGCCAGTTGGATAACACCACCTTCGTTGCTACAGGTCTTGCCAACGAGGTGATAGCCGATAACGACAACGATGGCATTCGTGATCGCATTGATAGAGACGATGATCAGGATGGTATCTTTGATGAAGTGGATACCTATCCCTTCGACACCGATAACGATGGCATCGATAATGATGTCGATCCCGATGACGATGGTGACGGTATCAACGATACTGACGATGCCTACCCCTTCGATTTGGACAATGATGGTATCCTGAATGTCTTCGACCCGGATGACGACGGCGACGGCGTTGATGATTCTAGCGATGCATTTCCATACGACCCCACAGAACAAGATGACACCGATGGCGATGGCATAGGCAATAACGCCGACCCAACGCCGTACCCGGTACTCACGTTTGCACTCAGCGGCGACCAGACCATCGGTCTTACCGATACGCTCAACAACGCGGCAACGCCGGCATCCGGTACGCATGACCTGCAATACAGCTCGAGCGATACCGATGTTGCAACTGTGGATGCCGCAGGTGTTGTCACGGCCGTAGCCGCTGGCACCGCGACGATTTCGGTAGACCTGACCGACTGGCCGGATACGCCAGTGAGCTATCAGCTCACTGTGATAAACGGTTGCCCGACATGCGCGAGCTCCACCGCACTGGTCGATGTGCAAACCTACGACGCCATTTCTGGCGTGATTGAACTCGCCGATAGTGACCTGCTCGTGTATGGGTTTAACGACGACTCGCCAGCCACCGCAATTGTATCGCGCCTGAATTTGGACGGCACACCCGATACCAGCTTTAACTCGGGCAGCCCCTTGGAGTTCACCTATGCGGCCGGCAAAGACACCAAAGTGGTTGACGCAGTCGAGCAAAGCGATGGCAAGATCTTGCTGCTCTCCGAGTACACGCCTTCGACGACAGACTTCCTCGTCACGCGACTCAATGCCGACGGTAGCTTCGATACCTCGTATGGCACCTCAGGGCACTTTGTACTTCACGATGCCAGTGGGGACTTCGTTCCTGGCGGCATGGTACTCCAAAGCGATGGTGCGCTGGTAGTCGCGGGCTCATTTAAGTCTGGCCCAAGTGAAGGCGTTGTTATTCGCTTAACCAGCAGTGGCGCTTTGCAAGCAGGCTTTGGCTATCTCGGCTCGGGCATGGCCACGCTCATCACTGACGCTGATCTAAAAGACGTCGTGCTAGATGGAGATGACATTGTTGCGACCGGTACGAATGCAGGTGGCGATGAAGCCGTTCTGATCCGTATGACCTCGACTGGCGAGCTGGATACCACCTTCAACACCACGGGTATCGCCTCGCTTGGTTTTGCAGGAGAACAGAACCGTACCGAGAGTGTCATTGTGCAATCGACTGGCCAGTATGTCATCAATGGCTCGCTGGAAGATGGTGAAGTGTATATCGCCCGTTTTAACGATGACGGTTCCCTTGATAACACCTTTGGCGCATCCGGTATTTCGCGGGAAGGCGTATCCAGCGCACCCTCATCCGTGCTCAACGAATCGTTCGCTCTGATCGAACAGACCGATGGCATTCTGGCGCTGGTGGGTGGTTCAGATCTTAACGGTTCTGCGATTATCGATTCGCTCGTGGTCTGGCGCTTTGATGCCGACGGCGTTATCGACAGTGTTGTGAGCACAAGTCTTGGTTACACCAACACCTACATGACAGGGATGGGAGTCATCAACAGTACCTACGGTGGTCTGGTTATCGCCGTAGATAACTACCGCTGGGTGGAAGATCAAGCCGACTTAATTCTTTACGGCCTAAACAATGACGGTACTGAAAATACCACCCGGTTTCAGTAAGCCAAGCGCGTCATTAAAAGGGGTCAGAGTCTGCGACTCTGACCCCTTTTTCTTTTGTCATTGCGTACTAAAACGTAGTGTTTCGTAATCTGCACACATGCTGCACATTGTTTTTTTATAGTTCAAAGACAGCGTGCAATTTGGAGTAATCCCGACATGAAAGTTCTATCAGTAGTCTTGGCCTGCCTGACGCTTGCTGCTTGCAGTGGCGGTGGAAGTAATTCGAATTCAAGCAGTGAGTCAGTTGCGATTAACGGAGCAGGGGTTAAAGGGCCGCTCGCAAACGCCGAGGTAAATCTCTACGCGCTCGATTATGCCGCTGCGGATTTGAAAGGTTCTCTGTTGGATGAGGGCGAGACGGGCAGCAACGCAGCGATCACTGGTCTAACGGTTCCAGCAGGCCGCACGGGCTTGGTTATGCTCGAGTTTATTGTCGATGCGGATACGGTTGAAATTAACACGGGGCTTGCACCTGTATTTGATCGTCTTGTGACGGTCATTGACGTTCAGCGACTTTACGATGGCGAAGCCGTGTATGCCTCGCCACTGACGACACTGGCCGTCGAGATAGCCATTGCCAATGCAGACCAAAACACACCCTTTAATGGCAATGGCGACGGTGACATTACCGCAGCTGAATTTACCGACGCACTCGAAGTCGCGCGTCGTCTGGTGACTGGCTCACTTGGTTTTGGTATGCCCACCAGCATCGATATTTTCACCACACCGCCACTCATCACCGATACAACGGTCACTGTTGACGCGCAAGCCGAGGTGGCAAGCTATCGACAAGCCATCGAAGCCCTTGCCGCACTCACGATAATTCTGAGTGGCGATACCACTGCGACCGACACACCCGCCGATCTGCTTGCGGCATTGGCAGAAGATCTGGGTGACGGGGACATCGACGGCGAAGGCAAACAAGGTGTTGTCGCGGCCTATTTATCGTTAACCGAGGATGTTGATACACAAGCATCTGAAATGGATTTGGATACGATAACGGTGCCGGGCACATCCGACCCGATCAGCGATATCGAGTCGGTACTGGTTTCCGAAAAAGCGGTGAGCGGCTCCACCACAGACACCTCTGCGCTTGAAGATGGTAGCGTCGAAGTCGAGTTGAACGCCCCCGTGCTGGCACCGGATGTCAGTGCTAGCCCAACGCCCGATACAACCGACAGCGACTCCGACGGCGTGCGCGATGAATTGGATGCCGACGACGACAACGATGGTGTGAAAGATATAGACGATGCCTTTCCTTTCGACGCCTCGGAATCGAAAGATACCGATGGCGACGGCACGGGTGACAATTCCGACCCGGAGCCTTATCCGGCCGTCACGTTTACAACGCCTGTTGAATTCTATGTGGAAGTGGGTGAACAAAAACAAAACGCCGCTCAAACGACGCCTGCAAATAATTTTGTCTACGAAAGTTCCGACGAGACCGTGGCCGTCGTCGATTCACAGGGCAGGGTGACGGGGGTGAGTGAAGGTACGGCAATGATCTCGGCGTCCATTATAGACACACCCGCAACGCTCACCACAGCGAGTTACGCCGTGAATGTTTACACCTCATGCGGCAGCTGCAATACCTATCAGCGCATTTTTGACGATGCAGTCTATGACGGCGCAATCGATATGTTTGACCAGGCGGACGGTAAGATTGTGATGCTCGCCAGAGCCGCCAGTAAAACCAATCCCATTAGTGGCAATGCCATATTGAGTCGAATCAACCCCGACGGATCACTGGATGCGACCTTCGGTACGCTTGGACAGACAAGCATTAAGCCCTCTGGCCCCACATACTTTGCGGCCAAGGAAATGGCCGTACAAAGTGATGGCAAAATTTTAGTGCTGGCGCATACCGATACAGGAGGCCTGAATCACGCGGGTTACGTGATGCGCTTTACGGCAGATGGCGTTTTGGATACCAGCTTTGGCACAGGCGGAATTTATATTCATACCTATGTCTCGGATGATTGGAGTGTTCGTAATCTGTCGGTGGATGGCGCTGATAATATTTTTGTTTCTATGATAAATCGCGTCACCAATACGCATTCAGAGTTTTTCCGTTTGTCAGCCAATGGCGTGTTGGATACGAGCTGGGCTAGCAGTGGTCTGTTATCGCTGAGCAGTTTTACCGTTTGGTCAATCGAAGCCTTGGACAATGGCAAGCTGATTGCGGCGGCCACTCAGGGCGACTACTTTGTGGTGCGGCAGTTTAATGCAGACGGCTCGCTGGATACTGATTTTGGTGTCGCGGGTGAACTTGCGCAATATGTTGGTGGCTCAGGAAAGCTGATAGAACAAGTTCTCATGCTGGCAGACGGTGGCATGTTGATATTGGGATATTCCAATATCAATGGCCGCAAAGATACCATTTTGATACGCACCGATGCCAATGGTATTCCGGTTGCCGATTTTGGTAGTAGTGGTTTACTTCAGCTGACGTTTGAAGGCAAGGATAGCTACCCCTACGCAGTACTTGAGCAGACCGATGGCAAGTTTGTAGTCGTCGGTTCAACGGGAGACTTTGCCGAAGATAACAATGCGTTTTTGGCACGGCTGAATATCGATGGCTCTTTTGATAGCACGTTGCCAGCGCTAAATAGTGCCAGCAACGGTATTGTTATCCATGATCTGGCCTATGAAGCATTCAGTGATGTGGCTTACAACATCAACATGGCAACTACCGTGTTGCGTCGTGCCAACGGCGGTTACTTGTTGTTGAATATCGTCCAGATTACGCAACATGCTGGAAGTGCGGTTTATTATGCATTTGCCGATACCCATCTGGTTGGCCTTGATGAAAATGGTGCACTGGACAACAACAGCTTCATCGCAACGGGTTTTGCCAATGAAGTCATCACCGATTTTGATGGCGACACGATTCGCGATCGCATTGACATCGACGACGATAACGATGGCATCGATGATGGTGTTGACCCCTATCCCTATGACACCGATAACGATGGTTTGGATAACGACGTTGATCTGGACGATGACGGGGATGGCATTAACGATGCGGACGATGCCTATCCCCTGGATCTGGATAACGATGGTATTTCAAATGTGAGTGATGGGGATGATGATGGCGATGGCCTGAGTGATCTTTACGATGACTTTCCTCTCGATCCCACCGAGAAATATGACTCCGACAACGATGGTATTGGCGACAATGCCGACCCAACGCCGTACCCGGCGCTGACGTTTGCATTGAGTGGCGATCAAGCGATGGGCTTGTACGATGTGGTGTCGAACCCTGCAACACCATCCGTCTCCACTGGAGGTCGTAGCATTCAATATGAATCCAGCGATACCGATGTGGTCACCGTCGATGCTAATGGAGATGTTACGGCTGTCGGCTTAGGCACGGCCACGATTAGTGCGGATATTTCAGGGTGGGTCGACACGCCTACTACCTATCAGGTAACGGTAACGCCATGCGCTAGCTGTGCGAGTTCAACGGTGGAAATAAATGTGTCGAACATTCAGGAATTCAGAGGCGTAGTTGAGCTGGCGGATACCGACTTATTTGTGTTTGGATCGAATGGTTTCTATAGCGCCTCGGCGGTTGCGCGTTTTAGATTCGAAGGAACCGTTGATCCGGATTTTAATGGCGGTTCAGCTCTGCAATTTAACTATGCGGCCGGAGCACTTACGCTGGTTGTTGATGCTGCCGAGCAAAGTGATGGCAAGATTTTGTTACTGTCTGAACTGCAGAATCCCTCCGGCAGCGATACCTCATTTTTAGTGTCGAGGCTCAATACCGATGGCAGCCTTGATACCAGTTATGGTGTCTCAGGTCATTTCGTTTGGAGCTCTACCGGCGAAGATTTGATACCTGGCAGAATGGTGCTTCAAAGCGATGACAAATTAGTCGTTGTTGGCACACGTGTATCGGGCGGCAATCAATCGGCGGTTATTCGCTTAACGGATACGGGTGTGTTGGATACAAGTTTTGGCGACTCGGGTAGCGGGATTAGCCAAAGCTTGGGTGATGGCTCACTGACTGACGTCGTGCTGGATGGCTCCGATATTGTTGCCGCAGGGTTAACTACGGCAGGTAATGACGCATTGCTGTTACGCCTGGATAGCAACGGCGCTTTGGATACCAGCTTTAATGGCACAGGCAAAGCACTGCACAATCTTGGCGGTGATATTGTGTATATAGATCCTGATCGAGCAACGCAAGGCGTGCGCACTGTTGTACAATCGACAGGGCAATATCTTCTCGCGGGCACGGTAGGGAGTAATGCCGAGGAAATGTTTATCGCTCGTTATAATGCCAATGGTGTCCTCGACACCTCGTTTGGCTCGGCCGGTGAGAGCCGTCAGAGTCATGGAAGTTATTGTGTGGCGAATGATCTGATAGAACAGGCTGATGGTACGTTGGTTGTTGTGGGTTCAGCGCAAGACAGTACACCCTTTTTCCTCGATGTTGTGACCATGTGGCGTTTTGATAGCAGTGGAAATTTTGAAAGCCTGGCATTAGCCGATGCGAATATTGATTCCAATGACAGTGCATTGGGTATGAGCGTGATCGAAAGCACCTTTGGTGGCCAGATTATTTCGGTGACGAGTTATGACTCTGTATTTGGAACACCACAAGCGAGGCTGTTGGGTGTGAATGACGACGGTACCGAAAATACCAATCGCTTTCGATAGATGGTCTACATCTAAACGGGTTGAAAGCTTGCGAATTCGGCGACTAGGTATAAGCTGATCTCAATTTTTGAGGTACCAGAGATTTATCTCTCGCACTCTCGTCATCCAGAGCACTTCTTTGTCATTCCGTCATTCCATCATCCAGAACACTCCTCCGTCATCCCGGCCTCCGAGCCGGGATCCATTGTTTTATGAGAGCCTTTCATCACTCAGGACACTCCGCCGTCACCCAGAACACACCTCTGTCATTCCGTCACTTAGAACAAGCCTCGGTCATCCATAGCACTCCGCCGTCACCCAGAATACTCCTGCGTCATCCCGCACTTGATGCGGGATCCATTGTGTTACTGAGTTTATTAATTGTGTTGAGCTAAGCTCTTCTTATCTTGTCGGCGGCGGCCGACAGCGCCTTAAGGTCTTTGTCTCGCCAAAGGATGCGCTCTTAAGACAAGGAATCCAAAGGCGACCCGGTACCCCAGGGCATCCTCTCTCGCTGCGCGATTCACTTTAAACTCCTTCGGCACTCGAAGGGACGTACCGCTTCTTTCATTGAAAGTGTTTTCGAGCAACTGGTGAGAAGAGGACGTTCTCGGACGATGAAGTTGTTGCTGAAAAATAAATGCGTCCCCTTTTCCCAGGGGGACAAATTGGGTAGCCAAGTGTCGTACCAATTGAGTTTGCCGTAATCTTCCTTCTTTACGCCTCGGGGCGGTCGGCGCACCGTTCCGATTCGGAGGCCTTCACCTTCTATTCTATCTGTTCCTAGTCGTACGATGCGCACCGTCATATTAATTCTCCTGTGAACTAGTGTTTAGCTGATGCTAGAAGGCAAGGGCTGAAAATCATCTGTTCTGGTTAATGAATTTAGGGCGTTTAGTAGCGCTTCGTTTGGAGCAGTTAATCCACGTCGAGCTAGATCGAGCCAGCCTCCCGAACTAGTGACCCTTGCTGCTAATTTGCCATCGGCACGCCAAAACTCGTTTCGCATTAGAAAACGGCTTCCATCGTTTGATAACCCAGCCATTGATAAAGTCACGCGCACTTCTTCTAAGAGATGAATTTCCTTGAAATACTCTATCTCATCTTTCATAACGACGGGGCCAATTTTTAGGCGCATAAATTCCTGCATCGGGAATCCATTTGCAGAGAAGAACTTCATCCGTACGTCACCTGATTTATCCAGAAACGCCGTATTGCGCATATGCGAATTGAAGTCCATATCTCCCCAGCCCGCATATAGAGTTTGTTCGAACATTGTCTTGTCTCCTGCTATTAACTAAACGGAAATGTTTAAGAGTCAAACTAGGAGATATTGAAGCAAGTACGCTTAGGATCAGTCAGTGACAAAAGTTACACTGGTGGAGCTTTAATTACTTAGCCGTCAGAGATTCGCTGAAGTCCCATTGGATCGAGGATGCTTATTTGTGCGCGTCCTTGTTCTATCAAACCTGACTCAGCAAAACCACGCAGTAATCTGGAGATCATTTCACGCACGCTTCCCAACTCATCTGCTAACTGTTGGTGTGAACAATTTAAAGGTGAGCCGCGCTTCAATAATAGATTGGCCAAGCGTTGATCGAGTTTACGAAACGCGACTTCCTCAATGAGCGTCATTAAGTCTTGCAGGCGTTGACCGAACAGGCTGAAGATATAGGCTCTAAAAACCGAATTCGACATTAACTGGTCAAAGTCTTGTTCGGGTAACATCACTATTTCGCAATCTTCAATTACTGCCCCACGTGCGTTATACGGCTCATTATGTAACAGACATCCAGAGCTTACTACGCAGGCATCGCCAGGAGAAACTCGATATAACGGTAGTTCTCTACCAGTCTCAGAGAGCTTAAATACGCGAATTGCACCACTAAGAATAAAAGGGAAGGCTTGGCAGGCATCATTTTCAGTGAATAGTTCCTGACCGCTTGGCACTTGTTGAATGCTTGCCCGGCTCAAGCTAACTTCAAGTAACTCGTCATCCAGCTCCTTCAAGATGGGGTAGACCTTAAAGAGTCGTTCTATATTTTGTTTGTTCATGATTGATTCATCGTGATGAAAGATCTAACTGTTGTGTCGATGTCCTATGGTTAAGATTCTATTCAAGCTAAAAGTACTGTAAGTGATGCCCTCATACTTAACATCGTTTTTTCCAATTGAAAAACATATTTTTTAGGATAAACGTGACCTCCACCCCGGTTTAGAACCAGTTTGGGGATGGTGAAGAACATTTATAGGGGGCAAAGCCCTTTCATAATTTTTAAGAGATTGTGGAAGGGCTTTTTCTTGGTCTGCGTTTTCTTTCTGTTATTTCTATTTCTTGGTATGGCGAATTTTGGGATATAAGTCCTATCTAGCTTTTCATTATCCATACTTTCTGCACAGTGTTTTTGTAAGATTAAAGAGCTAAATTGTGTTGGGATAAAGTATGAAAATTGGTCCTTCTTTACGCAATTTAGGCGCTGTTTCTGTTTTACCTTTCAGAACTAATTTTTACCGCTATCCAGAAAGCCCTTTAATTATTTGATGAAAATATTAAGGGGCTTTTATTTTTTATGTCGGCGTAACCTATACAATCCTAAACTACCTTGAACCAACTGGCGCAATCGGTAAGAGAAAATTAGATGAAACAAAGCAGGTTATTTTTTGCCGTTCTGTGGCTGATCATCCTGGCCGTTCTTCCGAACGCTGCGCTTAGTGAAACCATCACTGAATATTTCAGTGAAACCAACAATCAAACCGAAACCGAGCTTGAGAAAGTCAGCCTGCAACTCCAGTGGAAACATCATTTCGAGTTTGCCGGCTTCTATGCGGCCCTGGAAAAGGGCTACTACAGGGAAGCCGGTCTTGACGTTGAAATACGGGAATATGAGAAAGGTATAGACACCATTGGTTCCGTACTTTCTGGAGAGGCAAGCTTCGGTACCAATTACAGCACGGTCATCCTCGCTCGCATGGAAGGAAAACCGATTGTCCTGATGGCAAACTACTTCAAACGTTCTCCGCTGGCCATTGTGACCAAGCCGGACATCTACTTTCCTGGTGACTTAAAGGGAAAGAGGGTGATGGGTGAAAAACAAACATTTGATACAGCCAATTTTGCCATGATGTTCAGGCAATTCGAGATGTCCTCCGACGATTTTACGATGGTCCCGCATACCTTCAATACAGATAAATTCATCAACAATGAAGTGGATGCCATGACGATCTTTCTGACTGCCGAGACTTATTATCTGCGTGAGGCCAAGGTGCCCTACAACGTCATCGATCCGAATAACTATGGTGTTCCGCTTTATGACGTAAATTTGTTTACCTCAGAGTCGTTTGCCAAGACAAAACCGTTGGTTGTTAAGTCCTTTACGGATGCCAGTACCAGAGGGTGGGAGTATGCATTGGCTCATCCTGAAGAGATCGTTGATCTCATCATCCACAAATACAATACGGTGGATGCGTCCAAGGCAGCCCTCCTTTATGAAGCTGAGCAAACTCAGCGCATGGTGCAACCCGATCTTTATCCAATTGGCTCAATCGATCCTAACCGAATTAGAAGAATAGAGGAGCAATTTATATCGGAAGGCGTGGCCGCAAACTTTGTTGATCCGGAGGATTTTGTGTTTGGGTTGAAACGAAAGAGCAGTATCAACCTGACCCAGGAAGAAAAAGCCTATATCAAAGCCAACCCGGTTATCCGGGTCGCCAACGAGATGGATTGGCCGCCGTTTGACTATGTAGAAATTGGCGAACCCAGCGGCTACAGCATTGAGCATATTCGCTTGCTCGCAGATAAAGTCGGTCTGAGAATCGAATTCGTCAACGGTTACTCGTGGGCAGAACTGGTGGAGCTGTTCAAGCAGAAAAAAATTGATGCCATGCCGGTTTTTTATTTTAACGAGGAGCGAGATGCCTACACGCTTTATACCTCCAGTTACGCAAAATCATCGCTCAATCTTTACAGTACCGTTGAAAATAAAACGCTCAACAGTATTGCCGACCTGAAAGGCAAACGAATCGGTATCGAAAAAGGGGATGGGCAGGTTCCGTATGTTAAAAGCGAATTTCCCGATACTGAATTGATTGAGTTTGAAAGCATCAGAAAGATGATGCTGGCACTGACGACGAACAAGCTGGACGGCATCATCCAGAACCCTTTTCTCTTCCACTACTACGTGAACGAGCATCAACTTTTCAACCTTCGGCTGGTTGATTTTTTAAGGTTGAACAAAGAGAAAGTGAATCCCTCCCTGCATATCGGGGTACGAAAGGATCTCCCGGTTTTGCATCAAATATTGCAAAAAACGATGATGTCCCTCCGTGATGAAGAAAAAATTTCCCTGAACAAGCGCTGGCTGGGATCATCCGCTTTTTCAGATCAGCGGGGTACCAAGTCGCTGGCCAAGATAGCCGGAATAGAGCTGTCGCAGAGCGAGCAGGAATACCTGAGCAGGCTTGATGAGATCACCTACTGTGTTGATCCGGACTGGATGCCGTTTGAGCGGCTGAATGAACAAGGACAACATGGAGGCATGACCGCCGACCTGATGAAAGAGCTTGAAAGGCGTCTGGGTATCTCGTTGCGGTTGGTACGTACTGACAGCTGGAGTGAAAGTCTTTTGTCAGCGCGTGCGGGCCAATGCAAACTGATTTCTGCCGCAGCCGCAACCGCACCACGAATGGAATACCTCGACTTTTCGAACCCTCATGGAGAATACCCTTTGGTGGTGGCGGTACGTGGAGAGGAGCTTTTTGTCGAAAACCTGGACGCAATTCAGGATAAGACCTTAGGCGTGGTGGCGGGTTATGCACATACCGATCTGATTCGTGAGAAATACCCTAACTTCAATATTGTCGAAGTGAAAAATGTTGTCGATGGTCTGAAAAAGGTTAAAGACGAGAAACTCTACGGCTTTGTCGATACCATCCCAAGCATCGGCTACAGCCTTCGCCGACAGGGCATTGAACACCTGAAAATCGGCGGCAAGCTCGAGATTCCTTTAAAGCTAGCCTTTGGTATTCATAAGGGAGAACCGCCTGAGCTTATAAGCATACTGAACAAGTTTTTGGACAGTTTTTCCGAGGAGGAAAAACAACTCCTTGCCGAGAAATGGTTTTCCATAAAAATTGAAAAAGTCTTCGACTACACCCGCTTGTGGCTGATCGTTTCGGTGATACTGGCAATTGTGCTGTTTCTATTCTGGAACAATAACAAGCTCAAACGTATGGTCGACAATAAAACCCATGAGTTAACGGATCTCAATGCCTCACTAGAGGACCGTGTCGTAGAACGTACCGATGAGCTCTTGCAGGCGAAAAAAACGCTAGAGAAAAAGGAGAAGCAGCAACGTGACGGTATTGCCAGTGCATCCCACGAGCTGCGCACACCGTTGGCGACCATGATGGCAAAAGTGTCTGCGATGCAGGACGGTATTCGGCCTTTGGATCAAGAGCAAATGTCATCACTGGCACGATCCGTTGATCACTTAAGTTCTTTGGTAAAAGACCTCTATGTTTTGTCACTGGCGGACATTGATGCCTTAATGGATAGCAAAGAATATGTAGAACTGAATGGGGTTGTCGCAGATTCCATCACCGCGAAGCAAGTTCAACTCGTCGACCATCAGCTTCGTTTAGAAACAAGAATCGATAGCGATGTCATTGTTTTTGGGGATGCGCATCGCTTGCGCCAAATTATCGATAACTTGCTTGAAAACTGTGCCCGATACACAACTTCGGGCGGCACTGTCTTTGTGACGGTTACCAAGTCAGGTTCTCATGCTGAATTGATTGTTTCTGATACCGGGCCTGATGTAGACGATGAAGCGTTATCGATGCTGTTTGATCGTTTTTATCGGGTAGACAAATCCAGATCGCGACAAAAAGGAGGTGCCGGTTTAGGGTTGTCGCTGGTAAAAGCGTTTGCGGAATCACACGGTGGGCAGGTTAAAGCCTTTCATGCTTCGCAGGGCGGCCTGGGTATTTCTGTAAAAATACCTTTGGCAGAAAACACCGACAATTGATCAGCATGATGCCGTTAGAAGGGGAGAGGCTGATGCCTCTTATCTCTGACTATTATTGCATCAGAATCTAATTGCACTCCCACGTCATTCCCGCGAAGGCGGGAATCCATTGTTTTGCTCTTAGTTGTTACACC
Organism: Oleiphilaceae bacterium; assembly: GCA_965230795.1. Classification (GTDB taxonomy): domain Bacteria; phylum Pseudomonadota; class Gammaproteobacteria; order Pseudomonadales; family Oleiphilaceae; genus PZPK01. Next base: position 3,371,020 of record OZ246020.1, on the reverse strand, counting down.
GATTTCGATCTTTATTTCAGAATGCTCGACGACTTTATGCTGCTTCTTCTATCGGCCGCCGACGGGAAGAGTAGCGTTTACTTGAAAGGCTCTCATAATACAATGGATCCCGGCTCGGAGGCCGGGATGAACAGGGTGGAAAAAAGGTGTCAGAGTAGTTTTAATTTGACCCCTTTTTTCGAACTTTCTTTGCATTATCCCGCGTGACTAGCTCTCGCGTCATGCCGGACTTGATCCAGCATCTATCCTTCCTCCCTAATCATCCCTCATCAGCAACAGAATCCAATTGCACTCCGACGTCATTCCCGCGCACAAGGTGAATTGCGAAGCAAGAGAGGGCACCCTGGGGTGGGCGGGAATCCGTTGTTTTTACTCTTAGTTGTTACGCCGGTATCGATCTTTCTCGTCTGTGACAAAGTTTACACAACGATTACCAATTGAAAGTGAATCTCCATTAAGTCTCCACACTGTTTTTTTAAACTTGTAATTGAACGGATATGAATCTCTGGAAATGGTTTTCAGAGAGATATCGCAGTCGATTCGATGAAATGGAGAACAACAAATGAAGTACACCGGTGTTGTAGAGTCCGGGCGCTTGAGTTCAAAAAGAACGAGTCCCAATGGAAAGAGTTCCAAACGAACAAACCCTAAAGTAAGTCATTTCAAAAAAGCGCTGGCCTTTGGCTTAGCGATGGTGTGCAGCGCAAGCGCGTTTGCATTGGATATTAATCGAACCTCCGGTCATTTGGCGGAGAATGCAGCGGTAGGGCCATACTCCTACTTGGATGTGGGAAACCTGACCAATAAAACCGTACGTGTTTTAGATATCTACTATCAGACCTATGGCGACATGGCTCTAGAATATACCAATACTTATGGGGATGGTTTTACCCTGGAGCCCGGAGAATGGTCACGTAATTGCGATGATTTGGCGCTCGGGTATTGCTACTTCAAAGGTGCAGAGTTTACCAACCCGGGCTGGGCCGCGACCTATGCTTGGACGAGCGGCAATCCAAGAACAAACCACTATTGGAAAATAGAATATCAGTGTGAGGGGGACTCCAAGACGTACGAGCTGAAACAGGAGATGCACACAGATTATTGGAGTGAGGTGGTGATTACCGATTGCGCCAATGATGAGATGCAATACACAGCTATCAGTGATAACCAAAGTCAGACCAAGGCGATGGAGGTGTTTGTTGAAAACTCGCCTTACAACAAGGTATCCGATCTGTTTATCGAGTCGGATTTTATTGATAAAGATGACCCGGCATGGGATGGCGATTACGAGTCCTGGTATGGCGTCACTGGCGCAGAAACAAACCGCGGTGCAGTGCCTGATATGAATACCTTGAAAGGGGTGTCGCCGGTCTTAGTGCAATGCCAGACAGCCGATGGCAAAACTGCGCGAGAGCTGGGGCTTGTGATGGCAGAGAACTCCATCGCCAAAGGGTGTTACTGTAATAACGACGATCAACCAGACGGTAAAACCTGTCCGGATCTTGGTGTGGTAACTTACTGGAAAATTCCGGACAATCTTTTAGGCAAGATTGATCCTGTAGGTGTGATTGATGGCCGAGTAGAGAAGTCTCTGCATCAACACAAACTGATGCAGGTGCTTACATCGAACATCAGTGGTGGCGATGATCTAAAAGAAGGCACGCAATTGAGCGTTCACGTGAAAAAGGACGGAATCGCAGTCAGCGACCCTGCGACATACGTGGTGCTAGCTGATCGTCAGAACCAGTGGACTTATGCGTTGGATTTCGCGAAAGCTGTGAATAGCCAGTTTGACGTGCCTGTGTCGATGGGCGAGCGCTTTGCTGATGGCGCGATTGTTGAACGTGGGTCTTCATACCGTAACTGGATTTGGGGTAAAGAAGATTACGACGTAAGTATCGAGCGGGCTGATCCTGAATACATTGATGTGTTGCGAGGCGGTCATCTCAGAAAAGGTTCAATGGTGAACCTTGAAATCTCCAACCCGACTACCGGTGAAGTGTATCGTTTTGATTACATTGTTCCGAGTGATTCAGCGGGTAAAAACTGGCGCTGGCCTGCCTACTTTGGCAAAGCCATTAACGCTGAAGCTGCCGAGAAAAATTACCCGGTGCGTGTGGGTGAGTACAACAGCAGCGGTAAGGTTGCGACCATTGGTTCGAGTTATCGCAACAAGATCTACATAGGCACCAATGAACCGGGAAACTGGTCGGTGCGGATAGACATTCATGCTAAATAGCTAATTGGTTCTGCGAACCATTCGGCGCTCTTATCAATCAAGGGGTCAGAGTCAATACTCTGACCCCTTGATTACTGGTCCCTTCCGCTGTCATTCCCGCACTGGTTTCTCTCGCTTTATGCCGGATGCCGGACTTGACCCGGAGTTCGTTGTCTCCTCCCACGTCATCCCGCACTTGATGCGGGATCCATTGTTTTTATTTATAGATTGTCCTTTAGAACAAACAGATACATATCAATCAAGGGGTCAGAGTTAATACTCTGACCCCTTGATTAACCCCATAAATCTTTTTAGTCGTTAACTGACATGCGCGGGTAAATATTTTTTTTATGGCGATCTGTTTGTGAGAAAGCACTCAATTCGTCATTCCGAATACTGTTATTGTGTGATCTCTGTCAAACAATAATAAAAGGAGCTTACATGAAAAAACTCATATCCCATTCCCTTGGAAAACTCTCCGCAATTGTACTGGTTGCATTCAGCCTTGCTGCCTGTGATGGCGTTGGAAGTCTGGCCAGTAATGCCAAAGTAACGGATGCAGACAATGATCAGGTAGTCTTCGTCGGCGACTCGATTTTTGCATTGTCCGGAGAGCTTCAGGATTTTCTTGAAGACTACGCGGGTCAAACTTTCCGTCGCTATACGATTTCCGGTGCTGAAATCACAGGTGGTATTTTTGCCACGGATATTGCCACCCAGTTCGAAAATGCGAAAGGCGACAATCCGAATATCGACACAGTCGTCATGGACGGTGCCGGTAACGATATTCTGATTCCGATCATCACGCTGTTTGACTGGTACAACTGTAAGACCGAGTGGTACCAATGGTGGGGCCTGAGCTCGTCGTGCAAAAACCTGATCGATAATCTGTATGTAGATGTCGTTAACGTCCTGAACAACATGCATGCCAGTGGTGTCGATGACGTGGTTTACCTGGGTTACTACTACACCAAAAACGCACTGCTGTTACTGGACGACGTAGAAGAAGCGGTGGACTATGGCGACATGCGTCTGTCTCAGGCCTGTGCGCATTCTGCTGCGGACTGTCAGTTTGTGGATCCTCGTTCTACGATCAGGGATCGCGACATCATCATAGATGGCATCCACCCTGCGACCTCCGGTTCTCGCAAGCTGGCGGATCTGGTGTGGCCCAAGTTGCAGCCATTGCTGTAAGCATTGGGGATCGCTTACTAACGCTTCGATAGAAAGCGAACGAAACACGCACAAGATAATTGTGCGACTCGACCGGCCCGCCTCTGCAAAGATGCGGGCCTACTTTTGATCAATCAGAGGTTTCCTAAGGAAATTACTTCAATGAATCGTGCCACCCTTGGTTTGTCTTTGGCTTTAGTCTGCGGCGGCATCGCGATCTACACGCTCGTGCAAAACAGCCTGGACAGCGGTAATACCGTTTCTGAGATCACTTCTCTCGATGCTGACCCAAGTCACTCTGAGCCATCACACGTTAAATTGGCCAATCCAATTCCCAAACAATCGACCGCTCAAACCGCGTCCGCAGTAACGGGGGGCGAATACGAGGGCACTCAACAGGACGACTTCGAACAAGAGCTGATTATTCGCCTGCAAAACAGTTACTGGAAAGTGATCGATCAACTGCATATTCAGGCAAGCCTGATTCGCGTCAAAGAATTCATGCTGCAGCGCTATCCGGATGATGGCGAGGCGCGTTTTGAACGGGTAATCCTCGCCGCTTTTCCTGATTACGCTGCGTCCATTCTGAACATTTTGGCTGGTCTGAAAACATACAGCGAATGGCTGTTGGCAAACCAGGAAAGGCTGTCAGTGCTGGACTTTCAGGATCGGCAGACAAAGGTATGGGAAAAGCGATATGAACTGTTTGGCGACGATGCAGAGCTGATCTGGGCGCAGGAGACGGCAGAGCTTGCAGGCCGGGGTAATGCCATTCAGGCACGCCTGGCCGATCTCGAACAGAACACTACGATGAGTCTGGATGAAAAGCTCTTTCAGCTGCAGACTGCGCTGGCAGAAGAACAGGCAGGTACCCTGCAGAACATCGTCACCTCACCGAATGTGGTGGTGCAGGCTTTCTTGAGTATGGAGTCGGTGCAAGACAGTCTTGGTCAAATGCCGGTGGAAGAACGGCAGGCCAAGATCAATGATTTCCGCAGACAGTCCGGCTACCCTGAAGAACGCATCGAAGAACTGGCGAAGCAGGATCAGGAAAGAAACGCACGCTGGGAAAACGGTCTCGCTTACATGGCCAAGCGCGAGGAACTGGAAAGTTCTCTGAGTGGGAGCGATCTGGAAGCGGCTCTGGCCGACTTGCGGGAAGAGCATTTCAAGCACGAAGCCATCACCATCCAGCGCGAAGAGGAAGCCAACTTCTGGCGCTACAAGCGTCCCAGGGTGTATGGGGTGAACTGATTTTGTCAGTGCTGGTGGTCAGTGCTGGTGATAGGGAAGAGAGACTGCTTTATTATTTCAGGCCGCTATCAGCGGCTCTATCATCGGCACGAGCTTTCAGGAGGGCAGTACATGAAAGCAGGCGTCAATACTAAGCAGCCCGTCCGATTCAATCTCCACGCTTTCTAAATGTTTCAGCGATATTAAATCCCTCCTCTGAGGTAGGTGCGACAAAGTGACGGGTTACCTGTTCGAACATCTCTGGCGTATCGGTGGCGGCGCGTTCGGGGTGTTCGAGTCGCCGTTGTGCGATCTGCTTCAGGCACACCTCGTCCGTGACATCAAGATAGTGGAGCTGATGCTCTGCCTGGATCCCGTCAAAGATCTCCCTGAAGGCCTGGCGCTGCGAGACGGTATTGCCGGGAAAGTCCATCACCACGTCGGTACCGGTGAGCAGGATGGCCTGCGCGAGTTTCTTGATCATGGGCTTGAGAAGGCCGGCATAGTTTACATAGTCCTTTAAAGACTTGATCTGATCCGGGTAAAGGGCTGCCAGCCATTCGTCTTCGGATAGCAGCACGGCGTTTCGTTCCCGGGATACCTTACGGGCCAGCGTGGATTTACCAGCGCCCATCTTGCCGCAGAAAAATACCAGTGTTCCTGTTTTCATTTAAGGTCCCGTTTTCACCTTCCTGTTATGGGGTGCCATCATCGCACGCGACGATGCACGATAGCACAGTCTGTGCACATCCCGGACAATGTTCTGCAAGGGGATTGGTATGCAAGATGGTTATGTCATACCATTTGCGGCTTTGTAATGTACGTGGTGGAGAATTGAATGCTCGGCAAGAGAATGTGCCTGATAGTAAGCGTGGCATTGATAGGCATGTGGATGCGGCCCGCGTTTGCCGATACGCCACTAAAGGTAGTGGCGACCTTCAGTATTCTGGCAGACTGGGTGGAGCAGATCGGGGGTGACCAGGTTGAGGTTTATAGTCTGGTTGGTCTGGATGAAGATGCCCACATTTTTCATCCTTCGCCCAAGGATATTCAGGCGGTCGCCAGAGCCGACTTGCTGGTATGGAACGGATTGGGTTTTGAGGGTTGGCTGGACAGGGTTGTGGCGTCCTCGGGATTCAAGGGTCAGCGTCTGATCGCCTCGGCGGGTATTGATGTCATTCATCTTGAAAAGCCACATTGGTCGGCTGCGCATCATCGCATGAAGCAACACAATGGTGAGCATGATGAACATGCCCATGAAAATGTGGACCCCCATGCCTGGCATAGCCTGTTGGCGGCAAAGCGCTATGTGACAAACATATCCAATAGATTGCAGGAACTGCGACCTCAACACAAAGCGCTGTTTCAGAAAAGGGAAGCGGCATATCTGAACAAGCTGGAGCAACTGCGGCAGGACATGCTCACCAGGCTCAGTGCTATATCCCGCGAACAGAAACGTATTGTCGTGCCACATAATGCCTTCGCCTATCTGGGGCGTGATCTGGATATTGAAATCTTCAGCCTGCAGGGCGTGACGACCAGTGCGGAAGCCTCGGCCAAGGCCGTTGCCGAAGTGATTTCTGTCATTCGGAATCACGATATTCGCGCGATCTTTTCCGAGAATATTAGTGATAACCGTTTGATCCACCGGGTACAGGATGAGACCGGTGTGAAGCTGGGTGGCGGCTTGATATCCGGAGCCTTGTCGGCGGACAAGGCACCTACCTATCTGGATATGATGCGCCATAATCTGGACATGATCACCAGCACTCTGACGCGATGATGACCGGGCTGGTCGACATTTTCGTAACCTTTATTGAAACAACATGTATTGGAACAACATGATGCAAATAAAACCGATCTCCAGCATTCTGCGTCCTTTGCTCGCTGCAATGGCTATGGTGCTCCTGTCGGCTTGCAGTGACGAGAGTGCTTCCCCGACACCGGAAGCCGCCGGTGGCGACATGTATGAGCGCAGGTATTCACCAAGTATGGGGCCCGAGACCGCGTCTGTGACCCTGGTTGAATTTTTTGATCCGGCCTGCGAAGCCTGCCGGGCGTTCTATCCCTTCGTAAAGCAGATTCTGCAACGCCACCCGGAAGATGTTCGTTTGGTATTGCGCTATGCCACCTTCCATCAAGGCTCCGAAACGGTGGTGCGTATGCTGGAAGCGGCGCGGGAGCAGGGCGTGTTTCCGGCGGTTCTGGAAGCGCTGCTGGCCTATCAGGCCGAATGGGCGTCCCATCATCAGCCCAATATCGACCGAGCCTGGGAGATCGCCGGAGAAGCTGGTCTCGATATTGAAGCCGCGAAACTGGTGATTCACTCGGCAGAATTTGATCGCCGCCTGCAACAGGAGAAAGAGGACATTCGCGCCTTGAAGGTCAGCCAGACTCCCACTTTCTTTGTGAATGGAAAGGCCTTGCCCGAGTTTGGTGCTCAGCCTCTGTATGACCTGATCGTTGCCGAATTGGCTGGACGGCAATAGGCCGAAACAAATAGTTCAAGATCGGGGGTTTGTCTGATCGCCGGGGTATCATCTACACTGATTAGTAAGTTAGTAAGCCTGCCTGACGGCAGGTTATTCCGAACAATAACAATAAGGATTCAGTGACCCAAATGTTTACAGCTGTACGTTCCTTGTTCACTCTCTTTACGGTCGTTGTGTTGCTGCTGTTCAGCTTGAGCAGCCATGCGGAGCCTGAGCTCACCATCACCTATGGTGCCGATTACAAACCCTTTGCCTGGGATGAATACGGTATTGCCTTTGGCATTCAGAAAGACTTTGTTGAAGAGGTGCTGGGCAAGCGCATGGGGATCAAGGTGCGGCATGAGTCCTGCCCCTGGAAGCGCTGTCAGCAACTGGTCAGGCAGGGCGAAAAGGATGGCTTTTTTACGGTGCCGACCGCCGAGCGAAGCGAATACACCATCGCCAGCAGCATTCCGTTTTATGAAACCCATTTTGTCATGCATACGGCTAAGGACAATCCGCACCTTGCGCAGTTGAAGCGTGTCAGGCGGTTGACCGATCTTGAGAACATGCCCGATATTACCCATGTTCACATGCTTGGATCGGGCTGGCACGAGGATGCACTGAAGAATATGAAGAACGTGCAGAAGAATGTCGATGCCGCAAAAATTCCCCTGATTCTGGCCTATCGACGCGCCGATCTGTACATCGAACAGGCGGAAATGTTTCGTTATCAGGCTGCCCAGCAGGGTGTGCTGGATCAGCTGGTTACGCTGCGGGAGCCGTCTATTCGTAAACTCGGCTGGCATCTGTTTATCGCTGAGGACTCGCCACACGCCAGGTTGATGCCTGAAATCAATGCCACACTTGAATCCCTCCGAGACAGTGGAGAATTGGAGCAGATTAAACACTCCCTCTTTGCCAAATACGGTATTGAGTAGGGGAGTATTCGGGTTTATCTCGCAGCTAAACCTTCCTTTGCCTTGATACCAAGGTCGCAACCATTACTTCGCCACCACTGCGACAGAAAACTCCTCAGTTCGTCGCCACAATTCTTGAAACCAGCCTCTGGGTTAAAGGAACGACAAGCATGCTGGCAGGAAAGGCCACAAGCATTGAAATAGCCCATGCCTCTGGCCAGTTCCTAATCGCTTCGATGAATGTCGCTGACTCGAGCGTTAACATGGTGAATGACATCAAGCCTGACATTACGAGCGACATTAAAAATGCAAAGGCATGAAAATGGAATCTATGCGGTATCATTCTGGTTTCCTCCGCTTGAAAGATCTGATTAGTCGGATTCGAGCGCAGCCAACACGGTCTGCAGCTGCGCAACGAGTTCCGGGTTTGTCAGTTCACGTTTCTCCTGGTCAAAGTTCTCGTAAAAACCTGGAATAGATAGGGATGCCCGGACATTTCCATTGAAAAAATGTGCAGACCCCTGAGCCAATGCCAACACAGTTTTGGCGCCACCGGGTCCCGGTGAGGTGGATAGCATCACAATAGGTTTGCCCTGATAGACCTCTCTGTTCTTGCGAGAGGCCCAGTCAAAGAGGTTTTTGTAGGCGACGGTATAATTTCCATTGTGTTCGGCGTAGGAAATCAGCAAGGCATCTGCATTTTCTATTTTTTTAAGAAAGCGCGAAGCGGCATCTGGAATGCCATGGGCTTCTTCAAGATCACTGCTGTATAGGGGCATCTCATAGTCATTAATATCGACGATGTTTACCTCATGCTTAGGCAATAAGCTTGCGGCATATGCAATAAGGTCTTTGTTGATGGACTTGCGACTGTTGCTGGCTGCAAAGGCTAGAATTTTCATGTTTTTCTCCTAATAAGTGATGAGCTGAATTCCAAATATTTTTATGCCAGGTGGCCGAGTTTGCCTGCGGCAAAGGCGGCTTCCACCTGTTCAATTTCTGCCTCCGAACTCATGACGAAACCGCCTTTCTGAACAAAAGCTTCGTGGATCGGTTCAGCGGCAAACAGCGCAAAATGTGCGGGTTCAGCTTCCGGGTTGAATAAGTGGATCTCACGACCGCTTGCAGAAAATACGTCAGATATAGCGATGGCTTGGCCTGATGAAAGGCGTACTTGCCGACTTCCAACCATCACGATTAGCTCTCCTTCGACAGCATAGATCCAGGCGTTTTCTTCTTCCTTTAATGGGTGAGAGTAAAACGACTTTGAATGAATGTAGCCATCAAGAATGGTCATGGGTAATGCAGGTGATTGCTGGCCCGTCATGCCATTACTTTCGCCAAGCAGAACTCGGACACGACTTCCGTCACTCTCATATACGGGCATGCTTCCCGCTTTGACATGAAGCGACTTCGGTGCACGTTTTCTTTCCGTAGCGGGTAAATTTACGAAAACTTGTAGGCCGTGGGTGTTGGCTCCCGCACGCGGCGACTCATCATGGATAACTCCGGAACCGGCGTTCAGCCAATACAAATCACCTGGCATCAAATCGAAGTCATTACCCAATGAATCACGGTTGTGGAATTCACCTACGCTGTCTTCAAACAGCACGGAAACTGCCGACACGCCCGCATGGGGATGAGCGCCAAAAGTCGGCTCGGTCATCCGGTAATGGTCTACCATGACCAAAGGGTCCATTGCTCCGGAAAAGTCTTTTTCCCGAAATGCCATCGCGCTGAATCCGGTTCCGATCTCGAGAACTTTGCCGCGTTTGGCTGGGGTCATGTGTACCGTTGGCCTGACGCTCTCAACTGTTTCTTGCAAAAATTCCGCCGTGTCGTTCATCGGTTTATCTCCTGATCCCGTGTTGTGTAAGCACGGTGAAGATATTAACAATAGAACGATTGAGCCTTGTAGATGCAAAATATGAAACTAACGTTCTATAATTAGAACAATATTTGCAGTCTATCGAGACACATCAGCAGAACATGATCGATTTGAATGATTATTTTTACTTTGTTCACGTGGTAGAAAAACAAGGCTTTTCAGCGGCGGCCAAGGCACTCAATATGCCTAAGTCGCGATTGAGTCGCCACGTATCCAAGCTGGAAGAAAGACTGGATATCAAGTTGATCCAAAGAACGTCGCGTCAGTTTAATGTGACGGAAACGGGTCAGATTTTTTATCAGCATGCCCGGGCGCTACTGGATGAGATGGAGGCAGCCGAAGCAGCTGTGTATAGCAGAAAGACCTCCCTAAGCGGGCGCGTAACCCTGAGCTGCTCGGTGGGCGTGGCTCAGTTTGCTATTCAAGATCTGGTACTCCAGTTTTTGGCAGACCACCCGAAAGTTGAACTTGTTCAGCAAGTCACCAATCAGAATATTGATTTGGTTTCTTCGGGTATCGATATGGCAATACGTGGGCATACGGAAGCCTTACCCGATTCGAGTATCATTCAAAGGCATCTCGCTACAGTTTCATGGCATTTGTTTGCTAGCCCCAACTATTTAACAAAGGCCGGCTGCCCGAAATCACCTTATGATTTGTTTAAACGACAAAGTTTAAAAGTGGGGTGGCAGCCTACGTCGGGCCATTGGACCCTGCAGAATAATGAGGGCCTAAAAACCACCGTGCCATTTAATCCGCAACTTTGCAGCGATGATATGAGCACTCTCAAAAGAGCTGCAATGGAAGGTCTTGGCATCGTGAGCCTGCCGGCGTACACATGCCGTAAAGAAATATCGAACGGTTCGTTGGTCAGGGTTCTGCCTGACTGGGTGTCGGGTAAAGCTCAGCTGAGTTTGCTAATGCCCTCCCGAAGAGGACAGTCTCCTTTGGTGAGAGTGCTGAGTGAATTCTTACTTGATACGCTTAATGAGCAGATAGGAGAATAGCTCACAAAATATAAAAAACGAGCTCCATAGTGCCCGTTTTTTCTATACTTCCTGATCCTATCCCCTATCGAAGCGGTATAAGAGTAGGTGGCACCTCTTTGTTTAAGGACAGGCACTCACTTGAGTTTAACCTGGCCTCCGAATAAACTCATGGCTCATCTGCAAAAAGGACTTTGCTATGACGCTTCCCAGATCTGCCCTGGTGTCAGTCGATGACACCCCTTACTACCATGTTGTCACACGTTGTGTACGACGTACTTTTCTCTGCGGTGTCGACCGTGATTCCGGCCAAAGCTTTGAACATCGCCGACAATGGATTGAAGACCGTATTCGTTTGCTCTCATCCATCTTTGCTGTTGATATCTGCGCTTATGCGGTGATGTCCAATCATGTGCATATTGTCTTGAAGCTATGTTCTGAAGAAGCGAATGAATGGAGCGAGCGCGAGCTGATCGAACGATGGGCCTGTCTATACAAAGGGCCGCCAGTGTTTCAAAAAGCTGCTCGCGGCACCGCTATGGCAGCTTTCGAACAACGCCTTCTGGGCGATCTGCTGCTTACCTATCGGGAACGGCTTACGTCTCTTAGCTGGTTTATGAAGTGTCTGAATGAACCCATTGCCCGCATGGCGAATCAGGAAGACAACTGCACTGGCCATTTCTGGGAAGCCCGTTTTAAATCACAGGCCCTACGCTCCGAAGAAGCGCTGCTTTCCTGTATGGCTTATGTCGACCTCAATCCCGTTCGGGCTGGAATGGCACAAACTCCCGAAGACTCAGACAATACCAGCATCAAGGAACGTCTGGCTCCGAGGTTTTCACTGAACCAGTCTATCAGCAGACAAGGCAACTACGCATTGAGACAGAAACCCGCTTCCGTTAAAGCGCTCGTGCAGTTTGATGGCGACGACATTCAGAAACCCCTGAGGGGTATTCTCTTTAGTTTGAATGACTACCTTGAGCTTGTGGATGTCACCGGTCGAATAATTCGGGAAGACAAACGTGGTGCGATTCCACTTCACTTGCCGCCTATTCTGGAACGACTAGGCATCGAAAGACGTACCTGGTTAGAACAATGTACCCAGTTTGAGCGGCTCTACAACAAGCGTTTTGCCAAACGACACCGGGCCGTCGATAAGCAAATCGCTTAAACAGACTACTGCCCACCTCCAAAAAAAATCCGAACCTACTCGGAGTATCACTGCTGTCTGAAAAAGCATATTTTTAAATGATTGGCGCTCAATTCGAGTTGTTTTGCGCAAACACTTTCTAGACAACAACCTCCTTAGGTTATTTGCCCTCAGGCTGAACTGATTCTATTAATAGTGCCTGTCCTTAATAATTGCGGTGCCTGTCCTTAATAATTTCTAGGTTGCGATCTGCTTCCACGCATAGCACAGAGGCCGTGTTCCCGAAAATAATTTGAACCGCATAGAGAAACTGTTCGACTCAGGTAGTAAAGTTAACCTTGATCTCACACAGGAGAGATAAAATGAGCAAAACAGTAATCAAGTTTTTTATGGTGATAATGACTTCCTTTCTGCTTTCGACCTCTGTTCAGGCGGCATCATTTGCTAAATATGATGGTGTCGATGGCGAGACCAAAGCGGAAGCCCAAACACCAGCGAACAAGCTCAAAGCCCCGAAAACAAAACAAAGAGAGGCAGCGACAAAATCTCAGTCTCAAAATAACCTGAAGCAACTTCCCAGTGCTGCTGATCGGAATAATAGTCAGCAAAGGAAACTTAAAAAAACTGGAGAAAAACCAGCGAGTCTGCTGCTGCCGGCAGTGCAATCTCCGCGCGAAGCTGCACGTAGAATGTCACCAGGTAAAAGCTCTGAAGGCAATAAAGGCGGGAATGCGGAAACGACCTGGAAAGTTGAAAAAGGGGAAAAGTAGGTTCCGATAAAACTATACATGGCATTAGCCGGCTTGTTGCTGGCTAATGTTCTTTCTGTCCTTTATACACAAAGTGAATGTCAAAGGCTCAATACTTCGGCAGTTCGAATATCCGGCCTTTCCAGAAGGATCAATGGCCAAGCACAGTCCATCCGCCTGCACCGGAGCGGACTGTTAGTATGTTTACCACTATTGTTGAATCCCCGGCCTTGCTTCCTTGTATTGCGTATCTACTTCGTCAGACCGCCGTCCAGCGTCCAGCGTCAATCAAACGCCAGTTCGCGATATCCTTGCTGTTTGCTGGTGACGCCTCGCAGTGGTCGCATGGCGCAGCTGAGGAAGGGCTTCTTCTGGCGGATCGCGTCCAGGTATTTCATCCATACTTTTTCGATCAGGCTGCTTGGCTGTTGCTCGCCGGCAATCACGCGCAGCATGGCTTCGTGAGCAGGGGAGGTGGGTGCCATAATGCGTGAATTCAGCGCCTCGATGGTGCGCCCGCAATCTTGCAGAATCTCGGCTTCGGTGCGCGTAAATTCGCCGGAACGGCTAAAGCCATGGGGAAAGTTTTTGGCGTCATAGAACGGATAGTTTGAAACAAACGGCTCGATACTCATGGAATAGATCCTCCTAAGAGAAAGCAACGGATTGGTCTCGTGTTACCGCAGTGGCCGACACTAGTGCGCAATCTTTACAATTGGATGACTATCGCCTTGCAATGGGATGACATTCGCAAAACGCCCTGAGAGGCTATGCGTTCGCGGATTGACGTGTATCAAGGCTATACTTGCTGGCAGGAATCATGATTGCGGTATGGTTTCGCTGTGGATGCGAACTGTTAACCTAACAACCCAGGAGAGCCCATGATCACCATTGAAGACATCATGACCCGACACGTGACCACCCTTACCGAAGATTCAAGCGTACTGGAAGCACGCCGGGTGATGAATCAGGAAGGCATTCGCCATATTCCTGTTGTCGATAGCAACAACAAACTTGCCGGTGTTTTTACCCAACGAGACCTATTGGCCGTGATGGATTCGAGTGAGGCGGATTTGCCCCATGATGTTCGCGAAGCCAAGGAGTCGTCCATCCTCCTCAAGGACGTGATGACCCGCAAGATCGCCACGGCTAGCACTCGCGTGAGCTTGCGTGAGGCGGCTACTTTTTTACAGAACAAGAAGGTGGGCTGTCTGCCCATTGTCGAAGATGGCGAGATTCAGGGGATTATCACGGACTCCGATTTTATTGCGGTAGCCATCAATCTGCTTGAACAGGTCGAAATGGAAGAAACCCTGCCGGTGGAATAATGCGAATGCTCGGGTGCCTTAATTGCTGCACCCGAGCGATAATCTCTGAATGGCTAGTGCAGTTTCAAACGTGGATGCAGCGCCTTGGTAAGACGGTCGTTCAGCCAGATCAGCGCAGTCCGCAAAAAACCGTGTATCGCCACCTGGTGCATACGATACAGGGAAATATAAAACATCCGCGCTACCTTGCCCTCGATCATCATACTGCGACCGCTCAGGTTGCCCATCAGATTACCCACGGTACTGTATTTGCTGAATGAAATCAGTGAACCATGGTCGCGATAGACGAAAGCCGTCGCCGGTCGACCTTCCAATCGATCTTTCAGGGTTTTTACCAGCGTACTAGCCTGCTGGTGTGCCGCCTGTGCTCGCGGCGGCACTGGTCGCTCGCTGTCAGGTTGCGGACATTCGGCACAATCGCCAAATGCAAAAATGCTGGCGTCTTCGGTGCTTTGCAGTGTCTGGAGTACCTTAAGCTGATTGATGCGATTGCTCTCCAGCCCGTCCAGTCGGGTTAGAAACTCCGGTGCCTTGATGCCTGCTGCCCAAACCTTCATATCTGCTGCAATGGTCTGACCATCTTTCAGATTCAGACTTTCTGCAGTAATTTCCGTGACCGCATTGCCGGTCAGTACCCGTACGCCCAGTTTTTCCAACTCTTTTGTGGCGGCGCGGGAAATACGCTCGGGAAGCGCAGGCAGAATGCGATCGGCGGCTTCGATCAGGGTGAGTCTGACGTTGGCATCGTTAATATGATGCATGCCGTAGTAGGCCAGTTGCCGGGAGGCATGGTGCAGCTCTGCTGCCAGCTCAACGCCCGTGGCGCCGGCACCAATAATTGCAATGTCCAGGCTAGCGGCGCCATTGTCCTGTTTGAACTCCGCGCGCAAAAAGGCACTGAGCAGGAGCTTATGGAACTTGCGTGCCTGACGCAGGTTGTCCAGAAACAGGCAATGTTCCTGTGCTCCTGGGGTGCCAAAATCGTTGGCAGAACTGCCGACGGCAATCACCAGTGTGTCGTAACCGAGCTGGCGCTCCGCCACGACTTCCTCACCGAATTCATTGGTGATGGGGGCGAGGGTGATGGTCCTGGTCTGGCGATCGAGTCCGGTTAGGCGGCCCAGTTGAAACTCAAAATGGTGCTGTTGCGCGTGGGCACGGAAATTCACCTGGCTGGAATCCGAGTTCAGGGAGCCGGCGGCCACTTCATGCAGCAGGGGTTTCCACACATGGGTCAGCGCAGCATCCACCAGTGTGATGCGTGCCTTCTGTTTTTTACCCAGAGTGTTTCCGAGTTTGCTTGCCAGTTCGAGTCCGCCTGCGCCACCTCCTACGATGACTATGTGATGTGTGTTCATGGGAGAGTCCTGAGAGTGAATATAGGCAAGGATCCCTTACTCTCGCTGAAAGTCGGTCCTTGCCTATGCTCACTCGGGAGCGGATCTTAACGCTCCGCCAGCGCTATTGTCCAAAAAAAATGCGGTCGACGTAAAGGTGGTGATCGGTGATGGATACACGAAGCCCGGACAGTCATGCCCGGGCGTTCGTTTCAGCTTATCAGCTCAAGGAGAAAGGGTTTCGCTAATTGAGTTTGAAGAAGCTCAGCAGGCGACGCATTTTTTCCGCCTGCTCCGCCATGGACTGGGATGCCGCGGAGGTTTCTTCCACCAGCGCCGCGTTCTGCTGGGTCATTTCATCCATCTGGGTGACAGCCTGATTGATCTGTCCGATACCCGACGACTGTTCGCGGGCGGCGTTGCTGACTTCCTCGATACGCTTGGCGACATCTTCCACCGCCTCGACAATTTCTGTGAGCGTGGAGCCGGAATGATTCACCAGTTGCGAACCCGCCTCGACTTTATTGACGCTGTCGCGGATCAGGTTTTTGATTTCCTTGGCCGCGCCGGCGGAGCGTTGCGAGAGATTGCGAACCTCACCCGCTACCACCGCAAAGCCTTTGCCGTGCTCACCGGCTCGGGCGGCTTCTACGGCCGCGTTCAGGGCCAGCAGGTTGGTCTGGAAGGCAATCTCGTCAATGACACCAATGATGTCATTGATCTTGTTACTGGCGCTGAGAATTTCCGACATGGCGCCGATGGCCTGATTCACCACCTCGCCGCCGGACTGGGCTTTCTCGCGGGCACCACCGGCCACGTCGGTGGCGTGACGGGCATTGGACTCGCTCTGTTTGACCGTTGACGTGATCTCTTCCATGCTCGCCGCGGTTTCTTCCAGAGAGCTGGCCTGGCTTTCGGTGCGGCGGCTCAGATCCAGGTTACCCTGGGAAATTTCCTGGGCGTTGTTGCTGACGGTAGCAGACATGGAGGAAATATCCTGCATCATCTCCTTGAGTTTGATCAGGGTGTTGTTGGCGTTGTCGGCAATCTCCCTGAATTCGCCCTGGTAATCGGCGCCAAGCAGGGTATTCAGGTCGCCTTTGGCCATGGCTGCGAAGGTTTGCCCAATGTCGTGTACGAAGCGGCTGGTATTATCCATCAACTCGTTCAGACCCCGGCTGAGGCTTTCGAAGAAGCCGGTCTTGCCGGCGAGATCGATACGCTTGCTGGTATCGCCGGCCTTGGCGGAACCTACCAGATCATCAATCTCGTTCTGGATACCTACTTCGGCAGTGCGATCAAACCACTCCACCACAGTACCGGCGCGTTCACCGTTTTCGCTAACAACGGGGCTAACGGATAGATCCATATGGCGGCCGCCGACAACAATCTTGGCATTGTGGGTTGAGCTGAGTTGGGCCAGCATGGCTTTCTGATGTTCGGGATTCTTGTGGAACTGATCGATGGATTCGCCAATCAGCTTGCTGGCATTGAAGTGGGGCAGCTCTTTCTGCAAGTCGCTCTCGGCATTTTGCAGTGTTTTGGTGACCGCGTGGTTCATGTAGACGATGTTGCGATCCTGATCGGCCACCATAACGTTGGCGCTGACATTATCCAGTGCCTGTTTCAATCGCAGGTTCACCGCCGCGGCCTGCTTCTCGGCTTCCAGCTTGGCCAGCATCTCGGTTTCGTCAAACCATTCCACCACCGAACCCAATCGTTCCCCGTTTCGGTTGAACACCGGATTGGCGACAATACGGAAGGTGCGACCGCCTACCTTTACGGTGGTGTCGTAGGTATCGCTGAGGCCGCTGAGCAACTGGCGCTGGTGCTGGGGATTCTTGTGGAAAATATCGATATTCTTGCCTTCAAGATCATCGGCATTGAAACCGCTGATCACCGTGCGCAAGTCTGCTTCGGCGGTTTTGAACATGCGCTTCACAGAGTCATTCATGTAGACAATATTGAAGTCGTTATCTGCCATCATCAGATTGGTATTGGCTACACGAAGCGCGCTGGTCACCCGGCTGGTTTCGGCTTCCTTGCGTTCAAACTCGCCAATAACTTCTGTCTGCATGGTGTTGAGTGCCAGCATCAGTTTGCCCACCTCATCGTTGGGCTGGTCGGTGGAGACCTCGGCTTTGTCCCCATTGGCGACCGTATTGGCGACACCCACCGCCGCGTTCAAACGCGAAGACAGGGACTGGGTGAACTTCCAGACGATGATCGCCACCAGCAAGAGAACCAGGGCTGACACCAAAATCACACTCCAGATACTGGAGTTGATGAACTGGCTAACAAACTGCCGGGCTTCGGCTTCGTCAATCTCGACCATCAGTGCAAAGCGATGGCCGTGAAAATCGATGGGTGTGTAGGCTGATAAAACCGGTATATTGCGATAGTCATCGAAAATGGCATAACCGGTTTTACCTTCCAGGGCCGCGCGCGTGCCCTGGGTATCGATGGGTTGATAGCCGATATTGGTTTCCTTGAGCAGAATGGTGTCGACCATTGCTTTATCGAGGCCAGCACTCAACAGAGCACTGGCATAGTTCTGCGGATCTTCAATCAGGAAACGGCTGATGGTTTGCGCCAGACCGTTTTCGCCGACCAGGTAGGTTTCACCACTATCGCCGAAGCCTTTTTCAGACCACTTTTTCTCGTGGGTCATCAAGTTGTTGATGACATCAATGGGCATCTGGAAGGCCAATACCGCGACGGGGGTGCCGTCATCACCCATGACCGGGGCGGAAATGAAAGAGGCCGGGGCTTCATACGACGGAGTATAGGGTTTGAAAGGGGAGAAGCCGATGGCTTTGCTGTCGGTCGCGTAGCGGACTTCATTGAACACTTCGGCCAGTCCCGAGTCGGCATAGGGACCTGAAATGAGTGAGGTGGCAAAATCCAGCTCCTTGTAGACCGAATAGACAATATGGCCGCTGTCGGCGTCGATCAGGAAAATATCATAAAGGTTGAAGGCTTCCAGCAATTGCCGCAGATCACCATGAAGGCGTTCATGCAAACGGTTGTAAGTGCTATCGAAGGGCAGGGCGGATAGCTGGTCCTTGCTGCCTAAAGGGTGCGGGTTATTCTGGATGAAGTGATATTGCAGCAGGGCAGCACGTGGGGAAATGCCCTGAAGAAGAGAGTCTGCCGTTACGGTCGCATTGGCATTGCTGTCCTGGTAGACCCGGCCAAATTCGTTCTCGTAATAGTCGCCCAATGAAGAGCGCAGACCGTTATTGTTGCGATTGAGTGGATCGCTAAAGGACTCGAAGGCAGCAATAATCTGCGGTGACAGGTTCCGCAATAGCGTCTTGTTGGCATGGGTTTGCAGCAGGGCCTGCAAGTCCTTGAAGTAGGTGTTGAGCCCTTCCTTGATCAGCTCCCGCTGCGCAGTGAGCTGATTCTGCTCCTGTCGCTCCACAAAGCCCGTGGTGATGTTAAAGGTGAGTGTGGCAATAATGACTGCGGTTGCCACCACCGCGATCGCCGCGCCGACAAGCGCGCCGATCAGCGTTTTTTGAGCAATGGACATCAAACCCCTCCGAGACAAATCAGTCAGGCCTATCCTTGCCCGTGAGTCTTTGGAGCCTCTATTCGGCTCCTTGCTTGTTTACGGAACAATATCGGTTTTGGTTCGCAATAGTTTAGTATGTCTTGACGATTTGTCTGCTTCGCTGCCGTTCAGCTCATTGCTGCTGGCGTCGTTTGGCCAGCTGGGTGAGAAGGGCTCGCAACTTGGCGGGCTTGACCGGTTTGCTGAGAAAATCAAAACCCTGACCGCGTGCACTGTGTTTGAGTTCGGGATCGGCCGCCGCCGAGATGATGCAAACCGGCACCGTCTGGCCCCAGTGCTCAAGCATGGCTTTGGCCAGACTGATGCCGTTGTGATTGGCATCGAGTTGGTAGTCCATCAGTAGGACGTCTGGTGCCGGGTGGTTCTGACAATATGCAAGCGCTTCATCGGCGCTGGCCAGGCCGTGCATCCGGCAGTCCCATTTTTCCAGCAGGGTTTGGGTGGCTTCCAGATTGACCTGCTGATCGTCCACATAGACCAGGGACAGTCCGGCAATATCATCACCATTGCTGACAGGGGAGGGTCGATTATCGACCTGCGGCAGTTTGGCCCGAGGCAGATTAATGCTGAAACAACTGCCATGCTGCAGGACCGAGCTGACGGCGATGGGGTGTTCGAGTAATTCCGCCAGCCTTGAGGCAACCGCCAGTCCCAACCCCAGCCCGGAGATGCTTTTCTGGCTGGGCGCGCGATAGAAGTCAGAAAAGATCTTGTTGAGGTCAGCTTCCGAAATACCTTGCCCGGTGTCATGAATGCAGATTTTTACCTGTTGCCCCTGGCGTCGACAGCCCACCAGTATCTTGCCCCGATGAGTGTATTTGACGGCATTGGAGAGAAAATTCTGCAAGATGCGGCGCAGGTAGTTGCGGTCCGAGGCGACGACAAGGGACGAAGGCACATAGTGCAGTTCTACCGGATCCTTGATCAGTACCCGGAATTCATTCACCAATGGTGCTAGCACGTCATCCAGTCGAAAACGGCTGATTTCCGGGGCCATGGCACCGGTATCGAGGCGTGCAATTTCCAGCAACGAGGAAATAATCGATTCGGCACTGAGAATGGCATCGCGAATCTGCCGCACCACGGATAGATCCCGGCGATCATCATCCACATCCAGCAGGGCGTTGGCATAGAGCTGTGCGGCGTTGATGGGCTGGAGAATGTCGTGACTGGCCAGGGCGAGGAAACGGGACTTGGTGGCGTTGGCATTTTCTGCTTCGGCCTTGGCCTTCAGCAACTGGCCTTCCATGGTTTTTCGCAGCTCAATTTCCTTGCGCAGGTCTTCGTTAATGGACTGAATTTCCGCCGTGCGCGCCTGTACCCGTTGCTCCAGATGAATATTGGATTGCTCCAGTTCCTTCTGGGCGGCAATGTAATCGGTAATATCGTCGTAGGTGGTGACATAGCCGCCGTCGGGCAAGGGATTGCCCTTGATCTCGATAACGTGGCCATTATGGTGGTTGCGTACCACCCGATAGGGTTTACCGTTCAGCAAATGCCGCAAGCGACGCTGTACATGATCATCAATCGTGCCGGGTCCGAGCAGGCCGCGTTCGGCATTGAAACGCACCAGTTCCGCGACGGGGGTGCCGATGGTGAGCATGCCGGGAGGGTAGTTGAACATCTCCTCATAACGCCGGTTCCAGGCCACCATGTTCAAGTCACCGTTAACCACGCTGATGCCCGAGGAAATGTTCTCAAAGGAGGCGAACAGTATTTCCTGATTAAAGCGCAGGGCACGGGTGGTTTCCTCGAAGATATTGACGACTTCTTCCACCGCCAGTTTCTGGCCACTGCGCAGACTGTCGATCATGGCCTGGGACGAGGCAACACCCACCACGCCGGACAGCGCCTGCTGGGCGGTCGTCACCAGTTCGGCGTCGGCCTGCTGGCTACTGTCGGAGGCGCGTGAAGTCGCACTGGCAGCGTAACTGGGTGAAAAGATACGTTCGACCACGCTGGCTCCCACAAACTGTTGCAGCAGCTCGCGCAGATCCTGAATGCGGATGTCCTCATAGGTGGTACGGTCTTGCTGTGTAAACTTGTCTGTTGAGGTAAATGCCAGCGCCTGAATCCGGTCAGAAAGATTGGTACGTTCGAGGCGCGATACAAACAGCGTCAACGCGATATTTGCGCCCAGACTCAGCAGCACCCCGCGGGTAAAGCCATCACTGAATTCAAGGCCGAAGAGGTATTCCGGTCGCAGCCAGGATTGGCCGAAAGGGCCCTGCCGAATCAGGTCATTGCCGATAAACCCGGCATCGGCCAATAGTGGCAGCATCAGCGTGTAGGCCCAGATGCCGAGTCCGGCAGCCAGCCCGGCATAAATACCCACGGCATTGCAGGCGCGCCAGTAAAGGCCAAGCAGAATGGCCGGTGCAAGCTGTACCGCGAGTGCAAAGGCGATCAGGCCAATACTCGTCAGCGCCGCATTCTCTGCCAGCACGACCTGATACAGGTAGGCAAAGACGACAACCAACACGACCGTCAGTCGCCGGGTAAAGATCAGGGTGCGATTGAAGTCCTGATAGGCGTGGCGGTTGCGGGCTCGGCGCATGATCAGGGGCAGAATAACGTCATTGCTGAGCATCTGGCTGAGGGTGACGGTGGCGACAATAATCATGGCGGTGGCGGCAGAAAAACCACCGAGAAAGGCGACCAGCGATAGCAGGTGCTGATCCTGAGCCAGCGGAATCGCGATCACGTAGGTGTCCGCCGAGACGCCATCACCGAAGAACATCTCATTCCCCGCCTGGGCGATCAGGTACACACACAGCGCGATCAATGCCAGATACAGGGGAAATACCACGCGCGAGGTTTGCATGTGACGCGGGGACAGGCACTCCACAAAGGCGACATGAAACATGCGGGGCAGACAGAAGATGGCGCAGGCGGACAGCAGGAGTTCGACAAAAAAGCGCAGATCCAGTGACTGGCCATTGGATGGCGGTTCCGGCATCAGACCGGCTCCCGGCGGTGGCATGCTGTCATGGACCGGGATGGAGAGATTCATCCAGTAAAACGCAAAGGCCGCGATGAGCAGCAAGGCCAGCAGCTTGATCAGGGATTCAAAGGCAATGGCGCTGACCAGACCGGAGTGATAGCCCGATACATCCAGTTGCCGGGCGCCGAACAGCAGCGCGAAACCGATCATGCTGAGAGCAATCAGCAGGGTCACATCCTGATTGCCTATCTGATGGGTATCGATGATCAGGCTGAGGGTATCGGACACGGCCTTCAACTGCAGGGAAATGTAGGGCACAGTGGCCAGCAGCACCACCACCGTGGTGGTGGCTGCGATTCCCTGACGCTTGCCATAGCGGGAGGCCAGAAAGTCGGCAATGCTGTGTAAATGTTCCTGCTGGCATATCCGGAAGATGCGTTGCAGCAAGGGAAAGCCAAAGGTGAACAAGAGTACCGGACCCAGCAGGATAGGCAAAAAGTCCCAGGTCGATGCGGATGCGGTGCCCACCAGTCCGTAGAAGGTCCAGGACGTACAGTAGACGCCCAGCGCCAGTGAATACACCAGTGGATGGTGTGCCCAGCTCCCCTCTGTGAAGCGTTCCTGGTCACCCCGACGGGCCAGCCAGAACAACAGCGCGATATAGCCGATGATGGCGCAGAAAACGATGGCAGCGGACATAGGCTCTTAGCAAATCCCAAAGTATTTTTATCATTATAGGGGCTACTACTTTAGTCGACACTTAGACCAAAGTCTTGATCCCTTCTGCGTGCTTCCTTGTTAGATTCGATACTGCCTCTCGTGTATGCAGGCGCATTGGAGGCATCTCAGGAATGGCAGATGGCAAGCAGGGAGGATGCCGGGCATGGAAGTCGTTATTCCTGAGATGCCTCTCCGAAGCTTAATCGACCTTACAGGTCAACAGAACGGAGAAGGATCATGCAAAAACAAGATCAAGATACCGAATACTGGCGCATTAACGTGCGCCTGATGATCAAGCTACTGTGCATATGGTTTGTCGTGTCATTTGTGTGCGGCATTCTGCTGGTAGATGTGCTCAATCAGGTTCAGATCGGCGGCTACAAACTTGGCTTCTGGTTTGCCCAACAGGGTTCCATGTACTGCTTTGTGGTCCTGGTGTTCTATTACGCGAAGAAGATGGCTGCCATCGATCGCGAATTCGACGTTGACGAGTAGGAGGGCCGACCATGGATCTGCAAACCTTAACCTATCTGGTGGTTGGTGCCACCTTCAGTATGTACATCGGCATTGCCATCTGGGCGCGCGCCGGCACTACCAAAGAGTTTTACGTCGCAGGCGGCGGGGTTCACCCGGTCGCCAATGGTATGGCGACGGCGGCTGACTGGATGTCGGCCGCTTCTTTTATTTCGATGGCTGGACTGATCGCCTTTTATGGCTACGGTGGTTCGGTGTTTTTGATGGGCTGGACAGGGGGCTACGTATTGCTCGCCATGTGTCTGGCTCCTTACCTGCGCAAGTTCGGCAAGTTCACGGTGCCGGAATTCATCGGTGACCGATTCTATTCGCGCACAGCGAGAATCGTTGCCGTGGTGTGTCTGATCGTTGCCTCGGTGACCTACGTTATCGGTCAGATGAAAGGTATTGGTGTGGCCTTCTCCCGCTTTTTGGAAGTGGACTACGGCACCGGCCTGCTGACCGGTATGTGCATCGTGTTTTTCTATGCGGTTCTGGGCGGCATGAAAGGCATTACCTACACCCAGATTGTGCAGTACTGCGTCTTGATTTTTGCCTACACCATCCCGGCGGTATTTATTTCCCTGCACTTGACCGGTAACCCGCTGCCACAGCTTGGCCTTGGCTCAACCATGACAGGCAGTGAAACCTATCTGCTGGATAAGCTGGACCAGGTGGTGACCGAACTCGGCTTTGCCGAATACACGACGCAGGCACGGCTCAGCACCACCAATATGTTTGTCTATACCCTGTCTCTGATGATCGGTACGGCGGGCCTGCCGCACGTTATCATCCGTTTCTTCACGGTACCCAAGGTGCGTGATGCACGGACGTCTGCCGGTTGGGCGCTGGTCTTCATTACCATTCTCTATACCACGGCTCCTGCGGTAGCGGCGATGGCGCGTCTGAATCTGATGAACACCATCGAACCGGTTGCCGGTGAGCATCTGGCTTATGATGAGCGTCCTAACTGGTTCAAGAAGTGGGAGACCACCGGGCTGTTGCAGTTTGAAGATAAAAATGGCGATGGTCGCATCCAGTACACGTCCAACAAGGAAACCAATGAAATGGTTAAAGTGGATCGTGACATCATGGTACTGGCCAACCCCGAGATTGCACAGTTGCCCAATTGGGTCATCGCGCTGGTTGCGGCCGGTGGTCTGGCGGCGGCATTGTCCACCGCTGCGGGACTGTTGCTGGCGATCTCCTCGGCGATTTCCCACGACTTGCTGAAAGGGGTGTTTATGCCGGATATTTCCGAAAAGGCGGAACTCAGGGCGAGTCGTATTGCCATGGCCCTGGCTATCGTCTTCGCAGGATACCTGGGCTTCAATCCGCCGGACTTCGCGGCCGGGACGGTGGCGCTGGCCTTCGGTCTGGCAGCCTCATCCATCTTCCCGGTGCTGATGATGGGTATCTTCAGCAAGAAGATCACCAAAGAAGGTGCCATCGCCGGTATGGTTTCAGGGATTGGCGTGACGCTGCTCTATGTGTTCCAGCATAAGGGCATCATGTTTATCCCCGGGACCGACTTCCTGGGTGGCATGTCTCCGAACTGGTTCTTCGGTATTGAGCCCAATGCCTTTGGTGCCATTGGCGCGGTGGTGAACTTCCTGGTGGCCTTTGGGGTGTCACGCGTCACTGCGCAACCACCTGTCCATGTACAGGAGCTGGTTGAGCATATTCGGGTGCCCTCGGGCGTGGGTGAGGCGCAAGCCCACTAGTTTGGCAGTAGCGAGCCTGGCGCCAGGACTCTTCTCGAGACTGGCGCCCTTTTTCTACAGATTGAATCAACGAGGAAAGGGCAATGTTTAAAAACCGACACATGACCATCGCCATGCTGGTGGCTCCGGTACTGGCCATTATCAGCTACTTTGCCACCGACTATTTTGTTTCTGAGCCGCCTCAGGCAGCGGAAGCGGGAGGCAGCTATGAATTATTGGCCAAATCCAACTGTCGCTATCAAAGCGGACAATGTACCTTGAAAAACGGTGACCTTGAGCTGGAATTACGTTTGGAAACCCAACAGGATGGCAGTCAGTTGTTGCGCGCTCGTTCAAGTTATCCCTTGGGTGGCGCCCGGGTTGCACTGGTATCCGATCCGGATACGGTATCACCCCAGGTGTTGATGCCCAGTGATGATAGCGGTGAACAATGGCAGTTGGAGGTGTCCGCGATGGAATCCAATGCCAAAGAACTGCGGATCGCCATGCTGGCAGACAACACCCTGTTTTACGCCAGTACGGAAACGACATTTTTCCAGTACGATACCGTGTTTCCGCGGGATGAATGGTAAACCCCGTGTCTCTTGCGTGTCGGTTTGAAGGTGCATCGACATCTCTGATACAGGCAAAAAGGAAAGCGGATAGTGGAAATCGATGACAAGCGTCAGTTTCTCTCTCAATGCCCGCCATTCAACAGTCTGGATGCAGCGGGCACCGATCTGTGCCTGAAGAAGCTGCAGATCAGTTTTCATAAGGCCGGGTCGCAGCTTGATAGTGATGAGCTGGATGGTGATCTTTGCGTCTTGCGCACGGGCAGCGTCGAGCTGAAAGGTCGGCAGGGTGCCTTCATTGATCGTTTGAGTCTGGGAGATTGTTTTTCCCTGAATCAGGAACTCGGTGTGCATGCTCAAGGGGAGGACAGCCGGCAGGTCGAGCGTGTAGTAACGCTTGAAGACAGTTTGCTGTTTCGCTTTCCCGCGGGTGTGATTCATCAGCTGCGGAGCGAACAGGAAGCATTTGCCCAGTATTTCCAGCAGGAAGTGGCCGGTCGTCTGCATCATTCCCTGGATGAACGTGGTCGCGATTATCGCTTGAATCAGCGCGTCGATGCCCTGATGATCTCCGAGCCTTTGTGTTCTCACCATAGCGCCAGCATTTTTGAAACCGCCCAAAGTATGTCTGAAGCCAAGGTGTCTTCGATTCTTATTGTCGATGAAGAGCGCCTGATGGGGATTGTCACCGACCGGGATTTGCGTTCGCGTGTTCTGGCAAAAGCGGTGTCGCCGGAGGCGCCGGTGTCCAGCGTGATGACGCCGAATCCGCGCACGATTCAGGCACACCAGACCGTTTACGAAGCCCAGTTGCTGATGATGACCGCGAATATTCACCATTTGCCGGTGGTGGAAAACGATGCGGACGGCCAGCCAAAACCGGTCGGTATTATTACCCTGAATGATTTCATTCGCGCCCAGAACAGCGAACCGGTTTACATGATTCAGGCCATCAACCGGGCCGGCAACCGCGAAGCCCTCTACCGGGTGGCGAAGCAGCTGCCCGAGCTGATCCTGAAAATGGTCAGGGCCAATGTCCGCGCCGCTGAGGTTGGGCGCATCATTACCTCGATTACGGACAGCATTACCCGGCAGCTGATTTACCTCGCCACCCGATCATTGGGGGAAGCGCCATGCGACTATGCCTGGGTGGTCTTCGGCTCTCAGGCCCGTCAGGACCAGATGCTGGGCTCGGATCAGGACAATGGCCTGATTCTGGCCAATGATGTGGATGACACGCAACGGGCCTACTTCAAACGTTTTGCGGAGTTCGTTAATGAGGGGCTCGACAAGTCCGGTTTGAAATACTGTCCCGGCGGCATCATGGCCATGACGGAGAAGTGGTGTCAGCCCCTGAAAATCTGGCAGGGCTACTTCACGCGCTGGATTCGGGAACCTGAACCCAAGGCCCTGATGCACGCCAGTATCTTTTACGATATCCGACATGTGGCCGGACAGCGGGAGTTGACCGATGCGCTCCGGTCTCTGGTGCTCACGGAGGCGAAGAAAAACACCATTTTCCAGGCCTGTATGTCGGAGAATGCCTTGCAGAGCTCGCCGCCGCTGGGCTTTTTCAAAACCTTTGTGCTGGAAAAAGATGGTGATCACAATCCGGTACTGGATCTGAAACATCGCGGCACCGTGCCCATCGTGGCCTTGGCGAGACTGTACTGCCTGGCCCACGGCATCGATGCAGTGAACACTGAGACACGCCTTCGGGCGCTGGAAACGGCGGGCATTCTGTCCACCTCTGAAGCGGGCAATCTCCTGGACGCGCACGAATTCATTGCCAGTCTGCGACTGGAGAGTCAGAGTGAATCGGCGGATCAGGGCAGGGAGGTATCCAACAATCTGAATCCCGATGAACTCTCGCCACTGGTTCGTCATCAGCTCAAGGATGCATTTTCGGTAGTGGCGGAGAGTCAGCGGCTGCTGAAGATGCGTTTCGGTCATGGCGCAATCTAGCGTAAGGCTCTCGGCATGGCGCCGATGGCTAAGCCAGCCATAGCAAGGGCACCATGATGAGTGTGCTGAATACGCTGCGTTTAGACTATGCCCGCTGGAAGTGGGGAAAAGCCGCCGCGCGGACGCCTTTCAAGGGCCTCTATCAAAGGACTTTGCCCAAGCTGCGAAAGAGCTGTGCCGAGCAGGATTTCCTGGTGGTTGATTGTGAGATGAGCGGGCTCAATCCGGCTCGGGATAGTCTGCTCAGTATCGGTTGGGTGCGCATCCGGCAGATGCAGATCGATTATGGATCACGGCGTCATGTATTGATGCATAGTCCCCAGGCAGTGGGTGACAGTGTGGTGATCCACGGTCTTTCAGATCAGCAACTGGCGGGCGCCGCCAGCGCTTCGAAGGCTCTGAGTCTGTTGGCGCACCAGGCTGAAGATACGGTCCTGGTGTTTCATCATGCCGTATTGGATCTGGCCTTTCTCCAGCGCTGTGCCCGTCAGACCTTTGCCTGTCCCATGCCCCTGGCCTATGTGGATACCATGCTGATTGAAAAGCGGCGGCTGGATCGACAGGGCAAATCTGCCAGTCTGCAGCTGAACTTGTGCCGGGATCGTTATGGCTTGCCACCCGCCTTCGCACACAATGCCATGAGCGATGCGGTGGCTACCGCAGAATTGTTTTTGGCGCAGTGTGCTCACCTGAAAACCAGACCCGGACGCGGCGATGGTGAAGCGGATCTGGGCCAGCTGGGCCTGCAGATCAATTGACAGGATTATTCGCTCACGCTCATCCGATGGCTTTCAAGAATGTTTTCCCAGGTTCCGTCTGATTTGAGCGCATCCAGGGCGGTTTGAAAAGCCTCGATCACTGCATCCGGAGTGTCGATGTGAAAGGCGAAATAGTGCTTGCTCTCACTGAGTTCGTAAACGGAATCATAGAGTTGGGTATTGACGCCATTTTTATCGGCGATCCAATTGAAAACGTTCTCATCGTAAGCGAAAAGATCCGCCCGATTGAGCTCCAGCATGCCTATTGCCTGCTCCGCACTGGTGACATCAACAGTTGTAATGCCGGTGTGTTCAAACTGCTGCAAGAGGATCTGCCCCGCCGCATCATTTCTGACAACGACGATGTTGTATTGTAACAAGTCCTTTTTGGCCAGTTTCAGCGGAGCCTTTATTTTTTTACCGATCATGGCGTTTCTGGACTGGGTAACGGGACCTACCCATTTGAACAGGCTTTCACGTTCTGGCGTTCTGGAAACCACAAACAACACCGTTCCACGCTTGGTTAACAGAAACTGATAGGATCTGGCCCAGGGTAAAACGGCAATATCCTGCTTTGATTTTTCGATATGCAGTCGTGAAAACAGCTGAATTAAAACGTCGACGGATGGCCCCTGCAACTCTCCGTTTTCATCCAGATAGTTAAAGGGCGGAAAGTTCTCACTGTAGAACGAGAGCTTGTCAAAATCGCTGGCATAGGTGTTGCCAGTGCTCATTAGCGCTATCAAGGCCAGAGCTCCAGTCAAACGGCAAAATACTCGTTTGAATGTATGTAAGGTGCCAGTGTCGAGGAGACGCTTGAGGTGACGCGAGATAGCAGGTCTCATGCTCTTTTCCTCCTGTCAGGATACCGAGCGAAGCTGTGAACGGCTTGAATGGGTAGCTTGAATTCTAGGCTATACCTCAGCAAAACGCATGGGATATTGGCGCAGACCTTGGAAGTTTTATTGCCCAGCCAGGATGCACACAGCAATGACGTCTGCCGACCTTTCCAGAAATTCCGTTATTACAAGCAGTTACAACAATAAACGGTGACTTGGCAGGATTCAGCTAGACTTAGGGATGCCGAATTGTCTGTGACTAATAGCTATCCCGAGTTTCGTTTCTATGCCCAAGATGCTCCATGCCATCATGCTCTGCCTGTTCTGGGTGATTGCCGTGAGCGCGCATGCGACTCCGCCACTGGTGGATGTGAGTTCCCAGACACGACTGAATCTTGGTGATCAGCTGGAGTACCTGGAGGACACAGACGGCTCCATCGGATTGTCTCAGCTGCTTGCCATGCCGGCTTCCGCCTGGCAGACACACTCCCGTGAAACACCAAACTTTGGCTACACCGACAGCCAATACTGGTTCCGCATCAGTGTGCGGCAGAACGAAGCCCATACGGTGGAGTCGCTGATTGCCGTGCAATACCCGCTACTGGATCATATTGAGTATTACGCTCTGACTCGGAATGCCCTGATTGACAAGTATATTACCGGTGACAGTTACCCTTTTTCCCAACGCCCGCTGCGGCATCGCGACTTTCTGTTCCCGCTGGATCTGCCACCGGGCGAACAGGTGGATATCTATCTCAAGGTAAAAACCCAGGGCTCCATGCAGTTGCCTGTCGAGTTCTGGAAGGCCCGGCACTTCAGCCTGGTGGATCAGGATGAGCAGCTGATCAAGGCCCTGTATTACGGCATGATGCTGTTGCTCGCCGTTTATAACCTGTTCCTGTTCGTGTCCATTCGCGAGCGGCCCTATATTTATTACGTCGGCCTGGTGCTATCGGTGCTGGTGTTGATGGCCGGTACGCACGGCTTCTTGTATCAGTACATCTATCCCGATTCGCCACGGATTCAGTACTACAGCATGCTATTGGCTCCGCCGAGTACCGGGTTGTTTGCGGCGCTGTTTGCATCGTACTTTTTACGGCTGTCCAAATCGGCGCCGATATTGAATCGCATTCTGCAGGGCATGGCCTTGCTGTTTCTGCTGTGCATTGCCGGCGCTTTCATATTGCCCTATGACATCTCGACGCGCATTTCAGTGTTTCTGGGGATCCCGGCGAGCATGATTATTCTCTTCGCCGGCCCCTATGCCTGGATGAAGGGGCAGACTTCAGCGCGTTATTTCACCATTGCCTGGTCCTTTCTGATGTCCGGGATTTTTATTACCGCCTCCAGCAAGTTCGGGTTTTTGCCACGCAATGCCTTTACCGAGTACGCCCTGAGTTGGGGTTCGGCGCTGGAGGCCATTCTACTGAGCTTTGCGCTGGCAGATCGATATAACCGCGAGCGCTCTGCGCGTTTTCGTGCCCAGAAAGAGCGCCTGATGGAAATGGAGCAGCGCAAGGCAGCGGAGAGCCGCTTGTACTACCAGGCGACGCATCAGGCAGTTAATGGCCTGCCTAACATGGTGATGTTGCAGCAGGTGCTGCACTATCTGTCGCAAGACGGCGGCGATGCCTCCCGCCTGAAACCCTTCTCACTGGTATTTATCCATCTCAATCGTATTCAGGAAATCAATAAAACGCTTGGTCATGCCAATGCGGATATTGTGCTGAGCCTGTTCTCCCAGCGATTGGGGGAACTCAATATCGACAGAGAGCGGTTTATTCCGGTGGAAAGTGATGAGGCAGAAGTGCAGTATTTCGCTCATATCGAAGGTGTAATTTTTGCGTTTATTCTAAATACCGGTGACCCGGACATCGCCCAGAACTGGGTTGCGGAACTTTACGATGCGCTGAGTGAAGCCATCGAATTCAATGGCATGAAGCTGGACCTGGGCATGTCCATTGGTATTGCCTCCTGTCCCGAGCACGGCGCCGACCTGGCCACCCTGATTCGTCATACCCGGGTGGCGGTCGATCATGCCGAGCAGAGTCACGCCCGGTTGGCTATTTATTCCAGTGATATCAATCCCTACAGCGCGCGCCGATTGGCCTTGATGGGGGAACTGGATCGGGCGATTCGTGAACATAGCCTTGAACTCTATTATCAGCCCATTATTCGTTGTCAGGATAACCACTTGATTGGCAGCGAAGCTTTGCTGCGCTGGAATCACTCGACCCTGGGCTTTATTTCACCGGATGAGTTTATTTCACTGGCCGAAAAAACCGGCATTATGCGCGCCCTGACCCAATGGGTTATCGACAAGGCGCTGACGGACAACCGTCGCTGGCACCAGCAGATGGAGCCACGTCTGGTGTCGGTGAATATCTCTGCCATTAACCTGCAGGAAGAGGATTTTGTGGATCAGGTGCTGGACTCTCTGGCGCGCCATCATTATCCGGCCGAGTACCTGATTCTGGAAATTACCGAAACGGCGGTCATGATCGATCCGGATCAGGCCCTGAAAACCCTGAACCGGCTCGCCGACGCCGGGATCAAAATTGCCCTGGATGACTTTGGTACCGGCCAGTCATCGTTCAGCTATATTCGCGACCTGCCGGTGTTCGAAATCAAAATAGACCGCTCCTTCGTCAAGGAGATGCTGGTCGGTGAGGGGGATCAGGTGATCGTGCGCACCACGCTCAATCTGGCCAGAGATCTGGGCTACAAGGTCGTGGCAGAAGGGGTGGAAGACGCTACTGTGCTGGAAGCGCTTGCTAATTCCGGCTGTGATTATGCCCAGGGCTTTCACATAGCCCGCCCCATGGCAGCGCATGCCTATGAGCGTTGGGTACGCCATGGCGGCAGCAACGGCCACGAGGATGAAATGGCGGGTTAGCTGCCCGCCTGTCCCTGTTCGTAGTTGAAGGTCGAAATCATTTCCCTGAGTTTCTTCGATAGTTCAAACAGCTCCTGATTGGCCTGCTGATTGAAGTCGGCGGCATTGTGCACCGCATCGGCGAGATCACGAATGCTGCCGATGCTGTGTTCGACGCTCTCGGAGGCCTGCATCTGGGCCTGGGTACTTTGCGCGATATGCTGATTGGTCTCGTTCATGGCTTGCACCGTATGCAGCACCTTGTCGACGGCATCGGAGGCGTTGCGACTCTGCTCGACCGTGGTTTGCGAGCTATCCCGACTGGTATTGATCTGGTTGACGGCATGTTCGGTGCCTTTCTGCAGGGTCTCAATCATGGCCTGGATCTCGTTGGTGGACTGTCCAGTGCGTTGCGCCAGCGTACGCACTTCATCTGCGACGACGGCAAAGCCGCGGCCCTGATCACCTGCCCGGGCGGCTTCGATGGCGGCATTGAGGGCCAGCAGATTGGTTTGTTCAGAGATATTGCGGATCACATCCAGTACACCGCCAATGGCATCGGAGTGTTCTGCCAACTTGCTTACCGATGCGGCGCTGGCATTCATCTCTCCATTGAGTGATGCAATATCCTCCATGGTTTGCTGCATGCAATCCTTGCCATGTTCGCAGGATTGTTGTGCGTCATCTGCGCGAGCGGCGGCGTCGTTGGTGCTGTCGTTAATATCGCGGGACTTGAGTTTCATATCGTTCACCGCGCCGGCGACCACATCGCTTTGCTGATGTAATTCTTCAATGCTCTGGCGGGTGGCGTTGAAGGCATCGGAACTTTTTTCCCAGGCCTGGGCGAGTTTGTCACTGATCTGGGCCAGATGCAGAATGATGCCCTGAAATTTTTCCAGCATGCTGTTGAAGGCGACAGCAATTTGACCGATCTCGTCCTTGCGTTGCAGGTTAATGCGGCGGGTGAGGTCGGACTGATCTTCAATGTCGTGAATGGTTTTTGTCAGCCGCTGAATGGGCTGGGTGATGGAACGTGAGAACAGGACGCCGACGACGATGCTGGTAACAACGGCAATACCGAGAATAAAGAACGCAGATTCACGCAGACCTTCACCTTCCTGTCGGGCCTGAATACTCGCTTCGCTAACCTTGTTGGCGGCTGCCAGCACCGCTTCACCTTCCTGCTTGACCTGATTGTTGGCCGTTTGCACGGCTTTGGAGGCCTCATCCAGTATGATCTCGAACATGGCATTCATGGCCATACCATCGCTCTGGGCCCGACCTACCATGGATATGATCGATTGCTTGCTGGCGTTATCCCGGGCGAGCTCGATGGATTCGCTGATCTTGTCGTTGAAGTCGTCCAGATAAATGGCGACGGCATCAGCGGCTTCACCCAGTTCTTCGTCCAGGTCGTAAATGCGGTTGAGCACCTCCCGCAATTTGGTTTCGGCTTCATTGCCGTTGTCGACCGCCAACTGATCTTCGGTGATAACCGAGTTATAGCGCCAGAACAGGTATTCAAA
This sequence comes from Oleiphilaceae bacterium, assembly GCA_965230795.1. Lineage (GTDB taxonomy): Bacteria > Pseudomonadota > Gammaproteobacteria > Pseudomonadales > Oleiphilaceae > PZPK01. Next base: position 3,337,572 of record OZ246020.1, on the reverse strand, counting down.
GTACAGATCGAAGGCATCCTGTGCGGTGCGCTGCAGGGCGCTGATACGTTCCTGTTCACGTAACAACAGGCCTTGCTTGCGAACGGCTTCGTTCTGCTGATTACTCAGCTCGGCCTGAGTCTTGGCACCTTCAATAACGTGATTGATACCCTGAACCTGGACCAGGGTTGAGATGACCAGGATGCCCACAAAGGCAAAGCTCATCAGCAAGGTTCGATGAAAAATGGACAGGGTATAGGGCGGTTTTAATTTGTTTAGCAATGACATGGCGCTCAACCTCGACGTGTCTGCCTGCAGACCTTTTATATGAGGATAGTCCACAGCTCCTGATTTGTCTGACTCCGCGTTTTCACGCCGACTGCGATCATCTATAGTTGATAGCAAATAACGAAGAAAGAGCATGTGTATATGTTGACGCTACTGCACGGCGCTGAGTGTTTCGCACCGGAGTCTCTGGGAAAGCAGGATGTGCTGCTTGGTGGAGGCAAAATTCTTGAGATGGCTGAGGGCCTGGGTTCGATTTCCGGGGTCGCTGAAATCGAAACACTTGATCTGTCCGGTAAATGGATCGTGCCGGGGTTGGTGGACAGTCTGGTGCATATTACCGGGGGCGGCGGTGAAGGTGGCTTTGCTTCGCGAACGCCGGAACTGAATCTGTCCGCTGCGGTGAAAGCCGGCATTACGACCATGGTGGGGGCTCTCGGCACTGACTCGGTAACACGAACCTTGAGTAATCTCCTGGCGAAAGCCAGGGAGCTGCAGGCCGGCGGCATTCACTGTTTCTGTCATACCGGATCCTATCATCTTCCTGTCAAGACACTGACAGACTCGCTGGAAACCGACATCGTTTACATCCCGGAGTTTATTGGCGTGGGTGAAATCGCCATTTCAGATCATCGCTCCAGCCAGCCAGACGTGCAGAGTTTGGCCGAACTGGCTGCCCAGGCCCGGGTGGCGGGCATGGTTTCCGGCAAGGCGGGTATTGTCAGTATTCACACGGGGGATGGGCGCAGTGTCTTGCAGCCCCTGCTGGATGTCGTGGACCAGAGTGAATTGCCCATTACCCAGTTTTATCCGACTCATATCAATCGTAATCCCTGGCTGTTTGAAGCGGGAATCGACTATGCCAAACAGGGTGGCTATGTGGACTTCACCACCAGTACCACGCCGGAAATTCTGGCCTCTGGCGAGACGGCTGCTGCACCGGCATTGAGGGAGATGTTGAATCAGGGGGTGCCGTTGGAACGTATCACCTTCAGTTCCGATGGCAATGCCAGTTTGCCGCTGTTTGATAATGCGGGACGTCTAAGTGGCTTGCAGGTGGGGCAGGTGAGTTCCCTGTGGCAGGCGGTCGTGGATGCGATTCGAGGAGAGAAACTGGACCCGGCTGATGTCTTGCAGGTGGTGACCTCCAATCCGGCGGACATCCTCAAACTGGACAAAGGACGTCTGCAGACAGGCGGCGATGCCGACCTGTTGATTGTGGATGCAACAACTCTGGTCATTGAAGGCGTGATCAGCGCGGGGCAGTGGTTGATGCGAGAGGGCGAGGTGCTGCGAAGGGGAACGTTTGAGTCATGACCCTGAAGCAGACCATCCTGACGCGCCTGGGCAAAGGCGAGGGCCGGCATCGAGAGGATGCTGCTGACACCTCAGAGCAGTCCGTTCGACGCGTTGCCTGTCTGCTGTTGCCCGGGTTTTCGATCTTGTCCATGGCTTCTGCGGTCGAAGCCATGCAGGCCTGCAATCGGCTGACCGGTGAGCATCGCTATCGTTGCGAAATGCTGGGACCAGAAAATGAAACGGCATCCGATTCGGGTGTTGAGGTGGCGACGATTCCCATATACAGCCTGGTGGATAAGGATATCGATGGCTTGATCGTGTGTGGCGGTGCGCCAGCGGACTATCCCGACGACGATGCCGAGCTGATCCAATGGCTCACTGAGCACCATCGTCATTTTCAATGGTTGGCTGCTATCGGTACCGGCGGTGTTTGTCTGGCGCGAGCCGGATTGCTGAACCGGCGCAAGGCCTCGGTACACTGGTGGAGCCTGTCAGAACTGCGTCAGGACTTTCCCGACGTCAACTTTTCCACCGATGTCTTCAGTATTGATGACGGCATTGCCACCTGTCGCAGCGGCACGGCGGCGCTCGATATGATGTATACCCTGATCGGTCGCCATCAGGGCCACGATATGGTGGATGCCCTGTCACAGCATTTCGTTCGAGAGCGGGTGGGGCATGCCAGTGTAATGGCGGAGCGTCAGCAACTCAGTGACATGCAAAAGCAGGAGCAGCCGGCATTGCACGATGCCATTCTGTTAATGGAGGCCAATGTTGAAGAGCCCCTGAGCACGGATGATATTGCCGGTCATGTGGCACTTTCACGACGCCAGCTAGAACGCTTGTTCCGCAAATATCTGGATACGGTACCTTCGCGCTACTATCTGCAGGTGCGGCTGGAAGTGGCCCGTTCACGCTTGCAGTCCGAGCCTCTGCCCATCAGCGATGTGGCCTTGTCCTGTGGCTTTTCGTCAGCTGCTCATTTCAGCACCGCATACCGCAACCACTATGGTTTGACCCCGAGTGAAGAACGCGCTCTGGCGGGCGAGTCATAAGGTGAGACGGAAAAGCTGGATGCAGGGGATAGCGGTTTTTTTATCAGGGTTCGTGCTTAAACCAATTACTGCAAGCTGGGAGTCACCCATCTTCGATAAAACAGGTACTCCTGCCATTGCGTTTGAGCTCAGATTCCTAAGGTCTTAGAATAATATTTAGCATTAAAACTAAAATAAGCGTCAAATTTCAGATCTGTCTGCCAATTCTCTGCGTAGTATCGACGGTTAAGACAAAAAAAGACTATAGTAGTTACTTACAACACAAAATAAATTGCGGACTAAATAGGGCCAAATGACTCCAAAAGTTGAAGTTCGACATCTCTACAAGGTCTTCGGCGATCGCCCCAAACAGGCCTTGGCGCTGCTTGAGCGCGGAACCTCCAAAGAATCCATTTTTGATCAGACCGGCATGACCATCGGTGTTAAGGACGCCAATCTTGCCATTCAGGAAGGCGAGATTTTTGTGGTGATGGGCTTGTCGGGCTCCGGCAAATCGACCCTGGTGCGCTTGCTGAATCGCTTGATTGAACCGACCCAGGGACAGGTGCTGATTGACGGTGAAGACATCACCGGTATGGACGATGAAGCCTTGCGCGACATTCGTCGCAAGAAAATCAGTATGGTATTCCAGTCGTTTGCCCTGATGCCCCATATGAACGTGCTCGACAATACCGCGTTTGGCCTGGAATTAAGCGGAGAGGCGCTGGATGTTCGCCACCAGAAAGCGCATCAGGCATTGGCACAGGTGGGTCTGGAGGCCAATGCACAGAGTTATCCCGACGAACTTTCCGGAGGGATGCAACAACGAGTGGGTTTGGCCCGTGCGCTGGCCAATGACCCGGATATTCTGCTGATGGACGAGGCCTTCTCTGCGCTGGATCCACTGATCCGCACCGAAATGCAGGACGAACTGCTGAAATTGCAGTCCCGCCATCAGCGCACAGTGATTTTTATTTCCCATGATCTTGATGAAGCCATGCGCATCGGTGATCGCATTGCCATCATGCAGGGTGGTGAAGTGGTACAGGTCGGCACGCCTGACGAGATACTTCACGAGCCGGCAAACGACTATGTGCGCTCATTCTTTAAAGGTGTCGATGTCAGCAACGTGTTTACTGCCGGTGATATTGCCCGCAAACAGCAAGTGACGCTGATTCGCAAACAAAGTGGCGATGGGCTGCGCTCAGGTCTGAAAGCCTTGCAGGATTATGATCGTGAGTTTGCTTACGTGGTGGGCAAGGAAGGGGATCTGGTTGGTGTCGTTTCGGCAGACAGTTTGCAGGACGTGATACGCGCTCACAAGACTCTGGATGAAGCGCTGCTGCCCGTTGCGCCGATCAATGCCACCTTGTCCATTGGTGAAATTCTTGGTGTGGTAGCACAGGCGCCGTGTCCGCTTCCGGTTGTGGATGAGGACAACAAATATATGGGTGTGATTAGTCGAACATTACTGCTGGAAACCCTGGATCGGGAAGAGGTGGCCGCATGAGTGAGCAAGCGAGTAATCCCTGGGCGGCCACGGAACAGACTGAAAAAAGTGATGCGGCCACTAATCCCTGGGCAAACACAGAACAAACCAGCTCAGCAGGTGAGCCTGCATCCACTGCTACCAACCCCTGGGGGGCCGCCAGTGAAGATATGTCTCCCTCCCAGAGCATGTCGGCAGGGGAAGTAGAAGCGATCCCGTTTTCGTTTAGTGAACCCTTCCAGCAACCCTGGATTCCTCTGGAGGAATGGGTCGAGACCTTTATCGCCTGGCTGGTGGGTAACTTCCGACCTTTCTTTACTGCCATCAAGGCGCCCGTTGATGCGACCCTGGCGGCGATTGAATCCCTGCTTCAGGGGATTTCGCCTTTTTTGATGATTGTGATTATGGGGCTTCTTGCCTGGCAGATGGCCGGTCGCAGACTGGGCTTTGCCACCATGATCAGCTTGCTTGCGGTAGGTGCCATTGGTGCCTGGAACGAGGCCATGACGACTCTGTCACTGGTTATCACCTCAGTACTGTTTTGCATGATTATCGGGATTCCCACCGGTATCTGGATGGCTCGAAGTGACACGGCCCAGCGCATAATGCGGCCTATGCTGGATGCCATGCAGACCACGCCTGCCTTCGTCTATCTGGTACCCATCGTGATGCTCTTCGGTATCGGTAACGTGCCCGGTGTGGTGGTGACGATTATTTTTGCGGTGCCGCCAGTGATTCGCCTGACCAACCTGGGGATACGGCAGGTGCCTGAAGATCTGATTGAAGCGGCCAAGTCCTTTGGCGCCAGTGGCAAACAGATGCTGTTCAAGGTGCAGTTGCCGCTGGCGATGCCGACCATTATGGCGGGCGTTAACCAAACTCTGATGCTGAGTCTGTCCATGGTGGTCATCGCTTCAATGATCTCGGTGGGCGGTCTGGGCCTGATGGTTCTGCGGGGTATAGGCCGGCTGGATATTGGTCTGGCTACCGTCGGGGGTATTGGTATTGTCATCCTGGCAATTATCCTCGACCGCATGACCCAGTCACTGGGACAAAGTGCCCGTGATCGAGGAACCCGGCACTGGTATGAAACCGGGCCGGTAGGACTGTTGCTGAAATTGAAGTCCTCTCCGGACAAGCAGTAGTTAACCTGCAATCAATCACAGCTATACAGAGCTGTTACAACAACGACGACATAACGAGGGAAGACGGATGCTAAAACTTAAACATGCACTATTAGGCGTATCTCTGGCGACGGCAAGTTTCTTTGCTGCGGCTGACGATCATGGCAAGCCTGGCAAAGGCGTAGAAGTGCAAGCCCTGCAAAGTGCCATCGCGGAAGAAACCTTCCAGACAGTTGTTCTCAACGAGGCGCTCAAAGAGCTGGGCTACAAGGTCAAACCCATCAAGGAAGTGGATTACAGTGCTGCTTATACTTCCATCGCCAATGGCGATGCCACTTACATGGCCGTGAACTGGTTCCCGCTCCACAATACCATGTACAAAAATGCCGGTGGCGATGCAGTGTTTTACCGCGAAGGGCATTACATTGAAGGGGCCGCACAGGGCTATCTGATCGACAAGAAAACGGCGGACAAACACGGCATCGACAACATCGGTGATTTCAAGGATCCGAAGATTGCGGCCCTGTTTGACACCGACGGTGATGGCAAGGCGGATCTGACCGGCTGTCAGGCTGGCTGGGGTTGCGAAGGGGTGATAGAGCATCAGCTGGATGCCTTCGAACTGCGTGATCGCATTACCCATAAACAGGGTCAGTATGCCGCGATCATCTCCGACACCATCGCGCGCTATAACGACGGTGAATCTGTCTTTTACTACACCTGGACGCCTTACTGGGTATCCGGAAAACTGGTACCGGGTAAAGATGTGGTATGGCTGGAAGTGCCGTTCTCATCCAACCCGAATGGTACCGACACCAAACTGCCTAATGGCAAGAACTACGGCTTTGACATCAATAGTGAGCGTGTTGTCGCTAACAAGCAGTTCGCTATGAAGAATCCTGCGGCGGCCAAACTGTTTGAAGTGGCCAAGCTGCCCATCAACGACGTCAGTGCCCAGAATATGCTGATTGCAGATGGCGAAGATTCTCAAGGCCAGATCAAGCAACATGCCAAGAACTGGATCAAAGCCAATCGCGAGCTCTTTGACAGCTGGATTGCTGCGGCCAAGAAAGCTGCCATGTAGCAGTCATGCAAGCATTGCGTTGAAAAAGCGCAGATCTTCGGAAGGGGAGTCAGAGTCAAGCCTGACTCCCCTTTCTCGTTTCTTGCCCTGTCAAAAATGGAGTCTTGCGTCACTCACCCGCTCACGTTATTTTTGGCGCTTGTTTTTATTGGTGTGTGGAATTCATGATGGCGAAATCACTTCAGGAACAGCTGCTCGGAGCGGGACTGGTCGATAAGAAAAAAGCGAAAGCGATCAAGCAGGAGCAGCGTAAGCAGAAAAAGCAGCAGCCCAAGGGCCAGGCGCAGGTTGATGAGGGTAAAGTCCGCATCGAGCAGGAGCGTAGGGAAAAGCAGGAACGGGATCGCCAGCTGAACCAGGAGCGTCAGGAAAAACTGCGTGAGCGGGAAATTCAGGCACAGATCAAACAGGTGATTGAGCAGCATCGCATTGAGCGCGATGGCGAACTGGGTTACCAGTTTGCCGATGGCAGCAAAATTCAGAAGATTTATGTGAATGCGGCCTTACAGGACCAGCTAGCGCGTGGTCGCGTGGTCATTGTCAAAACCGAAAGTGGATATGAAATCGTCCCGCGGGTGATCGGTGACAAAATCGCGGAACGGGATGAAGAGCGCGTTATTATTCCTGCCGAAAATGTCGACACTGCGCCAGACGAAGACGATCCCTATGCGGACTACCCCATCCCGGATGATCTGATGTGGTAAATCATTCGTGAACTGAAGGAAGAAGGACATACGATGAAGCTATATGGAGATACTCAGTCCGGTAACTGTTACAAAATCAAGCTCCTGTGCGCCTTACTCGAGATTCCTCACGAGTGGATTGCCATGGATATCCTGGCGGGAGATACGGCCACAGAAATGTTTCGTGCCAAAAATCCAAATGGCAAGATTCCCTTGCTTGAACTGGACGATGGGCGCTGTTTGTGGGAATCCAATGCGATCCTGAATTATCTGGCAGTCGGCAGCGATATGTTGCCAAGCGATCCATTCACATTGGCGAAAGTGCAGCAGTGGCAGTTTTTTGAGCAATACAGTCATGAGCCCTATATAGCGGTCGCACGTTTTATTGCTAAATACTTGGGTCTGCCGGACGAACGAAAAGCCGAGTATGAGGCCAAGCAGGCGGGTGGCCATAAGGCTTTGGCCGTGATGGAGCAGCAACTTTCTATAACACCATTTCTGGTGGGTGAATCACCGACTACGGCAGATATCAGTCTTTATGGCTATACGCACGTTGCTGACGAAGGTGGTTTTGACCTTGATAAATACCCCGCGATTCAGGCCTGGATTCAGAGGCTACAAGCCCTGCCGAATTATTGTGGGATGGCTTAGTTTGTGTGGCGTGTAGTTGCTCGGGAAACCCGTGGCGATTCACGTATAAACAATCAATTTAAGATAAGGGAATAATAAGAATGCTACTTAAGGGGAAATGGTTCATCCTATGAAGAACGCTGAAAACGACAGTGTGCTTGCCGAACAACATCGTCCGGAAGTAATAAGCGAAAAGCTGAAGCGACCGGCTAAGGAGAACGTGGTCTCCGATGCGGTGCTTGGCGGCATAGACGGGTGTGTCACCACCTTCGCTGTGGTCTCTGGCGTTGTTGGCGCGGGCTTATCCCCCTCGGTCGCGTTGGTCTTAGGTTTTGCAAATCTCATCGCCGATGGATTTAGCATGGGCGTCAGTAATTATGAATCCATCAAGACGGACAGGGAGTTTATACAAACTATTCGAGACTCTGAAAAAGAACATATCGATAGGATTCCATCAGGAGAACGGGAAGAGATTCGTCAGATATTCATGAATAAAGGTTTTTCAGGAGAAGTACTTGAAGAGATTGTGAATACCATAAGTGCGGATGAGAATTTATGGATTGAAACCATGCTGACAGAGGAGCATGGCGTACAAAAAACAAGTAAAAATCCGGTGAAGGCCGCCATTGCAACCTTTCTGTCGTTCGTCGCGGTTGGTTCCATTCCCTTGATACCTTTTATATTGCCGGGACTGGAAAAATACTCGCAGTTCATCCTGAGCGCCGTGCTCGCAGCCTTCATGTTTTTTTCTATTGGCGTCATGAAAAGCCGGATATTCTACAAACCGATGATTCGATCCGGGTTGGGCACCCTGTTAACGGGAGGTACGGCCGCGGCCTTGGCTTTTTTAGTGGGGTATGTGTTGAGGGAAGTTCTGGGAATTGCCGCAATATGAGGTCAACCAAAGCATCTTGTCCAAACGGGCATCCCGACAATCATAAGCTCGTTGTGATTATCTGAGAAAACTTGGTAGAGTCGTGTCCTGAGAACACAGACCAGCTTGTAAAAAAATAGGCGTCTCCTTTTAAATAATGTCTACCTTGATTTCGAAATACGTTTTTACACAATCTCATTATGGGAGTTACCTTTTGCGAACAATATTATGCCTGTTGATGGCAACTCTGTTTTCTGGATGCGTCAATTTGGGGTCACAGGTAAAAGACAACTTAGAAGCTTTTAAGCCGGAAATCATATTCTCAACTAATCACAGAACCTTCTCTGCTGATAATCAACCATCAGTGTTTAAAATTGGAAGTGACACGCTCTACGCAATAACAAAGTGGCGTAATCTCGAAGGAAAACTAATCAATTACTTATGCAAAATGTATGACGGCGACGGTAATTTAGCGTTTTCAATGGGGGGACGTATTCTCCCCGATCGACCAGTTTATTATTATCAAAGCAATTATGGCCCGCATCCTGAGATAGATAAACAAGGAGTATGGCGAGTTGAGATTTATGCAAACGATATTTTGGTAGCGACTAGGAAACTTCAGGCTATTGAATAACGCGAAATATTCTGTCCAAACAATGCCCCAAATCAAGGGTTAATTTTCCAGTAGAGCTGCGCCTAAGCCAATGGATATCTTTTTTCTCTGTTTCCTCAAGACCAATGTGGCGGGGAGCGTATTTTTGATCTGACCCCTACATCTCTATCTTTAAAGAACCCGGTATCAGACACTCTTTGTAAGCATTGAAGGTCTTGAACAGGTTACGCGGTTTTTGTTTGTGGTTGTCATCTGCAAACCATGTTTTCAAATCTTGCTAAGGAAGTTTAATGAGGATTGCACTGTTATCTTGTGTCATCTCACTAATGGTTACCCTGACGGCATGTACAGCTCTGCCAGTTAAAGATGACCTAGAACTGTTAAAACAAACTGCAATGGAAGGAGATAGGATTTCTCAATTTAACTTGGGTGAGGCCTACCTGACCGGTCGCAAATTACCCTTAGACGTAGAGGAGGCTGAGAAGTGGTTTCGGCTGTCGGCGGAGCAGGGTTTTGAGGACGCTCAATTTTCGTTGGGCTGGATGTATTACAGCGGAACGGGAATTGACCAGAACTATAAGGAGGCCGTTGATTGGTTTCGAAGGTCAGCGATCCAAGGCAACGCTCAAGCTCAATATTATATGGGCGTGTGCTACAAGCTTGGAAAAGGTGTAGATCAAAATATAGAAAAGTCGGCTGACTATTACCAAAAGTCTTCAGAACAGAATCACACTTTAGCTCTCAACGACTTGGCGACCTATTATCAACAAGGAATTGGCGTTCAAAGAAACGTAAAACGTGCAGCCAAGCTGTATTTCAAGGCAGCACAACAGGGAAATTCTAATGCTCAGCTAAATCTGGGCTTGCTTTATTTACAGGGGCTTGGTGTTAATCAGAGCAATGAAGCAGGCCTAATGTGGATTCAGCGTTCAGCTCAACAGGAGTCGGTCCGCGCCTATTTGGCATTGGGAAATTTGTATGAATTCGGCAAAGGTATCCAGCAGGATTTCAACGAAGCTGTCAAATGGTACAGAGCAGCCGCAGAGGCAAATAGCCCGGAAGGACAAAAATTTTTGGGAACAATGTACTTTCAAGGTAAAGGTGTTGGAAAAGACATAGATCTAGCGATCAAATGGTATACGAAGTCGGCTGAGCAGGGGTACGGCGATGCGGAATACATATTGGGCCATTACTATGTCCTGCAGAAAAAATACGACCAGGCGCTATATTGGTTACAACGTGCGGCTGGGCGCGGCGTAGTCGACGCGCAATACAGGCTTGGTTCCCTCTACAGCGTACTCAATGAACCGAATGGCGCACATTACTGGTTAAGTAAGGCAGCGAACAATGGCAGCTACGAAGCCAAGTCTTTACTTCGGAAAATATGGCCTTAGATTCGAACCAGGCTGTTTAAATAGTTTAGGAGCACTGCCCAATTAACTTTAGGGAAGAACGGTTTTTGGTGAAGAAAAACCTTGGTAAGGATATATCTTTTTCGGGATGAGAATCGAAACAGCTCTTAACTCAACTCCGTCATCACAATCTGGCCTTTGCCAGCGCGTTTGGCTTCATAGCAGGCTTTGTCAGCTGTTTGCAGCATGGTCTCAAATTCGAGATTGCCGTTATAGCCATAGCAGATGCCGATACTGGCACCGAGCGGTGCCTGGGGGCGGTCTGATTGCTGCTGAAACTCGTCGAGCCGGGTGAGGATTTTTTCGGCAATTTTACGAATATCTTCCAGCTGTTCAGATTGCACCAGAATCATGAACTCATCACCGCCAAAGCGCGCCGCAATATCGGAACGTCGAATGGAGTGGCGGATAATGTCGCCAATTTCCACCAGCGCTTCGTCACCGGCCTTGTGGCCATAGGTATCGTTGAGCGTTTTGAAGTTATCGAGGTCGATGAACATCATCGCCGTCAGGGTATTCGATTTGGGTGCGGCGGCGATCTCCCGTTGGAACAGGTTGTGAAATTCATCCCGGTTCAATAAACCCACCAGGCCGTCGTGGGTGGCGCGATAGTGCAGGGAATAGCTCATATCGATGTTTTCCAACAGAATCTCGCGAGTCTGTTTGGCGGAGCGAAGCATGACAGCCCCGAGCAAAAGCAACATGATCGCGAGCGTGGTGTGAACCTCAGTGCCTTCGAGAATGGCCCGACCCAACAAGGGGATCAAGCTCGGAAACAGGAACAGATGATAGGTGATACGATCGGCACCATGGGTGCCGACCGCTGCTGCACCCATACCTCCCACAAGAAAGGTTACCAGTGCCTGATACAAGGGTTCGGTCGAGCTGAAGAAAAACACGGCAAGCAGGCCATACATACAGCCGGAAGCCAGCGTGAACCAGCGATGGATTTCCATCCAGGTTCGGGGAGAGTAGCGCTTTGGCGAGACCATGTAGCGGCGATGCACGAGCCAGCGGGCGAGATTGAGGGCCTCGCCAACGAGGAACCAGATAAAAATACCGAATCCCGGATAGACCGTTGAAAGCACGTAGGCGAGCAGCGCGATGCCGATCATGCTGCCGGTCATGGCACCCCGCGCATTGCGGTAAAGCACGGCAACAATCTGTTCTTCGCGCCACTGATCTTTGGTAATGGACTTGTCCGGGAAGCCGCGATGGTCCGTTTGAATCATGGTATTTATGGCAGGCCCCTATGTATTTTTTAGCATGTCGACTACTTCACCGGCCCAACGTTGTGCCTGCGCAAAATGGCCCAGTAACACCGGATTCAACTGAGCCAGGGGTTCAGCACCCTGGGTCAGGCAAAATTCGATGTTCCTGACAGCTTCGATGACTTCGCCGATAGTACCCTGGTGATTCAGCACCGCTTGCCGGATCTGGTCACTGAACTGCATGGTTTCGATAAAGGTTCTGGGTTCCACTTGTAACAACACGTCGACGCCTGAGATCAGGCCTGCCAGAAAGGCAGTGGAGGCCTGTCCCGCATATTCCTTTGAGCTGTTGAAGTACTGCTCACAGCATTTGGCCCGGGTGAGAATGATACGACTGCACTCAATGGGGGCGGAGGACTCAGCTACGAATGCAATCATCATTGCCCACTGCTTCAGCGTGTTGAGACCGAGAAAGGTGATGGCCTGTTGCAGGGAGCTGATTTCGCGGGGCAGTGAAAACAGTGAGCTGTTGATCAGCTTCAGCAATTGCATGGTCAGGCGCGGGTCACGACTAACCAGATCTGCTATTTCGTCAATGGACACATCGGGCTGATCCGCCTTCTGGATAATTTCTGCTGTGACCACTGAGGAAGCACGAATGGTGTTGCCAAGAATTTCTTTTGGCCGTGCCAGCACGTAACCCTGAAATAGATCAAAACCCAGGTCGAGGCAGTGATTCAGGGTTTCCTCGTCTTCAATGCGCTCGGCGACCCATTGAAAATCACCTATGCCGTCCAGACGTTGTTTGTGCTCCGGCAGGGTTGTCAGATCTGTATCGAGAATATCCACCTTCAAATAACTGACATAAGGCAGTAAGGGATCCCATTGGGGAGAAAAATCGTAGTCGTCCAGAGCGAAGCGGTAACCGCGTTCATGCCAGGCATGCACAGCTGCAACCAGGGCGTCACTCATCTGGATACGCTCCAGCAGTTCAATCACCACGTAGGAATGGTCAATGGGCAGAAAGGCTTCAGACAGCAGGAAGCTTTCGGATACGTTGATAAACAGCGGGTGTCCTTGCTTGTCGATTTCCTGGCTGATGCTGGTGCTGTAGTTTACCAATACTTCGCTGGTGGCAATGTCTTCGCCAACATCTACTGCACTCAAGTTCAGCGGACGACGAAACAGCAGCTCATAGCCGTAGAGGGATCGATCTTTATTGTAAATGGGTTGTTTGGCAAGGAGAACGTGTTCTGACGCTGGACCCAAAGTGTTCACTCCGTAATCGACATTTAGCAAAGTCACTAAAGCTATCATTTAGTATAGAGACGGAACTGAGAAGCGTGTTGGGGATTTACTTTTATTTACGTAAAGCACTCCTATAATTTGAGAAGGGCGGCAGCGAGTGGGCCGTCCGTTGGAATTTTCTCTACGTACAGGGATTCGTATGTCGAATCATCAGCAACAAACACCTCATGAACTGGTAAAACCCGGCACCTTGTGGTCGCGCTTTTCGTTCAAGATGGGGGTTGGCCTGATGCTCTTTCTGGTACTGGTGATCTTTGCCAGTTACTACGTGGCGGAGAGTCGTGGCCGGGAAGTCATCGGGGAACAAACCCGAAAACTCAACAATGAAATTGGCCAATCCATTATTCTCAAACTACGAGAACGCCTGGCCTTTGCCGAGTCCCTGACGACCTCGCTGGCCAATCTCGCGGTCAAGCTTCCCAAAGACGAGGCTGAGTTTCATCGTTTGATACCCCACATGATGGCTCAGGCGGGAATGGAAAAGCTGATTGCCGGGGGCGGCATCTGGCCGGAACCGGAGGCCTTTGAAGAGGGCGTCATGCGGCGCTCATTTTTCTGGGGGCGAAATGCAGCCGGGGAGTTGGCTTACTATGACGATTACAATGATCCGGAGGGGCAAGGCTACCATCAGGAGGAGTGGTATGTACCGGCGCGCTATCTGCAGGAGGGCGAAGTCTACTGGTCCAAATCCTATATGGACCCATATTCCATGGAGCCCATGGTAACCTGCACCGTTCCCATGTGGGAAGACGGCTTTTTCCGCGGTGTGGCAACCATCGACCTGCGACTTGAGGGGCTGTCTGAATTCATGCGGGATCAGGCGCGCGTGATTGGCGGCTATGCCTTTGCGCTGGATCGCAACCAGCGATTGATTTCCTTTCCGTCGGTGGATGATTCGGGCGAAACTTTTCGGGCGCTGGTCAGCCATGATCGCAGCGCATTTCCGACGATGACCGAACTGTCCCAGTATTATGCGGGCTTTGAAGGTTTGCTTGGTGTGCTGCAGCGCATGAATCAGCGGGCGGTTCATCGGGTGCAGAATGTTGGCTCAGAGGGCATGATCTCGCTGGCAAGGGCGATTGCGCAGGATTCCTATCAGATCGAGTTGGCTGAGGCGACCACCATTGCCGCGAACCTGCGGGGTCGCAAGCATCTCGAAACCCAGCCTGCGCAGCTCAGTGTTGAAGAAGATCCACTGTTGAGTGAGCCGTCTTTGTTCAATGTTATTGCCATGCCCGATACCGGCTGGCGCGTGGTGATTGCTATGCCCGCGCGTTATGCGGAGTCGGCATTGAGCCAGATGACCCGACGGATGATCGGCTTGTTACTGGTGCTGATCACACTGGTGTCGATTCTGTTTGCGCTGTTTTTCAATACTGCGTTTCTGATGCCCATTAGTCGACTGACCAGTCAGGTGCGCCGACTGGTGAGCCGCCAGGACTACCGCACCAAACTCGATACCAATTACTCTGATGAACTGGCCCAGCTTGCCAATTGGTTCAATATTCGTAGTAGCCAGCTGGCCGAAGCGCTGGATACGCTGCAGTCCAGAAATCGCGAACTGGAAGATGCCCGCCAGGAAGCTGAGCAGGCCAATCGCAGCAAGAATATATTTCTGGCTTCCATGAGCCATGAAATTCGCACACCCATGAATGCGGTTCTGGGTATGGCAGAAATTCTCGAACGTACCGAACTCAAACCCGAGCAAAGCAATTATCTGCATACAATCAGCAGTTCTGCTCAGGCCCTGCTGTCGCTGATCAACGACATCATGGATTTTTCCAAAATCGAAGCTAATCAGCTTGATCTGGAATATATACCCTTTGATTTACGCACCAGTCTGGATGACTGCGCCGAGCTGATTGCCTTTCAGGCGGCTGAAAAGAAGCTGGATTTTATCTATTACCTGGATCCTGCGGTGAAGCGCAAACTCATTGGCGATGCCGGCCGTTTGCGACAGGTCCTGTTAAATCTGGCAAGCAATGCGGTGAAGTTCACTTCGACCGGCTACGTGCAACTTTGGGTAGAAGAGGTGGATCGCGATGCCACCCACACCACGCTCAGCATTCAGGTCAATGACACCGGTATCGGCATTTCAGAAGAAGCCAAGGCCCACATCTTCAATCCCTTTATTCAGGGGGATTCTTCAACCACGCGCAAATTTGGTGGAACGGGTTTGGGCCTTGCTATCTCCAAACACCTCGTGGAATTGATGGGTGGACAGATCGATTTTGACAGCGAAGAAGGGCGCGGCACCCGATTTCATATCCAGCTTAAATTTGCTGCACTTGATGATCATCTGTCTGAGGCAAGTGATGAACAGACCGAGGCAGCGCCGGTGTCAGCGCTGTTGATTCTCGGTGAGAGTGCCTTGCAGACCTCCATTGTCAGTAACTATGGTCGCGCGCTGGGCTGGCATTGTCAGGTAGTGACCAACCTGCAGAGTTGGCAGAAGGCCTATTTCCAGCTTCGGGAAAACTATGCTTCGGAGCACATCACGAGCTTTTTCTGTGATGAGCGGATGCTGGATCGCTTGGCGAACATGTCGGCGGAATTGAATTCGGAATTCGCAAGAGTGCTGGACAAGGATGAAGAACTCAAGGCTCTGGTACTTTGTCAGGCCGATGCCAGCGGCAAGCTGGGCAGGGAGTCAGCCTGGCGATCTCCAAACGGTCCGGTGTCGATTTCGCGAGTGCTGGCACCGCTTAAATTCGATGAATTGCGTCGCCTGTTGTTAGATGAGTCAGCGCTACCGACATCGATCTTGCAGCCGGTGCGTGAGCTTGTCGAGCACGATAAACATGATCAGCAAGGTCAGGATCTTGAGGATCTGAGACAGTGCAAGATCCTGGTTGCGGAAGATAACCAGATCAACCAGCAAGTGATTCTCCTCTTGTTGCAAAACCTTGGTCTGGATGCAGATGTGGCCAGCGATGGCTTCGAGGCGGTGGAGGCAGCCTGCCGTCAGCACTATGATCTGATTCTGATGGATTGGCAGATGCCCAGATTAGACGGTCTTGAGGCGTCGCGCGAAATTCGCAAGCGCTTGAATGGGCGCGGACCAGTGATTATCGCGGTGACGGCCAATGCTATGTCCGGGGATCTGGACGCCTGTATCGAAGCAGGTATGGACGATTACATCAGCAAGCCTGTCAGGCGGGAAAAACTCAAGGCCATGCTGCGTCATTGGCTCAGCTAAACCAGAAGCCTGCTGTCTGCGGAAATGCCTACCAGTCGCGGGTCGAGTAGTTGGTAGGGGTGAGGATCGTATCCTTGGCGACTGCCATGGTTTCAGGATAGTCCAGTGTGTAGTGTAAACCGCGACTTTCCTTGCGTTGAATCGCAGAGCAGATGATAAGATCTGCCACGGTTACCAGGTTTCGCAATTCCAGCAAATCATTGGTAACGCTGTAATTGCTGTAATAGTCGAGGATTTCCTGGTGCAGCAGGTCAACCCGGTGCTTGGCTCGTTGCAGGCGTTTGTCGGTACGCACAATGCCAACGTAATCCCACATGAAGCGTCTCAGCTCATCCCAGTTGTGGGAAATCACCACGTCTTCGTCTGAATTTGTTACCTGAGATTCGTCCCAGTGGGGAGCGTCAGGAGGTTCGGGGATACTGTCGAATTTCTGATTGATGTCCCGGGCGGCGCTCTGACCGTAAACAATGCATTCCAGCAGGGAATTGCTGGCCATGCGATTGGCGCCATGAAGTCCGGTAAATGAGGTTTCGCCAACCGCATAGAGCTGGTTAACATCGGTTCGACTGCGGTGATCCACCATGATACCGCCACAGGTATAGTGAGCTGCCGGAACGATGGGGATAGGTTCCCGCGTCATATCGATACCAAAGTTCAGACATGTTTCGTGGATGGTGGGAAAATGGGAGCGAATAAAGTCGGCTGGCTGGTGACTGATGTCGAGAAACAGGTGGTCCGCGCCCAGTCGCTTCATTTCGTGGTCAATGGCGCGCGCCACGATATCCCGTGGTGCCAGTTCTTCACGTTTGTCAAAACGATGCATAAAGCGTTTGCCGTTAGGTAGCAATAAGCGTCCGCCCTCGCCACGTACTGCTTCCGTTATCAGGAACGATTTGGCCTGCGGATGATACAGGCAGGTGGGATGGAACTGATTGAATTCCATGTTGGCGACGCGGCAGCCACTACGCCACGCAATCGCAATACCGTCACCGCTGGCACCATCCGGGTTGCTGGTGTACAGATAGGCCTTGCTGGCGCCGCCGGTAGCCAGTACCACAAAACGGGCGCGAAACAGTTCCACGTGATTGTCCTGTCGATTCAGGACATAGGCACCGACGCAGCGATTTCCGGGGAGGAGCAGCTTCTTATGGGTGATCAGGTCTACTGCGACCCGATGTTCAAAGATGTCGATATTGCCCGCTTCCTTGACCCGCTCACACAAAGCTTGGGAAATAGCCATGCCGGTTGCATCATCGGCATGTACCACACGGCGGTGGCTATGCCCGCCTTCTTTGGTCAGATGATATGAGGTGACGGATGTCGCCGAGTCGCCTTCGCCGGCGTCGGATTTGCGGGTGAAGTCGACGCCTTGTTGAATCAGCCATTCAATACTGCCACGACCATTGTTGACTGTGTGTCGAACCGCTTCTTCGTGACACAGGCCAGCCCCGGCGTTGAGCGTGTCGCGAATGTGGCTGTCTTCATCGTCCTTTTCACTCAGTACGGCTGCAATACCGCCTTGGGCCCAGGGCGTGGAGCCGCTGGACATGGAGGACTTGGACAGCACTGCGACCGACAAGGTTGGATCGAGCGTCAGTGCTGTGGTGAGGCCGGCAGCGCCGCTGCCAATAATGAGTACGTCGTAAGAAAAAGCTGTGGTCATGCAAGGCCTGTTCGTGGCAAATGGTGGCTCTGTCGGGGAGATTCGTCGCCTTCAGCCAAGTTGTGCCCGGTATTATTAACTGAATGAACTAAATTGCAAATCAGAGGTCTTTAGCAGCATCGATCCATTATCAGGAATAAAGACCATGCCAGCCTTGCAAGCTGATTCAACAGGCCCATCGAACATGTCCTCGCAACCGGCGGAGGCAAACATGGCACAGTCCCGCTCCGCCGCAGCCTCGAACGGCGCCTCCGCAGGCGTTTCAATTCAAGGGCGAGTAGGGGATAATGTGCGCCTTTATCGCTCCGTTTCAAAACCGACACGCATGCACGCGACACCGCCAAGCTTACCCAGCTCTGCTGCCGAAGTGGATCCCAATGTGGATCGCAAACTGGTTGCGCGCGTGCAAAAGGGCGACAAGCAGGCTTTTGACCTGCTGGTGATCAAATATCAGGGCAAGATTGCGTCGATTATTTCACGTTATGTCAGTGATCGTCAGGATATTGCTGACGTGGCCCAGGAAGCATTTATCAAAGCCTACCGAGCCATCGGCAGTTTTCGCGGTGACAGCGCTTTCTATACCTGGATTTATCGCATTGCGATCAATTGTGCGAAGAATTTCCTTGCAGCCAAAGGGCGGCGTCCCCAGGCGGCAGATATTGAAGTCGAAGAAGCCGAGCATCTTCCAGGTGGCAGTCAGCTCAGAGATCTGGCGTCACCGGAGCACAATCTTAACCGGCAACAGCTGGAGCAGGTGGTGAATCAGGCCATTGCCGATTTACCTGAAGATTTACGCGTCGCGCTGACCTTGCGCGAGTTTGATGGCCTGAGTTATGAAGAGATCGCTGCCGTGATGGAGTGCCCGGTGGGCACGGTGCGCTCGCGTATTTTTCGCGCGCGGGAGGCGGTGGACACGGCAATCAGACCTTTGATGTCGGGTTCGTAGTGATGATAATCCATAATCAACGTTTGAGTACTTACTCTCAAAGGAGTCTTTGAAATGGACGACAGACTGAAAGAATCCATTTCTGCATTGATGGACGATGAAGCCAATGAGCTGGAACTGCAGCGGGTGTTATCTCATGTGGATCCCGATGAGCTGCGTGATACCTGGCAGCGCTATCATCATGTGCGGGATCTTATGCGAGAAGAAGCCACCAGCCTGCATCACAGCGCTGAGCAGCAGATTGATATTCGCGCGGGTGTCGCAGAAATGATTGCCCGGGAAGAGACCCAAGGTTCGACCGATGAAGCACCCGTGACAGCATTGAACGACACCCTTGATAGTCGTAGTCGTCGTGGCAGACTGGCAGGTTTGCTCACTGTCGCTGCCAGCGCGTTGTTTGCGTTGGTATTTGTTTGGCAGAATGTCTCCAGTGAGAACGCAGCACTGGAGCTGCCTCTGGCCCAGCAAAGCCAGCCAGACAGCGCAGCGCAATTGGACGTGGCGCAACGGCAACCAAAGATTATCGAACAGTTCAGTGAAGCTCATGCCAAACGCTTCAATGAATATTTACTGCGCCATGCTGAACAAACGGTTGGCGGCATTGCGCCAGCGGGACTGCCGCTCGCGCGGGTGGCCAGTGTGAATTCGGTGGGCATTTAGAACCTTTCATGAAAGTGATAGCCTCTTTGACGTACCTGTTCAATAGATTTCATCCATCTGTTCGGCGCTTGATCGGACGACTGTGTAAAGTGCTTGGCGGCTTGCTGCTGGTGTCTTTGTGCTGGGCGCAGGAGCGCACTGCCTATGAGTGGTTGCAGGCCATGCAGCAGGCCTCAAAACAGGAAAACTACCAGGGCGTGTTTATGTTCAGCCGCGGTGAAATGAGCAGTACGGTCCAGGTTGTACATCGCTATCAGAATGGTCTGGTGGAAGAGCGACTGCGTCAACTGGATGGGGAAATGGGTGAAATCATCCGTCATGGTGCGGATGTGATTTGCGTGTTCCCGGACAATCGTGTGGTTCAGCTCGAGAAGAATAACTTTGGCAATCGTCTGGTCGAAGCCCTGTCTGATTTTATGCCCGGTCATGAGTTCTACGAACTTGAGACCGCTGGAGCGGAACGGCTCATCGAACGGTCCGCTATCAAACTGCGAATTGCCGCGAGAGACAAGCACCGTTACAGCTATGCTCTCTGGCTGGATCAGGAGACGGCCTTACTGCTGAAGTCTTCGATCCTCAATGCCGAAGGCAAAGAACTGGAACGTTTTCAATTCACTCAAATCGCATTTCCGAAACAGATTCCAGACAGCGCTCTGGCACCAATGAATGCTGGTGAACTCGTGGAGCATGAGTGGATTCCTCCTGTACGCAAGGATCAGGATTGGCCTGAGGCCATGCAATGGAATGCCAGCTGGATTCCTCCCGGTTTCAAGGGCATGCGCAAGGCTCCGAATATTATGCTCTACAGTGACGGTTTGGCGACCTACAGTATTTTTGTTGAAGCGGCGGATGAGGAACGAATGCCGGATGGGGCTTCCATGGTAGGTGCTACCGTTGCGTATTCCCACAGCCTTCAGTCGGGTGTCCACCAGTACGGTGTTACCGTGATGGGTGAGATTCCGGCGATGACGGCGATGATGATTGCTGAATCCATTCAGCCTGAGATGCAACCATGATTGAAGAACGCGCATTGGTTCTGGGCTTTGAGGGTGCGAATGCCGAGCGGGTACGTGTCAGAACCCAGCGTCAGAGTGCATGTAACGGCTGTCAGCTCAAAAACGGATGTGGTCAGCATGCGCTGGAGAAACTCGGCGGTGACAAGAGCCTGGAGTTTTCGGTCAATAATGATGTGCCCTGCAAAACCGGTGATGTGGTCATTGTCGGGATTCCGGAAGAAGGCTTGCTCAGCGCCGCGCTGATGATGTATCTGTTTCCACTTCTTTGCATGTTGCTCTCAGCCTCGTTGCTCGGAGAGTTTTTCGAACTGTCTGAAGCCATGAGCGTGGTGGTAGGGGCCATCGGTTTGTTTGCGGGTTTTTTTATCGCCCGTCGCTATGCCGGTGCCCGCAACAGTGATCCCCGCTTTACCCCGCGCCTGATTCGACTCGCGCTACCTTCCCAGACGAATATGGCTTGTAGAGCTGACTGATATGATCTTTTCTCGCCTTCCTCAGGCGTAGTAATTTTTGATTTTCATTGTAGTCCGCAGCCCTTACAGAACCGTAAGTTGAAAAGGCTTATCGCATCACCCATATAATTCTACCGCTTCTTGCGCCCAAGTTTGGCCGCAGGGGCTTGATTCAAGATTTCGAACGCAGCAATTTGAATCGCGCCGATTGTCCTTTTGGCAGTCATCGAAGGTTCTCAATTCAAGAATGGGATAGATCCCGAGAGGAGTAGTTATGAAGGTTTTGGCATCGCAATTTGCTGGATTCATGCTGGCCTTGATGAGTGTGTTTGCACTTCATGCGCAGGCGGCAGATTTGCCTGATTTTACCGAGCTGGTTGAAGACCACTCGCCTGTTGTGGTGAATATTAGTACGGTAAGCCACGGCGGACAGCAATCCCCGCTGCAGTTTCACGGAGACCTGGAACAGATCCCCGAATTTTTCCGACATTTCTTTGGCGCACCCTTTGAGGACCGCGGAGGCAAGGAACGCCGGCAATCCATGGGTTCCGGTTTTATCGTCAGCGATGATGGGATCATCCTGACTAATAACCACGTGGTGGCCGATGCCGATGAAATTTATGTCCGCTTCAGCGATCGTCGGGAACTCAAAGCCGAATTGATTGGTGCAGATCAGCGTTCGGACCTGGCCGTTCTGAAAGTGGAAGCCGAAGATTTGCCCGTTGCCAAATTGGGTAAATCCCGTGACTTGAAAGTAGGCGAGTGGGTGTTTGCCATTGGATCGCCCTTCGGCTTTGACTACACCGTAACAGCAGGCATTGTCAGCGCCAAGGGACGAAGCCTGCCCAATGAAAACTATGTGCCTTTTATTCAGACCGACGTAGCTATTAATCCCGGTAACTCGGGTGGCCCCCTGTTCAATCTGGACGGTGAAGTTGTTGGCATTAACTCGCAAATTTATACCCGTTCCGGTGGATTCATGGGCGTATCCTTTGCCATTCCCATGGATGTGGCAATGGAGGTGGTGGACCAGTTGAAAGGCCAGGGTTATGTATCTCGCGGCTGGCTGGGCGTGCTGATTCAGGAAGTGAACAAGGATCTCGCGGAGTCCTTTGGCCTGAAGCGTCCATACGGCGCACTGGTAGCTCAGGTTATCGAGGACTCACCGGCGGAGGAAGCCGGTTTGCGGCCCGGTGACGTCATTGTTGAATACGAGGGTGAGGAAATTGACCTGTCGTCAGAGTTGCCTCATCTGGTGGGTCGAACCAAAGTGGGCAACAAGGCCAAGCTTTTAGTGATTCGCGATGGTGACAAGGAAGAGATTACCGTTAAAATCGGTGAGCTGCCTGCTGAAGAACAGATGGCTTCGGTGACACCTCGAGGCAGTACTGAAAAGATGAATCGTCTTGGGCTGAAAGTGCAGGATGTCAATGATGAGGCGCTCAAGAAGCTGAACCTGGAATCAGGCGTTCAGGTCGTGCAGGTGGGTGATGGCGCGGCACGCCGGGCCGGTATCCGCCAGGGCGATATTATCGCCAAACTGAATAATCAGAGCTTCGAAGATGTTGCTGAATTTTCCGACATCGTGGACGAGCTGCCTGCCGGTAAAGCCGTTCCTGTGCTGATTGTCAGACAGGGGAATCCGTCATTCATCGTGCTTAAGCTCGATGAGTAAGGCAAGACAACGAGCCTGCGAAAAAGCGGCAAAGAGGGAAGAGCATGATACCGGCTGATCTTGAAGCCTGGTTCAATACGAATGGAATCGATTCATCCAAGAGCCGCCAGAATGTTTCTGGCGGCTGTATCAGTGAAGCCCTGCGGATTGACTCCCCGCAAGGGCCTCTTTTCGTAAAGTTCCGTCAGCACGCACCGCCCCGTTTCTATGAGGCCGAAGCCGAGGGGCTCGACTATCTGCATCTGGCATGCAATCTCAAGGTTCCCGAGGTTATTGCTTACGGTGACCGCTTTATTGTCATGAATTTCATCCAGCCTGCGCCACATGCAGCACACTTCTGGGAAGAACTGGGTCATCAGCTGGCACTATTACACGCCTGCGAGCGCGATCAGTTCGGCTTTATCAACGACAATTACTGCGGCGAAACGCGGCAGGTCAATACGCTGGATGTGGATGGCCATCATTTTTTTGCTCAGTGTCGTTTGCTGTTTCAGGCACGTATGGCCTGGGACAATGGCAAGCTTGAAGCAATGGATATGAAAGCCATCGAACGCATCTGCGAACGTTTGCCAAGGTTGATTCCCGAGCAGCCAGCATCCTTGCTGCATGGCGATTTGTGGTCCGGGAATGTGCATGTTTCACCTGAAGGCAAGCCGGTGTTCATTGATCCCGCTGTCTACTTCGGTTGGGCAGAAATTGATTTGGCCATGACGCGATTGTTCGGTGGCTTTCCTGAGCGGTTTTACCAGGCTTATCAGGAACAACGTCCCCTGGAGCGTGGTTGGGAAAAACGCTTGCCCCTGTACAACCTTTATCCTCTGCTGAATCATTTGAACCTGTTTGGTAGTGGCTATCAGGCCTCGGTGCGCGATATTCTCAAACGTTTTTCCTGAGGGAATCGACAGCCTGTCTAAGGCCTGTGATAATCTCCCGGATTATTCCTGTTTTCCCTGCCGAACGATTTATCGCGGGTAGCCAATGTCTCGGAGTCACCATGCTTTTTCCTGAAGAGGATGAAAATTCACTGTATATCCGCCGTACTGATCCTGACGAGTTGCTGTCGTCGTATTCGGCGCATTCGTTCAAGTTAGACAAAGCTGAGTGGCCCAGTGTGGAGCATTATTTTCAGGCAATGAAGTTCGCAGAAACTGCGCCTGATTATTGTGAGAAGATCCGGCAGGCTAAGACGCCTAAGCAGGCTCAGAAGCTAGGCCGCACACGGTTCAAAAAGATCAATCCCGAGTGGCGCAAACTGCGTCGTGTGATCATGACCCGGGCTCTCTATACCAAATGTCATCAGTATCCGAATGTTGCACGACGATTACTGGATACGGAAGACCATAAAATTGTTGAGAGTAGTCAGTACGATTATTTCTGGGGGTGTGGGCGTGATCGTCGCGGCGAGAATACTTATGGCAAGGTCTTGATGGACATACGCGCGAAGCTGCGTGAAGAGGGAATGTCCTGATGCAATGGCCAGGTGTTTGACTCAAAGCATCCGACGTCAGACGTCGGATGCAGTCGATCAAGCCTCCAGTTAATTGCCTGCACCAGTCTTTTGATTCAATAACAAGCGTGCCTGGTCAATCAGATCACTGGCCAGAATTCCACGTTCACCGTGTCGTTCGGCGCATGCATCCGCTGCCTTGGCATGCAGAACCACTGCCAGATTCAGTGATAGCTCGGGCGTGAAGCCCTGAGCCAGCAGCCCGCCAATCATCCCACTCAGTACATCGCCCATGCCGCCGCTGGCCATGCCGGGGTTGCCGTCGGCGCACAGGTAAACGTCGCCCGAAGGGTGCGCCAGCAAGCTGCCGCTGCCTTTCAGCAGCACGGATCCGCCCAAGCGTTGTTGCAGTGTTTCCACTGCGTGCAGTCGGTCCTGCTGAACGTCCTGCGTGGAAATTTTCAGTAGACGAGCGGCTTCGCCCGGATGCGGGGTATAGATCAGAGCGGAGCTGTCCACGGGTAACCAGTCAGGGCGCTTGGCCAAGAGGTTCAGTGCATCGGCATCGAGCACACAGGGCAGGCCTTTTTGTAGCGCTGTACTCAGCATCTGTTCCGACCACGGCGATTGTCCGAGTCCAGGCCCCACGACTATCACATCGGCTTTGTCCAGCAAGCCATGCAGCTCACTAAGGTGGCTGACAGCTTTCACCATGACTTCGGGGCAGCGAGCGAGCAAGGCTGCACAGTGTTCCGGTTGGGTGGCGACGCTTGTTAAGCCGGCACCCATGCGTGCCGCCGCTTCAGCGGCCATAATGACAGCGCCGCCAAAACTGTGGTCACCGCCAATAACCAGCACATGTCCACAGTGCCCCTTATGTGTGGTTGCCGATCGAGGGCGCACTTTGCTGATCAGTGTCGGGTAATCGAGAATGCGTGCGTGGGGTGAAAAATGTGTAAAGACCTCCGCTGGCACATTCAGGTCGTCATACACGATATCACCGGCATAATGTCGACCTTCTGCCGTGAACAGGCCCAGTTTCAAACCAATGAATGTCGCGGTGCAGTCGGCGCGAATGGCTGTTCCAAGCGGAACGCCCTGATCCGCAGACAATCCCGACGGGATATCCACAGCGAAGATCGGCAGGGAAGCGCTATTGCAGAGATTAATGGCGCATTTGTAGTCACCACGAACATCACTGTTGAGACCGGTCCCCAACATGGCATCGACAATCACATGCCTGGTTTCCGGGTCGAGCTGGCTCTCGGCATCAAAGCTTTGGATTGAAGCTGAAGCCTCCAGGCTCATCTGATAGGCTTTTTTGGCGTCGCCTGTCAGTTTCTCCGGTGGTGACAGTGTATAGACCTTGACCTTAATTCCCTTGTTCAGGGCCAGGCTCGCCATCACGTAACCATCGCCACCGTTGTTACCGCCGCCACAAAAAATACTGAGTTGTTTGGTATCAGGCCAGTGCTTGAGCAAGCTTCGCAGGGCAAAACGCGCCGCTCGTTGCATCAGTTCAAAACCATCAATACCGATGTCTTCAATGGCAATACGGTCCATTTCCCGAACCTGGGCCGCGTGGTAAAGATCAGTGGGAAGTGGGGAGGTCAAAGTCATAGGGAGTCAAATGGTCTGGTGATCTCAGCTGAGTTTTTCGCGAATTGGTTTTATGATACAGCGACATCACCTAATATTAGGTCAGCCTCGCTGAGGACACCACTGTAGACGCGAGGGTGATATCAATTCTTTCAAACGGACGCAGTTTTCGATTGCGACGATAACGGGATTCTTGGTTCAGATAAGGACTGTTTTTTTGATCACGACAGACACTTCTTCCATATCTATTCGTCCTATTCAGCCCGCAGACGATGCTGAGATGGCTGCAATTGTGCGGGATGTGCTCACTGAGTTTGGGGCGAACCGACCCGGTTTTGCCTGGCAGGATCCGGAGCTGGATTATCTTACCCGGGCTTATGGAAAGGAAGGTTACGCCTATCTGGTGGTGGAGCAGGATCGTCAGGTCCTGGGCGGTGGCGGAATCGGTCCCTTTGCCTGTGAGCTGTCATCCTGTTGTGAGTTGCAGAAGATGTATTTGCGTCCGGCAATGCGCGGCAAACAGGTCGGTTACAAACTGCTGCATGCCCTGCTTGTTCGTGCCGCGGAGATGGGGTATCGCCATTGTTATCTGGAAACCCTTTCGACGATGAATCAGGCGCGCAAGCTTTATCGCCAGACCGGTTTTGAACGACTCGATAAGCCACTGGGAAATAGTGGCCACAATGCCTGTGATGAGTGGTATCTTAAGCTTCTGGATACCGACAAAACACTGAATGACTAAATCCGCAGTATGAAACAAAGAACAAAGTCTGAAAAACTGATTATCCTCGCTACCCGCGCATCCGTGCTCGTCGCATTCACCTTATTGGCGGCCAAACTTTATGGCTGGTTTGTCACCGGTTCCATGGGCATATTGGCGTCACTGGTAGATTCCTTGCTGGATCTGGGGGCGTCCATGATCAATCTGGTGGCGGTGCGTTATGCCATGGAACCGCCTGATGACGAGCACCGGTTTGGCCATGGTAAGGCTGAAGCTCTGGCTGGGCTGGGGCAATCGACATTTATTGCCAGTTCCGCACTGTTTCTGATTATCTACTCTATCGAACGCATTATTCATCCAGAGCTGATCGAGAAAGTGGAGGTGGGCACCTACATCATTCTGTTTTCGATTCTGGCGACCACCTTGCTGGTGAGTTATCAGCGCTATGTGGTCAAGAAAACGGGTTCAGTCGCTATCAAGGCAGACTCCCTTCATTATTTCACTGACCTGATCAGCAACTCGGGTATTCTGTTGGGCCTGGCCCTGTATTACCTGGGATGGCTGTATTCAGACCCGGTGATCGCCTTGCTGATCGGAATTTATATTTTGTATTCGGCGTTACAGATTGCCTATGAGTCCGCCCAGCTCTTGCTGGACCGTGAACTGCCAGACGAAGAAAGGGCCCAAATCTTCAGAATCGTGGAAATGTATCCTGAAATTATTGAGGTGCACGGCGTGCGTACGCGACAGTCTGGACGTACCAAGATTATCCAGTTGCATCTGGTGATGGATGGACGCATGAGTTTGCAGGAAGCCCACGTGCTCAGCGAAAGAGTGGATAAGGACCTTCGGGACGCTTTCGAAGATGTGGATATTCTGATCCATCAGGACCCGCATACGGAAGTCGAGGACAAGACTTTGTTTCAGGAAGCCTGAGGGGGCTTTTTTCTTCCCTTTTGCGCGCGCAAAAGCGAAGCGGAAAAGCGCGCCCCCGGCTCATGGCCGCTTCGCGGTGCCTTCGCGACTCGGTAAAATCAGCGCGCTGACAAACTCGCCTTTGGCTCAAACATGCCAGCGCTTGAACCTGATTTTTCCTGCATCGCTCAGCCATTCACAGGGGTAGGTGTCCAATCGGGTCATCTCCTGCATGAGCGTGACATCGATAGCCAATTAAGTTAGAGGCCCCACCTTTTTCCGCCCATCTGTCTCGTTGAGCATGCGGAGCATTGAATGGATATAAGGCTGCGGCTCAAACATTCCAGCGCTTGACTCTGATTTTTCCTGCATCGCTCAGCCATTCACAGGGGCGGGATATCTGATCAAGTCATGTCCTGCACGAGCGTTTCATCGTCATCCAGTTAAGTTAGAGATCCCACCCTTTTCCGACCCTCTGTCTGGCTGAGAGAGCAAAGCATTGAATGGAAAAAGGCTGTGGGTGTTTGAGCCGCAGGCGAGTTTCCACAGCCGCCATTCATTGCAAGCGAACGAAGGTATTGCGAAGCAACCAGACAGTGGCGTCGTGATTTTTGCCTCCTTTGTATCTAGACAAAGGAGGGAGAAAAACTCCGAGTGCAAAAGGGAAGGAAAGAAATTTGTATCAAGGCAAATGCGGCAAAGAGCAGATCGTGTGCAAAAGGGAAGGAAAGAAATTTGCGTTAATGGCAGGAGAGACCCATTCAGACCAGGGAGAAACCCAAGTACCAATAGAACGTCAAAAACGCTTGCGTTTATTCCTTTCTATTGGCGCTGCACTCGGCGTCGTCCGGAGTCAGTTTACATCGCACCTTGCGCATGAGTTTCAGTGTTCGGGCATCATAGATACCCAGATCTGCCAGTTCCATGCGGCTTTGGCGGAAGTCTTCCACCCAGTAGTCATAGAGGTGCTGGGGTATATCGATCCAGTAATGCTCTGGAATGGTGGCTTCCGGGTCCTTCAGAAATTTCACGAATTCCGGGTATTTGGTCACTGTATAGGAGCGGGATTTTTGTGGAATATCGGGGGGCAGCTTGTCCCAGCGTGCGACCATCTGCATGGTGATGTAGAGGAAAGGCTCGGCGTAAATACCACCATCCGGTTCCAGACCCTTGTGCATTTCAAAGGGTTCGTAAACGATGGCGGGTGCAGCGGTCAGATCCACACTGCCATTATTGAATTTCAGAATCGAGTTGAAGATGGTCGAGCTGACAGGCGTGATACCGTGTTTCTTCGACAAATACGATGACTCGGGAATATCATCCAAAACGGCCATACGCTTGCCGGCGAACTCTTCCGGTAACATGATACTGCGGTCACGGGTGAACATGAATATGGCGCCGGCAGGGCCGATTCCCATGATTTCATACTCGCCAACCCGCATGAGTTTTGCGGCTTTTTCCGAGCTGATACTTTTGATCACAATACCGAGATGCTCGTAGCTGGGTATCGCACCGATGGCACCGAGACTACCGGTAAAGGTGTTGAATTCACGGGCGCGGAACCCCAGCATATTGACGCCGTCGCAACGTCCAAGCTTGAACTCTTCAATGGCGACACGTTCGTCGCTATAGATATCGTAGGTCAGATCGATACCCCAGCTGTAGGCAACAATCTTGGCTTCTTTCAGGATCTGCTGCGCCGGGCCAGCTTTACCGAGCGGGTCCCAAACGCAGGCATGGAAGGGGTGCAGGTCTTTATCCTTCAGGCCCACAGTTGCCTGGCTGGCGGCGGACAGAGTGTAGGTAAGAAACAACAGCGCGAAGATGGAAAGAAGGGCGTGCTTCATAAATGTCCAATGTCTGGTCGTATGTTCAGGCTATCTTACTGCCTCTCGGTTTTGATGTCGTGGCTTAGCGCACAAAACCAAGCGGCTGCTTTGGTTTAATATGAAAAAAATTCATCTTATTTGTCGCCTGGTGATCTGAGTACCGGGAGTGTGCAACAACATGTTTTTACTGGTCCGACCATACGGCGTATTCATTGCCGTTGGGGTCGCTAAAGTGGAAGCGTCGGCCTCCAGGAAAACTGAATATGGCTTTTACAATTTCGCCACCCGCCGCTTCAATGTCGTTCTGTGTTGCCTGCAGATTGTCGCTGTAGATGACCACCAGAGCACTGCCGTGTCGGGTCGAAGTCTCCAGTTCGGCGCGATAGAAGCCGCCTTCAAGTCCAGCCTTGGTGAAGGCCACATAGTCGGGCCCGTAGTCCACAAACTCCCATCCAAACACCTGGCTGAAGAAGCGCTTGCTGGATTCCAGATCCCGGGAAGGGAATTCCACGTAATCGATTTTATTCTGGCGCGTGATGGTATTTTCCATGACTGTTCCTTTGTCGTGACGATGTATCTCAGAATAGGGTGATCAGAGCAGCATTCGTTTGGGTATACTGCGTGTTCGACAGTTGTTCAATAACAATGCCAGAAGAACGAAAATCATGAAATACCCGATTCTGTTTTTATGCCTGGTGCTGACCGCGTGCTCAAGTCGGCAGTGGTATGACGCCGTGCAGGGAAGTCAGCGACACCAGTGCAACACGCTGACAACCCAGGAAGCTTACGAGGAATGTATGGCCCAATATGACACTTCCTATGATGAGTATACGCGCGAACGGGAAGCCGTGATCAAGGGCCAGTAACCGTGAACCTGACATTGGATATCTATCAGATTGATGCCTTTTCCGAGGCTGTGTTTTCCGGTAATCCTGCTGCGGTAGTACCTCTGGATCAATGGCCCGATGATGCCATATTACAGGCCATCGCATCCGAAAATAATCTTTCGGAAACTGCCTTTTTTAGAGGTGGAGACGGACATTATCGCTTACGCTGGTTCACCCCATCATGCGAAGTTCCACTCTGCGGACATGCCACTCTTGCCAGTGCCTATGTCATCTTTCGCTATCTGGAACCGGAAGCCGAAGTGCTGCAATTTGAAACGCTGAGCGGAATCCTTAGTGTAGGCAGGGAAGGCGATTTGCTGGTGCTCGATTTCCCGGCTTATGCACCCGTACCCTGTGAGGCGCCAGAGCGTTTGGCGGAGGCCCTGGGATCGGTGACAGGAGACTTGGTGCCTGAAGCGGCCATGAAAACAGAGCAGGATCACAACTACTATTTCCGGTTTTCGGATCAGTCTACCCTGGCGGCGATGCAACCGGATATGGCCTTGCTGGCGGAGTTGCATCCCTATGGTGTGGTGGTGACGGCGCCGGGTGATGATGTGGATTTCGTTTCGCGCTATTTTGCACCAAGCTATGGTATTCCCGAAGATCCGGTAACCGGTTCGATTCACTGTGCCCTGATACCCTTATGGTCGGATATTCTAGGCAAAACGCATTTACAGGCGCGGCAGATTTCCGGGCGAGGCGGGCATCTGCTATGTGATTTGCAGGGCGACCGGGTGCGCATCAAAGGCAAAGCGGTACAGTATCTGTGCGGACGTATCGACATTACCTAAAACACGTTTGGCACCTTAAAATATGTGCCAATGAATCAAGTCTACAGAGTAACAAATCCATGTCTGAAAAAACCTTTCGATTTTCCCTGATAGTGGTTGCCAGTCTCTTCATCATCGCATTTTGTGCACTGGTGATTCCCGCGCTGGCTGCAGACTGGAATGTGATCGGCGCCTTTGCGGCCGGCTTCGTCAATCCCTTTGCCTCCGGCTATGCCATTGATGTGATCCTGTGCTGGGTCATTCTGGCCATTTGGATAGTGTACGAATGGAAGCATTTGCAGATCCGCTATGGCTGGGTCTGTCTCCTGCTGGGCGTGATTCCCGGTGTTGCCGTCGGTTTTGCCTTGTACCTTTTGTTGCGTTCCTACCAGCTTCAGGCTGAACGGGCCTGATCAGCCAGTTGACCGCACAGAGAAAAATGTCAGGACCAGGGTTTGAGTTTTCGCAGGCGTGCTTTTACGGATGGAGCCTCGTCCACCATAGCGCGTTCAATCCATGTCAGGACTTCATCGCGGTATTCAGGATGTTGATTTGCCAGCTGATGCAGGCCGCTCAAGGCCCAGGCTCTCACAAATTTGTTATCGTCTTTGTGGCACTCATCCAGAAACTGTTTGAGTCGCTGCTTGTGTTTCACCACCACGTCCAGGTAGGGCAAGCTCTGCAGCATATGCAGGCGGGTTTCCCAGTCCGTCTGTGTATCGAGGGACTCAATGACGCTTTCGACCTGAGCGGGTGCCAATGATCCGCCTGATTCGAGATGGTGTTTGAGCAGCCAGCTGGCACCTTTCTGTAATGCACTGTCTGAACAGAGCTGAATAAGCTGGTCCACGAAATCAGATTGGCTGGCCTTGTTCCGGTAAATCTCGGCTATTGCTTCCGAGGATTTGCCATCCCAGGCCTGAAGGTCGTCCCTTAGTGTCATGTTTTTCCCCGTCAAAGTGTTTTGATCTGCAAGGACACCCGTTTTTTCCCCTGGTTGATGAGCTGACTGTCAATCTCTTCAAATCCTAGCGAACTGTGGAAGTGGGCGGAGGCCGGATTGGGTGGTTCCAGATTGTATTCACAGCTAATGAGCGAATATCCCCGGGAGCGGGCGTACTCAAATAAATCTTCATACAGGGCTTTGCCAATGCCTCGTCCGGCAAAGTCGGGATCAACGACGATGCGGTCTATGTAGAGAAAGCGCGGATAGCGGGCATTGAACCAACGGTAGTTATCGCTCTGATAGCTTTCCTGTTCTGCGATGACCAGCAGAAACGCAGCGACAGTGCCCTCCACATAGGCCACACGGTGATAGCAGGAAAAGCCGTCCAGTGCATGCAGGCTATCGGGAGCAAGCGGGCTGGTATGCGCCACAGCATGCTGATTCAAGTCCAGAATGCGCGCGAAATCGTCTCGGGTCGCGGGGCGTATATTCATGAAACCGGTTCTCAAGAGAGTGGCTCAGGCTTGTGCTGCACCTGGGCCCGCCTCAGGGATAATACTGCGCGCATCGATTTCCTCGTTACATGCAGAACAGGTATAACGCGGACGGGTAAGCTGGCCACAGCTTTTATGGCGAAACACAAGAGGCGGACCATCGTTTTCGCACTCCCACTTGTCGCCCCACTGGGCTACCGCCAGCAGTACCGGATATAGCTCTATGCCTTTCTCCGTCAAGCGATATTCCTTGTGAGGGCCGCCATCCGAGGCGGCACGTTTTTCCAGAATTTTGGCTTCAACCAGACGATTGAGGCGATCCGACAGGCGGTGCTTGTTGATACCCAGTGATTTCTGAAAGTCAGAAAAGCGGCGGATGCGACGAAAGGCGTCGCGAATAATCAGTAATGTCCAACGATCGCCAAAAATGGCCAGAGCGCGAGCCATAGAACAGGTTTGTGAATCCACTTCTTCCCAGCGCATGCTGCAGTGATCCCGTTGTCATCGTGTTGTGGTCCCAAAAGGGACAGATAAAGGTCAGAGCGTTTGAAACGATCTGTTCGAATAATGGATTCAATCATAGCTTGACAAGTTCCAAAATGGAACCATAAACTGTGACTATGGTTCCAAAAAGGAACTAAGTAATTCTAAAGAGGAACAACTAGGCCTCAAAGAGAAACTAAACAGTGTAAGGCGACATAGATGTCGCTAGTGAAAGCAAGGGAATAAGGAGTTCACCAAAGGACGGTGACTCGCAGGGAAGGCAAGGGTACAGGGACAGCATTTATGTCCGGTTTCCGATGTAAGCAGTGTTAACCGGGCACCAATAGAGAGGTAATGGTTATGCACGTTATCAAAGCATTTTGGCATTGGGTGGATCACGAATTGGGTTTGGACGATATCGAATTTGATTTCGAACTCGAACAAGGTGATCTGGATTGAGTTGCAAATTGAACGTCCTCTAAGGAGGTTGCGCTAAATGCCTCATACAAACAGGGGACGTTCTAACGAATTTATCACGTGTTTCGACGTAAAGGCTGTATCACAGTTTCAGGCATTTTTTAGGTAAGTTCAGGCGCTTGCTTTAACGCGCCATCTCCTGAAGGCTCGTTGAGAGCGAGGCTCTGGCAGGGTTGCCACGGGCTCTTCCCCCTGGGTCGGCGGTTGTAGCGGCGCCGGCCCTTTTTTTACGCATTCGGAGCAGGTCTACTCGGCCTTCTGACTGGCCGCTAAAACATGGATAGCTGTCGCATTCCCCCCAGTTCCATATCCAGCAGGCGCTGTTTCATCGGCAGACCACCTCCGTAGCCGACCAGGTCACCATTGATTCCTGTAACGCGATGGCAGGGAACAATTAGTGCGAGGGCATTGGCGCCATTGGCGCTGGCTACGGCTCGCAAGGCATTGCGATTCCCCAGTGTTTGCGCCAACTCCGTGTAAGAGGTGGTGTCGCCATAGGGAATGGCCATCAAAGCGAGCCACACTTGTTTCTGGAATGGTGTACCGACCAGATGCAGAGGCAGATCAAAGGCCCTGCGCTCGCCACAAAGATATTCGTCTACCTGCCGCTTGGTGCGTTCCAGCAAGAGATCCGGCTGCTCTACAAAGCGGGCGTCGAGCGTCATCTGCAAGCGGCGGTCAATGGTTTCGCGGAGTTTTCGGTATCGAAAATCCATCAAACAGAGCCGGTTATCGATACTGCCAAGAATGAATTCGGCGCCATGGCTTTTGTGGTATTGAATATGAATCTGGGACATTTCAGTTGCTTTTGCTGGAAAGTGGGCTGACGTCAAATTGTTGATAAATTCGTTCAAAACGGCCGCTGCTTCGCATCTGTTCCAGTATTTTGGTGAGTTCCGGAACGATGGCCGCGTGTTTCTTGTGTAAGTAGTGATAAAGAGGATCCACCTGCACCGGCGGAATCAGCATATTCAGCTTGTACCGGGGGATGTTTTTCAGTTCGGCGAGTCCGGTAAAACGATTGGCGATCGCGACATCGGCGCGACCGTTGGCCACCATTTCCAGAGCCTGGACCACGGCTGTCGTCAGTTCAACATTCATTCCTTGCGTGCCGCGTTCTGCCGCCTTGTATCCGCGGTGAAATACAATGCGATAGGGGCGCAGACTCTGCCAGCCCTGAATCGTGATGTCCGGTGAGGAGGCAAAGGCCATTTGCTCGGCCTGCACGTGGCTGACGGGAACGCGGATCAAATTCGGATAGCGGCTGTCGATGCCTTCGATCCTGACCAGTTCGCCATCAATCATGCCGGAATTGGAAAGATGTAAAGAGCGTTCCGCGGGAAAGGTGCTGATGTGCACGGTTAGTCCGAGCTGGTCATAGGCTTCCGTGAGAATAACCGTGGCGGCGTCATGGAAACGGTTAATCTCTTTGGGGTAACCAATCACCAGATCTTTCGCTATCGCCGGCAGCGCAAGGAAAATAGCGAGCATTGATAGCACAAGACGGAAAAAGGGCATCAGCAATTCCTGCCGTATTATCTAATCGATAATTCTTAGTATAGATAGGGCTTTGAATTCTGCTCTGAATTGGCAGACATTCCCTGGTATGCCTGGATTGCTCCAAGGCTTGCGGCTTGCTATCAGACGCTGCCGGCGCTCAGCGTTATTTGTAATATTTTTCCGGATCAAAAAAACGCACCCAGTGGGGCCGGTAGACGATCAGTCCGGTGATAATGATGCCATTGATCGTCGCTTCGGGCAGGGCGATGAGGGGCACATATATCCAGAATTGTTCATAGATGTCCTCCAGCGAGTAGGCATCCGAAGCCCACAGTAACCAGGTCAGCAAGAGTCCGCTGGCAATCACCGATATGATGGCGCCGAGAAAACAGACCAGGAAGATGAAGGCAAAGGGATTGTAGAGTTGCCTGGCTTCCTGAATACGCCAAAGCGTATAGGTACAGAGCATGGGTACGATGGCGGAAACAAAAGCGTTGATTCCGATACCCTGCCACACCTCTTTGCCGATCCAGACCATCCCGAGCAGAGCCAGCGCGATGACCCATATTGCCAGTTGCCAGCCGAATACCAGATGAACCGCGGTGATCAGAAAAAAGTGTATGCCAAGGCCCTCGGAGATGCCGGCGCGCATGGACCAGATAATGATGACGGCTACCAGAGCGATACCGAGGCGGTGTTGCAGACCGGTGTCACGCAGCAGCTGTTGCCAGTGGATGAAAAACAGTGACAGCACCAGCAAGGCGGCAAACATCAGGTTAAAGCCGATATACCAGCCGGGTGAAAACAGGGCCGCGCTGAGGTTCAAAGCTCAGCCCTTCAGTTACTGTTCAGCGCGTTGACAAGCGGGCGCAGCCAATCCAGAGCCACTTTTTGCGGATAGCGTTCGGCGGTGGCGTCGATCGTCAATGTGTCGGCGACAGGTGCTGCGCCGATATCCTGAAGCGCTGCATCCAGGTCATGTCCTGCCTGACCAAAAGTAGGGTAGGAGCTGTCGCCCAGGTTGATCAGGGCGTACTGGCGATAGGCAATACGCGGGAACTCGTTTTTAAGTCCCACATACAAAGGCAAAATATTGTCGGGCAGATCGCCACTTCCGGTATTGGATGTGCAAAATACCAGAAACTCGTTCTCGTCCCGGGTCAGGTCGGCGATGGTTGGCTCCAGGTTCACCTCCACATCGTGATCATTGCACAGCTCTTTTTGCAGGAACTCGGCGACGCCCTGAGCTGTTCCCATCACCGTTCCCACCAGGATCTGGATTTTTGCCATGTATTACATCCTCTATCTGTGTCTGCAGCTTTGAATTGAATCAGGCGCGCAGAATACCACAGGCGATACGTTTGTGGGTTGGCATTGGTTTTTATCGCGTTGATTTCGGGCCTCCCAATCAAATAAGTTTTGCTCACCCATTCGGGGGATAAGGGCTGATCTTTTCGGTGGAGTCCTTTAGACTGTCCCGGCCTGCGGATCTGATTTCGGCGGGCCAGAAAAATCCAATAACAATCAAAACAAGCAAGGAATGATGGATGCAGTTTTTCGAAGAACGCCGTCGTGCCGAAGATGGCCTGGAGCTCAATACCTATCGCTGGATTCCCAATCAGGCCCATAGCGCTATAGTCCTGTCCCACGGCTGGAGTGAACATGCCGGTCGCTATCATGATCTGGCCAATTGGCTGGCAGCCAAGGGCTACGAAGTCCATGCCCACGATCACCGCGGCCATGGCAAATCCGAGGGCACTCGCGGGCATGTGCAACGCTGGTCTGATTACGCCCGGGATTTGGAGAATCTGCGCGTCAGCATCGATCAGGAGCACCAGTACCTGCTCGGACACTCGATGGGCGGGATGATTGGGGTATTGCATATGCTTGAATATCCCCGGCGTTTTCGTGCGGCAGCATTGAGCGGGCCTGCCACTGATGTGTCGTATCCGGTCCCGCGTCTCAAAGTATGGTTGAGTCAGGCCATGAGTCGATGGGTTCCCCGGTTGGCTATTACCAATGATATTGACGCCTCCATCGTATGTGGCAACCCCGATATCGTTGAATCCTATGTCAACGATCCGCATACGCATGGTCAGGTGACGGCGCGCTGGTTCGTGGAGTATCTGCGCACGATCAAGCGGGTCAAGGCCGAGGCGAAGCAGATTGGTATACCGGTGGGTATCTGGCATGGCGCTGAAGACAAGCTGGTGGAGCCGTGGGTCAGTGAAGAGTTTCACGCCGCGCTCGACAATGCGTCCTGCCAGCGTCAGGTGCTGGACGGTGTACTTCACGAAATTCTTTTTGAAAAGAACTGGGCCGAAACCGCAGAATCCATGCGTCAATGGCTGGAACTGCACTAAGGATTCTGGCGTTGCACCCGGACCAGTCCTAGGACACCTTGTCCTTGAGAGCGAAGCCTTCCTCGTCGAGCCAGTCGATGGCTTCGTCACGGCCACTGAAAAAACGAAATTTGAAATTCGGATCCTGTGGGGCCATCAGTTCCACCTGATACCGGATCAAGTCTGAATCACCGACAATAAAGGCTTCGCAGTCCAGGCCTCTTTGCATCAGCGCCTGGGTGTTTTCGCGGGCGATAATCTGCACTTCCTTTGGTGCCACAGCGAAGCGGCGCATATCATAAATGGCCGCTTTACGTTCTTCTCCCTGGCCGCGTCGTTTTCGATCCAGATGATTGTCGATTTCCTGATAAAACTCCGCGACAGTATTGCCTGTCCAGTGTCCGTAGATACAAATGTCGAGGACGTCGCCTTTCATATCAATGGCGAAACCGCCATCTTCCTTGGTTTCGTGCTGGTTTGCGCGACGAATGTAGGCAACCAGTTCATCAAAGGGCAGGGGTTTGGAAAAATAGTAACCCTGAATGTAATCGCAGCCGTGGTCCAGCAGCCATTGTGCCTGTTCCATGCGTTCCACGCCCTCGGCAACAATGTCCACTTCCATGCCTTTCGCGAGCCCAATGATCGAGCGACTGATGCAGATATCGTCGTCGGATGCCGGTAAACCGTCTACGAAGGATTTGTCTATCTTGAGCTTGGATACCGGTAGATGTTTGAGTCGTGACAGCGACGAATAGCCGGTGCCGAAGTCGTCTATAGATAGACTGATACCCAGCTCTGACAGGGCCTGAAGCTTGCTGCTGATCAACTCTGAATCCTGGCTGAAGAGTTCTTCCACGACTTCCAGTTGCAGAAAGGCACTGTCCAGATTGTGGCGTTTGAGAACGGTTTCGATGGACTCAACCAGTTGAGAACTGTACAGCTGTTCAGAGGATAGATTGACCGCCACCCACTCCAGATCAAAGCCTTTTTTCTGCAGTTTTTTGAGGTCAGCGCAGGCCAGATCGAGCATGTAGTCGCCCAGTTTTTCCATCAGGCCCATTTCCGCCAGTAATGGCAGAAAACCGAAAGGCGGGACCAGTCCCCGTTCCGGGTGTTGCCAGCGAACCAGTGCTTCAATACCGGCCACATGACCCGTTGCTGCATTGACGATGGGTTGATAAAAGGCCACATATTGGCGTTGTTCAAATGCCTGGCGCAGTTCTTTTTCGAGGGTTTGTCGGGACTGCAGTTCACTCACCCAACCGGGCAGGAAAAAGCAGCTTTGGCCACGATGGGTTTTTTTGGAGCGTTGCAGTGCCAATTCGGCGCAGCGAATCGGATCGGTGATGTCGACGTCCTGATTCGGATACACGGCAATACCCATGCTGGCTTCAATGGTTACTTCGCTGCCATTCGCCAAGGAAATCGGCTTCGCTGTGGCCTGTTGAATTTTGCCAATCAGTTCGTCGAGTTTGGCTTCCGGTACAAAGCGTTGCACCCAGAACGCAAATTGATCACCGCCGAGCCGGGCAACGGTAAGGTTGTGGCGACGCGACAGCAGACGGTAGCGATCGGCCAGTACCTGCAGGACACTGTCGGCAGCCATGGAACCATGTTGATCATTCAGGTCAGTAAAGTGATCGAGTCCCAGGACCATAAGGGTACGGGAGTTGTCCTGGGGATGGGATTCCAGATCACTGAGCAGGCGCTGATTGAAAAAACGGCGGTTTTCCAGGGATGTCAGACTGTCCGCCTGTTCCAGCACCTGCAGGCGATCCTGGGTATTGAGCCAGGCCTGTTGTTCATTGATCAGGGTAATGGTATCGGCGACCGCTGCTGCAAAGGACATTTCGGCAATATCCCATTCTCGTTGCTCTCCCGTATGTTCAATACACACCACCCCATAGAGTTCGCCCTGAGAAAAGACCGGGGCATCCAGCATGGAAAAAATGTCGAGAGGTTTTAGATAGCTTTGCGCAAATTCCCGGGTTCGGGGATCTTCGCGTGCGTCGTTGGCGTCAATCAGGCGATTGGTTAACAGTGCCGAGAAATAGTCAGGGAAATCATCCCGGTGCAGCATGGCTCCGGATTCGAAACGTGCCTCATTCGCGAGAAACAGGCACTCGCAGGTAATGGCACTGTGTTGCGGATTGATGGACCACAGACTCACCCTCTGCACCCTCAATGATTTGGCACAGAGCGTCATCAGCCTTTCAACACGCAGGGCAATCGGTAATTCGTTAAAGCCCCTTGATCGAGTTTGCTTCGTTAACTCACGATGCAAGCGGGAAAATTTTTCGATCATATCCATGCGTTTTATCATCCCTCTCAACGCAGATCATATGCCCTTAAAAGTAGTTCATAAATTATGTCAGGTCACGTTTCCAGCACAGTTTGTTTTTTTGTGCTTGATGCACGTCTAGTTTGCTTTCTCCGATGAGGGGTGGGCCCGGAGCTGTTCAAGCTTTTTCGCCGCGATGTGTGCATTGGCGTCGTGCTGCAGCACCGCTTCAAAGTGGGCAATCGCCTCAGCGATCTGGTCGCTACGAAGTGCCACGTGCGCCAGCATATAGTGACTCTTGGCGGCGATTCGGCGTGCCGGCGAGGTGGTGCCTGTCTGATATAGCGGATGTATGATCTCCAGCGTCGAAGGACACTGCTGAATAAAGTTTTCAAATTGACTGCGTTCATATGCCGTAGCTGGCAACAGTTGTAGTGCCGTGTTTGTTTGATGTACCAGTTTACCGAGGTCATGCTGATTCAGCGCAGCGACCTGCATGCAGTGCAAGGTGATCTGTGCCAGCCCGAAGCCGGCGTCCTGAGGATAGTGTTTCCAGCCTTCTTTCAAGGCCAGGCGGGCGTTGTCGTATTGCCTGCTTTGCAGACTGGCATCTGCAAGCTTGGCCCAGAATCGGGGAGATTCGGCGTTGATCTGCGCCCAGTGCTTCAACAGTGCAGCATCACTACGCCAGTGATTGATGCGTTCAGCACTGAGCGAGAAGGGCAGCACAACAAACAGCACAAAGGGAAAGCAGCGCTGCAGGAAGGCTTTGTCAGACAATCTGCTCCACAAAAACTGCGAGTAGTAGACCAGAGCAAATATGGGTCCGACATAGGGCAGATAATTACGATGTTCAAACACCAGCTCCAGCGGAATGACTGTCGATTCCAGCACATGTGCAGCCAGGAACCACAGCAGGGCAAAGGCGGGCACAGTCTGGTGGCGCCGCCACAGCAGCAGGCATGCAAACGCCATGGCGATCCAGATTAGCAGACTGATCAGTGTGTAAGGCGGGTCGATAAGGGAATGACTGATGCGGGCATGGTCATGCAGAAAGCCCAGATCCGCGGGTGTTGGCAGAATCAGCCAGCGCAGATAATCCAGCAGGATGGGGATTTGCGTGAGCGTGCGTTCGGGGGCGGAGAACAGTCGGTAGTTGAGAATGGCCTCATCCAGTTTGAAGTAATAATGGCCCAGATAAAGCACGAGCAATACCAAGGGAAGCGCCAGCGAAGCGTAGACAAGGCGACGTTTGCTGTTTGGACAGGTCACGGCAAAGCGACCCCGAAACACGCAGACTTCGATCACTGCACACAGTAACACCACCAGTACGCCATTTTCCTTGCTGAGAAAGGCGAGTGTGGTCAGCAAGGCTATCAGCAGGATGGATGGCCACAAGCGAGCGTTTGTGGTCATTAAACGTATTCGGGCGCGCACAAACACAATGAGTGCAAGCAGGGAAAACAGCATGGACAGCTGAGTCATGCGCTGAACGGTATACAGGACGGTACTGACCATCAGCGGGTGGCACAGCCAGGCCGCGGCTGACCACAGGGCAATCCAGTGGGGCGAAGCGTTTTCAACCGGATTACCCCGGTCGGCCAAAAAGCCCCGGGCCAGATAGAACACCAGTGTGTACACCAGCAGACCAATCAGACCATGCAGCACGATATTGGTGGCTTTCATGGCCCAGCGGGGCGCTTCCGCAAAATAGTTATTGAGTCCGAAGCTGACGTAGGCTAACGGACGATTCAGCCAGGGATTGCGGCCGCTGAAGGTTTCTGACATGGATGTGGCCGCCTGAGCAATCGACGAAGGACTCAGTTCGCTTATCTCCAGTCCAGAGTTAAAAACGATATTGGCCTTATCATCCAGCAGAAAAGGGCCGTCGGCGGCTTGCAGGTAAATGATCGATAAAATCAGGGTCAGAATCAGCAGCAAACCCAGAGTTGGAAAATGTTGTGCCGGAACGAAGCTGGACTGGGATAACGTGAGGGGGGAATCCTGGTCAGACATGGGCTGGGAATGAGACCTTTGGTATCGACGGTTAAGCGCTGCGAGGAGCATACGTCGCGGGTATGTTGAATGGCAACAGCAGTACCTTGAAAAACACGCCCGATCCCCAGTGATTTGGCCGTCTGGCATGCTAGCCGAAGGGGCGGGATTCATATAGAATACGCGCCTTTCAGCCAAGTCCGGGGAATACAGAATTCAATGTTAGAAGTTAATCCTATCGTACAGCAGATCAAAGATATGCAGGAGCGTGTCAGCACGCTTAGGGGGTATCTTTGACTTCGATACCAAGCAGGAACGTCTGGTAGAAGTCACGCGCGAACTGGAAGATCCTTCCGTCTGGGATGACCCTGACAATGCCCAGGCACTTGGCCGCGAGCGTTCCAGCCTCGAGGCCGTTGTCGAAACCATACTCAAGCTTGAAACCGGACTGTCCGACGCTCAGGAACTGCTCGACATGGCTGTGGAAGAGCAGGACGCTGATGGCGTTAGTGAAGTGGAATCCGAGCTGGAGTCGCTGAGTGCCCAGCTGGAAACGCTTGAGTTTCGACGCATGTTTTCCGGAGACATGGATGCCAACAATGCCTATCTGGATATTCAGGCGGGTTCCGGGGGCACAGAGGCCCAGGACTGGGCCAACATGCTGCTGCGCATGTACCTGCGCTGGGGCGAGAAGAAAGGCTTCAAGACCGAATTGATTGAAGTGTCAGATGGCGAGGTGGCAGGTATCAAGAGTGCCACCATCCAATTCACTGGTGAATATGCCTTTGGCTGGTTGCGCACGGAAACCGGTGTTCATCGTCTGGTGCGTAAATCACCCTTCGATTCCGGTAACCGCCGTCACACTTCCTTCGCGTCGGTATTTGTGTCGCCGGAAATTGATGACAACGTCGAAATCGAGATCAATCCGGCGGATCTGCGCATCGATACCTATCGTTCCTCTGGCGCCGGGGGCCAGCATGTTAACACCACGGACTCGGCGATTCGAATTACCCACGAGCCCTCCGGCATTGTGGTGCAGTGTCAGAATCAGCGCTCCCAGCATCAGAACAAGGACAAGGCCATGCAGCAACTGCGGGCAAAACTGTATGAGCTGGAAATGATGAAGCGCAATGAGGCGGCGCAGGCGCTGGAAGAAAGCAAGTCCGACATCGGCTGGGGAAGCCAGATTCGGTCTTATGTACTCGACTCCTCTCGAATCAAGGATCTGCGTACCAGTGTCGAAACCAGTAACTGCAATGCCGTGCTGGATGGGGATCTGGATCCCTTTATCGAGGCGAGTCTGAAACAGGGGCTGTAAGCACGTCGCGTGCTGTCCTTGCAGGCAATGAATGATGAATACTGAGGGCCCTGTATCAACCAGGGTGCTGAGCAACTTTACTACCGGGAATGACTATGTCCAACGAAAACACGACCGTGAGCCCTGAAGATGAGAACCGACTGATCACGGAGCGTCGCAACAAACTCAAGGAGCTCCGCGAGGGCTGTCCGGCCAAAGGCCACCGTAACGATTTTGAGCGCAAGGATTTGTCAGCTGACCTGCTGGAAAAGTTTGGAGAAGAAACCAAGGACGCCCTGGAAGCACTGGATCATCAGGTATCGGTTGCGGGTCGCATCATGTTTCAGCGCGGACCCTTTGCAAAGATCAGTGACGCTTCGGGTGCGATCCAGTTTTACGTTCCCAAGGATATCCAGAAGGAAGTCCAGTACCGCAGCCGCTTCGATCTGGGCGATATTGTTGGCGTGCGTGGTGCTCTGCATAAATCCGGCAAAGGCGAGCTTTACGTTAATGTAGGTTCGGCCGAAGACCTGATTATTCTGACCAAGGCGCTGCGGCCCCTGCCGGACAAGTTTCATGGTTTGGCGGATCAGGAAACCAAGTATCGTCAGCGTTATGTTGATCTGATTATCAACCAGGACACCCGCGACCTGTTTATGATGCGCTCAAAAATTATTGAGGGCATGCGTAAGTATCTGAGTGATCGCAACTTCATGGAAGTGGAAACGCCCATGTTGCAAACCATTCCTGGTGGCGCCACAGCCAAGCCCTTCGAGACGCACCACAACGCACTCGATATCGGCATGTATCTGCGTATTGCACCGGAACTGTATCTGAAACGACTGGTGGTCGGTGGATTCGAGCGAGTATTTGAAATCAACCGGAATTTCCGTAATGAGGGTTTGTCGACGCGGCATAATCCGGAATTCACCATGATCGAGTTTTATCAGGCCTATGCCACCTACCATGACCTGATGGATATGACTGAAGACATGCTG
Source organism: Oleiphilaceae bacterium (assembly GCA_965230795.1). Classification (GTDB taxonomy): domain Bacteria; phylum Pseudomonadota; class Gammaproteobacteria; order Pseudomonadales; family Oleiphilaceae; genus PZPK01. Next base: position 3,293,952 of record OZ246020.1, on the reverse strand, counting down.
CGTACTCTGGCGCAGGACGTACTGGGCACAACGGATATCAAGGCCACGCAAAAAGATGCTGAAGGCAACGTGGTGAGCGAGACCGTCTATGATTTCGCCAAGCCCTTTGAGCGCCTGTCAATGACTGAGGCGGTGCTCAAATACAATCCGGAATTCGACGCCAATGTCATTAACAACGCTGAGGCCAATCTGGAACAGATGATCGCTTACGGCCGTCAGGTTGGTATTCGCGAAGAAGATAAACAGTCCACCTGGGGCGCAGGCAAGTGGCTATGTGAAATCTTTGAGGCTACGGCAGAAGAAAAGCTGGATCAGCCTACCTTTATAACCGAGTACCCCTGGGAAGTGTCACCGCTGGCGCGTCGCAACGATGATAACCCGTTCATCACTGACCGTTTCGAATTCTTCGTGGGCGGACGTGAATTGGCAAACGGCTTCTCCGAGCTGAACGACGCCGAAGACCAGGCCGAGCGCTTCCGCAAGCAGGTGGAAGAAAAGGATGCAGGCGACGATGAAGCCATGCACTACGATGCGGACTACATTTGCGCCTTGGAATATGGCATGCCGCCGACTGCAGGTGAAGGGATCGGGATTGACCGTCTGGTGATGTTGTTTACGGACAGTCCGACGATCAAGGATGTCATCCTGTTCCCGCATATGAAGCCTTTAGGCTAAGTCACGAAGGTGACAGTGGCTTAAACGAGACAGATAAAGGATCCTTGCAGGCATGAATGCGGTGGGAAAGACGGGTGAGCTTTGCGATTCCTGGAAAGGGCGCATCGGGGCGGAGTTTGATCAGCCCTATATGCGTGAATTAAAGGCCTTTCTAAAAAAGGAAAAAGCGGCCGGCCAGGTCATCTACCCACCGGGCCCGGAAATGTTCAACGCCCTGAATCATACGCCTTTTGAACAGGTTAAAGTCGTGATTCTCGGTCAGGATCCTTACCATGGTCCGGGACAGGCACATGGCTTGTGCTTTTCGGTGCGTCCCGACGTGAAAATTCCCCCCTCACTGGTCAATATTTATAAAGAACTGGTCACCGATGTAGGCATTACCATGCCTCAACATGGCTGCCTGACCAGCTGGGCAGACCAGGGTGTGTTGTTGCTGAACGCGGTGTTGTCAGTGCAGCAGGGCGTGGCAGGCGCACATCAGGGCAAGGGTTGGGAGCAATTTACCGATCAGATTGTAGGCGCGCTGAATCGCCAGCGGGAGCACTTGGTCTTTATGCTCTGGGGAAGCTATGCCCAGAAAAAAGGCGCGATTATTGATCGACAAAAACACCTGGTTTTACAGGCGCCGCATCCATCACCCTTGTCTGCACATCGGGGCTTTTTCGGCTGTCGCCACTTTTCCCAGGCGAATGCCTATCTTCAACAGACGGGACAGGCACCGATAGACTGGAATGTACCTGTTTAGAAGATCGGGCAGAGGGAAGGGTATTCGTCAGACGTCAGACATCCGACACCCGACGTCAGACATCCGACACCCGACGTCAGACTTTATCTACTCAATCCGAGATCTGCTCGCTGAGATATTGAAAGTACAGAACTTCGTAGAGTGTATCGCGGAGGACGCCGATACGATCCCAAAGCTGTTCTGCCAGAACCTGGTTTTCCTGATAAAAGTCTTTGCTGAACAGCAGATAGGCCCCCCGTATTTCCAGCGGTGGTTGATGCAATACTACGTCCGGGTAGTCCGCACTGCGACGATCCAGAAGATGAATAGCCGGCTCACATAGCAATGCAGCGCCACTGGCGCGACCATTCTGCAAGAGTAGCAAGGCGAGCTTGCGATCTTTTGCCTCATAGACGTCCAGGCCTTTATCCCGAATGAAATCCGCAACAGAATAGCCGAAAGGAACGGCAATGGGGTAGGGCCATTTTCCGGTGAAGTTTTCACCATCCCAGCCCTGGGAGGCGCCGCGTCTCAGGAACAGGCAGTAAGAACTAGAGGTGTTGATGGCGCGGGAAAAGTCCAGTTCGCCCTGACGACGGGGATAGACACCAATACGCTCGCGCTCAGGCTGATAGCTGCCGATGAGGCCGTCTACGACGCCCAGTTCCAGGTTATAGAGACAGCGTTTCCAGGGGGAGCGTTCATAGCGAAAATCAATCTCGGGGGTTTCCGCGTCCAGTTGTTGCAGGACTTCGATGCTGGCACCGGGTTTTGAGGCGGGAACCTCAACGCCTTCTCCAGTGTAATAGGGATAGATTTCCTTGTTTTCGTAGCAGAAACGAAACTCTTTTGGCGCATCAGCCCAGGCCGGAAGGGTCCAGCTTAGGCTGATGAGGCAGAGCAGTCGCCAATGCATGCCATTGCTCCGTCAGGCGTTCAGCAGGGCCATGGCAGCTTCCATTTCTGCGGTGAGATCTTCGTCGTCCTCAGGCTCTTTACTGGGGCTGACATCCATGCGTTCAAATGCGGAGATGTGCGACCAGTCCATGTCCATGTATGGGTGGTCGGAGCCAATATAGCTTTGCAGTAAAGCCACCATCACCAGATCGGCGTAGTCGGCCTTGGGTACCCGACGGGTAAAGTTTACGCACTCACCTGGGACATTGCGCAGTTCAGTAGGAAAGTCCCATTTTTCAAGAATCTTGGTGCCGACAACAGGCTGCAGTTCATCAAGTAAATTATCGAGCATGGCGCTGTTAATCTGGACCTCATTGTCCTCAACATATTTCAGTACCGGTAAGGCGCCGATGGAATAAACCAGTCCGGCAAGCGTCGCCTGACCCGCCGCAAGATGCGCATGCTTGCGTGCCAGTACATTGCACATGCCCGCAACTTCGGTACTGCGTTTCCAGGTTTCACGCATGCGTCGATCAATCATTTCCGAGGTAGCCTGGAACATCTGTTCCATCGCCAGGCCCATGGCCAGGTTTGCCGTGTATTGCATGCCGAGTCGGTTGACTGCCATATTCAGGTTAGTAATTTCGTTGGCACCACGAAACAGTGGACTATTACTGACCTTCAGGATACGAGCCGATAGCGCTGTATCCTTATTGATGACCTCGATAAGATCGACCAGACCGGAGTCTTCGTTTTCGGCAATTTCGCGGACATCCAGTGCGATTTCGGGAAGAGTCGGTAGAACCAGCGAATCATTATCGATGGCTTCGAGAATATCCGCTTTAATTTTTTGACCTAGTTCAGACATGCTTGCCTCAAGTGTGTTGCAGAATCATGGGTGGATTACAGGGTTGAAAACAGGTGTCTCACGAAACGGGCCAATCACCCGAAGCCCCATCGTGTCAGAAAGTCCAAGATAACCAATATAAGTTATAGCAGAGCCGGCCCAATTTAGCGGGCGGAAACAACAAAAAAAAACGAATTAGCCGGAGGCTTTAAGGCCCCGGGATTTGTGGCGACATGCGCTACTGAAGGGTATTGCCGGATTATGTAGCGCAGCAAGCACTTTCGCAGTTTTTAAGGGGTGTCAGAATAGTCGAGAGCCGTTACCTTGAAAGCGCAGGACCGGTCTTCGTTAAGATAGACCGCTTCGTCCGAAGAATCGAACTGCATATCCAGGACCGCAAGTGCAATACCACACTGGATCTGACCCTGCTGATCGCAGTGGTAACGAACCACTTCGCCACATTTTTTCCCCTGAGCGTCAAAGACACCAGAACCCGGCAAAGCGTCCGTATGAGATTGACCCTGCAGCAGGAACGTCTTCTTTTTCAGCTTACCCAGATATTTCATGCGCGCGATAATTTCCTGGCCGGTGTAGCAGCCCTTGCTGAAACTGACTGCGCCCAGCTCCTGAAGATTCAGGTGTTGGAGGATAAAGCGATCCTGAGTGGATTGGTAGATTTCCGGAATACCACAGCGGCAGTCCTCGGCAAACCAGTGTTCCAGATCATTTTCATCGGTATTGATCTCGGGTGGTACTGTGTCTGTCCACCACTCAATGCGCGCTGGCGTTCCCGGTTTGCGCACGTAAAGACTGGAGTCGTCGGCCGCGTCGATGGCATTCGTTGTCTGAGGTATGCGTGTTTCGTCTTTGGGATCCATCAGTCCATAGGCACACAGCGGTGCCTCATCCATCTCGCATTTGAAGAAGACCTTGTACTTGCTCAAATGCGCAAATGCACCCTCGTATTGACTTGCATGCAGGCAACACAAAAAGCCCTGCTTCCAGCGGGTGATCCGCATCAAAGCGATCATGCGACCTTTGGGAGTGTTAGCCGTAGCGTACTGAATATGCTCGGCATCAATCAGAGCTACGTCACAACTCAACTGTCCCTGCAGAAAGCGCTCGGCGTCCTCTCCCTGAATGGAAATAAAGCGATAGGGCAGTGGAAGGGGAAGAGAATGCTCAGTCATTGCTCAGGTATGCTCGATTTGAAGGTTAGCAGAAGGGGTTTCGAAATAGTGGTGTCGCAGCAATACACGCAGGCGGCGATAAGCCTCGGCTTGTTGCAGATTGCCCTGATGCAAAATCAGCAAATGCAAGCCCGGCATCAGCCAGCGACGATGCCAGGGAAGTTGTCGGTGAAGTATGACGCGATCTGCATCGTCAATCTCCAGGTACAACAGCATGAAGCCGGGTAGCACCAGGCTATGCGGGCTCACTCTGGCCTGGAGCCGGTTGCCCGCTCGCATTCTGATTGCCATGTGTCGATCCTGGACACTGAGCCGCACGATGGCCGTCGGACTTTTCAGCCGGACATGGCGGCAAGCCATCCAGACTACCAGGGCCAGGCATCCCGAGATGCCAAGGAGGGCCGTCACCGGTAGCACCAGATGCAGTACCAGAAACAGTGCGGCACCGCCGATGGAAATAAGGGCAAGAGCCGCCGGCAGTGAGGGTGTAATGTCGGTATTAATCCGGTTGAACACGGTCAAGGATGATTTTGACAATGCGGGCGAGATCCGGGTCTTCCGGTACCGATTGCTGCATAAACCAGCTGAACATATCGGTGTCCTCGCAGCTTAATAATTTCTGGTAGCGTTGCTGATCTTCTTTAGGCAGATCTCGGTAGGCTTCTTTCAGAAACGGAACCAACAGCACGTCCAGCTCCAGCATACCGCGGCGACTATGCCAAAACAGGCGGTTGAACTCTGTCTTTTCGCTGGATTCGTTGTCAGGAGACGAAGGGGTATCAGGCATGAAACTTCTCACGTGATCCGGGACAAGGCCCGTCAAAATCAAAAATGTGCTTGTGCTGCGGCATTATATGGCGTCCTGTTGGTGAGTCACAAGGACTCCCGGGGCTCTGGGCAAATTGGCAAGGGAGCCGTGGCGTAGATAAAAGCCAGATGAAGAGAATATGGCAGAGGCCGACGTCGGGAAGCCGCCCGTGGTGATGGCTTGAACCACTCGTTGATCAAGCCTCGTTAACTTGCCTAGTGCATTGTGGGGCTGGAGATGGTGTCCACGTAATTAACACGCAAGGCTTCGTCTGAACTCATTTCCCAGGTTTTGACGGTATCATTGCGTTCCGCATTCTGGGCGTCTGCACGGCGTCGGTCAGAGGTCTTGGCCGATTTGCTGCTGAACAGTTTAAGCGATGTTTTGTGTCTCATGTCGTCTGCCTCTATAGCGTGCCCGGATTGCCTCTTGCCACGCCCAAAAACCGCTCGGCTGGTTCTACTGCCGGGGTTAATCCGGGTCTCACATCTCTAACGCACGCTTACGCGCCGTTACAAAAAGTGTATGAATTGCAATAATAGTGAAGCGATGAGATTTTTGCATGCTCTTCAGTGATTTTTTTTATTAAATTCACGTGGATTTACATTCTTATAAGTCTTTGACGTTAAATCTTTTTTTGTCATTGCGATTGGTTCGATTTGGTGCGTGGATGTGGCATGGCTTATGCGTCACTTTGGTGCAAAAAGGTAAAGAGATTCAGGTATTCAGCGAGTGAAAAATAACTGGTACGTCTACATGGTTGAGACCGAATGTAAGTGTTTGTATACGGGGATTTCGACGGATATCGAGCGCCGGTTTGCGGAACATCTGGCACGGCATTTGGGGCAGGGTAACAAGGGGGCCAAATACTTTCTCGGGCGTCGACCCAGCGCAGTCGTGTATTACGAAAGCTGTGAAAACCGGGCGGCTGCATCGCGTCGCGAGTATCAGTTGAAAAGCATGTCTGCCGCCGCCAAGCGACGGCTAATTGCATCAAATATGCAGGCGTAATTAGAGAGGATGAGTTCTGTGTTCTGAAGCGTTGATTGAAAATTGATCGCTTGGCTGCTTTGGATTGCTGCGGTATAGTCGCGTCGATTTTGGCTCAAGCAGAGCGACTCATTTTATCTTCCGGACGCGCCCGTGATTGTTTCTTCTGACAACAACCAAGCAGTAAAGTCGGCTTTGCCTTCTGGCAGTCCCAGGCTTGGCTCAGCGCAAAGAGCGTGGGGATTGGCACTGCTGATGTCGGTGGCCGCCCACGGCTTGGTGCTTTCCCTTGAAGATCAATGGCAAATCCAGCGCCCGGTTATCCTGAAAACTACTTACCAGGTTTCACTGCTACCGAGCGATGCCGGCGAGAGTGTGGCGGATGAGATTGATGTGCAAAGCGCGTCGGCGAATCGTTTGCCTGAGCCGGATACTGCTCCAGCGAAACACATTACTGATTCAGAAACTCGTGTAGAGGCGAAACCACCGCAAACGTCCCCAACGCAGTCAGTGGATTTAACAGCGACTGAGGTGCAAACGGTCAAAATGCCGGAATCTTCGAATATGCGTGTTGCGCAGGCGTCGGCTGAACGTGAGTTGAATACTGAAGTACAGGCCGAGCTTGCGAAACCAATGCTTTCGATGCCGGAGCCGGTACCAGCCGAGACCAAAGCGCTGTCGGCGGACGCACCCTCTGCTCTCAAGCAAACGCCCGTGGAGCAGGCTCTGGCCAAGGTGGCGCTTCCCGAGCATGCAAAACAGATGGAAGAGGCCTCTCAAGAGCAGGCCAGTCCGTCAGCCAGTTTTGTCGTCGGTAGTGCTGCGAATCCCAAACCCGGTTACCCCAATCTGGCGCGCCGTCATGGTTGGCAGGGGAGTGTGGTACTGGGCGTGTGGGTCGCCGGTGATGGTCGAGCCGATGACATCACCATTGTCGACTCCAGTGGTTACTCGATTCTGGATCATGCTGCCTGGGAAACCGTGCGCAAAGACTGGGTTTTCGGTCTGGACTCGGGCGATGACACGCTCCATGCCCGTGTTTACGTCGAAGTGCCCATAGCGTTTAGGCTTCAGTAGTTCAAAATTTGAAAGGAAGCCGGAAGCCGGAAGCCGGAAGCCGGAAGCCTGAAGCCTGAAGCCTGAAGCCTGAAGCCAGAAGCCTGAAGCCTGAAGCCCGAAGCCCGAAGCCCGAAGCCGAAAGCCCGACTCCCCCTCTCGTCATCCTCCGCGCAGGCGGGGGATCCATTGTTTTTATCGAATTGATGCGATTCGGCAATGACCCTGCTCAACACGCCAAAGAGGGGATCGCCAAAGTCTGCGTGAGGCTCCCAATTCGAACACCATGGATTGCCGCCTACGCGGCAATGACGGGCAGCAGAAAGTGCATCGAGGCCGGCCATGGCAGATTGCTTTTTCTGCTGGTATGGGACGCACACAAACTCAGTCTCTCGGACGCCCGACGCCCGACACCTGACACCCGGCTTCCAGCTTCCCCGGAAAATCGACTCCCCCCTCGTCATCCTCCGCGCAGGCGGGGGATCCATTGTTTTTATCGAATTGATGCGATTCGGCCATGATCCTGCTCAACAAGACAAAGAGGGGATTGCCAAAGTCTGCGCGAGACTTCCAACCTCCAGCTTCTCACTTTCAAGCGCTTTGCTCTTGACTCAATCAGGTAGCCTGATTACATTAGCGCTCCGCTACAGGTGTTCCTGCTCAGATCTTGATCAGGAATGAAACGGGAAGTTGGTGCGTGTCATCGTTCAAGTCGATCACAATTCCAACGCTGCCCCCGCAACGGTAGGTGAGCAATCGAATATTCCACGCCACTGTGTCCACGACATGGGAAGGCTTTATTCGATGTCAGGGTAATGACCTGGCCACTCACAAGCCCGGAGACCGGCCTGAAGCATAACCGTCGCAGCGGAGGGCTGTGTGGATCGGTGATTGCTGCCCAGGTATTCCTGCTCCTCTCATCACTCCATTCCTTGCTTCGCTGCCCATAATAAGTCGCGCGGGTGTGCGCATTGAAGGAGTGTTTGCATTGAGTTCGTTTTTCTCTTTTCGTTTATTGTCTACGGTTTTGGTGGCGTCCGCCGCATCCGTTTCTATCCATCCTGCTGTGGCTGATGAGTCCGGGCCGCCCGTGAGCGACAATGCTCGTCTGAAAACCACCGTTGTCACCGCAACCAGAACCGCCGTTACCGTCGATGACAGCGTATCGACGGTCAAAGTGCTCGATCGCCAGGATATCGAGCATTCGCAGGCCAGCTCGGTTGAAGAGTTGCTGCAGGGCTTTGCCGGCTTGCATTTCACCAATAACGGAGGCCGAGGCAAGGCAACCTCACTGTTTTTGCGAGGTACCAATTCGGATCATGTGGTGGTCCTGATTGATGGCGTCAAGGTGGGTTCGGCAACGCTGGGAAGTGTTCCCTTTCAGGACCTGCCGGTTGAACAGATCGACCGCATTGAGATTGTCCGCGGTGCCCGGTCCAGCCTGTATGGTTCCGAAGCCATCGGTGGTGTCATCCAGATTTTTACCCGCAAAGGACAGGGGGAATCCCGAGGTTTTGCCACGGCCACTGCGGGCAGCCAGGATACCTTTGAAGGTGCGCTGGGTATGAGTGGTGGAGATCAACTGTTTTACAGCGCATCGGCAAGCGGTACCCACACGACGGGTTTCGATTCCTGCAAGGCCGAAGCGAATGGTTCTGGTGGATGCTGGAATGATGAGCCAGACAAAGATGGCTACGAATCTTTCTCTGGGAATCTGCGGCTTGGCTATGACTTCGGCAATGGTTCCGAGGTGTCAGTGCTGGCTATGGAAACCAACAGCAAAAACGACTTTGACGGCGGTTCCCAGAATAGCAGCGAAACTACCCAGCGTGTGCTCGGCTTAAGTGCAGATGCTGTTCTCAGTGATGCCTATGTGCTGAAACTTCAGGCCGGTCGCAGCCGAGATAAAAGTGACAATTTCCTCGATGAGGAATTCGTCACCCACTTCGACACCACGCGCGATAGCGTCTCCCTGCAAAATGACATTGCCTTGCTGGACAATGTGCTGGTGACTTTTGGAGGCGATTACCTGCGCGATGAAGTGGATTCTTCCTCTGATTATGACGAGAAAGAACGTGAAAACCTGGGTGGTTTTCTGCAAAGCCAATGGCAGTTGGGTGCAGCGGATATCGAAGTCAGCGGACGCTATGACGACAATGAGGCCTTCGGTAATCACAGCACTTTCGGATTGGGGCTGGGTTTCGATCTGGCAGACAATGTCAGGCTGGTGGCGTCGCACGGTACGGCCTTTAAAGCGCCCACATTCAACCAGCTGTATTTTCCGTTTTTTGGATCGCCTGAACTGAATCCGGAAGAATCGAGAACGACCGAAGTGGGTATTCGTGCGCATACCAATCAGCAACGCTGGGCCTTGACTCTGTTCAAAACAGTGGTGGATGACCTGATTGTCTATGACTCAAACATATTCGCCGCCAATAACCTGGACAAATCAGAAATCAAAGGTCTGGAAGTGGAGCTGTCCAATCGCTTCAGCGAGCAATGGCAGGCGGATGTGAACGTGACTTTTATGGACCCGGAAAACATTTCGGACAATGCCAACTCCGGTAAGGTCTTGCCCCGTCGCCCCCAGCGCAGTGCTCGTTTGGATCTGAACTATGCGAACAATGGCTGGCGTTTGGGTTCGACACTGAACATGGTCGGTACCCGCTATGAAGATGCGGCCAACAACCGTAAGCTCAGTGCCTATCGTACGGTGGATCTTCGTGTCGAACGTGAGCTGTCGCCGGAATGGCGGGTACAGGCGAAGCTGGTGAATGTCACGGATACGGATTACGAAAAAGCGGCGTTTTATAATCAGCAGGAGCGCAGCGTCTTCTTCACTGTGCGTTATCAAGCGCTGTAATCGTAGCAATAGAAAGAAGCTAAAAGGCAGGGCATGGCATGCCAACACTCATGATTCAGGGTACCACCTCCGACGCCGGCAAAAGCACGGTGGTGGCGGCCCTGTGTCGCGCCTTTCAACGTCGAGGTTTATCGGTGGCGCCGTTCAAACCCCAGAACATGGCTCTGAACAGTGCGGTCACGGCAGATGGCGGCGAGATCGGTCGTGCCCAGGCCCTGCAGGCGCAGGCGGCCGGCCTTGCGCCTACCACCGATATGAACCCGATTCTGCTCAAGCCCGCCACTGACGTCGGTGCTCAGGTGATTATTCATGGCAAGGCGCGAGGCACGATGAGCGCAACTTCGTATCATGAATACAAATCCCTGGCCATGAGTGCAGTAATGGAATCCTGGCAGCGCCTGACTCAAGCCTATGATTGGGTCCTGGTGGAAGGGGCCGGCTCGCCGGCAGAGATCAATCTGCGGGATCGGGATCTGGCCAACATGGGTTTTGCCGAAGCGGCGGATTGTCCGGTCATACTGGTGGCGGATATTGATCGCGGCGGGGTCTTTGCCCATCTGGTCGGCACGCTGGATTTGCTCAGTGAGAGTGAGCAGCAGCGGGTCACGGGTTTTCTGATTAACCGTTTTCGCGGCGATATCAGCCTGTTGCAATCCGGTCTGGACTGGCTCGAAGACCGAACCGGCAAGCCGGTCTTTGGTGTGTTGCCGTACTTGCATGGTTTGCATCTGGATGCGGAAGACGCTGTGCCCCGGGACTCTGAAGCGCCAATGCCAACGCCAAAGCAAAAAGACGCATTCAGGGTGATTGTTCCGGTGCTGCCGCGGATCAGCAATCACACGGATTTTGATCCGCTGCGCTTGCATCCTCATGTCGATTTTCGTTTTGTCGGTCCGAATGATTCGATTCCCCCTGCAGACCTGATCATCCTGCCCGGTTCTAAATCCGTGCGTGACGACCTGGCCTGGCTGCGAAGTCAGGGCTGGGACAAAGCCATTGCACGGCATCTGCGTTACGGCGGTAAGGTGCTGGGCATTTGTGGAGGCTATCAGATGCTGGGTGAAACCATTGCCGATAAATACGGTATTGAAGGTGAGGCGGGTACCTCGACCGGTCTGGGTTGGCTCGCTGTCAGCACTGACTTGCTGCAGGAGAAAACACTGATCAATCGCTCCGGCCGACTGACGCTGGAGACGTCGGCAGCCATTTGCGGGTACGAGATCCATGTGGGTGAAACCACGGGCCTGGCGACACAACGCCCTTTGATCGAATATGAAGGGGGGCGCGACGGAACGATCAGTGAGGACAATCAGGTCGCGGGTTCTTACTGGCATGGCCTGTTCGAATCACCTGAAGCACTGCAAGCCATCCTGCAATGGGCAGGCATGGAGACGGGTGCAGAGGAAGGCGTGGACATCAATGCCATTCGCGAAGCCCAACTGGATCGCCTTGCCGATTGCATTGAAGACACCATAGACTTATCGGCCTTGATCGCGAACACACAATCATGGAAGGCCTCTGTTATATGAAAGCCCTGATCATCGGTGGTGTGAAATCCGGCAAGACCCGCTTTGCGGAATCCCTGGCTCAGGCGTCGGAAAAAAAGGTCACGGTAATCGCCACCGCTCAGGCACTTGATGATGAGATGGCAGCACGTATTCGCCAACACAAAACGGCGCGTCCGAAAAACTGGACAGTGGTGGAAGAACCCATTGCCCTGGCTGCGGCGATAGCGTCACAGGATGCCAACCGCTTTATTCTGATCGATTGCCTGACGTTGTGGCTCACCAACCTGCTCATGCTGGAAGACGAACAGCGTCTTGCACAGGAGCGGGATGCCTTTCTCTCAGCGCTAAGCTCTTCCTCTTGTCAGCTGGCTTTGGTCTCCAACGAAACCAATATGGGGGTGATGCCCACGGGCGAATTGTCCCGACGCTATTGCGACGAGGCGGGCTTGTTCAACCAGCGCGTGGCGGAGTTGTGTGACCAGGTTACTCTGATGGTTGCGGGTTTACCGATGCACCTGAAAGCGCAGGATCTGAAGGGGCAGGAAATGGTGAACACAGGCGTGAGAGGATTAGGCATGAAAGGAGGCCGGGCATGAGCGCGCCGGCCCTGCTTGACGTCAACAATTTAAGCTGGCACGCCGGCAACAAGGCGATCCTTGAACAAGTTACCTTCACAATCCATGAGGGGCAGTTCGTCGGTCTGCTCGGTCCGAATGGCGCCGGCAAGTCCAGTCTGATGCGCTGCCTTTATCGGGTGAACCGGCCCAGCTCCGGTCAGTTGCTGTTTCAGGGGGAAGATGTCTGGCAGCAGTCTGCCCGCGCCAGTGCCCGCAATACCGCGGTGATATTGCAGGAGCACAATTCACATCTGGGTCTGACTGTCCACGAGATAGTCGCACTGGGTTTGACCCCGCACAAACGTCTGTTTCAGCGGGATGACCAGCATGACGAAGCGACCATCTCTCGCGCTCTGGAACAGGTGGATCTTCAGGATTTCGCCGACGCGCCTTTTGAGCGCCTGTCAGGCGGTGAAAAGCAGCGGGTAATGCTGGCTCGCGCGATGGTGCAAAAACCGCGTTTTTTGATTATGGATGAACCCACCAATCATCTGGATGTGCATTACCAGATTGACGTATTGCACAAGGTGAAAGCCCTTGATATTACCGTGCTGGCCTCCTTTCATGATCTGAATCTGGCGGCGGCGTTCTGCGATGACTTGCTGGTACTGGATCAAGGCAGACTGGTCGCCCACGGGGCACCGGATCAGGTGCTCAAGGAAGATCTGATCGCCGATATCTTCAAGACCTGTGCGGTCATTGACCGGCACCCCATTCACGACCATCCGCGGATCAGCTATGCCTACCATGACTAGGTCCTTCGCTATGGCCATGGCCGCCTGCCTGCTGGTCGCCGTCAGCCTGCTGGCGACCATGAGCTTTGGTGCGGCAGAGATTACCTTGTCCGAGGTGATGCGGGCATTGGGCAATGCCATGGGTGGCGACTTTGAGGTAGTAGCGATTAGCGAACGTATCGTGCTTGAACTTCGGCTGCCCCGCGCACTGCTTGCCTTGTTATGCGGTGCCGGATTGGCGTTGGCGGGCGCGGTATTGCAGACAGTGACGCGCAACCCCTTGGCAGATCCCTATCTCTTTGGTATTTCCTCCGGGGCTTCGTTTGGCGCGGTGATTGTGATCGCCGCCATCGGCGCAGGCAACACCGTGATCTCTCAATATGGCCTGAGTCTGGGAGCCTTTGCCGGCAGTGCCCTGTCGGTCTTGCTGGTGATTAGTCTGGCCGGCTCCGGTGTGCAGATCGAACGCATGCTGCTGGCCGGGGTCGCCGTATCATTTATGTTCAGTGCCGGTACCTCGCTGGTTCTGTATGCCTCCAGCCCGGAAGCTGCAGCGTCTTTATTGTTCTGGACGCTGGGCAGTTTTGCCTCCGCTTCCTGGAGCAAACTGTTGATTCCGGGGGCGATTATACTGGCCTGTCTGATTGTGTTTATCGGCTACTCACGACCCCTGCGGGCCGTGCTGGCGGGGGATGAAAATGCGCGTGCACTGGGCGTGGAGGTGAACCGCCTGCGCGTCGGTATGCTGCTGCTGAGTTCACTGATGACCGCGACCTTGGTGGCCAACTGCGGTGGCATTGGTTTTGTCGGCTTGATGGTGCCGCATATTGTCAGACGCCTGACCTACCGATACTCGCGCCACCTGTTTCTCGCCTGTGCGCTGTTTGGCGGGATCTTTATGATCTGGGTCGATGTGCTGGCGCGGGTACTGGTGCCTCACAACGAGCTACCGGTCGGGGTGATCACTGCCGCCATTGGCAGCGTGTTTTTTCTGATCGTGCTGAAGCAGCGTAGCTGGCTGGAGCACTAAGCCTGTGATTCGATACTTATGATTCAACACTTGAGAACATGGAGCAGTAAACCAAGCTCGCTCGGGCACATGTCCGCTGTGTTGTTGAGCCTGCTATTATCATCACTGATGTCACCCCAGGTTCTGGCCGACGGCGCCCGGCGCGTGATTGCCCTGGCGCCACACAGTGTTGAACTGATTTATGCCCTGGGTGCGGGGGATCGCCTGATTGCCACCACCGAGTTTGCCGATTACCCGGAAGCCGCCAGATCGGTGCCCAGAATCGGGGGCTATAATGGGATTCAGATCGAAAAGGTGCTGGCGCTGAATCCGGATTTGATTGTGGCCTGGGAAAGTGGCAACAAAAGCCAGGACATCGAGCGCCTGGAGTCACTGGGCCTGGACGTTTTTCGTAGCCGTATTGTGTCCATCGATGCGGTGGCGACAGAGTTGCGGGCCCTGGGCAAACTGCTGGCGCTGGAAACTACAGCGGAGGCGATAGCCCAGGCCTATGAGGCGAAACTGGCCTCCATCCGCGAAGCCAATATGAGCAAGCCGCCGGTGCGCTTCTTTTATCAGCTCTGGCTCGAACCGCTCAAAACCCTGACGGCGGAGAGCTGGGTCAATGAGATTCTTCACAGTTGCGGTGGCGAAAATATCTATCCCCATCATGATGGATCGGCCTATCCGCAGGTCAGTCTTGAAGGCGTGTTGATTGGCAAACCGGAAGTGATTATTGTGCCTTCACATCATGGTACCGCCAGGGCGACTATCGATCACTGGCAACAATGGCCCGAAATACCCGCAGTTCGCAATGCCCATATCTATTCCTTCGATGGCGATATTTTGCACCGGGCTTCGTTGCGAATTCTGCAGGGGCTCGAAGAGGTGTGTGCGGTGTTTGATCAGGTGCGGGCCAAACGTGCGCAGACGAATCATTAACTACTTTAGTCAACAAACAGGTTTCCTATGAGTGAACAGGACAAAAACGCCGCCCATAAAAAGAAGATGCAGAAGCAGAAAGAGAAGGTGGACGCGCACATTGCCGCGGCCGACATTGAGCGCGGCGTATTGATTTTGCTGACCGGCAACGGCAAGGGCAAAAGCAGTTCGGGTTTTGGTATGGTGCTGCGCGCACTGGGCTATCACCATAAAGTGGGAGTGGTGCAGTTCATCAAGGGTGAGCAGCTTTCCGGGGAAGAAATCTTTCTCAAGGAACAGCGCCCGGACGTGGAGTTCTACCAGATGGGCACCGGCTTTACCTGGAATACTCAGGATCGCAGCGCCGACATCGAAGCCGCCGAGCGTACCTGGGAAGTGGCCGAGCGCATGTTGCAGGATGCCAGCATTCAACTGGTGCTGCTGGACGAGCTGACGTACATGATTGCCTACAAATATCTGGACGAGGAACGCGTGCTCAATGCCCTGAAGAATCGCCCGTTTGAACAGAGTGTGGTGGTCACCGGTCGTGGCGGTGGTTCTGCCTTGAAAGAATTGGCCGATACGGTATCGGAAGTGAAAGAAATCAAACACGCCTACAAGGCTGGCATCAAAGCCCGGCAGGGCGTCGACTTTTAAGGACCAGGCCGTGTAAGCTGAGCCTTTACCTTTAAAACAGAGTGGATGGGGAAGGCAACGATGAGTGAAAACAGCGCACTACTGGTCATTGATGTTCAGGGCAAACTCTCTACCTTAATGCACGAAGCGGATGCCATGTTCGCTGGCTTGCGTCGCAGTATTGCCGGGGCCCGTGCTCTGGAAATACCGATCATGGTGGCAGAACAATTGCCCGACAAGCTCGGTGCGACCAGCGAACGCATCAGCGATCTGCTCGAAAACGAAACCCCTATTGCCAAATCTTCCTTCAGTGCCATGGGTCATGCGCCCTTTGCCGATGCGGTCGCGTCTCTGGGTCGCAAACACCTGTTGATCTGCGGGATCGAAACCCATATTTGTGTCTATCAAACCGCTCTGGATTGTCTGGTCGCTAACTATGAAGTGAGTGTGATTACCGACGCTGTGGGCTCCCGCTTGCCCGAGAACAAGCAACTTGCTCTCGACAACCTGCGCACCGCAGGCGCCAATATTGTCAGCTCGGAAATGTGGCTGTTTCAAATGATGCGAAATGCAAAGCACCCCGCCTTCAAAACGATTCAGCAATTGGTGAAGTAGGAGGCTTGAGCAGGGCCTGGGAGTCTTTCGAAAACTATTCGGTGAGGTGCCAGGTTGGGAAGGGAAGCGATCTGAAGCGAGCCCGTGCTGAGTCACCAACAGCGCGATCAATGTGACATTTTGGGCGCGCTATCTAAGATTGTTAAATCTTATTAGCAGTGCATACTTGAACAATATATAGAACAAGTTATACTTGTCTTATATTTTGTACAAATAGAGCGGCGATTATGAAAGTTGTTAATTTCTCTGAAGCTAGGAATCAGCTTAAACGTGTATTAGATCAGGTGGTAGACGATGCTGACTATACTGTTATCACTAGACGTGATGCAGAGGATGCTGTTGTTATGTCACTTGATCAATTTAATGGGCTAATGGAAACAGTGCACTTGCTCAAGAGTCCCGCAAATGCCGCTCATCTAAGTAAGTCAATTCAGCAATATCGTGCGGGTAACACCGAGGAACATGGATTGCTCGATGATTGATATATTGGCATGGACCAAGGAAGCTTGGTCTGATTATCTATATTGGCAAGGGCAAGATAAGAAAACACTTAAACGGATCAATAAACTCATAACTGATACGCAGCGTAGTCCTTTTGAGGGTATAGGCAAGCCAGAACCGCTTAAAGAAAACTTGGCAGGTTTTTGGTCTCGTCGCATAGATGATAGCAATCGTTTGGTGTATGCCGTTGACGATAATAAATTAACAATTATCTCTTGCCGCTATCACTATGAAAAATGATTTAACCAAGCGTTTTCAAAAGGACTCGCTTTCAGCTCGCGCGGTAAACGCGACGTTGGTGCCACAGGCCCCAACAGCCAGAAAGAATCCGTTAACGGATTGGCAGATCTTGCCGATTGACAGGCCAGGACATGGCCGACCTTTCAAAAATATGGTATCTCTTGAAGCCTTGCGTAGGCTGTTCAAGCTTGCTTGAAAACAGACCGAGCAAACATCGCTTCAAGACAAGACATTCAATAAACGCTTATACAAAGGTGTCGACCCGGGCAGGGCCTGGGAGTCTTTCGAACACTATCTGAAAATCTGCCAAGTAGTGAAGGGAAGTGATCTGAAGCGAGCCCGTGCTGAGTCACCAACAGCGCGATAAACGTGACCCTTCGGGCACGCTATCTAAGAATTTATACGAGGCCAAATTGAGAGAACGACCATTTCGACTTTTCATTGGGGCTGTTGTTCCACCTGTTGTCGCTGCATTCTGTATTAAGCTAGCTTTTGAATGGGGGGCATCGCCCAGAGAATCTTGGCAAAGCGATTATTCATTGATTGTTTGGGTAGTGCTTATTCTTGGCTTTATACCATCTCTTCTTTACTCACTGGCAATGGAGCATTTAGTTAAACGCAACCTCGTAGAAAATAATAGTAAAGGCACCTATTTATTCATGTCAGGTGCGCTTGGTGGGGCAGCTTCGTCTATCCCGTTTTTTGGGCCTTGGCTCTTAATAGGTATAATCATCGGCTTGGGTGTTGGCTATATACTCATGAAAAGCGTAATTCGAGAGCAGGCTGATACAGCACGTGAGAAATAATCGTATAACCAGTTGCGCCAGCATCACCCCAGCAAGCTGGGGCTGGACTCGCTAACGCTCGCCGCAGCTAAAGGCGTTCTGTCTGTAGAAAAACTCCATCAATTATCGTTTCAAAGAATTCGTATAATATTTGATCTGAAAATGGCGTCGCTACGTGAAAAAGCAGATAGGTTTTGGGTCTACTTTTTTTTATAGATTACAGTACGCGCGCTTCGTTTAAAGCCTCTTAGGTTTTTCTACAGGCTCGTTAAATGCCAGTAATGGCGAAATCTAGAGCATCGATTATCTCTTGCTGCAAATGCTGAAGTGAACCCACAGGCTCTTTAAGGGTATTTCGAGGTATCGACGATATTTGTGGTGTCATCAAAACAAGTTCTTGGTCCTCATAGGTTATTTTGATCTGCAATTTTGTCATTATTTCATCTTCAAAATATCCAGCTTTGCCCAAGGGTATGACAATTCGGGTTTCTAGCTCTGCAATATAATTATTCTGTACATCAACTAAGTAAGGGTAATAAGTTTTACTCTTCTTACTTGGGTTTGTATAAACATCAAACTGCGCCATTAAAAACTCCGAAATTCATCACCAAAGCAGCCATGCTCTTCTATAAATTCATTGTATTTTTTAATGGCTTTCTTGTTTTCTTTCGCCCATCGCTCAGCTTCAGCTTTTCTAAGTTCAGTAATCAGTGCTTTTTCAAGTGTGGCTGAGATATTTATGTTCATATTTTTTATTCGCAGTAGTAAATCACTATTAACTGACAAATTGGTTGGCTTTTTTGGGGCAGTGGTATCGTAAAGTGGTTGCATGGTATATCCTCGCAAACTTAATCAATGCAAATTATTATGCGTATGTTGGTGCGCATAGTAAAGCATTTGACCAGTTGCGCCAGCATCGCCAGCAAAGGGCCGCGGGCTGGACTCGTTTCACTCGCCACTGCGCAAAGCGTTGAGACTGTAGAAAAACCTCAAAACCCCACCAATTCTTGATAAAATTGCAGCACCTCACAAGGAGTGTCTGCAATGCCAAAATTCATTCCCTACAACCCCGATCAAAGTGCCATGGTCGTGGTCAGTTTTGCTGATCAGTTGCAAGCCGGTACCTTCGAACACGCGATTCATCATCTGGTAGAGCATAAACTCGATCTGAGTATTTTTGACGCGCTTTATAAGAATGATGGCGAAGGTCGACCTGCCTATGATCCGGCGATTTTGTTGAAGATCGTTCTATTTGCTTACTCCAAAGGCATCACCTCCAGTCGCGAGATTCAGTGGTGTTGCGAGACCAGTATTATTTTCAAAGCCTTGTCCTGCGACACGGTTCCTCACTTCACGACCATCGCCAGTTTTGTCAGCAAACATCCGAAGGTGATTGAGCAGTTGTTTGAGCAGATTCTGTTGATCTGTCATGAGCAAGGTTTATTGGGGAATGAGTTGTTTGCGATCGATGGCTGCAAGATGTCCTCGAATGCCGCGAAGGAATGGTCAGGGACCTTTAAAGAACTGGAACAGAAGCGCCAGAAGTTACGTCTCCAGATCCGTCATCATCTGAAAGAACATAAGAAACATGACAAGCAGGAAAGTCGGGATGAAGTCCGCGAGCAGCGTCGTTTACAGACCGTCGACACCCTGGACAAAGCCGCAGACAAGATTGATCAATTCCTAAAGACACAAAGCCCAAGGATGGGCCAAGGTAAAAGACCAAAGGAAGTGAAGAGTAATCTGACAGATAACGAAAGCGCAAAGATGACGACCAGCAAGGGGACGATCCAAGGCTACAATGGCGTGGCGGCGGTCGACAAAAAACACCAAGTCATCATCGATGCCCAGGCTTTCGGCGAAGGCCAGGAACATCACACACTGAAACCTGTGATTGAGAACATTCAGGATCGTTTTCAACGCTTGAACATCAATCCTGACATCTACCACACAGGCACAGTGGTCACCGCAGACACCGGCTTTGCCAACGAGCAGAACATGAAGTATCTGCACGAAAATAACATCAACGCTTACGTGCCGGATAATCGTTTTCGAAGTCGCGATCCGAAGTTTTCCGATCAAAAAACCAAGCACGGAAAACGTCATCAGGACACATTGAAGAAAGACTCGCATCATTCCAAACAAGTGATTCCAGCCAGCGAGTTTCAGTTTGATCCGGTGAACCTCACGTGTATCTGTCCTGCGGGAAATGAGATCAGTTATCGCGCCACAAGGGAAACCGATACCGGCTTACCCAAAGCCTACTTTGAAGGCAAACTTCTTCAATGTCGGAACTGAGAGATCAAACATCAATGCATGAAGAATCCCTCTGCTGCGGATCATCGTAAAGGTGCTGGACGGCAAGTGTCTTTCATCCTCAATGAAAAGCGAAAGCCGACGTACACCGACTGGATGAAACACCGAGTGGATTGCGATAAAGGCAAAGAGATATACAGTCATCGAATGTCAGTGGTGGAACCGGTCTTTGGCAATATTGGCACGACGAAAAAGCTCAATCGTTTTAGCCTGAGAAGCAAAGCCAAAGTACAGGGTCAGTGGCAACTCTACTGCATCATTCACAACATTGAGAAGTTGAAGAATTATGGCCGGTTAGCGGCCTGAGAATCAGCAAAGGATAAGCCCCCATATGCGTGATTCAGGGGTTCTGAGAGGCCTGAAAAAGTTTAAGAACGAATCTTTGCCTGGAGCCCAAAAATCGGGCATGGTTGGTCTGAACAAATTAACGAAATCGAGGGTGTGGTGATGAAGCTGTTTTGGGTGGATTTTCTACAGGCTCGTTGGTGCCACAGGCCCCAACAGCCAGAAAGAACCCGTTAACGAATTGGCAGTTCTTGCCGATTGAAAGGCCAGAACATGGCCGACCTCCCAAAAATATGGTATCTCTTGAAGCCTTGCGTAGGCTGTTCAAGCTTGCTTGAAAACAGACCGAGCAAACATCGTTTCAAGACAAGACATTCAATAAACGCCGTTACGCAGGGGGCAACTCGGGCAGGGCCTGGGAGTCTTTCGAAAACTATTCGGTAAGGTGCCAGGCTGAGAAGAGATGCATTTTGTTACTTCCGTATAAGTTGAAGGGAGTTGGACATTTATTGATTAGCTACCGTCAGTATCTAAAGACATCCCCCCAAGTAGAGGAGAGGCCCTCGAATGACCGCCAATCAGTCAGCAACCACCTTTGATGTCATTGTCATTGGGTCCGGTATGGGAGGGATGGCGACGGCCGCTGCGCTTTCCCGCTTTGATCATAAAGTTTTATTGTTAGAACAGGCCCAGCAGATCGGCGGGCTGACTCATACCTTCTCCCGCGATGGTTTTACCTGGGATGTCGGCCTGCACTATTGCGGCACCTTTGGCCATGAACAGCTTGCCGGCAGGATTCTGGATTGGCTTAGCGGTCGAACGATCGAGTTTCAGTCGGTGGGGACGGTATATGACACACTGCATTTTCCGGATGATTTTGAATTATCCGTAGGCCGTCCGGCTGAGGCCTACAAGATGGAACTCAAGGACCATTTTCCCGACAATGCGGCTGAAATCGATGCCTATTTTGAGGCCTTGTTGTCGGCGGAAGAGGCCGGACATGCGGTCGGTGCCGATCGGGCGATGCCCGAGCCTTTCCGTTCTGTGCATCATTGGTGGCACAAGAAAAAGATCCAGCGGTGGTGCGCGCGAACGACCGGCGAGGTCATTGCCGGACTGATTAGTAACCCGAAGCTTGCGGCTGTGTTGTCGGCACAGTGGGGCACCTATGGTGGCAAACCCAAAGAAGCGAGTTTTGCCTTTCATGGCATCATCATGGGCCATTACCTTGAAGGGGCTGCCTATCCCGTGGGTGGCGCTTCCGCTATCGCAAAGGGGCTGGTCCCGGTTATCGAAGCAGCAGGTGGCAGAGCCCAGGCCGGTAGTCCCGTTTGCGAGATCGTACTGGAGGATGGGAAAGCCGTCGGCGTGTGCACCCAATCCGGTGAAGAATTCAGAGCACCCGCTATTGTGTCGGCGATAGGGGCTGGTGAAACCGTGAAGCATTTGTTGCCGGAAAGCATTAGCAATCAGGATTGGGCCCGTGAAATTGCCAGCTTCAAACCGTCGATCTGCCACTTCGATCTTTTTCTCGGATTCGAGGGAGACATTGCCAAGCACGGGGCGACGCGCGCCAATCATTGGTTTTACAACAGCTGGGATACTAATGATGCGATCTGGACGGCGGCAGATAGCGAGCCCATTCAGATGATGTTTGTGTCCTTTGGCTCGCTTAAAAATGCGGATCACAATCCGGGGCCCGAGAGAAAGCATAGCGGTGATGTGCTGGTGTGGGCGGACTGGTCAGCAGTGGAAAAATTTGCCAATGGCGGAGCAAAGCGCCATCCGGAAGAGTGGTCCGCCTTCAAGCAGGGTGTGGAAGACAGGATGCTCGCCATGTTCAAGGAAAAATTTCCGGACCTGGCGCCGCTCATTGTCTATCACGAGCTGGGTACGCCGCTCGCCACGGCATCATTCACCGGCCATGAAAAGGGTGGGTTTTACGGTGTCGAAACGACGCCACGTCGCATGTTGTCGAGGGCGCTCAATATTCGCACCCCGGTTCCTGGGCTGTTCCTGTCTGGCCAGGACGTGATGAGTCCTGGCATCGCCGGTGCGCTTGCGGGGGGCATACTGAGTGCTGGAGCCATCGATCCGCGTGCTTTTCAGAAGCTTGGCTAAGGGCCCGCTTGAATCTGCTTCACACAAGGTTTAAGTCGTGCATCATCCAACACCTGACTCAGCGGCTGTTCTCCTCTGAGGAATTTTTCTCTCCATCCCGAGCTCTCATGGCGTAGGCCTTGGGCGTGGTGCCAAACCAACGCTTGAAGGCTTTGTAAAAACTCCCGGGTTCCTTATAGCCCAGGCTCAAACTGATGGCGGTGGTATCCAGGCCGGCTTCAATCAGCTCCAGTGCCCGCTCTTTTCTGACCTGTTCGTTTAAGGACTGAAAGTCGGTGTTCTGCTGTTTCAATTGCCGGTAGAGGGTCTGGCGACTCATGTTCAAGCCTCGACAAAGATGGGTGATGGGCAGGGCCTGACCTGATGATATTGCTTCACGGAGACGTGTTTTTACCGTGTGTACTATCGGTGTTTCCAGCTTTAGTTCCTTCAGGGCTTTTTGGGCCTGATTGGCGACGATACCTTTCAACAAGGGATTGCTGCTGACCAGGGGAAGATCCAGCAACCTTGCATCAAAACACAGCCGACTTTCCCTGGCTTCAAATTCCAGGTGCGGGCCGAAAATCGGGATGAATAGCGCGTGATAGGAAGGGCGGGCAAAGCGAAAACAGGCTCGCTCGACAGGGAAGGGATGGCGGCTGAGCGCGCGTGCCCAGATCACCATGGCACTCATGCTGCGTTCAATGGCCATGTCGGGATAGCCGCGGTCTTCACATAGCGACAAACGTAAAGAGCAGGAGTTGGTCTTGTGGCTGACATGCCAGTGCTCCGATGGGTTCATCAGGGCGATGTTTTTTCGGAATATGGCCAGGGCTTCCCCCAGCGTCGCACACTGACTGATCCAGCTGGCGAGTAAGCCTTTTGCGGCCGGATTAATCATCTGGCCGATCTTCAGACCAATACCCGGTTCTGCATGACTGGCTGCAATGGCCTGCCAAAGTGATATGAGCGTTGTCTCTGGCAGACGTGCCTGGGCATTTGATGCGTCGGGTTCGTCGAGTTTCATGGCAGCCAACTGCGCGGTCGACATGACACCGAGTTGTCTGCAGGTGTCAGCGAGATCCCGGGCGGCAGCGAATGAAACGGTGCCGATATGTGTGTGGTGGGTCATGCGTGTTACCAAAGAACAGTATCGTGAAACCAGGGAACCTAGGCCGGTAAAAGGCTCCGCCATAAGATTACCACTTTTGTAGGGGCGATTAGGATGGGAGCAATGACGAAAAGCGGTTCGCTATGGTTGGTACTTGTATTGGCAATACTGGCGGCGTGTTCCGACTCGATGGACAAGCAGTCGATTGAGCAAAAATATACCAACGAGGCATCACGTTTCGTCTCGATAGATGGCAATCGCGTCCACTACCGGGATGAGGGAGCGGGGGAAGTGATTGTGCTGATTCATGGCACCGCATCGTCATTGCATACCTGGGATCAATGGAGTGAAGCACTTACTCGTCAGTATCGCGTGATTCGCATGGATCTGCCGGGATTCGGCTTAACCGGGCCGGACCACAGTGATCGCTATGAAGTGGATGATGATGTTCACTTTCTGTCCGAATTTCTGCAAACACTGAGGATCGAACAGGCGCATCTGGTTGGCAGTTCCTTGGGGGGACGGATCGCCTGGCAGTATGCCCTGGGATTTCCGCAGCAGGTGCAATCGCTGACCTTGATGAACGCCCTGGGCTACCCTCAGGAAAGCTGGCCGCCGCCGATTGCCATGGCCCAGTTGCCGGTGATGGACACGATCATGGCACATGTATCCCCGCGCTTCATGTATGAGATGGGCCTGAAGGATGTCTACCATGATGAACAAATGGTGGATGAGGCTCTGGTCGATCGCTACTTTGAACTGTCGCGTTATCCGGGGAATCTCGCGGCCTTTCCCAAACGTGTGGTAGCGAGGCTTGATCAGGATGCGTCCCTGATCCCGGCCATAGATGTGCCCACCCTGATCCTGTGGGGAGAGGAAGATCAATACTTTCCGGTTGAAAGTGCCTATCGCTTTCAAGAAGACATCACGGGGGCGCGACTGCATGTCTACCCCGAGGTGGGCCATCTCCCCATGGAAGAATTACCGGAGGCGTCATTGGCGGATTTTGTTGCCTTTATCCAGCCCATGACGCTCTGAGCGTTGCATCTTGGCCAGCGCTAACCGTTGAGCGCTTCATAGTCGGGAATGGTATACAGACCACTCCCGGCAAAACAGGAGCCGACAATCTGTTTGAGGGGCGCCCGGGTCTGCCTCGCGATATGTGCCAATACCGGCATGTGCGTGCTGTATTTTGTGAACAGGGCATTCAACAGTTGCGGTTGGCATAAACGGAAGTAGCTCAGGTTGCTGGCCGGGCAGCCTTTGACATCGTCACATCGGGTGGAAACACTGAGTCGTGCTGCGCGCATAATTTCTGCAATACGATCGATCATCGCCCCCCAAATGGGCAGTTCCTGCTTGAAGGCCTCAAGATCGAGTTCCAGGTCGTCGCCATACAACTCATACAAGCCGCCCACGGCCATATCAAAGGCGACGCTTTCACTGACATTCGGGTGTTTATCTTTGAGCTCCTGGAACTCGGAAGCGTAGACCATGGGAATAATCGAGTGGGGGCAGTAGCGGTAGAACTTTTTGCTGTTATAAAGCGGTGACAGGGCCGAGTAGAACAGGCTGCGTGCCGGTACGACCTTGGCATTGCGATTGGGTTGGTGGCCGATTATCGGGTTGAGAATTTCGCCTTTGTGACCCCGGTTGTAGCCGCTGAGTTGCTGTTTCATGGCGGCCTGAACGGATTTTTTATCCCCCAACAGATGGAAGTAAGCGGCATTGATGAGCCAGAACAGACGCTCGGAATAGCGGTGCGCTTCGTCGTGAGTCTGCCATTCCTGATGGGGCATAAGCATCCAGCGACCCACGCGTTTACCGTTTTCCCTGGCGGTATAGAAGGCATTGAGTTCCTTGGCGAGATAGTAGACATGGCTCATGTCCAGCGTGTTGATCTCAGGCAACTGAATGAATCTGGCTAGCCCCGGTGCATAGGGACACACACTTTCCTTTTTCGCGATCCAGGCGCGGATGGTCTGTTCTTTTACCTCGGGGCTGGGTGAAGAGGGGGATTGAATGTCCACGGATTTTACTGCATTCACGGTACTGCTCACTCTGTTTTTGTTGTTGGGTCCTTTCTGGCGACATCGATCTTTGTTGTTGCGTGGCTTGTGCAACACAAAGCCAGATGACGACCATTCCATAGGTAAATTGTGGACTTTCAGGCATTTGTGAATAAAGCGAATAAGTCGAACAGGCGTTGAGAAATAAATTCACGAATGCTGGGGAGGAACGATGAGGATAGCGATACGATGCTTGGGGATGTTCAGCCAGATGTTCTTGTAGGTAAGAGCGCAAGAGAGCAATGCAAGTGGGCAGGTGTGCAAAGGTGCTTAGCAACACTTGCCCACAAAATCAAAGACAACTTATTCAGTTGTTTGCAGGCTGCTCATTTCCCGAACCCAGGGCGCATTGTTCTGCAAGGCGGAGGGCAGCGTATCCAGGGTGTTTTGGGCCTGCTCGAAAGACTCAAAGTCGCCATAAAACAGGTTATACCAGGGTTGGCCCCGGTATTCGCTGATAGAGTAGGACAGGGGATATTCGCCCAGTGACTCCGCATAACGGTTGATGAAGTTGAGCATGCCGGTTTCCCGATACACCCCCACCAGCTGGATGGCGTAGTGCTCGCCGCTGCGGCTGTCGATCCAGCTTTGGTCAAAGACTTCAAGTGTCGGTTGCGGCAGCGCACTGGCGTCATCCTCCGGGCCGTAAACGCTTAGTTGAAGGGCAGAAAGCTCCATATCCAATGCCTCGCGCTCAAGCGCCGACATTTGTTCCATGGTGGTCATCCGTTCGGTGACATCCAGAAATGCAGCCCCCAGTTTCGATTCTACCTGGCTGGTCTCGGTTTGTGTGGTGTAGGTGGCTGCGATGTCGCGCTGAACCTGATCAATACGCTCCTGAACCACGCTTTCAACAGGCGGTGTGTCCCCGTGCAGGTAGGCCACACTCGCAATGACCGCAAGGATCACCAGCGCCATGGCGATACCGATATTGCGCAGCCGCTCTCCCGATACCCGCTGGAATGTCGACAAGTTGGTATTGAGATCGTAAATGTCACCGGTGTTCGTGCTGGTTTGTTCCTGTACGCCGTCAATGTATTCGCTTAGTAGCTGTTGGGTTTTTCGTTGAGCTTCATGACTTTCCGAAAGGGCTTTCAGCCGTGATTGGGTTTGCAGCTGGAACGTGCTCAGGCGTCGATCGAGATCGTCACTGGACTGCTGAAGATCCCGTCTCAGGGACTCGATATCGTCGTGGTGGGCAATCAGGCGCTGGTCGACGCCTCCCAGTTTGTCTCCAAAATTTTCGACCAGGGCCTTCAGACGCGTATCGAGGGATTCAAGTTGCGCGGCGGCGTACTGATTGCTGGCGTTGAGTTTTCCGGAGATCTGGTCGATTTCGGCGGTAATATGTGCGGTGCGGGACTTCAGGTCGCCCAATACATGCTTGAGCTTCGACTCGACCTGTTCCACGACGCCGGCCATCTGTTCGATATCGCTTTCAATATGGCCAATCTTGAAGTTGATATCGTGGGCAAAGGTTTTCTGTTTGTCGTGGGCGGTTTTGCTTTCCGAGGTGTCAGGCTTTGTCGGAGATGGTGATATGGATTCTTGCGACTTGGCGGTGTCTGGTATCGGATTGGGTGTGCGGTGTTCTGCCTGATGTGTCATGAGTTGCTCCTTTCGTTCAAGACATTAGGGGTTGGCGGAAACGGGCTATTCTGGTCGTGCAGTGGATGCGCTTTCTTCATGGGGTTCCAGGGCCTTGCCTGGGCGCGATTGCGTTGGCGATTGAAACAAGCAGGCCTTGCTTGGTGGCGGGCATCGTTGCCCGAACGGTTTCGTCTGTCTTTCAGTTCATGCAGGCACTCAGGTGTACATGTGGATCGGCCGAAGTCGATGCGTCTGCTGTTCGGTTCACGAGAAGGTTTCCTGCACGTTGTACAAAAGGAGCAAGGCCAAAGCCAAGCGAAAAAAATATCTTGTTTTACAATGAATAAGCGCGAGTTGGCGTTTCAGGTCGGGGTCTTCCTGGCGAAGAAATCGCACTCAATTGGGTGGTGTGGCAGGGTGATGTGCACCAAGGTGGTCAACAGGCCGGATTTCGTGGAGTGCTTACTCCTCCCATCAAACACAGGGTGTACGAGCTTCAGGTCTGCTCTGCTTTTATTCAGCCTTCATTCTACCTCCCTTCTGACTGTAAGGCGTCGAGGGACTGTTTCAAAGCCTCAGCTTCCCGGGTGAGTTCAGAGTAGGCTCGAATATCACCATTGCGCTGCGCCTGCATGGCTTCGGTCAATTTGGCGTGGTAGGCCTGATCCAGCTTTTTCACAGGATCTTTTTTGAATAGCTTGAACATGCTTCGCTACCTTCCTCTTTATCTTGTATGCATGTTTGTTACGCTGGTGAGAGACCAGCGGATCTGTTTGTCTTGGCCTTTCCCTGCGATTTTTTCGGAGGCAACTATACTGATAGCGAATGGAAACTATGGATCAAACGGTAGGGAGACAAAAATAACCTTCGGAGAGTATTTAATGTTTAATTCGCCGCTTCTCAAACAGCTTGCTTTTTTTGTCATGGCTGCCTGCTCGAGCCTTATCGCGCATGCAGATAACCTGAAGGTGGCCGTCGGCCTGGCCTTACCCCCTTACGTTATTCAGGACAATAACTCCGGCATGGAACTCGATATTGTGCGCGAGGCCTTAAAAATGTCCGGGCATACCATTGAACCGGTGTATCTGCCTTTTGCACGGGTGACCAAGTCGTTGGAAGACAAGCAGGTGGATGCCGCCTTGACCGTGACCGAAGCCTCCGGGATCGCCAATGTGCATTTTTCCGAACCTCATATTACTTACCAGAATGTTGCCGTGTCGCTGGCAGACAAGAGCCTGCAGATTCAGTCTGTGGCGGATCTGTCCAATCACTCGGTGATCGCGTTTCAGAATGCGGTGAAGTACCTCGGGCCGGATTTTGCGAACATGGCCTCCGCCAACAAGCGCTATAGCGAGAAAGCCAAGCAGAGCAAGCAGATCACCATGCTGTTTGGGGGGCGTGTTGAGTCGGTGGTGATGGATATCAATATCTTCAAATACTTCCGCGCCGCTGAAAAACAGGTGGATACGTCGTCCCAGGTGAACATTCACGAAATCTTTCCACCTACGCATTACAAGGTGGGTTTCCTGAATGCGTCACATCGTGATCAGTTCAATGAAGGCCTGAAGAAGCTGAAAGCGTCCGGTCAATATGATGCCATCATCAAGAGCTATGTGAATTAATTCTTTCTTCCTCTCTTAGTCTTACATCCCTTCCATTTTGATATGGGCACGCAATCTCTTTCAGGTTGCATGCCCTGTCTTGCCGATTGACTGGCCATTCCCGAATTAAACGATATGCTAATGGTGGAATTGTCCTTGTTGCGCCTGGCGAGCGTTTCCCGGGACAAG
The DNA here is from genome assembly GCA_965230795.1 of Oleiphilaceae bacterium. Classification (GTDB taxonomy): domain Bacteria; phylum Pseudomonadota; class Gammaproteobacteria; order Pseudomonadales; family Oleiphilaceae; genus PZPK01. The sequence goes on along the minus strand of OZ246020.1, from coordinate 3,265,075 downwards.
GGATTGAATAAAGAACTGATAAAAACAAGCAGGAGAATATCTCGTGAAAGAGCTGCAAGACTACCTTGATTTGGACCAATACATGCCCGTGTTGTTGGAGGGCACCATGAATGTATTGCTTGCGATTGTCATCTTGATCGTTGGCATGTTCATCGCCAACAAGGCAAAAAATTTAATCTGGAATATCGGCAAGAAACATGAACGCATGGACGATACCCTGTTCCGCTTTCTGGGCAACGCGGCCAAATACATTATTCTGGCCTTCGTGCTGATCGCGGTACTCAATCGTTTTGGTGTACAAACCGCGTCTATCGTCGCACTCCTTGGTGCAGCGGGTCTGGCGGTCGGGCTCGCATTGCAGGGCGCCTTGTCTAATATGGCGGCGGGTATCATGTTGTTGTTCTTCCGTCCCTACAAGGTGGGGGATTTTATTGATGCGGCAGGGCAGTTCGGTAATGTCACCGAAATCGACCTGTTTACCACCATTCTCAAAACCTTCGACAATCAGCAAATCATCATTCCCAACAGCCAGATCTGGGGAGACCAGATTATCAATCACTCCCATCACTCCATACGGGGTGTCGACATGACCATTGGTGTGGCTTACAAGGAAGATACCGAGAAGGCGAGAGCGGTGATCAAGTCGGTGCTGGATGCGCATCCGCATGTGCTCAAAGACCCGGTGCCGTTTATTGAAGTGTCGGCGCTGAACAATAGTTCGGTAGACTTTAAGGTTCGCCCTTTCTGCGAAGGGGAGCACTACTTTAAGGTGCTGTATTCGGTGCCGGAGCAAATTAAAAAAGCCCTGGATGATGCGGATATCGAAATTCCATTCCCGCATCGAAAAGTGATTCTGGTGAAAGAAGGCGAGGAATAGCGTCCTCTCCATCACCTTCATCCATTTCTAAAATGCTCTGACTGTTTCGGGAATTCGGGCCAGTCAGAGCGCTATCTTTTTTAACCCGCAGCGCTGGCTTGTCGGGTCTCACCGATACCGCGCTGCAACAGGGCGGCCTGGATTTCCGGCAGGCTACTGGGGTCATCAATGGTCGAGGGGATCTGATAGTCTTCGCCATTGCTGATTTGCCGCAACAGTTTTCGCAATATCTTGCCGGAGCGTGTCTTCGGCAGGCGTTGGACCACCATGGCGGTCTTGAAGCAGGCCAAGGGACCGATATTGCTTCTCACAGATTGAATCAGGTCCGCTTCAAGCGCCGCCTCATCTACCTTTTCTCCGTCTTTAAGCAGCACCAGGCCAACCGGGATCTGGCCCTTGAGGGGGCAGCGAATGCCAATGACTGTGCATTCTGCGACGCTGGGATGAGCTGCGATCACCTCTTCCATTTCACCAGTGGATAAACGATGCCCGGCAACGTTAATGACGTCATCGGTGCGCCCCATAATGAAGACATAGCCATCGTCGTCCTTGTAGCCGCCATCGCCGGAACAATAGTAGCCATCAAACTTGCTGAGATAGCCCGCTTCAAAGCGCTCGAAATTCCCCCAGATTGTTGGCAGGCAGGACGGTGGTAAAGGCAGTCGCAGCGCAATATTACCATGTTCACCGGGGCCGAGCTCCTTGCCTTCATCATCGAGAATACGCACATCGAATCCGGGGCTGGGCAGGGTGGAGGAGCCTGCCTTGGTGGGCATAGCCTCAATGCCCATTGGGTTTCCGCAAATTGCCCAACCGGTCTCGGTTTGCCACCAGTGATCAACGACCGGGCAGTCGGTCAGATCGCGTATCCAATCGTAGGTGGGAGGGTCCAGACGTTCGCCGGCGACAAACACGGTTTCGAGGCTCGAGGTGTCATACTGCTGATAGCAGCGTCCACCCGGATCTTCTTTTTTAATCGCCCGGAAAGCAGTGGGTGCCGAGAACAGGGCTTTGACAGCGTACTGTTCGATGACGCGCCAAAATGCACCGGCATCCGGTGTCTTCACCGGTTTGCCTTCGTAGAGCACGGTACTAAGACCGCTGAGCAGGGGACCGTAAACGATGTAGGAGTGACCCACCACCCAGCCGACATCCGAGGCGGCCCAGAATACATCGCCGGGCTGCGTGGCATAGATGGCCTGCATACTGTAATGCATGGCTACGGCATGACCGCCGTTGTCACGCACCACACCTTTGGGTTTGCCGGTGGTGCCTGATGTATAAAGAATATACAGCGGGTCGGTGGCACGCACGGTCACTGCTGCACAGGCTTTCGTGTGTTTGATGGCATCGTCCCAGGTTTCATCGCGTCCCGAAGTCAGTTTGGCGAGGCATTGCTGGCGCTGGAGTATGATGCAGCATTCGGGTCGGTGTGATGCCAGTTCGATGGCTTCATCAAGCAAGGGCTTGTAGGGAATAATGCGATCCACTTCGATGCCGCAGGATGCCGAAACGATGACCTTGGGTTCCGCATCATCTATACGGATGGCCAGCTCGCGCGCGGCGAAGCCACCAAATACAACGGAATGAATGGCGCCAAGGCGGGCCGTAGCCAGCATGGCGATCACGGCTTCCGGCACCATGGGCATATAGATCAGGACGCGATCCCCTTTTTTTACGCCACGTTGCTGCAGGGCGTCGGCAAAATGCGCCACCCGGGACAGCAATTCGCTGTAGGTCAGCGCACTCTGGCTTTTCGTCACCGGCGAGTCATAGTAAATGGCGACCTGGTCGCCACGTCCCTGGTTGACCTGATCATCCAGAGCCATATAACAGGTATTCATCTCGCCATCAGGGAACCAGCGTTGAATGCCATTTTCGTCTGCCTGCAAAATGGTGCTCGGTGTCTTGAACCAATGCAGCTCCCGGGCCTGCTCGGCCCAGAAGGATTCAGGGTGCTCGATGGAGCGTTTGTATTCCTCGGCGTAGCTCATGACACAGGCTCCCAATCAGGTTGTGTTGAGAACCAGATTACGAGTCCGGCCGTATTTCGACAATGCGACATTAGTCGATAGCTCTGAGGGGACAGTTTGTTCCTGAGCAGTGAATGTGTGATGAGGGAAATGGAATGAAACAGTCTTATGGTCAGTGGGTGTGTGCAGCGTTGTTGACACTTATGCTAAGTGGATGTCTGGGAATGCCGGAGAATGTTCGCCCGGTGGATGAGTTTCAGGTGCAACGCTATCTGGGCACCTGGTATGAAATCGCGCGGCTCGATCACTCCTTTGAGCGGGGGCTCGAGCAGATTACCGCGACCTACAGCTTGCGCGATGATGGGGGCATTAAGGTGCTTAATCGTGGTTATGATCCCGAGGAGGGTGAGTGGCGGCAGGCCCAAGGCAAAGCCTATTTTGTCGAGGATAAGGCACTGGGGTACTTGAAGGTGTCGTTCTTTGGTCCTTTCTATGGTTCCTACGTTGTTTTTGAGCTGGACAAGCAAAACTACGATTACGCGTTTATCTCCGGGCCCGATCTCAGCTACCTATGGTTACTGTCGCGAACGCCACAGCCGGATCAGGCGGTAATTGATCGCTTTGTCAGGCGCGCCAGCGAGCTTGGATTTGCGGTGGATCAACTCATTTACGTGGATCATAAGCTTCCTCAGCCTGCTAATCTTCCACCAGCAATGACCGAACCTGGAGATCACCGGTAATGGTTCGGTGCACCGGGCATTTGTTGGCAATCTCCAGCAGGCGCTGACGCTGCTCGTTGGTCAGGTCTCCCCAGAGCTGGATACGTCGTTCGATTGTCTCGATGTGCCCCTGATTCTGGTCGCAATCCTCGCAGTCTTTTGGATGTTCTCGGCTGTGAGCGAGGGTGACGCGGACTTTTTCCAGTGGCAGCTTTTTGTGATTGGCGTACATACGCAGGGTCATGCTGGTGCAGGCACCGAGCGCGGCGAGTAAGTGTTCGTAAGGATCCGGGCCACGGTTGGCGCCTCCCATCTCTTTGGGTTCATCGGCCAGCCAGTGATGGCTGTCACTGTCGACATGCTGGGTAAAGGCATGTCCCTGTTCTTCCACCTGAACCTGTCCTTTAGCCAATGAGGGCCTGTCGGCAGGTTCGCTTGCTGGCAGATAGCGCTGCGCCCAGGCTGCGATCACTGAGGCGGCATATTCGACATCGCTTTTTCTGCTCAGGAGATGGTCGGCATCATCCAGGCTGACAAAACTCTTGGGATGAAGAGCGGCGCGGTAGATCTTCTCGGCTTCGTCGATGGCAACAATGCTGTCCAGTGGCGCGTGCAGTATCAGCAGTGCTTTCTTCAGATGGCGATAGTCCTCGTTTTTGTATTGGGTAATATCATCCAGAAACTGCTTGCGAATGGTAAAACAGCGACCACCCAGGCTGACCTGTGATTCGCCATTGTTTTCAATATCGTCAATGGACGCGGAAAAGTTATGGGCAACGTGTTCGGCACCGTAGGGAGCACCGATGGTGGCGATGGCTACCGTTTCGGGGATGGCTTTGGCGGCGGCCAGCACGGCTGCTCCACCGAGGCTGTGGCCGATGAGGATGTCGGGTGCCCGATGTCTGGAACGCAGAAAATCGGCAGCAGCGATCAGATCCTGAATATTCGATGAAAAGTTGGTGTTGGCAAAGTCTCCATCACTATTGCCAAGTCCCGTAAAATCAAAGCGCAGTACCGCAATGCCTGATTCGGTCAGGGCCCGACAAATGCGGGAGGCCGCAGCGATATCCTTGCCGCAGGTGAAGCAGTGGGCGAACAGGGCGATGGCACGAGCTTCGGATTCCGGCCACTCCATCAGTCCGCTGAGTTCATGGCCATTGCTGCTGAAATTGACACGTTCTTTCATTGTTGCTGATCCCGAAGTGAGAGGTCTGGTTATCTACAGACTATGCGAGTGCAGCAGAAGTTCAAGCATAAAAAAACCCGCTCAATGAGCGGGTGAAGCCTTGCGACATACAAGGGAAAGACGATGATGAAAAGGGGGTTAGCCGAGCACGACCTTGTCATGCTTGAGCGTTACCGGATAGGTTTTGACGCGGGCCTGGTCGTCTTCGAGGCAGGCACCGGTTTCCAGACTAAAGTGCTGCTTGTACAGGGGAGAGGCCACCACCAGTTGGCCGCCAATGTCGCCGGTAATGCCTCGGGACAGAACGTTGGCTCTGCCAATGGGGTCCCAATTGGAAATGGCATAGATTTCCTTGTCGGTGTCAGGCAGATAGAACAGGGCGATCTGTTCGCCATCTACCAAGGCACAGACGCCGGAATTGGCGATCAGGTCAGCTTTGTCACAGACGATTTGTTCGATAGTCATAGTTGTTCCTCAATTCCTCGCGTACTGGTCTCAGGCTGATTTGGCAATCAGCTTGGCTTTCTCGTCTTCGTTGGCGGGGCGGATCTGACCGCGCTCTTCCACAAATACCACATTGCTGTCTTCTTCCTTGGAGTTCACAAACTGACGGAAGCGCTTGAGCTTGTCTTCATTGCTGATGGTGGTTTTCCATTCGCACTGGTAGGTGGAGACGATGTGGGCCATCTGGCTTTCCAGCTCATCGGCAATGCCGAGGCTGTCTTCAATAATGACCTCTTTGAGGTAGTCGAGTCCGCCTTCCAGATTTTCCATCCATACTGACGTGCGTTGCAGACGATCGGCTGTCTTGATGTAAAACATCAGGAAACGGTCGATATATTTGATCAGCGTAGCGGTATCCAGATCGGTGGCGAACAGATCCGCGTGGCGCGGTTTCATGCCGCCGTTGCCACAGACATACAGGTTCCAGCCGTTTTCGGTGGCGATGACGCCGACGTCTTTACTTTGTGCTTCCGCGCATTCGCGGGTACAACCGGACACTGCAAACTTGAGCTTGTGTGGAGAGCGCAGCCCCTTGTAGCGGTTTTCAATATCAATGGCTTGTCCGACACTGTCCTGTACACCATAGCGGCACCAGGTGGAGCCCACACAGGATTTCACGGTACGGACCGATTTGCCGTAGGCGTGTCCGGTTTCCATGCCGGCATCGATCAGTTCTTTCCAGATATCCGGTAGTTCGTTGAGACGGGCGCCGAACAGGTCAATACGCTGACCACCGGTAATCTTGGTGTAGAGCTTGTACTTTTCCGCGACCTGACCGATGGCGATCAGCTGAGCCGGGGTGATCTCACCGCCAGGCACGCGGGGGACGACCGAGTAGGTACCGTCTTTCTGCATGTTGGCGAGGAAGGTGTCGTTGGTGTCCTGCAAGGGAATATGGGCGTCTTCGAGCACATAGTCGTTCCAGGTTGAAGCCAGAATGCTACCGACAGCGGGCTTACAGATATCACAGCCATGGCCTTTGCCGTGTTTGCTCAGCAGGTCGTTGAAGCTCTTGATGCCGCCGACTCGAATCAGGTGGTAAATCTCTTCGCGGGTGTAAGGAAAATGTTCACAGATGCTTTTGTCGACGGTGAGGCCGCGGGCTTCCATTTCCGTATCGACCACGTTTTTCAACAGGGCTGCACAACCGCCGCAGCCTGTGGCGGCTTTAGTTTCCCCTTTCACGTCACCAACGCTGCAGCAGCCAGCATCAATAGCGCCGACAATATCGCCTTTGCTGACGTTGTGGCAGGAGCATATTGTCGCGGTCGCCGGCAGGGCCGCCGCACCAAGTGTGGGAGCACCACTACCTTCGGTGGCAGGCAGAATCATGGTTTCCGGTTGTTCGGGCAAGTCGATCCCGTTCAGATAGTATTGCAGCAGGGTGTCATAGTCGGAGCAGTCGCCGACCAGAACGGCGCCAAGCAGTGTTGTACCGTCGGCGCTGACATTGATACGTTTATAGACTTCCGCGCGCTCGTCACTGAAGACATAGGAGATGGAGTCTTCGGTGCGGCCATGGGCGTCGCCGATGGAACCCACGTCAACACCCAGGAGCTTGAGTTTGGTGCTCATGTCGGCGCCCTTGAACGAGGGCTTTTCTTCCAGATCACTGAACTGCTCGACGGCCACTTCGGCCATGCGATAACCGGGCGCGACCAGGCCATAGATCATGTTGCCGTAAAGGGCACACTCACCGATGGCATAGATGTCGGAGTCGCTGGTGCGGCAATGGTAGTCAATGACGATACCACCGCGTTCACCCACATCCAGGCCGGCTTTCTTCGCCAGTTGGTCATAGGGGCGAATACCCGCAGAGAATACTATCATGTCGGTATCGAGATGGGTGTCGTCGGCAAAATGCATGCGCAATTTGGTGCTGTCACCCGAGCCATCGATCAGGGTCGTGGCTTTCTGGGTATGTACTGTTACATCAAGGGCTTCAATTTTGCGGCGCAACATGGCACTGCCGCTGTTATCCAGTTGCACGCCCATCAGGCCCGGTGCGAATTCAACCACATGGGTTTCCAGACCGAGGTTTTTCAGGGCGTTGGCACATTCCAGCCCAAGCAGGCCGCCGCCTACCACGACACCGATTTTTGATGTTCTTGCCTGAGACTTTATGGCACCAAGATCATCAATGGTGCGATAGGTCAGGCATTCTTCACGTTCTGACCCTTTAATGGGCGGAACAAAAGGATAGGAGCCAGTGGCCAACACCAGCTTATCGTATGAGAATTGACGGCCTGTCGCGGTGATGACTATTTTGTTTTCCCGGTCGATATCGGCAACGGCATCGCCGAAGTGGGCGTCGACTCCCATGTCCCGATATTCTTCACGGGTGGCCAAGGCCAGCTCTTCCGGTTCCTTGCCGGCAAAGACTTCGGACAGGTGCACGCGGTCGTAGGCAGGGCGGGTTTCGGCTCCAAGCAGGGTAATGTGAGCTTTGGTTTCTGATGCCGCTAACTGGTCGACAAAATGATGTCCGACCATACCGTTGCCGACAACAACTACATTCAGTGATTTCATGGGAGCCTCGCCTGTCTTTCTCATCTGCTGTTTCACGTCACGTGCGCCCGATGTGACTGACGTTTGCTATCAAACCGGGGCCGGTGCTTTTGCATGGGTGTTTTGCATAGCCTGTGCCAAAGCTTGTCTTGATATTTTAAGGTATTGAAAAATATAGAAATAAATTAATAGTTGCTGAGTGCGCACGTAAATGGTGCTTAGCGTCTTGGCATCATATGAACCATAAAGGTGCGATAACCGGGTTGTCTCTGATTTGATGTGGTCATATTGGTGCGCCATTCTGGCTGATGTTCCAGGACGGAGCCGGAAGAAGCCCTGCTGGCTCTGGAATCCGGCTTCCCGGTTCGCTTCTTGCTTTGCCGCTTCACTTGTTCAAATATGAAACGCTGGAAAGATGAATCGCGGAATGGTCACCATGTATGAGCAACACGGCCTCAAGGTAAATGTAGGGCTGCACAGTGAAAAAGGCTTAAAGGCACAGAACGAAGATGCGGTGGGGTATCACATTCCGCGGGAGCCGGTACTCACCACCAAGGGAATGGTGGCGCTGATAGCAGATGGTGTGAGTAGCGCTGAGGCTGGTAAGGAAGCCAGCGAGACCTGTGTCCATAATTTCATTAGTGACTATTTCAGTACGCCCGAATCCTGGTCGGTGAAAACTTCCGCCCAGCGTATCCTGACCGCGCTCAACCGATGGCTTTACGGGCAGGGTTTGAGTTATCTGGAGGCCGACAAGGGCTATATCAGTACCCTGTCAGTGCTGGTGATCAAATCCCGGCGCGCTCACCTGTTTCATATTGGTGACAGTCGCATCTATCTGTTACGTGATGGCGACCTGGAACCTCTGACCAAAGACCACAGCACCCGGGTCAGTAAGGATTCCTGCTATCTGACGCGGGCCATGGGCATGGATCTGATGCTGGATGTGGATTATGTCAGTATCGATCTGCTGCCGGGTGATCGTTTTCTGATGACAACGGACGGTGTGCATGATTTTCTGTCGCGTACCGCAATGCGACAGATGATTTCAGATTCGGAGGCTTCGCTGACTACACTATGTGCTGATCTGGCGTCTCGATCTCTGGAGCAGGGTAGCGATGACAACATTACCGCCATGCTGGTTGACATCGAGTCGCTTTCCGAGCCGAATGCGGACGACGTGCATCAAACCCTGTGTACCTTGCCGTTTCCACCACCACTTGAAGTGGGCATGGTCGTCGATGGCTTGCGGGTTCTTGATGAGATTCATGCCAGTAAGCGATCACAGGTTTACCGGGTGGAAGATGTTGAGAGTGGCGCACACTACGCCATGAAGACGCCATCGGTGAACTTTGAGGATGATCTGGTTTATATCGAACGTTTTGTGCTGGAACCCTGGATTGGCAGTCGTATTGATAGTCCGCATGTGGTCAAAGTACCGAAGGATCTGCAGCGCCCGAGCTTTCTCTACTATCTGTGTGAATATCGGGAAGGTTCAACGCTCGCCCAGTGGATGCAGAATCAGAAAAACCTGCCCATCGATCGGGTGATTGCTATTGTTAAACAGCTGGTGGCGGGGGTGCGCGCCATGCATCGCAAGGAAACGCTGCATCAGGACATCAAGCCCGAAAACATCATGATTGATGTGCAGGATCAGGTCTGTCTGATCGATTTTGGTTCCTGCTATGTGGCCGGGATTTCGGAAATCGATATGCCCTTTGAGCGCGATCAGGTTTTAGGGACCGAAAGCTATGGCGCGCCCGAATACAAGATGGGAAGGCGCAGCTCTCTGAAGTCAGACTTGTTCTCCATCGCTGTGGTTACCTATGAAATGTTGACGGGGCATCACCCCTATGGCGAGGCCTTTGAGAATTGTCGTGCTGCCAAGGATTTTTATCGTTTGCACTATGTGCCGGCGCGGGAGTTCAATCCTATGGTGCCAGTGTGGATGGATGGTGCCTTGGGGAAGGCCCTGAATATTTCACCGGAGCTTCGCCACGATGCTTTGTCAGAGTTTGTGTATGATCTGGAGCATCCCAACAAGGACTTTCTGAAGCAGGATTTTGTGCCCTTGGCGCAACGCAATCCATTGCGGTTCTGGCAGGGTGTGTCGGGAGCGTTATTGCTCGCGCTTGTCGTCTCGTGGTATCTGATGCTCCGCTAGCAGGATTAAGTTGTGCACTGCTGCAGTTGGCTTTGTAGCCATTCCTCGGCTTCTGTGTTGAGTGATGCGCCTGTGGGGATCCAGTGAATTGTATGACCTTTTTCCGCAAACTTGCGAAACCATTTGTCCTGCTGCTTGGCAAACTGGTGGATGGCTGAATTCAGCTTCTGAAACATGTCGTTATAGTTCAGTTCACCTTGGAGATGTCGGGCGATATAGCGGTATTCCAGCCCGTAAAAATCCAGCTGTTCCCAACTCAGGCCTTGCTCATGCAGGTTTTTTACTTCCTCAATCATGCCTTCTTGAAGTCTGCGTTTCAGGCGTTCGGTGATGCGCTTTCGCGTTTCGCTGCGCTCGCTTTGAATGCCGATAATAAGAGGGTGGAAGTCGGGCCAGGCAATCGAGGTCGTGGTTTGACGTTCAGCTTCCGCAATTTCAATCGCTCGGATCAGGCGGTCCCTGTCTTTCAGGTCGGTGGTGTTGTGTTGCTCCGGTTTCAAGGTCAGCAGCCGTTCAGCCAGGGCGTCGTCGCTGAGTGTATCGAGCCTGGCACGCAAGGTTGCATCGTTGTTTGCGGGAGTCAGCTGGTAGCGGCTAAGTACAGCGTCCATATAAAGGGCGGTGCCGCCGACCAGAATAGGCAGGTTTTGGTGCGCGCGGATGCTTTCAAAGACGTCGCAGAAGTTCTGTGCAAACTCAAACAGGTTGTATTCGTGCCCAGGATCGACGATGTCGATCAGGTGGTAGGGGATATCGCCGTATTCCTCAAGATCCTTGCCGGTGCCAATATCCATGCCCCGATATACCTGACGAGAATCCGCCGAAATGATCTCACCCGAGAAGCGTGTTGCCAGATGCACGGCGAGGGAGGTTTTGCCGCTGGCAGTGGGGCCGATTATGCAGGGCATCGGGGTCTTGTTGCTGGGCTTGATTTGTTTCATATAAATCCGGTTTAGGGCTTGAACGCCAGTTTGCTTCGTTATAGGGTGTCGTGTTCAAAGCAGTACGCAACGTTCCCGTATCCATTTTCTAACAATTAATCGTACAAGCAATATTACAGTTCAATGCTGTCCATATGACAGTGCATGATGTCTTGTAACAGATAACAAAGGGAACTGGATTGCGTGCCTCGGCTTCGCTGACGCGTGCCGCGGCGACGGTGCAAGAATAGAAAAAACAGGTTAAAAAAAGCGTCGCTTTGTCAAAAGGCAGCGCTGCAAAAAAATACCGTGATACCAAGATGATTATAAGAAAAGGCCCGCGAAGTTTAACTGTCCCTCTGGCTTGCTTGGCGTGCACATCGAATTTCAGAACAGCAGACTTTTGAGTCGCCACTATTATTAATAGAGATTCGATATCGCTTTGACCATGAGGAGTCAGACAATATGAAGGTCAGCCACGTAATAGTTGCTGTATTGCTGTCCATTCTGAGTACGTCCGTGTTTGCGCTTGAGCGTAAAGTCTTCTGTGTGTGGGACCCCGTTGGTCGTAACGGTCCGGTGATGTCTTTCTATTCCGACTTGATTCCAAAAGCTCAGGCCTGGGGCCTGAGTATTCGATTTATTGCCTATACCGATGAAAAAGTCGCCGCCAATGAATTCAAGGCGGGCAATTGTGAAGCGGTATTATTGAGTGCGATCTTGTCCCGTCAGTTCGTCAAGTTCGGCGGCACTATGGATGCTATCGGGGCCATCAATTCCAAGAAAGGTCTTGAATTGGCATTGGCCACGCTGGCACGTCCGCGAGCTGGGCAATTGATGACCCAGGGTGAATATGAAGTGGTTGCCACGTTCCCGGTTGGCTCCATGTATGCCTTTGTCAATGATCGCTCCATCGATAGTATTGATGCGTTTGCTGGAAAACGGATGTCGGTGCTGAATAATGATCCGCAGGCTATGAAATTTGCCAGGCTTGCCGGTGCCACGCCAGTTGGTACCACCCTCTCGACCTTCGCGGCCCAGTTTAATAACGGGAACGTTGATATTCTGTTGATGCCGGCTCTGGCCTACAACACCTTCGAGTTATATCACGGTCTCGGTGACAACGGCGGCATCATCAATTATCGTCTTTACTACGGTATGCTGCAGACCGTGGCCCGCAAAGATGAATTTCCGGAAGATTTCGGCTACAACATGCGCCGCTATATTCTGACTCGACTGGAAGCTATCGATAAGATGGTGAAAGATGCGGAAGCCGAGATTCCCCAAAAGTACTGGATCGAGATAGGGCAATTCACTCAGGATGACATTGATCATTTCAGTAAACGCGTCCGGATTGCGCTCAAGGAAGATAAGGTAAATCACCCCACTGCGCTCAAACTCTTATGGAAAATCCGCTGTCGTCTGGATCGTTCCCGCGGTGAGTGCTCGCGTCCGGAATAGTATGCTTCGACTCTGTCCTGGGTCTACAGCAATGATCGATGGCAGACTGGCGTCGTATTCTGGCGAGATTGCATGGTAATTTTCTGTAATCGCCGCTTCCAGCCTATTCCTATTTTGCAATTTATGCGCTAGATTCTCGTCTACTGTTCCATAGTTGGGATAAAGGAGAGCTCCATGCGTATAGGTGGTGGAATGCAGGATTTGAATGAAATGGCGATTTTCGCCGTCGTTGTTGGCTCTGGAAGTTTTACCCGGGCCGCGGACAAACTGAAGTTACCCAAGTCAACAGTCAGCCGTAAGGTCAGCCAGTTGGAAAAGCGGGTTGGGGTGCGATTAATTAACCGTACGACCCGAAACCTGAAGCCCACGGAAACCGGTAAACTCTACTACCAGCATTGTGTGCGCATGCTGGAGCAGGCGGAAGAGGCCGATCGGGTTGTCAACAATATGCAGGCAGAGCCCAGCGGGTTGTTGCGAATCAGCACGCCGCTGTCTTTCGGCACACCATTTTTTGTCAGCACCATCAAGAGCTTCCTGGAACACTATCCCAAGGTAGACATCGAAATTATCTCGGATGACAAGCAACTGGATATGCTGGATGAGGAAATTGATATCGCATTCCGCATCGGGCCTCTATCGGATTCCAGCCTGGTTACACGAAATCTGGGTACTGCGCGTTTGTCTCTGTGTGCATCGCCTGAGTATCTGGGCAAGCATGGCGCGCCAAGAAACCTCGATGACCTGCAAAATCACATTTGTATTTCCCACCCTGCGGCACCATGGATGTTTTCGGGTACCAATGGTCAGCATCAGGAAGTGGAAGTCAAATCGCGAATGATCGCCAACGACATGGAAATGATCAAAAACATGGTCATCGAAGGTTTGGGGATCGGCGCCGCTCCGCAGATTCTGATTGCCGAAGATGTGAAGGCTGGTCGACTTGTCACGCTCCTGCCTGAAACCCCCTTTGTTGAGCGAACCTTCTACCTGGTTTACCCCAGTCGCAGAGAGCCACCCTCCAAAGTGACTGCATTCACCGATTTTATCTTCTCGAACTGTCAGCCGGTGCCGCCCTGGGAAGCGTTGGGAGACATGTTCAATGTTAATCCAGCCATTATGTCGCGTATGGAAAAGAGCAAGGTCGCGAGTTAGGCTGGATCTGGTTTCAAGTACGGGTGCTGTAATGTCTGATGACGATCTGTTTGCCAGGGAAATGTCCGATGTGAAGCCGCTGCGGCAGAATCGGGCGGTATTGCACAAGAAGCAGGAAGATACACCGGGGAAGGTCGTGCGCCGCAGTCTGGCGGTTAATAATCGGATGAATCGTGACCCCCTTGTCTCAACCGACGTGCCGAAGCTGAAGTCCAACGACCTGCTGGAGTATCGCAGTGATGGGGTGCAGCATGGTGTCTACAAGAAACTGCGAATGGGACAGTATGACATCGAGGCACGACTCGATCTGCACCGTATGACCGTTGATGAAGCGCGTCGTGAAGTGTTTCAGTTTCTGCGTGAGTGCTTTCACTATGAGCTGCGCACGGTAATCATTCTGCACGGCAAGGGCGAACGCAATCCTGACAAGGTCGCATTGCTGAAAAGCCACTTGTCGGTGTGGTTACCCCAAATCGAAGAAGTGCTGGCTTTTCACTCCGCCCAGAAACGTCATGGTGGCACCGGTGCGGTGTACGTAATGCTCAAAAAGGGCGCCCATTCAAAGCAAAACAATCGCGAGCAGTTTGGTCTCAAATAAATTGTATCTCCGCTACACCGAAGTGTCCGGCTCAAGGCGCTGTTTTTTCTAACCATCTGAATTTCAGTAAGTATTCATTCTCCCTATTCCCCAGTATCAATAAAGTAAATATGTCGCTTCCATCATGGTCGGGAGAATTCCATTCACTGGCCTTGATTTAGCCTGGTCAGGCGCATAGTATTTTGCTTTAGATGACCGCGGGTCACTTATGGGGGCTTGCAGCTTTTATTTGATGCTTTATTGCTGCTCCTGACTCAAAAATACCGTGGCTACAGCAATGAGCTGAAGATAATCATAAGTACAGCACATGATGGGAGACGACGATGCAAATACGTCTGAATGGCAAAACTATTCAGTTGGATATCGATCCGGAGATGCCTTTGCTCTGGGCTATCCGGGATGAGATCGGTTTGAAAGGCACCAAGTTCGGATGTGGCAAGGGGCTCTGCGGTGCGTGCACGGTGCACCTCAATGGTAGTGCAATTCGATCCTGTATCACTCCCATATCGGCTGTCGACGGACAAGAGATTACCACGATCGAGGGCTTGGCCGATGGTGACTCATTGCATCCACTCCAGCAAAGCTGGATAAAGCATAATGTCCCCCAGTGTGGTTACTGTCAGTCTGGCCAGCTCATGTCAGCCAGCTCTCTGCTGGCAAGCAATGCCAATCCCAGCGACAGTGATATCGATAATGCTATGTCCGGCAATATCTGTCGTTGCGGTACCTACCCGCGAATTCGAGCGGCGATAAAAGAGGCGTCGTCGGCCATGCAGGCTGGAGTTGATCTGGGCTATGACGCCATGCAGAAGGAGGCCTGAGATGCAGACCAATTCAAAGTCCATTGCGCAAACAGCCCTTGGTATTCCGTCCAGTCGTCGGCAATTTATCAAGGTTTCCACGGGAGTCGCGGGCGGCTTGTCCCTCGGTTTGGGGCTGGGTGCCTGTAGCACATTTAGCTCACGTGAGATGGATGATAGCGGGGTTTGGCAGGCCAATGCGTGGCTGGAGATCCAACCGGACAACACGGTGCTGTTTACCCTTGATCGCGTTGAAATGGGACAGGGCGCCTACACTGGTTTGACAACCCTTTTGGCGGAGGAGTTGAGAACAGACCCGGAACGCATTCAGGTGCGCTTTGCGGGCGCTGCAAAAGTATATCGCAATCCGGATTATGGGCTGCAATTGACTGGCGGCAGCAACAGTTTGTCGAGCAGCTGGGGACAGATTCGGGAGGCTGGTGCTGCGGCAAGAGAGCTGTTGCTGGCCGCCGCATCGGAAGTGTTTCAGGTACCCGGTGTTTACTTGAAGGTGGAGAATGCCGAGGTGACTCATCCGGCATCAGGCAAGGCTCTGAGTTTTGGCAGCCTGACGAAGCTGGCAGCAAAGCAGGATATTCCTGATCCCCTGCCGTTGACGCCTAATGCTGATTTTAAGTACATCGGCAAGCGTAACCAACGTCTGGATAGCGTCGACAAGGTAAGCGGTAAGGCCGGATACGGTATTGATGTTGAATTGGAAGGCATGCGTTATGCCGTCGTCAGCCGCTCGCCCTATGTGGGTGATAACACGGAGAACAAAGGGAGCATCAAGGGTTTCAATCAGGCGGAAGTAGCCGCCATGCCGGGAGTGGAATCGGTTCACGCCATTCGCTCCGGCGTAGCAATTGTGGCACGTTCGTACTGGCATGCGCGCAAGGCACAGGAAAAACTATCCATTGATTGGGAGCGACCTGAAGATACTCCGAAGAATACGGCGGCTGTATTCGATTTATATCGCCGGCTTGCAGATGAAGATGAGGGTGACAGTAAGCGCAGTGAAGGTGATATCGACAAAGCCCTGAAGAACGCGGAGCAGGTAATTGAGGCCGAGTATCAGGCGCCGTTTCTGGCTCACGCGACCATGGAACCGATGAACTGCGTGGCGCACGTTCGTGATGGTCGAGCCGATATCTGGACCGGTACCCAGGCACCGGATATTGCTCAGGTCGCTGTCGCCAAGGTGACGGACGTGTCTCTCGATGATGTGGTTATTCACAACCAGTTTCTGGGTGGAGGCTTTGGTCGTCGGCTGAATCAGGACTATATCGCCGAAGCGGCTGAGATCTCCTTTCTTGCTGGAGCGCCTATTAAACTGGTGTGGTCACGGGAAGAAGACACACAGAATGATTTTTATCGCCCAGCCAGTCTGCATCGCATGCGCGCCAGTTTTGACAGCAAAGGGGCTTTGTCGGGTTGGGATCACCAGATTGTCTGTCCCAAAATTATGGATTGGTATGTCTGGGATGCGGCACCTGCCATGTTCCCCTGGGCGCCCGAATTTATGTACAGCACGCTGGGTTATTCCGGCCTTATGACCGAGGGTACGCCGCTCACACCGGAAGACCGATCACCCCAGGAAGGGGCGGAAGAGATTGTCTACGATATTCCCTCCATTGAAGTCAGACATACCAAGGCGGATGCAGGCGTGCCGGTATCCTACTGGCGTTCGGTGGGGCATTCCCACAATGCCTTCGTTATTGAAAGCTTTCTGGATGAACTGGCCCATGCCAAAGGTCAGGACAGTTATCAGTTCAAGCGTGCCATGCTGGCCAACTCGCCCCGCTGGTTGAAGGTGCTCGATACGGTTGCCGAAAAAGGCCAGTGGGGACGTCAGACCGAGGCCGGTGTGCATCAGGGTATCGCCGTGCATAAGTCTTTCGGATCCTACGTGGCAGAGCTGGTGGAGCTGAAAGTGGAATACGGCGAAATCCGGGTTCTCAAGGTGGTATGCGCGGTGGATTGCGGCTTTGTTGTCAATCCGGATATTGTCCGCATGCAGATGGAAAGCGGCATTATTTTCGGCATCACAGCGGCCTTGTACGGAGATATCGAAATCGAGGATGGTCAGGTCAAGCAGAGCAATTTCCACGACTATGCCATGTTGCGACTGAACCAGTCGCCGGAGATCGAGACCATCATTATCGATAGCAATGAAGCGCCAACCGGCGTGGGCGAGCCAGGATTGCCACCGGTCGCACCTGCCATTGCAGGAGCCCTGTTCTCGGCCACGGGTCAGCGCTTCCGTTCGATGCCTTTCAAGGTGTCCTAGTGGGTTATGCATGGCATTAATCTGAAGGTGATCGATGCCGCGCGCGAAGGCTTGCGTGCCGGCAAGGATCTGTGGCTCATCACGATTGTTTCGACTTGGGGGGCGTCGCCCAGACCCGCCGGCAGTCTCTGCATATTTGACCCTGCCGCTAATCGCAGTGTCGGTTCCCTTTCCGGAGGGTGTATCGAGGAAGATCTGTTCTCTGAACTGGCTTCCCGCGCGCCCGTTCCCCAGCCTTTTCTGAAACGTTACGGTGGGTCACCGGAAGAGCAGGAGCGATTGCAGCTTCCCTGTGGCGGGACCCTGGAGTTGCTGGTAGAAAGTCTGCAGTGCGGCGGTGAACAACAGTCTGATTTGCTTGCGCACTTTGAGCGTCTGTACGATTCTCTGAGTCAATCGAAACGTATCGTGCGTTGCGTTGATCTGTCGACGGGCCTTGTTTCTATTTCTGAAGCAATTGGTGATGCGGGCAAACCGGGCGTCAGTCTGGAGCACGAACAGCTGCTTCACTGTCTGGGGCCGAAAAATCAGTTGTTATTGATCGGTGCGGGCGAGGTGTCAGGTTACCTGCTCGAGCTGGCCAAAAGTCTGGATTTCGAGATTACCCTTTGTGATCCACGTGAGAACTTTCTGCAACGTCAGCGAAGTGAGCTGGAGGGCGAACGGGTGGAGCAGTGTATGCCCGACGACCTGGTATTCAGCCGGTTTCAACATCGCTATTGTGCAGTGCTTGCCCTGGCTCATGATCCCAGGGTCGATGATCTGGCCTTGTTGGCGGCGCTGGAGGGTGATTGTTTTTATGTGGGCGCCATGGGCTCAGAGCGCACCAGCGCAAAGCGGCGGGAGCGTCTCCTTTCTTTGGGGATCACAGAGGGCCAGCTGGCGCGTTTACATGCACCCATCGGTATGAATATTGGCAGCAAAACACCCCCCGAAATTGCGGTATCTATTGCGGCGGATTTGATACGCGCCCGTCGTCAACGGGATGGTTGAGGCTTACTTTTTTCGCGGATTATGGATACATCCCGCAACATCAGAACAAGCCTTGTTACCTGATGTCTGATCTCCGTAACGGATTTTTCTGCTTGGCAATAATTAAAGGTAAAACAATGTCATAAGCGTGAAAAAAGTCGTGTGCGGACACAAAGCCGCTTTGGTTATTCGGTATTTTTCTGCAACACTAAAGCAGTTCACACGCGCGCTTCGTTTGAGATAGTTTCGTTAGCGTTTGATCCTTGTTCGGCATTCCGTTCGATAGAAAGCAACACGAGGCAGGTTGGTCACTTGAGCCAGTTAACCCTTTACAGCCAGTTCAATATGCGTAAGCCCTATCTGATATCCACGGATATCGAGGATGTGGCGGGGCATCTGGCGGCCGATGGAATTCGTTTTGAACAGTGGCAACTGCGCTCTCATGAAAATTGCCAATTTGATTCTGAGCAGGACATGCTCAAGCGTTATGAAAAAGAAGTGGCCCAAGTAAAGGATGAGTTTGCTTGCAGTATTGCTGACCTCGTCTGCATCGGTGGCGACGACCCCCATATGGTGTTGTTGCGTGACAAATTCCTGTCTGAACATACTCACAGTGAAGATGAAGTACGTTTCTTTCTTCGCGGTACAGGCCTCTATTACGTGCATGCCAAAGAACGGATTCATATTGTGCAGTGCGGTGCCGGCGATTTTATCTGTATTCCCAAAGGGGTGAAGCACTGGTTTGATATGGGGCCTAACCCCGACTACTGCTGCTTGCGCTGGTACAATTCCAAAGAAGGACTAACGAATCAGTTCACCGGCAGTTATGTTGCTGAATCAACGCCGCGCTGGGAATCTGTGATCGGGGATTGAAGCCAAAGTCTGCTCAATTCGCAGTCCCTACTTTTCATTTTCTGTTCTTTTCCATTTAAGCGTTGACAAGTCTCGCAGCGGATCGCATTATCCTCTGCATGAACGCTTCAATCACGAATACTTCAGTCATCACATCGGCGATTTTCAACACACGTCGACTTTCCCGCGCGGCAGCAAGTCGGGTAGTGATGCTATGGTGTGTGGCCATCGCAAAGATGGCTTGCCAGTGGCCTGAAGTATTCTGAGTTAGACTTTTCGATTCTTCAAGCCACAGCAAAAATTGTGGCTTGGACCTTACCGTTTATCCCACTTTTTCTGTTGTCCTTGAAGGGTTTCATGACCCCGAAATGAGGACCCAACATGTCTGTGCAAATTGCTTACGCCAGCATTATTTTAATCTGGTCGACCACGCCTCTGGCTATTGCCTGGAGCAACGAAACCCTGAGCCCAGAAGTGGCCGTAGGTTTGCGCATGGTCATTGCGGCAGTTCTGGGTTACGGAATTCTCAAAGCCCTGGGAATTCCAGTGTCGTGGGATCGTAAAGCCCGTAAGACCTATCGTTATTCCCTGATGGGCGTGTTTGGTGCGATGATGTGCACCTATCAGGCGGCGAATTATATTCCCTCGGGCCTGATATCTGTGCTGTTTGCGCTGGCACCTGTTTGCTCGAATCTATTCTCGACCTTGCTACTCGGCAAGGCGGAATTCAATCTTGAACGCTGGTTTGCCTTTTTGCTGTCCTTTATCGGTCTGGCAGTGATTTGTCTCGATGAATGGGTAGTCCATGAGCAGGGCTGGATTGGAGTGGCGCTATTGCTTTTGGCCGTTTGTCTTTACAGTCTGGGAGGCGTTCTGGTTCAGCGTGAGCAATATCATGCGCATCCCCTGAGTATTACTGTTGGGACCCTGATCAGTGCCAGCCCCTTGTTTTTGCTGGCCTGGTTTTTTCTTGATGGTCAGATACCTCAATTGGATTGGCAGAGTCACTCCCCCTGGGCAGTGGTGTACCTTTCGGTTTTTGGTTCACTGATCGGTTTTGCAGCTTACTTTTTTATCGTACGTACCCTTGGTGCAACAGCGGTTGCAATGGTGACTTTGATTACGCCGGTGCTGGCGCTGATATTGGGGACGACGCTCAATAATGAGCACGTGAGCCTGCAGATGATCTTGGGTACAGGCTGTGTATTGGCTGGCTTGCTGATCTATTACCGGGCTGGATCGGGCATATCCGTGACAAGGGCCGCCGCGGAAAACGGCGGCTAGTCGGCGTGGCCCGAACATGAGAGAAAGCGGATTTATTTTATTGTAAAAGCGACGCTGACCTGAGCCATGACTTCGAGGTCTTTTTGCTGATAGGTCGGTGCTTTGTCTGCGCGGGCCATTTCCATCGCCATCATGCGAGGTTGAGGTGCCGACATCGGCTCGGAGGCATGGTGCTGAACACGATGGATTTTGCCCAGATCTACGTCATAACCTGCTGCCAATTGCTCGGCCAATGCACGAGAGTGACGGATGGCATTGTCGAGGGCCTCTTTGTGGAGGATCTCGGGACTACTTAAAGCAAAATCAATGTGTTCCAGTCGCGATGCATCGCTATCCGTGATGAGTTTGATGAGCGCCTCAAGTTGTTCAAGGTTGCCGAGTGTAAGGTGTACGGTTCGTACTACCCGGTAAGCGCGCAATTGTTGATTGCCATCGCGATAGTCATATTGCGGGTAGATGCGGGTCTGGCTTGAATCCAATGTGTCGGGCTTGAGCGAGAACTTTTTGAGGCCTTTGAGGAAGGGGCCGACCTGATCGTCGACTGTTTCGCGAGCATCGCGCACCTCGAGATCTTCGGCGCTGAATACGATACGCAGATTGGCTTCATCCGGCGTTGCACTGGCTGTGCCGGTAGCGCTGACTTCAATCAGGGATGGTGATTCATCGGCGGGCGCCTGGGTACTGATTAGCGCAAAGGCAAGCAGGGCGATAACTGAAAAGAGTTTCCATGAAGCGCGCGGGACAAAAGCTTGAGGCATGATGACCTTCCTTTATGATGAACAATTCAATTTGATTGGGAGATCCTCTTTTGATAGGGGATCGTGCAAGTGAAATTAGCAAGAGCGGCGGCGACAGGGCAAGCGTTCGTGGTAATCTTGCGCAAACGTAATCTAGCCCTGTAAAGGTGAACATAATGCAGCAGTGTGTCATAGGAATACTGGATTGTGACGAGCTGGCGCCGGAGCTCAAGCCGGACTATCTCAACTACAGTCGCATGTTTGAAGAGCTGTTGTCACCGGAAGATGCGTCGGTAAGCTTTCGGTCCTATCAGGTCTTGTCCGGGGAGCTGCCGGAGCGTCCCACATCCTGCGATGCCTATCTGATTACCGGAAGCAAAGCCGGCGTCTATGACCCGCTGGACTGGCTGGCCCCTTTGCGTGAATTTCTGCAGACTGCTTTTGATGAACGCGTTCGTATGGTGGGGATATGCTTTGGGCATCAGATGCTTGCCGACAGTCTGGGCGGCAAGGCAGAAAAATCGGCCAAAGGCTGGGGGCTCGGTGTGCGGCAAGTCACACGGATAGCGAACGGAAGCGACTCAATGCCGGAGCCACTGGCTCATCTTGATTCACTGAATCTGCTATACAGTCATCAGGATCAGGTGACCCGGCTTCCGACTGATGCGCATGTCTTGTTCGGCAGTGATTTTTGCCCTTATGCCTCCTGGACGATACCCTCCCGTGTGCTGACCTTTCAGGGTCACCCGGAATTCACCTATGACTACATGGCGAGATTGATGGCGTTGCGACAGTCCCGTTATGCATCGGGACAGTATGAGCAGGCGCTGGCGACACTGGATACGCCCGTCGACAATCATGAAGTAGCGAAGGGGATGATGAAGTTTTTAACAGAAGGTTGTGAGCAATGAAATTTTCCAAATTTGGTGAGAAGTTTACGGCTAAATCCGGTATCACCGAGTTGATGGATGATCTCGGCCATGCAATGTCGTCCGGGTCTGACATGATTATGATGGGTGGTGGCAATCCCGCTCACGTACCTGAGATCCAGGAGCATTTCAAAACCCGTCTGGAAAAGATCCTGGCATCCCGGCAGGATTTTCAACGCCTGATTGGTATCTATGATCCGCCTCAAGGTGAGGTGGAGTTTGTCGGGGCGGTCTGTGATTTGCTGAATCGCGAATACGACTGGGGGCTGAAACCGGAGAATATCGCTCTCACCAACGGTAGCCAGGCAGCATTTTTTATGCTCTTCAATATGCTGGCCGGGGACTATGCCGATGGGAGTCACAAGCAGATTCAGTTGCCATTGGCACCCGAGTATATTGGCTACAGTGATGCGGGCTTAACCCCCGGACTCTTCAATGCAGCGCGTCCGAGTTTTGAACATATCGATGCGCATACTTTCAAGTATCACGTCAATTTCGAAGAATTGAAAATTAGTGATCGGACCGGAGCCATCTGCGTATCGCGTCCGACCAATCCCACCGGCAACGTCATTACCGATGCGGAGCTTCAGCGTCTGGATGCGCTGGCGAAAGCGCATCAGGTACCGCTGATCATTGACGGGGCTTACGGCACGCCGTTTCCGAAACTGATCTTCACCGAGGCGGAACCTATCTGGAACGACAATATTATTCTCTGCCTGAGTCTGTCCAAGTTCGGATTGCCGGCTGCCCGCACCGGCATTATCGTCGCTAATGAAGAAACCATTCGCGCGGTGGCCAGCATCAACGCCATTATGAACCTGGCAACCGGCAGCTTTGGCAGTATGTTGGCCATGGACCTGGTCAAAAGCGGAGATATCATTCGCTTGAGTGAAACTGTGGTGAAGCCTTTTTACCTGGACAAAGCACAGCGTGCAGAAGCCCATTTTCGACAGGCTCTTCAGGGCTTGCCCTATGCTCTGCATAAAGTGGAGGGCGCCATGTTCTTCTGGTTGTGGATGAAAGACTGTCCCTTAAACAGCCAGCAATTGTACGAGCGCCTGAAAGCCAAAGGTGTACTGGTCGTGCCCGGTCATCACTTCTTCCCGGGACTCGATAGTGACGAGGATCTGGCGTGGCGTCATCGACATGAGTGTCTGCGCATTACTTATTCCCAGGATGAACAGCAGGTGGCAAAAGGCCTGAGTATCATCGCGCAGGAACTGCATGATATTTACAGTGCAGGTTAGCGTTTTGTTCACCATCACAAGTGCACAAGGCATTGTGTTTGATTCAGGGTGGAACCCAAAGCTTTGCTGACTCATTTGTCTGTCGGGCTGCGCTACATGTTGCTCAGTGCGCTCGGGTTTGCACTGATGGCGGTTTGCGTTAAGTGGAGCAGTCAACGGGGCATCCCGGTACTGGAGATTGTTGCGGCCAGGGCCCTGGTATCGCTGCTGCTTAGTCTGTATTCGGTTCGCCGCAGGAAGGTAGCAATGTGGGGGACGCGCAAAGATCTGCTGATCGCCCGGGGAAGTGTCGGGGCATTGGCTTTGATCTGTGTCTACTATGCCTTGACGGTTATCCCGTTGGCCGAAGCCACGGTACTGCAGTACCTGCACCCCATGTTTACGGCCGTTCTGGCCTTACTCTTCCTCAAGGAATCGGTTCGAAGCGCTACCCTGGTCTGCATTGTCTTGAGTTTTGTGGGCCTGCTGCTGATCGCGCGACCTGCTTTTCTTTTTGCTGGCGCTGCGGCGGATTTGTCTGGCTTTGCACTACTGGCAGCGGTGGCCGGGGCATTCGGCAGTGCTGTGGCCTACGTGCTGGTGCGAAAACTGAATGAGACCGAAGATCCGGCGGTGATTATTCTCTATTTTCCCTTGATCGCCTTGCCTCTGTCGCTTGTATTGTTAGGCGATGATTTTGTTATGCCTCGCGGAGTAGAGTGGCTGGCTTTGCTCCTGGTTGGCATATTTACCCAGGTCGGGCAGATCGGTCTGACGCGCTCCATGCAAACGGAAACCGCAAGCCGTGCTACGGCCTTGTCCTATACGCAGGTGGTGTTTGCGGCGGTGTTGGGGTGGGCGATCTTTGCAGAAGTGCCTGACAGCTGGACGATCGCGGGCGCCAGCTTCATTTTGCTGGGGGCTTTGATCAATATCCGTTACGGCGCTGCGACAAAAGTCAGACCTCGCTAGAGAATTAGCGTGTCGTCCTGAGCGCAGTGCTCAGGAGCATTCCTTGCTGACCCGCACGCGGATGCGCTCAAGCAAGGCTTCGTCTTCCTCGTATTCGGTAATCAACTCGTCGAACTCGTCAAAGTTATCGTCATTGATACCAAATTTCTCTTCGATCTTAAGAAGTTCACTTTCCTTCTTGTTCAGATCATCGTGGTATTTGAGCTGCGCGCACTGGTAGAGAACGCTGTAGTCTTCGTATTGGGCTTTGCTGAGTAGGGGCTCTGCCCAAGCTGATGGGATAACAAAGAGTAGAAAGAGCAGGGGCGTTATTGTTTTCATAGCTTACCTCCTTGGGCCTGCTGGAGATGCTTTCACTGAATGCTCAAACATCAATAACAGGGTACCGTTCCCCTAAAAGTTAGCAGGAAACGCCCACTTTTCAATTGGCACGAATGCTTCGTTTGTATTGCATGGGCGACTGCCCGAACCATTCCGTAAAGGCTCGCGTAAACGCACTTTGCTCGGAGTATCCCAGCAGCAGCGCGATCTCCGCCAATACCAGCTTGTCATCACTGAGATAACGCATGGCCATGGACTTGCGAACGTCCTTCAGAGTGTCTCTGAACACCCGGTTTTTTTCCTTGAGACGACGATGCAGCGTGCGTACAGACAGGTTCAGCTGGGCCGCAACACTCTCGGCATCCGGACGGCCCTCGTGCAGGCAACGAATAATGGCATCACGCAGTCCTGCCAAAAATACATCGCTCTCTGGAAGCTGCTTTAGCAGTTCCTCGGCCTGTTTACCCAGCAGACCATGGAGCGTCGGATCTTCATGGGGAATTGGATGCAGTAGATCGGGTAGCTCAAAAGTCAGTGCCAGCTTTTCGTTGTTGCCGCTGACACTGGCAGTAAAAAAGGCTTCATACTGGCTCTGGGCCTGACCGGATACGCTCTGGGTGAATTCCACTGAAACAGGCGAAAAGTGGTGGGGCTGGATAATCTCCCGGGTGACGTTGATCATGGCGGATAACAGCAGTTCATCGGAGAGCTGGCTGGAATAGCCGAACTCCGGATCCCAAACCAGGCTCAGCGTGCCTGCTGATCGCTGTTCGGTATGCACGCTGCTGCCAGCATACAGCAAGCGCTCAAAGCGTTTAAAACAGGTCAGCGCTTCCAGTAAATTCCGGCTGGTTCGAAACAGGTAGCCCAGCACGCCACAGTGTTCGACGCGTACATGACGACCGACATCCAGTCCTACCAGGGGGTCGCCGGTCAGTTCGGCCAGTTCATCAAGCACCTGCCACCACTGTTCATAGGACATCTGTTGCTTTTGCGAAAAGCCTCGTAGCTTGTCTGCGTAATCCGGGAGGTCCAAACCTTTTGTTTGCAGGTAGTTTTGTAGAAACCCGATGGCATCTCGGGTGATAAAAAAGTCATTGAGCATGGAAGAGCTTGCCTGGTCGCTTCAGTTTGCCGACGAATGATAAGTGTGTGTTGATTGGCGCAGATTGTCAAAATATATGTCAAAAACATCAATCGTTTTGCCCGGGCATTGCTTAAACTTTTCCTCAAGCTAAAAGAATAATCTGATTTGGAAACGACCATGAACGACGTATTGCATGCACTGTTTTTTATTTTTACCTTCGGAGCCCTGTTTCTGGGACTGATTTTACTGGAGGCCTGGTATTGGCGTCGCAAGGGGCGCAATGATGCCTATGACTTCAAGGAAACCATGACCAACATCTCTACCGGTGCCATGTACAAGATCTTTGATGGCATTGCTGTGGCACTGTTTATCCAGTTCTTCTATGAATCGGTGCGCCAGTATGGCTTTCAGTATCAGGCGGACGATGGCTGGCTCAGTGTATTGTTCATGTTTATCGCCATGGACTTTTTCTATTATTTTTATCATGTGGCCATGCACAAGGTGCGCTGGATGTGGGCGGTCCATGTGACTCACCATTCATCGAAGAGCCTTAACTTCTCGACTGCCTTGCGTCAGAACTTTCTGCTCGACGTGAACTTTGGCTGGGTTCTGTGGTGGATGCCCCTGGCCATCATCGGCTTCGATAAGAACTGGGCCATCATTGCCATTGAACTGAGTCTGGCCTATCAGTTTTTCCTGCATACGGAAGCCATCAAACGCCTCGGGCCACTGGAATGGATACTCAATACACCATCCCATCATCGGGTGCATCATGGCTGCAAGCCCGAGCAGATTGATACCAACTTTGGCGGCGTGCTGATCATCTGGGATAGATTGTTCGGTACCTTCGTCGATGAGCGCGATGCGGGTCGCGTGGAATATGGACTGACCAGTCGACAGCCGACGACCCTCAATCCATTGCGGCTCAACCTGGATGAGTTCTTTCAGATGTGGAAAGACGTGTTTACCTATCGGGATGTGTCGATTCTCTTCAAATCGCCCGCTTATGTGGAGGAGCGTTATGGCCAGACTGAGTCGGATAGCTCTCTAGGCAATGCAGGCTCCGGTTCCAGCGCCAAGGCCTGAAGCGAATGTTTCCTGGCGGCAGTCTTTAATGCCAGGGAAACTCCTTAAAGCCCTTCACTGTTTTTTCCGGTAAAACAACTCTCAGGGCGCAAGCCCGGCGAGTTGTCGTACCGCAGCAATTCACACATTCTCAACTATGCTTATAGGTCTCAGATCAGGTTCTCAAAGGGATGGGTGATGCCTGATAAAAAGAATTGACGTTGCGGAGACCCGACATGTCGAGTTCGCTTTCGACCTATCTCAAAAGCCCTTTATTATTGCCCATCTACCTGGCACTGGTGGCCGTTGCCCTGATACAGGCAGTGTTAATTATCAGCGTCAGTACCCAGCGCATTGATGTCTTGCAGGAAGAAGTGAACGCGACCCTGGCTGCCAGTCAGAGCAAGATTGGCACCTCGCTGGACAGAGCCAACGAAAGAGTCCTCGAGTCCATTGGAGAAATGACCCAGGAAGCAGGAGCCAGCCTTCACCAGAAACTCAGTACCCAGTTGCATGAGCAAGAGTTGCAGATTGAAGAAAGCATGCGCAGCTACCTTCTGAAATCGGCTACCGCAACTGCCGATATTCTGGCTGAACTGGCGCCGCCGTTTTACTGGGACAACGATATTCCGGAACTTACCCGCATGGTGGAAATGGCCCACCGAACCGATGATGTCGTGTTTGCCATTTATCTGGACAAGGATGAAAAAGCCCTGACCCGTTTTCTGAACCGTCGAAACCCTAAAGTCAAAGAACTGTTGAAACAAAGCAAGGTGCGGGGTTCTGTTAATAAAGTTCTGGACGCTGCGCCGAAGGATGACGCGTTGATCATGGTCTCCAAGCCTGTCGCGTCCAACGATGTGGTGATTGGACGCTTTATCATCGGCGTCAGTAAGGAAAGCCTGAAGGCGGAAACCGCTCGACTGAGGACCAGTTTTGAAGAATTGGCCAACCAAGCACAAGCGCAGGTCAGTCAGACCCTGTCGAAGGAATCCACCGTAGTAACCGAGACCTTGAATAAGGCCAATGCGGAAATCGGTCAGGACTCACAGGACTCCCTGGCGGCAGCCAATGCCACCATTGAAGCTTCATCAGGCGAACTGTCAGGAGCCTTGCTGGTACTGGTAGTGATTACCTCGATTATTCTGTTTGTGGTCATGGTTTGGGTATTCAGCATCAAGGTACTGAAAAAGGTGAATGTACTGCGTGCAGCCATTTGGGATATTGCAGAAGGCGAGGGCGACTTGACCCAGCGCGCCTCGGTGCCCGGGCGTGATGAGATTGCCAATATGGCCAAGGGGCTGAACCGCTTTATCGAGAATACGGGCGAAGTAGTCAGGGATGTGAATCACTCGGCCGACGTGGCAGGTGGTATGACCGTTCGGCTTCGCCAGGTGTCCAACGACGCCAATCAATCAGTGGATGCTCAGCGCCTGGAGTTGGATCAGGTATCTTCTGCTATCTCTCAGATGGCGAGTACGGTGCAGCATGTAGCGGACAGCATTCGTATGGCGACCGAGCAGGTGGAGCAGATTCGCGACGATACCGGGAAAACCGCTTCCATTTCGGCGGAATTGAAGGCGCGTCTGAATCAAATGATGGAGACCATCAATAATGCAGCACTGGTGGTCGATAATCTCGCGACTCACAGTAATGAAATTGGTTCGGTAGTGGATGTGATTAAAGGGATTGCTGAACAGACCAATTTGCTGGCCTTGAATGCAGCGATCGAGGCCGCCCGTGCCGGCGAAAGCGGCCGGGGCTTCGCTGTCGTCGCTGATGAGGTTCGAGCGCTGGCCAGTAAAACCCAGCAATCTACAGAAGAAATCGTGCGCTCAATTGATCGCCTGCAACAGGGCAGTGGCGATGCCGTGAAAGCCATCGAGGATGCTAATCGTATTGCGTCGGAAAGCCTGTCTTCTTTTGCTGAAAGTGATGAACACCTCGCCAGTGTGAATCAGTCTGTTAATCGTTTGTTTGATATGACCTCTGAGATTGCGTCCATGTCTTCGGAGCAGACGCAGGTAGCGGGCGAGATAGAAAAGAACATCGTCAATATTCATGGCTCCGCCGAAGACACCTCCTCAAAAATGCGCGAGGCGGCCGAAGCCAGTAGTGAAATTGATGGCACCGTGTCGGAACTGCAAAGCAGAGTCAGCCGGTTTAAGGTCTGAGCAAGCTCTGATGAATTCTATGGCGATGAAAGTCTATGATTTGGGCTTGAAGCGCCGCGTCCGGCACCCGACGTCCGACATACCTTATCCACGCCATCTACCAATTCTCCGCCCGTGAGCCGGGTGCATAGCGTTCGCGATAGTGACCGGGTGTGAGTCCGGTTTTGCGTTTGAACAATCGCGAAAAAGAGCTGGTGTCCTCGTAGCCGATGGCATGGGTGATGTCGCTCAGACTCAGACGACTGTTTTCCAGTAGTTGCTTGGCTTTTTCCAGGCGCACGGACTGAAGATAATTGGCGGGCGTGTCGCCGGTAGCATCCTTGAAACGGCGAATTAATGTGCGAGTTGAGATGCCAAGATCGTTCGCCAGCGCATCCATCGACAGGTAGTCCGAGAAGTTGGCGTCGATTTTCTGCTGAGCCTGCATGATAAGGTCGTCGTCATGGCGTTTGCTAACCTCAATGGGCGTATAGCTCAACTGCGATTGTCGCCCCATATCCAGTACGAATGACTTGGAGGATTTGACGGCTTCGTCCCGGCCAAAGAAGCGTTCTATCAGGTGCAGGCCCAGATCAAAACAGGCGTGGCCGCCGGCGGAGCAATAAATATTGCCGGCATGGGTCAGCATTTTTTCCGGTTTAAGCTGGACCTTTGGATAGCGTGCCCGAAAGCTGTCGACGAAGCCCCAGTGGGTGGTGGCTTCTTTGCCATCGAGCAGGCCGGCTTCGGCCAGAAAAAAGGCACCCGTGCAGTTGCTGGCAATAATGGTCTGGCGCTTGGCCATTTCGGTCAGGCAGTCAATCAGGGTCGAGTTGGCTTGCAGGGTTTTGGGAATGTTGCCGCCAATGGTCGGCACAATGACAATATCGCTGTCGATTACTTTGTCGAAAGAGTCTGCTGCGTCCAGAGTAACCTTATTGACGCACTGTACCGGGCCTGCCTGGGCGGCAGCGAGCCGAACATCAAAAACAGGTTGACGTGTCTGCTGGTGAATATAGTTCCAGGTGACGCCACAGTAGGCTAGCAGGTCACTGAGCCCGATGATGGACGTGGCAAGGGCCTGGTCAAAACAGAGGATGGCAACGCGTTTCATGATTCGAATTAGTATGGCATAAATAACCAATAATATGTCAATTATGACAATTGTGCCGGTTGCATTCAACTGACAAACTGATGCGCTAGATTCGATCCAATTCCAGTTTATTGAAGAGGTGTGCATGGGAACTGATCTGACACTCGGGAAGTTGTTTACCCCATTCGACTGCAAGTCATTGCAGTTGCCCAATCGAACCGTGATGGCGCCCATGACGCGTACCTACTCTCCGGGCTATATCCCTGGAGAAAATGTTGCCGACTATTATCGTCGACGGGCTGAGGGCGGCGTTGGCTTGATCATTACCGAGGGCACGACAGTGCCGCACAAGGCTGCCAATGGTTATGAAAATGTGCCGGCCTTTCATGGTGAGGAAGCCATGACCGGCTGGAAACGTGTGGTAGATGCGGTGCACGCTGCGGGGGGCAAGATCGCGCCGCAGCTATGGCATGTGGGCTCGGTGCGTCGTGAAGGCATTGGTCCGGATCCTTCGGTACCCGGTTACAGTCCCTCGGGGCTTTTCAAGCCGGGGAAGGCCAATGGCGTAGCCATGAGCAAAGAGGATATTGCCGAGGTGGTTGAGGCTTTTGCTACCGCTGCGAAAAACGCCAAGTCCATTGGTTTTGATGCGGTTGAAATTCACGGTGCGCATGGCTATCTGATCGACCAGTTCTTCTGGGAAGGCACGAATGAGCGAGATGACGAATACGGTGGATCACTGGAAAACCGGACCCGTTTCGGCGTTGAGATCGTCAGGGCAGTACGCGAAGCGGTGGGCCCGGATTTTCCGATTATCTTCCGTTTCTCTCAATGGAAGCAGCAAGACTACGAGGCGCGTTTGGCCGAGACCCCTGAAGAGTTGGGTCGCTTTCTTGAGCTATTGAGTGACGCCGGCGTCGATATCTTTCATGCCAGCACGCGCCGTTTCTGGTTGCCTGAATTTGAGGGCTCGGATTTAAATCTGGCTGGCTGGACCAAGAAACTGACCGGCAAACCCAGTATTACAGTGGGCAGTGTGGGGCTGGATTCAGACTTTGTCAGCGAAGCCAATCAGGATATGAAAAAGGGCGCGGAACCGGCCAGTCTTGATAACCTGATCGATCGATTGGAGCGGGATGAATTTGATCTGGTGGCCATTGGGCGAGCCTTGCTGGTGGATTCCGAATGGGTACAGAAGGTTCGAGACGGTCGCAATGATGAGCTTAAATCCTTTACCAAGGATGCTTTGAAGACCCTATCTTAGTCCGCCGGGCAATTGCGATGACCATGGATTTTACGCCTTCCTCAGGCTTGCGAAACCGGCACGTGCAGTCGGTGCTGGCCAGTTCGAAGATACGTTTACCACTGCTTCGACGGCGGGCGGCTGCCATGCATGCGGCGAGTCGGGAATGGATTCTGGAAGCAGAGGACGGGGTTCGCCTGTATTCCATGTTGTCAGTAGCGCCGAAGCGACAGGCTCGAGGTCTGATCATCCTGATTCATGGCTGGGAGGGCTGTCACGATTCCATTTATCTGCAGAGCGCGGCTGGCCGTCTGTTCGCGGAAGGCTTTGATGTCTTGCGTTTGAATCTGCGCGATCATGGACCTTCGCATCATTTGAACGAAGGGCTGTTTCACGCCCAGCGTCTCGATGAAGTGGTTTCGGTGTTGCAGCGGGTGATGGCGCAGATGGACTACGCGAGTTTTGGTCTGGTGGGCTTTTCCCTGGGCGGGAATTTTGCCCTGCGGGTGGCAGAGCGCTGGATTGATCCGCCGACCAGCAAGACCCTTGATCAGGTGGCGGCCATTTGTCCGGTGTTTGACCCGCTGGCTACCTTTCACGCCATGGAGCGCGGGCCCGCTGTGTATCGCCATTACTTCCTGCGTAAATGGAAACGCTCCTTATCGCGCAAGCAGCAGTGCTTTCCTGATTTACTGAACCGGGAAGAGCTGGACGGACTCAATGACCTGTCTTCCTTGACGGAATATCTGGTGTCACGCTTTACACCGTATGAGACTCGCTATGAGTATTTCGACAGTTATACGCTACGACCGGAACTGCTTGAGCAAATTGCCAGACCGAGCCATATTCTGATCGCCAGCGATGATCCCGTTATTCCCATTGATTCGGTGTTTGAGGTGACGAATCCCCGGGTGTCCATGCAAGTTTCACGGCATGGTGGGCATTGCGGTTTTATCACCAATTATCGCCTGGAAAGCTTTGTGGATGACTATCTGGTTCGCTGTTTTGCTCAGCTATAGGTATCCAGACTGGGTTCCAGATCCAGTAAAAAGTTTTCGAGAGAGGGGGCCAGGGTCTGGTGTGCCCGGTAACCGGGTTTTTCCAGAACAATCGCGCCACTATCCTGATCCAGACTGATAATGTCATTGCCGTCGGTGCAGCCAATAAAGAAGGTTAAAGGAAGGCGCGCT
The DNA here is from genome assembly GCA_965230795.1 of Oleiphilaceae bacterium. Lineage (GTDB taxonomy): Bacteria > Pseudomonadota > Gammaproteobacteria > Pseudomonadales > Oleiphilaceae > PZPK01. Next base: position 3,232,799 of record OZ246020.1, on the reverse strand, counting down.
TTGATTTTTGCGAAGGCATGGCCCAGCATGTTCTCCTTGAGATTGGTCTCATCCTCCTCATTCCAGATCTGAATCAGATTGAAATGCAAAGACTGATGAATGGCACAGACGCCGTTAGACCAGTAGCTGCCGTAGAAGCTTTTAATGTCCGGATGAAAATCCAGTTCCAGGGCTTTTTCCAGCGAACTAAACAGATCGTAGTCATGACGTTCGACAGGGCGCCAATTGCGCACAATATCATCCGAAGCGTTGTCCGCCAGTTCGGTGCAGGGTGAGGGCCAGGGAGGATCAAACTCCACGGTGGGTAGATGGCCGTTGGCGTCCTTTACCCGATTGAGATAGCGGGTCAGGAAGGCATCCAGTGCCAGAGTTGCGGGTCTATGGGTCATATTGAATTCCTGATTGGTCTCTTCCCAGCCAGGCGGCGCCGCGCACGCCACTGGCATCGCCGTGTTCGGCTGTGACGATTCGGGTATGCAAGGTGTCCGAGAATACATAAGCTTGCATCGCGTCATGCAAGCCATTGAGCAATCCCTCAATATTGGACATGCCGCCTCCCAGAACAATGCAATCCGGATCCAGGATATTAACGACAGTGGACAGGGCGCGGGCCAGACGATCCTGGTAGTCTTCTAACGATCGCTTCGCTGCTGCTTCGCCCTGCTGGGCACGTTTTAAGATCTCTTCCGAGCTTGGCAAAGGTGCTGTGACGGTCTGGCCGCTCGAGGCCTGATAGTGTTTTGCAAATCCGGGACCTGAGAGAAAGGTCTCTATGCATCCTTGTTTGCCACAGTAACAGTCATGAAGCGCGTCGGCGGGAGTCAGCCAGGGCAGAGGATTGTGTCCCCACTCTCCGGCAATTCTGTTAGGGCCAGCGAGTACTTGCTTGCGCACGCTGATGCCGCCACCCACGCCTGTTCCCAAAATTACGCCGAAGACCACCCCGTCATCTTTACCGGCGCCATCGATTGCTTCGGACAAGGTAAAACAATCGGCATCATTGGCGATGACGACCGGGCGCCCCAACCTTTCTTCGAGATCCTGCTGAAGCGGGTGACCAATCAGCCAGGTGGAGTTGGCGTTTTTGACTGTTCGAGTGTCCGGGGATATGGCACCGGGAATGCCGATGCCCAGTGTGCAGGTCTGTCCGACATGGCGTTCTGCGTCCTGAATCTGCTGCTGCAAGCAGGCCAGTGTATCGTCATAACGATTTCTGGGTGAGGCAACGCGCTTGCGATAGCGTTCCTTACTGTGACGGTCGAGCACCACTGTCTCGATTTTGGTGCCACCGAGATCAATGCCCAAGTGCATGAACCTGCTCCCATAGCCAATAATTACTCTGTCCCGACGCACCGTGATCCCTCAGGTATTGCCAAGCAAAGCCATTGATATCATCAATTTCTGTGCGCCGCTGGCTACGCACGTCCTGCAACATGGAGGAGATGTTATCGCGGGTGGCATTCATTACCGCCAGGGCTCGTTGTTCCAGCGTTTCCGGCGCAAGGGGATGGCCGGCAAGGGATAACATTTGAACAAGCTCATGTTTCAGGTCTGGCCAGTGTTCCTGAAACAGGGGGGTGGATTGGACCGCGCCATTTGGGCAATCCAGCAGGGCAGTAAAAGGATTGATGGCACAATTGATCACCAGTTTGTGCCACAGGGCCTGCCATATCTGTTCGTCGTATTCGGCTGTCAGTCCGGCTTTATTCAGCTTGGAAACAACGCTCGAGATCTCCGATTGCATGGCCTTTTCTGTCAGCGCCCCGATGCGGGTAAGCCCAGTACCGGCGTGGACGATCACGCCGGAAGCAGAACGATTGGCGCCTTCTGTTGTGACGGCGGCATAAAGTCTTTTGTCCGGATAGCGCTCACAGAGCCAAGTTTGACTACCCAAGCCATTCTGAAACAGCAGCATGGGCACATCTGCGGGTAAATAATCCACTACATCGGATATTGCGGATGGCGCATCGTAGCTTTTGGTGCAAATCAGAAGAGCGACGGGTTTAGTGTCCTTCAGATCTTCGGGGCGGATCGTTTGTATGGAGCAGGATTGTTCGGGGCTGGCTTCGGGATCTTGTGTGTAAGGAAGAAATTGAAAGCGCTTGATGGGGGCCGGGGAACGACCGGAAACAAATGCGACCTCTCCAATACGACTCAGGTGGGCAGCCAACAGACAGCCCACCGAGCCGGCACCGAGGATAGCAATCATCACATGTCCTCAAACGGCCCGCGCTTACATGGCGCGGATTTTTTCAATTTGTTCTGTCAGCTTGGCAAAGCTCGCCTTGGCGGCCTCCAGTTTTTCCCGTTCCTTGGCGACGACTTCTTCAGGCGCATTGCTGACAAACTTGTCGTTGCCCAGTTTGCCTTCAAGACGTTTGATTTCCTTGTCAGTCTTTTCTGTTTCCTTGCTCAGTCGCGCCACTTCGGCTTCGACGTCGATCAGGCCCGCCATGGGAACCAGCACTTCCATGTTGTTGACCAGTTGTGTGGCGCTCATGGGTACGTCTTCGTCGCTGATCCATTGCAAGGATTCAAGCTTGGCCAGTGAGGTAATGAGACCTTGATGATTATCGAAGCGGACTTTGTCAGAAGCATCTCCATTATTGAACAGAACCGGTATGGCCTTGCCCGGAGAGATGTCCATTTCGCCGCGAATGTTACGGATGGCAACAATCACCTGCTTGAGCCACTCCACATCGCCCATGGCATCTGCATCAATCTTGCTGTTATCCGCTTGAGGATAGGCCTGCGTCATGATGGTGGCGCCGGACTTGCCAGCAAGTGGCGCAATCCGTTGCCATATTTCTTCGGTAATGAAGGGAATAAAGGGATGAGCCAGACGCAAAATCGCTTCGAGCACACGCACCAGTGTTCGGCGGGTGCCGCGCTTGAGTTCGACGCTGGACGCATCGCTGTTCAGGACGGGTTTGGACAGCTCCAGATACCAGTCACAGTACTCGTTCCAGATGAAGTCGTAGAGGGTATGGGACGCCATATCCAGACGGAACTCACCAATGGATTTTTCAATGCTGGCTTCAGCCTGCTGGAGTTTGGAGATGATCCACTTGTCAGCCAGTGACAGCTCCACCGCTTCATTGTTCTGGCCACAGTCTTCGCCTTCGGTGTTCATCAGCACATAGCGTGCGGCATTCCAGATCTTGTTACAGAAGTTGCGGTAGCCTTCCAGACGCTTCATATCCCAATTGATATCCCGGCCAGTCGAGGCGAGGGAATAGAGGGTGAAGCGCAGGGCATCAGTACCGTGCGCGGAGATGCCATCAGAAAAGGTCTTGCGCGTGCGCTTTTCAATCTTTTGCGCCAGTTGCGGCTGCATCATGTTACCGGTGCGTTTTTCCACCAGAGCTTCCAGATCGATGCCATCGATCATGTCGAGTGGATCCAGCACATTACCCTTGGACTTGGACATTTTGTCGCCATGCTCGTCGCGAATCAGTCCGGTAACGTAGACATATTTAAACGGTACCTGCGCCTTGCCGTCTTCGTCTTTCATGAAATGCATGGTCATCATGATCATGCGCGCCACCCAGAAGAAGATAATGTCGAAACCAGTGACCAGTACGTCGGTGGGGTGGAAGGTTTTCAGGCGCTCTGTTGCCTCGGGCCAACCCAGGGTGCCAAAGGTCCATAGGGCGGAGGAGAACCAGGTATCCAGAACATCGTCGTCCTGACTGAGTTTGACGTCGGCACCTAAGCCGTTTTGTTCGCGGACTTCGGTTTCATCACGACCCACGTAAACCTTACCCGATTCGTCGTACCAGGCGGGGATGCGATGCCCCCACCACAGCTGTCGTGAAATGCACCAGTCCTGAATATCACGCATCCAGGAGAAATACATGTTCTCGTACTGTTTGGGAACAAACTGGATGTCGCCATCTTCAACCGCTTTGATAGCAGGTTCAGCCAGAGGACCGGCTCGGACGAACCATTGATCTGTCAGCAGTGGTTCGATAACAACTCCGGAGCGGTCGCCATAGGGGACTTTAAGGGCATGATCATCCACTTTCTCAAGCAGCCCCTGGGATTCAAAATCGGCGACAATTTTCTTGCGCGCCTCGAAGCGGTCCAGTCCTGCGTAGTCGGCTGGAAGGCTGGGGTCGAGCTCTTCATTCAGGCTGCCATCGATATTAAAGATCTGGGCCTGTTCAAGAATGGCAGCATCTTTGGACAGTACATTGATCAAGGCCGAGTTGTGGCGCTTGCCCACTTCGTAATCGTTGAAGTCGTGAGCTGGTGTGATCTTGACGCAGCCGGTTCCGAATTCCTTGTCGACATAGTGATCCGCGATTACCGGGATTCGTCGGTTAACGAGAGGGAGCAGCACTTCTTTGCCGACAATGCTCTGGTAACGATCATCCTCAGGATGCACCGCAACGGCGGTATCTCCTAGCATGGTTTCCGGACGCGTGGTGGCAACAACGATATAGTTATGGCCCTCTGCTGTTGTGGCACCGTCGGCCAGAGGATAACGAAAGTGCCAGAGGTGCCCCTGCTTGTCCTTGTTTTCTACTTCGAGATCGGAGATGGCGGTGTGCAGTTTCGGATCCCAGTTGACCAGGCGTTTGCCTCGGTAGATCAGATCATCTTTATACAGGCGCACGAATACTTCCTGCACCGCCCGATAGAAACCATCGTCCATGGTGAAACGCTCGTGGTCCCAGTCCACTGAGGCACCGAGTCGTCTGAGTTGTCTTGTAATCGTGCCGCCGGAGTGAGCTTTCCAGTCCCAGATTTTGTCAAGGAAGGCTTCACGTCCAAGATCATGTCGGGACTTGCCTTCTTCGGCAGCCAGTTTCCGCTCTACAACCATTTGTGTGGCAATTCCGGCGTGATCGGTACCTACCTGCCATAGCGTGTTGTGACCTTTCATTCGGTGATAGCGAGTCAGGGCATCCATGATGGAATCCTGGAAAGCGTGGCCCATGTGCAAACTGCCGGTGACATTGGGGGGAGGAATCATGATGGAGTAGGCAGCGCCTTCGCCGCTGGGTTTGAAATACCCGTTTTCTTCCCAGGTCTGGTACCAGGATTGCTCGATGTCACTTGGTTGGTAGGTTTTTTCCATGATGATTCGTTACTGGCCTTCACAAAAAGATAGGTGGAATAAATGGGCCGCCATTATATAGCAGTCGGAGAAAAATCCCCATGCTCGATTTCAGTGGTGTAGGGGCTTCTTGTCAGTGGCGCAATGGAGGGATGTTGAATTACTTGCGTAAATCGTGAGTGTTGACGTTCAGCTTCTGCTGAGCCAGTTGTTTGTAGTGCGAGCGGGCTGCTTGCAAGGCATCTTTATCATTAGGGACCACAATGCAGAGGCGTTTGAAGTCGAGAAGATTGGATGGCGGCGGCGCATCCAAAAGTATGAGTACATCCCGCGACTGTGTTTTATCTTTCTGCAGCGAAACCAGATCAATCGTAACGGGAACGTCGTCGCTATCGGCCTGACCAATACAGTGGGGGATAAAGGCATCTGCCCTGAATGACCACAAAGCCTCATTCAGGGCCTCGCTCTGAAACGCTTCCCGGGTCTGAACGTGAATGCGGTTGCCATGTTGCACCGCTTTATCGATCAGGCGGCAGCAAAACTGCACCTGATCCTGAAGCCCATTCCCGGGAATAAGGTATAGATCTACCTTTGTCATTGGGTTTTATTGATCAGATATTGAAGGAGCAGGGGGACAGGGCGACCAGTTGCACCCTTTTCAGGGCCTCCTGAAACCCAGGCAGTACCGGCGATATCCATATGAGCCCATTTGTACGCTTTGGTAAATCGCGCCAAAAAGCAGGCTGCGGTGATGCTGCCTGCACCCTTGCCACCAATGTTCTGCATATCAGCAAAAGGGCTGTCCAGTTGCTTTTGATACTCATCCCAGATGGGAAGTTGCCAGGCACGATCATTGACCGCTTCACCGGCGCTGAGAAGTTCGTTTGCAAGCGCGTCGTCGTTGGACATGACTGCTGATGTTGAATGTCCCAAAGCTATGATGCAGGCGCCGGTCAGGGTAGCAATATCCACCACTGAAGCAGGTTTGAAGCGCTCAACATAGGTCAGGGCGTCACAAAGGACGAGCCGGCCTTCGGCGTCGGTGTTTAGGATTTCGACCGTTTGGCCTGAGGCGGTAGTGACAATGTCTCCGGGCTTGGAGGCATTGCCTGCGGGCATGTTTTCTGCGCTGGCAATCACACCAATGACATTGAGCTTGGGCTTAAGTTCGGTCAGGGCTGTCATGATGCCCATGACGCTGGCTGCGCCACACATGTCGTATTTCATTTCGTCCATCTGGAGGCCGGGTTTGAGGCTGATGCCGCCAGAGTCGAAAGTGATCCCTTTGCCGACCAGAATATGGGGCGCATCTTTTTTATCGCCGCCTTTGTACTCCATAATGATCAGCTTGCCTGGTTCGGTGCTGCCTTTGGAGACGCTCAGAAAAGCACCCATGTTGAGTTTTTCCATGTCTTTCTCATCGAGAATTTTGGTGGTGATCAATTCCGATGACTTGGCCAGTTTTTTGGCTTCTGATGCCAGGAAAGACGGTGTGCAAACATTGCCGGGCTGATTGCCGAGATTCTTGCAGGTATTGATTCCGGTCACCGTAGCGGAGCCGTATTGAATCGCTTTTTTGCAAGCCGTCTGCTGAGTTTTGTCACACACGAAAGTGATCTGTTTCAGCGTGGAAGATTCAGATTTCTCGCTTTTATAGGTGTCGAAATTGTATTGCGCTTCCGCCAGAGCCTGAATGAAAAGCTGAGTAGCCTGGGTCGCCTGTTCATCATTCAATACGCCACCATTTAGCACAACATGCAATGATTTAATATTGCTGCCTTTTGGAAGTTTTGCAGCGGCGAGAAGGGATTTCCACAGGCTTTGTGTGGTGAGATTTTTGGTGGTTTCCAATCCGACCAGAATAACACGCTTGATCGAGTCGGCAGCAATCGTCAGCAGGGTGGCGTTGCCGGGTTTGACCGATATACCAAATTCCTTGATCTGCTTGCTGATATGTTTTTCAAGCTGATCATCAAGCGCTTTGCCTTGGGTGCATAGCTTGTTGCCGTCGACGACAGGTAACAGAAGACAGTCTATTTTTAGTTCTTCGAGCTTGCGCAAGGTGGTGTTGTATTTCATTATGCAATCCAATTCGATCTCTGCGAGTGTAAACAGTCAGTGTAGAATAATGCGCTCAGAGTTCTCAATCGTTTTTCATCTTATCAATCACGGGCATTTTCTTTGATCGTTTTTCAGTATCTGGCACGCCAGGTTTTTATGACCATGTCTGCAGTAACCTTGATCTTGCTGCTGATATTTATGAGCGGGCGTTTTATCAAGTATCTCGCACAGGCTGCTTCGGGATCTCTGTCTCCCGATATCCTTTTTTTGGTAATGGCTTATCGTCTACCGGGCTTTCTTGAGCTGATTTTGCCCTTGGGTTTTTTTATCGGAATTCTGTTGGCATATGGTCGCATGTATCTCGAAAGCGAAATGACGGTGTTGCATGCCTGTAGTTTCAGCCAGGCGCGGCTTACCTTCGTTACTCTCATAATGGCCGCGCTAGTGGCTGCATGTGTGGGGGCAATGAGCTTATTTTTATCGCCACTGGGTATGCAGAAAGTCGAACAGTTATTTGTTGAGCAATCAAAGCTCACTGAGTTTGAAATGCTGTTTCCAGGTAAGTTTCAGCGCCTGCGATCCGGCGGTCGAGTGACCTATGCCGGTGAGCTGAGTGATGATAAGCGCACCATGTATGATGTTTTTATCACTGAGCCTTCACGTCAGGGGAAGGGTTTGAATCTCATTTTCGCAGAGCGTGGCACGCAGTCGATTGATGCGGAAACCGGAGAGCGTTTTTTAGTGCTTCACAATGGTCGTCGTTACGAGGGGAGACCGGGCAACGCAGACTATGAGATGGTTGCGTTTGAATCATACGGTATTCGTATTGAAGAGCCGGATGCAGAAAAAAGAAGTGTAAAAGAAGAGGCGATACCTACCAGCGCATTATTGAGCTCATCCAGAGCCGAAGATCGCGCCATGTTGCAGTGGCGGCTTTCGTTACCATTCTTGGTGCCGGTGGTCGCTTTACTGGCATTGTCCATGTGTCGGGTGAATCCACGACAGGGTCGCTATTTTCATTTATTCCCCGCCATGCTGATGTATGTGGTCTACCTTGGTCTTTTGATCGTGTCCCGTAAAAAATTGGCAGAAGGAGAGTTACCGGAAATTGTTGGCTTGTGGAGTGTGCACATCGTTTTTTTCTTGGTGTCCCTAGCGCTGTTGACTCGCGAACACTTGTTGGGTCTTTTGGCTCGACGCAATCAAGAGAATGAATCTCATGCGAAGAATTGATCGCTATATAGTCTCGACAGTTGCTTCCTCAATGTTGCTGGTTATGGCAGTGGTGTTATCTCTTGATGTGGTATTTGCATTCGTGGCTGAAATGGAAGAGCTGAAGAACCAATATCAGGTGACTGAAGCTGGAATCTATGTTCTCACAACATTGCCAAGACGAATTTATGATTACCTTCCCCTTGGTGCGTTTATGGGATGCCTCATTGGGTTGGGCGCTTTGGCAAAGAGTAGTGAATTAGTGGTGTTGCGTGCCGCGGGAGTATCCATTACAAGATTGGTTGTTTCGGCATTGAAACCCACCGTAGTGGTGATCATTATCGGAATATTGACGGGCGAGTTTATCGCACCGTACACGGAAAAAATCGCGCAGAGTCAGCGTGCGGTATTGCAAGGAGCGCAAAGCGGAATAGTTGTCAGGAAGGGACTTTGGCATCGAGAGGGCGATACTTTTATGCATTTCAATGCGGTAGAGCCCAACGGAGTACTTCATGGCGTGTCCTTGCATCAGTTTGATCAGGATAGACAGCTCCGGGTTTCCCGTTTCGCCAAGCGAGCAATATTTCAGCGCGGACAATGGGTGCTGGAGAATGTCCGGGAGACATCGTTTCTAGAGGGGGCGGTGAGCGTTCAGAAACTGCCGTTTTTTCGATGGGAAACCGAGTTGAATCCTCAGTTGTTGAGCGTGTTGATCGTAAAGCCCGATAATCTGTCCGTTAGTGGTTTGTTTACCTATGCTGACTATCTCCAGGAGCAGGGCGTTGACGCCTCTCAGTATTTGATTTCATTCTGGAAGAAGACGCTGCAGCCGCTTTCAACGGTTGTTTTGGTTTTTGTTGCGATTAGCTTTGTTTTTGGTCCGTTGCGGTCTGTAACAATGGGGTTTCGGGTATTTTCAGGTGTCGTGATCGGGCTCTTGTTTAAATATTTGCAGGACCTTTTGGGTCCCTCCAGCTTGGTGTTTGGTTTCAATCCTGTGCTGGCGACATTAATCCCTATTGTGCTCTGCGCGTTTGTTGGGTTTTACCTCATTAGAAAGGCGGGTTAAGCGCCTGATATTACCCAGGAGATTTCAGTCGAAAATCTATAGTGAACCAGTTTGCATTTTGTATCTCCTTTGTTGCTTCTGTGTAATTTTTGCGCTAAGCTCGCGAGAAAAATATATGGTCTAACTACTCAAGAAAAACGGGCCAAAAACAGCTAGGAGAATAAAATAAAATGAAAGGCTTCAAGAAACTCGCGCTTGCAACTGCTGTAACAGCAGTGTCGACGGGTGCGCTTGCCGAACTGCAAATGCTTGACGATGAGGGCATGCAGAATGTCACGGGTCAGGCTGGTTTGACTATCGATGTTGAAACCCAGTGGGAAATTGGTGAGTTCGCGTACCACGATGCTGGTTATCTTCTGATTCAAGGTATTCGCATGGGGGGTAACTCCTTCAGTAATGGTACGGGAACTGGTGGTTCTTACCTTGATAACCTTCGCCTGGAAATTGATATCGCTGGTGACGGTACTGGTGGTGACAACCAATTTGCTTATGGTTTTTCGAACATGCGTGACATAGCCCAGCGCTATGTTGATGCCGGTAACGCAGACACTGTTTTTGGTGATGTTGCTGGTGGGGTGGATTCCAAGCGCGGTGGTATCGCGGTAGATAACGAGAAAGTCTACGGCGATGGTGATCTCGTAATTCACTTCGACTTCACAGATGGTTGGGCCAATGAAGGTGGTTTTACCGCTTACAATGCAGCCAACCGCTTTAACACCGATGATTACGATACTGCTGAGCTTATCCTTGAGCACGCGGTTGATTTCCGATTGGAAATTGATGCGATTGGTTTAGCTGCATCAGATTATCAGGTTGGCACGGCAGGCCTGGATATAGATGGCAACCACGATACGGGTCTTCATCAAGGAGCAGTTGGAACAACAACTCTCATCAGTCAGCTAGGTATTCAGGGTTACTTGGGGCCAGAAGATTTACACATCGAAAACAATGGTAACGGATTCGGTGCTGACGGTTCTGGTTTTGGTGGTGCACCTGGAACAGGTAATGCTGATTCAAAGATCACTTGGGGCACCTACTTCAAGATCACTGATCTAGATGTGTATATCGATATTGCTGGTGTTCAGATCCGGGATCTTGAAATCCACAATGAGCGTGGTGACAGAACTGGTCTGGATGGAACGTCTTCATTCGATTTTGCGCATTCAATTCGTGAAATTTACGCCGTTAAAGATACTGTGCTTCACTTGGGTAATCCTGCGGGTTTGAATGGTTCTGCTAACCCAGCGAACTATACCGATGGTATTGCAATTAATACCCGCTTCAAAGGCGACATAGATATTCATCATATTTCCTTTGGAGATACGGAAACTTCAATCGGTCAGATATACATGACTGATGTAGAGTCTGATACCCGATGGACTATTTCTGCGCACTAAAGTGTGTTCGAAGCTTAAGAAAAACCGGCTCATGGCCGGTTTTTTTATGCCCGCTTGTTTTTGATGGGTTTTGGGATTTTGACGACAACTGAATCTGATGCGAGGCATTGCCAGCTTTTATTGTTTTTATCAATGAGTATCCAGGCATATCCAAGTCCGAAGCACAATGCTGAAGCCCATGCCGTGAAGAATCGAACCAGGGCCTGATTCCATGTGATGGTGGTATTGTCCGGGGTTTGAATGCGGATATGCCATACTTGCATACCTAGTGTTTGTCCTGTCTTTGTCCAGAAATAGCCGAAGAAAATAAACAGTGTGACAAATAAAGTTGAGGAGAGCAGTGGGTCGTTAATTGTCTTGCCCGATTCATTGAGAGCCTTATATGCTTCTGCTCCCAATATCGCATGGCTCACCGTCATGTAGATTCCGGTTGTCACCATTAGCAGAGCGATACAGAGCAGGGTGTCGTAGAACATCGCGGCTAATCTTCGCGAGAGGGTTGCTTTAGATATTTGGTCTTCTGTTTCTGGAAATTTGTGCATTTGGTTTTCAGTTGGGTTTTATGTGGTTAAATCAGGAGGCCAGAATATATCAGAATTTACTGGGTCTTCGCTTAAAGATTTCAGTGTACTAACCGAGATTGTTTTATGCGTTATTCAACTAAAGATCGCCTTTAGAGAATGGTATTTTGGTCGATAAAGCTGCATATGGTTTAAAGTCTCAGGTGGAATTATGGATCAGCTATCGAGTATTTTTTCTGAAAAAGTTGGGGTGCAGCAGTCTCTCGATTCCAGTCGATCCGCTAGCTCGAAAGTTCTGCAAGAATACAGTCAGGAGCCGGGTAGGGCGGTACAAAAAGCCTCCTCCGTGGAGCTGAGTATTAGTACATACTCGGAATCACAATTGGCAATCTCCTCAGGGCGAGCGATATTTGCTCAAGAGCTTTCCTCCCGCTTCTCTTTATATATGGGGGCTCCTAGGGACGTCTCCGATTCGGCTAAGCCCTCAAGCTTGGTGTCGAATGTGTTGTCAGGAATGAAGGACAGTATGGCGGGATTGGCGGAACGCTTCGAAGAGTTTTCAGAGCTGGCTGAAGTTTTTTTGGCAGAAGCGAGAGATCGGTTTAACGAGACGTTTGACGCGGCTGAGCGTGTGTTAAAAGACGAAAAGATTGAGTCTCCAGAAATTGAAGAGGAGTTGTCTCAGGGCTATGCGGTCTCGCAGTTTGGCGTGCAGGAGCTGTCAGAGCAATACGTGTCCTTGCCGTCTAAGGAGGCTGATGAAGCTGATGAGGTTGATGGAAGTGAGCCGTCCACTGGAGCTGTATCCAGTGCATATCAGGCAGAAGACGGAAGTGATGATGGATTGAGCGTTGATGACGGTAAGGTCCGTGGAGGGTCCTTTGCTGGTGTGAATGCATCGGTATATGGTTCAGAGAGTACTTCATTCAGTCTAACTACACAGGATGGAGATATTGTAGAAATTTCTCTTTCCGAACAATCGTTCTCTCAGTTTCAGTATGCCGCAGGACGAGGTTTTGGCGCTTTGTCGTTTGAAGCGGGTTTTGAATCCCAGTTTCAGTTCTCAGTGGAGGGTGAGCTTGATGAGGGTGAGCTTGGCGCCATTGCGGATCTTCTGGATCAGCTAAGTGCGGTGTCGGGTGAGTTCTTCTCAGGTAATTTTCAGGAGGCCTTTCAAAAGGCGTTGAATGTTGGCTTTGATACCTCTGAAATCGCACAGTTCTCACTGGAGCTAACAAAAGTTCAGGTGGAGCAAGTGTCGGCATACCAGTCTCGTCCTGGTGTGGGGCGAGGGAATGAGGGGGCTTCTTACAGGCCATTGGTTTCCATGGCAAATCAAGCGCAGCGTCTGTTTAGCATGGCTGAGCGTTACGAGGCTTCCATGGAGCGTTTCATGGATTTCTTTGCTGAGTCTCTGAGTCAGAGTCGTTCTACCGATTCTCGCGAGGGTGTAGAGGTGGCCGATTTTAAAGACTACCTGCTTGCCTTATTTGATACCACGAAAGCTGGTTCTGATGTAGAAGCGGCTGGTTGAGAAGGTTCAACAGAAAGTGAAAAGGGCTTCGGCCCTTTTTTTGTGTCTGTTTTGTTTGTGATGGAGCGCAGATACTGGTTGGCAGTCGTCATTGATCGCTGATTTTATGGTAGAGTACGGCGTTTGTGTTTGGTCCGGCAAAGGGCCTGGTTGAAATTCCTGATATGGTGATGGTCTGATATGAAAACGGCAGAGATCCGTGAAAAGTTTCTAAGTTATTTTGCTAAGAACGGGCATGAAATTGTAGCCAGTAGCTCGCTGGTTCCAGCGGATGATCCTACCTTGTTGTTTACAAATGCGGGAATGAATCAATTTAAAGACGTATTTCTGGGGAAGGAGGCGCGTTCATATAATCGCGCAACCAGTTCTCAAAAATGTGTCCGAGCCGGCGGTAAGCACAATGATCTGGAGAATGTTGGTTATACGGCCCGGCATCACACCTTCTTTGAAATGCTGGGAAATTTCAGCTTTGGTGATTATTTCAAGCAGGATGCAATCCGTTTTGCCTGGGAATTTTTAACCAAAGAGCTGGGGCTGCCAGCAGAAAAGCTTTGGGTGACTGTCTATAAAGATGACAAGGAAGCTGAGGATATCTGGTTTAACGATATTGGTATTGATCAAGCTCGTTTCTCACGTCTAGGAGAAAAAGACAACTTTTGGTCAATGGGTGATACCGGGCCTTGCGGGCCATGCACAGAAATTTTCTATGATCACGGTGAGGGCGTGGAAGGAGATCCTCCTGGTGGTCCAAACGATGATGGTGATCGCTATATCGAAATCTGGAATCTGGTTTTTATGCAGTTCAATCGTACTGCTGACGGTGAGATGCATGACCTTCCCAAGCCTTCCGTAGACACCGGAATGGGCTTGGAGCGCATCGCTGCGGTAATGCAGGGGGTCCATAGCAACTATGAGATCGATCTGTTCGAATCTATTTTGTCTGGCGCCTCTGAATTACTCGGTGGCGTTCCTCATGATGAGAAATCATTGCGAGTCATTGCTGATCACATTCGTTCGAGCGCTTTTCTGATTGCTGACGGCGTGATGCCCTCAAATGAAGGGCGTGGTTACACGTTGCGCAGAATTATTCGTCGAGCGATACGGCATGGCAACAAGTTGGGCGCGACGCAAGCGTTTTTCTACAAACTGGTCTCAGTGTTGTCAAAAGTGATGGGTGATGCTTATCCGGAATTGTTGCGAACACAGAAGCAAATCGAAAAAGTGCTGCTTCAGGAAGAGGAACAGTTTGCCAAGACTCTCGACAAAGGGATGCGTGTGTTGGAGGCAGATATTGACGGGCTTGAGGGCTCGGTCATTCCTGGAGCGACCGTTTTTACGCTCTATGATACGTATGGATTTCCCGTTGATCTGACGAATGACATTGCCAGAGAAAGAGGCTTGTCACTTGATTATGTGGGTTTCGATTCCGCCATGGAGGCTCAGCGAGAGCGGGCCCGAGCAGCGAGTAAATTTGGTGTCGACTATAACGAAGGTTTGAGCGTAGAAGGTCGCGTTGAGTTCAAGGGTTATGATCATATCAGTCTCGATTCGGAAGTGGTGGATGTGCTGAAATCGGGCGCTTCTTCCAATGCCGTCGAAGGCGATGAGTGTATCTTGCTGTTGGAGGCGACGCCTTTTTACGCTGAGTCAGGTGGTCAGGCAGGAGACTCAGGAGAGATAGTATGGGATGGCGGAGCTTTTGAGGTTCGTGACACGCAAAAAGAGGGTGAACAGTTTCTGCACATTGGTGTTGTTTCCCGTGGCGAGATTAAGGCTGGCCAAGCTGTCGAAGCAAGAGTTAACAAGGCCAGGCGCAGTGCGACGGCCTTGAACCATTCTGCAACACACCTCCTGCATGCGGCGCTGCGAAGCGTCCTGGGTGATCATGTTGTGCAGAAAGGTTCACTGGTAAATGCAGAGCGTTTGCGTTTCGATTTCGCTCACTACGAAGCGGTAAGTGCTGAACAGTTGGAGCAAATTGAGTTGCTGGTGAATGCTCAGGTGCGCGCGAATACTCCTGTCCTTACGACGCTGACCGATATGAATACGGCGAAGGAAATGGGGGCGATGGCTCTGTTCGGCGAGAAGTATGGAGAACGGGTTCGAGTGCTTACCATGGGTGAGGAGAACTTTTCTGTGGAGCTATGCGGTGGTACACATGTTCAGCGGACTGGTGATATTGGAAGCTTGATCGTCACGTCAGAAAGCGGAATTTCATCGGGTGTGCGGCGTATAGAGGCGATTACCGGTGAGGCAGCTGTCGACTGGGTTCGGGCTGCAAGAAATCGAATGGTTGCGATGGCTTCATCACTAAAATGTAGTCCTGAGGATGTGGAAGAGAAGCTGCGCCTTCAGACTGACCGGGTTAAGTCGCAAGAAAAAGAGTTGCAGCAGTTGAAAGCAAAATTGGCTTCCAGTGCCGGAGCTGATCTTGCTTCTGGGGCCGAAGATGTCGCCGGGATTAAAGTAATTGCTGCGGTGATGGAGGGGGCTGATCGCAAGGCCTTGCTGGATGCATCCGATAAGCTGAAAAATCAGTTAGGTGAGGCTGTTGTAATGCTGGCATCGGTTGAAGACGGAAAAGTGATTTTGATTGCCAGCGTGACTAAATCCATTTCCGCGAAGTTTCCAGCTGGAGAGTTGATGCGAGAAGTGGCTTCAGAAGTGGGTGGTAAAGGAGGTGGGCGTCCCGACATGGCTCAGGGTGGTGGAACTGAGGTATCCAGGTTGCCAGAGGCGCTAAAAAAGGTTCGGCAATGGGTGGAAAGTAAGGTATAATCGCGCGCCTTTTTGAGTAGGCTCTCATTTTTGTGGTGTCGGGTTTGGGCTAAGGAAAACGAATGGCGCTTATCGTTCAAAAATTTGGTGGTACTTCCGTAGGTACGGTTGAGCGGATCGAAGCTGTTGCTAAGAAAGTGATGGGCTTTCGTGATCGTGGTGATGATATTGTTGTCGTTGTGTCTGCGATGAGTGGTGAAACCAATCGATTGCTTTCATTGGCGAACGATATTATGGAAGAGCCAACGCCCCGGGAACTCGATGTGTTGGTTTCTACCGGCGAACAGGTAACTATCGCACTGCTGTCCATGGCATTGCACAAACTCGGTTGTGATGCGCGCTCTTACACAGGTGCGCAGGTTCGAATTCGTACCGATAGTGCGCACACTAAAGCGCGCATTATGGATATTGATGAGGGCAAAATGCGTGACGATCTGGCCAAGGGTCGGGTTATCGTTGTGGCGGGTTTTCAGGGCGTGGATGAATTCGGGAATATCACGACACTTGGGCGCGGTGGATCGGATACCACCGCGGTAGCATTGGCTGCTGCATTGAAGGCCGATGAATGCCAGATCTATACGGATGTGGATGGCGTATATACAACAGATCCGCGAGTAGTTGACAGTGCTCGGCGGATGGAAAAAATTACCTTCGAAGAAATGATAGAGATGGCGAGTCTCGGATCGAAGGTTCTGCAAATTCGAGCTGTCGAGTTTGCAGGAAAATATAATGTACCCTTGCGAGTGCTTTCTAGTTTTGAAGAAGGCCCTGGTACCTTAATTACGATTGAGGATGATGAAGATATGGAGCAACCATTAGTCTCCGGAATAGCATTTAATCGTGACGAAGCAAAACTGACTTTGGTCGGTGTTCCGGATATTCCAGGAATTGCATCCAAAATTCTGCGTCCCATCAGTGACCAGAATATTGAAGTTGACATGATTGTTCAGAATGTAGGATCAGACAAAAAAACTGACTTTACATTTACCGTTCATCGCAATGACTACAAGCGGGCCAAAGCGGTTCTGGATGAGCTATGTGAATCTCTGGGGGCCAAGGAGTCTGTCGGTGATGATGATATAGCTAAAGTGTCAATTGTGGGTGTCGGGATGCGCTCGCACGCTGGTGTGGCGTCAAAGATGTTCGACGCACTTTCCAGTGAAGGAATTAACATACAAATGATTTCCACGTCTGAGATAAAGATTTCGGTTGTGATTGATGAGAAATACTTGGAGCTCGCTGTACGAACCTTGCACAGCGCCTTCGAATTGGAGCAGGCTGGGGCGGCCTAAACGTAAAACCTTGTCCAGGAACAGGATCTAGATCGGAAGTCCAGGGACGGGAGTTAATTTCTCGATGATGAACATAAGCTTGGTTAAGCCTTTCTTTTTGCGAATTTTCGATAATACTCCTAATAACAAATAGTCGGCATCCGGATATTCATTTAGATGCGCTTTGGATAAGTGGTACACAGTAAGGAGCTAGTAATGCTTATATTGACTCGACGAGTAGGTGAGACCCTGATGGTCGGTGATGATGTCACCGTCACGGTGTTGGGCGTTAAGGGTAATCAGGTACGAATTGGTGTGAATGCACCAAAAGATGTATCTGTTCACCGCGAAGAGATTTATCAGCGAATTCAGAAGGAAAAGTCTGAAGCGCAGCAATCGGGCGAGTAATCTCTACGTATTGAATTTATTAGAAAATAATTCAACGCGGCACTTTGAATTTAAAAATATTGTGTTATGATACGCCGCGTTTTAGGAGAGATGGCCGAGAGGCTGAAGGCGCGCCCCTGCTAAGGGCGTATGGGTTAACACCCATCGAGGGTTCGAATCCCTCTCTCTCCGCCATCAGAAAACAACTAAGGTTTTGCGGCTGTAGCTCAGCTGGATAGAGTACCTGGCTACGAACCAGGCGGTCGGAGGTTCGAATCCTCCCAGCCGCGCCAACTTTAGTTTCTCTCTGACCTTCTTCGTGCGGCTGTAGCTCAGCTGGATAGAGTATCTGGCTTCGAACCAGGTGGTCGGAGGTTCGAATCCTCCCAGCCGCGCCATTCAATTTTCCTACTTTTTTTGCCTGTCCTTTACGTGTTTTTCCGGTCTCTGTTCATGGGTTGAAGTTCTGTGAAAATCGGGGGTAAGAGGCGGTTGCCTCGCGAAACCAGAAAGGGTACATTACGCTGGCGTCGCACTATGGGCCTATTTTTTAAGCAAATTGGCCTTGCCCTGCGCGAATCTAAAAGATCAAAAATAGGTAGTCAGAATGTCTGATTTAATGTCTGATGCTGTGAGCTTGATGCTTGTCGGTATGGGCTTCGTGTTCGTATTTCTTATCATCTTGGTATTGGTTACAAGCCTGATGTCCAAGCTGGTGCTGAAGTATGCGCCTGAACCTGAACCGGTGCCAGCCAAGTCTCCAGCCAAACCGCTTGAAGCATCTGAAGATGCACAACTGCTGGCCGTACTCTCTGCTGCAGTTGCCAAGTACCGTTCAGACCACAAGAAGTGAACGGCACTAACGAATTAAACCTTTAACAGAAGGCTTTATAACAATGACTGACTCAACGAAAAAACTGGGGATTACCGAACTCGCGCTCCGCGACGCTCACCAATCCCTGCTAGCTACCCGCCTGCGCATCGACGACATGCTTCCTATTGCCGAGAAGCTCGATCAAGTGGGTTACTGGTCAACTGAATCCTGGGGTGGGGCAACGTTTGATGCTTGCATTCGTTACCTGGGGGAAGATCCATGGGATCGTATCCGTGAACTAAAAAAGGCGATGCCGAATACCAGGCAGCAGATGTTGCTTCGCGGCCAAAACCTTCTTGGTTATCGTCATTATGCGGATGATGTTGTCGACAAGTTCGTTGAGCGAGCGGTTAAAAACGGCGTTGATGTTTTTCGTGTCTTTGATGCGATGAATGATCCGCGCAATCTGGAGCGTGCTCTCAAGGCTGTTAAAGCCAGCGGTGCTCATGCCCAGGGCACTCTGTCCTACACTACGAGCCCTGTCCACACTCTGGAAAACTGGGTGAGCCTGGCCAAACAGATTGAAGACCTGGGTGCAGACTCTATCGCCATCAAAGATATGGCTGGAACCTTGGCTCCTTATACGGCTTATGAGCTGGTTAGCCGCCTGAAAGCGGAAACAGACCTTGAAGTACAACTGCAGTCGCATGCTACTTCCGGTATTGCAGACATGACATTGCTTAAAGCCATCGAAGCGGGTATTGACCGTGTGGATGCGGCAATTTCTTCCATGTCCATGACGTATGCTCACACGGCCACTGAAACAGTTGTGGCGACCCTGGAGGGCACCGAGCGAGATACGGGCCTGGATATCAAGTTGCTGTCAGAAATCAGTGACTATTTCCGAAAAGTGCGCAAGAAGTACGCGAAGTTTGAGGGCTCCTTGCGTGGTACGGACCCCCGTATCCTGATAGCTCAAGTGCCTGGTGGCATGTTGACCAATATGGAAAGCCAGTTGAAAGAACAGGGCGCGGCGGATAAGTTTGATGAAGTACTTGAAGAAATTCCGCGCGTTCGTGAAGACCTCGGTTTCATCCCTCTGGTGACTCCTACCTCGCAAATCGTTGGGACCCAGGCTGTATTGAATGTGCTCACTGGTGAGCGATACAAGAGTATTTCCAAAGAAACTTCTGCGATTCTGAAAGGCGAGTATGGAGCAGCTCCGGCGCCTTACAATAAAGAACTGCAAGAGCGAGTTCTAGAGGGTAAAGAGCCAGTCACCTGTCGTCCTGCAGACTTGATCGAAGATGAAATGGACAAGCTCTCGGAAGAACTGAATAAGCTGGCTGGAGAGAAAGGTTTCAAACTGGCAAATGATGTTATTGATGATGTACTGACATACGCACTGTTTCCTCAGGTTGGCCTTAAATTCCTGGAGAATCGTGGAAACGCAGATGCGTTTGAGCCAGTACCAAGCGAAGACGATGTCAAAATGGTCGCTGCGCCAAAAGGTGGGAAAGAAACCTACACCATTACAGTGAATGGTCAATCCTACGTTGTCGAAGTTGAAGAAGGTGGCGACATCACAGGTATCAAGCCAGTACAAGCCAGTGGTTCGGCTCCAGCAGCGGCAGCTCCAGCGGCGCCGAGCGGCGGCGAGCCGGTCCCGGCACCTTTGGCGGGCAACATCTTCAAGATAGTGGCAACGCCAGGTCAAGCTGTTCAGGAAGGTGACCTGCTGTTGATTCTCGAAGCGATGAAGATGGAAACAGAGGTACGTGCTCCACGTGCTGGTACCGTCGGAACGATTTCCGTTGCAGTGGGTGACTCTGTTGCAGTTGGCGATACTTTGTTGACGTTGTAATAGGGTTTTTCAGCGATGGAGAATATTCTTAACTTGTGGACCGGAAGCGGTCTGTACAACATCACAGTCGGACAGTTTTCAATGATTATTGTCTGTCTGTTTCTTCTATACCTTGCTATCAAGAAGGGTTTTGAGCCCTTATTGCTCGTGCCTATCGGTTTTGGTGGAATTCTTGCGAATATTCCTGAAGCCGGACTGGCTATGACTGCGGTCGAAAATGCCATCCATTTCCATAAGCCGGATGTATTGTTGGCCCTGGCAGAAATCCTCAAAGTACCTTATGAGGCTGGTCAGGAGATTACTGCCGAAGTGTTGAAGAGCTTCAAGGAAGCCTATAAACATGCCGGAGCTGAAGCAGCATTTGCTGCACAGCAGGTAGCGCTGGATGCGGGTTATGCCAATGGTATGCTGGCTAACTTTTATACAGTTGTTATAGGCAGTGCGGTTGGCCCGCTGCTCATCTTCATGGGTGTCGGGGCGATGACGGACTTTGGTCCCTTGTTGGCAAACCCAAAGACCATCCTGTTAGGTGCTGCTGCACAGTTCGGCATCTTTGGGACAGTGCTTGGTGCTGCGCTGATGACAACTTCGGGCATCATGGATTTCACGATCTATGAGGCGGCAGCAATTGGTATCATCGGTGGTGCTGATGGTCCAACGTCTATCTATGTGGCTTCTGTGCTGTCTCCACATTTGCTGGGTGCAATTGCAGTAGCAGCGTATTCCTACATGGCGCTGGTTCCTGTGATTCAGCCGCCCATCATGAAAGCTTTGACAACGGCGGAGGAGAGAAAGATCAAGATGGTGCAGCTGCGTCATGTGCACAAGCTTGAGAAGATTCTGTTCCCGATTGCTGTCCTGATTCTGGTAGCTTTGTTCCTTCCAGATGCAGCTCCTCTTCTGGGTATGTTCTGTTTCGGTAACCTGATGAAAGAGTGTGGTGTGGTGGATCGCTTGTCTGATACGGCGCAGAATGCCTTGATCAATATTGTGACCATCTTCCTTGGTCTGTCCGTTGGTTCAAAACTGAGTGCTGACAAGTTCCTCGACCTACAGACGCTGGGTATTCTGGTTTTGGGCATGGCAGCATTCGGTGTGGGTACTGCAACAGGCGTTTTGATGGCCAAGTTTATGAATCTTTTCAGCGCCAACAAACTGAATCCGTTGATTGGATCAGCTGGCGTTTCCGCTGTTCCTATGGCGGCCAGGGTGTCCAACAAAGTTGGCTTGGATGCGAATCCACAGAACTTCTTGTTGATGCACGCCATGGGACCGAACGTGGCTGGTGTTATCGGCTCTGCCGTAGCTGCCGGGGTCATGATCAAGTTCCTGGGTGCTTAATTCGGAGACTGTTGTCATATAATCAAACCCCGGTTTATCCGGGGTTTTTTATTTGGAGGCAATAATGCAGCACGACGTTTTGGGGCACAGTGATATTCGGGTCAGCAAGTTGTGCCTTGGTACCATGACTTGGGGGCAGCAGAATTCGGAAGACGAAGCGCATGCTCAACTGGATTTTGCTGTGGAGCGAGGGATCAATTTTATTGATACAGCCGAAATGTATCCGGTGCCTCCCCGTCAGGAAACTCAAGGAGCGACTGAGTCTTATATTGGCTCCTGGTTGCAGAAAACAGGGAGTAGGGACCGAGTGGTGCTTGCGACCAAGGCAGCAGGTCCGGGGGATTGGCTGAAGTATATTCGGGGTGGTCCGCGCCTTAATGAATCACATCTTGTGAAGGCATTGAATGGAAGTTTGCAGCGATTAAGAACAGACTATGTCGATCTCTATCAACTGCATTGGCCGGAAAGATCGACAAACTTCTTTGGTAAGCTCGGTTATGAACATCAGGACGACAGCGATGCTGTTCCCTTGCGGGAAACGCTTCAAGTTATAAAAAGCTTCCTTTCCAAGGGAAAAATCCGTACTTACGGCTTGTCCAACGAAACGCCTTGGGGCTTGATGACCTGTATTGCTCTGGCCAATGAATTGGATATGCCTGCTCCAGTCAGTGTTCAAAATCCCTATAATCTTTTGAATCGCACGTATGAGGTCGGGTTAGCGGAATGCTCTCATCGGGAAAATGTGGGTTTGCTTGCGTACTCTCCTTTGGCTTTTGGTGTTTTGACGGGAAAATACCTCAATGGTAAGAGGCCACCAGGTGCCAGGATTACCCTGTTTGATCGATTCTCCCGCTATACTCATGAGCGAGCTGAGCGGGCTGTGTCTGATTATGTTGGACTGGCCGAGGAGTTTGGTATGTCTGCTGCGCAACTTGCACTAGCTTTCGTAAATGGTCGGGGTTTTGTAACCAGCAATATTATTGGTGCCACTTCACTGGCTCAGCTAGAAGAGAATATCAATTCTGTGGATATTGTGTTGACGCCGGATATTTTAAAACGTTTGGAAATGCTGCACATGCAGCATACCTTTCCCTGTCCATAGGTTTACGTTGTTACTTAAACAGGTGTTGGATTAAACAATGAATCTAGCTGAAAAAGTGTTTTGGTCCGTGCTCAACGGGGTAGAGCAGGCGGTTTTTTCGGAAAACTTTATTATTTCTGAATTGAGTCCCTACGATGTTATTTTGAGTGAAGGGATCATGTCTGTTCGGCACTATCATCCTGTGACTGAAACTTCGATTCAGGTAGCGGATGAGACGATTGATGTTGAGCCAGAAAAGCATCGGGTTCCGGTATTGCTGGTGCCACCTTTGGCGGCTACTTCGATGATATTTGATTTGATGCCGCACCGAAGTATTGTGCGTTATTTTTTGGCCAAGGGTTTTGATGTATATCTCGTAGACTGGGGTGATGTGACCGCGGATCACAGCAATCTGTCGCTCGAAACCTATGTGCTCGAGTGGATGCCGATGGTGATGGACGCCGTAATCAATCACTCGGATCAGGAAGATGTCTCGATATTCTCCTATTGCATGGGAGGATTGATTTCCCTGATGTATCTGGCGACTCATGGAGACGAGAGTGTCAGGAACCTGATTACGGTTGCCAGTCCCGTAGATATGCATCAAAGTGGTGTTGCAGGTAAGGTTTTGTCGACGATTTATCGGCCTGCTCAGGCGATTTCAAGTGTGTTGAATTTCTCCTTGATGGATCTGCCCGCGCGATATTTCCATGTGCCGGGCTGGACGTCTTCCCTGGTGTTCAAGCTGACAAACCCGATGGGATCGGTGATCAATTCCTTTGAGAAATTTCTGAATCTTTGGGATCGAGAGTATCTTGAGGAAAGCCTGACCATGAGTAAGTGGTTTGATGATATGGTCGATTATCCTGGCGAAACCATACGCGATATGGCCGTTCACATGGCGCTGAACAATAAGCTGGCCAAAGGAAGGATGCGGATTGGAGCATCTCAGGCTGAATTCGAGTCGATTCGTTGTTCCATTCTCGCGTTTGCGGGGGATGCCGACAAACTGGTCAGTATTCGAGCCGCACGAAAAGTACTCGACATCGTGTCATCTGAAGACAAAGAATTTTGTGTCGTCCCCGGCGGGCATGCAGGCGTGTTTGCTGGCAGTCGCGCCCCTCAAAATACATGGGCCATCAGCACACAATGGTTGGCCGAACGTTCATCTTGATCGACTTGGAGATAAGTTGTGCCAAAAGTCTATACACTCAATTATTGGCTGAAGAATCCAAACGGTGATGTTGTTGATACATCGGAGGGTGGCGAGCCGCTGACCTTTGTTGAAGGTAGTAAAACAGTGATTGCCGGATTGCAAAAAGCGGTAGAGGGGCGTTCGATAGGCGACCGCCTGGATGTCACGATTCCTCCTGAGCTGGCCTATGGCCGCCATGATGCTTCTCTGGTTAACGATGTACCTGTTTCTCTGTTTGATGGTGTAGACGAGTTGAAGCCGGGAATGAAGTTTCAAACCAACACTGGTGAGCAAACTCAGGTTGTCAAAGTTATAAAGGTTGAAAAAGGTCAGGTAACCGTCGATGCAAATCATCCACTAGCGGGATTAACACTCAATTTTGAGCTCGAAATCATAAACATCCAGAACGCTAGTGATCTAAAAGATTGAGCTGGCACCAGCTTGTCTTCAAATCCCTTCTAACTACTTATAAAGTATCAGAAAATATTTTTGTATTTTCAGGTAAATTCTGAAACAGCATATATACTAAGTGTAACGGGCTAGTTTTCTGAAGAGAGCCGTATGCGGTTTTCGGGAAAGCCAAAATGCTGTTATGGGAAACTCCACTTACTCACAGACAAGAAAAAGCAGATGGAAGTTGAAGATCAAAACGAAGCATGGCGAATTCTGATCGTCGAAGATGATGAGCGCTTGGCCGATCTAACAAAAGAATATTTGGAAAGTAATGGACTGGTGGTTTCGGTCGAACCCAATGGTGCGCATGCTGTTGAGCGTATTACCAATGAAAAGCCTGACCTGGTCGTATTGGATCTAATGCTCCCTGGAGAGGATGGCTTATCCATCTGTCGAAAGGTGAGGCCTAACTACAATGGTCCCATCCTAATGCTCACTGCCCGAACAGATGATCTGGACCAGGTTCTTGGGCTGGAAATGGGCGCCGATGATTACATGTCCAAGCCTGTTCGGCCAAGAGTGCTTTTGGCCAGAATCAGAGCTTTACTACGCCGCATTAAAGAACACGACCAGGGGGGTGCGTCTGCATCCAAAGATGCGTCTTCCGGTGAGGGGCCGACCCGGCTCGTCTTCAACAATCTCGTCATTGATTCATCTATGCGCGAGGCATGGCTCAATGATGAAAGCATTGATTTGACGAGTGCTGAGTTTGATTTGCTCTGGTTGCTGTCTAGTAACGCTGGCAATGTGTTGAGTCGAGAAGAGATATTTACTGCTCTGCGAGGCATAGAATACGATGGCCAGGATCGCTCCATCGATGTGCGTGTCTCCCGGATCCGACCCAAAATTGGGGATGACCCTGTACATCCTCGTCGGATAAAAACCGTAAGAAGCAAAGGGTATCTCTTTGTAAAAGAAGCGTAGATCTCCGGGTTACGCATTTTGAATAAATTGTTAGCAAAAATCTTGGCAGGCTTGGTGTCAGTGGGATTGGCACTAAGCCTGTTTGCGTATGCGGTAATTGCTTTTTCCGGTCATGTCAGACTTCTCCACTACTGGACGGAGCTTACTTCGCCTCCCCTCGAATACTTATCGCGTAATCAGCATCTATTGTTGCATCCTGCCCCAAAGTCACTGAGTGTTGTTGCCCGAAATCAGGATGACTTTAATGAGACCTTCCAGACCCGTATCCAGTCGGGCCAAGCGGTTCTGATGATTGAAAAGGGTCGTATTGTCGGGCACAAGTGGCTCAACGATGAACTGCTATTGAAATTGGATTCAGACCAGCTCGGTCGTGAGATTTATCAGCTCTATACTTGGATTGTTAAGTTTGAGCTGGCTTCGGGTGTTGCACTGACTGATATCGAGCGAGCCCTGAATGTAGAAATAAAACTGACGGATAGTCCGGAGAAAATCAGCTCTCAGGCGATCCTGGATGACCTGGCGCGATGGGGAACAGCGTTGATAACGGGTGTCAGCAGTCCTTATGCCGTGTTTACCAGTGATGATGGTCGAGTGTTTGAGGTAGTCTTTCCCGACCGCTTCAAAACCATTTCGTGGTTCGTTGTGTCTCTCTTGTTTGTCTGCTTTGTGGCTGCTTTGGGTATTAGTATTTTTCTGATGTTGCAGTCCTTGGATCGCAAGCTTCGTTCCATCGAAGCGGTCGCCAGCCGAATTGCCAGAGGGGAGCTGGATGCGCGTGTAAAGGTGGCCGGAACTGACGATGCCGTCAGTCGATTGGGTAGTGCATTCAATAGCATGGCGGACCATATACAGCGGTTGATGTATGTTCAGAAAGAAATGATCCATGCTGTGTCACATGAGTTACGAACACCGGTCGCCAGGATCCGCTTCGGTGTGCAGATGATCGAAGATTGTCCCAGTGAAGAAGCCTTGAAAAAACAGGTAAAAGGGATTGATGGTGATATACAGGAGTTGGATGAGTTAATTGATGAGATTCTGACCTATGCTCGTCTGGAACAAGGTGGTCCAATCCTGGCATTTCAGGAAACGGATATTTCATCCATTGTAGAGCAAGTCATCTCCGAGCAAAGTAGTGTCAAACCCGACATGAAGATATTTGCTGAGTACAAGGAAGGTGCGGACATCTGGAAAATGTCTGAAGTGGAGACCCGCTATATTCACCGTTCAATTCAAAATCTGGTTGGCAATGCTACTCGTTATGCAAAATCAACGGTTAAAGTGGTTTGCAGTTTTGATAAAGACACTTGTCGCGTAGATGTAGAGGATGATGGCCCGGGTATCCCGGAGGATCAATGGGAGTCGGTATTTACTCCTTTTGCTCGCCTGGATGACAGTCGCACGCGCAGTTCAGGGGGATATGGCTTGGGGTTGTCTATTGTGCGTCGTATCCTGTTCTGGCATGGAGGTCAGGCTTTTTTGGGGCGCAGTCCGCTAGGCGGGGCCAAGTTCAGCCTGGTTTGGCCCCGTAAACAACCAAAAGAAGGCTAGCTGGCAAGCGGGGTATGTTCAACGACGGGCTCCTGCTCACTGGTAATGTAACTCTGCAGAGCCTGCGTTTCCGCCGCACTTAACTCCAGTCCCAATTTGCTCCGGCGCCACAGAATATCGTCCGCTTTGTTGGACCATTCCTCATGGAGTAAATAATCGACTTCGCACTGGTACAGATCGCTACCGAAGCAGTGTCCCAGATCTTCTTGTTTGGATTTTCCATCCAGAAACTCTAAACAGTCCAGTCCATAGCTTCTTGCATAACGCTCCAGTGTTGCATGTGATAACCAGGGCAACTGCTTTGCTAATAGGTCCAAAATGTCGGAGTACGAGTCGTCAAGGTTGCCGGCTCCCGGGAGTGGAGAATGCGCTGTCCATGGGGGTGCAAGGTTGGGGATAAAATTGGATAGCTTCGCCATCACCGCTTCTGCAAGCTTTCGATAAGTCGTTATTTTTCCACCGTATATAGAGACCAGCGCGTTCTCACCAATCGCTTGTGTATCAATCGTATAGTCGCGAGTGATAGCGGACGGATCCGCGGATTCATCGTCACATAACGGACGTATTCCAGAGTATGTATTGACGATATCCTCGCGACTGAGTGGCTGTTTGAAATGGCTGTTGTAAACAGCCAGCAGGTAATCGATTTCCTGGTCGTCTATTTCAACCTTTGCCGGGTCGCCGTTATATTCTTTATCTGTGGTACCGATAATTGAAAATTTGTTTTGATACGGTAAAACAAAAACCACGCGCTTGTCTTCGTTCTGAAGAATGAATGCTTCATCTGATTGCGATACTTTCGGAACAACGATGTGGCTGCCTTTAATTAGGCGGATACGTTTTGTTGGTTTGATCTGTTCAATCGCATGGGTCTGAAACAGGTTTAACCATGGTCCCGCAGCATTTACAACGTGTCGACTTAGGATAGTGGTTTTATCACCACTTATCGTGTTTTTCAGTGTGAGTTTCCACAGTTTGCTGTCTGTAAGATGTTCAAGCCTGGTACATTGGGTTTGTACTCGAATATCTGCACCCAATTGTCGGGCCTGTTTTGCGTTGGTAATAACAAGGCGGGCGTCATCCACCCAGCAGTCGTAGTATTGAAAGCCTTTAGTTATGCCATTCTTAAAAGGGCTGTTGTCTATTAAAGACGTGGTCCGGGTTCGCGGAAGCCGATTTTCCCTGCATAGATGGTCATATAAAAACAAACCGATACGTATCATCCATGCCGGTCTGAGGTGAGGGCGGTGTGGCATGGTAAATTTAAGAGGCTTCACCAGGTGGGGGGCTTTTCTCAGTAAAACTTCTCTTTCTTTCAAAGCTTCACGAACCAGGCGGAATTCGTAATGTTCCAGATAGCGTAATCCACCATGAATTAATTTGCTGCTTGCGGAAGACGTACCTGAAGCCAGATCATTTTGTTCGCACAGGAACACATTCAGGCCCCTGCCGGCGGCATCATTTGCTATTCCGCAACCGTTAATGCCGCCACCGACAATGGCCAGGTCAAAAATTTTTGAAGACATGATGTACACACAAATGTTGGAAAACGAATATATGATGTTATGATAGCAACATTAAGATGATAAAAAAATGCTATATGTCGCTAATCGAACATTTATGCAGGCTGGGAGTATTGATTGTTTATGGCCTTTGAGAGCGCAAGGGGCTTTAAACGACCGTCAACTGGATCTGGTTTTGTTTTAAGATCTTGCGGATGGAGTCGGGTGGGACTGCGCTGGTGAAGACGTGGTGGACTTGAGAAATATTGCCGAGCCGGGTCATAGCGTCTCGTCCAAATTTGGAGTGGTCAGCAGCTAAAAAGATATTGCGTGAGTTAGAGACGATCGCTTTGGATACACGAACTTCCTGGTAATCAAAATCGAGTAAATCCCCGCTGTCGTCAATGCCGCTGATGCCGATTATGGCGTAATCCACTTTGAACTGGCTGACAAAATCGATGGTTGCCTCGCCCATGATGCCTCCATCGCGATTGCGGACAACACCTCCAGCAATAATAATTTTGAAATCATCCTTGCGGCTCATAATACTGGCGACATGAAGGTTGTTGGTGATGACCGTAAGGCCATGGTGTTTCATGAGCGCTTGAGCGATTGCTTCGGTCGTCGTACCAATGTTAATGAACATGGACGAGTAGTCTGGTATTTTTTGCGCTATACATTCGGCTATTCGCTGCTTGTCTTCCAGATGCTGGATTTTTCGGTTGGAGTAAGGGGCATTGCTAACGGTTGAGCTCAAACCGGCTCCACCATGATAGCGCTGTATTTTTTGCTGTTTATCCAGCTCGTTAAGGTCGCGGCGGATGGTTTGGTGAGTGACATTGAATGTGCTCGCCAGATCTTCAATGCTGGCGAAACCGGATTGATTGACTATCTCAACGATGCGCTCTTGACGAATAGCTTGCTTCATAAGTGAACAACAACAAAACAGAATTGATGGGCCGCTAATCATAACATTAGCAGGCCTTTTTACTTCCAGAATTGAATATAACAATGAACACAGGAACGAATCATGACCCGCTACTTGCTATCTATTGATCAGGGTACTACCAGCTCGCGCGCGCTATTGTTTGATGAGTATGGGAAGCACATATCCACCGCTCAGCAGGAGTTTAAGCAGTTTTTTCCCAATGACGGTTGGGTGGAGCACGATCCTGAAGAAATCTGGGAATCGACACTGTCGGTTTGTCGTCAGGTGATTAAGCAGGTGCCAGGGGCTGTGGATTCCATTTGTGCAATTGGTATCACCAATCAGCGGGAAACGACTCTGGTGTGGGATAGGAAAACGGGCGAAACCATTCATCCAGCTATCGTATGGCAAGACCGGCGGACTGCAAACTTTTGCGAGTCGCTAAAGCAATCGGGAGCAGAGGGCAAGGTACAGGCAAAGACAGGTCTGCTGATCGACCCGTATTTTTCTGCCAGCAAGATTCGCTGGATCCTGGATAATGTCGAAGGTGCCAAAGAGAAGGCAGAACATGGCGAGTTGGCGTTTGGCACAGTTGATACTTACTTGTTATGGCGCCTGACAAATGGGCAGGTGCATGCAACCGATGCGACCAATGCCTCAAGGACTTCTCTGTTCAATATTCACGAGCAAAGTTGGGACAAGGAACTGCTGTCGCTGTTCGGAGTGCCAGGTGCCATGCTGCCAGAGGTCAAAGACTGTAGTGACGACTATGGCTATGCAGTAGAGTCCTGGTTCGGCAAAACCATCCCTATATGCGGCGTGATTGGGGATCAGCAAGCGGCGTTGGTGGGGCAGGCCTGCTTCAAGCCTGGCATGGTAAAGAGTACGTATGGTACGGGCTGTTTTATGGTGCTTAATACCGGAGACAAGGTTATTCAATCCCGGAACCGGCTGCTTTCCACGGTCGCTTATCGTATCGGAGGGAAAGCCACTTATGGCCTTGAGGGTAGTATCTTCGTTGCCGGTGCGGCGGTTCAATGGTTGCGAGATGGTTTAAAGCTTGTGTCTCATGCTAGCGAGACGGAGGCGCTCGCTAATCAGGTCGGGTATAACAATTCGGTTTATCTGGTTCCTGCGTTCACAGGACTCGGAGCTCCATACTGGGATCCCTCCGCTCGTGGAGCCTTGTTCGGTTTGACCCGGGACACCGGAATAGCAGAAATCGTGACGGCTGGGTTGCAATCTGTTTGCTATCAGACACGCGATTTGATCGAGGCCATGGCAAAAGACGGTGCCAAGGTAAATGGATTGCGAGTTGACGGCGGTATGGTGGTCAATGACTGGGTTGTACAGTTTTTGTCGGATCTTTTGGCGATTCCAGTCGATAGACCCGAGGTTGTGGAAACCACTGCATTAGGTGCGGCATATATGGCTGGTCTTTACGTGGGAGTATTTGAGAATCTGGATGAAATCGGTAATTTGTGGTCGATGGAGAGGCGGTTCGAGCCCGCTCTGTCAACGGTCGATTCGGACCAGCTTTACCAGGGGTGGTTGGACGCTGTGCATCGATTGGTTAACTGAGTCGATGCACTTTCAAATCGCAATCAGAGCGGATAGGCGATCAAATGTTCTGCATCCAAAGCGAAGTTCACTGAGTTGCCTATATAGAGATCCTGATGACTTGGGAAAGATGCCTCTATATGCGTGCCGGACTTAAGTGTGATCTGATATTGGGTAAAGGTGCCAGCGAATGTCTTGCCGCTGATAGTGCCCGATAGGGGAGAGTCGGAGTCGAAGACAATATCATCGGGCCGTATCAGAATCTCCACCGGGCATTTGGCCGGCCAGTTGTAGGCGCGATTTCCTTGAATGATTCCCAGTTCGCTGTCAAAAGTGTCCGGAGTTAGCGTGGTTCCGCGAATGAACGAGCCTCTACCAACAAATCGGGCCACAAAACGATTGACGGGCTCGTGGTAGAGCTCGAAAGGAGTTCCCCATTGTTGGATTGTCCCGCTATCAATAACACCTACCTGGTCACACATGGCAAACGCTTCCTTTTGGTCGTGTGTGACCAAAATAGCACTGATTCCCAGCTCTTTCAGGATGTCCCGAATATCGATGCTCAATCGGTTTCTAAGTTCCGTGTCGAGGTTGGAGAAAGGTTCGTCCAGAAGAATCAGTGAGGGTTCTGGTGCCAGTGCCCTCGCCAATGCCACGCGCTGTTGCTGTCCACCCGAGAGCTCGTGAGGGTAGCGGGCTTCAAACCCACTTAAGTTAACAAGTTCGATGAGTTTCGATACTCGATCTGAAGCAATTTTCTTCGAGATTTTTTTCAATCCAAAGTGAATATTATCTGCAACATTTAGGTGTGGAAATAAAGCGTAGTCCTGAAAAACCATTCCTATGCTTCGGTGCTCAGGGGCGACTGATTCCCGGGTGCTTGAAAGGGTCTTGCCTGCCAGGCTTATCTGACCGGCATGCAAATTTTCAAAACCTGCAATGGCTCGAAGTATCGTGCTTTTTCCACAGCCGCTGGGGCCGAGAAGGCAACCTATGTCGCCATCAGCCAATGTGAAACTGAGATCTTTAATGACAACCAGGTTATCGTAATTGCACTGAATGTTGGAAACTTCGAGCAGGCCGGCCAAGTACGTCTATCTCCCTTTGATCATGCGTTGCAGAGCAGGAACTCGAGCAGGGCTTTTTGTGCGTGCAGGCGGTTTTCAGCTTCATCCCAGACGACAGAAGAAGAGTGCTCGAGCATATCCTCACTGATCTCCTCACCCCTGTGTGCGGGTAAACAGTGCATAAACAGTGCATCTGAATTAGCGTGGCTCATAAGCTCTGGAGATACCTGATAGTTTTTAAAGATCCCGGCGCGTTGATTCTGTTCAGCTTCCTGTCCCATGGACGCCCATACATCTGTAACGACAAGATCTGATTGTTTGACTGCAGTCACCGGATCTCGTTCAATGTGGGCATGTTTACCTGCACGTTTTAGCAAATCGGTATTTGGATCGTAGCCCTCAGGAGCGGCAACGACTAACTCAAAATCAAGCATCATCGCTGCCTTGATAAACGAGTTGCACATGTTGTTGCCATCGCCCACCCAGACAACTTTTTTGCCGCTGATAGAGCCACGATGCTCATGGTACGTTTGCATGTCGGCTAACAGCTGGCACGGATGGAAATCGTCAGTTAGCGCATTGATTACGGGAACGGAGGAATTCTGCGCAAACAACTCAAGTTTTTTATGCTCAAACGTACGAATGGCAATGGCATCCACCATTCGGGACAGCACTTTCGCGCTGTCTTCGATGGGCTCACCGCGTCCCAACTGGGTATCTCTGGGAGAAAGAAACAGGGATGAACCACCAAATTGCGCCATGGCGGATTCGAAAGACACGCGGGTGCGTGTGGAAGACTTTTCGAATATCAGCGCCAGCACTCTGTTTTTAAGGGGTTCGTAAATATTCCCTTTTTTATGTTCCGCTTTCAGTGCAATTGCACGCTCAATGATTTGGGTTAACTCACTTTTGCTCAAATCACTGAGCGTGAGAAAGTGTCGCAATGCCATGATTATCTCGAGTAAATAGGATGTTTATATAAAGTAGGATTAAGCTTGTCTGGGCCTGCTGCGATCATCAGCGGCATAAAGGCGTATGATTTGAACGACCGCATTGATAAGGAATTCGCATTCTTCATCACTCATATTGAGAGGCGGCAGCAAACGAATAACCTTTTCTGAGGTCACGTTCAGCAGCAGACCTTTCGCCTTGGCTAATGCAACCAGAGCAACACAGGGATCCCGCATCTCGATGCCGATCATCAATCCGAGTCCGCGAATATCGCTAATATAGTCTGCGCTAAGCAATTCAGCTTCGAGTTGTTCGCGAATATATTTGCCTTGTCTTACTGCGTTCTCACAAAGGTTTTGAGTTTCGATTTCGTCTATGGTGGCCAATGCCGCAGCGCAGCCTAAGGGGTTACCCCCGAAGGTAGAGCCGTGTGTGCCGGGACCCAACACATCTGCTGCTTTTCCTTTGGCAAGACAGGCGCCAATGGGGTAGCCATTTCCCAGGCCTTTTGCTGTTGTTATAACATCGGGTTCAATTCCAAAATGCTTGCTTGCGAAATAGTTGCCCGTTCGCCCATTCCCGGTTTGTACTTCGTCAAAAATGAGAAGCCAATTGTTGTCATTGCAAAGGGTTCGAAGCTCGGATAGGTAAGCCTGATCGGCGATACGCAGACCGCCTTCTCCCTGGATTGGTTCAAGCATGACTGCAACAACATCAGGATTTGATTTTGCAATGGTGTGAATGGCCTGAATGTCATTAAAAGGCGCTCGTACAAAACCGGATAAAAGCGGTTCAAATCCAGCTTGTACTTTTCGATTGCCGGTCGCCGTTAATGTTGCCATGGTGCGGCCATGGAATGCCTGTTCCATGACTATGATCGTTGGTTTCCGGATGCCTTGCTCATGACCGTAGCGGCGAGCCAGCTTTATTGCGGCTTCATTGGCTTCGGCACCTGAATTTGAGAAAAATGCACGGTCCATTCCCGATAACGAGCATAGTCTGGAGGCAAGGTTTATTTGCAGAGGATTATGGTAAAGGTTTGAACAATGAACGAGACGTCCAGCTTGGTCTTTGATAGCTTTTGTTACAGCTGAATTGGCGTGACCAAGGCCGCAAACTGCGATACCGCAAAAGGTGTCGAAATATTTATTGCCATCAGTATCATAAAGCCACACGCCATCACCGCTTTCAAATGCGACGGGTAGTCGGCCATATGTATTCATCAATGCCTGGTCGTTCATGTTTTTCTCTTAAAACGTAAAAAGGCAGCGATAAGGCTGCCTAGTAAACGTGTAATGTTAGCGTGCTTTGGGTTCTTAGGCAACTTGCTACAACATCTGTTGCCGGCAAAATGCGTCTCTTAACGAGGTAAGTTATTGTGTTTAGCAGTATTCAATTGGCCATATTCAGTAGTCGTTTGAATGCCATATGTGAGGAAATGGGGCATGTGCTAAAACGCAGTGCTTTGTCTCCGAATATAAAGGACAGGCAAGACTTTTCCTGTGCGTTTTTTGATTCCGCGGGGCGTATGTGCGCACAAGCGGCTCATATTCCGGTTCACTTGGGTAGTATGGCTTATGCCATGGTAGATCTGGTGGGGCAGTTTGAATGGGAGGATGGTGATGTCGTCGTATTGAATGACCCATTTATGGGAGGGACGCACTTACCTGATGTGACCGTAATTACTCCTGTTTATCAGTGCCAAGTATTGCTGGGTTTTGTCGCGAACAGGGCGCACCACGCGAACATTGGCTCCTCTTCTCCGGGCTCAATGCCCTTGTCTCGAGAGATAGAAGAAGAAGGCGTATTGATCTCGCCGGTTAAGTTGTTCCGCGCTGGGGTTTTGGATGAGAGCATCTTGGAGATGCTTGCCCAGATTGAGCATGAAGGTTCCAAGTCTTCGTTGCCTGGTGATTTTCAGGCTCAAGTGAGCGCGAATGCGGTAGGACGAACGCGCTTGCTTGATTGGTTAGGTGAGGATGTTGCTGGTCATCAGTATCTAGAGTCCGGAATCAGGGCTTTGAATGAATATGGACGAGAACTTTCTCAAAAAGCGTTCACCAGGTTTGCAAAGGGCACAGGACGGTTTCGCGATGTTATGGATTCTGATGGTTTCGGTAACGAAAATATAGCTATATCTGTCGAAGTGACCATTAATGAATCCGGAATTATTGCGGATTTCTCCGGGACAGATTCTCAGGTGGCGGGTAATCTTAATTGTCCAATCAGTGTGACGGCAGCGGCCGTTTATTATGTATTTATTTGTTTGCTACCCAGTTATGTCCCCCGATGTCATGCAGTTTTTGAGCAGATCAGAATCTTCGCTCCCGAGTGTTGCCTGGTGAATGCCAGGGGGCCTGCGGCGGTAGCCGCAGGCAATGTAGAGACCAGCATGAGAATTGTTGATGTTGTGTTAGGGGCCTTGGGAGAGCTGGGGCTTGATGTCCCTGCTGCATCACAGGGGACAATGAATAATGTCGCCCTGGGCGGGCGAGGCGGAAAATCCGATTGGGATTATTATGAAACCCTTGGGGGTGGTATGGGGGCTAGCTCGAGTTTCGACGGTTTTGATGCCGTGCAATGCCACATGACGAACACCTTAAATACACCTGTGGAAAGTCTTGAATCGCACTATCCGTTGCGGATAGATAAGTATGCGATTCGCCGAGGCTCAGGGGGGCGGGGGGCCAATGCTGGGGGGGATGGATTAATCCGTACATACAGATTTCTGGAACCTACTGCGGTCACACTTCTCACTGAACGGCGCGTTCGGCCACCTTGGGGCGTGCAAGGTGGAGGTGATGCCGAAGCAGGGAAAAATGTTTTTAATGATCATCAACTTGACGATAAGGCGATGTTTGTAGCTGATGCCGGCGATGAGTTATCAATTGAAACGCCAGGAGGTGGTGGTTGGGGGGCAAAAAATATACCTTAGTGATATGGTTGGTTATTGCAAAAGCGGGTAAACTAGCGCCGCATTGACGACAGAGAGAGGAATATTAGTATGTCTATTATGGACGCGATTAAAGAGCAGATTGAAGGTAATGATATCTTGCTTTACATGAAAGGTACGCCGCAGCAACCTCAATGTGGTTTTTCAGCGCGGACAGTTCAGGCTCTGATGGCTTGTGGAGAGAGATTTGCCTATATCAATATTCTCGAAAACCCTGAGATTCGGGAAAACCTTAAAATCTATTCCAACTGGCCAACTTTCCCGCAGCTTTATATTAAGGGAGAACTGGTTGGTGGCTGCGATATTGTCTCTGAACTTTACGAATCCGGCGAGCTGAAAAAAATGGTATCGGCGGCTGCCGGCGAGACCAATTCGTAAGGCTCCGTTAGTAAAAGTCAGGAGTCTGGTTTTTGATAAGCCACGGGGATTCGGTATCGGAATCCGGTAACGATATCCTCTGATGGTGGTTTGGGGAAGGGGCTGGCATTGTAGGCTGCTTCCTTCGCAAGTTCATCTATTCTTTTAATGCCGCTTGTTCGGGTAATATCAGCTCTTTTAATTGCCCCGTTCGCGAATAAAATCAGTTCGATTTCATAGTCAAACTGGGACTTTCCTTCCGCATCCATAATGGCATGATAACGATCATATACAGCTTTTCTGTAGGTTAATACGCGAAGTAACTCAAGCTCATAGTTGCTTAGCTGCGGCGCTTCCGTTGTCGATACCTGATTAATCATAGCGGTGCTTTCCATTTTGCTGTTGAACATGGAACGAAAACCCTCGCTAGCCTGTTGTGCACGAGAAACCTGGCTACTTTCCGGGAGGCGAATGCGTGGTGTGGATTCAGCTTTATTTTCGCCTTCAATTGAATCTGAGCTGCTCAGAGGCGTGTGCTGGCCATCGTCTGCTTCGGTTTTTTTTACGCTATGAAAGGAGGACTGGTTTACGGTGGTGAGTGTATTGTTCTTCTTTCTGCTGGATTGGCTACTCGTCTGATTAGTGCTGGCGGTGCTTCTTATCTGTTTGGGGGCGTTTTTAATCAGTACGACAGGAATGGTTTTGATGTTGGGGGAAGGTTTGTTGGCAATCGACTGATATAAAGCTATTGCTGCAACATGCAAGAGGAGTGCTAAAGCAATAGCCAATGATAACGGAAGGTTTGTGCGAACTGTCCCATCAGAATCTATCATACCTCTGTAAGCGAATCGTAAGATAAGGGGCTTTTCCTTCGTCGCTTACACATCTGCCTTTTGACGCAAGCTCGACATCACTGCGTTCATCGCACGATCTATCATCAGGCCCTGTTCAAGAATTACGGCTTTTTTAGCACGAAGATCATTTGCAAGTTCAAGCTTGTCTTTTTCAACGCTCTTCAGGCCCATTCTGTTTACAAATATCAAGCAGTCGGCTTCGTCAATTTTGGAAGCCAGCTTGCACCGAAATTTGTTTCCATTCATTAAGGAAAATTCGACCCATTGGCCTATTTGAAGTTGGTCTACTTGAGTCAGATAAATGCCAAGATTGTCGTCAACAGATTCCTTTGGACGGTTTAACTCGGATTCCGAGCTGCTTCTTTTTTCTTTTTCGGTCTTGCTGACGGGCGTATCGGTGATCATCGTTTCTTGAGTGAGGCATGCCGAAGAGTCTTTAAAACAAGAGGTTAAAGAGCTTTTAATTTCGGTGATAGTTTGCTCAAGCTGAGAGGCATTATAGGAGACGCTTTCAAGGCCGGCTTTAAGCTCTTTCAGTAGCTTTGGAACAATGGTGATCCATTTTTGTCGGTCTTTTTGGTCTGACAGTGGCTGAAGACACCATATCAGCTCTTCGGCGATTCGAACCGTGTTGGCCCACTGATGTTCCTGATCGTCTTTGAGGTAGGCCAAAAACATCACGCGGCTCCAACCATTTTTTAGCATGTCGATTACAACCTGCGGGATAGCGTGGCGAGCATTCAGGATCTTTCTGCTCAAGATGTGCTCGACTTTTCTTTGAGCTTGCTTTGAGCGAATGCGGCCTTCCTCAGCTTCCTTCGTGCGTTGCTCAACAATTTTTGCTTTGCGGTTTTCCTTGCGGATGAACTCATTGAACTCTTTGTTTAGTTGTTCGAAAAGACGAATATCACCATCGAATTCGTCCAGAACCCTTTTAACTGTTTGCTGTATTCGCGAATACAGAAGATCTTTGCCTTTGTCCTGAGCTTCTCCCCAGCCAATTCCGGCTTTAGCAAGAGAATTGAGCAGTTGTCTTGCTGGATGCTTGTTCGAGTTGAAGAACGACTTGTCCTTGATAACAACTTTCAGAATCGGGATCTGGAGTCGACTGATTAAAACCTGAATTGGCGGCGCCAGATTGTAGTCATCCAGAATGAACTCAAACAACATGGAAACAAGGTTGATCAGATCTTCATCAATCTGACTAAGCTGCGACCCGCGAGGCTGTTGCTTTGCGTTCCGCTTCAATTGGTTATGAATGGCTGAACGAATATCAACGACTTTCGAATTATTTTCTGAAAACAACTCGGTGTGCGGCGCTTTCTGCAAAGCATTGAGTAGTTGCAGTAGACCATCAGAATCGATAACGTGATTCGCTGAGTTCGCTTCTTGGCTGTGTCTATAAGTGGTTGTTCTTCTGGTGCTGCTGTTTCTCGCACTGGCTAACAGTGACTGCAATTCAGGAAACAAATCCTCTGTAAATGGAGGCGTATTTTCCTGTGTTCTGGTTTGTTGCTCCAGTGGCTGAGACGCACGTTCGCGTCTAGGACTAGTTTTGTTGCGAATTCCCGGTGTTTTGAGGCTGGGCATAACGCCTTTGCGGATCAGGGTCCTGTTCGCATGCTCCAGAACCGACTCCAGATTTGACATAACATATCGATCAAACTGCTTGTAAACGATTAGTTTCTCTTTGATCTCAACGTCCAGCGCGTCACATGCAACTGCAAAAGCTTTGCATATGGTATCCGGATCAAGGGGTGGGGAAATTTCAGCGAGATGTTGGGCGCCATACAGCTTGCCTATACGTGTATGGAATTGGAGCAATGGCCCCTGGAAGTTTGATTGCGCCTTACTTGCCATCGATTTAATGGCAACGTCCTGTTCCAGGTCGTCATTTCCAACCAAGGATAGCGTTTCGCTATTCTGAGTAGGGCTCAAGTCTTTCTGGGAGCGATTAACCGCATGGGCACTGAAACTGTTTCTTATTGCCTGGCTAAAGCCGGACTCGATGCCTTTGCGTTTTATTCGGATTTCTCGCATCGCTTCGAAAAAGCGATTCTGCTCATTGTTGGTGCGTGCATTATTAGCCAGTTCGAACAGCGAGTCATCAACGCCGTCAAACATGCTTTGAAGCATTTCTGAGAGTGATCGTACCGCGTCTTCAGCGAGTCGATCGATCGTTTCCTGATAATCAAGGCTAACACTGCCGTGTTTATCCTTGGGATTCAGGTAACTGATGCCTGACGACTTGTTCATTCACGGCTCCAGAGCTATCAACTGTGATACTGCTTTAATCGGTTATCGACAAACTCCGCTTTGGTGCTGAAAGGGCGGATGAGCATAGATTGGTTAATTATAAAACAATCCGAGTAAAAAAAAATAACAAATTAGTACATTTGAGCACTAATTTGCGTTATGTCGAGGCGATATTGCTCGGCGGGTCAGTGTTTTTTCAGTTTGTTGAGTGGCGGAGAGACTCTGGCGGTCTTGATGATGTTGTCTTTAATTTGACGAATTTCAATTCTATGGTTGTGTAGGGTTAAGCAAATTGGGCTGTCTGGGATGGTTTCAAGTGATTCAGTAATCAAGCCGCTCAATGTTTTGGGGCCATTTACAGGCAGGTGCCATTTTAAAGCCTTATTGATCGCTCGGATTGTCGTTGTGCCGTCAATCAGAAAATAACCATCTTCCTGGGGACTAATGTCTGTTGTGCTTGATGACGAATAATCCGTTGTAAATTCGCCCACAATTTCTTCCAGAATATCTTCCATGGTCGCAATTCCGAGTACGTCGCCGTATTCATCAACTACAATGCCAATGCGGCGTTTTTCCTTCTGAAAGTGCAACAGCTGGGTATTTAGAGGTGTGCTTTCAGGGATGAAGTAGGGGTCTCGGCAGGCTTGAAGTAACAGAGCTTTGTTGGGTTCTTCGTGTGCCATGACTCGGCTCATGTTGCGCAGGTGCAGTATGCCGATGATATTGTTTATGTCGCCTTTGTATACAGGAAGCCTGGTGTGTTGAGATGATTTAATTTGTTGAAAAATATCAGTTAAATCGTCCTCTATGTCGATGCCAATTATTTCATTGCGAGGAACCATAATGTCATCCACTGAGACCTTTTCCAGGTCCAGGATGCTAATTAGCATCTCTTGGTGTTTTCTGGGTATCAGTACCCCTGACTCGTTTACCAGAGTGCGTAGTTCCTCGCGACTGAGGTTGTTTGCAGAGTCGACTTTAGTGTTAATGCCAAGAAGCTTTAGCAGTAAGCCAGTAATCAAATTGACCGACCAGACTGCAGGGTATAAAAGCTTTAGTAGTGGTTGCAGTATGTAAGACGCTGGGAAAGCTATCTTTTCAGGGTGATAGGCCGCAATCGTTTTGGGGGTGATTTCTGCAAAGATCAGAATGACAAGGGTCAGAATTGCAGTTGCAATAGCGATGCCTGCATCGCCCCAAAGTCTGATTGCAATTACTGTGGCTATAGAAGAAGCGAGTATGTTTACGAAGTTGTTGCCGATCAGGATAACGCTGATCAGCTTGTCTGTTTGATCCAATAGCTCACTGGCGCGCTTTGCACCCTTGTGGCCGTGGCGTTTCAGGTGTTTCAGGCGATAGCGGTTAAGAGACAGCATTCCTGTCTCAGAGCTCGAAAAAAAGCCTGAAAGGATAATAAGGAACAAAAGTATGGTTAAGAGCAGGGTGATCGAGCTGTCGTTCAATTCGAAAGGCCTGTGGGAGCTAATGCGCGTTAAGTTACGATATTCAAGTTAAAGAATAAACCATTCCAGCACGAGTTTGCTGCCGAAAAAACCCAGCATCAGCAAAGCCAGGCCCCACAAGGTAAGCTTGCTGGCAGTCAATCCTCTCCAGCCATACAGTTTTCTTCCCGCTAGCAAGGTTGCGAATACGCCGAGCGAAATCAAAGAAAAAAAGGTTTTGTGGACGAGGTGTTGTGCAAACAGGTCTTCAACGAACAGAAATCCAACTGCTATGGCAAATACCAGAGCAATTGTGCCGCTCCAGAGCATTTCGAACAGCAGGTTTTCCATTGTTAGCAGTGGTGGCAGGTTGCGCATCAAAATTGTGGAGTTTTTCTTTTTGAGGTTGTTGTTTTGCATGGCAATCAAAATGGCCTGAATGCCGGCAATGCAGTAAATGCTATAAGCGAGAATGGAGAGCCCGATATGAAACAGGATGCCCCCTGTTTCCGGGCGAAAATCATACTGGCTCTCGCTGAAAGTGAGGGTGCCGACGATCGACAATAAAGCCAGTGGATAAACTGCCAGGAAGGCGGTTTGCAGAGGTTTGCGTAGCGCCAGCACTAAAAGGCAAGCCACAATCAGGCACGCCGTCAATGATGCTGTGTTAAAAAAACTGAGATCAAGCTGTTGCGGTCCGACGATTAGTCGCAGGGTTACCAGCAGCTGAATAGCCACGGCTGTGAGACCAAGTACAAAACTGATAAAGGGGCGTGATGGAAGGCGTCGGAGGTATATCAGCAGTTGGTAAAGAGTGCCTATAGAATAAAGCCCTATGGATAGGAGGCTGAGCGCAAAAATGTTCATGTTTTTTCTTAAGTGATTGACTGATTGTTCATTTTGCCGCCGCGGGAAGGTTATAATGCGCGGTTTGCAACGTATTGGCAACAAAGAGATCGCACATGTTTGAAAATCTGACCGAGCGACTATCGGACAGCCTAAGGAAAGTTACCGGGCAGGCTAAACTCACCGAGGAGAACATAAAGGGCACGCTTCGTGAAGTGCGTATGGCACTGTTGGAAGCTGATGTCGCATTGCCGGTGGTAAAAGAGTTTGTCGAGCAGGTTAGGGCAAAAGCTGTCGGCCAGGAGGTTATGCGTAGCCTTTCACCTGGGCAGGAATTTCTGAAAGTCGTTAATTCAGAGCTGGTGCGGGTGATGGGGGAGCAGTCTCAAGGACTGAACCTCAACGCTCAGCCCCCTGCGGTGATATTGATGGCTGGCCTTCAAGGGGCAGGTAAAACAACATCAGTTGCCAAGCTGGCTAGATATCTGAAAGAAAGGGAAAAAAAGAAGGTGTTGGTTGTCAGTGCGGATGTTTATCGTCCCGCGGCTATCAAGCAGCTTGAAACGCTTGCCAATGAGGTGGGCGTTGGCTTTTTTCCTAGTAACGAGCAACAACGGCCTGTTGATATCGCGGAGGCTGCGATTGCTGAAGCAAAAACGTCTTTTGCCGATGTGGTCATACTCGATACTGCGGGACGATTGGCCATCGACGACGAGATGATGTCGGAGATTAAGGCTTTGCATGCTGCTATTGATCCGGTGGAAACGCTGTTTGTCGTAGACTCGATGACTGGTCAGGATGCTGCCAATACAGCTAAGGCTTTTAATGAGGCACTGGCATTGACAGGTGTGATTTTGACGAAAACGGATGGTGATGCCCGTGGCGGGGCGGCACTCTCAGTTCGCTCGATCACTGGAAAACCCATCAAGTTCATGGGGGTCGGAGAGAAAACCGATGCTCTGGAGCCTTTCCATCCCGATCGGGTCGCTTCGCGAATTTTGGGGATGGGGGATGTGCTCAGTCTGATAGAAGAGGCTGAGCGCAAACTGGATAAAAAGAAAGCGGAAAAGCTGACCAAAAAGATCAAGAAAGGAAAAAGCTTTGATCTGGAGGATTTTCGTGACCAATTGTTGCAGATGAAAAATATGGGTGGAGTGGCCGGTTTGTTGGACAAACTGCCAGGTATGGGACAGATGGCTCAAGCTGCTCAGCAGCAAGTCAATGACAAGTCTCTTGGGCAAATGGAAGCGATTATTTCTTCGATGACGCCGAAAGAGCGTCGCTATCCTGATGTCATCAATAATTCCCGGAAGCGGCGAATCGCAACTGGTTCTGGTACGCAAATTCAGGATGTGAATCGTCTTCTGAAGCAGCACAAGCAGATGCAGAAGATGATGAAAAAGTTCACCAAAAAGGGAGGTATGATGAACATGATGCGGGGAATGAAAGGGATGATGCCTCCTGGCGGTGGAGGCCCGTTTGGCCCAATGTAAAGACAAGAAGATTATTGGATTGGACAAAGATTTATTATTTTGTTTGTGGGTGTTTCCAAATTTAGATAATTGCTCTAGAATATGCGCCCTTTCGAGCGCCGGGTACAAAGTTTTCGGCGGTTTATAAGCTTTTAAATCAGGAAGTATAAACGAACATGGTTACTATCCGTTTATCTCGCGGCGGCTCCAAGAAGCGTCCGTTTTACCACTTGACTGTTACCGACAGTCGTTCCGCTCGCGATGGTCGATATATCGAGCGTGTTGGTTTCTTCAACCCTTTGGCTCGGGGCCAGGAAGAACGCCTGCGCGTCGATTCAGATCGTGTGGAGCATTGGTTGAGCAAGGGTGCTCAGACGTCTGATCGCGTGAAGACTCTGCTGAAAGAAGCAGCAAAAGCTGCCTAGTACGGGGCCTGGAAATCCCAGGTTTTTAGTAGGTAGTCGTATTGAGAAGAGAGGTCGGCCCATGCGCGTGGACAAGACCCATGCGGTAATGGGCAAGATTACGTCAGTATATGGCGTGAAAGGGTGGGTAAAGGTAATTTCCTATGCCCAGCCCAAAGAGAATATCGCTCGGTACAGCGATTGGATCTTGGATTTTGATGGTAGGCAGCAATCTGTAGTGATTGCTGAATGCAAACCTTACAAGAACGGCATGCTTGCTCGCGTTGAAGGTTGTAGTGACCGGGACCAGGCAGCTAAATATTGTA
Organism: Oleiphilaceae bacterium; assembly: GCA_965230795.1. Lineage (GTDB taxonomy): Bacteria > Pseudomonadota > Gammaproteobacteria > Pseudomonadales > Oleiphilaceae > PZPK01. Next base: position 3,189,366 of record OZ246020.1, on the reverse strand, counting down.
ATGCGTTGGTTAAGGTGCCGGTCGATACTCTACCTAAGCTGGACGAGGGTGAGTATTACTGGCATCAGCTCGAAGGCTTGAGCGTTACGACTTCGAAGGGCGTTTTGCTCGGCAAAGTATCGTATTTGATCGAGACCGGGTCGAACGACGTGCTTGTAGTGCGAGGTTGTGAGGGGAGTGTTGACGGTAAAGAACGATTGATTCCTTATCTTCCCGGGCAGGTCGTCAAAGGCGTTGATCTCCATACGGGAGAGATTGAGGTCGATTGGGACCCGGATTTTTGATGGTTCCGTTATGTGGTTCGGCATCATAAGTCTGTTTCCCGAAATGTTTTCCGCGGACCATCTGCCGGGTGTGTTGGGGAAAGCAGTGGAAAAAGGTCTCGTTGGTATAGAGTGTTGGAATCCACGGGACTTTGCCTATGATCGGCATCGCACGGTCGATGATCGACCCTACGGCGGTGGGCCCGGGATGCTAATGAAGGTTGGGCCTCTTAAGCAGGCGATAGCAGCAGCAAAAAAAGCTGCGGGAAATGACGCAAAAGTCGTTTATCTCAGTCCGCAAGGCAAATTGCTAAACCACGACAAAGTAGCGGAGTTGGCGGAAGCGGGTAAGCTAATATTGCTCGCCGGTCGCTACGAAGGGATAGACGAAAGATTGATTCAGTCCGAAGTTGACGAGGAGTTATCCATCGGTGACTACGTGCTGACTGGTGGAGAGTTGGCCGCCCAGGTTGTTATAGACGTGGTGTCCAGATTCGAGCCAGGCGTGCTGGGACATAGTGAATCTGCGGAGCAAGATTCTTTTGCTAACGGGTTGCTGGATTGTCCTCACTATACGCGTCCAGAACTAATTGGCGGAGAACGGGTACCAGAAGTATTGCTTTCCGGGGATCATAAAAAAATACGTCGATGGCGTTTGAAGCAGTCTTTAGGACGAACCTGGCTGCGACGACCGGATTTGTTGGAAAAGTTGAATCTAGATGAAGAACAGACGGTTCTTCTCGAAGAGTTTATTGGTGAATGTAAAGTAGGTGGGTAAGGTTGAGATAACCTGACTTGTCATTTTTTGGGAGTGTAACATGAGCAGCAAGAACAACATCATCAGCGCTTTGGAAGCTGAGCAAATGACTACGGAAGTGCCTGAGTTCGGCCCCGGCGACACTGTAGTTGTACAGGTAAAGGTTAAAGAAGGAAACCGAGAGCGTTTGCAGGCATACGAAGGTGTTGTGATTGCAAAGCGAAATCGTGGTTTGAACTCATCTTTCACAGTGCGTAAGATTTCTTACGGTGTCGGCGTTGAGCGTACCTTTCAGACTTTCAGCAAATTGATTGACAGTATTTCGGTCAAACGTCGTGGTGATGTAAGGCAGGCTAAACTTTACTACCTGCGTGATCTCAGTGGTAAAGCAGCACGAATCAAAGAGAAGCTGAACTAAGCAAAGTTTCAGTAGGTGTAAAAAAGCAGGTTATGGTATGCATAACCTGCTTTTTTTCGTTTAGGTCCAGCAAAATGTCCGTTTTACCTGAGCAAGCACTAGAAAATTTTATCGATGCGCTTTGGCTGGAAAACGGTTTGGGTGATCACACTCTTTCTGCGTACCGCCAAGATCTTGTCCAATTCAATCGCTGGCTTGCTCCAGCTTTCCATATCTCTTTTTTTGAAGTGGGTTCTGAGCATATTCTTGCTTACTTGTCTTATAGACTAAGTAAAGGGGTGAAAGCCCGCTCTACCGCCCGCAGTCTTTCCAGTTTGCGTCGTTTTTATCGATATCTGCTTCGTGAGAAGCTAATAGTCACTGATCCAACGCTGAATATTGATAATCCTCGTCAGCCAAGGCTGTTGCCATCTGCTCTCTCAGAGCAAGATGTCGAGCTGCTGCTCAGAGCTCCGGATTTGTCAGATGTCCTTGGTCTTCGAGATAGGGCAATGCTTGAGATCATGTATGGTTCGGGGCTGAGGGTGTCCGAGTTGGTGTCCCTGAGGCTTGAGCAGGTTAATCTGGAGCAGGGGCTAGTACGATTGAGTGGAAAGGGGAGCAAGGAGCGTATAGTGCCTCTGGGTGAGCATACCTTGGAGTGGATCCAGCGTTACATCAACGACTCCCGGCCTCAATTGCTTGTCGGATCGATGAATGATGTGTTTTTTCCCAGTCGACGAGGGCGTGAGATGACCCGACAGACCTTTTGGCACAGGATTAAAAAGTACGCATCGCTCGCAGGGATTTCGGGAGACATTTCACCGCATAGCCTCAGGCACGCCTTTGCAACACATTTAATCAATCACGGTGCTGATCTAAGAGTTGTACAGTTACTTCTCGGTCACAGCAGTTTGTCGACAACGCAGATCTATACTCATATCGCTCAATATCGTTTGCAGACGATTCATCAGCAGCATCATCCTCGTTCATAGCCATCTCATGTGATGTTCAGCAAACGGTAACCTCTGTAGGCTTGCTATTGAACTTTTCTGGGGTTAGCGTGTCGAACTCTGTTAAATGCGAACTCTGTAACAAGGGCGCATATCATTATTGATTCCTGGAGAGCAAGGCGAATGAGTTTTAGGCGATTGATGGTAAGAGTGTGCGGGTTAGCAATGCTGGTTGCGACGGTTCATGCGGGTGAAGACGAGATCCAAAATGAGCTTGCCAAAGCTCTGCCTACCCTGAAAATTCATGCTATAGAGAAAAGTGAAATTGAAGGACTGTTCCGGGTGGATTCAAACAACGGACAACCGCTGTTTGTTACAGCGGATGGCAAACATTTTGTTTCTGGTGAAATGTACAGCACCTTGGGCGGTAAACTGGTTAACCTGACTGAAGAGCGACGTAACCAAAAACGTATCGCTGAGGTAGCCAAAATAAAAGCAGATGAGAAAATCGTTTTTCCGGCGAAAGGAGAGACCAAAGCCAGTATTACGGTATTTACCGATATCGATTGTGGCTACTGTCGAAAACTACACCGTGAAGTGCCAAAAATGAATGAATATGGCATAGAGGTAAGCTATCTTGCTTTTCCTCGTGCCGGAGTGGGTAGTGAATCTTACAACAAAATCGTGTCGGCCTTTTGTTCGGAAGACCCCCTTCAGGCTTTAACGGACGCTAAGGCCGGCAAGTCTATCCCTGACAAAACCTGTGACAATCCTGTGGCTTTTCAGTACGAGCTTGGTCAAGGTCTTGGCGTGACAGGTACACCAGCGATTTTGCTCGAGGATGGCACATTGGTGCCAGGCTATATCCCGGCTGACAAACTTGCGCAGGGTTTGGGTCTGCTTTAACGCTCAGAGTAAGTTCCCAGCCGTTTTCAAAGTTTTTGGGGTGGGTGACCGCCCCTAACATCTAAAGCCACTTTCCTGTTTTCGCTTCTCACACTCCTTTTTGATATTTGTGCACCTCTGCGCACCTGCCGCTGTCAGTCGGTTAAAGTCACACTTCCGGTATTCCTCGCTCAAGCTTCTATTGTCGTAATCACTGAATGGGCCGCCACAGGAAGCCACTAATAATCCTGTCGCAAGTAATATGCAGATTCGAATGGTATGCACGAGCGATAAATTCCCTTGTGGTTGATTGTTCTGAGGAAGTGGAAAATCTTCCTGATTTTTTAAGCGCAAGATAACACTGAAAGCAGGGTGTCGAAAGCGGTGATGAATCGATTTTTTTTATTTTTTGAACAGGTATACTATGCGCCCCTTACGGATAAGTGGTGGGTACGCATTTAACTGGTTGTTAAGGCGTTGCAGAGGTGCGAACAGGGTATGTTCCCATTATCAAAGCATTAAACAAGAGGTATCAGAGTTGGAATCCCTCAAGGTCGGAATTTGTGGTTTAGGTACGGTCGCCAGTGGCGTGATCAACGTATTGCAGAGAAACGCAGAGGAAATATCCGCAAGAGCGTGTTGCGATATCAAGGTGACGCGGGTTGCTTCTCGAAAATTGAAAGATAACTGCGATCTGACGGGAATCACGTTTACGACCGACTTGATGGATGTGGTCAATGATCCCAATGTGGATGTGGTGGCTGAGCTCATTGGTGGGTACGAACTGGCTAAAGAGATCGTTTGTGCAGCGATTCGCCAGGGAAAGCATGTCGTTACGGCAAACAAAGCCCTGATTGCAGAGCATGGCAACGAGATTTTTGAGTTGGCAGCCAAACATAAGGTTATTGTCGCCTATGAAGCGGGGGTTGCCGGCGGTATACCGATTATCAAAGCCCTCCGCGAAGGTCTCGCTGCTAACAAGATCAATTGGCTCGCCGGAATCATTAATGGCACTGGCAACTTTATTTTGACTGAAATGAAACAGGCAGGCCGAGAGTTTGATGAAGTTCTGGCTGAGGCACAGGCCTTGGGATATGCAGAAGCTGACCCAACTTTCGACGTGGAGGGAATTGATGCTGCCCATAAACTGACCATCCTCGCATCTGCAGCCTTTGGTGTGCCGCTTCAATTCGAGAAAGCCTACACAGAAGGGATCAGCAAGTTATCAACAGAAGACGTCGAAAATGCGGATGAGCTGGGCTACCGAATCAAGCATCTGGGTATTTGTCGGCAGCATGAAGAAGGAATCGAACTTCGCGTTCACCCAACGCTGATTCCCAAAGACCTGCTGCTTGCCAAAGTGGATGGTGTCATGAATTCGGTGTTGGTCGATGGAGATGCTGTAGGACAGACATTGTATTACGGTGCTGGTGCAGGCTCGGAAGCGACGGCTTCTGCGGTGATTGCAGATCTCGTGGATGTTGCCAGAGCAGCTAGATCCGGTAGTGGAGTGGATGTGCCATATCTTGGATTTGCACCAGAGAAGATGTCGGATCTGCCCGTGCTATCCATTAATGATATCAAGTCAGCCTACTATCTCAGAATGACGGCTGAAGATCATCCCGGTGTACTGGCCAAAGTGGCATCGATTATGAGTGATCTGGGCATTAATATTGAATCGGTCATGCAAAAGGAGACGGACCGAATTGGCGATGCAATTCCCTTGGTAATGCTGACTCATGAAGTCAAGGAGTCGCAGATTGATGAAGCGATACGTCAAATCGAGGACCTGGATACCATTGCCGGTCATGTTGTACGTATCCGTGTTGAACACTTTGCCTAGACTTTAAGATACCGCTCAAACGCAAACATTGTTGGAACGACACAAGTGAAATATATAAGTACGCGCGGAAATGCGCCCGCTCTAGAATTTGAAGATGTGCTACTGACCGGTTTGGCGCCGGATGGCGGCCTATACGTGCCAGAAACCCTGCCGAAGTTCACGTTGGAAGAGATTGCTTCCTGGGCGGGAAAGCCCTACTCAGAGCTGGCTTTCAACATCATGTTTCCATTTGTGGAGAGCTGTATCCCAGCCGATGACTTTCGTCAAATGGTCGAGGACACCTATCAGGGCTTCGACCACACGGCGGTCGCTCCCATGGTGCAGATCGATTCCAATGAATGGGTGATGGAACTGTTTCGTGGTCCAACACTCGCATTCAAGGATTTCGCGTTGCAGCTATTGGGTCGTTTACTTGATTTTGTACTCAAGCGACGCGACGAGCGTGTGGTGATTATGGGGGCAACCTCAGGTGATACCGGTTCGGCGGCCATTGAAGGCTGCCGTCATTGCGATAACGTGGATATATTTATCCTTCATCCGCACAACCGAGTATCGGATGTTCAGCGCAAGCAGATGACAACAGTGCTTGGTGATAACGTTTTCAACATCGCGGTAGAAGGTAATTTTGACGATTGCCAGCGTATGGTGAAGGAGAGCTTTAGCAACCAGTCCTTTCTGGAAGGTACCCGCCTGGTTGCTGTGAATTCCATCAACTGGGCAAGAATCATGGCTCAGATCGTTTATTACTTCAGCGCTTCGCTAGCACTGGGTGGACCTCACCGTAGTCTGTCTTTTTCGGTGCCGACAGGTAATTTCGGGGATATTTTCGCTGGTTATCTGGCGCGTAATATGGGATTGCCAATCAATCAGTTGGTGGTTGCCACAAACCGTAATGATATTTTGCATCGTTTTATCAGTCGCAATCATTACCAGTTAGAGTCGCTGCATCACACGTTGTCTCCAAGTATGGATATCATGGTTTCCAGCAACTTTGAGCGACTGTTGTTTGATCTTTATGGCCGCGACGGAAATGCCTTGGCGGAGCTAATGGATAAGTGGAAAACCGAAGCCGGTTCCATCGAAGAGTATCGATGGAAGGCCGCACGGGCCCTTTTTGATAGCTGGTCGGTTGATGATGAACGTACCTGTGCCGTGATTAAGGAAGTCTTTGAACAGACTGAATATTTGTTGGATCCGCATACGGCGATAGGTGTGGAGGCAGCGCGCCAGTGTCGTCGTGATACGCAGATACCCATGGTGACCTTGGGCACGGCGCACCCAGTCAAGTTCCCCGAAGCGGTAGAGAAGTCCGGTGTGGGTGTGGCGCCACAATTGCCTCACCATATGGCGGATCTGTTTGAGCGTGAAGAGCGCTACGAGGTTCTCGAAAATGATTTGGCAACGGTTAAGAACTTTGTCGCGGGACATCGCCGAAAGTAATTTGACAATAGCCGGGCGATCGAGGCTGTGTAAAAACTACTGCGATTGCTTATACCGCGTTAAAAATTCACTCAAAATGCTCATGTATCACCTATACACTGCGCTTTTTCATGAATTTTTGCCTTGTCTAAGCTGCTCTCGTAACGTTTTTACACAGCCTCGATCGCCCGGTTTTTTTTAGCCTCTTTTAAGCAACCGTCTCTTCGATTCATGAAGAAAAAAATCCAACGTCGTCCATGTCCTGCGTCAGGTTTAGAAAATGCTGGGTTGCCAGAGTTTCTGCGACGCATCTATCTGGCGCGAGGCGTGTCCAGCGAATCAGAACTGGATTTGGTGCTCTCCCGTTTAGCGGATACCAGTCAAATAAAAGGCATGAACGCAGCAATTGATTTACTTGAGCGTGCTCTGCGTCAACAACAAAACATTGTCATTGTCGGCGACTTTGACGCCGATGGAGCAACCAGCACTGCCTTGGCCATTTGCGCATTGCGCGAAATGGGTGCTGAGAACTGCCACTATCTTGTGCCAAACAGATTTGAATACGGCTATGGCCTCACACCTGAAATTGTCGAGCTGGCATATCAGGACAAACCCGATTTAATCATTACTGTTGATAACGGCATATCCAGTATTGAAGGTGTGGAAACCGCGAAGGGGTTGGGTATCAGGGTATTGGTCACCGACCATCATTTACCCGGTGATACGCTTCCCCAGGCCGACGCCATTGTCAATCCGAATCAGCCCGGATGTGCATTTGCTAGCAAAAATGCAGCCGGTGTCGGCGTTATTTTTTATGTCCTTTGTGGATTGAGAGCCCGTTTGAGACAGATGGGATGGTTTCGGGAACGATCATTGCCGGAACCCAATATGGGAAACTATCTGGATTTGGTCGCGCTTGGTACGGTAGCCGACCTGGTACCTTTGGATCAGAACAATCGTATTCTTGTTGAGCAGGGCTTGCGTCGAATCCGGGCGGGCAAGGCTCGTCCGGGTATTAATGCCTTGCTGGCCTGCGCGGGTAAAAAACCGTCCAATATTGTTACCAGTGATTTGGGATTCATTCTGGGGCCGCGTCTCAATGCAGCTGGCAGATTGGATGACATGTCCGTTGGAATTGAATGTTTGCTGGCGCCAGATCTGTTGCTTGCCAATGAATTGGCGGGGACTCTGGATGCTTTGAATCAGGAGCGCAAAAAGATAGAAGCAGATATGAAACGTGATGCGGAAATCCAGCTAAAAGACATGAAGCTGGATTCAAGCACCGAATCCTGGGGGCTGTGTTTATACGACAAACACTGGCATCAGGGGGTTATCGGAATTCTGGCATCACGCATTAAGGAAAAACTGCATCGTCCTGTAATCGTCTTTGCAGCGGCAGAGATAGACGAATATGGCAAACCCACGATGCTCAAAGGTTCAGCAAGATCAATTCCCGGTCTGCACATGCGCGATACCCTTGACCGGGTTGCGAAGAAACATCCTTCATTGCTGAAGAAGTTCGGTGGTCACGCCATGGCGGCGGGCATGAGTCTGGAATACGGTTGTCTGAGCCAATTCAGAGATGCATTTGACCAAGCGGTGCGTAAGTTACTCGATGAGTCAGCGCTGGATGCGACCATCCTGACGGATGGGCAATTGGCTGAGAGTGATCTGAGCCTGGAATCGGTACAGCGCCTGAATCATGCCGGACCTTGGGGGCAACAGTTTCCTGAGCCGGTTTTTGATGATGAGTTCCGCGTGATTCAGCATAAAGTTCTGAAAGAGCGGCATCTCAAATTGGTGGTGAACCTGAAAAATGGTTCCGGCATGTTTGATGCCATTATGTTCAACAGCGACTGGGTCAGACAATCTATCCCGGAGCAGGTGCGTCTGGTTTACCGTCCCAATATCAATGAATTCAGAGGGAATCGCAGTGTGCAATTGCTCGTGGATCACATTGAGGCGCTTTAGTCTTGTTTTCTCTCTCTCACTGCTGATTCTGCTGGCCGCTTGCAGTGGCCCCCAAATACAACCTCTGTCGAATCAGAAGATCCAACCCTCATTGGGTGACTCGGCGATCATAGCGGAAGATGCTTATCGTTTGCCTTTGCGCCAGTTCTGGCCACCAGGACAAGCGTCTGCCATCGTCATCGCACTGCATGGTTTCAATGATTACAGCCTGGCGTTCCAAAGCATGTGCGAACACCTGGTCGCAGAGAACATTGCCTGCCTGGCATATGATCAGCGAGGCTTCGGCGCCAGCGAATTTGTTGGGCTCTGGCCAGGTGAGGGCCGCCTTCAGTCCGATCTCGAACTGGTGACCAGGCTAGTCAGGGTGCGTTATCCGGGCATGCCGATCTATCTGGTTGGAGAGAGTATGGGGGCTGCGGTGATCTTAACTTCCCTGGCGTCTGCATCTGAGTTCTGGCAGCAGCACATATCGGGTGGAATATTGTTGGCACCAGCGGTTTGGGCCAGAGAAACCCAGCCCTGGTATCAGAGGTGGCTGCTTAATCTGGCTGTTTACACAGTACCATTCTGGCAGCCAACCGGAGAGGGGCTGGAGATTCAGGCGACAGACAATATCGCAGCGCTCCGACAAATGGGGCGTGATCCACTGGTTATCAAAGCGACGCGTATTGATGCGATTTATGGTTTAACCAACTTGATGGACAAAGCCTTGGCATTAGCGCCGGAAATAGATCTTCCCAGCCTGGTTCTATACGGCGAAAAGGACGAGGTGATTCCCAGGGAGCCGACATGCCGAATGGCAATGGCGATGAGGGAGCATGGGGTGCCGATGGATTTCGTACTGTATCCGGATGGCTATCACATGCTGACACGCGATTTACAAGCAAAGCGTGTCTTCAACGACATGGTTCGCTGGATGCGCAGGGATTTGACAGTTGATCCCTCCCTGCTAGATTCGTTCTGCTAGCCTTCCTCTTCGCGGATGTTTTCGATGTGGGACGGGTTGCTGATAAATGGATTGTCGTTGCCCTGAATCGACTCAATCAGCGTATTTCGAGCCTGCTCCTCAGGGCTGGGAGGATCCATTTCGTGCCAGCGACTTAGCTCCGGGAAGCTAACCATCATAGGTAACTGGTAGCGTTCGTACATATACAGAATTGCGCGTGCAATATCGCCTTTGAGAGAGTCATCCGGATCGAAAATCTGGAACTTCTTGCGGACGCCACATTTGCTTACTTTTACAGAATCATCAAGGTTGCCGAAGATCGCGCTTTTGCGTTTAAACTCAATATAGGAATCAGCCGGCACGATATTATGAAGGTCGGAAATAATTTCCCGATAGCGTTCGTTTTCGCGCTTGCATTGGCGGTTGGTGCCGCAACGCAGAAAGTCCCGTACCCAGCTGGTTGAGTAAATATAGCTTTCCGCGATTAATGCCGTTTTGGATTTGAAAGCTTTTTTACAGTAGAAGGTTTCACCACCATCTTTATAGACGGTACCCCAAAAGTCACGCTTGAGAACTTGATCAGGATCGGGCGTCTCGGCATGGCAATATGACGCGAACGACAACATGATCGCAAAAAGGCCAATGCTCGGTTTTCTTGCGAGCAGCGACACAATCACTGAGATGTTCATGAGCTGCGAACGCCTCCTGGTGAAGAGTGGTATCAAGACAGCAAAATTTTCGGGTCTTTATTCACCTTAGCACAAGTGTGCAAAGTTTCCTGTGGGACATTAATACGCAACGCCACAGAGGCCCAATGCCAGGTCGTCGAGCGTTTCCCATGGTGAGCTTCTAGCGATAACGCCTTTGATGCGATCGTCAGTCTGCTTTGTCAGTTCCAAAAGTTGTTGCAGACGTCCCGTGCTATGGCGGCGCGATGCAGCGAGCAGCAACTGCTGCCGCTTGGGAAACACCCGAAATTGCTTGAATATGGATTGCGGCGGGATTTGCTGGCGCTCCGCCATACTCAGCGCATAGAGAATGCGGAGCTCTTTACCGAGAGCCCAAAGCACGAAGCTGGGCTCAACACCTTCCATTTTGAGATGGGAATTGATTTTTATGGTTTGTTTGGCGTCGGCCTTGAGGCAGGCATCGGTCAGATCAAACACGTCGTAGCGTGCCGAATCGCCAACGTTTTCTTCGATCATTGCGGCGTCAATTGCAGCATTGCCGTGAAGCAATTTGAGTTTTTCCAGTTCCTGCTGCGCTGCCAGCAGGTTTCCTTCCAAACGATCCGACAACAAGGCGATCGCATCACGGTCGAGATTCAGCTTGAGTTTTTGCGCACGCTGCGCGAGCCACCGAGGTATTTGCTCCAGGCTGACAGGCCAGACCTGTATAATCGCGCCAACCCGATCGATAGCTTGGGCCCATTTGCTCTTGAGGCTGGCAGAGTCCATTTTGGCAGCCTCTATAATCAGAATCGAGTCCTCTACCTGCTGCTCGCAGTAGGCTTGAAGGGCTTTCGAGCCCGGCGTCCCCGGTTTCGCTTTGCCAAGCCTCAGTTCAGTGATCTTCTTCTCGGCAAAGAGGGAAAGGGCATTGGCATCTTCCAGCAGCACATTCCAGTCGAACTGTTTATCGACGTCATGTACTTTTCGTTCATCAAAACCCTGAGCAGCGGCAGCCTGACGAATACTGTCAACGGCCTCTTGAACCAGCAGGGTTTCATCACCGCTGACGAAATAGACCGGCAGCAAATTCTTCGTAAGGGATGTGCTTAGCTGTTCGGCTTTGAGCTTCATAGTGCATTGTCCTGATCCACACTTTCAGCCAGAAGTTGCTCAATGGTTGCCGTATCGAAATGTGCCAGTTCAACGACAATACGGTCAGCAAGAGTTTCCTGAAGAGAGTCGCGGATTCTGTCTTTCTCGCGATTTACTGCGATCAGGCGGGCAGAGTTGTAGCGGTAGAGTCGTTCTTGTTTGACCTCGCGATTTGTGATCAGGCGATTGCTTAGCTGATCCAGTAAACGATAGGTAACTGACGTTGACAGTTCATATTCCGACGCGCTGGCGTCACTGTCGATCACGGCGACCCTCTGTTTGGTGTTGACGCGGTCAATACTCAGCAATATCGGGGCCTCTTCATTAACGCGACTGCCGTGGGCCGCCAGTTGCTGGCGAATACGTTGACACAGCGCCCAGTAATGTTGGCCATCGCATTCCAGCGCCAATTCCTGAAGCGTCGTCGGCATGGCTGTTTGTGTACGTAACTGGAAGCCGCAGGCAGAGAGCAAGAGAGCGAGCATTGCGATGATCACTGGCGGAGCGCAGCGGATAATGTCAGTGCGAGTACTCGCTTGCATTCTGACTAAGGCCTCTTGCCCATAACTCTGTAATTAGTTGGCGACAATGTTGACCAGCTTACCCGGAACAACGATGATTTTGCGAATGGTTTTGCCATCGATAAAACGTTGTACATTGTCATCTTCCAGCGCAACGCTTTCGGCCTCGTCTTTGCTGATGTCTGCAGCCACTTCCAGCTTTGCCCGGACCTTTCCGTTCACCTGAACAACGATTTGCTGAGAGGTCTTGGTCAGCGCGGATTGATCGAGTGCAGGCCATTGGGCATCAACAACCGCATCGTCATGGCCCAAGTCATGCCACAGCTCATGACAGATATGAGGTGTGATAGGAGCTAGCAGCAAGACTGCTGTTTCCAGCGCTTCCTGGCTAACGGCAACGCCCTGAGGGCTGACGTCAACGAACTTGGTAATGCTGTTCAGCAACTCCATTACCGCCGCGATGGCGGTATTGAAGGTCAGTCGGCGACTGACATCGTCGCTGACTTTCTGAATGGTTTCATGGGTTTTGCGTCGAAGGTCCTTTTGTTCCTGGCTCAAGGCGGATACATCCAGAGCAACGACATCCCCGTTTTGCTTGTGGGCATACACAGCTTTCCAGAGTCTTCGCAAAAAGCGGTGGGCACCTTCAACGGCGTTGTCGGACCATTCCAGAGACTGTTCAGGAGGGGCCGCGAACATCATGAACAGTCTGACGGTATCTGCGCCATACTGATCAATTATTGTCTGGGGGTCGATACCATTGTTCTTTGACTTGGACATTTTGCTCATGCCCGCGCTTTGAACAGCGACACCATCTGACTTGCGTTTGGCGCCGACTACCTTGCCCTTGTCATCAGATTCCAGCTCCACATCGCTTGGCGAAATCCATTGTTTGCCACCGTGTTCATCTTCGATGTAAAAGCTTTCGGCCAGTACCATGCCTTGGCAAAGCAGGCGTTTGAAGGGCTCGTCGCTTTCTACGAGGCCAACATCGCGCAGGAGCTTGTGGAAAAAGCGGGCATACAAAAGGTGCAGAATGGCATGCTCAATTCCGCCAATATATTGGTCGACAGGCAACCAGTAATTGGCGGCTTTGGGGTCAAGCATTTGCTCCTCTTCATTAGGAGAGCAATAACGTGCGTAGTACCAGGATGACTCCATGAAGGTGTCAAAAGTATCGGTTTCGCGAAAGGCCTTTTGACCGTTATGCTGCGTTTTCGCCCACTCTGGATCACTCTTTATGGGGGATTTGACACCGTCGAGTTCAACATCTTCAGGCAGTCTGACAGGTAGCTCCGACAGAGGTACCGGCACTTCTTCTCCCGATTCAAGCGTTTTCATGGGGATAGGCGCGCCCCAATAGCGCTGCCTGGATACACCCCAGTCACGCAAACGATAGTTTACTTGCTTGCTGCCAGTACCCAGCTTTTCAAACTTGGTGACTATGGCATCAAAGGCTTCGTCGGAGCTCAAACCGGTAAATTCACCCGAATTCACGAGGGTGCCACGTTCAACGAATGCTTCCGCTTGAATATCAATGTCTTTGCCTTCAGCCGAAGCGATCACTTGTTTGATGGGTAGTTTATAGGCTTTGGCGAATTCGTGGTCGCGCTCGTCGTGACCTGGCACCGACATGACGGCGCCTGATCCATAGTCCATCAGCACAAAGTTGGCTGCCCATACCGGCACTTCCTCACCCGTCAGCGGATGAATCGCATACATACCGGTGGCGATGCCTTTTTTCTCCATTGTCGCCATATCCGCTTCAGCGACTTTATTCTGCTTGCACTCTTCGATGAATGCCTTCAATTCCGAATTGTTTTGTGCGGCTTCCAGAGCCAGAGGGTGTTGCGCTGCGACGGCTACATAAGTAACCCCCATGATCGTATCCGGACGGGTCGTATAGACACTCAGCACGTCTTCACGATTTTTTAACTGGAATGAGAACTCCAGACCTTCTGAGCGACCGATCCAGTTTCGCTGCATGGTACGAACCTGCTCGGGCCACTCTTCAAGCTTGTCCAGATCGGCAAGCAGCTCTTCCGCATAGTCGGTGATTTTGATGAACCACTGCGGAATTTCCTTACGTTCCACTATTGCACCGGAACGCCAGCCGCGACCATCGACAACCTGTTCGTTGGCGAGAACCGTTTGATCCACAGGATCCCAGTTCACCGTGGCGTTTTTCTTGTAGACCAGACCCTTTTCATAGAGCTTGGTGAAGAACCACTGTTCCCACTTGTAATAGTCGGGTTTACAGGTTGCAAGCTCCCGGTTCCAATCGTAACCGAAGCCCAGCTGCTTCAGCTGGTTCTTCATGTATTCGATGTTTTCGTATGTCCACTTTGCCGGCGCAACATTGTTTTTGATCGCGGCATTTTCTGCCGGAAGGCCGAAAGCGTCCCACCCCATGGGCTGAAGAACATTCTTGCCCTGCATACGCTGATAGCGCGAGACAACATCACCAATGGTGTAATTGCGTACATGCCCCATGTGGAGTTTGCCGCTTGGGTAGGGAAACATGGAGAGGCAATAGTATTTCTCTTTGCTACTATCTTCAGTGACAGCAAAACTGTCATTCGCTTCCCAGTAACTGCGCGCTTTTTCTTCGATCTGATCGGGGACGTAATGTTCTTGCATGGAAGTGTCGGTCATCGTCTGAATATTGTTCTGAATGTGCGTGTGCAAAACCATGAATGGCTTGCACCGGCTGGGTAAATCAAAGGCGACATTCTATCTCAGTGACGGATTTGAACCAAGGAGATATTAGGAGGCAACCGGTTCACTGGCCTTGGGATCGCGGGTCTTGATGCTGCCCATCGAAAATCGCAAGATCAGGGAGACAAGGATAAGCAGATAAATCGGAATATTGCCCAAATATGAATAGGGCGTGCGACCGCTAACGGTTCGGATTTCTCCTTCCAGAACTGTCTCGATGAATTGCTCGGTTTTGGCGACGATTTTTCCGTGTTGATCAATGATGGCAGTCACGCCATTGTTGGTGCCGCGAAGCATGTATCTGCCATTCTCTGCGGCCCGCATTTGTGCCATTTGTAAATGTTGCAGCGGGCCGATGGACGTCCCGAACCAGGCGTCGTTGCTGATAGTCAGCATCAGATCTGAGTCCACCGCACGTTGGCGGACAAATTCCGGATAAACCACTTCGTAGCAAATGAAGGGGGCAACGCGAAAATCTCGAGCTTTCAATAACTCCTGATTTGGGCTGCCTTTGCGAAAATCCGACATGGGCAGATCGAAAAATGCGATCAGGCCCCTAAGTATCTCCTGCAGTGGCACATACTCTCCGAAGGGTACCAGTCTCTGTTTGTGATTGATGCCTTCACCCAAACCGAAACTGACAACGCTATTGTGGAGGACAGGATTTTGCTCTTCGTCAAAATGACGATAGGGGATCCCGCTGATGATCGCAGTATCCTGGGCTCTGGCCAGTGCAGACATTCTGTCGAGATAGGGCAGGACCTGGTCATAAAGCATGGGAATGGCGGTTTCCGGCCAGATCAGAATATCGCTATCCCAGTGCTCGTTACTCATCGTCTCCAGCATGGCCAGGGTCTTTCTACGTTGGGCGGGTTGCCACTTGAGTTCCTGAGGGATATTGAGTTGCATCAGTGAGACCTTGAGTGCTTCTGATGAGGCTTGCGTCCAATGCATCGTGTTCAAGGGTATGGCGATCAGCCAAAGCCCCAGTGCAGATCCCAGTGTCAGAATCTGCCCGGTTGCGAAGTGTTTGCGTCCAATCATGGATGGCAACAAGCCCAGGGTGCAGCCGCTCCAGACAATCACAGCCGTGATGCCGTAAACACCAATGACAGGGACCCATCCGGAAAGCGGACCCTGCACATGGCTATAGCCAAGAAACAACCAGGGAAAACCGGTAAGGAAGTGGCTCCGAAACAGGTCGCTGGCTATCCAGATTGCCGTGAACAGAAATGTGTTGAATAGGGCGGAAGCTGTCCGCAGCCGGAAATACAGGTAAAACTGAAGGCTGTGGAAGAGGGCTAGCCCGGCGACGAAAACCAGAGTTAAGGTCGTCGCTAGAAAGGGACTGGCGTAGCCATACACATGGATGCTGACATAAACCCAGGAGGCCCCTGAACCGAACAGGCCCAGACCGAAAAGCCAGCCAAACAACAGGGAGCGTTTGGCAGAAATCGTTGCTTTCTTTGTGTTGAGCGCATCAGCGGCGATGACGATAAGCAGAACAGATATCGGCCCCAGAATCCAAAAGTTATACGGCGCCAGGCTAAATGTTTGCAGAATCCCTGCTAAAGGGAACAGGAAAAAGGGCAGGCTAGAGCGCATACCGAGGGCTTTCCTTGAGGGGGTTACTGGCATGGATGCGGTCAAAGGAAAACTGGTTTTTAGTCTGAAATCGCATCCCTTTGCCTGTTTGTTTATAGCTTTTCTATTTTCAGCAGGCGGATCGTGCGGTTGTCCGCATTCAGCACAGTGGCGCGAAAACCCAGAAATTTGGTGCTATCGCCGCGCCTTGGCAAGCGTCCAAAGTATTTTAGAGCCAGACCCCCAATGGTGTCAAAGTCATCGGTCGGCAGTTCTGTGCCAAAGTATTCATTGAACTCTTCTATGGTGGTGAGCGCCTTGACGTTGAATTCGCCGCTGGCAAGGGGTTTGATCATGGCTTCATCGTCAAAGTCATGCTCGTCCTCGATCTCGCCAACAATCTGTTCCAGAACATCCTCAATGGTGACCAGGCCGGCGATACCACCGTATTCATCCACCACGATCGCCATATGATTGCGGTTTTGCTTGAATTCTTTCAGTAACTGATTCAGTCGTTTGCTTTCAGGGACGATGGCTGCGGGTCGCAGCAGCTCTGCCACTGTTCCCTTCTTCAATTCTCCCTTCAGCGCCAGCGGCAGAAGGTCTTTGGCCAGCAGGATTCCGATCACATCATCCTGGCTGTCACCGAGAACGGGGAAGCGCGAGTGCGCAGATTCGATAATGTCGTCGATGTATTCTTCAGGGTCCTGACTGGCTTTTACGGTGATCATTTGTGAGCGGGGAATCATGACCTCACGGACTTGCATGTCCGTGACCTGCACGGCGCCTTCAATGATGCTGAGTGAATCCGTATCGATTACATTGCGATCTTCTGCGGTACGCAAAATTTCCATGATATCCAGCAGGGATTCAGGTTTGTCCGAAAAGGCATGTGAGATTTTTTCGAGCCAGGTGCGCGACTGCGACTGGCTTCCAGAGGTGTCATCACTCATAGGTTATGAAAGGCTTTCCTTTGTCTCGTCAGAGCAATTGTAGGGATTATCATACCCAAGTGTTGCCAGTATACGTACTTCGAGGGCTTCCATGACGTCTGCGTCTTCATCCTGAATATGATCATAGCCCTGCAAATGAAGCATGCCATGCACCACCATGTGAGCCCAGTGCGCTTCCTCATTTTTGCTCTGTTCGAGCGCCTCACGGGCAACAACAGGGGCGCAGATCACCAAGTCACCGAGCAAGTTTAGCTCGATTCCCGGCGGAGCTTCAAATGGAAATGACAGTACATTAGTGTCCTTATCCTTGTCACGATACTGACTGTTCAAGGACCGGCTCTCGTCGCTTTCAACGATGCGGATGGTGACTTCCATGGGAGTCTCACCAAGCTTAGCTGCCTCGGCCCAAAGCTGAAAGGACTCTCTGGAGGGCAATGTGTGCTCGCACGCTATTTGAAGGTCCAGATCCAACGTGCTCATGTAGAAGACTTTCCGTTTTGAGACTTGGCATCATGCTTGTTGTAGGCTTCGACGATTCGCTGAACCAGTGGATGACGAACAACATCTCCCGCAGTGAAATGTGTACTGCCGATGCCGGATACATTTTTGAGTACCGTCTGTGCCTGATTTAATCCGGATTTGGCACCTTTTGGAAGGTCAGTCTGGGTTATATCACCCGTGATCACTGCCGTTGAACCAAAGCCTATTCTAGTCAGGAACATTTTCATTTGTTCCGGTGTGGTGTTTTGGCTTTCATCCAGAATGATAAAGGCATTATTCAAAGTGCGTCCGCGCATAAAGGCCAGTGGCGCGACTTCGATAATATTCTTTTCAATCAGTTTGCCGACCTGGTCAAATCCCAGCATTTCGTAAAGCGCGTCGTAAAGAGGGCGAAGGTATGGATCAACTTTCTGTGCCAGGTCTCCTGGCAGAAAGCCAAGTTTCTCGCCGGCTTCAACGGCGGGTCGAACCAATAGAATACGTTTTACTTCCTCGTTGTTCAGAGCTTCGACGGCACAGGCGACAGCAAGGTAGGTCTTTCCTGTTCCTGCAGGGCCAATACCGAAATTGATGTCGTGAGCTTTGATGCTGCGCACGTAATGGCACTGGTTATCGCCACGGGGTTTGATTTGCACACGTGGAGTCCGAATTACCAGATCGCTGGCCGTATCTGGGCTACTCAGGCTCTCCGCACCGGTTTCCTGAACGAATAGATGAACCAGATCTGGGGTGATAGAGTCCGAGTTTTCGGTTTCCCGATAGAGGTGTCTCAGGATTTCGACAATTGTCTGATTGAGTTCCGGGTTGGCTGAGTCGACCTTGAAGAGATTGCCCCGGTAATTGATTTGCACGCCAAGACGCTGTTCGAGGTGTTTCAGGTTTTCATCGAATTGCCCGCAAAGCTTGGCCAGACGCTGATTGTCTTCTGGCTCCAGATAAATCTGGCGGGCAGAACTATTGTTTGAGGGTTTTTTGGCTGTCATTAATAGTCATTTTCATCGATGCGCTCTCCGCGCAAGGAATTGGGGTTCGCTGAAGTAATACGGACGTCGATAAAGCGACCGATTAGAGTGCTGTCTGAGCGGCTCATGGATCCCCGGAAATTCACGACACGATTGTTTTCCGTTCTTCCCTGAAGCTCTCCGGGATCTTTTTTCGAGAAACCGGTTACCAGTATGCGCTGGATCGTTCCGACCATCTTTCGACTGATATCCTGGGCCTGCTGACTGATGCGTTGTTGCAGAATGGCCAGGCGCTGTTTCTTGGTTTCTTCAGAAGTGTCGTCAGCAAGATCCGATGCTGGTGTGCCGGGACGGGCGCTGTAAATGAAGCTGAAAGATGTGTCGAAACCAATATCGCTGATCAGCTTCATGGTATCTTCAAAGTCTTTGTCCGTTTCGCCCGGAAAGCCGATAATAAAATCAGAAGAAATACTGATGTCTGGGCGATGACTACGCAGTCGGCGTATTTTCGATTTGTATTCCAGTGCCATGTGCCCACGTTTCATCGCCGCCAAAATTCGGTCCGATCCGCTTTGTACAGGGAGGTGCAGGTGGCTCACCAGCTCCGGAACTTCCGCATAGACGTCAATCAGACTGTCTGAAAATTCGACGGGGTGGGAGGTGGTGAAACGAATTCGGTCGATGCCATCGATGGCTGCTACGAGTGTAATCAGCTCCGCCAGATCCATGACATCGCCATCATGGGTTTCGCCCTGGTAGGCGTTGACGTTCTGGCCGAGCAGGTTGATTTCACGGACGCCCTGAGCAGCCAGATGCGCGACTTCTGCTATCACGTCATCAGCCGGCCGACTGACCTCTTCACCTCGTGTGTAGGGGACGACACAAAATGTGCAGTACTTACTGCAGCCTTCCATGATGGATACAAAGGCGGATGGGCCTTCAACGCCGGGGGCAGGCAAGTGGTCGAACTTTTCTATTTCCGGAAAGCTAATGTCTACGATGCCAATGTCGCCTGTCTTGGCGGCGTTAATCATTTCCGGTAAGCGGTGCAATGTCTGTGGCCCGAATACAACGTCGACAAAGGGGGCTCGCTGACGAATCGCTTCACCTTCCTGACTGGCTACGCATCCGCCGACACCGATGGTTAGCTCCGGTTTGCCTTCCTTGAGTTTTTTCCAGCGACCAAGCTGGTGGAATACCTTGTCCTGGGCTTTTTCACGAATTGAGCAGGTATTCAGCAGCAGAATGTCGGCATCTTCTGCGATGTCCGTGATTTCCACGTCCTGATCCTGGCGCAACAAATCTGCCATTCGCGATGAGTCATACTCGTTCATCTGGCAGCCGTGAGTTTTAATAAAAAGCTTCTTGGTCATGTAATGCTGTCAAAAGTTGTGCTGGTCAAAAAATGACCGCGCATTATACATGCTCGGGGGCTCGTCGTGTAGCGTTTTTTGGTGAGGAGGTCGTAGAGTATGAGTCGTTTTTATGGGTTTGCTGTGTCGGCTCGGAGGGGCTTATGTGCTATGATTCGCGTCCATTTTTTTAACTCTGGATGTATCGTAATCGACATGAAAACCAAGAAAACCTACAAAGTGATTTTTTATAATCATGAGGATGTGTATGAGATTTACGCAACGCACGTTTATCCGTCCGAAATGTACGGTTTTGTTGAGGTGGAGCAATTGCTTTTCGGTGAAAAATCCCAGCTCCTTGTGGATCCCAGTGAAGAGCGTTTGAAAACGGAGTTTGGCGGCGTAAAGCGCACCTACATTCCAATGAATGCCATTGTTCGTATTGATGAAGTGGAGCAGGAAGGTACTCCGAAAGTAATGCCGAATTCGAGCTCAATTACCAATTTTCCCTCGGGAAATGGTGGTCCAAAGCCCGGTAAAAACTAAGGAACCTCTGAATAAGTCTAGCGACACCTCAGCATTTGGTGGCCGGTTCGGCTGGTTTGACAGATAGCTGTTGGTCAACGCATTAAATTAAGGAGCAAAACATGCTAGTGATTAGTCCTATCTACGGCAGCCTATTGGCGATTCTGGTTCTCGTGCTGGCTTATCGGGTCACACTGTTTCGTCGTAAGGAGGGGATTGCTCTCGGCGATGAACAAGGCTCGAAAGCCATGAAGAGTGCTGTGCGTGCGCATGCCAACGCGATAGAGAATATTCCCATTGGCCTGCTGCTGTTACTCATGCTGGAGTTGAATCACCTGACACCCTGGTTAATGCACGTATTTGGTGTGCTGTTGCTGGGATCCCGAATCTCACATGCCTGGGGATTGTCGCATCGGATGGGGCCCTCGAAAGGTCGTTTCTACGGTACGACGATTACCTGGTTAACAATCGCTGCCATGGCTGCGGTCAATCTGCTGATTCTGGCAACACGATGATATGACGCCTGAGCGCTATCAGAAGTTGCGTTGGACGCTGGATCGGCGCCAGCCGGACCTGACCCTGCTGACTGAACAAATTCATAAACCCCGCAATATCGCTGCCCTGGTCAGAACTGCCGATGCCGTTGGCATTCATGCAGTGAATATGGTGTGGCCATTCGATAAGCATCGGCCTTATAGTGGCACCGCTATGGGTAGTGATCGCTGGGTTGATATCCATCGACACGAGTCCATGTCCACTGCAACGCAGTCTCTGAAACAGCAGGGCTTCAGGATATATGCGGCTCATCTCTCAGGTACGGCTGTCGATTATCGCAGCGTGGATTACACGGGAGCATGTGCCATTTTACTGGGCAACGAGAAAAAAGGCGTGACCGATGAAGCCGCAGAGGCGGCGGATGAACATATTATCATTCCGATGATGGGCATGGTCGAGTCATACAATGTCTCGGTGGCCGCTGCCATTATTCTCGCAGAAGCTCAAAAACAAAGAGATCATTCGGGTTGCTACGACACACCCAGATTGGCTCCAGAGGTTTACCAGGCCACCTTTTTTCGCTGGGCCCATCCTCAGGTGGCAAAATATTGCGATCAGAATGGTCTCGACTATCCCGACGTGCGCGAATCGGATGGTGAAATTGTTGACCCTTCAGCCTGGTATGCACGTATCAGGAGTGGGCAGAAGCGTTGAGTCAGGTCTTTCGCGATACCCTGCGCTTATCCATCCCGCTGGTGGTTGGGCAGCTGGCCTTCGCATCCATGTCTTTCATCGATACCTTGCTGATGGGGCAGTTAAGCGTTGAGGCCATTGCCGGTGGCGGCCTGGGGTCGGTGGTATATCAATTCTGCTATGTCGTTGGCATTGGGGTCTTGATTGCGACCGCCAATCTCATCGCCTTTGCTAAAGGCGAAAGCAAGCCGGAAGCCATCCATGGCGCATTACTGGCGGGGGTGATTGTCGTGCTCATGCTATTCGTTTTTTTCGGCCTCCTTATCCTGTTTAGCCCGCCTTTGTTGCTGGCTCTTGAACAAGCCGAGAATGTGGTGGTCATTGCGGATCGCTATTTGAGTGTTGTGGTCTGGGCCTTGTTGCCGGGTTTCGGCTTTATTCTGTTGCGCAGTCTGATCCTGGGTGTTGGTGATCCTGCCTTGATTCTGCCTATCAGTGTGCTGGCGGCAGCGAGCAATTATCCTGTGAGTTATGTCCTGATGACCGGTCAGTTAGGGCTTCCTGCTCTGGGAATAGAAGGGATTGCATTGGGCACCTGCATCGTGACATTGGGGATGTTTGTCAGTTTATGCGTGATGGTCTACCGCAAACCGGCATTCAGGAACTATCCCTTTTGGTCTGGCTGGCAGTGTTTCAACTGGAGCCAATTGAAAGAATCCTTGCGTCTCGGTATTCCGATGGGGTTAGCTCATGCTATGGAAATCGGGTTGTTTTCCGCTGCGGCCATTCTGGTAGGCTGGCTCGGTGTCGAGGCGCTGGCGGCGCATCAGGTCGCTCTCCAATGTACGACATTGAGTTTTATGATTCCCCTGGGTATCTCGCAGGCGGTGTCAGTCAAAGTAGGTGAGTATTACGGAGCCCGTCAATTGGATTTTCTGCGCGCCAGCTTGCGGTCGGGCCTGCTCATGGGAACGGCCAGCGCATCCTTGGCGGGGATGGTGTTTATCCTGATCCCGGAAAGTCTGACGCTTTTGTTTTTGCGGGAAGATGTAAGCTCGCTTTCGGGGCAGACGGTGGTGCTGACGGCTATCGGGATTCTGTTTGTCGCCGCATTCTGGCAATTGGTCGACGCCTGGCAGGTGATTCTGATGGGTGCATTGCGAGGGTTTAAACTGGGTGCATCACCCACGGCGATAACCATTCTTACGTACTGGTTTATTGGGTTTCCGGCTGCCTATCTGCTGCTCGAACCTTTAGGGGCGGTTGGTGTTTGGTTGGGGCTCGGAGCTGGCTTGGCGAGCAGTGCCTTGTTTTTAGGCGGATTGTATATCTATGTCCGCAACAGGCGCTTTCCGAATGCGGCGGTCAGCAAGTGAATCAGCGATCTCGGCAGGAGTATTCGATGCTCCAGGGCGACCATAAATCCAGGCCTGCTGAATTTGCATGCAGTAAAAGGGCATTGTCGGCAAGACCCAGCAGCGCGTCCAGAGGAGTGACTTCGGTTGTTACCTGGTTCCATTCCTGACCGATGCAAGCCTGACCGATTTCCAGGGGATTGCTGATTTCAGCGATGGAAAAGATGCCGTGGTGATACCATTTTCGCAGCCTCAGGGCCTCAACCATCTGGCTTTGCTGTGCCAGCTCTTCTTCATCATCGAATAGACCAAAACCAAAGGAAAAGCCACCGGTATCTCCGGGTGGCGGGACCGCGGGGCCGTTTTCAAAATGAATGACCGCGCAACCCGAGGTCATCAGTACGGCTATTAAAATGGCAGAGGAGAGGCAATGTTTGATCATCTGTGTGGTCATAGCTCACTCTCCAGTGTGCACCACACCTTGGCAGTTCGGGGTAAATAGAGCCCCAGTGTCAGCCCTGCCCAGAGTACGTCGTAGGGTTCAAAGCGTGTTTGCATTTGTTTGACCGGGCGCTCGCCACAGATGTCTTGCGTGTTAACGGTATGCTCGCCAATCAGACCCCAAAGGAAAAAGTGCTTGCTCTGCTCATAGTGTGGTCGATAGAGAAAGTCTGACGCACCGGAGTCGGTAATCGTGACCGCAGCGCATCCGCTTAGAATCAAAGCAAAGATCAGGCTTAGTGGGAGCAACAACTTCATTGTGTATCCATGTCACAGCAAGTGGGGGTTTGTTGTTCTAATCATTCCGGAGCCAGATTGTAGCGCAGGCGGCGCCAAATCTGAGAAGTCAATGCTACAAAATGTGAAACAGGTGGTTTATTCAGCGCGTTCCCTGACTGTTCTCGTGTCAGTTCGCGATCAATCACATTCAAGACGAAAGCTTTTGTGCGCTTGTTTTCGAATGCGGTTTATCCGGGAGAGCCATTCATCCAGATTCTCTGCAGACTGGCTCCGGGCACTTGCAATAAGACCATCCAGTGCATTGCCAAGTTGTCCGTAGCTCTTTGCATAGTCTGTTTTTCGGCTTTCAAACGCTTCAGGAGAGTGCTTGTACTTCAGTGGTTTGAGTTCGCTGGATTGTTTGGCCAGCTTCTGAATCGATTGGGCATGTTCGATGATTTCGGCAAAGTCTTCGTTTCGTATTGCGCGTTTTAGTTGTTTCCGGGCCTTTTTCATATCCGCCATGTACGCGCCGAGCTGAGTATCCTCGCAGTGATTCTCATGGGCTGTTGTTGGTCCGGAAAGGATAAGCCCAACGGCTATCAACAGGCTGCCGATGAGTTTAAGCGTGTCCATCATTATTTTCCTGGGCTTCTTTCAGGTGCTCTATGATCTGTTTCTTCAGCGATTTGGGGATCGCGGTGATCGTCAGGGTATCGCTTTTTTCGTCAAACAATATGGTTTGTTGCATCAGGTCGGAAGAAAACGACAAGCTCAAGCCATTGCCTTTGCCGGATAGTCTCACCAGGTGTTTCAGTTTACGTGTATCCGGCCGGATGTGTTTGTCCGGATTCATGTCTGACTGTTCAGAAGCATACTGCGCAAAGCGGGTTGGTTGATTTTCATCGAGATAGCCGGACAATTCATTGATTGGCACCGCTTCGCCCAGCTGCTGTTGCTCAACACAAAAGTCATAGGCTTTTTGGCGTACCAGGGCCGCATCTTTTGGGGCGCTGTCTTTGGTATAGCCTGCAAGCATTTCCATTAATGCTTCAGTTTCCTTCGCTGTATCGACGCTGCTCTTGAAGCCAGTGCTCAGGCTGAAGGCTTCTCCTATTTTGGCTCTGGTGCGGCTTTTTATCAGGCTGAGGTAGGGGGCTTCGGCATCCTCGGATATCCAGTCGCTCAACTCAATTCTCAGGGCCAAATCAAGCTTGGAGGTGTTAAGGTAATCGACAGTATCCAGCTCCAGATCACGATCCAGTTGCATGCCTGAGCTGGTTTCAAGCATGAATATATAGAATCGGGCGCCGTCGGCCCGATCTTCAAGAATGCAGCAGATGTAGCCGTCGTAGCTTTCATTGGTCTTGTCGATCAGCTCCTTAAGCTGATTGGCATACAGTGAAGAGAGGCGCGGAAAGCTGATTTTTCCATTTTGCTGCTCCTTCAACCAGTTTTGAAAGGGAGCCTTGCTGTAATCTTCATCGAAGCGACCAAAGAGTTTTCCGGCACGGAACTGAAACAGCTTCTTGCACTGGCTGAAGAGCGCTTCGTGATCCGCTGTTACATTACAGATTTCTTCACGTAGCGTTAATTTGGCAGGTTGGTCTTCTTCCCAGCGAGTGATGCGGTGAAAGATCAGTGATTGAATGGCCATTGTCGTGAGTCAGAATTGTTGGGTAACGGGGGCTGGATGAGTCGTCGCGGATAATCGGGAGCCAGTCTTTCGAGTAGGCTCCCTGTTGGTCCATGTATTATGAACTTATGCTTGTAGTGCTTTCACGCTGGCAGGAATATCGCCATCCTGTTTTGCACTCAGGCTGTGATCCACTACGTCACTTTCTGCGCTCAATGCGCAAACTGCAATCAGACCTGCCTGTTTCAGGGCTTTGGCAATGGTCAGTTTAGCTTCATCGTCCGCAGCCATGTTGTCATCAATCAGAACAGCCGAGCGGCCCAGATTGAAGAGTTTGCGCTCAACCGCCTGTGCCAGCACATCCGCGGCTTCGCCGAAACAGCCGATAATCGATGGCGTCTGAGCTAGGCGAGCATGACGCTCTTGAGCGCTAACAGGTTCCCAGCTGTCGAGCTGGTCGTCGGCTAGTTTCGAAACAATCATGCCGGCGCCGATGGTAACGTTGGTCAGGCGATCAATCAGGATGAAAGCACCGGTTGCCCAGTTTTCTGCATAGGGATCAAAGGCAACGGTCTGATTAAGGTGAAGGTTACAGAGGGCAATGCTGTTTAGCTCCAATTGGTCTGCCGAGTGTTTTTCAAGCGTGTTGACGTCCACTACGTGCTCGATTTTCTGGATCGAGCCCGATGCCAGTGTGGAGCCCAGCTTTATATCAAGCAGCTTGCCGGGTTTCAGAGGTGTCTCTGTCATCCAGACGATATTGGCCTGGAAAGCTGAGCTGGTATCCGGAACATTATCTGGTTTGACCAGCATGTCGCCGCGACTGACATCAATTTCGTCTTCCAGCGTCAGGGTGACAGCCTGATCAGCAAAGGCTTCGTCCAGCTCGCCTTCGAAAGTAACGATGGATTTGACGCGGCTGGTTTTATGCGACGGCAGGGCAATTACAGCGTCGCCGGGTTTGATGATTCCCGAAGCGATGGTGCCGCAGAACCCCCGGAAATTCAGGTTTGGACGGTTAACGTATTGAACCGGAAGGCGAAAATCTTCAAGGTTCTTGTCCTTGGCGGTTTCGACGGTTTCCAGGATCTCCATCAGGGGTTTGCCCTTGAACCACGGCGTGTGTTCGCTGATGCTAACGACATTGGTGCCTTTCAGGGCCGACAAAGGAACAAACTGAATGTCATTGAGCTCCAGTTGTTCAGAAAACTTCAGGTAGTCCTGTTTGATTTCATTGAAGCGCTCTTCGCTGTAATCCACCAGATCCATCTTGTTGATGGCGACGATCACGTGCTTGATGCCAAGAAGTGATGCGATAAATGAATGACGGCGCGTTTGCGTCAGAACGCCATGGCGGGCATCAATAAGGATGATTGCCAAATTGGCTGTCGAGGCGCCAGTCGCCATGTTTCGCGTGTACTGCTCGTGTCCTGGAGTATCGGCAATAATGAATTTACGCTTTGACGTTGAAAAGTAGCGATAGGCAACATCAATGGTAATTCCCTGCTCGCGCTCCGCCTGGAGGCCATCTACCAGCAGAGCCAGGTCGATTTCACCTTCATTGGTGCCTGACTTGACGCTGTCTTTTTTAATAGCTTCCAGTTGGTCTTCATAGATCATCTGGGAATCATGCAGAAGGCGGCCGATTAGTGTGCTTTTGCCATCATCCACGCTGCCGCAGGTCAGCAGGCGCAACAGTTCTTTTTGCTCGTGTTGTTTCAGGTATTCGTTAATGTCTTCGCTGATAAGTTCGGATTGGTGTGACATGCTTCAATCTCTTGTATGAATCTGGTCTCGCGCGGCGCCGTTTTCAACGCCGTTTCACTGGTTCTTGTGTTTGTGGATTAGAAATAACCTTCGCGTTTTTTCTGCTCCATGGAACCGGCCTGGTCATGGTCAATAACTCGTCCCTGGCGTTCCGAGCTGGTTGTCAAAAGCATTTCCTGAATGATTTCCGGAAGCGTGGTGGCTTCGGATTCTACTGCGCCAGTGAGGGGATAGCAGCCCAGAGTCCGAAATCGTACAGATTTCATTTCAGGCTGTTCGCCTTCCTTTAGAGGCATACGATCATCATCCACCATGATCAGGACGCCATCTCGTTCGACCACGGGACGTTTCGCAGCGAAATACAGGGGAACGATTTCAATATTTTCCAGATGGATGTATTGCCAGATATCCAGTTCCGTCCAGTTTGACAGGGGAAATACCCGAATGCTTTCTCCCTTGTTGACCTTGCCGTTATAGATGTTCCACAACTCGGGACGTTGATTTTTCGGATCCCAACGGTGGTTTTTATCGCGGAAAGAGTAGACGCGCTCTTTTGCCCGGGATTTCTCTTCGTCACGGCGGGCGCCACCGAAGGCCGCGTCAAACTGATATTTGTCCAGAGCCTGTTTCAGCGATTGGGTCTTCATAATATCGGTATGCTTGGCGCTGCCGTGCGTGAACGGACCGACGCCTTGTTCAACCCCTTCCTGATTGATGTGAACGATAATGTCGAAGCCGTATTTAGTTGCGGTTTCGTCCCGGAATTTGATCATTTCCTTGAATTTCCAGGTGGTATCCACGTGCATCAAAGGAAATGGAGGCTTGCCCGGTGCAAAGGCTTTGCGCGCCAGATGCAGCATGACGGCGGAATCCTTGCCAATTGAATAAAGCATGACGGGATTATCAAACTCGGCGGCCACTTCTCGAATAATGTGGATGCTCTCCGCTTCCAACTGCTTAAGGTGAGTGAGATTGTATTTCGACGTCATAGTCAATGTGCTCGTTCGTAATATCAAAGGTTGATTGTTGGCGCTGACTGCGGGATCTGTTTTTGCTTTGCTCGAAACCGAAAGTGAAATCCAAAGAGAAACCGAAAGAGAAACCCAAAGTACAGCTGATTCGGGGAGGCAGGACTATACCAGAAAATGTTGTTCAGAATAAGACTTAAACACGCAGAGCTGTCTACTTTTAAACCTTGGCGTTATACTTTCCGCTTTTCCGTAAATTTAATCAAAGTAAGGGTTAAAGTAAGAATGGATGTGAAAGCCTATATGACGGAAGTGGGGCGCGCGGCGCGTCAGGCTTCTGCGTCGATGGCCAGCGTCAGTACCGCCCAGAAAAACAAGGCGTTGCTGGCAACTGCGGAGGCCCTGGATGCAGCCAGAAATAGTTTGGCAGAGGCCAACGCCCGGGATTTGCAGGCTGGCAGGGATAATGGTCTGGATGCTGCGATGCTGGACCGACTGGAGCTGACGCCAGCACGCATTGACGCCATGATTGAAGGGCTCAAGCAGGTTGCTGCTTTGGCAGATCCCGTTGGCATCATCAACGATCTCAAGTACATGCCCTCAGGTATTCAGGTGGGCAAGATGCGTGTGCCTTTGGGGGTGATCGGTATTATTTATGAGTCGCGTCCAAATGTAACAGTCGAAGCTGCGAGTCTGTGTATCAAATCAGGAAATGCGACGATACTGCGGGGTGGATCCGAGGCAATTCATTCCAATCAGGCGGTCGCAGCGTGTATCGCTGAGGGGCTGAATCAAGCCGGGTTGCCAGAGCAGGCGGTTCAGGTTGTGGAGACGACTGACAGGCAGGCAGTGGGCGAGATGATTACCCAGCCTGAATATATCGATGTGATTGTTCCCCGTGGCGGCAAGGGCTTGATAGAGCGTATAAGCCGGGATGCCAAGGTAACAGTGATCAAGCACCTGGATGGAATCTGTCATGTATACATTGATTCGGAGGCGGATCCTGAGAAAGCACTGAACATTGCTTTAAATGCCAAAACCCAGCGCTATGGGACCTGCAATACCATGGAAACGCTGTTAGTGGATGAACTAGTTGCCGATGCAATTTTGCCACCTCTGGTGTCTGCATATCGGGAGAAGGGCGTCGAATTGAGGGGTTGTGACAAGACGCAGGCCCTGGTGAGCGGAATAGCAGCAGCGGATGAGGTAGATTGGTCAACAGAATATCTGGCCCCGATTTTATCCATCAAAATTGTCGATGGCATGGACGAGGCGATTCAGCATATTAATTACTACGGTTCGCATCATACTGACGCGATTGTCACCGAAAACTATACCAAGGGACGTCGTTTCCTGACGACTGTAGATTCCAGTTCGGTAATGATTAATGCCTCCACCCGATTTGCTGACGGATTTGAATATGGCCTGGGTGCTGAAATAGGTATCTCCACAGACAAGATCCATGCCCGGGGCCCCGTCGGTCTCGAAGGTTTGACATCAGAGAAGTTCGTGGTGCTGGGTGATGGTCACATTCGTCAGTGATCAGTTCTCCCTAAGATACTGCCTTTCAGAGCGAGTTAAAGGTCAATGAAGGTTGTCCTGGGTGGGACTTTTGATCCGGTTCATCTAGGCCATCTGAGGATGGCCATCGAATTGGGTGAGGCTCTGCGCTGTCAGACAGTGGATTTGATGCCTTGCTATCTGGCTGTTCACAAAGACGATGTGTCTGCTTCCAGTACTCACCGCTTGGCTATGTTAAATCGGGCTATCAGCGAAGAGCCCGGCTTGGCGATTGATGAGCGCGAATTGCTCAAGCGGGGACCCAGCTTCACAATCGATTCGTTAATGGACATTCGCTCGGAAATCGGTGACGAGCCTCTGGTTCTCGCCATGGGCGGCGATTCTGCCCTGCAACTCGAGTCGTGGTACCGTTCTGATGAGCTGGCGCAATATGCCCATATAGTGGTGATGGAGAGGCCGGGGTTCAGGCAAAATAGCAAGGTTTTGAGCTCGCTGGGGTTCAAACCGGCTGATAGTGTGAAAAGTCTGAATGGGGATCGTGCAGGCTATTCCCTTCAGTTGCAGCTCAATCTTCTTCAGATATCCAGTACCTATATCCGTCGCAGTGTAAGAGAAGGAAAGAACATTCGTTATCTGGTTCCTGATGCAGTCGCGGACTATATTTGTGATAATGGCTTATATCAGCAACATCGGCGGGAGGTCGTACCCAACTAATTATGCAGGCAGAACAGCTTAAACAAGTCGTAGTAGACGCCCTTGAGGATATGAAAGCAGACAATATAAGTGTGCTTGACGTCAAGGCGCGAACAAGTGTCACTGATTACATGGTGATTGCCTCTGGTACCTCCAGTCGTCACGTCAAATCCCTGGCCGATAATGTTGTCGCAGAAGCCAAAGAGCACGGAGCCAAACCTCTCGGTGTTGAAGGTGGGGCCGGCAATGACTGGGTGTTGGTCGATTTGGGCGAGATAGTTGTGCATGTCATGATGCCGGCCACCCGTTCCTTTTATGACCTGGAGCGTTTCTGGCGTGATGGACCTGATGTTGAGGTTGCTTCCGAGCACTCGTAAACACATCGAATCCTACCCAAACGATTCCTGTTATTTGCCGGGGTCCGGCGCGTGCGTGCAGCGATGAAACAATTTCAATGAAAATCAAGCTTCTTGCCGTTGGCACCAAGATGCCCGCATGGGTGGAGCAGGGCTATCAGGAATACAGCAAACGTTTGCCAAGGGATATGCGGCTGGAGCTGGTTGAGATTCCGCTGGGCGGAAGAGGCAAAAACGCAGATATACGCCGTGCTATGCAGCAGGAAGCGGATCAATTGCTGAATCATGTGGAATCCTCTGATCTCGTGATTGCGCTGGAGGTTGGCGGCAAAGCCTGGAGCACCGAGAAGTTGGCACAGCACATGGAGCGTTGGCGGCAAGATGGCCGGGACGTTGCGCTGCTTGTTGGCGGGCCTGATGGTCTTGATGCCCGTTGCCGGGAGCGGGCTGAGCTGCAATGGTCGCTGTCTCCCCTGACCTTGCCCCATCCGATTGTTCGAATTGTGCTTGCTGAACAGATATACCGCGCCTGGACTATCACGCAAAATCACCCCTATCATCGCTCATGATTGATCTTCCCATTACCTTCGGAGTAAGGATTTGATTTCGGATCGCCGATTGAAAGACCCCAATCGCGAGAAGCGAATCTATGCCTTCCGTTCGATTGTCGCCCTGCTATTCGTCTTTGCTCTTTGTCTGGCATTAATACTGCGGCTGTATCAGCTGCAGGTTGTCAATCACGAGCATTTTCAAACCCTGTCTGACAAGAATCGCATGCAGCTGCAATCTATCGGTCCGAATAGAGGCCTGATTTACGATCGCAACGGTGTGTTACTGGCTGACAATCAGCCCATATTCAGTGTTGCAGTGATTCCGGAGAGGGTTGCGGACATGGAAGCAACTCTAGCTGAGATTAGGGCGACGATTGAGGTGTCGGACGGGCAGATAGAGCGCTTTTTCCAGCGTTTGAAGCGTTCGCGACGGCCGTTCCAGCCGGTGATTGTGAAAAGTAAGTTGGATGAAAGGGAAATTGCGCGTATTGAAGTGCGTCGCCATGAGCTTCAAGGTGTTGAAATTGAAGCTGAATTAGGGCGCTACTATCCTCTTGGCTCTTTTACGGCTCATTCGGTTGGCTATGTGGGACGAATTAATGAGCGGGAACTGGAGAAAGTTGATCAAACCAATTACTCGGCCACTAACTATATCGGAAAATTGGGGGTTGAGCGTTTCTATGAGGAACTGTTGCATGGTCAGGTTGGTTTTCAGAATGTAGAAACAAATGCCGGTAATCGCGTGCTCAGAGTACTTGAGCGTCAGGATCCGGTTCCCGGAGCAAATCTGACATTGCACATGGATTCGCGTTTGCAAATGAAAGCAAGCGAGCTGCTGGGAGAGCGTCGGGGTGCTGTCGTCGCAATTGAGCCGTCAAGCGGCGGGATACTGGCGATGGTGAGTACGCCCAGTTTCAATCCCAACTTGTTCGTGACTGGTATTGATCATGAAAGCTATGCGGCTTTGCGCGATTCCCTGGACTTGCCTTTGTTCAATCGTGCACTGAAGGGGCAGTATCCTCCTGGCTCGACTATCAAACCAATGATTGGTATCGGGGCATTGGACAGCGGTTCAACGACCGTCGGGTACACGATATGGGATCCGGGCTGGTATCAGCTCAAAAATGATGAGCGCATCTATCGGGACTGGAAGCGGCAAGGGCATGGCCGGGTAGATCTGATGGCTGCCATCGTGGAATCCTGCGATACCTATTTTTACGATCTGGCCTATCGAATGGGAGTTGATCGTATGTCCCACTACCTTGGCTTATTCGGTTTTGGCAAAAATATGGCTGTGGATATATCCGAGGCGCGCAGTGGTATTCTGCCCTCCAGGGACTGGAAACGAGCGTTAAAAGGACGGGCCTGGTATCCGGGTGACTCGTTAAATATGTCCATTGGGCAGGGTTACATGTTGGCGACACCCTTGCAGCTGGCCACGGCGACGGCGGTAATTGCCAATAGGGGGCAGTGGCGCCCACCGGTGATGCTTAAATCAGTTCAGTATCCTCAGGCTCTCTCGGAAAGAGTAGAGGCGAGGAAGCGAGACCTGGAATTACCGGATTTGGTCGGGGAAATTACCAGCGAGGAACACTGGGATTTTATACTCAGATCTATGAAGGAGGTCATGCATGGTGCACGAGGCACGGCACGGGGGAGTGGAGCGCGATCCAGCTATCGTATGGCCGGGAAAACTGGTACAGCACAGGTAGTTGGGATCGCTCAGGGGGAAAAGTATGATGCAGAAGCTTTGAGAGAGCGTCACCGCGATCATGCTCTGTTTGTGGGCTTTGCGCCCTATGAGAACCCGCAAATTGCGGTCGCGGTTATCGTTGAGAACGGCGGTGGTGGCAGCACATCGGCGGCCCCGGTTGCGCGCGCCATGCTTGATGAGTGGTTGCTGAAGCTGCAGCCGGCAGCAAATAACGACGAAGCAAAAGAGGCAAGTGAATGAGTCGTGACTTTTTGCGGCAAATGCCGGGCGCAGACAATCATCTGAGCGAGCAGAAAAACTGGTTGTTCCGTCTTCATCTGGATCCAATTTTAGTTGCCCTGTTATTGGCATTATGTGCTGTCGGGCTGGGCATTCTTTACAGTGCCAGTGGCCAGAACCTTGATGATGTTGAGCGTCAGCTGGCGCGTTTTGGCGTAGCCTTTGTCGTGATGTTTGTGTTTGCCCAATTGGATCCGCTGGTCTACAAGCGCTGGTCTCCCTGGTTGTTCCTGTTAGGTGTGATTGCGCTGATCGGCGTGATGTTTTTCGGTGTAGGTGCCAAAGGTGCTCAGCGCTGGTTGCAGATACCCGGCTTGCCGCGTTTTCAGCCCTCGGAGTTCATGAAGCTGGTGGTTCCGATGATGATTGCCTGGTATCTGTCCAACCGGTATTTGCCTCCGAGTATGCGTGATGTGCTGGTTGCACTCGTGCTGATATTCGTGCCCACGCTTTTAATCGTTAAACAGCCGGATTTGGGAACTTCCATACTGATTGCCGCATCAGGTTTGTTTGTGCTGCTGTTTGCAGGCATTCGTTGGCGCCTTATCGCTGGGTTTGCTGTACTGGTCGCTTCGCTGGCACCGATCATGTGGATGTTCGTGATGCGTGATTATCAGAAACAGCGCGTTTTGACCTTTCTTGATCCTGAAAGTGATCCACTTGGCGCCGGTTGGAATATTATTCAGTCGAAGACAGCCATTGGCTCTGGCGGTATGTGGGGCAAGGGTTGGCTCGAAGGGACTCAATCTCAGCTGGACTTTTTGCCGGAAAGTCATACCGATTTTATCATTGCTGTATGCGCTGAAGAATTCGGTTTCGTCGGAGTGCTGACCCTGCTGGCTCTGTATCTGATGATTGTGTTGCGTGGTTTGTTTATCGCGGTGAAGGCCCAAGATTCCTACTGCCGATTGTTGGGAGGCAGCCTGGTCTTGACCTTCTTTGTTTATGTGTTTGTCAATATTGGTATGGTGAGTGGCATACTGCCTGTTGTTGGGGTTCCCTTGCCTCTGGTAAGTTACGGGGGAACATCCGCGGTCACGTTGATGGCCGCGTTCGGTGTCTTGATGTCGATACATACGCATCGCAAAATGCTGTCGAAATAAAACGGCGCTTTGCTGTCTAAAGGTTCATTGGAAAGCATGGAATGGGTGAAATGAGAAAAGTCCTTGTTCAAGTTTGGCTAGTCTGGTGTGTTTGTATGCCAGTTGTTTGGGCGGATTACAGTCAACATTCCGAGGTGAAGGAATTTATTGACAGTATGGTTGCGGAGCATGGGTTTGACGCAGCCAGCCTGAAGACGATTTTCTCCGAGGCTGAGCGCAAGGACAGTATTCTGGAAGCGATTTCGCGACCGGCTGAAAAGCGCCTGGAGTGGTTTGAATATCGAAAGATATTCGTCACAGAGAGCAGAATAAGCAAGGGTAAGGTATTTATCGAGCAGAACCTGGATACGCTCAAGCGGGCGGAAGCCAGGTTTGGCGTGCCAGTTCATGTGATCGCGGCGGTGATTGGAGTTGAAACTCGATATGGCCAGCACAAGGGTGGCTACCGTGTCGTTGATGCGCTGGCTACGCTGGCCTTTGATTATCCGCCAAGAGCCAAGTTTTTCCGCGATGAACTGGAGCAGTTGTTATTGCTGTCGAAAGAACAGGGTTTTGAGCCTTTGCAGTTGAAAGGCTCCTACGCAGGTGCAATGGGGTATGGCCAATTTATTCCAAGCTCATATCGGCATTATGCGATCGATTTCGATGGAGATGGGGTGGCCGATATTCTGAATAATGTCGTCGACGCCATAGGTAGTGTCGCGAACTATTTTGCCCGCCATGCATGGCGAGAGGGCGAAGCGGTGACCTTTCAGACAGAGGTTTCCGGCGTCAAGTACAAAGAGTTAGTGAATACACGTCTGAAACCATCAGAAACCCTGAGCAGTTTGAAGCAGGCAGGGGTGAGCATTCCTTCCGATCTGGATCCGAAACAAAGCGCCAAGCTTCAACCCTTAATGGGGGATGCTGGCGAAGAATTTTGGGTAACCTTACATAATTTTTATG
The DNA here is from genome assembly GCA_965230795.1 of Oleiphilaceae bacterium. GTDB lineage: Bacteria > Pseudomonadota > Gammaproteobacteria > Pseudomonadales > Oleiphilaceae > PZPK01. Next base: position 3,154,197 of record OZ246020.1, on the reverse strand, counting down.
TCATTACCCGCTACAACCATAGCCACTTGTACGCGATGGCTGTGTATCAGCTGGCGGAGGCCCTGCGCGAGGTGAGCGAGTCGTGACAAAAGGGGAGGGGCGCTTTGGTCTGCTGGCGTTGCTTTGTCTGAGTCTGGTGGCGTGTACCAGTTCTCGCTACAGTATGAAGCATGATGCGGCGCCGACAGGTGACTTCGATGCGCTGGCAGTGCCTGACGCGGTTCCGGTCTGGGAGCCCATGAGCCCTCGAGGCAACACTTCACCTTATGTCGTCAGAGGTAAGCAATATAAGGTGATGTCAAACGCATCAGGTTATTCAGAGGAAGGTATTGCCTCCTGGTATGGGCTCAAATTTCATGGTGAGCTGACATCGAACGGCGAAATCTACAATATGTACGAGATGAGCGCGGCTCATAAAACCCTGCCTCTCCCCACTTATGTTCGCGTGACCAATCTGAAAAATCAGCGCAGCACCATCGTAAGGGTGAATGATCGCGGCCCTTTCCATGAGGGGCGTATTATTGATCTGTCCTATGCCGCCGCGAAAAAGCTCGGGTTTTCAGATTTGGGAACCGCCCCGGTGCGAGTTGAAGCTATTGATATGGCTTCCCAGCGCTCGGCCTCTGCCGATTCCATGCCGGAAACATTAAGCAACTTTATTCAGGTTGCCGCATTTTCCCAGTTGGAAGCTGCGGAGAAAACCAAACGTCAGCTTGATACGATGGTTTCTGCGTTTCCCATTTTTATTGCGCGATCGCCAGACCGCAATCCACCGGTATTTCGTGTACGGGTCGGTCCTATCGATAGCGAACAGGAAGCCGAAAGGGTGTTGAAGCAGATTCAGGATTCGGGATATCAGCAGGCCATTGTTATCTCACGATCCGTGCGTGCCCGCGAAAGCTGATGCATCTGCTTCCCAGGTGTTCATTCTGTTGGTGGGCGTTACCAAACGTTTAGTATTGTCGTTTCTCCTCTGGGGTCGCTGGCGGCCTCGGAGGCAAATCGGGTAAACTTGCCGCGTCCGCTCATTTGGCCACTGCCTTGATCTGAAAGGCATTGCATGAGGCGGTCGCCCAAAATTTCCCAATGGTTCCAGACAGTATTCAAAAATCAGGTTTTTTCATGATCATGAAACGCTTTCAGCGCGCGACATTGCTTGTTTTTCTCAGTGTTATCAGCTTTCTCACGCTTGCCCAGCCTGCACTCATTCCATCGCCACCTCAGGTATCTGCCAGTTCCTATCTATTGATGGACGCAGATAGCGGGGAGGTTATTGTTGAGAACAATGCCGACGAGCGTTTGCCTCCGGCTAGTTTGACCAAGATGATGACGGCTTACATCGTGGAGCACGAGGTAGCTCGCGGGAACATTAATCTTTATGACGAAGTACCGGTGAGCGTTAAAGCATGGAAAACCGGTGGTTCGAAAATGTTTATCAAAGAGGGCACGAAGGTACTGCTGGAAGACTTGTTGAAAGGCGTCATTATCCAGTCTGGCAATGATGCCAGTATTGCCCTGGCGGAATATGTGGCCGGCAGTGAATCGGCTTTTGCAGACATCATGAATCAGCAGGCCACGCTTCTGGGTATGACCAATAGCCAGTTTATGAATGCAACGGGCTTGCCGGCGGAAGGACATTACGCGAGTGCCAGAGATCTTGCGAGATTGGCCTTGGCTATCATCAAGGATTATCCCGAGCAGTATTCGTTGTACGCGGAGAAGTACTTTACTTACAACAATATCCGTCAACCTAACCGAAATCGCTTGTTGTGGCGGGACAAATCCGTTGATGGCTTGAAAACAGGCCATACTGAAGCTGCAGGGTTTTGTCTGGTTGCGTCTGCCGAGAGAGATGGCATGCGCTTGATCAGTGTTGTTATGGGGACCAATAGCGAGGATGCCCGTGCCCGGGAAACCCAGAAGCTGCTGAACTATGGTTTCCGCTATTATCAAACCCATCAACTCTACACGGCGGGTCAGGTTTTGACCGATAGCAGAGTGTGGGGTGGTGAGTTTGACCAGTTTGATCTGGGAGTTGCCAATGATATTGTTGTAACGATTCCCCGCGGGCAGAAGAGCGAACTGGATGCGCAGTTACAACTGGATCCGGTCATTGAAGCACCGGTTGAAGTGGGTCAGGAGTTTGGTCGTCTGATGGTCAAATTGGGCGAAGAGACGGTGGTCGATGCGCCACTTGTTGCCCTGGATGATGTGCCTGAGGGCGGTTTCTTCAAGCGTATTTGGGATATGATCAAGCTGTTTTTTATTGGTTTGTTCTCCTGATTGACCCTGTCTTGCGGAGCGAATGCGTATGACACCCCAGGATCCCCCACAAATTGAGTTCCCCTGTGACTACCCGATCAAGGTGATTGGCGACAACGCTGATGATTTTCATGCGCTGGTTGTCGAAACGGTGAAGCAGCATGCGCCTGATCTTGATGAATCAACCGTGCGTCTGAATCCGAGTCGTAACGGTACCTTTGTCTCGGTGCGCGTTGTTATTCGTGCGACCGGCAAGCAGCAGTTGAAAGCGCTGCATGTGGATTTAATGGCCACGGGTCGCGTAAAAATGGTGTTGTAGGGAGTGAGCTGGTGACTTCAACGGAGACTGATCGACCCACTGCTGTCACAGGTTCCGTGCTGATTGTCCGCATGCTGGATGGGCTTCAGGCCTATGAGCCAGTCTGGCGAGCGATGCAGACTTTTACAGATGAGCGCACGCCTGAGACTGATGACGAAATCTGGGTCCTGCAACATCAAGCAGTGTTTACGCAGGGGCAGGCCGGAAAGGATGAGCACCTGCTGGCGCCCGGCGATATTCCGGTGGTGAAAGTCGACCGTGGTGGTCAGGTTACCTACCATGGTCCGGGACAGCTAGTAGTCTATCTGATGTTCGACCTGGATCGTCTCGGGATTGGTCCCAGAGAAATGGTATCCCGGATCGAGCGAGCCATTATTGAGACGCTCGCGCTCTATGGCCTGCAAGCCGAGGCCCGCCAGGATGCTCCAGGAGTCTATGTGGACGGAGCCAAAATCGCTTCATTGGGGCTTCGAATTCGCAAAGGCAAGTCCTTTCATGGTCTCAGTCTCAATATAGAGATGGATCTGGAACCTTTTTCAAGGATCAACCCCTGCGGTTATTTAGGACTCAAAATGGTACAATTGTCAGACTTTGAGGGTACGGAAGCGCTCGAGCAAGTGGCTGGTCGTTTAACAGCCGCGATTCAATCATCCTTTGGATATAGTGAAATTAGCATGGAGTTCTCTGAGTCCGTATGAATTCAAAGCCCTCATCCGAGTCAAACAAGTCGGATTCCAAGTCTTCCAAACGCGTAATCGCCGGCGAGAAACTTCGCGGTGCCGAAAAAGTTGCCCGCATCCCTATCAAAGTTATCCCTACCGAGAAAATGCCCCGTAAACCCGACTGGATTCGGGTTAGGGTGCCGGCAACGCCCAGGATTGATGAAGTTAAAGGAAAGTTGCGCAAGCACGGCCTGCATACGGTTTGTGAGGAGGCGTCCTGTCCTAACCTGGGCGAATGCTTCGGTGGTGGGACGGCGACGTTCATGATCATGGGGGATATCTGTACCCGTCGATGTCCGTTTTGCGATGTGGCCCACGGCCGACCGAAGCCCTTGAACGAATATGAGCCGCGTGAGCTGGCCATCGCCATTGCTGACATGGGCTTGCGTTACGTGGTGATTACCTCGGTGGATCGGGATGATTTGCGGGATGGTGGAGCTCAACATTTCGCCCAGTGTATTGCAGAAACACGGGCCCGGGCGCCGGAAATAGAAATTGAGGTTCTGGTTCCTGATTTTCGTGGCCGTATGGATAAGGCACTCGACATCCTCAAGGATACACCTCCAAACGTATTCAATCACAACCTGGAAACCGTTCCGTCCCTCTATAAAAAAGTGCGCCCCGGATCTGATTATCAGTGGTCTCTGGATCTGTTAAAAAATTATAAAGCTGTTGCACCCGGTGTGTTGACTAAATCCGGACTGATGCTGGGTATCGGTGAAGAGCTGGAAGAGGTCGAGCAGGTTATGGCGGATCTGCGAGCGCATAATGTTGATATGCTGACTTTGGGGCAGTATCTGCAGCCCAGTAGGGATCATCTCGCGGTAGAGCGTTTTGTAACGCCACAAGAGTTTGATGCATTGGGGGAGCTGGGTAAGAAGATGGGCTTCAAGCATGTGGCCAGTGGGCCTATGGTGCGTTCCTCTTATCACGCCGATAAGCAAGCGAAGGGCGAGTCCGTCAGTTAGTCAAATTCATTCTGAGCATTCATTCACGGCAGTCTGAGCATATTCATGTCGAATAAGCGTAAATCTCTTCCCAACTTGTCTGCCATCAAAACCGGTAGTTTTGAAAGACGTTTGAGTCTGACCAAGGCCGGATTGCTGGCGGGAACCCGCATGGCGGGACACATGACTGCCAGCCTCTTCAGCAGCAAGGAAAATCGAGCGCAAAGGCGGCGTCAGGCCCTGTCTGAACAGGCACAGTTTCTGGTGGAGGAACTGGGTAAGCTCAAGGGTAGTGTCGTCAAAATTGGCCAGGTAATGGCCTTATACGGTGAACATTTTCTGCCCGTCGAGGTCACTGAAGCGCTGCATACTCTTGAGGACAGGACTCAGGCTCTGGATTGGCCCATCGTCCACGAAGTCTTGCTGCAGGAATTGGGAGAAGCCAAGCTTGCAGAGCTGGACATCGAACAGGAGCCAATTGGTACGGCGTCGCTGGGCCAGGTGCATAAGGCCCGGGTTCGGGCCAGTGGCGAGTGGATTTGTCTGAAGGTGCAGTATCCGGGAGTCGCTCTGGCCGTTGATTCGGATCTGGACGCGGTGGCCCAGCTTCTCAAGTTGGCGCGGTTGGTGACAATGGGGCCGGCATTTGATGACTGGCTTCAGGAAGTCAGGGCGATGATGCACCGGGAGGTCAACTACCGACTGGAAGCCAAAACTACCGCCCATTTTGCCGAGTTGTTGCGTGAGGATAGCCGCTTTATCGTTCCCGAGGTGTATTTTGAATATTCCTCGGATCAGATTCTGGCGACGCGCTTTGAGGAAGGTGTTCATATTTCGAGCTCCGAAGTCGCTGCTTTGTCACAGTCGCGTCGCAATCAACTGGCCAAAGCTGCCCTGGACCTGTTTTTGAGTGAGCTTTTCGTGTGGCACGAGATTCAGACGGATCCAAACTTCGGCAATTATCGGATACGAATTGACCCGGTTTCGGGACAGGATCAGATTGTCCTGCTGGACTTTGGTGCAGTGCAGCGTTATCCGGACAGTTTTATAAGGCCGGTGTGTCAAATGATATCTGCGGCTTACAGTAATGACCTGGATCGAGTCATTGATGGTGGAGTGGCTTTGCGTTTTATGCAGTCATCCTGGCCCAGATCGGTGCTAGAGGAGTTTGGTAAAGTCTGTATCGCCGTACTGGAGCCTCTTTCGAAGGATCAGTCTGATGTGCCCCCTTCAGCTTTCAATGAAAAAGGTGAGTATCGTTGGCGCGAGAGCGATTTGCCGGGCCGTATCGCCCGGCGTGCTGCCAAGTCGGCGATTAGCCGGTACTTCAAGATTCCGCCCAAGGAATTCGTATTTTTAAATCGAAAACTGGTGGGGGTGTATACCTTCATCTCGGTTTTGGGAGGCGAGTTCAATGGCCAGATTCTGTTATCCAAATACCTAAGGAATTTTGAGTCGGCCAAGCACTCCGTCGAATGACAAATCCATCGCAAAGGTCTCTCAAATACTTTAGAATGCTCAGCCTTTGAGCCAAGCCAACCCGGCACGACGGCCTGGGTTTGGCCAACATTTTTTAGTTGAGTGTAATGATCTGGTGAGTAGTCTCAAACATATCCGCAATTTTTCCATTATCGCGCACATTGATCACGGTAAATCGACTCTGGCAGACCGCTTTATTCAAGTTTGTGGTGGCCTGACCGAGCGCGAAATGGCGGAACAGGTACTCGACTCCATGGATATTGAAAGGGAGCGAGGCATCACCATCAAGGCCCAGAGTGTGACCCTCGACTACACCGCCAAAGATGGCGAGACCTACCAACTGAATTTTATTGATACCCCCGGGCACGTTGACTTTTCTTACGAAGTGTCCCGATCACTGGCTGCCTGTGAAGGGGCGCTCCTGGTGGTGGATGCAGGGCAAGGGGTCGAAGCCCAGTCAGTAGCCAATTGTTATACAGCCATCGAGCAGGGCCTCGAGGTGTTACCCGTACTGAATAAAATGGACCTGCCGCAGGCTGATCCGGATCGGGTCAAGCAGGAAATAGAAGATATTATCGGTATTGATGCCAGTGAGGCGGTTCCTTGTAGTGCGAAAAGCGGGATGGGCGTCGAAGAGGTACTGGAAGAATTGATTCGTGTGGTGCCGCCACCCGAAGGGGATATCAACGCGGATCTTCAGGCATTGATTATCGATTCCTGGTTCGACAATTATCTGGGGGTGGTTTCCCTCGTGCGTGTCATGCAGGGAACACTGAAAAAAGGCGACAAGGTATTCATCAAGTCTACCGCTAAGATTGAGCAAGTCGACTCCGTAGGAGTGTTTACACCGAAACGTCGTGAAACCGGAATTCTGAAAGCCGGAGAAGTAGGCTTTGTCGTTGCCGGTATCAAGGAGATTCTGGGTGCGCCCGTGGGCGATACCATCACCCACGCGAAGACGCAGGATGTTCCCCAGTTACCTGGTTTCCAGAAAGTTCAGCCGCAGGTATACGCAGCACTGTTCCCAGTGAGCTCCGATGACTACGAAGCCTTTCGCGAAGCACTTGAAAAACTCACTCTGAATGACGCCTCGCTGCATTACGAGCCGGAAACCTCAGACGCCCTTGGCTTTGGTTTTCGTTGCGGCTTTCTCGGCATGCTGCATATGGAAATTATCCAGGAGCGGCTGGAGCGAGAGTATGACCTGGATCTGCTGACAACTGCGCCGACAGTTGTATATGAGATCGAATTGCGCAATGGTGATGTGATCAAGGTTGATAACCCTTCTCGTATGCCTGATCCGGGTGCCATTGAAGAAATGCGCGAACCCATCGTCGAAGCCAATATTCTGGTTCCACAGGATTATCTGGGGAATGTCATCAGCCTCTGTGTGGAGAAGCGAGGCGTACAAAAGGATATGCAGTTTCTTGGTGGTCAGGTATCGCTGAAGTATGACATGCCCATGGCCGAGGTGGTTCTGGACTTCTTTGATCGCGTCAAATCCGTCAGCCGTGGTTTCGCTTCGCTGGATTATCACTTTGTCCGCTTTGAACCGGCCAAACTGGTTAAGCTTGATGTGTTGATCAATGGGGATAAAGTGGACGCCCTGGCACTGATTATTCATAAAGATCATGCGCACAGCAAAGGACGGATGCTGACGGAAAAAATGAAAGAACTGATCCCCAGACAGATGTTCGATGTTGCTATTCAGGCTGCGATTGGTGGTCAGATTGTCGCCCGGCAGACCGTGAAAGCTCTGAGGAAAAACGTAACGGCCAAGTGCTACGGCGGTGACGTCAGCCGGAAGAAAAAACTGCTGCAGAAGCAGAAAGAAGGTAAAAAGCGCATGAAGCAGGTAGGCAGTGTCGAAATTCCCCAAGAGGCCTTCCTCGCCGTTTTGAAGGTCGACAAATAACCGCCTAACCCTACAGACAAGATTAGAGAAAGATTACAGGCATGGATATAGATTTTCCGCTCGTTTTGGTCGTCCTCACCTTCGCCAGTGGCTTGATATGGCTCGGTGACGTGCTGTTTCTCAAACCCCGAAGACTTGCTGCCTTGCCGGAAGATGGTGCTGGCGAGTCAGTGGATGTGGATTCAAAGGACGAAGCATCTGGAGAGATGGTGCGTGAGCCATGGATCGTCGAAACCTCTCGTTCCTTTTTTCCTGTTTTGGCAATTGTCCTGGTGCTGCGCTCGTTCCTGATTGAGCCTTTTCAGATTCCTTCGGGATCAATGTTGCCTACTCTGGAAGTGGGTGACTTTATTCTGGTTAACAAGTTTAGTTATGGTCTGCGCTTGCCGGTGGCAGGGACCAAAGTGCTTGAATTGGGTGAACCCCAGCGCGGCGATATCATGGTGTTCAAGTTTCCGAAAGACGGGAAAACCAATTATATCAAGCGAGTGGTGGGTGTGCCGGGAGACCGGATCAGTTATCAGGACAAACAGCTTTATATCAATAATCAACTGGTCGAAGAAAAACATGTAGCTACGCTGCCTCCACTCAAGTTATTTGAGGAAAACCTGAATGGTGTGAAGCATCGACTTTATGAAGACCAACGTCGACCCAATCTTGAGGCAGAAGGTGAATGGGTAGTGCCTGCTGGTCATTACTTTGTGATGGGTGACAATCGGGACAACAGCAATGACAGTCGATTCTGGGGCTACGTTCCTGATGATCTGGTGGTTGGGCGAGCCTTTGCCATCTGGATGCAATGGACATCGTTCGGTTCACTCCCAAGTTTCTCCCGTGTAGGCGGCATTGAGTAATCAACTTTTGCCGACTAGTCTTAGAAGATACGTAATTTTTTATCTTTTTTACGCTCTGGCACCGAAGTTTAATTCTTGTGCTTTGGCGACTGAATGACCAATCAGGAGACCCTATGCAAGGCTTTCAACCCTATTCGTCCCGCTCCCAGCGAGGCGCTTCTGCTCTCAGTATCATTGTTATTTTGGGTATGGCAGCTGTCATTCTGACCATTGCTTTCAAGCTGTATCCTGCATTTTACGAAAACTGGCAGATTGAGCTGGTTGTTGATTCGTTTGAAGACGAGAGAGGCTTGGATGAATTGTCGGTTAACGACATCGAACGTAATTTCCAAAAACGTCTGACTACAAATAACGTTCGTGATTTCAAAATGAAAGATAATGTCGAGATCACGATGGAAGACGACACGCTCTATATTGACGTCGACTATGAGGTGAGAATTCCCATGTACAGCAATGTAGATGCCATCGTTAGCTTTCAGAAAAGTCTTGAAAAGCGCTATTGACCAGCATTGAGTGTTATTAAAGAAGCCCCGGAAAACCCAAGTTGACGAAAACAGAACCCACCCGACTGGAACGGCGTATTGGCTATCATTTTTCCGACGAGTCACTATTGGATCTGGCTCTGACGCATAGAAGCTATCGCGGCGACAACAATGAACGCCTGGAGTTTCTGGGTGATGCCATATTGAGTTTTGTAATTGCAGAGGCGCTATACCAACGCTTTCCCAAAGCCAAAGAGGGGCAGCTCAGTCGTTTGCGTGCCCGCCTGGTAAAAGGTGTGACTCTGGCAGAGATAGGCAAGGCATTTGAGCTGGGAGATCACCTGAATCTGGGCCCCGGTGAGTTAAAAAGCGGAGGTTTCCGACGAGAGTCCATATTGGCCGATGCTGTCGAGTCGATTATTGGCGCAATCTATCTCGATAGCTCACATGATCGTTGTCGCCAGGTGGTGCTGGAATGGTATGCCGACCGTCTAGAAGATCTAACCTTAACCGATACCGAAAAAGATCCGAAAACCCGATTGCAGGAATATTTACAGGCTATGCGTAAAGCGCTTCCAGACTACTCTGTCACAGATGTGAAAGGTGAGGCTCACAACCAGACCTTTTACGTCCAGTGTGACATCGCCGAAATGAATGTGAGCTCCACTGCGGAAGGCAGCAGTCGCCGAGTGGCAGAGCAACGCGCAGCAAGCAAAGCCTTGGCTTTGCTGGAGGCGGAAAAGTGATTCAGGATGATGATCCATCATTGGATGCGATGCTTCAGTCTGCCGGTATGTCAGCAGGTTCAGCAGGTAAAGGAGAGCCAAGTCATTGTGGTTATGTTGCGATTGTTGGTCGTCCCAATGTTGGTAAATCCACTTTGCTTAACCATATTCTCGGCCAGAAGCTGAGTATTACCTCGCGACGACCTCAAACCACGCGGCACCAGATTCACGGAATTAAAACAGAAGGTCCCAATCAGGTCGTCTATGTCGATACGCCGGGACTACACCTCAAAGAACACAAGGCAATCAACCGTTATATGAACAAGGCGGCATCCAGCTCTTTGCAGGATGTAGATCTGATAGTGTTTCTCGTGGATCGTACCCGCTGGACCGATGAAGACGAATGGGTACTTGAGAAGGTGAAGAAGGCACGAGCTCCGGTTATTCTCGCTGTGAATAAGGTAGATCGGGCGAAGGATAAAGACGCCTTGCTTCCGCATCTGGAGTGGTTGGCCTCGAAGCACAGTTTTGATGAAATTGTGCCACTCTCTGCCAAACAAGGCCATAACGTGGAAAAACTCGAGGCCATCATCAGTCGTTATCTTCCTGAAAGTATCCATTTTTTTCCTGAGGATCAGATTACTGATCGCAGTCAGCGTTTTCTTGCATCGGAGCTGGTGCGGGAGAAGATCATGCGGCAACTGGGGGAAGAGTTACCTTATTCCGTCACAGTAGAAATCGAAGAGTTCAAACAGCAGGGTAAGGTACTGCATATCTCTGCGCTGATTCTGGTGGAACGGCCCGGGCAGAAAAAGATAGTTATCGGCGACAAGGGCGAGCAAATCAAGATCATCGGTCGCGATGCGCGGAAAGAAATGGAACGAATGTTCGGCAGCAAGGTGATGCTTAATTTATGGGTAAAAGTGAAGCGCGGCTGGTCCGATGATGAACGCGCCTTGCGCAGTCTGGGTTATCGGGACGAATAGGCGCGGGCACTCTGATGAGCGCGCGAGTGGACAATGAGCCATGTTACGTTTTGCACCGCAGGCCCTATGGTGAGAGTCGATTCATCGTCGATTTGTTCACCATGCACCATGGACGTATGTCAGGGATCCTGCGTAGCTCCTCAAAAAGTCGTGGAGGCAATCCTGCCGCTAAAGCCCAAATCGCGCAAGCACTGATGGTTAGCTGGAGCGGGCGAGGCACCTTGAAGAATCTTATCCAGGTGGAAGCGCCGTCTGCGGCCTTACCATTACAGGGCAAATCGCTGTATTGCGTCTATTACCTCAATGAACTGCTGATGCGCCTTCTGGCCGAACAGGACAATCATGAGGACGTATTTTACGCCTACGTCGCCGCGCTTGAAGGCTTTACAAGGGATAGAGATATAGAATGGATTCTGCGTCGCTTTGAGCTGACTTTGTTGCGTTCTCTGGGCTTGGCTCCCGATTTTGAGTATACCGTTTCCGGTTCACCGGTCTCATTTTCGACATGCTATCAATATGTGCCAGGTGATGGTTTTCTACCTGAGGAAAATGGCCCATACGATGCCGCAACGCTGCAGTGGTGTGCCGAACAGGTATGCGATGGCAGCAGTGAAAATTTTGGTGCTGACGAGGATGGCTCGGATGAGGAAAGCTCATATACGCCTTATCGTCGCCAACTCAAACAGCTAATGCGTGTCCTCATTGACGAAGCCTTGCAGGGGCGAACTTTGAACAGTCGAGCGATGATGCGCCAACTCATGGGCCAAACTGGAAGAGGTGAAGAGTGAAGCAAGGTGTATTATTGGGTGTCAATGTCGATCACGTAGCAACCTTGCGTGAAGCGCGCGGAACAAGATATCCGGATCCGCTGCAGGCGGCGCTGCTGGCCGAAGAGGCAGGAGCAGATGGTATCACGATTCATCCCCGCGAAGACCGGCGCCACATTCAGGATCGCGATGTATTGCTTATGAAAGAAACCTTGCAGACGCGCATGAATCTTGAAATGGCGGTAACAGACGCGATGGTGGAATTTGCGCTTAAGGTTAAGCCCGAGCATTGTTGTCTGGTGCCTGAAAAACGCGAAGAACTGACCACCGAAGGTGGACTTGATGTCTGTTCACACGAGGCTCGGGTTCAGGACGCCTGCGCACGCCTGGCTGATGCCGGGATCGAGGTGTCCCTGTTTATTGATCCCGATCCCTATCAAATTGATGCTGCGGTGCGCTGTGGAGCGCCTGCTATTGAAATCCATACCGGCCACTATGCGGATGCGGAGAATGAGTCGCAGCAAACTCTTGAGCTTGATCGGGTGATTCGAGGCGTCGAACACGGCCTGAAGCATGATCTTATTGTTAATGCCGGGCATGGCCTTCACTACCACAATACACAGGCGATTGCCGCGATTGAGGGTATCAATGAGCTGAATATCGGTCACAGTATTATAGCGCGTGCGCTGTTTACCGGATTGAAAGAGGCCGTCACCGAAATGCGCAATCTGATCTACCGCGCGAGCCTCTGATGTCAGTGATTGGTGTTGGAACCGATCTGGTTGATATCGGGCGCATTGAAGCGATGCTGGCGCGACGTGGTGAGCGTCTGGCCAGGCGTCTTTTATCTGATATCGAGTTTCAGCGTTTCAGCGCGCATAGTCGTCAAGCCAATTATCTGGCCAAATGTTTTGCTGCGAAAGAAGCGGTGGCAAAAGCACTCGGTACAGGGTTTTCAGAAGGGGTCACCTGGCGAGATATTTCACTTGATCGACTGCCAAGTGGTCAGCCTCTGGCGATTCTGTCAGGCGGCGCAGCGGAGAAAATGCATGCTCTAGGAGCCTGTTCTATTCACATCAGCTTGTCTGATGAGCAATCACTGGTGAGTGCTTTTGCAGTGTTGAGCAGATAGCGCTTCCGCCGTTATCGCGCTATCTGCTGCTGTTTCAATCTATCCGAACCTTTCCTAGAATTTCAGTTTCATACCAATGAAGGCACCGCTTTCAAATGTGCGGTGGCCACCGTCTTCGATGCCAGCTCGGAGGTAGCGGTAACCAAGGGAAATGTCGGCACTTTGAATAATGCGGTAGTTACCCTGTAGGCGCAGACGTGCGAAGCTATCGGAGTCGCCAAAAGACAGTACGTTAGGGGCATAGTGGGCTTCAGTTTCAAGTGATACGCCAGGCGCTGAGGGAACATTGATACGCACTGAACCGCCAACGGCTGCTGCCGATCCCTTAAAATGATCCTCCTTGAAGTAGGTGCCCTGTATACCCAGACCAACCGTTGTTGGCATGTTGCCTATCGCTGTCTGTCCCTTGGTGTGCACATCCAGATTGATCACATTGATGGCTTCGTCTTCGTCCTTGTAAAAATAGCCCATTCCAAACGTGCCGCTGGAATAGCTGTCTGTGACGGCAAAATTTGCGTGAACGGAATCATCACTGATACGAAGATCCAACTCGTTGGCAGTGATTGATGTACTTAGCACGGGAAGCAATAACGCAGAAAGGAGAAGCGTTGTAGTTCGGAACATTGTCAGAAGAAACCTCGGTAAAATCAGTTGAAAAGATGCCTGAAGGTCAGGCCAAAAATAATGTCAGGCGTTACCCGGGGACGTAAGTCCTCAATAAAGCTGAATTCCAGAGTTGTTGCATGAGCGATATTATGCGACGTCGCAAAACTGAATTGAACAGGCATCCAGCCCAATTCACGGATATTGCTGTTAAAAACGGGTGTGTTGGTATCCAGTTGTGTTTTGAGCTGCCAGTGGTCAAACACACGCCATGCCAGGCCGGTTCGAAAGGTGGCGACGAAAGGATATTGATCCATCGCGTCCAGATCGTCTATATGACTTAGATAGGTGATACCTGCCCCATACCAAAACGCCAGAGGGGTGCTTGTCAGCCAGTCACGGTGTCGCAGCCAGTCTGGATTTTCTTTCAGAGCACTGATGCCAAAGTCGAAGGATTCGCTGCCACTTTGTTCCTCGAAGTCTCCGGTAGGCAGTTTGAGCTGTATCAGCCAGTGCCTTGCTGATGAATCCTGCCAGCCGGCGTGCACCTTTGCATCGCCAATATCACTGGAACTGCCGTTCAGGTTAATGAGAGTTTGACCGTCTTTACGTAAACGCCAGTCGATCTGGTCATGATCATCATTGGTCCTGCCATTCTGGGGTAGCTGCAGTACATCGTGGAAATAATAGATACTGCGATCAAAAACACCCCGTCCGTGTCCTAACAAGGGTAGCGTGAATCCTGCCCAGTAGCCGTTTTCCAGTTTGATCCGCAGCTGTTGAGACCATGTCCAGGTTTCGCCATCGATAAACAGGTATTCGTTTGCCTTGTTCGTGCGGCTGAGATAATTGGCGATATCGAGCTGGCTCTGCCAGTGAACAGCGCCCGTCGGGACTTGCGTAAAGCGTTCTGGCCGAACCAGACCAAGCAGATGGATAATCGGGCTTTTATTTTCGACAACAATGGGACGGGCATTGAATACGGAACCAGCCTGACACAGTTGTGACGCCAGGAAGAACAGCACGATTCCGGCGGTGCGAATGATCACGAAACAACCAGGCCTCTGATTTGATTGGATGATGGAGTCTGATGGACTTTGTCGATAGCCAGCGTCAAACATTTAGGGACTGGGAATACAGCTGCTTCCGCTTGCCTGCTTGATGGAAAAGAAGATTAGCATGAGCTGATAGGTCGTGGGAATTACCGCTGGGTAATTGTCGGCATTTAATCAGTCAGCGGTTCTAGCCATTACATGCGCGTGGTGCCCGCATCTGATTTTTGCTAACGTAGACGCCCGGATCATCGATAGGAACCTGACTCGGCCACTCAAGCTTTTTCTCCATGCTCATACATACCTGACAGGAAACACAGCGCTTTTGAATCATCCTAGTTTTTTCAGCCAGATTCGACAGGCCCCCTTGTTGCTTAGGGTTTGTTTTTTCAGTTTTTGCTTTGGAGCGGCGCTGGCAGCATTGGCTGTGACGGCGTCTGCTTTTTATTCCTATTATGAAGACCGTAATCAATTGATTTCATGCTTGGAAAACCGGGTGGACAGCAGCCAAGCTGCTCTGAGCCAGGCGATTCAGGATCAGAATAGAGAACGGCTGGCCATAACGCTCGGGCAGATCAATGATGCCTGCGAAAGGTATAACTTTTTTGATGATGTCCGTACCTGGCGCCTCATGGAAGCGTCTGGAGACATGGTAGTTCTATCTGATCCTCAAAACCTAAATCACTGGCATGCGCAGAATTTCCCGGTACGGGCACTGGAAGCCAATCCCATGCAGAAGTTCTGGTTGGGAGAGCTGGGTTTGAGACAGGGCCTTGATGGTCTTCATGCCCACCATACATCGCGCGCACTCGGTCTGTTTTTGCTTATTGTCGGTATTCTGGCAGCAAGCGCTATGCTCGCTTTGTTCCTTGGGTATCTGCTGATCGTTCGCCGGGCCCGTCTGTTCGTAGATCACATTCGTCGTCGCAATTTTGATGAGTCGAATCGCTCGCGGATTGAAAGTGAGCAGACCGAACTGTCCAAGTTATGGCAAGTCGTTCTGGAGTTAAGAGATGAGCTCGAAGGTAAAGCATTGCTGGCGGAACAGAGCGCGAGAGAAAACAGGGTGGAAAAGGAAAGTGCGAGGCGCCAAAGCGAAATGAAAAGCCAGTTCCTGGCAAAAATGAGTCACGAGCTGCGCACATCCATGAACGGATTGTTGGGCTTTTCGACCTTGCTGATGGAATCCAGACTTGACGATGAGCAGAAGGAATACGCGCAGACGATACAGGTATCGATCGAATCCCTGCTGCATGTTGTCAATGATGTACTGGATTTGTCGCGAATAGAATCGGGTGATCTTCACATCTCCAATATACCTTTCAGTTTCCGTACGTTGGTTTCCGGCGTAGCGGCTCTGTTAAGGAAGCGTGCCGAGGCTAAAGGCCTGCGCTTCGAGACACGTATTAGCCCTGATGTGCCTCCGCTTCTCCGCGGTGATCCGGTGCGCATTCGGCAGATCCTGATCAATCTCGTATCGAATGCGATTCAGCACACTGAAAGAGGGCATGTGCTGGTCAATCTTGAGAGCCTGCAGGCATCAGAGTTTGACAGCACCTTGCAGATTTCCATCGAAGATACGGGTACTGAACCGGAAAAACGGATTCGATCAGACAATCAGCTTGCCTCGCTGGGCGTATCGCCATTCGCGCTGGAGCTTCGAGATCGGCGCAGTGTGGGAATGGATGTCTGCTATCAGTTGGCGGAATTGATGGAAGCGGAGCTGGGCTTTGACGGTGAACCTGAAAAAGGCTCAACGGCATGGTTCAAACTGACGCTTCCGACGGTTAGATCCACTGCGAGTACCAGTCCCATCAAACTGGAGAATCTGGCTGAATTGCGGGTGCTCGTGATTGATTCTTATGAAGTCAGCCGAAAAATCACGCTGGAACTATTGCAGGAATGGGGGGTTGAGTTTCGTGCCGTCAGCACTGCGAGTGATGCAATTGAGTTGTTACGTCAAAACGAGATTGACCAAGGCGGAGTAAATCTTGTGCTCTGTGATGACTTGCTTCAGGATCTAGCCGGAATTGAGGCGTGTAGACGTATTCGAGAGATTGTCCCCAACCAGATGAGCATAGTGATTCTGTGTTCGAACCCGCAGCTGGGTGATGGAGAGGGCTTCTTCCTGGCTGGCGCGAACGGATTTTTAAGCAAGCAACAACGTGATCCATATTTACGCGAAGTCATGTGTCAGGTTTACGAAGAACGTAAATCCGGCGAGTCATCCATGTCGCGGCTGGTAACCCGCTACACCATCCAGGATGCCATCGAGCAAACACCAGAGGCTGCACCCAGTGAAGCCAGTCATATGGGGAGTGTGCTGGTGGTAGAAGACAACATGGTTAATCAGCAACTGGCGACACGTCTGTTGGAGAAGAAAGGATTTCATGTGGATGTTGCAACCAACGGTTTTGAGGCCATCGAACTATTCAAGGCCAATCGCTATGACCTGATATTTATGGACTGCCTGATGCCTGACATGGATGGTTACGAAACCACGCAGATTATTCGCGAGATTGAGAAAACCCGAAAGCTTGATAGTCGAACACCGATTATTGCGTTAACGGCTCACGCCATCGAAGGGGAGGCGGATCGATGTTTTCAGGTGGGGATGGATGAGTTTGTCACAAAACCCTTCAAACTAAAGCAACTGGAAATGGTGTTGGAGCGATACATCAACTAAGATAGTTGATTACATGCAGTAACATTTGCTCACGTTCAGCGAGTCGCGCATGTGATGTGCAGTAATCAGTATTAATGAGAAAAAATGAGAGCCTACATTCGTCATCCCGCCGATGTCCCCATCGAATTTTCGCCAGTCTCTGATGCGCCAGCAGAACAGACGCTTGCCCAGGATGTTAGCCTGGGTGGTCTGAGTTTTAGCTCCACGCGTAAGCTCGCGGTAGGTTCGGTCGTTAAAATTAGTATTCCTATCGTTAATCCGCCGTTTGAAGCAGAAGCCCGGGTGATCTGGTGCCTGGCAAGGCCTGATCGATATGAAGCGGGTATTGAATTTATCTCCGAGCAAGACGCCTACACCGCACGTATGGTAGAGCAGATCTGTCATATCGAGCACTATCGCCTTTGGGTAAAAGAAGTGGAGGGACGCGAACTGGATGGTGAGCATGCGGCACTTGAATGGATTAACAAGTACGCCAAAGATTTCCCTAACATCAGTGATGTTTGAGACTACCTCTTGTCCTGTTTTTCGACTCGCATAACGACAGCGCGGTCGTCTTTTACCTGCCAGACAATATTCACATCCCACAATCTGAAACCGTAGACACGTTCTTCCCGGCTGCGTTGATAGGCTGGGCGGGGGTCGTAACTCAGGGACTCTTCTATCAGTGCTTTCAGCTTGGGATACTCTTTTTCCGGGAGTGCAGCCAAATCAATCAATGACTGTTCGGAAAACTCAATTTCCAGTGTGGGTTCCGGGGCGGAGGCAGCCCAGGCTGTTGAGGCTCTGTCATTGTTGTCGCTGTAAGTCAGGTAGGGCTTGATATCAAAAATGGGTGTGCCATCGACCATATCCGGGCAGCTGATTTCGAGATAACAACTATTGCCTTGCCGATGTACTTGCTTCAAAGCGACTTGGGACATGCCCAGACCATTTGGACGAAAAGACGAGCGCGTCGCGTAAACGCCAAGCTTTTCGTTACCGCCCAATCTTGGCGGGCGTACCAGAGGCTTCCAGTTGTCGTAGGCATTTTGATGAAATTGAAAAATCAACCACAGATGGCTGCACTGTTCCAGACCCCTAAAGGCATCAGCTTGATCGTAAGGAGAAATAAAATGGATATAGCTGGAGGCGGATGTAATCAGGCCGCTTTGCCGGGGTAAACCGAATTTCTCTGTGAAGGGGCTTTTTAGATAGCCAATTGGTTCAATTTCTACTTTGTTACTGTTTGGCATGCTGGTGACGACGCAGGGCTGTGGCGGAGGCTGTGAAATACGTTCGCGGCATCACATATATTGGACAGGCTTACTGAAGGTTTTCGACAATGCAGCGAGCCTGGGAATCCAGGGTTTTCCGCGAAGTTTTCAAGCCAAATATCCCGGTAATATGGAGCATCAGTTTTGGAATGGCCCGAAAGAGGTCGCCTGAACTGCGTGGGATCAAATGCAAATGCAGATGAGGCACCGTCTGGTTTGCATCCTGGCCATCGTTAAGCAATAGGTTGGTACCGTTGGTGCCCCAGCCTGATTTTTTTTGTGCTTCGACGATGCGGTGACCAATGTTGAATAGTTTGGCTCGATCCTTCGCCTTGAGCTCATGCAAACGCATGACGTGAGCCTTGGGAATCACCAGACAGTGACCCTTTGTCAGGGGGTAGGCATCCATAAACGCAATAAAGTCCTCGTCTTCAAAGACGATGCTGGCAGGTTCCTTACCCTCGGCGATCTGACAGAAAATACAATGACTCACAATCAATGCCTCGTTTTGACGTCAGTTGAATTGCCGGTTACTGAAGAGAGTAGGAGTTTTGCCCGGGGTCAGCTGTATCGTCGGACTCGCTCCATTGATCTGCGGGCTCGACAGGTATGCGATAGCTTTCACTGGCCCAGGCACCCAGATCAATTTGTTTGCAGCGTTCACTGCAGAAAGGGCGTTCCGGGTAGCGATCACACCATTCAATTTTCTTTTGGCAATTCGGGCAAGAGACCTTCATGGAAGGGCATATCCTGTTTTTAGATAGAATCAGAAAGTTGCAGGTATTGCTGGTGCAGTTGTTTGATCCGTTCCCGCAACACCTCTAAAGAAGCGTCATTACAAATAATATCGTCAGCTTTTTCAAGCTTCTGAAGACGCGGCATTTGAGAATCCATGATTTTCCGGATATCTGCCGCTGTGCTGTCATCACGTTTGGCGGCTCGCTCCAGTTGCAGTGCTTCAGGAACATCAATCAAAAGGCTTCGATCGACCAGCAGGTGTTGATCGGTTTCGAACAGTAGGGGCGAAACAAGAATTGAATAGGCTGAATGCGCCTCATTAAGCTGGCGGATTATTTCATCCCGAATGATCGGATGCAGGAGTCTCTCAAGCCAGTCTTTCTCAGTCGGGTCTGAGAAAATGATCTGGCGCAGTGCTTTGCGATCAAGGCCGCCATCTGACTCCAGGATACTGACACCAAAATGCTCTTCGATAGCTTTTAGCGCGGTCGTACCGGGCTCCACAACTTCCCGCGCGACGATATCTGCATCAACCACATGAACACCCAGGGATGCAAAGGTGTCAGATGTTGCTGACTTACCACTGCCGATACCACCGGTTAGACCCACTTTAAACATCTGAAAATCAACCTGAATCTATGTGGCTTGGCCGAGCCAAAGCGCAACAATCTGATGTCCGAAAATAAGGGCGATCCAGCCTGCTATGGCCAGATAGGGGCCGAAGGGAATGGGGATATTGCGGTCCTTGCCTCGGATTAGAATCATACCGATGCCAATAGCAGCACCTACGACAGAGGAGAGCAAAATGATCAGGGGGATCATTTGCCAGCCCATCCATGCTCCGAGTGCGCCAAGCAGTTTGAAGTCTCCAAATCCCATACCTTCCTTGCCTGTCAGAAGTTTGAAAAGCTGATAGACAGTCCAAAGGCTCATGTAACCGGCAATGGCTCCCCACAGCGCGGACTCCAGTGAAGTAAAAAGGCCAAAATAGTTAGCAATCAGCCCCAGCCAGAGCAGCGGGAGTGTCATGCTGTCCGGTAGTAGTTGGGTGTCGGCGTCAATCATCGTCAGAGCAATGAGTGACCAGGTAAGCAGCAGGGCAGCCCCTGCGCTCCAGCTGAAGCCGAAATGGCTTACAACGATCACTGCTAATATGGC
This sequence comes from Oleiphilaceae bacterium, assembly GCA_965230795.1. Lineage (GTDB taxonomy): Bacteria > Pseudomonadota > Gammaproteobacteria > Pseudomonadales > Oleiphilaceae > PZPK01. Next base: position 3,134,117 of record OZ246020.1, on the reverse strand, counting down.
GGAGGCCATCTCTATGATCGGATAGCGTATGGATATGCCTGTTCCGCATTGGCTGCACTTGCCCCTTAAAAACAGATAACTGAGGACAGGAATGTTTTCCCAGGGTTTGATTGCATGCCCGCAGTGAGCGCAGGTGGAGTTGGGTTTGGACAGAGTGATCTCTTCAGCTTCTTCCGGTTTTTGTTCCAGTAGCAAAGCGCATTGATGTTTCCAATCCTGCTCAAGCATCTTGGGTAGGCGAAGGATCACGACGTTAAGAAAGCTGCCCACGAGCAAGCCAAGAATGGCGGTGACGATCGAAAGGAGCAGTGTGTTTTCACTCAGTACAGTGACAAGATCTTGCATAGTATTTTAGTTCGAATGGGAAGAAAAATTAGAGCAGGGCTTGTTGATTAGGCCGGCAATGCAGCAGGCCTAATCAGAGGTTTTGGGCGTCTTAAACAACCTGACCCATTTGGAAGATAGGCAGGTACATGGCAACAATAAGACCGCCGACCAGGACGCCGAGAACGGCCATAATCATGGGCTCCATCAGGGTCGTCATATTATCAACCAGATTGTCGACCTCTTCTTCATAATGTTCGGCGACTTTATCGAGCATGGAATCCAAGGCGCCGGATTCCTCACCGATTGATACCATTTGCACGGCCATCACAGGGAAAACACCGGTTGATTTCATCGAAAACTGAAGCTGGGTACCGCTGGATACATCATCTCGAATTCTGTAAACCGCTTCTCTGTATACGACGTTCCCTGTCGCACCTGCTACAGAATCCAGGGCGTCGACTAACGGAACACCGGCAGCGAAGGTTGTGGATAGTACGCGTGCGAAGCGGGCGACAGAGGATTTGTCGATGATGTCGCCTACAATGGGGATCTTCAGCATAAACTTATCCAGGGCGTCTCTGAACGCTTCAGAACGTCGTTTCACTTCCTTAAAAACGAAGACTGCTGCGACAATACCGAGGAGCATGATCAGCCACCATTCCTGCATCCATTCTGATATGCCCACCACAAATTGGGTGAAAACTGGCAGCTCGGCACCAAAACCTTCAAACATGTCTTGAAACTGTGGAACTACCTTGATCAGAAGAATTGTAGTCACAATCAAGGCCACGACAATGACGGAGATCGGATAAGTCATGGCCTTTTTGACTTTTTTCTTCAGCGTTTCAGTCTTTTCCAGGTAGTTGGCAACGCGATCCAGCATGGTTTCCAATGCACCGGATTTTTCACCCGAATCCACCAAATTGCAGAACAGATCGTCGAAATACTTGGGGTGCTTTTTGAGGGCGCCAGCAAAATTGTTACCTGCTGCCACATCGTTTTTAATGTCTAGTACGAGCTCTCGCAAACTGGGGTTTTCCAAGCCGTCTGCCACAATATCAAAGGACTGAATAAGGGGGACACCGGCTTTCATCATAGTCGCCATTTGGCGGGTAAATACAGCGATATCGAAGGGCGTAATTTTCTTCTTTTTGGGTCCACCGATAGATATGGCCTGTTTTCGTACTTTGGTTGGTGTGATGCCTTGTTTTCGCAACTGGGCTTTAACCAGGGCCGCACTGGAGCCCGATGTACTTCCCTTGGTTTTATTGCCCTTACGATCGGTACCTTCCCAGTCAAAATTTGCCAGTTTTTCTGCTTTTGTTGCCATACCGTATCTACCTTAGTCCTTCGTTACCCGTTCGACTTCTTCCAGGCTGGTGACGCCTTCAATTGCTTTTAGCAAGGCAGACTTCCTGAGATTATTGAATCCTGCTTTGTCAGCCGCTTTAGCAATCTCCAGTGAGGTCGCTTCCGCCATAATCAATTCCGATATTTCCGGTGTAATTTTAACCACTTCATAAATACCAACACGGCCCTTGTAACCGTTATTACATTTATCGCAACCCTTCGGTCGATACAAAGTAATGCCTGTTTCAATTTGTTCTTTTGTGAACCCTTCCTTCTCCAGAACGTCTTTTGGCAGCTCATAAGCTTCTTTACAGCTGCTGCAAAGCCGACGCGCCAGACGCTGGGCAATGATCAGGCTAACCGAAGTAGCAATATTGAATGCAGGCACACCCATATTCATTAAACGCGTTAATGTTTCGGGAGCGCTGTTGGTGTGCAGGGTGGACAATACCAAGTGACCGGTTTGTGCTGCCTTAATGGCAATAGAGGCTGTTTCCAGGTCCCGAATCTCACCTACCATGACAATATCCGGATCCTGGCGGAGGAAGGATCGAAGCGCTTCAGCAAAGCCCAGGCCCACTTTGGTATTCACGTTTACCTGGTTAATGCCTTCCAGGTTGATCTCCACAGGATCCTCGGCAGTAGATATATTCCGCTCGGGGGTGTTAAGAATATTCAGCCCGGTATAAAGCGAGACGGTTTTACCACTACCGGTTGGTCCCGTTACCAGGATCATACCTTGAGGTTGTCCAAGGGCATCCATATACAGCTCTTTTTGCTCATCTTCGTAGCCAAGTGCATCGATACCCATTTTCGCGCTGCTGGGGTCAAGAATCCGCAGTACAATTTTTTCACCCCACAAAGTAGGTAGAGTGTTTACGCGAAAGTCGATGGCCTTGGTCTTGGATAGCTTCATTTTTATCCGGCCATCCTGAGGAACGCGTCGCTCAGATATATCGAGCTGAGACATGACTTTCAAACGTGCGGCAATTTTGGGAGCGAGCTTGATGGAGGGTTTGCTGACTTCATGCAGGATGCCGTCTGTACGGTAACGCACCCGATAGGTTTTTTCATAGGGCTCAAAGTGCAAATCCGAAGCGCCGCCTTTGATGGCGTCCAGCAGCATCTTATTGACAAATTTGACGATAGGGGCGTCGTCGGCATCACTGGCTGAGACATCGGTGTCCTTATCATCATCCTGTTCGACATCGATACCTTCCAGGTCCGCATCATCCAGATCGCCCATGGTGGTATCTTGCGAATCCAGATATTTTTCAATAGTGGCGGCGAGTTTGTCATCTTCCACAAGGACTGAGTCGACACTCATGCCAGTATGGAATTTGATTTCGTCCTGAGCCTGAATGTTTGTTGGATCCGATACAGCAATAAAAAGGCGATTGCCTCTCACGTATAAAGGAAGAATGCGGTGTTTTCTGACCAGCTTCTCATCAACAATCTTCTCGGGAAGTGAATCTGAAAGAAAAGCGCTGAGGTCCATTACAGGAACGCCAAACTCTTGTGCCGCAGAGAAGGCCAGGGCTTTAGGGTCAGCCATGTTGTTGGTGACCAAATGAGTCACTAGCGACACTTTATTGTCTTTGGCGTGGGTTTGCGCTTTCTTCGCGGACTCTTCATCAATGATGTGGTCCATTACAAATTTTCGGGCAAGGCCCGTTAGTGTTACGTGATCTGATGCTGCCATGGGAATTAACGTATTTGCAGGAGGATATCTTTATTGATTGTAGTGAAGTTTTGGATTTTTAAAAGAATTTGCGTTTGCTTATTGATTTCATGAAAACCAGTTCGACGTAATGAGGCCAAGACTGACAAATTTTGTCAGTTATGAGCAGAATGCGAAAGTTACATGCTCACATTGAAAACCAGAAGAATGTTAGGGGAAGCTTTCTAAGGTTATGAATATAAAGAAGAAATAAAAAAATATTGTACTTGGCATGACCTCTGCTATCGTTAAGTCAGGCACGCTTGATGCGGTAATTGAAGTAGCAACGAAGCGGTCGTACCTTTCAAATCAGGAGATTTAAAACATGTCAATTAAGAAGCAAGTTCAAAAAGGTTTTACGTTGATTGAATTGATGATCGTTGTTGCGATTATCGGTATTTTGGCAGCGGTAGCCATTCCCGCATATCAAGACTACATTGCTCGTTCGCAAGTAACTGAAGCGGTCAACCTGACTGCAGGTGTTAAAGCAACGCTGGCGGAATTTGTTCAAAGTCAGGGTCGAACGCCTTCGACTGGTGAGATCGGTGCGGCGACTTCCGGTAAATATGTAGCGTCGATAACGATTTTTGAAACATCGACCGCAATTGTTGTTCAGGCGACGATGGCGAACGCCGGTGTTAACGCAAACATCCAGGGCGGTACCTTTGCTATCGCGACTCTTTTGTCGGATGCAGGTCAGTGGGCGTGTGGCTCATCTTCCACTGGTGGCTCAGCTGCAGCTCGAGTAGCATCTGCTGCAAACACTAACATCGCCGCACAATACTTGCCATCGTCTTGTAAGTAATCCGGGAATTACATAGCGTAATCCTGAAAAACCCGTCCTGTGAGGCGGGTTTTTTTGTAAAAGCAAACGAGGTAATCACCATGCAACAGCTTGAAGAAAAAGGTTTTACTCTGATGGAGCTGATGATTGTGGTTGCTATTCTGGGAATGGTAGCGGCAGTGGGCATACCCTCCTATCTGGATTACATTGCTAAAAGTCAGGTTTCCGAAGCAGTCACACTGGTTTCAGCGGCTAAAACACCATTAGCAGAATTTTACGGAAATAACGGTAGAATTCCATCGACTTCAGAGATCGGGGTAACCACTGAAGGGAAATTTGTCAGTGATATCACGATCATTTCCACGTCAACCAACGTCGTAATCCGGGCAACCTTTAAGCCGCTTGGAGTGAGCGTCAATATTGCTAACCAAACCTATGCCATTGCCGCTAATTCTGATTTAACCGATTGGCAGTGTGGTTTGGCCGGGTCGGTTTCCAGTGTTTACACTTCAACAGAATACAATTATCTACCTACCTCGTGTCGGTAGCAGGGATACAACAATATTTAGGTTCGTGTGAAACACCACATTACTTCTGAGTCTCACAAGCATTTTTTTAACTTTGTTTTTTTACCTGCCTGTTTAGTTCTCGCAGCGTTCATAATCTATCTTCCCGGATTGGATGGCAGTTTTCTGCTTGACGATATTCTTCACCTGTCTCGCCTCGCCGAAGTAAAAGCCGGTGTCTTGAACATTCAGGATTTTGTTCTCGCTGGAGGAGGAGGACCTTCCGGCCGTCCTTTTGCTTATTTAACATACGCTATTCAGGCAAATAGTTGGCCCGAGGCCTACTGGTTCAAGTTTGTAAATCTGGCGATTCATATAGCGAATGGTCTGCTCGTTTATTCCATATCTGTTGTTATCTCCTATAGATCGATTTCATTCAATTCAGACGCTAGTAAAAATCCACGCATCCATGTTCTTGCGTTTTTGGTGGCTTTGCTCTGGCTGATTAACCCGATTCAGGCTTCAAGTGTGCACTACGTTATTCAGCGTATGGCTTTGCTGTCAGCATTTTGGAGTTTTGCCGGGATTCTTTTCTATATTAAAGCAGCAGACTTTCCCAATCAGAGATTAATGCGCTATGCGATGTTTTTCTGTTATGGCTGTTGCTTGTTGTTGGGTGTTTTTTCCAAGGAAAACGCCATTCTTCTTCCTCTTTTGATTGGAGCTCTGTCCCTTACCGTTCTTCGCGCTCATCTTGGTAAGATTCCGTTATGGGAGCGATCTTTGGCGCTGTACTTGCCGATCCTCGCATTCATCGCTTATATAGGGTTTCGTTGGGAGAAATTCCTGGTTACTTCTTATTTGACCAGGGATTTTACTCTTGGCGAGCGTTTGTTAACGCAATTGAATGTGTTGAAGGACTATTTATTTGGCATTGTGCTACCTATGCCGGACTCGTATTTTCTTTTCTATGAAAACTATGAGATCTCGGAATCGTTTGGGATGTCGGCGTTCGGATTTCTTGTTGTATGTGGTCTGATTGCAGCGGGATTTCTTTTAAGAAGGACAGCACCACTGGTTGCAGGAGGTATCCTGTTCTTTTTTGCTGGCCATATTCTTGAATCTTCATTTCTTTCGCTTGAGCTTTACTTTGAGCACCGGAATTACCTTCCCATGTTTGGCATGGCAATGGCGCTAGTCGGTGTAGTCAAGAGCCTTCTCCAGAAGTGGTCAGGTTTAAAAATGCCGTTACTGCTTCTGTCTGCGCTATGGCTTATTAATGCGGCTTACGTTGCTCATCAACAAAGCAGCTTATGGGGGGATCCCAAAGCTCAGGCCGTGAAATGGTATGAGCAGAACCCACACTCTCACAGAGCCCATGGGCATTTAGCCAAGACAATGTTTCAAGCGGGCGTTTTGGATTCCCTTGCTGCTTTTTATGATGCCACAATTGATTATTTTCCCGAGGATTTATCGAAACCTTTATTGTGGATAGAACTGAATTGTCGCAATGAGCAAGTTGCACTCCCGAGCTTGGATCGTGTCCGGACAACGGCTGCAAAAGCCACATTCAATAAGGAAACCATCAATTTATTAAACGGCTTGTTGAGCTTGGTAGAGCAGGGAAAATGCACTTCTCAAGGGTATAGTTTGATAGTAGAGTCGCTCACCGGATTGCTTCAAAACGAGCGATTTATAGGTATTCGCCCGCACTTGTATATTCTTGCCGGCAAAGCGATGGCTTTGGTACAGAATTTCCCGGAAGCCATCTATTTTATGGAGAAAGCTGACAGCACCAGTGGTTTCAGGGTCGATGTAAAGCTTGCTTTGGTGCAGATGTATTCGCGCATAGGCGATTGGGCCAAGGCTAAATCATTTTTAGCGAGTGTTAAAGAGTATTGTGACGAAAAATCAGCGGCATCGTGCTATCGAAATAATCAGGCGCGTCGGGATATATTAGACGAAACCGGTTTGACAGACTGGTACAATTCGCTATGACATAACGGACTTTTTTCGCCCAGGACTTTCGGGAATCACATTTGATGACTCAGACGATCAGTGTCGTAATACCTGCAAAAAATGAAGCCGGACCTTTGGCGTCCTTTCTACCCAAATTAAAAACAATCACCTGTATTGACGAAATTATTGTCGTCAATGACGGCTCTACTGATAATACCGAACAGGTGTGCCTTGATGCAGGTGTCAGGGTGATCTCTCATCAGTATTCGAAGGGAAATGGTGCTGCAATCAAGTCGGGGGCACGGGCGGTGACCTCTGATGTGATCGTGTTTATGGATGGTGATGGACAGCATAACCCGGAAGATATTCCCCGCCTGTTGCTCAAGCTGGATGAAGGCTACGATATGGTGGTTGGAGCTCGTTCTGATCGCAGTGACCAGGCCAGCCTGGGACGGTTTGCTGCCAATTCGCTATACAATACCTTGGCTAGCAGTATGGTTGGCCACATGGTTGAGGATTTAACGTCCGGTTTCCGTGTGGTTAAAGCCCGAAAGTTCAGAGAGTTTTTGACACTTCTACCGAATGGTTTTTCCTATCCCACAACCATAACCATGTCTTTTTTCAGGGCAGGCTATACGGTGGGATATCTCCCCATTCAAGTCGCCAAGCGTGAGGGTAAAAGCCATATCCGGCCGCTCCATGACGGGATACGCTTTTTGCTGATTATTTTCAAGATTGCGACCTTGTATTCGCCTCTCAAGCTGTTTGTCCCAATCAGTTTTGCTTTTTTTCTGCTAGGTGCGGGTTACTATGGCTACACTCTGGCAGAGATGGGGCGATTTACCAATATGTCTGCCCTGCTGTTTATCACTTCCATTTTGGTCTTCCTGATTGGCTTGATTTCAGAACAGATCACCTCGCTGGTCTTTATGAATGCGTCGTCGGAAGATAAGGACGATCACACATTGAATGGATCATGAAGCAAGCGCATTGAATGGCTAAGAAAAAAAACACGTCTTCACGATTAGCGTTCCTCCCCGCGCATCCTTCTCAGGTTTGGCTAATGCGTGCGATCCAGCCTTATTTAGAAGCCCAGGGTAATTGCGAAATTGTTTGGGTTCTGCGAGACAAGGATGTGGCCTGTCAGTTGGCTAGTCGTTTTGGTATTCGCTATGTCGTGATCTCGAAGGCGGCAACCGGCTTGATTGGGAATGCCTGGGAAATGTTTATCAATATCTTTCGCTGCATGTTGCTGACACGGCGGTTGGGAATCGATGCGTGGCTAACGAAATATGGAGCGGGAAATATGGCCGCGGCATTATTGGGTAAACCGTCAATATCGTTCAATGACGATGATGTTGACCAGGTACCTCTGATTGCATTAACCAGTTACCCCTTCGCCAGAGCTGTTATTTGTCCCGATGTTCTCAGAATGGGAAAGTATGATAACAAGGCGCTGCGATACCCTGGTTGTCATGAGTTGTTCTATCTTCACCCCAATCGTTTTGAGCCCGACGCCAGGATTTATCAGGAACTTGGATTAGAAGCAGGAGAGCGCTTCGTTTTGGTCCGGTTGTCTGCTTTGACAGCGCATCATGATGCGAATATCCGAGGACTTTCTGATAAAGCGATTTCCTCATTTCTGTCCTTGTGCAAAGAGAGGGATGTAAAGTGTTTCATTTCATCTGAAAGGACTTTGCCCGAGTATCTGAAAGCCTATCAACTTAGTTTGGCGGTGGATCGGGTTCACCACGCGCTGTATTACGCTACGTTATTTGTAGGCGACAGTCAGACGATGACCTCGGAAGCCGCTGTGTTGGGCACGCCCGCAATACGCTTCAGCGACTTCAAAGGGCGACTATCTGTGATCGATGAGTTGGAGCGCTATGGCCTGACGACCGCCATTTCTCCAGATCATCCGGAAGAGTTGCTCGCTCGGGCTTCTGAATGTCTGGATGGATCTGGTCAAGAGGCTTTTCGCCGGGCTCACCAGGCTTTTCTGAAAGATAAAATTGATCCGGCACCCTGGTTCGCGGATCAGATAAAAAAGCTATTAAAGGCTGATCGTTCATGAATATCCTGGTGACAGCCAAGCTTGGCGATAACAAATTGTTGTCCAAGCTTGTTGGTCTGCAGGCGTGTGCTGATGTGGATACAATCTACCTGGTTCGAAAGTCGCCACTAGCGGGCAAAAAAATAGCAAACGTCACACCTTCTCGATTCGTTGCAGAATCAAAAATTCTTTTTGAACTATGGCGTTTTTTTACACTCATTCGTTTACTTCGTTTCAGTCCAGTTGACCATGTATTGGGGATTCAGTTCTTTATGCATGGTATGGCCGCGGTGATAGCAGCCAAACTCTGCGGGAAAAAGGCGATTGTCTGGTTGATTGGCAGTGATGTCATGCTGCACGGACGCCGGTTATGGTTAAAAAGACTATTTGCATACTGTCTTGCCCGAGCAAATAAAATTCTGACGATGGGGCCGGCCATGAATAGAGCGCTGCCTGAACACTTGAGAGGTCGTGTTGTCGAGATACAAAGCTACATTGATCCGAATATCTATTACCCGATTGAACACTCTCAGGTGCGCTGGGATTTCGGTTTTGTAGGAAATCTGGAGAGAGTAAAGCGAGTGGATCGGCTGATCGATGCGATGGCCTGTCTAAAACAAAGAGATGGTTCTTTTCGTCTTGTCATCGTCGGAGATGGTACGCAAAAACAGTCGCTGGAAGCACGGGTCAAAAGACTATCTCTCGATGAGCAGGTTTCGTTTTTGGGGCGGCGTGAAGATGTTGCCAGGCTGATAAATCAAATGAGTGCCGTTGTCTTATCCTCAGACAGTGAAGGCTTCCCCGCAGTTATTCTTGAAGCATCGTTTTGTGGCAAACCCGTTATCAGTACAGATGTTGGAGAAGTCAGACAGTATTACGACCACTATCCACATGTAGTGATTGCTAACGAGAAGACGCCTGCAGATGTTGCAGACAGTATGTACAGGCTGCATCTCGCTTTAGAAAAAAATCCAGGTGTTATTCGGGAAAGCGCGCTGAATCTAAGAGGAAAATACCTTGATCAATGGAGCTCCTCGGCCCTCGGTAAGTTCTGGTCCGACAACCTATAGAGGAATCTTTCAGAACGAAGGTGCATCAAACACATTGTGAAAGTATCCACTCGGCTTGTTTCTGGAGTAGCGCGCGTTTATCAATATACGGTGCAGAAATCTCTCGAATGGTTGTTTTGGGTGTGGATCTAAAAGCGCGCGCCAATTCAACGGCCCGCTCGATTGAGAAAGCTTCGTTGATAAAATATGGAAAGTCCTCGGGTAAGCCAGCGTCCCGATGGTGAGCCAAAACCGGCAAGCCCGCAGCGAGATACTCTCGTGTTTTCAGTGTGCAGGCTTCTGTCATTCCGTTTCGGTCTAAAGCAAATGATCCCAATCCCATGTCAAACTGTCCCAGTTTCGTCGTGAGATCATGATGTGGAATGATGCCATGATAATTCAGCCGAGCATCTCTTCCAAAATCATAAGCCGTCACATCTCCGATCAAGTGAATCTCTATATCCTGATTGCTACTGTTCTTGAGTGCAGAAACAATTCGATCAATACCGTGCCAGGGGTAAGGCTTGGAGCAGACAGAAACCAGCTTGATTTTACCTCCACGTTGGTCCGGAATGACTCCATTTTGTACAAGCTCTATACCGTTGGGGCTGACAAAGCCCGGTGGAGGGGGGGCGCCTGCACGTCTCAATTCTGCTCGCAATATCTCTTCGGTTAGGCCTACGATTCCTCGAGTACTCGCTAGAACAGTTTTGCCTGCCCGTTTTTCTATGGCGTACTGTATCCGCTTGGCAAGAGACTCTGTTCGATTGATTTCCCCCAACTCGTTTGTGTGATGGATGGTAAAAGTATTGTCCAAGTGCTTAATGAAGTGCGGTAGCAGAGGGTCGCCAAGAGGGTGGCGAACAAGGATGGCGTCATAATGTCCGCCATGCTCGCGTAGCCAGCGATAGGCGCTAATTCGAAGGGCAAGGTATTTGGTTAGACTATGATGCCGGGGAAGAGGTATGCGAATATTTGGCAGCCGCATATAGTCTCGGTCTGCGGGGCTATGGCTGAAAAAGCACACCTGCCAGTTGATGTCGCTTGATAAGCTTTTCGCTGCCCGAGTTTCTGCGTCTAGCTGAGCTTTTATGCCCGCACTTAGGGTTTTTAATAGTCCAAAATGCAGAATTCGAAAAGGCCGCTTCATTGGGTCCATAGTCACTGAGAGCTACCGAAACCGTTCGAGTATCTTTTCTACAATATACTTGGCAGAGCGTCCTTGACCATATAGAGGCTGATCAAAATTCAGAGATTGATTCAGACGTTGATTTACTATATCTGCCAATACGTTATTGTTTTCGAGAACAGGAGGGAACAATGTGTTGTAACCACCTTCAACCAGCTCGATCCATTCTGTTTCGGTGCGCAAGGTAATACAGGGCTTGTGGTGAAAAAAGGCTTCTTTTTGCACACCACCGGAATCGGTCACAATCAAGGATGAATGGGCTTCGAGCATTACCATATCCAGGTAGCCGACAGGCTCAATAATATGAATGTTCTGATGCGTAAGGTTGTGCTGTTTAAGCTTGGCTTGGGTGCGAGGGTGTAGAGGAAGGATAATAGTATGCTGTTTTGCAGCGTTATCCAGTTCACTGATTATTCGCTCAAGCCGCTGCGGGTCGTCAGTATTTTCAGCCCGGTGAATAGTGGCGAGCAAATAACTATCTGGGTTGACTCGCAGTGTTTGCAGTATAGTGCTGTTTAATTCGGCCTTGTCCCGATAATACATCGCGGCATCCAGCATGACATCGCCAGACATGAAACATATATCCGATGGGAGCCCTTCGGTCTGAAGACGCTGAAGTGCTGTCTGAGTGGGAGCAAAGAGCAGGCTAGAGGCGTGATCGGTCAGAATACGATTGATTTCTTCAGGCATGGCGCGATTAAATGATCTTAAGCCAGCTTCAACATGACAAACCGGGATATTCAATTTTGCGGCTGCCACGGCTCCTGCCAGAGTAGAGTTGGTATCTCCATATACCAGCACGGAGTTCGGCTTCTGTTCCAGCATTTCCTGCTCAAGAGTTATTAGCATGTGAGCCGTTTGTTCTCCATGAGAGGCAGAGCCGATAGCCAGGTTTTTATCTGGCTCGGGAATATCCATTTCGTTAAAAAAGATCTGCGACATATTTTCATCGTAATGTTGTCCCGTATGCACGAGATACTCATCGATGTTGTCGCGGGTGCTTATCTCTCGTGATACCGTGGCTGCCTTTATGAACTGAGGGCGGGCACCAATGATGGTCATTATTTTCATGTCTATGTCTGCTATGCAATGCCAAGAAAATTTTCTGAGGTTAGGCTCGTGATTCTGCGAACCTGACTCAAAGCGATTAATTGTTAGTCTGAAACAGTATGGAGTTTTATTTCTTGGTTTAATTGATTATTTTTACTCATGGAGTTCCTTCTGAACAAGGTTATCAACCCTGTATGGTGACTTCTAGTTTCAAGCGTACCCTAGGGTGAAGCAGTCCTGTGTTTGTCAAATTTGCCCTCGAACGGTGGCTGGGTTTTGTTTATGAAAGAAGTACTTCGATTATGCGTTCCTGGTCTTTAGCGCTCAAATAGGGATGCATCGGGATGCTGAATATTTCTTTCGATACTCTCGAAGCGACATCATAGCTTGCATGCTTTTTGATGCCAGACAGCGCTGTCTGCTCCGGCAGAGCTTTGCCATAGTATATGGCGCTGGGTATCCCATGTTCTTTCAACGATGCTAAAGTCGCTTCTCGGTCTTCGCTGCGAAGACAATATTGTGCCCATACACTCGTGTTTTCGCCTGATATGAATGGAACGTCGAATTTATCCTTGAGAGCGCTGGAATAAGTGCTAGCGATCCTGTTTCTGGCTTCGATTTCTTTGGGAAAAAGCACCAGCTTTTCCAACAAAACTGCGGCTTGTATGGTGTCCAACCGGCTGTTCATTCCAATGCGTACATTGTCGTAATTGTCCAAACCTTTGCCGTGAACTCTTAACGACTTAATTTTTTTCGCTAGTACTTCATCATTAGTGAAGCAGGCGCCCCCATCTCCATAGCAGCCTAAGGGCTTTGCTGGAAAGAAGCTTGTACACGCTATTGTTGTCAAATTGCATGAACGCCTACCTTTGTATAGGGCGCCAAAGCTCTGAGCGGCGTCTTCAATCACCGGCAATTCATTTTTCGAGGCTATTGCATTGATAGTGTCCATATCCGGACATTGCCCAAAGAGGCTCACAACCAGGATCGCTTTGGTTTTGTCAGTAATAGCGTGTTCTAAATTTGAAGCGTCGAGGTTATAGGTCTCTGGATCAATGTCTATAAAAACAGGGGTAGCGCCCGCGAGACAGATCGCCTCAGCGGTGGCGAAGAAACTAAAAGCGGTAGTCACGACTTCATCGCCGGGTTTTATATCCAGCGCCATCAAGGCCAGGGACAAAGCATCGGTGCCATTGGCGCAGGTTATCGTGAATTTTGCACCCGTAAAATCACTCAATCTTTGTTCCAGTTCACTGACTTCTGGGCCGAGTATGTAGTGGCCGTGTTCGAGCACTGATTGAATACGCGCTTGGATCTTTGGCTGAATTTGTGAGTACTGTGCTTTAAGGTCAATAAAATCCATTAGCCGTTTGTCTCCAGAACCACTGAGCCGTCGTGCAAGCGGTAAGCATCTCCAGTGTGAGGGCAGATACATGATTTTTCACCCTCCAATGGTAAGTCGAGTTGTTCTCCATAACGGCTCATCCAGCCTATTTGTCGGCCTGGAACGCCAACGACCAAGGCGTAGTCCTTTACATCTTTATTGACTACGGCTCCTGCACCTATGAAAGCATACGCTCCGATCGTCGTTCCACATATAATCGTACAATTGGCACCCAGGGTAGCGCCTGTTTTAACGAGTGTATTTCGATATTCGCTTTTACGCTCTATGGCTGAACGCGGGTTGTAGACATTGGTGAATACCATGCTGGGGCCACAGAATACGTCATCTTCGAGTGTCACGTTGTCGTATACAGAAACATTGTTTTGAATTTTGACACGGTTTCCAATAACGACAGAATTACCTACGAAGACATTTTGCCCAAGCGAACAACCTGACCCTATCTCTGCGCCTGCACTAACATGGACCCAATGCCATATCCGGGAATCATTACCAATTCGTGCGCCATCGTCCACAATGGCGCTGGGGTGTACAGTTGCATTCATTTTGCGTCGAGACCTTCTAACTGTCGATGCTTTTTAAAAATGGGTGGAATTCGCCTTGCAAGCCCAATGGTGTTTGGTTCCTGATGTCTGCAACCGTCGCAATAGCGACTCTATTTGCTTCTAGGCCAAATCCTCGCCCTTCCAATATCTCTTGATAACTAATAGTGTGAAGGTCGGTAAAGCCACCTGAAAATTCAATCTCTTCACCATCAACTGTAATTGAGCGATAGGTACGTTGATCTGCTTTTCTTAACTCGATTGGTACATCGTTGTTATCAATTGACAAAAACCATCTTACCCGGGCATGTTCGTATTCAAGGAAGCCTGCTGCCTTGGTGTCGGACTTATAATGGACTATGTTTTCTTGTAAACCTCCAAAAATAAAATGCAGCATGTCGTAGAAGTGAACCCCAATATTGGTAGCAATCCCACCTGATTTCTTCTCATCTCCTTTCCACGAATGCAAATACCACTGACCACGCGAAGTGATATAGGTTAAATCCACGTCGCATTTGCAATCGGAGCGAGCTGATCTGATTTTATTCTTGAGCGCAATTATCGAAGGATGGACTCTCAGCTGCAGTATTGTGTTTACCTTTTGGCCAGTATCTTTCTCAATGTCAAGAAGGCCATCAATATTCCAAGGATTCAAAACAAGGGGTTTTTCACAGATTGCATCTGCTCCTGCGCGCAGAGCGAAACGCATATGAGAGTCGTGCAAATAATTTGGCGAACAAATAGAAATATAGTCAACGGCCTTGTCATTTTTGGTTCTACTGAGCTTGTCCAAATATCGGTCAAAGCGCTCAAACTCTGTAAAAAAGGCCGACTCTGGAAAGTGACTGTCAATGACGCCTACGGAATCATTTTTGTCCAAGGCTGCAACAAGATCATTGTTTGTTTCTTTTATGGCTTTCATATGGCGGGGCGCTATGTAGCCAGCAGCCCCAATTAAAGCGAAGTTTTTCAAGGTTGATATTTCCGGGAATTTTTTGATTTGAATGAGGAAGATAGCACGGATAGAGATCATAGATGAAGCCAATCGATCCTCTATAAATATAGTTTTAGGTAGATTTTTTTATTCTTTTTTCGGTTGGTAGTTGGGTCAAGCGGGGTAAATATATCTAGATAACCGTATTTCAGAAGCATTTAAGATAGATTTTTTTTCGGGGGGAGGTCAGATCAAGCCCAGTTTCATTTCAAGTACATAAGATTGGTTTGGTTTCACTAAATGTTAGCTTCAAGCCTCAGGTAGCCCGCAAGGCGCCCGAGACTTGAATTTTTTGGGCTCTACTTTACGACAATCAAATCCGCGTTCTTCTCCAGTGTAGCGGTGCCGATGCCGCTGACATCCGCTAGCTCCTGAATATTGGAGAATGGGCCGTAAGTGTCTCGATATTCAATGATCGAGCGGGCCTTGCTCATGCCCACGCCCTTGAGCGTTGAAGCGAGGAGGTTGGCATCCGCTTTGTTGATGTTGATCTTTCCCGAACTGATGGAAAGGCTTTGGTTGTCGTGATCGGCCGGGGTGTCTGCCATGCTTGCCTGGGCGGCGACGATAAGGCCCGCGCAAAAGCAAAAGGCAATGAGATATTGAACAAGAGTGGTAGTGATGGAATGAAAGTTTTTGGGTTGTGCGTCCATGGTATGCGCTCCTTGCATAATGTTAGTGGGTGCACGGTAGCGAAAGAGGGGAAGGTGTTAAGCAGGAGCACATCCTTTTGCTCCATCCTTGGCTTAACTGATCTAATCCTTTAGACCTTTTGCCTTCCCTGAGTCGCGTTCCTGCGATTTTGCGTCCGTGCAAGATCATTGTATGAACAGCGAAAAATAAAATGGAAGTCGAAAATAGCGATAAAAAAGCTAAATGATCTGTAATGTGACAGGTTTGTTACAAGGAATGAGACGAAAATAAACCCTAATTAGTGTGCGGGTTCACGAATATGGGTTCATTTCTTGGATTGATATCTGGATTGAAATGGGGCGATTGCCCTGTTTCGAAGTTTTTAGGTTTCATTTCCGCTGTCGTTCTCGGATAAAGTCAATATAATGCCGCTCCAACGATAATTTGTTTTCGCTTCACAGTTTCAGCATCATGCTCCATTGGTTTGCCCGTATCCATTTCATTAAAAGTCCAATCTTAATTTTTATTGTCGGTGTTTTTTCGCAGGCCTCGCTCGCATCGCCTTGGGTGTCGGTGGGAGACCAGCGAGTATTTCATCAATTAACACTGTTGAATGATGCGGGTGTCATCGATGTTTCGCTGACTACTTGGCCGCTTATGTGGTCAGATATCAAGTTAGAGCTTGACGCCCTGGATTGGACCGCTCTGAACGAAATCCAGCGCACCGCCGCGCGTGAGTTGCAGTTTGAGATGCGCTATCAAACACGTCAGGGTGTTAAAAAGCGTGTCAAAGTGCATACGGGCGATAGCCGATCACTGTTGGAAGGGTTTGAACAAAAGCCCATTGAGCAACACGGACTGACTCAAGTGCTTGACTGGGATGGCGAGCAGTGGGCCGCTCAATTACAAACCAATATAACCAGTGAACCCGGTGATGATGAGTTTGAAACCCAGTGGGATGGCTCCTACGTCGCTTATGCAACGGATTACTGGGTGATGGGAGCGGGTGCAATTGATCGATGGTGGGGGCCAGGCTATCAAAGTAGCCTTATATTGGGCGCGAGTGCCCGTCCTGTTCCGGCATTGCTGTTGAGAACGAAAGGAGAGCAGACGTTTCAGAGTGAATGGTTGTCATGGCTGGGCCCCTGGCAATTTGTCTCATTTGTCGGTCAGCTGGAAAGCGGTAGGGTGATATCTGAGGCGAAGCTCACGGGAATGCGATTTACTTTCAAGCCTCACGCGCAGCTGGAGTTAGGCTTATCCCGCGCGATGCAATGGGGTGGAGAAGGCCGTTCGCAAAACCTATCTGCATTCTGGAAATCGCTGACATCCCAGAATGAAAATTCAGGCAGTGGGTCGGGCAATCAGCTTGGCGGTTTTGATGGTCGCCTGAGTTTTCATTTGTTCGACGCCTTGCCTTCAGCTATTTATGCCCAGGCGATTGGTGAAGATGAGGCAGGGTATATGCCTTCAAAATATTCTGCCCAGTTTGGAGCCAGTTCGATCGTACCATTGGATGCTGATGACGGGAGCTTGCGACTCTTTGCCGAATACAACAATTCCATTGCGGGGGCGCTGGGAACTGAAGATTTCAATACCGCTTATGAGCATTCAGTTTACGCGTCGGGTTATCGTTTTCGTGATCGTCCCTTGGGTGCAAGCTTTGACAATGACAGTAAGGTGTTGACTTTGGGTGCGGGCTGGTTTCGACCCGATGGAGACGTCTATTCCTTGCGTGTTTCCGATATGAGTTTGAATGAAGATGGTGTTGCAAGAGGCAATGTTATTTCGCGATCTGCTATTGACGTCGAATATTATGAAGCGAGCTATCAAAGCTATGTTATTGAAGGGCGTCTGCAGTTGAGCGTCTCTTATCTAAGCGATGAATTGAGCAACACTAAACCGGATATCGATCAGGCGGCATTATCCGCGTCGTGGGAATATCGTTTCTAGGATTGAGCTGGATCGATGGCTTGCTGAGTAGTCTTTGCTTACTTTGATGTATATTTGATCAGGGATGTTTTCGAGGCTATTTCAAGTTGGCGGAATTGCGAAAAACTACGCGAAATTGGCGCTGGCCGGTTTTGTAAAATAGTGTTAACTTATTGCTCGTTTCGAATAGTAGTTAGTAGTTTGCGCGTCGCCTGCGTGGCGACAATGAACTGGTAGTCATTCACCAAGCATCAACCCCCAACTAAAAGTCAGTTAAAAGATGGAATTTGCGAGTCAGCATCGCTCGTGCTCAAGGTTGTATACCTTAGTGCTCGGCCTTTTGTGTTTAGTTTTCCTGTCCTTGAGTTTTTCTACCAATGCCTTTCAGCCAACCCCCGAGCAATTGAATGCGTTCAAGCAGCTGACACCTGGCGAGCAGAAGAGGTTGGCCGAACAATACGGCATCGCAGCGCCTGGCGAATCGAATTCACCGGGCAATGTGGATCAGTCTCAGATGACCTCCTCTGTCCAGCCTTTGGAAGTGCAAAATGGTAATTCCGAGAGCCAGGTGAGCCCCGAGCTGGGAGATCAAGCATTATCTTCTTACAGTGATAGTGGTCATGGTTTAAAGCCATTCGGTTATGACCTGTTTGCGGGAAACCCTACGACGTTCACGCCGGTTACCGATATACCCGTGTCATCAGATTATGTTCTGGGTCCTGGCGATTCCCTCAAGCTAAACCTCTATGGAAAAGAAAACCTCTCCTACGAACTGAATATTACTACTCAGGGTGATGTTTACCTACCTCAGTTAGGACCAATAATGCTGGCGGGTCAGACGTTTGATGAAGCTAAACGGCAGTTGACCAAAACTATAGATCAAAAAATGATTGGAGTTCGGGCTTCAATCTCCATGGGGGCTCTGCGTTCTATTCGAGTCTTTGTGCTAGGTGAAGCTCGAGTACCCGGTTCCTATGTGGTGAGTTCGCTTTCAACGATTACTAATGCGTTGGTGTTGAGTGGGGGCATATCTGAAAACGGTACGCTGCGTAATGTTCAGCTCAAGCGCAATGGAGAGCTGGTGCAGTCTTTTGATTTGTATGACTTGCTGCTGAATGGAGATACGTCCAATGATGCTCAGTTGCGATCGGGAGATGTGGTGTTTATTCCGCCTGTTGGCGCGCGCGCCGGCATCAAAGGCGAAGTGCGTCGTCCAGCAATTTATGAGTTGAGAGGAGGCGAATCGATAGGGGATTTGTTGTCCTATGCCGGTGGCATGAAGGCCACGGCTTATCCCCAGTTTGCGACCATTGAGCGCATCGCGGCTTATGGTGAACGCTATGTGGAAGATGTAAATTTAAAACTGGTTCTCAGCAAGCGCCTGGACAACGGGGATCTGATCAATGTTCCTCAGGTTCTTGGGGGCTATGAAAATGCAGTTCGAGTCAGTGGTCATGTTCAGCGTGAAAGAATAGTTGGATGGAAAAAAGGCCTGCGCCTGTCAGATGTTTTACCTGACGCCTCGGTTCTCAAGCCTGATCCGGATCTGCGATACGGATTGATCAAACGATACCTCCCACCCAGTCGCTCACTAAGTGTGCACATGTTTTCGTTAGAAGAAGCGTTTGCTGCAAAAGGCTCAAAAGATGATCCAAGGCTTCAGCCAAGAGACGAGATAATGGTCTTCGGCCTCTATGAAACAGGGAGGCAGGGTCGAATAAGTGAAGTTATTCAACAGGTGAGGGCTCAGGCTTCCCTGGGGATGCCATCGCGTGAAGTGAGCGTCAATGGAAATGTGCGCTATCCCGGTGACTATCCTCTGACAGACGGAATGATCATCGAACAGTTATTGTATGCAGCTGGCGGGTTAACAGAAAAGGCGTTTCAGCTTCAAGCCGAGGTTAGTCGCACTGAATTCGATGCCCAGCAAAACCGTATCCAGCAAAGACTGAATATAAATCTCGCTCGCCCTGACGATCTGAAGCAGCGTTTGCGATCCCGGGATGTTTTGCAGATTAAGACAATTCCGAATTGGGCTGAGTCGGCCTCTATCACATTAGAGGGTGAAGTTCGGTTTCCAGGTGATTACCCAATCTACAAAAACGACACGTTAGCTGATGTGCTTGTGCGCGCAGGCGGGTTGACGGAATATGCTTATGCGCCGGGAGCGGTGTTTATGCGGGAGTCTTTGAGGGAGCAGCAGGCAGAGCAGCTCGCTGAAATGCGGCAGCGGCTCGCTGATGATATTGCTAAGGCTGAAATTGTGGCAGCAAATCAGAATCAACAGGGCAAGGATAAAACTTTCGGGGGGGGGATAAACGAAGCGCAACAATTATTGGCGAAGCTTGAAGAAACACAGGCTCTGGGGCGTTTGGTTATTGATCTTGAGAGAGTGATATTGGCAGAAGGTAGTTACGCCGTTCCATTGCAGGATGGAGATAGATTGGTGGTCCCTACCAAAAAGAACTCAGTGACCGTTATCGGAGAAGTGCAGCAATCTATTTCGCAGGTTTATGAGCCTGAGCTTGATTATTTGGATTATATTCGGCGTAGCGGTGGCACCACTGATAAAGCAGACGAAAGTCGGATCTATATTGTTCAGGCTGATGGAGGCATGTTGATACCTCGTTCATCAAACTGGTTCTCCAGCAGTGAAGCCCAGATTAATCCGGGTGATACCATTGTTGTTCCCTTGGATGCCGACAAAATTGATCAGATTGTGTTGTGGCGTGACCTGAGTCAGATTTTCTATCAGATTGCGTTGGGAGCTGCTGCGGTGGGGAGTTTGTAGGGTGACAAGTCTACAGGATCCAAAGGTTGTAGCTTCTTCTGCACGTAATGAAAGCTATAATTTGGTTACTGATCAGGTCGATCTCATGGGGCTTTTTCGCGCTATATGGCGTGGAAAACTACTTATATTTGGCTGTGTTCTCATATTCTTGGTGGCGTCTGTTTTTTACGCCAAATCATTACCAAATCTGTATGTCAGTACTGCGGTTGTATCACCCGCCGATAGCAAAGGGGGGCACGGGTTTGGTTCGCTGGCAGGGCAATTCGGTGGCTTGGCGTCACTAGCGGGAATAAGTGTTGGAGGGGCTGGAGCCAATAAGACAGCAGAAGCGTTGGAGATTCTTCAGAGTTGGGCATTCATCGAAGAATTTATAAATGACCAGAATATTGCCCCACTGGTGTTAGCTGTTGTTGATTGGAGGTCTGATGGAAATGTTCTTGTTTTTGACGAGCAAATATATCAGCCGAAAGAGGGGGAATGGATGAGACAAATGGGCTCGGGAAAAGAAGCAGGGCCCAGCTCTTGGGAAATGTATATGAGGTTTAAGCGTTTTCTTTCCGTTGAAGAGGACAAAGCAACGGGCTTCGTTAGAATTTCAATAGAGTATTACTCTCCTCGTGTTGCCCAGGAATGGGTTGTAGCTCTAGTTAATAAAATCAATTCAAAGCTAAAAACGAGAGACTCAGCAAATGCCGAGAGAAATATTACCTTTCTGAAGGAACAGATTGAAAGAACGCCTCTTGCCAGCATGCAGACGGTATTTTACAACTTGATAGAAGAACAGACTAAAACCCTGATGCTGGCCAAGGGATCAGAGGAGTATGTTTTCAAAACAGTTAATGAAGCTCGTGTTCCTGAAAAACATGCTAAACCGAAACGAGCGATCATTGTTGTAGTGGGCGTGTTTCTCGGTGTGCTACTTGGCGTTATGGTTGCCTTGTTACGTTTTTTTGTGCGGTTATAGTTTGTTATTGTCCCCTAATGAATCCTCAGATCTTACAAGCTCTCGTTGTAGTTGGCCCGAATAGCAGAATGACGCGAATAGTACCTTTTTCCGAAATTGAATCGCTCTTCTCATTCTATAACTTATTGCGATTTTTCCATGACCGCTAAAAAGCGCACTGGAATTGTTCAAGCAATCTTACCCAAGAGCAAGTTTGCCCGAAGCGTGAGTCTTTTGGCTGGGGGGGCCGCTGCAGGGCAAGCTATTGTCGTAGTGGCTTCCCCTGTTCTAACACGACTGTATAGCCCGGAGGATTTTGGCGTTCTCGCGGTATTTGCGTCCTTACTCGGGATTCTTGGTGTTGTCGCGAGCCTTCGTTATCAGCTGGCGATACCTTTGCCGAAGACAGACGAAGAAGCTGCCAATATTTCGGTACTTAGTCTATGCATAATCCTCGGAATGGCTCTTTTAGCTGCCCTTATTGTCATCCCTTTTAGGCACCCGATCGCTGAAGTTATGAATGTCCCTTTGTTAGCGGGATATTTCTGGTTGCTTCCACTGGGGCTCTTATTGGTTGGCACATATGAAGTATTCAACTATTGGGCTATTCGAAAGAAAGCATTTGGTGTTATTGCGAAAACTAAATTTACCCAGAGTTTAGGAATGGTAGGGGTTCAAGTAGGGGGGTATTCTCTTGGTCTAGTAGCACTATTGGTTGGGCGGATTTTCGGTCAAGCAGCCGGAATAGTTAAATTGGGTGCTGTTGTGATGAGGAGTCGTCAAAGCTTTTCCACTGTCAGCTTTTCCGGGCTTGTTTATTCTTTCAAAAGGTATCGGTCTTTTCCTTTAATTTCTACCTGGAGTGGATTGTCTAGTGCTGGAGGTTCGCAATTGCCTCCGTTGTTGATTGCAATAATGATGGGGCCTGCGGCAGCTGGTTTATATGCTCTAACAAGTAGAGTTTTGTCGCTACCGGTAGGAGTCATTAGCAAGTCTATGGGAGATGTTTTTTATGGCGAGGCAATCGAGGCTAACGGAAACGGAAAGCTTGGATCTCTTGTGGTTGATATTTATTCTAAGATGGTATTCGTTGGCCTTCCAATAGGGTTTGTTATTGTTTTCGCGGCGCCCGAGGTATTTCGCTTTCTGTTTGGAGATAGTTGGGCAAGTGCAGGCGAGTTGGCGAGTTGGATGGTTATTGGGGTGTTTTTCCAGTTCGTGACCACACCCGCTGGAAAAGTTTTTCTGATCCTTGAGCGCCATGGCTATGCGCTGTTTTTCCAGGTGGCGTTTTTGTCAATCACGGCAATTTCAATTGTCGTTGGAGGGCTATGGTTTAGAGACCTTATGGCGATCATGGCGATATTAGCGTTAGGTAGATCGCTAGTCTATTGTTTTCGATTTTTGAAGATATTAGATCTCGTTGGAGAGTCTTTTGGTAAGTTTATGGTTCCTCTTCTAAAGAACCTGCCCTATTCAATTTTTTGCACTTTGCCCGTTGTATATGCAGTTGAACTCCTTAAAGTTGCTGATTCCAGTATGTGTGTGATAACAGGACTCTTTGCTTTGTCGATGCTGATGGCGATCATTCCAAGTATTAAAATCTACATAAAAAAAGGGGATTAGATGGCATTTTCTTTGATAAAAAAAATACTTGAAAAGCTGCTTTTTGTTCTATGGCCAAAGTATATGAAAAGTGGGAACGAGCATTCGCCAATAATCGTATTGAAACACTGGTTTTTGCAGAAAATTCTTAGGATTAATGGCTCTGTGCCTTGGCCTGTACATCCGACATCGAGGGTAACTAAGCCAGAAAACATTGAGAGGGGGACCAGAACGCCTGGACTTTCTTTGGGTTGCCACATAGACGGTCGAAATGGCATTACTATTGGCCCCAATGTTTGGATTGGTCCCAGAGTGTCAATAATTTCAATGAATCATGATGTAGACGACTTTTACAAGTATGTAACTGAAGAACCGATAATTATTGGTAAGAACTCTTGGCTGGGTGCCAATTGTGTTGTTTTGCCCGGGGTGTATCTTGGCGAGCATACAATCGTTGCTGCCGGGGCAGTCGTGACAAAACCATTTCCTGACGGTGACCAGCTTTTGGCAGGTGTGCCTGCGAAAATTGTTAAAAAACTTAGTCCGTACAAAGAAGCAAAATTGTGAGTAATGTTTCTTGGTCAACGTTAATAAATTAGCGTTCTCTACAAATGCAGAGACTTTACATATTAAATAAAGCAAGGAACCGGTGCTTTCTATGAAAAATAATGTGTTAGTGGTTGGATTGACGCCGGAGTATTATTCGTCGTCTGTCAGCAGGGCGGTGTCTGATTATCAAGCAGCAATGCGGTCTACAAATATGGGAGCGTCGTTTATCACACGTTCCATTGTATCAATATTTGATGCCACCTACGTAGATATCACATCTGACTTTGATCTTCCCCAATTACAAAACAGTTTTGACGTTTGTGTTGTTTCGCTAGCAAGTCATTTGGGGCCATCAAGAGATGTCAGTATTTTGGTGGATTTTCTAAAAAAATTAGATATCAAGACTGTGTTCCTCTCTGGAGGGCTGGATGCAGGTCAGATGGGAACAGATCCTGTCCACCAAAGCGTGCGCGAGTTGATTGAGTATTGTTCTAGCGAAAACCAATGGGTTGGTGTTAGGGGAGCTGCGTCTGCTCTATATCTTCTAAGGCAGGGGATGGAGAACGTAGTTCCGATTGGATGTCCGACGATGTATTCGAATTTCCCCGGAATGATCAAGGCTCCGAGCGTTGAAACCAAAAATGATATATCTATTCCGTTTCACTGGAGCATCGCATTAAGTCTATTGGATGAATTGGGCGATCATCGATTAATTGGTCAGGACTGTATTGATGAAGAGCTGTTCTTAAACAATGACTATTACCGTATAAGCAAAAATATCAGTGGACGCTTGGGGATCTCCCAGCAAGAAGTAAAGCAGAAATTAGCTGATGCAATTTCAAAAAATGCACATTTCCCGGAAACCTATGAAAAGTGGTATCGCACAATCGGTTCTCAAAATGCACTGCTTTCAGCGAGGCTGCATGCTGCCATATGTGGCCTCACGCAAGGGGTCCCTACTGTGCTTACGACGTGGGATCTAAGAACGCAAGAGATAATCGATTATTTCAAAATCCCATCTGTAGCTAATGAAACACTAAGGAAGCACGGATCAGTCTTTGCCCTCCAACATGCCGATTTTGAAACTTTCAATAGTCAGCAGGAAGTCAGCTGGGCCAGATGGTCTGAGTTTTTGCGACAAAACAATCTGAATGTTGAGATTACGGAAAAATTCGAAGTCACCGATCCAGTTTTTAACTGGGAAAAGGCGCTAAAAAATGACAATGAACTATTGAAAACTGCTTCGTATTTGCAGTCTCAAGAGCAATCATCGTACTTGAGATCGCCTCGCAGTTTTGTGAGATTTGCCAAGCGTAATATAAAAAATATTCGCAGAAACTTGGGGTAAACCTTTGAATGCCAGCTATTTTCAAAAAGGTGCTTAATCAGTGATATTGGCGAGAAAGTTCAGAAACGGGCTGTCACGGATATTTGGAGGTTCTCTACTTTCTTATTTGGAAGTATTGCTGTTTGGAAATCGTCCGAGGCCCTTGTCGCACCCTCCTATTTTTTTTCTTGGAGCTCCCAGGTCTGGAACTACTTTGGCGATGCAAGTAATAACAGACGTATTTGACCTAGGATACATCAGTAATTTTCACTGTAGGTTTTATGGCGCCCCAGCTTTGGCAGAAGTGATTTTTCATCCACTTGAGGAGCGACCACG
This sequence comes from Oleiphilaceae bacterium, assembly GCA_965230795.1. GTDB lineage: Bacteria > Pseudomonadota > Gammaproteobacteria > Pseudomonadales > Oleiphilaceae > PZPK01. The sequence continues at coordinate 3,109,076 of OZ246020.1, read as the reverse complement.
GTCAAACTATCAATCTGTTCATGGCGTAACATATTCTCCTTATTCTCCGTCAGAGTGTAGTCAGTGGTGGTATCGTTTTTTTAGACAGCACCCCCGATATGTTGATCTGACAGGGGCTGATGAGTCTAAGATGAAGCGGTTTCGAGACTCAGTCAGATCACTTGTTCATGTTTTTGGGCGGCCTGTCTTGTTTAAAAACCCGCACGCTGCACTGCGTATTCAGCCAATAGCAAAGTATCTGCCTGAATCCCTGTTCATTATTATGGAGCGAGATGAAGTCGATAATGCTCACTCTCTGTTAGAGGTGCGTCATAAGGTGTATCAGGATTACGAAAGGTGGTGGTCAATGGAACCACCGTCATATGAAGAGCTTCGTAAGCTTCCAGCACATGAGCAAGTGGTTCAACAAATAAGACACATTCGTTCAACCATAGAAAAAGACTTGAAGATTGGTAATGTCGATCCGTTGGCCTGCTTCACACTAAACTATGAGGAATTGTGTCGTAATCCCGAAGAAGAAATGAGTCGACTTGATAAGTTTTTTCGCTTAAACGGGTATCAAGTGGAGCGGCGCTATAGTCCTCCTGAGCCTTTTCAGCGAAGAAGTAATATTAGGATTGATCGCAACCTCTACGAAAAGGTGAGAGAGTATGCGAAAAAAAATTGATACTGTAGAAGAGTTTTGGACAAAAAGCACGATCAATCAGGCATATAAAAATGCGAACGAGGAATCTGTTCGCAGATTTATCTACGCTTTTTCAGAGTTTCTTGGAATACCAAAGAGCGCAGTGAATCCAGCTTCAAGCGGCAAATCTGCGTTGAAAAGATTATTGCTTTCTAAAAAAGACAAGCGAACTGTTGTAATGGCTCCGGCGCTTAATTGCGTAAGAGTAAAAGAGGCAATAGAAGAAGCAAACTGTAGGTTAGAGACATATGACTTTTGGCCGCAGGCGGGGGAGTTTGAGTGGGACTCGATTTTAGATTCCGTTTCTCCCGAGGTTGGTGTTCTAATCGTAACACATTTCTTTGGTGTCCCTGTTGACCTAAGAAAAGCGCGAAAATATTGTTTGGAAAACGATATATTATTAATCGAAGATTGTGCCCAAACTCTTGGTGGTTGCGTTGCGGGTAGGCAAGTGGGGACCTTGGGTGACGCGGCGATTTTCAGTTTCAGTTATGACAAGCCAATTTCTCTTGGGTGGGGGGGGATGGGCGTTATTAATTCGCCGGAGAAGTTTTCTCTTGACGAAAATCGCTCTACTTCTGTTCTGCAGTTAAATCGATCTGGGGAATATGGACTGTTTCTTAAATTCGTCAAATCAATTGAGGTGAGGCGGTCGCTAATTGGGGCTAGTAAATTTGGAATTTCTTCCATTTTTAATCGTTTAAATAAAAAATCGAATTTAGCATCATTTTATGCGCAGAGCATTCCGTTTGGTTCTTTGCAAGCTGAACTAGGAGTGCTTTGTCTTGAACGGTTTTCTCATGTTCTCTCCATTCGAAATGAAAATGCTGATCAATTTTCTTCTCTGTGCCCATTGCCAACATGGCCGACAATGAATGAAGAAATAAAGCCTGCTTGGTTGAAACAAAAAGTAAACGTTTCCAGCCCGAGCAAGCTACGTTCTATCTCTCGAACTTTACAAAAAAAAGGGATACGAGCCGGAAACTTCAATTGGCCAAAGCTAATGGATGGCGAGAACGCTCAGTCCAAACCCAATGCGGATTTGATTGCTTCATGTTGGATGGATGTTCCGATTCATCAAAATATGGGGGGTGATGATTTACAGGTCATTGTATCGACGATCAAAAACTACATGTAAGTTTTTTTGTCAGCTTTATTTTTCAGGGTGTTTTACGGCGAGTAAGAATACCAGAATGCAAAAAAATATTGCGTTAGACTCTAGGCGGAAACGGATTTGAATGAACTCCGCTCGATCTATCTATTCTGTGGACCACTAATCAAAAATTTTTGAACAAAGTGGTCGCGATTGGAAGGGAGTTATAGAGAATGCCGCTGGTATGAATCAATTTTTATGAGCAGTTTTGCTCTGTTATAGATTTGGTTTATTCCCTCCAAAAAATATAAATTCTTCCCCAATAAAAAAATATATTAAGCCAATACCAAAAGCTGATTGAAACATAAAAATAATTTTCCATTAAATACAGGAGCGAATGGATTGAAGGAGCAATACAGACGACACAGTGAAAATGAACCATCTATCCCACTTTACAGTCGGGCATGGTGGTTAGATGCAGTCTGTGGAAGAGATTGCTGGGACGTGTGTTTAGTGGCTGATGAGGAGGGTGTAACTGCCTCAATGCCCTATTTTATGATTAATAAAGGTGGTTTTAAGCAGATTGTACAGCCGCCACTTACCCTAAATCTCGGTCCTTGGATATCGCCATCAAAGGCAAAATATTCTAAGACGTTGAGTAGGGAAAAGGCATTGATGGAACAGTTGATTGCACAATTGCCAAAATATCATTCGTTTCATCAGAATTGGCATTATTCCAAGCAAAACTGGTTGCCGTTTTACTGGAAAGGTTTCAAGCAAACGACTCGATATACATATGTTATTGAGAATTTAAAGGACTTAGACGCAGTATTGGGAGAGTTTTCTTCGTCATACCGAAACAAAATTCGTAAAGCAGAAAAATTAGTTTCTGTAGAGAAAAATTTGAGTCTAGAGCAATTTTACAAGCTCAATAAAATGACCTTTGAACGCCAGAACCTGACAATACCGTATTCGTACGATTTCCTCGTTAAGCAGGACAGCGCTTTAGTCGCACAGGGTTGCCGAGAAGTTTTTTACGCTGTTGACGATAGTGGTGCGATTCACTCGGCGCTTTATTTGATATGGGATGATATGTCCAGTTATGTGCATTTGGTCGGTGAAGACCCATCGCTCAGAAATAGTGGTGCGGGTATCAAATTGATATGGGAAGCAATTAAGTATTCGAGTCAAGAACTTGGACTAGATATGCTGGATTTTGCTGGCAGTATGATCGAGGGCGTTGAGCAGGTCAGGAGAGATTGTGGTGCTCGACAAAAAGCCTATTTTTCTGTATCTCGAACACCTTCCGTTTTGCTCCAGGGAAAAACGTTCCTCAAGGATCTGCTTCGTTAATGTTGTCGGGTAAGTAATGAAATCTCCAAGTAGGGTATTTACCCGAGAAAAAATACGCTGGTTGCAAAAACTACTTGTCGAGCGCTTTGGTGTACCGTTTGTTCTTGGTGAAAATGATGAGTCGGGCGAAAGAGTTGTGCGCTTGTCTTTGCCGGGCTCGGATCACGGTGTGTTATTCGACAAATTAGAAAGGGCTTTTCATGATTCTGGCACAGCTTTTTCTTGCGCTTACTGGAGTTCCACTCAAGAGGGCTTCACTGGCTTGATTGAGAATGAGTTGCCTGCGCCAGTCATTGGAAGTTTGCATCTTCCCTTAGTCGAAGCATCGGACAAAGTATATCGCATTCATTACGATATTCTCGGACTGGCCGTCTGGATGCTTGCGCGCGTAGAGGAAATTGGTCCGACAGATCTTGATGACCATAGTCGTTTTCCAGCTACATCTTCGCATGCTTTCAAGCACGGGTACCTTGAGCGACCTATTGTTGATGAGTGGCTACATATTCTGGGAGAGGTTATTAAACGTGTTTGGCCTCAAATTGAGTTGAAGAAACGGCAGTTTGAAATAAAAGTTTCTCATGATGTGGACGCGCCGGCGCGTTACGCCTTTCAGGGTCTTTCTGGACTTGTGCGAACGATGGCTGGAGACGTATTACGTCGACGGGATTTGAAATCAGCTTCTATGGGGCCTTGGCTGTGGTTAAATAGCAGAAAGGAAATCCATCCAAGAGATCCAGTCAATACTTTCGATTGGTTAATGAACCAGTCGGAGCTGAATGGACTAACCAGTGCCTTCTATTTTATTTGCGGTAGAACGGATAAAAATAAAGATGCGATATACGACCCTGAAATGCCACAGATACGTGCTTTATTGAGAAAAATACATTCGAGAGGGCACGAGATCGGTTTGCACCCGAGTTACAACACATATGACAAGCCAGATGAAATTAAAAAAGAGGCGGACCGACTTAGAAAAGTATGCTGTGAGGAGGGTATCAATCAGACTGTATGGGGTGGGCGTATGCACTTTTTGCGTTGGAATCAATCGATCACTCAAAGAGCATGGAGTGATGCAGGCATGACCTACGATACCACCTTGGGGTACGCAGACAGACCAGGTTTCCGTTGCGGTACCTGCCACGAGTATCAAGCATTTGATCTTGTTACTGATACGGCTTTATCGTTGAGAATACGGCCTTTGGTAGCAATGGACTGCACTGTGATCGCAGAGCGATATTTGGGTTTGGGGCCTTCAGAATCCGCATACCAAAAATTTAATGAGTTGAAAAAAAAATGCGAATCGGTTGGTGGAATGTTCACGCTGCTTTGGCATAACTCTTTTTTCAATTGCGATGAAGAATTTGATATCTATCGCCGTTTGATTAGTAGTACAGACTAGAGTCTTACGTGTATATGAAATTTTCTACTTGTATGTTGTTAGTATTTCCGACGGCAAAAAACTGTCCGTTACTTCGTGTGTTTTTTGTGGGCACAATCATCATGTATAAGGGACTTTGGCTTTGAAAAGTCTCAATATCGTCATCGTGACTTATAATTGGCCACCGCGAAACGCGATTGGCACTCACCGACCATATGCTTGGGCTCAGCACTGGACTAAAGCCGGGGCACTTGTCACTGTATTGACGGCACAAAAACAAGCTTTCGATGAGCCGCTGGATTTACATTTGTCAGAACTTGAGGGTGTAAAGGTATTTGAGATTGCTGGAAGCGGGCCAATAAACTTGATTGGCAAGCTTTTTAAATTTGAGCGCCTGAAGCGATTAGCCAAAAAACTTAGGTCCTGGATTCGCAGAGGTGGTTCCATCTCCATCGATCCGAGGATAGGGTGGCGGGATCAAGCAAAGCAGATATCGATTAAGCTAGCTGACAATGCTGATGTTGTAGTGAGTACCTATGGTCCAGCAGCCAGTCATCTCATTGGTTTTGACATGAAAATAGCGAATCCGAAACTTGTTTGGGTTGCCGATTATAGAGACCTATGGAGTCAGAGCCACACCGTTCAATTGTCTGAGACAGGTCGCGGCAATATGCGGAATCTGGAAATTGAAACGGTGGGAAAGAATGCTGATTTAATTACGGCTGTCTCTGCCGATATGGTGGCCAAGCTGGAATGCTTGACTGATAGAAAACCCTTGCTTGTTCCCAATGGTTTCGAAATTGATGGAAAGCAATTGTGTGAGCGGCTTTCTGATCAACCTAGATTGCCAGAAGGGCCTTTACGGATAGTTTACACGGGGATGATATATGAAGGGCATCGCGATCCCACTCCCTTGCTGGAGGCTTTGGTAAAGCTGGATTCGGAAAATAGGCTCAAGAAAGGTTCAGTGACAATTGATTTTTACGGGGCGCGAGTAGATCTAGTTAAACGGTTGGCAGAGAATAGAAAGTACGCGCCTTTCATACGGCTAATGGGCCACGTGGGCCGGGACGAGGCCCTGTCGGCGCAGGTTTCTGCTGGAATCCTATTATTGTTAGAAAGTCCATCTCCCGAAGCTCGAGGAGTCCTCACCGGAAAACTTTTTGAGTATATGACAGCGGGTCGCCCCATACTGTGTATAGGTAGCCGACCTGAATATGAAATAGGCAGTGTGTTGAAAACTACTGGAACAGGCGTTGTCTATGGGCCTGATGAGTTTGGAAGATTGGATAAATTACTGCTCCAAACTCTCACTGGTAAAGGAATGTTCCAAAAATACTGCCCCAATATAAAAGAAATACTCAGATTCTCACGAGAACGGCAAGCCAAAGAGATGCTGAATTCGATAGTCAAAGCCTCAGAAAAAAAGCAGTGAAAACGTTATCGCTCAGAGTCTCATATGGTTCGATCCAGAGCTTTTTGCTAGCTCTGGGGATAGCTTTGTTACCAGTATATGTCTTTGGGTCGGGTGGCATTCAGCCAGCTCACATGCTTATAGCCCTGTTCGCTGCAATAACACTTTTGAGGGAAGGGATTCCGAACTTGGCTTGGGTATCACTATTGGCGGTGATTTCAGTTTATTCTCTGTTTGTAGAAAGTATTTATACTATTTTGGGGGGGAAACCCTCATCTATGCTGAGTGGATTGTTCTATTTTTACAATTTTATAATTGCATCAGCGATCTATTTACATTGTGTGAGATTCGGGCTTTCCGCGTTACTACCGGGCCTTCTTGTTTCTTGTGTAATCGCTGTTGCAACTATTCTTATAACAGGAATATCCTTGAAAGAAGGTGGTCAAGGAAGGGCTACCGGCACATTCAATAATCCCAATCAGCTGGGATATTTTTCCGTTTGTCTGCTTTCCCTCAGTTTTCTTTTGTACAGACACAAATTGTTTGGATACTTCACTGCGCTATTTTTATTCCTCGTAGCACTATTTTTATCAATAGCTTCTCTTTCTAAAGCAGCGATGATTGCAAATTTCTTGGTGGTTGTATTTGCATTGAAACCGGTTGACTCAGCCTTGCGTTCAAAAAATGAGAATACGCTTCGTTCGTTTATTTTTTGGATAGTATTGCTTGTTGTGGTTAGCGTTTCGATTCTTTTTCTTTTTAAAGCAGGTTTTTTTGAGAGCTTTCTTTTTGTTGATAGGTTAGCTGGAATTGCTAGCGAGGGAGATAGCTCTCTTGGGGCAAGAGGATATTTTGTTTTTCTTGAAGGAAATGTCTTTCAAGTGATCTTTGGTATGGGTTCAAGCTTAGTATCTGAACTGCATGGACATGAAGTTCATTCTACTCTTGGGAGTGTAATTAATAACTACGGTTTTGTCGGTTTCTTTGTTGTCTTGGGCATTATGGGAATATGGATTGTAGACCTATTAAGAGCTTATGGCTTCATTGGTACGGCATGCATTGCTGGTCCCGCAATGCTCTATGGTATTACACATAACGGTATACGGTTTACCGCCTTTTGGGTTTTATTGTCCTCTTCAATAGCTATGTCGCATTTGATTCGATCTGGGCGGATAGAGTGAAAAGAATGATGAGTCAGGTATGGGGGAAGATGGAGTTTAAACTTGTTGTTGAATGTCCAAATGTGAGGCAGTTAGGTTTTGAGTATTGATAGCACAGCTACTGTTCGTAGTTTTGTTGTGATCGCAGGCGTAAGTCGCTCGATCGTGAATTTTCGTGGCCCCTTAATACGCAGCCTTATCGATGAAGGCATACAGGTTCATGCCATTGCTCCGTCTATATCAGAAAATAAATTAGTTGTTTCTAAGCTAAATAAATGGGGGGTAAAGTACTACGACGTTCCTCTTAAACGCGCTGGGTTAAATCCAGTCGATGACTTAAAGGCTTTTTTTGTGCTACATCGACTGATTAAACAAATACAACCTGATTTAGTGTTGGCTTATACCGTTAAACCAGTTGTTTACGGTATGTTGGCATCTTGGCTTGCTAAAGTGCCTAAGCGATTTGCTCTCATTACGGGTTTGGGATATGCATTTACTGGAGAAAGCCGAGGAAAGAGAAAGCTAATAAAAAAGTTAGCAAGGCTTTTTTATAGGACTGTGTTGGCTCGGGTGAATTTGGTGTTTTTTCAGAATCCGGATGATGAAAGTTATTTTCGCGAGTCAGGTCTACTAAAAAATAATGTTCCTTCTCGCATTGTGAATGGATCAGGCATTGATCTGAATCATTTTTCCCGTACACCGCTGGAGCAACGGGATCCGGTTTTCCTGCTAATTGCTCGCTTAATAGGAGATAAAGGTGTTAGAGAGTTTGTTGCCGCTGCAAGGCGTATAAGGAAGAGCTATCCATCAACTGTTTTTAGAATTGTCGGAAGCATAGACGACAACCCAGACTCTATCCGTAAAGAGGAGCTAGATCAGTGGCAGCGAGAGGGGGCAATAGAGTATCTAGGGAAGCTTGAAGATGTCCGTCCGGCAATAGCCGAAAGCTCCGTCTACGTTCTGCCTTCTTACCGCGAGGGAACTCCTCGGACTGTGTTGGAAGCGATGGCTATGGGAAGGCCTGTAATAACCACAGATGCGCCAGGATGCCGAGAAACCGTTGTTAATGGTTACAACGGTTACTTGGTAGGAGTTAAATCGGAAGAAGATCTATTTCAGGCGATGAGACATTTTATTATAAGGCCTGATTTAATTTCTTTAATGGGGAGCCGCTCTTACCAAATTGCGGTTGATAAGTATGATGTTAATAAGGTCAATCGAGAGATGTTGGCCGGTATGGGATTGTTAAAGCCGTAAATTCTATTTAGCGGCGTTTTACTATTTAAAGACTTTAGTGGCACGTATCGATAATCATGATTGGCTATAAATTAATTTGTTCGAACAATGTAAAGTGGCGCGAACATCAGGGGGGGCTCCTTCCTATGTCCCCTTGTTCATCTTTAGGTGAACTATGTGTATCAGATGCCAAAAAAACGATGAAGAGAAATGGTGCATTGTTTTTGCGGTGGGAAAGTGAGTTTGACAAAGTTGGTGAGAGTTCTTGGTGGCACGTGATTAAGGATCAAGCAGATACCCTTGATTCCCTTCCAAAAAAAACGCGCTATTTGATTCGAAAAGCTTTGAAGCTATATGACGCAAGACCCATCGATAGTGCAGAGGTGCTTGAGAATGGATACGCAGTTTATTCGAAAGCATACGAGCGCTACGACACTCATGAACCTTTTTTTAGTCCTGAGAAGTTCTCGCAAGCAATATTGGAGCTGCCTCGGTCAACTGAGTTTTGGGGCGTTCACGAAAAGAAAACTGGTAAGCTGGTGGCATTTTCTGAAAACTACGTAGAGGGGGAGACCTGTTTTTTCGTGACTATGTGGTTAGACCCGGAGGCCATGGCAAATTTCGCGGGTTATCTGCTTTTTTATGAGATGGAGCAGCATTATCTTGATGAGAGGGAGTTTTTGTATATTTCCGATGGTGCTCGTAGTTTAAGCCATAGTACGAATATCCATGATTTCTTAATTGGCAAGTTCAGGTACCGAAAAGCGCATTCCCGCTTGCATGTTCTCTATAATCCATGGCTTCGAGCGGCGGTTATTATTTCGTATCCAATTAGAAATATCATCAAGAAAATCCAATTCGGACCTTTCCTCAAAGCGTCTATCTTGCTTAAACAAGAAGAAATTCGCCAAGAATGTTGCGGAGGTAGTAGTTGAAGGGGCGCTCATCAATTTTGGTTCGCATCGCCCGGCGTTGTCAGGATTTTCCTCTGTGGCTTTTTCGTTTCTTGGAGTGGCCGTTTTTAACTGGTCGCCCAAGAGAAGATAGAAACACGCAAGCGATATTTATATTTGCTTTGCCGAGAGGAGGATCAACTTTAACTTATCAAGTCCTATGTCATGGACTGTCTGTAAATTATCTTTCTAATTTTTGGCATTTGCTTTATCAGCTCCCATTGCTTGGGGGCTGGTTTTCGAGTTATTTGGCGCGTAAACATCATTCCGATTTTCAGTCAAAATTAGGATTCGTGGCGGGACTGGACGGTCCCGCTGAAGGGTTAAGGTTCTGGCGTTATTGGCTTGATTGCGGGTTATCCGATAAGGAATGTGAAACTCAAGCAGCTCGGAAACAAAAAAGTCGCCGCTCGTATTTGTTAAGAGTAATAAGTGTTTTATCTCGTCGAAGTGGTCCATTTTTGACCGCTTACTTGGGTCATACCCTAGTTCCCGACCGTGTTATTAAAACTTTTCCGGGAGCTGTTGTTGTTCGTTTGCGGCGAGACCCGGTTTCTAATGCTTTGTCGATATTGGAATCTATGCGCGCAAAGAATATAGAGTGGCTTTCTCTAAAGCCAAGCGAGTGTGAAAGCGTTTGTAGTTCAAATGAGCACGAAAAGGTTGCGTCTCAGGTTTATTGGCTCAATCGAAGGTTGGATGATGCGCTGTCAGCAAATGAGATTATTGATGTTTCCTATGAGTCTGTTTGTGATCGACCCGCGGTGGAGTTGCGACGTGTTCATGACTGGTGTTTAAAAAAAGGAGTACAGGTTGATTACAAGTTTTCTTTGCCAGAACAGTTTAGTTACAGAAAAGTGAATTTGGAAAAGAATGACGATGCCATTAAGATTCAACGGGAATTAAAAAAGCTGGAGGCAATATACGGGGAGATAGGAGAAAAAAGTTGAAAGTAGCAAAGTTATCTCCGCGTCAGCGTCTGTTAAAAAGAAGCTTTGATATAGCGTTGTCATTTTTATGTTTACTTTTTTTTTGGTGGCTGATTTTGCTAGCTTGGTTAGCTGCAAGTCTGGATACTCAGTCAAACGGTTTTTTTGTCCAGTCCAGAGTGGGGCGAGATGGAAAACTTTTCAAAGTGGTTAAAATCAAAACAATGGTTGAAAAGCCATCTATGAGAACCACCGTGACCTGTCGAGGGGATCCTAGAATAACCCGTTTGGGGGCTATTTTTCGTCGATATAAGATAGATGAGCTTCCCCAAATATGGAATGTATTGCTTGGTCAAATGAGTTTTGTCGGCCCCCGTCCAGATGTGTCAGGGTTTGCAGATACATTGAAAGATGAAGAACGGGTTATGCTATCAATCCGGCCAGGAATAACCGGCCCTGCTACTCTAAAGTATCGGAATGAGGAGGAACTTCTTGCGTCTCAAGCTGATCCAGAGGTTTATAATCGTGAAATTATTTGGCCGGACAAAGTTAATATTAACATAGGCTATATTCGTGATTGGTCTCTCTGGAGCGATATTCGATATATTTGGGAAACGGTGGCGAAATAGATAATGGGAAGAACAATCAACGGCTGGCCATCCTTTACCCGGGAAGAAGCCGACAAAATTTCAGAGGTTCTGCTCTCCAATAAAGTCAATTACTGGACTGGCACCGAGGGGCGTGAATTTGAAAAAGAATTTGCGCACTTTGCTGATTCCGAATATGCCATTGCTGTTGCCAACGGAACAGTCGCCTTGGATTTAGCTTTAAAGGCGCTGGGTATTGGTGATGGCGATGAGGTCGTAGTAACCCCCAGAACGTTCATTGCCTCCATATCCTCCATCGTGAACGCCGGTGCAAGGCCCGTTTTTGCCGACGTTGATCGAGACTCTGGAAATATCACGCCCAATACCATTGCTGAAGTCTTGTCACCTAAAACAAAAGCAATCGTTTGTGTTCACCTGGCGGGTTGGCCCTGCGACATGGATGGGATTATGGCCCTGGCCGACGCTCACAATCTAAAAGTGATTGAGGACTGTGCCCAGGCTCATGGTGCCAGATACAAAGGGCGATCGGTTGGTTCAATTGGGCATATCGGTGCCTGGTCATTTTGTCAGGATAAAATCATGACGACCGGTGGTGAAGGGGGGATGGTAACGACCAATGATAAATCGCTGTGGGAGCGGATGTGGTCGTACAAGGACCATGGTAAAAGCTTTGATGTAGTATACAACCGGGAGCATCCTCCTGGATTTCGATGGTTGCACGAGTCTTTTGGAACCAATTGGCGGTTGACGGAAATGCAATCAGCCATTGGTCGCATCCAGTTACAGCGTATGCCTCAGTGGACGCGAGTCAGACAAGGAAATGCAGCAAGCCTGGCTAAAACCCTGTCAGAATTTTCTTTTATTCGTGTACCGGAACTACCCGAGGACATCAAACATGCGCAGTACAAGTTTTACGTATACGTAGTGCCAGAGAAATTACCAGACGGATTAAAGCGGGATGAGATTCTCAAGCGTCTCAACAATGTGGGTGTGCCTTGTATGCAGGGCAGCTGCTCTGAGGTGTATCTGGAAAAAGCCTTTGATAGTTCGGGGTTCCGGCCTCAGAGCAGGCTTCCAGTTGCCAAAGAGCTCGGGGAAACGAGTTTGATGTTTATGGTTCATCCGACTATTCGCGATGGACAAATGAGGGATATTTGCATAGATATTAAAAACGCATTGGCAGATTTCCTGGATTAGCGTCCTGAGTTTAGAGTCCTTGTCCGATGATAGTTACAATATTGCGATGACTTGTTCTTCCAATTACAGTCAAGTTGACTAGAATGTCCCTAAAAGCCCTCCTTTTTCAGCTCATAATAGTTCGCTTACGCGAAAGAGATAAGGATAATTAAGACGTGCTGAATAACCTGTTGTATTTGCCCCGCTACCAAAAGCGGCTTATTGCCATTTTGACTGACCTGGTCTTTCTCCCCTTCTCATTGTGGTTGGCTCTCAGCTTAAGGTATGACCGGGCTTACTGGGCTGATGATTCAAGCGTTGCTATTGCCGGTATGGTCACAATTTTGACCAGTATTTTCGTTTTCACACGCCTTGGATTATATCGAGCGGTTATTCGCTATATGAGTAACCATGCGATGGCGGCGGTTTTTTCTGGTGTCACACTCTCTGCGTTGGTTCTTGGAGCTTCTAGCTTTGCTTTGAATGCGCCGATTCCACGCTCTGTACCGGTTATTTACTGGTGTCTGGCGATGATCTTCGTGGGGGGCTCGAGAATGCTTGTGCGCTCTTTTGTCCACCGTGGAATGGTGCGGAAGAAAGATCGAGCCATTATTTATGGCGCGGGCAAATCTGGTCTTCAGCTCAGTTCCATTCTGTTTCATGGTAAAGATGTCCAGCCGGTGGCATTTCTCGATGATGACGAATCTAAACATGGCAGCATCCTCAACGGTATCCGGGTGTATTCACCCGATGCATTGGCGGATGTATTGGCAAAGTATAGCGCCAAAAGAGTGCTATTGGCGTTGGGGCATGCGCCGCGATCACAACGGGCGAATATTATTCGTTTTCTCGAGAAATACCCGGTGGTAGTGCAAACCATGCCGGATATTAACGATGTAGTGTCGGGAAAGGCCAAGATCGAGGAAATCCGGGATGTGGATATTGAAGATCTGCTGGGCCGCGATGAAGTTGCGCCAGACAAGGAGTTACTGGCGGACTGTATTCACAAGAAGTCCGTGATGGTCACCGGAGCTGGTGGTTCTATTGGTTCGGAACTGTGCCGCCAGATCATTCGTTTAAAGCCTGCCAAGCTGATACTTTTCGAGTTGTCTGAATATGCGCTTTATGCAATTGAGAAGGATATTCTTCGATACATCCACAAAAAAGGTCTGAGTGTGGAAGTGCATGCGGTCATGGGCTCGGTACAGAAGCAACATCGCATGGAAGTGGTAATGAAAAGTTTTGACGTGGATACGGTTTACCACGCTGCCGCTTACAAGCACGTCCCGCTCGTTGAACACAATGTTATTGAGGGGGTTCGCAACAATGTCTTTGGTACCTGGTATTGTGCAGAAGCCGCAATTAAGGCAAAAGTCGAAACCTTTGTTTTGATCTCAACGGACAAGGCCGTTCGGCCTACAAATATTATGGGCGCTTCGAAGCGCCTGGCCGAGTTGGTGTTGCAGGGGCTGGCGCAGCGCCAGGACTTTACCCGTTTCTGTATGGTGCGTTTTGGTAACGTACTGGGATCATCCGGATCAGTTGTTCCCTTGTTTCGGGATCAAATACGCGAAGGAGGGCCGGTAACGGTCACACATCCAAATATTACCCGATACTTTATGACAATCCCTGAAGCGGCGCAGTTGGTGTTACAGGCGGGTTCCATGGGTGAAGGGGGGGATGTATTTCTCCTGGATATGGGCGAGAGTGTTCGTATCGCAGATTTGGCAGGTAAGCTGATTCGATTGATGGGCCTGGAGGTCAAGAACGAATCGAACCCTGAAGGAGATATAGAAATTGAATATACGGGCTTGCGTCCTGGTGAAAAACTCTTTGAAGAGCTACTGATTGGAGATAGCCCTCAGGAAACATCACACCCCAGGATTATGAAAGGCAATGAGCTATGTTTACCTTGGGAAGAGGTGGAATCCCTTTTGGGTCAGATCGACAAGTTTAGTCACTTGTTTGATTGTGAAGGCGTCAGGGATTTGTTGTTGAAAGCGCCCTTGGGCTATCAGCCTGATTCGGATATTAATGATCTGGTGTGGAACAAGGCCATGGAGAAACCAAGAATGGATTCGCAGACCCGAAAAGAACCCGCCAATGAGGCATCTGAAGCTAAAGGAAAGGTGGTGTCTATATCTGATGGTTCACATAAGCTTGCTTAGTCAGAGATTGGTCGGTTTTCCCTAATAATGAGGTGGCGGTGCGGCGTCTCCATCAAGGTTATCTGCTTTGAGTTCATTCATGCTGTTCTTGAGCAGTCGATTTGCTTCCCAAAGCTTTTGTATTTCCATATCCTGTCGGGCAATGATCTCATTAAGAGAGTTTAATAGATCTTCCTGGAAAGCCTGCTTAACCTGCAAATCTTCCAGGCTAGCCTTCAGTTCTTCGATATAACTATTCTTCACCAAATTCACCTCTGGAATTCATGACGCGTGTGCAACGTGCAATATAAAAGTCACGTTTCGTCGTTAAGGTACATGCCTTCCATTGAGACATGCGCTAGACTGCGTGGCCAGCATTAAAATAGAGTTTGACAAGGGTTTCAATTAAACAATGACTAAAAAAGCGTTGATTTCTGGCGTTACTGGACAGGATGGATCTTACCTAGCGGAGTTTCTGCTTGCAAAGGGCTATGAAGTGCATGGCATTAAGCGCCGCTCCTCTTCGTTTAACACTGAACGAGTCGATCATATCTATCAGGATCCACATGTCGACAACCCAAAGTTCTTTCTACATTATGGTGACCTGACTGATACATCGAACCTGGTGCGGCTGGTTAGCGATATTCAGCCAGATGAAATCTACAATCTTGGTGCGCAGAGTCACGTGGCGGTATCTTTTGAGTCACCTGAATACACTGCAGATGTGGACGCGATTGGCACCCTGCGTTTACTCGAAGCGATTCGCTTCTTGAAGCTGGAAAACAAAACCCGCTTTTATCAAGCGTCGACATCAGAATTATATGGCCTGGTTCAGGAAATTCCTCAAACTGAAACCACGCCTTTTCATCCCCGGTCACCTTACGCGGTGGCAAAAATGTACGCCTACTGGATTGCAGTGAACTATCGTGAGGCGTATGGCATGTATGCCTGCAATGGTATTTTGTTCAACCATGAATCACCGCGTCGTGGCGAAACCTTTGTGACACGTAAGATCACTCGCGCAATGGCGCGCATTGCGCAAGGTCTTCAGGATTGTCTCTATCTGGGTAATATGAATGCTCTACGGGACTGGGGGCATGCCAAGGATTACGTTGAGATGCAGTGGTTGATGCTGCAGCAGGAGCAACCAGAAGATTATGTGATTGCCACGGGCGTACAGTATAGCGTTCGTGATTTCGTCAATAAGTCCGCTTCACGACTGGGTTTGGAAATTGACTGGCGCGGAGAGGGTGAAGATGAAGAAGGCTACGTCGTAGCGCAGCAAGCTGGTTCGATTAAAGATGGGCTTGATCTGGTGGGTAAGCGTATTGTGGCGGTCGACCCGCGCTACTACCGTCCGGCCGAGGTGGAAACACTGCTGGGTGATCCTGCCAAGGCAAAAGCCAGGTTGGATTGGGAGCCAAAGATCACCCTGGATGAGCTGGTGAATGAGATGGTCGATGCCGATCTGGATATTGCCAAACGTGATGCCTTGGTTGAACGACATGGCTTCCAGTCTTTTGCTCATTATGAATAGGCAGGCACTGGCAGAATGAGTAGCAAAACAGACACGATGATTTCCAAGGATTCCCGAATTTTTGTCGCAGGACATCGAGGCATGGTAGGCGGCGCCATTTGTCGGCAACTGCAATCAGAAGGCTATAACAATCTGCTTACGCGGAGTCGTCAGGAGCTGGACCTTACGAATCAGCTGGCGGTCAACAGCTTCTTTGAGTCTGAGCGGCCTGATGCGGTCTATCTGGCAGCGGCCAAAGTAGGGGGCATTCACGCCAACAATGAATATCCGGCGGATTTTATCTACGACAATCTGATGATGGAAGCGAACATCATTCATGCCGCCTTTGTGCATGGGGTAAAGCGTCTTTTGTTTTTGGGAAGTTCCTGTATTTATCCGAAGTTGGCAGAGCAGCCAATGGCTGAATCCGCCTTGTTGACTGGAAAGTTAGAGCCAACCAATGAACCCTACGCTATTGCCAAGATTGCCGGGATTAAGCTCTGCGAGTCCTATAATCGCCAACACGACACCGATTTCCGTTCGGTGATGCCGACCAACCTGTATGGACCCGGCGACAACTTTCATCCTGAAAACAGTCATGTGATTCCCGCATTATTGCGCCGTTTCCATGAGGCAAAAGAGAGTGCTCAGACCAGAGTTGAGATCTGGGGTAGTGGCACGCCAAAGCGTGAATTTCTTTACGTAGAGGATATGGCCGCTGCATGTGTGCATGTGATGGGTCTATCCAAACAGCTTTATGCAGAACGCACAGAGCCTATGCAATCCCACATCAACGTCGGCACTGGTGAAGATGTCACCATTCGGGAGTTGGCTGAAACGGTTCGGGATGTGGTGGGTTTTGACGGAGATATCGAGTTCAACACAGATATGCCGGATGGCGCACCACGTAAACTGATGCAAGTGGAGTTGCTTCGCGAATTGGGATGGCAGGCTACTATGCCACTAAAGCAGGGTTTGGCAGCCGCTTATGACTGGTTTCTCCAGCACCAGAATGATTTTCGTCAGAGTTAGTTTCGAGTTTGATTAAAACGCAAGGATTGTTATGAGCACAATTGTTCCCGTAGTGATGGCCGGCGGTAGTGGTACCCGACTCTGGCCTCTGTCTCGTAAGTTGTTTCCCAAGCAGTTTCTGTCATTGATGGGTGAGGGCAGTATGTTCCAGGAAACGCTTGCGCGCCTGGAAGCGGAGAGCGGAGAAAAAACGGATGTAGGGCAGGCTATTGTCGTTTGCAATGACGAGCATCGCTTTATCGTTGCGGAGCAGTTGAGACAGCAAGGCAAGCAGGCTCGCGCTATTATCCTTGAGCCGGTCGGTCGCAACACTGCGCCGGCAGTAGCCTTGGCAGCCTTGGAAGCCCGTGTAAACGGTGGAGATCCGGTGCTGCTGGTGCTGGCGGCGGATCACGTAATACGTGATTGTGCTGCTTTTCATAAAGCGATTGCGGTCGCGACAGCCCAGGCTGAGGCAGGAAAACTGGTGACTTTTGGAATCGTTCCCCGTTCGCCAGAAACCGGATATGGCTACATCAAATCGGGTGTAATGAGCGACGGTGTAGCGCCAGTGGAGGCGTTTGTTGAAAAGCCCGATCAGGAAACAGCGACGTCTTATATTGAGTCTGGAGACTATTTTTGGAACAGTGGCATGTTCATGTTTCGGGCGTCTGTATACCTGCAAGAGCTGGAGGCGCATCGTCCTGATATTCTCAAGGCGGTCAAGCGCTCATTGGATGGGAAGTCTTCTGATCTGGACTTTACACGGGTGGACGCCGAAGCTTTCGCGGCCTGCCCTGATGATTCCATTGACTATGCGGTGATGGAAAAGACCAGCCAGGCAGTTGTAGTCCCATTGGATGCTGGATGGAGTGATGTTGGTTCATGGTCTTCCCTGTGGGAAGAGTCTGAGCAGGATGCCGATGGCAATGTATGTCGTGGCGATGTGGTGTATCACGAAGCCAAAGAGAATATGTTCTTCAGCGACAATAAACTGATAGCAGCAGTAGGCGTCGACAATCTGGTCGTGGTGGACACCCCCGATGCGGTGATGGTCAGTCACAAGGATCGTGTTCAGGATGTGAAGGCCATCGTGAAAAAGCTGGAACAGGCTAAGCGCTCCGAGGCCACCATTCATCGACAGGTCAGTCGCCCATGGGGTAGCTATGACTCCATCGATATGGGAGATCGATTTCAGGTCAAACGCATTACGGTCAAGCCGGGTGCGAGTTTGTCGCTGCAGATGCATCATCATCGCGCTGAACACTGGATTGTGGTGTCTGGCACTGCAATGGTGACGATAGGTGACGAAACCAAAATGCTGTCTGAGAATCAATCCACTTACATACCCATCGGTGTTACCCACCGACTCGAAAACCCCGGTGTGTTGCCACTTGAAATGATTGAAGTGCAGAGTGGCAGTTATCTCGGTGAAGATGATATCGTGCGTTTTGAGGACAATTACGGACGTAGCTAGTCTCTTATCCGGGGCGGAGATTTTCGTTACCGGATTTCCTGGTATTTCATTCTTATCAAGTGTTCAAAATCTGGTATTATGCTCGCGCAGACGGATCCGCTTCAGGATCCGTTTTGTTATCGGCTGATCGTATTGAACAGTTCTGCTTGTTGCTGGATCAGTCTCGTGTTTGGGATCTTACTAATCGGCTGTTTATTTGCTTCTTGGCCCGCGCGGCAAAAATCTTGCGCTTCAGCTGCCTGGCGAATAGCTGACATGATCCGTTTTTAATCAGAGAGAGTGTTTAATGTCTACACCAAGTATTGCAAAAAAAGTAATTGTCAGTGCCATCGTGGCCCTTCCGTTTCCATTTTTGTTGCTATTGGCGCTTGATGCAGGTTCCGCTTTACCTGGTGCTCAAAGCGCCATGGATTTTCTGGGTAGTGATGGGGGACCCGCTTTCTATCTCATCTCGTGGGTGAGCATAGTGCTGTCGTCTTTCATTGCCATGTTGTTGGTCAATCCAAGCAGCAGTGTTGCTGAAGAGCTCGATGAAGGTGATGCCTCATCATCGGTACCGGAAGGTAAGGATCGTGGTACGGTCAAGTGGTTCAACGTCAATAAAGGCTTTGGCTTTATCACTACCGATGACGGTGAGGATGTATTCGTGCATTTTCGGTCTATCCGTGGCCGTGGTCGTCGTTCACTCAGACAGGGTCAAACGGTTCGTTTTGATATCTCTGAGGGTGACAAGGGGCTGCAGGCCGAAAACGTTTCCGTCCTCAAGTAGCGTTGTTTATCAGGCAGAGCCGGGAATGGCTCTGCCGTTAATTAGGTTTTACAAACGCAAGGTCTCCGCCTCTTTACATTTGTTTCCTGTGATTTAATTTCCCCAGCGTACGCGTTTTTTTCCCTCTCGCGTGACACACCACCACTGCTCACTGTTCTCTTCTTCCTCTTCACTCCAGCCTGCGGCCGAACAGCGAATTTCTGTATCCAGACTTTCCAGAACGGTGTACGCACAATCAAGATCAGTAGCCCAGGGTGTGTATGGAGACTGGAACCAGATGCTGCAATATGCTTTGCCAGCGGCTGCGGGCGTGATAAACACCGGTATGGCTTGATCATCCAGTGTGACCTGAATCTTTGCAGTCTCGCGCGCTTCAAAGGTGTCTTTAGTGCAAGTATTGAAGTCGACATCATCGAAACACGATGCCAGCCATTCAGTGAGTTCGTTATACTCTAGATGTTTTATGTAAACCTCAACGTCCGGTTGCCTGGTGGTTTGTGGTTGCAGATTGCTGGTTTCGTTCATTGTGATGCTCAGTGATTTTTGAAAAAGTTCTGTAATCGGCTAAAGAGGAGTCGCAGGTAGCAATAGAATGCAACGCATCCTGCTGGAAGCCCCAGACACAAGCCGATCAGTGCATAGATCTCCTGCTCGGTTGAAGGTGGCAGTAGCAGGTTAACATAGACCACTGTGCCAATACCCACAAGAAAGGTTACCGCGCCCAGAATAAAGTACCTGAAATGCAGGGCCTCCTGGTCCTTTGAACTCTTCTGTTTTGCAGATTTCGGTTTCATCTGGCGACGCTCCGCTTCGCTTAGAGTTCCTGTTTTTGATATAGGTCTAGATAGACTTCAACGCCAGTTTGCAGATTGGATTCTGACAAGACTCGTTGGTGGTCGTCCGCACTGCTTCGCCAGTAGTGTGGCGTCATACGCAGCAGATTCTCCCGATCCTCGATATGTTCAATTTGTACCTGAAAACTCACAAATTGCCTGCTGATATGCGCCAGCTTCGGTGTTTCAAGTACCGGCGCAGGCCCTTTGTGTTTAAGTTTGTCGCCATACAGCAAACTGCGCAGCTCAAGAAGATGCTCTGGTCCCGTCGACGCCGTAATCAGATGGGCACCGGATTTTAAAATACGACTGGCTTCGTCGATATCAATACGGCAGAACAGACAGGTCGCGAGGTCCTGTGATGCGCTTTCAATCGGCAGGCGGTTGGCACTGGCTACCAGCCATTGTATTTCATGCTCACGGCGACATGCTGCCTTGATAGCGGGCACGGAAATATCGACTCCAGTACAAATGACCTTCCTGTCCAGCTGTTTGCTCAGCGCGCGATGCAGGCCATCCGTGTAGTAACCCTCGCCACAGGCGATATCAGTCATGGCAAGTGGATAGGGGGCTGGTGAACAGGGGGCTGATGAATAGGGAATATCCACGGCAATCGACTGGATGGCTTTGGCCAGCGGAGCGTATAGCCCGGTATCTAAAAAAGCACGCCTAGCTTGAACCATCTCGACGTCATCGCCAGGTTGCTTGCTTTTCTTGTGTTGGCTCAGGAGCAGATTGAAATAGCCCTGTTTGGCACGATCAAAGTGGTGGCCCGAGTTGCAGCGGAGGCTCCTTTTATCGTCACTTAAAGCCAGTGCTAAATGACAGACCGGACAATTCAGGCCGTGCATGGGGCAAACAGACGAAAGCTGGAGAGGATCATGTTCATGCTTTGGCCAGCAGGTCGATGAGAATCTGTTCATAGATGATCGACAGATCATTCAGATCCGCAATCGATACGTGTTCATCCACCTGATGGATCGTTGCGTTGATGGGCCCCAATTCCAGAACCTGTGCGCCAGTTGGCGCGATAAAGCGGCCGTCTGAAGTACCCCCCGAGGTGGAGAGCTGTGGCTCCAGATCTATTACTTGTCGAATGGCCTTGACGGCGGCATCAACCAGAGGGCCGGCGGGTGTCAGAAAGGGCTGACCGCTTAAATTCCAGTCAATATCGTAATCAAGCTGGTAGTGATCCAGAATCGCGTGGGTGCGTTCCATCAATTCATCAGCCGTTAATTCAGTGGAGAAGCGAAAGTTAAATAGAATCTCTTTGCTACCCGGTATCACATTGGTTGCACCGGTGCCGGACTGTATATTGGTGATCTGGAAGGTGGTGGCCGGAAAAAACTCGTTGCCTTCATCCCAGATCTCCTGGACCAGGTCCGTCAGAGCAGGGCTGGCAAGGTGGATGGGGTTGCTGGCCAGATGGGGGTAGGCCACATGGCCTTGCTTGCCTTTAACCGTCAGTTTTGCATTGAGAGAGCCGCGACGGCCGTTTTTAATTACGTCGCCCAGCATTTGTGTGCTGGAGGGTTCACCTACCAGACACCAGTCAATCTTCTCGTTTCGTGCTTCGAGGGTTTCAATCACCTTGACCGTTCCGTTCTTGGCAGGGCCTTCTTCGTCACTGGTGATCAGCAGTGCGATCGAACCATTGTGATCGGGGTGCGCTGCAACGAAGCGCTCGCAGGCAGTGATGAAAGCGGCGAGACTTCCTTTCATGTCTGCGGTGCCACGCCCATGCATGAAGTCTCCGTCAATCACTGCATCAAAAGGAGGGTGTTTCCAGGCGCTTTCTGGGCCGGTAGGTACAACATCCGTATGTCCGGCAAACGCGAGCACGGGACCTTTCTGGCCTCGACGAGACCAGAGGTTGGTGACTTCCTCAAACTGCAGGGTTTCGGATTCGAAGCCGAGCTTGCTCAGTCGATCTACCATAAGCTGCTGACAGCCTTTGTCCTCTGGTGTAACGGAGGCCCGCCGAATGAGTTCCTGCGTCAGTTGAATCGTGGGGCTGTGATGATCTGTCATAAAGCGGCTATTGATCCGGGATAGGGTCTATTGAATACCAGATTGGGTGACACTGAAATAAGTGTCACCCAAATCTCAGGGTGTCTAGTTGTTGGCATGCAGAGCTTCATTGAGCTCGATGGCAGTTTTGTTGGTCAGGCATTCCACCTGTCCATTGGATGAATTGCGTCGGAACAACAAATCCGGCTTGTTGGCCAGATCCCTTGCTTTAACACTTTCAACCAGTTTGTTGTCGGCATCCAGCACGGCGACTTTGGTGCCGGCGGTAATGTAGAGGCCGGACTCGACTGTGCAGCGGTCTCCAAGCGGGATGCCGATGCCGGCGTTGGCACCGATCAGGCTGTTTTCACCTACGGCGATAACAATATTGCCGCCGCCGGAAAGTGTTCCCATGGTGGAGCATCCGCCACCCAGATCCGAACCTTTTCCTACCATCACACCGGCCGAGATGCGCCCTTCGATCATCGAGGTACCTTCTGTGCCTGCGTTAAAGTTCACGAAGCCTTCGTGCATGATGGTGGTACCGGAGCCGATGTAGGCACCCAGGCGGACGCGGGCGGTATCAGCAATACGGACGCCTGATGGCACAACGTAATCAGTCATCTGTGGGAACTTATCGACGGATTTTACTTCCAGCAGCTCGCCGTTCATGCGGGCCTGCAGTTGTCTTTCCGGCAACTCTTCGAGATCAATCGGGCCTTGATTGGTCCAGGCTACGTTGGGTAGCAACGCAAATATCCCGTCAAGGCTGATGCCATGGGGTTTCACCAGGCGGTGAGACAACAGGTGCAGCTTCAGATAGACTTCGGGCGTTGAGCTGGCACTACCATCTTCTTCAATCACGACTGCTACAACCGGTTTTTTGCTTGCGATGAGCGTTTTGGCCAGGGTCGCTATGTTGGCCACATCATCTGTGAGTTGCGCCAGCTTTTCCAGCTGCTGCGGATTCAGCTCGATGGTACTGTTTCCGTTAGCCAGGCCGAGCGTTTCCTGCACGCTGCGGACCAGAGATGGATTCGGCTGAAAGATGGGCGCAGGGTAGAACACTTCCAGCCAGTCACCTTTGGCGTTTTTGCTTCCAAGGCCCAGTCCAAATGCTATTGTCATGTTAGTTTCCTATCGAAAAGAGTCATGAGTGCGATGGGTTTTGACGTCCATCCTATGAAAAAAGTGAAGCGTAATGATCCGCCTTGAAACCAAGATGGATCTTCCCGTCAATATCAAGCACGGGCCGCTTTATTAGGGAAGGGTTGTCCATCATGAGTTCAATGGCCTTATCATTGTCGACGTTATCTTTGGCGTCATCAGCCAGTTTTCGCCATGTCGTTCCACGTTTGTTAATGAGCGTGTCCCAGGAAACCTGCTTGAGCCAGTTTTGCAGGCGGACACTGTCGATTCCAGCCTTTTTGTAATCGTGGAAGCTGTACTCAATGCCATGTGCTTCGAGCCAGGTGACGGCCTTCTTCATGGTGTCGCAGTTTTTTATTCCATAAATTGTGACGGTTGGGCTCATAGCATCGCTCATTTACAGTCCTTCAATAAATCGTCGAATACGGTGTGCGGCTTCGACGCAGTCTTCTTCTTTGGCTACCAGCGCCATACGAACCCGATTCTTACCCGGGTTGCCCTCTTGGGTGTCCCTGGACAGGTAGCTTCCAGGCAAAACCGTCACATGCTCCTGTGCGAACAGACGCTGTGCAAAACGGGCATCATCTAACGGTGTTTCGGGCCAAAGGTAAAAGCTGGCATCGGTCTGGGCAACGTTCATGACCGGGCCTAGTATCTCCAGTACCTTGGCGAATTTGCTGCGATAGGCCTCCCGGTTTGCGATGACATGGGCCTCGTCCGACCAGGCGGCAATGCTGGCCAGTTGATGCTGAATAGGCATCGCGCAGCCATGGTAAGTGCGATATTTCAAATAGCCTTTGAGTAACTCGGCATCGCCTGCAATAAAGCCGGAGCGAAGCCCCGGCAAGTTTGAACGTTTGGAGAGACTGTGAAAGACGATACAGCGTTCGTATTGGTCTCGCCCCAACTGGGCACAGGCTTCCAGCAGTCCTACCGGTGGTTTGTTTTCGTCGCAATAGATCTCCGAGTAGCATTCGTCGGAGGCGATGACAAAATTATACTGATCCGCCAGCGCGATTAGTTTTTTCAGAGTATCCAGCGAATGTACGGCGCCGGTAGGGTTACCGGGCGAACAGATAAACAGTAGCTGACAACGCTTCCAGCTTTCGGGGCTGACCTGATCATAATCGGGAATAAAGCCGGTCTCGGCCGTAGTGGAGAGTAATTCCAGAGACGCACCTGACAGAAACGCGGCGCCTTCATAAATCTGGTAAAACGGATTCGGGCTCAGAACCAGGGCATCGGATTTGCGATCAATCAAGGCTTGGGTGAAGGAGAAGATGGCTTCTCGTGTGCCGTTGACTGGCAGAACATGGCGCTCCGGATCAAGGCTGTCAGATTTCAGGGAGAAGCGCTGGGTAGCCCAATGGGCGATAGCCTGCCTTAGTTCGGGAAGACCTTTGGTGGTCGGATACGATGATACGCGCTCAAGATTATTCAACAGCGCATTTTTGGCGATGTCGGGCGCTGCGTGTTGTGGTTCACCCACGGACAAAGGGATAGCGCGTAAATCCTTTGGAGGCGAGACCTGGCTGAGCAGGAGGCCGAGCTTTTCAAAAGGGTAGGGCTGTAGCTTATCTAGATCCGGATTCATCAATGGGCCTGTTCTGTCATGATTGAGCGATGGGTCATGGTCACGGTTGCCGATTCAGTGGCGGCCTATTCTACCTGTTCATCCAGTTCCTTGCAGATTTCCCGCTGCAAGGTCTCACATAGTGCTGCATCGCTAATGGGGTCACCTTCGGCATCGGTAATGAAGAATACGTCTTCCACGCGTTCGCCGAGGGTAGCGATCCGGGCATTCATCAATAGCAGATTGTGGTTCAGCATGACGCTACCAATACGTGCCAGGAGCCCTGGCCGATCAGGTGTGACTACCTCCATCACCGTGCGCTGATGCACCATATCATTGCTGAATGTGACTTCTGTAGGGAAGGCAAAGTGTTTCAGCTGTCGTGGTGTCCTCCTCTGGATAATTTCCGGGTAATCTTCCGGGTCGTCCAGTTCTTCCGACAAACGCTTGAGTACACTTTGTTTTCGGTCAGGAACATCTGACAAGGCCTGGTGACGGGCATCAGTCACAACAAAGTTGCTCAAGCTAAAGTCTCCGCCGGTCGCGCTGATGCGGGCATTGAGGACGTTGAGGTTGAGTTGTTCCAGAACTGCCGTGGTGGCGGCGAACAGATCATGTTCCGATTTAAGATAGATCATGATTTCGCTGTAGCCATCACCATTGCGACTGTGATTGTCGCGAATACTGATGAGAGGTTCTTTTGAATCACCATGCCGGAGAATCGCTGCGGTTTGCCAGGCGATTTCCGCGGTGGAATCCTGCAGAAAGTAATCATCTTCCAGAGACTCTAACAGGCTATCCACGGCCTTGGCGGAAAAACCCTGTTCGAACAGAATTGAACGTACTTCCTGACGGGTGGCTCGAATCCATTCATTGCGATCCACCGGATTGTCGATGCCCCGTCGTATCGTTCGGCGGGTTTCAACAAAAAGCTGCTGCATAAGCGACGCCCGCCAGCTGTTCCATAAACTCGGATTTGTGGCAGCAATGTCGCATACCGTCAGAACATACAAGTATTCCAGGTGTGTCAGGC
Organism: Oleiphilaceae bacterium; assembly: GCA_965230795.1. Classification (GTDB taxonomy): domain Bacteria; phylum Pseudomonadota; class Gammaproteobacteria; order Pseudomonadales; family Oleiphilaceae; genus PZPK01. The sequence continues at coordinate 3,083,573 of OZ246020.1, read as the reverse complement.
TGGGGATTTGCAGGGCGAATTGATGGATGATGTCCGGGTCGGCAATGTCTTTTTTTTGCGCAGTCATTGACATCAGCAAGTGATGTTCGACGAGCCAGCATACCAGCTTGGTATCGCGCTCACTGAAATGATGGCGCTCGCAGAAGTGCATGGCATCAATCGCACCCAACTCCGAGTGATCGCCGCCGCGGCCTTTGGCGATGTCATGATAAAGCGCGGCGACATAGAGCAGCTCTCGCTTGGGAATGTAGCGTAACAGGCGTGATGCCAAGGGGAACTCTTTGCGTTGCTCGTTCTGCTCCAGTCGAATCAGGTTTCTCACCATATTGATGGTGTGAGCATCGACCGTGTAGCAGTGGAACAGGTCATGCTGCATCTGACCAATGATGCGTCCGAACTCAGGCAGATAGCGGCCCAGTACATTGTACTTGAGCATGGCATTCAGGGTGCGATGTAGTGCATGAGGCGTGCGCAGTATCTCCATGAACAGAGTTGTGTTGGCGAGATCATTACGGAAACTGTCGTCAATCAGGTACTGGTGTTCGCGGATCTGTTGAATGGTCTTTGCGCGGATGCCTTTGATTTTCTGATCCTGTGCCTTCATCAGAAATATCTCGATGAGTGCATAGGGGGAGCGTTCAAACACTCTGTCGTCTACGGTTTCAATATAACCATTGTTGAGCTGAAAGCGCTTGTTCACGGGTTTGATCGTGACGGGTTCATCTGCGCTCAGATAATAGTCATCGAAATATTGCAGAATAACGTCTGCCAGTTCGGCGAGGCCCAGAACGATGCGGTAGTATTTCTGCATCATTTGTTCAACGCCCAGCTTTTCTTCGTTATCCTCAAAGCCAAGAATGTCCGCCAGTTTGCGCTGGTGGTCGAAGAGGAGGCGGTTTTCGTTGCGGTCAGCTATCATCTGCAAGCCGTAACGCATACTCCAAAGAAAGGTCTCACCATCGACCAGCATGGTAAATTCCTCGTCAGTTAGGAAGTTGTAGCGGGCGCGGGCATTGGTTGCAGTGGGTCCAAAGTGGCGTTTGGTAATCCAGGCAATGGTTTGAATGTCGCGCAAGGTTCCCGGAGACGATTTCAGGTTGGGTTCAAGATTGTATTCGGTGCCACTGTATTTTTCGTGGCGATCCGACTGTTCTTTGCGTTTGGCGATGAAGTAGTCTTTGGAGGTATACACTTCATCGGAATAGACCCGGCGCGACACTTCCTGGCGCATAGCATCGTCACCGGAGATGGTGCGTGTTTCTAGAAGATTGGTGGCGATGGTCACATCTTCTTTGGCGCCTTCTATGCATTCTTCAATGGTGCGAACACTATGGCCAATGTCCAGTTTCAGGTCCCAAAGCAGGGTAATGATGGCAGACAGCTTTTCGCCCAGGCTGTCATTGATTTGGTCTCGGACCAAAATGAGCAGGTCGATATCAGAGTGGGGATGAAGCTCGCCGCGACCATAGCCACCCACCGCTACAAGGCTGGCTTCCGAACTGATATCAAAGCGATTCCATAGTGCGGACAGCAGCATATCCATGAATTGGGATTTGAGATTGACCAATTCTCTGACGTCTGCCCCCTCGCAATACAGAGAGTCGAGAGCCTCTTTTGCCTGCTGTAAAAATGCCCGACTATCTTTTTCAGGAGTCAGGGTCTCACGAAGCTGCGGCTCAAGAAGGTTTAGATTGATGCTGGACGTTTCAACGAATCGTTCCGCCAGAGGAGAGTTCAGTATCATGGGGTTGGCTTAGCTGAAAAGTGACTTTTCTTCATCACGCAGAGTGAGAATCTCAAAGCCATCCGCAGTGACCAGAATCGTGTGTTCCCATTGCGCGGACAGTTTGTGGTCTTTGGTCACTACAGTCCAGCCGTCTGGCAAAAGCTTGCTGTGGCGTTTGCCCTGATTGATCATGGGTTCAATGGTGAAGGTCATGCCTTCCTTGATTTCCATGCCTGTACCTGGCTTGCCGTAATGCATCACCTGTGGTTCTTCGTGGAAGACCTTGCCAATACCATGGCCGCAATATTCTCGCACTACCGAGTAGTAGTTGCTTTCCGCATGTTTCTGGATGACATGACCGATATCACCTAAACGTGTGCCCGGCTTGACCAACTCAATGCCTTTGTACATGCACTCCTGAGTAATATTCACCAGACGCTCCGCAGCAATGCTGGGTTTGCCGATGTAAAACATTTTGCTGGTGTCGCCGTGATAACCATCCTTTATAACAGTGACGTCGATGTTGACGATGTCACCATTTTTCAAAACCTTTTTGTCGCTGGGGATTCCATGGCAAATGACATGATTCACTGAGGTGCAGATAGATTTTGGAAAGCCTTTGTAATTCAGCGGTGCGGGAATGGCTTTTTGCACGTCAACAATATAGTTGTGGCAAATCTCATCGAGTTCAGCGGTTGTGATGCCTGCCCTGACGTGCTCGCCGATCATTTCCAGCACTTCAGCGGCCAATTTGCCGGCTATGCGCATTTTTTCAATTTCATCGGCGGTTTTAATGGTGACTTGCATAGAGTCTCTTTGAATTCGTTGTATGAGGAGGAAGCAAAGCGCGCCATTTTACCTTGATCTTCCGGGGAATGAAATCGTGCTGGTGTTCCTCTGGGGTAGGTTGGCGTGGTTGGAAAAAACTTTCCATTGCAGGTCTGCTGTGGTATAAAGCGCTCGCTGAAATTCGGGTGTCTCCGGTTTCGGTAAACATTTAAAAATCCGCACACGTTTCGACACATTGTCCTGGGTGCTTTCGGGGTTTAAGAATCCGGAGAGTTGGGCAGTGGGAAGCGTGGAGGTTTAACCCATACATTTCTAAGGAAAAATCATGGCTGCAGTTTCTATGCGAGACCTGCTGAAGGCAGGCGTTCACTTTGGTCACCAGACTCGCTACTGGAATCCAAAAATGGGCAAGTACATTTTCGGTGCCCGCAACAAAATTCATATTATCAACCTGGAGCAAACTGTCCCTGCGCTGAATGATGCGCTGGCGATGGTTAAAAAGCTTGCTGAAAACAAGAACAAAGTCTTGTTTGTCGGAACCAAGCGCGCTGCAGGAAAAATCCTGAAAGAAGAAGCCGCTCGCGCGGGTATGCCATATGTCAACCATCGCTGGTTGGGTGGCATGCTGACGAACTACAAAACGATTCGACAAAGCATCAAGCGATATCGTGAGCTGGAAGCACAGAGCAAGGACGGTACCTTCGATAAGCTGACCAAGAAAGAAGCTCTGATGCGTACGCGCGAGATGGAAAAACTTGAGCGCAGTATCGGTGGTATTAAAGATATGGGTGGTTTGCCCGATGCCTTGTTCGTGATCGATGTGGATCATGAGCGTATCGCCGTGAAAGAAGCCAACAAGCTCGGTATTCCTGTTATCGGTATCGTTGATACCAATAGCGATCCGGACGGAATCGATTACGTGATTCCTGGCAACGATGATGCCATTCGTGCAATCCAGATCTATGCCAAAGCCTTTGCTGATGCTGTGGTTGAAGGCACGGTCGCTGGTGGTGGCGAGTACATAGAAGTGGCTGAAGAAGTCGTTGCTGAAGAAGGTGAGCAGGCGGCTGAGTAAGCAATCGTAATAAGAAGGGCGGCGACAAGCTTGCCCTTTTTTGTTATTGGCGTCCGTGTTGACGCTAAGCGGGTTCGAATTGAAAACAAAAGGGGGATACCCCTTTTTTTTTAGAAATTAATACGCGGTATAAAGCGTTAAATGTGAGGGTTCAAAATGGCTGCAATCAGTGCATCTATGGTGAAAGATCTGCGTGAGCGTACTGGCTTGGGTATGCTGGAGTGTAAAAAAGCCTTGGCGGAAGCTGATGGTGATATCGATAAGGCAATTGAAGAGCTGCGTAAAAAGAGCGGTATGAAAGCGGCCAAAAAGGCTGGCCGTACTGCTGCCGATGGTGTTGTTGCGACAAAAGTTGCGGAAGATGGCAGTTTTGGCGTGCTGGTGGAAGTAAATAGTGAAACTGACTTCGTCGCGCGTGATGAAGGCTTTTTGTCATTTGTTGATCAGGTTGTCAGCAAGGCTTTTGATAGCAAGGAAACAGACGTTGCTGCGCTGATGGAAGGTGAGTTGGAAGATGCTCGTGGTGCCCTGGTGCAGAAAATCGGTGAAAACATCAGTGTGCGACGCATTGTGCAAGCGGCTGATCCAGTGGTTGGTCACTATGTACACGGTAACAAGCGTATTGGTGTCCTTATCGGGCTGAACGGCGGTGATGCTGATCTGGCAAAAGATATTGCTATGCACGTGGCTGCGGTAAATCCTCAGTACATCAAGAGTGATGATGTTCCTGAAGAAGTAGTTCAGAAAGAAAAGGATATTTTTACGGCTCAAGCAGAGCAAAGCGGCAAGCCAGCTGAAATTATCGAGAAGATGATCGGTGGCCGAATCAAAAAATTCCTGGCTGAAATCAGCTTGGTGGACCAGCCCTTTGTTAAAGATCCTGACGTAAAAGTCGGTGATCTCGCCAAGAAAGCAGGAGCAGAAATTGTATCTATGATCCGCTTTGAAGTGGGTGAAGGTATAGAGAAAGAAGAAGTTGATTTTGCAGCTGAGGTTGCAGCGCAACTTAACGGCTAGTTTTCGGTAAAACGGAATAGAAGCAGTGTTCCGTTTCCTGATAACATACGCCCGCGGGTGCCGCATCGAAAATCGATAGTTTATCGATTGTTTGGGTGCGGCATCTGCGTATATAAAGCGTGAAAATTCCGGGCATTGCATTTGTGGTGGAGCGTGTTGGGGGTATTCGATCATCAGGTTGTGTGCTCGAGTGCTTGCTAAGAACAGCCGTCACCTTAGTGTCCAGCGATTCGATTGAACCATCATTACGAGAGAATGAGCATGCCAGTAAACCTGCAACCCAAATACAAGCGTGTATTGTTGAAGCTCAGCGGAGAAGCGCTGATGGGCGATGAAAACTTCGGTATCGACCCCAAGGTCCTTGACCGAATGGCGCTTGAGGTCGGTCAGCTGATAGGAATTGGTGTTCAGGTTGGAATGGTGATTGGGGGCGGTAACCTGTTCCGGGGGGCAGCGCTCAATGCGGCGGGTATGGATCGTGTCACCGGGGACCATATGGGGATGCTGGCGACAGTGATGAATGCCTTGGCCATGCGTGATGCTTTGGAACGATCCAATATTTCTACACGGGTCATGTCTGCTATTCCCATGAGTGGAGTGGTGGAGCATTATGATCGCCGTCGAGCCATCCGGGACCTGAAAGACGGTGAGGTGGTTATTTTCAGTGCAGGTACTGGTAATCCTTTCTTCACTACCGATTCTGCGGCGTGCCTGCGGGGAATAGAGGTAGATGCCGATGTTGTGTTGAAAGCGACCAAGGTGGATGGTGTTTATAGTGCGGATCCCATGAAGGATCCCAGTGCAGTGAAATATGATCGTCTAAGCTATGACGAAGTGCTGGACAGAAAGCTGGGTGTCATGGATCTGACGGCTATTTGCCTGTGTCGGGATCACAATATGCCCGTCAGAGTTTTCGATATGAACAAGCAGGGCGCGCTGAAAAATATCATGGTAGGTGAGCCCGAAGGGACGCTGATCGAGGAAGATCCGCAATCATAGCGTTGTCTTGGGCTGTGGAAGCAGTGCCAGCACAGCAGGTAGAAGAGAAGAGTTAAACAACAACTAAAGTCTCTGTTAGTAGAGGCAGTGTTTTGCAGCGAAGGGGAATAGGCAGTGATTAACGAGATTCAAAAAGAAGCCGAAGCGCGCATGAAAAAGAGCATTGAGGCGTTGGCTGTTGCTTTTACCAAAATTCGAACCGGAAGAGCGCACCCAAGCATCCTCGACAGTGTGACCGTCTCCTATTACGGGGTGGATACTCCGCTCAAACAGGTGGCTAACATCAACGTTGAAGACGGTCGGACCCTGGCCATTTCAGCCTGGGAAAAACCAATGGTGCCGGTGATTGAAAAAGCAATTATGGCGGCAGACTTGGGTTTGAATCCGGCGACTTCCGGAGATCTGATCCGCGTTCCCATGCCGGCACTGACTGAGGAAACCCGTAAGCAAATGGTCAAGCTGGCGAAGTCCGATGCCGAGAGTGCCCGGGTGTCCGTTCGCAACGCCCGTCGCGATGCCAACTCCGATCTGAAGGAGTTGCTCAAGGAAAAAGAGATTACAGAAGATGATGAAAAGCGTGGTATGGATGCCATACAGAAATTGACAGATAGCTACATCGCCCAGGTCGATAAGCTTTTGCAGGAAAAAGAAGCAGACCTGATGGAAGTCTAGATCAGCGCGCGGATAGAATGTGTTTGCGGGCAGAAAGTCCTGTAAATGTTTATTGGGACAGGATAGTGAAAGTCTATGAGTGCTGAAATTCCTTTGTCGGCGAGCGAAAAACCAAGACATGTTGCCATTATCATGGATGGCAACAATCGCTGGGCGAAAGAACGAAAGCAACTCGGGGTGTCGGGTCACAAGGCCGGAGTCGAGTCAGTTCGAGCAGTGGTTCAGACCTGCGCCGAGGAAGGCGTTGAGGTGCTTACCCTGTTTGCTTTCAGCAGTGAAAACTGGAGGCGGCCGGAAGAAGAAGTAGGCGCACTCATGCGGCTGTTTCTGTTGGCTTTGCAACGCGAAGTAAAAAAACTGCACAAGAATAATATCCGATTGCTGATCATCGGTGATCGCTCTCGCTTCAGTCCGATTTTGCAGGAACATATGGAGCGAGCGGAAGCCCTTACCGCTAACAATACCGCGATGACTCTCGTTATTGCCGCTAACTACGGTGGGCAGTGGGACATTCTGCAGGCCTCTCAAAAGCTGGCTGCTCGCGTCGAATCCGGTGAGTTGGCGCCTGAAGAAATCAATGAGTCCCTATTTCAATCTGCACTGTGTCTGGGTGAATTTCCAATGCCGGATTTGATGGTCAGGACTGCCGGCGAACAGCGCATCAGCAACTTTATGCTGTGGCAAATGGCCTATACCGAGTTCTACTTTTCTGATGTCTATTGGCCAGATTTCCAGCATGAGCAAATGCGTGCAGCGCTGCGAGCGTACGCGCACAGAAAACGACGTTTTGGTCAGACGGATGATCAGGTGGATTCGCAATGATCCAAGGGCTTGATGTGACTAAAAAGCGTTTGCCGGTATTCATACCAGTCTTTTTTCCCCGGAGGGAAAATGCTTAAACAACGTGTTATCACGGCGTTGATTCTCGCGCCAATCGTGCTCTCCGGGCTGTTTTTGCTGGAACCGTTCTCTTTTTCAATCTTTGTGGGCCTTATCGTTGCGCTTGGGGCGTGGGAGTGGGCTAATCTGGCCGGCATTGAATCTCAGTTGGGCCGAGTGCTGTATGCTTTGGGTATCGTCGTCATACTGGTTGTGTCGTCAGCTACCGATGTGATCTGGTGGTTGCTATTAAGTGTGCTTTGGTGGTTGTGGGCGCTCGTCATGATTTTCCGCTATCCCGAGTTGTCGGCATCCCGGGAAAGTCAGGCTTTACGCGTGCTTTTGGGGATTGTTTTACTTGTCCCGTTCTGGAAGGCGCTGGTATTCATTCGCGGTGTCGAGGTTCAGCCTTGGCCCGAACTGAGTCCTTTGTGGCTGATTCTCTACATGCTTTTGGTGGTGTGGGCAGCGGATATCGGTGCATATTTTGCCGGTAAAACCTGGGGGAAATCCAAGCTTGCACCCAGAGTTTCTCCGGGTAAGTCCTGGGCCGGCGCTTGGGGCGGTTTGGCCTCAGCGGCGCTGTTGGCAATCATCGCTGCCTTGTTATTGGAAATGACAGCAAGCCAGGCTCTGGTTTTGGTCATTGCTACTCTGCTCACGGCTATTGTCTCCATTGTGGGGGATTTAACCGAGAGTATGTTTAAGCGTCAGCGCGGTATCAAGGATAGTAGCCAGCTCTTGCCCGGGCACGGCGGTATACTGGATAGAATTGATAGTTTGCTGGCCGCTATCCCTGTGTTTGTTTGTGCCTTATTTTCTCTTGGGTGGGTTGTGTTGTCGTGATCGGGGGCGCCGAAAAGGTTTGTGTTCTGGGTGCGACCGGATCCATTGGTTTGAACACACTTGATGTTATCGCCAGGCATGCGGATCGCTTCGAAGCGTTTGCATTGACGGCTTACAGCAATGTGGACGAAATGTTTCGTCAGTGTATGCGTTTCCGTCCCGAGTTTGCCGTGATGGTCTGCCCGAACGCAGCGGAACAACTGGCTTCTCGTCTGCAAAATGAGGGCTGCGTAACGGAGGTGCTGGCGGGAGTTGATGCGCTTGAGCGGGTAGCGGCGCATGATCAGGTCGCCATTGTGATGGCCGCTATTGTCGGTGCGGCGGGTTTGTCGGCGAATCTTGCTGCTGCGGCCCGTGGGAAAAAAGTACTGTTGGCAAACAAGGAATCCCTGGTCATGTCCGGGGAGTTGTTTATGCATCATGTTCGCCAGCATGGTGCTCAGCTGCTACCCATCGACAGTGAGCACAATGCCATTTTTCAGTGTTTGCCCGATGGTTATCATTGCGGGCAAAACCTCTCTGGATCGGTTCGAAGAATTTTGCTGACGGCTTCCGGCGGCCCATTTCGAAGCTGGTCTCGTGAAGCGATGGCAGGTGTTACGCCGGATCAGGCTTGTCAGCATCCAAACTGGAGTATGGGGCAGAAGATATCAGTAGATTCAGCCAGCTTGATGAATAAAGGGCTTGAGTTGATCGAGGCTTGCTGGTTGTTTAACGTCGGGCCAGAGTTGATTGATGTGCACATTCATCCAGAGAGTATCGTCCATTCAATGGTGGAATACAGTGATGGCAGTATCCTCGCTCAAATGGGGAATCCTGACATGCGCACCCCTATCGCTTATGGGTTGGCCTGGCCTGAGCGCATTGATGCCGGGGTGGCATCTCTGAATCTGTTCGATGTGGCCAGTTTGAACTTCGAGCGCCCCGACAATGAGCGTTTTCCTTGCCTGAATCTGGCTCGTGAAGCCTTTCGCACAGGCGGAACAGCATGTACTGCGTTAAATGCTGCAAATGAGACAGCCGTCGAGGCATTTCTAAAAGGTAATACCGCCTTTACTTCAATCCCTGATATTATTGAGTACGTTTTGTCTGAGGTTTCCGTTCGCGCGGTTGATTCCGTTGAAACGGTGCTATCGGCTGATGCCCAAGCGCGACACGTTGCCAATGAGTATATTCGACGTTCGGCCTAAACCCTTACTCCATAAAAGCCAAGAGTCAGTTTGATCGATGGAAGTATTACAGTCCGTTCTATCGCTAATTATCACCCTCGGTATATTGGTGACGATCCATGAATATGGTCATTTCTGGGTAGCGCGACGCTGTGGTGTAAAGGTTTTGCGTTTTTCGGTAGGTTTTGGTCGTCCCCTTTATTCCTGGTATGACAAGCATGGCACAGAGTTTGCCATTGCGGCGATCCCGCTGGGTGGTTATGTGAAAATGCTGGACGAGCGTGAAGCGCCTGTCGCGGCTGAAGAGCGTGATCAGGCATTCAACAACAAACCGGTTTCCCAGCGTATTGCCATCGCCTCTGCTGGCCCCATTGCCAACTTTCTCTTTGCCATTTTTGCGTATTGGTTGATGTTCAGCATTGGCTTTAACGTTGTGGTGCCGAAAATAGGGGAGGTGGAACCCCAGTCTGCAGCAGCAGAGGCAGGGCTGTCGCCAGGAGACGAGATTGTCAGTGTGGAAGGACAGGATACGCCGGGCTGGCGCTCAGTGACCATGGCACTGGTGAATCGCATTGGTGAATCCGGGAATATATCTCTGCAGGCAACTCGATCAGGTGATTCACTCGCCTACGACTACAGAATGCCTATCAGCGACTGGCTGAAAAATGAAAAACAAACAGACTTGTTGGGGAGTCTTGGTATTACTCCCGAACGTCCTCCTGTGCCCGCCGTGATGGGAACGGTGCTACCCGACAGTCCTGCCGCTCGGGGCGGCTTGCAGACAGGCGATGAGATCCTTCGCGTCAATGGTGAATCGGTAGCCGACTGGTTTGGTTTTGTGGGCTTCGTCAAGGATGCCATCAACGAAAAGCTGTTAGTCGAGGTGCTTCGCAGTGTGCCTGGCGCTGAAGACGAGGTCCTAACGCTGACATTGATTCCAGAACGTTTTGAGGGTGCCGATGGCCAGGTTTATGGTCGACTTGGCGTTGGTGTTGCACCCTATAAAGTGCCACCCGAAATGATTCGTTCAGTGCGTTATGGCCCTATCGAATCCATTAGCTATTCACTTAGCCAGACCTGGTCTGACACGGCCCTGACACTCAATGCAGTGAAAAAAATGCTGATCGGTTTGTTGTCACTGGAAAATCTCAGTGGGCCGATTACGATAGCGCAGGTTGCGAGTGAGTCCATTAGCTCGGGTGCGGAGGATTTTCTGCGTTTTCTGGCCCTGCTTAGCATCAGTCTCGGTGTGTTAAATTTGCTGCCTATACCAGTGTTGGATGGTGGTCATATTCTTTACTATGCCTATGAAGGGCTCCGTGGCAAACCGCTGTCAGAGAAGTGGCAGCTGCTCGGCGTGAAAATTGGTATTTCGTTCATCCTGATGTTAATGACTATCGCGTTTTACAACGATGTCATGCGTCTTCAATAACGATTAATGAAAATAGAGCGTTCATCACAGCCGCGTTTTGTCGAAATTTGAAATCAGCGTGGCTTAAGGGTTTTTTTCAACTTCATGAGTAAACATTGCGTGTCAGGTATCGTCCTGGCTTTGGTTTGGGTTTGTTTTGGCTTCTCCAGCTCCGTAGTTCAGGCAGAAGAGCTGTTTACGATAGAGGATATTCGGGTAGATGGCTTGCGTCGCGTGTCGGCGGGAACTGTCTTCAGCGAGTTTCCGCTTGGTGTCGGTGAACAGGTTACCCAGGAGCGGCTGGTATCGGCTACCAAAACCCTGTTTAAGACCGGTCTGTTTACTGACATCAAGCTGGCACGAGAGGACAATGACCTGGTCGTGATCGTCAGCGAACGTCCTGCCATCAATAAGATTGAGATAGAAGGTAACAAGGATATTTCCGCAGAAGACCTGCTCGAAGGTCTGAAAACTGCTGGAATGTCTGAAGGCAAGGTTTTCAAGCGTGTTACTCTGGAGCGGCTTGAACTGGAAATTTTGCGATCCTATGTTGCCCAGGGTCGTTACAGTGCTTCGGTTGATGCCGAAGTGGTGGAGCTACCCCGCAATCGTGTTGATATCAAGATCGATATCAGTGAAGGCGAAGTCGCTTCCATTCTTCATATCAATGTCGTGGGTAATGAAGCCTTCAGTGATGAAGAGATTACGGATCTGATGGAGCTAAAAACGCCCGATTTCTGGACAGTATTCACTGGTGCTGACAAGTATTCCAAGGAAAAACTCAGTGGTGACCTTGAACGCATTCGCTCCTTTTATCTGGATAATGGTTATATCAAGTTCACGATTGAATCGACTCAGGTGTCGATATCTCCCTACAAAGAGGATGTGTTCATCACCATCAATGTGTCTGAGGGGCCATTGTTTACCGTTCGAGAGTTTGATTTGAAGGGTGACCTGATTCTGGAAGAAGACACCTTGCGAAAGCTCGTGTTGGTGAAACCTGGCGAAACGTTTTCCCGCCAAAAGCTGACCTTGTCATCCGACCTGATATCCCGCGCACTGGGTGCAGAGGGTTATACCTACGCCAACGTCAATGCAATTCCAGAGACTCACGATGATAACAGTGCCAGCATTACATTTTTTGTGGATCCCGGAAAACGCAATTATGTTCGACGTATCAATTTCCGCGGCAATATCAGCACGCGTGATGAGGTATTGCGTCAGGAAATGCGTCAAATGGAAGGCGCATCCGCTTCGACAGATCTGATCGAGGCGTCCAAGACCCGTCTGGAGCGACTGGGCTTTTTTAGTACGGTCTCAGTTGAAACGCCCTCGGTTCCGGGTGTGAATGATCAAATAGATGTGAACTACAAAGTTGAGGAGCAATCTTCGGGCAGCTTGTCCGCGAGTCTCGGCTTTTCCCAGGGAAGTGGATTTACGCTGGGTTTGAGCGTGGCTGAAAATAACTTCTTTGGTAGTGGGAAGCGAGTGTCCTTTGGTATCAATACCAATGATTCGGTGAAATCTGCCAATTTCTCGTATTTGAATCCCTATTACACAGTGGATGGCGTCAGTCGGGGCTTCAGCGTATTTGCCAGAAAGACTGATTTTGATGAAGATGACCGGTCCGATTATGTCCTCGATGCGACTGGTGCGTCGGTCACCTTTGGTTATCCGATTAGCAATATTGCGCGTTTGACCTTTGGTCTGGGCTTTACCAATACCCAGCTTTCCGTGGGTAGCGAGCCGGCTCTGGAGATTGGGCGCTTCGTAGAGGAATACGGAGAGGATTTTAATACCGTTGAACTTACTGCAGGTTGGTCCCGCAGTACGCTTAACCGAGGGATGTTCCCGACGAAAGGCTGGAGTCAGGGTTTGTCCATGGATGTAGCGACTCCCATTAGTGACTTGTCTTTCTACAAGATAAAGTACCGCTCAAATTTCTTTCAGCCTTTGAATGATGATCATGACTTTGTCTTTAGAGTGCGCAATGAGTTTGGCTATGGCGGCTCTTACGGTGATACCGATCAGCTGCCCTTTTACGAGCACTATTTCGCGGGCGGGATCAGCTCGGTGCGTGGCTACGAAAGCAATTCACTGGGTTTAAGAACGACGCCTCATCCCAATGATGTCAGCGACTCTGATCCTTTTGGTGGTGACTTGTTGTTTGAAAACAGCGCTGAACTGATTTTTCCGATTCCCTTTATCAAGGATCAGCGTTCCATGCGCATGGCGCTCTTTGTGGATGGCGGTAATGTCTTCGACACGAATCGGGGCTATTATTTTGACTTGCGTGAACTGCGCTGGTCTTCAGGTTTGAGTTTGCAGTGGAATACCTTTATCGGACCACTTGGTTTCAGTTTTGGTAAAGCGATTAATGCAGTACCCGGTGATGAGAAACAGTTTTTCCAGTTCTCTCTGGGGCAGCCCTTTTAACCCTTTTAAGTACCCAGACGTATACATTTCAGCAAATAGATCTTGGGAGGTCTCGTAATGAAATTAGTTTTAGCGCTAGGCATAACGCTATTCATGAGCTTGTCGGTCGCGGTTCAGGCGGAAACCAAAATTGGCCTGGTAGACATGCGTGCGGCCCTGTTTTCATCTGATGCGGCGAAGTCATTTACTGAAAAAATGGTAGATCAGTTTAAACAGCAGGACTTGGAAGTGCGCGCTGTTGGTGAAGAAGGGCAGAAAATGGAGCAGCGCTTGAAAAACGATGCTGCCATTATGAGTGATAGTGAGCGCGCTAAAATGGCTTCAGATCTGGAAGCGACGATTCAGGAGTACAAGTATCTCAAGGGTAAGCTGGATAAGGCTCTCGCGGAAAAGCGTCAGGAATTCCTTGCCGATTCCCGGCCTAAACTGGACAAGGCTATTAACGAGTTGGTTGAGCAGGAAAAGCTCGATTTGTTGTTACCCAGAGAAGCCGCCTTGTATTGGAAGGACGGCTTTGATTACACCGAGCAGGTAATAGAAAAGCTGAACAAGCAGAAATAAGGCTTGGGTGAGGCGATGAGTTCACGCGATTATACGCTGCAACAGCTGGCTGAGCAGCTTGAAGCCCGGCTAATTGGTGATCCGTCAGTGATGATCGACGGTCTGTCGACGCTCCAGTCAGCAAGTTCAAGCAAGTTAAGTTTTCTCGCCAATCCGGCGTACGCGAAATATTTGGAAACCACCCAGGCGGGTGCGGTGATATTGACCGAAGATGCGGCGGCCCGGTTTGGCGGTAATGTTCTTGTGCACGAGAATCCTTATCTGGCTTATGCGAGGCTTAGTCGACTGTGGGAAGCTCAACGCCCGGGTGGTGAGGCAGGATATATAGATCCAAGTGCCCAAATCGACGCCTCCGCAACAGTGGGTGAACGTGTGTATATTGGTGCCGGAGCTGTAATCGAAGCCGGGGTGAACCTGCATGATGATGTCAGTATCGGACCAAATTGTGTGATAGGCAGGGATTCTGTCGTGGCTGAAGGAACAAGGTTGCATGCCAGTGTCACACTCTATCATGGGATTACTATCGGCCGTCGCTGCATTGTCCATAGTGGCGTGGTGATCGGTTCGGATGGCTTCGGTTTTGCGCCTAATCATGGCGAGTGGGAAAAAATAGCCCAGCTTGGTGGAGTCGTGATTGGTGATGATGTTGAGATCGGTGCAAATACGGCCATCGATCGTGGGGCTTTGGACAATACGGTGATTGAGGATGGCGTCAAGCTCGATAATCAGATTCAGATTGCCCACAATGTTCGAATCGGAAAAAACACAGCGATGGCGGCATGTAGCGCCGTAGCTGGTAGTACGACGATTGGGCAGAATTGCATTGTTGGTGGTGCCAGCGGCATTGCCGGTCACTTGACCATCGCAGACAATGTGCACATTACCGCAATGACCATGGTGATCAAAAGTCTCACTGAGCCGGGTGTGTATTCTTCGGGAACAGGCGTTCAGCCCAATGATAAATGGCGTAAAAGTATTGCCCGTCTCAGACAATTGGACAAGATGGCCAGTCGGGTAAAGGCTTTGGAGCAGCAGATCAAAGATAAAAACTGAGTGCGGATTGAGCACTTCGGTAGTCAGGGTAAAGCATCCATGAAGGACACGATAGACGTACAGCGTTATTTGCCGCACCGGTACCCCTTTCTTTTGGTAGACAGAGTTACTGAGGTGGAAGCTGGTAAGCGCATCAAGGGTTATAAGAACGTCAGTTTTAACGAACACTTTTTCGAAGGACATTTTCCCGGAATGCCGATCATGCCGGGGGTATTGGTCCTTGAGGCAATGGCGCAGATTTCAGGAATTCTTGGGTTTGTGACCACCAACAAGATGCCAAGTGAAAATCTGGTACATTATTTTGCCGGTTCCAATCGTGCCAGGTTCAAGCGCCCGGTTGTACCGGGAGATCAGCTGGTACTGGAGTCGGATCTGGTCGCCGCGAAACACAGTATCTGGAAGTTTGATTGTCGGGCGCTGGTAGATGGAGAAGTGGCTTGCGTGGCGGAAATCATGACAGCGGAGCGAGAACGGTAATGGCTATTCATCCTCAAGCCATAGTGGATCCATCGGCGAAGCTTGGCAAGAATGTGGAGATCGGGCCCTGGACTCTGGTAGGGCCCGACGTTGAGATCGGCGATAACTGCCGGATAGAGTCTCATGTCGTCCTCAAGGGACCAACCAAGATAGGTACCGGGAATCATATTTTCCAGTTCTCGAGTATTGGTGAAGACTGCCAGGATAAGAAATATGCGGGTGAACCAACGCGCCTGGAAATTGGCGATAATAATGTGATTCGGGAAAGTTGCACCATTCACCGGGGAACAGCGCAGGACAAGAGTATTACCCGTATTGGTAGCGGTAATCTGTTTATGGCTTATGTGCATGTGGCTCACGATTGCGTCATTGGTAACGATTCCATTTTTGCAAACAATGCGACCTTGGCGGGGCATGTTCACGTGGCTGATCAGGTGATTCTTGGCGGTGGTACCATGGTCCACCAGTTCTGCAGGATCGGTCCTCATGCCATGAGCGCAGGGGGGAGTATCGTGTTGCGCGATATTCCTGCCTATGTGATGGCAAGCGGGCAATCTGCCTCCGCTCACGGCTTGAACACCGAGGGCTTGAAGCGCAGGGGGTTTAGTTTCGAAACTATACGGGAGCTGAAAAGAGCGTATCGTACGGTGTACCGCCAGGGCTTGAAGCTCAGCGATGCCATTGCGGAGCTGGAGCCAAAGGCAGCCGAAATTCCTGAAGTATCAGTTTTTCTTGAAACCCTCAAACAATCCGAGCGCGGTATTATTCGCTAATGGGCGTTTCGGATCAGGATCTGGATATACCGGCCTCAGTCCCTGCCAAAAAAAATGCTCAAAAACCTGCTGAAGATAGCCTACCGAAAGCGGTTTCCGACCGGGAGATTACCGTTGGTATGGTGGCGGGGGAGGCTTCGGGTGATATTCTCGGCGCGGGTTTGATGGACGCTATTCGCAAGCGTTATCCCAATGTTCGTTTTGAAGGTATTGGCGGGCCTCTCATGTTGGCCAAAGGCTTTAAAAGCTTTGTGCCAATGGAGCGGCTTTCGGTAATGGGCTTGGTGGAAGTGTTGGGACGCTTGTTTGAGCTTATCGGTATCAGGCGTCGTATTCGAAAGCACTTTCTGGCGCACAAGCCTGATGTATTTGTGGGTATCGATGCACCGGACTTTAATCTGGGGCTGGAGCTCAAATTACGTCAGGGTGGCGTAAAAACCAGTCACTATGTCAGCCCTTCCGTTTGGGCGTGGCGGCAACGACGGGTGTTCAAAATTGCCCGTGCGGTAGATTTGATGCTCACCCTGTTTCCCTTCGAAGCCAAATTCTACAGAGACCATAAAGTGGCGGTGCGTTTTGTGGGCCATCCGCTGGCAGACGCGATTCCTCTCCATCCCGATCGCAATGCTGCGCGCAGCGCTTTGGGTCTATCTCCAGGCGCTCGGGTTGTTGCAATTCTGCCGGGCAGTCGCTCTGGCGAGATTGCGTATATCGGCACCAGCTTTCTCGAAGCAGCACAGTGGCTAAACCAAAGGGATCCGTCGATTCAGTTTCTGTTGCCCTGCATTAACGAAGCACGGCGAGAACAGGTGCAGTCGCTGATCGACGAGATGCAGTTGCAGCTACCAATAAAACTCGTGATGGGGCAATCCCGGGAGGTGATGGCCGCCAGCGACGCAGTAATGCTAGCCTCGGGAACCGCCACGCTTGAAGGTATGTTGTTGAAACGACCAATGGTGGTGGCTTATCGGGTGTCGCGCATCACTCATTACATTATGAAACGTCTGTTGAAAGCACCATTTATCTCGCTTCCCAACTTGCTGGCAGGGCGTCAGCTGGTGCCGGAATTGATTCAGGATGCGGCTCAACCCGAGCAGATTGGTCAGCAGGTGCTGGCCTGTTTCGAGCCCGAGGCAAGTGCGCGCATTCAGGAAACCTTTACGGCCTTGCATGCGGATTTGAAGCAGAATGCCAGCGAACAGGCGGCTGATGCTCTGGTAGCATTGATAGAGGAAAAAGGGGTTGGGATATGACCACCAAACTTGAAGATCAGCCATTTACTCCTGGATATTCCGGTCGGCTGATGGCTGGAGTCGATGAAGTTGGACGGGGTCCCCTGGCGGGTCCGGTGGTCGCTGCTGCAGTGATTCTTAATCCCGATGCACCCATTGATGGTCTGGCCGATTCAAAAAAAGTCTCGGAAAAGAAACGCGAACGCCTGTTTGATCAGATTCAGGAGCAAGCTATTGCCTGGAGTATCGCCAGAGCAGAGGTGGAAGAAATTGATACTCTGAATATCCTCCATGCCTCCATGTTGGCGATGCAGCGGGCGGTGCTGGCACTTCAGCCAGCGCCAGAGCACGTGCTGGTCGACGGGAATCGATGTCCCGCATTGCCGATGGCGGCTGAAGCCGTCGTTAAAGGGGATTCCAGAGTTGCCTGTATCAGTGCAGCGTCCATTCTCGCGAAAGTAGCTCGAGATCGCGAGATGATCGAAATGGATGCGCTTTATCCCGGATACGGGCTCGCCCAGCACAAAGGCTATCCCACAAAAACGCATTTGGAAGCGCTGAAAAAACAGGGAGTTATTTCGATATACCGTAAATCCTTCAAGCCTGTTGCGGACCTGATTGAATGTGTTCGCTGAACTGAGTTCGACGCCTGCCATTAAACTGTCAAATTCATTGTATAGCCTTGCAGTCCCTCAAAATTAGTTAAAAACCAGTACCGCTACAGATACGTAAATAACCAAATAAAAACTCATTTGGTGAGTATGGGTGTTTGTGCTGGCTAGCTATCCAAGCCTTCTGGTGTCAGTTCAAGGAGTGACTGTGACCCGTTTCTCATCAAGCCTGACCCAGCGTTCACAATATTTCTAATAGTCAAAAATATGACGCAAAATAGCCTGAAAATATTAATCAATTCCGTCGAAATCCAGCGCGCGATACTAAACTTGGCCTTACATTCAAGTTTCGACTGAAAGGTTTCACAATGATTAACACGCTCGCACAAACAGGAAAAACGCTGAAGACTGCAGCCTTGCTGGCCAGTACTTCGCTGCTTATTGCCTGTGGCGGCGGGGGCGGGTCAGATTCCGATTCAGCCTCAGGTAGTTCAGCCTCGGCTTCTTCAACAACGATTCAGGGCAGCGCGGTCAAAGGTGTCATCTCCAACGGGCTGGTTAGCGCCTACCTGTTGGAAAACAATGCCGGTGCTTTGACGGTTGCCGACGCACCAATCGTTAGTGGAGTGCGCACCAACGCGAGTGGTCAGTACACTCTGGTTTTACCTGGCAACTTCACGAACGAAACGGTAGTAATCGAAATTACAGCCGACGCGGCCACACGCATGGCCTGTGATGTACCGGATGGCTGCGGCGCAGGTGTCGCGTTTGGAGACAGCTTTGCGCTGAATGACGAGTTTAGTATGCGTGGCGTTGCCATGGGCGTGAACTCCGGTAGTCAGTTCAGTGCTCATGTCAGTCCGCTGAGTCATATGGCGCTCGCTTATGCGGAATCCAACGTGAATGGCTTGAGCAGTTCAGCGATCAATTCTGCTTTCAGTCATGTGGAAGATATTCTGGATCTCGATGCAGGAATCATCGATTTGGCCCCAGCGGACATTACTGCGCTGGACAGCATTGCTAACCTCACTAAGGCTGAAATTGAAATGGGTATTGTGTCGGCTGCGTTTCTTAGCCTGCTGAATACTCCTGATTGGGAAAGTATCGATGAAGTGCTGGATCATGTTGCCGAGAAAATGAGTTCGTCTGGTGAGCTGGCGAGTGTCAACATGGGTGCGCTTCGTGATGTGACGCTGGATGACGTGTTTTACAGCGCCAATGACATTACCGAAGACCTGGTAGCAGCGAATCCGGAAAGCGAATACGCGGATGAACTGAGTATTGTCGACGCCGAAACGGCCAGTTCCTACGATGCGGTTGCTGAAGACACTCAGCAGATTGATCCCGTCAGCATTGTGTCTCACCCTCAATCTGTCTCCGTTGATGAGGGAGATGCCTTTCTGTTTTCAGTCGCGGCGAATGGTGGTGGTAGTCTGAGTTTTCAATGGCGCAAGAATGGCATTGCGATTAACGGTGCCAGCGCTTCTACCCTGAGTGTGTCCTCATCTGTTCTGAACGACGGCGGCTTGTATGATGTGATTGTGAGCAACAGCGTTGGGTCGGTGACCTCTCAGTCTGCACTGTTAACAGTCAATGAGGTGGTTGTTGTTCCTGATTTGGATCCGGTGAGTATTATTGCCCAGCCTCAGGGCGTTACGGTTGAAGAAGGTGAGGCCTTCAGCTTCAGTGTTCAGGCCAGTGGAAGTGATATTGCGTATCAATGGCGTAAAGATGGCAATACCATCCCGGGTGCCACGGATGCTTCGTTGACTGTGTCTCCATCCGAGGCAGGTGATGAAGGTTACTACGATGTTGTGATCAGCAATGCCCTGGGTTCGGTGACTTCAGATGCGGCTCAACTGACCGTTAATCCGGTAAACCTTACGGCTTCTATCGAGCTGAGCTGGGATATTCCCTTGCAACGTGAAGACGGTAGTGCTTTGGAGCTTTATGAAATCAACGGCTACGTCATTGCATACGGCACGAATTCCGGTAATTTGACGAATCAGGTACAGGTGTCGGGTGCCAGCCAGACCTCTGCTTTGATCGAAGAGCTGAACGCAGGCACCTACTACTTTGCCATTGCAACAGTCGACAGCGAAGGGGTTCAGGGTAATTACTCGGAAGAAATATCGCAGACAGTTATGTAGATCTTATCTGGGCGCCCTGCAATGGACTCGGGCTCTCGTGAATGCTGTGACAGTTGATTCTTAAAAACCGGCAATATGCCGGTTTTTTTATTGGCGCTATCCGGGATTTTTGCTAATTTCAGTGCGGCTGTCAGCGTGGAGAGCATCGAAGCATGAGCCTGGTGAAAAATACTGCATCGTCCTGGAGTTGGCTGGCTGTGAGCTTGCATTGGCTGACAGCGCTGGCTGTTTTTGGTCTGTACGCTTTGGGCTGGTACATGGTGGAACTGGACTACTATGATCCCTGGTACCGTAGCGCGCCGCATTGGCACAAGAGTGTTGGTCTGACCCTGGTGGCTATCGTCATTATTCGTTTGATCTACCGTAGTCTGATCGCTTCACCCCCGGATCTGGACAGCCATGCTCACTGGGAAAAAATGCTGGCGAAGCTGGCTCACGGTTTACTCTACCTGCTGTTGTTCGTGTGTTTTATTAGCGGGTATTTGATTTCAACGGCAGATGGGCGCGGCATTTCATTTTTCTCCCTTTTCGATATTCCCTCGCTAATCAGCGATATCGATAATCTGGAAGACGACGCCGGGCTCATTCATTACTGGTCGACCAATGCTTTGCTGGCGTTAGCTGTCTTGCATGCACTGGCTGCACTGAAACACCATTTTATTGATCGGGATATCACGCTGCTTCGTATGTTTGGTATAGAACGGCAATCCAACCCCTCTGTTCAAGGAGATAAGTAATGCTAAGAAAAACACTCACACTGGTACTCGCTTCCTGTCTTTCCGTATCGGCGATGGCTGCTGACTATATGATTGATACCAAAGGGGCGCACGCCTTTATTCAGTTTCGTATCCAGCATTTAGGCTATAGCTGGTTGTACGGTCGCTTCAACGATTTTTCAGGGAGCTTCAGCTATGACCCTGCCAAACCTGAAGCATCCAGTATTAAGGTTGATATCGATACTGCCAGTGTTGATTCCAACCATGCCGAGCGCGACAAGCATCTTCGTAGCGATGATTTCCTGGACGTGGCGAAATTTCCGAAGGCCAGTTTTGTCAGCACCCGGGTGGTTCCCAAATCTGACGGCAGTGCCACGGTATACGGGAATCTGACCTTGAAGGATGTCACCAAAGAGCTGGCTCTGGAAGTTGAAAAAGTAGGTATGGGGGAGGATCCCTGGGGCGGATACCGGGCCGGTTTTCAGGGTAGCACCAAATTCCGCCTGAAAGATTTCAATATCATGAAAGAGCTGGGACCCTTGTCTCAGGAAGTGGAGATGATTTTGTCGGTCGAAGGGATTCGCCAGTAGCCCTTCAATGCCTTAGCTCTCGGATTTTTCCAGAATCTCAAGACTGGTCTGCATTTTGGTCTTGAGGTTCTCCAGATTCTGAATTCTGGCTTTCAATGACTCCCGCAGGGTGTCTTCCATTCCTGGCTTGACCGCCGCTTTCAGCTTTTCAATGCCTTCCTCTATTTTGATGATTTTTTGCCGTATGGAGTCTTTGGTTTCAGCTTCTTCCGCCTTGTCGAAAACAATACTTTCGATGTCCAGCAGCTTTTCTTCCTCTTGAACATGCAGTGAAGGTTTTGGCATGGCGCGGTGATGCTTTTCCCTTACCAGGGTGTTCATAAATGTTGGTGAAACGATCTCGATGTCGGCGCCATGCAAGGCGTCAAGAACATGTTTGTGCAGTTCAGTTTGAGCGGTGACTCGCTGCTTCACTTCCTTGAGCACTCCGGAAATTTTGTAGTTGACTGAGAAATCACCCAGTTGAGTGATCTGCATAAAGGGTGACTCCAGGCCCGCGTTGGTGGCTGCTTCGATCAGAGTTTTCTCGATGAGTTTTCGATTAACGTCATAGCCGAGACTGACCACAACCGAAATAATCGTGCCTTTGGAATGAATTATGCGATAAGGGTGTGTGACCAGATAGAGGTTCGGTAATACTGTCAGGTTCCGGTCTTCAGACTGTATTTCTACATGCAACAAGCCGCGTTCAGTAATACGGCCGGCATATTCGTTGACCTGAATAAAGTCACCTGCTTTGAGGCTGTTGATGCCATTCAGCATTATTCCCCCCAGGGCGTTACCCATCAGGGTTGTCGACGACAAGGCAATGGTGGCACTGATTACAATACCGATCAGGCTGAATAATTGGGCTTTCAAAGATTCTGCTATGGGCAAAGATAGAATAAATGCTGCGAGCCCCAGGACTGATAACGTGACAAAAACCAGTTGCGAACCGATCCGCGTCATCTTACCGGCTTCAATTCGTTTTTTACTGAAGCGGTCATAGGCGACGTAGCATAGACTGAAGCCAAGTAAAGCCAATGTCGGAGGCCAGACACCATTGAATATATCAGAGATCCAGGGAGGAAATTCCACGATCATTTCCGTTGTTGGGCAGGTTCATGAAGGCTAGAGTCCTTGTTCTGACACTGCGTGGTTATCATTATTGTTAACTAGCGCTAGTGAGTGAAGGTGCGTCTATCTCACAAAAAGCGCAGCCGGTCAGATCACTCGACGAAAAGTTTAACGTGACTGCCCGACGAGTAACAGCCCTTCCTTGTATCACTGATGCCTGTTGTGAATGAGTCGCTCGTCTAGGCACCGGGCAGTAAGCAGGGTAAAGTGGCAGGCAGGCAAAAAAGTTTCAGATCCAGTTGAGAATAAAATCTAACGGGGAAGCGCGGTGAGTGTGAGTGAGCAGATAAGCCAGTTGTCAAAAGAATTCAAGGAAGCCTGCGAGGCTGAAAACTGGGACCGATTGAAGGAGCTGGATCTGTCCATGCGTCAGCAACTGGAGTCCCTGGTTGCGGCGGCCGAAAGTGAGGAAGAGAAACAGCAGCTGGAAGTGTGGCTAAAACGGGTTCAGAAGATCTATCAATTGGTTGTTCGCGATGCTGAGCGCCATCGGGCTGAAGTGGCTTCGGAGTTAAAGCAAATGTCGAAAGAACAAAAGGCCATCGCCAGTTATCAGCGCTCCTCCCGATTGTGAACCCTGTTGCTCTGATATCACAAACCATGTGTTGCGAGTTCCTGCTATGCTGGCGGCAATCCTCTGTTTATCTCAGTATTCTGCGACAAAATTTTGATGCTTGATCCGTATGGCGCTTTTATGGGTTTTTGTGCGTCACTTTATTGACTATCCCGAGCAGACAGTCTTTAATTGCCAGCAGAATAAAATCGGGACACAGACAGAATATCTGCCGTACCATGTGCAGCGATATGGACCTTGTGATTTGCGGGTATCGACATAGCGATTCGATAGCACAGCAAACGACATCTCTCTGGATGCTCCCCAACTTTCTCACAATTCAAAACTGATACAACTAGGGTTTAGCTCATGGCACAGGACATGAAAGTGCTGGTTATGCACGATAATCAGGAAGTACTTCGTGATATGACCGTCATTCTCGAATTTCTGGGTGAAGAGGTCATCTGTGCATCGCCCAAGAGCTGGAAACCAACGGTAGAACAGGCGTGCGAGGATACATCGCAACTGGGTGTTATTTTTCTGGGATCAGATGATCTGCCCTTGGGGCCTGTCGTTGCTGAGATTGATGAGTGGGATGAAGGTGTTCCGGTTCTGGTTGTTGGGGAGGCTGAGCTGAACGACCTGGACGAGGTGCTACGTAAAAAAGTTATTGCGCGTCTGGAATACCCACCCAATTATAACAAGACACTGGATAGCCTTTACCGTGCGCAAGTATATCGTGACCAGTTTTCTGCCCGCAGCGGTCGTGGTAAACAGCGTCAGGTAGAGCTCTTTCGCAGTCTGGTGGGCACCAGTCGTGGTGTGCAGGATGTTCGCGAATTGATGTCCCAGGTTGCGGACAAAGATGTCAGTGTGCTGATTACCGGGCAGTCCGGTACCGGTAAGGAAGTGGTCGCGCGCAATCTGCATTACAATTCCCACCGACGGGAAAAGCCCTTTGTGCCGGTCAACTGCGGTGCTATCCCCGCGGAGCTGCTCGAGAGTGAATTGTTTGGTCATGAAAAAGGCGCCTTTACCGGCGCGATTACGGCCAGGGCAGGACGCTTCGAGCTGGCAGAAGGTGGTACCCTGTTCCTTGATGAAATCGGTGACATGCCGCTGAATATGCAGGTCAAAATACTGCGGGTTCTGCAGGAAAAGACCTTTGAGCGCGTCGGCAGTAACAAAACCACCGATACCGATGTACGCATTATCGCGGCAACACACAAAAATCTGGAAGAGATGATTGAAGAAGGCTCTTTCAGGGAAGATCTCTACTACCGCCTCAATGTCTTTCCCATAGAAATGCCGGCGCTGAAGGATCGGGTCGAGGATATTCCCCTGTTGATCAATGAATTGATCTCACGCATGGAAACCGAAAAGCGGGGCTCCATTCGTTTCAATTCTGCCGCCATTCTGAGTTTGTGCCGTCACGACTGGCCTGGCAACGTTCGCGAGCTGGCAAATCTGGTTGAGCGTCTGGCTATTATGCATCCCTATGATGTGATTGGCGTAAAAGAGTTACCGCAAAAATACCGGCACGTAGAAGAAGCCGACGAGGATTTGCAGCAGGACGAGCATGGTGCCCAGATTGCACCGCAACTCGTTGGCCTGGATTCTCCGGCTTTGTTGCCCATTAACGGTATTGACCTGAAGGATTATCTGGCGAATCTGGAGAAATCTCTTATTCAGCAGGCACTCGACGAGGCCTCTGGAGTCGTAGCACGAGCTGCCGAAAAGCTGCGTATTCGTCGTACCACACTGGTTGAAAAAGTACGCAAGTACGGTTTGAACGAGTGATTACATGGTGGCTGTCAAAAACCTGTCAGCTACCATTCCCGCCTGTTTTTTTCTGTCTATAACGCGCCATTTATTTGTCTTACGAGACGCGGACGTATCTTCAAAAATCTTCTAACATTTTGAAAAACAACTAAAAAAAACAGGCTGGCCCAATTTCTGTTTTATCTGTTTGCAAATAGCTTCATTGGAGCACTACGGCTCCCAGGCTTAACAGCGCAGGAAAAGATAAATGGGTCAGCAACAATCCAAGACAGTCTCGGAAGGGCGGACACAGAACATTCTGGAATCTGATTCCGTCGCACAGCGTGCCAAAATTACGCGAGTGATGGAGCCAGCGGAAGAAGCGAATCCCGCGCGTTCTGCAGAAATCAAATCCCTGTTCGAACACCAGCGTTTCGCGGATGAGGGTGCTTTCGACGAAGCCAATGGCCAGGAGCCGGTAGAGCAGGCTTTGTCGCTGTTTGATCAATTGTCTTCCCAACTCACCACGTCCTATCGAAGTCTTGAACAGAAAGTCAGCCAACTGAAGAGTGATTTGTCAGAGGAAGAAATTCAGCGCCAGGAAGAGCTGCGCGAAAAAGAAGAATTGGCAAGCCGTCTCTCTACCTTGCTTGAAGTTCTGCCCGCCGGAGTCGTCGTACTGGACGGCAAAGGGCGGGTAACCCAGTGCAACCCGGCAGCCATCGATTTGCTCGGCGAACCCCTGTTGAACCAGTTGTGGCTCGATATCATCAAGCGCAGCTTCTCTCCCAAGCATGATGATGGACATGAGGTATCCTTGCGCGATGGCCGACGAGTGCGCATCGAAACCCGTTCGCTAAAATCGGCTCCGGGGCAGTTGGTATTGTTGAGTGACCTGACCGAAACCCGCCTGCTTCAGGAAAAAGTCAGCCGAACCGAACGTCTTAGTTCCCTGGGCAGGATGGTGGCCAGTCTGGCGCATCAGATTCGCACGCCTTTATCGACTGCCATGCTCTATGCCGGCCATCTGTGCCAGGCGAATATCAATGATCAAATGCGCGTCGATTGTGCCGAGAAACTATTGGCGCGCCTGACCCATCTGGAGCATCAGATTCGAGACATGCTGATCTTTGCCAAGGGTGAGACCAGGCTGGCCGAGCAGCTGACCGTCAAAGATTTCTTCGAGTCCCTGAAAAATGCAGCCGAGCCGGTATTGGCCAAAGCGGGCGTTCACTGCGCCTGGCGTAATGCGGCCGCAGATCGCGTCATCATGTGTAACAAAGAGGCGCTTCTGGGGGCTTGCCTGAATCTGATCAACAACAGTATCGAGGCGGCCGAGCCCGGCAAAATGCAGGGGCGTGAACTGAAACTGAACATCAGTGCCAGCGTGCGCGGTGACAAAAGTGTCTGCCTGCTGGTGCGGGACAATGGTCCCGGGATACCCGAGTCAAGTCAGGCCAAGGTATTTGAACCCTTCTTTACCACCAAGCCCCAGGGTACCGGACTTGGTCTGGCAGTGGTTCAGGCAGTTGTTAAAGCGCATCACGGTGTGTTCAAAATGGATTCCAATGATCAAGGCGTATCAACCGCTATGATCCTGCCGGCCTATGAATTGAAATCAAATAAACAGACTGCTGTGCGTAAGTCGCAGCCAAAGCAACACGCGTCATCGCAGTGAAGGAGTAAGACGTATGTCCAATACAACCGTTCTTATCGTAGAAGACGACCGCGAACTAAGAGAGGCTCTGTGTACCACGCTGCAATTGGCTGGTATGAGTTATATCGAAGCGGACTGCGCAGAAAATGCTTTGGTCCAGCTGGACAAGCGGCCTGTCGATATTGTCGTTAGTGATGTAAACATGCCCGGCATGGATGGCCATGAGCTGCTGCGTCAGGTGAAGACCAAGGTGCCTGGCTTGCCAATGATGTTGATCACCGCCTATGGCCAGATCAAGCATGCCGTCGAAGCCATGCAGGAAGGTGCAGCAGACTACCTGGTGAAACCCTTCGAACCCAAGGTTCTGATTCAGTCCATTATCAAGGTTTTGGGTCAAGGGGGTGGCGACAGCAGCGACGACGCTCCGGTAGCCGAAGATCCCTTCAGCAAGCAGTTTTTCCAGATTGCCAAAAAAGTGGCAGATTCAGAGTCTACGGTAATGATTTCGGGCGAAAGCGGCACCGGTAAAGAGGTTCTCGCCCGGTTTATCCATGAACACTCTCCCCGGAAGAAAAAGCCGTTTATTGCACTTAACTGTGCCGCGATCCCGGAAAACATGCTCGAAGCCATGTTGTTCGGACATGAAAAAGGAGCCTTTACCGGTGCGTATAACAGTGCACCCGGAAAATTCGAGCAGGCCAATGGGGGCACCTTGCTGCTTGATGAAATTTCCGAAATGGATCTGGGGTTACAGGCGAAGTTGCTTCGCGTGCTGCAGGAGCGGGAAGTAGAGCGCGTCGGCGGCCGCAAGGCGATACCGCTGGATGTGCGAGTGCTGGCAACCACAAACCGTGATCTCAAGGATTACGTCAAGGAAGGCAAATTCCGCGAAGACTTGTATTACCGGCTCAGCGTGTTTCCCATGGCCTGGAAACCTCTGCGCGAGCGTCCTCTGGATATCTGGCCTCTGGCGCAACGGTTGTTGGCTGAGTATGCCATCAAGATGCGACGCGAAGGCATGCACTTCGATGAGGGGGTGCGTGCGGTATTGGAAAACTATCGTTGGCCGGGCAATGTTCGCGAGCTTGACAATGCCATTCAGCGAGCCTTGATTCTGGCGAGTGGAGGCACTGTGAAGGCCGGTGACTTCTGCCTGGAAACTCAGGATAGTGATGACTGGATTTTGACGACGGCCGACACCGGTCATGAGGCGGGCTCTCATGAAGAGCGCCAGGTGACGGTCGGGGTTGAAGATGACCGTGGTGCCCTTGGCAAAGATCTTAAGTTACGTGAGTATCAAATCATCATCGATACTCTGCGTCAGGAAAATGGACGCAAAAAGCAGGCGGCTGAACGCCTGGGTATCAGTCCACGAACGCTGCGCTACAAACTCGCCCAAATGCGAGAGCATGGTATTGATGTGACGGCGGAGCTTGCTGCCTGATCCGGATTTCATTTTGTCAATCTGCTGATGACTGTTGGGGCCTTGTGGCCCCTTTTTTTGTGCTTGGCATTCGCAGCACATTGACGGCTTATACCCGGATATCAGGGTTTAATATCCAGTCAGTCAAAAGTTGGTCTGGTTTATGCAGAAAACAACGTAGATTCAGTGAAATAACGAAATTTTGACGGAGGGCATATGTCAGGTATCAATTCTGTATCCGGCAGGGCCGACATAAATCAGGTACTCGCAGAAATGCGCAATCTCAAAGCGCAGGTGCAAAAGCCTGAAAACCTGCAGCCCGAAATGTCGCCAACGCGCATTCAGCCTTCTTCTGAAACCCAGGCCACACCCAAATTCAGCGACTTGTTGGCAAACGCGGTCAACTCGGTGAATGACCACCAGATGCAAGCATCTGCGCTTAGAACAGCTTATGAGCAGGGTGATCCAAACGTGAGCCTGACGCAGGTGATGGTTCAGGCACAAAAGTCCAGTGTGTCATTTCAGGCGCTGACTCAGGTGCGGAACAAGGTAGTTCAGGCATATGAAGACATTATGAAGATGCCGGTGTAAATATGGCTGGATTCACTGACACGATGTTCACAAGTAGAGCTGGGCTCTAACCTTAGGCAGGTTTGATTATGGCAGTCGTACCGACCGATACCAATGCAAATTTACCCGCGGCCACCGATACCGGAACGGGCGGAAATACGGGCAATGACAGCGATTTAATGACGGGCATCAACCGGCTCGGAATTTTTCGCCAGATTGGCTTGATGATCGGACTGGCTGGCAGTGTCGCTCTCGGTCTGGCTTTGGTGTTGTGGTTGCAGGAGCCCAACTACCAACCTCTGATGCAGGATATCGCAACACAGGATATGGAAGAGGTGTCGCGTATCCTCAATTTGAATGGCATCCAGTTCAAGGTCGATCCGCGTACCGGGGTATTACTGGTAGAAAGCAAAAAACTGTATGACGCAAAAATCAAGCTGGCAGCCTCCGGTATCACCGGTGACCAGAACGTTGGCTATGAGCTGCTGGATCAGGAGCAGGGCCTGGGTACCAGTCAGTTTATGGAATCTACGCGCTTCAAGCGAGGTCTGGAAGGCGAGCTTTCCCGCACCATTTCAAGTTTTAGAAATATCCGACGCGCACGCGTCCACCTGGCGATTCCAAAACGTTCGGTCTTTGTCCGCGATAATCGTTTACCCAGCGCGTCGGTGCTGATAGAAGCCTCTTCTGCCTCGCCGGTTTCCCGGGAGCAGGTCGACGCGATTGTTAATCTGGTTGCTGGTAGTGTTCCGGAGATGACCAAAGCTCAGGTGACCGTGGTCGATCAGAAGGGCAATCTGTTGTCCCGTAATGACGAAACCGAAGCGGATCGCATGGTTTCCCGGTCGTTTGAGTATTCGCGCAAGATTGAATCGGTGTTGAACACTCGTATTGCCAGCCTGCTGGATCCCATTGTCGGTTCCGGTCGCTTTCGTTCCGAAGTTTCTGCCGACGTTGATTTTACTGCCATTGAAGAGACTGAAGAGCTGTTCAATCCTGACATGCAGGTGGTACGCAGTGAACAAACGCTGGACGAGCAGAGACAGCTGGGGGGCGCTGATGGAGGAGTTCCGGGAGCCCTGGCGAATCAGCCGCCAGCCGCGGGTGCTGCGCCTGAAGTTGCCCAGGGACAGCAGGGGCAGGAGGGCGGCGGAGGCGCGCCAACCAATCTTCGCAAGCAAACAACGCGCAATTACGAAGTGGATCGCACAATCAGCTACACCCGTCATCAGCAGGGCCGCTTAAAGCGACTGACAGTCGCGGTCGCCATCGATGACATCCGCAATATCAATCCTGAAAATGGGGAAGTCAGCTTCACTCCCTGGAGCGAGGCAGAGCTTGAACGTTTGACCCTGCTCGTGCGCAACGCGGTCGGTTACTCGGCTGCGCGAGGCGATAACGTGGAAGTGATCAACACGCCGTTTGCTACCGAACTTGTCGAACCCTTTGTGGAGCCGGAAATCTGGGAGCAGGACTGGTTCTGGGATGTGGTCTGGAAAGGTCTGGCGGTATTGATTGCCATCATTATCGTGTTCGCAGTTATTCGCCCAACCTTCAAAAATCTGGCAGTCAGCGGGGCTCAGGCTAAGGAATTTGCCCTTGCCGGTGATGAAGATGGTCTATCCCAACTCGATGCGATGGGCGAGGGTGAGGCTGGCGAAAGAGTGACCCTGAGCGCCGCAGATGAGTTTCTTTTACCGGGTGCGTCGGAAGGGTATGATAAGCAGGTGAATGCCCTCAAAGGTCTGGTTGCCGAAGATCCAGCCCGGGTTGCTCAAGTAATACGTCAATGGGTCAATGCAGATGAGTGAGCAACAGGAAAAGAAGCCTCTTCCTAAGATATCCCGCGTCGATGCGGCCGCGATTCTGTTGATGAGTCTCGGCGAAGCCGACGCTGCGCAGATTCTGAAACACATGGGCCCCAAAGAAGTCCAGCGTGTGGGTACGTCCATGGCATCCCTGCAGAACATTACCCAGGAACAGGTTGAAGCCGTGATGGCTGAATTCCTGGAAGTCGTGGGCACCCAGACCGGGATGGGGATTGGTGCCGATTCCTATATCAAGAACATGCTTACTGAAGCGTTGGGTGAAGACAAAGCTTCCAGCCTGATCGACCGCATTCTGGTTGGCGGGAATACCACGGGACTTGATACCCTGAAATGGATGGATGGTCGCGCGGTGGCCGAATTGATTCGCTACGAGCACCCCCAGATTCAGGCCATTGTGGTGTCCTATCTGGAGCCTGATCAGTCAGCAGAAGTGCTTGGCATTCTCGATGAAAAAGTTCGTCTCGACGTCATGATGCGGGTTGCCGCGCTGGATACCATTCAGCCCCAGGCCCTGCAGGAATTGAACAATATTCTTGAAAAACAGTTCTCCGGTAACGCCACCACCAAGACCAGCAAAATAGGCGGCGTAAAATGTGCTGCGGATATCATGAACTTTATGGATACGTCGATTGAAGGTGATCTGATGGATAGCATCAAGGAAATCGATGCGGATCTGGGAACCGAAATCGAGGATCTGATGTTTGTCTTCGAAAACCTCAAGGATGTGGATGATCGTGGCATTCAGACTTTGTTGAGAGAAGTGTCTTCCGAAGTGCTGATTGTTGCCCTCAAAGGTGCTGACAACGAACTTCAGGAAAAAATCTTCGCCAATATGTCGAAACGGGCTGCCGAGCTGCTGCGTGACGATCTGGAAGCCAAAGGACCGGTCAAGGTCAGCGAAGTCGAAGCGGCGCAGAAAGATATTCTTACTATCGCCCGACGCCTGGCCGATTCAGGAGAAATTGTCCTGGGTGGCTCCGGCGAAGAGATGATCTAGGTAGTCCTCTATGGCAGACAAACCGCGTCGAATACCAGCTTCTGAGCTGAGTGCCTACGAGCGCTGGGAGCTTCCGACTCTGGGTGACGGTAAAAGTGCGGCACGAGGCGGTTCCGAAAAACTGAAACCTCTCACCGCCGACGATCTTGAGCGCATTCGCAAAGATGCCTACGATGATGGCTTTAAGCAGGGTAAGCAGGAAGGTTTTGAAACCGGGCGCAAGGAAGGCAGGGAGCAGGGCCGCAAGGAAGGTCATGCGGAAGGTGTTGAGCAAGGGAAAGCGGCCGGCGCGCAGCAAATCAAACAGAGTGTCGATCAGCTTGCTAAAGTGTGTCAGGCGCTAACAGACCCCCTGGCCGAACAGCAGCATCACGTTGAGCAGGCCATGCTGAACGTAGCATTGGCCGTCGCACGTTCGGTGATTCATCGAGAGCTACATCAACCAACGGACCTTATTCAGCAGGTTTTGCTGGACGTCATGGCCCAGCTACCCAAAAACGCGACCGGTATCCGCTTCGAAGTCAATCCGGCAGATCATGACTATGTCATGGAAGCGCTGGGAACTGCCCGGCAGGATGCTGAACTGGTGTCGAATCCGAAAATACATCCCGGAGGATGTATGGTTGTCACCTCGACCCAGCAGCTGGATTTCACCGTAGAGAAGCGCTTTCAGAAAGTGGTCCATGAAATGCTGGTGCGGGCCAATGAATCATCGGCCAGTCAGGTTCCCCTCGAATCCCCTGATACCTTTGACGAACTATCGGAATACCCGGCTGATCTGATGGATGCAGTTGAAGCCGAGCAAAAACAAAATCTCAAGCCGGAAGATGATGCCTCTGCATCCGCAGAACTCCCTCCAGAACAAAACCCTGAAATCCCTGATCCGACCGACGATGCAGATGGTTCTGACAACAAGCGTAGCAATGAAGACGAGGACGAAGGCGATGTCTAGCCTGCTAACTTCTCAGTTGCAAACGCTTGCGGAGTCGGTACCGCCGAAGGTTCTGCCTGAAATCAGTGGTCGTCTGACTCGAATGGTGGGTTTGACCCTGGAAGCAGTGGGTTGTCAGAGTGTCGTCGGTGATCGTTGTGTGATTACCGGCGCGGGTGGACAGGAAGTGGAGGCCGAGGTCGTTGGTTTTGATGGTGAACGTACCTTTCTGATGCCATTGACCAATGCTGAAGGCTTGCGCCCCGGCGCCCTGGTCACGCCGGCCGATACTATCAGTGAAATCCCCGTGGGTTGGGGGCTGCTCAGTCGCGTGCTGGACGGAGCGGGCAATCCTCTGGATGGCAAAGGTCCTCTGGATGCCGATACCTACATTCCTTTTACCGGCCATATCATTAATCCTCTGGAGCGAGCACCGATTCGTACGTCCCTGGATGTGGGCATCAAGGCCATCAACGGCTTATTGACGGTCGGCGTCGGCCAGCGTCTCGGTCTTTTTGCCGGAAGTGGTGTCGGTAAGAGTATGCTGCTGGGCATGATGACCCGTTTTACCACGGCGGACATTGTTGTGGTGGGGCTGATTGGTGAGCGGGGTCGTGAGGTAAAAGAGTTTATTGAGGACATCCTCGGTGAAGAGGGCCTGGCGCGCGCGGTGGTCGTGGCATCTCCGGCAGACGATTCACCATTGATGCGATTACGTGCCTCCATGCTGACCACGCGTATTGCCGAGTACTTTCGGGATCAGGGGAAAAACGTTCTGCTGCTGATGGATTCGCTGACGCGCTATGCTCAGGCTCAGCGCGAAATTGCACTGTCGGTGGGCGAACCGCCGGCGACTCGCGGCTACCCGCCTTCTGTATTCGCCAAGATTCCCCAGCTGGTGGAGCGGGCTGGAAATGGCGCGCAAAACAGCGGTTCCATTACTGCTTTTTACACGGTGTTGACTGAAGGGGACGATCAGCAGGATCCCATTGCAGATGCCGCGAGGGCGATACTGGATGGTCACATCGTGCTGTCACGCTCGCTGGCCGAGGAAGGGCATTATCCGGCCATTGATGTTGAAGCCTCCATCAGTCGGGTTATGCCACATGTCGTCAGCCCTGAACAGTTGTCGGATGCCCAGCGTTTCAAACAGATCTATGCCCGTTACCAACAGGCCCGGGACCTGATTAGCGTCGGTGCCTACGTGCCGGGTTCAGATCCCCAGACCGATTTTGCCATTGAACGGATTGATCGCATGAAGCAGTTTCTGCAGCAGGGCTTGAATGAACGTGCGCCGCAGGCATCGGCGGTTTCGCAGATGAAAAGTGTGATCGCTCCTCCGAAAGATGATGGAGATGCTCAGAAAGCGTAGTCACAGATAAGCCCCGGCGCTTTCCAGTGTCTGTTAGACTGGCGATAAACCACTCTGCGCAGTGTCATGCGCTAATGCTCCGCAGGCTTGGTAAGGTCGGCAAGGATGCCAAGGAAAAGAGACGCATACGATGAAGTCCAAATCGCAGCGCTTAACGCTGGTATTGAATCTGGCTCGCCAAAAAGAGGAGTCAGCCATGGACGCCTTGCGCAAAGCCAGGCGCTATCTCGATGATCAGGAACAGCAACTGACAGGGCTTGAGCAGTATCAGCAGCAGTATATCCAGAGCTATCGGGAGAGCATGCGGATGCAAGTGGCAATTCACCAGCTCCAGTCTTATCAGGGATTTATTGAGCAACTCGGGAAGGCCATTTCCCATCAACAGCAAGTGGTTGAAGTCGCACGTCAGCAGTTTGACCGCGAGCGCAGTGCCTGGGTGGAATGCCGGGAAAAGCGCAAGGGGCTAGCCGATCTGGTGGAGCGCTATCAACAGGAAGAAGCTCAGGCCATGGAAAAGCGTGAAGCCAAACGAATCGAAGATGATCTCAACAGTCGTCGATCCCGCTCCTGATTTAGGGGTGAATCGAGGTCAGTCGAGCGCGTTAAACCGGTGCCTGTTCACATGCGAATTCCTCGCAAATCAATAATTTCCTACTAAAGTTATTAGTGGCCAGAAACGTGCTTCAGGCACGCGCTGGCAATACCAGCACATGCCAGGAGTCAAGTGTATGAGCCAATCCGAGATCAAACTCGAAGGTGTCGTCAATATCGCCAAGGCAGAGGCTTTGCATCAGCAAATGGAAGCGCTCGTAATTGGTGGTGCGCCAGTTAGCATTGATGCAAGTGAGGTGACCCGTGTCGATACCTCCATCGTACAACTTCTGGCGAGCTTTCTTGATGCGCTGAAACGTACCGGGATCGAAGTCAGCTGGAGTGGCGTGTCTGATGAATTCAGAGACGGCATTAAACTGCTCGGTATGGAACAGGCAATTACTTTTTAACAGGCGTGTGGCCTGTGCAAATTAGAAACATCAGGTAGGAATAGGGAGAAAATGAATGGCAACAATTCTGGCTGTAGATGATTCCGCGTCCATGCGGCAGATGGTTTCATTCACGCTGAAAGGGGCGGGTTACACGGTAATCGAGGCATCGGATGGACAAGAGGCTCTAGATAAGGCCAAGCAAACTACTGTAGATCTGGTGTTATCAGACGTTAACATGCCGGTGATGGACGGTATTGAATTGGTCCAGAATCTGAGAAGTCTTCCCGAATACAAGTTCACCCCGATCCTGATGCTGACCACCGAGTCCGCTACTGACAAAAAAATGGCCGGTAAAAGTGCGGGTGCAACCGGTTGGCTGGTCAAGCCGTTCAACCCGGATCAATTGTTGGCAACCATAAAGAAAGTCATGTAGGCGTCGATAGAGTCAATGTCTGAAATCCTATCCTGACGATTAAACGGATTGACCGTTTGCCGCGTATAAGGGATTGAAAGCTGGGGGCTGAAATGAGTGTGGATTTAAGTCAGTTTCATCAGGTCTTCTTTGAAGAGAGTAACGAAGGGCTCGATATTATGGAGTCTGCTTTGCTCAACCTCGATGTGAATCACGTTGATATGGAAACCATCAACGAGATTTTTCGCGCGGCGCATTCCATTAAAGGGGGCAGTGGCACCTTTGGTTTCAGCGAAATTGCAGAATTTACGCATGTGGTGGAAACACTGCTCGACCTGATCCGGTCTAACCAGTTTAAAATGGAAGCGGATCATGTGGACCTCTTCCTCAAGTCGGTAGATTGCCTGCGTCGCATGATTCAGCAACTCGAAGCCGGAGAGCCTTGCGATACAGAGGTATCTGGCGAGTTGAAGGCTCAGTTCGATGCCATTCTAGCCGGAGATTCCAAAGCACCTGCTGATACGGCTTCTTCAGAGGAAGAGGCTTCATCCTCTGAACCGACGGGCTCCTGCGGCTGGCAAATTTACTTTAAACCCGATACCGATATCTTGCGCACGGGCAATGAGCCTTTTCGGATGTTCCGTGAGCTTGAGGAGTTGGGTCAATTGAGCGTTTCGGCGGAAACGGAAGCGATTCCGCTTCTCAATGAACTCGATCCCGAAGCCTGTTATCTGGCCTGGGATCTGACCCTTTGGGGAGATGTCGACGAAGCTCAGGTTCGCGAGGTCTTTGAGTGGGTCGCGGTTGAATCGGAATTAACCATTACACCGCTTTCCCTGGCACAGGATGCTCCCGAGACCGCAGACGAAGCAGCGCTTGCAGAGGAAGCCAAACAGGAAAGCACTCCGGAAGCAGAGACGGTCGCAGAACCCCCCGTGTCCGCAGAGCAAGCTGATATGCCCGCGCCTGTCGCGGCAGCAAGCACAGCCAAGGCGCCCGCAGCTCGCAAAGACAGCAAGCCGGAATCCTCTTCTATTCGTGTCGGCACCGACAAGGTGGACAGCCTCATCAACATGGTGGGCGAGCTGGTGATCACTCAATCCATGCTCGGTGAACTGGGGCGGGATTTCTCCGAAGAGCGATTGCCGCGTTTGATGGAAGGGCTGGAACAGTTAAGCCAACACACACGCGAACTACAGGAGAGCGTGATGCGCATTCGCATGCTGCCAATCAGCTTCGCGTTCTCGCGCTTTCCCCGTTTGGTTCACGATATCAGCAAGAGCCTGGGCAAGCAGGTGGAACTGGAACTCTTGGGTGAGCAGACAGAGCTGGATAAAACCGTGATGGAACGCATTGGCGATCCCCTGGTGCACCTGGTCAGAAATTCCCTGGATCATGGTATCGAATCGCCGGAAAGGCGAATCGCGGCCGGTAAGAGTGAAATGGGGAAGATTACCCTGAATGCCTTTCATCAGGGCGGCAACATTGTGATCCAGATTATTGATGATGGTGGTGGCCTGAACCGTGAACGCATCCTGAGCAAGGCGATTGAAAATGGCCTGGTCAGTGAACATGATCAATTAAGTGATGAGCAGGTGCATGATCTGATATTCCGTCCAGGCTTTTCCACTGCGGCGGAAATTACCGATATCTCCGGTCGCGGTGTTGGCATGGATGTAGTACGACGTAATATCCAGGAGCTGAATGGCTCGGTGGAAGTAGAGTCGAAAGAAGGAGAGGGTAGTACCTTTACCATTCGTCTGCCTCTGACACTGGCGATTCTCGACGGTCAGCTGATTCGCGTGGGAGAGCATATTTATATATTCCCTCTGGTATCCATTATTGAATCGATCCAGTCCTATGATCAGATGATCCATCGCATCTCTTCCGGTTGTGATGTGCTCAGGTTGCGAGATGAATATGTGCCGATCGTGCGGCTATGGGATATTTTCAATATCGAGCCGGACTCAAGAGTGCTCGAAGACGGACTGCTTGTGGTTGTGGAAGGCGATAATATGAAAATCGCGGTATTGGTGGATGATTTGCTGGCGCAGCAACAGGTTGTTATTAAAAGCCTGCAGGACAACTACAAGTCGGTGGAAGGGGTGTCCGGCGCTACTATTCTCGGCGACGGTACGGTGTCACTGATACTGGATATCGGAGGTTTAATCAAGCTGGCCGGTGTCAGTCGCGACGAGTTCAGAAAGGTGCCCGGCAATGATGATACGGAGGCCGCATGAGTGACGCCAAGCAACCTTCGCCTGAGCAGATTAACGAGTCCTTGCTTGATGCCCAGGCCTCGGAAGATGGAGAGCAGTATCTGACCTTCTTTATGGGGGGGGAAGAGTTTGGTGTCGACATCCTGCGGGTTCAGGAGATTCGGGGTTGGGATCGTGTTACGCCCATCCCCAATTCGCCGAATCAGGTAAAAGGCGTGATGAACCTTCGGGGTACCGTGGCACCAATCATAGATCTGAGAATGTGTTTTGGCATTGAGGATCTGCCCTATACTGATCAAACCGTCGTGATTATTCTGAAAATCAGCAGTGGCTCATCGGAAAAGATCATGGGTGTCGTCGTCGACGGCGTCTCGGATGTCATGAGCTTTCAAAACGATCAGATTCGTCCATCGCCCAACCTCGATGATGGTCCCCAGGATCAGTATATTAAAGGGCTCGGTAGTACCGACGACAAAATGGTGATTCTGCTGGAACTGACGCCGCAGCTAATCGCCGAAAATGGGCAGAAAGAACTTGCCTCAGTCGCGGCGGTATGAGTGTTCGAACGAAGCAGCAGTTGAAAGCGGATGAGAGCTCAATGAAGGAATGGCAGTAATGAGTACGGAATCCAGCGTTGCTGAGCGTGAGTTCTACATGACCGACTCGGATTTCAGTCTGATTTGCGATACCGCGTACAAGTACACCGGTATCGTGTTGGGCGATCACAAACGGGATATGGTCTACGGGCGTCTGGCGCGTCGACTGCGGGAGCTGGGGCTCAGGGATTTTGCCAGCTATTGTGGGTTGATAACCCGCAAGGACCACGAGGAAGTCAGCAAGTTTATAAATGCGATTACCACCAACCTCACGTCGTTTTTTCGCGAGAACCATCATTTTGAATTTCTGGGCACCAAGGTATGTGCCGAGCTGAACGACAGAAAACGCGATCGACGCCTGCGAGCCTGGTCGGCCGGCAGCTCAACCGGCGAAGAACCCTACAGTATCGCGATTACCCTTCATGAGAGTCTGGATCTGCGTAACTGGGACTGCAAGTTGCTCGCGACGGACCTGGATTCCAAGGTGTTGGATAAGGGGCGGCAGGGCATTTACGAAATAGAGCGTATTGAAAGTCTTGCACCCGAGATAAAAAAACGCTGGTTTATCGAAGATGTGAATCACCCGGATATTGTCAAGGTGAAGCCTGCTCTGCAGGATATTATACGCTTCAAACGTCTGAATTTACTGGAACGCTGGCCCATGAAGGGCCCCTTCGACTTTATTTTTTGTCGTAATGTGATGATCTATTTCAATATGGAAACCCAAAAACAGTTGCTTGAGGGCTTTGCCAATATGCTGGCCCCCGGTGGGTATCTGTTTATCGGGCATTCCGAAAGCCTGCATCGGGTGACCGAACGGTTTACCCCGATTGGCAAAACCATTTACCAGAAAGTGTCTTAGCAAAAAGGACCTGTCCGTACGATGCAAGCAGTACCATTGCCCGAAGCCCTGCCAGGCTTTGAACATGTGAATCGCTATTGGGACAAGCGCATGAATCTTCCCGCGGCGAAAATTCTACCGGGTGAGTTTTATGTGAGTCGCCATGGCGAAATGATTGTAACGGTCCTGGGATCCTGCGTCGCAGCCTGTATCCGGGATCGTCAATTGGGCATTGGTGGCATGAATCATTTTATGTTGCCGGTTCAGCACGAGCATTCCAGCGAGAACTGGGGTGGCGAGTTCGGTCTGGCTTCCCGTTATGGCAACTGGGCCATGGAGTACCTGATCAACGCCATACTGAAGCTTGGCGGCACCCGTCGGAATCTCGAAATCAAGCTCTTTGGTGGTGGTAACGTGCTCAATAGCATGACAGAAATTGGCACTCGCAATATCGAGTTCGTAGAGCGTTACGTTTACGAAGAAAATTTTGAGATTGCTGCACAGGACCTGGGCGGAATCTATCCACGTAAAGTTCTGTACTTTCCGGATACCGGTGCGGTCAAGGTACGTAAGCTGAAAGAAACCAGCAACGATACGCTGCTACGTCGCGAGCAGGATTACAGTAGACATCTAAATACCAAACCCGATGAAAGTGGCGGTGTTGAGTTGTTTGATTAGTGCAAAGCAGGACGTAGCTATGTGGCGTAAGGTTGGAGTAAAGGCTCCGTCAACAGCATTGAGGAATGGGGATTGCGGAAGATAAAAGTCCTGATCGTGGATGATTCAGAGCTGATTCGTCAGTTGCTGACACAGATTCTCTCGTCTGCGCCGGATATTGAAGTGGTCGGCGTTGCCGAGCACCCCTACGATGCCAGGGAAAAAATCAAACAACTGAACCCGGACGTACTTACGCTTGACGTGGAAATGCCGAAGATGGACGGTATTTCCTTCCTGCGTAATCTGATGCGCCTGCGTCCCATGCCGGTGGTGATGATCTCTACGCTCACCGAACGCGGGGCTCCGGCAACGATGGATGCATTGGAGATTGGCGCTGTCGATTATGTGACCAAGCCCCAAGGTGGAGCTTGGCAGGATCTGCAAAACTACACCGATATTATTCAGGAAAAAGTCCGGAATGCGGCAAGCGCCAATATGGATGCGTTCGACAGGGCTAAACCTGTTACTCCGGCTGCCCAACCTGCTGCGGCGGAACGTTACAAGGCGGCATCCATTATCTGTATTGGCAGCTCGACCGGCGGTACCGAAGCCATTCGTGAGGTGCTGAGTCAAATGCCCGAAAACTGCCCGCCCATCGTCATGTCCCAGCATATTCCGGCGACCTTTAGTACCACCTTTGCGGCGCGTCTTGATAAGGTCAGCCGAATTCGCGTGTTTGAAGCCTGCGACGGTCAGGTACTCGAAGCGGGATGTGCCTACCTGGCGCCGGGTGACCATCATCTGAAGATTGTCCGTGATGGTGTGCGTCTGATCACCCGTCTGGATACCTCTGACAAAGTCAATGGACATCGACCCTCAGTAGATGTGATGTTTGATTCGGTACTCGAGCAGGCAGGCAAGAACACTGTCGCTGCCGTATTGACTGGCATGGGAAACGATGGCGCCCAGGGTATGAAGCGAATACTGGAGCAGGGTGGGCATACCGTTGTGCAGGATGAAGCCACAAGTATTGTTTGGGGAATGCCGGGTGCAGCGTTTAAACTGGGCGCAGCAGAAAAAGTCCTGCCGCTGAATCGTATTGCACCGGCCTTGCTGGACTACTGTCGCATTCAGGCCTGAGCCGGCTTGCGTGACGGACGACAACAATCAATAACAATTAGGGAATGAGGACGCAGGCTGTTTATGGCTGTTGAATGGAAGATACTGAAAGATAAGGGTGAACTGCATGTATTTGTGCGGGGGCGCTTCGACTTCAGTCAGTATCAGGCACTGCAGGCCCTGTTCCAGTTGAGCGAAAGTGAGTTGTCCGTCTACATACTCGATTTGGGCGAGGTAGATTACGTCGATAGTTCAGCAGTGGGAATATTGCTGGAGCTCCACGAACATGCCCAGTCCATGAATGTGGAAGTGCGGCTGGTACGTTGTAATGACGACCTGTTGTCTCTGTTTCAGGCTGCCGAACTGGACAGCAAGTTCTCAATTAGTTCCTGAGCGGCATTTAGCCGTTTGCTCTCCACTCTCCATTTGATGGGTGCCAAGATAATGTCTGCCGAGCTGGATCCCGATCATATCAAAGAGTTACTTGATGTCATGGAAGACGGATTCCATGACTTTGTAAAGGATTACATCGCTTGTGCTGAGGGCTTTCTGCAAGCATCCCGAGAGCATCTGCAAAGGCAGGATGCACAAGAGCTTGTCGCCGCCCTTCACACCGTCAAAGGTGCATCGCGAAGCCTTGCAGCAGAAGGTTTCGCCGAACACTGCGCGAAGCTGGAAGCCAAGGCCCATGATGGTGAACTAATGAATATGGACGCTGAATTATCGCGGCTTGAAGATCATTTTGATCAAGTCAAACAAGCCTTTGCGGAACTGTTGCGCTGACTGTGTCAGAGTGTTTCAAGCAGACAGTTGATGGCTTCATCGCTGGAGTAAAAGCTTTGCAAGCGCCGTCTAATAAGGTCTTCCAGTTGGCCATTGCGTTTAATGGCCTCAAGAATCTCTGGAGCAAAGGCGCTGACTTCTTTCACCATGCGTTCCGGGCTGACGCCCAGATCCTCAAGCAGCTCACCAATGGGTTCATTGCCATACTTGCGATAGAGATAGTCCACCACCAGTGTGTAGGCGCGTTTGAAGTAGTGGCTCTTGCGAAAGCGTAGCCAGAACTCATAGCCCAGCACAACAAATTCCGATAGATCGACCTTGTCCATGCCCTCCTGAAATTCACCAATCTGCATGGTTTCCAGGCTGTCCCACAGTTCCATGGCGGATGCCTTGATGTCTTCTTCGGTCAGTGATGTTTCCAGAAAGGTTTTGCTCTCTCGCAACAGGAAAGCAAGGTTATTGACAATATAACTGCGTACATTGTCTTCCACCGCTTTTTCCATTCTTGGGGCGGTTTTGTCCACCATACGCTTACCGAATCGCAGCATTGATGAAACGCCGTGGACATGTTTGCTCAGTACATTGTCTTCGTAGATGTAGCGCAGGATGGCCTGATACAAAACGCCTGAAATCAGATCCCGATAGATCGGTAGCTCGATCAGGTGGTCGATGGCACGGCTGCGTTGCTCCGATAACTCAAGCAGTTTGTCGACAAACTCCTCGTATTGTTTGGTGCTGAGCAATTCATTAATTGTGGTGCTGCGATGCAATTTTGAGTTAAACAGTTCCGTTGCGGCTTCGCCGGCAATTTCGGCAATGGCTCCGGGAATATCGTTGTCCACCACATTCCGCTTGATCGTGGCTTTAACGTGTGTGGCGGGAATCAGTGACTTCAGCTGGATCGAGCAAAAGGTCTCGTATTGCGCGCTAAGCTCCGATTTAAACCAATGCGTAAAGGCTTCGGTATCGAATTGTCGCAATTCATGTTGCAGATGTTGCTCGAACAGGGCGTCTGCCACCTGCTTGGCTTGAGTGGTAGGTGCTGTCATAGAGACGTTCCACGTATCGTTATTTTGAAAATGCACAGATATTTATGCGGCGGCACGAACGCGATCGGCTTGTTGGCCGGTCAACCAGGCTAAAGTGATGGTGTCGCGAAACCGACGCTTGGTCGCCGGCGCCAATAGCTCCTTTGGAGGCAAGGCATAACGCGCGATTCGTGCGAGCACCGTCCGGTACTGTTGTCCAAAGGTGCCGGTGTTATAGGGTAAACCATATTCTTCACATAGCGAATGCAATTTCGGCGCGAGGGCCTCGTAGCGCTCCGCTGGCAGGTCCGGAAACAGATGATGTTCTATCTGAAAGCTTAAATGACCGCTCATGATGTGGAGCCATTTGCCTCCGGTAAAGTTGCTGGACCCTAATAGTTGACGATAATACCAGGCACCTCGGCTTTCGTTTTGACAATCTTCTTGCCTGAAAGTCTCCGCGTTTTCGGTAAAGTGGCCGCAGAATATAATGGTTGAGGCCCACAGGTTGCGACCGAGGTTAGCCATGGCGTTGCCCAGAACTACCTTGGGTGCCATGGGACCGGCCAGCAGGGGAAAGAGGACGTAATCCTTGGCAAACTGGCGTGA
The DNA here is from genome assembly GCA_965230795.1 of Oleiphilaceae bacterium. GTDB lineage: Bacteria > Pseudomonadota > Gammaproteobacteria > Pseudomonadales > Oleiphilaceae > PZPK01. The sequence goes on along the minus strand of OZ246020.1, from coordinate 3,040,935 downwards.
GGCTTTTCGGGCAAAACGTTTCAGAAAGGGGATCTTGTCCCGCAGTCGAACCTCTCCTGACAGAATGCGATCAAACTCCAGTTCATTCAGCGCCACGCCCCATTGGAACAGGCCACTTAGCACACCATACTGTATGTACTGAATCAGATGTTGTGGTTGCCAGGGAATCTCATCACTCAAGCGAACAATGCCATAACCATAGTCACGGTCAAGCCCGATGATGTTGGTATAGGTATGGTGCTCAAAGTTGTGTGTTTTTCGCCAGGAATCACCATCGCATACGGTGTCCCATTCGTAGTCCCGTGACAGCAGCGCGGGGTCGTTGGTCCAGTCGTACTGGCCATGCATGATGTTATGGCCAATTTCCATGTTTTCCAGAATTTTGGAAAAGGATAACAAGCCTACACCCAGCATCCAGCTCAAGGGAGTCAGGCTGAAATGAATCAGACCCCGACCGCCAATCTCACTGTAGCGGCTCAGCCGTATCATACGACGGATGTGTTCTACGTCCCGCGAGCCAAGATCATCAATGACCTCCTGCCGCAGGGCATCCAGTTTGTTTCCGAATTCTTCAAGTTCTTCGTCTGACAGGGAATGAGTCGAGCGAGGCGTATCCATGGTTATCTCCTTCCTGCAAGCATTCGGGCTTGGTCAGGGTTTATGGGGCTTGGTGTATGCGTTCTGTTGATGATGCTCACCAGGAAGGGAGGCTCACATCGCCAACGGGCAGCGTTATGCATGGCTGGATCTGCTCCTGGGAGGAGGCGATCAGCTCGCCGGTACGGATGTCCATGAGCTGACCGCTACCGCGCTGACAACTGCACTCATGACAAATGCCGCTACGGCAGCCGTACCTGGGATTCAGGCCTGCGCGTTCTGCCAGCATCAGCAAACTCGCTGAACCGTCACTGTCGATGGTTTTTCCCGAACGCTCAAAGCAAACCCGTCCATCTTTGGCATTGTTTGTCAGTGGCACCTGGTCATCCGCTCGCATGCCGAACGATTCCTGTCGAACAAAAGTAAGATTCATGCCAAGCGCGTCAAGATGTGCCAATACGGTTCGGCGAAATCCTCCAGGACCACATAGATAAATGGTTTGAGTCGAAGCGCCCGGGTATTCGCTGGCAAGATCCGCTTGGCTGATGTGGCCTCGGCTCTCCGAGAACAACGGCACAATTCGAAACGAGGGGTGTTGCTTTGCCAGGCTGAGCAAGCGAGACCGAAAGATCAACTCGCCGGCATCTCGCACGGAGTAGAGCAGTGTGGCCCTTGCCAAGTGGTGCGTGTGATACAAGGACTCCAGCATAGACATGATCGGGGTGATTCCGCTTCCTCCGGCGATAAACAAATGGGTAGGCGCGACATCATCAGGAGTAGTAGCAGTATCACCGAGTATAAACTCACCTTGTGCGGGACCGATTGCGAGCACATCACCAACGCGGACTGATTGATGCAGGAAAGGAGATACCTGTCCGTCTGGCACCCGCTTGACGGTAATGCGGATGAATCCCGACTGTTTGAATGATTCGGGGCTGCAAGACAGAGAATAGTAGCGATGATGAAACACGCCTTCTTGCTGAATGCCGATTCGAATGCTTTGGCCGGCTTTAAATCCTCTCCAGTGTATTGAAGGCTGTAGTATGAAGGATTTAACCGACGGGGTTTCTGCTTCAATGGCAACGACTTTTGCGTTCATATGGCGCACGGTCCACAGGGGTTCAATATCTTCCAGCAGACCTTCGAAAGGACGCAACAGTCGTTCTGTCGCTTCGCCAAACAGGCCGGATGTGCGAGCAAGTGCTTCAGCAAAAGCGGTACTGGTCGCATTAACGTGTGTCGTTAGTGTGTTGGCGAGGGAAAGCGGGGCGGTGATTTGCTTATGGATAGTGTCAACTAGCGTCATGGTGACCTCCCTGGAGATCATTTAAGTGTACAGTTGTACACCAATCTATCGGTGTTTTGTATTTCAGTCAACACTTGTGCACTAAAATTGTTTGGCGGCACAGCTTATAAAATATCTAATGTAGGCGTTTAGGATAGGCTCTTCTTATCGAACAATACATATATTTTGGTGTACACTTGAACACTAGGTGCTCCTGTACATGCCAATATGCCGCCACGGTATATGTCGGGAAACCATGTCAAACTCAGGAAACGGGTCAGTGTCCAGCAGAGAATTAAAGAAACAGCGCACACGGAAATCCCTCATGCAATCGGCGTTAACGCTGGTTGGAGAGGGCAACAGCTTTACCAGCATTAGTTTGCGAGAAGTCGCAAAACAGGCCGGTGTTGTACCGACCTCGTTTTACCGGCATTTCCGTGACATGGAAGAGTTGGGTCTAAGTCTGCTTGACGAGCTTGGGCTGATGTTAAGGAAATTAATGCGACAGGCCCGGAACCGGGAAGACTACATCGAAAACCTGACGCGGGATTCTATCCGCGTGTATGCGAAGTTTGTGATCGACAACCGGGACTACTTCCATTTTATGAGCCAGTGCCGCACAGGCGCCACGCCCGTCTTACGTGATGCGGTGCGAGCTGAATTGCGCTATTTCTCCAGTGAACTGGCGGTCGATATTCGTCGACTTCCAATCTTCCTGGCAATTACGACAGAGGATTTGGAATGGATCTCGCAACTGATTGTTGAGACGGTGTTTGCCAGCACGATAGATCTGCTTGATCAACCAAACCTTCAGGCAAAGAATGCCAGCGTGTATGTGGAGAGCCTGGTAAAAAAACTGCGACTGATCTGGCTCGGCGCTGGTGAGTGGCGATCCTAGGCGATCGGCAAGCCCGTCGTCATGCTCTCTTGTTTTTCCCCCTTACTTTTTGCTGCCGTCCATCAAAAGCCTATTTGACCGCAAAGGATGGCGTCGGATTTGCATTCTTCCCGTCGGGTGCAAGGACATTGCCGGCCGCACCAGTAAATACAGGATAACGCGAGATTTGAACTTGGCCCGAATCTCGCAACCTCCAGTTTATAGGCGTCCTTTGAAATCAACGTTTCACTGATCCTGTGCCTTTATGTCAGTGAGCAAGGGTGAGAACTAACCATGTACCAGTTTGCTTTGTTTCCAGTTGCAACACCTCCTGCTTCGCAATCAGCAATCACCTTGAGTGGTCAACCGGGTCAGTCTGCTGATCAAGGTAAAGTTGAGGGAAATCAGGGGTTTGCCGGGATTCTGTCGTCCTTGCAAGCTCTCGCCGATGATGCGGGAATTGACAAAAGCAGTCCAGATGAATGGCAGCTACTGCTTCAGCAGCATTCGGATCAGTTAGGTCAGTTGAACGCTGCCGCCTTGCCACTTGCTCCCGGATTACTTGAGGGGCAAGAGCTGTCCCCCCAATCGATGAGCCTGGGACAAATGTTGCCGCCCGGTGCGTCGCCCGAAGAGATGATTTCAGCGCTCTCTGAAAACCTTGCCTTGCTGGAAAGTAGTGGTGAGAGCATTGACCTTTCCCAGTTTGGTATTGATGTGTCCGGCTTGTCGCCCGAGACAGGAGTTAGTGATGAGCAAGTTTCCGGGGGCGCATGGATGTTGTCCGGTATGCCTCAAGGAAAGGGGGCTCAAGGCGCAACGGAGACAGATTCGCTGTTTGTCGGTCAGAATGGGTTTGGCATTCCTTTAACCCAAGCAGCAACCAGCTCCCGGGCCAGTGACATGAGCCCGTCAGCGTCGAGGCCTGACAACAAAGCTGAAGGTTTGAATACCCAGCAGCAGGCCTGGTCGCTACAAAGCAACGGAGCAAGCCTGAACGGTGTTCCGCCGGGGCAGTCAACCGACCCAGGTGTCCAATCACAGATGAGCGCCAATGCAGCGGCCTGGAATGCAGGGCTGGCTCAGAGAGCGCAAGGCGAAAACGGACGTGGAGCGCTGAATACGACGGCAACTCGTCCGGTTGATATGCAACCGGGTGTGAATGCGCAGCTTCAGAATGCTGGCGTCAATCCGGCGGTAAATACCGATGCGAATAACAATTCCATGAATGTTCAGATGATGGCGCAGATGAATGCGACCAGCGAAGCCGACGCTCAGTTCAAAACACATTTTGATGCCCTAAGCGTTGGTGATGCAGCAGGAGACGTCGCCGATGAGCTGATTCAGCCCAAGCAGGTGGATAGTGCTCAGAGTAACCGTCTGGCTGAGCTGCAATCGCGTGTATCCGGAGCCGGCTTGCGTCAATATGCGACCGGTGTTGGTGTTCCGGTTGGCGATCCGGAATGGGCGAACCAGATGAGTCAGAAAATTGTCTGGATGACAGGGCGTAATATTCAGTCTGCAGAGATTCAGTTGAACCCTCGCGAGTTGGGTCCGGTTGAAGTCAAGATTCAGGTTCAGAATGACCAGGCCAGTATTACCTTTAATGCCCAGAATGCCAGTGTGCGGGAATTATTGGACGCCAACGTACATCGACTTCGTGAGATGATGGATGCTAACGGCGTCGAACTCAAAGATGTCGATGTAGGCGGCGGTCAGCAGGAACAGACCTTTGCTGAAGCCTTCCAGCAGTCCGGTGAGGGTGGGACATCTTCAGGAGGAGCGGGTGGCTCCGATGCACAAGGTCTCGACGGATCTGAGTCGGAAGAGCTGGTAAGCGAGACTACCGGTATCGGGCTTGTTGATTACTATGCCTAGCATTGATGTCTGACGACTGAAGACAGGCGTCGGACACGACGTTAAAAAATAGGTAGCCAGGCTTTGATATGCTCTGGCTTCGGTATGCCAGCGGTTCTATCAACTTGCATTTATTGGTCTGACCAACATTAGTTTTGAATGCATACTTGCCCCAGGTGATTTTGGCTTCACGCTAAAAGCGTCCAGCGTCCAGCGTCCAGCGTCCAGCGTCCAGCGTCCAGCGTCCAGCGTCCAGTTCCCCGTTTTCCTCTCCTTGCGCTAAACTACTCTTAGAACGTGTCGAAAGAAAACTTCCTAAGCTACTGAGAAAAAAGCGTTTATTTTTGCTCTGATAACAGTGCAAACCCGGTTTTCTTGGCATATAGTTTGCTCAAGCTCATGTGGGCTTGCTTTTTAATCGCAAAACGACGGGAATTTGGCGTGGCAGAAGAAGAGAATCAGGCGGAAGAGAATCAGGAAGAAGCAAAGTCCAGTAAGAAAGGCATCATCATTATCGCTATCATTACGATTCTGGCGATTGGGGTGTCGGTAGGTGCTACATTATTTTTGTTGGGTGGTGATGATAACGGCAGTGATGAAAGCGGTGATGAAGCAGCAGAAGAGATGCAAGAGGATCCCGCCGGACCTACCGTGTATTTTGATATCAAGCCACCGTTTCTGGTGACCTTTAACGTCAATGGCAGGCAGCGTTATATGCAGATTCACTTGTCCGTATCCACAAAGGACACCGGTTCTCTTGATGCGATGGAGTATCACATGCCTCTGATTCGGTCCAAGATGATTACCGTGTATGGCAGTCAGGATTTCGAGACGGTGCAGACTGAAGCTGGAAAAGTAGCTCTGCGTGAGTTGAGTGTGCAGGTGATTAATGAGGTGCTGGCAGCAGAAGAGGCGCCTTTAATTGACAATGTATTTTTTACCAATTTTGTATTGCAGTAGCAGAATGACAGCGGGGCGAACCTTGTGGCCAGCCTCTCAAAAACTTGTTTTGTGCCTTGGGCACCACTAGTCGGGTTGTAACGTGCAAGACTTACTATCACAAGACGAAATTGATGCGCTCCTCCACGGTGTTGATGATGGTGATATCGACACCGATGAGGATATTGATGAGGAAGGTGTCCGGACCTATGACCTCGCAAGCCAGGATCGTATCGTGCGTGGGCGAATGCCCACGCTGGAGATGATCAACGAGCGCTTTGCCCGCTATACCCGTATCAGTCTGTTCAATTTGCTGCGCCGTAATGCTGATGTGTCCACCGGTGGTGTTCAGATCATGAAGTTCGGTGAGTACATTCACACCCTTTATGTACCGACCAGTCTCAATATTGTCAAAATGCGCCCGCTGCGAGGATCCGGTCTGTTTATTTTTGACGCCAAGCTGGTGTTCAAGCTGGTCGATAATTTCTTTGGTGGTGATGGTCGCCATGCCAAGATCGAGGGTCGTGAATTTACGCCTACCGAAAACCGTGTGGTGCAAATGGTTCTGGAGCAGATCTTTATTGATATGAAGGAAGCCTGGAACGCGGTCTATAAGGTGGATTTCGAATACATTAATTCGGAAGTGAATCCTTCCATGGCCAATATCGTCAGTCCCAGCGAGGTGATTGTGATCAGTACCTTCCACATCGAACTGGATGGAGGAGGGGGTGATCTGCACATGGCGATTCCCTATTCAACGATTGAACCCATTCGAGAGATTCTCGATGCCGGTGTGCAGAGTGATGTGGATGATGTGGATGAGCGCTGGATGAATACCATCAAAAAAGATCTGCTTGAGGCAAATGTGCCTTTGAACGCAACGGTCCTTGAAAACAAAATTTCCCTGCGTGAAGTATCGAATCTTAAAGCTGGTGACGTGATACCGATTGAATTGCCCGATTATGTCACCGCTACGGCCAGTAAAGTGCCAATGTTTCGGGCAAAACTGGGGCAGCGCAATGGAAGTCTTGCGTTGAAAATTGTCGACAAGATAGATCGACCAAACTCTGTCACAGGTGCAGTTGAAAATGAGTGATAACGATAAGCCTTCAGAAGGCCAAAGCGAAGACGAAAAGCTCGCCTCGGAATGGGAGGCAGCAATGCAGGAATCGGGTGACGCCGATTCGGATGATGCGGGTGACGAAGCCGGTCGCGAAGATGAATGGGCAGCAGCCATGGCTGAAGCCGAAGCATTGGGTGGCGATGATGACGATGCGATTCAATCGGCTCCGCTGGAGTCCTTTGAAGGAGCGGCGGTGCAGGCGACGCCAGGTCTTGGAACCGGCGGGTCAACCCCGGATCTGGATGTGATTCTGGATATTCCTGTAACGATTTCGATGGAAGTGGGTAATACCTCCATTCCCATTCGCAACCTGTTACAGCTTAACCAGGGCTCGGTCATTGAGCTGGATCGCCTTGCCGGTGAACCCTTGGACGTACTGGTAAATGGCACCTTGATTGCGCACGGAGAGGTGGTCATGGTGAATGAGAAATTCGGGATTCGTTTGACCGACGTGGTCAGCCCTTCAGAGCGAATCCGGCGGTTGGGTTAGTGAGACAGTTTGCATTACATGCCGCCTGGGGACTGATTGTCTGTATCTGTCTATCGGCGGCAGTTCAGGCTGAGCAGCCTATCGGCGAGGTGGATGCGGCTCCCGAGACCCGTCAATCGTTACAGAGCGAGGGCAGGATCGGGGATGCGCCGGTTTCGAAAAATGACGCTGCTGTGAAACTTGGCAGTGAAAACCAGCCCGAGCCGGATGACTCTTCTTCGATTCCTTCGTCACCTTCCTCGGAAACCACAGCCGTAAGCCCTCCTTCACTCAAGAGCAATGACAGTATGTCCAGTTCCAGTCTGACATCGTGGTCAGTGGTGCTGCTGAGTCTGCTGGGCATTGTCGCGATGATTCTGGTGCTTGGCTGGGCAGCCCGACGCTTCGGTGGTTTGAGTGCCATGGGAATTCGAAATATGCGTGTAGTCTCGGCTATTCCCGTGGGCACGCGTGAAAAGGTGGCCCTGATTGATGTGCATGGCAAACAGTTTTTGATTGGCATTACGCCACACAATATTACCCATTTACACAGTTTTGACGAAGCGCCGTCGGCAAGCGAAGAACCCGTCAAAAGTGATTTTGCGGCAAAGCTTCAGGGCCTGATGGGACGTAAAGATGCGTCTGATTCAGCCATTCCACAAAATGGGCAGCATCATGACTAGGGCTGCCCGTATTCTGCTTGCTCTGCTGTCAGTGCTGGTTTGGGCTGCGCCGGTTGAGGCTGCCGACACCGGTATTCCGGCAGTGACTCTCGTCACCAATGAGGACGGTTCCCAGTCCTATTCCGTGACGCTGCAGATTCTGGCGCTGATGACGGCGCTGACCTTCCTGCCGGCGATGTTGATGATGATGACATCGTTTACGCGCATCATTGTCGTGTTTGCGATACTGCGTCAGGCGCTGGGTTTGCAGCAAACTCCGTCAAACCAGATCATTCTCGGTCTGTCCCTGTTTTTGACGATATTCATCATGTCGCCAGTGCTGGAAAAGGTAAATACCGTGGCGATACAGCCATATATGGCGGAAGAGTTGGCGCCCCTGGATGCAGTGAAGAAGGCCAGCGAACCGTTTCGTGACTTTATGCTTGGACAAACACGGGAAGATGACCTGGGTTTATTCGTCCGAATTTCTGGCGTTGAATACGAATCGCCCGAGACTGTGTCATTTTGGGTGTTGATGCCGGCATTTGTGACCAGCGAGCTCAAGACTGCGTTTCAGATCGGATTTTTGTTGTTCTTGCCCTTCCTGATTATCGATATGGTTGTGGCGAGTGTATTAATGGCCATGGGTATGATGATGCTGTCACCGATCATTATTTCCTTGCCGTTCAAGATTATGTTTTTCGTACTGATTGATGGTTGGGCACTGATCATAGGTACCCTGGCCGCCAGTTTTGGCGTGTAGTTGTTTCGGTAAACAGGAGGGCACCATGACACCAGACGTTGCACTCGATATTGTCCGCGAGGCCGTATTTATTATTCTGATGCTGGTAGGGTTGATTCTGGCTCCGGGGCTGATTGTCGGTTTGATCGTCAGCGTGTTTCAGGCGGCCACCCAAATCAATGAGCAAACCCTCAGCTTTCTGCCGCGTTTGCTGGTGACCCTCATGGTTATCATCGCAGCAGGGCCGTTTATGATGCAGACCATTATCGACTTTTCCGAAAACCTGATCCGCAATATTCCGGTGTTGATCGGTTAGGGCTATGGTTCTCACCGACGCACAAATCGGTGCCTGGATGGGGTCATTTCTTTGGCCTTTGTTCCGGATCGCCAGCTTTTTTATGGTGATTCCGGTTATCGGTACCCAACTGGTGCCCATGCGCGTACGCATCGGTCTGGCTTTTGTTGTTACGCTGGCAGTAGCTCCGCTACTGGGGCCGGTCCCCGAAGTCGATGCGCTCTCCATTCAAGCCATGTTTGTGACCCTTCAGCAGATATTAATCGGTACCTTGCTGGGCTTTATGTTCGTCATGCTGATGCAGTTGTTTGTGGTGGCTGGCCAAATGATCGCGATGCAGATGGGCTTGGGTTTTGCGTCCATGGTGGATCCGGCAAACGGCGTCAATGTACCGGTGCTGTCCCAGATTTTTCTGATCTCGGTCACCCTGATGTTCCTGGCCATGAATGGCCATCTGGTCATGATCGAGGTGGTTGTCGAAAGCTTCCGGACCTGGCCCATATCGGGTGATATATTGGGGCAGGGTGGTATTGCCAAGGATACCTTGTGGGAAATGATTCATCGTATCAGCTGGCTCTTCGCGTCGGCACTTCTGCTAGCATTGCCGGCGATTACCTCGGTGCTGATTGTCAATCTGTCCTTCGGGATCATGACGCGGGCTGCACCACAGATGAATGTGTTTTCCCTGGGCTTCCCCATCGGCATGATTTTTGGCTTGTTTATCATCTGGGTCAGCACCAGTGAGTTGTTGCCCCAGTTTCAGAAACTGAGTGAAGAAACCTATCTCTTTCTGCGAGAGATTCAGGGCGCCTAGCGCCTCCGGCAGGTAGCAAGAGTATGGCAGAAGAAGACAGCGACAGCAGTCAGGAGAAGACCGAAGAACCCACCCCCAGGCGCATTGAGAAAGCGCGTGAAGAAGGTCAGGTTCCCCGGTCCAAAGAACTAAACACCGCCGCTGTGCTGATCATGGGGACGGGTGGTTTGCTGATGTTTGGCGCCCAGTTGGGCACGGCGATTAAAAACATTATGCACAGCAGTTTTTCGCTGCCGCGAGAGGCTATCTACGATACTCATCAGATGGGCCTGTACCTGGCCAACGGCGCATTGGAAGCGGCTAAAGCCATGGCGCCATTCATGATTCTTTTGTTTATCGCTTCGGTGGCGGGCTCAATTGCTCTGGGTGGGTGGCTACTGTCGGCTAAAGCCGTCGCGCCAAAGTTCAGTCGTCTCAATCCCATCAAGGGATTGCAGCGTATGTTCTCCCTGAAGTCGCTGGTGGAACTCGCCAAAGCCATTGCCAAGGTAGCGGTGGTTCTATTCTTCGCTATTATCCTTTTGCAGTTCAAAACCCCCGAACTGCTGGGCCTGGGCAACGAAGCCACGATTCCCGCCATGACCCATGCGGTGCACATCCTTGGTTGGAGTTTCTTTCTGCTGTCCTGCACGATGATTCTGATCGCCCTGATCGATGTGCCGTTCCAGATCTACGATCATCAGAAGAACCTGAAGATGACCAAGCAGCAGGTGAAAGACGAATACAAGGACACTGAGGGCAAGCCCGAGGTCAAAGGCCGTATTCGCCAGTTGCAACGGGAAATGTCCCAGCGCCGAATGATGCAGGATGTGCCCGATGCCGACGTGGTCATTACCAACCCGACGCATTACTCGGTCGCCTTGCGTTATGACCCCAAGAAAGACAGTGCTCCGATTTTGCTGGCGAAGGGTAATGACCAGATCGCATTGAAAATTCGGGAAATTGCCAAAGAGCATGATGTCGAAATTGTCTCGGCGCCGCCCTTGGCGAGGTCGGTTTACTATCATTCCGAGATCGGTGAGGAGATTCCTGCGGGTCTGTATATGGCGGTCGCTCAAGTACTGGCCTATGTGTTCCAGCTCAAGCAATTCCGTCGAAGGGTATCGCCACGCCCAAGTATGCCGGACTTCCCGATCCCCGACGAGCTGCGCCGCGACGAGTAAGAAACCCGCTCGCGTCAAAACGATTTTCCAATTCAGGCTCAATTCTTGCTGTAACCCAGTTTGTGGTGGCGATGTGTCAGTTTGTTGACATGCCGCTGATGTCCCCACTGACTTGGTTAACGGAAGCTATGCAACAAGCCGGCGCACTCTATCAACTTCGTTTAATGCAGAGCCATATGGCGATCCCGATCCTTTTGATCGCCATTCTGGGCATGATGACGCTGCCGGTCCCTCCCTTTCTTCTCGATCTGTTGTTTACCTTTAACATTGCTCTATCTCTGGTGGTCCTGCTGGTGTGTATCTATGCGCTGCGACCCATGGAGTTTGCCATCTTCCCGACGGTGCTGTTGGTCGCCACGCTCCTGCGTCTGGCGCTGAACGTTGCTTCAACCAGGGTGGTATTGCTGGAAGGGCACGAGGGCGGTGATGCGGCAGGTAAGGTCATTGAAGCCTTCGGTGAGGTGGTGATTGGCGGTAACTATGCCGTGGGTCTGGTGGTCTTCGCGATTCTGATGATTATCAACTTTGTTGTGGTGACCAAGGGTGCCGGAAGGGTTTCAGAGGTTAGCGCGCGCTTTACGCTCGATGCGATGCCGGGCAAACAGATGGCCATTGATGCAGACCTCAATGCCGGCATTATCAATCAGGATGAGGCCAAATCGCGGCGCGAAGAAGTGGCGATGGAAGCCGATTTCTACGGTTCCATGGATGGTGCCAGTAAATTCGTACGCGGCGATGCCGTTGCCGGTTTGCTGATCCTCGCCATTAACCTGATTGGTGGTCTCAGTATCGGGATCATGCAACACGATCTGGAATTCAATGATGCCATGCAGAAATACTCGCTGCTGACCATTGGTGACGGTCTGGTGGCACAGATTCCTTCTCTGTTATTGTCCACCGCGGCGGCCATCATGGTGACCCGCGTCAGTACGACACAGGACATGTCCAGTCAGGTGCTGGATCAGATGTTCCTGTCTCCCAAAGCGCTCTACATTGCCTCGGGTATTCTGATTGTAATGGGACTGGTTCCAGGCATGCCACACGTTGCCTTTCTCGGTCTCGGCCTGTTAATTGGCGGGCTGGCCTGGTACGGCGAGAAGAAAAGACAGGAGGCGACGGCGGAGCCATATTCGGGGCCCATGCCCGCGCGCGGTGGTGGCGCGGCAGGACCCAAACCTGCCCCAATGCCCGGAACACCGGGTGGCGAAGTGGAAGCTTTGCCCGCTGCTCAGGGGCCGGGTGAAGAGTCGCATAAAGAGCTGGGTTGGGATGATGTCGTAGCCGTGGACATAATCGGTCTGGAAGTGGGCTATCGATTGATTCCTCTGGTAGACAAGTCTCAGGGTGGCCAATTGTTGGGTCGAATCAAAGGTGTCCGCAAGAAGCTGTCTCAGGAGCTGGGATTTTTGATGCCGTCTGTTCATATCCGTGACAATCTGGATCTGATGCCCAATGTCTATCGCATTACCCTGATGGGCGTTACTATTGCCGAGGCGGAGATTCATCCGGATCGCGAGCTGGCCATTAATCCGGGGCAGGTATTTGGCAAGATTGAAGGTATTGAAGGGCGCGATCCGGCCTTTGGTCTCGACGCCATCTGGATTGAAACGACGCAGAAAGATCATGCCCAGACGCTGGGCTACACGGTCGTGGATGCCAGTACGGTGGTGGCGACACATTTGAATCAGGTACTACAGAAGCACGCCAACGAGTTGATCGGGCATGAAGAAGTACAGCAATGGCTGGATCAGCTGGCCAAGGTCTCACCGAAGCTTGCCGAGGAGCTGGTACCGACCACCATAAGCGTTAGCGTATTGCTTAAAGTCCTGCAGAACCTGTTGGCTGAAGATGTACCGATTCGCGATATGCGTTCCATTGCCGAAGCGCTGGTAAACGTGACACCTAAGACCGCTGAGGCTGGCCAGCTGACTGAGCATTGTCGTTTGGGATTGAAACGTATGATTGTGCAGGGGATCATCGGTGCCGACAGTGAAATCCCCGTGATCACACTCGAACCGGAGTTGGAACAGCTATTGCTTAAGTCTGTTCAGCAGGCACAAAAAAATGGCGCTGGTGATGATATGGGCATGGTGCTGGAACCTCGCATTGTCGAATCCCTGCAACGCTCATTGAGTGAGTCAGCGCAGCGCCAGGAGATGCTAGGAAAACCGGCGATACTGCTGGTTTCCGCGCCACTACGGCCGGTACTGGCAAATTTCTCCCGCTTTACCAGTGAGCATATTCATGTGTTGTCGTATCAGGAAGTGCCTGACAACAAGCAAATCAGCATCGTAGCGACAGTGGGTCAGTAGCGCGGTGACGGGAAGGAAAAATCATGAAAGGTCAAAAAGTTGACGTTGTATCAGGTGGGCAGTTATGAACGTTAAGCGTTTTTTCTCGAAAACCATGCAGGACGCCTTGCGTATGGTGCGCGAGGAGTTTGGTCCTGACGCCGTGATTCTTTCCAACAATCGCGTCGAAGGAGGTGTGGAAATTGTTGCGGCGCTGGACTACGAGGAAGAAGAGTCCGCTGCGGAGCTGCCGACGAGCCAGCCGAACAAAAATGGTAGTCAGCCCAGCCCATCTCAGATCGCCCGCATGCATGCTGAACGCCACCTGAAGTTGCAGCGTGAAATGGAGCGAGCAAAACGCAAGATTGAGACTGCCCGTAAGAAACGTCAGCCAGAATCCAGGCCTGCTTCAGCAAGCTCCGTGGCACCGGAGCAGTTGGCGGGTAACTCAGTCACACGAGGTGCTGAAGGCTGGGATGAGTTGTCGGATATGAAAGCTGAAATTCAGGAGCTGAAAGGTTTGATCAGCGCACAGGCCGAGCAATCCAGGATACGGCCGGTGTCTGCCAGTAGCTCTCTCGTGACCCAACAGGTGGACGAGTGGTTGCACTCCCTGTGTCTGGATCGTTCAATTGCCCGACCACTGCTGGATTCAGTGCGTTCTGAAAACAGTTTTGAGGCGGCCCGGGACACTATCCGCAAACAACTGGGTCATGCCATGTCTGTTTCCCATGGCGACTTGATTGATCAGGGTGGTGCGGTGGCATTGGTCGGACCAACGGGTAGTGGCAAAACCATGACCATCGGCAAGCTGGCGGCCCGTTATGTCATGAAATACGGTACCGAAGGTTTGGCTCTGGTGACAACAGACCGTTATCGGATTGCTGCACATGAACAGCTGAAAGTATTCGGGCGTATATTGAACGTCCCCGTCCATGTGGTGGACGAAGAAAACTGTCTGGATTCGATTCTCGATCGTCTTACCGACAAAAAGCTGGTGTTGATCGACACCGCAGGTCTGATGCATTCGGACAGTTGCTGGTCGGAACAGCTGCAGGAGTTAAAACTGTCACAGCATGGTATTCGCAATTATCTGGTGATGTCCGCAGTCGGCCAATACCAGGTGATGAGTTCCAATTACCACTACTACAAAATGGTAGGGCTTGCCGGCACGATCATTACCAAAGTTGATGAGGCGGTAAGCCTGGGCGAGGCCATCAGTTTTATGGTGGCAACCCGGTTGCGGGCAGCGTATTTTACAGATGGTCAGCGAGTGCCTGAAGATATACACCTGCTGGTTCCGGATGAATTTATGGATCGGGCAGAGGCTTTGTTGAATAGTTCTGAACGATGGGTGACAATTCGATCCGCTGATTCAGAGCAGGATACGACGCAGGATGATGCGTTTTTCTTTCACTCTGCCTAGTCAGGCATATAATAACGAACACAAGCAGTTTGCTGTTTCAGGCAAGCTCCAGAAGTAAAGAGGAATCACACCGGTATGGCGAATTCGGGTCCGGTTCAGGTCATCGCAGTCACCGGCGGCAAAGGCGGCGTAGGCAAAAGTAACGTTTCGATTAACCTTTCCCTTGCATTGGCGGAAATGGGTCGGCGTGTCGTGTTGTTGGATGCGGATCTTGGGCTGGCCAATATCGATGTACTGATGGGGCTGACGTCAAAGCGTAATATTGCCGATGTCATCAGCGGTGAATGTTCCTTGCGTGATGTCATGGTTGAAGGGCCCAAGGGGGTCAAGATTGTTCCGGCTTCGTCGGGCACCCAAAAGATGGTGTCATTGAACCCAATGGAACATGCGGGGCTAATCAACGCCTTTAGCGAAATTTCCCAGGATCTGGATGTTCTGATTGTCGATACGGCGGCCGGGATCTCCGATAGCGTGGTATCTTTTTTGCGCGCCGCACAGGAAATTATTGTCGTCGTTTGTGACGAACCGACATCCATTACGGACTCCTACGCGCTGATAAAATTATTGAATCGTGATTACGACATGTATCGTTTCCGGGTACTGGCCAACATGGTCAAATCCCAGGAAGAGGGACGGCACCTGTTTTCCAAATTGACAAGTGTGACGGAACGCTTCCTGGATGTAGCACTGCAATACGTGGGTTGCATCCCCTACGATGAAGCGGTGAAGAAGGCTGTTCAGCGTCAGCGAGCAGTGTTGGATGCCTATCCCCGAGCCAAGGCTTCACTGGCCTACAAGGCCCTGGCTCAAAAGGCCGACAGCTGGCCTTTGCCTTCCACCCCCCGAGGTCATTTGGAATTCTTTGTCGAGCGTCTGGTGCAAGCTTAGCCAAGCACTGCTATGTTTTTAGATGAAAATTCTGCGGGCAACAGAACGATCCCGTTTCTATTGGTGATAAACGCAGGTGAACGATCAGGCATAAGGTGACAGGAATTGCGTAGTATGGCATCGCCTCACATAACCAGAATAGAAACTTTGCACCTACATGTATAGTGAAGTTCAGACCCAGCATGCGGACGATCTGATTCGCAATCATGCGCCTCTGGTAAAGCGCATAGCCCATCATCTGATGGCGCGTCTGCCTTCCAGTGTGCAAGTGGATGATCTGATTCAGGCGGGAATGATCGGTCTGCTCGAAGCCGCCAAGAAATATGAAGCATCAAAGGGTGCATCCTTTGAAACCTACGCTGGAATTCGCATTCGTGGCGCCATGATGGATGAGGTTCGTAAAGGTGATTGGGTGCCGCGATCAGTGCATCGCAATGCCCGGCGCATCGCCGAAGCAATCAAAATAGTAGAGGACCGCGAGGGGCGTGACGCTCATGATGAAGAGATTGCGGCAGAGCTCAATATGTCTCTGGATGAATATTTTGCCTGCTTGAAAGACAGCAACAGCGGCAAACTGTTCAGTCTGGAAGAGGTCAGCGAGCAGGGCGATGCCCCAATGGAAAGTATCGCGTCGAAAACGGGAGGCCCCGATCGGGATTTTCAGATCCAGGCCTTCAAGGAAAATCTGGCGAATGAGATCGAGAATTTGCCGGAGCGTGAACGGCTGGTGTTGTCACTGTATTACGAAGAAGAACTTAACCTGAAAGAAATTGGACTGGTGTTGTCCGTGAGTGAATCCCGCATCAGTCAAATTCATTCCCAGGCGGCGGCCCGATTGCGGGCGCGTATGTCCGATTGGATGTAATGGTATACGGGTGGGCCCGGGAATTGCTTCCACCTGGTATTGAAGAGAAAGCGTTTGCCGCCGATAAGAGATAGGAAATCCAGACTTAGAGAGCGTTTTCATCGCTACGGAATGCGTTTCTGTATCAGTGAGAGCGTCCATAATTATTGCTAAAAAAAACTGGCCAGCATCCGAACTGCGGCTAGACTTGTGTGTAAGGTTTTATTCGCATTTTCGGGTATCGACATGAGTGGAGGTCGACTTGAATAAAGATATGAAAATCCTCGTTGTAGATGATTTTTCGACGATGAGGAGAATTATTAAAAACTTGCTGCGGGATTTGGGATTCACAAATACCGATGAAGCCGACGATGGCAACTCGGCACTGCCGATGTTGCAGACCGGAAAATATGACTTTCTGGTGACCGACTGGAATATGCCGGGCATGACCGGCATTGATCTGTTGCGGAACGTTAGGGCTGACGACAACCTGAAGGACTTGCCAGTGCTTATGGTGACGGCAGAAGCCAAGCGCGATCAGATCGTTGCGGCCGCTCAGGCGGGCGTAAACGGATATGTTGTAAAACCCTTTACGGCTGCCGTTCTAAAGGAAAAAATCGAAAAGATTTTCGAACGCATTGATTCCTGATCATAGGCGCTGCATGACAAACGAGAACAACACCAACGGCGACAACGCGCCAGGATTTGAAGAAACACTGAAGCAACAGGCGGACACACTTAAAACACTCGTGGATAGTGGAGACCTGTCAGGCGCGTTGGGCATTATTGCCGAACTCAATGAAACGCGGGATCGCACTCTTTATGTAGAGGTCGGTCGATTGACGCGGACCCTGCATGAGTCCATCCGTAATTTCCACATTGATGCTACCAGTTCAGCCAGTAAGGAAGAGCTATCCAAAATCGAAGACGCATCGGATCGTCTGGCTTACGTGGTAGACATGACCAACAAGGCTGCCAACAAGACTCTGGACCTGGTTGAAGAAACCATGCCCATCGCATCAGATATGAGTGCGGAAGCGGAAGCCCTCAAAAACGAGTGGGGTCGCTTGCGTCGCAAGGAAATGAAACCGGAAGAGTTTCGCGCGCTGACAGAACGAATGGATAGCTTTCTGGGCCAGCTCTGTACAGATTCCGGTAAAGTTTACCAGAATCTGTCAGATATATTACTGGCACAGGATTTTCAGGATCTGACAGGACAGGTGATCAATCGCGTGACCGGTCTCGTCAAAGAAGTAGAAGATAACCTGGTAAACCTCGTACGCATGGCGGGACAAGTCGACAAGATTACCGGCACGGTGCATGAGGGAGAACAAAAACAATCGGGAATTGAAGGCGAAGGGCCACAGATGAAAGCTGACGAGCGCGAAGATGTCGTCAGCGGTCAGGACGATGTGGATGATCTGCTTTCCAGTCTAGGTTTTTAAGGGGCACATTCATGGGGTTTGAAGCGGACGAAGAGATACTTCAGGACTTTCTTGTAGAGTCGGGAGAGATACTCGAGCTTCTTTCTGAACAACTTGTTGATCTGGAACAAAATCCGGAGGACAAGGACCTGCTCAATGCCATATTTCGTGGCTTCCACACAGTCAAAGGTGGTGCCGGCTTCCTCCAGCTTGAGGCATTGGTTGACTGCTGCCATGTTGCCGAAAACGTGTTCGACATTCTGCGGAATGGCAAACGCAGTGTCAGTTCGGAGCTGATGGATGTGGTATTGCGCGCGCTGGACACTGTTAACGAAATGTTTGACGAAGTCCGCAACCGTCAGGAGCCTACCCCCGCGGATCCCCAACTGCTGAAAGACCTTGAACGTTTTGCCAAGCCCGAAGGAGAAGGCGAGGCTGAAGCATCCGCTGCAACGGCAGCTCCGGTCGCGGAGACTCCGGCAGAACCAAGTCCAGAACCCGCTGAGACCTCAGAGGGTGATATTACCGACGATGAATTTGAACAATTGCTGGATGCCCTGGATACGCCTGGAGCGGAAGCAAAGCCAGAAGCCGCCGCGCCTGCTGAGCCCTCGGGCGCTTCCGGTGACGATGAAATCACCGAAGAAGAATTTGAGAAACTGCTGGATGAACTGCATGGTGAAGGCAAACCAATCAGTGCCGGAGCCCAAGAGGCAGCCAGCGAAGAACCTGCTGAAACGCCCGCTTCCAGTTCAGATGAGATCAGTGACGACGAATTCGAAAAGCTGTTGGATGATCTGCACGGCAAAGGCAAGTTCGACTCCAACAAGGTAGCGTCGGACGCGCCGCAGGAAAGCAGTGCGCCAGCCCCAGCGTCGGCCGGGAAATCCGGTGATGATCTGATTACCGATGATGAGTTTGAAAACCTGCTCGATGAATTACATGGTTCCGGCAAGGCTCCGACTACCAAATCAGAGGGCACCGGTGCCCCGCCATCCAAACCTGAACCAGCCCCGGAACCCAAGGCTGAGGCCAAGCCACAGCCGGCTCCAGCTCCGCCTCCACGACAGTCGCCCAAGGCTAAAGCTGGCGGTAAAGAAGGTATTGCCACCGAAACCACCGTGCGTGTTGATACCAAACGTCTGGACGACATCATGAATATGGTGGGTGAGCTGGTATTGGTGCGTAACCGCCTTAAGCGATTGGGCGATGATAGCGAAGATGAATCTCTGCAAAAGGCTGTGTCCAACCTGGATGTGGTGACCGGCGATCTTCAGTCTGCGGTGATGCAGACACGCATGCAGCCAATCAAGAAAGTATTTGGTCGCTTCCCACGAGTGGTACGGGATTTGGCGCGAAACCTCAAAAAAGAAGTCAACCTTGTGCTCGAAGGTGAAGAGACCGACCTGGATAAAAACCTCGTCGAAGCACTCTCAGATCCGTTGGTCCACCTGGTGCGGAATGCGGTCGATCACGGCATCGAGATGCCGGATGTACGGGAACAGAACGGCAAGCCGCGTATTGGTCAGGTGATTCTGTCTGCCAAGCAGGAAGGTGATCATATTCTGCTGGCTATTGATGATGATGGCGCCGGTATGGATCCGGATGTACTCCGTCGCAAGGCCGTAGAAAAGGGCATTTATGACGAGGATGCTGCAGAGCGTCTGACGGACAACGAATGTTTCAATCTGATTTTCGCACCCGGGTTTTCAACCAAGACCGAGATCTCAGATGTCTCAGGTCGCGGGGTAGGCATGGATGTGGTCAAGACTAAAATTACCCAGTTGAACGGTACTGTGAACATTGATTCGGAAAAGGGTAAAGGTTCACGCCTGACGATCAAAGTTCCGCTTACCTTGGCAATCATGCCGACATTGATGGTCAAACTCGGCGAGCAGTCATTTGCCTTCCCCCTGGTGAGCGTGGTCGAAATTTTCCATCTTGATCTTACTAAAACCAACGTGGTGGACGGCCAGGAATGTGTCGTCGTTCGCGACAACGTGTATCCCCTGTTTTATATCAAGCGCTGGCTGGTGGATTCCTATACCGAGGATTCGGAAGAGGCCCATGTGGTGATCGTCGCAGTCGGCACCCAGAGAGTAGGTTTTATTGTCGATCAGCTGGTCGGTCAGGAAGAGGTGGTAATCAAACCCCTTGGTGGCATGCTGCACGGTACACCAGGTATGGCCGGCGCTACCATTACGGGTGATGGTCGCATTGCCCTGATTCTGGATATACCCAGCCTTCTCCAGCGATACGCCTGATTCTGGCTTGGCGTGATGCAGTGGATGTGCTCAGCAATACTCGGAAGATCTGCGGGGAGTAAATGAGCGTCAAAGTTCTAGTCGTAGACGATTCTGGTTTCTTCCGGAAACGTGTTTGCGAAATTCTTGGCACTGTGCCAGACGTAGAGGTCGTGGGAACCGCTTCAAATGGCCGGGAAGCCATTGATATGGTGAAAAAATTCCGGCCAGACGTCGTCACCATGGACTACGAAATGCCGGTGATGGATGGCGTTACGGCAGTTCGCCATATCATGTCTGAATGTCCCACATCCATTTTGATGTTCTCCTCCCTGACGTACGAAGGTGCCCGCGTCACGCTGGACGCACTCGAAGCCGGTGCGGTCGATTTTCTACCCAAGAATTTTGAAGATATCGCTCGCGATGCCACCAAAATGCAGGAGGTGTTGAAAAACCGTATTCTGGCTTTGGCTAAACCGGGAAATTTGCGGGCGGCAGCCAGCAGGCCGGCAACAGCAGAGCGGATATCCCCTCCATCAACGCCTTCAGCGAGGTCCCCTCTTCCAAGTAGTGACAGACGTTCGCCCGGAGCGGAACGCGCACCACTGAGGCCTGCGACCGCTGCGCCGAGAGCGGATAAAGCTCCGGCCGGAACGGCCGATAAGAAACCTATCAAACATCCTGTTGACCTGCTGATCATAGGTACATCAACAGGTGGGCCCGTTGCCTTGCAGAAAGTGCTGACCAAACTGCCCGCGAATCTGCCGGTACCGGTGCTGATCGTACAACACATGCCGGCCTCGTTTACTCCGGCGTTTGCCGAACGCCTCAACAGTTTGTCGCAACTAAAAGTCAAGCACGCCAGTGACGGTGACTATCTGCGTCGGGGCGAGGTGTTGATTGCGCCCGGTGGCAAACAGATGCTGGTATCAGGCAAGGGATCGGGCTTGCACGTTAATATTATGGATGGTGATGAGCGACTGACCTACAAGCCATCAGTGGATATTACCTTTGGTTCCGCAGCAAAGTCGCTTCCCGGAAAAGTCCTAGCCGTCGTTTTGACCGGGATGGGAGCTGATGGACGAGAAGGTGCGCGCCTTTTGAAACGCACCGGCTCAACGGTATGGACCCAGTCAGCCAAAACCTGTGTGATCTATGGAATGCCCATGGCGGTGGATAAGGCCGGCTATTCAGATGGTTCTTTTGATCTGGACGATATTGCAGAACGCATCGTAAGCGGAATTATGTAAATGGATATACTGAGTTTTCTGGGGGTTATTCTCGGCTTTGCTGCCATTCTTGGCGGCAACTATATGGAAGGGGGACACATTGACTCTCTCTTCAATGGCCCTGCAGCCGTGATCGTGATTGGCGGTACCTTTGCCGCCATTATGTTGCAAACGCCCCTTAAAACCCTGACGCATGGCCTGGCCATGTTGCGCTGGGTCTTCGCACCTCCCTATGTGTCCTTGCAGGATGGTATTGACCGGGTTGTGGGCTGGAGCATGCGTGCCCGTAAGGAAGGCCTGCTCGGCCTGGAATCCATGGTGTCCAAGGAAAGCGATACCTTTGCCGAAAAAGGTCTGCAGCTACTGGTGGATGGGTCTGAACCCGAGGTGATTCGCAACGTCCTGGAAGTGGAGCTCATTTCCAAAGAACAGCATGATCTCAATGCAGCAAAAATCTATGATGGTATGGGTGGTTATTCACCGACCATCGGCATTATCGGTGCCGTCATGGGTCTGATTCACGTAATGAGTAATCTGGCCGACCCGTCTTCGCTGGGGTCCGGAATTGCGACCGCCTTTGTCGCGACGATTTATGGTGTCGCTTTTGCCAACCTGCTGTTTTTCCCGGTCGGGGCCAAGCTGAAAGCGATCGTCCAGCGCCAGAGTCAGTATCGGGAGATGCTGATTGAAGGTTTGGTATCCATTTCCGAGGGTGAAAACCCCCGCTCCATTGAACTGAAACTGAAGGGTTTCATCCCTTAGTTCACCACTCAACGGTCTCGTTTGGTGGGAGTGCCTATGAAACGCCGTCACGAAGAAGAGCATGATAACAAGGAGCGCTGGCTGGTCTCGTATGCAGACTTCATTACCTTGCTGTTTGCATTTTTCGTAGTGATGTATTCGATTTCTTCCGTGAATGAGGGCAAGTACAAGGTGCTGTCGGAGAGCCTGGAAGGGGTATTCAACGTCAGGCAAAAGACTCTGTCACCGATTCAGGTAGGCGATCATACGCCTTTATCGGAGTCGGATCGCTATGGCGATACCAACATCAGCCCCATTCTCGGAATACCTGAACCGAAGGCCAAAGAGACACCTAAATCCAGTGAAGAAGACATGCAACTGGAAATGATCGCCGGCGAGTTTCGCGAGAGTTTTGAGGATCTGATCTTTGAAGACAAGGTCAGTGTCGACAAGAAAGACGACTGGATAGAAGTATCGTTGGACGATACGGTCGTATTTCAGAGTGGAGGGGTTGAACCAGTGGATGATGCCTTTCCCGTCATTGAGAAAATAGCGCGCATCATGCGCCGTCACGACAACGCCATGTTGGTGGAAGGGCATACGGACAACGTCCCCATTCGTAATTCAGTCTTTCCCTCCAACTGGGAATTGTCTGCCGCGCGTGCCGCTTCCGTTGTCAGATATCTGGCACTTGAGGGCGTGTCCGCTGCGCGCATGGGGGCGATGGGCTATGGCGAATTCAAGCCGGTGGCCCGAAATGATACGCCACAGGGCCGTTTAAAGAATCGCCGAGTGGTTCTATTGATTTCCAAGCGCCAGGATATCCGCCAGAGCCTGCTGGACTAGCGTTCTCAGGCAGTTTCAGAGCATCGCTTTCTCTTCAATCCAGTTCATTTCCCGCTTTAAGATCCTTCCTTTTGGCTTTGAATCCACAGGAATTTTTCCTGTGGCATGGCTTGTGCTAGAAAGTGCATGACTGACGAAAAATCGGCAAGTAATTTCCGGATTAAGCGTTATACTGATCGACCCGGCAAAAGCGGTTCGACATGGCACGCAAGCGCTTTTCCGATCCATTATTTTGTGTAGGTCTAGGGGTTAACAAGTGAGAATCTGGGCGATTGCGAATCAAAAAGGTGGTGTCGGTAAGACGACCAGTGTAGTGGCACTGGGCGGATTGCTGGCTCAGGAGGGCAAACGGGTATTGGTCATGGACCTGGACCCCCATGGCTCGCTGACCAGCTACTTTAAGTACGATCCTGACTCTATTGAGCAAAGTGCGTTTGATTTGTTCATGCATCAGGGCAAGGTACCGGACGGCCTTCCCGAACAACTGATTACCAGCACCTCCTGCGAAGGCATGGATATCCTGCCGGCATCAACGGCTCTGGCAACGCTGGAAAGGCGTATGGTCGGGGTGGATGGTATGGGCCTGATTATCTCCAAAACACTGGCCATGCTCTGGGATCAGTATGACTATGTGCTCATCGATAACTCGCCATCCCTGGGTGTATTGATGATCAATGCCCTGGCGGCCAGCCAGGAGCTCATCGTACCGGTTCAAACTGAATTCTTGGCTATCAAAGGTCTGGAACGCATGATGCACACGCTGGGGATGGTTATCAAATCCCAGAAGAGTAACCTGCGGCATATGATTCTGCCAACGATGTTCGACCGGCGTACCCAGGCTTCCACTCAAAGCCTGAGGACTATCAAGCAAACCTGGGGTGATGCGGTCTGGAAATATGCGATTCCGGTGGATACCAAGTTCCGGGATGCCAGTCATGCCGGAGTTGTGCCTTCGCAACTGGATGCGGAAACTCATGGCGTGCGCGCTTATCGTAAATTGCTGCGTGATCTCAAAGAGATGACCGCGAATTCGGTCTGACGCAAGCGGAACCAGCTGATGGCGATGATGTAGGCACATGGCTAACGATCAGAACAAGCAGGGACAGCGGCTGAGCAAAGCGGATGCAATGATCACGAACTATCTTGACGATCTGTTTGTGACCGATCCCCTGTCTGATAGTGCGGAGAACGCATCGCTTGATGGACCGCGAACAGTCATGCCAGCAGTGCCGCTGGGAAGACAAAGCATTGATGCGGGGTATCGCCTGGTAACCACTTTGAACCCTGGCATTATTCTCCGTTCGGGTGAGATGCCGAAGAAAGGCCAGGCCTTTCTGCTGGCTCTGACTGGTCTGTACTATCTACGTCGCCCCTTATCCCCAAAGCTCCGTCAACATTTTCTCTCGTTGACAGAATCCATGTTGGACAGCTACGCCTCGGCAAGCTGGAAAGAGTCTTTGACTCGCAAAGGTGTACTCAGTGAAGCACGGCAACGGTGATCAGCCCCAAAAGGCGAAATCCGCGCTTGCAGATTATTATGATGATCTGCTGGGTTCGCTGTCGGGTAGTCCCCTTGAAGAAAAAATAGAGGAAGAAGCAGCGAGAGAAGAAGCTGCTATGGCAGAGGCGGCCGCTGAAGCAGCAAAGAAAGAAGCTGAAAGACTGGCCGCACAGGAAGCCCGGGAAAGAGCAGCACGGGAAAAAGAAGCGCGGGAAAAAGAAGCCAGAAAAGCCGAGGAGATCAAAGCCGCAGCGAAGCTTGCCGCTGAGAAGAGAAAAGCGCAAGCGCTTGCGGCCCGGCAGAGGGTTGATAAGGAGGGTGATGAGAACAGGAATGGGGATGTTTCTGCTTCTTCCAGCGGTCACCCAATGCAATTTGAAGCAGATGAGCGTTTTGAATCAACAAACAACTTGACGCTAACACCGGAAAAACCTTACACGGGGCCTGAACGCCGGCGCTCCATGCTAGCCGCTACGCGTCGGACCGATTTTACTCAGGCACCAACCCAGACTAGGCCGCTAAGCGATTCACCGATTATTCCCGCCGCCTTCCCAAAACTGGCGCCGCAAACGATTCCGGAGGCCATCGAGCCAAAGACCGAAACGCCCGAGCCTGCTCCTCGGGTCGAAACCGTAGAGAAAACCGTCACGCAGGTTCAGGAAACACCCGGGGTAGAGCTACCTGTGGCCGAAGCACAGCCGCAGTCGCGAACATCAACACCAAGCGCTCCAAGCCAGAAACTGGCTGAGCCGGAAGTTCCGGAGCAAACCCTTAGTGAATCTGCATCTGCGCAGTTGTCGGAAACTGCGCTGTCAGAAAACCATCGAGTGGGGGAGCCGCAGCCCTGGCTCGACAACGGTCGCCCGGCCTGGGCTCAGGATCGTTTTGAATGTTTGTTATTCACTGTGGCGGGCCTGAAACTGGCCGTGCCACTCATATCGCTGGGTGCGATTCACAAGCTCGACGAAGATTTGACCCCTCTGGTCGGGCGTGCCGAATGGTTTATGGGGCTCTTCCGCTCGGGTGATCGCAATATTCAGGTTGTCGATACGGCGAGATGGGTAATGCCTGATCGTTACTCCGAAGAGATCAAGGATCGCTACAAGTTTGTGATCCGGCTGGGTGATACTAACTGGGGAATGGCTTGTGACACGGTGGAGCAGGCGATACAGCTCCTGCCCGAGCAGGTGAAATGGCGTTCGGAGCGAAGCAAGCGGCCCTGGCTATCGGGTACGGTTATTGACCATATGTGCGCCTTGCTGGATGCGGATACCCTGAGTTACCTGCTTCAGAATGATGCGGAACAGAAACGCAGGCATTGATTGTCCGGCCAGAAAAAATGAGTAAACGATTCGCTGGCATAGATTGTGCGATGTTCTATATTAAAGGTTGGCATGATGGAAAATTGACACATGCTGACTTAGCTTGTTGAAAAGCGCGAGACTTCGGAGTCTTGCCACATAATCGAATTAGTTTAAGAGGTCTGGAGAATGGCATCGAATACTGGACATAGCAGTCAGGCGTCCGAAGATCCGGTTCTGCAATACGTGACGTTTCGTCTTGATGACGAAACCTATGGCATCAACGTTATGCAGATTCAGGAAGTGTTGCGCTACACCGAAATTGCGCCGGTTCCCGGTGCACCGGACTACGTTCTGGGGATTATCAATCTTCGCGGTAATGTCGTCACGGTTATTGATACCCGCAGACGTTTTGGTCTGTCTGACTCAGAAGTCACGGATCACACACGTATCGTTGTGCTGGAAGTGGAAGGTCAGGTTATCGGGGTGTTGGTGGATTCGGTTGCCGAAGTCGTGTACCTGAGACAATCGGAAATCGAGACAGCGCCCAACGTGGGTAATGAGGAAAGCGCGCGCTTTATTCAGGGTGTCTGCAACAAGAACGGTGAACTGATCATACTGGTCGAATTTGAAAAAATGTTGTCCGAGGAAGAGTGGGCCGAAATGGCGGCGTTCTAATTCAGGACAGGAGGTAGATTTGCATGCTAAGTCAAATATCCCTGGTGTTGCCCATTGGGTCAGCCTTACTTTTGTGTCTCATGGCGCTTTACGTGATGCGGCGAACACGCGCGCTGGAACGAATACATACTGAGGTTGATGCCTCAATTGAAGAAATCCGGAACGAAGTGCAGGGTATCAGTCATGGTGCCATGGGTGTCGGACGCCGAGCCCTGACACTGGAGAAGCATATTCATGTGCTGGAAGGTCGTATCGAAGAGATGCAAAAAAATGATCCGGCCAAGGTGTCTTATTCTGAAGCCGCCCGCCTGGTTGAACTCGGTGCCAGCGTCGATGACCTTATGAATACCTGTGGTATTTCCCGTCCGGAAGCTGAGCTGGTGAAGGCGCTGACAGTAAGAAATAAGAGCGTCGAAGCGGAAGAAGATATTCCAGTGCTGAGATAACATCGACAAGCACGATCAATACTCATAAAAAGGCCAAGACAATGTCTTGGCCTTTTTATGAGTATTGGTTTGTGGGAAGAAACCCCTGCCTGTCAGGCAACCTGTTTGTGGGCGCTGCGTTGAGGATGTAGCGCGGCGTTCACGTAACTGTCAATCAATTGATAACTTTCCTCTTCCAGCGCATGAAAGCGCAGATCGAGATGGAAGGTATCCCGAGCCAGACGGCGCACACTGATCACATCACAATAGCTTTCAATGGCCTCGGTACCCGGATAGAGCTGAAAACAGGTCAGCAAATTAACTGGCTGCTTCGGTGCGATGACTTCACGGTTGGGTAGCAACTGATCCAGCGTCTGGCGATTACAGCTGAGGGTGAGACCATCACGGGCCAAAGCCTCCAGTCGGGTTTCAAGTCCCTCACCAGTTTGAACCGAAATCTCGTCTGTTACGTTAACGTGAGTATGGTATATCAAATTTCTTTTCGTGCTTGTCATGCTTTTGGCCCCGGAATTACAAGGGGAGCGTCCTCAAAAATAATGAACATACTTTCACTGTAAGCGCAGATGACGATTCCACAATGAGGGTTTTGTAAGCGTTCTGAAACAAAATGAAATCATGAGACCTGTGCACGGCTACCAGCATGAACCGGCGCACGAAAAAACGGGAAGCTTGTCGGTGTATTGTTTCGTGACCAGCTAGGAGACTTGCTGGTCTGAGTCAGATGCACCCAGTACTTTGATGTGTTGCTCAAAGAAAAACACGCGCTCTGCGCAACCTTCCTTGTTGCGGAGTTCCAACTGGCCGTGCCAGCGCTCGATGCCAAACTCCTTGGCTTTGATGTTGAGATAGTGCTCGTACGACGTAGTCGAGGACATTTTATCCAGCCATCCAGGTTGGGATGCTCGTGCGAAACTGACACCTGACAGACAGCCAAAGAGCATGTTCAGAGACTTGTAGTCTCCGCGCATGATCTCGCTATCGTTTAAATACAGTGTCCAGCTCATTGTTGTGTTTACATTTTCCGGGTTGGTTTTATCGCCTAATCAAAGAACGTACCACGTTCTGGTGACAGTGTAATGAAATAGTTAAGTGATTGAAAATAATATAAATATTAATGTGACTCAGGTTGCAGATGGATATTGATCCAGTGCTCTCAATGTCATAATCATAGTCCCTTTGCTGTAAATCGGTGCTGTAGCTGTATCAAAACAGCGCAAACACAACAAAGACAGAACAAAGACAGAACAAAGACAGGACAGGCGGTAACCACATTGGACAAAAACTGATCTGCAATGGCTTGGAGCTTTCTGTATAATCGCGCGCACTTTGGAGACAGTGAAGGCATATGAGTAAACAAGATACCCAACCCCATCCCGGACAGGCCGGAGCCGCTGAAAACGGTGGACGCGTAGGCTTCGTTAGCCTCGGCTGCCCCAAGGCACTGGTTGACTCGGAACGCATTCTTACCCAGCTCAAGCTGGATGGTTACGATGTGGTACCCGATTACGATAATGCCGATGTGGTCGTCGTGAACACCTGTGGCTTTATCGATGCTGCCAAGCAGGAGTCCCTGGATGCCATCAGCGAGGCCATGCGTGAAACCGGCAAGGTGATTGTGACCGGATGCATGGGGAAGGGCGCCGATGCTGCGCTGATCAAACAACAGAATCCCGATGTCCTGAGTGTCAGTGGTCCTGCAGACTATGACAGCGTTATGAATGCGGTCCATGATTACATTCCTACTGTTCCAGACGAGATTACTCATCATAGTGACCGGGTACCGGCCCAGGGCATTAAGCTGACACCGTCTCACTATGCTTACCTGAAAATTTCCGAAGGCTGCAACCATCGCTGCAGTTTTTGCATTATTCCCCATATGCGCGGCGATCTTGTCAGTCGGCCGGTTTCAGAAGTCATTACTGAAGCGCAACAACTGGTAGAAAGTGGCGTCAAAGAATTGCTGGTCATCTCCCAAGACACCAGCGCCTACGGGGTGGATGTGAAGTACAAGCTGGATTTTTCCGAGGGGAAGGCTTTGGAAACCCGTATGCAGGATCTGGCGGTAGCGCTGGGAGAAATGGGGGTCTGGGTTCGTCTTCACTACGTCTATCCCTATCCTCATGTGGACAAGGTCATCCCGTTGATGGCGGAAGGTAAAATACTGCCTTATCTGGATATTCCCTTTCAGCACGCCAGTCCCAGGATACTCAAGGCCATGAAGCGTCCGGCGCACAGTGAGAAAGTGCTCGATCGAATTCGCAGTTGGCGCGAGCTGTGTCCCGAGCTGACCATTCGCAGTACTTTTATTGTTGGTTTTCCGGGGGAAACCGAAGAGGATTTCCAGCAATTGCTGGACTTTCTTGATGAGGCCCAGCTGGATCGCGTGGGCTGCTTTACCTATTCGCCGGTACAAGGTGCCCCGGCCAATGAACTGCCGGATCATATATCCGAAGCAGTCAAGGAGGAACGCCAACAACGCTTCATGGAGAAGCAGGCGGAGATCAGCGCGGCCCGCTTGCAGCGCAAAGTGGGCTCCACACAATGGGTGATTGTTGACGAAGTGACTCCAGAAGGCGCTGTTGCCAGAACCCAGGGTGATGCGCCCGAGATTGATGGCAATGTCTTTATCGACGGAGCCGTTCACCTTCAACCAGGACAAATCGTTCAGGTCGAGATCGAAGAGGCCGATGCCTATGATCTATGGGGCCATCTTACCGATTAGTGCATGATCAGATAACGCCCTGCTCGATAATCCCGGCAGGCCAGTCCCGGCGAGACTATACTTGTGCCTGAGGAGGTCGGTTCTTTTTTGCCAGATCGCCTTCTTAGCGCTTAAGGTTCTTCGCTACCGGGATCAGCTTATGGCTCTGGATTCTTCCCAAAGTAATCTACTGCTCGGGGATTTCGTCGAGCGCAGTCGCGATGGTTACGGTATCTATGATGCTCATGACAAACTCGTTTATTGCAACCCCGCCTTTGCCGAACTCTACTACGCCCCTCGTGATAGCCTGCTGGGTATTTCCTTTGCCGACCTGATACGCCAAGCCCATGCTGCCGGGCGTGCCGTCAAGATTGATTCCGGTGATGTGGAAGCATTTGTAGGCTATGCCGTTGCTGTCAGGCGCTCACGGGCATTCCGGATTTTTGAAGTAGACTTCGTCGATGGCCGCTGGTTTCTGTTCTCTGAGCAAACAAATGCTGAAGGCGCGCTGCTGGTGCAGATCAAGGAAATTACCAAGCAGAAAGTACTGGAACGGGAACTTGAAACATCGGTGACCACATTGAGTCGCCTGGCGCTGACTGACGAACTTACCCGGGCGGCAAATCGACGTGGTTTCGTGCAGTCGGTAGAAATGGAGCTGAGTCGTTGCCGCCGCACCGGCGCTTCCATGACGATGGCGCTTCTGGATCTGGATTTCTTCAAAAAGGTGAATGACCGGTATGGGCATCAAATTGGCGATGCCGCGCTGGTGCACGTGTCAAAACTCGTTAAACAGACATTGCGCGAGTACGATATCTTCGGACGAATCGGAGGCGAGGAATTTGCGGTTTTCCTCAGCAATACCAACCAGCAGACTGCCCTGGAAATCGCAGAGCGAATTCGACAAACCATTGCCGAGACCCCGTTACGGGAAGAGGGTATCGAGGTGCCGATGAGTGTGTCCGTGGGCATCACAACGGAAGGTTGCAATACCAGTTTTGAGCAATTGTATACGGAAGCCGATAACGCGCTGTATCAGGCAAAAGAATCGGGCAGAAACCGGGTTTGCACCTATGCGCTTGACTAGAGGCGCTGGCGACCTGTTAATGGCGGATGCCGTTGTCCTGGTAGCTCAGACCGTATTGTTGGGACATGCGCTGAAATTCTCCTGACAGGTACAGGTCTGAAAAAAAGCGGTCGTAGATTTTTTTCAGATCGCGGCCGTTTTGTTCCTTTGAAAATCCCATGTAGCCATACTGCCTGCCAATGATCGGTTCGAGGGCAACGAGACCAGGCATTTCATGCTTGAATATCAATCCCCTGACATTACGTTGATTCGCTGCAAGAATGTCTACGTCGCCAGCAATCAGGCGTTCGATCGCTCCTCTCAAATGCGTAAAGGTCATATGGGATGCGTGAGGCAATGCCTCTTCGAAAGCCTCCCCATAATACCAGCCACTGATCTTGATCAGCTTGTATTCCCCAAGATTCGCATAGTTCCCGTCCCAATGTATTTGCTTGTCCCTGGACGCGAAGAAAACCAGATCGTCCTGATAAAATGCCCGATGCGAATAATGGAATTTGGCTGCCCGTTCTTTCGAATAATAGGGACCCACTAGTAACTGGGCTTGGCCCAGTTCAACCTGTTTCTGCGCGCGTAGCCAGGGTGCCATATGGTAGTGAATCCTGATGTGATAGCGTTTCGCCAGAGCATTCAGCACATCGACAGCGAGCCCGGAAAAGCTGCCGTCTTCCGCCTGTTCATAGATAAAATGAAAGTTTGTGCCGACAACCTTGAATTCCCGCGTATCGTTCTGTGCGCCGAATAGCGAGCCGGCAACAAACAGAAGTACGATGGGCAGGAGTGTTTTCAACATGGTCATTTCCTTGCTATCACCAAACCCGAAAGCATGCTGCATGAAGGCCAGGGTAAGACGGCACGGCGAAGCGGCGTGTTGTTCGGGTCACGTAAGTATAGTCCCTGACAAAGGCGCCGGGCATTAGGGGCAAGAGGACGTGCTGGCTTTAGTTAATTGACCAATGGTCATTTAAATGCAACACTAGTGATTGCATTGCGTGCCAGAGAACTATCACACATGAAAGCTGCCAAAAGAATCATCAAGCAAGCTGCCCTCGTCACACTGATTGTGATGCTGTTGAATGCCTGTGCGTCGACGGGGCTTGTAGCGCTGAGTACCGCAGCTCTGGATCGTGGTGACTGCGTGGTTCTGGTACATGGTCTCTGGCGAAACGGCTTCGCCATGCGCAGTATTGAAAAGATGTTGGGAGAGCAGGGCTTCTACACTGTCTCGATTGACTATCCCTCAACCAGCATGCCCATCCCCGAGATTTCCGAACAGTATCTGGGGGCACAGGGAGTGGACCTGTGTCGCGCGAATAACAGTCCACGCATTCATCTGGTGACCCACTCCATGGGCGGCATCGTGGCGCGTCACTATCTGCAGACTCATCACCTGCCGGAGGGCAGTCGTGTGGTGATGTTGAGTCCGCCGAATCAGGGCAGCGAATTCTCGGAGAAGTTTGCCGGTCAATGGTGGTTTGATGCGCTGGTCGGGCCGGCAGGTAGTTCGTTGACGCGCACTGAAAGCGGAATCATTGATCAGCTCGAACCCATCTCCGAACCCGTTGGCATTGTCGCGGCCTATCGGGACTGGAGTGCCTGGCCCGACAGCTGGCTGCCTGCTCCCAACGACGGCACGGTTTCCGTGGCGAGTATGGTCTTGGAAGAGATGGACGATTTTGTCCTGGTCAATAGTGGCCATTCGATGATGCGATACAACGATTCGGTTCACCAACATATTGTCAATTTCCTCAATGAAGGTCGCTTCGACAGCGATCGCGTCGCGGGACTGGCAACACCCTGATCTTCATCTCGCGCAACGGCTTTCAATTCCTTCAGACTCCTGATTAAATGCTTGGCAGCAGATTGCTGTCGCAGCGTTCAATACCCTAAATGCATAACAATCAAGGGAGTCTCGCATGATTCAGTCCAGAGCCGCGGTCGCGTGGCAAGCCGGAAAACCTCTCAGCATTGAAACCGTCGATGTGATGCCACCCAAGGCGGGTGAAGTGTTGGTGCGTATCGTCGCGTCCGGTGTCTGCCATACCGATGCCTTTACCTTATCCGGTGATGATCCGGAAGGCATCTTTCCCAGCATTCTGGGGCATGAAGGCGGTGGCATTGTCGAGCAGGTGGGTGAGGGCGTTACCTCTGTGGCCGTTGGCGATCATGTCATTCCCCTGTACACACCGGAATGTGGCGAGTGCAAATTCTGTCTGTCCGGCAAAACCAATCTTTGCCAGAAAATCCGCGCAACCCAGGGCCAGGGTTTGATGCCTGACGGCACCACGCGTTTTTCCATTGATGGCACACCCATTCACCACTATATGGGTTGCTCGACCTTTTCCGAATATACCGTATTGCCCGAGATCTCGCTGGCCAAGGTCAACAAGGTCGCACCACTGGAAGAAGTGTGTCTGCTCGGCTGCGGCGTCACTACGGGCATGGGCGCGGTGTTGAACACCGCCAAAGTGGAGCCCGGTGCCACGGTCGCGATCTTCGGCCTGGGCGGTATTGGTTTGTCAGCCGTGATTGGTGCCACCATGGCCAAAGCCTCGCGAATAATTGGCATCGATATCAATGAGAGCAAGTTTGAGCTGGCGAAGAAACTGGGTGCCACCGACTGTATTAATCCGAAGCACTACGACGCACCAATTCAGGAAGTGATTGTGGATCTGACCGACGGTGGCGTGGATTATTCTTTCGAATGTATCGGCAACGTCGATGTCATGCGTTCGGCACTGGAATGCTGCCACAAGGGATGGGGGGAGTCGGTCATTATCGGTGTCGCAGGTGCGGGCCAGGAAATTCGTACACGGCCTTTTCAGCTGGTCACCGGGCGGGTCTGGCGCGGCACGGCCTTTGGTGGCGTGAAGGGGCGTAGCCAGTTACCCGGCATCGTTGAGCAATACCTCAATGGTGAATTCAAGCTTGACGATTTCATCACGCACACCATGCCGCTGGAACGCATCAACGAAGCCTTTGATCTGATGCATGAAGGCAAGAGTATCCGGTCCGTTATTCACTTCTAGGGAGCCAGTCAAATGGAATTGCAGTTAGTGGAAAGTCACGCCTGTTTTGGCGGACGTCAGGAAGTATGGGAGCACGAATCCAAAGCGACCCAGTGTGTGATGCGTTTCGGGATTTACCTGCCACCGCAGGTGCAGGATGGTAAATGCCCGGTGTTGTACTGGTTAAGCGGACTCACCTGTACGGAGCAGAACTTTATTTCCAAGGCGGGCGCCCAGCGCTACGCAGCAGAACACGGCATCATCCTGGTGGCGCCGGATACCAGTCCTCGCGGAGAAGACGTTCCTGACGCCGAAGGCTGGGATATCGGACTAGGCGCCGGGTTTTATGTGAATGCGACGCAAGAACCGTTTGCAACCCACTACCACATGTTCGATTACGTGGCGCATGAGCTGCCGGCATTGATTGAGGAAAACTTTTACGCCAGTGATGTGCGCAGTATTGCCGGACACTCCATGGGAGGCCATGGCGCCTTGATCGTCGCCTTTAAAAATCCCGGGCGTTATCGATCCGTTTCCGCGTTCTCACCCATCGTTGCCCCCACGCAGGTTCCCTGGGGACAGAAAGCCTTTGGCACATACCTGGGTGATAGTGATTCCCAGGTCTGGAAACAATGGGATGCCTGCGCCTTGCTCGCCGAGCAGGTGGATGAATACCTGCCCATGCGTGTGGATGTGGGCGATGAGGATCAGTTCCTCTCCGAACAACTCCGCCCCGGACTGCTGGAACAACTCTGCGCCGAAAAGGGCTACCCGCTGGAACTGCATATGCAACCCGGCTACGACCACTCCTACTACTTTGTCTCCAGTTTTATCGGCGAGCATATCGCTTTTCATGCCGGGTGTTTGAAGTAGAACAAACCGTGAGGGGTCACGAAGCCCCTTTCCGGGTCTCTAATAGGCTACTAACTTCTGCGATTTAAATGGACGACGCAATTTGGTCGCAACAGTGTTTTATCGGCTAAAACTCTGTAAATTGAATGTTGTTGAAGTACTCAGCACTATGCTCGCTCAGAGATTGGTTAGGCGTATTTTCGAAGTGGCGACTCGAATATTCGATGTTTACGCCAACCGTTTTATTTAGAGGATGTTGGCAGTTGTAACCAATGCTTTCAAGCAACATTGAAGCCGTTCCACCTTTGATCTTGGCGTTTTTATCTTCTGAAACAGAGTGATATTTTACGCAAACAGCCCCGTTGAGATCAGAT
The DNA here is from genome assembly GCA_965230795.1 of Oleiphilaceae bacterium. Classification (GTDB taxonomy): domain Bacteria; phylum Pseudomonadota; class Gammaproteobacteria; order Pseudomonadales; family Oleiphilaceae; genus PZPK01. Next base: position 3,006,235 of record OZ246020.1, on the reverse strand, counting down.
AGACTTTCTACATTTTGCTTGTTTTCAAAGCGCCCCGTTTTTGGGGTCGCAGCTCGGGAATCCATAACAAAATCCAGAAACTCTTTTTCTGAATCCAATTCGGGTAGCTGAAATATAGAAAGATTGACTACTAATGATTCGTTTTCATTGGCACCCTGACTTGCCAGAGACGATTGGTAGCCAGAGGAGGCAACAAGTAACCAGTCTCCATTCTGCGGGGGCTTAGAAGTAACGCCGTATATGCTGATGGGATTGTTTGGGTTTACCAAAGGAGCAACACTGACGCATGAAGCAATTAGTAAACAGGATAATAGTGCGCTACGTGTAAACAATTGTGGCTCCTTAATTGTGCAACGCCGATTCAGTAGGCGGACGCATGCGCAGCATGTTCGTGCCACCCACCGCAAACTGGGCGATCATTGAATGCCTTGTCAGGCATATAAAAAAACAAAATTTACATCTAAATTTCAATAATTTATAGCCTCCGGTATAGATTTCCTGATTCACTTCCTGTTTTCAAAGCCAAGAAAGAATATTTATTTCAACTTCATCAATCCTACGAAAGACGGGGCTATACTTGGCTTCTAGCTTCTAGCTTCTAGCTTCTAGCTTCTAGCTTCTAGCTTCTAGCTTCTAGCTTCTAGCTTCTAGCTTCTAGCTTCTAGCTTCTAGCTTCTAGCTTCTAGCCTTCCAACAACCTCGCCGGAGGCTCAGAGTGGGAGTTTCCAAACACGCCAAGCGACACAAGACAGCGAGCGTATGGATCGCATTCGGCGTTTTTTGCTTTGTCCTCTCCGCGAGTACCTGGGGATCGCCGTGTACCTCGAATACTTCAGAGATCCGTAATCAAGGCCATAGAGCTCCATCCCTTCAACTGGAACGCGCCGAGGGCAACGATGAGCCTCTGCGTTCGCGAACCGCCATCTCAGTGGATTGGCCAGAGCAGGATGCCGAGTATCCATTCATCTACACGATCCGACATCGCTATCAGGTGCTGGATCTGGATCCGCCGGGACGGGATGCTTCGACCAATGGCCATGTTCATAATCTGATGTTCGGTATGAGATGGCCTGCTTATCATCAGGCGGGACGCAACAAGGCTAATCGTGAGATTGCGTGGTCAGCCGGGGTCGCCAGTTCCTCCAATGGTCTGATCAATCCGTCCTTGCTGGATCGTTCGGCGGCAAGGTTCTGGTTTTCCTGGATAGAGCATATTGATTGGGATACTGTTGATCTGAGCGTTGGGCTGTGTCGCGATGATCGCTTGGGAGAGAAGATATTCTATCCAGTTGTCAGTCTGGGCATGGACCTGGGCTCGGAAACACTCGATCCCGTTTTTATTCGGCTGGGTTATCCCGATTCCAGCCTGGATTGGCGCATCGGCGAGTCGCATGCGATAAGTCTGTTTTGGCGAGCCAGTGGCGGGGAATGGCGCGTTTTTGATAGCGAGGATAGCGAGAACGAGGCGGCCTCGACCTTGAGGTGGGTGGCGCACACGCTGGCCTTGGAATGGGATTGGCGACTCGGCAATCAGCTGGGCTTGAGCTTCGCGGTGGGAAGTGTGCATGATCAGCACCTGCTTTATCGTCTCAGGGATGGCGAGGCATACCGGCTTTACCCTGAACAGAGTCGCTATGCTTCGATCAGTTTGCAATGGTGGTTTTCTGAATCACATTGATCGCATTTGTCCCCAGGTGCTTTGGGGAGCATAATGCGGCGCTTGTTTATTTCCCTGCCGGCAACGGCGGTCGTCCAATTGAAAGCGAGAAACTTATGAGCGAACTACCTCCCTGTCCCAAATGCGAATCCCCTTACACCTACGAAGACGGCGCCATGTGGGTCTGTCCAGAGTGTGGCCATGAGTGGTCGGCGCATGATGTTGAAGAGTCCGCGGAGAAGGTGATCAAGGATGCCAATGGCAACCCTTTAAGTGACGGTGATACGGTGACCGTGATCAAGGACCTGAAAGTGAAGGGCAGTTCATCTGTGGTGAAAGTGGGAACCAAGGTGAAGAACATTCGTCTCGTTGACGGTGACCATGATATCGACTGCAAGATCGATGGCATTGGTGCGATGAAGCTGAAGTCGGAGTTTGTGAAGAAAGTGTGAGTGAGAAGCTCGAAGCTCGAAGCTTGAAGCCGGAAGTCGGAAGTCGGAAGTCGGAAGCGGTAAGTCGGACGTCAGACGCGCTAGTCGTCTGTTTTCGTTCAATAAAAATAAAGGGAGTGACACATGAAAAAGGTCGTGATTACCCGTGCCGGGGGCGTGGATGTGCTGGCGGTTCAGGAGTTTGCTGATCCCAAACCCGGTCAGGGTGAGGTGCTGATTGATGTGAAAGCGGCAGGGATTAACTTCGCCGATATTCTGGCTCGTCAGGGTCTGTATCCTGATGCGCCCAAACTGCCCTGCACGGTGGGCTATGAAGTCAGTGGGGTAGTGGAGTCGGTAGGTAAAGGCGCTGACGAAAGTCTGCAAGGCAAAGCCGTGATCGCCATGACCCGGTTTAACGGTCATGCCAGCAAAGTCGTGGTGCCGGCGTATCAGGTGTTCGAGAAGCCCGAGTCCCTGTCGTTTGAGGAAGGTGCGGCAATTCCGGTGAACTTTCTTACCGCCTACCAACTGCTGGTTGCGATGGGCAGCTTGCAGGCGAGCGAAAGTGTCTTGATTCATAACGCAGGGGGTGGCGTCGGTTTGGCCGCTATTGATATTGCCAAACATATCGGCGCGACCACATTTGGAACGGCCAGTTCGCAGAAGCATGGCTTCCTGAGAGAGCGGGGGCTGGATCACGCGATCGATTATCGTCGCCAGGATTGGAGCAAAGAACTCAAGACCCTGACTGATGGTCGGGGCGTTGAACTGATTACCGACCCACTCGGCGGTAGTCACTGGAAAAAGAGCTACAAGGCGCTGCGCGATACCGGGAGGCTGGGCATGTTCGGTATTTCCACCGTTGCCGAGAACGGCATGGGTGGTAAGCTGCGTTTATTGAAGCTGCTGGCACAAATGCCGTTTTATCATCCACTGGGTTTGATGGACAAAAACAAGGGTGTTTTTGGTGTCAATATGGGCCACCTCTGGCACGAGCATGAGAAAATTGCCCATTGGATGCAAGTGATCCTGGACGGTGTCGCTGAAGGCTGGGTCAGACCTCACGTGGACAAGGCCTTCTCCTTTGACAAGGCCGGTGAGGCTCATGCCTATATCGAGGCGCGAAAGAACATCGGTAAAGTGGTGCTGGTGCCTGAGTAGAGGCCTGAACGAGGCAAAGCTTGACCGTTCCCTCGTGACGAGGGAACGGTGCAACACAGGATCAGGAATTCAGCTTCTTCTGCAAAATCTCATTGAACAGTTTCGGGTTACCCTGGCCTTTGGAGGCTTTCATCAGGGGCCCCATAAACCCACCCATCAGTTTCTTGCGTTTTTTCTCATCTGCTTCCTGATACTGTTTGATCTGGTCTTCCATGCCCGCAAGCACTTCGTCCACCAGTTTTTCCAGTGCGCCGGTATCGGAGACCTGCTTCAGGCCGTGCTGCTCGATCAGGGCATCGACATCATTGCCTTCCTGTTTCCACAGCAGGTCGAAGACTTTCTTGGCGCTGGAGGAGGACAGAGTATTGTCTTTGACGCGCAAGACCAGTTGGCCCAGTGATTCTGCAGCCAGCGGACAATGTTTGGCACTGATATCTTCGCTGTTCAGACGTGAGGCCAGTTCACCCATGATCCAGTTGGCAGTGAGTTTGGCATCACCGGAAATCTTGGTTGCGGTTTCGAACAGGCGCGACACATCCCCATCGCCAGACAGAATGCCCGCATCATAGTCAGACAGGCTATAGTCAGCGATAAAGCGCTTTTTACGCTCGTCCGGCAGTTCCGGCATGTCATCGCGAATGGCGTTGATGTAGTCATCATCGAATTCCACTGGCAGCAGGTCGGGGCAGGGGAAGTAGCGGTAATCGTTGGCTTCTTCCTTACTGCGCATACTGCGAGCGACATCTTTTTCGCCATCGTAGAGACGGGTTTCCTGAACGATCTCGCCACCGTCCTCAAGCACATCGATCTGACGCTCCACTTCCAGCTTGATGGCTTTCTCCATAAAGCGGAAGGAATTCAGGTTTTTGGTTTCGGTACGGGTACCCAGGGTGTCTTCGCCTTTGGGACGAATGGAAATATTGACGTCAAAGCGCATGGAACCCTGAGACATCTCACCATCACAAATTCCCAGTGAGGTGACGATGGAGTGCAGCTTCTTGGCAAAGGCGACAGCTTCGTCTGCGGAACGCATATCGGGCTCGGAAACGATTTCGATCAGCGGCGTTCCGGCCCGGTTCAGGTCAATGCCGGACATGCCGTGGAAATCCTCATGCAGCGATTTACCGGCATCTTCTTCCAGATGCGCATGGTGGATACGTACGCTTTTAGACGTGCCATTGGGCAGTTCAACTTCTACGACCCCGGCGCCCACGATGGGAGCATCCAGCTGTGTGGTCTGATAACCCTTGGGCAAGTCCGGATAGAAGTAGTTCTTGCGTTCGAATACCGAGCGTTTGTTGATGTCGGCATTGATGGCCAGTCCGAACATGATGGCGTAGCGGAAGGCCTGCTCGTTCGGCACAGGCAGCGTGCCGGGCATCGCCAGGTCGACGGCATTGGCCTGGGTATTGGGCTCGGCACCATAAGCGGTGGAGGAGCCGGAAAAAATCTTGGATTTGGTGGCCAGTTGCACGTGTACTTCGAGGCCAATTACGGTTTCCCATTCCATTAGTGTGCGCCTCCCGCGGTGTCGATGGATGTCGGTGCCAGAGTGTGCCAGTCAGTCGCTTGCTGGAACTGGTGGGCCACATTGAGCAGGCGGGCTTCGTCAAAATAATTGCCGATCAGCTGCATACCGATAGGCAGACCATTGATCTGGCCAGCAGGCAGAGACATGCCGGGAAGACCGGCGAGGTTGGTGGAAATGGTGAAAATATCTTCCAGGTACATCTGTACCGGATCATCCCCTTTGGCGCCAAAGGCAAAAGCGGGTGACGGAGAGGTCGGGCCGAGAATGACATCTACTTCTTCGAAGGCGGAAACAAAGTCGTTCTTGATCAGACGGCGTACCTGCTGGGCTTTGCGATAGTAGGCATCGTAATAGCCTGCGGAGAGCGCGTAGGTGCCGATCAGAATTCGTCGTTTTACCTCGTCACCGAAACCTTCGGAACGACTGCGCAAGTACAGATCCATCAGGTCTTTGGGATTCTCGCAGCGGTGGCCATAGCGCACGCCGTCAAAGCGGGACAGGTTGGCGGAGCATTCTGCCGGTGCGATGACGTAATACGCAGGTACCGACAGGTGCGAATGGGGCAGTGATACCTCAACGCATTGGGCGCCCAGTTTTTCCAGTTCCTTAATCGCGCTTTGCAGCACATCCTGCAGCTCGGGGCTCAAGTGCTCACTAAAAAATTCTTTCGGCAGACCAATCTTCAGGCCATCCAGTTTATTGTTGAGGCTGGCGCTGTAGTCCGGAACATCAGTGTTGATGCAGGTGGAGTCCTTGGGATCATAACCTGCCATCACCTGCAACAAGGCGGCGGCATCTTCAGCGTTGCGAGCCATGGGACCGCCCTGATCCAGGCTGGATGCGAAAGCGATCATGCCATAGCGCGACACGCGGCCGTAGGTGGGTTTCATGCCGGTCAGTCCACACAGGGAAGCCGGCTGACGAATGGAGCCGCCAGTGTCTGTCGCCGTGGCAACCGGTGCCAGGCGTGCGGCCACGGCCGCAGCAGAACCGCCCGAAGAACCACCGGGAACCAGCGGTGTATCGGTACTCCAGGGATTGACGACCTTGCCGAAGTAACTGGTTTCGTTGGAAGAGCCCATGGCGAACTCATCCATGTTGGTTTTACCGAGACACACGGCACCTTCTGCTTTCAGCTTGGCTGCGACCGTGGCGTCGTAAGGCGGTACAAAATTATCAAGCATGCGTGAACCGCAGGTGGTCAACACGCCTTCGGTACAGAAGATGTCTTTGTGAGCGAAGGGAATTCCAGTCCACAGTGAAGCGTCGCCCTGGGCAAGGCGTTCGTCAGCGGCTCTGGCAGAGGCCAGCGCCTGTTCCGGTGTCACCGTGATAAAACTGTTGATCTGCTTGTCGAGGCTATCGATCCTGCTCAGATAGCTCTGTGTCAGCTCGACGCTGGAGTAGCTGCCATCACGTAATCCGGCAGCCAGTTCTCGAATGGTTTTTTCTAACATAATCGTGGTTCTTGTTTGGCTAAAGCGAAGGGTTGGTGGTGTGCGCGACGCTTGTTATTCGATGACTTTGGGGACCAGGTAGAGGCCGTCTTCGGTTTCCGGGGCAATGGCCTGGAATGTTTCCCGTTGATTGCTTTCAGTGACCTCATCTTTCCTGAGTACCTGAACCGCATCCATGGGGTGAGCCATGGGCGCAACGCCTTCGGTGTCTGCTGCCTGAAGCTGGTCTACCAGATCCAGAATATTACTGACGTCGCTACCGAGTTTGGCTGCTTTTTCTTCATCCACTTCCAGTCGGGCGAGATGAGCAATCTTTTTTATGTCGTCGGGTCCAATGGACATGTCGAAACCTCGAATCTTGATCTGCCAAGGGCGGCGCAATCCCCTGGAAAACGCCACCAAAAAAAGGCGCTTATCATAGCAGGAAAGCACCATGGGAGACAGGGTCGTTCGCGCAGATTCTGATTGCTGGAATTCCTGAAGGGGGAGGCGGCAATATTGTCTGAAAAATAGTCGATATTGCTGCCAGATTTCATCAGCTGCTTTAATTATCGTTCATTTTGGTCTTGTGCCTTGCCCTGACATGGCGCCGTTGATAAAGTTGCTCGATTAATTTAACCAGTCCTGATTTATAGGGTGATCTCCCTTCATGTTTAAAAAAATTCGAGGCATGTTTTCCAGCGATTTGTCGATCGATTTGGGAACGGCAAATACGCTGATCTATGTCCGTGAGCGCGGTATTGTGCTCGATGAACCTTCAGTGGTTGCGATCCGCAATCATGGCGCGCAAAAAAGTGTCGCTGCAGTGGGGGCCGAAGCGAAACGTATGCTTGGTCGAACTCCGGGCAATATCACGGCCATTCGTCCCCTGAAGGACGGGGTTATCGCCGATTTTGTGGTGACCGAGAAAATGCTTCAGCACTTTATTCACAAGGTGCACGAAAACAGTTTTATTACACCGAGCCCTCGCGTGCTGGTGTGTGTTCCCAGTCGTTCCACCAAGGTCGAGCAGAAAGCCATTCGAGAATCAGCTCTGGGTGCGGGCGCTCGCGAAGTGTATCTGATCGAAGAGCCCATGGCGGCAGCCATTGGCGCGGGCTTGCCGGTGGAAGAAGCCAGCGGCTCCATGGTGGTGGATATCGGTGGGGGTACCACAGAGATCGCTATCATCTCACTTAACGGCATTGTCTATGCCGATTCCGTTAAAGTGGGGGGCGACCGTTTCGATGAAGCTATCGTGACTTATGTGCGTCGCAACTATGGCAGCCTGATCGGTGATGCCACCGCGGAGAAAATCAAGCAGGAAGTTGGCTGTGCCTACGAAGGACTGGAGCTGAGGGAAATTGACGTACGCGGTCGCAACCTGGCGGAAGGTGTGCCCCGTGGTTTTACCCTGAACAGCGAAGAGATTCTGGAAGCACTGCAAGAGTCACTGGCCGCTATCGTCCAGGCAGTGAAAGGTGCGTTGGAGCAATCGCCACCGGAATTGGCATCGGACATTGCTGAACGTGGCATTGTGTTGACCGGCGGTGGGTCGCTGTTGCGTGGTCTGGATCGATTGCTGAGTGAAGAAACCGGTTTGCCGGTGATTGTTGCTGAAGATCCGCTCACCTGTGTGGCGCGGGGCGGCGGTAAAGCGCTCGAGTTAATCGACAAGAGTGCTGAGGGATTGTTTCCGATCGATTGAGTTGAAGGTCAATGACGCAGAGCCGGATCATTTGAGTCCGGCTTTTTGTATGCGTCGTGTCTGTTTCCAGGGCAGATCGTAAGGAGTTCCCCATCAAAACCATCTTTGTTCAAGGACCCTATCTGGGTTATCGCCTGACACTGGCGGTCATCCTGTCCGTTGTGCTGATATTCCTGGATGTACGTTTCAGCCAGCTGGATCCGGTTCGAAATGTCATCAGTTCCTCGCTTACCCCTGTGCAGTGGCTCAGTGAATTGCCGGCGAATCTGGCCGATGGCGTGGTGTTTCTGTTTACCAGTCGTGAAGATCTTGAGCAGGAACTCGATCTGCTCCGCGCCAGGAACCTGGTGCTGGAGCGAAAATCCCAGAAGCTGGCGTCAGTCACCGCCGAATTGAACCGTCTTCGTGAACTGCTGAACGCGTCGCGTCTGCTGGATGAAGGGGTTGTCGTTGCGGAGCTGGTGGGCGCCAGTCCTGACCCCGACAATCAATACATTCGTATCAACAAAGGGCGCAGTGAAGGCGTCTATCTGGGCCAGGCGGTGCTCGACGCCGACGGCCTGTTCGGTCAGGTGATTGAAGTCAGCGAGTTCACCAGTCGCGTTTTGCTGATTACCGATAACCGGCATGCGGTGCCGGTTCAGGTCAATCGCAATGGTGTGCGCGCAATTGCCTATGGTGTCGGTTCTCTCAGTCATCTCGAATTGGGTAATGTCCCCGATACGGCAGACATCGTAGTAGGTGATCTGCTGGTGAGTTCGGGGCTGGGGGGGCGCTTTCCGCGAGGCTATCCGGTGGCCAGTGTGACCTCCATCGAACACGATCCCGGTCGGGCCTTTGCCCGGGTAAAGGCAGTGCCGCAGGCTCATGTGAATCGGAGTCGTCTGTTGTTGCTGGTATTTCCGCCAGAAGACTCGGTAGACGCGGCGCAGAGTGACCAGTCTCAGACAGACAAGTCTGATGCTCCAGGTGAAGCGCAAGCCCAGACTGAAAATGGCCGGAGGGGGCGTAACTGATGGCCGCATATCGATTTTCCTGGCTGGCAGTGGTGCTGTCCTTTGTCGTCGCCATGATTCTGGAGTCCGTTTCCCTGCCTGCAGTGGTCGCGTTCTTGCGGCCAGAGTGGGTGATGCTGACGCTCGTGTACTGGCTACTGCGCCATCCTGAAAAAGTGGGCATTGCCACGGCGGTGATTGCCGGTCTGGTGATGGATGTCATATCGGGCACCTATTTCGGTATCCACGTGTTATCGTTGAGTCTGATCAGTTATCTGGTTTTGCTGACGCATCAGCGTTTGAAAATGTATCCGGTGGCCCAGCAATCCCTCACGGTATTTCTGATTACAGGGATTCATTTGATGGTGGTGTATACCATGCGTTCTCTGCTCAGTTATGCCGATGGCGGGCTAGATTATCTCTGGCAGGCCCTGACCAGCGCGCTGTTCTGGCCGCTCGTGCTGATTCTCTATGATCGTCTGGTGTATGCCCTGAGATGACAACACGTTCCCCCGTATTCGTGTTGGCTTCGGCATCGCCACGCCGCCGTGAACTTTTGCAGCAGATCGGTTTCCAACCGGAGCTGTGGCCAGCCGACATTGATGAGACTCCATTGTCTGATGAGCCGCCCGAGCAATACGTCAAGCGCATGGCTCGCGAAAAGCTGGACGCAGCCTGGTCAGATTATATGGAGGCACGCACTGGCACCAGCGAGCTGGTGATGCTGGCATCCGATACCAGCGTCGTCTGCGGTGATTGTATTTTGGGTAAACCCGAATCCGAGTCTGATTTCAAGCAGATGATGCGGCGTCTGTCCGGCCGTGAGCATCAGGTGTTAACCAGTGTCTGCGTCCAGAGTGGCAGACTGGAATCGGTTGAATCTGGCGCTTTGAAAAGCAGTGAGGCCGTTGTGATCACCCGGGTCACTTTCAAGGCCCTGAGTGATCGCGACATTGATGAGTACTGGCGCACTGGCGAACCGGCTGACAAAGCGGGCGGCTATGGCATACAGGGAAGGGGAGCGATTCTGGTAGATGGTATTCAGGGCAGCTATAGCAACGTTGTCGGTTTGCCTTTGAAAGAGACTGTGGATTTGTTGGCCGAGCATGGGCTGGATGTTTGGGAATCGTCCACGCTTCCCGGGTGATAGGCTAAGATTTAACGTGGCGATTTAAAAAACAGACAAATGCGATAGGGCGTTGACGAGCTATGAGTGAAGAAATCCTGATCAATGTGACTCCGGTTGAAACCCGCGTGGCGGTGGTGGAAAACGGCATGTTGCAGGAAGTCTATATCGAGCGCACCAGCCGCCGCGGTATTGTCGGCAACATCTACAAAGGCAAGGTGGTGCGAGTGCTGCCCGGTATGGAAGCGGCTTTTGTGGATATTGGGCTGGAGCGAGCGGCGTTTATTCATGTATCCGATATCGCCACCAATGAGGGTGAGGATCAAGCCAGTGAAAAACCGGCGAATGACATCGCGCTTCTGCTGAGGGAAGGGCAGTCGCTGGTGGTTCAGGTTATCAAAGACCCTATCGGCACCAAAGGTGCACGCCTGACGACCCAGCTTTCCGTTGCCAGTCGCTATCTTGTGTACATGCCCGGTGTGGATCATGTCGGTATTTCCCAGCGGATCGAAGATGAAGCGGAGCGTGAGCGTCTCCGCGAGCTGGTGAAAAGCTGTCAGGAGAGCGATGACGATTCGGTAAAGGGCTTTATTGTGCGTACAGCTGCTGAAGGTGCCGGAGAAGAGGAATTTACTGCAGACATCCGGTTTCTGGAACGTCTGTGGAACAAACTCCAACAGCGCATTGATGACTATCCCGTACCGGGCGTTATCTACCAGGACTTGCCCTTGTACACCCGTGCGATTCGGGATCTTGTAAAACCCCAGTCGGAGAAGATCCGGATTGATTCCAAAGAAAGTTATCTGAAGGTGAAAGAGTTTGCCGAAAACTTTCTTATCGATGTCAGCGAGCGTCTTGAATATTACCCGGGGGAGCGCCCCATCTTTGATCTCTACAATGTCGATGACGAGATCCAGCGCGCACTCGGCCGCAAGGTGCAACTCAAGTCAGGCGGCTATCTGATTATCGATCAGACCGAAGCCATGACAACCATTGACGTCAATACCGGTGCTTTTGTCGGCCATCGCAATCTCGAAGAAACCATATTCAAAACCAACCTGGAAGCGGCACGGACTATCGGTCGACAGCTGCGGCTGCGCAACCTGGGCGGCATTATTATTCTTGATTTCATCGATATGGAAGACGAAGAGCATCAGCGACAAGTGCTGCGTATGCTGGAGAAAATGCTGGAACGGGATCATGCCCGGACAACCATCAGCTGCGTTTCAGAGTTGGGCCTGGTGGAAATGACCCGCAAGCGCACAACCGAAAGTCTCGGTCAGACCCTGTGTGAACCCTGCAGTGTCTGTGAAGGCACCGGCTATCTGAAAACCGCGGAAACGGTGTGCTATGAAATCATGCGCGAGATTCTTCGTGTCAACCGCGCCTATGATGCCTCGGTGTATCTGGTGATGGCCTCGCAAAGCGTGATCGACCGTCTGCTTGATGAAGAGTCAGATAATGTTGCTGATCTGGAAACCTTTATCGGCAAGCAGATCAAATTTCAGGTGGAAGTCATGTACAATCAGGGTCAATACGATGTCGTCCTGATCTGATGATCGGCGGGATACTTTTTTGATTCGTCTCTACCGCATTTTTCATTTCAATACCCGTTTACTAGCCTACCTCACATTGCTTCTGGTTGCGGTCTACGTGATCGGCGCGCGTATCGCGCTGTCACTGCTGCCTGACTATCGTGACGATCTCGAAATCTATCTTTCCGAGCAACTGGATATCCCCGTCAGAATTGAATCCCTGACCGGCACCTGGATTGGTTTCGATCCCGTGGTGGCCATCGAAGGGGTTTCGATCAACGGCAAGGAGCACGTGAATATCGGGCGAATTACGCTCAGGGCAGCGTTCCTGCGCACGCTGCTCGCCAAGTCCCCCAGGCTGCGCTCCGTATGGATTGAGGATTCCCATTTGGCGCTGCGTCATTATGCGAGCGGTGCCTGGGAGATTGCAGGGATTCCCATTGAAACGGGTGAATCCGATGCCGGCATGCCTGATCTGACCTTTCTCTCGCTTTTTGAGGGCGCTGATATCGCCCTGAATGATCTGATGCTGGAAGTCACCGACCGGCGTCAGCGTCTGCGCCATTGGCGCCTGCCATCGGTAGCCCTGAGCTATGGCAGTGACGAGGTCTTTGCCAGCGGGCAGGTACTCCAGCCAGAGGGCTTGCAGCCCCTGTTTGCCTTCTCGCTAAACGGTCAGGGAGTCAGCCAGCCTGAGCCCATACATGGCAGCGTGTATCTGGAGGCTCGTTCTTCTGAATTTATCGACGAGCTGATCAAGGTGTATGAGTGGGAGAAAATATCGCTGCAGGACGTGGATGCCAATGGTCGCCTCTGGCTTGATTTCGAGGGCATGGCGATTCGACAGCTTCAGGGTAATCTGCAGGTTAGGGAATTGAATTGGACGGTAGAGAAAAAGTCCCTGCCGCCGTTGGCCAATCTTGCTACCGAGTTTCAATGGTTACCGGATAATAGCTCGGGAGCGTTCTATCTGAACAACCTCAGTTTTGACTGGATGGATCAACGATGCGCGCCCGCCGATGTCGCCGTTCGTTATGTGCAAAGCTCTGGAGCTTCAGGCGAACAAGTCGAGGACAAAGTACAGCCTGATAGCATGCCGGAAAGTGCATCAAGTGAAGCAGTGGCCGCTCAGGAGTCGGAGCAAGCCACAATGAATGGCGAACAGGCACCGCTGGCTGCGGATACTGATTCACCCATAGAGCAGGGGAAAAAACCTGCTGCCGGCAAGCGACAGAAACTTGCTGGGCATTCCAGATCTGCGAACACGAAGCTTGATACGGCGACAGGCGACAGCAATGGAAAAGTGCTAGAACAAAACGCTGAAAGCGCTGTCGAGATCTATCTCGATACCTTTGACATGGCTTGTGCCGCAGATATCGCGGTGGCGCTGGAGGTCGGTTCCCGTCGGTTGCAATCGCGCCTTGAAACCAGTCAGCCCAGAGGTCTGCTGAAAAACGTTCATATTGATCTGGGAGCCGCGGCAAACAACGATTCAGGTTTCCGAATGGAAGCGGAACTGCGTGATATTCATATCGATGCTTACGAGAGTACTCCCTCTGGCAAAGGCCTCGATGGATTGGTAAGGGCTGAGGGCGCCATCGGTAGTGTGACGTTCCAAAGCGATGGCTTTGAGCTGGGATTCCCGAAATTGTTTCTGCAGCCTTTTGTGACTCGCAAGGCTGAAGGGCTGGTTTCATGGCGAGTCGATGGTGAGGATATTGATATCTACTCGCAGGGCTTGCGACTGTTCATGCCGAATGACAGCCTGGTTTACGGTGATTTTTTATTGCGGTTGAATGATCAGCACCACGAGGACTATTTGGGGTTGATGATTGCGGTACAGGATGTCCCTTTTATTCAGGCGACGGATCTAGTGCCTTTCCACGAAGTGGGCGAGGAATTGCATGACTGGCTCAGTGCGTCGCTAAAAGATGGTGTCGTTAAAGAGGGTATCTATGTTGGCTACGGTGCGGTGGAAGAGACCAATCCCGGCTACAGTTTCACCAACAGCATCTATCTGAAAACTGAGGCCGGTGAACTAAAGTTTGATGAGCAGTGGCCACCGCTTCAGCAACTGGATGCTGATATTGTGATTCAGGATGATGATCTCGTTATCACGGCATCAAGGGCCAGTATTCAGGGCCAGTCCCTGAATAATCTTCACGCCCATATGCCCTCCGTTCCAGAGGGAGAAGAACAGATATTGCGGGCAACGGCAGACACAAGCGTCAACAGGGAGCAGCAGGAGTACTGGCTGAAGGCCTCGCCAATTAGTGATCAAACTGAGGATATTGCCGAGCAGTTTGATATCAGCGGTGATCTGGCGGTGAATCTGGATATTCGCGTCCCCATGTCCTCGGGAAGGGATGTCGGATACGACGTCGCCGTTGCTTTCTCTGAGAATACGGTGACTCACCTGCCAACCACACTGAGTCTGGACAAGGTTCAGGGCGCGCTTCGAATCAGCTCTGATGAGGGGCTGGTATCAGAGGCGATTGATGGCACCCTGTTTGATCATCCCACCCATATTTCCATCACCAGCCAATTATCGGTGCCAGATTCCGTTTCTGAGTCATCCGACCTGGAGTCTGAGGGAGACGCGCCGGCAAGGCCTGAAAAACAGTGGTTATCATCGAAGGTTCTGTTTCAGGGTAAAACCGACTTCAGTTCGATTTTTCAGCATTATCTTGAGCGCGAGCCGCTGAGTCTCGCCGGAGGATTCGAATACTCGGCCATGCTGGAATTGCCAATCGCTTCTGAGGCAGATGCGCGCTTTAGTTTGACTTCAGATCTGATCGGTATGGAAAGAAACTGGCCTGTGCCTTTGTCCAAGAGCTTTGCCGAAGCTGAGAAACTGGATGTCGAAGTACTGATTAAGCCTGCCAGCCTTTTTGTAAACGCCGATCTTGATACGGTCGCTGGAGTTCCCCTGAAAAGTGAGTTGCTGTTCGTGGACGAGTCACTTTCCTTTGGCCAGATATTGCTGGGCGAAGCAAAGCCACCGGAGGGGCTGCCTGCCGGTTTGGGGATCTGGGCGGCGGTTGCAGACATAGAGCTGGATCCATGGATCGATTTTGTTGAACACCTGGCCAAGGGTACGGAGGGGGAGACAGAACTGCTGAAAAGCGTCCATGTCAGCGCTAACTCTGTTCTGGCCTATGGCCAAACTTTCCGAAATGCGGATGCGAGGATCTATCGCTCCGGGGGGGTATGGATAGCAGACCTGAAAGGCCCCGATATTCAGGGTCAGATTAATCTGGGCAATGCGCAACAGACAATGGACCTGAACCTGGACAGGCTGGTCGTGAAAACCGGAGATGCATCCACCGATACAGCTGAGGCGGATGGTTCGGATGTCTTTGATCCGTCTACCTTGCCGGCGCTGACGGCCTCGGTTAGCGAACTGCTTGTTGACGACCTGGCACTGGGAGCGTGGTCAACTCGTTTCGAACCGAATGAATCCGGGATCATTTTTCGGAATATACGTGGCCGCTTGGCAGATACGGAAATCAATGGACAGCTCAATTGGCAGTATGTGAATGATCAGTCGAACAGCATTTTGACGCTTGATGCCAAGGGTGGGGACTTCGACAAGTTGATGCAAACATTTGGCTGGCCCTCAGTCATGTCCAGTAATCAATATACAGGGAATGTTGCCCTCGTCTGGACGGATTCTCCCGAGCAATTCGAGATGGCCAAGTTGTCCGGCAAGATTGCTTTGGATCTTGAAGAGGGTTTCCTGAAAACTTCAGATCAGAAAACCGGTGCGCTCAGGCTCTTTGGTATTTTTAATGCCGATGCCCTGTCGCGTCGCTTGCGCCTCGATTTTTCCGATCTGTACAAGAGCGGCATTGGCTATGACGCCACTAAATTACGGGCATCCATTGATCAGGGTAATTTGACGCTGGACGAAGCCTTGACCATCAAGGGGCCATCAAGTAGTTATGAAATCAAGGGCGGGGCGGACCTGGGAGCCAGGTCGCTGGACATGAGTATGCGAGTGGAGTTACCCATATCCAATAACGTACCGCTGGCCGCGCTGCTGCTGGGAGCGCCTCAAATAGGCGGTGCCGTTTGGTTGATCGACAAACTGCTTGGCCAACCCTTGTCCAAAATCACAACGGCAAGCTATACAATCAAAGGCACATTTGACGATCCCATACTGGAACTCAAGCAGGTGTTGAATGCCAAGTAAGGTTGAAACGCACTCAACGGCTCGCAATAAAACCCTTCGGGTAGCAGCCATTCAACTGGTCAGTAATGATGACGTTGTGGCTAATCTCAAGCGTATTCTCGCATTGGTAGAGGAAGTCGTTCAGAAAGAAAAAACTGAGTTGCTGGTTCTGCCGGAAAATGCCTTGTGCTTTGGTGCCAAACCAAACCCGCAACTGAATGCGGATATTGAGTCTGCCATTACGGCCTTGCGTCAGCTCTGTCGAA
This sequence comes from Oleiphilaceae bacterium, assembly GCA_965230795.1. Lineage (GTDB taxonomy): Bacteria > Pseudomonadota > Gammaproteobacteria > Pseudomonadales > Oleiphilaceae > PZPK01. The sequence goes on along the minus strand of OZ246020.1, from coordinate 2,990,212 downwards.
AGCTGCGAGTGGTGATGGTCGCAGGATCGATTCCCTTGCCTTATCGTCAGGACAACAGCCTGGTTGAAGGTCGCTATCGCAGTGCGAGCCTGGTCTTCGATGCCCAGGGAGCTATTAAAGCGCGCTACGACAAAATTCATATGTTTGATGTGGATGTAGCGGATGGGCATGGTCAGTACCGGGAATCCAGATTGTTTGAACCGGGCGATGAGGTGGTGGTTGCTGAAATGACGGATTATCGGCTTGGTCTGGCTATCTGCTATGACCTGCGTTTTCCCGAGCTGTTTTCGGCCTTGCGAAAAAAGGGAGCAGAGATCATCGCGCTGCCTTCCGCGTTCACTAAAGTGACAGGAGAGGCCCACTGGGAGGTGCTGGTACGGGCCCGTGCGATCGAAACCCAGTGCTTCCTGATTGCCGCCAATCAGGGAGGCCAGCATTCCGAGTCACGAGAAACATGGGGTCAAAGCATGATCGTCGATCCCTGGGGACAGATTCTTGCTGAGTGTCAGGCAGGGGAGGGTTATTGCGTCGCCGACATCGAACTTTCCCGTCTTGAGGATATTCGCGGGAAGATTCCCGTTTCGTCGCATCGACGCATCGGCGAGTAGCCAATACCGGGCAAGAATCTGCAATGCCTTTCCCCTTGATCGATTGGCGGACGGACTTGCGGTATGAGGAAGCGCTGCGGGCGGCAAGGGCATAGCCAGCTGCCTCAGGCTTGGTCACAAACAGGGCATTGTCGAAAGCACGGAGCCGTCTTCAGGTCAGAGCGTTTAAGCGACGTGTTGACCGTTTCCGATTCCAAACAAACGCTGAAAAAAGCTCTTTTTGCTTTCCGATTGCGTTTGCTCTGTCGAAGAATCCTGATCCTGGTTCTGCTGGAAATCCCTGATTTGTCGCTGGATTGCTGACAAGTTTTCCGGGCTTTCCAGGCTCTGGCCGTAGCGCTGCTGAAACAGTTCATCGAAGATGGCGGTTTCCCGATCCAGCTGGGCCAGCAAGTCGGTATACGGGCCGTCGGCCTCTGGACGAACCTGAATGGAGTCGAGTAACTCCGATTTGCTGGTATTTTCGCATTCGCGGAGCAGGTCCAGTGCCCAGCTCTCATCGCCATTATTGGCGGCGTCCTGCTGTTCCGGCAGGGCTGTGGATGCGTCGTAGTAGTGTTGTTCGGCTCTAAAATTCATAGTACTGCTGCCTTTGTTATTTATTAGAATAATTATTAAGTTACCAAGCGAAAGCTAACTGCTTGAACATTAACTTTTGCACATTTATTAACCACTCTCAATAGATCACTGCCTACAAATGGAGGCTCCTTTTGTTGAAAAAGTGAAAAATGAGAAGTGGATATCTCTGGTTAACGGTCATTTTTTTGACAGTCTGTCTGGAGGGGGCTTTCTTCGGAAAGAAATGAAGCAATTCGGGGCGGCCCCTTTGATACTGGGGGCAAACGCTGCTGAAGAATATCAATGCGGGAGGCGGAGAGACGCATCGAAGCTGTATAGTGGCGCCAAACATGGACGCTTTTCGTGCCGCGAGGAACCCCTGCAGCGTTTTGTATGTTGTGACGGTGTATGTGGTGACGGAATCGAGCGTTTGCTAGCGAGGCTCGCTGAGTTCTCGTAAATACTGAAACAGTTTTTTGGCAGCTCCGGTATTCTTTTCCTGTGATTGATCTTTCTGGGCATTGCGCACCAGTTGTCGCAAGTGCTGCACATCGACATTATCGTGAGATGCTATGAATTCGGTGATTGCCTGGTTACCTTCATTAATCAGTCGGCTGCGCCAGGCTTCCAATTCGTGCAGTTCCTTGGCGTAGCGCTGGCTGCTGGCATCAAAGCGGTCTACGGCTTCCTGAATGGCTTCTGCGTCTTCGCTGCGCATCAACTTGCCAATAAATTGCATCTGCCGGCGTTGCGCTTCTTTCGATCGAATCCTCAGGAAGGTGTCGATGGCATGGCTCAGGTCTTCTGACATGGGAACAGTCTTCAGTTGTGCCGGATTCAATTCAGTCAGTTTGCGACCGAGCGCCTGCAAAGCCGTCGCCTCGCGCTTGATCTGGCTTTTACTTTTCTCTTCTTCGAAGTTGTCTTCGTATTCGTTATCGTGCATAGGTGATGGTCTGGTAGTTGTCAGGCGTAGGCGAGGGTGGCGAGCCCCAAAAAGGAAACGAAACCCACGACATCGGTAATGGTTGTGAGCACGACACCGCCCGCCAGGGCAGGATCAATATCCCGGGATTTGAGGAAAATAGGTAAAACCGTACCCACCAGCGCGGCAACGACCAGATTGATCAGCATGGCGGCGGCTATCACCGCGCCAATAATCAGGTCCTGAAACCAGAGCACCGAGGCTGAGGCGACCACGATGGCCCATAACAGACCATTGATAACACTGACGAGGAACTCCCGGTTCAGCAACCATTTAAGGTTGCTCTGACTGATCTGGCCCACGGCCATGGCACGGATGACGAGTGTGAGTGTCTGGCTACCCGCAATACCGCCCATGCTCGCGACAATGGGCATCAGTACGGCCAGAGCGACCACTTGCTGAATCGTATCTTCGAACATGCCGATAACACCTGCGGCAATGAAAGCGGTCAGCAGGTTGATACCCAGCCAAATGGCACGTCGCTTGGCAGTCGGTTTGATGGGCGCAAAGGTATCTTCTTCTTCGTCGAGACCGGCCATACTCATAAGGGAGTGTTCTGCATCCTCCCGGATAACGTCGACTACATCGTCGATGGTGATACGACCCAGGAGATAGCCATCTGAGTTCACTACCGGAGCAGAGACCAGATCCTGACGTTCAAACAGCTTGGCAACCTCGATATCACTCATGCCCACTTCGATAGAGGTAATATCTGTTTCCATGACTTCACGAACGGTGGCGTTGAGATTGGATACCAGCATCTTGGTGATGGGAAGAATGCCTATCAATTCATCTTTTCGACTCACGACCAGCAGGCTGTCGGTCATTTCTGGGAGCGAACGGTGGCGTCTCAGGTAGCGCAATACCACGTCTATATTGATGTCCGGACGAATCGTAATGGTGTCCGTGTTCATCAAGCCGCCGGCGGTATCCTCCGGGTAGGAGAGAACGGCCTCGACCCGCAAACGGTCCTGGCTATCCATGGATTCCAGAACTTCCTGAATGACCGTATCAGGCAGCTGCTGGAGGATGTCGGCGACATCATCCGTATCCAGGTCTTCGGTGACGCTGACAACTTCCTGAGTATTCAGTTTGCTGAGGAAGTAGGACTGAATGTCTTCACTGAGATACTGCAGTACTTCACCGTGAAGATCCGGCTCAATCAGACGCCAGATGACGGTACGTTCCCGGGGAGGGGTGGATTCAATCAGGTGCGCGATGTCACTGGGTGCCAGGCCTTTGTTGATAATACGGGCAACCTGTTTTAACGACCCGGTTTCCAAGGCATCACTGATACTTTGTAAGCGGGATTCGGTGCTCGTGTTGGCGTATTGGCTTGACATCAAAAAACCGTTTGTTGAAATCGCGACGGGATGGCACGGGTGACTTGGTGAAGCGTCAACCAGTCAATTAGTATAGCCCAAAGGGAGTAGCTGAAACAGAAAAAAGCACCTTGATAAACAAAATGTTAAGGGGCTTTTTTAAATTGATATGGGGGGGCGCGGGGAGATGGGAAAGGTGCGCTATTCGCCTTCACCGAAGCGGTCGTTGATCAGCTCACGGATGGCATTCATGGCTTCTTCTTCATCGGGACCGTCGGCCGTGATTTCGACGATAGAGCCCACACTCGCGGCGAGCATCATCACTGACATGATGCTTTTGCCATCTACAGACTTGCCATCTTTGGCAATCGTGATTTTGCTTTCAAATCGGGTGGCGGTGCCGACGAACTTGGCTGCAGCACGGGCATGCAGGCCCAGCTGGTTGATGATTTCTATTTCTTCCGAAAGCATGGAGTGCTGAAGTCCTTATTGTTTCCTTTGTCCAGAGCGGTCACGCACGCAGCGCAGTGTATTATGTTTTGATGGCATCAGGAAGTTCTTTGTGACGGATTTGAACATTGTCGTGCAGCTTCTTGAAGTGGGATGCTATCCGGTCGCAAAGATAAACCGAGCGATGTTGTCCTCCGGTACAGCCAATGGCGATGGTCATATAGCTGCGATTGGAGTTTTTAAAATGGGGGATCCAGTGCTCCAGAAACTGAACCAGATCAGCCTCCATTTTCCGCGTACTTTCCTGCTGGGCGAGAAAGGTCTGCACCGGTTCATCAAGTCCGGTAAAGCCACGAAGGTTTGGGTCCCAGTAAGGATTCGGCAGGCAGCGTACGTCGAAGACAAAGTCAGCATCATTGGGCACGCCGTGCTTAAATCCGAAAGACTGGAACAGCAAAGCCATGTCCTGGGTTTTCCTGCCCGCCACACGAACCTTGATAAGATCCCTAAGCTCATAAATGGAAAGCTGGCTGGTGTCGATAGTGAGGTCAGCCTTGTCCGCGATCGGAGTCAGCAGCTCACGTTCTTTTTCGATGGCTTCCTTCAGAGAGCGGGAGGAGTCGCTTAGAGGATGTTTGCGGCGCGTTGCATGGAAGCGTTTGAGCAAGGTGTCGCTGGCCGCGTCGAGATAGATAATATCAATTTCAACATTATGCTTTTGACAGTCATCATAAAAGGCCGGGAATTTTTCGATACCACTTTGCAGATTTCGCGCATCGACACTGACGGCGACCTTGCTCAGCCGTTCATCGGCACTATTGATGGACTGTGAGGCAAGTTCCAGCAGCAAACCGACAGGCAGGTTGTCGATGCAGTAGTAACCCAGGTCTTCCAGTACGTGCAAAGCCGTACTTTTGCCTGAGCCGGAACGACCGCTGACGATGACCAGCTTCATGAGTCTATTCTCGTTGCGTTGGGTGAATGATGCCTGTCTGCTTTACGAGTCAGGCTGCTTCCCGGGTCACCAGTTGGTACAAATCGTTGGCTGATTCGGCGTTGCGCAACTGCTCACAAAATGCCGTATCGTTGAACTTTTCCGCTATCTGGCTCAGTAGTTCCAGATGTTCACTGGTGGCTTCCTGGGGTACCAGTAAGACAAACAGTAAATCCACAGGTTCATTGTCAATGGCGTCGAAAGGAATCTTTTCTTCCAGAGTAAACAGACAGCCTATAACTTCATGGCAATGTTCCAGCCGGCTGTGGGGTATCGCGATGCCCTGACCAACACCAGTGCTGCCAAGGCGTTCCCGGGCGATCAGGTTGTCAAAAATATCATTTTCTTCGAGTTCTGTGTGCTCGGCAGCAATGAGTCGCGCGACTTCTTCCAGCACCTTCTTTTTACTGCTCCCGGGAAGACCACAGCGGGTCAACTCGGGAGCCAGAATAGACTCGATTGTTATAGCAGTTTCAGTCATGGGAATACTCAAATCAATCGCGACATTTACCTGGAAGCCGCGCCGTGTGAGCGAGCAACCTGCTTTTCCTTATGCTTGAGAATCTGACGGTCCAATTTGTCGACGAGTAAATCAATGGCAGCATACATGTCGTCCTGCTCTGCGGTGCCATGAATATCTGCGCCACTGATATGTAGGGTGGCTTCAGCGATGTGTCGTTGTTTTTGGACGGATAGGGTGACCTGTATATTATTGATGCCATCAATATGGCGTTCTAGCTTTTGCAATTTATTACTTACATAGTCCTTCATAGCGTCAGTGAGATCGACGTGATGGCCAGTGATATTTAATTGCATAATCTTCTCCTATCTTCTTTATTCTGGTGCCTCATGGCTATATGTGGCACCTCTGGACTCGATCGAAGAATACTGCATAAACCTTTTCTTCGTCGGGCAGCAATGGCTGCCGTTGCAGCCAGTAAAAAAACCGTCTTCAGACCAGTCGTTTCCGCTCATTGGACGGTGGAATCGACATGGCTTCGCGATATTTTGCGATGGTGCGCCGCGCAACATTCACACCCTGTTCTTTCAATACTGCGGCTATCTTACTGTCACTCAGTGGCTTTTTCGGGTTCTCAGCAGAAATCAGTTTTTTGATAATTGCCCGGATCGCCGTCGACGAGCATTCACCGCCGGATGCGGTACTGACGTGACTGGAAAAGAAATATTTCAGTTCAAAAATACCGCGCGGGGTATGCATATACTTTTGTGTTGTAACCCGCGAAATGGTTGATTCGTGCATTTCCACTGCCTGGGCAATGTCGTGGAGAATCAGGGGTTTCATCGCTTCTTCACCGTAATCCAGAAAGCCCTGTTGATGAGCAACAATCTTGCTAGCGACTTTCAGCAGGGTTTCGTTGCGGCTCTGCAGGCTTTTGATGAACCATTTCGCTTCCTGTAACTGGTCCTTCATAAAGGTGTTGTCTGCGCTGCTGTCGGCGCGCTTGATCAGTGAGGCGTAGCTATTATTGACACGGATTTTAGGTGCAATCTCGGGATTCAGTTCTACGAGCCAGCGACCATTTGTCTTTTTCACGATCACGTCTGGTACTACATATTCCGGCTCGCTGCTGTAAACGCTTTCACCCGGCCTGGGATTCAAGGTCTGAATCAGCTGTATGACCGCCTTAAGATCTGGCTCTTTGAGTCGACTGCGTCGCATAAGCTGGGCATAGTCGCGGTTGCCAAGCAGGTTAAGATAGTGGCTGATTACCAAACGAGCCTGCGGTAGCCACGGTGTATCGGGTGGAAGTTGTCCGAGTTGAAGCAGCAAACACTCCGGAAGATCCCGGGCCGCTACGCCTGCTGGATCAAAGTGCTGAATGCGTTTGAGGACCGCTGCCACTTCATCCAGTTCGACCGGATCTTCGTCGTCGGCGTCATAGAGTCCTTCATGAATCTCTTCCAGTGTCGAATTCAGGTAACCGTCCGTGTCGATATCGTCGATCAGGGACATGGCAATGTAGCGATCCCGGTCGGACATGGGGGTCAGATTCAGTTGCCACAGCAGGTGATCATTCAGGCTCTCACCGACTGAGTTACGGCTTTCAAAATCGCTGTTGTCTTCGTCGTCAGGCAGTGCGCTGCCGCCGGTGCTGGTGGGGTAAATGTCATCCCAGGCGGTATCCACGGGCAGGTCATTGGGGATCTCATCAGACCATTCAGTGATTTCGCTTTCATGCTGTTCCGGGGCCGATTCGCTGTCTGATGCTTTCGACTCCGAATGCCCATTATCGTTGTCGTCGTTGTTGCCATCAGAGCCATTCAGTTTTTCGGAGGGCTTATCGTTGTCGGCACCTTCTTCGAGCACTTCGAGCATGGGATTCGAATCCAATGCTTCCTGTATTTCTTGCTGGAGGTCCAGAGTCGAGAGCTGAAGCAGACGGATAGCCTGCTGCAGCTGCGGTGTCATCGTCAGTTGCTGCCCCAGCTTGAGCTGAAGCGACGCTTTCATGACCATGTAGCGGGTACCACCATTTCGTGATTAATGTGCATCATCATAGAGACATTCTTATGAGACCTTGTGACGGTGTATTCAACTCTCGCGTGACCTGCATAAGACCCATAAAAACATGAACTTGCCATGCTGATTTTAGATGTTTTCCGCGTCGTTTTTGACACCAGAGAAGTACTAATTTATCCGTCCTCCAGTCTTCTTGTTGCTGACAGCGGATGAGGAAAACTCGCTGTCTTATCATCGTGTTAAGTGTAGTGCTAACTTATTTCGCTGTGAAACAAATTAACGTTTCTTTACGTTAAATCCGGGATTAAATTTCAGTCTCAAATCCTTGGATTACTATTGCGTTCTCCGAGTCGCTTTTTATGTGTTCCGGTAACACCAATTGTAAAACCTAAATATGGCCTAGTGTTTGCTGTGGATCAAGCTTGTAGTGAAAGCTTTATGGAATTTGTGGGGTGTGCGGCTTCAGATTTTAAACTCATTGCCCAGATAGACTTCTTTTACCTTTTCGTTTGCCAGAATTTCGGCAGCTGTACCCGATGCGATAATGGTTCCATCGCTGACAATGTAAGCCTTTTCGCAAATATCGAGGGTTTCGCGAACATTGTGATCGGTGATCAAAACGCCAATGCCCTTGTCTTTCAGATGCGATACGATCTGTTTGATGTCGCTGACCGAAATGGGATCAACGCCGGCAAAGGGTTCGTCCAGAAGGATGAAGTCCGGCTCCATGGCGAGTGCTCGCGCAATTTCTACTCGGCGACGTTCGCCCCCTGAGAGAGCCATGCCCAGGCTGTCGCGAATATGAGTAATATGGAATTCCTGAAGCAGTTGTTCCATTCGTTCTAACCGCTGTGTTCTGTCCAGATCTTTGCGAATTTCCAGCACGCCCAGCAGATTGTCTTTGACGCTCAGCTTTCTGAAAATCGAAGCTTCCTGGGGGAGGTAGCCGATGCCGCAGCGTGCTCTGCCATGCATGGGCATGCGTGACAGGTCGTTGTCGTCGATGCCGATTTTTCCCTTGTCCTGTTTCACCAGGCCAACAATCATGTAGAAACAGGTGGTTTTTCCAGCGCCATTGGGGCCCAGCAAGCCGACAATTTCACCGCTCTTGATCGACATGGATACATCAATGACGACCTGACGCTTTTTGTAGGCTTTGGCGAGATGTTCTGCTTTAAGGGTTTTCATTCGGTGTCGGCTGAAGTGGGGTCACTGTTGTCGGGTTCACTATCGGCTTCGGTCGCTTGTTGTGGGCGAGGTTTATATTCAATCTTGACGCGCCGTCCTTCTTCCTGGTCTCCGGATGCCTTGATGGCTTTACGGCTTAAGTCGTATTCAATGAGTTCGCCGGAAAAGGAATTTCCATCCTGGGTAAGGTTGGCGTTGCCCCGCAGTTCAAGCATGGCATTGCTGATACGATAGACAATGCTGTCAGCATACCCTTTGGTGGCGACAGAGTTGGCGTCGAGCTGCTGAATGAAATTGGCCGGCGAACCAATCGCCTCGATGGAGATGATTTCACGGTCTTTTGTTTGCACGTTCAGCGTGTCGGCTTCCAGGCGGGATTGTCCCTGGGTAACGATGACATTGCCCTGATAACTGGAGAGCCCGGAAGCGTCATTGAGCACCGCCGAGTCAGACTCGATGGCAATGGCTTCTTCACTGGCGGGATCAAACGCCAGAACTGTGCCGCTGCGAAAGAGGGAGCAGCAAAACAGGGCGGTGAAAAACAATCCTCTAATCAACCCCCGGGTAGACTTAACCATCGCTTGCGCCCAGTACATAGTGTCCTCTCACCCGTGACAACAGTTCAATCTTTTTACTGTCCAGATTGGCTTGTAAGCCTTTCGCTTCCAGCTCATGGCCTCCCTGGCGTATGGTAACCACTTGGTCGGTGGAGATAAAGCGACTGAGTTTGTCGAGCTTGAGTATCTCTGTTTCCAACGTCATGGCACTGGCTCCCGGTAATTCACGTTTCAGAATAACCTCGCCGCTCAGCTCCAGAGTTTGAGCCTGCGTATCATAATGGCCGGATCGTGCGCTCAGATGAATGGTTTCCTGTTGTCCGCGATCAAGCAGCAGACGGGGTTCGCTGACAATGATACGTGCGCTTTTCTCATAATACAGGGCTTTACTGCTATGCAGGTCGAAGTCGGCATGACCGTCTTTTTCAAAAAATACAAAGCGGGCACCTTCCACATAGGCGGCGGGCCTTTCTTCTGTTCCCAGATCGTCAAACCCCAGGTCTTCTTTCGAGTCATCCGGTTGGGAGAATAGGTAAATGCCGCTTACCAGCACGAAGATGCCAAGTAACAGGTGTCGCATGGTGCGCGTCATAAAGGCTTGCTCAGTTGAGGTAGGCTGCGTGCAGGTTGTCCAGTTTGTCCTGGGCCTGCAAGATCAGATCACACACTTCGCGCACTGCACCCTCGCCGCCCCGGCGAGTAGTGCAATAGTCAGCATGTTCCTGAACAAATTCATGTGCATTCGGAACCGTAAATCCAAGCTGGGCACTGACCAGAGCTCCCAAATCCGGCAGGTCATCTCCCATGTAGGCCGTTTGATCGAGAGCAATGCCTACGTCACGTGTCATTTCATCCAAAGCCACACGCTTGTCCTCACGGCCCTGAAAAATCAGCTCAATGCCCAGGTCTCTTGCCCTGCGGGCCACGATGGGTGAATTCCGGCCAGTAATAATGCCAACCTCAATGCCCTGGCTGCGAAGCATCTTGATGCCGTGGCCATCGAGAATATTGAACGCCTTAAGCTCATCACCCTGGGCGCTGAAATACAGTTTGCCGTCACTGAGGACTCCGTCAACATCCAGTACCAAAAGTTTTATCTGACGGGCTTTATCAATTACTTCTGGGGAAGGCGATGACATCAGATTACTCCTGCGCGCAGCAAGTCATGCATATGAATGACACCGATCAAGCTACCTTGTGCATCAGTGACCAGTAGCCCGGTAATTTTGTTTTGTTCCATCAGGTTAAGCGCTTCAACGGCCAGTTCATCTGGGCCGATGGTCTTGCAGTTGCGAGTCATCAGTTGATCGATCTGTGTGTGTCGCACGTCAAGGTTGTCATCAAAGGCTCGGCGCAAGTCGCCGTCGGTGAACAGACCTGCGAGCTGCTCATTTTCATCCATCACGGCAGTCAGTCCCAGGCCCTTTGCGGATATTTCCAGCAAACCTTCAGATACGGATGTGCCGGTTCTGACTCTTGGTATGCGATCACCCGTATGCATAATGTCCGCAACCTTCAAAAGAAGCTTTCTACCCAGGCTGCCGCCGGGGTGGGAAAAAGCGAAATCCTCTTCGGAGAAGCCTTTGGCTTCGAGCAGTGCGACAGCCAGCGCATCACCCATAACCAAGGTGACAGTCGTGCTGGACGTAGGAGCCAGGCCCAGGGGGCAGGCTTCTTTCTGAATGCTGATATCCAGATTGATATTGGCCTGTGTTGCGAGCGTGGATTCCGGATTACCCGTCATGCTGATCAGTGGGGCACCAATACGTTTGATCAATGGAACAATCGTTGCGATTTCCGCGGTATTGCCCGAGTTGGAAATGGCGAGTACCACATCGCTTTTCGTGATCATGCCCAGATCGCCGTGACTGGCTTCGCCCGGATGAACAAAAAAAGCCGGTGTGCCGGTACTTGCCAGGGTCGCCGCAATTTTGTTTGCAATATGGCCGGATTTGCCCATCCCGGTCACGACCACTCGCCCCTGACATTGGCGCATAATGTCGCAGGCCTTCTCAAAGTCGTTATTAATACGTTCAGCCAATGAGCTGATGGCATCGCGCTCTATTTCAATGGTGCGTTTCGCGGAATCGATGTAAGAGACCATGCTTAAGCCGGGATAGATTGTTGATACAGAACAAACAGATAGCCAATATAGCAGGCAAACAGGACGCTGCCCAACACCCGGCCAATGTAATTGTGATTGAGAGCTCTCAGTATAAATGCAGAAATTGCGAGACCCAGAGTCATGACGAGCATAACGGCGTAGTCCCTGTCCAGCACCGAGTCATCGAGGGTAGGAGGATTGATCAGGGCCGGCAATGCCAGTACCGCCAGCAGGTTAAAGAGATTCGAGCCGATAACATTGCCAAGCGCCAGGTCATGATGGTTCTTCAGTGCACTGGCAATGGCCGCAGCGAGCTCAGGTAAGCTGGTGCCGATGGCAACAATGGTCAGGCCAATGACCAGTTCACTGACTCCCAGGCTTTCAGCGATACCAGTGGCTCCCCACACCAGAATCTTGGAGCTGATCAGCAGTAATGCCAGGCTCATAAGCAAAAGGCCATAGGCTTTTGTCGCAGGAATTTCAGCGCTTTCCTTTATTTCATCAAGATCTTCAATGGGTTCTTTTTGCAGTTTGGCGAGGAAGAACAGCGACACCACCAAAATCACCAGCAAGGCGATTCCATCCACCGGATCCAGCAAACCATCCCAAATCAAAGCCGTTGCCAACAAGGTGGCAATGATGAGAATCGGGTATTCAACTTTGAGGATGGAGTCCTTCAGGGGGATGGCTGACACCAGTGCAGTAATGCCCAATACCAGACCGATATTCGCAATGTTGGAACCAATCGCGTTGCCCACCGCGAGATGGCTGGCATCTTCAAATGCAGCCGTAGCAGATACGATCAACTCCGGGGCAGACGTGCCAAAGGCGACGACAGTGAGGCCAACCATCATGGGCGTCATGCCCAGCTTCAGGGCCGTTGCAACAGACCCGGTGACGAAGCGGTCCGCACTCCAGACCAGCAGCGCCAGGCCGCCAATAATGGCAACAAAAAACAAAAGCATGTGTGATCCCGTAATTGCTATCTGAAAACGAACTCGGCCAAACAGAGCGCGCATTTTCCGTAACTTGGACAGCCTCTGCAACCGTTATTCAAGTCTTTCATATCGCAGTTGCGTGCTTGTGCTGAAATGTATTGCACAACGAGTTTGATGAAAGCTATGTAAAAATTCCCAAAACCTGTTGGCTCGTGGAATCAGCTTTGATTAAATAGCCCACCAGTTGATTGCAGGGATTGATTCAGTGGACGCTTACATCCAGATCGAGAATATGAGCTTTTCGCGAGGGTACCGGAGCATATTTAATGATGTTTCGCTGAGTATTCCCCGAGGAAAAGTCACAGCGATCATGGGTCCGAGTGGTATTGGTAAAACCACCTTGCTGAAACTGATTGCCGGGCAGCTACGTCCAGACTCGGGCAGAATTCTGGTTGATGGCGACGATATTCATCGCCTTTCCCGGAAAGAACTGTTTGAGGCTCGAACTCGCATGGGCATGCTGTTTCAAAGCGGAGCTCTGTTTTCTGATTTGAGTGTCTTTGAAAATGTGGCTTTTCCTCTGCGGGCCCATACCAAGCTTCCTGAAGATATGATCCGCGACATCGTGATTATGAAGCTGCATGCGGTGGGCTTGCGTGGTGCGCGGGACCTGATGCCTTCTGAATTGTCTGGAGGTATGACACGACGAATTGCGCTGGCTCGAACGATTGCGATGGATCCCGAACTCATTATGTATGATGAGCCCTTCGCCGGGCAGGATCCCATTGCCATGGGGGTACTGGTGCAGCTGATTCGTTTGTTGAATGATGCCTTGGGTTTAACCAGTGTGCTGGTATCCCATGATATCGCTGAATCCCTCAGTATCTGTGATCACGTGATTATCATCGCCGATGGCCGGGTAATCGGTGAAGGCACGCCTGCAGATCTCAAGAAGTCAGGTTCACCTTTGGTGAAACAGTTTCTTAATGGCCTGCCAGATGGTCCGGTACCCTTTCATTACCCGGCAGGTGACTACCATCAGGATTTATTGGGATGAGTGGTGGTTTGGTTGCAGATGCAACACAGAGACTCTTTGATATTTCATCCAGACGATGCATATGGCGTCTAAGCAGGTAAGCGTTAGTGTTAGATTTTCTAAGTAAAACCGGTCGTCAGGGGCTGGAGTTCGCCTCAACGATCGGGCGGGCCGGGCTGTTTCTGTTACGAGCGGTATTTGGTCTGCGACCGAATTTGGCCGGATTGCATTTGCTGAGCGTGCAGATCTACAAAGTCGGCATTCTATCGCTGATTATTATCGTGGTGTCAGGTCTCTTCATCGGCATGGTTTTGGGTTTGCAGGGTTACAATATCCTCGTTGACTATGGCTCCGAACAGGCAGTCGGCCAAATGGTCGCGTTGACGCTGGTTCGCGAGCTAGGGCCGGTTGTTACAGCCTTGTTGTTTGCGGGACGCGCGGGTTCTGCGCTTACCGCCGAAATTGGTTTAATGAAAGCCACTGAGCAGTTAACCAGCATGGAAATGATGGGGGTCGATCCCCTGAAACGAGTGATTGCTCCGAGATTATGGGCCGGTTTTATTTCCATGCCTTTGTTGGCAGCCATATTCAGTGCCGTGGGCGTGTTTGGTGGTTTGCTGGTGAGCGTTGATTGGCTCGGCGTATATGAGGGCTCGTTCTGGGCCAATATGCAAAGTTCGGTGGATTTTACCGAGGACGTCATGAACGGCATGATCAAGGCGGTGGTATTTGGTCTGGTGTGCAGCTGGATTGCGGTGTTTCAGGGCTATGATCTGGTACCGACCTCAGAGGGTATCAGTATTGCGACCACCAAGACGGTGGTATATTCGTCACTATCGGTATTGGGATTGGATTTTCTCCTCACGGCAGTGATGTTTGGCTGAGCAGATTTTACTGGCAATTTGGCAGCGGAGATTCTATGTTTTCGGTTGGGCCTCGGGCCTGAGACCGACAATAAAAAATGTTACAAAAAAAATGAAACAATGTGCGTTGTACTGGTTCTATTCAGGTAGATGGACGCAGGTTTGATTGACGGAATGTAGAGCGGGATTCGAATGTATCAAAGGACAGTAGAAATAGCCGTTGGTGTTTTTATGATGCTGGGATTTGCAGCGCTGGTTTTTCTGGCGCTCCAGGTCAGTGGTCTATCAACGGATAGTCAGCGGGAAACCTATCGGGTATATGCCCAGTTTGATGACCTTGGGGGGTTATCGGTTCGTGGTCGCGTGTCCATGGCAGGGGTCACCATCGGAAAAGTGAGTGACATTTCCCTCGACAAGGAAAGTTACAGTGCGCTGGTGGAAATGGAGATTTATAAAGAGGTCGATAATCTTTCCACCGACAGCGTGGCGTCAATTCAGACTGCCGGTTTGCTGGGCGAGAAATATGTGTCCGTCAGTGTTGGTGCCGATGAAGAATTCCTGCGTGAAGGTGATACGATTTTCGATACCCAGTCGGCCCTGAATCTAGAGAAGCTGATCGGCGCCTTTGCGTCCGGGCAAGCAGACTTTTAATTGCAGCTTTGATCTATGTCGAAGCGAGTGATGCCGGAATAGTGAGATGTCAACATTGAATCCAGTTACAAGATGCTTATCGCTTTTAATGGGGGCGCTTCTCGTCGTTTCTCAAGTGGCGTTTGCTGATGACCAGGCCGATGAAGTTCGGCTGACGGTTGAAACGAACGTCAAGGAACTTGTCGTTTACTTCAATGAAGAGAAGGAGTATTTCGAGACAGATCCCCAGCGTTTTTACAACAACATGGATCAGGCTCTGACCAAGATCGTTGATTTTCGCCGTATTGCTGCGCGCGTCATGGGAAAGTATGCCCGCAAGGCTAGCAAGGATCAGCGCAACCGTTTTGTCGATACTTTCAAGCAGAGTCTGTTTGAAACCTATGCCAAAACGCTTGTTGAGAGCGGTACCTTCGAGATTCGAGTGACCAAGGCAGCCATTAACAGCCGAAGCGACAAGCGCGCCAGTGTTGATCTGGAAGTGGTGTCGGATAACGGCAATATCTACCCGGTTATCTATTCCATGTACAAAACTGACGAGGGTCAGTGGTTGATGGAAAACGTCATCGTATTTGGTGTGAATGTGGGGCTGGCGTTCCGCGACCGCTTTGAAACCCAGATGCGTGCCGAGCGCGGCAATATTGACGCGGTAATTGATGGCTGGAGCGTCGAGCTCGACATTGAACAACCCAAGGAAGGCTGATTGTGTATACCATTCGTCATGGTGATGACGGCGCTGTGTGTCTAGAGGGAGAGTGTCGCCTGGATGCCTTGCCGGGATTACGGCGTTCTCTGGAAAAGGAAGTGCGGGCGCATGCGGGCAATGCCCTGACATTGGATCTGGAGCAATTCCAGACCGTTAGCAGTGCTGTGTTGTCCTTGCTCCTCTGTGTATTGCGAGCAGCCAGCGATCAGGAGTGCCAGCTCCATATTCGTTCCATGCCGCCGAAGCTTTTTGATATGGCGCGTGTAGGTGGTTTGGAATCTATTTTCTCCAGCTGATCCTAAGCTTTCCCGGGCCTGTTTCAAATCCTTATTTCTTGTTGCCCCCGCTTTAGTGGATTGGGCGAATCCTGTATCATAGCCGCCCCCTCCTGCGACACAGCTCCTTGCACACAGGATGAGAGCAGCAGGCAGTGTTTACTCAGCATCAATCAAGAGAACAGTTCTATGCAAGCGCAAGACGTTGAAAAGCTTATTTCCGATCAGCTGGATAATGTGGACGTAGTGGTGGAGACCGACGGTTACCAATACATGGTTCGTGCCGTTGGTGAAGTCTTTGCCGACCTGAATGCGGTGAAGCGTCAACAATTGATCTATGGTTGTTTGAACCAACAGATAGCTGACGGCAGTATTCATGCGGTTGTGATCAAAACCTTCACCCCCGAAGAGTTTGCTGCACAAAACTGATCGCGGCAGCGAAGGGGACATCTTTTTGGTGGTCGGGAAGCACGTTGCCTGGTCACGTAACAGACAAAACAGGATCTGAACGGTGGATAAATTAGTAATTGGCGGTGGTGTCCAGCTGGATGGTGAGATTCGCATATCCGGTGCAAAAAATGCGGCGCTGCCGATTCTGGCGGCTGCCCTGTTGGCAGATGAGCCCGTGACCGTCGGTAATCTTCCGCATTTACACGATATTACAACCATGATCGAGTTGATGGGGCGAATGGGTGTGGAGTTGTTGATCGACGAGAAAATGAGCGTCGAGATCAATGCGCTCACCATCAAGGAACTCACCGCCCCCTATGAGCTGGTACGCACCATGCGGGCGTCGATTCTGGTGCTGGGCCCTCTGCTGGCACATTTCGGCAAGGCGGAAGTGTCGCTTCCGGGTGGTTGTGCCATTGGAAGTCGTCCTGTTGATCTGCACTTGCGCGGTCTGGAAGCCATGGGCGCAGACATTGTGGTTGAGGATGGTTACATCAAGGCCCGCTGCGACGGCCGCCTGAAAGGTGCCAATATTTTCTTTGATACGGTCACTGTAACCGGAACCGAAAACCTGATGATGGCGGCAGCACTCGCTGACGGGGTAACGGTGCTGAAAAACGCGGCGCGAGAGCCTGAAGTGGTCGATCTGGCAGAATGCCTGATCAAGATGGGCGCGGATGTCCGCGGACATGGAACCGCCACGATTGAAATTCATGGTGTCGAATCCTTGAAAGGTTGTCACTACGATGTCTTGCCGGACAGGGTGGAAACAGGCACCTATCTGGTGGCTGCGGCGGCCACTCGTGGGCGCGTAAAGCTGAAAGACACCAAAGCAGACTTGCTTGATGCGGTACTGGCAAAGTTGCGTGAAGCGGGTGCGGAAATCACCATCGGAGAAGACTGGATCGAGTTGGACATGAAAGGCAAACGTCCCAAAGCGGTTTCATTGAAAACCGCGCCTTTTCCCGGCTTTCCCACGGATATGCAGGCGCAATTTGTGTCCATGAATTGTGTCGCTGAAGGCACCGGTTCGGTAACCGAGACAGTGTTCGAGAACCGCTTTATGCACATACATGAGCTGCAACGCATGGGCGCGGATATCAAGCTGGAAGGCAACACCGCGATCATCACGGGTGTGGATCACCTGAATGCAGCCCCGATTATGGCCACGGATCTGCGTGCTTCGGCCTGTCTGGTGATCGCGGGCCTGGTCGCCGAGGGGGATACCCTGGTAGACCGGATTTACCATATTGATCGCGGCTACGAATGTATTGAGGAAAAGTTGCAATTACTGGGTGCGCGCATCCAGCGACTGCCGAGTTAATGCGGGTTACGCAATCCCGAAGACCTAAGAATTGGATTGGACATGTCTCAGAATTTGATTATTGCTCTGTCAAAAGGGCGAATCCTGAAAGAAACCCTGCCGCTGCTGAAGAAAGCCGGTATTGAACCACTGGAAGATGTGAGTTCCAGTCGCAAGCTTATTTTTGATACCACGGATGATGCGGTAAAGCTCATTATTATTCGTGCCACTGACGTGCCTGCCTATGTGCAGTATGGCGGTGCCGATCTGGGTGTGACCGGCAAAGATGTATTGATGGAGCATGGTGCGGAAGGCCTGTATGAGCCCCTGGATCTGAATATTGCCCGCTGCCGCTTGATGACTGCGGCGAAGAAGGGGGCGGTCAGTCCCAAAGGGCGCATCAAGGTGGCGACCAAGTTCGTGAATCTCGCCAAGGATTACTACGCCAGCCAGGGCATTCAAACGGATATCATCAAACTGTACGGAGCGATGGAGCTGGCGCCGATTCTGGGTCTGGCCGATGAGATTGTCGACATCGTTGATACCGGCAACACCCTGAAAGCCAATGGCTTGGAGCCCCGGGAAGAAATTCATACGATCAGTACGCGTCTGGTCGTGAATCGCTCCTCCATGAAAATGAAGCATGCGGCGATTCAGCCAATCATTTCCCAGTTGTCCGACGCAGTTGATCGTCAACGCGCTTCCTAACCGGTTTGAATCGAGAGAAAAACCCGATGGTGGATATTCAAAGACTTAGCTTTTCTGATGCCGATTTCGATGAACGCCTAAAGCAGCTGGTTGCCTGGGACGAGCAACTGGACGCCAGTGTTCACGAAACGGTTCGCGGTATTCTTGCTGAAGTGCGTGCGGAGGGAGATGCTGCACTCTTGCGCTACACCTGCAAATTCGATCAGCTGGATCTGGCATCCGCCAGTGAGCTGGAGATACCCCAGTCGCGTTTACAGGCGTCGCTGGAAGGCTTGCCGGATGATCAGCGTCAGGCGCTGGAAACCGCCGCGGCCAGGGTTCGTTCCTACCACGAGAAGCAAAAGCAGGATTCTTGGCAGTATGAAGAATCTGACGGCACTGTGCTCGGACAGCGAGTGTTGCCTTTGGATAGAGCAGGGCTCTATGTGCCCGGCGGAAAGGCTTCGTATCCTTCGTCGGTGTTGATGAACGCCATTCCAGCGAAAGTGGCTGGCGTGTCGGAAGTGATTATGGTGGTGCCAACCCCGCGCGGCGAGGTGAACGAGCTGGTACTGGCGGCCGCCGCGCTGGCCGGTGTGGATCGCGTGTTCACAATTGGCGGAGCTCAGGCGGTAGCGGCACTGGCCTACGGTACCGAGACCGTTCCCGCCGTCGATAAAATTGTGGGTCCGGGTAATATTTTTGTGGCGACGGCCAAGCGCGAGGTATTCGGCACGGTGGGCATAGACATGATCGCCGGTCCATCCGAAATTCTGGTGATTTGTGACGGCGAGACCGATCCGGACTGGATCGCCATGGACCTGTTCTCACAGGCAGAGCACGATGAGAATGCGCAGCCGATTCTGATCGCGACAGATGCGGACTATCTCAATAAGGTGCAGGCAAGCATCGAGCGCCTGCTGCCGACCATGGAACGTCAAACCATTATCGAAGCATCTCTGGTGGGGCGCGCTGCGCTGATTCTGGTGGATAATCTGGAGCAGGCCGCAGAGGTGAGCAATCGCATTGCACCGGAACACCTGGAATTGTCCGTCGCTGATCCTGAGTCTTTGCTACCCTTGATTCGCCACGCCGGCGCCATCTTCATGGGCCGTTACACGGCGGAAGCATTGGGCGACTACTGTGCCGGACCCAATCACGTTCTGCCCACCTCCGGGACGGCGCGATTTTCATCGCCGCTGGGGGTTTATGATTTTCAGAAACGCTCATCGATTCTTTACTTTTCCGAGCAGGGTGCCAGCGATCAGGGCAAGGTAGCATCGGTGCTGGCTCGCGGTGAGAGTCTGACCGCT
This sequence comes from Oleiphilaceae bacterium, assembly GCA_965230795.1. Lineage (GTDB taxonomy): Bacteria > Pseudomonadota > Gammaproteobacteria > Pseudomonadales > Oleiphilaceae > PZPK01. The sequence goes on along the minus strand of OZ246020.1, from coordinate 2,970,745 downwards.
CACGCCAGGTCGGCGGAGTATCGAATCAAGCCAATCAAGGAGAGTGGGGATGAGTGAGCAGCGTGATCGCCTGATAGCGGATCTGGTTCGACCCGAGATCCAGTCCTTATCTTCCTATCATGTGCCGGACCCCGGCGACATGCTCAAGCTCGATGCCATGGAAAACCCCAATGCCTGGCCCGGTGAATTGATGGATGAGTGGAAAGCCCAGCTGGATACCGTGGCCGCCAATCGCTATCCGGATCCGGAAGCGCGCGCCGTTAAAGAGGCGCTAAGAGAATTAATGGATCTGGATACGCTTCAGCAAAAATGCGACAGCAAGCTGGATATTATTTTTGGCAATGGCTCGGATGAGTTAATTCAGATTATCGCCATGTCTCTGGCGAACGAAAAGCGTTGCGTGATGGCGCCGGAACCGGGCTTCGTCATGTATGGCATGATTGCCCGCTTTGTGGGGATGCCATATCAGGGCGTGCCTCTGGCAGCCGATTTCAGCCTAGACTTAGGTGCGTTTCTCGACGCCATCGAGCAGCATGATCCTGCAGTGATTTTTCTTGCCGTACCCAACAACCCCACCGGCAATGTCTTTGCCGAGCAGGATGTTCGTTCCATCATCGAAGCCAGCAAAGGGCTGGTGGTGCTGGATGAAGCCTATCTGGCATTTACGGATTCCGATCTGCTGGCGCTCTGTGCCGAATATGACAATGTTGTGGTGATGCGCACCTTCTCGAAGGTAGGGCTGGCCGGATTGCGTCTTGGTTTTCTTGTGGGCGCCGAAGCATGGCTGACTCAATTCAATAAGATCCGCTTACCCTACAACATCAATGTGCTGACCCAGGCCAGTGTGGCGTTTGCGCTCAAGCATTACGCCACACTTGAGCAACAAACCTCGCTTCTGCTACAGGAACGTGATGCTCTGTTTGCCCAGTTACAGCAAATTGATTCCATTGAGACCTTTCCAAGCGAAGCCAATTTCATACTGGTACGCTGCCTCAAGGCTTCGGCCCGCGATGTGTTTGAATCGCTAAAACAGGCGGGTATTCTGATCAAGTGTCTCGATGGCGCGCATCCTTCTCTCAAGGAATGCCTGCGACTCACGGTGGGGCTGGCAGAGGACAACGCGCGCTTGCTCGCGGCCCTGAAACCCTTGCTCTGATCACCAAAGGAGAATAACCGCATGGTTGCCTTAAGCGAGTTGGTGTCATTCTGTGATGACTACCTGCAAAGTGCCCGCATCAAGGATTATTGCCCCAATGGTTTGCAGGTAGAGGGCGGGGCCAGTGTGCGCAGGATTGTCGGCGGGGTGACAGCTTCTCAGGCCCTGATCGATGCCGCCATTGCCCGCAAGGCTGATCTGGTATTAGTGCATCACGGTTATTTCTGGAAGGGGGAATCAGCCAGCATTACCGGCATTAAACAAAAGCGTATCAAGGCGCTGCTAGCGCATGATGTCAGTCTGTTGGCTTACCACTTGCCCCTTGATGTCCATGCCGAAGTGGGGAACAACGTGCAGTTGGCCGACAAGCTGGACTTGATTGAGGAAGGCCCGATGGTGCCTGGCGATCCCTCCAGTGTTGGCTTGCGAGGCCGACTGGCCAAACCAATGAGTGCGGGAGCCTTTGCCGAGCTGATCAAAGAACGACTGCAGCGTGATTGCCTTCATATTGGCCATGACGAAGAAACCATCGAAACCATTGCCTGGTGCACCGGTGCGGCGCAGGGCATGATCTCCCAAGCGGTGGATCTTGGCGTAGACGCCTATTTGAGCGGAGAGATTTCTGAACCCACGTTTCACATTGCCCGGGAAACCGGCGTGCATTATTTCTCAGCCGGCCATCACGCCACCGAACGCTATGGTGTACAGGCTCTTGGTGCCAAACTAAGCCAGCAGTTCGATATCGATTTTGAATTTGTGGATATTGATAATCCGGTGTGAGGGCTATTGTTAGTTCTCGCCCCTAAACTCCGCTGGGATACGGAGAACGCCAATCAGGTAGGGACTGAGTTTGAGGCAAAGCGAACGTGATGTCAGACTGTGCGAATGCACTAATCTTTCCTGTTGTATATGAGATTATCCCCCCCCCCTAATCACATTGTCATGACATACGTCATCCTTCGGCTTGACCGAAGGATCCATGGAAGGAGGCGAGATGCAGAAGGCGTTATATGTCTATATCCTGGCATCCACAAAAAATGGCACCCTCTATGTGGGAGTCACATCAGATTTGATCAAGCGCGTTTGGCAGCATAAAAACAGCGTTGTGGAAGGCTTTACCTCTAAATACTCAGTACACAACCTTGTCTATTTTGAGCAGCATGCCTATGCAGAATCGGCAATACGCCGGGAAAAGCGTCTGAAAAACTGGAAGAGACAGTGGAAGATTGAGTTGATCAACAGAGCCAATCCTCAGTGGTTAGATCAATATCCAGCCATTCTGGATCCTTTGGTCAAGCCAAAGGATGACGACTGAGGGGATAGAAAATATTTCAAGTCCTTTTTCTCCAAAAGCGGTTAGCAATCTATTGGTTGGGATAAGGTCCGCAATGGAAACGAATGAGTTACGACTCTAAGAAAATGACCATTAGAATAAGTTCTATTTCGTCAAACTTTGAGCTGCCATAATTAAATATCCGGGCGATGCGAACCGGATAAGGTTTTCAGTAACATCTCGCGAACTCTATTAGCGTCATAACTGATCGGATCAATATCATTTTCGGCTAGCAGTACCACGCGCCAGAATGCATCATCGGTTCTAACTATATAAGCTTCCGTTCGTTGTGTTGGATCGTAGGTGACATGTCCTTTATAAATTAACCCCACATGGTGAAGAACTCTCTTCAATTTTCCTTCGTTCGGATAGCTCATCTGATCCGCAACTGCCTTCACCCAAAGTTCGCTGTAATCGCGAAGGGAATACCCTGGGGCGCTTTCCTCGGCAAATACTGCCATCACAGGCGCTTGTGTAGACGTGAAAAAATAGACTGGTTGCTTGTCTGTATTCTCGCCGGCGGTGACAAGCCAACCAGGCGGAAGTTGGGTTTCAATTTGGGTCACCGGGTTAACCCATGCGAGACCCTCTTGTAGCAGAATCTCTTGTTTTTTAACAAAATAATTTAATGACGCGGCTGCCGAAAAAAGCACAATTCCTAAGACCGTGGCACCTATGGTTCTGAGCCAGCCCATAGGTCTAGCACGAACTACGGCAAGGGATTCGTCGTAACTAGTAGATTGGTTGGCATTAACCTTTCGATATTGGATGACGAAAGCTATAAAGTTAAGCAGAGGAATTCCTATAGCCAACCCTTGAGGCCAAAGAAGCAGCAAGCGTTTAGCATAGCCGGCTCGGGAGAGTTTATGGCCGCGCATGTCGACTACCAAAATCCCCAATATAGCCTTACCTGGGGTAGCGCTAAAAAGGCAGTAAAAAATCCACTCGACCAACAACACTACAGGTAAAAGTATTACACTTAGTTTGAACTCGCTTCCCTCTTCGTACATCCAGTTCAACGATTCAATGGAATACATTCCCAAGAGCATCCCAGTAATCAGCCCAATGGGAATACCAATAACCCACAAATCTATGAGCCGCGCGATAAATCGACGCCATGCTCCAGCAACTGACAATGCGCTGAAATCATCTCCGAATGACGATTTTTGCTCCTTTGGTAAGGGAGGAGGCGTCTGCGGAAAATGTTGAGCCAACTCTGGAAGCGACTTGAGACATTCCCATTGACTCATATCATCTGACCATACCAGAGTCTGAGGACCCAAGGTTTGCGATACGATTAACTGAATCAAGTCAGATTCAGGGATCGGCCCATGCTGCTCTTCTTTTTCCGAATACCACCACTGCCTTTCCATCCATGTCTCCTGCACTTTGCTAAATTATCCAAACCGTATTGGCCAAGTCTTTTTGGCCACGGCAGCCATGCTATTCTTTTTATCCGATTTGTTATTGTTGATACAAAAGGCCTTTTAAAAAATGCCCCAAGTCAAAGCTCTCCTGTGCACTGTGATCACTGACTACCAATGTAAAATGACTGTAATTTTTAAACAAGGATGTAATGTAAACGTTAGCCTCATCTGAAACACAGGTGATCAATTTAGTTTTTTGGCCGAGAATGGTCACCGCTTGTTCGGATTGAATAGTAAGGTTTAATGGACTGTTCCCTGAAGGGTCACAACTTAGTGATATCTCCTGGGGTACTTGTCCATATTGATCTGGATATTCGGTGATCCCAATAACTATATTACGGCTACCTGATTTATTAGACGCATAGAACCTATGATCTATGAGATCTTTTCCTATCTTTCGAGCGGAATACTCAGACTCGAAATCGTTTGGAATAGTTATTTGGAACTTGGTTTCACCGATAGATATTACTTTCCATTCCTGTTCTGAATGATTAGAGCAAGCCACGAGGAAAAACATTAGAAACGCGAATGCATTTTTTGTCATTCTATTCTCCCAAACGAGCTTGCAGTAAAGCGTACCGAGTAGGTGTCCGCTTTAGAAACAATCGAGCCAAAATCTTGTCATCCACATAAGCTACTCACTTGGCCTTGGCAGTTTACCGTCAAGGCTGAATAGTTCCCGGTTCAGACTGGTGCTTTTATGAGTGTTCAGGTTCAGAAAGTGGACCTGATCCCCAAATACCGAGCAGCGCACCGATTGCAGGTTTCGCGGTGTGCCCTGGATAGCTTCATGATTCAATACCGCGAGGTTGCGTCCGCGTTTGGGGGAGCGTGCCGAGTAGTATTGAATTACGTCGATCTGGCGCTTCCGCGCTTCGGTTCCCATCTTCTGGCAGGCTTCGTAGCGTTGTGGGTCTGTCCAGGTTTCCCGTTCTGCGTCAAAGCGTCCCTGATCAAGAAACAGGGCGGACTGGCTCTCGATACGCACGTTAAACAAGGTGTGTTCCGTGACGATGGCTTCGGCAAACGGTGTGGCCATGTCGTCGATGAAAACAAAGCGATAGTAAGCCACTTCACATAACAGGCAGTGTTCGCTGAGACTCGCATAAAAAATGCCGCGTTCATGCTTTTGCCCAAAGCGGCTACCGTAGGCCAGAGGCGGGTAGCGGAACGGGGTTTTGATCAGGTAATGGCGTCTGGCGAGTGCTTCATCAATGGGTGGTTTGGTGGACTCCAGCATGGATTCCAGAATGTCATGCTTGTCTGCGTCAAAGCCCACTAATTCGAGACTGGCGCTTTTTTGCTGGTTTTCCACCATGCGCTTGGCCAGCGTATTGATGGCATGAATGTCCTCGGCCCGGATCATCAGACTTTTGCGCGCATGGCATCGCAATAGCGCAAGACTTCAGTCAGGCCGTCAATCTGCTTCATGCGTTCCACGGGTGCCTGTTCGCCAAATGCACGATTAGGGCTGTGCATCCAGTGTTTCATGTGTTCCTGATTGCCACCGACCAGCGCATAAAGCGATCGGTAGATACGAATCACCAGAAGACACAATTCGCCGGTTTTCGAGTAGGGATTAATGCCCTGTTGCAGAATGGTTCTGAGGTGCGACTTGGATAAGCCAACAATCGCTTCGCAGTCTTTCTGGGTGATGCCCATACGCTTGAGCGCATTTTTGAGGGCTTCGCCCAGTACGCGTTGTTCGTCGGCGAGTTCTTGCTCCATTGTCTTGATCTCACTTCTATTGCGCTTTGTCTGAATGGGTTAATACTACGCTTTTTGCTAAAAAAAGGATACTAATGCTCCTTTGAAGTGAGCAAGAATACGATGGGTGAGCGAATCCGCGAATGACACTGAGATCAGGATAAAGCAGTGTTGGAGAGAGTGGAGGTGCCAGTGCCCGCCGGTCAGCAGGCACTCTGGGAAACCCGTTCGTGTCAGGAGGCCTGTGGTTTTGCCTGTGTTTCGTGAATAGGCTCGAGGGGTGCTTCAGGATCGGGCTGTTCTTCTTCGGAGCTCTTGAGCCCGTACTTTTCAGACAGGGTGCCTTCCGCGTCGGGACTTTCCTTGGGGGCATAATCCATTGGCGGGCTGTAGGCACCATCTTTCTCTTCCAGTGAGGGCGCTTTTTTCTGCTGATCCGAATCGAAACTGATAGCCAGAAAATCATCGACCTCATCGTCGCTGCACAGGCGGCTGGCACCTTTGGCCAATTGTGCGTGCACCTCACGATAGCTGTTGTTGAGGGTTTGCACTTTTTTGGCGGTTTCCATGAAATGGGCGCTGACTTCCGCCTGGTATTTGGTATGCGTGTCCTGGAGTTCCGCCAGTTTTTGTTCCAGACGTTTGTTCTTGCTGGCTTCGCCCTGGAAGGAACGGTGGAAAACGGCGCCAATCAGTACGCCGAGAAAAAACAGGCCAATGCCTGACAGAATTTGGATGGTCATCTCGCTCACGGATCTACTCTTTTATCGCTGGTTTTCAGTGGAGTCATGTTCTATCGCAAGGGGCGTGTAGGAGTTGTTGGCTGCCAGCTTGCGTTCTCAAACGTTCTCGATACTAAAACTGATTGCCGTGGAAGACAATAGCGCAGCTTGATCAAATCCCGAGTCCGTGCTGTGTGGCTGCATTCCCAGAAAAATTGGCCTTTAAACAGTGAACACGGCAAAATATGCGCCGGCTAAATCCGGGTGCTTCCGGGTTTCAGCGTATGTGTTATCAGATCAGGAATCAGTGAATCATGCCATCGGCAACGCCTCTATCGCCATTGCAACGTTATCTACGTGACCTGGAAAAGGAAGGTTTCGTTAAGGATCCCGCCCAACAGATGGCGGTGGATAAATTGCAGACCCTCTATGAGAGCCTGATTGAGGACCAGAAAGAGCGGGAGCGCCAGGCCGGCAAGTTATTCAATAAGTTCCGGAAAAAGCAGCCTGTGCCCATCAAGGGCCTGTATTTCTGGGGTGGTGTCGGACGCGGCAAAACCTATTTGATGGACAACTTTTACGAAAGTCTGCCTTTCAAACAGAAGATGCGGATTCACTTTCACCGCTTTATGCAACGCGTCCACAATGAACTCAAACAGTTGCAGGACCAGAAAAATCCCTTGGTCGTTGTCGCGAAAAAACTCAGTGATGAAACCCGCATCATTTGTTTTGACGAGTTTTTTGTATCCGATATTGGTGATGCCATGATTCTGGCCGGTCTGCTGGATGAACTCTTCAAGAACGGCGTGTCGCTGGTATGTACCTCGAATATTGTTCCAGACGGTCTCTACAAGGATGGATTACAGCGCGCACGATTTCTGCCTGCTATTGAACTTGTGAAACAGCATACTGAAGTGGTCAATGTCGACGGCGGTAATGACTACCGTTTGCGAACCCTGGAACAGGCGGAGTTGTATCACTATCCGCTCGATGAAGCGGCGACGCTGAATCTGGAAAAGTATTTTCGCCAGCTTGCTGTCGAAGCGGGCAGTCATGACCTGGAGCTGGAAATCAACGGGCGCGAACTGACTGCGCGTCGGCATGCGGACGATATTGTCTGGTTCGATTTTAAAGAGCTTTGCGACGGCCCACGCAGCCAGAACGACTATATTGAATTGGCGCGGGAATTCCACGCCGTGATCCTCAGCAATGTGCCGAAAATGGGGGCGGATACGGACGATCAGGCCCGACGATTCATTAACCTGATTGACGAATTCTATGATCGTAGCGTCAAGCTCATCATTTCAGCGGAAGCCCCGATTCATGAACTGTATGAGGGCGGGCGTCTTGGCTTTGAATTTGAGCGTACCGAGAGTCGTCTGCTTGAGATGCAAAGTCATGAGTATCTGGAGCAGGAACACCGCGCCTGATAGCGGTGTCCCGGTTGTTGGCTAGAGCTTTCCCCACACCGTTTCAGCGGTATTGATAAACGCGCGCGCTGCATTGCCCAGGGTCTTCTTGCGAAAACTGATAGCGCCCAGTCGTCTGCTGAGCTTGGGCTTTTCAAGCGCCAGTACCTTCAGGTCTTCTTCAATCATGGTGTTGGGCAATACGCTCCAACCCATGCCCACCGATGCCATCATCTTCATGGTTTCCAGATAGTTGGTAGGAATGCTGGCTTTGAGCTTTAATCGATGTTGCTTGAAGATGGTTTCGACCACGCGATAGGTCAGGGTGCTTTCAGAGGGCAGGATGGCGTTGTAGCGTGCCAGGTCGCGTGGGCTGACCTGTTCAAGTTCGGCGAGGGGGTGGGCTTTGCCGCAGATGAAACTCATGGGGTCGTCCCAGGTCAGGTGGCATTCGTATTCGTCCCGAATGACATCAGGAATGGTAATAAAGGCCAGATCTGCCGAGTTGTCCTGAAGCAGGGCATAGGCGCTTTCCGAGTCGAGAAAAATCAGCTGTAGATCAACCTCGGGAAAGCGCTGGCTGAAGTCGCGCAATATCATTGGCAATCGGTGCAGGCCAATGTGATGGCTCGCGACGATGCGGAGCGGGCCGCTGGTGCGCTGATCCAGATCTTTGACCGCTGTTTTGGCGTTGTCGAACTCATGCAGAATCGCCCGGGCATGAGGCAGCAGGGTGTTGCCGGCCTCGGTGAGTTTGATCTCCCGCTGCAGGCGCTCGAACAGTTTGATATTGAGTCGCTGCTCCAGATTGTGGATGCGTTTGCTGATGGCCGGCTGCGTAATATGGAGCTTTTTCGCCGCTGCCGAGAATGAACCGGTGTTGACGATGGTGACAAAGGCGAGCATGGCATCAATGTCCATGGAGACAACCTCCTGATCAGAAACGGATCGTGTATTCTGACATTCCAAAATGGAATGGTATAGATAAAAAATATGAATTTGTTTTATTTGTTGGTCAGACTTACCATTAACACATTCTAAAAACGCGTGACGCGTTGGAATGTTTGAGAGAGAGCGAACATGGCGGCAAAAACACTATACGACAAACTTTGGGACGCGCATGTGGTCAAGCAGCGTGAGGATGGCTCGGCATTGATCTATATCGATCGTCAGCTTCTGCACGAGGTGACCTCACCACAGGCCTTTGAGGGTCTGCGTATCGCCGGGCGTAAACCCTGGCGCATCGATGCCAATCTGGCGACGCCGGATCACAACGTACCGACGACGGCTCGTGAGTCCGGAGTGGATGGTATTGAGGATCCGGTTTCCAAAATTCAGGTAAAAACCCTCGACGACAACTGCGATGAGTTCGGCATTCTGGAATTCAAGATGCTGGATCAGCGTCAGGGCATTGTGCATGTTATCGGGCCGGAGCAGGGTGCTACCTTGCCGGGCATGACAGTCGTGTGCGGAGATTCCCATACCTCAACCCATGGTGCCTTTGGTGCATTGGCACATGGTATCGGCACCTCGGAAGTCGAGCACGTGCTGGCCACGCAGACTCTGATTCAGAAAAAAATGAAGAACATGCTGGTGCGGGTCAATGGTAACGTCGCACCGGGTATTACCGCGAAAGATATTATTCTGGCCATCATTGGCGAAATCGGCACGGCTGGCGGTACCGGCTATGCCATTGAGTTTGGTGGTGAAGCCATTCAGGCATTGTCGATGGAAGGCCGAATGACCGTGTGTAACATGGCCATCGAGGCGGGCGCACGTGCCGGTTTGATCGCTGTGGACCAAACCACCATCGATTATGTCAAAGGTCGACCCTATGCACCGAAAGGTGAGCTCTGGGAGCGTGCAGTTGAAAATTGGTCGGATCTGCACAGTGATGCGGGTGCCGAGTTCGACAAAGTGGTGGAGCTGGACGGTCCGAGTATCAAGCCACAAGTGACCTGGGGAACGTCGCCGGAGATGGTATTGCCGGTCGATAACAATGTTCCGGATCCTGCCAAGGAATCCGATCCGGTCAAAAAAGAAGGTATCGAGCGTGCGCTTCACTATATGGGGTTAAAGGCGAACATGCCGATTGGCGATATTCAGCTGGATCGTGTCTTTATCGGCTCTTGCACCAATTCCCGTATCGAAGATCTGCGCGCTGCCGCGGACGTCGTCAAAGGGCGCAAAGTCGCGGCTTCTCTTAAGCAGGCGCTGGTGGTGCCTGGTTCCGGTCTGGTTAAAGCACAGGCGGAGAAAGAAGGTTTGGACAAGATCTTTATTGAGGCCGGTTTGGAATGGCGTGAGCCCGGGTGTTCCATGTGTCTGGCAATGAATGCCGACAAACTGGGGCAGGGCGAGCATTGTGCGTCCACCTCGAACCGTAACTTTGAAGGGCGCCAGGGTTTTGGTGGCCGGACACATCTGGTGAGTCCCGCTATGGCGGCCGCCGCTGCGGTGTCAGGCCACTTTGTTGATGTGCGTGAGTTGATGGCTTCCGGAGAATAGCAAGATGAAAAAATTTACCAGTATGACCGGCCTGGTTGCGCCGATGGATCGCGCCAACGTCGATACCGACATGATTATTCCCAAGCAGTTTTTGAAGTCCATCAAGCGTACGGGCTTCGGCAAGAACTTGTTTGATGAGCTCCGCTATCTGGACGAAGGCAAACCGGATCAAAGTTGTGAAGGTCGGCCACTCAACAAAGACTTTGTCTTGAATCAGTCGCGTTATCAGGGCTCCAGTGTGCTGCTGGCGCGACAGAACTTCGGTTGTGGTTCGTCCCGGGAGCATGCGCCCTGGGCTCTGGATGACTATGGCTTTCGCTGTGTCATTGCGCCGAGCTTTGCGGATATCTTTTTCAATAACTGTTTCAAGAACGGCATTCTGCCCGTGGTACTGGACGAGGCCATTGTCGACCAGCTGTTTAATGAGGTGGAGTCAACGGAAGGGTATGAGTTGACGATCGATCTGGGCGAACAAGTTGTGGTGACCCCCTCCGGTGAACGCTTTGAATTTGAAGTCGACGCCTTTCGCAAGCATTGCTTGATGAATGGACTGGATGACATTGGTGTCACACTCGAAGATGCAGACGCTATTCGTGAATACGAGGTGCGTAGAAAGAATCAGGCTCCCTGGCTGTTTGATGCCATTCAGCCCTAACGACAGGAATACAGATTATGTCCAAGAAAGTACTTTTATTGCCCGGAGACGGAATCGGCCCCGAGATTGTTGCTGAAGCCGAGCGCGTGCTGGCGCGGGTAAATGAATCCATGGCGCTGGGCCTGGATGTGGATTCGGCTTTGGTTGGCGGTGCCGCCATCGACGCGGACGGTGTGCCTCTGCCCGAGTCTACGCTGGAGAAGGCGAAAGCGGCGGACGCGATATTACTGGGTGCCGTGGGTGGTCCCAAGTGGGACGATCTGGATATGGCCATTCGTCCGGAAAAAGGTCTGCTGGGTCTGCGTTCCAATCTGGAGCTGTTCGGTAACCTGCGTCCGGCGATTCTGTATCCTCAGCTTGCCAGTGCCTCGACGCTGAAGCCGGAGGTCGTATCCGGTCTGGATATTTTGATTGTCCGGGAGCTGACCGGTGGTATCTATTTCGGTCAGCCTCGCGGTGTGCGTGAGCTGGAAAACGGCGAGCGTCAGGGCTACAACACTTATGTCTATTGTGAGTCCGAGATTCGACGTATCGGTAAAGTGGCATTTGAAGCTGCGCAAAAACGTAATGGCAAGCTTTGCTCCGTCGACAAGGCGAACGTGCTGGAAGTTACCGTGCTGTGGCGCGAGATTATGGAAGAGCTGGCGAAGGATTATCCGGATGTTGAACTGAGCCACATGTATGTGGACAACGCCGCCATGCAGCTGGTGCGGGCTCCGAAGCAGTTTGATGTGATGGTGACCGGAAATATGTTCGGTGACATCCTGTCGGATGCGGCGGCAATGCTGACCGGTTCCATCGGCATGCTGCCATCCGCCTCACTGGACGTGAACGGCAAGGGCATGTACGAGCCCTGTCACGGTTCTGCACCGGATATTGCCGGGCAGGGCATCGCCAATCCGCTGGCGACCATTTTGTCTCTGGCAATGATGCTTCGCTACAGTCTGGATGCGGAAGCGGCCGCCAGTGCCATCGAGGCGGCAGTCAGCGCTGTGCTGGACGATGGTCTACGCACGGCAGACATTTATGCTGACGGCATGAAGAAAGTAAGTACCCGAGAAATGGGCGACGCGGTTTTGTTCAAGTTATAGCGTTTTGGCGACAGGACAGCGCGACGAGCATTTAAATTCATCTGATTATCACGGGTTAGAAGGTATGAAAAAACTAGGTTTGGTAGGCTGGAGAGGCATGGTGGGTTCCGTGTTGATGCAGCGTATGCGCGAAGAACAGGATTTTGCCCATGTGGCGCCGGTATTTTTTTCCACGTCACAGGCGGGTCAGGCTGCTCCTGATGTCGGGCAGGCTGAACAATCTCTTCAGGATGCCAACGATGTTGAGTCGCTGGCACAGATGGACATCATCATCACCTGTCAGGGTGGCGACTACACCAAGGCGGTACATCCTAAGCTGAGAGCTGCCGGTTGGGATGGCTACTGGATTGACGCCGCGTCTGCACTGCGCATGGAAGACAATGCAGTCATTATTCTGGATCCGGTAAATCGCGACGTGATTGATAGTGCCTTGGGAGAGGGCGTCAAAGACTATGTGGGGGGGAATTGTACCGTTAGTCTGATGCTGATGGCGCTCGGCGGATTGTTCGCAGAAGATCTGGTGGAATGGGTGAGTCCCATGACCTATCAGGCGGCATCCGGATCCGGTGCCAAGCACATGCGCGAGCTGATTTCGCAGATGGGTGATATTCATGGTTATGTTAAAAGCCAGCTGGATGATCCCGCCAGTGCGATTCTGGATATTGACCGGGCGGTCGCTGAACGTATGCGGGCAGAGGACTTTCCAAAGGATAACTTCGGTGTACCCCTCGCTGGCAGTTTGATTCCATGGATCGACACCCAGCTTCCCAGCGGACAGAGTCGTGAAGAGTGGAAGGCGGGCGCCGAAACCAACAAGATTCTCGGTCTCTCCAATGATCCAATTCCCATCGACGGTTTGTGCGTCCGCGTAGGTGCCATGCGCTGTCACAGTCAAGCACTGACCATCAAGTTGCGCCAGGATTTGAGTGTTGCCGACATCGAGGCGAAACTCGCCCAGGCCAATGACTGGGTAAAAGTGATTCCAAATGATCGTGACCAGTCCATTGATGAGCTGTCGCCTACAAAGGTCACTGGTACGCTCAGTATTCCTGTGGGGCGGATTCGTAAGCTCACTATGGGGCCAGAATATATTTCGGCCTTTACCGTCGGCGATCAATTGCTGTGGGGTGCGGCAGAGCCTCTGCGACGCATGCTCAGAATTCTTCTGGAGCGGTAGTCTTCTGCCTTTGACGGGTGATGTCGCCAATAGCTGACCATCACCCGTTTACCTGCCTTTTTTCCCTAAGGCGCACTTAACAAATAGAAACAGAAAGTTTTGTTGATAATTCCAAGGTCTTCATCAATACTTTCATAATTATTGCGTCTAATAAATTTCCAATTAAAGCAAGCAAGTGTGGCACTTTCTTAATCTTAAGCGTGCAAAATGCGGTCTAATTTTGAGAGAAGTCTTTGTCAGAAAATGCCGCTCAGCGTCTACCAAAACTACGATAAAGGATAGCAAGTGATGATTCGCAAACTGGCTGTTGCACTCTCACTACTCGGTGCATGTAATGCTGGGTTAGTTCACGCATTGGGCTTGGGCGAGGCCGATGTTCAAAGCGCTCTGAACCAGCCGCTGAGAGCAGAGATCGACCTGGTCAATGTCAATGGACTGCAAGTCGATGAAATTCTGCCAGGCCTGGCGACGCGGGAAGAATTTCTGCGCGCCGGAGTGGATCGCGTCTACTTCCTCTCTGACATCCGTTTTGAAGTTAAACCCGATGAAAATGGCGATCTGGTTGTCGTATTGACCACGACAAAACCGGTACGCGAACCGTATCTGAATTTTCTGGTTGAAGTGATCTGGCCCAGTGGTCGATTATTAAGAGAGTATGCGCTGCTGCTGGATCCTCCGGTATTTACTGAAGCCCAGCCAAAGCCTGTCGCTGCAGCTCCCGTGACGAGAACACCTGTCCAGCAAACGAGACAGCAGCGTGGCGATACCGTTGCAATGCCAGCTCCGCGCCAGCAACCCAGCTCCGTTGCAGTATCCAGCCCGGCGATGGGTTCCGCAGGGGACACCTACGGTCCAACTAATTCCCGCGACACGCTCTGGGATATTGCTCTGAAGGCGCGTCCTGATCGATCCGTGTCACCCCAGCAGGTCATGCTGGCGATTCAGGATCTGAATCCCAATGCTTTTATTGATAACAACATTAACAAGCTCAAGGCCGGCCAGGTTTTGCGTTTGCCGACCAAAGAACAAATCAGGCAACGCTCGACCGCTCAGGCAATCAATCAGGTGATCGCCCAGAACGAAGCGCTGTTGCCACCGAGAACCAAATCTATTGCCAGTGCGTCGACGCCTGCGAGCTCTGCCTCTGCTGCGCCCGCCTCACGCTCAGAAGATGAATTGAAGCTGGTTGTCGCTGAGGGCGGTAGTCAGGGTACCAACAGCGCCAGTTCTGGTGAAGCCGCGATGGGGTCAGGTACTGCTGCCGATGCAGAGGCACAGAAAAAACTGGCTCTGACTCTGGAAAAACTGGATAAGGCGACGATCGAAAATGAAGAATTGAGTGGTCGCGTTGGTGACCTGGAAGAGCAGCTTCAGACTTTACAACGCTTGCTGACACTGAAGAATGACCAGCTGGCCGGATTGCAGGAGCAAATGCGGGCCAGTCAAATGGCGGCCGAGATGCCTGCGGAAGGCGAAGAGCCAATGGTGGAAGCTGGCATGGAAACTCCTGCGGCTGACATGACGGCGGGTATGGAGGAGCCTTCAGCGGAGATTCAAGAGCCTTCTGCAGAAATGGAAGAGGCTTCGGCCGATATGCAGGCGTCAATGGATATGGCGGAATCAGCAGATGAAACCGAAGACGCCAAGATGGCTGAAGCGGAAGCATCAAAGCCCGCAGCACCGGCCAAGCCCTCGCAGCCAGAACCCAAGGCTCCGGCAGCGCCTGCCCCTCAGGGCAATTTCCTCGACATGATTCTGTCCAACCCTCTTTATCAGGCTTTGGTAGGCCTGGGTGTTATCGTACTGCTGGGCATTTTGTGGGTTATCTCCCGAAGCAATGCCAAGAAAGAGGAAGAGTATTACCAGCAATCTCAGGACGATAGCGTTCCGGAAGCTTTCGAGGAAGAGGATGAAGAGGGCTATATCGGAGAAGACGAGTCCGAAGAGTTCGATGAGGAAGAAGACGAAGGCGCCTACGCCGAGAGCGACGCGGAAGAGTCCGAAGACGAAAGTGCAAGCTCGGGTGAGCAGGAAGATGTCATTGCAGAGGCGGATGTTTATATTGCCTATGGGCGCCTGGATCAGGCCGCCAATATTCTGGAAGAAGCGATTTCATCGAATCCTGTGCGTACCGATTACCGTTTGAAATTGCTCGAGGTTTACAAAGAGAGCAATGATCAGGACGCGTTCAATAAACAATTCAGTGAGCTGGAAGCCATTCAGGATGCTGATGCAATCGAGGCTGCGACGCAGATTCGCAGTGAGATGCTGGATAGCGATCTTGAGTCTCTTGAAGACAAAGAGCATGAGTTGACAGAGGAATTTGCCGGCCAGGAATCTCAGGACGAGCTGGAGCAGCAGGAAACTGCTATTGAAGCGGAAGAGCAGGCAATCGAGAGTGAAGTTGATAACAGCTTTGACTTCGACTCTGTTGATGATATCGATGAGGTTGCGGAAGAACTGGATGTTGATCTGAGTTCTGATGAACTGGATGTAGATGTGGATATTGATCTGGATCTGGAAGAGCCAGCCGAGAACGCTGAAGATGCGCCAATTGAATTTGAATCTGCCACAGAAGATCTGGATGCAGAACTGGCTGAAGACGAAGCAGCCGATGCTTCAGCGCTGGAAATCGACGACAGCATGTTGGAAGAGGCCGAAACAGCGTTACAGGAAGCAGATGACGATATTGAAACTCCCGATCTGGATGCGGATGAGCTGGATGTCGAGCTTGATGATATTGATCTGAGCGAAGAGCTGGATGCAGAGAGCGAAATTGATTTGCCGGAAGATCTGTCAATCCCAGACGAATTGACTGAACTCGATGAAGATGCCAAAGAGGAAGCAGCTGAAACTGCAGACGCATCAGAGGCGGAGGCACCGGTCTCCAATGCCGAAGAGGATACTGTCGTTAGTGACGATATTCTGGAAGAGGCTGTCGACGCCATCGGTGATGCGGATGATCTGGAAGCAGATCTTGGCGAGAACGAAGACTTCGACTTCCTTGAAGGTACGGATGAAGCGTCAACCAAACTCGATCTGGCGCGTGCCTATATCGACATGGGAGATATTGATGGCGCCCGCGACATCCTGGAGGAAGTCGAGAAAGAAGGTTCCGACGAGCAGCAGGCTGAAGCGAAGGATTTATTGCAGTCCCTTGAAAAATAATTCCGAGTCAGAAAACCAAACGGCTGGGGCGAGTTGTCGCCCCAGCCGTTTTGCGTTGTGCTTGTCGTACAATGGTAGTGCGTATCATGGCTGGCAGGCACAAAAGAGCGGCTTACCAACCGTAGAACAAGCCTTGCAGTCAGCGGTAAGTAAAGTGGCCAATCATCCGGTTGAGTTGGTTTGTGCCGGTCGGACGGATAAAGCCGTTCACGCTTCCCATCAAGTGGTCCATTTCGAATCGCACGCCCGGCGCAGTCCACGTTCGTGGGTTTTTGGTTGTAATTCGAACTTGCCTTCCGGAATTTCTGTGTCGTGGGCTGGTCAGGTGGATGATGAATTTCACGCCCGCTACAGTGCCACACGAAGACGCTATCATTACGTCATCTTCAATCATCCGGTAAGACCGGCCTGCTTTGCTGATGCAGTAACCTGGCATCACTATCCGCTTGACGCGCAACGCATGCACTCGGCGGCACAGTGTCTGGTGGGTGAGCATGATTTTTCGTCATTCCGTGCCGTTGGCTGCCAGTCCAAATCACCGTTTCGATTTATTGAGTTTATTAGGGTCTATCGTGTTGCCAATATGGTGGTGTTGGATATTCAGGGAAATGCCTTTCTTCACCATATGGTGAGAAATATCGCCGGTGTATTGATGGCTATTGGTTCTGGACGCAAACCTGATTCCTGGTGTCAGCAGGTCCTGGACGCCAGAGATCGAACCGCTGGCGGTGTCACAGCGCCTCCCCATGGACTGTACCTGACGCACGTTACCTATCCCGAGCAGTGGGGAATTCCGGTGTCAGAGGGTGCCCCCTCCATTGTTCAGGCCATGCTGGTTGGTGCCGGACATGCGCCTTTGCAGTCGGATGGTCTTTGGGATTTGGCTTTTGCGCCAGAATGAGGCATAGTGCTTTAGTCACTTCGACAGTCCCGTTATACTAGTGCGCCAAATCTGGCGGACTCAGCTAATGCCAACAACCAACACAACACGCACCCGCGTGAAAATATGCGGAATTACCCGCGTTGACGATGCGATATGCGCCGTTAACGAGGGCGCGGACGCGTTGGGTCTGGTTTTTTATGAGCCCAGCCCGCGTGCGATTTCGATTGAGAGTGCGATTGAGATCGCTGCGCATGTCGCACCCTTTGTCAGTTTGGTCGGCTTGTTTGTGAATGCACAGCGAGAACAGATTGAATCCATCTGTTCACAGGTGCCACTCTCTTTGCTGCAGTTTCATGGTGACGAGTCGGCAGCTGAGTGTGAGGGGTACAATACCCCCTATATCAAAGCGATCAGGGTGCAACAGAGAGGTGATGTAGTGGATGCCGCCGTAAATTATCGGCAGGCGCGGGGATTACTCGTTGATGCCTATAAATCAGGCGTTCCCGGAGGTACGGGCGAGACCTTTGATTGGGATCTGCTACCCGATAATCTGGATGTGCCGTTGATTCTGGCGGGTGGTCTGAATCCCGAAAACGTGCGTACAGCCATAAGCCGTGTCAAACCTTTTGCGGTCGATGTCAGCGGTGGAGTAGAACAAGCCAAGGGCGTAAAAGACCACGCCAAAATTACCAGCTTTTTGAGAGAAGTAGCGCGGAGCCAAAATGAACAAACCCATTACTGAGGCGTTTCTGAAACAATTTCCAGACAAGGACGGACATTTTGGCCCTTATGGCGGCCGTTTTGTTTCCGAGACCTTGATGTCATCCTTACTTGAACTGGAAAAGAAATATCTTGAGCTTCGCGATGATCCTGAATTCCAGAAAGAATTCGACAAGGATCTTGCTGATTATGTTGGCAGGCCATCACCACTTTATTTCGCTGAGCGCCTGACACGGGAAGTTGGCGGCGCACGCATCTATCTGAAACGTGAAGACCTGAACCATACTGGCGCGCACAAGGTGAATAACACCATTGGTCAGGCCTTGCTGGCCAAATACATCGGTAAGCCGCGAGTGATAGCGGAAACAGGAGCTGGTCAGCATGGGGTTGCGTCAGCGACCGTTGCGGCGCGTCTGAACCTGGAATGTAAGGTATTCATGGGAATTGAGGATGTTCGACGCCAGGCGCTGAACGTTTATCGCATGAAGTTGCTGGGGGCAGAGGTTGAAGCGGTCACTAGCGGCACCCGTACGCTCAAGGACGCGATGAATGAAGCTCTTCGCGACTGGGTGACCAACGTCGACAATACCTTTTACATCATTGGTACCGTGGCTGGACCACACCCATACCCCATGTTGGTAAGGGACTTTCAGTCAATTATCGGTCGCGAGACCAAGGCCCAGATTCTCGAAAAAGAAGGGCGTCTGCCCGATGCTCTGGTAGCCTGTGTCGGTGGTGGTAGTAATGCCATCGGCATGTTCTATCCATTTATCTGCGATAGCGATGTGGCCATGTACGGGGTTGAGGCAGGTGGTTACGGTATCGAAACCGGTCAACATGCTGCTCCGCTGTGTGCCGGTCAACCCGGTGTACTACATGGCAACCGTACCTACCTGATGTCTGATGATGACGGGCAAATACTCGGAACCCACTCTGTCTCGGCTGGACTGGATTACCCCGGTGTAGGGCCGGAGCATAGCTGGTTGAAAGATATTAAACGGGCGGAATACGTGTCTGTAACGGATGAGGAAGCACTGGATGCCTTCCGTCGCCTGACACAGGTGGAAGGCATTATGCCAGCTCTGGAATCGAGTCATGCCGTTGCCTACGCCATCAAAAAAGCGGCGCAAATGCGTTCCGACCAAATCATGGTAATTAACCTGTCCGGTCGTGGTGACAAGGATATTCACACCATCGCGCAGATTGACGGTATTGAGGTCTAGGCGTCGAAACCGATTTGATAACAAACTAATCCGAAAACAAACAGAGCAAGCAGATATCCTATGAGCCGCATCAAACATGTCCTGGAAACCCTGAAAGCCTCCGGTAAAAAAGCGCTGATTCCCTATATAACGGGTGGCGACCCTAAACCTGAGTGGACAGTCGATCTGATGCATACCCTGATTGAGTCCGGTGCTGATATTATCGAACTTGGTGTGCCGTTCTCCGATCCCATGGCCGATGGACCGGTTATCCAGTTGGCCTGTGAGCGCGCTCTGGCTCACCACACTTCGTTGAAAGATATCTTCGCCATGGTCCGCCAGTTTCGTGAGAAAGATGATAAAACGCCTATCGTGCTGATGGGCTATCTCAATCCTATGGAGCGCATGGGGTATCAGTCCTTTATCGATCAAGCCGCAGATGCAGGTGTTGATGGCGTTCTGGTGGTGGACCTTCCGCCTGAAGAAGCCGAGTCACTGGTTCCCCTGATGCGTGAGAATGAACTGGATTCGGTGTTTCTGATTGCGCCAACCACGACGGAAGAGCGTGCCAAACAAATTTGTGAGCACAGCAGCGGCTATGTCTATTATGTGTCGGTGAAAGGCGTGACCGGTTCCGCCAGCCTAAGCGCTACCGATGTACAGTCCAATGTGGATCGTATCAAGGCCCACAATCAGATTCCGGTGGGTGTTGGCTTCGGTATCCGTGATGCGGAATCGGCTGCCCGTATTGCGGCGCTTGCGGATGGGGTGATCGTCGGCAGCGTCATTGTTAATCTGATTGCGGAGCATCAGGATAATCTGGCACAGATTCAGGAAAAAATTGGGGCTTTGCTTTCCTCCATGCGCACAGCCATTGACCAATAACTCGGGATTGTCCACCATTCTCCTGCGTCCTCATTGCGGGTCAGTCTGACATAAAACGGGATATTTCATGAGCAGTTGGCTAGATAAAATTCGTCCAAGTTCCATTCGTTCCGATGCCAAAACCAAAGGCAGTATCCCCGAGGGCGTGTGGAAGAAATGTCCCAAATGCAGCGCTGCGCTGTATCGGCCCGAGCTCGAAAAGAACCTTGATGTCTGTCCCAAGTGTCAGCACCACATGCGTGTCTCCGCGCGGCGACGTATCGATATTTTTCTTGATGCGGAAGATCGGGTAGAGCTAAATGCCGGCTTGGAGCCTGAAGATCGTCTGCGTTTTAAAGATACCAAGAAGTACCGGGACCGACTGGTGGCAAATCAGAAAGCGACCGGCGAAAAAGATGCGCTGATTACCTTCAAGGGCACTGTTGAGGGTGTGCCGGTGGTGGTTGCTGCTTTTGAATTCTCCTTTTTGGGGGGCTCCATGGGCGCAGTCGTCGGAGAAAAATTCGTGCGCGCGGTAAAAACCTGCCTGGATGAGAGGCGCCCCCTCGTCTGTTTCAGTGCCAGTGGTGGTGCGCGAATGCAGGAAGCGCTGATTTCCCTGATGCAGATGGCAAAAACGGCTGCAGCACTGGAAAAACTGAAGGCTGCGCGCCTGCCTTATATCTCCATCATGACGGATCCGGTGTTTGGTGGCGTGTCTGCAAGCCTTGCCATGTTGGGTGATCTCAATATTGCCGAACCCTTTGCGCTGATCGGATTCGCCGGGCCTCGCGTGATCGAGCAAACCGTGCGGGAAAAACTGCCCGAAGGCTTTCAGCGTAGCGAGTTTTTGCTGGAGCACGGTGCCATCGATATGATCGTCTCGCGAAATGATATGCGCGGGCGCATCAGTCGCATACTCGACATGCTCATGCGCCCCTTACCTGAAGAGTTGGAATCCAGGCTGGAGCTGGAAAATCGGGAGTCGGAAGTCGACTCTGAAGCCGATAGCCCGGAAAACAAATCACCAGAAGGGCTGTAATTCTGGAAACGTCCCTTTTTCGTTGTGGCCCAGTCCGCTATGCCGCGCAACTCTGATACAGCCCGTCCTGATACAAGAGCCTCCCTGGATGCCTGGCTGGATTACATCAGTCAGTCTCACCCGCAAGAAATCGAGCTTGGCCTGGAGCGTGTGCGCAGCGTATTCAAGGCGCTGAACATAGAGCGCAAAGTTGGTCAGCTGGTATTGGTGGCGGGTACCAATGGCAAAGGCTCTACCATTGCAATGATAGAACGGGCCTTGCAGGGACAAGGACTAAAGACGGGTGCCTACACTTCTCCTCACATTCATCACTACAACGAGCGAGTCAGAGTAGGGGGCAAAGAATGTTCGGATGCCGAGCTGATTCGCGCCTTTGATAGGGTGGAACAAGCGCGGGGAGAGACGCCGCTTACCTATTTCGAGTTCGGCACGCTGGCAGCTATGGCATTGCTTATGCCCGCTGGTCTGGATGTTCTACTTCTGGAAATCGGCCTCGGCGGCAGACTGGATGCGGTAAATATTGTTGAGCCGGACTTATGCATAATCACCTCCATTGGTCTGGATCATCAGGATTGGCTGGGCGATAGCCTGGAGGCCATTGGCTATGAAAAGGCAGGGATTCTGCGGCAGGGTGTGCCTGCACTCCTGGGTGACACAATGTCTCAATCGGTTCTGGATCGCGTCGCGGCTTTGTCGGTTTCTCATGTCAGGGTGGGCGAATCGCTCACCTGGCCTGAAGGCAGTTCGATCATGCACGGGCCAGGGATTGAATTGAATCTTGACGTTCTCAAGCAGCTTAGGCTTCCACGCAATAATATTATGCTGGCGCTCTATGCCTGTGAATTACTGATTCGTCAGCTGCGGTCAGCAAGTCCGACGCCTGCAGAGTGGCAGCAGATGCTGCGGGAGCTTGCCGGTCTGTCATTGCCCGGTCGTCTGGAACAGGTTCATGATGCTCCGTTAGTCTATCTCGATGTCGGGCATAATCCTCAGGCCGCGGTGTATCTCGCCGATGCCATGCGGCGAGAAAAGCACGTAGCCAGTTGTCCGGTCATTGCAGTGTATTCTGCTTTGGCAGACAAGGATGTTAAGCAGGTTGTACAGGCGCTCAACAGCGTTGTTGATCACTGGTATGTGGCGCCACTGGATTGTGCACGGGCACTTTCCGGATTGGCTCTGGAAGAGGCGGTAGGGACGGTGGCAGAAAGTATGGTATCGTGCGCAAATCTGCCGGATGCCATGACTGCATCCCTGAAACAGGCCCAACGTGAAGGGGCGATCCTGCTGGTGTTCGGATCGTTCTATGTCGTGGAAGCAGCCAAGACCTATTTTGAGAAGCTATGACAGATACCATTGACGGTTTGAAACAGCGCTTGGTCG
The DNA here is from genome assembly GCA_965230795.1 of Oleiphilaceae bacterium. Lineage (GTDB taxonomy): Bacteria > Pseudomonadota > Gammaproteobacteria > Pseudomonadales > Oleiphilaceae > PZPK01. The sequence continues at coordinate 2,948,301 of OZ246020.1, read as the reverse complement.
GAGCGTTTGTAATCCTTTCTCTGGCAATTATTTTCTTGCCGATGATCTTTGACAAACCCCATGACGTGAGCCGCACAACGATAGTGGAAGTGCCGCCCAAGCCGGATTTCAAAGCAGTCGAGGAAAAGCCGGCAGTGCGCCCGGAGTTTGAACGTATCGATCTGGACCCTGCCGATAAGCGCGTGAAGCCGCTGAGTCAGATTAAAGAAGAGCAGGGGAGTGGTGCGTCCGCTCTGGTCGGTGAGCCGGCCTCTTCGCCTGTATCTGAATCTACGCCAGAGCCTGCGACGGACAAACCAACCGTGTCACACTTGCCTGCATTCAATAATGTCTGGATGGTCCAGTTAGGCACCTTCAGCGACGCTGAAAACGCCTATCGCCTGCGGGATAAACTCCGAAAAGATGGTTTCGATGCGCACACCAAACCCATTGAGGTGAAAGGTAAGTCCGCAATCCGGGTTTTTACCGGTCCTTTTGTCAACAAACGCGATGCCGAACGAGCCAAGCAGAAAGTGGATGGCAAGTACAAGGTTGACAGTCTCCTCGTGTTTTTTGAACCCTGATGTCGATCCCTGATATCCGAAATCACGCTGGCACAATTCGATTTTACTCGGAGGGGCGTTTTTTATTATTATTCGCGCCTTTCGAGCGTATCCATAAGCGCTGCGGCTTAACCTGTATCCGAGAGAATTGTCGCTCAACATGACCGAGTTAAACTGGGCAGACTGGACCTTGATTGTGATTATCTCCTTGTCGAGCCTGATGAGCTTGCGCCGGGGATTTATCAAGGAAGCCCTGTCTCTGGCGACGTGGGTCGTAGCGTTCGTGGTCGCTCGCAGTTTCCACCCGCATGTTCAAACACTACTGGTTGATGCCATCGATCAACCGGTGATTCGTGTCATTGCCGCGTTCTGTATTCTGTTTATCGGTACCTTGCTGGTCGGAGCCGGGATCAATTTTGTTGTTGGTGCCCTGATTCGTTTGACAGGGCTGACACCCATCGATCGCATGCTGGGTGTGGTATTCGGATTGGCTCGCGGATTGATTCTTGCGGTCGTGGTGGTGGCAGTGTTGCGGCTCACGCCATTGTCGAATAGTGATTGGTGGGTAAATTCTGTGATGATTGAAAATCTGGCGATTCTGGAACAATGGTCTAGAACAGTATTTGAGAGTCATCGTGGGAATCAGGTTTAGAAGGCGCGCGCAGCCGCGCGCCACATGCATGTTCAAGAGGTAGTAACTATGTGCGGTATCGTCGGCATTGTGGGTAAACACAATGCAAACCAACCTTTGTATGATGCGCTGACGGTGTTGCAGCACCGTGGCCAGGACGCCGCCGGCATCGTTACCTGCGAACGTGACCGTTTTTTCCTGCGCAAGGATAATGGTCTGGTTCGTGATGTCTTCCGTACCCGCCATATGACTCGCCTGGTTGGCAACGTGGGGATCGGACATGTGCGTTATCCCACAGCGGGTTCTTCCAGCTCGGCAGAAGCTCAGCCGTTTTACGTTAACTCTCCCTACGGTATTACCCTGGCGCATAATGGTAACCTGACCAATACAGCTGAACTGGCTGATGGCCTGCTCAAGTCCGACTTGCGACATATCAATACCAATTCGGATTCCGAGGTATTGTTGAACGTTTTTGCCCACGAATTGCAGCGTCTGGGTAAACTGGTTCCGACCCATCGGGAGATTTTTGAAGCCGTCAAAATCGTGCACAAGCGCGTGCGCGGAGCCTACGCGGTTATTGCGATGATTACCGGCTATGGCATTCTTGCCTTTCGTGATCCCCACGGTATTCGTCCGGTCTGTTACGGCAAGCGGGAAACCGAGAAGGGTACCGAATATATGATTGCCTCAGAGAGCGTTGCCCTGAGTGCTCTGGGCTTCACGCTGGTTCGGGATATTGCACCCGGAGAGGCAGTATATATTGAAAACAATGGCCAGCTTTACACCGAACAATGCGCCGAACAGCCTAGTTTGAATCCCTGTATTTTTGAGCATGTCTATTTCGCTCGACCGGATTCCATTATTGATAAGATTTCAGTGTATAAAGCGCGCCTGCGAATGGGTGAAACGCTGGCCCAGAAAGTCAAACGCCTGCAGCCAGACCATGATATCGATGTGGTCATTCCTATCCCCGATACCAGTCGAACCTCGGCCATGCAAATGGCTTATGAACTTGGCGTGAAATTCCGGGAAGGGTTTATCAAGAATCGCTACATCGGCCGGACCTTTATCATGCCTGGTCAAAGCCAGCGCAAGAAATCCGTAAAGCAGAAACTGAACCCCATTGAACTGGAATTCAAAGGCAAGAACGTGATGCTGGTGGATGATTCGATCGTCCGGGGAACCACTTGCAGCGAAATCGTTCAGATGGCTCGGGATGCCGGTGCCAAGAAGGTCTATTTTGCGTCAGCGGCTCCCGAGGTTCGCTACCCCAATGTCTACGGCATTGATATGCCTGCAGCCAATGAACTGATTGCCCATGATCGTACGGTAGAAGAAATCCAGGCATTGATTGGTGCTGACTGGCTGGTCTATCAGGATCTCGAGGATCTGGTGAATTGTGCGCTGGAAGGAAATTCGGATATCAAACAATTCGACTGTTCGGTGTTTGATGGCAACTACATTACCGGCGATATTACCGAAGATTACCTGAATCAATTGGAGGCCAAGCGCAATGACGCTAACATGGCTGCATCCAATGCGACCATTGATCCGGATTCTGCGATTGATTTGCACAATACCAACTAGGCGTTGATGTGCGATCTCGCCATTAAATAACCCAGACCGAGACAGTTTTCATGCCGAAGAGCCGTAAGCCGGAATCAGATATTCCGCTTTCTAATCTTGACGATGTCAGCGTCGAAACGCTGGCAGTGCGAGCAGGACAGATTCGCAGCCCCGAACTGGAGCACAGCGAAGCTATCTATCCTACCTCAAGTTTTGTCTTTAACAGCGCCGCAGAGGCGGCCGGTCGTTTTGCCGGGGATCTGCCAGGCAATATTTATGCGCGTTTTACCAATCCCACCGTTGCCATGTTCGAGGCGCGTATTGCGGCGATGGAAGGTGGAGAGCGTGCGGTAGCGGCGGCGTCTGGCATGGCAGCAATCATGGCGACCTGTATGGCCCTGATGGCGCAGGGTGACCATATTATCTGCTCCCGCAGCGTATTTGGTACGACCACGGTCTTTCTGGAAAAGTACCTGAAAAAGTTCGGTGTTGAAGTCAGCTTTGTCGATCTGACCAATTACGCCCAGTGGCAATCCGCATTAAAACCCAATACCAGACTGCTGTTTCTGGAAACACCCTCGAATCCGCTGTGTGAGGTGGTGGACATCCAAAAGATTGCCGACATTGCGCATCAGGGTCGCCATGAAAACGGCACTTTGTTGGTTGTGGATAATTGTTTTTGTACGCCTGTCCTTCAGCGTCCCTTTGAGCATGGTGCGGATATTGTGATTCATTCGGCAACCAAATATCTGGACGGGCAAGGTCGATGCCTGGGTGGTGTGGTAATTGGTTCAAATGAACTTATGGAAGAAGTTCATGGCTTTATGCGATCTGCAGGACCGGCCATGAGTCCCTTCAATGCCTGGGTGTTTCTGAAGGGGCTGGAAACTCTGGCAGTGCGTATGAAAGCGCATTCCGAAAGTGCGCTGACGATTGCTTCCTGGCTTGAAGGGCAGAGTGGTATTGAGCGGGTTTACTACTCGTTCCTGCCGGAACATCCGGATTACGCTCTTGCTCAGCGCCAGCAAACGGCAGGTAGTGGGGTGCTCTCTTTCAAGGTGAAGGGAAATCGGGAAACTGCATGGGCCTTTATTGATGGCGTAGAGTTTATTTCCATCACTGCGAATCTGGGTGATGCAAAAAGCACGATCACACATCCTGCTACCACTACCCATGGACGTCTGAGCGATGACGAGCGCGCCGCCAGCGGAATCACCGACAACCTGATTCGGCTCTCTGTCGGATTGGAAAGCGTGGAAGATCTGGTGCGAGATCTTGAGCGTGGTCTTGAGGCTGCCGGTCTGTCCGGTTAGGAACGTTTCGACTATTGAAAAAGCGCGAGCCACTGGTTCGCGTTTTTTTTCGCTTTTTTCGACGCACGGAATAGTCCGATTATCGTTTTAAATCATGGTTTTGAGATTTTAACAGGCTCAAAATCCGAGTTGAAAACGAAGATGTTGTTCTTATATTTCATATAATTAAGGACATTTCTTAAAACTTTTCTATACTATACTTCTTAGGAGGCTTGTCTTTTTCAGGCGTGTCGTTTTCCGCCTGTCCTGGCCTTGGATTATCAGTTAGCAATCGGGACTCTCCAGAAGTGAACATTATTCCCGCGTCAAATCAGCAGTCGACCTCAAAGAACGAGCAGCAGTTTTTTCAAGCCTATGTTTCCCATGGTGCCCGGGAAGGTGGTTTGATTCTTACCGTAGCCGTTTGTATTTTCCTTGTGATGGCCCTGATTTCACACAGTCCAGCCGATCCGGGTTGGGCCAGCACTGGTTCCAATAGTCTCCCGAGCAATTACGGCGGACGTGCCGGCGCTTGGTTTTCGGATATTCTGTTGTATTTCTTTGGGTACGTCGCGTACCTGTTTCCCTTGATGATTGGTTATCGGGCTTGCGTCATTTTTCGTCGACGTAAACAGCTTCTTGGCTTCCACTGGCCCATGTTTGTTTTCCGTGTCTTTGGTTTGGTACTGACGGTCCTTGGTGCGACCGGGCTTTTGGCCTTGTATTCAATCGCCGGTCTGGATGATGTGTCCGGTGGTGTGATTGGGCTGGAGTTTTCGTCCAGTCTGCTGAGCGCCCTGAATTTGTTGGGCAGCACTTTGTTGCTGGTATCCATGCTCTTGTTTGGTTTGACCGTGTTTACCGGTATTTCCTGGCTTGGACTGATGGACCGTACTGGGGCTTTGACTTTGAAATTTGCGCGCCTGGTAGACCGCGTGAGCAAGCGACTGTGGGATCAGTGGCAGGATCACCGCGCCGTCCGTAAAGAACAGCAAGCTGAACTTAAGCGCGAGTCGAGTAGGAGCAAATCCGCAGCCAGATCAAAGTCTGCGTCCGGACCGACGATTAATAATCGTGATGATATGCCGGAAGAAAAACGCTCGGCACTGGATCCTATCAAATCTGTTGTAGATGTGGTGAAAAAGAAGATTCAGAAAGATCCCGAGAATGCGCCTGTTTTAGAGCGTGTGGAGCCGGTCATCGAGGCTCCGGTGAAGGCGAGGGCAGCGGCTAAAACCAAGGCGCCTGAAGCCGAGGAAACTCAAGGTAAATCCGGTATCAAGATTTCGCCTTTCGTTAAGAAGAGCAAATCCAGTTCTGCCAGCGAAGATGAAAAACAGGGTCACCTGTTTTTTGCGGCTGATGGTCCACTGCCGTCATTCAATCTGTTGGATCCGCCGGATGCGCACAAAAAAGATGGTTTTTCCAAAGAGATGCTTGAGCACATGTCGCGCCTGCTGGAGGAGAAACTGGGTGATTTTGGCGTGAGTGCCGAAGTGGTAGAGGTGAATCCCGGACCTGTGATCACACGTTTTGAAATACAACCTGCGCCGGGTGTGAAGGTTAGCAAGATCAGTAATCTGGCTAAGGATCTGGCGCGATCCCTGGCGGTGTTGAGTGTTCGGGTCGTGGAAGTCATCCCCGGCAAATCCGTGGTCGGTATTGAAATCCCCAACGAGCATAGGGAGATTGTTCGTTTCAGCGAAGTCATGCGCTCCCAGGATTACGATAAATCGGAATCTCCCCTGACTCTGGGCTTGGGTAATGATATTGCCGGTGATCCGGTGGTAGTGAATCTGGCAAAAATGCCTCACTTGCTGGTTGCCGGTACAACCGGCTCGGGTAAGTCCGTCGGGGTGAACAGTATGATTTTGAGCATGCTGTTTAAGGCCACACCGGAAGAAGTACGCTTTATCATGGTTGACCCAAAAATGCTGGAACTATCCATTTACGATGGTATCCCGCATCTGTTGACGCCAGTAGTCACCGATATGAAAGAGGCGGCCAACGCTTTGCGCTGGTGTGTCGCCGAGATGGAGCGCCGCTACAAACTTATGGCATCGCTTGGTGTACGTAATATCGCCGGTTATAACCGCAAGGTGAAAGAAGCCGAGGAAAGAGGTGAACCCCTGACGGATCCACTCTGGCAGCCCGACGAATATCTGTTGAACGAAGAGCAGGAACGTCCGGAGTTGACTACCTTGCCGTTCATCGTGGTGGTCATTGATGAATTCGCTGACATGATGATGATTGTCGGCAAGAAGGTTGAAGAGCTGATCGCGCGAATCGCGCAGAAAGCTCGTGCCGCCGGTATTCACCTGATTCTGGCAACGCAGCGTCCTTCGGTGGATGTGATTACCGGTCTGATCAAAGCGAACGTACCTACCCGGATTTCTTTCCAGGTATCTTCCAAAATCGACTCACGAACTGTGCTTGATCAGGGCGGTGCAGAGCAGCTGTTGGGGCATGGTGACATGCTTTACATGCCGCCGGGCACCAGCGTGCCCATTCGCGTGCATGGCGCCTTTGTGGATGACCATGAGGTTCATAAAGTCGTGGATGACTGGAAGCAGCGTGGTGAACCTGACTATCTGGAAGAAGTACTCAGTGGTGGCGAAAGCAGCGATCCGATCGCGGCGGCAATGGGCGATGGTGGCGATAATGAACAGGATGCGCTCTATGACGAGGCGGTTGCCTTTGTCACCGAAACCCGTCGAGTCTCCATCTCTTCCGTGCAGCGAAAACTAAAGATCGGCTATAACCGCGCAGCCAACCTGGTTGAAGCCATGGAGCAGGCCGGTGTGGTCAGTTCTGCCGGCCACAATGGTTCCCGTGAAGTATTGGCACCACCGCCACCGAAGGACTAGTGGGTATCCATCAAAATAAGAGATGATGGTTTCGCGCTAACCCCCGACAGCTCCTGTTGTTGGTGATTGGCGCGTTCGCTGTACCCAGACAGATTTTCCGATCTGTAATCAATATAAGATTCCGTTTTGCGTCTGCCTTTTGATAGGCTAGCGCCACGTCCTTTGTGTAGCTAAACGGAATCCCTTTTCCATGAAATTATTTGCCTTGCGGAAGCCTGGGTCCGCACTTTTCCCCTTTCTGCTGGCGATGTTGCTGAACCTTTCCCTTCCACTCGCCAACGCTGAGGACTCTGATTCTCTCGACAGCGCCTTGAACTCGCTGGTTGGACGTCTGGAGAAAATTGAAACCATTACCGGTTCCTTTGTGCAATATTCCATCGATCAGAAGGGCGTGCGCGTACAGGAATCGAAAGGGGACTTCAAAGCCAAGCGTCCTGGCCTCTTTTACTGGTACACCTCATCTCCTCTGGAGCAGGCCATCTACTCAAATGGTGAGACCGTGACAGTCTATGATCCGGACCTGGAACAGGCGACAGTGCAGCGCGTCAATGAACAGATCAAGCAGACCCCCGCCATTCTTTTCAGTGGCAATGTGGATGAGATTGGTGCCCAGTTTGAGGTCGATGTGCAACAGTTTGACGGAGTGACAACGCAATATGTCCTGATGCCAAAAACCGAGGAGAGTCTCTTTGAAAACTTGCGTATTCGCTTTGAAGGACAGCAGCTGGTGGAGATGCGCCTGGGCGACTCTCTCGGGCAGGAAACGACCGTACGCTTCATTCAAACCCAGATTAATGGCGAGTTGAGTGCGGCTGACTTTGAGCCGAGTTTTCCTGAGGGTACCGATGTGATTCGTGACATCCCCGTTGCTGCCAGACCCCAAGCCCAGTAAACATGGCTTCCCTGTTCGATTCTAACAGTGCCTATCAGCCCCTTGCTGCCCGAGTCAGGCCGCAATCGATTAGTGAATATATAGGACAGACCCATCTGCTCGAAAAGGGTCGATCGTTGGCGGGGGCTCTCGAGAAAGGCGCCCTGCATTCCATGGTCCTTTGGGGGCCGCCAGGTGTGGGGAAAACCACCTTTGCCCATTTACTTGCCCAACACTTTGATGTGAGTTTTGTTCCCCTTTCGGCGGTATTGTCCGGGGTGAAAGATATCCGGGCGCAGATCGATGCCGCGCGTATGCGACGTGAGCAGGAAGGGCGCGACACCTTGCTGTTTGTTGATGAGGTACATCGCTTTAATAAATCCCAGCAGGATGCGTTCTTGCCCTTCGTTGAAGATGGCACCATTGTCTTTGTTGGTGCCACCACAGAAAACCCATCCTTTGAACTCAATAAAGCCTTGCTGTCCCGGGCGCGGGTTTATGTGCTTAAAAAGCTAAGTGAAGATGAAATCTGCCAGTTGATCAGTCAGGCCCTTGGACATCCGCAGGGGTTTCCGGACTACAACGTCGAGATGGCGGATGAGCTGATTGACATGCTTGCTCGCGCGGCAGACGGAGATGCTCGCAAAGCGCTGAATTTTCTTGAACTGGCTGTGGATTTGGCTGATGAAACGGATGGCAAGCGCATCGTGTCGTCGCGGAATCTGGAAGAGGTGTTTCAGTCTTCGTTGAAGCGATTTGACAAAGGTGGCGATGTTTTCTATGAACAGATCTCTGTCTTGCACAAAGCCGTTCGGGGATCGGACCCGGATGCGGCGCTTTATTGGTTCGTACGCATGTTGGATGGAGGGTGTGATCCCCTTTATATCGCCAGACGATTGGTGCGTATGGCCACTGAAGACATCGGCAATGCCGATCCGCGTGCCCTGGACCTGGCGCTGAATGCCTGGGACGTGCAGGAGCGACTGGGATCACCAGAAGGCGAGTTGGCCCTGGCGCAATGTGTCGTGTATCTGTCGGTCGCTGCGAAAAGCAATGCCGTCTATTCAGCCTACAATGCTTGTCGGAAGCTGGTGCGGGAGAGTAGCGACCATGATGTGCCCATGCACTTGCGCAACGCCCCGACCACCCTGATGAAACAACAGGGCATGGGCGAAGACTACCGCTATGCCCACGATGAAGACAATGCTTTTGCTGCGGGCGAGAGCTATTTTCCGGAAGCCCTTCATGGAACAAGGTTCTATTATCCCGTTCATCGGGGTCTGGAGATCAAGGTAGCAGAAAAACTGGACACGCTGCGAAGAGCCAATCAGGACTCGCCCCGTCAACGTTATCCGAAAGCTCAGGGAGGTCATCACAAATGAACACAGGAGTGAACAATGCTTGAATCGATGCAAGCGTATGCACCAGCAGTCTGGTCGCTTATCGGAATCGCGGTGTTGATGTTGGTGCAATTACTGATCGCCGATGTGGCGGGTATTCTTGCTGGCCACAAGCCGGGGTTTCCAATCGAAGCGCGCGGTGCGTCCTTTCTGTTTCGTGCCTCCAGAACCTTTGCCAATAGCAATGAGAGTATTGCGATTTTCGTGATGCTATTGCTGGCAAATCTGTTTCTTCAGAGTGATCCGGCCTGGATCAATGGTCTTGCGTTGTCCTATCTTGTCTGTCGGCTGGTGTATACGTTCGCGTATTACGCTCACTTGGCAGTGTTTCGCTCCGTCGTGTTTGCACTGAGTATTGTCGTGCTGATTGCTATGGCTTGTGTCCCGTTGTAGTTGTGAATCCCTTTTGGCACTCAGGAACTTGTTTTTGCGCACGTTTTTTTATTCGATGACTCGTTATACTCGGGCGCATATTTTTGTTTCGATAATTAGTCCAACTCTTTATGCAACCCTTTATCAAAAAAGGAAACAGGATGCCTCTCGTGCGCCTTGACCGCTTTGCCCTGATTCTGTTCTCGCTACTTCTGACACTCAGCGTGGACGCTTACGCAGATAACACTCGCGTGTATTGGAATTTTGCGTACCTGCATACCAAGTCAGACTTGGTGAATGTTGATGGAATGGATCTCCGCTTTAATCGTTTCTTTAAAGAAGACCGTGATGCGCAAAGCTATGATGATACTGTTTCCGATCTGGATGATGTGGATAGCGGATTCAAGATTACCTGGGGCTACTCGGTAAATACGCACTTCGATTGGGAAATTGGTTTTGCCGATTTTGGTGAGATGAACGGAGAGTATGCGGCCTATGAGATCGTAGGTACTGGTTGGGAAGCCGCAGAGATGACGCAGGAAGCGAAGTCGGAAGGTTTTTTCGGTCACGTTCAGTGGAGTCCGGAGATTTACGAAAATCTGGAATTTATGCTGCGTGTGGGTCTCTTGAAATGGGACGTGAAAGTAAACAGCCGCTTCAAGTCAGTTAATCCCGATGAGGTGGATTCCAGACGCGTCGCCAATGAAGCAGGATACGATGAGTATTATGGCACCGGTATTCTCTACAATATCGGTTCGCTGTTTGGTTTGCGAGTTGACGTCAACCGATATGCTCTGGCAGAAACCGAACATGATTCCATCGAAGTCGCTGCCCAATTTTATTTCTAGCGTTTCCTAAGCCATTCAAACCTATTCTCAGACCTTGGTTGATATCTCGGCGGGTTTAAGCGCTGCACCGAAAATATCTCGCACCACCATTGTGCTGCACCAATCAGGGTATGCACCCCATTTGTGTGCACTAAAACACTTATCTTCAATTCTCTCGCAAACTAACATACTTCAATAGGCCCTGTAATCAAGGGGTTTTCTGCGTTTCTTCTGTGTTGGCATTTATTCTGCATCAGTTGAATCAGAGATTCGTAAAGTACAAATACTCCGTAAACCATCACAGCGTAGTGATGGATGGTGACGAATAGTCCAAAGCGGAACAGGCCAGGCAACGTCGTCTGGCTGCTATAGGCAAAGACGCCCTTCACCCAATTGCCAGTCAGTTGGGAGACGGGCGTTTTTTTTTTGGCAGGTTATTGCAGTGCGCGTCCTGCCTTGATGAGAAGAAACAATTGAGAGTTGGAGAGCTTCTGCATGCTGGCAGTGGATTACAAGCATGAGGCTAGTCAGGAAACCGCTATATCGGCATCCGATCTGCGCCGTTGTCGACCACGTATCGTCGTAGTCGGCAGCGGCCCGGTCGGCATGCGCCTGGTGGACGAGCTCTTGTCTATTGATCCCTTGGCCCAGATTCTCATGTTCGGGAATGAGCCGGCGAGACCCTATAACCGGGTTCAACTCTCCGCATTACTGGCAGGTCAGGTTTCCCGGGAGCAAATTGACCTGCAAATGCCCGACCCCGAGCAGTCGCCGCACTTTGATTTTCAGGTGGCTACCATTGAGTCAATTGATCGCGAGCAGCGAGTGGTGCGCGAAAGCCTGGGTGGTGAGCACAGTTACGATATTCTGGTACTGGCAACCGGAGCCAGGGCTCACATGCCTTCCATCGAAGGGATCGAAAAATCCGGCGTTTACTGTTTTCGTAATATCGCGGATACCGAAGCCTTGTTCGCTCGGGTCACGCGCAGCCGACATGTCGTGGTGTTGGGTGGTGGACTACTGGGAATCGAGGCAGCCAGCGCATTGTTGCGTGATGGTACGCGAGTGACCCTGATCCAGCAGGGTGCCCATCTGATGAATCGACAACTCGATGCTCATGCCGCGCACTTGCTGTCCATGCAGCTTGAGGAAAAGGGCATTGAAGTCATTGTGCAGTCAGGTGTGCGGGAAGTGTTCGGGGACGATAAAGTGACGGGCGTGCGGCTATACTCCGGCGACGTTCTGGACTGCGATACGGTTGTCGTCTGCGCGGGAATCAGCCCGAATATGGAGCTGGCCAGAGCTGCCCGTCTGCAAGTGGGGCGAGCGATTGCGGTCAATGATCACTTGTGCACCTCCGATCCCAATATTTTCGCCATAGGCGAGTGCTGTGAACATCAAGGCCAAACCTTCGGTCTGGTTAATCCCGGCTACGAACAGGCGGCTGTGCTCGCACGGCATCTGAGCGATCAATCTGCGGCTTATCATGGTTCGTCAACGATTACTCAACTGAAAGTCGTTGGTCAGTCTGTCGTGAGCATGGGTGAGGTCGTGGAGCTGGAGAAACACCCGCGCCAGTCAGAGATAAGCTATCACGACCAAGACAAACAATTGTATCGCAAGCTGGTATTGCGCAAGGGCAAACTGGTGGGCGCACTGTCCTATGGTGACTGGCCTGAAGCGGCGCGAGTCAGCGATCTTTTTAAAACCGGTCAAACTGTCTGGCCCTGGCAACGCTGGCGTTTTTCCCAGAGCGGTTCTCTCTGGCCATCTGCGCAGGCCGCTGCGGTAGAAAACTGGCCCGCTGAAACCATTATCTGCCAGTGCAAGCAGGTGACTCGTGGTGAAATCAGCGCTGCTGTCAGTGCCGGTGCCTGCAGTGTCGAAGCTATTCAGAAGCGTTGCGGCGCCAGCAGTGTATGCGGCAGCTGTAAACCATTGGTTGCCCAGCTGGCAGATCAGAATGCGCCAATGCCAAGCGAACTGGCTTGGCGACCGGTCATGATAGCCAGCCTGCTAGCCTTGGTATTAGTTGCCCTGTACCTGATCACTCCCGCACAACAAGTGGCTGATTCAGTGCAAACCTCTAACTGGTTTGAACAGATCTGGAACGACAAGTTCTGGAAGCAGGTGAGCGGTTTTACCCTCCTTGGGCTGACCGCCATCGGCTTGATCATGTCACTGCGCAAGCACTTTAAATTTGAGTGGATGGGACGCTTCGGCTACTGGCGCCTGGTTCACGTGGTATTGGGCCTGCTATGTGCGGTCGTATTGATGCTCCACACCGGTTTCCATTCCGGCAACAACCTCAACCAGATTCTTCTCTTTGATTTCGTGCTGCTACTGCTTGTGGGTAGCAGTGCAGGTTTGATCGTTGCCTTGAGTCACCACATGAAGGCATCTACCGCCGGACGGTTGCGAAAGACATGGACATGGTCACACATTCTGTTGAGCTGGCCCTTACCGGCCTTGCTGATCGCGCACATCGTTTCGGTTTATTACTTTTAGGCTGGCTGTTAATGGCCGGCGGATAGCAGTAGGAAAGCAGCATTTTGAAAAAGACTGTATGGATTGTATGGGGTGCATTAACCCTGCTTTTGGTGGGCTTCTTTGCCTACACGCTGTTGCAATCTGATGACAAGGAAATACTGCTGATTGGGGAAGCTACCTATGGGCACTACCAGATTGAGATGGCCTGCAGCACCTGCCATACAGATGCTTTCGGCGGTGAGGAGGCAATACAGGAAGCCTGCGTCGGATGCCATCAGGACGAGCTTGATGCAGCCCATGATTCGCATCCCAAGAAAAAATTTACCGATCCGAGAAATGCAGACCGTTTGGAAATTCTCGATGCGAGGTACTGCGTGACCTGTCATACCGAGCACCAGAAGGAGCAAACACACCCGATGGGAGTGACCATTCCGGAGGACTACTGTTTTCATTGTCATCAGGAAATTGGTGAAGAACGCGAAAGCCATGCCGGACTGGGTTACGAGAGCTGTGCCAGCGCTGGCTGCCACAACTACCACGACAACCGGGCGTTGTATGAACGCTTTTTGGTCGAACACGCCAGCGAACCCTGGCTGAAAGAAATGCAGCGTATTACCGGTGTTGCGGCAGTCACGGTAACGGCCCATGCCAAGCTGGAAGCACAGCCCTCGTTGCAGCGTGCGCCAACAGATGGGCCATTACCCGATTCAGAACATTTTCTGCATGGCGAGAAAGGCGTTGGATGTGTTGCCTGCCATCAGGCCGACAATTCCCTGCAACCGGCCTGGGTGGCCAGTCCGCAAATAGAAGCCTGTCAGCAGTGCCACGTCAACGAGGTGAAGGGCTACCAGGAAGGGCGTCACGGCATGCGGTTGGCTCAGAATCTGGAGGCGATCACCCCGGGACAGACGGATGGCAACTTTCACAGTGATGCCAGTATGACAGAGCAAGGCTGCAACAGTTGTCACGTTGCCCATGAGTACAACACCGACTTTGCCAGCACCGAGGCCTGTCTGGGTTGTCATGCGGATGAACATTCGCTGGCGTTCAAGACTTCTGCCCATGCCGGACTCTCGCCCCTTGTTGATGGGCAGGATCAGGGAGATGGAGAAACGATCCTGAGTTGTGCCAGCTGCCATATGCCCCGGGTCGAAATGGAGGTGCAGGGTGAAAAGGTTTGGGCCGTGGAGCATAACCAGAATATGAACCTGCGACCCAATGAAAAGATGATTCGCTCTGTGTGCATGGACTGCCACAGTCTGCAGTTCTCACTGAACGCTCTGGCGGACGCAGAACTGATCAGGAACAACTTCGCCGGGCAACCCTCAGTCCACGTTGAATCAATAGACTGGGCGGTGAAACGGGAGCAGGAAAAATAGCAGCAATTTACAGGAAGCAAAAAGCAATAACAGGGAGTTTGGGTAGCCAATTCGGGCTGCCAGGGTATCCATAAGTAGCGCTAAGGCGAGGAAGGTAAGATGAGAAAGAGCACAGTAAGTCAAAGCACACCCAAGCAGGGTCGAATGTTCAGTCGCGGTCTGTTGGCGGCAGGCGTCATCACGGCAGGTACGCTACTCAGTGCATGCGGTGGCGAAGAGAAGGTCGGTATTGATCCAAAGATCTATACGGACTCACTGTTCGCGGTAATGAAAGCTGACCGTACCAATTACACCAAGCTGGTGGTCAAGCGTTTGGGGCCAGCGGGTGCAGACGTGGTCAAGCCCGATGAGCACTGGCAGGATCTGCCAAATGGTACCTTGCTGCCGGCTCAGATGTTCCGGGCCGGAGCAGAAGCCGTGGCTGAAATGACCGATGACTTCACCTACTCGCTGCAGTCGATCTGGCCAATCAACAGCCAGAACGCTCCCAAAACCGAAATGGAAAAACAGGGCCTGGAGTACATCGCCGCCAACCCCGGTGAAAATTTCTACGGTGAAGAAACCCTGGGTGGCGTGACCTACTACACCGCTGTTTATCCGGATGTCGCGGTATCTGATGCCTGCACCAGCTGTCACAACGATCACAAAGATTCCCCCAAAACCGACTTCAAACTCGGTGAAGTGATGGGCGGCGTTGTGATTCGGGTACCGCTGGGCTCGTCCTGATTCCAAGCGCGTAAGTAGCCAATCATTGGGGAGAATGCCATGAAAAACATCCTGGGAAGAATAGCTTGGTGCAGCGGCTTGCTGTTATTGGCCGCCTGTTCGAACAAAGAAGCTGAAATGCTGTCCAAGGGAGAGTCCCTCTACAAGGCAAACTGCAAGGTTTGTCACGCGCAGGGAATTAATGGCGCCCCCATTGTTGGCAACGCAAAAATGTGGAAACCGCGGGCCGAACAGGGTCTACCGGTATTGGTGCAACATGCTGCGAATGGTTTTGGCTTGATGCCTGCCAAAGGTGGTAATGAAGCACTTACAGAAAGTGAACTGGAACTTGCGATTCAGTACATGTTGAGTCAACTGGAAAGCTGATTCCTTTGGGCCTTTGCCAATGCAAGGCTTGTTTTCATATGAGAGAGGAAAATAATTATGTCTGTTTATGAACGTATTGGTGGAGACGCCGCAGTGAATGCTGCCGTAGATATCTTTTACCGCAAAGTCCTGTCGGACGATCGTATTTCACATTTTTTCGACACGGTGGATATGGAAGCCCAGCATGCCAAGCAAAAGGCCTTTCTGACCATGGCTTTTGGGGGTCCCAACAACTATACCGGCAAGGACATGCGTGAAGCCCACAAACACATGAATCTGACTGAAGACCACTTTAATGCGGTAGCAGAATGTCTGGTAGGGACTCTGGAAGAACTGTCTGTACCGCAGCCGGAAATTGATGAAATCGTCGGTATCGCAGTCAGTGTTAAGGACGATGTGCTGAACCGCTAAGAGGGCAGGTTATGAACCCAGAAGTACCGGTGGTTCACTACGGGGAGCAGGCGATCTCGGTGGAGCAGGGGGAGTCGGTTCTCGACGCCCTGCTGCGTCAGGGTGTGCCGGCAAAGCATAGTTGTCGAGCTGGCTTATGTCAGGCTTGCCTGATGCGCTGTAACGAGGGCGAAATCCCTCCCTCGGCGCAACGCGGGCTTTCCAGCGGCCAGCAGGCCATGAATTACTTTATGGCCTGCCAATGTCACCCTGTGGCGACAATGCAGGTGTCTGAAGTCGATGCCGAGTCGATCTCGGAAGCTGCAGTTGTGCTATCAAGGGAATGGCTCGGACCCAGTATTTTGCAACTTAAACTGCAGACCAGGCTGGATTGGCGGGCGGGCCAATACGTCACGCTATGGCGCGATGACACCATCGGACGCAGTTATTCCATCGCCAGCTTGCCAGAAGACGGCGCTATGGAATGCCATATCAAGGTGTTGGCTGATGGTCAGTTCAGTCAGTGGGCCGCGGCATCGCTTGAAGTCGGTGACGAGGTTCAGGTTCAGGGCCCCATGGGTCTGTGTTTCTATCAGGGGCAGCCGACGCAACCCTTGCTGTTGGCAGCGATTGGTACCGGACTGGCGCCGATACTGGGCATTCTTCGAGATGCTTTGCAAAGCGACCATCAGGCGGCGATTGACTTGGTCATCGGCGCTAAGCATCAACAGGATTTTTATCTGGTTCAGGAACTGGAGTCTCTGTCCGACAGACACGAAAGCCTGAGCATTCACTGGTTAAGTCTGGATATGGATGAATCACAGGCACTCCATCCGGATGGTGGCGGTTCTGGTGAAATCGGTGATATCTATACCTTCATCAAAGAGCGATTCAGTAGCTTGAGCGGCTATGCCATCTATTTGTGTGGCGCGGACAGCTTTGTACGCAAGCTGAAAAAGCAGTGCTTTCTGCAGGGGGCTGCCATGCGTGATATTCAGTCAGACAGTTTTATAGGTGGATCGTCCTAAGAGCTGTAATCGACCACTTCCCATCCATCTGGCACGAAGGGCTTGGAGGACAGCATCACTATTGCTGCCTGTGAGCCGATCTTCTATTATGCGCATCGTTTTCCGGGTACCAGCGCAGGTATCCGGGTAAGAAGTATTCAGTTATTAATCAAGGATCGACGATGCCGCGCTCTATTTATCTGGTTTTATTCAGCCTGTTTTCTCTTGTTTTTACCACACAGTCTCTCGCCAATGAGTCCTATCAGATTGCTCTTGGTGCCTACTACAGCAAGATTGATCGTGAGGATGGTCTTGAAGGTGGCGATACCCAGGCCATCGATCTGATCGCTTATGCGGAATCCTTTGAAACAGACGGCAGTCTTGCCATCACCTCAGATGCCTTCTATCAACGTATCAGCGGATTTCAATTGGCCAATTCGAAAACCGAGTTTTCCGATCTGGGAGCCTCGTTGGGCGGACGGATCGCCAAAAGCTATGAAAGTGATGTGACCATGATGTCGCTGTTTCTGGCTCGCGAGGATTTGGATGTGTGGGCCAACCTGAGCTACACACGTTTCGGTGATACGGACGTCTCGTTTAATAGCGGTGATGATGTGAGTGTTGATCTTGATCCCGAAATCCGTCTGGTTGTTGGCTGGTTTCTGGTGACAAAGACTTCCGTCAGCGCGCTTGTTGGCCAGGGTGACGAATACGATGTCTACGGTATTGGCGGTCGACATGTCCTGCCTCTGGGGGAATATGGCTCTCTGGAAGGTGCTTTGAGCTGGGAACGTATCAAAGAGGACGACAACGACCCGGAAGTGGTCAACAACACCATCCGCAATCTGGATGTTGATTCCGAGCGCATTGACGAATATGCCGTTTCGCTTCGCTACATGCCCTTTGCCTATTTCAGTGTTGGCGGTCTGTATTCGTGGACGGAATATGACGCGACTGACGCGAAAGCCAAATGGCTGGGGCTGGACATGGAATACTGTGTAAGCGGACGTCTCTGTCTGGGCTTCCAATACATGACGCTGGACTGGAACGTCACGCGTGACACCGCTCAGGAGGTCTTTCGTGTTGATAACCTGAGTAGTGCGTCAGTGCGTTACTGGTTCTAGTTCTAGTCCTTCACATAAAGTTTCGGCTCTCGATAAAATATGCCATAAAAAAGGGAATGACGAAGGTATCGTCATTCCCTTTTTTCTTTCTATCTTCTATTTTTCGTTCTATCGGTCTTTCTTTCTAACTTTGTGACTAACTATCCAGTCTTCAATCCCAATAGAGTTTGAGGATTATTGAGCCGGAAAGACAAATTCGCCAGCTACCGGATAGTGATCTGAAAGATCCCACGATCCCCAATGTTCCGAATCAATGCTTCGGGGTACCAGCAACTCGTTGGTCGAATAGAGGGGGGCGAGATGTTCATTGGAATACAGCACGTAATCCAGGTATTCGGTAAACTCATCTTCAGCGTACACATTAACCGGGCCGGCGTAGGAATCGCTGTATTCGCCAATGCCCATAGGCTCTGTACCATTCAGCGTCGCCAGGAAGTCCACGTGCTCCTGAGGGAAGTGGTTCTTGTCCACGTTGAAATCACCCGCCATGATCACCGGCTCGTCTGCCGGAATGTTTTTGCTATCGACAAAGCCTTTCAACTGGGCAAGCTGCGCGAAGCGCACGGAAATATCGTCGGCTTCGGTATAGGCGTGGGTGTGGGTGCCAAACAGGTGGTAAATGCGGCCCTGCTTATTGATGCGAGCGTAGTTGGCACCTTTGGATGCCAGGCAGCCATCCTTGCGGCAGGCGTCATAGACGATGTTATCTTCAATCTCGATTGGCCAGCGGCTGGCAATGAAGGAGCCGCCGTTCAGGAGTTTGCCAAGCTTGAAGGGGATCTCGGTGAGGTAAGGATATTCGCTGGAAAGGTGGCTGCGAAAATAGGCGGCTGACGCCGGATCAAAGGCCTCCTGAAACACGATGGCATCGTAACCGGTCATCATATGAGCGACGCTGTGCAGGCGGTTGTAGGTATTCTTGGATTCGATACCGGGCAGCAAATCCCAGATGTTATAGGTCAGAACCTTGAGCGTGTTCGGATCCGGATTGTGTGTAGTGGCCTGCCAGTTGTTGTTGATAACATAGCGGATATCATCGCCAGAGGCCCGGGCGATTTCAGATGCGAAGGCCAGTTGGGAATCCTTGCTGTCGAAATAGGTGTCGATTGTGTGGATATCGCGATCGTAATACCAGGGATCATTTTCCGCACTCAGCCACATATAGCTGAAGGTCATGGTGCCTTTGAGTTTCTGACGCAGCACAACGGAGCTGTTTTGGCCCTGTACCGTGGTGTCGAAGTAGTAAGTCTTGCCCCACTTGATACCTTCATCCCGGTTAAAGCGCAGAAACTTGACGGTCGCCAGAGGCGGCACCGTATCCACGAGTTGCTCCCATTCCTGTCCATGTTCGATGTTGTTGTGTCCACTCTGGACGGTATTCAGAGTGAGCGTCTCCATGGTGCTATTGGTGAGATATATATAGGACTCGGCGAAGCTCATCTCGGCGAGCAATAACAGCAAGACGCTGACGGTGATTTTTATGGTTTTCATGAATCTATCCTTACAGCCAGATTTCAATATGATCTAAAAGGTAAATGCTAAAAAGCGCGCAAATGCTAGCAATGGCGGGCGATGCAAAGCAGTGCAAAATCAGGCTAAAACGGGTTAGTTCCAGAGCTTTTGTGTGACGGTGTCTTCAGTTAGAAAAAGGGGTCGGTGACAAACGATAATCATTGCTATTTAATGCAGACAGACATTGAGCTCCATTTTGTCTTCGGTGATAATAATTTTGCAATCAAGGAAGATGCAAGGAAATGAAAAATGCCAAGGAAGCCAAGAATGTATATGGCAGGAGTGCCATGTCACGTAATTCAGAGAGGAAACAACAGAGAAGCGTGCTTTTTTTCAGATGACGATTATCAGTTTTATCTAGAATGTTTAAAAGACGCCTGTGAGCGGTATAAAGTTAGTTGTCATGCCTATGTTCTCATGACGAATCATAGCCATCTATTATTGACACCAGCGGATGCAGAAGGCATTTCGAAAGTGATGCAGTCGTTGGGACGGCGCTATGTTCAGTATGTAAATAAATTTTATAGGCGCTGCGGCACGCTTTGGGAAAGTCGACATAAAGCAAGCTTGGTTGATGCGGAAAACTACCTATTGAGTTGTTATCGCTATATTGAGCTCAATCCAGTGACGGCAGGAATGGTAGGGCACCCTGGAGACTATCGCTGGTCCAGTTATCATTTCAATGCTTATGGCCAAAGAAATAATCTTCTTACTCCTCATCCAGTTTATATGGCGATAAGCCAGAATAGAGATCACCGTCTAAGCTGTTATAGGGAGTTGTTTGATAATGCGCTTCCGAAAGACCTTGTCCACGAAATTAGAAATTCAGCCAATTTTTCAATGCCGTTAGGTAACAATCGTTTCAAGGAGCAAATAGAACGTTCGTTGAATCGGTCAATAGGGTTCGCAAAGCGAGGAAGGCCGAATCGGAGAGGTGAGGTGGTGTAAATGATTCTCGTTTGTCACCGACCCCTTTTTCCCGACCCCTTTTTCCCGTTTGTCGCCGACCCCTTTTTCGCGCCGACCCCTTTTTCCGACAACGCTGGAAAGACTTAAAGCAATTCGCCGTGATCCTGTGCCTTGGGCGATGCAGGATGGTCACCCGCCAGATCAGCAAGAATCGCATCAATATGCCGTAGCAGAAAGCCGTGGCCTTCGCCTTCAATCACAGTAAAGCGTCGGGCCTTGATGTCCCGGTTCATGGCGCGCACCAGATTCAGCGGAATCTGGTCATCCATATCGCCGTGCCAGATATGGCAGTCATGGCTGCCGTCGATAGGAATCTCCCAGGGTGAGAATTGCATGGCCAGCTCCTGCGCCCAGGCGTCGATGCCCTGGTTGAGAGAGCGTTGAATATTGTCCACGTAGTAGGGTTTTTCCAGCATGGTGACCAGCTTGCTTTGCAGGGTTTCACGCTTGACAGTTCGTGGGCTGAAAAGCTGCTCGCGTCGATGATAGAAATCCGCGACATCGTCACGGATCAGCAGTTTGAGCAGAGGCTTGATCAGAAATGGTGTGTGGCGCACACACAGTTGCGTCGTGCGATAGCTCAGGGGCAGGTTTTCGCCTGCCGCGACAATATCCTTGTGACGAATCATTGGCGACACCAGGGCAACACGTCGAATGCGCGAGCCAAAGTGGTCCATGCAGGCCAATGTATAGATGCAGCCAATGGAATGACCGATCATATCGAATTGATTGATGCCCAG
Organism: Oleiphilaceae bacterium; assembly: GCA_965230795.1. Lineage (GTDB taxonomy): Bacteria > Pseudomonadota > Gammaproteobacteria > Pseudomonadales > Oleiphilaceae > PZPK01. The sequence goes on along the minus strand of OZ246020.1, from coordinate 2,927,230 downwards.
GGATTCGAGAAGATGTGAAAGATCCAGACACCAGTCCTGATGTGAACGTTTTTCCTGGGGGCTGGATTGGCCATAACCGGGTCTTTCCGGAACCAGAATTCGCAGGCCCAATTGTTTGGCCCTCTCAAACGCAGTCGGAGGCATTTCATATCCGGAGCCCATAAAGTTATGGCACACAATCACCGGAAAACCGTTTTTGTCGCCAGACTCAAGATAGCTCATGATGCGACCATCCGGCAGCGGCAGAAGATGCGTTTGTCGGGGTTCTTGCGGACTACTGTTAGTCAAACCATCATGCGCGTCCGGACGGAACAGCCCATCCACCAGTAAACGCTGAAGCAATTCGGGTTTGCGCCGCACACCGAGCTTTTCATAGATACTGGAAAGATGGTCGCGAACGGTGAGCTCGGAAATCTCCAATACCGTGGCTATATCTGCTACCGCTGAGTGTTGAAGCAGGGTTTCCACCACTTTGATTTCCGCGGGTGTCAGGGCGTAGTGAGACAGAATGGCTTGAGGGACGTCTTGGCTTTGCACGGGCTGGAACAGTACACAAACGTTTGCCTGTTTGCTTCCTGCACTTGGGTCTCTGGCATCCTCATTGCCGGATTGCCCGAGCCGAACGCATTGGATACGTGTCGCGGCGGTCTTGAGTCGCGTGGTGCTTTGCTCAAGCATGCTGGTGATCGCTCGGGTGTCGCCTTCGTCATCGCTGATCCACAGTTGCTTGTTGTTCAGGCTCAGATCCGGATCCCCATGCATGATCGCCAGGCCCGCTGCATTGATAAAAAATACCTCATCCTTGTCATCCATCAGCGCCAGAGCGGTATGCAGTTTTTCGATACCGTCCATCAATACCTGATCGCCCCGGTCCTGTTGTGCAAACCTCACGCAGATGCCCAGCGCCTCACTGAAGTGTGGCAGCAAGCGTTTGGCCAGTTCGGAGGGAATTGGGCTTATCTCTGTTGTTTCGCCGGACGTTGTTTTGCCAGATCGGGAAGTGCTGGCGGCTTCGGCCAGACACTGGCACAGCCCCTCGACAAGCACATGCCATCCCGTCGGGTCGCTGGCGTAGCGGTAGATCTGCGCTACCAGCTGGCTTTCTGCCTGATTGGCCTCCCACCACGGGGTGTCTGATGATTGCTCATAAACTGCGGTGTGTTTGTCTTGGCTGTCTTGCCGCGAAAGAGGAAGGGGATGTTCGGAAGTCAGACTCTTCACGGCGGTAAGCTCACTCCTTCCAGGGAGGGTGTTAAGTCAGCCGCGGGCGTTTGGGCTGGCGATGACACAGGCCTCAGATCGAGAAAGCTCAGCAGACTCGCGGAAAATAGTTTCGCGATAAGGGCTTCAATGGAGTTGCACTGCAGTTTCTTTTTCAGGTGTTTGAGCTGCGAGCGAATGGTCGCTTCGGATACAGAGCGACTGAGTGCCATGGCATGAATATCGTCACCCGCCAGCAGAAAGCGGGCAAGTTCCCGCTCGGTAACCGTGAGATTCAGATGCGTGGCAAGCTGCTTCATTTGATGCGAGTCCTGATTCAGCGTGAGCATACACAACCAGTACAAACCACCTTCGTGGTCTGAATGGGTGATCAGAGGTAAGAGGCAGTCATTGTTTTGACTGACTGGTACCAGTACAGCTAATTGTTTCCTGTCACCATGACAATGGAAGACATCGTAGCGGCTGTGGGACTCTGCTTCTTCTTCCAGGGCCTTGAGGCGCGCCCGGATGGTCAGGGCCTGTGGACTGCGCATACCGTCCAGCAGGTGAGAGATGTTGACAGCCGCATGATTGGCAAAACAGATGTCACCTTTGGTGGAGAGTAACCAGAGTGGCGAGGGGTAGCGTGTCAGCAGGTGTTCATAGGCTTGTGTGCGCGCAGACCGACGATCGACAGCGGCAGCGAGTTGTCGGGCCGCATCTACATGCTCGGCAAAATTGATCCCGGCCATGCCTGAAGCATCGCTCTGGCCCGACATGGCCAGCGCATCAAATTCAATCAGAAGTAGTCGATGTTGCAAGGCTGCGGAGCCACATTGGGCGGCGCGATACAAAGCACGTATCTGTTCATGCTCACTGGGGTTCATGATGCTGTCTGTTTTTATTGTATGTACTGTGAGTATTGAGAGTGACAACAACGATGCTAGCTTATTTGAGGGGAGTCCGTCCCTGGACCAGAGCACAATTCCCGATACTCACTCGATTAAACTCTCTGCTTAAAGCTCGCCAATGGCTTCCAGAGCCAGATCAGCGATTTCACTGCAGGCCTGAGGGTGAGCCAGGTCCATGCTAAGAGGAGCAACCACCAGTCGGTTGCCATTTTCGGATTCCAGCTCACCCAGCAGGCCTTTTTCTGTAACCAGCAGCTGATCGGTACTGAAAAGGTCTCGAACCTTACCAAACGCCAGTGCGCTGGGGGATTCGAAGGCCAAAGGTGGGCTCGAATACAGCAGCGGGAAGTGTTCCTGTCCGGAGCTGTCCAGTGCGCTTGCCGCATAATGCAGTCGGCCCGAGAGATAACTTGTGAACGCGATACCATTGCAGTAAGGCATGATGTCATCGACGATGGCCAGACCGCCATCCCAGATCAGAGAACCATTGGGGACAGATTGGCCATTTGCATCCTGGGTGTATTCCGGAATTTGGTGATTGGCGTCGAAGCTGAAGCGTTTCACTGAATTGGCATCGGAGACATAAAGGTAGTCGCCGTCGACCCGAATTCCATTGGGGCTGCTGATGCCATGTATCGTGGGCGAGACAAAGTTCTTTTCCAGACTCTGGATACGGGGTTTGTCCTGAGAGTAGTCCAGTTCAATTCGGGCAATGCCGGAGGCGCCAAACAGATTGTAATCGGCTACCAGCAGAGCGCCATCACCCGCGAAGGCGATGCCGTTGGGCAGTACCAGGCGGTCATAGGGATCATTGAGATCCGTCGGATTGGTAATCAGCTCGAATTCCAGATCTCCGGAACCGCGCTTGGCGGCCAGCAGGTGATTATTTTTGAAGATCAGGAACTTGGTGGAGACGCAGGAAGTAAACAGCCAGTCGCCATACTCGGCAATACCGGTAAAGTTACAGGCATACTGATCCAATTTTTCATGCCCTTTGAATAGAGGATCCCGACTGTAATTGCCGGGCACTCCGTCGACTTCGTAAATGTTGTCGCCACCGCTAACCAGGAGGCGCTGGTCACTGGTGATCAGAATATTTTCAGCGTCGCCGATGTGGACGACTTCTTCTTTTTCGATACAGGCGGACAGAAGAACAGGCAGCGTCAGCGCGCCAAGCCCGCGTAATATGGAATTGGAAAGCATCTTGTTATCCTTGTTTTGGCTTATTTGAGACTTGAGAGTAAAACTCCCGATGCATGGTAGATCAGCTCGCAAACTTTGTGCGTCCCGCAAATGGGGTAAGAAATGCCAGTAAAGCGGATGAGTTTCACAAATTGGCGGGACATTCGTTAGCTTTGAGAAGCCAATACGTGATGCGCTCAGTACAGCCAGGGAATCAGCAGCCATGTTCCTTGTGACCATTCCCGGTGCGCATTCGGGAAACACCTGGCCAGATAGCGATCTTCCGCTTCGGCTTGCCGTATCAGAGCGATAAGGCTAATACCGTAGATCAGCATCGCGACAAGGGAGCAATGCATGAGTGTAAAACCCAGGTATAGCCACAGGTCGGCAAAATACATGGGGTGGCGTATCCAGCGATACAGGCCTTGCTCAGAAACGAGGAAGTCAGGCTGAGTGATGCTTGGATTGTGGCGTTTCAAGAGGTAGTAGTGATACACAAACAGCGTGGCTGAAATGAGGATCAAAGCTTGCGATAGGGCAGATTCAATATTGATCAGGACCGGGAAATTTCCGGCATAGCTTTCACTGAGCCGACCCAGGATAAATTGCAGGATCAAGAGAACGCCGCCTATCACTTTCAGGCGCCACCAAAAGATAGCGTGCTGCCGGGTGTTCATCTCGTGTAGTGCTGGCATCGGGAACAACTCAAGTCTGCTGAGCATTGTAGGCAGCATACGTTGCCAGGGGTTGAATGGATGACACGCAGGCCTGAAGTGGTGCTGAAATCATAACGTGGCCGCTTTGGCCAAAATATACCTTCATAATCAATCTCTTGTGGCCGAACTGGTTAGGTAGGTTAGTCTGGCTCTGGTGAATAGAGGACTTAATTGAAACCCCTCCACCGCGTCATTGCCGCGCAGGCGGCAATGACGCGGTGGAGGGGTTTCAATTGTGTCAGCATTTCAATCAACAATGTCTATAGTGCTGCGCTAAAAAGGAAAGTGTTTAACGTCTGCTTCTCTCACAAAGGCAATGTGACGATATGGGTTAGATGAGCCTTTTTGAAGGCGTGATGAGTTTGGCCATATTATGTTTTCATAGAGCGGCCAATTAATCCTTCCACTATTATGAAGGAAAGCAGAATGCTTGAAAGCGCGGCTCAAGCTGCGTGAGGCTATTAGCTTCTAGCTTCTAGCTTCTAGCTTCTAGCTTCTAGCTTCTAGCTTCTAGCTTCTAGCTTCTAGCTTCTAGCTTCTAGCTTCTGGCTTCTAGCTAATAGAAGCCTGTTGCAGGACTCGGCGTCACCGGCGCGGGCGTGTCCTCACTGCGACCATAGGTGTCGATCAGGGCCTGGGATTGCTCCAGAAAGCTCTGTTCATTGGGGCTGGTTTTTTCCAGCCACGCCAGTTTCAGGGTAAGGGCTTCGCTGGCGTTCAGGTGTGCTTTCTGTTCCATGGATTCAATCAACATCCAGATGCTTTCATCTTCATCAGCAGAATGTGCTTCGGTCACAAAATAGCGAGAGAGACGTTCTTTCTCGCTCTCATCGCTGAGTTGTTTGATCACGTCCAAATAGGCCAGCACGGCAGGCACGGCGCTCGTTAGTCCATGGGGAGACTGGGTGCCTGTCAAAGAATTCGTCGCCATCGGTGCTGCGGCGATGACTGAAAGATCGGTACTCGTGGTGTCGTTGGTATTACTTTGATCCGACTCCGATTGGCAGGCCGAGATAGGCAGCGCCATCGCGCAGGCGATAATCGAGGCTTTGATGTTGGCAATGCTGTGCTGGTTCATGTTTGTTATTACCGTCCCTGGTTTGCCTGTCGCAAAATCTGTGGTGAAAGATCATCGAGGCGCTTACAGCCTGTCAGAGCCATGGCAACTTTTAGCTCATGGGACAGCATATCCAGCATGGATTCGACGCCTGCCTGTCCGCGTGCTGCCAATGCGTAGGCCCAGGCTCGCCCCAGCAGACAGGCATCGGCGCCCATGGCCAGGGCTTTCAGAATATCCGTTCCGCTGCGAATGCCACCGTCCACCAGGAGCGTACACTGGTCTTTAACAGTAGCTTTGATCTCCGGTAACACGTCAAGCGTCGCCGGTGCACCATCGAGCTGGCGGCCTCCATGATTGGACACCACAATGCCATCGGCGCCGACATTCAAGGCCTGTCGCGCATCGTCTTTGTCCAGAATGCCCTTGATGATCAGTTGTCCGTCCCAATGCTCCCGAATCCAACCCAGATTATCCCAGGTCATGGAGGGGTCAAACTGTGCATCCACCCACGCTTTGAAATCAGTCAGAGAGCGGGCATCGGGAACGGCGCTTGAAAGATTGCCAAACATCAGTGGTTTACCGGACACGGGAACATCCCAGAGCCAGCGCGGGTGACGCAGGATATCCCAGGCGCGCTTGAGCCCTCCGGTGATGCCGATATTGCCGTTGAGTCCGTTGCGGATGTCCCGCAGTCGCTCACCCACAACCGGCAGATCCACAGTAAAAACGAGTTTGGTGACACCTGCATGACGGGCCTGTTGCAACAGCTTGATGCAAAAATCCCGATCACGAATCACATAGAGCTGAAACCAGAAACTGCCGGCCTGAGCTGCATGCAATTCGTCGATGGAACAGATGCTCACAGTCGACAGGCAGAAGGGAACGTGTTTGTTGTGCGCGGCCTTGAGCGCCTGTACTTCGCCGCGGCGGGCATAGCAGCCTGCAAGACCAACCGGGGCCAGCACCAGGGGCAGGGCGAGCGTGTCGCCTAAAAGTTCGCACCGGGTATTGATCTCACTGACGTCCTGCAAGACGCGCTGGCGCAGGGCATGGCGCTGAAATGCCAGACGGTTCTCTGCCAGCGTGGTTTCATCAAAGGAACCGCCATCGATGTAATCAAAAAACTGTCGGGGCAGACGACGATAGGCGAGTTTGCGAAAGTCATCGATGTTGGCGGGGCTGATGCCGAGGCCTCTGGTTTCAGTCGAAGCGTTCGTCAAAATGGACATGTCATACACTCGTTATTATTGGTTCTTGTCTGTCGGGACATCGTCGTTCGTCACAGTGAACGTCCCATCATGCCAGAGTCTTGATAAATGTAAACGTCGGCAGGAGCTGGAGATAAAGGATACTGGGTTTTACCTTTTCTTTACGCGTTCGGAATACCACCACACTTTTTAAATGACGCGCCCGCGTTTATAGTCTGGGTTTGCCCTTGAAATTTCCGGATTGAATTGAAGATGTCATTGTTTGTTCGGGCTGGATTGCCCCTGATTGCGCTCATTGCGTTAATCGCTCTCGCCAGGGTCATTGCCCAGTCCTCCCCCGATGCCAGCACCGGCAAACGCGCTTCCGCACCCTTGCTATCTGTCGAAACGCAGACCCTGGTAGCACAGCCGGTAACCATCACTATTCCTTCCTTTGGTCGGGTAGAGGCCCGCAGTCGGGCCCAGCTCTATCCACTCGTCAGCGGACAGATTCTTGAGGTGTCGCCTCACTTCAAGGCGGGCGCGTTTGTTCGCAAAGGTGACTGGCTGCTGACTCTGGATGATTCCGACTATGTGGTCGCCTTGCAGCAGGCCCAGCGCAATCTGGCTGCGGCGCAATTGGCACTGGCCGAAGAAGAAGCCCGCTACGCTCAGGCGCAAAGGGATTGGTCTACCCAGCGCAATGCCAAAGAAGCAACGGATTACGCCTTGCGAAAGCCCCAGCTCAGGTCGGCGCAAGTGGGACTGGAGGCCGCGAGGGTAGAGTTGGAGCAGGCGAAGCTGAACCTGGAGCGCACAACGGTGCAATCGCCGTTTACCGGTCGTCTGCAAAATATATTGGTGGATTTGGGAGCGGTGGTGAATCCCAACGTTAAATTGGCGGACGGTTATGTCACGGATACTGCCGAAGTGAGGCTGCCCATATCCAGTCGGGATCTGGCATTCGTCGACCTGCCGGGACTGGGTAATACCCCCGCTGACGCGGAGACACTAACACAGGTTATATTGTCGAATCCACTGGCACCCGGCGGAGAACAGTGGCCGGGCAAGGTGGTGCGTACCGAAGCGGCCATCGATGAGCGTAGTCAGCAGTTGTTTGTGGTCGCGCGCATTGAAGATCCGTTTTCCGAGAATCCGGACAACGCACGCCAGCCTCTGAAGATCGGGCAATATATTGAAGCCGAGATTGAGGGCAGGCAGCTGGAGGATGCCCTGGTTGTGCCCAATGCCAGTGTCTATCAGGGTAGCTATGTCTACGTGGTGAAGGATGATGAGCAACTCGAAAACGCAGAGTCATCGAGTGCATCATCTGCTTTGCTGTACCGGCGGGAAGTGGATATTCTCTGGCGCAACTCGGAGATCAGCATTGTCGGCGAGGGCCTTAATGCGGGTGACCGTCTGGTACTGACCCTGCTGGGGCAGGTGACCAGTGGTACCCGGGTCAGTGAAAACCGACTCGATTCCGGTCCTGATACGGCGACGAGGACTCAGCCTTGATCGCCTGGTTTGCGCGCAACCACGTTGCAGCCAACCTGCTGATGGTGACCCTGCTGGCCGTGGGTCTCGGCTCCTTAAAACTCAATATCCCTCTGGAAGTCTTTCCTACCATTGAACCTCGCGTCATTACCGTATCGGTAGCGGTGCCCGGCGCCTTGCCTACCGACATCGAAACCAGCGTCAGCATCAAGCTGGAAGAAGCGGTACAGGATCTTGAGGGGATCGATACCCTGTCGAGCCGATCATCGGAAGGCAGCGGCAGGCTCATTATCAATCTCGAGGAACGCTATGACGCGCAGGAGTTGCTGACTGAGGTAAAAAACCGAATCGACGCCATCAACAATCTGCCTGCCGATGCAGAAAGGCCTGTGGTGAGTCTGGCAAAACGTACCCGGGAGGTAATCAGTGTTGCGGTGTCCGGGCCGTTGTCAGAGCTGGAAATCCGTCAGGAAGCTGAACGTGTCAGGGACGAATTGCTGGACATCGACGGCATCACCCAGGTGGAACTCGATGGCGTGCGTGATTACGAGATCAGCATCGATATCGATGAGCAAACCCTCAGACGCTACGGCGTCACTCTGGCTCAGGTAGCCGATGCGATTCAGCGTAGTTCCCAGGACCTGTCGGCAGGCACGGTGAAATCGGCTGGCGGTGACATTCTGATTCGTTCCAGTGGACAGGCGTACCGCAAACCCCAGTTCGAAGAGATCGTGATCCTGAAACAACGGGATGGCAGCCTGGTGCGGTTGGGGGATATCGCCCAGGTACGCGACGGCTTTGTGGAGTCACCGATTCTGACGCGTTTTAATGGTCAGCGCGCTGCATTGGTCGATGTGTATCGGGTAGGGGATCAGAGTGCCATTGAGGTAGCGGACAAGGTGATGGCTTACCTGAAAGCCAGCGCCGACACCTTGCCTGGCACCCTGACTCTGACGCCCTGGCGGGACCGCTCGAAAATCGTCAAGAAGCGTTTGAAGACCTTGTCAGATAATGCCATTCAGGGGGGGATTCTGGTCATGCTCTTGTTGACCTTGTTCCTGCGTCCGGCGATTGCCTTTTGGGTTTGTATCGGTATTCCGGTCTCCTTTATGGGCGCCTTTCTGTTTATGCCCATGTTCGGTATTACGCTCAACGTCATCAGTTTGTTTGGTTTTATCGTGATTCTCGGGATCGTGGTAGATGATGCCATTGTCACCGGTGAGAATATCTACACCCACCTCAGGGGCTCGGAGAACAGTCTCGATGCGGTGATCAATGGCACGAAGGAGGTGGCCGTGCCGGTGACCTTCGGCATCCTCACCACGGTGGCTGCATTTCTGCCCATTGCCTTTATTGAAGGTGTGCGGGGACAACTGTTTGCAGCCATCCCGGTGGTGGTGATTCCGATTCTGCTGTTCTCCCTGATCGAGTCAAAACTGGTGTTACCCGCTCACCTCAAGCACCTCAGGTTAAAACCCTCACAACAGCATGGGCGGTTGCAACGCTGGCAACAACAGTTCGCCGACGGTTTCGAACAGGCGGTGCTAAAGTATTATCGGCCTTTGCTGGGCTGGGTCTTGCACTATCGCTACCTTTGTCTGGCGGTGGCAATTGGCAGCCTGTTCATTCTCAATGCGCTGATTTCCAGCGGCTGGATGCGCTTTATTTTCTTTCCCAAGGTACAGAGTGAAGTGGCCTATGGCAGTCTGGTGATGCCGACCGGAACACCCATCGAGGTCACTGATCGCTATGTCAGCCATATGTTGAGTGCAGCAAAAATCCTGCAGGAAAAATACATTGATCCCCCCATTGAAGAGGGCATGGAAGCCGAGCCGGTGATTCGCAATATTCTTTCTACGGCGGGCAGTGGCTCTTCTGCTTCGGCCACCCATTATGGGCGGGTTATGTTTGAAATCACCGCGCCCGAGGACAGACAGTCTTCCATTACCAGCACGCAATTGGTGGAAGAATGGCGGGCCCTGGTGGGGACAATTCCCGGTGCCGAAACCCTGACCTATCGGGCCGAGATTGGTCGGGTGAGTGACCCCATCGACATTCAGCTGCGCGGCCAGAGTTTTGAAGACCTGAGCGCGGTTGCCGAGCGTATCAAACAGAAACTGGCGACCTATCCGACAGTGTTCGATATTGGTGACAGCTTTTCCGATGGCAAGGAAGCGCTGCAAATTCGCCTGAAGCGGCAGGCCTTTACCCTGGGGCTTTCCCGACAGGAAATCCTGCGTCAGGTTCGCGAAGCCTTTTATGGTTATGAGGTCCAGCGTATTCAGCGCGGCCGGGAAGATATTCGGGTGATGCTACGCTATCCGGAATCGGACCGCAGTGCTGTGACGTCTTTGGATAGCTTTCTGATTACCAATACCGAGGGGGATCGTATTCCTCTCTCGCAGCTTGCCGAGCTGGTGCCGGAAACCAGTCCGGCCAGCATCTACCGTCTTGACCGCAATCGCACCATCAACGTCAGTGCTGACATCGACAAGCAGAATACCAATATGCTGATTCTGCAACAGGAACTGCGGGAGTTTATTGATCCGCTGTTGGTTCAGTATCCAGGTGTCAGCTATACCCTCGAAGGTGAAGCCAAGGAACAGCGACAGTCTTTTGGCAGTCTAAAGTATGGCTTGTTGTTTGTGGCCTTTATCATTTACAGCCTGCTGGCGATTCCCTTCAAATCCTACTGGCAACCAATCATTGTGATGTCGGTGATTCCCTTTGGCGCCATCGGAGCCATTGGTGGTCACTGGTTGATGGGGATGGATCTCACCCTGATCAGTCTGTTGGGAATGCTGGCATTAATCGGCATTGTCGTGAACGACAGTCTGGTACTGGTGGACTTTATCAACAAGCGGGTAGGACAGGGCGGGGATTTGCATGAAGCCGTAACCATCGCCGCGGCCGCTCGGTTTCGTCCCGTGATTCTGACATCCCTGACCACCTTTCTGGGGTTAATGCCTTTGTTGTTTGAAAAATCCACTCAGGCACAATTTTTAATACCAATGGCCGTTTCACTGGGTTTCGGGATTTTATTTGCGACGGCGATTACCTTATTGTTGGTGCCCATCAATTACATGGTGATCGAAGACGTCAAATTTCGTGTTGCCGAACTGAAGGGCAAATTGCAGACAGGTCATGAGTAAGCATCATTCCGTTCCCGTCGCCTTGATCCAATCCCTGTTGGTAGGACCGCGTTTTCACCAGGTTGATCTGAACCGGGTGCTTGAACGGGCGGAGCTGCCGCAATTGGCCGAGACCCTGAATGAGACCGATAGCGAAGCTCGTATTCCTCTGGAACAGTTGGGCCCGCTGTTACGTTCGCTCTGGCATGAAATGGGCGATGAGGCCAGTGGCTTTCTGACGCGCCCTTTTAAAATCGGTGTGTTCAGCATGATGTGCCATGCCATCATTACGGCAGGCAACCTGCGGCGGGGCCTGTTGCGCAGTGCCCGTTTTATCAATCTGCTAACCGATGACCTGACACTGGAGTTGGAAGAATCGGGAGACGAAGCGCGCTGGGTGATCGATTTTAAAAACCCCCACGATCTGGACGACACCTTCTTCGTCACCTCCCTGTTTGTGATCTGGATTCGTCTGTCGTGCTGGATGATCAACCAGCCCATGTTGCTGGAACGCATTCAGTTTCGCTTCCCGAAGCCATCCTTTGAAGACGAGTTTTCGTTAATGTTTCCCTGCCGGCATGACTTTTCACAGTCGCGCAATATGGTGGTTTTCAACAAACGTTTGTTGTCTTTGCCACTGCGGCAGGACAGTGACAGTCTGGTGCCGTTTCTGAATCATGCGCCGGAATCCCTGCTGACCCAGTTTCGTTCCGATGACAGCCTGACCGCACAGATCAAACGATTGCTATTGCATCGTCATGGTATGCACACAGAGGTGGAAATGCTGAGTTTCGAGGAGGTGTCGGAAGAGCTGCATATGACCACCCACACCCTGCGCCGCAGGCTCAAGGAAGAAGGCAACAGCTTTCAGGAAATCAAAGACAGTGTCCGTCGTGACCGTGCCATGATATTGCTGGATCAACCGGATATTCCCTTACATGACATAGCGGAAGCGCTGGGTTTCTCCGAACCCGCTGCTTTTAATCGCGCGTTCAAAAAATGGACCGGGAAGACGCCTGGAGCCTATCGCGAGCAGGGCAATTCACAGTGATTGTGGTGATTTAAATAAGTGTTCGACGGCTTCGTTTCCATGGCGAACGATAAGGGTGACGGGAAATCGCATCTGCATTGTGAGAAGCGGACGTAAACAGAGGCGCCAAGTTATCAACAAATTGGTCTTTCGAAGTAGTATCTTTCCCAAAGTTTGAGTGACTGAAATCGGCCAGAAGCCGTCATTAAGATTTGAAATAACTTATACTGCTCTGTCGTCAAAGCAGTCATTTAACAATCAAACTCGATGTGCGAGACTATTCCTATAGGATGAGCGTCAATCAAACACAGAATTTATGGATAAATGAAAATTGGTTTTAATGTTAAAGGCTTGAAATGTCAGGCTAAGATTAATGGTAGATTAATCTCTTCATCAGATTGTTTTTTTACATTTACCCGCTTTGAAAACAAACATTATAGGCTTGCAATTTCATTTGAAGATACAGGACAAGACAACGCCTACTTCAGGAAACGATATTGGTTAAACGCAGAATTATCAAATAGCGTAATTCACAGTCCCACCATAACGAAACCGATTAATGATTTGGAGTACGTGGGCAGCCTCCAACTTGAAATAGGAGCGGGAGCAGAAACACGACGTCAATCTAGGTATTTCTCAAATATAGAATTTGATTTCACTTCAATGAATGATTCACATTTCTTGACCGCTTCTGGCAAAACACTAGAAGAATACTCAAGCGGAGATGAATGCTGGGATTACAGCATATCAGTGGAGCTAAAAAAGGAAATTGTGGATATCCTCACAAGTGTTACTAATTTCGATACTGGAAATTCACTATAAGACAATCAATGACTGCTTTGGACGGAAAGTTTAATTCCAGCCATACAATATTTTGGTCTGCTTTGATCATTCTGCATCTACCCAGAATGAAGTGAGAAAATATAGCCCCACTCACTGAAAGAGGGTTATAAAATGATTTATACAGATCAAAGTAATCACTTCACTGAACCTTGGAACAAAGGAAAAATCATTGGGCAAAAACCGCCGTTAAAAATTCAAGAAATTTGGGCAATAAGAGTTCGTCTTCAGATATTCAATAAACTGAGGGATCTCGCTTTGTTCAATCTCGCTATCGACAGCAAATTACGCAGCTGTGATTTGGTAAAGCTAAAGATTCGAGATATTAGTCATGGCTCGCAGATTCTCAAGCGAGCAATGGTACTCCAGCAAAAAACATCGCAGCCGGTTCAATTCAAAATCACAAAACAAACAAGAGATTCGATTTTGGCGTGGGTTGAAAAGAAACGGCTAGGACATGAAGATTACTTGTTTCCAAGCAGATCTAGACAAGGTGATCATCTGTCTACACGTCAATATGCACGTATCGTAAAGACATGGATATCGTCAATTGGCCTTGATCCAAGTGATTATGGGACGCATTCGATGAGGCGAACTAAGGCCACGCTAATATACCGTCGAACCAAGAATCTTAGAGCAATTCAACTATTACTTGGCCACACAAAGCTGGAAAGTACTGTCAGATATCTAGGAATCGAAGTAGATGATGCTCTGGAGATGGCAGAACAAACAGATGTTTAAGTTATTCAGCAGCTCAGTCTTCTGAGCTGCGCACTAACCAAAGCAGACTTTAATTTGACTTACTTCATCAATTCACTTCGTGAGATAAGCGGACATTCATTTTGTAATTAATCCCAAAGTGCAAAAAACGAAAAAACGGCAAGTTTTCAATGAAAATCTAGAATTTTTTTCTAGGAGTAGGTTGTAATTTTTACTAGTCGTCTATGGGACACTGATCGACTAACTCTATCTCGCATGAGATTTGAGTTTATCAATAATGATTTTGTCCACTATTTTAGGGCCTAAAATTCTATTCAACCAAGGTACATAGTGTGCATCGAAGGTTGTCTTGTAAATCAATTTTGGTTTCTTATCTATAATGGCTTTTTCAATGGCCTTGGCAGAGCTGTCAGCGTTCGGTGATTTACTTAGTAGCTCTGTATTGAAACTTAAGTATTGCTTTACGTGCATATCGTAATCTGAGGGGTAGGCCATTTCCTGAAGTTTCGCCATTGCAACCTGGTCGAAACCTGTGTTGATTTGCCCCGGTTCGACAATGACAACCTCGATCCCAAAATCCTTTACTTCTTGGCGATAGGCTGTGATTAGCGCATACAACGCGTGTTTTGTAGAGGAATACCAGCCCATCATTCTCATAGATATGTGACTGATTACCGATCCTGTAAATATCATGCGGCCACTTCGTTGTTTTCTTAGTTGCGGTGTTACCGCTCTTATTACTCTCGCTGCCCCCATTACGTTTACCTGAAAAATCTGCTCCGAGAGCTCTTCTGTCACCGCTTCAACTGGCCCGCTTACATTTATTCCCGCGTTAAAGTGAACACAATCAATCCCACCTTGCTCTGAAATCATCTTATTCACAGCAGCTTGTACTGAGGATGTGCTCGTGACATCCATTTCAAGGAGATGAGCGCCTTTGTCGGCAAGAGATTTCATTAGCTCAATATCTGGTGCAGCGGCGTATACGATAAAGTCGTGTTTCAATATAAGATCGGCTGCCATCAATCCGATACCTGATGAGACGCCAACCAGTAGAACTCTTTTTTTTGGCATGGATTTCTCCTTTACGAATACCAGCGACGAATTGCCATAGAAACGATGATCAATAATGCGATCCCAAACTCAAATACGTGATGAGATGCAAGTTCGTCAACACCATGCCCTGAGTGAGCAATTGCGATTGATGAAGAAATGTTCAGCAGTATAAAAAGTATATATTTCATTTCGGATAGTCCCGGGTTTAGTGATGTTTATGACTTGGCAGCGTGGCACGTAATGGGATTGCAATTGCTTCCGCTAACTTTTCGTTGGTACTGCCGCTCATCAGATGCGCGGCGATGATGGGCAGAGCTAATCGGACTTCATGTGTTGGCCCGGGTAAGGCGATAATGGTTGTCCAGCCTAAAGATGCAACACCAATTCGGACCTTCTCTTTTACATGTCTTCCGTGGCCTTTGGTGTATTCGGCCAGCGTTGCTGTGGCAAGGTCAGGATCGAGTAGTTCTATGGCTTCAACAGTTTTGTCTTTGTCCTCAGCGCCTACTCCACCTGTTGTGATAATAACGCCAAAGCCTTCGCTGGCAACTCGATTAATCATCCCGGCTATCTCATTTTCACTGTCTCCTGCGATACCCGCATAATGTATTTCATATCCGTCATTGCTTAGGAGTTCCTTTACTGCTTCATAGTTTGTATCTCTGACTGTGCCGTTTAAAAGTTCCGTGCCTGTCGATATCACTGCTATGCGCCCAGAGGCATACTGTTGAATTTGATGATCCATTCTTTTGGCTTCGCTAATCGCCTCGTTTGCCAATTCGCGACTCTGCCCAATAAAACCAAGCACGCCCTCTGAATGTACTTGTGCTTCACTATCAAGTCTGACACCTTGGGTTTGGCGTAGCATTTCGAACATTTGTGTTTGCTTGCCTGCGATTTCCTCAAAATTGACGCTAGGTGAAAGAATGTCGAACACCAACAAGCCTTCTCGGCAATCCGTTACAAACACTTCTTCTGTGTTAAGGCCCAGTACTTCAGCAAAGCACTTTGCAAGTTTGGGAAGATCAACATCAGAAAGGTGAATGCCCGTTATCCAAACTTCGGATTTACTTAAAAGTTGTACCTCTGTCATCGCTAGATCTCCGCTCCACATTTACAGGGCTTGTCTTTGCCTCAACCATTTTGGAAGTAGGTTTTCTTCTACGTCTCTAATCACTCTGGGTGCCGCATTTAATAGGGTATCTGCTAAGCCTTGAGTCAAACGAAACGCACCAGGCGTACCATCAAAAGCAAATAACTCTTCACATCCGCTCTCTAATATTGCTGCATGGATTGCATCGTTTAGACCATTGTGAACACTCGACAGGCTTTCTAAATAGCAATTTGAAGGTTCATTGATCAGCCATTTGTATGTTTGTTCATTTGAAAAATGGAGGTTCCAGTGTTTAAACATGAAGTGTGATGGTACGCCGCCAGCCATATAATTGATGACGATACTTTTTATGGCGTCTTTGTTAGACATTGCGAAACCAGACTCAAAAGCGCTTTTCTTTAAGGTGCCGAAATTCAAAGCGAAGTTATCGAGATCGAGAAAGTCTGTATCTGCATAAAGTAGGTTACTGAAGTTGATACCGCCGCCGTAGGTATAAAAGCTACAACCATGATGGTCGAATATCGGGATACAGGCTTTTATTTCCCCTAGCAAACGCATTAGTGCGCCGTAGTTTAAGAGGATGTCCTTAGTAAGTCGTTTGTTTAGTGCATCCAAATCATTGTCACCTTCAACACTAACGACTCCTTCGGAACTGGTATTGAGAACAACGGTTCCGGCATGTTTGTTCTGTATAAACTCGCTATCAAATATGGCGCGTCCGACCATCTGCCCAGTTCGTGGGCCATAACCAAAATGCCAAGCTGACCGGGTTTCTAATCGGGCATACGACATGCCGAATGGCTTGTGAAGTCTATCCAACATTCGATGCAAGTAGCCTTCGCGCATCTCGGTGACATGAGTGTGGACAAAATAGGGCGCGTTGAATATCTTCTTAACGACATACATGTCCCCAAGCTTGGTATCGATCTTTGTGCCGGCACTGCACTGCTGACATTCGATTACGTCATCAAATCGATTATCCAGATCATAGATTGATACCCAATCTGGGTTGTCTACATGGCCCATCGATTCAGCAATTCTAAGTTTGATTCTAGCTTCGCGGGTTTGTTGCAAATGAAGCGCTATTTCTTCTAGCATGACGACATAAGCTTCGCCACATAAGGCAAAACCATGCGGATTGGCAAGCAAATGAACCGACTTGCCTTTCTCTATCTTCTGCCAGTCCATTTTCTTTATTTGATTGCGCGTTTGCTCGCGAATCACCTGTGTATCGGTATTGCCGAAATGCTCATCTGTTGTCCATATAGGCATAGGCATTGAGGGCATCAAGTGACGAGTTGGAAGCGTGATTAGTTCTGGCAAATCTGCAGCGCGTTCAGAAATGATTTGGTCTGGGCGATTTCCGTTCCAAATAGGGCTTAGCGCTCCTGGTTTAATAGAAGGATGAAGTAGGTCATGGGCTGTCGTCATTCTAAGTTCCTCTATTTCTGTTCTTCTTTCTTGTTTTTCTTCGCATCTGCTTGAGACATGTAGAAATAACGCAGCATGTTCTGCATATCTTCTTCGGGCGTATAGTGTTTGAAGGACTGCTGAATATCTGTATCTATTGCCTGAGGCATCAATTTGTTTCTCAACTTTGATAGTAGTGGATGTTTTCCAGACATCATGGATTCGCCAAGCTTTGTCGCAACCCCATTTAGCCTCAGTGTTTCAAGCCATTCAGTGTTAGGTGGGTTCTCAACGAGATTTTGCATACGAGGCGTAAAATTGTCTCTCAAGGTTGCCGCACGGCCATACCATTGAAACCCGCTTTTTGGATTGCGCGGCATTTCTTCGTGTCCTGCAGCAAATAAGAAATCGATTACGGGTTGTAGGCAAAGTTCAAGACAGCCCGTGCGCGCTCCGGTCGCTAATGAAACTGCTTCAGGGGAGTCTGCACCCATGACAATAGCGGCTGCTATTTCTTCAGCTGATGTGGTGGTACACATGCAAATTTCTAGCGCTGGGGGGTAGCCGGCCTTATCGCATAGGACTCTCGCTTCTTCACGCTGGGATTTGGTCAGTGTTGTAAGGTTAACCCCTACTTCAAACGGCTCCTCTAATTCATGCATTACTATGGCATCGTCAGGACAGATTTCGTAACAGGCTTGGGCGTTGTAGCAGGCGTCGTCCTGCATCACCGCGATCTTCTTACCTGGCCCGATTTCGTCTTCTGTTCGTAAGCGCATCGAAATAGCGACTGTTGGGCAAACTTGCTCGCACAATCTGCAGCCTGTGCATTTGTCAGTGAGAATTTCGGCTAGCATTCTTACTTTCTTAGGCATAGTGTTCTCCTACAAAGTTGTCCTTTATATGCTAACTGCGATGATGTTATGAAAAGGTTTGGGCTTGTGATTAGACTCGAGCGTTTCGTTCATGGAGCCAGAGCGGAAGCCAGCGATATCGAGAGTGATGTAGGTATAGCCAACTTTTTTCATCGCTTTTTCAATAGCGCATCGATTAACAATCAGCTGTTCAAATTCATCAGGATTGATCTCGATTCTTAGAATGTCCTGATGGTCGCGCGCGCGATAGTCACTAAAACCATAATTTGCTAAAACTGATTCTGCACGCTCGATCTTATGTAGCAGTTTTTTGTTGATCGGATTGCCATAGGGCACGCGGCTAGCCAAGCAAGCTGATGCGGGCTTGTTCGCGTTCTTTAATCCAAGGTGATCAGCTAACTCTCTAATTTCACGCTTTGTGTACCCCACCTCCAAAAGTGGAGATTTAACTGAGTACTTATCTGCTGCGATCAGTCCAGGGCGATAATCCCCTTGATCATCAACATTTGTGCCGTTGAAAAGTGCAGCAACTCCCATCTCTTCTGCTAGGCTTCTCATATCTTTGTAGAGCGTGGATTTGCAGAAGTAACATCGATTGTTTGGGTTCTTCTGGTAGTTCTTGTCGTCAATTTCACGTGTTTCGATTAAGCGATGCTGCATGCCCCAAGACTTGCTCAGTTCACGCGTGAGATTCAAATCCGCTCTCTTTAAACTGTCAGAGATTGAGGTGACTGCACACGCATTTTTTCCTAAGACTTGGTGGCTGACATAGGCAACAACCGAGCTGTCAATCCCTCCAGAAAAAGCTATAAGTGCAGTATCAAACTGACTAATATAATGTCTCAATGCTTGGTACTTTGTTTTGTTCATAGGCTTACCTTTAACTTGAGGCTCGGTTTATTAAAGCTGCTTGATAGGCTGCGCCAAAACCGTTGTCGATGTTGACGACTGATACCCCAGAGGCACAACTATTTAACATGCCCAATAGCGCGGATAGGCCATTAAAAGATGCACCGTAGCCAACGCTCGATGGCACGGCGATGAGAGGTTTATCGATTAAACCCCCAACAACACTTGGTAGTGCACCCTCCATACCCGCGATAACAATTACCACCCGACATGATCTGATCTCATCTATTCGACTAAGCAATCGATGCAAGCCAGCAACGCCCACGTCATTAATGCGAAGCACTTCGTTGCCAAAAAATTCAGCTGTGATGGCAGCCTCATGAGCGACAGGGATATCAGACGTACCAGCACAGATGACAGCGATTTTGCCGAGAGTCTTATGGGAAGGCTGTTTTTGTACGAGCTGGATGATCTTGGCAACCGCATCGTATTGCGCGTCGGGTAACGCCTTTTTTACCGCATTGAAATGGTCGATTGATGCCCTTGTTGCAAGTACGTTTTGTCCTGCTTCCGCTAGACGCCATGCGATGTCTTTTACTTGCTCGGGACTTTTGTGTTCGGCATAGATAACTTCCGCGAACCCTTGTCGCGTTTCTCTTTCAATATCTACAACACTATGCATTTGACTGATTTGGTTCATTGGCAACCTTCTGGGTGTCTCGGGCTTCAGCGTGAGCAGCTGGTTGGGCCATTAAAAGGTTGAAAATCTCATGATCAATTCGAGTTTTTAATGACAAATAGGTTTCTCCCAAAGCTTGCGCTGTTCTGGCAATATCATCGTGTTCGGATTTCCAGCGAATAAACCCGTCTGGTTGGACAACTTGCTTGACTCGTATCTCACCAACGCTAGTTTTGATTATCTTGTTCTGTTTTTTTAGGAATCGTTTTTGGTAAGCCGTGTGGCGCAAGCCAATGGTTGAACTGTTATTAAAAATTACATTGCTGATTGCGTCGGCTTTGTTTGCCGAGCAGAGCACGTTGAGCAAAAATGCTGGACGTGTTTTTTTCATCAAAATTTGCTGAATAAAAACATCATTTGCGCCGGCTTCAAATAGCAGATCGTACAAAGGTGAGAATGCTTCTGGGCTCATGTCGTCGATATTGGCTTCAATCTTTATTTGTTCAGCTTTCTTGTTGATCTTGCCACTGAGTTTTGGTTCTTGTACCACGACTTGTGCTCTGAGTACGTTGGGTAAATTGGTGTCTCGGTGTCCAATGCCATATGCGGTTTTCTCAATGGTGCCCCGCAGTTTATCTCGAAATTCAGTCACAGAAGCTTTTAGAATAGCGGCACCCGTGGGCGTTGTTGCTTCTCCTTTAACACCATTTGTAGAGATAGGGACGCCATGCAGTATTTCACTTGTAGCAGGTGCTGGGATGGGGTAGCGGCCGTGATCGCAGTTGATAAATCCGCTGCCTAACTCCACGGTGGAGCTCACTATTTTTGAAATGGAAAAGTGCTCAATGAGGTACTCTAGGCAAATAGCTGACCCAACAATGTCGACGATGGAGTCAGTTGCACCCACTTCATGAAAGTGGACATTGTCGACGCTTGTGTTGTGAATAGCCGCTTCGGCATGTGCAATGACGTCAAAGATATCAATGGCACGTTGTTTGACGGCGGTATCCAAGCTGGAACGCTCGATCATCGATTTGATTGCTTTGTAGTCACGGTGAGCTGGTTCATGAGTATCTATTTTTGGTTTGATCTCAACATCTACCCTTACACCGTAAATACCTTGTTTGGAATCTTTGCGAACGAGCAAGCGGAATTCGTCTTCGAGCGAAAGCTTTTCGAGCTCTTGTTTTAAATATACTTCGGGCACGCCTAGATTTAGCATGGCGGCTAAGTACATATCACCTGAAACCCCAGCGAAGCAATGGAGGTAGAGTATGTTACTATCCATCCTGATCACCCTTGTTCGATCCCTTGATTTGGGTGACATTCTCTATTGATATTACGTCCAGCTTCATATCCAAAAGCGGTGCGTCGACAATGGCTCGACCTATGTCTAAGCGATCCACGTCAAGCTCTCGCAAGTGGGGGATGTCGCTAATTTTAATGTTGCCGGAATAGGCAATGACGATGTTGTCTCTCAGCTTCAGTTCTCTGAGTGCATCGCTTACCTTTGTAATGTCTTCAGGCCTTCCTGTATCGATAAAGATTATTGCTGCACCGTGCGTAGCAGCTTCGATGGCTTCTTGAGATATGTCTTGATAGTGTCCTTTTATTTGAATAACTTTTTCGTGGTCTTCAATGTGAGCTGTCGCTCTTAAGGTTTGCTTGATTCCACCAAGCATGCGGATGAAATTTTTATCAAGGTAAACGAAATTGACACGGCTGATCCTGAAATCGGCACCTGCTGAGCGAATAGAATGACGAATAACATGCTTGAGCACCATCGGCATTTTCTTCCAAGCCCCCGAAACAATTCGAACTTTCCCTTCAGCAGCATCGACAAATTGTTTCGTCCTCGTAGCAATTCCAGAGGGCTTAGCCAGCATGCCTATGAGCTTTTCTTCAGCTTTAGCAATCTGCTTCGGAGAGCCTTGAAAGGTTGCAATCAATTGTCCTGCTTCAATTGAAGATGCGTCATCCACAGTGTTTATTACTGAGATGCCAAGCTCTTCAGCGGTATTGAGAAAATCGGGAATACCAACGACGATACCGGAATCATCAGCGTATAGCCCTGCTGTCACCTTTTTATCTGCAATAGACTTAAAAATCTCGTCGCGAAGATCCGGGAAAGCATACTGATGATTAGGGAAGTGATTAACCCCCGTTACGGCGTCGACAATCTGTTTCACAATTTGGCACCTCCTGCGTTCAAGGACGTAAGTTTCTGATAACGAGCTTTAGGGTTTCGAACCCTTTCATGACTACGTCATGTCGAGAGGGTTCGGCAAAGAGCTCGTTTGATATTCCCCATGTGGAACCGATGTAGAAAGACGCGAAACCTTCTGGGTCAACATCTTTACGGACAACGCCTTCATCGATACCTTTTTGAATGGCTTCCTCGATTCTAGAGCCGATGATATGGTTATGTTTTTGAATCTTTTTGCGCAGCTGATCGTTCGATGAGAAGGTTGCAACGGAGGTCAAAAGCGCGAGTCCCTTGATCTCTAAAGCATTTTCGCCAGCCAGTAATATCCCCATGCCTTTTGAACTCTCGTCTATTTGATGCTCAAGTTTTTCGATAATGTCTTTGTTTTTAGAGGTAGGCGTTTCGACTAAGCCATGGTATTTGACGTGCAGTGCTACAGCAGAATCCATAAGCTCTTCAGCTAAGGCTTCTTTCGTTTTATAGTGATATTGAGCTAGGCCTCTGCTGAAGTTGACGCGCGTACTGACTTGAGACAAAGTAGTCATGTCGTAGCCTTGTATTGCGAACAACTCTAGCGCGGATTTTCTGATAGCCGCCTTAGCTTCAGCAGTGCGATCTTCCTGCTTACGGCGTGGCCGTTTTGTCGCTTGTTTTGCTTGATTCATATTTTCAAACCTCAATGCTTTAACTACAAAGCACCGATTATAGAAAATAACTTCCTGACTGGCAGCAAGTTATTTTCTAGTTAAAAGTTGCAACTTATTTGGCGCACCGTTCCAAGATTCAGCTTCCGCTAAAGGATTTTTTTGTTCAGTGATATTAAGCCAGGTTGCAGCTAGCTCTTCATTAAGGGCAATAAAATGCTTTTGATTTTCTGCAAGGTCTTCCTCCGAGACAATCGCATTTGCGGGACATTCTGGCTCACATAATGCGCAATCAATACACTCATCTTGATCTATCACGAGGAAATTTGGCCCTTCATAAAAACAATCTACAGGACAAACTTCTACGCAATCTGTGTACTTACACTGGATGCAATTTTCGGTGACAACAAAAGCCATCTTAAAGCTCTCTTTTGTAATGTTGTTTTTGCATTACTGCTCCGCAAAGGCTCTTTCAATGACGTAATCGGCAGGATCTCCAGTGTGTTGCGATGCCTTAAACCCCATGCCGTCTAAGATCTTGCATAGATCTTTTAGCATAGAGGGGCTTCCACATATCATTGCCCTATCGTTGAGTGGGTTTAGTTGCTCAAGCCCGATGTCATCGCAAAGCTTTCCACTGGTTATTAAGTCGGTGAGTCGACCTTCGTTTTCAAATGATTCTCTCGTCACAGTTGGGTAGTAAATAAGTTTTTCCGAAATTTCCTCGGCGAGATATTCGTGTTGCGGGAGCTCACTTAAAATGTGGCTTTTATACGCAAGTTCACTTACGTACCTAACACCATGTACAAGAATGATTTTCTCAAATCTTTCGTAGACTTCAGGGTCTTTTATCACACTCATGAACGGCGCTAGGCCCGTTCCAGTAGAAAATAAATATAGGTTCTTAGCTGGCGTTAGGTCGCCAACAACCAGTGTTCCAACAGGTTTTGTGCTATCAAAAATCGCGTCCCCTTTCTTCAGGTGTTGCAGGTGCGAAGTAAGTGGCCCATTTGGCACCTTGATGCTTAGAAACTCTAGGTATTCTTCATAATTTGGGCTGGCGATACTATAGGCCCTCATTAGTGGCTTGCCTTCTATTTCAAGTCCGATCATGACGAAATGGCCATTGTGGAATCTCAGGCTGGGATCACGCGTTGTTTTAAAACTGAATAAAGTGTCGTTCCAGTGTTTTACTTCTAAAACTGTTTCTGTGTTAAGTCCCATAACGCTACCTAGCAAAAAGTAAACTTTCTAATATGAGCAAATATTACTTGCTGACATGCAGCAAGTAAATAAATATTTGTTGAATTTTTGAGCGGCTAGGTTGCTCTTAATCGAGGTGTCTATAGTTGGGCCTTACAAAGCGCTTCAAACTAACGAATTGCTTTTAGGGTAACTGGAAGGCCATCGAGTGGCTGTATGATGGAAATTTCATCCAAAGAGTTGTTCTAAACCGGGGTGGAGGTCAGCGGTAGCGCGGTGAATTGCGGATTCGAGTGCAGACATTTGTTGTGGTTAAGACCAGCGGAGTCGGAACGACGTTTTGTTCCCTATGCCAAATTAAGTTTGTATGGCGATTTATATCGGGATTGTGAGAGAAGCGGACTTTAAGCTAGTGCCGAGTTCTGAATTGACTCAGACGACAAAGCAGACTTTAGGAACGCCAATATTCAGCGGCGGCCTTTGCGTAGCGAAGCGGAGAAAATGCCGTCCGGTGGAGGCCCCTCAGGGCCGTAACGAACTGGAATGACTGGTTATGTGATAGATCCACGGTCAGTCCAAATATTCCTGCAAATCGGCACACAACTTTCTAATTGCTGCCTCAAATTCAGCTTCCCTGGACTCCAACACTCTGGTGGGCAATGCACGCCACTCACCGTTACGCCACACCTCGGCGAAGCCAAGGCCCTCTTCCCCGCACCATTCTAGGAGAACCCGCTTTTCACCTTTCGCGAAGATTGTTCGGATTGAGCCGCAATAATCGATCTCGTCATTCTCAGACTCTTTAACGAACCCCGCTTTCTCTAGTTGGGGCCAAATCCCTGCCTCTATTCAATAGTGCTCGTGCATGGTCCCTCACACATAACAGTGCGTTTAACGGACCCTTCGGTTCGCTAAACACTTTTTATATTTCAAATGTTGAGTCAGCACAATAGGCAAATACATTTTCACTGACTTGAACCAAATGGCCTGATGTATGGTTATACCCCGAATAGCTGACTAACTTAGTGCCATTCTTTAAAACTATTATTTGATTTCTGCCGTTTCCGAACTCGAATCGACCTACATTTTTAGACGTAATTTTAGTTTTAAAATTACCAGTGCGCTTCTCTACGTTAAAACGAAAATACTTGTTTTTGATACCTGATTTTTCGAACGAAGGTAAAACGGTTATTTGTTGGTGCTCATCGTTAATAGAGCCCCTTATTTGACCATGCATGCCAGTAACGAAGTGATAACCTTTATCGAGTATGTTGTTTGTAGCCCAAGCATCTAAGTATTCTACTTTGCTTTGATCTTGAGCAATTTCGAGTGTTTTAGAGCATGCTTCTTCTAAAGAGCTATTTAAGTACCAAAAACCAGAAACAGCTATAGCAAGCAAAAGACAGCTTGTAACTAAAACAGTTCTTTTTACGGTTTGGTAGATACTCATTGAGGTTGCTTCAAAATATAACAGTGCGTTTAACGGACCCTTCGGTCCGCTAAACACTTTTTATGTTTTTGCATTATGAATAAAGCCTCATACCTCCACCAGGCATAAGATTACCTTGATGTATTTCACCTGTTTCGTCTGGGAACGCATAATATACTGCGTCTTTGGCAAGGACCTCTTTTAGAGCCTGGAGCTCTATTGGGTTAGCTGGCAACTTAACCCATACATGACCAATATTAAACCTACTATCATTGTCTTTTCTTAGGCAATGCTCGTATGGCGCCAAAGACTCCATAAGATGTGGTAATGCACCAGTACGAGCGTTGTTTTTTGAATTAGCCAGAGCAACGTCAAACGTAATAGCCATAGCAAATTGGGAATAATCTAAATCTGCTTCTTCGTTATCTTGGCTATCGTACTCTACGTAGTATTTGCCATCAGTTAGAAATGAACCATCGCTGGCCTGCTCGATAGCAACTAAAGCTTGTGGATGTACTGTTGTATAACCAACCTCATATGCACCGGTAAGCAAGGTAACTGAAATAATTGTGCCTTTGACAGTAGATTTTAACCAAGTAACAAAACTTTTCTTGTTTTTAAACTCGAGTTTTTCCATTTCTCAGAACCTTTGATTTTTGAAACATAACAGTGCGTTTAACGCACCCTTCGGTCCGCTAAACACTTTTTATATTTTGAATTGTTGGGCATGTTGGCTACTGACCTTAGCTAGCAATTCATTGTTTGTTTCTTGGGTTTGAACCAATTTGAAGCCACAATAAGTTTCTGTGCTAGGTTGCCAACTATAAACGTAACCCAGATTATTGATGACCTTGTACTCATTGTTATTGATATCGATAGTTTCTAATGATTGCTCAACGCTATCTTCACTTTCGTGAACATCAACCCAACCTTCTTTGTCGATTACGTATAGCTTCATAAAATATAACAGTGCGTTTAACGGTTGGAGAGTGGTTTTAATCGACTGGAATGTCCGCTCTTCACCAAAAGTGAATGCAAACGATAGTTCAACCTAACTCCCGCTTTGGGTCGTAAGCTGACACGGGTTATTGGACTCGTCAATGCAAGATTTTTTGCTTTGATGCACGATACGCTGATGCCCGCGTCTCACCAACAACCGATGTAGCAATGTCGGCACAAAGACGTGCGCTTTGCCTCAACACCAGACTGGCAGTGTGTTGATCATTTACCACCCAAAAGCGCCTTTCCGCTCAGAACCTGTTGCAATCAAGGTAAATCAGCAATAGTCGCCGCGCTCGATTATGCTCTCCGGTTGTCAAAAAATACTGTTTATACGGAAATGGTAGCGCGTGTAAAACAGCGTCAAATGCGGGCTTGGAGACTACGCAGGAGCCTCTGTTTTTGCCTATACTGGATTTGAACCTGACGGACTGGACTGCCACGCGATGCAGGACGCCCTCCGACGCCAGCCGAGCCCGCCACGTCTCAACGATCGATAGTCATCGGATAGTGATGAGAGGTGCAGTATGACCGTACGTACAGGCGAACAAGACAAGCATTGGTTCCGTTGTGATCGCATGATGCATGTGAACGACCAATGGTATTTCGTGACCCGCGAAATGACCCAGGAAGGTCCCTTCCAGTCCAGAAGAGAAGCGGAAATGGAACTGAATCTGTATATCCGCCACGTCAATGATGAGCTGTATACAAAAAAAACCGGGTAATCATTGCGACCGCATCGTCTAGCCTGCTGATTCCGGAACCGTGGCGTCATTGCCAAACGTCTGCTTACTGACATAGCGGTCAACGACCAGGGCAGCTGCCATATCACCCATGACGTTAACGACCGTACGGCACATGTCGAGTATACGGTCGACGCCCATTAGCAGGGCGATACCCGCCTGTGGAATGCCGACATTTTCCAGCATCATGGCGAGAATAACGATGCTCGCGCCCGGTGTGGCAGGAGAGCCCATACTGGCAAAAATGGTCATGGTCACAATCAGTACAATGGCAGTGCCGTCCAGCGCTACGCCAAATACCCCCGCCAGAAAAACCGTAGCCACCGCCTGATAAAGCGCGGTACCGCTCATGTTCACAGTCGCGCCCAGTGGCACCAGAAAACGGACCGAGGCTGAATTGACCTTGAGCTTTTCTTCCAGCGTTTTAATGGTCAGTGGCATGACAGCCGCAGAGCTGGACGTGGAAAAGGCCAGCAGGAGTACATCCCGGCTTTCTCTCAAAAACCAGAGCATACCCTGTCCGCTGGCTATGGCGACCACCTGAATGTAAATTAGCGCCATGATCAACAGGCCGAGTATCACCGTACCCACATACACCACCATACCAATCAGCACATCGATACCGACGGTTGAGGTGAGCTTGGCAATCAGGCCAAAGACCGCAAATGGCGCGATGCGCATTGCCCATCCCACAATGGCCATACAGACTTCCTGCAAACTGCCCAGCAAATCGTAAAGCGGTGCCGATTTACTCGCCGGGATGCTCATCAATGCGATTCCAAACAGAATGGCAAAAATCACAATGCGCAGCATGTCACCGCTGGAGAAGGATTGCAGCGGGTTATTGGGCAACAGCCCGACAAACTGGGACGGGATGTCCGCAATCGCAGGCATGGCTCCAAACTGACCGGCCTGACTACCTGCGCCGGCAATCATCGATTTAAAGGGGGTGGGGTCGACGTAGCTGCCGGGATCAATCCATTGGGAAACGCCAATGCCTATGCCGGAAGCGAGAGCAGTGAACAGCAGAAAGAACAGCCCCCCGTACAATCCTAATTTCTTCAATTGCGTCATGCTGCTCGCCGCCGTGAGGCCACGCATCACCGAAGCCAATACCAGCGGCACCACGATCATCTGAATCATGGCGAGAAAGAGCTGTCCGGGAAGCGCGAGCCAGCTGGCAATCACCAAAGAGGTATCAGCCGCCACCCAGTTCAGGTCGGGACCAATTAGAATGCCCGTCAGAATACCCAGCACCAGACCCAGAATCACCTTCAGCCAGAGCTTGTTTTCAATCAGTTTCTGTAGCTTGTTGGACAGGGCGCCCAGCGAGCTCAAGTGAATATCTTTTAGCGGGAACATGAGGTGGATCCTGTTGTTTGGGAAGTTCTGAGGCGCTTGCAGAATATTAGACCTGTTTTCCGTATGTGTTTAATTCAGGTGCAAGAAAAAATCAATTTGAATGCAAATTTCGGTCATTGAGAGATTATCGATAGGGACTATGCTAGTGAAACTCTGATTCGTTTTAGGGTGGTGAAGTTTGAGTATTGGGTAGCCTTTAAGCTGAAAAGTGGAGAAATCAAAGGCCAGAGCACCGTCCAATAATCAGAGATTCCCTAAGTGAGGTTCGTCCACGTAAAGGATATCGACAATGACAAATGAAGCACTGATTTTTGATGCCATTCGCACGCCCCGCGGTCGCGGCAAGGCGAGTGGCGCATTGCATGAAGTAAAGCCGGTTAGCCTGTTGTCCGGCTTGTTGAATGCGCTCCACGAGCGCAACCAGTTTGATACCCAGGCGGTGGATGACATCGTTATGGGCTGTGTTACCGCGGTAGGTGATCAGGGTGCCGACATTGCCAAGACCGCTGCGCTGGCAGCGGGCTGGGATGACGATGTGGCCGGTGTCGTGCTGAATCGTTTCTGTGCCTCGGGTCTTGAGGCTGTTAACACCGCCGCCATGAAGATTCGATCCGGTTGGGAGAATCTGGTGGTCGCTGGCGGTGTGGAATCCATGTCTCGCGTGCCCATGGGCAGTGATGGTGGTGCCTGGGCGATGGATCCGGAAACCAATTTCAAAACCGGCTTTATGCCGCAGGGCATTGGTGCCGATCTGATTGCAACGCTGGGCGGGTATTCCCGTACTGACGTCGATACCTTCGCCATGCATTCTCACAAGAAAGCCGCTGCCGCCTGGGAACGCGGTGCGTTCGCCAAATCCATTATTCCGGTGACTGACCGCAATGGCCTGGCGATTCTGGCCCACGATGAACTGGTTCGTCCTGACAGTAATCTCGAAACGCTCGGCAGCCTTAAAGCCTCGTTTGAGATGATGGGCGAAATGGGCTTCGATGGCGTGGCGCGCGAGCGTTATCCGCAAGTGGAAAAAATTCAGCATGTGCATTCCCCCGGTAATTCATCCGGCATCGTCGATGGTGCTGCGGCCCTGTTGATCGGCAGCGAAGCCGCCGGTAAGCAGTTTGGTATGAAAGCCCGTGCGCGTATTGTGTCCACAGCTTTGGTGGGCACTGATCCGACGATCATGCTGACCGGTCCAGCCCCGTCTGCCCGTAAGGCGCTGAAAGTCGCGGGGATGGATATCAGCGATATCGATCTGTTTGAAGTGAATGAAGCCTTTGCCTCGGTGGTCATGCGCTTTATGGACGAGCTAAAGGTTGATCCCGAACGCGTCAACGTCAACGGCGGCGCTATAGCCATGGGGCATCCTCTGGGAGCCACCGGTGCGATGATTCTGGGTACCTTGCTTGATGAGCTGGAAGCCCGTGATCTCAAGACCGGCCTGGCCACGCTGTGTGTCGGTGGCGGTATGGGTATCGCAACCATTATCGAACGGGTTTAACGGATAGGGGAAAGATTATGAGTTCAGTGATTTATGAAAAAGATCAGGACAATATCGTTCACCTGATCCTGGATAAACCCAATGCTAGTGCCAATCTGATGGATCAGGAGTTTACTGATTCGCTGGTCGCGGCGGTGGAAAAGCTTCGCAATGACGACTGGAAAGGCGTGCTGTTCCGTTCCAATAAGTCTACTTTCTTTGCCGGCGGCAATCTCGACGATCTGTATACGACGACACGAGAGAACGCCCAAGGTCTGCACGATATGGTCACGCGCCTGAAAGTGGCCATGCGTGAGCTGGAAACGTCTGGTAAGCCGGTTGTTGCCTGTATCAATGGTGCGGCGCTTGGCGGTGGCTGGGAGCTGGCGTTGGCCTGTCATCACCGGGTCGCGTTGAGTTCGGGGGTGACGCTGGGATTGCCGGAAGTGACATTGGGTCTGTTGCCAGGCGGCGGTGGGGTCATCCGTATGTCCCGTTTACTGGGTTTGCAGGCGGCCCTGCCGTTTCTTACTGAAGGCAAGCAGTTCAAGCCGGAGAAGGGCAAGGATCTTGGCCTGATTGATGAAATCGTCGACACCGAAGAACAGCTGATTGCCTCGGCCATTACCTGGATCAAGTCGAATCCAAAAGCGCATCAGCCCTACGATGTGAAAGGCTACAAGGTGCCCGGCGGTACACCGAGTCATCCGGCTCTGGCGAAAATGCTGCCCATTGCACCAGCGATGATGCGTGCGAAAACCAAAGGCACTTTACCGGCACCAGAATCTATCCTGTGTGTGATGGTGGAAGGCCTGCAGGTGGATATTGATTCCGCCATGCGTATCGAGACCCGTTACTTTGTTGATCTGGTCTGCGGTCAGGTATCCAAGAACATGATCGGTACCTTCTGGTATCAGCTCAATGAGATCAAGGCAGGTGCGGCGCGTCCGAAAGGTGTTGAGCGTAACAAGATCGGCAAGGTGGGCATACTCGGCGCCGGTATGATGGGGGCGGGGATTGCCTACTCGTCAGCCTGTAAAGGGCTCGATGTGGTGCTCAAAGATGTTTCCCTGGATAACGCCGAGAAAGGCAAGGCCTATTCCGAAAACCTGCTTGAGAAGAAACTCAAGAAAGGGCGTTTGACCACCGAGCAGCGTGACAAAACCCTGAGTGCCATTTTGCCAACAGACTCCGCCGAAGATCTAAAAGGTTGTGATCTGATTATCGAAGCCGTGTTCGAAGACCGGGGGCTGAAAGCCAAGGTAACGCAGGAGGCGGAAGCGCAGCTGGATAGCTCTGCCATTTTCGCATCCAACACCTCGACGCTGCCGATTACCGGTCTGGCGGAAGCCTCCGAACGACCTGAGAATTTCATCGGTCTGCACTTCTTCTCGCCGGTGGACAAAATGCCGTTGGTTGAAATTATCTGCGGCGAAAAAACTTCGGATGAAACCCTGGCGCGTGCGTATGACTATGTCTTGCAGATTGGCAAAACGCCTATCGTTGTGAATGACAGTCGTGGTTTTTACACCTCGCGCGTGTTCGGTACTTTTGCCAATGAAGGCATGGCGATGCTCGGCGAGGGGATTCCTGCCGCAGCAATCGAAAACGCCGCGTTTCTGGCTGGATTCCCGGTTGGCCCCCTGGCTGTTACCGATGAAGTCAGCATGACCCTGGTGGAAAAAATCCGTAATCAGACCATCAAGGATCTGCAGGCGGAGGGTAAGGAATACCAGCAGCATCCTGCCGATCCGGTGGTCGACCGCATGCTGGAAGCCGATCGCGCCGGCAAGTTAGCGGGCGCCGGATTCTATGATTATCCCGCCAATGGCAAGAAGCACCTGTGGTCCGGGTTGTCTGAAACCTTCGGTAAAGACGGTGTTGAGATCAATCTGCAGGACCTTAAGGATCGTCTGCTGTATATCCAGGCCATTGAAACCGTGCGCTGTGTTGAGGAGAAAGTTCTGACCAGTGTTCGGGATGCCAACATCGGTTCGATTATGGGAATCGGCTATCCGGTATGGACGGGCGGTATTCTGCAGTTCATTAATCAGACCGGTATCGATGCCTTTATCCAGCGTGCTGACGCGCTGACTGAACAGTGCGGTGAGCGCTTTGCCGTGCCCCAGTTGTTGCGCGATATGGCCAAAGATGGATTGACCTTTAAGGACTGAACCAAGGGCGTCGGACGTCTGGACACAGGCGTCCGATCCTGAGAGATATTGAGTAATGCCATAGGCGGCGTCCATAGTAGACGTCGCGCTTACGAAACGTATTCAAGCGAGAGAACAATGATCAAGCGAACAGTATTCGAATCTGAACACGAAATGTTTCGGGATGCCTTCAGCAAGTTCCTGAAAGAAGAGGCGGTACCTCATCATGCCCAATGGGAAAAGGATGGACAGGTATCCCGTGAGCTTTGGACAAAAGCCGGTCAACACGGTTTTCTGAGTCCCACGGTGCCGGAAGCCTATGGTGGTGTTGACGCAGATTTCCGTTACAACGCCATTGTCGAT
Organism: Oleiphilaceae bacterium; assembly: GCA_965230795.1. Lineage (GTDB taxonomy): Bacteria > Pseudomonadota > Gammaproteobacteria > Pseudomonadales > Oleiphilaceae > PZPK01. The sequence goes on along the minus strand of OZ246020.1, from coordinate 2,895,194 downwards.
GAGGAAATCGCGAAGCTGGGCCTTAGCGGCATCGGTTTTGGTTTGCACTCCGACATTGCCGTGCCCTATATCATGGCGTATGGCACGGAAGAGCAAAAACAGAAATATCTGCCCGGCTGCGTCAACGGTGACATTGTCACGGCCATTGCGATGACTGAGCCAGGTACGGGCTCGGATCTGCAGGGCGTTAAAACCAATGCCGTGCTGGATGGTGATCACTACATCCTGAATGGTTCCAAGACCTTTATTACCAACGGGCAAATGGCTGATCTGGTCATTGTTGTTGCCAAAACCAATCCCGAGGAAGGTGCCAAGGGTACCAGTCTTTTGCTGGTTGAGGCGGACAGCCCCGGTTTTGAAAAGGGCAGTAACCTCGACAAGATCGGTATGAAAGCACAGGACACCTCTGAGCTGTTCTTTCAGGATGTGAAGGTACCCAAAGAGAACCTGCTGGGCGCAGAAGGTATGGGCTTCATTTACCTTATGCAGGAGTTGCCACAGGAACGCCTGAGTGTGGGCCTGAATGCCATCGCCAGCGCAGAATCCATCCTTGAGCAGACCGTCGCCTATGTAAAAGAGCGCAAGGCCTTTGGTCGAGAAATTGCGTCATTCCAGAATACCCAGTTTAAGCTTGCGGAAATGTCGGCTACGCTGACCATGGCTCGGGTGTTTGTCGACAAATGTCTGGAACTGCATCTGAACAAACAGCTGGATGTGGTAACAGCAGCCAAGTTGAAACTGCTGAGTACGGAAATCCAGTGCGATGTGATTGACGAGTGTCTGCAGTTGCACGGTGGTTATGGTTATATGCTCGAGTATCCGGTGGCGCGGGCCTATGCCGATGCGCGGGTACAGAAAATCTATGCCGGCACCAACGAGATCATGAAGCTGATTATTGGTCGTTCGATGGTGTAGGTTTGGTTTGGGCGTTGGATGTCGGATGTCGGATGTCGGATGTCTGACGTCTGACGTCTGACGCTCGAAGCCAGAAGCCAGAAATCGGCAGTCTGAAGTCGGACGTCTGACGCCAGACTTGTTCCCATTGTTTTCAGCAATCCCCTTTATAAATGGATTTCATGCCATGTCACTGCCTCTTTCCGGATTAAAAATTCTTGATTTCACCACCTTGCTGCCCGGGCCTTATGCAACCCAGTTGCTGGCGGATATGGGTGCCGAGGTCCTGCGTATCGAGGCGCCCAAGCGTCCGGATCTGTTAAAGATGATGCCGCCGGCGTTTGGCAAGGTGTCAGCGGCCCACGCCAGCATTAATCGTAACAAGGATACGATGGCTATCGACCTGAAGCATGAGCAGGCGAAAGACATCGTGATTAAGCTGGTTCAGGAATATGACGTCATCATCGAGCAGTTCCGTCCGGGTGTCATGCAACGGCTGGGTCTGGGATTTGAGGAATTGAAAGCCCACCAGCCAGGATTGATTTACTGCTCGATTACCGGCTATGGCCAAACCGGGCCCTTAAAAGACCGGGCTGGCCATGACATCAACTATCTGGCTTTGTCGGGTCTGGCCAGTTTTTCCGGCCGCAAGGATACCGGCCCCGTGCTGTCGGGTACCCAGATTGCTGATATTGCCGGCGGTTCACATCATGCGGTGATGGCCATTCTGGCCGCCGTGATCGAACGCAGTCAGAGCGGTAAGGGACAGTATCTGGATATCAGTATGAGCGATGCCGCACTGGCACTGACGACCATGTTCGGCGCCAATGCGCTGGCCAGTGGGCGTGATCCCCAGTGTGGAACAGAAATGCTGAATGGAGGCTTGTTCTACGACTATTACGAAACGTCGGATGGCCGCTATTTGTCGGTGGGTAGTCTCGAACCCAATTTTGCATCTGGCTTGCTTGCTTTGCTGGGTTTGCAGGGCGAGCTGGGCAAGATCGCGGACCAGCGTCCCGAAGCCCAGGCAAGTTTGAAGCAGGCCATTGCGGACAAACTCAAGACGCAATCACTCGACTACTGGACCCAGGCGTTTGCTGAGATTGACGTTTGTGTCGAACCGGTATTGTCCCTGAGCGAAGCGGCAGAGCATCCGCATTTTGTGGCGCGGGAGATGCTGGGCGAGGCCATCAACGCAGAAGGGGATGTCATTGCGCAGATCAATTCCGCCTTGCCTTTTAAACATGCGCAACCGCATCAGGCGGGTAAACCCCTGGGTGCGGATACACAGGCAGTGATGGAAGGTCTGGGCTATAGCAGCGATGCCATTCAGTCTTTGCTGAGTTCAGGGTGTATCAAGTAATCCGCTCAATAGCACGCGTGCCGAAGGTTCCATAAAAAGATTCCATAAACCAGAGAGTATTAAATGGATAGAGACGAGCAGAAAAAACACTTTAGATCTCTGGAGCGCATGTACGCTGCTGCGCCGGTTAATACCTTTTATCACCCGCGCATGACCGTTTCTGAGGCTCAGGCGGAGATAGAAATCGATCTCCTGGAATGCCATCAGCATGCGGCGGGAGCCGTGCATGGTTCGGTGTATTTCAAGATGCTGGATGACGCAGCGTTTTTTGCCGCGAACTCTCTTGAGCACGAGGTATTTGTGCTGACCACTTCGTTTACCACCTATCTGACCCGACCTGTTTCATCAGGAATAATGAAATCTGTTGGTAAGGTTGTAAATCAGAACAAAAGCCAGTTTATTGCTGAAGCGCTTGTTTACGATGGCGAAGGGCGTGAGATCGGTCGCGGCAGTGGTGTATTTGTTCGCAGTCGCCAGCGGCTGGCGGATACGAAAGGCTATGCTGATATTTAGGGAAACTGTGAACGCGACAGTTAAAGTCTGGCTGAGGTCCGTGATCGGGTCTAAGCTTCTACGGATTTAGTGAGCGACTTTATTTCGCTCACTTAACACTCTTGGATTGATAGCGAAGGTAGATATATGGCTCCTCCGGTAATTGAAAAATGGCACAGGCTCCTCGAAACCCGCGACATGAAAATCCTGGACGACATTCTTGCGGATGACGTCAGTTTTTATTCGCCTGTGGTGCACACGGTGCAAAAGGGTAAGGCTATTACCAAACTCTATCTGATGGGTGCTGCCATGACCATCGCCAATGAGGGCTTCACCTATATTCGTGAGGTCTATGACGACGGTTTTGCGCTGCTGGAATTCGAGACCGAGATGAATGGTATTCAGGTCAATGGCGTCGATATGATCTCGTGGAACGACGATAATCAAATCACCGAGTTCAAGGTGATGGTGCGCCCACTGAAGGCCATTAACATGGTGCATCAGATGATGGGGGCCGCTCTGGAGCAATTTAAAAAATCGTCTTAGCAGAACAGGCGTCACTTGCTATGCACGTTTAACCAGTCCAGCACCTCTGTCCAAAGAGAGTCCCTAAAGCGTCGATGAAAGAAACCGACGTGTCCAATGGGGCCCGCCCCTATGCTGTCTGCCTGGATCATTCTGAGCTCACTATCGCTATTGGGGAAAAACGATAGCAGGTGGCGGATGTTGGCTTCAGGAGCCAATGTGTCATCATCAAAACCGAGCGCCAAAAGAGCTTGCCTCAACCGCGTATAGCCGGAAAGGTCATGCTCAAACCTGGGGTCAAAGAGATAGTCGGGTTGTTGCATCCAGCGCGCCCAGTCGCGCGTCACCGCTGACGGTACCTGCATGTTTCCCAGTCCAACTCGCTGTGAGGGGAATTGCTCTCTAAAAGCGGACAACATCGGGATCATCGCCCGCGATACCAGCAACATCCTCAGATTGGCGGGCGTGGGCCAGCGTCGCCAGTAAGGCGCAGACGAGGCAATCTGAATGATCCCGCTGAGCTTGTCGGATGAAGGCGCCAGGCCCACCAACTGACCGCCGATGCTGTGGCCGAGAAGATAGACCGGTAATCCATCATCAGTGCCCAGCTCAAGTGCATGCTGAATCACGCGCTCCAGATCTTTTTCGCCCCAATCTTTCAATTGGACGGCAAAGGCCTTTGATTTTGCCAGTGACGCGCCTGTACCCCGGTAGTCGAAGGTGATGGCACTGTATCCCTGTTCGGAGAAATAGCTAGCGAGTTTGTAGTAGAAGCTCTGAGGCACTGCGACCGCAGAGGCAATGATGACGATTCCTTTCGCGCGGCTCGCCGGGAAGTACGAGCTGACTAGCGGATAGCCGTCATCGCACTTCATAGTCTGTTCTCTAAAAGGACTGCTTACCTGATTCATGCCGGCTTACTTCCTGTCAGTTTACGTTTGATCTGATCTGCGGCCACTTTCACAGGACTACGAGTGCGGGTCGGGCGTTTTACCAATTCGCCGCTGCAATTCGGGCACACATGTTCCAGTGCTGTCGTACAATCCCCGCAGAATGTGCACTCGAAGGAGCAGATGTAGGCTTCGTCCACATGTCCCAGTTTTTGTTCGCATTGTTCACACTTGGGTTTCATTTTTAACATGTACTGGCTCCTGTCGGCGAGTGATTCCGGTATTGGTCAAGGCGCACCCATAGGCTAAACTGATACAAAAGCATACCTATAGTATTAGACATACCGATAGTATGTTAACTTGATTTTTGTGTCAATTTATTGAGGATTGTTATGTCAGAACGAAGCCTTTCCCGAAGACAGGCATACGCAGAAGAAAGCCGTGCTGCCATTCTGAGTTCAGCTCATCGGCTATTCACCAAACAGGGTTTTAGTGGCACATCCATCGATGCCATTGCTGCCGATGCGAAGTTGACGAAGGGCGCTGTGTACCATCATTTCAAAGATAAGAAAGCCGTATTCGCCGCCTGTTTTGAGCAACAGGCCCGATCGGTTTCAGAGGCCATTGCCAATAGCGAGCGTGCTTCAGGGGGCAATGCAGGTTTATGGCAACAGGCTGAAAATGCCTGTCTTGCCTTCCTGCGTTTTGTGGTAAGTGAAGGGCGCAATACGATCCCGCTTCAAGAGGTCATTACCGTACTGGGTTGGGAGCAATGGCGAGCTATCGATACCCGCCACACCATGGGCTATATTGAAGACTTGGTTCAACAAATGCTCGACGAGGGCTTACTAAAAGCGTATCCGGCACAGTACTTGAGTAGCATGGTCTACAGTATTCTGGTGGATGCGGCGATGAATCTGGGAGCTAATGCCAGTTCCTCCAATGAGGATGTGTACACACGGCTGGTCATGGATGTGCTGAGGGGGTTGGAGGCAGATCGCTAAACTCAGGGCTTCAAGTTGCTGTGGAATTCAAGTTCAGGCAAGCGGATTCTTAGGAAGAGGAGGAGAAATGGCTTATCCAATTAATGGTTCCTGTCAGTGCGGTGGCGTGCGGTATCGTTTGCTGTCGCCACCGAGCATGGTGGTCGCGTGTCACTGCAAGGAATGTCAGAAGTTGTCGACCAGTGCTTTCAGTATTACCGCGATGGTTGATGCTGATGCGGTGGAATTTGAAGGCGAGATGGCCCACTGGCAGCGCAAGGCGGATAGCGGAAACATTAGCGCTGCGCGATTCTGTCCTACCTGTGGTAACCGGATGTATCACTATAATCCTGATGAGCCGACTAAGCTCAAACTCAAACCGGCGGGCCTGGATGACACCAGCATTCTCCAGCCTTCTGCCCATATCTGGGTCAGTCAGAAGCAAGACTGGTATCAGATCCCGGAGGGCGTCAAGGTGTTTGAAGGACAACCCTGAAATCGGGAGGTTCCATGAGTGCCTGGATTAAACCGCGAGGCGTTTTGTTTGATCTCGATGGTGTGTTTTACGTTGGCGAGCAGGTGATTCCGGGTGCGCAGGCAACGCTCCGAAGGCTTGAGGATAAAGGCGTTCCCCATTGTTTTGTCACCAATACCACCACGCGAACCCGGCAACAATTGTCGCAACGTTTGGCTTCACTGGGCTTGGATATATCAGCTGATGCGATAGTTAGTGCCCCGGCTGCGGCCTGCGCTTTTTTGAAAGCGCATCACATTCGCCGCTGTCGCCTCGTTGTGGCCGACGCTGTGAGTTCGGAGTTTTCAGAATTTTCGAGTGATCCCGATACACCCGATGCAGTCATTGTTGGGGATATCGGTAAGGCCTGGGATTACGGGCTGATGAACAGCTTATTCAACAACCTGATGAACGGCGCAAAGCTGATTGCCTTGCATAAGGGCAAGTGCTGGCAAACAGAAAGCGGGCTGCAACTGGATATTGGTGCCTTTGTGGCGGGACTGGAGTATGCCGCGGGTGTGGATGCCCATGTAATAGGCAAGCCTTCTTAGGCATTTTTCGACGCCGCGCTGGATAAGATCGGTCTTTCCGCCGATGAAGTTATTATGGTGGGGGATGACATAGATTCTGATATCGCAGGAGCCCAAGCCTGCGGTATTCGTGGTGTGTTGGTGAAAACCGGAAAGTATCGCGAAGACCTTGCAAGCAGCTCATCGGTCAGACCCGATCTGGTATTGGAATCCGTTGCCGGACTTGGCGAATATGTGTAGTTGAATAATCAGAAGACATTGGAATCGCTTCACTGGCGCTCTATGGCCAGGGAACTATGCTTATAATTATCCACGTGTTTTCCGGATGTTAAGGCGAGTCGCCAATCGTTCATGAGTGCCAGTGAAAGGAGACTATGAAGCACATCCTGACAGTTCTGTTTCTGCTGGTCTTCACCAATACTGTCCATTGCAGAGAACCGATGCGTGTCGCGTTTATCAATCCGGACAAGGCTGGTAACCCGTTCTGGGATCAGGTCGAATCTTTCATGCTGGATGTTGCCGGCGACCTGGACATCGAGGTTGATCGTTTTTACGCGAATCAAAGTCGCTTCGAGGCGATTGATATTGTCAAACGGCTTTCCGAACAGGCAGTTCAACCCGACTATCTCATTTTTATTTATCAGGCTGGCAGTGGCGCTGCAATCCTGGATCTGGCTGAGAAGGCTGGCATTGGATCATTTGTGATCAATACCGATATTTACGAAGCGGACAAAGAGCGTGTCGGTTTGCCGCGGCAAAGATACCAGCACTGGCTGGGGCATATGTATCCGGATGACTTTGATGCGGGCAAGCAACTTGCCGACTATCTGATCAACCTTTCCCTGGCCAGGTCGGGTGCGCATGATGATGAAGCAATAGCTGTCGTTGGTTTTGGTGGCAGCAAAGAGAGCATGCCCGGTATTGAACGCAACCGGGGACTAGAAGCCGCTGTTGCAGCCCAAAAAGCCGCCGTGTTAAAGCAAGCGGTCTTTACGCAATGGGATGCGCAACGCGTTGCGCATCAGCTTGAGGTACTGGCAACGCGCTATCCGAAAATCGATGTGATATGGGCGGCCAGTGACGCATTGGCAATGGCCGCCGCAAAAACAGCCAAAGTGCTATGGCCACAGGCGCGGGATTTTGTTGTTGGCGGAATTGACTGGACGAGAGAGGGATTGAAGGCCGTGCAAGTGGGTCAGATCGATGTGTCAGTCGGCGGTCATTTTATGGAAGCGGGTTGGGCGATGATTTTGCTCCATGACTACCATCATGGCAGGGACTTCAAGGATCATGGTCTGTCCATCAAGTCCAAAATGTCGGTGCTGGACCAACAGGCACTGGAAGCGCTAATGGGCAATGAACTGGCGATGAACTTCGAGCACGTCGATTTTTGTCTGTTCTCCCGGGTCTGTAATCCGGATCTGGATCGTTATCAGTTAAGGGCCGATGTCTTTCTTGCGGCGGAATCCGCGAGCCAGCTCCAGAAGCCTGTGTCGACGCCCTGATTCGGGAAGGGTTGACGACCTGTGCGTCATCCGGAAGCTGTTTATTTAAGCGCCTGATTATTGCTCCAGTAACCAGGGGTATTTCCCGGTATAGGGCTCAAAAAGCTCCGCATAGTTCTTATGTGTGTTTACTGCGCGGGTATAGATTTTTTCTCTGATCTGCGTGCTGCTTGCCGTGCGACTCGCTTTCCTGTTTTTGTGAAAATCCAGACAGTCGGGCGTCCAATCCAGCTCGCAATAGTTAAACAAGGCTTTGGATGCGAGCTCGGGTTCGGAAACGAATGCTTCATAGTCAACTACATGGATGCGGTCTCCGAAACGTTCCAGCCAGTGTTGCTGCAGTGCCCTGGCATTGTGGAAATACTGAAGAATGTCGTCGATATCATGGGCCCAGGACAAAGAGATCATATTGTTCTTCAGGATCGACATAATTGAGGCGACCGGGTGACGGTTGCACCACACCACCTTGGCCTTCGGAAATAAGTGGAAAATCACGTCGACCATAAAAAAGTGATCCAGCATTTTGTCGCTGAACCGGCAACTCTCCTTGTAAACACCCAGGTGCTGATAGCCTTCCTTGACGCGCTCCAGATAGTACTCCCAATAACCCGGAGAGGATTCAGCGTTGTTGAAATCATTGGCGTAGAGCATAACGCCCGATTCTTCGGTGTCGATAACGGGCTCTTTTCCCGCCTTGATGACCGCCTCGAGCAAGGTTGAGCCGGAGCGCGGAACACTCACCATAAAAACAGGGCGAGTGCTGGCAAGGGTTTTGTCTTGTGGAAGTTGTTCGAGCATTTCTGGTGTTCTGTCCAGAGCTCGGTTGAACAGAGTGTTCAGATAGACCGAGGGCGGATAGCGAAAGTGGCTGTTTTGTTTGTGGTGTTTGTGTCCTTCCAGAAGAAGCTCAAGTTCCTGCTTATAGTTCTTGGATTGACCGGCTTTCAGTGCCAGCAAAAAGTACCCGTAGGTCGTATCCTCTGCATCAAGTTGTTGGTTGGCAATTTGTTTTTCTATTTGATCAAACTGTCTGTCGGTGATGCTGTGCTGATCAATCCGGCTAAGATGGTATTGAAAGTAGAGCTTGTTCGGAAATGTTTTTATACCTTCCCTGTATACCGCTTTTGCCTTGTCCAGATCACCCAGAATATCATGACATTTGGCGAGTGTGGTAAAGATATTCGGGCCGCGCACTCCTAGCCGATACAGTTTTTCAAACGTCTGCAGTGAAGCTTTGAAATCCCTGATTTTGTGTTGTTCCTGGCCCAGCATAATCAGCAGTTGAATATTGTCGGGATCTAGGCGCAGTGCTTTGTTGAGGTGACCGATGGCCTCTTTGCTTTGCCCGATTTTCGCATAGTTGATGGCCAGGTGTTGATGCAGATCTTTGTTGGCGGTTTTTCCCGAGAGTAATTCAAGATACAGGGGGATGGCTTTTCCGGGCTGATTGGTCTGTGTATAGATGTTTGCCAGACTTGTTTGCGCGTTGCTGTGGCCTGGATCGAGCGCCAGTACTTGTTCCAAAAGGCGGGTGGCTTGTTGGATGTCCTTTTGGTGAAAAGCAACAATCGCCAGTCTGAACATGGCGTGAGTATTAGTTTTGTCCTGTGCCAGTACGTGCTGAAAACAGGCGCCAGCCTCAGCAAGCTTCCCCTGTTTTAGTAGTGTTTCGCCTTTGGATATAAGCGGGCTTTGTGCAGCGTGCGCAGGTTGTGGTTGGCGAGGTTTGTCTTGCATGCTTGAACAGGTTTGCTCTGAAGGGTTGCTGTGTATTAATCGGTGGCCTGAAGCTCGTTACCGTATGGTAGTGAGGCGGTTTGCGAATGTCAGCAACGACTATCACGCTTTGAACAAATAACCGTTAAATAGGGTGCTTTAAGGTTCGCTGCAATTGTGGGCACAAACAATATTGTGGATTGACTTGGATCCAGGCATCAAGCCATCTCGCAATTACACGGGATAGCAATCAAAGCGCTTCGGCAATTTGGCGCCGCTATGCATAGTGGCTGGTGTCTAAATGGCTATTCGGGAGCAACCTTTTTATGCGTCTTATGCTCCGTCGTTTCCATCTTGTGGCTGTCTTTTGCTGGCGTAGTGCTATTGACTGTCGGGCGTTAAAAACACGCAAGAGAGGTGTTTAACAATATTTGCGCTTTGTTAGTCTATGTGTCGAAAAAAATTACACACCTCCAATTTTTTGGAATTAGTAATAATCGTAAGGCTATGAAATATAAGTAAATGTAGATCATGGCATTTAAAGTGCTTAAAGCGCCAGTATTGACAGTTGTTAATGTTTTGCAGAGAAAAGCATTGGCAGCTTAAACCCAGGAACAAGAATCCAGATTTTTCAGAAAAATGAGAGTAGTAAGCATGAAGCTGTTTAAAGGTATTGCATTGGTAACCGGTCTGTTGATGGGCGCTCAGGCGTTCGCTCTTCCCACTTTTAACCAGTTGGCAACTCAGGCCAACTCGGCTGGTGGTAACATCAATATTAGCTCTTTTGACCACACGCCTATTACCGATGATGCCTTCTGGACTAAGCTCAGCGGCGCGGCGGTTAAGTTTAAATCCGAGATTTCCGGCTACAACAATGCGATGGGCTTCGCAAACACTGATGGAACGGGTGGCACAATTGTGCTGAATGAGGGTGATTCTGGATGGAAGTCTCTGGATGCAGCGCCAAATCCCTTTGTGTTTTATCTGAACACGCAACAGGGCAGCGAGTGGTTCAGTGACAACTCTTTGAATGCCGATGGTTTGGATCACATGCTGGCCTTCCAGAAAAAAGATGGCAGCGACCGTTTTATCCTGTTTTGGGATGATCAGTTCGGTGGTGGTGATCGTGACTTCAACGACTTTGTAGCCCGTGTAAACTTCGTCAGCCCTGTCGATGTTCCTGAGCCAGGTTCGTTGGCGCTTCTGGGTTTGGGATTGTTTGCCCTGGGTTTGAGCCGACGTAAGTTGAACAGCTAATCCAGTCTTGTAAAGACTTTTGAAAAATGGCCTCTCGGGGCCATTTTTTTTGCCTGCCAAAAGTAAAAAATGTTTGGGGTTGCAAACTCCCTGTCATGAAAAGCACTTATTTTTCTGTGAGCAAAAAAAAAATTGTACAAATCCAAGATTGTAAACCTCAGTAAAAAGACATGGTCATGTGAACATGGGTCCTTCGCGTTGCTGAGGGGCGGCTACACTTTGATGAAATTGGGCTCTTCAGGTGAAGTGAGATGTATCTGAAAAATAAACAAGTACTCGTAACCGCTGCACTTATATGTATGGCGCATCAGGTCAATGCAGAATCCGCTCTAAAGGCAGATGTCATTGTGTCCGAAAATATTGCCGATCCAAGTACGATCGCCATGCTGGTGCTGGGTGTACTGACCTTGGTCTTCGGTCGATTTACCAATCGCTTTAATCGGGACTAGAAAATCACATTTCCGAGGATGGCTGTATGGAGGCCAGCGTGTCTGGCTGGACTCCACACAGGTTTGGAGAACTCTCTGTTTTCTATCCCGAGAAGGTGCGTGCCAGGGTATCAGCGCGTTGTGCCATTTCGTTCAAACTGGTAGCCGTGGCTCGTGTAGACGAAGCAGAGCTGGCCGTGGCTTCAACCAAATCAGACATTTCCACAATGGTCTTGGTGATATCTTCGGCGACACTGGTTTGTTCTTCAGCAGCGGTAGCAACCTGAGTGTTAAGGTCATTGATCTGGGAGATGCTGCTAGTAACAATGTTCAGCTTCTCAGCCGCTTCGTTGAACTGTCTGGCACTTTCTGATGTGGTCTCGAAACTGGCATCCATAACCTGAACAGTATTCTGGGCGCCGTTTTGAACGTTGACGATTATTTCCTCAATCTCCGCCGTAGACTGCTGGGTTTTCTGCGCCAGCGTGCGAACTTCGTCGGCGACAACTGCAAAGCCTCGACCTTGTTCTCCGGCCCGTGCTGCTTCAATAGCCGCGTTTAATGCCAGGAGATTAGTTTGTTCCGCGATTCCACGAATAACGCTTAGCACGGTACCTACATTGTTGGTGTCTTCTGCCAGTCGCTTAACTGTTTCTACAGTTTCCTCAACCTGTTTGGCAAGGTTGTTGATCGAGCTTTGAGCCATTTGCATGGTTGATGCACCATCTTGTGCAGCAGTGTTGGCTTCATTTGCCAGGCTCGCAGCGTTGGCGGCATGACTGGCCACTTCCTGAGAAGTGGCGCTCATTTCCGTCATGGCTGAAGCCACATGTTCAGTTGTGTCGTGGGCGGTATGTACGCGATCTGATACGCCCTCAGTTGACTGCATTAAATCGTTTGCGGCTTTACTGAGTTGATTGTTGGTTTCTTTCAGTTGACTGGATACATCGCGAAGGAAGGTCTGGAGTCGACGTGAAGCATCAGCCAGCTTGCCCAGTTCATCCGGTCTTTGCGTATCAATGTTATCGCTCAGATCACCGCTGCTGATATGTTCGATATGTGCTATCAATTTACGGCTGGGAACGACAATGCCTGTGTTGATGATCAGCATTGTAATAATCACGAACAGTGCGATTGCGATAATCAAAACGGCAAGGGCAATGTTGGCTGTGGTGGTGGCGCTGTTGCTCACATTCATGCTGTGAGTAGAGGCAACGTCGGCGATTTTCTCTGCTGCCTGGTCAAGCAATTTGGCAGGTTCCCTGTCGATTCCCTTGACGGCTTTGTCACCCGCTTTGTGGTCATAGCCACTACTGACGAACTGGTCATAGCCTTTGCGGTAGGCGGTACCCATCGAACGATGGGCGTCTACAAAACGCTGAACCAGGTTTTTAGCATCGTCATTTTCGAGCGTGTTAACGAGTACTTCGCCCTGTTCCTGTATTTCCCGTTCTCTATCCTGAAAGCGGCCCCAGTATTTGTCCCGGTTTGCCGTGTCGTGTCCTCTTAACAAGACGTTTTTCCATTCCTGAACCTGAGTCTTGAAATTAATGAGCATGGCCGAAATCATGCGCTCACTATTAATTTCCTGACCGATGACATAGTCATATTCGTTCACTGTCTGGCGTGAGTTCTGGTAGGAGAAAAGCGAGGCCAGCAGGATGATGATGGATCCAAGGGCGATGGTGGCAAATACTTTATTGAAGATACTCTGGTTAATCCAATTCATAGAAAAGCTCCGGGAGGAAAGTTTGCGCTCACCTAAGAAGTATAGGAAAACCTGGCCATATGCGTAGGAGGTTTTGCTGGGATCTGAAACTATTTTTTGTTTGATATTGATGCGTACAAAGCTGGAGCATGATTTTCACAATATCCTTGTGTCATGCGCTTGATGTTGGTGCAAAAAATGACGGGAATAGAAATGCCGGGTGTGGAAACTTGAGGAGTGTTTCCGCGTAGCGCTCAAATAGCTGGGCCGCGATTGCGTGAGTGCATTCGCGGCCCCTGGTCCGGATTTAAGCCAGCGCCTTTTTCAGTCTTGCGATGGCATTTTCGAGCACTTCCATGCTGGTCGCGAAACTGAGTCGCATGCAACCGGGTGCTCCAAATGCAGATCCAGGAACGAGTGCTACGCCAGCTTCACTGAGCAGATATTCGGCAAACTCGACATCTGTTTCAGTATTGCTATTCGCGTCAATGGCCCCCTGGAAGTTGGGGAAGGCATAAAAGGTGCCGTCACCTTCGATGCATTCAACACCGGGTAGCTCATTAAGTGCGGCGACCAGATAGTCGTGACGCTTCTTGAATTCAGTGACCATTTCGCCCACACAGTCCTGGGGACCATTGAGTGCTTCTGTGGCAGCCGCCTGTGAGATCGACGCCGGATTTGAGGTGCTCTGCGACTGGATCTTTTTCATGGAGCCAATAATCTTAGCCGGACCTGCTGCATAGCCGATTCGCCAGCCTGTCATGGAATAGGCTTTGGAAACACCATTCAATACAAAGGTGCGATCATACAAAGCCGGGCAAGCGTTCAGAATATTCACAAAGCCTTCCTCACCCCATACGATGTGCTCATACATGTCGTCGGTGGCGACCATCACGTGAGGATGTTTGAGTAATACTTCGCCAATGGCTTCCAGCTCTTTGCGGGAATAGGCAACGCCGGTTGGGTTGGAAGGGCTGTTCAATACCACCAATCGGGTTTTGGCGTTGATGGCATTTTCCAGTTGTTCCGGCGTGATCTTAAAACGGGTTTCCAATCCTGTTTCCAGAATCACCGGGGTGCCTTCGGCTATTTTGACCATGTCTGGATAAGACACCCAGTAAGGCGCTGGAATAACCACTTCGTCTCCCGGGTTCAAGGTCGCCAGAGCCAAATTGAAAAAGCTTTGCTTGCCACCACAGGAGACGAGAATCTGGTTGGCTTCATAATCAAGCTGATTGTCGCGTTTGAACTTTTCGATAATGGCTTTTTTCAGTGCGGGTGTGCCGTCCACCGCTGTGTATTTGGTTTGGCCGGCATTAATGGCTGCAATGGCTGCATCTTTAATATGCTGGGGCGTATCGAAATCGGGTTCGCCGGCGCCGAGGCCAATAATATCTTTGCCTTCAGCTCGCAGCTCATTGGCTTTATTGGTAACAGCCAGGGTAGGGGATGGTTTGATTTGCTGTACGCGATTGGATAATTGCAAGTCCAAGTTTCTTCCCTCGAATTAGGAATGAATGGAATACCGCTAAACCGGGTTAGCGAATGTCACTGACACTGAATTTTTTCTGTTATTACACACTAAGGTCTTTACAATAGTTGGCCCGATTCAGGCGGGATGTTCCCGACGCGCTGCGAAAGCTTCAATACGGGATCCAGGTACAAGGCTTCGATGACTCTCGGCCTTTACTGGCTACGCTGAATGCTAAGCCGACCTTATCGCGAGTTTCGCCAAGGATTATGGTCTGTCTCACTCCATTTTGTTGAGTGAAACAGCGAGTCCCGAGCCCCGCGCAAACGTCGGAAGTCTACCATTGTTGAATTAAATTCGGAATCCAGATGAGCAAGGAATTTACCGTCAATTCGCGCTTTGAGCCCGCTGGAGATCAGCCTACTGCTATCAAGGGTTTGGTTGAGGGCATAGAAGATGGCCTGTTACATCAGACACTACTGGGAGTGACCGGTTCGGGTAAAACCTTCACCATTGCGAATGTTATTGCCGCGGTCCAGCGGCCGACCATAGTTATGGCCCATAACAAAACGCTCGCCGCTCAGCTTTACGGTGAATTCAAGGAGTTTTTCCCCAACAACGCTGTTGAGTATTTCGTCTCGTACTACGATTACTACCAACCGGAAGCCTACGTTCCATCCTCGGATACCTTTATAGAGAAAGACGCCTCCATCAACGAACATATAGAACAGATGCGCTTGAGCGCGACCAAAGCTTTGAT
The DNA here is from genome assembly GCA_965230795.1 of Oleiphilaceae bacterium. Taxonomy (GTDB): domain Bacteria; phylum Pseudomonadota; class Gammaproteobacteria; order Pseudomonadales; family Oleiphilaceae; genus PZPK01. Next base: position 2,880,158 of record OZ246020.1, on the reverse strand, counting down.
GGAGCGTTCTGATGCCATCATCGTCGCTACGGTGTCCGCGATTTATGGTTTGGGTGATCCGGAATCCTATTTGAAAATGATGTTGCATCTGGATCGCGGGGAGCAGATTGATCAGCGGTCTATCCTAAGGCGACTGGCTGAATTGCAGTACACACGCAATGATGTGGAATTACATCGGGCCACTTATCGAGTGCGTGGTGATGTGATTGATGTATTTCCCGCAGAATCTGAGAAAGAAGCGGTGCGGATTGAGCTGTTTGATGATGAAGTGGAAAACCTTAGTTACTTCGATCCACTGACAGGGGAAGTTCTGCGACGCGTCCCCAGAATAACGATTTACCCCAAATCCCACTACGTAACACCGCGACAAACCATCCTGGATGCGGTTGAGAGCATTCGTGAAGAGCTCAAGGAAAGGCTGAAGCAGCTAAGAGACAACAATAAGCTGGTGGAAGCCCAGCGCCTGGAAGAGCGGACGCGCTACGATACCGAGATGATGATGGAGCTGGGCTACTGTAATGGGATAGAAAATTATTCACGCTACCTGTCAGGCAGGGCGCCAGGCGCTCCGCCACCTACTTTGTTTGACTATCTGCCGGATAATGCGCTGATGGTTATCGACGAAAGTCATGTCACGGTACCGCAGATCGGCGCCATGTATAAGGGTGATCGGTCGCGAAAAGAAACTCTTGTGGAGTATGGTTTTCGCTTGCCTTCAGCCCTGGATAACCGTCCTATGCGTTTCGATGAATGGGAGCGTATCTCACCCCAGAGCATTTTTGTATCAGCGACGCCAGCCGATTACGAAGCGGAACATGCCGGACAAGTGGTCGAACAGGTGGTCAGGCCGACAGGGCTGCTGGATCCGGAAATTGAAGTTCGGCCAGCGACGACGCAGGTGGATGATCTACTGTCGGTAATCCACAAAGTGGTGGGGCGAGATGAGCGAGTTCTGGTGACGACCCTGACCAAGCGCATGGCTGAGGATCTTACGGATTTTCTATTGGAGCATGGAGTACGGGTCCGCTATCTGCACTCGGATATCGATACTGTGGAACGGATTGAAATCATTCAGGATCTGAGACGGGGCGAGTTCGATGTATTGGTGGGAATCAACCTGCTTCGGGAAGGTCTCGATATGCCCGAGGTTTCTCTGGTTGCCATTCTTGACGCAGACAAAGAAGGGTTTTTGCGTTCAGAGCGTTCTTTGATTCAAACCATTGGCAGGGCCGCACGAAATATTCACGGTCGTGCGATTTTGTATGCTGACCGAATCACCGGATCCATGAAGCGGGCGATGGACGAAACCAATCGACGTCGTCAGAAGCAAATGGAACACAATGAGGCTCATGGCATTCAACCTCAGGCATTGAACAAGTCAGTTGGGGACATTATGGAAGGCGCGACGGTGATTCCTGGGAGGCGATCCAGGAAAGGAGCCAGGGTGGCTGAGACAGAGGCGTCTTATGACGCCAAAATTAGCTCGCGAACACCAGAGGAGTTATCCAGGGAAATGGATCGATTGGAAAACGAAATGTACCAGGCTGCCAGGGATCTCGAATTTGAAAAGGCGGCGTCGCTTAGGGATCAGATTTCTGAACTGAAGGCGCGTATGGTGTCGCTATCCTGACGCGAGCCGCTAATTCATGAGGATGAGGCCTGTTGAATCCCTTTTGTATGTAAACCGGTAGTGCATTTTTCCCCAAAAGTGGCGAAATTTTGACTTTTTTATGCACATAGCTTAAATCGTGAAAAACTGTCAACAAAAAGTTGATGCTGAGTTCATAATTATAGTTAAATTATATAAGTTACTGAAAAATAAGGATAAAATATGTGGTTAAAAAATGTACAATCTGTTCGTAGACACCATAAAACAAGGGATTAGAGCATCTTCCCTAGGGTTTTCAACAAAGTTATCCACAGATTTCGTGGATAAATGACAGAACAGTCATATAGCGCAGTGTTGCTGTGGAAGGCTTGCAATATGTCAAGTGTTTTTCATGTGCATTTCGCGTCGTTTTTGAGGCAACAATCCGTTAAGATTTGCCTCGGCTACTCTGTAGACTTGGAAAAGTTGGCTCACAACAGTAGATTCTGAACAAGTCTCAAGCGGTTCCTCTTAGAATCGAACACTCATGTAACCTCTTGTAGGATATCTATGGCTTACTCTTTATTACGGTCGCTGCTATTCAGGCTAGCTCCTGAGACTTCCCACGACCTATCTCTGGAATGGATGAGCGCCGCCCATCGCATGCACCTGTTGTCTCCTTTTGTCCGGGAAGTTCCCGATCTGCCGACAGAAGTTATGGGCATTCGTTTTCCCAATCCAGTGGGGCTGGCTGCAGGACTCGACAAAAATGCAGATCATCTGGATGCTCTGGGAGCGTTGGGATTTGGATTCGTCGAGGTGGGAACGGTGACGCCCAGACAGCAGCCAGGTAACCCTAAGCCGAGATTATTTCGTTTGCCTGAGCACCAAGCCATTATTAATCGTATGGGCTTCAACAACGCCGGTGTTAAGCATTTGGTGGAGCGGGTTAAACGCTCTAAGTACCAAGGGCCTATCGGCATCAATATCGGTAAAAACTTCGATACGCCTGTTGATGATGCGGCGTCAGACTATCTGCTGGGCCTGGAAGCGGTGTATCCCCATGCAGACTATGTAACAGTTAACGTGTCCTCTCCAAATACGCCGGGTCTTAGAACGCTTCAGTTTGGTGATGCGCTCAACTCGTTGCTGGATGCTATTAAAGAAAAGCAGACAAGCCTGCATCGGGATAGTGGGCGTTACGTTCCTGTCGCCATCAAGATCGCTCCGGATATGACAGATGAAGAACTGAAGCTGGTTGCGGGTTCACTTTTAGAGCGCGAGTTTGATGCAGTGATATCGGGAAACACCACCCTTGATCGTGAGTCTGTGTCTTCGTCGCCTTTTGCCAAAGAAGCAGGAGGACTCAGCGGCGCACCACTTACTCAAAAGTCCACGCGCATTATTGAATTACTCGCATCGGAACTAAGTGGAAAGCTGCCAATCATCGGAGTGGGTGGCATCATGACAGGTGAGGATGCGGCTGCAAAAATTCAGGCAGGTGCAAGTCTGGTTCAGATTTATACCGGCTTCATATATCGAGGGCCGCAATTGATTTCTGAGAGTGTCGAGGCCATTCGCGCAAGAGAGTGATGTATTTGAGGTGGTTTGTTCATATCACCGTGCCATAAAAAAGGCCCGCATTAGCGGGCCTTTTTGCTCCTGAAAAACAGTGGGGTTATGTTGAGATTCCGGGCATTTTGTGAATGCCCGATACGCCCGTAAGGCCGCTCCAGTTGTCTTCTCGACCTTCTCGCCAGCCATTCATCCAAAATTGTTGAACGTTGGCGGATGTATTGGGGCATAGGGATTTGGATTTACCTGATACGCCTGCTTGATAACCTTTATTAAAAGCTCGTTGTTCTACATTACGTTTTTGTCTTCTCATTTCTTATCGAACCTCACGGTAATATCGATTGTCTGGTCTTATTTGAGAGCGTGCGTCAACACTTTTTGGATTTAGCGGGACACACGAACGGTAATGAGCAACTCCTCTGTTTGAATTCAATTGAAGGGTTTGTAAGTGCCGGATCATCGTCAATGCAAATCCATGCATTCGGCTCCAACTACGGTCAATGTGCCGATCAGTTTGTTCTGTGAAGTGATCGAGCAACTCAGGGGCCTTGCATGGCTTAACTGTACGGCTAATACCAGTCATCATTAACGGAAATGTGACTCGTCGATATGCTTATTGGTATGAGCGAAATATCTGTCACATTTACTCAAGCCGGACTATCAGTTAAGCGAAATTTGATGCACTTGTACACAACTTATTTAATATAGATTCAAGCGTTTTTATATGGCTACGAAATAACCATGCATAAGGTCTTGTTTTAAAGGGACTAACGTGGTCGAATTCCGCTCGCATCGATTTGCTTCACTTTGTACGACTTTGGTAACCCCATGAACTCCACAGACGCCGTTTCTCTTTTTGTTGTTTGCCCCAAGGGCCTGCAGTATGTCCTTGAACGGGAATTGCTAGGGCTGGGCGTGACAGATACCAAAGCGATTCCATCAGGCGTTCATTGTTTAGCTTCTATTCCGGCAATGTATCGGACCTTGCTTTGGTCCCGTGTGGCCAGTCGCGTCATACTTCTGCTTGACACTCAGAAGGTGGAAAGTGTTGAGGATATCTATCGCACAACCGCAAACGTCGATTGGACAGCCCACTTTTCGCAGGAACATCAGTTTGCGGTGGAATTTTCCGGAACGAACAAGAACATTCGCAATACCACCTTCGGTGCCTTAACTGTCAAAGATGCCGTGGTTGACCAGTTTCGTAAGCAACTTGGAAACAGGCCCAACGTCAGTAAATCAAACCCGGATATTCGCATCAGTGCGCGGCTTTCGAAAGGCTATCTGAGTCTTGGCATCGATCTGTCAGGAGACAGTCTGCATAAGCGTGGTTATCGAACAGCCACTGGGCCGGCACCATTGAAGGAAAACCTCGCCGCAGGGTTGTTACTGCTGGCGGGCTGGCCCAAGGACTTCGATGCCGAGGCGGGATTTGTAGATCCCATGTGCGGCTCCGGAACCTTGTTGATTGAAGCCGCACATATGCGCCTGGATAAAGCCCCAGCTCTTGCAAGGCAACATTGGGGATTTGATGCGTGGAAACAGCATGATCCAGACGCGTGGCAGGCTGAGATTGAGAATGCCAGTACACGATATGAAAACGCTAAAGCCAACTTCCGTGGTCGTTTGATCGGCTTCGATGAAGATGCAAGCGTAGTCCATCGGGCATGGCTGAATATTCACGAAGCCGGCCTTGAAGAGCTCATTCACGTAGAAAAAAGAGCTTTAAGTGATTTCAAACGCTTCGATAAGCTGCAAACCGGTTTGATGTTAACAAATCCACCTTACGGCGAGCGACTGGGAGAGATCAAAGCACTCAACAGTCTTTATAAAAGTATCGGTGGCGTTCTGTTTGAATCTCTGGAGGATTGGCGGGCAGGTGTCTTTACGGGCAATGCTGAGCTTGGAAAACAGATCGGTTGGCATAGCTACAAGCAGTACAAGCTGTATAACGGGCCGATCGAAAGTCAGTTACTGTTGTTTGAGCTGAAGTCAGGTAATCGCTTCAAGCAGCCATGGCAGCAACTGTCAGAGCGTCTTCAGGATCCGGGTTACTGGAAGGTTAGCCATGAAGACAGAGCAAAAATGCTTGCGAATCGTTTAACGAAAAACGTGCGAACCATCGGTAAGTGGGCGGAAAAGCAGGGTATTAGCTGTTATCGGATATACGATGCAGATATGCCTGAATTTGCATTTGCCATTGATGTTTATACGTCTGCTGAGGGGCAACGCTGGCTCAATATTCAGGAATACGCGGCGCCGAAAAAAGTAGACGATGATGCAGCGTTGGAGCGCTTGAGAGAAGGGCTTGCTGTGATACGGGAGTCGCTTGATGTACCCCCTGAATTCATGCGTCTCAAACAGCGCAGTGTGAAGAAAGGCGCTGAGCAATATGAAAAAGAGAGCAATCGAAAACAGTTTTTCCTGGTAAATGAATATGAGGCGGTCTATCTGGTTAATCTGAGTGATTATCTGGATACGGGATTATTTCTGGATCATCGACCCATAAGGCGCTGGGTGCAAGCGCATGCTCAGGGAAAGCGTTTTCTGAATTTGTTCTGTTACACGGCCTCTGTAAGCGTAGCCGCAGCTCTGGGTGGTGCCAGCGAGAGCCTGAGTCTCGACATGTCCAAAACTTATCTCGGATGGGCTGCAGACAATTACAAAGAGAATCAAGTGGATTCGTCTCGGCACCTTTTGCAGCAGGCAGATTGTCTTGCCTGGCTGAAGGGACCAGTTGAAGAGCAGTATGATCTGGTGTTTCTTGATCCGCCGAGTTTCTCCAATTCCAAACGTATGGAAGGCGTGTTGGATATACAAAGGGATCAGGATATGTTGGTGGACGCCTGTATGCAGCGTCTCGCGCCTGGTGGCACGCTGGTGTTTTCCAATAACCTGAGAAAGTTCAAGTTATCTCCGGAACTGGAAAGTCGTTATCGGGTCACGAATTTTACAGCACAATCCATTGATCGTGACTTCGAGCGCAATGCCAAAATTCACCAATGCTGGCTGATCCAGCATGCATAGTCTGCGCTGGCAGGCAGGTATTCGTTAGTATTCATAGCGCAAATACGCGCCGCCTTGATAGACCTTGATGTTGGTATCGGTATCACGCAATAACCGGCCGTATTCAAACGCAACAAACCAGTCATCGGTGAGTTTAAAGTCCAGGCCAAGCAGCCAACTGAAGCTGAAGCTGGTTCCGAACAGATCTTCTTCCATCTGCAAGCGGCTGGGTTGCACGCGCCGCGTTGTTGTTTGCAGGTTATTCGGATCAACAAACGCGCGTTCGATTTCCCGTCGGGTAACGTCCGCGTCATAATGAGATATTCCGCCCAAAGCATAGGCGGACATATAGTCAGTAATAGGGTACGTAGCGCCCATATACCAGTTAAACCAGTAATTGATATTGATATCCATGGCTTCTTCGATGGTATCGTCACGGACGCCCATTCCGTACCGGAGTTCGGTTTTAAAGTGATCTGTAATATAGGTGCCCCAGGCAACCGAGGCGCCATAAGTCTGGGCGGTGACCGGGAAGGTCGTATCTGTAAAAGGTTCAGTTATCTCGCCATCACTGTCGACATTAACTTCCGCCAGAACAAAACGAATTGACCGGAACTCATTCAGAGCCAGGCCGAACGACACATAACTGCGATCTGATTTTTTAAAGCCTTCGCTGATGACATCATCAATATTCGGAGATCGTTCTTCGGCCTGAGCCATGACAGAGAAGCCCAGTAGCGCGCAAGCCAAAATCAGGCGAGAAATCCTGTTACCGCGTGTCATCCTGTGAGTTACCTTAGAATTGGTGTGAAGCAAAGGGTGCAAGTGTCTGATCCGAGGCCGATGGTGCCACGTTGGTAGAGGGCTTGCTCAGATCACCGTCACAATTTCCCTATTAGTGTGGGTTTTTCAGCGAATTCCGAATTCCTTAACTGCCAATATGAGGGACGCCTTGACCGAATGCTCCGATAGATTCAGGTCCAATCCCTGTTCCATAGCCAGTTCATTGCGTCGCGCGACGATGTCCTCGATCTCTCTGTCTGGTATCAGTTGCGAAAACGACGCAAGCTCGAAATCAGGATCATTGTCGTAGGTACTGAATAGCAGTTCCAGCATCCGCTCGTCTTCGTCCAGGCCATCCATGAACACCGTTTGGCCGCTCAAATCTTCATTGATTTCCCGAATGATATCCGGCCCGGATACTCCCTGATCGAGGTAAAACTGAAGATCCAGTTCGGGAGTCGCGTTGTCCCAAGGATCCCAGTCATCGTCAGGACAGATAATGACGGATTTTATTGAGCCATCCGGCAAAGACCAGGCAATGGCAATGGGGAAACCCTCGTCATCGGGACTACTGAATTCAAGATCGATAAAACAAGGAAGGTTTGACATGGGAAACGCACATATCCGCCATAGTTCGGGACAGCAGATTTTGGCGTGTGAAGGCGCTGCTGTCAAAGCGGAAACGCCGAGCAGCGCTTACATATTGAAGCAGACATTTATGACTTTCGGTCTACACTTAAAAAAGCTTTGGATGAAAACCTGACAAGACGAAACTATGAGTGAAATGCAGCGCCAGATTCAGCTGGCTAAATACTATCGAAAATTAAAGTTCCTTGTTGTCGACGACTTTGAGAATTTTCGCCTCTCCATTCGTCAAATGATTCGGGCATTTGGTGTCGAACGAATCGAGGTGGCCGGCAATGGGGAAGATGCTGTCGCGCGATGCGAAAAGGAAGAATTTGACATCATCTTGTGTGACTACAACCTGGGGCCGGGAAAAAGCGGGCAACAGGTGCTGGAAGAGCTGCGTTATAACGAAATACTGAAACACACCAGCGTGTTTGTTCTGATTACAGCGGAAACCTCCAAGGACATGGTCATGGGGGCGCTGGAATACTTGCCCGATGGTTACATCACCAAACCCATTACAAAGGCGGTACTGCAAAAACGACTCGACAATATGATCGAGCAGCGAGAGCGCCTTAAACCCATCAATATTGAGATAGACAAAGGTAATTTTGAAAAAGCGATTGAACTGATTGATGCGGAGATCAAATCCGAAACCAAATATGTGACCTGGTGTCTGCGCACCATGGCTAATCTTTACTATCGGCTTGAAGAGTACGAACTGGCCAAGAAAATTTATGAAGAAGTGCTGTCCAAGCGGGATATTGGTTGGGCCAAACTTGGTATGGGGCGTGTTCGCATCGCGCTGGGTGAATATGATGAGGCCATAGAGGATCTGCAGGACTTGATCCATCAGAATGGCAATCTGATTGAGGCCTACGATGCACTCGCTGATGCGCTGGTAAAACGTGGAAAAATGCGAGAAGCCCAACGTACCCTGGAAAATGCTGTAGCCATTTCCCCCCACGCCATCATCCGTCAAAAGCGTCTTGCCGAAGTCTGTACCATTAATAAAGATGTTGAAGGCGCAGCCAATGCGTTTCGTCAGACCGTTCGCCTGGGCAGCAACTCGGTTCATGAATCACCCGATAACTATCTTAACCTGGGCAGGTGCCTGTCTGATTTATCCGAAGGTGACTCATCCAAAGATGGCCAGCGACTGGCAAAAGAGGCCGTCAAAACCATGGAGCGGGTATCCAAAAAGTTCAAGGACGATGATCGGGTCAAGATGAATGCGGCATTGATTGAATCCCGGGTTCACCATGGTCAGGGCGATGCCACCAAATCAAAAGCTGCACTACAGAAAGCTGAAGGCTTGATGGAAGAAGCCGAAGTTGATCCGGAAACCACTCTGGAATTTGCCAAGACCCTTTACACCATGGGTGAGGAAAGTCAGGCAGAGCAGATGCTCAGTGACCTGGCTGCTCAGTGTGGAGGAGATAAAGATGTCATGGCGAGTATTGAGGACTTGCTCGACGAGCCTGTGAGTCTGCAGAAAAAAGTTAAGGCCAGAAAACTCAATAAGGAGGGTATTTCCGCCTTCGAGCAAGGTGATCTGGCAGCGGCCATCAAGACATTTGAAGAGGCCCTGGAGGCAACGCCGAAGCATCCGGCGCTGAATCTCAACATGGTTCAGGTTATGTTGAAACAGATCAAAGAGCAGGGTGGGAATCCGGAACTAAAAAGGAAATGTCAGCGTTGTCTGGATAATGTTAAGCATATCCCGCAACAACATCGCCAATACAAGCGTTTCGCGCACCTGGTGAAAAAAGTGGAAGCATTGGGCTGAGGTCTCACCCCGAAAAAGAATAGAAAAGAGGGTACATAGAATGGGTAAGCCAACTGAAGCTGAATTCAAACAGGCCCTGGCAAAAGCTGCGCAAATGCGTGAGCAGGGAGAGGATCCCGATTTTGTTGCCAAATCACTACTAAGCCTTAACTATCGATTTGATCATTGGCAGCGTGTGATTAATGCGATGAAGCTGTACTTGCGTTCGGGTATGGCGACTACTGAGCATGCGAGACTGATTAAAGTACTTCATGAAGTTGAGACCATTGAGCAAAAGCTGGAGAGCGACCCCGGCTTCGGCCTGGAGTGATCTGCTGACAATCCTCAAGCGTTTCAGTCATAACGCTCGCAAATAGAAGCCGTATTGCGAAGCCTTCTTTCGCCAAGGAGTCGCTATGAGCCAGAATCCCATCGTCGCCAATAACAAACCTGCCAAAGTGTCACTCGAATCTGGCAAAGAGTACTATTTTTGTACCTGCGGGCGGTCGTCCAAGCAGCCCTTTTGTGACGGATCCCATGCCAGCACAGGTTTCAAACCCAAGCCATTCAAGGTAGAAAGCGATGATGTTGCCTATCTATGTGCCTGCAAACATACCAATAACCCGCCTTATTGTGATGGCACCCACAAGCAATTTGATGATGAGCACATAGGGAAAGAAGGGCCGGGTCTAAAAGATTCTGATGATGAATCGCCTCGGGCGAAAGCAACGCGGGAAGAACCTACAGTAGAGCTGATACATCAGCTTGCTCGTGAGGGCTTATCCAGGGTGGGCCATCATGGCCCGATGACATCAATGGGTGTGCCTCGTCATGAGCTTCCCAAATGGGATGATATCCAACTGTTGGCAGCGCAGTTGGCCAGCAAGCCCCTGATGGAAGATCGTGACGTAGACACGCAGTTGGTAATCGGACCCAAGGCCAAAAAACCATTATGCCTCGATATTCCACTATTCGTCTCTGATATGAGTTTTGGTGCGCTCTCTGAAGAAGCCAAACTCGCCCTGGCGAAAGGCGCAGAGATGGCTGGAACCGGAATCTGCTCAGGGGAGGGCGGAATGCTTCCCGAAGAGCAGGAAGCCAATAGTCGCTACTTCTATGAGCTGGCCAGCGCCAAGTTTGGCTATCGGGAGGAGTTGCTGACGCGGGTTCAGGCATTTCATTTTAAAGGCGGTCAGGGTGCAAAAACCGGCACCGGCGGACATCTTCCTGCTAGTAAAAATCGTGGCAAAATAGCGCAGGTTCGCTGTATCGAAGAAGGCACGGATGCCGTGTCTCCTCCAACCTTTGAAGACCTGAAAAGCGTGGAGGATTTCAGGCGGTTTGGTGACCGCGTGCGTGAAATCACTGGGGGTATTCCCATCGGCTTCAAACTGAGTGCCAATCATATTGAGGCGGATATTCAGTTTGCTCTGGATGCGGGAGCGGACTATATCATTCTCGATGGTCGCGGTGGCGGCACTGGCGCCGCTCCGGAGATTTTTCGTGATCACATCAGCGTGCCAACGATTCCGGCACTCGTTCGCGCACGGCGCTATCTGGATAAACAGGGCGTATCGGGTCAGGTGAGTCTTATCGTTACCGGTGGACTGCGCGTGCCAATGGATTTTGTAAAAGCGCTGGCGCTGGGAGCGGACGGCATTGCACTGGCGAACAGTGCGATGCAGGCGATCGGGTGTGTCGCCGCACGTATGTGTAATACCAATAACTGTCCGGCAGGGGTGGCAACTCAAAAACCGGAATTAAGGGCGCGTATCAAGGTAGAGCAATCGGCCTTACAGCTGAATAACTTTCTTCGCGCATCCGTTGAGCTGATGCAGGTCATGTCACGCGCCTGCGGCCACGAGTCATTGAGTCAATTCAATATCGAAGATCTGTCGACGTGGAATAGGGAGCTTGCCCAGTTGGCAGGCATTCCCTATGCCGGTGTCACGCCAATCGAATAGATGTTGAAGGGCAGCGTTGCTAACGTTTGGTGAAACAGAAGACGTTGAGTTTGTTGCCGTCCAGGTCTCGGAAATAGCCTGCGTAGAATCCCGGCACGCCATCTCTCGGTCCTGCCTTGCCTTCATCCTTGGCTCCGAGTTCCAGGGCCTTCTCGTAGATTGCATGTACCTGGTCTGGTGTATCGACACTGAGCGCAACCATAACGCCGTTGCCAGTCGTGGCTTCCCCACCATCAAAGGGTTGAGTGATCGATAGTCCCGGAGTTCCCGGTCCTTTAGTCCAGGCGATGAACTTGTCAGTATCCATAAAGCGTTTTGCGCCCATTAGCCCGAGTACTTCGTCATAAAATGCCGCAGAGCGTTGCAGGTCATTTGATCCAAGAGTGACATATCCGATCATCCAGTATTCCTTTTGTGATGTGTGAGAAAAAAGGCATTGTCGGATGTTTGCAAAGGCGGGTCAAAAGTGAACGCTGATAGCGTGAGCTGGTTGTAGTTTTAGTGAGAAAGGGGGAGTTTTTGTCCCCCCTTTTTAATTTTGGCCAACTCTATTTTTATAGTATTGGCCTACTGAAGTATTTCCAGAATACTTTCACCCGCGCGTTGGTGGACGAGCGTGGTGGGGTGAACACCGTCAAAGAAAATGTATCCGTCGCAGTCTGGAATCTGACTGTCAGCCAGACAAGAGTCATCAATATTGGTATAGCCCAGTTCTTCCGCATCTTCGATTTGGTTGCCAAGAAAACTGGCGAGGTCCCATTCGATAATATCAAGGCCGCTGCCTCGCTCAAGGCGCTCAATGGTTCGCGCCAGTCGTTTGTTGAATAAGGCGGTCAGTCTCGAAGACAGCGGGACCATGCGCGCTGCCCGACGCTCTTCGGGGCGGTTCTCTGTGGTGGCCATCAGGTTGGCGACCAGAATATCGGTATTGGGAACCGTACCAATGTCCGGAGCATTGGCGACAAATATGTGCTGGGCGCCTGCTGCAATCAGTTTTTCAAGCTGAGCTTCGATCGAGTCGACCGCCTCATCTACCCGTGCGCGGGCTGCCTGCCGGATCCCCTGGCGTTCGGCGCCTGGTTCAGACTTTACATACTGAGCGCGAATACCCTGAGCGGCGAACAGATCATTGCCTCCGATAATCACGGCATACAAGGTATTGGCATCGGCTGAAAAACCGTTGTAGCCAAGATAGGTATTCACCTGGCTTGGCAGGTTGGTGTCGAAGGTGTTTTCGTCGCCGTCTGCATCAATCGCGATTGCACCGCCAACTGCATAGTTATTGCCAAGCTCCTGCCCCGTGAGAAAAAGGGAAGGGGTGGCCTGAAGGCCAAAGGCTGCGGTGAGAAAATCGACGGCAACCGGACCGTTTGAAAAGCGTTCGGGGATGCCGGGATTGCCTGAAAAAACCTTGGCGTTACCTGTATCCGAAAGACTGTCACCGAAGATGACGATGTTATCAAAGGCACTGGCACTAAAGGACAGCGCGGCCGCAGCAGTGAGTGTCAGGAATTTTTTTAAAGATGTGCTCAATAGTGATTTCATTGGGTTCTCCAATTATATAGTTGTTATGTTTGAAACAGTGCTGTGCTGTCCCTGGAGGCAAAGCCGGAGTCGGCCTTCCAATAGCGCTTGAGTGCCATTGTCCGATTCAGAATTGAGGATTCCCGCCAGAGAACCGGACATCGCAATATGCATGGTAAGTGAAATAAAGGAGAGACCTTGTGCGAACAAAATACCGGAGGTGTTCGTCTTTTGTTTTTTCAGCGTGTTACAGGGTTAAAACTGAGAATATGTTCACGTTTTTGGTGTGCTTTCTCAGCGCTGGTAGAACGAAGTTCTTTGGGGGCGAATGTTTAATGCTTGAATCAGGCATGGCGCGCCTTGAACTATACTTTCTGGGTACATAGATGAATGGTGCAGGAGGGCGAAGTGATCCCGGAACTCAGTCGTGTTGTATGGATTGCAGTCGCCTGTGTCTTCGCAATGCAGAGTTATGCGGTGGATGTCATTCCAGGCAATCTGGTTCCTCCGCCCCCTGGCTTGAATGTGGTGATGCTGTCTTACCAAACCGGCAACCTGGGAGAGCGTTATCGCGAAGGCGAGAATTTGGGGCAGGGAAGCAAGGTTGAAACCCGGCAGTTTTTGCCTCGATACAATCGTACCTTTGCGATCCAGTCCTCTCCTGCTGTCGTTTATATCCAGCCGACCCTGGCCAAACTCAAACCAAAGGGTTCTTTGTCGAATCTTGAAAGCAAATCCGGATTGGGAGATACCGCAATGGCGTTTGCTGTTTGGCCATATACAAACACAAAAGCCGGAGAGTATCTCGCCGCCGCAATCTATGCCTTGTTTCCGATGGGTGAGTACGATAGTGATGATGCCCTGAACCTGGGGCAAAATCGTTACAGCAGCGCGTTTCAGGTAGGGTACCAACGACGGCTATTGGAAGACGTGGATGGTATGTTGGTAAGCGATGTTCAATGGTTTGGTAGCAACGATGATTCACCGGTTCTCAAACAAGAGCTTGAGCAGGATCTGCTTTATTCGAGTCAGGCGAGTCTGATGCTACACCCGGATGGCACAACAATGCTGGCTATTAGCCTGTTTTTTGTATCGGGTGGAGAAACCACTCTCAATGGCATCGAGCAGAACGACCGAATCAAAAAACGACGCTATCAACTGGCGCTCAGGAAACGTTTTGATTTCGGGCAGATAACGCTTCAGTACGGGCGAGACCATAAAACTCAAAACGGATTTATTGAGGACAAGCAGTTGATATTGAGGTATCAGCTGGCGTGGAAATAGGAAATCAGGCGCTGGGTATTTCTGAGGTTGTCATTGCCATAGGAATAAAGGCAGAATCAAGGGGTCCAGAATCCAGAATCCAGAATCCAGAATCCAGAATCCAGAATCCAGAATCCAGAATCCAGAATCCAGAATCCAGAATCCAGAATCAAGGGGTCAGAGCCATTGATTGCTTTGTCTTTTTGGCGGTGGGGGAAGGGTTAAGCGGTAGATAAATGGATCTTTTTGAAAGGAAGTTATGATGCCGACCTGGTTTATTGCACGGTTAAATCTCAAGTCTTTTTGTATAGCACTCTCCTTTTTACTGGTTTGTTTCGCAAATCAATGGGGTCAGAGACATTGGTTCACTGACCTCGCCAGCCAAATACCATAAACCGAAATCAGAAAAAGGTGGTTCTGTTGGTTCGTTTGTCACGTCTTTAACGTGCTAGCTGCGCCAAGCAAATCATGCAGCGTAGCAATAACCGCAAGCCCAACTGTTATGGTTGTGGTCCGCCAAGCAGACCGCAACCATAAAAAAGACGGATCTCTCTATTTGAATATCTGTTTATGCCTCGGATGTCATACCTATGTCATTTAGATTTATATACTTGAGGCAGACAAAAAGAGGGGTTGAAATTTTGAGTGTCAGAAAAATAGTAGAAAAACTGAGTCGAGGAAAAATACTAAAGCGGAAAATCAGAGTAAATGGCAACGTTGTCCCGCTATATGTTTCCCCTGATTCGCAATTAAAGTATTTGAAGCCAGGTTCGCAAGCGTTTGATCAGGACTTAATAGTCTTAGCAGAAAAGCATCTCACGGAAGATAGTGTTGTATGGGACGTTGGAGCAAATGTCGGTGTGTTTACTTTCGCGGCTGCCTCTATCGCTCGTTTGGGATCCGTGCTGGCAATAGAAGCAGATGTCTGGTTGGCAAGCGTCCTGCGGAGATCGGCACAGCTTGGCCAATATGCGGATCGAGATATCAAAGTGTTGCCCGCAGCAGTATCGAACACGAATTCAGTCGCCTCTTTTATGATTGCTGAGAGGGGGAGGGCAAGTAATGCTCTTGAAGTAGCGGGTGGCCGATCTCAAATGGGCGGTGTTCGATCAATAGACTATGTACCAACACTCACGCTTGATACTTTGCTGGAAACCTTTGGCGCACCCACCTTTGTCAAAATTGATGTCGAAGGTGCGGAGCTTCTGGTAATTGAAGGTGCGCAAACACTGATAAATAGTATTCGTCCTACTTTTTATATTGAGGTTGGAGAAGATTTATCTCTGCCAGTTTTTGAGATGTTTAAGAGTGCTAACTACGCGGCGTTTGACCAGGATGGAAAGCTGCTTACTGAGAGATGTGCAACCAATACCTTGTTTGTGCCGAATTAACGAAGTCCTTAGTAAAGGGTAAATTGAAACTGATGATAAGGAGTTGATGTATATGACCGAGTTTATAACGCGATCTGCCTGGATCGTAGCTCTATTTTTACTAAGCGGCACGGCATTTTCCTTTGGCCCAAATCAGCAAACGTGTGAAGGAAAAATTGACTCGATGCAGATAGTGTATCAGGGGCGAGTCGAGATCCTGTCACAAGAACTCTACGGAGACCACGTTGGGCGGGTCTTGTGCAATATGGTCACGGACTGGAAAGGGGTAAGTGCTGATGCCTGTAAAACTTGGTATTCCATAGCATTGGCCTCTATGGCTCAGCGCTCTAAAATTCGTATCCAGTACGATCCTGGTGACACTTGTGCAGGTCAAGGGAGTTGGTCAACCGCCAATCGTCCTCACATGGTGAGTGCAGCAGCTCAATAATATAACCAATTCATTGCATTTTTGTGTTCACAAAGGTTTAGCCCTCTCTACATCATTTATAGTGCGTGTAGGACAACAAGACGGACACCGAAAGGAAGTTGTCGAAAAAGAGCATTTAAGTGAGCTAATTCAAAACTTCCCTAGGTTCTACTTGAGGCTCAAAATCGAATTCGTCAAAATAACGCCCCTTAGTTTACCAAGGATGATTCTCAACCAAGGGATGTTGGTCTTACCACCTATCCGCTCCTGATTCTGCCTATCCATGGTCAGCGTTTGGCATACATAGCTAGCTCTCGTCGAGAGTTCCCTGAGTAACTTGGTCACATGTCTCAAGGCAGGCTGTTCAATGCTTTGCAGAGATATACTGAAAATGTGAACGCAGTTTTTAGAAAAGGAATAACCAAAACATGAAAAAAGTATTAGCGCTAATGTATTTGTCCTTTTTGACCGTTTCTGCCCAGGCAGCAGTATTTAGCTGCGAGGGAAAGGTAGTGAGAGTGATGGCGGATCACACATGCCCCGATCCCAAAAGGCTGGCATACAAGACATCAGGTACTGGAGGGGCGAATGGTTCTTGGATTTGTTCGCAAAGTGAAGCAGCTGACAGCTTGGTTTTAGTTGCGCTCACGACCAAGATGAATGTTCTCGTTCAGATACACCAGAGTAATGGCAACGAGAACTGTGGAGATATTGTTCATTATACGCCCCACTACTTATTTCAATTACGTCCGGAAGACTGAGTAAACATTCAACTTTTGGTTCGGGATTGTTTGTAAGTAATTGGCAAAACAGAAGAGGTCTAAAAAATGATTAAGAGGGTTTTAGCGCTGCTGGGGCTTAGCGTGCAGTGCCTGGCAACACCGGTTGGCGATATAGGATACATCGGCGATTACATTACAATTGATAATGGAAAAGTTGGCGTTACTTTGAAAGAAGGCTTCCCCAACGCAGTCCAGACACATGGTTGCGGCAATAATAATTATATGGGAATCAACAAAACGGACAATGAGCATATCGTGTCAACGCTTTTGGCAGCAAAAATGGCAGAGAAAAAAGTAAAAATCATTTCTGATGGTTGTCTGTCTGGAAACTGGGTGGGAATAACTCAAGTACACATTATCAATTGAATGAACGATATTGAGGAGGGGTGAGTTATGTTTTTGAGGTCGAAATGTTTCGTGGCAGGGGTTGCTCTGAGCTTATGGTCGGTCGTTGGAAGTGCCTACGAATATTGTGACGCTCATGTTCAGGAGATCAGCGTAAACGTACATGATGGCACGACCTGGATTGAGCTTGCTGACAATACCAAGTTGAAGGGAACGGCAGAGGATATAGGTCTGGACGAAAACATTAGTATTGCGCTGGCGGCTCAGATGGCCGACAAGAAAGTGAAGGCCGTGCTAAATGATGGAGAGTCTTGCGGTACAAATGCTCTTGAAAACTGGACCTATTTGATTCCCTATCGTCAGTAGACAGGTTACAAGCCGTTATTTTATCGAGCGAAAAAATTTAGTTGTCATTAAGGAAAGTAGCAATGTTTAAAAAGTTGGCTCTTGCTTCGGGTTTGTTTGTAGCGTTTATGGCTAATGCCGCAGGCAGTAGTGGCTGGGTTAAAGTAGAACGTATCGATACCCGTAGCGAGGACATGCATATTCGCGTCAATGCCAGCTTTCATTCCCGTGGAGCCAACCCGTCTCCTACATGGGGTATTGTAAAAACAGAGTGGTTGTCGCCCGATGCGCTAAACCGTCTGCTTAGTATTGCGTTGGCGGCAAAAGCAACTGGTACGGATGTCAATCTATTCTTTGATGGCTGTGACGGCGGTAAGGCAAAAATCACGGGCATCGCGATCGAGTAGATAGAGCCCATCGGGGCATGAGTAGCATCTCTGAGTTTAAAGATTTTATGTCTAAGTTGTTTTTCTACCGTTTCTTTTGTCTGGGTCTGGTCTTAATGATTGGCGGGTGCCAGCATTTTCACAATAGTGAGTCTTTAGGGCCGCAGATTGTTGTATCAGACAATACCAACGGAAAGATCGAATTTTCCGGCAAAGGCTCTGCTGCCGGCCCAATGCTAATGACCTCGCTCGGCCCTTCAGGTATTGCGGTGGGCATTGCCATTGATGTTGGAATTGGCAAAGAAATCAAAGCGGCAATGGATCGATCCAATCCTAATTGGTTTGCTGGCCTTTCAACGCGATTCAAAAACGAACTTCCGCAAATTTGTTCAGGCGCCGAAAACACAAACGCGTTATGTAGTGAAGAAACGCTGCTTGTTTCAATCCGGGAGATTGGCTTCAAAACAACTGGCGGCAAAGATGACCCCACTCATCCATTTCTGTCTTTTACGCTTGAATCAGAAGGCAATAGAGAAGTGCAACGCTACGTACTTGAAACGCCTGAGTTAACTAAGCCTTTAGAAACGCTAAAATCGAATGGTAACTTGGCAATTAAGATGTTGATGTCATTGATTGAAATGCAATTGCCAGAGCTTGTTAACAAGGCTGCGGCTGAGAACTAACGCAAAAGCTGACCGCCGAATTCTTGCTTTGCAAGCAGTACCAAAGCATAATCTGCAAGCTTAATAAGCTGTAATGGATTGTTTCCACTGCCAAGGAACATGGCCACTTCTTTTGAATGCCCAACTGATTTCCTAATAACGTGCTTAAGCATGCGGCGCACAGCTTTATTTTTGTGATTTATTAATTGTGAAAATTTCGGATGTACGCGATGAAAAAGTTATTTGCTGCAGCAGGTTTAGTGGTGAGTACCGTTGGATTTTGTGCCAATGAAACCATTCCCGATGACAGAGTCATTACCCATCTAAAGGTATATGAGGATATTGCGGTCGTCCATATTTCGCCCGGTTTCACCAACTCTCAAAATTGTAGCAGCCAGAGTGCAACCGAGCTGCAGTTGCCTTTGAATGAGCTGACAACCAGCCTCTATTCAACACTTCTGGCCGCTACTTTGGCTAAGACCGATGTTGGGTTCGGCATTGGAGGCTGCAGTGGGCAGTATCCTGAAATATATCGAGTCGACCTGAAACTCTGAGGCCTTCGAAACACTGAATCGAATGCATTGGTCACAAAGAGTGTGTAAAAACAGAGAAGGGGTAATAAAGCAAATGAAAAAGATTGCGGGAGTTCTGGTTGGTCTGTTGTGTTCGGCAATCGCCAATGCTGGCAATGCATACAGCAATGAGTTTTATGAGGTGTATCAGGTGGTTCCTTATTCAAGCACGTCAACACTCTATCAACACATGAACGGTTCGACCCTGATCAAATTTACCGAAGCAATTGAATGGACCGGAGCTGAAGGCTGTGATGAAGATGGAATCGTAATCCGAAACGAGGATGAGCATTTGTTGTCTATTCTGATGACAGCCTGGGCGAGCGGTAAGAAAATGCGGGTGTATGCCGACACTTCGGAAGGCGGGATTGTAAATGGTCGGTGTTACGCTCGCGCGATTGCGGTTCGTTAGTTAGGGAGTGATTGTGATTAGGATTTCTAGCGTGTGTCTCAAGCTGACCTCTCTTTGTTTCAAGCTTTCTCTACCAATGTCCGTAATGGCGATCAAGCATTCGGATGTGTCAGTGACGGGTTTCAGTCTGCACCGGAATTTTGAAAATGTGGTTTTTGTCCAACTCTCAAGCGAAAACCCAAGCCGACTCGAATGTCACGCGAATGAAAACTGGGATTTCGTTCTCGATATGTCAGATGATTTTGGGAAGGCTATGTATTCAACATTACTGACGATGAAGGCGAGTGGTTCGACAGGAACGTTTACCGGCACTGGTCAGTGCAATACGCAGTTGTATCAGTATGCTGAAGAGTTGTTGCGAATCGAGCACTACTGATAAATAACAAACGGGTAAATAACAGATGGGACGGGATATGTTTAAACGACTGCTTTTCTTGCTTGCTTTTGGTTTTCCGATTATTGCAAGCGGCGCGGTATACACCGATGCGAAGATTCTTAAGGTGCTTGTAGGTCCTCTATACGGCAATGTTGTACTTATGACCTTAAACAAGGCTCAGCCAAACACGGGGTGTTTCACAAACCAAAGTTTTGATGTGGCATTTGACGCGTCGACACCAGAGGGAAAAATATACCTCAGCTCGGTACTGGCTGCGGCGGCTTCAGGAAAAACGGTAAAAATTACAACCTATGGGAACCAATGTATCAATTATGACAGCGTAGAGGATTTGCGTTCGATTATTGTTGACTATTAGTTTGCTCAATGGGGTTGCCGATAATCATTGAGGAGTATCTTGGTATGAAAACGATTAAGCATCCTATTTGGAGTGTGGCACGAATGAAAAAGTATATATTTTTACTATATGGTTTGTTTTTTTGCACAACCGTTATGGCTGGGTGGAGCCAGCCGGGGAAAGTGACCTATATGTCTCTAGGTGATGACGGCTATCTTTACCTGCAGTTATCAAGCCCAAAGGTGGGAGGGTGTGCTGGTCGTTTTTACATGATGGATTTGGTTGGTGATCCATTAGGGGAAGAGAAATATAGTTTGATACTGGCGCACAAAACTCTGGATGAAAACATTACTCTATACGCCACAGGGGCATGCATCGGTTCAAATAATGCTGAGGTAAATATTATTAAGACCGAAGGTGATAATTTCAGCTATTAGTTGCAAACAGTAGGTTGAACCAGAAGGAGTTGTTCTGGTTCTGATCATTCAACTCAACCGCTCGTATTAACTCGTTCACGATTGATGAATTTTTACGATTGAGTCGTTGATGTCGAGCGAAGCATTTTTTAAGATTACAAAAAAGTAGTATTCATTAAATTCAAATGGATTTGGTCTTCTCGGAACGGAGTTCACTCCCTCCTTATTTTGCAATCCATATTAGCTACTCAAGCTGTTCGATATACATGTCAGGTGTCTCGTCCAGTTGAACTCAGGTTATGCCATTTATAACCAAATCGTTTAAACGCTGCGCACAGCAAGCCAAGTAAGTGTTTGCTAAGTGTTAATGAAGCCAATCATTGGAGCGACAAAACACGTGAAAAAGTTAGGAATTTCTCTAGCATGCCTCTTTCTAGTCTTCACAACCCATACTCGAGCAGAACTGCCAACGGCAGAAGCTTATGTCAATTCAGCGGGTGTTGAGGTGTCATTATACCCAGGCGAGAACATCAATTTGTTTACCGGTTCCGTGACTTGGCGAGAGGTCGATGCCGTGATCCCAGGGCATGGCGGTTTGGATTTAGTATTGTCACGCTCCTACAATGCCAGGGGCGAGCGGAAGTGGAAGTTTGATATTCCTGAATTTGATGTCGATCTTAAAACAGAATCGGTCGAAGACGGCCAAGAGCCAGTTCCGATCATTCGACAAGGAAATGAAAGAGGAGGTGTGCTGCATCTTGCCGGTCAAGACCCCATCATCATGATTGATCCAGGCCAGCGTGCTATTAATTACGACTCATATAGTTATGCGTCTGTTTCCAAGCGCTGGGTGGGTAAGTTTATCAGCAAAGATGAAAACCCTGGTACGCGTTTTAGTGATGATGCTGCCAATTCTACCTATACCTACAAATTCTATGCTCCCAATGGATTAACCTACGACATAACTCAAACTTACTCATTAGATAAAGGCGAAGTGGTGTTGACCAATGTTAACGCTGTAGTCAAGGATGCCTCGGGCAACCGCATTACATATACTTTGTCGGGAACCACTATCTCTATTAGCGCTAACGATGGTCGATCTGCGACAGTGAACTTGGCAGAAGTGGGTGATGGCAGGGAAGGGATGACATATAACTACCAGCCTAGAAAACGAAAAGTGCTCGATCGCTTGGTTGTGCATGATGCTCAACAAGGTAATCGCGTCTGGGATTATCAATTTGATAACCATAAAGATGATCCATTCTGGTGTTCAAATATCGGCGATCGAGATCACAGGAGAGATTGTGATCGTGCGACACCTCCTTACATACCTTGGGATTTTCGTTTGACGAAGGTTGTTTATCCAACCAATGAAACGCAAAGCTATATCTACCGGTACAGAACAAGTGATATTGATATTCATCTTGATAGAGTCGTGACGAAAGAGGGCTCGACGATCGACTACGGTATGTCGTATCGAGCGTACGGCCAATCTACTGCGCGTTTAATGATTTCATCACGTCAGGTAAGGGGCGGTAACATTCCCACTTCAGACTGGGCCTATAGTTATACCTTGGCTTCTCAAGGTGAAGATCATCCCGTCGTCAGCAAGCGAACAAAAGTAACAGGACCGGCCAATATAAGCGTCACAGATTTCCACGAGAATATATCACCCAACTATGGCATTTGGGGTGAGATGAAAACTCGAAAAATATACAGCCTGGATGACACCTCGCTTACATCACCAATTCGAACCTATGCGTATTACTATGATACCAGCTCCCAGCCTAACAGCTTAGGCGCTTCTATCGATAACAGCGGTAGGCACTATCGAAAACACCTTTACTTCGCTCCGTTAAAGCGGACAGTTATCGATGGCAAATATCAGACAGAATATTCCGGTTTGGACTCCCAATGGAACTGGAAAACCAAATCAGAAAACACAGGAACGAATACGAGAGTTACGCAATACACCTATTTCAATCAAATGCCCAATAGCTCACGTAACTTTTTTGTGGGATTGTTAAAAACGCAAACAATTTCAGGCAACGGTAAATCCTGGACTACAGCGAATACGTACAACACTAAAGGTCAGCTGACGCAATCAATCGAACAAGGCATTCAAAACGACTACGAATATGATGCCAATGGCAACCTCTCCAAGCATACCTATTACAACCACGCGGGAACCCATGAGGTAACGTTTTCCAGCTACAAGCGTGGGCAAGCGCAAACCGAAACCTATCCTGCGACCGACTCCGGCCCGGATGGATTTACCGTGACGCGTGAAATTAATGATGCGGGGACCGTCGCGTGGGAAGAGGACGGAGAAGGCAATCGCACTAGCTTTAAATATGATGCCTTAAATCGTGTGACCAAAATAACGCCGGAGGGCCTAAACGCAACCAATATTATTTACGAGTTTGGCTCTAACGGTAATTTTGTACGTATCACCCGAGACAATTCCACCTACCAGAAGGAGATTACACTCGATAAGCTGAGTCGAAAAATTCTGACCAAGGAATGGGGTAATAGCATTACTCCAATCTATGAAAACTATGCGTATGATTCAGCGGGTCGACAGACTTTTGTTTCCCAACCTTCACTTTCCGCCACTGAAACAAATGGTTTAGAGACGACATACGATGCTTTAAGTCGAGTGTTGACCGAGACAGATACGTCTATTGATACGGTGATTCAACGCTACTTTTACGACCTGACAGATGACCATGTGTGTATCAACGCAGGTATTACAAATTGCTTTACGCCTGGCTCTGGGGACTGCTCCTTTTTTGACCCTGAAGTGTGCTTTGAAATCGATACCACGGGCTTTGATAAAATCGACGTCGTCATGGATGGTCGGGACAACATTTGGTATTACAAAAAACGTGGGTTTGGTGGTCCAGATGCCACATGGAATGCACAAATTGAGCAGCCTGAGGGCATCGTCACCGATATAAACCGCAATGTGCTTGGGGATGTCGAGAGCGTATCCCAAGGTGGTGTGACGCGCACCTACAGTTATGACACCTACACTGCTCAAGATTCTGAGGGGAATAGTCTGACTTATAACACGCAACGCCTCTATCAGATCACCGAGCCTGAGCGTGATACGGTTACCCATAGCTATGATGCCGGGGGGAATCTGTTAACACGGCAAGTGGGGTCTGCACCGAAGGCAACCTATAGGTATGACGCGCTCAATCGACTTGCTCTGATAGATTACGATGATGACGATACGGCAGACATCTCCTATTCCTATTGGAACAACGGTTCACTGAAGTCGATGATCAATGGCGTTGTTAAGCGAAGCTACAACTACACGACTTTCGGTGCCCTTGATGATGAATCATTGGAAGTCGGGCCAGAGAATGAAAGCGAATCGTTCACACTGGACTATGGCTATAATGCGGACGGTTTCCTAGATGCCTTGAGCTATCCAAGCAGTATAAGTTTGAGTTACACCGTTGATGATTTTGGGCGTATCACCAAGGTTGGCACGGCCACACAAGATTTCGTCACTGATGTGACCTACCACCCCAATAGCACAATCCATGAAATGACCTTTGGTAATGGGGTCAAAACCACTTACCAACTGAATTCCCGGCAAATGGTAAAAAGAATCACCGCACAAAAAGGCATTGAAGACCGCCTCAAGATGGGCTTCAGCTATGATGCCGTCACCAATGTTAGTGCGATCACCGATTACATGGATTCGACCAACAGCATTTCCATGACCTATGACGGTGTCAATCGTCTTAAAACGGCGAACGGCCTGAAATGGGGGGATGCGATTTTTAACTATGACGACAAAGGCAATATTACGCTCAAGGATATGGGTTCCTTGGGGAGCTTGAGCTACAGCTACAACGCCACGACCAATCGCTTGGATGCCGTGTCCGGTATCGAAAGTCGCAACTTTAGCTATGACCCGTTCGGTAATGCAACGAGCAATGGCCAGCATGATTTTGTCTACAACGCCGCAAGCCGTTTGGTGCAAGTACTGGATCCAGTCTCAGGCAATCCTCTGATTGATTACACCTACGATGGTGATGGCATCAAAGCACTGGAAATCAAGGAAGATAGCGCGCTATATACCTTCTATAGTCAGGCCGGTGACTTGCTCTACGAGAAGGACTTTATTTCAGATATTGAATCCACCTATATTCAATTGGGTAATCAAAATATCGCCAAGATCAACACCGGTTGTATAGGAACGGACACCGATCTGGATGGAATCGATGACTGTACTGAGACCAAGCTAGGTCTGGATCCAAACGACCCTGCGGATGCCGCCCAGGACCGCGACGGCGATGGGCTGAGCAATGCCGAAGAAATCGCCCTGGGTACCAACCTGGATTCAGCCGACAGCGACGGTGACGGCATGCCTGACAAATGGGAAGTCGATATGCAGCTCAATCCTTTGGAAGACGATGCAGATCTGGACACTGATGGCGATGGCTTTACCAATCTGGAGGAATTCCAGAATGGAACGTCACCTCAGGAGCCATTTAACTTCAGCTATGTGCTGCCAGCCATTCTGCATGTGATCTTGAACTAAGGGAGGAGCGAATCATGAAAAACCTACTAAACGTTATTTGTTTTTGTCTCGGCCTTCTTCCAGTTTTCTGGGCCAGCCACAGTGTGGCCCAGGATATGGAGATCATCTATTACCATAACGATACCTTGGGTTCACCAAAAGCGGCAACAGATGAGGATGGCGACATTCTCTGGCGCGAGAACTATGCGCCCTATGGTAAGAAGCTCGAAAACGAAGAGGCGGAAAAAGGCAACCATATCGGTTACACCGGCAAACCTCATGAGCGTATTACCGGCTTTACTTATCTAAATGCTCGTTACTATGACCCGGTTATCGGGCGTTTTATGGCGGTGGATCCGGTTGAGTATATTGATAACGGTTCTCTGCATTTTCAAAGATATACCTATGCTTACAACAATCCATATAAATATATAGATCCCCATGGCGACATTGCATTTGTAGCGGCTGGACCCGCAGTTGTTGGTGCTCTCGAAACTGCTGCAGCATGGTCTGGATGGTCGGGCCTTATTAATACACTCGGTGCATTAGGTATAATGACGGCATTCAACGAGGCAGCTGGAGATGAATCGCCCTTATCAGAGGAAGAGGTTAACGATAAGCTGGCAGAGATAGACGCCGCTAGTGAAGGTGAGTCAGATTTTCAAAAAGATATAGACGATCCACAAGGTGCTTATGATTCCCTAGGACCTGGAGTAAATGGTGAAAAAACGTACCCCAACGGTACTAAAGTAAAAGAGCTAGCAAATGGAAAGACTGTTGATTTGCATACATCTAGAGGTGGTACTACTCATGAAGAAGGGACACTAACCCTCGGGGTAAAAGACAAAAACAAAAAGAAACATGACAAGAAGTATAGAGACAAGAAAGGACGAAAGTCTGGTTCAGACTCGACTGGTGGAACCAAAAGTGGAAATTCGTCGACTAGTGGTGGATCAAAGGCAGATAGAGCCAATGAAAATTAAATCTTTTGAATCTCTAAAGCATAGTGTGGCAGATGTTAGTTTATTTCCATGTTTTCAGTTTAAGAAAAGTGGATGGGAAGCTGAAGTTTTTTCGACGAAACCGGCGGAAGATAGCCGGAGATTTCTTCTGAAGCACGAGTTTGATTCGGTTGTAAGCTTAACTAAATCTAGTACCGTAGTCCTTTATGATGATTTTAGGCCACCCTTTAAAGAAATTTTGGGAGATACAATTGTCGCAGTAGAAAAAGACTGGAATAAGTTCGATCAATTACAGTCTACAGAGTTGGCTGGATTCTACATGTTGGATGAAAGTACGAAGTGGGCCGTAATCGCCCCAGACGACGAAGGATATTGGATTATTGGTGCTGAACCAGAGCTCATGAAACGATTTAGAGCATTGATGGGTGGTAAAGATTATATAAGGAATACATTACAGCAAAAATTACCTGAGGATGTTCATCCTTGTTTTCTGAGATTTTTGAATAACGTTTACGAAAGAGATGTTATGAGTAGCACCTAGGTTTCTAATGATCAAGGGGTCACCCATTAGTCGACCGGTGTCAAACGCGCGCATAAATCCCGACCGGACTGTTCAGCCTAAACAATATCAGTCTCGTCTCGGTGGTGCCGGTCTTTATTCGCAATCTTGTTTTTCATTGGTTGGGCTGGATTATCCGCCTCAGTCACCCATCTGGATCTAGGTCTATGCAAACGTCTTAACTTGCTAGGCCCCACGTGTTACCACGCCACAAAAACGTCGGTTCCGATTAGTATCCAATACATTTAACTGTACAGAGTAATGGCTGAACAATCTTGTTCTCCAGACCCTTAGTGGCTTACCTTGTAATAAAAGGGGTCGGTGACAAATGAGAATTGTTATCGGCATTGGATCAATGGGGTCAAAGATCAAGGGGTCAGAGTCTTTGATTTTTGATCAAGGGATCGCCCATTAGCCGACCGATCAATGGGAACAAAAGGGGTCGGTGACAAATGAGAATTGTTATTGCCAGTGGATCAATGGGGTCAGAAGATCTGGATCAATGGGGTCAGAGTCATTGATTTTGCTGGTTCAGAATTGTCGTTTGTCAGCACTTCAGTAGAGAAAAACCAGCTCTCGAAAATCGAAGAGAAGATTGGTCTTGGAATTGAGCAATGGGAATGCGACAGACCTTTGAGGGTTAGAAAATATGCGTTCCTTTTTATTTAATCGAGCCTGAAAGGCAAAAGGATATTTTGATGCGATTTGAACAAAAGGGGTCGGTGACAAATGAGAATTGTTATCGCCAGTGGATTGATCAATGGGGTCAGAGTCATTGATTTTCGATTATTTAATCAGTCACTACAGCTAATCAATACCGCTAACGCTCCGAGATCAGAATCTAATGGTATAGGTCTGGGCTGTTGCTCTATCGTCTTATCAGGAGAAAAGGATGTTTTTCAAAAAATATGTTTTTACGGCAATGGTCATGGTCTTGTCTAGCAATGTATTCGCCTATGAATATTTGACAAGTCTGGGTGGGCCCGGCGTCACCATCAATCGTTACTTTGTCCACAATGGCGGCGGTATTAGTCTGCTACTCAATGAGAATGTACCGATCACCTCCCAATGCGATAAGAAAAGCCATGTGTACATCAAGAAAGAGATACCAGGGTATGAAGCCATGGTAGCCGCTGCCCTGGCCGCTTTTGCTGCTGGAAAAGAAATAGGCCTGCATGGAGATGGCTGTGACACGATACCCTTTTGGGGCGGTTCGAATACGGTTCCGATTGTTTCTGATCTTTAGAACAAAAGGGGTCGGTGACAAATGAGAATTGTTATCGCCCAAGATCCAAGATCAAGATCAAGGGGTCAGAGTCTTTGATTTTTGATCAAGGGATCGCCCATTACCCGACCGATCAATGGGGTCTGATCAATGGGGTCAGGAGCTATAGTGATTTCTGGTGTATGAGCTGAAGAGAGTGCGGTGTTACCCTGTTGATTGATCCTGGCAGATCAACAACCAACAAGGGCAGACACCGCATGACCGATAGTAAAGTTATTCAACTCAATTCACCAGTAGCAGATTCATTAAATGAGGTTTTGAAACGAGGGGCTCAGCAGCTTCTCACCAAGGCCGTTGAGGCCGAAGTCACGGAGTTACTGGATCAGTATTCGGCACTTAAAGATCAAGGGGTCAGAATCATTGATTTAAGGCTTTATCTTTGGGCCAGAGGGCATCTAGCTATTTAGCGTGACAATAATCGTGGCAGATCAAGGGGTCAGATCAAGGGGTCAGAGTCATTAGAATCAGGCAATTGTTCGCATCAGCAGGATCAAAATGGTCAGAGTCGTTGATTCGAAATTGCCAATTTCCACTAGAAAACGGGATTGTTACGACAGGAAATTAGGAAAGTAAATATGAAAAAACGAATATTACTCCTTTCTGTGATATCAAGTCTTAGCGCACTGAGTTTCGCTGATGGTGCGATAACCGGGCAAGTGAATAATATAGCTATCGACAGAATCTATGAGCCACCCAGAGCTTTCATAAAAGTTGCGGGAGACAAAAGTGACGCTCCTGCATGCCATACCAATTCAAAATGGAGTTTCGCGCTGCCTCTTGAGACTGAAGAGGATTATGCTGTTTATTCGCTTCTTCTTAGTGCTCACGCGACTGGAAAAGAGGCTGTATTGGAAGGGCGAGGTTTATGTGATGTGCATAGCAGTGTTGAAACGCTAACGTACCTCAAATACTAAAAATCAATTTCGCACGAGATCAATGGGCCAGAGTCATTGATTTCCGGGTTCAAGGTCAATAGGATTTGAGTTGCTGATCCACTGAACTCTCCAGCCAAACACCATAAACCGAAATCAGAAAAAGGAGTTTCTGATGGCACGTTTACCACGACTTTACCTTGCTGGCTGCGCCCAGCACATCATACAACGCGGCAATAACCGAGAGCCCTGTTTTTATCAGGAGCAAGACTACAAGGCTTACCTTGCTTTTCTGAAAGAAGCGTCTGAGAAGTACCTGGTTGAAGTTCATGCTTTTGTGTTAATGACGAACCATGTTCATTTGTTGGCTACGCCAAGCGATGAAAAAAGTGTGAGCCGCATGATGCAGGCCTTGGGCCGCAGATACGTGCAATATTTCAATTTCACACATGGGCGTACCGGAACTCTGTGGGAGGGTCGCTACAAATCGACACTCGTAGACTCGGAAATCTATTTGCTAACGGTTTATCGTTACATCGAATTGAACCCGGTTAGAGCTGCGATGGTTGAGCATGCTGCCGACTATCCCTGGTCCAGTTATCATTTCAATGCTTTAGGCAAGCTCATTCAGCTCATTACGCCCCATAAACGTTACGTTCAACTTGGGGAAACTCCTGAGAAACGTCAACAATATTACCGTTCTTTGTTTCGAGGATGTGTGTCTGACAAGGACATATCTGCAATTCTCGACGCAACTGAAAAGGCTTGGGTGCTGGGTAATGATCGATTCAAAGCCGTGATTACTGAGAAAACAGGTAGGCGGGCGGCGCCCTTGGGGCGGGGTGGCGACAGAAAGTCGAAGAAATTTAAGGGCGCTCAGGATCAATGACTCTGACCCCATTGATCAAAAACGCAGGCACAAAAAAAGGCGTTTCGCCTAAGCGTAAACACCTTTTAAAGTAATAAGTTATTGGCTCCCCGAGCTGGGCTCGAACCAGCGACCCACGGATTAACAGTCCGTTGCTCTACCAACTGAGCTATCGGGGAACGTCACAACGGCGCGCATATTATCGATATCCGTTTGGGTCGTCAACACCTTTTTCGTGCAATTTGTTCACGACTTCATGCTGTGTATACAATGCAGTCAACTTGTCTGATTTTTGTCCCCCTGGATTGGTCTTGATGAACTATTTACCACCCTGGTGGCTGCGCAATGGCCACGTACAGAGTATCTATCCATCCCTGTTCCGCCGTATTGATGATTCCTGGTTGCAGCGGGAACGCATCGCTACGCCGGATGGTGATTTTCTGGATCTGGACTGGCACCGACAGGGCTCCAAACGGTTGTTAGTGATTTCTCATGGCCTCGAAGGGCACAGTCGTCGGCCCTATGTATTGGGAATGGCGAAGGCGGCAGCAAATCGTGGATGGGATATTCTGACCTGGAATTTCCGTTCCTGTAGCGGTGAGACCAATCGGCATCTGTATTCCTATCACAGCGGCTCAACCGAAGATATGGCGCTGCTTCTAAATTATGCCGCCGAGCAGAACTATCAGGAAATTGCGCAGGTGGGCTTTAGCATTGGTGGCAACAAAACCTTACTCTATCTGGCCCGTCACGCTCACGAGGTGCCTGTTAGCCATATCGGTGCAGTCGCCTTGTCCGTTCCCTGTGATCTGAGCAGCAGTTCGCGCTTACTGGGACAACGCAAAAATGCGCTCTATATGCAGAATTTTTTACGCAGCCTGCGTGAGAAACTCGAAGCCAAGAAATCCAGATTTCCAGATGAAATCGATCTGGAGGGATTTGAGAAGATTCGGGATTTCAAGACTTTTGATGATCGTTACACCGCCCCCATCAACGACTTCGCCAGCGCCGAAGACTACTGGACGCAATGCAGCAGTTTGCCGGACATTCCGGGCGTTTCCAGACCGGTTCTGTTGCTGAGTGCCGAAGATGATCCCTTCCTGACACCGGAGTGCTACCCCTATCGGGAGGCTGCCAGAACACCCCTGGTGACGCTTGAGGTAACACGCTATGGCGGGCACGTGGGCTTCATGTCAGGCGGTGCCGGCGAGTACTGGTCTGAACAACGCAGCCTGGATTATCTCGATACCTTGAGCCGGTATCCCTCACAGGCTACAACAATGGATGCAGCTGATCCCACACCAGTTTCATAATCGTTGGCTGTGCCTCAGCGGTGGGGTGCAGCTGATCGTTCTGCATCAGCTCCGGATTGGTTGCGACGCCTTCCAGCAGGAAGGGAACCAGCGCGGTATCGTATTCTTCAGCCGTCGACTGAAACAGCTCATGGAAAGCCGAGGCGTAGCGGGGGCCATAGTTGGGCGGGATATGCATGCCCAGCAACATCACCTTCCGGGCTGAAGCATTGGCGAGTTCCACCAGTTTATGCAGATTCTGTTTGATGGTGGGGAGAGGGAAGCCGCGCAGGCCATCGTTGGCACCCAGTTCGATAATCACAATCTCCGGGGCATGCTGTTCAAGTAGTTGGGGCAGAGCGCGTAAACCACCGTCTGTTGTTTCACCACTGATGCTGGCATTGACGATTGAATAGTCTTCCGGCAATTTAGCTTCCAGCAAAGCGACCCATCCCTCTTCGATCTGGATACCGTATGCCGCACTGAGGCTGTCGCCAAGCACCAGAATTTTGTTGCTGCCGTTTGTTGAACCGATCGCATGGTTGTGGAGTACAACAATCAGTATGAAAAACGTAATGCGTGCAATCATTGTCTTGTGAACCTACTCCGAGTAACAACAAAGCTATGTTAAATCCTACGAGCGAAAAGGACCTTTGGATGAACCAGGAATCCGCAACTAACCCGCCTTTGGTACCCGCCCTGTCAGCGGAGGCCATGACCAAGTCAGTTGCCCTGCGAGACCGGCAGTTGGAAATACTGAAGGGGATCTCGCTTGAAATCAAGCAGGGGGAAACCGTCGCTATCGTTGGCCGTTCGGGGTCGGGTAAAACCACCCTGTTGGGTGTGCTGGCGGGGCTGGATATTCCGTCCACCGGCTCCGTGAGCCTGATGGGCGAGGCACTGGAAACCCTGAGTGAAGATGCACGCGCCAGATTGCGCAGTGAGCATGTGGGCTTTGTGTTTCAGTCTTTTCATCTGATTCCGTCCATGACCGCGCTTGAAAACGTGATGCTGCCGCTGGAGCTGGGCGGCGATGACAAGGCCTATGATCAGGCGCGAAGCTATCTTGAACGCCTTGGTCTGGGGGACCGCCTGCATCATTTTCCACCGCAGCTATCAGGGGGAGAACAGCAGCGCGTGGCTTTGGCGCGGGCTTTTGTTTCTCGGCCCAGTATCTTGTTTGCCGATGAACCCACCGGCAACCTCGATACCTCGACGGGTGAAGTCATCATTGACCTGCTATTTCAGCTCAATGCAGAGCATGGCACCACACTGGTGATGGTGACACATGATCCGGCGCTGGCAGGGCGCTGTGAGCGTCAGATTCGTATTGAAGACGGGCAGGTGCAGAATGCGTAAGCTCACGCAGAGTGCCCGTATGCTGTATCGCCAGCGAGCGGTATTCTCTATTCGTCTGCTGTTTATTGCGGTGGTGTTAGCGGTGACGACAGTTTCCGCCATTACCCTGGTTTCAGAACAGTTGAAATCTGCGTTGATCAGCTCTTCCTCGCGCTTTATCGGAGGAGATCGGCAGTTGATCAGTCCCCGGGAGATTGATGATGGCTGGCTCGCGATTGCGGAAAGTCTCGATGTGAACTGGTCGCGTAGCCTGGAGTTCTCTTCCATGCTTTACGCCAATGATCAGTTACAACTGGTGTCGGTGAAGGCGGTGGACGATCGTTATCCGCTCAAGGGTGACCTGCTGATCGCCGGGAAGCAGGGCGAGCGTGTGGTCGCACCATCTGGCCCAGA
This sequence comes from Oleiphilaceae bacterium, assembly GCA_965230795.1. Taxonomy (GTDB): domain Bacteria; phylum Pseudomonadota; class Gammaproteobacteria; order Pseudomonadales; family Oleiphilaceae; genus PZPK01. The sequence goes on along the minus strand of OZ246020.1, from coordinate 2,847,482 downwards.
CAGGGGAGAGCTGTGGTTGCAAGGTCGCTTGTTTTCACTATTTGGGGTCGCAATGGGCGACCAGGCGGATATAGGTGAGTTAGGCTTGCGCATCAATCAGGAGCTGTTACAGGAGCCTGATGCCTCCTTCGCACTGGCAGGCCTGGCGCCTCGGGTCATGATGCACTTCAGCGATGTGCCCGAAACCGGTGTGGTTCAAGCCGGTAGTCGACTTAAATGGCAGTACTATTTCAGTGGAGCAGATGCCAGTCTGGATGCCTTTGAGAAGCGATTATTGCCTTTGTTGGAGAGCAGTCAGCGCTGGGAAAGCATTGACGAGGGCCGTCCGGCCATTGCCAGGGCTTTGGATAAAACCGAATCCTACCTGTTGTTGGGCGGCAGTCTGGCTGTCTTGCTGGCCTGTGTCGCAGTGGCCATGTCCGCCAGACAATTTGCCCTGTCCCAGGTTGAAACCGTCGCGGTGATGAAAGCGCTGGGCGTTCAGGGTGGTGATATGGTGCGCCGTTTTGTATACCAACTGCTGGTCCTGGGGCTGACAGCAAGTCTTGTTGGGTTGGTGCTAGGCAGTGTGGCCGGTGTCGCCATGCAGAGTTTAATGAAGTCGCTGGTGCCGGAGCTGTCAGAGCTGCAGCTGGTCTATTTTAACTGGCGTTATAGTGCGCTGGGCCTGGCGACGGCTTTGCTGTGTCTGTTCAGTTTTGCCTTGCCGCAATTTCTGCAGTTGCGCCAGATTTCGCCGATGCGGGTGCTGCGGGCCGGTTCCCAGTCATTACTGGGCTGGTCGTGGCTGTCAGCAGGTTTTGCGGTATTCGGGGTATTGGTCCTGCTCTATCTTTATAGTGGGAATATCGTCCTGATCGGGATTCTGCTGATTTCACTGCTGGGGATTCTTGCGGGCATCGCTTTAATTGCGTGGTTGCTGTATCGCTTTTTGGCGACGCCTCTGACCGGGCATATGCGTCCGAATGCGGCCTTGCGTCATGCGATTCAAAGTCTGCTTCGGCGGCGCTGGCATAGCCTGGTGCAGTTGTCGGTATTCAGCTTCAGCATCCTGCTGTTTGCTCTGATTTTTCTTTCCCGGGATTCCCTGTTGAAGGACTGGCAAACTCAACTGCCTGACGATACCCCCAATCACTTTCTCATCAATATTGCACCGGGTTCTTTGGACGCGATGGAAAACGTGCTCAATGCTTCAGACATTGTCAGCAGTGGGCTCTATCCCATGGTGAGAGGGCGTCTGAGCCATATCAATGACGTGCCCGTCAAACAGGCCGTGACGAAGGATGTGGGAGCCTTGAACCGGGAGCTGAATCTGACCTGGGCCGATGAGGTTCCGGCAGACAACAGGATTCTCTCCGGACGATGGTGGCCTGAATTGACGCAGGGGAATTCGTCATCACCTAAAGGTGTTTCCATTGAATCCCAACTGGCGGAACGCCTGGGTGTGGTTGAGGGTGATCGATTGCGCTTCATGATAGGCGGTTCTCCCCTGGATACGCGGGTGACCAGTGTGCGCAGTGTTCAATGGGATAGCATGCGGCCTAATTTTTACATGATGTTTGAGCCGGGCGCGCTGGATGAATTCCCGTCGACCTATATCACTTCGTTTTACCTGTCTGAGGATAAAAAGCATGTGCTGAATCAGATCAGCAGACAGTTTCCCTCGGTCAGTATTCTGGAGCTTGATCAGGTGGTGGAGAAGGTACGCTCGATCATCCAGCAGGTGTCAGTGATGGTTGAAGTGGTGATGGTTTTGATTCTGAGCGCTGCGCTACTGGTGATGGCAGCCCTCATTGGTGCGGATCTGTCCCAGCGCTTACGCGAGGCGGCCTTGATTCGCACCTTTGGCACGGAGCGACGTTTTATCATGCGAGCCCAGTTTTTTGAGTTTGCGGTGCTCGGTTTTTTTGCCGGGCTGGTGGCCGCTGTCTGTGCCGATCTGGTGATGTGGCAGTTGCAGAGCAAACTCTTTGACGGCGGCTTTCGCCTGCATATTGGAATCTGGTTATGGCTGCCCGTGTCGGCTTCGATTGCCGGTGGGGTTATATGTTATTTCCTGGTGAGACGGGTGCCGACTACCTCTCCCATGATGATTCTGCGTACCGGTTGAGGCGAATTACTGCGGATAAAAAATCGTGACGTCGGAACGCGGCATCTCTAGCCGGCGCTGGTAGCGGTCTGCCAGGTACATCATGGTACGTTCATGGTAGAAGGCGATGTGGGTGAGATCACGGGTGTAGTGCCAGTCGCTGAAACGGTTCAATTCAGGGATGGTTTTGGTCATCAGGCCCAGTATGCCGCCCGGTTTAAGCAGGCCAAAAAGCTGATCGAAGACTATAGATGGATGTCGAAGATGTTCGACGACTTCCGTGGCAGTCACAAAATCGTAGTGGTGTTCCAGCAGTCTGGCGTCATTGGCGTAGAAGGGGTCGTAGTTGCTGACATCGATGCCATGCTCTTGCAGCATGGGTGCGATAGCCGGGCCCGGACCGCACCCGAAATCCAGTCCGCGATCTCCAGATTGCAGTGAGTCTATAAGAGGGGTTGTCAAGCGGGATAGAAAAGCCCGATAACCGGGGTCTTCCGGGTTGTTTTCGTGGAAATCATAGATCGCTTTTTCTTCCTTTGGACTGAGATGAAATGCTTCCGGGACGAACACCAGATGGCAGTGCAGGCACCGCCTGAACGGCCGGATTTTTGAACGGTCGAGCAGGATTGCCCTGGTTCGCCGGCAAAGCGGGCAGGTTTGGAATTCGGCTTGGTTCATTTGCTTGATTCTATCTTATGCGCGTCGAGGTCAAGTCATACAAACGGTGCTAGACTTCTGCTCCGACTCCAATAAAAAGTGCTCATAATACTCAATCCATCAATAAGGGGAAGTCATGACAGCGGGATTGATCCTGACCGGAGGTGGCGCGCGCGGTGCGTATCAGGCAGGCGTGCTCAAAGCCATCGCTGAACAGTTTCCGGATTTTCACTATCCCTTTCCGGTGATTTGCGGCAGTTCAGCGGGCGCTCTCAATGCTGTGGGCCTGGGTGGCGGCGGTGAGATTTTTCGTCATAGTGTCGAAACCCTCGAACAACTCTGGCTTAACCTGAGTTCAGACAAGGTTTATCGTTCGGACTACTGGGCCATGGCCAAGGGGGTCGGTCAATTTGTTAAAGGGTTCGTCAGCGGAGAAGGCATTGATGTCCCCGGGTCTTTGCTGGATAACAGTCCGCTGCGTAAGTTTCTAAAAAACGTTGTCGATTTTCCCCGATTGAGAGACAACATACAGCATCGCGATATTCGTGCCGTAAGTGTGACCGCCTGTGGTTACCGAACCGGGCAGAGCATCAGCTTTTTTCAAGGGGAAGATGATATTGAAGGCTGGCGCTCAGGTCCCCGGGTAGGTGTGCCAACTGAGTTGACGCTTGATCACCTGATGGCTTCATCGGCCATTCCTACGCTGTTTCCCCCGGTACGTATTCATCGCGAATTTTTTGGTGATGGGGTAGTGCGCAATATGGCGCCCTTAAGCCCGGCGGTGCATTTAGGTGCGAATCGCATCCTGGTTGTTGGGGTGAGCGCGAACAAAACCAATCGCCACGAGCGCCGGGAAAGCAAACACCAACCCAGGTTGCCCCATATTCTTGAACATCTGATTAACGGCATGTTTATCGATGTCGTTGAAAACGATGTGGATAAGGTTGGACTTATTAATCGTTTATTGGAGCAGGTGAAAGATCCGGAACAAGTTGCCGAGGAAATGGGCTTGCGTCCCATTGAAACCCTGGTGATTAATCCCAGTCAGCCTATTGATGAAATCGCAATCAAGCATGTTGGTCAGTTACCGTCGGCCATCCGCCACTTTTTCGGTTTGAACAGTGAGCCCATAGAGGGAGGCGTCAGTTTGGCGAGTTACCTGTTGTTTGAAGGAGATTTTATGCGGGATCTGATCGCACTTGGGTATAAGGATGCGAAGAATCAGGCGGCGGAGATCCAGGCATTCTTTGACCATGAGTTTGCCTGAACCAGGTTTTGCTACTCCAGTCGCAGCGTTTTCGGGGAATGCTGTCTTGTTAACCCAAATTGACCTAGCAAATAAGCCTCAGTGGCGCCATGTCGCGTTATCAGTAATGTGAATTGGGTACGATATTCTTGAATTGGTGACTTCTGGTCACAACTTCAGGGCTGCTTTTTGAGCTGCCTTTGGTATCATTGTCGCGCTTAATTTGCCCTCGCATAACAACATATAAGCAGCTCGCTTCAACTATGAGGGTGTCGGAAAGTTCTTAACAACTGAGGTAGACCTCCCATGGCGTTACGTCGCTTTATCATTGCCTGTGCATTGCTCACGCTGAGCACTGCGAGCTTCGCGCTCGAAAAGAAAAAATTCTGTTTGTATGACCCCGTTGGTAAAAACGGCCCTGCGATGAGCTTCTTCGCGAACCTGGTGCCTACTGCCATAAACTGGGGCCTGGATGTTGAGCTTCACGCTTATACTGATGAAAAAGTTGCATCCAACGACTTTAAAGCGGGTCTGTGTGACGTAGTCTTTTTGACTGCGATCCTGAGCCGTCCATATGTTCCATTTGGTGGAACCCTGGATGCCATCGGCGGTATCGTTGATGAAGATGGGCTGAACAAGGTCCTGAAAGCCATCACTAACCCTAAAGCGGGTGAGTTGCTGACAAATGGAAACTACGAAGTGGTAGGCACGCTGCCTGTTGGTTCCGTTTACCTGTTCGTTAACGACCGCAACATCGATTCCGTTGAAGATTTCAGCGGCAAGAAGATTTCGGTCCTCAACGAAGATCCACAGAGCCACAAGCTGGCTGAGTTGGCAGGTGCGTCGCCTGTTGGAACTTCGCTGGCAACCTTCTCTGGTCAGTTCAACAATGGCAACATCGATATCCTGCCAATGGTTGCGCTGGGCTACAACGTGTTTGAGTTGTACCACGGCCTTGGTGAGAACGGTGGCATCATCGACGAGAAAATTCTCTACGGTATGATGCAGCTGGTTTCCCACAAAGACCGTTTTGGTCCGGACTTCGGCCAGAAGATGCGTGAGTACATTCTGGGTCGTCTGCCTGACATCCATAAAATGGTTAAAGATGCGGAAGAAGAGATTCCTGCGAAGTACTGGATCTCTACTGATGAGAACACCAAAGCCGAGCTGGACAAGTTCCGTAAGCAGATTCGTATGGCTCTGAAAGACGAAGGTGTTCATCACCCGAAAGCGCTAAAGCTGTTGTGGAAAATCCGTTGTGCGACCGATCCTACTCGCGCGGAATGTTCTGCACCTGAGTAAGCAAACAGCCTGGTTTGAAAACAAAAAACAGCCCTCTACAGGGCTGTTTTTCGTTGTGGCAGGGGAGAATGTCAGACGACAGACGACAGACGACAGACGACAGACGACAGACGACAGACGACAGACGACAGACGACAGACGACAGACGACTCCCGACTCCCGACTCCCGACTCCCGACTCCCGACTCCCGACTCCCGACTCCCGACTCCCGACTCCCGACTCCCGACTCCCGACTCCCTCTTGTATTCCAAGACGACCGGTCATATAATACACGACATGGCTAGACCAAGACGAAGTGAACATACCCGTGAATCCTTGATTGAGCAGGGCATCGAACTGCTTTCCGAGCATGGTTATCACGGTACCGGACTGAAACTGATTCTGGATACGGTAAAAGTACCCAAGGGTTCTTTTTATAACTATTTCCAGAGTAAGGAGCAGTTTGCCGCGGAGATTATCGAGTCCTACACCCGGTCTCTGCTGGAGCAATTCGAAAATTATCTGGCTTCCAGTTCCGATGAGCCTCTGGTCATGATACGAAAGGTCTATGAGGCCATGATCGTCCAGTTTGAGGCCCAGGGTTGTCACAAGGGCTGTCTGGTGGGGAACATGGCCGCAGAAATTGGCGGTTCCAGTCAGCTGTGTCGGGAGGCGATGCAGGGTACGCTCGCCATATGGAAACCGAGGATTGTAGCCCTGCTTAAAAAAGGGCAAACCGAAGGCTCAGTGCGTTTGGATCTGGATGCCGAAGAGTTAGCGGATGTGTTTTGGAATACCTGGGAAGGTGGAATTCTCAGAATGAAGATAGATGGCAATACCAAGAGTTTGCGTCGCAGTCTGGAGCTGATGTTGGAGAAGTTTTTCAGAGCCTGAGGCGTAAAAAAATTTACCTAATTAATAGACGACCGGTCTAATATGTCGGGTTCGAAATTCCCCGGCAAACTATGAGGAGAGAAATAATGACAAATCCAAGCGATCTGGCGAGCCAGTTTGAAATCAAGCAGGGTGTTGTGGTGAAAAACCGCTTTTTTAAATCGGCCATGAGTGAGCAGTTGGGTGACAAAAATCATGATCCAACAGCCGGACTGGCAAAACTCTACGAAACCTGGTCTAAAGGTGGAACCGGTCTGCTGGTCACTGGCAATGTCATGGTCGATCGCAATGCGCTGGGCGAACCCAAAAACGTCGTGCTGGATGAAAAAAGCAATCTGGATGCGTTTCGGCGTTGGGCCACTGCGGCGCAAAGTGGCGGCGCACAGGTTTGGATGCAACTGAATCATCCGGGAAAACAGATTCCAAAGTTTCTCAATAAAAAGCCGGTCGCGCCTTCGGCGATTCCTTTGGAAGCTGGTTTGGAAGCGATCTTTAATGAACCCAAGGAGCTGAGTGAATCCGAGATACTGGTAATCATTAAACGCTTCGCAACGGCCGCAACACTGGCCAAAGCAAGCGGCTTTGATGGTGTACAGATCCACGGTGCTCATGGTTATCTGGTGAGCCAGTTTTTATCGGAGCGTCACAACAAGCGGACGGACGCCTGGGGCGGCAGCCTTGAAAAGCGTATGAAGTTTGTCAAAGAGGTGTATCGGGCCATCCGCGAAGCGGTGGGCGACGACTATCCGGTAGGAATTAAGCTCAATTCAGCAGACTACATGAAAGGGGGCTTTACGCATGAAGAATCCATGGAGGTGGTCAAGGAACTGGAAGCATTAGGAATAGATCTGATCGAAGTATCGGGCGGCACCTATGAGAGTCCGAGTATGGTGGGCCACAAAGTTAAACAGTCGACCCTGAAGCGCGAAGCCTATTTTCTGGAATATGCCGAGGAAATCCGGCGCCTGGTCAAAACGCCTTTAGTAGTAACCGGAGGTTTCCGTTCCGGGCAGGCCATGGCCGATGCGCTGGCTTCCGGTGCGACAGATATGATTGGCCTGGCACGCCCCTTGGCGGTTGAGCCGGATTTGCCCAATCGCATTCTTTCTGATCGTGACCATCGTATCGTAATGAAGAACCCCACCACGGGCCTCAAGGCTGTCGACAAAATGACGATGTTGGACATCACCTGGTATGAAGCGCAGTTAGCGCGAATGGCAAAGGGAAAAGAGACCCGTCCCAACCAAAGTGCCTGGAGTTCCGTATTTCAGACGCTGGGTGGAATGGGTATGCACGCCTTCCGTCAGCGACGCGCGTGATGCCAGTTGCGCTTTATTGCGAACAGTGAGTTGATGTCTCCGGCCAGACTTCCTGTCTGGCCTGCTCCAGCTGGCTGATTGTAATGTTGAGGGCAAAAGGATTTGCCACAAAACGGCTGAATATGGGTAACGCCTTTTCAACAAATTCAGGAGGCGTGTCGCGATCAAAGAACTGAGCCAGGCCTTGTGCCGAGGCCAACAGCCTGGCGCCTTCGCCGATATGCCTGTTGTCAGTCAGTGTTGCACCACGATGGGTTGGAATCATTTCCAGGTCCGCAGCCGAGGCCGCCTGTACATCCGGGCGCGCCATGAAACGCAGGAAAGTTTCAGCCTCTGCACGGTTTTTCGCAGTGCTGGCCATAAGTAAAACATCAGTGGGCGCGTTCTCGTATAGAGGGATATCGGGGTTTATCTCAGGGAAGGGAAAGAAGCCGATATCGTCCAGTATTTTTTCTGGTACCGAATTGAGGAAAAAATTTCCCATCAAGATCATTGCGGCCTTGCCATGGTATAGGTAGGGCAATGCCGCCCGCCAATCCAGCTCTCCACTATCGGGAATAACGAAGCCTGCCTGAAGCATTCTCTGCCAGGTGTTGAAGATTTCCTCTACACCGCTATCAGTAAAAGGAATGCAGCCTTGCAGTAGCCTGCGGTGGTAATTCAGTCCATTGATACGCAGATTTAAATAGTCGAACCAGCCCGCAGCCGGCCAATGATTTTTGTTTCCCATGGTAAAGGGAGTGACGCCACTTTCCTTGAGTTTCTGACTCACCCGTATCATTTCCTTCCAGGTACCGGGCGGCTTCAACCCAAGCTTCTTGAACACAGAAATGCGGTAATAGATACCCCAGTGGTAGTAATAGAGGGGGAGGCCGTACTGACCTGCATCAAAGCTGGCCGCATCCTTGGCCGCAGGGGTAAAGCTATCTTGCCAGCCCTGTTCCTGCCAGAGTTCGCTGAGGTCCTGGATCCAGCCTTTGGCGGCGAAATCGCGTAATGAAGCGCCACCGAACCAGTAAATGACGTCGGCTATTGGTGCCGATTTTTCCAGATTCGAGCGAATATAGCGCTTGTAGTTTTCGTGCTCCTGAATCTTCAGGGTTACTTGAATGTCCGGGTGGGCGCGTTTGAATGTGTCGATCTGGATGTTGAAGGCTGTTCGTTGTTTGCCATCCACCGGGTTTGCTGCAATGACCAGCGAGCCGGCATTTGCAGCAAGCGAGAATATACTCGGCAGCAACAGGTACAGAAGTTTTCTTATTTTTATCGTTGAGTAATTAAGTGCCATTCGTGTCTACATAGGATTTGGACGTTCATGAAAAACATGCATGTTCTTTAAGACTATCAGCTTTTGTTCGCTTGCCAAGTTGCCGTCAGAACGCAGCAAGCAGGAAATACTTGTTCGGGAACCTTGCGTGGAGACGCGAAACGGATGCTCAGCGTTATAGCGCGTGAATAACTTGGGCTTGGCATATTTCAGTATTTCTTTCAGCCGTTATAATGTCGCCTTCCGCGTTGGTCGAACCTGGCTAACCAACCAAGAGAACGAAGCGAAACGAGACATTATGGGTCAGCCCCTCCTGGAAGCGAAAAACCTGAGTTGTGAACGAGATGATCGTTGTCTGTTTCGCGGACTGGATTTGAGTCTCAACGCTGGCGATATCATTCAGTTGGCGGGGCCTAATGGCAGTGGCAAGTCTACCTTGCTGAGGATTCTGAGCGGGCTGTTTATGTCCTATGAGGGACAGGTCGACTGGCGTGGACAGGATAGGGATGATCACACTGCTTCGTTCCGTCGGGATGTGCTGTATCTGGGTCACCGCTCAGGCGTCAAAGCAAGCCTAACGCCTCTGGAAAATCTGCGTTTTATGGTGGGTTTACACCGTGCAGTGAATGATCGTGAATTGATGCAGGCACTTGAGCGGGTTGGCTTATCCGGCTTCGAGCACAGCCCCAGCAGAAATCTGTCAGCAGGGCAGCAACGACGCATTGCCCTGGCGCGTCTGTTTTTATCAGAAGCAACGATTTGGTTATTGGACGAAATGTTTACCGCCATCGACCATCAAGGCGTGCTTTGGTTTGAAAACTACTTGAGTCAGCAAGCAGAGCAGGGCAGAGCGATCGTTTTGACGACTCATCATGCCCTGCAGATTGAATCCGTAGTGACTGTGCAGTTGGGGGCAGGGCGTCCATGAATCAAAGCACAGTTGATCAGAGCGAACACGGCTTGCGTTCAGTCTTGCTCACGCTGTTGCGTCGAGAATTGTTGCTGGCGGTTCGTAAACGTCAGGAGCTGACCAATCCACTGGTTTTTTTCACCATCGTCATTGTGATGTTTCCGCTCGGGGTTAGTCCCGATGCCGCATTTCTCAGGGAGGCCGCCGCAGGAGTTGTCTGGGTGGCAGCCTTGTTAGCCACCATGTTGTCGTTGGATATTCTGTTTCAATCGGATTACGAAGATGGCGCTTTGGAACAATTGGTGTTGAGTGGCCAACCTCTGTATCTGCTGGTACTCGTCAAGAACTTTGCCCATTGGCTGGTCACGGGTGTCCCCCTGATCATGCTGTCTCCGCTGCTGGCAGTGATGATGAATCTGGATGCGGCCCAGATTCCGATTTTGGTGCTGACTCTGCTTATCGGTACTCCGGTAATCAGCCTAATTGGTGGTATTGGTGCGGCATTGACTGTAAGCTTGCGTGGCGGTGGGATTTTGATATCCCTGCTGGTGTTACCTTTGACCGTTCCGGTCCTCATATTCGGTACAGGAGCTGTACAGGCCGCGTCGCAAGGCTTATCAATTTCAGGGCATCTGGCCATTATGGGAGCCCTGTTGGCACTTGCTGTTACCCTGGCTCCTTTCGCGACGGCAGCCGCAGTGCGCATGAGTGTTTCAAACTAGGACATGGCATCGTTTTTTCATTGCACAGAATGATGACAACGGTTAGCGACAGGTTATTAGCAATTCAATGAAGTGGACCTTCTTTCACAAGCTTGGCTCGCCCAAGTGGTTTTATGACATTTCCCTCAAATACCAAGCCTGGTTTTTATGGCCCGGATTAGCGCTTCTTTTGGTCGGGACTGTATGGGGACTGGCCTTCGCGCCGGAAGACTATCAGCAGGGCAATAGCTTTCGCATTATTTATATTCATGTTCCCACCGCAATTCTTGCCCAGTCCTGTTACATGATGATGGCGGCAGCAGCTTTCGTCGGTCTGGTATGGAAGATGAAAATCACTGACCTGTTCATAGCGGCAGCGGCGCCAATTGGTGCGTCCTTTACTTTTCTGGCACTGTTTACGGGCGCAGTGTGGGGCAAACCCACCTGGGGCACCTGGTGGGTCTGGGATGCGCGTCTGACATCCATGCTGGTCCTTTTGTTTCTCTATTTCGGAGTGATGGCACTTCGAGCCGCACTGGAAGATGCTGATCTGGCCGCACGTGCCACCGCAATTCTGGTTTTGGTCGGCGTAGTGAATATCCCCATTATCAAATATTCGGTTGAGTGGTGGCATACCCTGCACCAGCCTGCCACGTTCAAGTTAACTGAGAAACCAGCCATGGTGCCGGAAATGTGGATTCCGCTGCTGATCATGGTCATCGGCATTTACTGCTTTTTCGCCGCTGTGGTCTTCATGCGCGTGCGCAATGAAATTCTGATGCGGGAACGTCGTACCAAATGGGTACGCAAATTATTGCAAGAGGACTCACCCAATGCAGTTTGAGAACTTTGCAGCCTTCCTGGATATGGGAGGGCATGGTTTATATGTCTGGCTATGTTACGGCGTCGCTCTGCTCATCCTGACCATGAACCTGATTGCGCCGGGCTTACAACGACGCAATCTGATCAGGGAATTACAGCAACGCATGCGCCGTGAACACTTGAGCAATGGGAATTCCTCGGATAAGCCGGAGGTGAATTCTCATGCATCCTAAACGCAAACAGCGCATGATTCTGGTGTTATTTCTCGTCCTTGGATTTGCGACGGTCATTGGCCTGGCTATGTTCGCGCTGACGGAAAATATCAATCTGTTTTACAACCCGACACAGATTGCAGCGGGGGAAGCACCCGAGGGCGCGCGCATCAGGGCAGGTGGCATGGTAAAAGAAGGCAGTGTTTCCAGAAATTCTGAAAGTCTGGCTGTGACTTTTGTCCTGACTGACTATCAATCTGAAATTACCGTCAGCTTTACCGGTATTCTGCCGGACCTGTTTCGTGAAGGTCAGGGTATCGTCGCGCTTGGGGCAGTAGATGCTGCCGGCGTCCTCCAGGCCGATGAAGTACTCGCCAAGCATGATGAGAATTACATGCCGCCGGAAGTGGCCGAGGCCCTCGAAAAATCGGGGTATGACGCGCAGGGTAAAGGTGTCGATGCATACGGAGCGAAACCATGATTCCTGAAATAGGCCACTTTGCTTTGATTCTGGGTTTTGCACTGGCGATTGTGCAGGCCATCTTGCCCATGTGGGGTGCGCAGACCGGACATTCGGCCATGATGCAGTCTGCTCGCAGTCTGGCCACCGGACAGTTTGTGTTTGTGCTGATCAGTTTTTTCTGTCTCGGTGTCGCCTTTGTTGAAGACGATTTCAGTGTTCAGTATGTGGCGAATCATTCCAACAGTTTGTTACCACTGCAGTACAAAATCAGCGCTATCTGGGGCGGACACGAAGGTTCGTTATTGTTGTGGGCACTGATTCTCGCTGGCTGGACGCTGGCGGTCGTGATATTCGGTCAGCAGTTGCCGACTGATATGCTGGCCAGGGTTCTGGCCGTGATGGGCATGATCAGTGTTGGATTCATGTCCTTCATTCTGCTGACCTCTAATCCTTTCGACCGTTATCTGCCCAACTTTCCGAGTGAGGGGGCGGATCTGAATCCGCTGTTGCAGGACTTTGGTTTGATTGTGCACCCACCCATGCTTTATATGGGGTATGTGGGTTTTTCGGTGGCGTTTGCGTTTGCTATTGCTGCTCTTTTGGGCGGGCGTCTTGATGCAGCTTGGGCCCGCTGGTCCCGGCCCTGGACAACCGTTGCCTGGGCTTTTCTTACCCTCGGTATCGCTCTGGGTAGCTGGTGGGCTTACTACGAACTCGGCTGGGGTGGCTGGTGGTTCTGGGATCCGGTAGAAAATGCCTCATTTATGCCCTGGCTTGTCGGTACGGCGCTAATGCACTCATTGGCGGTGACGGAAAAGCGTGGCGCCTTCAAAGGCTGGACTGTATTGCTGGCTATCATTGCATTCTCCCTTAGCCTCCTGGGGACGTTTTTAGTCAGATCTGGCGTGTTGACGTCGGTGCACGCCTTTGCATCGGATCCGGCGCGCGGGCAATTTGTCCTTGGTCTGCTGGGTATCACGATTATCAGCTCTTTGACGCTTTACGCCATCAAGGTTCCGGAGGTTCGCAGCCGTACCTCGCATCAGCTGCTGTCACGGGAATCCTTTCTGCTGGTCAACAATGTGCTGCTGGTTGTCGCCTGGGTAACGGTGATGCTGGGCACGCTGTATCCTCTAATTCTCGACTTTATGGGTAAGGGCAAGTTGTCCATTGGTCCGCCATATTTCAATGCGGTGTTTGTTCCCTTGATGTCGGTGCTGGCGGTTGTGCTGGGAGTCGGACTGGTATCGCGCTGGAAGCGTACGGAGCCTTCGTACCTGATCGCTCAACTGCGTCTGGTCGCTGTGATTGCCGTGGTGAGTGCGCTAGTGGTTCCGACCTTGTCTTTGGGTGAATTTCATGTGGGCGCCTTTATTGGCAGTTTCCTGTTTGCATGGATTGTGCTGGTGACAATGCAGGATATCTGGCGTAAATCCGCATCGCAGCAAGGTCGAATGTATGGGATTCGTCGATTGACGCGAGCCTATTTTGGGATGGTGCTTGGCCATATCGGCTTTGCTGTGTGTATTCTGGGTGTTGCCATTGTCTCGCTGGAATCCTATGAGCGCGACGTGCGCCTGGCACCGGGTGACAGCGTTGAAGTGGCCGGATATCAATTTACCTTCGAAAGTCTGGAGCCGCACCGCGGACCCAACTATAACTCGAGTCGGGCACATTTCAGGGTCGAAATGAATGGCAGGGAAGTGGCCATGCTGCATCCGGAAAAGCGGGTGTACTTTTCCCAAAACAATCCCATGACCGAGGCGGGCATCGACCCTGGCTTGTTTCGGGACATTTACATCGCACTGGGCGAGCCGCTTGAAGGCAATGCCTGGGCAGTGCGAATACAATACAAGCCCTTTGTACGCTGGATCTGGCTGGGTTCCCTGTTTATGGCCTTTGGTGGCTTCCTGGCTATTGCAGACAGACGGTATCGAGCCAAACTTGCCCGTGATAACTCGCAAGCCCCGGTCGGCGGCCTGGCCAGTGAAAATGCTTAGACAGTTCGGATTTGATTCATGAATAAAAGACTGGTGTATCTGACACCTCTAATTGTTGCCCTTGGTTTGGGATTTATCCTGTTTACTGCCATTGGTAAAGATCCTACTCGGCTGGAGACAGCGCGTCTGAATGATCCGGTTCCTGCTTTTGATTTGTCCTTGTTGGCTGATGCAAATGAGCGCGTTAATCAGGGCGCACTGAAGGGCAGTGTGCGCCTGTTGAACGTCTGGGCGACCTGGTGTCCGTCGTGTCGATCCGAGCATGGATTCCTGCAAAAACTGGCCAATGACGGCATCGAAATTGTGGGGCTCAATTACAAGGACGAGCGCAACGCCGCCTTGAAATGGCTGAGAGATCTGGGCAACCCCTATCGATTCAATATCTATGATCCCCACGGCAAGCTGGGTTTTGATCTGGGCGTGTATGGCGCACCCGAGACCTATATCGTCGACGCACAAGGCGTGGTTCGGCATCGACATGTTGGCGAACTCAATGAGCGGGTATGGCGGGAGAGTGTCGCCCCGCTGTTCCAGCGGGTAAGCGCGGAGGCGGCTCGTTCCCAATGAAGCATGTGTGCTCTTTACTTCTGGCAGGTGTGTTCGCGCTGATAGTTATACTGCCTGTGGCACCCGCGTATGCGGATATCGATGTCTATGAATTTTCCTCTGACGAAAATCGGGAGCGTTATCGCGGACTCACCCGGGAATTGCGCTGCCCCAAATGCCAGAATCAGGATATTGCGGATTCGAATGCGCCCATTGCCCAGGATATGAGACGGGAGGTGCACCGCATGGTCGAGTCTGGCCAAAGCAATGCGGAAGTCGTTGATTTCATGGTTGAACGCTTTGGCGAATTTGTCACCTACCGGCCCAAGGTCATGCCCGAAACCTATTTGCTGTGGTATGGCCCCTGGGTATTGGTGGCCGTTGGTCTGGTAGCGATTGTCGCTGTCGCCAGATCCCGCCGACAATCCCGGGAGAAGACTGAACCCCGAGTTGAACTCAGTGAAGAAAAGCATGCCAGGGTTGAGGCGTTGTTAAAACAATATGGAGAGGATGCGGGTAAAGCATCGGAAAACACAAGGCATGAGCCGGATAGCAAGCAGGAGCAGAAGTAATGGTGGTGTTCTGGGTGGCCGCAGCCGCCATGTCTGTGATGGCGCTTATGTTTGTCGTGCAGCCTTTTTTGCGCGCGGGCAAGGAACAAGCAGGGGCTGTTGAGCAAAACACGACTGATCAAGGTGCCATCCGTCAGGCACAAAATGTCGAGGTGTTTCGTGATCGCCAACGTGAGCTGGAACAGGATCTTGTATCGGGGATCGTGACGCAGGCTGAGTATGATGCTGCCATCGCTGAGCTGGAGCTTGAGTTACTGGAGGATGTGGAACCCGAACGAGAGGGCACTGACAGTGCCAATAGCGGCGGGGAGGCAAGCATATCAGGATCATTTTTCAGCGCCAGCCTGATTCTTGGTGTGTTCGTGATCGGTATCAGTATTTCCGTATATTGGTTACTGGGTAACTATGAGCCGGCACGGCAGCTTCAGGCGATGCATTTCGATGACCAGGAACTGGAGCAGGCAAAAGAAGCGGCCAGACAGGGCGATATGTCTCAGCTCCTTGACCAGCTGTATGCCAAGTTGCAGGCTGCGCCGGACAATCTGGAAGGCTGGAACCTCCTGGCTCGATCAGCCATGCGTGCGCAGAACTATGCGCTCGCTGCAGAAGGCTTTGAACAGATCATTCGTATTCTTAGATCCAACGAAACCACTGGAGAAGCCGCAGGCGTGGCGCCATTCTACGGACTGCTGGCACAGGCGCACTATTTCCGAAGCAACGGCCAGGTTAATGCAGCTGTCCAGAATGCCATGGATCAGGCACTGGCTTTGGATGAAAATGAATTGAATGCCCTGGGACTGATGGCTATTCACGCCTTTGACAGTCAGAACTATGCCGAGGCAGCCAGGATCTGGCAGAAGATGCTGGTGGTCGCCCCTGAACACCCATCCCGAGCCTCCATTGAAGCCGGTATTGTGCGTGCCCAGCAGCTGGGTGGGGAAAGCGTGACGTCCGCTGTGGATTCGACGAGCAATAAAGAAGGACTGAAAGCTCAGGCTCCTTTAGCAGGTGAGGACGCTCGCATTTCTGTCAGGGTAGAGCTGGATGAGTCGCTGCGCGATAGCGTCAATGCCAATGAAACCGTCTTCGTGATCGCCAGATCCCCTTCAGGGCCGCCGATGCCACTGGCCGTCAGTCGCCACAGGGTTGCCGATCTTCCAGTAGAAATCACGCTTGATGATGGTATGGCCATGGCGCCTTCAGCGCGTCTGTCTTCAGTTGAGAGTGTCACCGTGACCGCACGCGTGTCCCGAAGTGGACAACCCTTGCCTCAGGCGGGGGATCTGCAGGGCAGCATCGACAATGTTAGTGTTGACGGTGGTGAATCCCTGACGATCAGGATTGATACCCGGCTCTGAGTTCATTTGCAGAGCCGGGGTCGCTTCAATAAAAAAAGATCACGCGGTTTTCTGAGGCAGATGCTGCCATTTGATCATATCCTTGATCGCCGCTGTGATCGTATCCTTGGCCTGAATAAACTGAATGCCCAGCTCTTTTTTCACTTTGGAATTGTCGTAGCGCATCTCCCGGCCGATGTGGGTGCGCATATATGAGCCCGCGCCCTTGGGTTGCGTATATGAAAGCACTTTCATCACCTTGTCACCGAAACTACAGGCCAGGTTGGCTTTGGGGAGTTTGTAGTTGCCGAAGCCTTCGCGCTTCAGCATGTCGACCACATCGGCCATTTTCAGATTTTCATTGGATACCAGGTAGCGTCCGGAAGCCTCCGGTGTTTCCATCGCCAGAATGTGTGCTTTGGCCACATCGCGAACGTCCACGAAGCCCCAGTTTACTGACATGATCGCAGGATAAACGCCACTGAGCAGGTCTTTAATGATCTTGTTGGATTCGTTGAGGCCTGGACCCAGGGAAGGTCCGCAGACCAGGAATGGGTTAATCACCACCAGATCAAAATTGCTGGCGTGCTTGTCGACAAAATCCCAAGCCGCTTTTTCTGCCAGGGTTTTCGAATAGTAATAAGGGTTTCTTTTCAACGATGAACGGGTATTCCAGTCCGCTTCGGAAAACACTTTGTTACTGTCCGGTTCATCGGTAATCGCTGCCATGGACGAAGTGAGTACGACGCGTTTGACCTTTGGGGATTTAGCACAGGCTGAGAGTACATTCTCGGTGCCTTTAACAGCGGGTTCAACCAGCTCCTTTTGCGGATCTTTCACGTCAACAAAATAGGGGCTGGCAGTGTGAAGAACGAAATCACAGTCAGCAACGATCGTGTCAAAAGCGCCGTCATTGAGCAGGTCTGCCTGAACCAGAGTCAAGCGCTCCTTCGCTCCGTCCAGACCGGTGAGGTAGGGATAGTTATTGGCTTTCCCTCGAACCGTGCCGACCACTTCGTATCCTGCTTCCAGTAGTTGCTGAACTGCATGGGCTGCAATAAAACCCGATGCTCCCGTTACACACACGCGTTGCTGATTGTTCATGATGCCGATCTCCCGATGAATATTTGCAATTAACTGAACACGGGTTAGTTATATAATGACCCAAGGTCAGTTGTCAACTGTTGATCGATAAATAGTCAGTTATGTGGCGAGAGGGCACGCTTTGACGGTTGAGGAAATTGACAAATAACCGCGAGTCAATTAAACAGTGTGGTATATGGAGCCATTTCCCGTATGGCTGTTGTCCACGTCAGCTTGTATTGAGAAAGAGATGAGTAAAATTCGAAAGCGCGCCGTCAGTCCGGAACAGAAAGAACAGCGACGGCTGGATATTCTTGCTTCAGCCCGTGATTTGTTTGATCAAAGCAATAACTATGATTCGCTGTTGATGAAACATATTGCGGAAAATATCGACTTGACCAAGGGCACGCTTTACCTCTATTTCAAAACCAAGGAAGAAGTATTTCTTGCCCTGTATATGAGTGAGTTGAAGCAGGTATCGGATGCGATTGATAGTGACCTTCAGGCACTTGCGGATGGGAATGTTGAGTTTGGCGTTCTGAAAACAGTACACAGCATTCTTTGCCAGCACCTGCTCAGCGAGCAGCGATTTCTTCGCTTAACCAGCTTGTTGCATGTCGTATTGGAGCAGAATATAGATCTGGATACGGCACTGAGTTTCAAGCAAGTGCTGCGCAGCGGTATTCTGCAGACAGGTGCTTTGATCGAAGCGGTCATACCCGAGCTGCGTGAAGGTCAGGGGGCGGAGATACTACTGGGTGTGCAGGAAATACTGATCGGTTGTTTCCAGGCGGCGACCCCTACGGCCTGCCTGGAGCCCATACTGGAACGCCCGGAAATGCAGTTTATGAAGCTGGATTTCGAGACGGAATTCCACAAACTGTTGAAAGGCCTGCTTTTCTCCCATGTGAACCGGGACAAAATGGAATCTCTGTTCCTTTAAGTTTCTGCAGTCTTGTCATTCCAGCAAAAGCTGACAATTCATCTATACTTTGATCACCAACTTGCGATCACCGTTATTCAGTAGCTGGCATTTTCCTCTGTGTTGACGGAAAGGGATGATCGTCACTTCGAAGGAGGTGTTCATGACGGAGTATGAACCTGAATCCTTGCAGCGATTTCAGGATTTGATTGATCAAATTGCGGAAGGCGTGTCTGCCGAAGTAGGTGATGCCTTTTTCCGCCACCTGGTTCAACAACTCAGCAATGTATTTCATACCCATTGTGCCTTGATTGGTGTTCTTGATAGCGCTCGCCTTGATCAGGTCACTACGCTGGCAGTATGTATGGATGGGGAATTGGTTCCCAACTTTACCTACCCTCTCAAACACTCTCCGTGTGAGGACGTGATCGAACAGGATGTGTGTGTTCACCACTGCAATGTTCAGAATCTGTATCCCAACGACGAGCTGCTTGTTGAAATGGGGGCGGAGAGCTACGTAGGAACTCCCCTGTTTGATTCCGAGCAAAAACCTATTGGCATTGTTGTGTTGCTCGATAAGGAGCCCCTCAGCAAAGACTTGCCCGTTGCCGACATTATTCGCATATTTGCCGCCCGCGCATCCGCAGAAATTGAGCGTTCGCGTAGTCATGATCGCTTGCTTCAAACCCAGTATCGCCTGGCTCAGCATATTCATAATACGCCCTTGGCTGTCATCGAATGGGACCCCTCGTTTCATATAGAAGACTGGAACCCGGCCGCGGAAACCATCTTTGGCTGGAAACGTGAACAAACCATTGGTCGCGGTTTGGAGTTCCTGCTGTCTAAAGACGGCTCCGAACGCCGAAAATGCATTCAGGAATTGCACAAGGTCGTTGTCAGCGGCCATTCCTCAACCGTGCATATGGAGAATCGCAGGGCAGACGGCCAGGTGATCAGCTGTATCTGGTATCACTCGCCGACCTTGGCTGATGATGGTGAGGTGGTCGCCGTGTCCTCTATGGTGGCAGACAAAACCTTTGAACGGCAGGCTTTGCAGGCAGTACACAGACAGGAAACAGAACAACGTGAAATACTGGATAGTCTGGTGGACGCGGTCATCACCATCGATCAGAAGGGGCAAGTGCTCAGTTTCAATCGGGCCGCTGAAAATCTGTTTGGATATCCCGCAGATTCAGTCATTGGTGAAAACATCCGCATGCTGATGCCCATCGAATTTGCGGTCATGCATGATCAGTATCTTCGAAACTACCTGGAGACTGGTCAGGCCAAAATTATTGGCCGTGGCAGGGATGTGGAGATCCTCACCGACAAGGGGGAAAAAATTCCGGTGCGTTTGTCTGTGTCCGAGCTACCAAGGCTTGAATCAGGTGAACGGCGTTTTGTCGGTACCTGTCATGACCTGAGAGAGATCAAAGCCCGGGACGAAATGCTGCGCCGTAGTCAGAAAATGGATTCCCTTGGCAAACTCACTGGCGGGATTGCCCATGATTTTAACAATATTCTCGGTGTGGTCACGGGATACGCTGAGATGCTATCGAGTCATCTGCAAAACGGCAGCAAAGAAAAGCGTTATGCCGATGAAATCAAGCGAGCCAGTCGACGCGGTGCACGCCTGACGGAGAAACTGCTGGCTTTTTCGCGGGTTAAAGCGTCCCAGCAAACGGTTGTGGATCTTAACGACTGTATTCAAAACGCCTACGGCATGCTCAGCAAAACCCTGACACCGCGTGTGCATATTTCCCTGTCGATGGCGGATTCTCTCTGGCGCGTAAAACTCGATGCGGGTGACTTTGAAGATGCCTTGTTAAACATGTGTATCAATGCGTCTCACGCTATTGGCGAACATGGTGGTGATATCGGAATCAGCACAGAAAATGTCAGTCTCGATTTTGATTCAGCGTTGGCATTGCAGCTGGATTCCGGTGACTACGTGCATCTCGTCGTTGACGATAGTGGGTGTGGCATTGAAGCCGAGCATTTGCCACAGGTGTTTGATCCGTTTTTTACGATGAAAGGGGAGCGCGGTTCGGGCCTGGGCTTGAGTCAGGTCTATGGCTTTGTTCAGCGCTGTCATGGGCACATTTATGTTGAATCCGTGGTAGGTGAAGGCACACAGTTTCACCTGTATTTTCCTCGCTGTCAGGAGGCGTCCGCGCAGGAAAACACCACTATTCATGAAAGTACAGACGGTAAAGCGGGGCTTCGCTCAACGACTGAGAGGCACATTCTTGTTGTCGATGACGAAGCGGCCATGTCTGAGCTCTGCCGCGAAGTGTTAAGTGACGCGGGCTATCAGGTAGTAGCGGTCAGCAGTGGCCATGAAGCCTTGAGTTTATTGGAGACGCAACGCTTTGATTTGGTCATCAGTGACATTGTGATGCCGGATATGGATGGCTACCAGCTAGCGGAGCATATAGTCAAAGGCTATCCGGATACGAAGGTGCAGTTAATGAGTGGCTATGCCAGCGGGCAGTTGCACCGTGTTGATGAATCCATGCGCCAGAGCATATTGGTCAAACCCTTTTCGCCTTATGTGTTGCTCAAGCGTGTGGCAACCCACTTCAACAAGCATGATGGTCAGCGGTCGAAAGATGAATAAGTGTCTCGTCGGGATACGGTGAATCCTAAATGCAAGCTTGGGAAGTGTGGGTAGAATGTATTGATAGAACGTATCGATAGAAAGTAAGGATGGATAGAGGAACAACGTTATGGAAAGCGAAGCGGGCCGAGAGGCCATTGCGATTGAGAGCCTGAAACTGGACGAGCAGGACATTGAAAATGCGCTGGCCCAGAACCGATTCGAGGTACAGTTTCAGCCACAGCTGTCACTGTGTGAAGACGGAAAAGTGCTGGGGGCAGAAGCCTTTGTGCGCCTGCAACACCCTGAGTTCGGCATTCTGGTACCCAATGTGTTTCTGCCTCTGGTGAAGCGGATGGGGAAAATGCAGGCCCTCACGGCTGTCGTGGTCGAACAGGTCGCTGAGGCTTGGGCGAGCTGGCAGCAACAGGGATTTGATCTGCGGGTGGCCATTAACATTGACCGGGAGTTGTTTGCGGACCCCCAACTGGCCGATTTGCTCCGAGATAGTCTGACACATCATCAGGTGCCTAAACGTCGCTTGACCCTGGAAATTTCCCAGGCTGGGAATGACTTTCTCAATCCTGCTGCTTGTGAGCAGTTGACGCGCCTGCGTATGCGCGGGTTTCGTCTGAGTCTGGACGATTTTGGGTTGGTTCCCGGAGTGGAGAAGCAGCTTGGTGAGTTGCCTATTGATGAAATCAAAATACACCGCCAGGTGATTGAGAATATCGATACACAGGTTGAAGCAAGGGAAACCGTTCAGCGGGCTTTGCACCTGGCTTCACGTTTGGGTGTGCGTGTCGTCGCCATGGGGATCGAGCGCCTGCGTCAGGTAAATTGGCTGAAGAATATTGGCTGCGATTCGGGACAGGGTTATTTCTATGGAAAACCCATGACCTGCATCGAGTTTTCAGACCAGATACTGGCAGATTCCGGTAGCTGGTCCATCAGTACCGAGGACCAGTTAAGCCTGTTGGTCATCGACGATGATGATCAACACCGGGATATGTTGTTTGACGTATTTTCCAACATGTTTCATGTGCTGGAAGCCAAAACCGGGGCAGAGGCGCGAGAGCTGTTTGCCGTGCGTCATCCGGAAATGCTGGTAGTCGATATTAATCTTCCCGACGTGTCCGGTATTGAGTTGTGTCGGGAGTTACTCGGGCAGGACGCCAGCAAGATGACCAGTGCGCTGTTCGTATCAGGAGAGGATTCGGTTCAAAACCGGCTTCAGGCCTATGATGCCGGGGGAACAGATTTTATCGCCAAACCCTTCCATACCAATGAAATGGTTGCCAAAGTCGGGCGCATCGCTGCGCACCTGCAACGCCGCAAGCAATTGGCGGCCAATGTGGATGAGTTTCAGTCAGTGGCGCAGCAGTCCATGCGCGAGGCAGCCCATTACGGCGACATTGTTCAGTTCTTCAAGAACCTGTTGATCTGCGCTGACGAACGCTCTATAGCCAGGGAATTGTTCCGGGTGATGAAGCTGAAAGGGTTGCATGCATCGGTGCAGTTTATCAACGGCAGCATTGTTAACAGCTTTGATCAATCGGCTTCGGTCTGCAGTCCGATCGAAGTTAATGTATTTGAACTCTTGCGCCAAAAGGGAAGATTGTATGATTTCGGCAAGCGCACCATCGTCAATGATCAGCACGTATCGTTTTTGATAAAAAATATGCCTGAGGATGAGGCTGAGCACGGTCGCGTCCGTGATTATGTTGCCGTGATGATCGAAGGGATGGAGGCTCGGTATCGGGATATTCTTAAGGGTCGTGCCTTGCGCTCGGTTTTTCAGCAACTGAAACAATTGGCTGTTGAAATGGCTGACGCGGTGTCTGCGGACAAACAGCAGCAGAGTGAGATGCTCGAAAAATTTTCCCTTGATCTGAATATGAGTTTCCACGCCCTGGATCTGAGCGAAGAACAGGAAGCGCATATTACCCGTATCATCGAAAACATGTTGCGGGCAAAGGACGACCATGCTGACCAGGAGATTGCCATCAGGGAGCGGGTGGAGCGTATTGTTGCGGAGTTATCCGAATCCATTGCGGGCCTGGATGAAACAGTCGATGCTCCCGAGTCTTATTCCGATGCAGGAGATAATGGCGACGATTCAGTCGAATTATTCTGATTTACCCGACGTCAGACTGATCCGGAAACGGGTCAAAGCTCGTATGGTTGCTGTTTGTTTTTGTAGTTGGCTATTGCCGCGGCGCCGGGTGCTTGCTACCCTTCGCGCCGTCCAAAATCAGCAGTAGGAGTAGCTCTAGTGATGAAGGTGTGTGTGATTGGTGCTGGCACCATGGGCGCGGGAATCGCGCAAGCATTTGCAAGTAAAGGTTTTGAGGTGGTTTTGCGTGATTTGAAGCCTGAACTGGTTGATCGCGGCATCTCCATTATCCAGAAGAATCTGAGCCGTCTTGTAGAGAAGGGCAAGCTGGCTGTCGAAGACTCCTATGCCCTGATGGCTCGTATTCACGGCACAGTCGATTTGCAGGAAGCCCGCGACTGTGCACTCGTTGTAGAAGCAGCCGTCGAGAACATGGAAATCAAAAAGCGTATCTTCCAGGAACTGGATGAGGTATGCAGCCAGGAGACGATTCTGGCAACAAATACCTCCTCGCTTTCTATCACGGAACTGGCTGCGGCAACCGGTCGGCCTGATAAGGTCATCGGTATGCATTTCTTTAATCCCGCTCCGGTCATGAAGCTGGTGGAAATAATTCGTGGTATCACCACATCGGATGAAGCCTTTGAGCAGGTTAAATCCATCACCGACCAGCTGGACAAAACGCCTGTTGAGGTTGCCGAAGCACCCGGATTTGTCGTCAATCGTATTCTTGTTCCCATGATTAATGAAGCAGTGGGTATCCTTGCGGAAGGTGTCGCAAGTGCGGAAGACATTGACTCAGCAATGAAGCTTGGCGCCAATCATCCGATGGGACCGCTGGCTTTGGGGGATTTGATCGGGTTGGACGTATGTCTGGCGATTATGGAAGTACTGCAGGAAGAATTCGGTGACAGTAAGTATCGTCCGCATCCGCTGCTGAAAAAATACGTTCGCGGCGGCTGGCTGGGACGCAAATCCGGGCGTGGTTTCTACGAATATTGATTTGAACGCAAAGATAGATGTTCAGGATTTAAAATAACGGGCTTCAGGCCCGTTTTTTTCTGCCTGCATTATTGATCTGGATCGTGGCAGACGCTGCGTCGGCTTGGGTAAGCTTTTCTGAACTATGTCAGTTAGGGGAAGCTTGCCATGTCTGTTGAAGTGAAAGCTGTACAATCGTCTAGCCATTATCAATCCGGCAAGTATGGCGAAGACGGTCTCGCGCCTTACAATGTGATCCAAAATCATCCCAGATTTGGCGGTTGGCTGTCCGCTCTGGCGCATTGGGAACATGCCTGGCTGGAATTTCACTTTGCTGAACCCTCGGTACTGAAACACCTAGTCATTGAAAACGGCTATGTGGATCCCGCCAAGGATGGGGTCAGAGATAACTACTATTTTCACTTACGAGCCAGGGATATACGTATCTCCACTGCAGACGAGTTTTGTCTCCATACTCTGCAAGACACCCCGAATGCCCAGTCCATTTCGCTAAACTTTGAACACCCGGCTACGTTTGTTCGTTTGGAAATACTGAACGTCTATGCAGACGCTCCTGATGAATCCATTCAGGTTCACGATGTAGTGGGCTTGCGTCATGTTGCGTGGTTTGACTGTTGAGTGTCTGGACTGGTCAAAACTGTGTCGCAAAGCTAGTCTTAAATTGACTTTAATTAGCTTGTGACTGATAGTCACACCTTCGGAATTGCCAACAATAAATCCAATATGAGAGGTTGAGCCCGTGAAAGTCCCAGAAATTATCGATGAACTTGAGCACCGCGTCGTTAAATCCCTGAAGTTATCCCGTCTCAAAAATCGGGTGGTGGGAACCGGGTATGTTACCGGGCTCAAGGCAGTAACCTACTTGCTGAATATTCCCAAGCCAACGGTCTTTATGAGCAAAGGGGCCTCACTGCGTATGTGCGAGACCGTCGCTCAGTTTGGCTTGAAACGACTATTGATCGTCACCGATAAAGCTTTGTATGAATTAGGTTTGCTGGATCCCATTCTGGCGTCCCTGAAAGAGCAGGGGATGGATTTTGAGCTCTATACAGATGTGGAGCCGGACCCGACCTTTCGGGTTGTGGAAAACGGCCTGAAACAGTATCGGAAAAAGGGCTGTGACAGTGTGCTGGCTATCGGCGGCGGTTCATCCATAGATGCTGCCAAGGTAATCGCCCTGGCGGCGACTAATGATTGTGCTCCCAAAGACCTGGTCGGCATCCTCAAGGGTAAGCGACCTTCGGCACCATTTTTTGCAATTCCAACGACTGCGGGAACAGGCTCAGAAGCCACTATTGGCGCGGTCATTTCAGACACCGATACGCATAAGAAAGAGCTGGTAATTGATACCAAAATTGTGCCCCTTGTTGCAGCGCTGGATCCGGATCTGATGAAAGGTCTGCCTGCGCCCATCACCGCAGCGACAGGGCTGGATGCCCTGACTCATTTGATCGAAGCCTACCTCAGCACCATGGCAACGGAAGAGTCTGACTATTACGCCCGTTCCGGCATTCAGATGGTCTTTGAAAATTTGCCTCAGGCCTGCAAGCGTGGTTCCAGTGTTAAAGCTCGCGAGAAAATGGCGCTGGCATCTTATTACGGTGGTCTAACGATCAACATTGCCGGCCTGGGTTATGTACACGCGTTTGCTCATCAATTGGGAGCCAAATTCCGTATTCCCCATGGCGCCTCCAACGCCAAGGTACTGCCGCATGTGCTGGAGTTCAACAAGCTGACGTGTACAGCCCGAATGGCTGAAATTGCCCGCTTCCTTAAGCTCGACAAGCCCGGTGACTCGGAACTCAAATTGGCCAATAAGGTTATTCAGGCCGTGAAGGACCTGATTGCCGAAGTGGGTATAGATCCGACTGTCCCCGAGCTGAGCCCGAAAGATTTTGATGACATCATTCGCGCAGCATTCAAGGAAGCCAATTCCACCTATGCGGTCCCCAGTTATATGTCCTATGAGGAAGCACGTGAGTTACTCACAAGGCTTTCGGGGAAAATGTCTGATATCTGATGTTCGCCAGGCTGGTTCAGCAGACCAGACATTAATTTGTCACTTGGAATCAGCGCTCAGCATATCTGCATATGATTGTATTGTAGCTTCCTGCTCAAAAGCGGCTGGCGGGTGCGTTTCTTTCATGGTACCAAAAGCCGCAGCTGGAACTTCACCGACCTTAGGTTGTCCGATATTGCTAGTCAGTGAAAGCCTAACAGGCAACAAGACCTGATGTGTTCAAGTCAACGTAAGGGAAAAGATAATGCGTTTAAGCTTCAGTATTGTGTTGTTGATTTTGGGTCTTGCGGGAGAGTTGTTTGCCGATTCGCCACATCATTACCTTCTTGGACCGGACCAGGCTGGATTTGCTGACTGGAGAGAAAAGGAGTTCGTTGATCATACTGAATACGAGCAGGTCAGCCTTGATGGCGAGCAGGTACTGAAGGCCAGAAGTCAGGGGGCTGCATCAGGCCTGTTTCGTGAGATTGAAGTTGATTTAAACAAAACGCCAATACTGACCTGGCGTTGGCGTGTTGACGCAGGTCCGGACAAGCTGGATGAAGAAAGCAAGTCCGGAGACGATTTTGCTGCGCGCCTGTATGTTGTCGTGTCAGATGGCTGGTTCTTCTGGCAGACACGCACACTCAATTATGTCTGGTCGAGCCGTGAAGTAGGGGAGCGATCGTGGCCCAATCCCTATGCCCCGGACAATGCCTTTATGCTGCCGCTCAGGAATGGCCGGACAGAAAAAGGGCAGTGGGTGACCGAGCAGCGCAATGTCCAGGCTGATCTGAAGCGCTATCTGGGTAAGCACTATGACAACATCGAAGCCGTAGCCATAATGACAGATATGGATGACAGCGGATCGACCGCGACCGCTTACTACGGTGATATATATTTTTCAGCGAAGGAAATAAAGCAATGATCCAAGCCACTGCTCTGCGAGCCGTTTTGCTCGGTTTTCTCATCCTGATGGTCTCTGCCTGCTCGGATGACTCCAAACAGGACAGCGAAACGACTGCAGGATCAGATGCGCCTAAACTGACGGTGTATAAAACACCAAACTGTGGCTGCTGTGGCGACTGGGTTGATCATATACAGTCCCATGGATTCAGGGCGGATGTCGTTAATCAGGAAAGTGTCGCGCACATCAAGGATCGTTTTGGTATTCCTGCTGACGCCCGTTCCTGCCATACGGCGGTTTCTGTCGATGACTATGTCTTTGAAGGGCATGTGCCAGCCAGATTTATTCAGCAGTTTATGGAAAATCCTCCCGAGAATGCCGTTGGCTTGATCGTCCCGGCGATGCCGCTGGGAAGTCCCGGAATGGAATACCAGGACCAGTTCAATCCCTACACCATCTGGTTGATGAATAAGGATGGCAGTCTGCAGGCATTTGCCGATATCACGAGCTACGACCAGCAGTTCAATTAGATCAAAACGGCAAAGCTTGTCTGGGACAGAGAGATAGAGCCAGGCGTGGAGCGCGACAGACCTGGCTTAACAGCAATCGTTCGCGTAATTTGCCTAGTTAGAACCCACCGTATCCCGTTTGAATTCATGGGCGCTCATGTGGCGATAACGCTCCTGATGACGAATGCCTTGATATGGCAGCATAGTGCCTTGTGAAGGCATATCCATACTTCCTTCAGGCATTTCACCTTGCATATGGGGTTTGTCCATATTTTTGTGCATGCCGGGACCCGCTGCTGTATCACCGTATTGCTGGTGTATCAGTTGAATCATGTGGCGGGCATCAATGGCTTGCACGCTTTCGCTGCGCCGGTCAGCCAAACCTTCCGCGCTGACGGAACCCAGCATGAAGGCACCAAGAAACACACTGGTGGAAAGTGTTGCGACAAGTCGGTTCATTGTTCTGTCTCCTGCTTTGGTTGAAAGAAACTGCAGTTCAGATAAGACAGAACAATGTTGTCTTCGTTCAGACGAATACGGATTAAGAGCTTCGCCTATCAGAGCGGAAGGGCTTTAGCGCAGGGAGAATCCTTTAGCTTGTTCAGGGTGATTTACTGTGCATCAAAGGCCTGGCCGGTTATGCCTTTGGAGCTTTCGCTCATCAAATACAGATAGACCGGCATGATGTCCTCCGGTGCAGGATTGTGCATGGGATTTTCTGCCGGATAGGCGCTGGCACGCATATTGGTGCGCGTGGCTCCCGGGTTCACACTATTCACTCGAACATTGTGATTTTCATCATCCAGCTCGTCTGCTAATACCTGCATCAGGCCTTCGTTGGCAAACTTTGAAACCGAGTAGGCGCCCCAGAATGCCCGGCCTTTGCGACCGACACTGGATGAGGTAAAGATTACCGAAGCGTCCCCCGAGAGACGAAGCAGGGGGATCAATGCACGTGTCAGCACGAAAGGTGCCGTGACATTGACCTGCATGAGCTGGTTCCAGACCGCGACTTCATATTGTTCAATGGGCGTTAGAGAGCCCAGCAGGGCAGCATTGTGAAGAATGCCATCAAGACGGCCAAACTCGTTTTCAATCGAGGTCGCGACGTCATCATAGTCTTTCTCGGCCGCGCCCTCGAGATTCAAAGGTATGATGGCTGGCTTGGGCCAGCCCTTGTTTTCGATCTCATCATAGACCGCTTCAAGTTTGGATACCGTTCGACCCAACAGAATGACCGTCGCGCCGTGTTCGGCAAACGAAAGGGCGGCCGCACGACCAATTCCGGCTCCTGCTCCGGTAACCAGGATGATTTTATCTGCTAGCACGTTCGCGGGAGCCTGATAGTCGAACATAGTGAATTTTAGCCTTTAAATTGGGATGGATTTTGGTTTCAAGTCAGAAGGTAAAGTGTAGAGAAAGCAGATAAAAATGGCCACGATCAAACCAAAAATATCGTCTGAGATTATGGGCTAGATTATGGGTTAATAGAGGCGATAAAAAGCTGGAGCCGGATTCCGAGTCATGATTAAATGACCGGCGGTCACAAAGAAAATGCCATAGCATGAGCCAAGCCACTTTGTCTCTTACGTGATCCATGAAAGCCATAACAAAGAACGCAGGGATATATGCTGTGTTACATAATCGGAGAAGCAAATGAGTCTGCAAACTATCACCATAGAACAAGAATTTAATGCACCGGTTACGACTGTATTTGAAACACTGAGTGATCATGAACGCTTCGGCAAGATCATTGGCGTAAAAATGAAACGCGTCAAGGATGGAGCTGGTGCTGTGAATGGCCTGGGATCAATTCGGGACATACATATTGGGCCGCTGCCATCATTCCAGGAAACCATCACCGCCTTCGAGCCAAATCAGATGATTGAGTACCGTATAACACAGGGCAGTCCTATCAAAAATCATGTTGGTAAGCTGACGTTTACCGAGGAGGCGGGTAAAACCTATCTGCATTACACCATTCAGCTGGAGTCGAAGATTCCCTTTACCACCGGGATAATCAAATCGGCGCTGGAGAATGGTATTAGCAAGGGGTTACGCAAGTACGCGCGCGGATTTGCCTGAAGCTATTCGTGATCAAACACCCAGAGAGTAAACGGAAAAAACGGTTTAACCGTCGATTTCTTTCAGATGTTTGGCTGCCGCGCTGAAATCCGGATCCATTTCCAATGCCTTGGAGAGAGCATTACGCGCGCCGGCCCGGTCACCATGCTTGTATAGCGCCCATCCCAGCGTATCAAGATAGTTGGCATTATCCGGTGCCAGTTGTGTGGCGCGTAGTGCAAGGCGGACGGCACGTTGCGGGTTAAAGTGCTGGCCTTTTTCCAATAAAAGGTTTGCCAGATTATTCAGCGCGGCCAGATTATCGGGCTGGGCATCCAGCAAGGCTTCGTAGGTGTGCTTAGCCTCTTCAAATCGGCTACTCAATTGATAAGCCAAAGCGAGCTTATAGCGGAATTCGCTGGCTTCAGCCAAAGAGGGGGATACACCCTCAAGCAGCTCAATGGCATCATCAATACGGTTTTCGGCGAAGTAGAGATCAGAGAGATTTCTGATCGACAGGTAACGATCCTTATCCAGAGCGACTGCCTGTTCAAATGAGGCAATCGCTTTTTGTGTGTCTCCTTGTTGTATATAGGCGGTTCCCAGCAGGTCATGTATCTGGGGGTCATTGGGGAGACGTTCCAATGCGGCGCTGGCTGACGTTTCGACACCCTTTATGTCGCCAATCGCAAGGTTGGTTGAAATCAGACCGTAGTGAGCCGGCGCATGGTCCGGAATCAACGAGAGCACTTCCCGGTATAAGTCCATAGCCTTTTCTGACTGATTCAGTCGCAGCAAATACAAAGAGGCGAGTTCCAGTTTGGGTTCAACAAAGGCTGCGTTCAGCTGTATGGCGTTTTTGAAAGAGAGTTCTGCTTCCGGATACTGTTTATTGAGGTACAGATATTTGGCCCAAGCTGTATGAGCTGAAGGCGAGTCCGGTGCCGTTTTGATGGCTTTTTGCAGATGATCGCGGGCCTGAGTCATATCTTGCTTGTGGAAAGCGATATCGGCCAAGCCCAGCATGGCAGGAAAAAATGCCGGGTTGGTTTTTAAACTGTCCTGGAATGCCGACTCAGCATCATCAAAGGCCTTGGCTTCAAGTGCTTTCGTGCCCTCCTGATATAACAGCCACTCTTTTTCTTTCTGCCAGTCACTGCTCTGGTTAAGCAGAATCAACTGTTTGGATGAAACAATCGGAGACGCAAGCAATGTGGATGATAGGCAGCCCAGACTGATTAGGAGGATAAATAAGCGAAGACCGGTCATGATGTGGACCCCATATTTTTACGTTGGCAATACTCGGTACTAGCATGTGAAGCAGGAGTACATAAAAAGGCCCGGCAAGTGTAGCCGGGCCCTGTTTCAGTAGAGAAAAGTCTAGTTCGACTTAGCGTTTTCTGCGAATTGTAGTGAGTCCCAGAAGTCCCAAACCTAACAGTGACAGTGTGCCGGGTTCGGAGACCGAAACGGGGTCATCGTCAT
Source organism: Oleiphilaceae bacterium (assembly GCA_965230795.1). Classification (GTDB taxonomy): domain Bacteria; phylum Pseudomonadota; class Gammaproteobacteria; order Pseudomonadales; family Oleiphilaceae; genus PZPK01. The sequence goes on along the minus strand of OZ246020.1, from coordinate 2,816,480 downwards.
CATCGTCAGGAAGTGGAGGAGGATCATCATTCACTGCTGCCAAAGCAGTAATACTGACGGCTGCGAAGAAGATATTGTCATCGTTGGAAGGGTTCAGCGTATCGATAACAATCTGATCATCTCCGGCACTGATAAACGAATCGATGGCATATAGCTCGTCATCCTGATCGAAACCACTGTCATTGTCGCAATCGGGGCCTGCTGTACTGTCGCCGAGACCACCAACAGTGATCAGACCACCATTGAACGAACCGCCATCATCCTCACCACCGGCACAGTCTGACAACAGAGCGCCATTGATATTGACTTCTGAATACTGGCTATCCCCGTTGGTGGACTGGTAGCTGTATCCAATACCGAGGGACAGAGTGGCTTCGAAATCTGGATCGTCCAGTCGTTCCTGAGACAGGGGTTCAGCCAGATTAATAATAGTCTGGTCGCCCTGTGAGTTGCTGAATCCATCCAGAAACGCCAGGGTCCGCTCATCTTCAGCAGGGTTACTGTAGATGATCGCCAGTACTTCACCATCGGTGGTGCTGTTTTGCGCTTCCGCGTTGACTGTGAAGCTGAACGGGCTCGCACTTCCTCCACCTACCAAAGAGGCAATCTGGCTGGTGACATCAGTTCTGAACGCCGTAAGATTGCTGTCATTGGTACCCAGATTAGTCCAGTCCCCACCAGAATAGGTAATACCCTCAAAGGTTACGCTGGGCGCTGAAGATTGAGAGACAGTTCGCGTCGAGTATAGAAAAGCGGCCTCGACAGTTGAACCCAGGGGCACCACTGCACTGACATCCCCAACCGAGTCGAGTTGCTACCGACACCGTCGATAGACCAGTTGCCGTTTCCATTGAATTGATAGTTGACATCAAGCGCCGCAAAAGCACTTGCTGACAACAGCGATGCTAACATTCCCGTTAACAGTAGAGGTTTAAACATGCGCATGTTAAGACCCTCTTAAATGTTGTTATAAATGGATTTGTTAGACTCTCCTGAACAACTACTCGCGATGAATAAATTCTTATCGATACGGTGAACCGTATTTCTCAGTGTTTTTGTAAATCCGCTTTTAACAGGCAAAGTACTGGCCAATCATGCTTTTTGCCCTTAAATCAAAGCAGATGGAAAAAACAGGCGATTGCTTACATTAAAAATATGTAAAGTATGTCGACGCATTAATAAGGCCTTGGACACCGTTATCGAGCTGGCTTAGAGGAAAAACACCAATAAACTCATGGATATAGGATCGGAATGCTGGTAACCGTCAGATAAGCAGCGTCTGTAAAGAGAGTTGTGTTGATTTACCGGGATTTCTGGAAATAAACATTGATCTGAATAGTTCATAACGCACGTAGCTTAAGAAATCTGGAAAATGATCAAGCGAGGTCCAGAGGCAGTGAATTCTCGGCTTGCAAGTACAGGAATACAGAATGATTCAATTGACGAATGTGAGTATGGACTATTCATTGGAAGGAGAACGCATTCCGGTTCTTCAGGACATCGGCTTCGACATAGGTTCAGGAGAGTCGGTCGCCATTGTTGGGCCTTCCGGGTCCGGAAAAAGCACGCTTTTGTTGTTGCTGGCCGGACTTGAGTCGCCCTCATCCGGCAGCATTCGTTTGCTGGGTCAGTCTCTGGAAAAGCTGGCTCAAGATGAAATCGCGGACATGCGATGCAACAAGATTGGCATTGTGTTTCAGTCTTTCCATTTGATACCGAGCCTTGATGCCCTATCCAATGTAGCGCTTCCCCTGCAAATCCAGAGAGTGAGTAATGCCCGCATAAGGGCACAGGACATGCTGGAGCGTGTCGGCCTGGGCCATCGTTGCCGACACTATCCCCGGCAATTGTCCGGAGGAGAACAACAAAGGGTAGCCATTGCCAGAGCGCTTGTGCACCAACCAGCCATGCTGTTGGCTGATGAGCCTACAGGAAACCTCGATAGTCGAACCGGTCATGTGGTATCGGACCTGCTGTTTGATCTCCACAAAGAATCCGGAACAACTCTTGTCATGGTGACTCACGATAGCCAGATGGCGCGACGCTGCCAGCGGGCGTTGATTCTGGAAGAGGGGCGGGTGGAAGCGGGAGTTCCTGGTGAGTTTTAACCTGCGTTATGCGGTTAGAGATCTGCTTTACAGCTTGAAACAGGTCTGGGCGTTTTTTGCCTGCTTGTGTCTTGGTGTTGCACTGGTCATGACGAGCTTTGGCATATATCAGGTCCTGAGCAAGAGCTTGCTTGACGATACCCGGATTCTGATGGGAGGGGACCTGGAAATCGAATCCAGCTCTCCCTTGCCGACCGACGCGCTTGCATGGCTGAAGCAGCACGGTGATGTATCACTGACAAAAGAGCTGAATACGATGCTAGGTACCGAAGATGATCGCTTTCAGCTCGTTGAGTTGCTGAGTGTGGATGAGCGCTACCCACTATATGGGGAGCTCAGATTGCAGCCATCCCTCGAACTGAGCGCGGCAACATCCTACATCGATGGTCATTGGGGCGTGGCAGTTGATCCTATTGTCGCCGAGCGCTTGCAGATACAGCCCGGAGATCTGGTCCAGATTGGCAAGCTTCGAATGCAGGTAAGGGCCATTGTTATTGATCAGCCGGATAGGCGATTAAGTGCAAGCTGGCGGGGGGCGCCCACATTGCTTTCAGATGGCGCGCTTGCCGAATCCGGCCTCATTCATCCGGCCAGTCGCATTGAATATGAATATCGCGTCAAGACCTCCGTTGACGTGCAAACCTGGAAAAACCGCTTTTTCCAGGCCTTTCCCGATTCTGAATGGGAGGTGCGCAGTTTCCATGATCGCAGCCAGCGTATTGGCGAACGTTTAAATCAGATTGCGTCAGGTTTATTGATCATTGCCTTTAGTACTCTTTTCATTGGAGGGCTGGGAGTATTTAACAGCGTAAGGGACTATTTAAGAGGAAAGCTAAAGACCATGGCAACCCTTTCTGCAGTGGGTTTGCGACCCAAAGACCTGGCGAAAATATACCTTATGGAAATCGGCATGCTGGCGGCTGTTTCGGGGATTTGTGGTGTGCTTATAGGAAGTGTGCTGGCAGTGTTGGGACTCAGTATTTTGTCTGGACAGTTGCCCCTGGACGTCGGTATCGCAGAAATGGCCATTGCCGGATTCAGTGCCTGGATTTTCGGCATGTTTACCGCGTTTTGTTTTGCCTTGCCGGCCATCGGCCGCGCGTTGTCTGTTGAAACCGGAAAACTTTTCAGAAGTCATGGAACGGAAAGCAAAACACTGTCTCCACCCTGGCAAATCTCATGCTTTATCTTGACTGTGACTTTGATCGTGCTGGTGCTGGCACTGATTCCGGATCTTCGCTTTGGGTTGATTTTTGCTTTGATTGTTGGCGGAAGCATGATGACTTTGGAGCGGATCGTTCGCGGACTGCATTACTGTGCAAGCAGGGCTGAAGGCATGGCGTGGGCGCGTCGGCATCCTTCATTGTGGCTTGCCCTGTCCAATATGCATCGCCCCGGATCGTCCATGAGAATGACCTTATTGTCGCTGGGTTCGGCCCTAACCTTGTTGGTTGCCTGTTCCCTTGTGGTCATGGCCCTATTGCAATTGATAGAGGAGACCGTTCCGGATGAAGCGCCAGCCATGGTGCTTTACGATCTGGCTCCGGACCAGCGTGCTGCAGTGAGTGAGGTGTTGAATACCTATGGGTCAACCCGGTCGGTTAATTTCGCGCCTCTGGTCCGGGCAAGGGTGCTTGCCATTAACGACACGGCTGTCACGGACATTCGATTTGCCAATAGTGATGCGCAGGAAATGGCCAGAGACGAACATAAGCTCAGCTATCTCTCGGCCAACATTGATGGCATCAGCCTGGTTGAGGGCAGCTGGTGGCCAACACCCGACCTTAACGAGGGCGCAAGCGAAGAACATTATGTGGTGATGGAAGATAGAGAAGCTGAGGAAATGAATCTCAAGCCGGGTGACCGGCTCCGCTTTGGCATGGCAGGTCAGATTATCGATGCAACATTGAGCGGTATCTACACCCAAAAGGGATTACAGACACGGTTTTGGTTCGAAGCCATTTTGTCTGACGGGGCGCTCGATGCGGCGATTCGTCGCTACGTTGGAACGGTGTATATGGACCCCGCGGAAGCCAGGGTCGCGCAGGCCGAGCTAGTCAGAATAGCGCCAAATCTTGTGACGGTCCGAACTGAGCAGATACTGGAGTCTGCACGTGAATTGTTTGACAAGGCTCTGGGTGGATTGCTGGTAATCTCTGCGTTCAGCTTTGTTGTCAGTATGACAGTGTTGTCGAGTGTCATGCTGGCCGGGCGGACGCAACAGGTTTACGATTCTACTGTGCTGCATGTGTTAGGCGCGCGTTACACTCTGATCAAATCAGCGCTTTATGCCGAGTATCTGTTACTTGGCGCTGTGATCGCTCTGTTTGCAAGTCTCCTGGGGTCAGGGGTTGCGCTTGCGATTCTTGAATATCGTTTGAAGCTTGACGCCGGGAACCTGCTATGGCTCGGACCGGCACTGGCGTACTCCGTTAGTATCGCTATTTTTATGCTGGGAGCGCGATACATTATTCAGCACTTGAAGATCAATCCCGCCCAGCTGCTCAGGGATACCGAGGCCCGGTGATGAAGCAAATCGCTAGATTTTTCACAGTCGTGTTTGCCAGTAGCCTGTTAAGCGGATGCAGTACCTTCAGCTTTTTGTTTGAGCGCCTGGATTGGCTGGTTAACTGGAAACTGGACCAGATGTTTGAGCTGCGCTCGGATCAGGAAGACGTGCTCAGAACAGATGTGTTGCAGCTACAGTCCTGGATGCGCGAGGAGGGATTTCCCGCCACGATCAGGGAACTGGAGAGCCTTGTTGTGCTTTGGGAGCAGGGACGATCAGAAGCCGCCTATGAACATTTGATGGTAGCGTCCCGGGAGCTACGCCAGCGCTATCTCAGCGCCATGCATGATGGCGTCATTCGTTTCAGTCTTAGTCTGGATGAGCGCAACGCAGCGCGATACCGTGAATACGCCGAAGCGCAAATGGACGAGTGGTTTGAGTCGACGCGCTCTGTAGAGGACAAGGTTGAGCGCGAAGTCGAGCGCCTGGAAGACTGGTTTGGGCACTTGAGTGATCAGCAGGTGAGGATCATTGCAGACTGGGCTTCGCTTGTCGCCAATGAACGTGAGATACGTATCCGAAATCACGTGAATTGGCGTGAAGCCTATTTGCAGGCGGCCCTTGATCGGGATGCGCAAGGTTTGTCTTCCTGGTTGGGCGATTTAAGTCTGTTCTGGACGGCGGACTATCGTCATTTGCGGGCGCATAACCATGCGCAGAGAAAACGTCTGGTATTTGAACTGTTTCCGACCTTGTCTCCGCGACAAAGACAACATGCCAGCGAGTACGTCCAGGAATGGATCGCTTCGCTGAAAGAGGTGCTCGATTGAGAGGCAAGCGGAGTATCCAAGGCCTCTAACAACTTTAGACGCTGGCTTTATATATCTGAAATTCAAAAGAAATATTCTCGTCCGCTATAATTTTTATATTGTATGCACTAAACTCGTTTTGCACTTAAAAACAGGATAGTTTGAATAGGAGAAAAGGGACTATATGTACGTTGATAAAAAAGCGAATCTGCACTCCACCACTCAGGTTTCATTTGATGAACACATTTACATCTATTCAGGAAACGATGTCGAGTTGAGTGACCTGGATGACCCCGGGACGATTATCACGCAATTACCCAGATCAGCATTTACACATATGGAAACTTTCGGCAACACGGTAGAACTGGTTGTTCAAATAGCAAACTCTTTTAGTCGCATCGTCTTTCTGAATGGCTGTATGGACAGGTTTCGTATTCAGTTGCTGGACCAGAGCTTTCTGGACACTGACGAGCTTGATGAGCATATCTACCTTGCCAGCTGATAGGCGAGATATCCAAAGGGCTTGAGCTTAATCTATTCATGACCCAACTGAGTCAGACATTGTTGGGCGTGATGATTGAATTGCGGGAGGAAGGCGGGATATGCCGCAACAAAATCATTTGAGAAATATACGTAGAGTGGTTTGTTCTTGAGTTCAAAGTTTTTTACCCGGTAGGACAGCCCCTTGTCGCTCAAGATACCATCCATGACATAGTTGTTAGCCAGTGCCGCATCAATGCGACCTGCTAGTAGCATCGTGGCGAGAGCTTCTGTGTTGGGAGGCGTAGCCGCGACATTGTAGTTATTCTCAACCAGCCACTTCTGCATATTGGCACCCAGGAAGCTGGATACTGTCGCTTCGGTGCGAAATTGCTCCTGATCCGGACTCCAGTTGCTTTCCTTTAGCAGATACCACTGCCATTTCTGATCAGCAATGATGACAGACTTGGTCGCGTAATCGTCCCGGCGGGCATTTTGGGATCCCGCAAAAAAACCATCGGCTCGTCCTTGTTCAACTTCTACTTGCGCTCGGCGCCAGGGTTGAACTTTCAGATCCAGTGCTACATTCATATCATCCAGAGCGCAGCTGACGACATCGGCGGCTTTGCCACGAAAGGTATTGTCCGGGAAAAAACTTCCATAGGGAGGCAGGTTATGTGTCGTCAGGGTTACCTGGGAGGGCTGGGGTTCGCGGCTGGCCACAAGCTCCAGATCCGCATAAGCCGATGGCGTGACGCCAATGCAAACAAGACTGATGAAGCTCCATATTTTTCCGTTTGCTGATCTCCAATCCATCTGTCACCTCGCGTTCCTGCGATGCTAAAGGTAGCAAGCCATTTTAACTTAGAGAGTGTAGTCCAAAATTTATAAAGCGGGGCATGACCCGGAATGGGTATATCGTTTGCTGTTATCCGCGCCAGTCAAAGTGTGCGCAGTCAGATTTGTCTTATGAAAAGGAGGCCGGGAGTAGTGTGGTGAGCTCGGTCCATAACAAAGGTACTGCGATGCCCAGAAATACCAATGCCGACGTGAACTCCAGCGAACGGTAGACAAGAGGGTGTTGTCGTAGCAACACGGTTAACGAGCCGGCAGCCACTGCAATCAAACCGAATACAATCAAGGTGGCGATGGCAAATAACAGGCCCAGCTGCAACACCTGAAGTTGTGAGTGCGGGTCTTGCACATCAATAAATTGCGGAAGCAAAGCCAAAAAGAAGAGGGTTACTTTGGGATTGCTGATGTTGAGAATCACACCTCGTCGATAGAGTTGCCCATGATTGAGGACTTTGTTTTCCGACGGGGTCATGGGTTTGAGTCCGGCACGCACACTACCATAGGCCAACACCAGCAAGTAGCTGGCGCCCAGTATTTTTAATAGCGCGAACAGAGCCGGTGAGGTGGCGATCAACGCGGCGACGCCGAGAAGCACTAGTCCGGTGTGATATATCAGACCGGTACAAAGTCCTGCCGTCACCAAAAGGCCTGCTTTACGTCCAGAGGCGATGGACTGGTTCAGTACAAACAGATTGTCCGGACCGGGTGCGAGAGCCAGCAGAACGGATACCAAAAAGAAGCTGCCGGCTTGGTCGAGACTCAACATCAAAACAGATCAGGCACCGGCTGTGCTAGTTAATTTCAAGCAGTTCAACATCGAATATCAGCACAGAACCCGGGGGAATACTACCCGCTGCCCGATTGCCATATCCCAGTTTTGGAGGAATGAACAGGCGTCGTTTTTCACCCACCACCATGTCCTGAACACCTTCTGTCCATCCCGGAATAACCTGATGCAGGCCAAACTCGATAGGTTCTCCTCGCTCAATGGAGCTATCGAACACTGAGCCATCAATCAGAGTTCCGTGATAATGTACTTTGACCCGGCTATTGGGTTTTGGCTTGTCACTGCCACTACCTGTGTTGAGTATCTGGTACTGCAATCCTGAACCAGTACTTTCTATACCTGCTTTGCTGGCATTCTGCTGCAGAAACTCCTCTCCTTTCCTGATATTTTCCAGGGCTGCCTGTTTGTTGCTTTGTGTACGATGGACGATAAATGCCGCCAACAGGATCAGTGCGATAACACCCAGAGTCTTCAACATGAGTTTTTAGTCCGAAAGATTTGGAAAGGGCGCAGGTTACTGGAAAAGCCGGTGAGCTGCCAGTGTCGCCAATCATCAGGGAGGAGTGTTGTCAGAAATAAAAAAGGCAGCTCCGCAAGGAACTGCCTGATCAGGTATGTTTTTTTGCCTCAGTAATGGCTACAGACCGGGATTACAGTACGAAAGCCGCTGCAACAGCGCCCGCCGCAACGATCAAGGCAATAACAGCGAGCATGCTGCTGCGCTTGGTTTGCGCCAGATAGGGCGTTAATTCCTGTTCGACCTGAATCTGGGTCTGAGCCGCGCTGATCTTCGTGGCGGCTGCCTCGGCAACGCTGTTGGCTGTTTTTTCAGCCTGAGCCTGACCGGCGTCACTGCCATGTTTGCTGGCAACTTCCTGGATTTTCGCGAGAATTTCCGGTGAAAGGTCAGCGCGCTGTTCTATCAGTTCACGCAAGGATTTGATTTCATTGGTGAGCTGATTCTGTAGCTGAACAGTGGTTTGTTTCAGACTGGCATCGAGAACGGGTTGGGTGACCATGTTAACCGTATTGGCCTGACGGGAGTTGAGCTTGCGAATCTCGCTCTGGTTTTCTCCGGCCAGTGTTTCGAGTCGGTGAATGGCATCTTTCAAAGGCTGGACAGCATCTTCAATCGCACGCGCCACCAGGGGCGTGGCCACCTCTTCAATGAATTCCTTGCTCATTTCTTCTTCCTCTTCAGAAGCGATTACAGGTTCTTGTTCTTGCGGAATGGGTTCTGGTGTTGGTTCGGGTGGTATCGGTTCAACGAATGCTGGCTCGACTTCAGCTTCTTCAACAATGGGTTCTTCAGGTTCATCGGCTGTCACAGGCTCTGGGGCTTCGGGTTCTGCAGTGACGGCTTCAGCTGGTTCCTCCAGCGTGATGTCTTCTTCCTCAGCCACAAGTGGTTCTTCGATCACCTCAGCCGGTGCTTCCTCTGCTGTGGGTGTGGCTGCTTCAACAACTGCAGGACGAGCATTCAGTTCCTCGATAATTTCTCGCAGTCGCTCGGGTTTAGCGGGTTTGCCGAGCATGCCATAGGCGCCGCAGGCCTTCATTTCGTCTTCATATTCCGGACCTTCTTTCGATGTATACATGAAGATCGGAATGTGCCGAGTGGCTTCATTGGCTACCAGCGCTTGCGTGGTGGCAAGCCCATCCATTCCGGGCATCATATGGTCCATGAATATCACGTCAGGATGTGGATTTTCTTCGAGATAGCTGATGGCGGCTTCGCCCGACTCGACCATTTCGACCTGGAGTCCGACTTTCTGAACCATACGACTGAGCATGACACGTGCAGATTTTGAGTCATCTACAACCAGAGCAGTTTCGACAGGCATGCGTTCTCCTAAACGTAAACCTCAATTTGTGGGTGAAAGCGAGTGCCTCGCAAAAGATGAAGCAGCGTGAGAGAGTAGGAAAGGGCCCATATCCACGTGCGACTCAGGCAACCGTCTAAATATAAGCATAGATGATTTCAGCAAAAGCACAGGTTTTACTTGTGTATTGTTGAAGCAATCCACGATTTTCCCGGTCGAACCGTGAAAATCCCTGTTTTGGTGCGCGCTAGGGCGTCAGATTGTTCAGTAAATTCAATAGCTCAGAGGGGTGATCAATGCACCAGCTGGCGCCCCAGCTATGACAGATTTCGGGATCTTCAACGTAGCCATAGCAGGCAGCGACAGTCAGCATGCCCGCGCGTTGCCCGGCTTCAATGTCGCGGAGATGATCGCCCACATACCAGGTGTGCTCGCTCTGTAGACCAAGCGCATTATTGGCTTTGAAGAGGCCCTCTGGATGGGGTTTGCGTTGATCGATGTCGTCAGGGCACACCGTCACCGCACAGCGTTTGGAAAGCAGCAGGCGCTCCAGCAGGCGTTCGGTATACAGTCGGGGTTTGTTGGTGACGACGCCCCAGTGAATATTCTGTTGTTCCAGATGCTTGAGCAATTCATCCATTCCCGGAAACAGCCAGGCACTGTTCCCGACTTCATCTAGATACAGATCCAGCAGTTCTTGACGGCGCGCTTCGAAAACCGGCTCTCCGGGTTCACCGCCAAAGGCGAGGCTGGTCAGCGCTCTGGCACCGTTGGACACTTCATCGCGTATCGTTTTTTCGGGCAAAGGAGGGAGCTGATGCAACACGCGCTGGCGGTTAAGTACTTCAATAAAATCGCCCGCCGTATCCACCAGGGTGCCATCGAGATCGAACAGCACTGCCCTGGGAGTCTTTATCGTTTTGAGTATTTGATCAGTCATCCAGTTTTTGTGCATGCATCAGGTAGTTCACATCCACATCCGAATTCAGGCTGTAGGATTTCAGGAAGGGATTGTAAGTCATGCCCGTCAGGTCCCTGAATTCAAGTCGGGCCTGACGGACGTAGCGAGTCAGTTCAGATGGCTTGATGAACTTCTTGTATTCGTGGGTGCCTTTGGGGAGCAATTTCAGGACGTGCTCGGCGCCGACGATGGCAAACAGATAGGCTTTGGGGTTGCGGTTAATGGTGGACAAAAACAGATGGCCACCGGGTTTCAGCAGACGTGCGCAGGCCTGAATGATTGACGCCGGTTCCGGCACATGCTCGAGCATTTCGAGGCAGGTGACGACATCAAAACTGCCGGCTTCTTCTTCGGCCAGGGTTTCCACTGTCATCTGTCGGTAATCCACATCAACGCCGCTTTCCAGACCATGCAGGCGCGCGACGTTCAAAGGTGCTTCACCCATATCAATACCAACGACATGGGCGCCGCGCTGGGCCATGCCCTCAGAGAGTATGCCACCGCCGCAGCCTACATCGAGCACACGCTTGCCAGGCAATGGCGCACGCTCATCAATGTAGTTGAGCCGCAAGGGGTTAATGTCGTGAAGAGGTTTGAACTCGCTTTCCTTGTCCCACCAGCGGTTCGCCAGGGCTTCAAACTTGGCGATTTCCTGTGGGTCGACGTTGGCACGGGGAGCATTCATCTATGTCTTTCTCTCGGTTGTGTAACGATCTGCGACCATTTGCTTGGCAGGCAGGGTTTACTGAGCCTGGTCGTCCGTTTCTTTAATCTTTTCTGCCCATACTTTGGCTGTTTCAATTAGTTTACGTGCATCCAGGTGTAAAAGTTCACCCTGGTGAAGCTGTTGTTTACCGGCGATCCAGCTATGGCTGACCTGATTCGAAGCAACGGAGTAAACAATGTCTGATATCGGATCATAACTGGGTTGGCTGTTGAGACTGTTGAGGTCGATGGCAATGATGTCGGCTGCCTTTCCTGATTCCAGTGATCCGGTCAACGAATCGATACCCAATGCCATGGCCCCGTTCAAGGTGGCCATTTTCAGTGCTTCATGGGCATTGACCGCCGCAGCATTGCCCGATACTGCTTTGGCGATGAGGGCCGCGGTGCGCGTCTCACCCAACATATCGAGATCATTGTTACTGGCGGCGCCATCTGTGCCCAGAGCCACATTAATTCCCTTATCGAGAAGACGCGCCGTTGGACAAAAGCCGCTGGCCAGTTTCAGATTCGATTCCGGGCAGTGCAGCACGTGGGCATTGGCAGCTTTTACCGACGCAATATCTTCGTCATTCAATGCGGTCATATGAACGCATTGAAGAGACAGATCCGGTGACAACAGGCCAAGCTCGCTCAGCCGGCGTATCGGGCGTTTCTGGTTTTGCGCCACAGCCTCTGTTACTTCGTGCTCGGTTTCATGCAGATGGATCTGTACCGGCAGTTTGTGCTCACGAGCCAGGTCCCGTATTCGTTCCATAGGTGCGTCGGATACGGTGTAAGGCGCGTGAGGGCCGAGTCCAACGCGAAGCAGGGGGTGGTTCCGGTATTGCGTCGCCAGAGCCAGTGATTTATCGATGTATTCATCCGGTCCACTTCCCCAAACAGTGGGGAAATCCAGTATGGGGCAGCAAAGCTGGGCGCGCATGCCCAGTCGGTCGGCTTCTTCAGCAACCACTTCCGGGAAGAAATACATATCGCTGAAACAGGTGGTGCCACCACGGATCATTTCAGCCATCGCCAGTTGGCAGCCATCCCGTACGAAGGCCTCCGACACCCAGGCGCCTTCTGCAGGCCATATGTGCTTGTTCAGCCATTCCATCAGCGGCAGGTCATCTGCCAGTCCGCGGAACAGGCTCATGGCCAGATGACCATGCGTGTTGATCAAGCCAGGCATAATGGCGTGATGAGGCAGCTCGAAGGTGTATTCTGACTGATAGTGGTGGCGAGCCTGGTCACTTGGCAGAACGGCAAGAATACGACCTTGATCAATGACAACGCTGTGTTCGGCCAGCGCTGTGTTTTCAGGTGCGATGGGGAGTACCCATTGGGCGTGAATCAGAGTAGAGACGCTTTGCATGATATTTTGTTGGCAATGTAAATGTGTATCGACGGCAGTATAAACAAGTTCCCCAGGCAGCACTATGGCTCGGTGGTGTGCGCCTCAGCTTTCGGCGCAGGTTGCAGAATCTGTTCAATTTGCTGGCGTTCAAGCGTTTCGTATTCAAGCAGACTGTTGGCCAGGTTATCCAGTTGTGGACGATGTTCAGACAACAGTTTGAATGTTTCCCTTTCCATGCGTTTGAGCAAGCTTTCGACTTCTTCGTCAATGAGTCGCGCGGTTTTGTCACTGAAGTCCTGGGGCTGCGCCATATCCATACCCAGGAAAGGGTGGGTCTCGTGCTGAGGATAGTGGACCGGTCCGAGCCGCTCGCTCATGCCCCATTGGGACACCATGGAGCGGGCCAGCCGGGTTGCCTGTTTAAGATCGTCGCCGGCGCCTGAACTGAGGTCACCATACACCAGTTTTTCTGCGCAGCGACCACCCAAAAGTACAGCCAGTCGTTGTTCAAGATAGCGCTGCTGAAAATTCAGCCGGTCTTCTTTCGGTAGGGTTTCGGTGACGCCCAATGCACGACCCCTGGGAATGATAGTGATTTTGCTGAGTGGGTCGGCATCGGGAGACAAAAAGGCGGTCAGAGCATGGCCGGATTCATGGAAAGCAATACGTTCACGGTCTTTCGGGTTCAGTATTTCCTGACCTTCGGAGCCAAGCAGAATCTTGTCATGAGCGTATTCGAAATCCGCATGCGTGATTTCAGTCTTGCGTTGTCTGGCTGCATGGAGGGCCGCTTCGTTAACCAGATTGCGCAGATCTGCACCGGAAAAACCAATGGTGCGAGCGGCGTAGTCATCCAGATCAATATCACTGGCAATCGGTTTGTTGCGTGCGTGTACCTGCAGGATCTGCTGCCGCGCCTTGCGTTGCGGTAATTCGAGCGTGACTTTGCGATCAAATCGACCTGGTCGCAGCAGGGCGGGATCAAGTACATCCGGCCGGTTGGTAGCGGCCAGAACCACAACCGGTTCAGTGGAGGCAAAACCATCCATCTCTGCCAGGATCTGATTCAGTGTTTGTTCGCGCTCGTCGTTACCGCCGCCCATACCAGTGCCGCGCACGCGCCCAACTGAATCGATCTCATCAATAAATATCAGTGAAGGGGCTTTTTCTCGGGCCTCCTGAAACATGGCGCGAACGCGTGAGGCACCAACACCCACGAACATTTCAATGAACTCCGAACCACTGATACTGTAAAAGGGCACCCCTGCCTCTGCGGCAGTGGCTTTCGCCAGCAGCGTCTTGCCTGTACCCGGAGGGCCCATCATCAGAATGCCTTTTGGCAACTGCGCGCCCAGTTGCCGGAATCTTTCCGGTTGGGTCAGATACTCGATTACTTCCTGTAGATCGGATTTGGCAGACTCCAATCCGGCGACATCATCAAAACCCAGTTCTACATTCAGTTTTTCATAAAGGCGAGCCTTGGAGTTCGATAAACCCAAAAAACGATTACCTCCCATACGGGATTGCAGGGCGTGGTTACTGTAGGCGAACAAGCCGAAAATCAGCAGCCAGGGCAGTACGTTCAGCATGATGCTCAGCCAGAGGGGCCACTCGCTGGATTTTGCGACAATGGCGACATCATGAGTTTCCAGCAGGGGAATCAGGGTGTCATCACCCAGCTCGGGAATACGCGAGGTAAAGCGTTTGGCATTGGCTTCTGCCGCGCTGGTTTTGCGTTGGCCACTTAGCTCCTGACCCTGAATCGTTACCTCGGCAATCTGGTTTTCCCGTACCAGTTGCTTGAATTCGGAATAGCTCAGAACATCTGTTCCAGATCCGCCCGGTTGCGACAAACTCAAGTAAACAAAAAAGGTCACCAGGGTCAGCAGAAAAGGGCGCCAGTCAAATACCGGATGCCGCGTGTTAAGGTCTTTTTCATCGCTGTCATCAGGATTTGCTTGAGGGCGGTCAGGTGCAGCCATTTATTATCCTCGTATCAGTGGTGGCGTCTTCAGCCAGAGCCAATGTAGCGAAAGTTTCCGGCAAATAAAACCGTAGCGATTGGCAACCCGCGAGCATCCGAGTATTGCTACAGTTCTCTCAGTGTGTGCGGGGAATCCAGGATTGTGCGATGGCGACAACGCTGTCCGCAAATGCATCGATATCCAGAAGCTTGTATTTCCAGTGTTTGAGGTGCCAGTCCTGCATCAGCGCCATGACATGGGAGGCAGGCAGTAAGGGGTTTTGGTAAATGTCTTCCAGCAGTGCCTGGAATTTCAATTCCACCTCGCAGGCTCTTTGCTTGTGGGCATCAGGCAGGGTTTTTACTTCCATATATACAAAATAGAACCACGGACGCAGCAGTTCGCTCAGGTAAATGTGGCCCCGCACCAGGTGTTCAAGACGCTGAGCGGGAGAGTGCTTGTCGTCAACGAGCTGAGGCAGCCAGTCAAAGGCAATGTGGTGCAAGGTATCGGTAATGCACATGGCCAGCGCTTCTTTGCTGTCAAAATAGTTATAGAGACTGCCAAGGCTTAAGCCGCAGTCCTTGTGAAGATCCCGCATGGACATTTTGGCAAAACCGATTTCATTGGAAAGAGAAAAGGTGGAATCGATTATGGTATGTAGATTCTGACGCGCTTTTTCTGCCCGCTTCCCGGGTAGTCCGGCAAAGCGTTCCTGACTGATGTGCTCGATGATTGCTGTGTGGGTGAGGGGGCAATCCTGCTTGAAATTCTGGAAGTCAAAGCAGCGTTTATGGCTATGGGTCATAGTTGGCTTACTTATTCATCATTGACAATAAGTCGAAATTATAGCAAAAATACAATGAACGTATGTTCATGTTAGTGGTGTTGCTGGAAATTTGACGCAACGCTGTTTCATTACCGAAATCAGGATACATCATGACTCCCTTGCTCAATGATCGCGATATTGAATTTCTGCTCTATGAATTTCTGGACACGGAAGCGCTGTTGCAACGGGAGCGTTATGCCGAGCACTCCAGGGAAATATTTGATGCCACCTTGAACACCGCGAAAACCATCGCCGAAAAATATTTTGCCAATCACAATGCCAAGGGCGATGCCAACGAGCCTAAGTTTGATGGCGAAAAGGTAGAGATGATTCCCGAAACACAAGCCGCGTGGGATGCGTTCGCAGACGCCGGTTTTCTGGCAGCTCACTATGATTTTGATGAAGACGGCATGCAGCTTCCGGAAGTGATTCTGCGTGTGGCGATGTCCTATGTTAATGCGGCCAACGTCGCCAGTGCCGGTTACAGTTTTCTGACCATTGGCGCCGCCAATCTGATACGCACCTTCGGGAATCAGGATCAACAAACACGTTTTCTGGCTCACATGAAAACAGGCCGTTTTGCCGGCACGATGGCTTTGACTGAGCCAGCACAGGGATCGGCACTGGCTGATATCACTACCAAGGCGATTCCCCAGGAAGACGGCAGCTACCGCATTAGCGGACAGAAGATATATATCTCCGGTGGTGATCAGTCATTGACTGACAACATTGTGCATATGGTGCTGGCCCGTATTGATGGCGCACCTGCGGGTACCAAGGGTATCTCGCTGTTTATCTGTCCCAAGTATCTGGTCAACGACGATGGCTCTCTGGGCGAGCGCAATGACGTTGCCCTGGCGGGCCTGCTGCACAAGATGGGCTACCGTAACACCACCTCAACGGTATTGAGTTTTGGTGAGAAGGGCGGTGCGACCGCTTACCTGGTGGGTGAGCCCCACAAAGGTTTGAGTTACATGTTCCAAATGATGAACGAAGCGCGTACTGGAGTAGGGCTGGGTGCCGCCGTGCTTGGCTATCAGGGTTTCAACTATTCCCTGGAGTATGCGCGGACGAGACCTCAGGGTCGGCATCCATCCAATAAGGATCCGGAATCAAAACAGATTAGCATTATTGAGCACGCGGATGTGCGGCGCATGTTGTTGGCGCAGAAAGCCTACGCTGAGGGAAGTCTGGCTCTGTGTTTCTATGCCAGTCAGCTCTATGAAGATGCCCATTCCGCTCCGACTGAGAAGGAGAGGGATGACGCATTTTTGCTTCTCGATCTGATTACACCCATGGTGAAATCGTTTCCATCTAAATACGGCTTAAAAGCCAATGAGCTGGCAATCCAGGTGCTTGGCGGAGCAGGCTATATTCGCGAGTATCCGGTCGAACAGTATTACCGGGACAATCGCCTGAACCCAATTCATGAAGGTACCGAAGGCATTCAGGGGCTCGATCTGCTGGGTCGCAAAGTGGTGATGAAGCAGGGTGCTGGGTATCGACTGCTGAACAAGGTAATGTCGGAAAGTCTTGCTGAGCTGTCTGCCAATGATGAGTTGGCAGCAATGATCGAATCTCAAAAACAGGCGCTGAATACCTTAAATGATGTGACCCAGACCCTGGCAATGAAGATGGCGCAGGACCCGGATCGTATACTGGCCAATGCCAGCGTATATCTGGATATGTTTGGACGTGTTCTGGTTTCGTGGATCTGGTTGCGCCAGGCCGGATTGGCTGTGAACGCACTGGGCAAGGATAGTATCCATGAGGATGATCGCCGTTTCTATTCCGGTAAGCTCCAGGCAGCCCGCTATTATCTGAGCTGGGAGTTGCCGGAGATTAATGCCCAGGCTGAATTACTGCGCTCGCTAAATAGCGTGCCCTACGAAATGCAGCCTGACTGGTATTAGCCAAGTGTTGGTTTGCCTTCCTTTAATGTTTTTCTATGAATGGTTCTTCTATCAAAGGTCCTTCTATTAATGGACCTTCTATTTTCCCTTTGACGTATACTCCGCACACGGCAGACCGTCCAGGTTTGCCGAAAGCCGCGCTTGCCCAGCTCTATGTGCGGTCGGGTATCTACCGCTTTCTTTAGTGTCTTTTTGTATCCCTTTTTATCCGGGATTTGATGCTCATTGTAAGAATGCGCCTGCAAGTCATTGAAAGACAGCTGAAACATGCTTCCGCGATAGCATGAGTATTCATGTCATATATAACGAATATAGAAACGATATATTGTATTTATTGAAGGGCTTTGATTAGAATGCGCCCCGAAATCAAATCACCGCTCTTAACGCAGTCTTTATCAGGCGTTCAGAGCTCCAATCCTCACACCAAGGGATAAGCAAATGTCACAATATCAAGACGACATCAAAGCAGTCGCAGGCCTTAAAGAAGCTGCCGGCGCTCCATGGGGCGAAATCAACCCAGAATACGCCGCTCGCATGCGTGCGCAGAACAAATTCAAGACCGGTCTGGATATCGCCAAGTACACCGCGGCTATCATGCGTCGCGACATGGCTGAGTTTGATAAGGACAAGACCAAATACACGCAATCCCTGGGTTGCTGGCACGGTTTCGTTGGTCAGCAAAAGCTGATCTCTATCAAGAAGCACTTCGGCTCCACTGAACGTCGTTACTTGTACCTCTCTGGTTGGATGGTTGCAGCTCTGCGCTCTGAGTTCGGTCCTCTGCCTGACCAGTCCATGCACGAGAAAACTGCAGTTGCTTCACTGGTAGAAGAACTGTACACCTTCCTGCGTCAAGCAGACGCACGTGAGCTGGGTGGCCTGTTCCGTGAGTTGGACAAGGCGCGTGAAGCGGGTGATGACGCGAAAGCAGCTGACATCCAAAACCAGATCGACAATCACGAAACACACGTTGTGCCAATCATTGCTGACATCGATGCCGGTTTCGGTAACGCTGAAGCAACTTACCTGATGGCCAAGCAGATGATCGAAGCGGGTGCTTGTGCGCTGCAAATCGAAAACCAGGTTGCTGACGAGAAGCAATGTGGTCACCAGGACGGTAAAGTGACCGTTCCTCACGCTGACTTCCACAACAAGCTGCGCGCGTTGCGTTACGCTTTCCTGGAGCTGGGTGTTGATGATGGTATTATCGTTGCTCGTACTGACTCTGAAGGTGCTGGCCTGACTAAGGAAATCGCGGTTGTTCAACAGCCAGGCGACCAGGGTGACGTTTACAACTCTTACCTGGACGTTGAAGAAGTTGCGCCTGAAGATACTGCTGAAGGTGACGTTCTGATCAGCCGTAATGGCAAGCTGGTTCGTCCTAAGCGTCTGCCTTCCGGCCTGTATCAGTTCCGTCAAGGTACTGGTCATGAGCGTTGCGTATTCGATTGTATCGAAGCAATCAATGCCGGTGCAGATCTGCTGTGGATCGAAACTGCAGTACCTACTGTACACGAGATCAAAGGCATGATGGACGAAGTTCGCAAGGTTCACCCTGACGCGAAACTGGTTTACAACAACTCTCCATCATTCAACTGGACGCTGAACTTCCGTCAGCAAGCTTACGATGCATGGGTTGAGGCTGGTAAAGATGTTTCCGGCTACGATCGTGACCGTCTGATGAGTGCTGAGTACGACGATTCCGAACTGGCTGCTGAAGCGGATGCGCGCATCAAGACCTTCCAGGCAGATACTTCACGTGAAGCGAACGTATTCCACCACCTGATTACTCTGCCTACTTATCACACGACTGCACTGTCTGTTGATAACCTGGCGAAAGAGTACTTCGGTGATGCGGGTATGCTGGGCTATGTTGAAGGCGTTCAGCGTAAAGAGATCCGTCAAGGTATCGCTTGCGTTAAGCACCAGAACATGGCTGGTTCCGACATCGGCGACGATCACAAAGAGTACTACGCTGGTGATCGTGCACTGAAAGCTGGCGGTGCGAAAAACACCTCTAACCAGTTCAACAACATCTAAGTTGTAGACTGGCATTAAGAAGGCGACTTTCGGGTCGCCTTTTTTAATGCTGGAAGCTTGACGCGCGAAGCCTGAAGCAAAATACTTTTCTAGCTTCTAGCTTCTAGCTTCTAGCTTCTAGCTTCTAGCTTCTAGCTTCTAGCTTCTAGCTTCTAGCTTCTAGCTTCTAGCTTCTAGCTTCTAGCTTCTAGCTTCTAGCTTCTAGCTTCTAGCTTCTAGCTTCTAGCTTCTAGCTTCTAGCTTCTAGCTTCTAGCTTCTAGCTTCTAGCTTCTAGCTTCTAGCTTCTAGCTTCTAGCTTCTAGCTTCTAGCTTCTAGCTTCTAGCTTCTAGCTTCAACATTGTGAGAACGACATGACACACTCTCCATCCCACCTTCAGGATTTAGATAAGCTGATCGGCGAGAACGGTATTGTTACTGGTGACAAGTGGTACCACGGCACCTCTTCTGCACTGGTTGAGTCCATTCAGCAAGAGGGATTAAAACGTTCCGGTGACAAGGCCATGAATCAGGCGGCCAAGAGTACTATGGCAACCATCGGTAACAACTTTACCGAAACCATTGAGCCGGTATTTCTTACGCAAAGCAAAGAGCTGGCCTATTTCTGGGCACAGGAAACCGTGCGCAAGCGCAGTGTACGCGTTGAAGGTGAAGAAGAGCCGGTTGTATTTGAGCTGGCTTTGCCGAAAGAACAGCTAGCTAAAGTGAAGCCCGATGTGGGGGCTGCTGGTATGCTGATTGTTCACGGTGGTGGTGAGTATCTGGAGTTTCTCAAAGCGCGCTATGCGGCTTCGGGTCAGGAATTCCCTGAGCTGGATCTAAGTACTATTGATCGGGAAGATTATATCCGGGTTTTGGGAATGGCCTATCTGGATCAGGATGTGGCAGTTGAATACTTAAGCTGTCTTTAATCCGTCAATTTCGCCATTATTGCGGTCATTGACGCTGCACATTTCAGAGGCTTGGGCTAAACTCAATTGGTAGCCACTCTGACCGTAAATCGATGATACGGAAATCCCTGATTTTTTCTCTCTTGTGTCTGTCCATGCATGTTGGGGCTGAAACTCCTTCAACCGTCAAAACACCTATTCGCCTTGCTGCACCGCTGATTACCAATCTCGTTGAGGAAGACGGGGCTGGCTATTACCAGCGTATTATTGCTCTGGCGCTCCCAAGGATTGACGGTCAGGTGCGCGAGTCCTTCATGCCGTACAAGCGGGCGCTGATAGAGTTTGAGAAGCAGCATTTTGACTGCATCTATTCGTTTACCTCGGTTCTGGAGGAGAAGCTGGGGAAGGATGTGATTATCTCCAGCTATCCCCTTGGTGCCTTTGCCTACTATGTATTTGCGCCGAAGCATGTCGTGCTGCCAACGACTGAACAACTAAAACGAAGCATTGTGGGGGCGGTACTGGGCCACGAGCGATATTATCGGCATGTATTGGATGCGGAGATATCATTGGACTTCGTGCACAGTGATGAAACCAATCTGAAGCTATTGTCGCTTCAACGCATCGATTACATGATTGCAGCACTGCCGGATATAAAGCCTCACGTCAGCCAGCTGAATTACAATCCTGATAAGCCGCTGGTTAAAAATTTTGATCGTATTACCTGCTACAACAATGATAAAAACGCGCAATTCCTGCAGCGCCTCTCAACTGTGTTGAAAGAGCTGAAGCGCAGCGGCCGCTATTACGAACTGGAACCTGATCTTTATCTGGAATTCGAAGTCGAATAATCGCTTCACTATCCCCTTTGAATATATGAGGGAAAATGAATAGAGATTTCGGTTCGCAAAGGATGGCAATGTCGGGTCTTTATGGCCTACAATCCTCCAGACTTGTCGGGGAGCCCGTTTGAATCTGGGCTGAGATCGCAGAACCCTGTTTTGTTGGCACTGCGGGACCCGTTGAACCTGATTTGGTTAGCACCAACGTAGGGAACAGGCCGTATCGTTTCTTTCTCGTTATCGCTTCTGCTTCCACAGCAGCGCGGCCGGTGCAACCGCTCACGAATCCTCTGGAGCGAAACATGAAGACCGATACCCATCAGAAACTCAGTGAAAGTGCGCAGGTCGATGCACTGTCTACCCAACCTTTTCCGGCATCCAGCAAGTTATACGTGAACGGTTCCCGTCCCGATATTCGCGTGGGAATGCGTGAGATCGAACTGAGTCCTACCACTCTGGCTGATGGTTCCAAAGAACTGAATCCACCCGTTCGGATTTATGATACCTCGGGCCCCTATACCGATCCTGATATTGAGATTGATGTGCGTAAGGGTTTGTCTCCCATGCGCCAGGCCTGGATTGAAGAGCGGCAGGACACAGAACTGCTGTCCGGTTTCAGTTCGAGTTATGCCAATGTTCGCGATAACAACCTTGCTCTTGACGGTTTGCGCTTTGAATACAAGCGCCAGCCTCGTCGAGCGAAATCCGGACAGAATGTCAGTCAGCTCCATTACGCACGACAGGGCATTATTACGCCGGAGATGGAATACATTGCCATTCGTGAAAATCTGGCCCTGAACGAAGCCCAGCTGGAACAGGCGGCTGCAAGCCAACATCCCGGTCAGAGCTTTGGTGCGTCTATTCCAAAGATAATTACCCCGGAGTTCGTGCGCGATGAGGTCGCGCGGGGACGCGCAGTTATTCCCAATAACATCAACCATCCGGAAACGGAACCGATGATCATCGGTCGGAATTTCCGCACCAAGGTCAACGCCAATATCGGCAACTCTGCGGTGACCTCGTCTATCCAGGAAGAAGTAGAGAAAATGGTCTGGGCGACGCGCTGGGGGGCCGATACCGTGATGGATCTGTCTACCGGCCAGAATATCCACGAAACCCGTGAATGGTTGATTCGCAACTCTTCTGTTCCCATTGGCACCGTACCCATTTACCAGGCGCTGGAAAAGTGCGGTGGTGTGGCCGAGGATCTCACCTGGGAATTGTACCGGGATACGCTGATCGAACAGGCAGAGCAGGGCGTCGATTACTTTACGATTCATGCCGGAGTGTTGCTGCGCTATGTTCCCATGACGGCCAAACGAGTAACAGGCATCGTCAGCCGCGGCGGTTCGATCCTGGCGAAATGGTGTCTGGCTCACCACAAGGAGAATTTCCTCTACACGCACTTCGAAGAAATCTGCGAGATCATGAAAGCCTATGATGTCTGTTTTTCTCTGGGTGACGGTTTGCGTCCCGGTTCGGTCGCGGACGCCAATGATGAAGCGCAATTTGCGGAACTGCGCACGTTGGGAGAGCTAACCAAGATCGCATGGAAACACGACGTTCAGACCTTTATCGAAGGGCCGGGTCATGTGCCCATGCACATGATCAAAGAGAATATGGAGGAGCAGCTTAAGCATTGTCATGAAGCGCCGTTCTATACGCTCGGCCCCCTTACTACCGATATTGCGCCCGGATATGACCACTTTACCTCTGGTATAGGGGCGGCTCTGATTGGTTGGTATGGCTGTTCCATGCTGTGTTACGTCACACCCAAAGAGCACCTGGGTTTGCCCAACAAGGACGATGTGAAGCAGGGACTGATTGCCTACAAGATTGCGGCGCATGCTGCTGACCTCGCCAAGGGCCATCCCGGGGCGCAGATTCATGATGATGCCATGTCCAAGGCACGTTTTGAGTTTCGTTGGGAAGACCAGTTCAATCTCGCCTTGGATCCGGATACGGCGCGCGCCTATCACGATGAAACCCTGCCCAAGGACTCAGCCAAGGTGGCGCACTTCTGTTCCATGTGCGGGCCGAAATTCTGTTCCATGAAAATCTCCCAGGAAGTCAGGGATTATGCGGACCAGCAGGATGCGGAAAAAGGCATGGAAGAAATGTCAGAGAAGTTCAAAGAGCAGGGCAGTGCTTTGTATCACGAGGTTTAGAACGTTATGTTGAAGATGGAAGCAGGGATCTTGTCCCTGTTTTCTTCTCTACCGGAAGAGCATTCGATGACGTCGAAGTTGAAACCAGTTTAGAACGCAGACAGCCGCAGGAAACGGAATTTCACAACTGGCCGGGTGTGTCACTAAGGGTGGTCGCATATGCAGAAGCTGTCGATTCCTGCTGTCTCCAGAAAAGGCTTGTTCATCACCTTACCGCTCCGTGACGGAGTGTTTGGGGATCATCATGTTTCTCCCCAGTGCCGCTGCGGGGTATGATATAAACGATAAGGTTATATCCATTCATAACATGAATACGGGGGCTTCACACTAATGGATCTGGGGCGCATTGATCTCAATCTGCTGGTACACCTTGATGTTCTGTTGCGGGAGCAAAACGTTACCAAAGCGGCGAACCATTTAGGCATTACCCAGCCCGCCATGAGTAATGGTCTAAAGCGACTGCGCAACCTGTTTGAGGATCCTCTGCTGGTCAGAACCAGCGATGGTATGGCGCCCACCGAACTGGCATTAAAACTCAAACCGGCAGTGCGGGAAATTCTGTTTCAGGTGGAGAAGGTGATTCAACCCGAGCGTGAGTTTGAGGTGAACAGCTCCAGAGTCTTCCGCATCATGGCGAGTGACTACGCAGAGTCCACGCTGATACCGGCCGTGTTGAGTGAAGTCCGAAAGAAAGCGCCTCATATTACCCTCGATGTTTTGACCCCCAGTGATGTCTCCTTTGAAGACGTGGAGCAGGGGCGTGTCGATATGGCGATTAACCGCTTTGACAAGTTGCCCCAGTCTTTTCACCAGAAAACCATCTGGACGGATTCGTTCTCCTGTTTGATGAGTCCCGAGAACCCTCTGGTAGAAAACTTCGATTTGGACAGCTATCTGGAAGCGTCACATATTTGGGTCAGTAAAACCGGTTTTGGAGTGGGGGTAGGGGTAAATCCGCAGGATGTACAGCGTTTGGGCTGGGTAGATGAAGCCCTCGACAGGATTGGCGGCAAGCGCAACATCAGTGTATTTACCCGACATTATCAGGTTGCCATGCTGCTGGCGCAGCAGCATGACCTGGTGGCCACACTACCAAGCCGCGCAGCACGCTTGAAAAGTGAGAGCGCAAAACTGGTTGTCAAAGAACCACCTTTCGAAATCCCGAGCTTTGAATTGAAAATGGCCTGGAGCCCTTTGCTGCATCACAACGCCGGCCATAAATGGTTAAGGCATCTGATAATGGATGTCGCGGATAGCGAGTGAGATGTTGCTAGAAAGATTTATCTAGGCAGCTTCGTTTCCAAATACTCAGAATATTCATCTGCATCGTGAGGGAAGCGGTCACAATCAAAATAAAATTCGAGCGCAAGTATTAAGCCGAAAAGGACTAGTGTTTACTTTTAATGCTCGTTATTAAGTCTGTAATCACACCATCACGATCAGATTTTACTCTCTCCAGTAAAGGTTTGGGCGCATTGGTATTGGGATCATACTTACCACTCCAAACAATCATTTCCAGCAAAATAGGTAACATGTCAATTCCAGCTTGAGTGGGTGTATAGACCTTTTTCCTTTTATCCTGCTCATCGGTTCTTTTGCTTATCAAACCGTAGCTTTCCAGTTGCTCTAGCCGACTGGAAAGGATATTCGTCGCGATACCTTCTGCGGAGTTTTGCAACTCTGAATAAGACTCCTTTCCAGAAAAAAGAATGTCTCTCAGTATTAATAAACTCCATTTGTCTCCTACTACATCTAGCACATTTGAAATAGGGCAGTCTGAACGTCGAGGCATGGTTTGGATCCTGTAAATCTTTCACGCATTCTAATCTACTTGCAAAATAAAAGTAAATAATATAGCTTGCATAATGCAAGTAAAAATCTGGAGAAGAAAGAATGACTAAAAAAGTACTTTTAACGGGAATCTCGGGTTTTGTCGGCATGCAGTGTGCGGTAGAACTCTTAAAGCATGGCTATGCAGTTCGAGGCTCATTAAGAAATGTGTCAAAAGCGACCGACATTGTCAGCACCATTTCTCAGCAAATTGAGCCCAATGGCAATCTGGAGTTCTGCAAATTAGACCTGTTGCGAGATGAGGGATGGGATGAGGCTGCCGAAGGTTGTGATTACCTGATGCATGTTGCATCGCCATTCAGCTCAAAAGCACAGAGGGATGAAAATGAATTGATAAAACCAGCAGTACAGGGAACGCTGCGTGCTTTAAATGCCGCGCAACGAAACGGTATTCAGCGCGTCGTACTTACCTCTTCTATGGTGGCCATGCTGGGCGATCTCGAAGGCGATCAGAACATAAACCAGGAAAGTTGGACGCAAATAAACGCCAAAAATATTTCTGCTTATTTGAAAAGTAAAACGCTTGCTGAAAAAAACGCGTGGGAGTTTGTGAATAAGCAGACGGGCGACAACAAACTGGAGCTGGTGACTATCCACCCGGGACCGATTTATGGACCGACTATCTCAGGTAATCTTGAAGGTGAATCCATGAACTCGATGAAGAATATTCTGGAAGGAAAAGTGCCGCGTATGCTTCAGGCGAGTATCAGCATGTCTGATATCAGGGATGTTGCCAGGATCCACGTGCTCGCCCTGGAAAACAAACAGGCTCGCAATCGCAGGTTTATCGTAGCGTCCGAACAGGCGCATTCCTATCAAGAACTAACAAAAGTATTGAAATCAAACGGATACAGCAAGGTTAGTACCAAGGTTGCACCGAACTTTCTTATCAAACTGCTGGCGAAATTCAATAGCGAAATGAAAGGCTGGCTGCCCTATGTTGGCAAAACCTATAGGGCCGATATCAGCGACACAAAACAAACCTTCGACTGGGCGCCGACTCCATTCAACAAAATGATATTGGATACTGCAAAATCAATCGACAGCTACATAAATGCCTAACACTAATGACGTTGTGCGCACTAGAAAAATATGGTTTATAAGGATCAAATTATGAATAAACTCATCAAGTACTCATTCGTCGCTGTTATCGCAACCGGATTAAGTGCGTGTAGTGACGGAAGAGCAAGTTCAAACACGGTAACTGAAGGCATAACGCAGATTGAGAGTCTCCCGCTGACTGAGGGGCGTAGTACCAGTCAAGCAGTAGATTCGAACATACAACCTTCCCCAGTTGGCGAAACTGTCGCTATCAATTCAAGCCAGCATCTAGCGCAATCAGATATTCCCGAAAATAAAGAAAAGTGCTGGTTCAGTCGAAATTAATTTGTTTTGTACTCAGCGCTCACTCAAAGCGGATTGTATTTTGGATATTTACGTTCAAATTTGGTCCGCTTTTACCCGCAGCCAGTAAGCAGGAATTAAAGGGTTTTAAAGCTCTTTTGATTTTAAATTGCGTTGCGTGAGTCACGCATATAAAAAGGAAAAGATTGATGTAACCCGCCACAATCAACTTCGGAAAACCGGAAAAGTCTCACGGGTGTGACGCCGACAGAGAAAAAGCAAAACTCGTTGTAGACTTAGTTCAACGGGAATGACGAGACGGAACGAGTGGGATGAAGCTGGAGTAAGAAGTCCGTCTTACCTTCACCAGCAGCTGTTTTCAGTGTTGGTCTTGCATGGGAAAAAGGGAAGAGGGAAGAGAAGAAGCGGGAGACTGACGGTCCCGATAAAAATACCGGTGTATCCGTCGGTGAAACCGTTAGATGACGAGTTAGTTTTTTTAGAGAGATCATTTTCAAAAAGGGGGCCTTGGCCCCCATATAAAAAGCTGACTA
The DNA here is from genome assembly GCA_965230795.1 of Oleiphilaceae bacterium. GTDB lineage: Bacteria > Pseudomonadota > Gammaproteobacteria > Pseudomonadales > Oleiphilaceae > PZPK01. Next base: position 2,789,692 of record OZ246020.1, on the reverse strand, counting down.
CCGAAAGCGGTAGGACAGCCAAACACCACACTGGCCATGCCCTTGTCTTCAACCAGCGAGCTCATTTCCCAGGGACCGGTCAGATCTTCAACGGCAAAGTAAGTGGTGGCTATCAGCTCTTTGCTGATCTCATATTGGACTTTCAGATCAAAGCCGAAATGGCCACTGTTTCCGGGCTTGTATTGGGGACGGAAGTCATTGAAGTTTGCAAGGGTGTTGCCTGCAAGTGCGGCGCCTTCGATGTTCTCTTCTTCCGAAATACCAAAATAGTAGCGATTGTATTTGGCCGTGTAGTAGTTGATGAATAGCCCGGGAACGATGGAGATATAGTCACCGGTTTCAGCGATATTGCGGGAAATTTTGATTAGCCCTCTGGAGGCGTCATGGGCGTTGGAAACGTCTTTGTACCATGCCATTTCCACCAGGCCAACCGGTGAGCGATAGTGAAACAGCAGTCCCGCTTCGATGGCGCGGTCCCGATCTTCAATTCCCAGATATAGCTCTTCCTGGCTGCCTTTGATTTCACCTGTGTCGAGCCAGATCTGGCCCATCGTTGCGGCAATTGCAAATGAAACCGAGCGATAATGGGCGAAGCGGAAGGCCAGCGTTGAGTTGGAGGCATATAAACGCCCATAGTTGATATCCAGCACCGGCTCCGGATAAAAATAGCCATCCATGCCTTCAAAGATACCTTCGTTATAGCCAAAGCCGGCGCCAATCATAAATTGATCGTCCTCCTCGGCAAACAGCGAAGGAGCCATAAGAGCGAGCAAAACAGCTAGTGTGTAGCGCAATGAATGAGCGGACAGACGACGTTTCGTACACGAAGAGCGCATAATTTCCATGTGTGTAGAATCCCTGTGCAAATGGGAAAGGTGTTAATTGATAGGCGATAAAGCGCATAGTCTAGCGTGTTTCACCAGCCAAGGTTGAGAAATGCCTAACAAGTATTCGGTAAAAAGAAAATTTGCATGTTTGTTCTCTGCAAGCCTCGGTGGGGCTTGCTAAGCTTCGTATCCATTACACAACGAGAATCACTTTGGAGACACAGTGTCTGTTCAGAAACCAACTTTGATTTTAAATGCCGGGATGCCGCGATCCGGCACCACCTGGTTATTTAATATTGTTCGCACGATGCTAACCAGCACAGAGCAAATGGCTCAGAACTTCAGTTGCGGCTGGATTGGTGATCTCAATACCATGCCGATGAAGCCTGTAATGTTGGTCAAAGTCCATGACTTTCATCCCGAGTACCTGAAGCCAGCCTCTTTTATCCTCTATTCCTTTCGCGATATTCGCGATGTACTGGCCAGTATGTATCGGAAGTTTGACAAGGAGCCCACGCTGGAAGCGGCCGATATTGCCTTGGGTATGTATGCTCATTGGATGCGCCATGCAAACTTTGTGATGAAATATGAAGACATGATGGCAGGGCAAAAACTGAAAATAGCAGAAGAATTGGCGGGCCGTTTCCAATTAAGTCATCTGGATATCGAGAAGATCGTGGATGAAGTAGAAGGGATGAAGGCCAGTGCGGGTACCGAGACCTATGATGTAAATTCCCTGTATCACGAAGGGCATATTACCGATGGTCGTCATGGCTCCTGGGAGGGTATTATCAGTCCGGAACTGGAGGCACAGATTCTACAAAAGCACGAAGCCTGGTTTCGCCATCACGGGTATATCGACTAGGCTTTCTGTAGGGTTGGGAATAATTGCGGGATTAGAAGCGGGATAGGTGGCTGTCTGATGAACACATGGGTCAAACAAGCGATCGCGATCATTGATGCTGACTTCCAGCGTTCAGCCGATACCCATTTGTACAAAATTCCCTTGCCGGCCTTCGATGGAATTTCTCTGTATCTTAAGGATGAATCCACCCACCCATCCGGCAGCTTGAAGCATCGCCTCGCCCGATCTTTGTTTCTCTATGGTTTGTGTAACGGCAAGATCAAACAGAATACGCCCATTATTGAAGCGTCATCGGGCAGCACGGCCGTATCCGAAGCCTACTTTGCCCGACTTCTGGGCTTACCTTTTATTGCGGTAATGCCCGCAGGAACGTCTCCCAGCAAAGTCGCCCAAATCGAGTTTTATCAAGGGCAGTGCCATTTTGTACCGGGCTGCGATATTTATGCTGAGGCAGAACGACTGGCCACTGAGCGCGGCGGCTATTATATGGATCAGTTTACCTATGCCGAACGGGCGACAGACTGGCGCGGCAACAACAACATCGCGGAATCCATATTTCAGCAGATGGAACGGGAGTTACACCCGGTGCCCACCTGGATTGTGGTGAGTGCGGGTACTGGTGGTACCTCTGCCACGATTGGGCGCTATATTCGCTATCGGGGCCTTGAGACGCGGCTGTGTGTGGCGGATCCGGAAAACTCCGTTTTCTATGACTATTACCAATCCCGTGATCCGGACTTGCGCTGTCTGCAGGCTTCCCGAATTGAAGGTATCGGTCGGCCACGAGTGGAAGCCTCCTTCATTCCGGAAGTAGTCGACCACATGCTCAAAGTGGACGATGCTGCTTCTTTTGCAGCAATGCTTTGCTTGCCGCATCTGATCAACCGGCGTGGTGGTGGATCCACGGGCACCAACCTGTTTGCTAGCCTGCAGTTGATTGCTCAAATGAAGCAGACGGGGCAGCAGGGCAGTGTCGTGTCGATGATCTGTGATGCCGGCTCGCGCTATGAAGATAGCTACTACAATCTGGACTGGCTGCAGCAGCAGGGATTATTCGAAGAGACAGAAAAGTATCGGGCAAGAATTGAAGGCTTTCTTGCAGGAAGCGCCGACACCTTAATCTAAATAATTCGTATGGGATTCTGCCTGCAACGAATCTATCTACACCGCCTTTCCACAAACGCGACGCGCGCAGGCGGTATAGCCACCCGCTTCCCTGTTAAGGCATATGGTTTAAGCGCTTGCCGCCACCCGATTGCGCCGCCGGCGACGCGAGGGCTCGCTGCTATTTCGATTCTGAGGACTGTTGACCGCCTGATGGCCGGAATTCGTTGTTCTCGGTTTGGACTGTGCCTTGCCATTAGCAGGTTTGCTTGCTGATCCAGCCTGCTTTCCTGAATGATTATGCCGGCGTTTACCTTTGTGTTGTCCCGGTTTCCTGGTCTTTGTTGCCGCTTTGTCACTGACCGCACTGTCTAACTCGATGCCGGACTCAAATCCTTCAACTTCCATGCGCGGTAGCGTTTGTTGAATCAAGCGTTCAATGCCCCGAAGCTCCTTGGTTTCATCAGCAGAAACGATCGAAATGGCTTTACCGGTCGCGCCGGCACGGCCAGTCCTGCCTATTCGATGTACATAATCTTCTGCGACATTGGGTAAATCAAAATTCACTACCTGAGGCAGCTGATGAATATCCAGTCCTCGGGCTGCAATATCGGTGGCGACAAGCGCTTGAATTTTTCCCGCTTTGAAGTCTGCCAGGGCTCGTGTGCGCGCGCCCTGACTTTTGTTGCCATGAATCGCAGCAGAGCTTATGCCGGATTTGTCGAGTTTTGCAGCAAGGCGATTGGAGCCGTGCTTGGTGCGACAGAAAACCAATACCTGATGCCAGTTTTCGGTCTTGATCAGCTTGATCAAGAGTTCCGGTTTTTGTTTTTTGTCAGCCGGATAAATCGATTGTTCAACGGTTTTTGCCGTACTGTTTCGCGGCGTTACCGAAATTTCGACCGGATCATTGACCATGTCTTTCGCCAGTTTTCGGATGTCATCGGAAAAGGTCGCGGAAAACAGAAGGTTTTGCCGTTTAACCGGCAGTACCGAAATAATTCTGCGAATATCCCGAATAAATCCCATATCCAGCATGCGGTCAGCCTCGTCGAGAACCAGCACCTCAAGTTGGTCAAACTTGACGGCATTCTGGCTCAGTAAGTCGAGCAAGCGACCGGGTGTCGCCACCAATATGTCGACGCCTTTGCGCAACTTCATCATTTGCGGATTGATTTTAGCTCCGCCGAAAACCACGGCCGAGCGCAACGATAGGTATTTGCCATACTCCTGAACGCTCTCACCGACCTGTGCGGCGAGCTCTCTGGTGGGGGTGAGTACCAGGGCTCTAACCTGATTGGATTTGGGGCCCTGTCCCGTTGACAGGCGTTCAAGCAAGGGCAGTGTAAAGCTTGCGGTTTTTCCCGTGCCGGTTTGGGCGGCAGCCATAATATCGGCGCCTTTCAGCACTTCCGGGATGGCCTGCTGTTGAATGGGAGAGGGGGCGTTATAGCCCTGATCATTGATTGCGTTTAATAACGGTTGTGAGAGGCCTAGTTCGGCAAATGTCATAAATATCTCTGTTGCAGGTAAAACTGCTCTGTAATTCAGCACGCGATGTGCAAATAATTATTCGTTGGTAACGGACATAGTGCGGGGTGAGGGCAGCGAGGATGGACGTTGTAACGAGGAATGTTTCGATGTTCTGCGGTGGCGGTTCGTATCACCATCCGCCAGATACGATCGGTATCATAGACCCTGGCAAGGCAATTTGCTAACGATTTCCCGTGATTTTTGTATCTGTATATATCTGGGTGCGCGATAGTGACTCGGGTATTCGCTTATTCAGTCGTCTTCTGCATTATCGGAGTGCGCGCCGTGAATTGTCGTTCTTCAGCGTTTATCGCATGGCGTCCAGCATGCCCCATTATAAAACTCACAAGGGCTTTAATCGTAACGGTGCTCGTATTTGGAGCACACAAATGGTGCGCTGACGCCTGCAGGTGCAGAAGGTTAATGTATTAATATGGTGCGAGATGCATTATATTCAATAAAAACAGTAACATGGGTGAAAAAGAAAGAGTTGGTTTCATATTTGCAGAGTGCTTAGCCAAAGCCCGCTAGAACGGTAGTACAAGGCAAGTGGAAACCCAATTCATGAAAGAGCGTCTCGTCGTCATTGGCAATGGCATGTCCGGGATGAAGGTCGTTGAGGAAATTCTCGAGGCCAGTCCGGAGAAATTCGATATTACAGTATTTGGCGCTGAACCCTACGGCAACTACAACCGCATCATGTTATCTCCGGTTTTGTCAGGAGAGAAAACCATTCGTGAGATCATGATCAATGATCCCGAGTGGTATCGGAAAAACGGAATTACCTTGTATGCGGGTTCCCGGAAAGAGGTGATCCGTATCGATCGGGTTAAACGCCAGGTTGTAGCGGCAGATGGAACCACTGCTGAGTATGACCGCCTTCTGATCGCCACCGGCTCTCGTCCCTTTATTTTACCCATACCCGGACATGAACTGGATGGCGTGATTTCATTTAGAGAAATCATCGATGTTGAAACCATGCTCGAATACAGCCGCACGCGAAAACACGCACTTGTACTGGGCGGTGGTCTGTTGGGCCTGGAGGCAGCAAATGGTTTGCGGGCTCAGGGTATGGATGTCACTGTCATCCACAATAGTGATGTACTGCTTAATCGTCAGCTGGATGCCCCGGCCGGAAAGATGCTGCAGCGTGAAATGGAATCCAGAGGGATTCGCTTCAAACTGGAGGCACAAACCGAAGCACTGATTGGCGATGACAAGGGACATGTCATTTCGGCACGCTTTGCCGATGGCACCGCGCTGAATTGCGACCTGTTTGTTATGGCGATTGGTGTGCGTCCGAATTTTACCCTGGCCAAAGCGGCGGGTTTGCATTGCGAGCAGGGCGTCGTGGTATCAGATACCCTGCAGACCTACGACCCACGCATTTATGCAGTGGGTGAATGTGTACAGCACCGGGGGCTCACCTTCGGTCTCGTCGCACCTTTGTATGATCAGGCGAAGGTCTGTGCCAACCATCTCTGTCAGCATGGGGTCGGTGCTTATCAAACCCTCCCCACGGCAACCAAACTGAAAGTCAGCGGCATTGATTTGTTCTCCGTTGGCGAGTTCCTGAACCAGGACGATCTGGAAGAAATCCGCTTCCTCGATGCCGATCACAAGGTCTATAAAAAGTTGTTGCTGCGTGGACGACGGCTTGTCGGTGCTGTTTTGTACGGGGATACCCGGTCGGGCGGCTGGTATCAGGAGCTCATTGAAAAGCACATTGATATTACGTCCATCCGACAGGCCTTGGTCTTTGGCGAAGCTTATGCCGATCAGCTTTCCGGACCCGAAAGCGGCCCCGTTTCAGCATTCACACAAGAGGTCGCCTGATGAAGTCCATTCGCGTATCCACGGAGGCATCGGCGACGGAAAAGATCGATACCACCTGCGCTTATTGTGGCGTGGGCTGCGGTATTGAGGCCGAGGTAAACAGTAGTACCCGGGAAGTTCAGGTCAAGGGAGATAAAGCCCATCCTTCAAGCCTTGGCAGGCTCTGTTCAAAAGGTTCTTCCCTGGGGGAAACCCTGTCCCTGGACAGTCGACTGCTATATCCCGAAATTGATGGCGTCCGCGTCGACTGGGATGTCGCAATCGAAACGGTGGCAGACAAGTTTAGAGAAACGATCGAACAATATGGACCGGAATCGGTCGCTTTTTATGGCAGTGGCCAATTGCTCACCGAAGACTACTACGTTGCCAATAAATTGATGAAGGGCTTTATCGGCAGCGCCAATATCGACACCAATAGCCGCCTCTGCATGTCCTCCGCCGTGGCGGGACACAAACGCGCATTCGGTTCCGATACCGTACCGAACTGTTATGAAGACATCGACCACACCGATCTCGTTGTGCTGGTTGGTTCCAATACTGCCTGGTGTCATCCGATTATTTTCCAGCGTATACGCGACGCCAAAGCAAAAAATCCGGCTATGCGAGTGGTGGTGATTGATCCCCGCAAAACAGCGACCTGTGATATTGCCGATTTGCACTTGCCCATCGCGGCAACCACCGACGTGCCCTTGTTCAATGGCTTACTGGTTTATCTGGCGGAGCACGGTGCACTGGATAAGGTATTTATTGATCGTTACACCGAGGGTTTTGAAGGCTCACTCGACAATGCTCGACAACAGTTTCCCGGAAAGGGGCTAGAAGGCCTGATGGCCAATGTGGCCGAGCAATGCCAGATCAAAATTGAAGACCTGACGCAGTTTTATCAGTGGTTTTGCCAAACCGACCTTTCCATGACGCTATACAGTCAGGGCGTGAAACAGTCTTCGAGCGGTGTCGACAAGGTCAATGCCATCCTCAATTGTCATTTGGCGACCGGCCGTATCGGACGCATTGGGTGTGGTCCCTTGTCACTGACCGGGCAGCCCAATGCCATGGGTGGGCGGGAAGTTGGCGGGTTGGCAAACCAGTTAGCGGCCCATATGGATCTGGGGAGCAGTAGCGATCGGGCTCGGGTGCAACGATTCTGGAATGCGCCTGTGATAGCAGACAAGCCGGGTTTGGCCGCCGTGGAATTGTTTGAGGCAGTTGAGCGGGGCGAAGTGAAAGCCATATGGATTATGGCGACCAATCCGGTTGTGAGTCTGCCGAATGCAGACAAGGTTAAGCGCGCACTGGAAAAATGTGAATGTGTTGTGGTGTCGGACTGCGTAGCGCGCAGTGACACGCTGGATCTTGCTCACATCAAGCTGCCGGCTCAGGGCTGGAGCGAAAAGGACGGCATGGTCACCAATTCTGAGCGCTTTATCAGCCACCAGCGCGCATTGCTTCCGGCGGCAGGTGAGGCCAAACCGGACTGGTGGATTGTATCTCGCGTGGCACAGGCCATGGGCTTTGAAGAGGCTTTCAACTACAGCCACCAGGTTGAAATATTCCGCGAACATGCTGCCCTGTCAGGATTTGAAAACACAGCAGACCTCAAAGAACGGGACTTCGATATTTCCGCCTTAGCAGATATTTCCTTTGAAGAATACGAGCGCTTCAGGCCGATTCAGTGGCCGGTGAACAAGGCTTATCCGGAGGGGCGCAGTCGCTTTTTCCAGGACGGTCACTTTTACACGCCCAACAATAAGGGGCAGTTTATTGCGGTGTCGTGGCGTCGGCCCAAGGACCTTCCAAACGACGGGTTTCCTTTGGTCATGAACACCGGTCGTCTGCGTGACCAGTGGCATACCATGACGCGCAGTGCACTGGCGCCACGTCTTAACCAGCATCGACCCGAGCCCTTTGTTGAGGTGTTTCCGGATGATGCCAAGTCTTTCGGCCTGGAGGACGGTGCCATCGCGCAGCTTAAAAGCCGTTGGGGTGCCATGTATGCCCGCGTGCGTGTGACCCCCGGGCAAAAGCCGGGCAATGTCTTCGTCCCCATGCACTGGTCCGAACAATATGCGCGTAAAGGACGCATGGGCGCAGTGGTGAATCCCTTCGTCGATCCGATTTCCGGCCAGCCGGAAAGCAAACACACGCCGGTGAATATTTCACCCGTGAGCGCGAGCTGGTATGGGGTGTGTTTTGTGAGTGAAGGCAATCCTGAGTTTCCATGCGAGTATCAGGTGAAGATTAACGCAGGGGGCTATCAGCGCTTTGAGTTAGCCGGTACACGAACCCCTGATAACTGGTTGGCATGGGCACAAACTCAATTGCAGTATCTTGATGCCGAGGATTGCCAGTGGCAGAGCTATGAAGATGCGGGCGGGGGTGTCTATCGCTTTGCCCTGATCAAGGCCGGCAAGCTCTGCGCCATGCTCATGATCTCGCCAACGCCGCACGCCCCCATGTTGCCAGAGCGCAATATTGCGGGCTCCCTGATGTCGAAAGCGACGCTTGATGAAGGCGAGCGACTGGCCTTGCTGAGTGGTTTGCCCGCTCCGGGTGTCATGGACGAAGGTGCGCAGGTGTGTGCCTGTTTCAATGTTGGCGAGAACCGTTTGCGTGACCTGATTGAAGCATCCTGTCTAAGCAATGCCCAACAGGTAGGGCAGGCCTGCAAGGCCGGCACCAATTGCGGTTCCTGCATTCCCGAAATCAAAGCACTGATTGCTGAGATTCACACCGACAAGGTCGCAAAAAAGGCGAGCTAGCCAAAAAGAGGATGCCAAAAATCCGTTTTAAAAAGCGCTGCTCGCCGGGTGTCGGCAGTTAACCTTTTTTTACAATCAGAAATCCAAGCCCTTTTGCGACTACATTTCCTTTCGAAAGCTGTGAGGAAGCTCACGCCTGCCTCATCTACAGTGTCACATAGGCGGTATGAACTCGCGCAGCCTTGATGTGCGCTTTGATTTACACCTCCTGTAGTCACTTAAGGTTGGTAAAGCACTGGTTCAGTCTTTGCCATGATGTCCGAAAAGTAGAGGTATTGGTGTGAAACGATTATTGATCGTTGTGCTTGCATGCGTGCAGATTTCTTTCGTTCAGGCAGCAAGTCTGACATTGAATGCGGTGTCCGACACCACCCTCAGTGAATACACACCGGACACAGCCTATGGTTCCGGAGCGGATCTTGCGATCTCGCGGGAGCCCAACGTTCAACGAACCCTCATCAATTTTGATCTGGCCGCCATCAACACACTCTCGTCACATCATGTGCGCAAAGCCTACCTTGAGATAAATGTTCGCTTCTCAGATGACAGCCGCTTCGGCAATATGCTGCTGGATCTACATCGTGTTGAAACACCCTGGGATGAAAGCGCAACCTGGCATTGCAGTGATGTAAGCTGCTCACGCGCCTGGCACGGGGGGGATTACTCCTATCGACGCAGTGACAAGGTAGTGACCAACAAAAAATCCATTGATCGAATCCGCTTTGATGTGAAGAAAGATCTGAAGGCCTATCTGGATGGTGATGCGTTTTATGGCTGGATGGTGAAGGACAAGCTTGAGTGGTTGCCTATCAATGGTTTAAGTGTTTTTGCCCTGGCGGCGCGGGAAAGCGGACAGGGTGCACAGCTGATTCTGGAGCTGAGCGATGATGCGCCCGATGTATTCAAGCCGGAAATTAGCATTACAGATCCCACTAGTGCATTTGCGATGGGTGACGGTTCTTTGAAAGTCGATGTTGCCTACTCGGACAACGCCGCGATTGAGCCCTCGCAATTTCTGTTGTTACTGGATGATCAGGATGTGACGCACCAATGCCAGGCGAGCCGGTCAGGCGCGCAGTGTCATCTTCAGGACATGGAATCCGGTGTACATACCCTGCAGGCAGGTTACATTGACAATGGCGACAATGCCGCCGTTGATACACTCGATTTCTACTATATGAATGCAGCAGACGGCGGTCCGGTCCGAAGCAGTCAATGGCTGACCGGTGCGGGTGAGCCTTCAGCCAATGAGGGTAAGCTCTCAGACCTCTATCTGAATACTCTGAGCGGTGATGTCTATCAGAAAAACGATAGCGCCTGGCAGTGGGTAAGTAACTTGCGTGGCCCCCAGGGAGCGCCGGGTGAGCAAGGTCCTGCTGGGCCACAGGGCGAAAAGGGTGATAAAGGCGATCGAGGTGAACAAGGCATTGCTGGTGAGCAAGGTGAGCGTGGCGAACAGGGACCCAAAGGAGAGCAGGGCGAGCAGGGTGAACAGGGTGTGGCAGGGCCGCAGGGTCCAATGGGCCCGGCTGGACCACAGGGTGAACCGGGTGACAGCGTGCTGGCCACTCTATCTTGCTCGGTTGACCAGGTGATTCGTTTCGATGGCACCCAATGGGTATGTTCTGAAGCACCGGTGAATCCTTTCGCTGACCTGAATTGTGAAGAAGGCGATACCATTCGCTTTACCTCCGGCCAATGGCAATGTGTGGCGCTGCAGCAATCCGGTGGGTCTGAGAATCCCGAGCCGCCTGCACCACCCGTTATTGGTGACCTGAGTCAGTATCTGAAATTCGCTGTACCTCTGGATCGTTTGGCGGTCACAGCGAGCAATACCCACAGTATTGATGAACCCGCTGCCGCGTTCGATGGGCTCGGATACAGCACGGATGAAGGAGCGGAACCTGTGTATGGCACCGGACTTGGATTGATAGGAAACAAGGTGAATCGCAGTATGTGGGCGAATGGCTGGGATTGCAGTGCGCCGGTGACGGATCAGTGGCTGGATGTGCATTTTGATAACCCCGTGCAATTATCCCGTGCCGATCTTTATGTTGGCGTGACCTCTTTAAAATATCGAGTAGAAGATGTTGTAGTTGAATATTCCACCGATCATGGCGCGAGTTACATTGAACACACGCAGGTGACAGACCAGAGTGAAAACCTGATCGAGATGGTGTTTGAAGAAGCCACACCACTGATTACCAATGTGCGTTTCCGAATGAACGGAAATACCGGGCCAAGTAACAGCCAGTGCGTAATGCAGGTGGATGAGATTGTGCTCTACGGTGCGGAGCTGGTGCAGGAAGGTCAGGGCAGCGGAAACTAGTTTTCATACAAGTTTCCGCTTTGTAGCCGAGTCGAACTCGTCAGGGACGACGTACCACCATCAAGCGCAGTTCGGTCATATCTTCGATGGCCCAACGCAATCCCTCTCGACCCAGTCCGCTATCTTTCACTCCGCCATAGGGCATATGATCGACGCGCCAGGATGGCACGTCACCGATTACGACTCCGCCCACTTCGAGCTGACGCCAGGCCCGATCTGCCTTGTAAAGATCCCGTGTAAAAATTCCCGCCTGCAGGCCAAAGCGACTGTCGTTGATGCGCTCCAGCACCTTGTCAAAATCGTCAAAAGGCTCCAGTAATGCCACTGGTCCAAAGGCCTCTTCTGCATAGACCTCAGCCGCAGGGTCGACCTTTTCCAGCAAAGTGGCGTCCAGCATATTGCCCGAACGCTTGCCACCACAGAGCAGCTGGGCGCCTTGTTCGAGAGCATTTGCAATCCAGTTATGGAGTCGTGTCGCTTCCTGTTCAGAGATCATCGGGCCGATAAAGGTCTCGGGATCTTTGGGATCGCCGGACTTGAGCGCGAGGGTGGCGTCCAGGAGTTTCTGTTTGAAGGGTGCATAAATCGACTCGTGAACATAGATGCGCTGAACACCGATGCAGCTCTGTCCGCTCTGATAAAACGCGCCGACGATAATCCGGGCAACGGCATCATCCAGGTCCCAGTCCTTGTCGACCACGCAGGCTGCGTTGCCGCCCAGTTCCAGCACCACCGCTTTTTTGCCGGCGCGGCTCTTCAACTTCCAGCCGACATCGGGCGAACCGGTAAAACTGAGCAGTTTCAGGCGCTCATCTTCAGTCAGCAGATCAGCGCTGTCCCTACGACAGGGCAAGATCGAGAACGCACCTTCGGGTAAGTCGGTTTCGGCCAGGACTTCACCGATAACCAGAGCGCCAATGGGTGTCATGCTGGCTGGCTTGAGGATAAAGGGGCAGCCGGCGGCGATGGCTGGTGCGACTTTATGTGCCGCCAGATTCAGCGGAAAATTGAAGGGACTGATAAACGCACAGGGACCGATGGGCACCCGGCGTGTCATGCCGCTGTAGGCTTCGGCGCGGGCACTGATATCCAGGGGAATGGTTTCGCCGTAGATTCTCGTGCTCTCTTCTGCTGCAATTTTGAAGGTGTCGATCAAGCGGCCGACTTCGCCTTTGGCATCCTTAATGGGTTTGCCCGCCTCAATACAGAGGGCATCGGCGAGTTCATCCTGTCGTTGACGAAAACGTTCGACGCAATGTTCGAGCACTGCCTGACGCCGATAGGCTGGCAATTCAGCCATTATCGGCGCAGCCTTGCTGGCAGACGTGATGGCCTGATCAAGTACGTCCGGAGTTGCCAGGGCGACGCGAGTGGCGACCTCACCGCTGAATTTGTCAGTGACCTCCAGATCCTCATTGGCGAAGATGGCTTTGTTGGCCAGATAATAGGGGTAGCTGGGATTAAGCATCAGGATTGACCTCCAGTTGTTTGAGGGCATCTCGAATAGTTGCCGGGATAGGTACGGACTTACCACTGGCCCGGTCGACAAAGACATGGACAAACTCACCATGTGCGGCGGCAGCATCCTGGCCCTGTTTAAATATGGCAACGCCATAACTCACGGAGCTGTTGCCCAACCTATCCACGCGGATGCCTGCCTCTATTGTTTCCGGATAGGCGATCGCCTGACGGTACTGGCAGGAAGAGGACACAACGTAGCCAACGACAGGCGCATTGTGGATATCCAGCCCGCCCTCCTCAATCAGATAGCGATTGACGGCGGAATCGAAGTAGGAATAGTAGGTCACGTTGTTGACGTGACCATAGAGATCGTTGTCCATCCAGCGGGTGTTGATGGGATAGAACTTTCGATAGTCATCGCGTTGGGGCAGTGTGTCCGACATAGCTGTGTCCGGGAAAAGGATTAGTAGGCAGCGCGGTAAATGGCCAGCGCATCGTCTTCGGTAAGTGTTCTCGGGTTATTGATCAACAGTCGTTGCTGCAGCATGGCGTCAGCGGCGAGCGTGCTCAGATCGGATTCGGCAACACCGCAGTCGCGCAATCGTGTTGGCAGTGCAACATCCTTGATCAGACTGTCCATGGCAGCTATGAATGCGTCACAGCCTTCTTCGTCAGAGAGTGACTGTGATAAGGAAGTAATGCAGGGCGAAAGCTGTGCATACTGTGCCTGCGCCTTCGGAGCATTGAAGCGCAAGACATGAGGCAGCACCAGGGAATTACTGAGGCCATGGGGAATATGAAAATGTCCTCCCAGCGGATAGGCCAGGGCATGAACGGCGGCGACGGGTGCATTGGCAAAGGCTTGACCGGCCAGCATGGCGCCATAGAGCATATGTTGGCGAGCGACCAGATTACTGCCCTCGTGCACCGCGCTGCGCAGGTGTTGAGACATGTGCCTCAGGGCGTCCATCGCAAGCAGGTCGGACAGGGGGTTTTTCTTGTGCACACTGGTAAAGGCTTCGATGGCATGAACCATGGCGTCAATGCACGTTGCAGCGGTAACCGCGGGGGGCAGGCCCAGCGTCAGGGTGGCATCAAGTATGGCAAGATCGGCTTGTAACACCGGGGATACCACACCGGCCTTGGTGGTTTCGCCAGTAGTGACGATGGCAATGGGTGTGACTTCGGAACCGGTACCGGCTGTGGTGGGGATCTGCACCAGAGGTAGTCTTTTCGAATTAACCTGGTCGATGCCATAGAGCTCAGAGAGTGTCTGTTTGGTACCTGAATGTGCCAGTACGGCGACGAGTTTTGCCACATCCATCGAACTGCCACCACCGAAACCGATGACCAAATCTGCCGCAAACGCCTTGGCGTGTTCGGTGGCAGCCAGTACCACTTTTTCCAGGGGATCGGCCGTGACGTCAGCAAAGGTATTGAAGGCGATACCCGCGCTTTTGAAACTGTCCATCACTGGATTCAGCAGCCCAGCCTGCAAGATGCCCTGATCGGTAATGATCTGAATCCGTTGTGCGCCAAAGCCGCTGAGCAGAGAGGGAAGCTGAAGACTGGCGCCACATTCGCAAACCAGTGAGCGGGAAGTGTTGAAACAGAAATCTTTCACGGTCCGTATTCCTTATTGTTATGCATGTCCGCTACCGCTACGGAAAATGTGCCACGTTGAAACTGCTTACGATAGTCGCTGGGTGTCATGCCTGTCCAGCGACGGAAAGCCGTTCGAAACGCAGGCAGTGCCTGAAAGCCGCAACGGTGGGCGATGTCATCCATCGTGTTTTCGGGATCCGCCAGGTCATGCATGGCGCGCTCGGTCATCACCTGTTGCAGGATGCCTCGAAAACTCAGTTCTTCCTGTTGCAGGCGGCGACGCAGCGTGCGTGGACTCAGGGCTAGTTCCCCGGCTACCTCGGACAGGGAGATGAGTCTGTCGTCATAGCTCATCAAGGCTTGCCGAACCTGCTCATGAATGTCATTGCGTGCCAGCTTTTCGAGCGTGCTGATTTCTTCTTCACAAATTGCCAGGGCTTGTGCTTCGGTCACAGGATTGGCCAGAGGAAGTCTTTCCTGAAGCAGGTTTCTTGGCAGGTAGATAGCGCTTTGTTTGTTGTCAAAGGTAACCGGACAATCAAGATGGCGCCTGTAAACGTCTGGCTTTGAAGAACACGCATAGGCCAGCTCGACACGGCTGAAGCTGATTGGTCTTGCCAGAAGGTTACGTACCTGTGCCAGCAAAGTGCCGAGAAACATTTCATAGGCAAAGGCGGCGTTGACAGGAAAGTCGGTGGGTGTCCGGCTTTCGATGACGATGCAAAGTTCATCGCCGATAAATTGTGGCAAGAGATTAAAACGGCTGCGCAGCAGGGCGCGAAAACGATTAGCCGTTTCCAGCGCTGTCCCGAGGTTTTTGGCGCTAAGCAAAGCCATGGAGAACATGCCCCAGCGGGACAGGTTCAGCGCCTTGCCAAGTTGCAGGCCGGTGTCGGCTGCGGGAAGCAGGCGGTATATGTTCCGGTACACCATATCAAACTGGGCGGAAGAGGCTTTCATGGACGCCTGTTTCAAGTCGTCAGCTTGAATCCCGGTACCCAGAAGCCATTTGTTCGCAGGGATATCGGCCTTTTGCATAAAGGCTTTGATCAGAAAGAGTTCGGCTGCCGGGAACAGGGCGCGATGTTGAAAATTATGCATGGCGTGGTGCTGCCCCCCTATAAACACTAACGTGGCTTGGTTGCCCATAGTAGGGCAGGCGGCTTATGGCGTCAGTCTTGAATGGGACAAAGATGTTATTCAAGTGGCCAAAAGAGCTAGATGAACTGGCCTGAAATCGTTCGTTGAACTAGTTTGGTTAACAAGTCGGACTTATTCAAGTCCTGAACTCAGTCAACACGTCGGTTGTTTTTATGAATACAGATCAGCAAAAAATTGAGCTCATACGTCAGACGATCAAGGCTGAAGGTGATTCATGGCGACAGCGTTATCCCGTATTGGCGCGGCAAAACCTGATGGGCTTTTCTATCTTCGCTGTTGCTGTCTCCGGTGTTGGTCTTTCCGCCTATGCCTATCTGGTCGATTTCATTGCCTGGTACGTGTGTATTCCCCTGGTTGCCTTCTTTACCTCACTCTTGCATGAGCTGGAGCACGACCTCATACATTGGCAGTATTTTCGTGATCAGCGCAGTGTTCACCATTTAATGCTGCTTGTGGGCTGGATCCTGCGTCCTGGTACGATCAATCCCTGGATTCGTCGTCATTTGCATTTTTTACATCACAAGGTATCCGGCAGCGACAGGGATATTGAAGAGCGTGGTATCGGTAACGGCAAATCTTACGGTCCGTTACGGTTTTTTATCATGCTGGATACCTTTGGTGGCAATCTTCTTAATGCTGTTTTGCATGCGCCACGCGGCCGCAAACTGCACAGTGTATTGCGAATTATCGCTGCGAACTTTCCCTTCGCGGTCGCCTGCGCCATCGTCTGGTATGGCTATTGGGTGCTAATCCTGCTGCAGTGGCAGGGATTCGCCACGCAAAGTGACGCTCTGGTAGCAACTCTGGAACCCTGGATTGTGACGCTCATTGCGCCGTTCTATCTGCGTTCGTTCTGCCTCAATTTCATCAGCTCAAGCATGCATTACTACGGTGATGTCGATTCGCTGCTCAAGCAGACCCAGGTTCTCAATCGCTGGTATCTGTGGCCAATGCAATTATTTTGCTGCAATTTTGGTAGTACCCACGGTATTCATCACTTTGTGGTCGGTGAGCCCTTCTATATTCGTCAACTGACCGCACGAGCTGCACATCGTGTGATGCGAGAGCAGGGCGTGCGTTTTAACGATCTCGGCACTTTTGGCCGTGCCAACCGCTATACTCATTCTCAATCCGCCATGACGGAAAGAGTGGCTTGAATGATCGACTGGAGAGATACCCATGGCTGCTGAAAACCATGCTCTGACAGAGCAGACTCTGGTTCACTTTGTGGACGCCAACGGTCTTCAATTCTGTGTTGAAGAACGGGGCGATCCAGATGGGGAGGTCGTTCTACTGGTGATGGGCCTGGGCTGCCAAATGACTTTCTGGCCGGAATCCCTGTTGAATCGTCTTGCCGAAGAGGGCTATCGGGTTATCTGCTTTGATAACCGGGATGTGGGCCTGTCGGAAAAGATTCCATCAAGGGTCAGGGTGGACACCCGACTGGCCTATCTGAAGCACAAGGTCGGTTTGCGTTTTCGCAGCAACTATACGCTGGTCGACATGGCGGCGGACACGGCGCACCTGATCGATCAGTTGGGCGTGGATTCAGCCCACGTCGTTGGCATCTCCATGGGCGGCATGATTGCCCAGTTGCTGGCGGCGCGACATCCCAATCGGGTGCGTTCGCTGAGCATATTGATGTCGTCGACCAACGCCCCGAATCTGCCGCCTCCAGATCTTGGTCTGATGCTCAAGCTCGGCTGGGCAGGGCCGGCAGGTCATGATGAAGACGCGGCTGTGGCGCGCTGGATTAATTTCTGGAGTGCCATTCAAAGCCCCCATTATCCGGCCAAAGGGGAAGACATCGAACAGCGTGTACGTCAGGGTTATCGCCGCAGTTACAGCCCCGGAGGCACCTTGCGACAGCTCCAGGCTATTCTGGCAACCGGATCTCTTGAGGCAGCCGGTGCCGATATTATCGCGCCGAGTCTGGTGCTGCACGGGCGAGACGACCCATTGCTAAAACCACGCTGCGGTAAGGCCGTGGCCCGGGCGATCGGGCATGCGGATCTTGAAATCATCAAGGGCCTCGGACACGATTTGCCAGAAGTTCTGATACCTGAATTCGCCTCCCTGATCAGCGCGAATTGCCGACGCGCCGCTGAACACTGATAAAGTCTTAGGACTCGGATATAGGTCGCCGTAAGATGGCGCGCTAGTGCTGCCTTTCCCGAGCGATGCGATTGCACTGATCTCAACTATACTCCTGATATCAACCGATGGATTTGCTAATGATGTCCATGCGCTGAGCTTCAGCGATACGACGTAAAGGTGTGAATTGTCCAGCGGGGTTGTCAGGAGATCTGTTTTTGTTTTTCAGTACGTTTTTTTCCAGAGTCGTTTGTCTGTTTTGGCTGGGTGTCTTCGCAATGTCGATGCCCGTGCATGCCGATGAACCCATGAAACTCAACTATCTGCGTTATCCACCACTTTCCTGGGAGCAAGATGGGGAAATGCGGGGGATCATGGTCGATATTCTCAACGAAGCTCTGCACGCAAGAATGGGCATTACCCTGCAGCACACTGAATTTCCATGGGCCCGAGCACAGCAGCTGGTGGCGGACGGTCTTGCCGACGGATTTACTACGGTACCGACTCCTGAACGTCGCGAATATACCGATATCAGCCGGGAGCCGGTTGTCGTCGTCAATATCACCATGTTTACCTGGAAGGGCTTTCCGGATCTTGCCGCTCTGAATAAGGTCAAAACCATTGAGGACCTGAATGGCTTCAAATTGGTCGACTACCTTGGTAGCGGTTGGGCCAAACAGAATCTAAAGGGTCTGGATGTGCACTGGGTTCCGGGTTTTGATACTGCACTGGAAATGCTGGCGCGGGGGCGCCGCGATGTCTTCGTACAGAATTCACTGGTGACACACTATTCCCTGCGTCGCCTGGGACTCGATGATCGGGTGATCGAAGTTCCCAACGCATTGAGCACGGTGACCTTCAATCTTTGTATAGGCAAGCAATCGCCGTACGCTTCGGTACTGCCAGCTTTTGACGACACTCTTAAAGCGATGCAAATGGATGGCACGATGGACGCCATTTATGCCCGTTACCACTAATGGCATTCTGTCTTTCTTAACTTAGACCAGGCTGTTTTTCTAAAGCACACATTCTTTTGTGATGCTCTTAGCCAATAACAAACAGAATCGCCAAGACAATGGGCAAAATGAAAGCGAAGGCCAGGCAGTGAATCAACAGGAAAACAGGATGAACGAGTGGGCGTGCCCGGATATAGAGAGCGTTGACGATAAGCGTTGCAGGGATGGCGAACATACCAATGAGAAACACCCCAAGACCCAGCCATGAGCCATTGCCGGTATTGGCCTCGATCACCAGCCAGACGAACAGTATTTGCAACAGTAGCGGAATTAGGGTGCCAGGAAGATAGCGCATAAATTCAGTGTAATGGCTTTCGCGTGATTTACGAATAAGGACTGACCAAACAGCGCAATTAGGCATCCCCAGGTTTATCACTCATGTCGTGTTCTCGATCATGTATGTCAGCAGCAATAAGGCGCTTGCTGAAAAAATTTGGAACAAAGCAGCCGAACTACGTGAATCCCCGGCTTACAAGGATGCCGCGAGCGACTTTCTCGCTTCACATTAAGGCGCCTCTAAAAAATCCTCATAACTCCGGGTCTGGTTAGCAGACAAAGCGTTATCCAGACCCCGGAAATGCGTGAGCACCTTTTCTGCCCGATAGTATAAATTCGGCCAACGCTCCCGTTCCGGTTTTTAACCCTTTCTTCAATTCAAAACTGAAGAATGTTCAAGTCATCCCGCTTCCTCATTAGAAAATGACGCGTATCAATTTTCCAATTACCGTCTGGTGGTAATGTTTCGACCAGTATGAGATTAAGTAGTATCCGGTTTACCCAGGCGCAAAAAAATAATAACCCTCCCGATAGGTGACACTATGAAAAAGCTGAGTTTTCAGGATGCGTTCTTTTTGCGTGCTGAATCGGATACCTGCCCCTTCCACGTCGCTTCGCTGATGATTCTGAGTCCTCCGGAAAACGCTTCGTCCAGGTATCTGCGACATCTGGCGGAGCAGTTTTATCAGTTGCCAGAGGTGTGGCCGGTGTTTGGATATCGTCTGGAAAATCCGGCTTCCCTGCGAAATCCGAAATGGATAGAGACCGACGACTACGACCCCAAAGACCACGTTTTGCATTACCGTTTGCCAGACTCGGGGAAAGAAGCAGACCTGCTGGAACTGGTTGGGCGGGCACACGAAAACCTGCTGGATCGTACCCGCCCCCTTTGGCAGGTGCACATTATTGAAGGCTTACCCAAACAGCGTTTTGCGATTTACTTTAAGGTTCATCATGCGCTGGTTGATGGAGTGGGTGGCATCAAGTTAATGCGGGAGATGTTTACGCCGGATCCCAAGGGACGGCTACTGGAGCGCATCAATCCGCCAGAACCAGCCAAACATCACAGCAAAAAGAGCCTGGGTGATGCCGTGAGACATTCGGTTGATGTGATGCTAAAGCAGGCCAAGGCGCTGCCGGAAGCCTATGGATTGCTGGCGAATCTGGGGCTCGATAACCTGCTTGGTAAAAGAGATGTGCCGCAGCTACCGTTTTCGGCGCCGCGCACAATATTGAACAAGGAGCTGTCTTCCCGTCGGCGCTTCGTTACCTGTGAATTACCCCTCAAGAAACTCAAAACGATCAGCAAACATTACGGCGGCACAGTCAATGACGTGTTGATTGCTGTCTTTGGCGGCGCCTTGCGTTCCTATCTGGATGATCTGGGGATGTTACCAAAAACTTCTCTGGAAGCCGGTATTCCGGTATCGGTGAAATCGGCGGGGAATGATGCCGGCAACCAGCTCAGCTTTATCATCTGTCCTTTCGGTACCGATCAGAAAGATCCAGTCAAACGCTTAAACAAAATCATTCGAACCACGCGAAAAGCCAAGGACAAGCTCTCCCATATGTCTCCTGAATCCAATGAAGATTTGGCGATCATTGCCATGGTGCCGTTTCTTGTGGTTACCCTGACGCATTCCTCTCAGGCATTCCCGCCGGTCTTCAATACCATCGTGTCGAATGTGCCCGGTCCCACAGGACCCATGTACATGGAAGGGGCAAAGCTTGAGCGACTCTATCCGGTGTCCATCGTCACGGACGGTATGGGCTTGAACATCACCGTGATCAGCTACAACGGCAAGCTCTGCATAGGCATTACCTGTGCGCCGGGCAGCGAGCCTGATATTGAGTCGCTGGATAGACGTATCAGGGACAGCTTCAAGGAATTACTGTCCACCACGAGCGAGAAGTAAGGTTGTTGCAGTGTCCTGGGCAGTTAGGAGAGATTTGATTAAAGCCTGATCACTAACTAGGCTGTTGGTCTCGGTGTTAAAAACGATCACCGACTTTGCGGTAGCGCCGGGAGGCCCCTATGGCTGCAACCTGCCTTCATCACATTACGCGCCTATTCGTGCGATTAAAAGCACGAAACCTGTTGGTTTTGCTGGCGGCGTTTGCACATCTTAATTGGGTCCATGCAGAAGAGCTCGTGATACCTGTTTATGATCGGCATCAACCGCCACTGGTGCTATTGGATGACGGAGCCATATCCGGAATTTACGTTGATTTGTTTCGTGAAATCCTTACCCGCGCCGGTATTGCCCCAAGATTTGTATCCGTACCAAAACGTCGAGCACGCATCATGTTCGAAGAAGGGGAGAGCGTTCTGAGTTGCTGTGATAATCCGGTATGGCGAACGCGGCCGAAAGAACAGCAAGTTCAAATGTTCTCCGTCGCCTTCTACAACACGCGGGATGTCTTTGTGTTTCCGGTCGGCAAACGATTTGAAATCGATAACCTATCTACGCTATCGGATAAACGCGTAGCCGTCATTCGAGGATATGGCTATCGAGGCTCGGAATGGTTTGGTGAACGCGTCGATATTGCCATTGAGTCGGAGTTGCTCGAGTTTATCGCCCTGGGGCGCGCAGATGTGGCAATTGTCAACGACGATGTCGCCAAACTCTGGTTGTTTGAAAATGGCCCAAAAGTTGAACTGGGCAGTTACCACGATATTGCCAGTTTGCATGTTCGTGTTCACCGCAAGCGGGAAGACCTGCTGCCAAAAATAAATGAAGCCATCGGAGATATTATCCGCGACGGCACGCGTGACCGCATTGTAAACCGTTATCTTTCCGGTGCGGGTAGCTGAACTACCCCGGCGTTTTTGAAGTGATCTCAAGCAAAGACCTATCTTTCCTCCATTGTCATGGAGACTAATGACAATGGTTAAAAAGGCCGTCAGGCTAACTGGCTACTATCCCTTGTGGCAATCCCAGCATGGGGCGCTTATCGTAAAGATGGCTTTTGCCATAGGGGCCGTTGCGATGATTGTAATGCAGAAAAACCTGTGCACAGATTTTGCCGTCGAAGGGTTCCCGCCAGTGTTCCAGTTCGCATCCTGAGTAAAGCAAGAGGTCTCCCGGTTGGAGATCTACCTGAACACCCTCCGGTGCGTCGGGTTTGATTTTGTTCTGTTTGATATCGATGACGTTGTCGCTGCCCGTCGGATCAATAAAGATCGGCCACGGGTCGCCACCAAGATTGAGTGTCGCGGAAATCTCGCAGCTGGGTCTGTCCTTGTGACGTGCCAGTTCGTTTCCATTTTCATAGACCCGGGCATAGGAATAGGTGGGGATCAGATCCAGTCCGGAATGATGATTTAACAGCGGCAGCACTTTGACCAGCAGGGTCTCCATCACCATATCGCCATAGTGACTGTAAACTCCCGGAACCTGTACGTCCTGTTGCCATGCTCCCAGCAGCGGGGATTCGTTGAGAATCCGGTTACGGTAGAGGTAGGCGACCGCCTGGCGCTTGATCATGAAATAGTTGAAGCAGAAATCGATCAGCTCGGCGCTCACGGCATTGCGAACGACCTGATACTTGTTCTCGGTAAAACTCATTTGGTAAACCTCCTTGATGTACACAGCATTCCGTCGCGCCTATTTAACCTAAGCATGGTTGTGACCGCCAGAGAGGATCCTGGAACACTGATTTTTACTGGCAGCACGCTGCGCTAAACTCAGATTGGCTGTACTACTAAAAAATGGAAGAACACGTTCATATTTATCGATTTTCCAAACGCTGGGGAGGGGACTATAACTGTACTAATCAAAGCAGTACCTATTAAACCAGGTCAGGAGAACAAGTTATGAGCAATGAAAGCAAATGTCCCTTTCATCACACCGCAGGAAGCGGCACCACGAATGAAGACTGGTGGCCGAACCAGCTCAACCTCAAGATACTGCATCAACATGATTCCAAAAGTGATCCTATGGGGGATGACTTCGATTACGCCAAAGAATTTAAAAAGCTGGACCTGGAAGCTGTGCGACAGGACTTGTATGCCTTAATGACTGATTCTCAGGACTGGTGGCCCGCTGATTATGGTCATTATGGCCCACTTTTTATCCGAATGGCCTGGCACAGTGCAGGGACCTATCGTATTGGTGATGGACGTGGTGGAGCCGGATCTGGTACCCAGCGTTTTGCTCCGCTCAACAGTTGGCCGGACAATGGTAATCTTGATAAGGCGAGGCGTCTGCTTTGGCCGATCAAGAAAAAATACGGACGAAAACTGTCCTGGGCCGATCTGATGATTCTCGCCGGAAACTGCGCTATCGAATCCATGGGTGGAAAAACCTTCGGATTCGGGGGCGGCAGAGAAGATGTCTGGGAACCCGAAGAGGATATTTACTGGGGGGCAGAAGATACCTGGCTTGGCGACAACCGCTACTCGGGTGAACGCGATCTGGAAAATCCCCTGGCAGCGGTACAGATGGGCTTGATCTATGTGAATCCTGAAGGTCCCAATGCCAATCCGGACCCACTGGCGTCGGCAAAGGATATCCGGGAAACCTTTGCCCGCATGGCGATGAACGACTATGAGACCGTTGCTCTCACTGCTGGCGGACACACCTTCGGCAAAGCCCATGGCGCAGGTGATGCGGCGCACGTGGGGCCCGAACCCGAAGGTGCACCGATTGAGGAAATGGGCTTTGGCTGGAAGAGTACTTACGGTAGTGGTAAAGGCAGCGACACCATCACCAGCGGTATCGAAGGCGCCTGGACGCCAAATCCAACTCAATGGGATATGGGCTACTTTGATGTACTGCTGGGCTACGAATGGGAACTAACGAAAAGCCCGGCCGGTGCGAACCAGTGGGTGCCCAAAGGCCTGAGCGAAGGTGACCATGCTCCAGATGCCGAAGACGCGTCGAAACGCGTGGGTATCATGATGACGACTGCAGATATGGCCATGAGGGAAGATCCCGATTACCGCAAGATTTCGGAGCATTTTCACAAGAATCCGGATGAATTTGCAGATGCCTTTGCGCGTGCCTGGTATAAATTGACCCATCGGGATATGGGGCCAGTGAGTCGTTACCTTGGTTCTCTGGTACCGGATGAGGAATTGATCTGGCAGGATCCGGTACCTGCAGTTGACCACGATCTGGTCAATGACAGTGATGTCGACGATCTGAAAGCAAAAATTCAGGCATCAGGCCTGTCGGTCGGGGAGTTGGTATCAACCGCCTGGGCGTCAGCTTCCACCTTCCGTGGTTCTGACAAACGTGGTGGCGCCAATGGTGCGAGAATTCGTCTGGCGCCGCAAAAAGACTGGGAGGTGAATCAGCCTGCTCAGTTGGCAAAAGTACTTGGTGTACTGGAAGGCATACAGTCTGATTTCAATTCGGCTCAATCCGGAAACAAGCGGATTTCTTTGGCAGACCTGATTGTGCTGGGTGGTTGTGCCGGTGTTGAACAGGCGGCCAAAAATGCGGGTCACTCGGTAAGCGTGCCTTTTTCGCCCGGTCGCACAGACGCGACAGATGATCAAACCGATGTTGACGCCTTTGAACCGCTGGAACCCTATGCCGATGGTTTCCGCAATTTTCAAAAAGCGAAGTATGCCGTGTCCGGTGAAGAAATGCTGGTGGATCGGGCGCAACTACTGACCCTGACGGCGCCGGAAATGACAGTCCTTGTTGGTGGGATGCGGGTCCTCGGTACCAACGTCGGGGGCTCTAAACATGGTGTATTTACTAAGCGTCCTGAAACCCTGACAAATGATTTCTTCGTCAATCTTCTGGATATGGGGACAGAATGGAAGCCCAGTGCCACTGAAGACGAGACCTATGAAGGGAGGGATCGTGCCAGTGGCGATCTGAAGTGGACCGGAACGCGTGTCGATCTGGTGTTCGGGTCAAACTCCATACTTCGTTCCTACGCTGAGGTGTATGCTCAGGATGATAACAAGGAGAAATTTGTCGGAGACTTTGTGAAGGCGTGGGCCAAGGTGATGAATGCGGATCGTTTCGATCTACGCTAATCACCGGGTATTTTAGTAATCAAAGCAGGCGCAGTCAGTTCTCTGGCTGCGCCTTTTTTGTTCGCCGCTACTGCGTGGCTATCGCTTTCAACGACTATACTTGAATAACTCCTGATAGTTGGCGGGCGTATGTATCTAAGCAGTTTTTTGGTTGCAGTCTGGAGCAGGTTTCGAGTCGCGGGTGCAATACTTGTGATGGCAGGCTTTGTTTCATTCCATGCAGCTGCTCAGAAGATAGATCTGGTTCTGCCCATCTATGCCGAAAGTCCCAGCCTGCACTTGTTTTTCCATGACCTGATGCGAGAGGCGCTCGAAGCGTCTGGGCATGAGGTCATCATTCGAGAGCTTATTGTTCCCCAGAAACGGGCGGTGCTGATGCTTCAGCACGGAGGACTTTCAGCACTTTGGCTGGTGGAGTCAAAACAACGCAACGAAGAATATCATGCAGTTCCCGTAGGTTTAACGAACGGCCTCATTGGCAAGCGTATCCTGTTGATTCGACCTGATGAACAAAAACTCTTCGATCAGATCAATGATTTGTCCACTTTGAGGGAATCAGGGTTTGTAGCAGCCATGGGGCAAGGGTGGTTTGATGCACAGGTCTGGCAGCTGAATCAACTGGCGTATCGTGAAAAGTCGGGCAACTGGAAACAGATTTACGACATGCTCAGACTGGGCCGTGAATTCGATTACTTCCCCCGGGGACTGAATGAGATTCTGGTGGAAGCGCGCTTGCATCCCGAGTTGGCCGTTGAGCGCAAACTGGTGTTGATATACGAACGCGATTTCCGTTTTTATCTGAGCAAGTTCGGGCCCGCTGCCGGCAGCGCGTACGCACGAGTCATCACTGCGGCATTGGAAGAGGCAGGCAAGCGAGGTCTTATCGACAGTCTCGTATCCGAATATTGGGGTCAGGACTTTTCCACCCTGGGCTATGATTCCCGCACAAAAATATACTTGGAAACACCTGAACTATAGAACGTTACGATTGCGTGGCAGCAAGCGTCTATACTGAAATGAATGCCGGGGTTTAGCCTCCGATGTATCAGGGCAGTGTTACGTGGTTTCGCGCTTGAAAGTTGTACAGTTTCTATTAATCATTGTTTGCGGTTTCGCTTCGCTCGCTGCGTTTGCTTCACCTCGTACTATTCATCTTGTACTGCCGGTCACGGCAGAGAATCCCAAATTATGTGTCTATTTTCATGATCTGATCCAGCAGGCTCTGGAGGATTCCGGTTTTCGAGTCACCATTGCCAAACGCGAAGTGCCGCAAAAGCGTGCAGCGATCATGCTGCAACAAGGGGAGTTGTCGGCTATCTGGGCGATTGCGTCGAAAGAACGAAACCAAAAATACCTGCCTGTTCCTGTTGGTCTGACCAACGGTCTTATTGGAAAACGAATTTTTCTGATCCGTCCTGATGACCAGCAGCATTTTGATCAGATCATCGACCTTGAGTCTTTAAGGCAATCCGGTCTGGTCGCGGCAATGGGGCCCGGATGGTTTGATTCCAAAGTATGGCAAAGCAATCAGCTGAGCTATAGCGAGAACAGCAGTAATTGGGTGCACATATACGACATGCTTCGATTTGGGCGCGTGTATGATTATTTTCCCCGCGGTTTAAACGAGATACTTCTGGAAAGTGAGCAGCACCCTGAGCTGGCTATCGAGCGCAATCTGGTTCTGGTCTATGCGCGGGACTTTCAGTTTTATCTCAGCAAGACTGGGCCCTTCGCGGGCGTTCGTTATCAGGATGCCATTACCACCGCACTGGAAGAGGCGAAAAAGCGTGGTTTGATCGACAATCTGGTTCACCAGTATTGGGGCGCTGATTACGAAGCACTTGGCTACGATCAGCGCATCAAGATCTATCTGAACACACCGACGCTCAATTGACGCTTTGAGTCAATCGCTGGTCTTCACTGACTTTTAATTGACGATGTCCGTTCGTGAGTTGGAATGCATTGTCGCAGCTGATTAGAGCGGCACTCTTCATCCACAATTGCCCTCCAGCGTAAATGTTCTTTCCAACGCTGATCTGGAATATGCCCCGGTTTTTGGAAGGTAAGATCAGTCTTTCTTAATTCATTCATTTTCATTCTCCTTTACTGGCTCAATCTGGGTCGTGTAAGAATCAACCAGTACTGCTGAAGGAATCCGGTAAAAGCGGTCATCCAGAGCAAACCACTCAGGGTGATCATCTGGTGCCAGTCGGCGATGACAAAAACGAATATTCGAACCAGTGCGGCCGCGGCTATTAAGGCGTAGGTCCAGGGAATAAAGGGGCTCGTTTGCAAAGGCCTTCCCGTGTGGCCGAGAGAAACCCGTGTCATCATGCTTAGCATCAGCAAGGCGAGACCGCCGATGGCGAGACCGTGTAAGGCTTCGATCGAGAGACGGGAGTCAAGCAACAAACCCAGTCCGATACCTATCAATCCGCTGGCAATTCCCGCATAGGCAAGATGCAGTGACCAGAGTAGGGGGACCCGGAGGACCGATATGGAAAACCATCTCAGCCACCGATACAGATTCAACACGCCAAGTAGCACGAGAACTAGCCCCGCTGTTTTCGACCATTGAAAAACAGGCAAACTGGCATAGAGCGCGAGCGCAAGGAGGCTTGTTGCGACAACCCCGCGCTCCAGCCAAAATCGGGCGTACACTTCCGGTCGATGTATGTTGATGCGTGCAAGGCCGTTGCGTGTGAACATAGGTATCACGCGGCCGCCAATCAACATACTCAGTACCGCAAAGACAAGGATGGCCAAATGCAGAGCATGATGTGCATGCAATACATCACCGGAGTACACCTGGTAGAACAACAAACATTGGAAGCTGCCTATGAGGCTTAAGATAACAACAATAGGAAGGTTGCGGTGATTTCCTGAGCGCAGCAAAAAACTCAGAAACAGGCCGATCATCAGTAGCCACCAGGCAGCGAGACCAGCGAGTATGAAAGGAAGCAGGGCACTTTTGTTTACCCAGATCATGGCGCGTATGCCGAGCCAGCTTGCTGTCATGAGTGCGAGATAAATTCCATGCAGGCTGCGCAGGCCTGTCCAGGTTTGTACTGCGGTAAACAGGAAACCGGTCAGCACACTGACAAACATCCCGAACACCATCATTTCTCCGTGCCAAAGGCCGGGAGGTAATGCGTTGCCTAGCGTGACATAACCGTTCAGAAAGCCGAGCCAGGCTCCCATGCCCACGACGGCAGATATGCCGGCAATTAGAAACCAGGGTCGGAAGGCGAGATTCCATAGGGCGTGGTGAAACATCAGAAGGCCTCACTGCCAAAGGCTCGTAACGCAATGCAACGCATCACGTAGCCGAGCTTGAGAAAGGCAGCCATCACGATGGTGATGATGTGTGCGGCAATGATGCTGGCCAGCCCCAGTTTTTGCTCAAAGCCATAAGCGACTACGGTACTGGCAATAATCAGAAACAGTGATAGCAGCATCAGCCAGTTCCCGACCAGGAGACAACGTTGATAGGCGCTCGCGTGCTGAATATCGGGTAGGTGGGGCGACATTGTAAAGTGTGAATACATAGCGGCTCCTTATCTGGAACGAGTGATAGTTGATTACTTGAAGTCCTTCATTGCAAAGGGTTTGCCATGTACAAAAAGATAATAAAAACAGATATATAGGTTAAAGTTGGTCTATGTGAGAGTCCTAATCACTACATAATTATGTTGTTAAAATGCCAATAACGTGTCATAAAGACTCTATATGTTTGCCGGAGTAGATAGCATGTCTGTTGATCTTTCCCAATCTGCCCTGATCGAGCTCGCTCTGGATCTGAGTCGAAGTATGACAAGCAATGATCGTTTCGAGCGCCTGCTGGATCGTATTCGTAAATTGATTCCCTGTGATGCCATTGCATTGCTGGTGGTCGAAAACGCTCAACTGAAACCTTTGGCTTTGCAAGGTTTGATGCCCGATGTGGCGGGTCGGCGTTTTACCATTGCCGATCATCCGCGATTCGCTCAGATTTGTGCCGCCAGTGAACCGCTGGTGTTCCCCCGGAATTCGACATTGCCGGACCCCTATGATGGTCTGCTACTGGCTCGCAGTGGTGATCTCCCTGTGCATGCCTGTATGGGTTTGCCGCTACGTTATGATCAGGAGTTGCTGGGCGTGTTGACGCTGGATAGCCTTGATACGGGCGCGTTTGAGAGGCTGGAACCCAGAACGCTGCATTTATTGTCTGCCCTGGCGTCGGCCTCTTTGCAAACTGCTTTGACCCTGGAGCTGCTTGAGCATCAGGTCAGTCATAGTCAGCGAGTTGCCGTAGAGTTAAGTAAGGCCCAACTGCAAGCTCATGAATTGATCGGTGATAGCGCAGTTATGCAAAACCTCAAACGTGCTATCAGTGTGGTGGCAGCGTCGGATTTTACGGTACTGATTCAGGGCGAGACGGGTACCGGTAAGGAGCTGGTTGCGCAACAATTGCACCAGGAGTCCGCTCGCGCACTACAGCCTCTTGTACAGATAAATTGTGCAGCACTGCCGGAACAGCTGGTGGAAAGTGAGCTGTTTGGGCATGTCAAAGGGGCTTTCACAGGCGCCTCTGCAAACCGGGAGGGGAAATTCAGTCTGGCAGATGGCGGCACCCTGTTTCTGGATGAAGTAGGTGAACTACCACTGGCCATACAAAGCAAATTATTAAGAGCGCTTCAGAGCGGTGAAATCCAGCCCCTAGGGCAGGATCAGGTACAGCGTGTTGATGTTCGAGTCATTGCCGCGACCAACAGGAATCTTGAGAAAGAAGTGGCTGCAGGACGTTTTCGTGCAGATCTTTATCATCGATTGAGCGTGTATCCGCTGAACGTTCCGGCCTTGTCTGAGCGAATTGAGGATCTGCATCTTCTGGTCGGTTTTTTTGCTGAACGCATCAAGCGTCAACTTGGAATTCGCCAGCTCAAAATTTCTCCCCAGACACTGAGCCAGCTAAAGCAGCTGTCCTGGCCCGGTAACGTGCGGGAGCTGGAGCATGTCATTAGTCGTGCGGCACTGGCAGCCAAAGCCCGTCAGCCCGAAAAGGATGTGGTAACACTGGGACCCGAAGATTGTGGTGTCATGGCACAGTCTGTTGTGACTCATCGCAACAGAAACAATCTTGAAGCACAGGATGAAGGTGCTGATTCTGCAATGGCTAAGGATGAGCTGAAAGATGAGCTGAATGGATCGAAAGGGCTTCGAGAATCAACAGAAGATTTTCAGCGGCATTTGATTGTTGCCACATTAGAACGCACAGGGGGAAACTGGGCGGCTGCCGCAAGGATCTTGCAAACGGATCGAGCCAACTTAATGCGTCTCGGTAAGCGCTTGGGGCTGGAGATAAAGAAGACTGTTTATGTGGATGCCTGATGCATAAATGATAGGCGCTGGCTAGAAGAAGAGAAGAGGGATATGAGCAGACGATTGAAACGCTTGCGTGATCTGAAAGGACTCGGTGAGAAGAGCGAAGCGATGCTCGAATCAGTTGGTATCCATAGTGTTGAGGCGTTTTTGGAGGCGGATGTCTTTGAGATCTATCGGCACCTGCATGGGACCATGCCGGGGCTCAGTTTGAATATGCTATATGCGATGATGGGGGCCCAGGAAGGCGTGCATTGGCAACAGATTGCACGCAAGCATCGAACGGAAATCCTGATGCGGCTGGATGATATGGGACTGGCACCCAAGTAATCAGGTTACATTTATTGCAGCCAAGCTAGCACTTTCTATTGTTTTACGGCAAAGTAACCGAGAGCTGCTGTCCTGATTCATTTCCTGCATCTGATTGACCACCGCCATGGACTACGAACTGATAGAAGGACCTTCCCGCGAGCAAAAAGCCTTGTTGGCGCAACGCTTTCATGCGCATCTTCAAACCATCGCGCCGCTTCCGGATGAAAGCGAAGACAAACCCTTCATGTATGTGTTGTACGGTGCCTCAGAAAAGTTCGTGGGCGGCATTCTCGCCAATGCATTCTGGGATGGACTGGAAATCGACACACTCTGGGTAGACGAGCCGTTTCGCGGTCGCGGTATCGGCGCCGAGTTGCTGGAAAAAGCTGAGGACTATGGACGCGCCCAGGGCGCGGTGATTGCTTATCTGAAGACTGTGGAAGCGCGTGAATTTTATGAGAAGCAGGGCTACATGGTCTTCGGTGTGCTCGAAGACCGTCCGGTTGGTACCTTGCTTTATCATATGAAAAAGCGCCTGGATTGAGTTTTCCAAAAAATCCGTTATTGGTTATACGCTAAACAGTTCAAGGTTATTGTCAATGCGTCAATACTGCTATCGACAACTAGTTTCAGTTGACTCTATTTTTGCCAAACCATATACAGCCTAGACCGAAAAGAAAAAGCCAAATTCCTGCCGGCAGCGGCACAGAAGACATGGTGCCGTAGCTCAATACGCCATTTGTGGCATCAAGTGTCCATTGGGAGCCAGACTGCAGCGTGACGCCAGAACCGTATGCATCCAATCTGAAACTGTAAGCATAGAGGGAACGCCCATTCTGGGTAGCAGTTTCGTTTACCATTCCATAGTTTGTCCAGCCCCTGACGCTGGATCCCCAATAATATTCGAGGGCGGCACTTCTTCGTCCTTCAAGTAAATAAACCGGATCATCAACTGTTCCAACGACTGCTCCATAAGATTCGAGATGGTTTTTGTAGTCTTCAAATCGATGAGTAGAATTTGAGCCGAGCAAGGCGTGGGAATGGGTGGCTGGTCTGGGATCGCTGGTTTGAGTGAGATAGGAAGAATAATAAGAAAAATCTGAGTTCTCGCTAACTCCTTCAGGATCGAAAGCGTTTCCAGCAATGTTCCACATTAGAACGCCTGCTGCAGCAGTGCCGCCAACATGCTCTAAACCATCGTGATTCAATTCGAGCTGGAATCCATTGGTTTCCATAATTACCGGGTTGCTCACTTGGATACCCAAATCCTGTGTAAAGGACTTATCATCGAGTGTATTCCAGACTGTAAGAACGAGTTCACCGACTTCCCCCCGTCCGGCGCCAGATTCCCAAGTGGCATATGATGTAGGAGATAGAAAGAAAACAAAAAGAAGAAGAAAAACGTGGTCGGGGATATTTGTTGCTAACCTGTCCATGTCGTGTGTTCTCAATACTAAACTAAAAAATTTTTATTGCCGGATAGACTTTTTCAAAGTTAACAATGACATATTACTGTTGGGTTGCAACTTCATAAAACCACCAAGATTTATTTATGGAGTAACTCGTATTCAATTCGAAGCATTTCTCAAATAACTCCTGGCGATTTTATCTTACTAATTATGGCAGGCTCAGGCCCTCATATTTTGCTGAAAGACCCGATTCTTGGCTACAGTGCTGAGGGCTACATAGCTCTGTTCCGTTTTATTGCCAACCGCCGCGCTAGGCAGCAGCACCTGCCGGAGCTTTTTCCCGGAGCGGAAAACAGGCTCGATTGGTTGGATGAGCAGGCTAGCATGCGCAAGGAGAATAACTTCTTCGAAACGCGTGTAACGGAGTATCAGACCGGTGCTGCGTTGAGTTGGTAGTCTAGTCTGTTTTGGTACTAGGGAAGGACGCTATGGAATTGGCCCGCCCACCAGGATTCGAACCTGGGACCTTCCCCTTAGGAGGGGGACGCTCTATCCAGCTGAGCTATGGGCGGGTAATGCGAACTCTTAATTAATTCTCGATCCAAGTCGAGCAGGGAAAGCTTTGCTTTCCGGGACGCTCCCCCTGACGGGGTCCAGCCTGAAATCACAGATTTCAGTCGTTCCACCGGGCGAAAGCTTCGCTTCCGCTATCTCCGGTTCCACCCAGCTGAGCTATGGGCGGGTAATGCGAACTCTTAATTAATTCTCGATCCAAGTCGAGAAGGGAAAGCTTTGCTTTCCGGGACGCTCCCCCTGACGGGGTCCAGCCTGAAATCACAGATTTCAGTCGTTCCACCGGGCGAAAGCTTCGCTTCCGCTATCTCCGGTTCCACCCAACTGAGCTATGGGCGGGTAATGCGAACTCTTTTTTAAATTTCGATCAAAGTTGAACAGGAGCCTCCTGCTTTTCCGAAGTCTGATAAGGACTTTGGTTCAACTTCTTGCCGTCATCCCCGCGCAGGCGGGGATCCATTGTGTCGTCGGGTCAAACTGACATGGATTCCCGCTTTCGCGGGAATGACGCAGCCTGGTACGCCGGTCATCTGTACTTCTTCTTCGGTTAAAACATTCTACTTCAACCAGACGAAAGCTTCGCTTCCGCTATCTCCGCATCCACCCAGCTGAGTGTTGGGCGGGTAATGCGAACTCTTAATTAAATTTCGATCAAAGTTGAACAGGAGCCTCCTGCTTTTCCGAAATCTTATAAGGACTTTGGTGCAACTTCCATCGTCATCCCCGCGCAGGCGGGGATCCATTGTGTCGTCGGGTCAAACTGACATGGATTCCCGCTTTCGCGGGAATGACGCAGCCAGATAAGCCGGTCATCTGGACTTCTTCTTCGGTTAAAACGTTCTACTTCAACCAGACGAAAGCTTCGCTTCCGCTATCTCCGGTTCCACCCAGCTGAATGTTGGGCAGGTTAGGTCTGATTCGCAAACGGGCGACATGATAGCCGTCCGCTTGCAGCTTCTCAAGAGCGCTATGCTCAGCGTCCCGATACTACCATTTCATAGACTCTGATGGTGCCCGGACTCACTGCCGAAAGGCGGAAGCGGATATATTGGGCGTCAAAGCGCGTGGCCAGTTCACAATAGATGGAATCCGCATCGCTGGAATAGGTGCCACAGGCTAAATCACCATCCGCGGGCTGGGCAGTGGTCATCCAGTTCAAACCGTCTTCTGATAATTCAATCCATTTGTCCGGGTTCATGGAATCGAAGCCAGTTGCGTTGGTAAAAACGCGAACGGACGAAACGCTTTTAAGCTCACCAAAATCAATCTGTACAAAATCACTGGCGATGTTGCCGCCCCAGAATAGACCGGAGGTGACGCCATCATTCACCAGATCGGCATCGTCTTCATTGAAACTGGCGCTGACTTCGCCTGAACGGGCGACATTGGAATCGGTTGAACTCCGCAAGGAATCTTCATCTCCAGAGCCGCCTCCGCAGGCGCAAACAAAAGACAGTAGGGTAATAAAGGATAGAGATTTAAGGACAGAAAGCGGTACTGCGTTCATAGGGTTCCCTGTTGCGTGTTTGGATCCATGTTTTGAGGAAGGTATGTTAACGCAAGTGAAAGGAAAGGGAAGGCCGGGATGCGGAAGAAAAGGGTATCCGATAAAAAAACTGTGGGTGTCTCGGGAATTGATTCCAAAGACATCCACAGGCCTGAGGGTTTTATGCTGCTAAAGGTGCCTCGTTTTCGCTGCCTTCATGTAATCCGTACTTCTCAATCAGCTGCTGCTTTTTGGAAGGCAATATGTTGATCTTGTTGATATCACCGCCGGTTACATCGATAAGCCGTTTGTCCATCACCTTGAACCAGAGCCAGGGAATATAGGCGACCGGGAACATGCCAAAATAACCGTTGGGAAAGGATGGCAGGTTATCGAAGTGGCGTAGCGACTGGTAGCTGCGAGTGGCATTGGCATGGTGGTCGGAGTGACGCTGCAGGTGAAACAGGGCCCAGTTGGAAAAGATATGGTTGCTGTTCCAGCTGTGGTGAGGTTGTGGACGTTCATAACGGCCGCTCGGAAGTTTCTTACGTAGCAGTCCGTAGTGCTCAACATAGTTCGCTGACGTCAGTTGCCACATGGACCAGAAGGCGGAAAGAATCAGATAGGGGACGACTTCCGGGCCCAGCCACAGTCCCATGGCAACGTAGGCACCAATGGTCATGCTCATGGTCTGCAGAAATTCATTGTTCAGACTCCAGGGTGATTTGCCTTCTTTGCGCAAGCGATCACGCTCAATAAAGAATGCGCGATAGATTGCTCCGGGCAGTTCACGTAGTGCAAAGCGGTAGATGTTTTCCCCCATTTTGGATGAGGCGGGATCTTCGGGGGTTGCCACGTGTTTATGGTGGCCGCGATTATGCTCGATAAAAAAATGACCATAGGCGGCGGGAGCCAGCACAATCTTGGCCATCCATTGGTCGATCTTGTTTTTCTTGTGACCCAGCTCATGACCGATGTTGAGGCCGTGTCCGCCGATGTAGCCAGCTACCAGAGCTGTCGCGATATAACCCCCAACGCTCATATCATAACTGGCAACAAACCAGCCGCAGAAAATAAAGGTAGCGATCACGATGGGCACGTGAAGCATGGTGATATAACGGTAGTAGGGGTCGGCCTCAAGTTTGGGGACGACAGACTCGGGCGGGTTACTGGTGTCTTCGCCCATAAAGAAATCGACGATGGGGAAGGCCACATACCACATGACGATAAACGCCCAGAGCCATAACTCGCTTCCGGTTTCGATAAACAGCAATGGTCCCGCAACCGCCATAGCCGGAATCATTAAAGACACCAGCCACATGTGGCGTTTCTTGTCGACGTAAACATCACCGTTATCAGCGATGAAAGTACCGGCATTACTCATATCAGGCTCCTGTGTATTTCAGTTTTTGTTTTTCTCTGAGCGTAATTAAATACAGAGTATGAATAAAAAATAACCGTTGAAACTGGCAAGTAGTCGTCATAAAGTGACATAAAAAATGGAGTATTTGACGAATTGAGCTCGCTGTTACACATTCAAATACGGCTGTCAGAGTAGCTATCGTCATTTATTGCCAGAAACGCCTTGAGTCTAAAACCCTGAATCAGAGGCTCCCAATGCCAAGCAGCGAAGACAGTGCAGTTCGTACCCAATGGTTGCAACCTTCCATTCATCCGGCCTATCCCAGATTGCTGTGCGCGCATATGCGCAACAAGGGCTACAAGCTTGATGAGCTGTTTGTGGGAAACAGTTTGAGCTGGGACCAGCTGCTGGAGGCTCAGCGCTTTATTAATTTCGATCAGTTTCGGCGCCTGAGTTTGCGGGCGATTGAGCTGACTGAATGCCCCTGGATCGGGCTCGAAATTTCATCCATCATCCAGGTGTCATCCCACGGGCCTTTGGGTTACGGAGCGCTCGCTGCCCCTACCGTGCGTGAAGCCTTTCAGCTGGTGGAATGGGCGATGCCGACACGCATTTCCCTGTACACATTTGAACTGGATGAGCAGGGCGATCGCGCCCTATTCAATCTGATCGAAACGGTGGACACCGCAGAGCTTAGGGAGTTTATCCAGGCCATGTTGCTGGGCTCGTTTCAGGATATGCTCAACAAAACCTCATCACGTATGTTGGAAGATATACGTGTGCGATTTCCTTTTGAAGAACCCGAATGGTCCCGCTTGTATCGCTTTCGTTATCCGGAAATTACCTTTGAGTTCGGTGCGGAACTGTGTCAGGTGGATTTGCCGAGAACGGCGCTGGATATCCACTGTCTGACTGCTGATGAATTTGCTTACCGCAATGCCATTCGTGAATGTGAGCAGCTACTGAAAAAAACCAGCCAGGGTGGGGATCTGTCCGAACGCATCAAGCGTCGTCTATTCGAATGCGGTCCGCCATATCCAACCCTGCAGGGCTTTGCCGGTATGTTCAACATGTCGGAGCGTACCCTGATACGTCACCTCAAAGCCGAGGGTTGCCACTATCAACAGTTGCTGGATGAAGTCAGGAAGGAGCTGGCCTGCTGGTACCTGCATAACTCTGCCATGGCTATTGAACAGATTGCGGAACGACTGGGTTTTCAGGATACCTCCAACTTCTCTCGGGTATTTCGCCGCTGGATGGACTGCCGGCCTTCGGATTTCAGAAAACAATGAGACTCCGTTCGGAGTCTCATTGATGGAGCGATTTAGAACAGATCTTCGATGGACAGATAGCGCTCGCCGGTATCGTAACTGAAGATCAGGACTTTGCTGCCCGCTGGCATGTCATCCTGCTTTTGTTTCACGGCAGCCAGGGTCGCGCCAGAAGAAATACCGACAAATATGCCTTCTTTCTGTGCGCATTGTCTGGCCATATCGAAGGAATCTTCCTCAGACACCTGAATGGTTCCGCTCAGGATGTCGGTATTCAATACGCCGGGAATAAAGCCCGCGCCAATGCCTTGAAGTCGATGCAGTCCTTTTTCCCCACCGCTGATGACGGGGGATTTCTCCGGCTCAACGGCGAAGGTTTGCAAGTTGCTGTAGGCTTCCGATAGTACCTCCGCACAACCGGTAATATGACCGCCGGTGCCAACGCCTGTGATCATGTAATCCAGACCGTCGGGAAAATCCCTGAGGATTTCCTGTGCCGTGGTTTCCCGATGTACCACCACGTTGGCAGGATTCTCGAACTGCTGGGGGATCCAGCTGTCAGCGATGCTTTCGGCGAGTTCTTTGGCTTTCTCAATGGCACCGCCCATGCCTTTTTCCTTTGGCGTCAGTTCCAGCTCGGCGCCCAGTGCCTTCATGTATTTGCGACGTTCAATTGACATGGACTCAGGCATGGTGAGGATCAGACGGTAGCCTTTCACCGCCGCCGCCTGTGCCAGAGCGATCCCGGTGTTGCCGGATGTGGGCTCAATAATGACCGTGCCCGGTTTTAACAGGCCGTCGCGTTCGGCAGCCTCAATCATTGCCAGGCCGATACGGTCTTTGATGCTCCCGCCCGGGTTGAAGCGCTCCACTTTCATCCAGACTTCAATGTCATCGCGGAATAAGTGGTTGATGCGAATATGGGGGGTATTGCCAATGGCTTCGAGAATATTGTCGAACTTCATGTGTGCTCCTTTTTATTCGGCTGTGGACTTGGGTGTGGATTCGTAGGGCCTGAGATCGATGGTAGAAAAATTCTCAACGCCCGGGTGACGCTGGGATTTCTCATTGCCCGGCCGCAACAGCTGCAGGGTCTGGAAGCCTGCTTCACGGGCGGCATCCAATTCGGCTTCAATATCTGAGAGGAACAGAATTGTGTCTGCGGGCAGCTCCAGTGTTTGCTGGATGTTTCGATAGGACGCGGATTCACGTTTGTGACCTATGTTGGTATCGAAGTAATAAGTAAAGCAGGGGCTCAAGTCGCCGTGCTCAGAGTAGGAAAATAACAACTTTTGTGCGGCAACAGAACCGGAAGAATACACCGCCAGTGTTATGCCTTCCTGCTGCCATTGCTTTAGTGCGCCTGGTACATCATCGTAGACGTGCCCCTTGATCTCACCTTGTTCGTAGGCATGTTTCCAGACAATGCCCTGAAGGGTTTTCAGAGCGGTCTCTTTCTTGTCGGCGTCTATCCACTCTTGCAGTTGTTGCAGTACATCGCTGTCACTGGGATCGGCATGCGCGCCTTTACTCAGCTGAGCTTTGATGGATTCAAAGCAGGCTGCAACCTCAGGCTGGTCTTTCAGCTTGGGTAATTCGGCGAGTTTTTCGGAAAAATAGGGAAACAGCACATCGTAGACGAAGGCGACGGAAGTGGTTGTGCCTTCGATGTCGGTGACAATGGCCTGAATCATAGGTAACGCTGCTCCGTTCCCGACCCCGTGTAATGAGGCACCCATCCCGCCGGATCGATAAAAATTCGAATAGCCTTAACATTGGGCTTTTCGGCGCCGGCGTCAAACCAATGCGGCGTGTTCTTTGGAACGGATATCAAATCACCTTTTTGACACAGCAGGCTGAACACCGGTGCGCCCGCCATGTTGAACCAGAACAAACCCTCGCCATCGACGAAAAAGCGCACCTCATCTTCGGAATGAGTGTGTTCGGCAAGAAACTTTTCGCGAATGGCAGGATAGTTTTCAATGTCCGGATGGATATTGACGACGTCTGCCACCTCGTAGCCATGTCTTTTCATGTAGGGAGTCAGTACCGATTCGTAGGCATCGAGAATTTCGTCCTCGTTCGCTTGCTGAGACAATGTGGCCGGTGTTTCCCATTGTTCAAATAACACGCCCAACTCCGCCAGAAACTGTTTGATCTGCTCCGGATCTTCGATGCGCCGGTTCTCGTCGGGGATAGTGAGTATTGCCATGTTGAATGTCCTGAAAGTCTATTAAGCGATGATCGATAAAAGCTGCACCAGTAGGAGAGCGCGCTTACCGGATAACTCGTTGCATGTCCCATTCGCACTGAAACAGAAATTGAAACACCTCAAGATGCCGTTTCGCTTCGGCGAGTGATCGACCCCAGGTGTAAAAACCGTGGCTTTCTATCAGAAAACCTGAATTTAAGCTTGCATCAGCCAGGAGCTGTTTTAGATCCTCGCTCATGGACTCAATGTCCTGGGTATTGGGCAGAATCGGGACTTGAACGCGAGTGTCGTGGGTATCGATATTCCTGAGGCCTTTGAGCAGTTCATAGCCTGCCAGTTCGATGTGTCCATGCGCACCATGTTTCCGCGACAGCAGGGTGTCAGCCAGCGAATGGGTATGTAGCACGACGCTGCAATCGCTGCGTTGTAACAGGGTCAGATGCAGGGCGGTTTCCGCTGATGCTTTTTGCAAATGTTCCTGATCAACCTGGTGGCCCTGCAGGTCCATCAGAATGAAGTCGCTTTCCTTGAAGGTGGATTTATCAACGCCCGAACGGGATACGTAACAGAGCTCCGGATTTTCCGGATGTCTCATGGAGTAATTGGTGCTGGTAGCAGGGCTCCAGCCATTGGCGTTGATCCAGTGAATCACTTGAACCAGATCTGAGCAGTGCGCATTCATAGAAAAGAGTCGGAGATAGTTTAGACCTAGCGAGCCGCTAGAATAACGCTTGCTCAATGCCCTGTATAGCGTTTGACGATTTGATTGACCCTACCCGAAGCCTTGTGTTTTCTGAGGCTCTCCAGAATCAGGTTTTTCATATGCGCCGGCATGTCCTTGTTCACCGAGAGGAAAATAAAATAAGGCTCTATCAAAGCGCTGACGTCCAAAAAGCGCAAACATTCAGCATCGACCTGCAAGGCTTTGCGGTTGTAATGCAGTCGCATGCTCATTTCCACAAAGCCGTCAGCACGGTGATATTCGGTGAGCGCAAAACCCTGCCGGTAATTGCGCACGGGTGTCAGTGTGATTTGATTATCTTTCTCCAGCTTTCGCAATTCCGGATAGTTAAAGGTTTTGAGGATGGCGATGTTGTAGCCAAACAGGCGTTCGGAACTATGAATTTCCGGAATGCTCATATTGCAGGTCGCCATGGAATGGGTGACTTCGAATACCGGCTCCTCGAGGATTTCCCCGTTGGGACTCAGGGCATTCCAGACTTTGGCATCGTAAGCGATCCAGGGAGAGGTGGCAGCTTCTTTGATCAGACGATAGACGCGATCCGTTGAACCAACAATGGGATGAAGCTGAAACTCTGCGTCTTCGGCAATGGCTTCAACGATGTCCGAGACAATGCCGCCCTTGGATTGATCTCCTTCCGAAATCTGAAACGGCACGGCGAGATCTTTGACCACCAGATAATTGAGTTTTGGCGGAGCAGCCCTGGCGAACACACTCAGAAAACAGCTGCTCAAAAACAGGACTATGCTGGTTTTAATGAAGGCGTTTCGCATTGGGAAAAGATTCCTCTATGCAAGGTGTATTTGCTTCTTGCCTTATAAGCATAGCTAAATATCCTGAAGGAACAATTTGCTCATCTTCGTGTCATACTTGTTTACATCCTGTCCCCTGTGTTTTTGCGATGTATAGGGGGTGACCGTTATTTATCATCACTCAGACGATTAGGGCTTTATGCTAGATACTCGACCTCA
Source organism: Oleiphilaceae bacterium (assembly GCA_965230795.1). GTDB lineage: Bacteria > Pseudomonadota > Gammaproteobacteria > Pseudomonadales > Oleiphilaceae > PZPK01. The sequence continues at coordinate 2,749,128 of OZ246020.1, read as the reverse complement.
TTTACTCGATACGGATTTTCCTGCATTACGGAGGGGAAAGCTGGAGACCCTTCAGGTCAACCTTGGCTACCTCTGTAATCTCAGTTGCACCCATTGCCATGTCAATGCCGGACCTACGCGTAAAGAACAAATGAACGCCGAGAATATCGCTGTGCTGCTCGACTATATCGATGCACAGCAGATCAAGACTCTGGACCTGACAGGCGGAGCGCCGGAAATGAACCCGCATTTTCGGGAGCTGGTGATCGCGGCGCGAAAACGGGGTGTGCATGTTATGGATCGCTGTAACCTGACCATACTGCTGGAACCCGGCTTTGAGGACATGGCTGACTTCCTGGCGGAGCAGGGCGTTGAGGTGGTGGCGTCCTTGCCTTGCTATACCCAGGACAATGTCGATAAGCAACGGGGAAAGGGCGTGTTTGACGGCAGTATCGAAGCCTTGCATCTCTTGAACAAAGTTGGCTATGGCAAGGGCAATCCTGATCTGGCCCTGAGTCTTGTGTATAACCCGGGAGGTCCCTTTCTGCCGCCGCCCCAGGATACCTTGGAGGCGGATTACAAACGCGAGCTGGCAGAGCATTTCGACGTTTCGTTTGATCATCTGTTTACCATGACCAATATGCCTATCAGCCGTTTCGGCAGTGTGCTGCTCTCCAAGGGTGAGTTTGAAAATTATATGGATCTGTTAAAGAGCGCCTATTCCCATGACAACCTGCATTCGGTCATGTGTCGATCTATTATCAGCGTAGACTGGCAGGGATATGTATACGATTGCGATTTTAACCAGATGCTCGACATGCCAATGACTTCGCCGGAAATGGAAGGTTCTTCCAGGTTGATAGGTAGCGACAAGGTACGCGTGCATCTGTCGGAGCTGATCAATCATGATATAAGTGGAAAACCCATTGTCGTGGCAGATCATTGCTACGGTTGTACCGCGGGACAGGGTAGCAGCTGCGGCGGCGCGCTTTGACCGCGTCTGTAAAAGCGGTAAGCATCATTGTTCCGGTACTGAACGAAGCCGAGGGGATTGCCGCCTGGTATCGTGACAACGCCGCTGTCCTGAATTCAAAGGATGTCGAACTGATCGTCGTAGACGGCGGCAGCTCCGATGCAACGGTGACACTTCTCAGAAATCTGGGCGCGGAAAATCTTCGTATCGAACAGTCTGAGCCCGGCAGGGCCAGACAAATGAATCGGGGGGCTAAGCTTGCTAGCGGGAAATGCCTGCTCTTCCTGCACGCAGATACCCGATTGCCAGCCGATGCCTTGGGTCTGTTCAACACGCTGGAATCGTCAAGCGAGAGAGCGGAAGTGCTTTGGGGACGCTTCGATGTTCGGTTTGATAACCCTGCCTGGCCCTTTCGGATGATTGCTTGGTTTATTAACTGGCGTTCTGCTCTGTCCGGCATTGCTACCGGTGATCAGGCGATTTTTGTGCATCGCCAGGCCTTCGATGCTATTGGTGGATTTCCTGATCAGGCCTTGATGGAGGATGTTGAGTTTAGCGCCCGGATGCGTCGCCAGGCCCGCCCCATTCGTTTTAAATCGCCGGTGCTGACCGCTGCCAGAAAATGGGAGCGGGAGGGCATATGGAAAACTATTCTGCTGATGTGGCGTTTGCGCCTTGCCTATGCCTTGGGCACCTCTCCTGACAAACTCGCCGAACGATATTACCCACCGGAATCTCCACGTCAAAAAACTTAAATTAGTCTGATTATTCTAATCCTGTTTTGTAACATCCGCGTAGCGTTTGAGAGCCTGTAAAAAAGACGTGTCAGCAGGCCCTGTTCCCATATTTCCGGTAGTAAAAGGTAGTCGCCATGTCGGTCGAGCTCTTCGAAAGTATTTCCCTTTACGTTGGTATCAGTGCCTTGATTCTTTACATGGGTTACATTGTTTGGGATTTGGCCAAACGTTCAAACGCAGGACGCTTTGGTACCGCTGTACTGTTCTTTGCCCTGGGCTTGGGTGTGTTCGGATTTATCGCGAAAACGGTTATCGTCGAAGTGATGGATTTGTAGTTGTTTCAGTCGGGAGTCTGAAGTCAGGTGTCGGGCGCCCAACTAAGGAAGTCCTGAGCGCGAGTTAAGGTTTTACGCCAGGATAGCTCTACCGTTTTACCGTGTCATCTCCTGTTACCACATACGTTTCTCCCATTTTTTATCTTGAGCCGGGTCGAAGTGGAAGACACATTTGCGGCCTGCAGTAGATCCTCTAAGCAAACCCTCTAACTAAACCTATCCTCAAAAATGCCATAATCTGTTTGGCTACGGCAGGAGCATTAACGAAAACCTGCACTTTCGTCGGTATGCGCTATTCTTGCTCTATTCCTGATTTATTTATTTTCTCGTGTGTAATAGTTCCTACCCAACAGCATTTATCAGCGATATAACAATTCCGGACTCACCGGATGAAAAAAGGAATACCTAAAAAATGAAGTCACTGGTAAGGAAGGTCCTGTATTCTGTCTTGGTATCAATACTATCTGTTGCCCATCTCGACGCCGCCCCCAGGAAGTTTATCTGTAGTACCGAAGCCCCAAAGGGATCTCTGCACGTCACGGCCCTTGAAAAATTCAGCGAGCATTTGGAAGCATATTCGAAAGGTCAGTTGACTACCCAAAACCACTTCATCGGCAATCCGGACTTTCCGAATATCCGTGGTGAAGAGACGAATATGAATATGGTGATGTATGGAACCATCCCCCCGGGAAGTTCGACTCACATAAACTGTACGATCATTGCTTCAGGGAATGCGTCACGGAAAGCCAGTATTCTCGACTTTTTGATGCTCCCGTACATCTTTCCCGATACGGCCGCGGCGAACAAGCTCCTCTTTAGCGATTACATGTTGCGCGATATTAACAACATCATTGCGGTGCGGTATCAGGTAAGAGCGGTCGGATGGCTGATTGGTGGCTTTCGTCATTTAAGCAACTCAAAAAAGCCGATTACACGCTTGGACGATATCAAAGGGATGCTTATCCGAACGCCTCAGAATCGACTAATGATGGCTACTTACTTAAGCTTCGGTGCGCGCGTGACGGCGTTGGCCTGGGGCGAGACCTTCGATGCTTTGAAGCAGGACATGGTTGATGGCCAGGAAAATCCCTATTCTGTGATTGTCGAAGCAAAGTTTTGGAACGCGAATCAAAAATACGTCACCAATAATGGCCCCTTCCTGTACACGGCCCCTATCTTGATAAATGAGGGGTTTTATCAAAGTCTGTCTCCGGATCTGCAAGAAGCCGTGAATAAAGCAGGACTGGAAGCATCACGATTCGCCTTGCAATGGAGCCTTCAGCAAAGCGATATGTTCAAGTCGACGCTGAAGAAAAAGGGCATGCAAATTCTGGATCTTGAAGACAAGCCCGAATGGATTAAGGCAAGCAGGCATATTTGGGACGAAAACTATGCGAATACGCCGGAGAAGAAAGAGGTTCTGAAAAACGTATTGGCGATTCTTCAGAAAGAGGCGTAGCGATTCGCAGACATTGAGACGTATTCAAAGCCTCGATCAATCATAAATCCCGCCTTTTTGAGAATCCCTGTTTGTGCTTACCGTTTCTCTGAGTGCCGACACATCCAGATGAATCATTTTTACACCTGATCTTTCTTCAACGATGCCATTCTTTTTGTATAAGAAAAATATGGTGCTGATGTATAAATAAAATACTATAACTATATGCCGTCTGAACCTAGACTGTCTTCAGACAAACTAAAGGAGCCTGTCTGATGCATCGTTCTATTCTTATTTTTATCAAGCTACTGCCGTTTTTAATGGCCTTTACCAGCATCGCATCGCACGCCAGTGGTGATTCGGGCGTGCGCTTTTCGGTGATTAAAACCGCGCAGTCTGCCGGCTCACTGGAAGCGATGGTGGTGGCGGGTGGACGCTGGTTCGAAAAACGTAATCTGGTACATACGGCAGTGCTGGTGCAGCATCCGGAAGGGGATTTGCTTTGGGATTCCGGTATCGGTCGCGAGATCGCATCGCAAATGGAAGCCTTTGGCTTTCTGGATCGGCAGTTGTTTAAGGTCGAATCGGTTGAGCCTGCTCGAGATCAGTTAGAGGCAAATCGTTATCCCATTGAACAGCTGAAAGCTGTTATTCCCAGTCATATGCACTGGGATCATGTCAGCGGTCTTGAGGATTTTGCTGAAGTTCCTGTCTGGGTTCAGGCCAGTAGTCTGGAAGAAGCCCAGCGTGGCAGAGCACCTGCCTTTGTGGCGTCGCAATATGACGACCCCGTTTTGCAATGGAAAACCCTGAAGTTACAGAATGAAGCTTATCGCGGCTTTGAAAACAGTTTCGATGTGTATGGCGATGGCAGCGTGGTGCTGGTGGATCTGAGTGGGCATAGCCAAGGGCATCTTGGCCTATTCCTGACGCTGGCCAATGGCCAGGAATATTTCTTTATAGGTGACACGACCTGGGTCATTGAAGGAATCAGACAAAATGCCTCCCGCCCGGTTTTTGTAGACTGGATGGTTGGTGTTGATACGGATATGGAAAAGAACGCGCGTCGTATTCAACAAATTCATCAGTTGGCAACGCAGTACCCGGATCTGACCATCGTGCCGGCTCACGACGAACGTGTGATGGCGACCTTGCCTGTTTATCCGCAAATGAGCGAGTAGTGGGCCTATGGATTTACGCAGCCTGAAGTATTTTGTCGCCACGGTAGATGCAGGCAGTATTAACGCCGCCGCGGTCAGTTGTCATGTTTCACAGCCCTCCATCACCATGGCCATCGCCAAACTTGAGGAAGAATTGGGATGTGTCCTGTTTCGGCGTCACCGGAAGGGGTGTACGCCGACACCCGAGGGAGAGCGCATGTATGAAATGGCCAGCGGTCTCTTGAATCATGCTGAAAGCATCCGCCGTGAATTTGGCCAGCAGCAATCCGTGCAGCGCTTGCGTTTGAGCATTGATCCAAACATTCGAATCAATGCAGTGGAGGATATGCTCGAAGCCATCAAGGGTGCCGAGAGCGATAGCGCGAGCTTTCAACTGGAGTTGGTGTCAGACGAACGCGATGCCGATGCACGCCTCACCACGGAATCCCAATGCCAGAGTGGAGAGAGATTTATTGCACTGGCCAGGGAGTATTACTGTCTGTTGATTCCCCATGATAATTTGCTGGCCTATCAGCCGGAAATCAGTGCCAAGGATCTTGACGGGCAGGGGATTATCGAACGAATTCACTGCGACAAACGACAGTTGTTCGACCAGATTGTTGAGCAGTTGGGTATCCAGGTTGATACCCTGGCGAAAGTGGAAAGCGAGGAGTGGGCACAGGCCCTTGTCGGTATGGGCGTCGGGATATGCTTTGCGCCCGTGCCTGAAGGATACAGCGATCCAAGGTTTGTCGTACGTTCCCTGGAATCCATGGGGATTGGCGATGGTCCCAGCCGTCAGGTCGGACTCGCCTTTGCTGAGTCCAGACGATCGTTGATGCAGCAGCTCGGACTGTTGGCAGTCAGCCAGTAAAGCGTGCCGGTTCTAGCTGGACCGCGTCGCTTTTTCCAGTTCTCCCAGTAGCGTCAGCGCCTCGACGTGATCCTTGCCGCAGCTGAGTGGGTCAGGGCTGAAGTCGCGACAGACTGCGGGGCGGATATCATAAACTCTGCAGCGCAGATGCTCGTCAAGATTGACGCAAGGTGTGCCCGCCGGCTTCCCCTTCGGCATGTTTGGTAAGGCGGAGGAAATTTCCGGCGCGATACAGCAGGCGGCGCAATGCGGGTGACAATCCATAGATTCTGGCCGCGGCTACTGGCCCGGATAGAAAGGTTTTAAACCCTTCTGCTGTACGCTTTCCCGAAACTTGCTATCCAGCGTTTTGATGATGTTCAGCATCTGTTTTTTGTCATAATCACCATGGCGCTGAGTGCCTGCTGGCGCATAGCGGGCCGCTTCAAATTGGCTCACTTGAGCGAAAAGCGTGTCGTCGACTTGCTTCAGGTCCTGAATGCTCACGACGCGCGTTACCTGACCACTTCGTCGCATACATTCATCCGCCCACATCACCACATGCTTGGGCATATCCACGTCGTCCTGCTTCACGGCTTTCAGAGCGGCCTCCAGGAGGGAAGGGCTTTTGGTTGTGTCTTTGCCTGGTACCATGGTGTGGCGTTTATTGCGTTGCAGCAAGAACCAGGTTGTGCTGATCCAGCCTGCCAATAAAAGTGCAACAATCAGATACCAGCCCTGGTTATTCACCGGCGCTGGTATAGTGGTAATGATATCCTCACCCGCATTGGCAGTCGGTGCAGTATCCAGCGCGTTCTGGTCGCTTACAGAGGATGCACCGGATTGTGGAATCGCCAGCGGTTTTGCGGTATTGGCGAGAGCGGGGTTGGGTTTTACCTCGAAGCTGCGTTCAGGGATAACCGCGACTCTCTCGACATCGTTCGCTGTGTCCCACCAGGGAATGCGAATTTCCGGCAATGTCACCCGGGTTTCACCGACGGCAACCATGGCATGGGCTTCCTGTCGCTGGGCCTGCGCGCCTGACTCATGTTGAAAGGACTCGACAACAGGTTGATCCGGATAGACCTTGATGCCGGCTACGTTTGCCACGGGAAAGGGCGGCAAGGCCGAGCCCAATAGTCCCAGAGCTTTCACTTCCAGGGTGCGGGTAAGGGAGTCACCGACAAACATTTCATTGGGTTCCTGTTCCCAGGTTTCCGTCAGGTGAAGACTGGTGGCAGGTAACCAGATATCGCCCGAGAAACTGGCTGGAGGTGCTTTTACCTCTACATCGATTGGATCAGACAGTTCTCGCACACGCATACGCTGGCGCGTGCGCGTATTGATCAGCATACCGCTGAAAGTTTGTGGGCGAATATTCAAGGTGCCGCTTTTCTGCGGGAAAATAAGGTACTGGCGTTCGCGTACTTCATAGCGCTGGTTGTAGGCCATACGGAAAAATTTGCGGGTATCTCCCAGCGCTTCAACGATAGCATCATTGGGTTCAGGTTGGCTGAGATCACCGCTGGCGAGATGCTCGGAAGCGAACAGTCGAATGGTGTAAATGACCTGCTCCTGAACGTAGGCACTGGGTTTGTCGACTTCGACTTCAATAAACACCAGCGGCGGTTCATCGGCGTTGCGCGGTGCTTGTCCGGCGGAAACATCGACAGTAATAGCCTCTGTGGTGGCACCTTTGTATTCTACAGGAGGAATGGTCAGGGTGCCGGTACGCTTGGGCGCGAGCATATAGTTCCAGGTAACCTGCGCCTTGGTTTCACCATTGATGGACTGCATGTTGTATTGCTGCTGACGATCCAGTATTTCGAAATCGTCTTCCAGGTCGGGAATGTTCGGCGCACTCATGTCCGAGCGACCAAAGTTGAAGAGGCCTCCGAGGCTGATTTCCACATCGGTTTCACCACTGATGCGTAGATTTAGAGTGTCCGTTTCGTAGATTTTGTTGCGGTCAACGCTCGCATTGAGGCGCGTCTCTGCCTGTGTTGTCGAGGCCAATACACATGTCACCAGCACCAACAGGGTGATAAGCGTTTTTGTAAAATCAGAGATGGCATTGGCTACAGGCATTCTGGACGACTGATCGCTTGACCCTACCATAGGGGTTCTCCTTCTTCCGGGGATCTGCGGTTACGCTGGCGGGCTTGTTGTTCAAACTTGCGACGTAGCAAGCCTCCCGGATCGTCGGGAACCCGGCGCATCCACTGTTCAAAGGATTGTTTTTCTTCATCGCTAAGTGATTCAACGGCCTGGGCTCCATCGACCTCATTCTCACCCTCGGCGTCTGATTCTTCCTGCTGCGCCTCATCGGCATTCGATGGTGACTCACGGTCTTGGCTCGCCTCGTTCTCGTCACCTTGCTCGCTTTCGGCGTCTTGCTGGTTTTGTTGTTCCTGCTCAGAATCTTCTTTGTTTTGTCCGGAGTCCTGTTGGCTCCTGTTTTGTTCGGACTGGGAGTCGGACGACTGGTTGTCGGATTGAGCGTTTGAATCCTGTTGTGAGTTCTGGCTGTCTTCTCTGCTCTCGTCGTTTTGTCCACTTTCTCCGTTTTGCTGCTGGTTCTGCTGGTCCTGTTGCTGCTGGGACTGTTGTTCCAGAAATTTTTCGATCAGTTCCTTGTTGTAGCGCGCGTCTTCCAGGTCGGGCTGTCTTTCCAAGGCTTCATCGTAGGCGGCGATGGCTTCTTCAAACTTTTGTTGCTGGGCGAGGGCGTTACCCCGGTTATACATGGCACTTGCACTATCAACCTGTGAATAGCTTTGCTCGGCTTGCTGATACTGGCCTGCATTGTAGCGGGCATGCGCTTTATGCTCGGTGGATTCGAATAATTCGGCGGCACGTTCAGTTTCGCCTTTTTGTAAGGCCTCTGCCGCTTGTTGGTCGGGGGTCTTCCATAAATCATCCCAACCAAAGGCATGGCTTTGATCCAGAGGCAGGAATGCCAATACCAGAATGACCAATACACCTTGTCGATGGACAAGCAGAACTAGCGGGATAATCAGAACCAGAAGCCAGTAGCCCCGATCCTCCCAGGCGTCGAAGCCCTGCTCAAATTGCTCCGCGGTCTCGCTTTGTTCGCGGGCAACAAAGCGTTGACCGGACACATCGAGTCGTTTCAAGTCGCTATCATCCAGACTGAGTTGCGCCAGTACGCCGTCGTTGGTATTGGCAATGTTCTCCAGCTGGGAAAAATCAATCCTGGGGATCACGACATTGCCTTCATGTTTGAGATAGCCACGTTCCGGCAGGTCGATGGGGCCACCCTCTGCGGTGCCAATGGCAAGAATATTGAGGCTGACGGCTTTGCCATCGAGCAGGTCTTCGATGTCTTCAGCCTGCTCCGCGTCGATACTGTCTGTGATCATCAGAATCCGTCCCCGAGGTGCCTCCGCCTGTTCGAGCAGGCGCAGGCTTTGTTCGACGGCAAGATCAGGACGACTGCCAATCACCGGCATGATGAAAGGATCCAGTGCTGGCAGGTTAGCCTGAATGGTACGCATGTCGTCCGTCAGTGGTGTGACCACATGACTGTCACCGGAAAAGGCTACCAAAGCTGTAGCCCCTTCTTTCCGCAGTTTCAGCAGGTCTTGCAGTTTCTGTTTGGCACGGGTCAGGCGATTGGGGGCGATATCTGTTGCCAGCATGGAAATGGATAGATCCAGGGCAATCACTAGGTTGTCATTGATTTTGACGACCGGGTGCGGTTTCTTTTCCCAGCTGGGGCCGGCCAACGCCAGGCACAACAATAGCCATGCGAACAGAATTCCCGAGCGCCAGGTTTTTCCCTGGGGCGTCTGGGCTTCCGGTGTCAGGTGTGACAGCAGGCGCGGGTCGATGGTTTTTGCCCAGTCGTTGTGTCCGAGTTGCGGGGCCCTTACTAACCACCAGATCAAGGGTAGCAGCAAGAATCCGAGTAACATCTCCGGTCGCAGGAAATGGAAATTCTGCAGGAAGTCGCTCATGTTCATTTGAGCGCTCCTTTGCCAGGGTATTGGGTAAAACGACCGAGAAGCTTACCGAGTTGGGCATGTAACAGCACCACTAGATAAAGCAGCGTCGCCGCAAACAGGCAGTAATAATAGAGCGCCTTGCTTGGGCGATAGCTTCGGGTTTCCTGCTCAACCGGTTCCAGTTCATTGATGGCATCGTAAATCGTCATTAACTCTTCAGTGTTGCGAGCACGAAAGTAGGCACCGCCGGTCAAGTCGGCGATTTGGCGAAGCATCTCCTCATCGAGGTCTGCAGAGGGATTGACTCGCTGGGCACCGAAGAAACTGCGTTTAACCATCTCTTCGGCGCCAATACCAACCGTGTAGACCTTGATGCTTTCCTGCGCTGCCAGTTGGGCCGCTTTTTCCGGTGGAATTTCACCGGCGGTGTTGGCGCCATCGGAGAGCAGAATCAAGACGCGACTTTGCTCGGGGCGCTGGCGCAGCCGTTTGACCCCTAGTGCGATAGCATCGCCAATGGCGGTAGCCTGACCCGCCATGCCCAGGAAGGACTCCTGAAGCAAGGTGTTAACGGTGACAATGTCGAAGGAAAGTGGTGCCTGAATATAGGGCTGGGTGCCAAACAGAATCAGACCGATGCGATCGCCCTGACGTTCCTGAACAAAATCACTGACAACGGTTTTAACGATATCCAGGCGTGTTTGAGGTTCATTGTTCAGTTTCATATCGCTTTCTTTCATGCTCGGAGAAATATCAATCGCCAGCATCAGGTCGCGACCTGACAACGGAATATCGACCTGGTCTCCTATGTAGGTTGGTCGCATACAGGCGAGCACCAGAAGCAGCCAGGCGATGGATAACAGAATCAGCTTCCAGCGAGACGTGTGCTGGGATTCAATCTGCGCGTTCATGCCCAGAGCGCGAGCCGTTTCATAAATAGGCAATTTCGGCGCTACCACGACAGGCGATTGTGTGTGGCGCCGGATCAACAGCAGCCAGGGTAAGGGCAACAGCAAAAGTGCCCAGGGCCACTGGAATTCAATGGCAAAAAGAGTGCTGAGCCAAGCCATCATTGCGACTGACTCCTGATCCATTTGCGGATACGTTTGAAGCTGTCTGCATCTAGTTGTGGGGTGTGGACCTGGTAATGGCCCTGATAGAGTGTCTGCACATCGCTTTCGCTAAGAATGCCTACCGGCTGCTCCAGTGCCTGGCGCCAGGTTTCCAGGCTTGCAGAGCTCACATCACCCTGGTCTGAATTGGTATTGAAAGCACAGCGCTTCATTAGCATGACCACTTCAGTGAGGTGTCTGGCATCCGGCTGTTCAAGATAGCGGTTTTGCAGACCGGACAAAATTCTGAATGCCTGTCGACGCCAACGGGTTTTGCGTCGATAGCGTAGCGCAAAGAAGATCACCGCACAGAGGGTCAGCAGGATGAAGAGTAGCAGCAACCACCAACCAATTGCCGGGGGCCACCAGTCGATGGGAGGTGGCGCATGAATATCTCGGAGTTGGGACAGCAGGCTGTTGGGATCCATATGATCTACCTTCCCATGCTGTGCAGTGTTTGTTGTAAAGAGTGCAATGGGCTTTGGTGTGTCGAGACATTAATTAATGGTGCTCGACAACGGGTACTGATTTCTTCCAGCCGGGTTTGCAAGGCCTTCGACCAGGCTGCATAGGCTTCCCGGGTTTGCTGGCTGGATGCGTCAATCATCAGCGTGTGTTCACCATCGGAAACCGGGAACTCACCGGGGAGGGGCAGGTGTTCTTCCAGTGGATCAAAGGTCCGGATCATCAGTAGCTCGCTGTGGCGGGCAAGTCGACTCAGCTGTTTATCGATCTCATCCCCAAGGTGCCGAAAGTCGCTGATCAGGACGATCAGGGTACCGGGTTTGGCGACCCGAATGGTTTCGGTCAGCACATCACTGAATGAGAAGGGTTTTTCCGGAAGTGCTTGCCGGATGCTCAGGGCCTGATTAAATTCGCAGATGGTACTCAGCAGCCTCAGAATAGTTTTGCGGTTGCGAGCCGGCTTGATCTCCTGATGGCCCTGCTCGGAAAAAACAATGCCGCCAACGCGATCATTGTGGGCAAGCGCCGTCCAGGCGAACAGGGCCGCTGATTCCGCTGCGCGCACGGATTTGAATGTCACATCGCTGCCGAAAAACTGTGACTGGCTTTGGTCACAGACGATGAGGATGGGGCGCTCTCTTTCTTCGTTAAAGAGTTTGGTGTGCGGTGTTTGCCGGCGGGCGGTGACGCGCCAGTCGATGCTGCGCACATCGTCGCCGGGCTGATAGGCTCGTACTTCCGAGAACTCCATACCACGACCACGAAACCGGGAATGATGTATGCCTGACTGGGGGCGGCTGACACGCCGGGCTTTGGGCAGGGATAACTTGCTCGCATGCCAGCGCAGGCCCATCAGCGATTCAAGCGAGCAATAAGGGCCTTGCCACTGGGCAATACCGGGCTCGGCTTCTGTAGCCTGCGGTGTCTGTCGTTGGCGGAATAGGGAATCAAGCATGGTGTACTCGACAATCAGGCTGCTGGTACCCGATGTATCAATTCGTTGATCACCTGATCGGTAGTGATTCCCTCGGCTTCGGCTTCAAAGGTGATCAGGATGCGGTGTCGAAACACATCATGAAGCACGGCTCTGACATCATCGGGTGTGACAAACTCTTTCTGATGTAGCCAGGCATGGGCGCGAGCACAACGATCCAGAGCGATGGTGCCACGTGGGCTGGCACCAAAGTCGATCCATCTTGCCAGGTCTGAACCATAGGGAGCCGGGCGTCGCGTGGCATCCGTCAGATGCACAATATAGTCTTCAATGGCCTCACTCATGTGCAAGTTCTGCACTTCCTTGCGGGCTTCAAATATGGTGTCCTGGGCGATTTCGATCTTGGTTGATTGTTCTGATTCCTGGGCCTGTTCGTTGCGTGCCAGTTTGAGAATGGCTTTCTCGGCTTCGAGGCTGGGGTAGTCTATTTTTACATGCATCAGGAAGCGATCGAGCTGAGCCTCCGGCAGAGGATAGGTGCCCTCCTGCTCAATAGGGTTTTGTGTGGCCATGACCAGAAACAAGCGGTCCAGAGGAAAGGTTTCTTTGCCGACACTGACCTGTCTCTCAGCCATGGCCTCAAGCAACGCGGATTGAACCTTGGCGGGGGCCCGGTTGATTTCATCGGCGAGAATCAGGTTGTGGAATATCGGGCCTTTCTGAAAATGAAACTGGCCATCTTCAGCCCGGTAGATTTCAGTGCCGGTGACATCCGATGGTAACAGGTCGGGCGTAAACTGAATGCGCTGGAAGTTTCCGGAGATTCGATCAGAGAGTTCTTTGATGGCTTTGGTTTTGGCTAGTCCGGGTGCGCCTTCTACCAGAAGATGGCCATCTGCGAGCAGAGTGATCAGCAACCTTTCGACCAGGTGTTGCTGTCCAATAATGCTTTGTCCAAGAGATTGATTCAGCTCACTAAACGCAGTGCGTGCACTCATGCCATTCCACTCATATCAATTGTTTGGTTTTGGGTCACGAAAGTTGCCCATGAAGGGTTGCCTGTTGATGCGCGTTTGATCAACGTTTCGGGCCCTGGTCAGACAGGGCTGATCAAGTTAATCGATTGATTCTAAATAAGCAATTTCCTCACGATGAACTATTCTTAAGATACATTTTCAGCAATGAACAAAAACAAGAAACACCTACTATCCTGCATCTTATGGATACCGTTTATAGGGTCGAGGCATATGAGTTCAAGGGTTTCGTCGGCCAAAACGATTTTAACGTCCATTGCTGTTCACTGCGGAGCGTAAGATTCGCAAAGGCATCATCTGGTTTAGTGACTGGCACCAATAAAATGGAGTAGAGCGAAGGTATGAAACTCGTCGATACCAGTACCAAAAAGAAGTTCATCGATCAGGTTAAAGAAGCGCTAAATGAACGATTAGGGAAAAACGAAGCAGATCAGGTGTCAGCGTTTGTCGATCAGCTCTTCGTGAGTGTGTTTGTAGACGAATTTAAAGGGCGTCGTGTCTCCGATGTGCTGGGTTCCATTATCTCGTTCTGGAAGTTTGTCAGTAAGTTCGATGGCGGTCGGGCGAAAGTTCAGGTCTTTAATCCGAATCTCGAGGAGTTCGGCTGGCAGTCTACGCATTCTGTTGTTGCCATTGTGCAGCGTAATATGCCTTTTATCATCGACTCTGTGCGAATGGCCCTGGCGGGGCGGGAAATCAAAATACACGGTATTCAGCATTCCATACTGTTCGCTGATCGAGACAAGAAAGGCCAATTGAAAAAGCTGACTGAGCGCAGCGACAAGAAAGGAGTACCAGCCGGCGAAGCGATTATGTTCGTTGAGGTGGATCGCCACAATGACGAGCGCTCTATCCAGAAGCTAAAGCAGGCAATTCAGTCTGTCCTGGACGATGTGGAAACGACGGTTTCTGATTATCCGAAGATGCTGGAGCATGCCAAAGCGATTCGCAAAGAAATCGCTTCTTCGGTTTCCGGTGCGTCTGAATCTGAATGTAAGGAGGGTACAGAATTCCTGGATTGGGCCATCAATGACCGTTTTACCTTTATGGGCTATGCCGAATACGACTTGGAGACTGAGGGTAAGAAGCGCCGATTGGTTCAGGTTCCGGGTTCAGAGCTGGGTATTCTAAAGCAGCGTTCGGAAGATCTGCGTGAAATCAAGTTGGAGACCCTGTCTACCAAAGCGCGGAAACAGATTCTTGGCAAGCAGTTATTCACTTTTGCAAAATCATCCACCCGTTCAAGCGTGCATCGTCCCGCCTATCCCGACTACATCATCATCAAGAAATATGACCAAGACGGCAACGTCATAGGTGAGAGGCGTTTTCTCGGTTTATATACGGCCAAGGTCTACCATGAGAATCCATCGGATATTCCGTTGCTGCGTCAAAAGACGAAAAAGGTATTGCAGAAATCTGGTTTGGATGCAAAGGATTACAGCGGCAAAGAACTCATGCAGCTACTGTCTGTTTATCCCCGGGATGAGCTGTTTCAGGTGGGCGCGGATGAACTCTTTGAAGTGGTGATGGGGACGCTCTATATTCAGGAGCGACGTCAAATTCGTTTGTTCATGCGTGAGGATGCTTTCGGGCGTTTCGTCACCTGTCTGGTATATGTTCCCCGGGATATCTACAACACCGATCTGCGTTTGAAAATCCAGCAGATATTGATGGCTGACCTCAATGGTCAGGATATTGATTTCAGTACCTACATTTCGGAATCCGTTCTGGCGCGAACCCAGTTCAATATCAAAATCGACCCAGTGGATGACCGGGTATTAAATGTGGCCGAACTGGAGCAGAAGATCATCGCGATTGCCCAGTCCTGGCAGGATGATCTCGAGCTTTCCCTGTTCGAAACCTATGCGGAAGAGCAGGCCAATATCTATATCAACCGCTATCGCAATGCGTTCTCTTCAAGTTACCGAGAAGAGTTTTCGCCGCGCCGGGCGGCCATTGATATTGCCCACATTGAAGAGATCAATCAGGGGCGTAAGCTCAGTATGTCCTTCTATCGGGCGCTTGATGAGGATGATCGCGTTTTTCATCTCAAACTGTTTCATGGTGAGCACCCGGTCCCTTTGTCGGACGTAATGCCCATTTTTGAAAATATGGGGTTTCGGGTTATCGGTGAACATCCTTTCGAGACCATTGATCGGGAAGGTAAAACTGTCTGGCTTCACGATTTTATTTTGAGTACGCAAAACCAGGAGCCCATTGATATTCAGAAAATTCGGGGCAGCTTTGAGGAGCTGTTCCGCAAAGTCTGGGACAACGAAGCCGAAAACGATGCCTTCAACCGTCTGGTTACTGCCGATTACATGAACTGGCGTGAGATCGCGGTATTGCGTTCCTACGCCCGTTACATGCGTCAGATTCGGGTCAGCAATTCCCAGGAATTTATCTCCAACACAGTTGTCGAGCATGTGGAAATTGCGCGTCTGCTGATCAAAATATTTGAGCAGCGTTTTGATCCATCGCTGAATAAAAACAAATCCCGGGCCGAGAAAAAGCACCATGTCCTGGAGGAGCAGTTCCTTGCGGCCCTGGACAACGTGCCCAATTTGACAGAAGACAAAATCCTCAGGCTGTATTTGGATTTGATCAAAGCTACGGTGAGGACGAACTATTATCAGCAGGAAGAGAATGGCGAAGACAAGCACTACATCGCGTTCAAATTCCTGCCGAAGCAGATTCCCAATGTGCCTCTGCCGGTTCCCATGTTCGAGATCTTTGTGTACTCGCCGCGCGTCGAAGGCGTGCACCTGCGTGGTGGCAAAGTGGCGCGAGGTGGCTTGAGATGGTCTGACCGCTTTGAGGATTATCGAACGGAAGTGCTGGGCTTGGTCAAAGCGCAACAGGTCAAAAATGCTGTCATCGTTCCGGTTGGTGCCAAAGGCGGTTTTGTCGCCAAGATGTTACCTGTCAGTGGCGATCGCGATGCTTATATGAAAGAGGGTATTGCCTGTTATCAGACTTTTATTACCGGTTTGCTGGATGTGACCGACAATCTGGTCGAGGGCAAAGTGGTACCGCCGCCAAACACCGTGCGCCATGATGAAGATGACTATTATCTTGTCGTCGCGGCGGATAAGGGGACGGCGACGTTTTCCGATATTGCCAATGCCATTTCCATTGAAAAGAAGCATTGGCTGGGCGATGCCTTTGCGTCCGGTGGCAGTCAGGGGTATGACCATAAGAAAATGGGAATCACAGCCCGCGGTGCCTGGGTCTCCGTGCAGCGCCATTTTCGTGAGATCGGGCGTGATATCCAGTCCGAGCCATTCACCACTATCGGCATTGGTGACATGAGTGGCGATGTCTTCGGCAACGGTATGTTGCTGTCACCGTGTACCAAACTGATTGCAGCCTTCAACCATATGCACATCTTTCTGGATCCCGATCCTGATCCGGCAAAAAGTTTTGAAGAGCGGCAACGTCTCTTCGATTTGCCAAGATCTTCCTGGGAGGACTATGACAACAAGCTGATTTCAAAGGGCGGGGGCGTGTTCCCGCGATCAGCCAAGTCAATCAATTTGAGTCCGGAGGTGAAAGCGTGGCTTGGCACCAAGGAAGACCGCATGGCTCCGAATCAGCTGATTCATACCATCTTGAAAGCTCAGGCGGATCTGCTTTGGATTGGCGGTATAGGTACCTATGTTAAGGCTGGTTCTGAATCCGATGCGGACGTAGGCGATAAAGCCAATGATGCGGTGCGTATTAACGGCAAGGAACTGCGAGTGAAAGTCGTGGGCGAGGGGGGCAATCTGGGTATGACTCAGTTGGCACGGATCGAATACAGCCGTCTTGGTGGCAGGCTGAATACGGATTTCATCGACAATGCAGCAGGCGTCGATTGTTCGGACCACGAAGTGAACATCAAGATTCTGCTGAACGATATTGTCGCCAATGAAGATCTGACAGAGAAACAGCGCAATAAAATGCTGGCCGAGATGACGGAGTCCGTTGCTGAACTGGTCCTTAAGAACAACTACCGGCAAACCCAGGCGATCAGTATTGCCCATCGGGATGGCTTACCGCGTATGGAAGAATACCGGCGCCTGATTAATGCCATGGAGGCGGCCGGCAAGCTCAAGCGTAGTCTGGAGTTTATTCCCGATGATGAAAGTATTACCGAGCGCAAATCCCTGGGGGAGGGGCTGACGAGGCCCGAATTGTCAGTGCTGATCTCCTACGTTAAGGGAGACTTGAAAGAAGCGCTCAATTGTCCAGATCTGACTCAGGTAGACAGTCTGTCCAATGAAGTTGAAGTCGTGTTCCCGGACCAGTTGGTAAAGAAATATGGCCGTCAGCTCCACAAGCATCGCCTTCGAAACGAAATTATTGCCACCCAGATTGCCAACGATATGGTCAATCACATGGGGATTACTTTTGTTGAGCGTCTGCGGCAGTCCACAGGTGCAACCACGCCGGCCATCGCTCTGGCGTATATTATTGCCCGGGATGTGTTTCGTCTTGAGCACTGGTGGGAATCCATTGAGGCGCTGGACAACAAGGTCAGCAGTGAACTACAGATGAGCATGATGGCAGAGCTCATGTCCTTGATGCGTCGCGCATGTCGCTGGCTGATTCGTAATCGTCGAAGTGAACTCAATGTGGTCGGTAATATGGGCAAATTTGCCAAAGGGATTGCCCAGATTTCAGAGGCCTTGCCGGGCTACCTTCAGGGAGCGTCCAAAGAAGCGTGGCAGGCAAAATTCGACAGTCTGGTAAGTCAGGGCGTAACTGATGTCATCGCAGCTACGGTAGCAGGGGCGAGTCACTTGTACGCGGCACTCGGGATTATAGAAGCTCAGGAATCCTCCGGTGAAACCCTCGACAAGGTTGCCAAGGTTTACTACGCCATCGGGTCGAGATTGGACTTGACGTGGTTTGGCCAGCAGGTGAATGCGCTGACGCCTCTTTCCCATTGGCAGGCCCTCGCCAGGGAGGCGTTTCGGGAAGACCTGGATTGGCAGCAGCGGGCTCTGACCGTGGGCTTGCTGAAGTTAAGGGATGCGCCAAAAGATATCGAAAAGCGCATTGATCTCTGGGTCGAGCAACACGAAGATCTGGTGGGACGCTGGAAGCAGACGCTGACCGAATTCAAGGCGACGGAAGATGCCGAGTTCGCCATGTATTCAGTCGCGCTGCGTGAGCTTTTGGATCTTGCCCAGAGTACCGTACACGCCACGCCCGGATAAAAATTCGGTTTATTTCGGTTATTCACCGCATTTCACCAAATCGCCCTGGGGAATGCGGTTGCTCCCGCTATGGATATAAGCGAAAATACAGCGCTTTTTTATACCTGTCTGGGAGAAACTGAATGCCGTCTCGTCGTGAACTCGCAAACGCTATCCGTGCTTTGAGTATGGATGCGGTGCAAAAAGCAAAATCTGGTCACCCTGGTGCGCCCATGGGTATGGCGGATATCGCTGAGGTGCTGTGGAACGGCTATCTGAATCATAATCCCAAGAATCCCGAGTGGGCAAACCGTGATCGTTTCGTGCTCTCCAACGGTCACGGTTCGATGCTTATCTATTCCTTGCTGCATTTGAGTGGTTACGATGTCAGCATCGAAGATCTGAAAAACTTCCGACAGCTTCACTCTAAAACACCTGGCCACCCTGAATATGGTTACACCCCTGGTGTTGAAACGACCACCGGTCCCCTTGGTCAGGGGATTGCCAATGCCGTCGGTATGGCAATTGCGGAAAAAACGCTGGCGGCCCAATTCAATCGTGATGGCCACGACATCATTAATCATTACACCTATGCCTTTACCGGGGATGGTTGCCTGATGGAAGGTATTTCCCATGAGGTATGTTCCCTGGCGGGTACGCTTGGCCTTGGAAAACTGGTTGTTTTCTATGATGACAACGGTATTTCCATTGATGGTGAAGTGGAAGGCTGGTTCACAGATGATACGCCAAAACGTTTTGAATCTTACGGCTGGCAGGTGATTCCAAACGTTGATGGCCACGACAGCGATGCGATTACCCAGGCGATTGAATCTGCACGAGCCAATGCTGAGCAACCAACACTGATCTGTTGCAAAACCGTGATCGGCTTCGGTTCGCCAAATAAAGCGGGTAAGGAAGAGTGTCACGGTGCACCGCTCGGTGATGATGAAATAGCTGCGACCAGAGAGAAACTGGGCTGGACCCATGGGCCTTTTGACGTGCCCGGCGAAATATATGATAGCTGGAATGCTCTGGATCGTGGCGCAGACAAAGAGGCCTCCTGGAATCAGGCATTTGAAGCTTACGCGGGTGCGCATCCGGAACTCGCAGCAGAATTGTCGCGTCGTCTGAAAGGTGAGCTTCCAGAGAATTTTTCTGCCCAGGCACAAGCCTATATCGATAGCTGTCAGTCTGAGGGTTCTACCATTGCCAGTCGAAAGGCCTCTCAAAATACACTTAACGTCTTTGGCCCTCTGTTACCTGAATTGCTCGGTGGCTCCGCGGACTTGGCAGGCTCTAATCTAACGATCTGGGGTGGTTCGAAAGCGGTAAGCGCTGACGATGCTTCCGGAAACTATCTGCATTATGGTGTGCGCGAGTTCGGTATGGCCGCGATTATGAATGGTATTGCCCTGCATGGCGGTTTTGTTCCCTATGGCGCGACCTTTTTGATTTTCATGGAATACGCGCGCAATGCGGTTCGCATGTCAGCCTTGATGAAGCAGCGTGTGCTTTATGTGTTTACTCACGATTCGATCGGTCTCGGCGAAGACGGACCGACCCACCAGCCCATCGAACAACTCGCCAATTTGCGCACGACGCCCAACATGCACGTGTGGCGTCCCTGCGACACGGTTGAATCGGCTGTGGCGTGGAAGTTCTCTGTGGAACGCGCAGATGGTCCTTCATCATTAATCTTTTCGCGTCAGGGTTTGCCGCATCAGGAGCGCAGCGAAGCGCAGGTTGCGGACATCGCCAAGGGTGCGTATGTACTTTCTGACTGTGAGGGAACTCCTGAGCTCATCCTGATAGCCACTGGTTCGGAAGTGGGTCTGGCGCAGCAGGCCGCGAAGACTATGAGTGATAAGGGGGCCAAGGTTCGTGTGGTATCCATGCCATCGGCCGAGGTGTTTGAGCAGCAGAGTGCCGAATACAAACAGTCTGTATTGCCACTGGATGTCAGTGCCCGTGTTGCGATCGAAGCTGGCATCAGCGATTACTGGTACAAATATGTAGGACTGGATGGGCGCGTCATCGGTATGCAATCGTTTGGTGAATCGGCACCAGCGGGACAATTGTTCGAAGAGTTTGGTTTTACTGTGGATAACGTTGTAACGGTTGCGGAAGAACTGCTTCAGTCCATTTAATTGGCGATTTCGCCAATTTTGTTTAATCACTTGTCGACACCAGGTTGAAAATGAGTTGCAGGATCGCCATCAATGGCTACGGACGTATCGGTCAGTCGATCCTGCGTGCGCTCTATGAAAATAACTATCGTGACAAGCTTGAGATTGTCGCCATCAATGAATTGGCTGATATCGAAACCATTGCATATCTGACCCGTTATGACACGACTCATGGCCGGTTTCCTCATGAAGTCGGGATCACCGCAGATAGACAGCTGCAAATACGTGACGACCGCATTGCTATTCTGAGATCCGAACGCATTGGCGATCTGCCCTGGAAAGAGCTTGATGTGGATGTGGTGTTTGAGTGCACCGGCGTGTTTGGTGAGAGAGCGGACGCGGAAAGGCATCTTGAAGCAGGTGCTCGGCGAGTGCTTTTTTCTCAGCCTGCGGATCAAACGGTTGATCGCACCGTTGTCTATGGCGTGAACCATTCAGCCATTGATGCCAAAGACAGAATTATATCCAACGCATCGTGTACCACGAACGCTATTGTTCCCGTGATTGACTGCTTGAATCGAGCACTGTCTATTGAGCAGGGTACTCTGACGACAATTCACTCAGCGATGAATGATCAGCCGACGATCGATGCGTATCACCATCATGATCTGCGACGAACCCGCAGTGCGATGCAGAATATGGTGCCGGTAGATACCGCTTTGGCCAAAGGGGTTGAGCGCTTGTTGCCGGAGATGGAAGGGCGCCTGTCTGCGGTAGCGATGCGTGTGCCGACGATAAACGTGTCGGCAATCGATTTGACCATTTACGTAAGCAGGACGGTTACCCGTGAAGACGTCAATACAATTCTCAGAGATGTGGCTGAGTCACAATTTGACGGCGTTATGGCCTACACAGAAGAGCCGCTGGCTTCCAGCGACTTTAATCACGATGCACATTCCTGCATCATCGATGGCAGTCAGACCCGTGTAAGCGGAGGGCGCCTGGTAAAAGTATTAACCTGGTTCGACAATGAGTGGGCATTTGCCAATCGCATGCTTGATGTAGCCCGGCATTGGAGTGGGTGCCAATGAATGAGGTGAGCATGTTCGGACCGAGTCTTTCTATTCATACCGAGGAATACTATGAGTATTGTTAAGATGGCCGATCTGGATCTGCGCGGGAAAAGGGTGTTAATCCGCGAGGATCTCAATGTACCTGTTAAAGATGGGAAAGTGACAAGTGACGCGCGCATCCGTGCCTCGCTACCGACAATTGAGCTGGCGGTGAAGGCGGGTGCCAAAGTGATGTTGATGTCGCATCTTGGACGTCCCACCGAAGGTGAGTACGCGGAGGAGTTTTCGCTCAAGCCGGTAGCTAAGCACTTGGCGGGCTTACTGGGTCGGCCGGTTGAATTGATCAAGGATTGGTCAACGCCTCGTGACATTCAGGACGGGGAAGTTGTTCTGTTTGAAAACGTGCGCTTCAACAAAGGCGAGAAAAAGGATGACGAAACGCTCTCCCGGCAGTATGCAAGCCTTTGTGATGTGTATGTAATGGATGCGTTCGGTACTGCCCACCGAGCTCAGGCTTCGACGCATGGTGTAGGCAAGTTTGCACCGGTTGCTTGTGCGGGGCCTCTTCTGGCAGCTGAGCTGGAAGCCCTGGCAAATGCTCTCGAACATCCCAAACGGCCTTTGGTCGCCATTGTCGGTGGTTCCAAAGTATCAACCAAGCTGACGGTTCTGGAATCTCTTTCTGACAAGGTTGATCAACTGATCGTGGGTGGAGGCATTGCCAATACCTTTCTTGCCGCCGCAGGGCATCCGGTAGGTAAATCTCTATATGAAGAGGATCTTATTGAAAACGCTCGTGAGCTGGCTTCAAAGACCGATATTCCTCTCCCGAGTGATGTCGTGGTGGGTAAAGAGTTTTCAGAATCCGCAGAAGCTCATTGCATTGGCATAGATGAGGTTGCTGCAGACGACATGATATTTGATGTGGGACCTGATACTGCTAAGGCGTTTGCCACAATATTGCAAAACGCAGGTACGATTATATGGAATGGGCCGGTTGGTGTATTTGAATTTGATCAGTTCGGTGCCGGCACACAGGCTCTCTCCGAAGCGATTGCCAACAGTGATGCTTTCTCTATTGCCGGGGGAGGCGATACGCTTGCTGCGGTAGACAAATATGGTATTGCTGAAAAAGTTTCTTACATTTCAACCGGTGGCGGAGCCTTTCTCGAGTTTGTTGAAGGCAAAACCTTGCCCGCCGTTGCCATGTTGACTGAGCGCGCCAACACTTAATCGAGTAAATGTAAAATGATAGAACAGAGTGCCTGTATATCGCACTCTTTCAAACCAGAATTCAGGCACAGCCTAAGGAGATAGAAAATGGCTTTAATCAGTATGCGACAGTTGCTGGATCATGCAGCAGAGAATGGTTACGGTGTACCCGCATTCAACGTTAATAATCTGGAGCAGATGCGCGCAATCATGGAAGGGGCGGATGAGACGTCCAGTCCGGTCATCGTGCAAGCTTCTGCGGGCGCGCGAAAATATGCCGGCGCTCCTTTTTTGCGCCACCTGATTTTAGCGGCCATTGAAGAGTTTCCCCATATTCCAGTTGTCATGCATCAGGATCACGGTACGTCTCCCGCTGTATGCCAACGTTCTATTCAACTGGGATTTTCATCCGTGATGATGGATGGCTCTCTGGGAGAAGACGGCAAGACGCCTACGTCCTATGAATACAATGTGGATGTGACACGACGAACCGTTGAAATGGCACACGCCTGCGGTGTTTCGGTAGAGGGCGAATTAGGGTGTCTGGGGTCATTGGAAACCGGACAGGCAGGCGAAGAGGATGGTATCGGTGCTGAAGGTACACTCAGCCATGACCAGATGTTGACGGATCCGGAAGAGGCGGCGGATTTTGTTCAACAGACGGGTGTTGATGCCTTGGCGATTGCCTGTGGAACCAGTCATGGAGCGTATAAATTCACGCGTCCACCCACTGGTGATATTCTGGCCATCGATCGTATCAAAGCGATCCACGAGCGCATTCCCAACACTCATCTCGTCATGCATGGCTCGTCTTCTGTTCCCCAGGAATGGTTGGCGATCATCAATGAGTTCGGTGGCGAAATCCCGGAAACCTACGGTGTTCCGGTGGAACAGATTTGCGAGGGCATCAAACACGGCGTACGCAAGGTCAACATCGATACGGATCTACGATTGGCTTCAACCGGCGCAGTGCGACGCTTTATGGCGACTCACAAGGCTGAGTTTGATCCACGCAAATATCTTAAGGAAACCGTAACTGCCATGAAGGAAATTGTCGTGGCTCGTTATGAAGCCTTTGGGACCGCGGGCAATGCATCGAAGATCAAGCCGGTTAGTCTGGAAGCAATGTTTGAAAAATACCAGACAGGCGAGCTGAAGTAACAAATAACAGCTACTCGCTTACCAAAAAACAGCCCGCTTTGTCGGGCTGTTTTTGTTTCTGCCCCGAGATCCGCTTACAAGCTGATACATGTCGCACACATTTGGCATTCGGTGATAGTGCCCTTGCCAGCCTCATGGTATAAATCCAGGTTGTTTTTCCCAGTGGATCTATTCCTGATAAACGGAGTTTCAATGCGCTTTTCGGCATTTGCTTACCTGCTCGCGGTATTGTCATTTGTAGGCTTGTCTGCCTGTTCCAGCAGCGACAGCGGTCGTGAACTCAATGATCCTCCTGTAGATACCACACCGCCAGAACTGGTCAGTGGCTTTCCGGAAACAGAGTCGGAAGATCTTGATCCTACCATTGAAGTCAGGCTGGAGTTTTCCGAAGAGCTCGATCCAGATAGTGTGTTTGATGGAACCTTGTTGAACGAGGGCGGTGGCATTGTTCTATTTTCAGGGGAAAATAACCAGAACGAGGGCCTGATTGCCGAGCCCAGAACGCCGTCTATTGTGCTTTCCTTGATTCCCGCTATCGGCAGTGATTTGGTCACCGGAGAGGAGATCGATATTGATGCAAGTGTCGCAACGGTTACACCTGTCAGTGGTCGTTTTGCTCTCAATTCAACTTATACAGTGGAAGTCAATGAGAATCTCAGAGATTTGGCAGACCAGTCTGGAACCACAAGAGATGAGTCGAACTATTTCAGCGGTGAAACTCGAATAGTGTTCAGCATCGCCGATGGTGAGTGGTCAACGGGTGACTTCATCAACGATGCGGGTACGGGAAATGTCTTTGATACTGACCTTACAGGTAACGCTGAAGGTCAGATTTATGGCATTTGGCGGCAATATGTCGGTGGCTTTTCTCAGATCCACGTAGCGACCTACGATTCAGATAGCGCTTCATGGGGCTCGAGTACTCGACTTGACGACGTTGATGATGCGAGTGCTTTTGCGCCAAGTATAAACATTAATGAGGATGGGCTTGTTGTTGCGACATGGTATCAGGCTGCGGCAGCGGGGCAGTCTTCCTCAATATGGGTAAGTCGTTTTGAGTCAGGCGCCTGGACCGAGGCAGTCAATATCAGTGCGCAGGATCCGGACTACGCGGCCAACTCACCTGTTTCGGGTATCGGTGAAGATGGAAGTATTTTCGTTTTGTGGCGCCAGGAAGAAAATATTGATGACCTGGATCCAGGCGCTGGGCGTTATTTTGAGCTCTTCAGTCGACGATTTGACCCGGTTTTGGAGGCTTGGGAGCCTGCTGAAAGTCTTTCAGGTAGTGTTCTCACGGATGCGAATACACCTGCGCTTGAGGTGTTGTCCAGCGGTCAGTTTTTATCAGCGTGGGTTCAAGTAGATGACAGCAATGATCGCCTTATGAGTTCCCGCTACCGGCCTTCGAGTGGCTGGAGTGCACCTCAGCGGGTGGATGTGAGTGATAGTGGCAATGTTTCCAGGCCTGCATTGGCGATAGATCCTCGCAATGATGGTTTTCTGGCCTGGGAACAGTCTGATGGTATCCGAAAAAACATCTGGGGCGCTCGTTACGCAGCAGGATCCTGGTCGCAAGTACAAAAAATGGAGCTGGATGACCGAGGACCTGCAACAAAGCCTCAAGTCTCATTTGATAAAGATGGAAATGGGTTTCTGGTTTGGATTCAGGACGAAGGTGCAAATGATGTTGTATTCGTAAGACGCTTCGAGCCCGACACAGGTTGGCTCGAAGCAGAATCACTGACAAGTGAAGCGAATGTCGACTTTCTGGAGCCCCGCATTGCATTCGATTATGAAGGGCATGCCATCGCCTATTGGCTGAGAGAATCGGCATCAGGTTCTTCACAAGTGTGGTACGGTCGCTTTACGAAATTTGATAGCTGGTCAGACTCAGCGCAGATCATGACACCCGGTACGCTTGCTGCGTCCAATAAGCTCGTTCAGATCAAGCAGGATGGCAGGATGCTGGGTCTATGGTATGACTTTGATGGGATTAACTATCGCCAGGTAAGTGCTTTGTTCAGTGAATAGCTGAATGTAAAAGCCACTAAAAAGGCAGCCTCGCAAACCTCGTGAATGCGAGTCAGTGAGAGGCGCCTTCATGCCAGGCGCTTTGTTTCTCTTTTCAGGTTTCAGACCAGCTGTTGGATAAAGAAACCCAACAGAATGCCACTTATTGTAGTTGCCAGTACAAAATCAATCAGGGTAAATGGTTTACTTTCTTGTCTCATGGAATAAACTCGCCCAATTCGTCGAAGTTTAATTGTAACGAATCTTTTCTAGACTGTTACCTTTGTAATTTTAAACAATGTAAAACGTGCACTGAACGTGACATTAAGAACGTTCGCTGATCGTTTGTTCTATAGGTAGGCGCTTGCATGCAGTGGGATCGTGATAAGTTATTGATGGAGTTGTCACGGTTTACCTTTAAAGGTAAACCCAACACGAGCGACGCAGTTAAGGCCTACCGGAACTATTACAAAATTGATTTTTCAGCAAGGGTGTCCGGGCTTGATCAGCGTATAGGCTGGGTGGATTCACCTGACTTTCGCATTGTAATCCAGACCTTCAAACCGAAGCGTGCCAAAGCAACGGTTTTTGTGTTTCACGGCTATTTTGATCACGCTGGCATTTACGGGCATTTGGTCCAGTTCCTCCTCGAACAGGACTATGCGGTTGTTGTCCATGATATGCCGGGTCATGGCCTTTCCAGTGGTCAGCCCACTTCAATTCACAGTTTTCAGCAATATCAGGATGCGATGGATGCCTGTCTGGAAGAGTGTCGCACACATCTACCGGAACCTTTCCATGCGGTGGGGCAGAGTACCGGTGGTGCGGTGCTGATTGATCGTCTGCTGATGGAGAGTAATCAGGTAGCAAGCTTTGATAAGGTTGTATTACTGGCCCCATTGGTCAGGCCCGTGGGCTGGAAGTCCATCACACGTCTGCACGCGGTGGTATCGCCATTTTTGAATGTCTGGTATCGCACCTTTTCTCAAAACAGCCATGACCAGTCTTTCGTGACATTCCTGAAGAAAAACGATCCTCTGCAGTCCAAATGGTTGGCAGTAGACTGGATCGCAGCCTTAAAAGACTGGGTGCCCAGAATAGAGAGCGGGCAGACTGTTCCGCGCAAAGTCACTATAGTACAGGGGACAGGTGATCATACTGTCGACTGGAAACACAATCTCGAAGTGTTAAAGCGCCTGTTTCAGGAGGTGAAGCTTATCTACATTGAAGATGGACGGCATCATTTGGTTAACGAAACCAAGGACAAGCGCGAGGCCGTTTTCAATGCAGTCAGATCTGAACTGTCTGGCTGATCCAGCTATATTCCGAGCTGTTTGGCAATAACCTCATTCATGATTTCGTAGGTTCCGCCACCAATAGATAAAATACGATTGTCCCGGGCCAGTCTTTCTACCACGCTACCTCGCATGTACCCCATACCGCCAAAAATCTGCACGGCATCATAGGTGATGCGATCACTGGTGTTGGTCGCGAAATTTTTGGCCATGGATATTTCTTTCACGACAGTTTGTCCGGCCTGGATTCGCTGGGCGAGGCGATACGTCAGTGTTTTGCTGGCTTCCAGTTGGGTCGCCATTTCCGCAAGTTTGTGTCGAGTGATCTGGAACTTGCCGATAGGGCGTCCAAAGGCATTGCGCTCCCTTGCATAATTCAAGCTCGCCTCCAGTGCGAGTTCGCTGGTCATATTTGCCATCACACACAGAGCGAGTCGCTCCAGTGCGAAGTTGGACATGATGGCTACAAAGCCTGTGTTTTCTGCGCCAACAAGGTTTTCCTGCGGCACCCTGCAATCTTCAAAGAACAGCTCAGCCGTGTCGCTGGCCCACCAACCTGTTTTCTTGAGGTTCTTGCCCCGGGAAAAACCGGGTCTGTCTGCCTCGACCAGGATGAGGCTAATTCCACCATAGCCATCACCGCCTGTCCTGACGGCAACAGTATAGTAATCTGCCCGATGCCCGCTGGTGATAAAGGTCTTGCTGCCGTTGATAATGTAATCGTTGCCGTCTTTTTTGGCCGTGGTTCTTAGGTTGGCGACATCTGAGCCACCGCCTGGTTCGGTAATCGCGAGCGCAGCAATTCTATTGCCGCTGATAACTTCCGGAACGATGCGCTGTTTGAGGGGCTCACTTCCCCAGCGCCAGACAGGTGGCAGGCCAATATCAATGGAACCAAGACTTGCGACGAGCCCACCAGAGCTGGCCCGCATCAATTCTTCCGAAGCAGCGATCTTGCTGAATATATCCCCCTCGCCTGAACCGCCATACTCTTCCGGGTGACCAATGCCAAGGATCCCTGCATTTCCTGCTTTCTTGAAGAGTTCCCTTGGAAAACTGCCTTCCTCTTCCCATTCTTCGACAAAGGGCTGGATCTCCTGTTCGACAAATCTTCGAACGTTGGCGCGCACGATATTCTGGGTTTCTCCAAAATAGTCTTCAAAACCGGTCATGGCCTGATCTCTCTCGCTTGTTATTAAAATAATACAGGGCTGTATGTTGTGCAGTTTATTGGCAGGTCCTATAAAATACAAGGCTGTATGTTTATTAATAATCGGACAAGTGGAAGAGCGCATGGCGCAGTTGTCAAAGCAATCCTGGATAGACGCAGCACTCACAATGTTGTCGAAACACGGTGCCAGCCGTCTGTCGATCGTCAAGCTGGCCGAAT
The DNA here is from genome assembly GCA_965230795.1 of Oleiphilaceae bacterium. Lineage (GTDB taxonomy): Bacteria > Pseudomonadota > Gammaproteobacteria > Pseudomonadales > Oleiphilaceae > PZPK01. The sequence continues at coordinate 2,720,690 of OZ246020.1, read as the reverse complement.
CCCTTGGCGTCACCCGGGGCTCATTCTACTACCACTTTGACAGTCTGAATGACCTGATCGATGCAATGATTGCTCGATGGGAAAAAGAAGTCATCGACAAGGGTTTTGAAACCGCACATGCTTCATCGCGTGACGCCACTGAAGAAGTTCATTCACTGATTGAGTTTGTTTCCAGGTTGACTGACAAACAGGATTTGTTATTCCGACAATGGGCGGCGCATAACGATCAGGTGAGGACACATATGGAGCGCCTGGACAGCAAGCGTTTGGCGGTGATGACAGACTTGTTTAAACGCCTTGCGGGTGACGAAAGGAAGGGTGAGGCTTACGCAAAAATCGCGTTTTATGGCTATATCGGGTGTTTGAACTCTTTTCCCAGGCCATCGGCTCAAAAGCAAAAACAGTTGTCCCTTGAAATCCTGGAAATGCTAAAACAAGATCTGAATATGAATAGAATGGAGTCGCAATAAAAAACCGGAGCCTCATTGGCCCCGGCTTTTCGTTACTGAACTAGCGGAAAGCTTTTAGCTAGAATAGTACGCGACAACGAACAGTACCTTTCACTGACTTGAGTTTTTCAAGCGCCAGATCGCTGTATTCCTTGTCCACGTCGATCACGACGTAACCAACATCTTCGTTGGTCTGCAAATACTGCCCGCAGATATTGATGTTATTGTCGCTGAACACCTGGTTAATTTCAGACATAACGCCGGGCACGTTTTTGTGGATGTGCAAGAGGCGGTGATTTTCAGGATGCGCGGGCAGGGCGACTTCAGGAAAGTTTACGGACGTGATGGAGGTGCCCGTGTCACTGTAGGTAGCCAGCTTATCACCGACTTCAAAACCAATGTTTTCCTGAGCTTCCATGGTGCTACCGCCAATATGGGGAGTAAGGATAACATTGTCGAATTCGCGCAGTGGCGAAACAAACTCTTCATTGTTGGACTTGGGTTCGACCGGAAATACGTCGATGGCGGCGCCCAGCAGTTTCTTGTCTCTCAGAGCCTGGCTCAGCGCATCGATATCAATGACTGTGCCGCGAGCTGCGTTGATCAGAATGGCGTTTTGCTTCATCTGATTCAACTCTTTCTCACCGATCATATTTTGAGTTGAACCGGTCTCGGGTACATGCAGAGTGACAATGTCAGACAGGCCCAACAGTTCTTGCAGAGAGTCGACCTGAGTTGCGTTCCCCAGTGGCAATTTGGTGACAATATCGTAGAAGTAAACTTTCATGCCCAGTGATTCAGCGAGGACACTGAGCTGGCTTCCGATGCTGCCGTAACCAATGATGCCCAGGCTCTTGCCGCGAATCTCGAAACTGTTTGATGCAGATTTTAGCCATTCGCCCCGATGTGCCATGGCGTTCTTTTCCGGGATACCCCGAAGCAGGAGGATGGCTTCGGCGATAACCAGCTCGGCAACGCTGCGAGTGTTGGAATAAGGCGCATTGAAGACTGCCACACCTTTTGCTGTCGCTGCCTTCAGATCGACCTGGTTGGTACCAATACAGAAACAGCCGACAGCGATGAGTTTCTTGGCCGCTTCGAAAACCTCGGCCGTTAGCTGAGTGCGGGATCGAATACCGATAAAATGCGCATCTTTTACCTTTTCAATCAGCTCTTCATTGGCCAGGGATGTTTTCAGATATTCGATATTGGTGTAACCCGCTTTGTGCAGAGTGTCGACCGCTGATTGGTGCACACCTTCCAGCAGTAAAAAGCGAATCTTTTCTTTGTCTAGCGACGTTGTAGCCATATGCCTGTTTTACCCTTAATGTAACGATATTGCTTGGCGCAACTCAAAAGAGATTGTGTCCGAAAAAGCGGCGTATGATAACATATTCCGCTTTTTAGTCGTTCAAAAAAAGATTAGGGACAAAATAATCATATTAAACAAATGGTTATTAAGTAATCCTTATAAGTTACTTTAAATGAAATTCGGTATTCAGGTGGCTTGCGGTGCTAGCAATCGGCGAACCTGGGTCGGTGTGAAGAGGTCGGAAGTACATGGCAGATAATGATGCAATTCTTGAAGCCCTGGCGGCGGTTGTTGAAGAGGGAAAGCTGCGAACCGATGCAGAGTCCCTGGAAAGCTACGGCAAGGATTGGACAAAACTGTATCCGGCGAAGCCTCTGGCAATTGTTTTTCCCAAAACAACCGAGCAAGTGGCAGAGATAGTAAAGCTGGCCAATGATATGAACTTTGCTTTGGTCCCTTCGGGTGGTCGGACCGGGCTCAGTGCAGGAGCAGTCGCCAGCAAGGGTGAAATTGTGGTCTCGTTCGACTACATGAATCAGATCCTGGAATTCAATGCCAGCGATCGCGCTGTCCGCTGTCAGGCTGGCGTTGTTACCCAGCAACTACAGGATTTCGCATCGGAAAACGGTCTTTACTATCCCGTCGATTTTGCCTCTGCAGGATCCAGTCAGCTGGGAGGAAATCTGTCTACCAACGCTGGCGGTATTAAAGTCATCAAGTACGGAATGTCCCGTGACTGGGTGCTGGGTTTGAAGGTCGTAACCGGTGCGGGCGAGATTCTGGAATTGAATCAGGATCTGCTGAAGAACAACACAGGATATGATTTACGGCATTTGTTTATTGGGGCGGAAGGGACCTTGGGTTTTATCACAGAAGCCACGATGCGACTGACGCGTCCACCACAAAACTTGAGTGTGTTGGTCCTGGGCTTGGGCGATATCACCAACACCATGGATGTTTTGAAAGAATTCCAATCGGGTCTGGATCTCACCGCCTATGAGTTCTTTTCCCACGAGGCGATGCAGCATGTACTGGCGCATCGGGATATACAGGCGCCTTTTGAGACAGTAGCACCGTATTACGCCTTGCTGGAATTTGAAGCGGTGTCCGATGACACAGTTGATCAGGCTATGGGTATGTTTGAACGCTGTGTCGAAGCCGGTTGGGTTTTAGACGGTGTGATCAGCCAAAGTGAAACGCAGGCCAATAATTTATGGCAACTGCGTGAGGGGATTTCTGAATCCATCGCACCGCGTACGCCCTACAAAAACGATATTTCAGTTGTGGTATCGAAAGTTCCCCAGTTTCTCAGGGAAATTGACGCGGTGGTCACAGAGCATTACCCGGATTTCGAGATCATCTGGTTCGGCCATATTGGCGATGGCAACTTACATTTGAATATTCTCAAACCTGAAAGCATGGAAAACGCAGAGTTCTTTGAGAAATGCCAGCAGGTCAATAAATGGGTGTTTGATATCGTGCAGAAGCATGCGGGCAGTGTCTCTGCAGAGCACGGCGTCGGGCTCGTCAAAAAGGACTATTTGGGGGTTACGCGATCACAGGCAGATATCGCGCTGATGCGTGGCATCAAGCGGGTTTTTGATCCAAATGGTGTTATGAATCCAGGCAAGATTTTTGACCTCTGATGCAATGTGAACCGGTCCGCGAATTTGGCGGGCCGCGTTTTATTTGTTTGAAACCTGAATAATATTCACGTAAATTTTGACCTCGCTGAAACTTAGTTTTTAATTTGACGTATTTTTCTCCCGTCAATAAGCAGTTAGGTTTATGGCCTTAAGGCTCAACTCGGGTCTTATCAAAAAACAACACTATCCACACCCACTCAGGAACTTATTGTGCGTACTCAGTTCAGTTCTCGTTTACCTGTCGCGATTTTCGTGTCATTGCTTTTCATCACATCGTTTTCCCTGCAAGCCAAGCAGCTTCAGTCCGTCAAGTTTTGCGTTTGGGATCCGGTTGGCGCCAACGGCCCGTTTATAGCCTTTTTGAAGGAAACCAAACTGAAGGCAATTTCCTGGGGAGTTGATCTGCAGATGGATGCCTATACCGATGAGAAAGTGGCGGCCAATGACTTCAAGTCAGGCGTCTGCGATGCAGTATTTCTGACCAATCTTTTGGCTAAAGACTTTGTACCTTTTTCCGCCGCTTTCGGTGCACCGGGCGGGATTACCTCTCTTGACCAGCTTAAAACGTTATCGGCGTCTCTCAACAGCCCCAAGGCGCAGTCGCTTATCTCCCAAGACAAGTACGAAGTAGCGGGTTTATATCCCATTGGAGAAATTTATACCTTCGTCAGGGATCGCAGCGAAGTGGAAATTTCCAGTATCAGCGGCAAGAAGGTGACCATTCTTAATGGTGATGTGGCCAGTACCAAATTTGTCGACATGGTTGGAGCTTCGCCTGTCCATACCACTCTTGCTACCTGGGCGGGTCAGTTCAACAACGGTAATGTGGATGTTATGTTCGGCCCTGCGCTGGCCTATAACACCTTTGAGTTATACAAAGGTCTGGGAGATAAAGGTGGCATCATCGACTTCAATATTCTCTATGCAGTGATGGAGGTTGTTGTTAATCGGGATCGCGTGCCAGTAAGCTTCGCAGACCATATGCGCAAACATGCCTTGTCTCGATTCGACGAGCTGGAAAACACTGTGCATCAGGCAGAGAGCGAAATTCCTGAAAAATACTGGGTCAAGTTGGACGAGGAAAATCGCCAGGAATATGAGGATATGGTGAAAAAGGTGCGACTGACATTAAGGGATGAGAAAGCCTATGACTCGAAGGCCATCACCATTCTCTGGAAAATTCGCTGCAAGTTTAATCCAGGCTCAAGTGAATGCGCTTCGCCGGAGTAGGGGATAAGCCCTGAACGATCGCGTCCGGGGTACAGTGTGATACATGGCGTAACGTTTGCCACGTCATGTATCAAAACAAATACTCCATACTGATTCGTAATTCCATTGTCTGAAGGCCGTTCCCGTTCTCGTCAGTTAATGTGAACATCGCGTCTTTAAATTCGGGTGGTCCAAAACGGCTACCTGGGTTGTTGGACGTGCCGATACCTTCCACAGGCAGTCCGAAAAGATTCGTATCCAGTTCATTATTGCTGTTGGCATCATGGATGATGGACACGGCATAACTGCCCGTGCGTGCCAATGTGAATTGGCAATGGCTCGTCAATTCTTTCGAGATTGCTGCGGTTTGACTTTGCAGCGGTGTTTTCAGGAAGGTTTCTTTGCTATCGAAAACGGTACAGAGTATCTGTCCATCGTCGGTTTCAAGCTCGGAAATACGCACGGTTACGTCGGCCAAATCGTCGGCCCTGACTGCATACGCCAGAAGCAGAAAGATGCCGAGAGCGAGCTTGCGTCTTCCACTCATTCTGTGATTCTCAAGCTTTGCTTGCGTATTCATCTACACTTTGCCTAATCTTGTTCGACCGACTTGCATTGGGCTTGTGATTGGCCAGTAACGTCGAGTTCTTAGCTTAAGCTTTTCAGGATATGACATCTATGACCTACATGCTGCGTTTTACTCATGACGAGACCGCAACTTATCCCCTTGGCAAAATCGTCTGCGTTGGCAGAAATTACGCCGAACATGCCCGCGAACTGAATAATCCTGTACCTGAAACCCCCTTGTTGTTCATGAAGCCTGAGACAGCTGCGGTCGCTCTTGATTCAGAGTTTGAGATTCCCGCAAGCGATTGCCACTATGAAGCGGAATTGGCGCTATTGATCCAAAAAGAGCTGTATCGAGTAAAAGCTTCGGAAGCCTTGTCGTCGGTTGCAGGTGTGGGGATTGCGCTGGACCTGACCCGACGGGAACTGCAAACAACGCTGAAGCAGAAAGGGCACCCCTGGGAAATTGCTAAAGCATTCGACGGATCATGTCCCATGTCCCGCTTTGTTCCGGTTACTCAAATTCAGGATCTAAGCGCCTTGGAGTTCGAACTACGTATTAATAATGAGCCAAGACAAAAAGGTCGGGTTGTCGACATGATTACGCCAATTGATCAATTAATTGCTTACATGAGCCAGTTTTTCACCCTGCGTCCCGGTGATGTGATTCTCACCGGCACGCCTGCCGGTGTCGGTCAACTGGCGAAAGGCGATGAGATCTCTGTTCAACTTGATAGCCAAAAAGGCACGCTCTATCACGCTACGGGTCAGGCGGTCTGATATGGCAAAAAAACCGACCACATCCCGAACCGGGCGCTTTTTTAAACTGGCGGGAATGACTGCTTCGGTCGCTTCACGTTATGCATCTGAGCGTGTACAAAGCGCCTTTTCCTCCGAAGATAAAACAGCGGAGCGTAAAAGCCAGTCGTATTCGAAAATGGCAGAAGATGTTGTCAGCACCCTGGGAGAGCTAAAAGGCGCGGTGATGAAGATCGGTCAAATCGCTTCGCAGACCCAGGACTTTCTGCCAAAGGAATTTTCCGAGGCGCTGCAAAAATTGCAGAAAGAAGCGCCGCCCATGCCATTTGAAGTCATTCAACAACAAATTGAACGCGAATTGGGCGGGGCACCTGAGAGTCTGTTCAAATCCTTTGAGCGCGAACCCTATGCCGCGGCCTCCATTGGCCAGGTGCATCGAGCCGTCACCAAATCGGGAACGCCGGTGGTCGTGAAAGTGCAGTATCCCGGTGTCGATGCATCCTGCGACTCCGACTTGAAACAATTACGTCTGACGCTCAAGCTCGGCGGGCTCATCAAGATGCCCAAGGCAAGTGTGGATGCACTTTTCGAAGAGATCAAAGAACGTCTTCATGAGGAGCTGGATTATGAGCAAGAGGCTAAAAACTTAAGAAAGTTTCGCCAGTTTCACGAAGCCCATGACTATGTCGAGGTACCGAAAGTCATTGGCAAGTTATCGACGCGCCGCGTTCTAACGCTGGAATATCTGGAGGGGGATCATATCCAGGAACTGGCGGACAAGGGATATTCGTCCGTCCAGATCAATCAGCTTGGTCACAGTCTGTTCAGGCTGTTGGCAGAACAGTTGTTTGTGTTTCAGCAGATACATGGTGATCCACATCCTGGCAATTTCGCATTTCGAAAAGACGGCACCGTGATTGTTTATGACTTTGGCTGCGTCAAAGTGCTTAAACCCGAGATCGTTGCGGCGTATCGGGATGCCATTATCGCCAGTATCAACGAAGACTATGAGGGAGTGGATGATGCCATGTTGCGACTGGGTGCGCGCGTACCTTCCAAAGAAAGTCCCGGTGCTGATTATTATTCTGTCTGGCGTAACATCTTTTTTGAGCCCTTTGTTGGCGACCAGGTATTTGATTTCCGGAAAACCGATTTGCATTTGAAGGTGGCCAAGGAAACCCCGCTTTTTTTCAAGCACCTTTCCCATTTCAAACCACCCGTCGACAGTCTCTATATTGATCGCATGATTGGCGGGCATTTCTGGATTATGAAAACCATGGGTGTGGTGGCGAATTTTCGCCCCGAACTGGATGAGTACCTGGAAAAGTCGAAGCCTTCAGAGCATTAATTGGTTTTGTGGGTAAGATATTCCGATTTAAACCGGTATACTGCGCTCTTTTCTTTCAAGCCGACGAGCACTCCCACACTTCATGGCCAGGCCCAGCAAGAGTCAGGAAAGACGACAACAGATATTGGATGCCTTTGAGCGTGTTATTCTGCGTGAAGGCTATGCCAACACCTCCCAGCGCAAGGTGGCTCTGGAGGCCGGCATTAATCAGCCCATGCTCCATCATTATTTCGAAGGTGGAGATGACATGCTTCAGGCGCTGCTTGATCGCGTTGTCGAACGCTATCAATCAGCACTGGATGATTTTCTTTCCCAGGAAAAAAGTGGTGACTTCGAGAGTATTCTCCGGTTTATTACTTCCGCCGATTTTCACCAGGTCAGTCGACAAAACGAAGTCTTTTTTGCCTTGATCGGGCAGGGCGGTCATCGTGAAGAAGTGTTTGAAAAAATGTCCGCGGTGTATCGCACCTTTCACCAGGTTTTATCTGATAGCCTGGTAGCAAACCATGCTGCGAGTCCCAATGAACTGGCTTATCTGATTATGTGCTTTGTCATCGGTCATGACTGGGCCAAAAAACTGGGATTTGGTGAGGGTAACAACGCCCTCGTTTCCAAGGCGCTATGTTCTCTGGCTGATAATTTCAGCTCTTAATAAGGCTAAGGCTGGTCTGCTTAAACGGTCTCAGCCCTGGCGCGATTCAAACTGATTCAAAAGGTAAGCGTAGCGTCGGTATTCCTTGTGGTGTTTGGGAATATGACGAACCTTGTGCAAATAGCTTTTTATCTCGCGTAACAGGGCGTCGTCTTTCTGTTTTTTGTGAAGCTTGAGCAACACCTGAACCAGGTTCAGGTTGAGAGAAATGTGCCGCGGGGTGAGCGGAAGGGCTTTTTTCAATTCCTGGGCTGCACCTTCAATATCACCATCGGAATAGAGTTTAATGCCTTTCTTGTTAATCATGGCAGCCTGTTGTCTAGCTTCGCTGCCGATACCTTCGTTCATCTGGTCGTAGATATCTGAAACCAAGTCAGCATCTGATGCTGCCAGATCTGCTGCGTATTCCAGGAGCTTTTCCGCTTCGTCTTCATCACCGAGTGTGGTATAGGTTTGAGCGGCCAGCCTTAGGGACTTGGCGTCCAGCTGCTCTTCAGCATCGGGATTAACCTTCATCACGCTATCCAGAATTTCTTTTGCCGCTTCCTCATTGCCAATGACGGCGTTGACGTTGGCAGATACGATCATGCTCTGATCTTCAATGTGATCCACATTCGCGAAGCGCTTCTTGCTTTTATTGAGCAGTTCAAAGGCTTCTTTCACATTGCTGTGATTATCCGGGTCGTCCGAATCCTTCGCCGTTTCGGCGAGAAAGTTGGCGAAATCAAAGTATTGCTCAGGTTGAGCGTATACGGATTGATCACCGAGTTTTACAACTTTTCTGAAGGCATCCAATGCACCGTCGGTTTTCTTGTTTTCGATACAGAGGTCAGCAAGCTGCTTTTGGCGCAGCAGGGAATTAGGTGATTTCGAGATGGCCTTTTCGACCACTTCCAATGCTTCAGCCGGCTTGTTTTGCTTTTTTAGAATTTCTGCGAGCAGATCCATGGCCTCGATCTGGTCGGGATATTTGTCGATGATTTTGTTAAGTAGTGTTTTGGCCTCTTCGTAGGCTTTTTTCTTAACCAGTATTTTCGCCAATCCATACTGTGCCCACACAAAATCATCTGCAGAGAGAACGCTTTCATAAACCTGCTTGGCTTCGTCCAGATCGCCCAGCTTGGTGAGTAACCAGGCTTTGGTTTTCATACAGCGGACAATGTAGCGATCTTTTGCAGCTATTTTGCGGTCACAATAGGCAATGGCGGAGTGATAGTCGCCCTCATCAATGGCGGTATCAATATCGCGCATGGCTTCTTTCATCTGCAATGCTTTGGTAAGACGTTGCTCGAGTTCATTGGGCTTCACCGGCTTGACGAGATAACCATCCGGTTCGTTTTCAATTGTACCCATGACCTTGCCACGCTCGACTTCGGCGGTGATGATGAAGAAAAGTCCGGTGAACTTGAGCAGCTTCTTGTAGCGGAGTTCTTCCAGAAGCTCCTGCCCGTTTTTGCCTTTACCAAGTTCGTAATTACAGAGAATAACGTCGTAGTTAACGTTCTTGAACCCGGCTATCACTTTCTGTGCGGTGCTCGCTGTGTCCACGAGCTTTAGCCCGAGCGACATCAGAGTATTTTTCGTAGAGAAGCGAAATGAGTCGAGTTCATCGACAATTAGAAAGCGTTTTTTTGTGTATTCTTCCAGGGACATTAACGGATGTGATCCAGTAAAGGGTAAAGCATCAGGGATTATTTGTTTCAGTATAGGTAATATCTGCTTCTTTTCATTCAATTTTTTCGCTTGATTTATATCGGCGCCTTACCTTTAATCCATGCCATAAAAGTTTGCCTCATTGGTATTCTTGCGTATAGTTTTCAGCAGGAATGGGCTTGGTCAGAGTAAGGAACTTCCATTTATGAGTTTTATCTGGATTTTGGTGGCATTCGGGTTTGGATTTGTCGCCAAACTGGTCGGTCTGCCACCTTTGGTCGGTTATCTCCTGTCCGGCTTTTTGCTTCATGCCTATGGTATGAGTCCCGATCCTTCGCTGGATATTCTGGCAGACCTGGGTATCACGCTGATGCTTTTTACCATCGGCCTTAAGATCAATGTCCGGCAGCTCCTGAATATGAATATTTGGGGCAGTACGCTGGGGCACATGTCGATCTGGATAGTTTTTCTGTTTCCCTTGCTGGCTATTGCATCCATGTTCGTCGGCATGGCGTATTTCGATCTGAATCTGATGCAGTGCGCGATCCTCGGCTTTGCATTCAGTTTCAGCAGTACGGTCTGTGCAATCAAAATGCTGGAAGACAGCGCGGAGCTGAAAACACGCCACAGTGATCTGGCCATTAGTGTGCTCATTATTCAGGACATCGCCGCCGTGCTGTTTCTGTTTGCAGCAACCGGTAAGGTGCCGAGTATCTGGGCCCTGTCATTAATTGGCTTAGCGTTTGTGCGGCCACTGATTCGGCGGGTATTTGATTCGTCTGGACATGGGGAGCTGATTCCTCTGTTCGGTTTTTTGCTTGCTCTGGGTGGAGCGGAACTGTTTGAAAGTGTGGGAATGAAAGGGGATCTCGGGGCGCTGGTGCTGGGTATGTTGATTGCCGGTCTGCCGAAAGCCAACGAACTCTACAAGTCGCTGATGAGTTTCAAGGATCTGTTCCTGATCGGTTTTTTCCTATCCATCGGCTTTACTGCCTTGCCCACCATCGAAATGTGGAGTCTGGCCTTGGCCTTCTCGCTGATTCTACCGCTGAAACTTATCCTGTTTTTCTTTATCTTTCTCGCTTTCAACTTCCGGGCGCGCACCAGCTTTCTATCGGCCCTGCTGCTCGCGAACTATAGTGAGTTCGGTCTGATCGTTGCGGACCTTAGTGTGGATCAGGGCTGGTTGAGTGATGAATGGCTGGTCATCATTGCCTTGTCCACATCCATTTCATTTGTGTTCAGCACGCTGATCTACAAATACGCGCATCCTATTTATTCCAATAACAAGGACTTTCTGTCGCGTTTTCAGCGTAGCAAGCCTTCTGCACTGGCACTCTATCAACCTGTCGTTGAGGCCGAAGTCCTGATTGTAGGGATGGGTCGTGTGGGTAATGGGGCGTATCAGGAGATGGTCAAGGACATGGGGGATCGAGTCTGGGGGGTTGAAGTCGAACAGCAGCGGGCAGAGCAGTTCAAAGCCAATGGCATGAATGTGGTCTGGGGTGACGCCGATGATGTAGAGTTTTGGGAGCACGTGGATCTCGACAAGCTCAAGCTGGTGATGCTGGCCATCCCGTCTGTCACCGAAATGAAAAATATTTTGTATCAGTTGCAGCATTCCCGCTTTCGAGGTCGCATTGCGGCGATCGCGCGTTATGAAGACGAGCGTCAGGATCTGATTAAACTCGGAGCAGATGTGGCTTTTAATTACTATGCGGAAGTCGGTATGGGCTTCGCAGAAGAGAGCCGGCATTTGCTGGGAACCTGATTTCCGTTTTCTGCTGATCTGTTGTTGGCTGTTTGCCTGTAGCTCGGCTGTTGCCGAATTGCGGGTGATGACGCTGAATGCGGAATGGTTGTGGACTCCTTACGACGGCCGCGTGGATGGGAAGAAGTATAACCAAGGCGATCCATTACCCGCTGACTACGAGCAGGAAATTGCCTTTTATCGCCAGCTGATCCATCAGCATCAGGTGGATCTCCTGGCCATCAGCGAAATCGAAAACGAATCCGTGGCACAGGATCTTGTCCGGCATCTGGAGGGCAAGTGGTCCGTCGCTTTCATGGAAGGGCGGGATACCGCCACAGGACAGGATGTGGCGATCCTGTCGCGATTACCCCTGATTGACGGCAGCATTCAGGACTTTGGTTTTCCGGGCGCGACAGTACCCGGTCTCAACAAGGCCAAACGTCTGAGTAAAGTTGTCGGCGCGCGCTATCGGCTTTCTGATAAGTACCTGTCGGTCATTACCGCACACGTACTGTCCCGTCGAAATGATTCGCGAATCAAGTCACTCAGACGCCATGCCCAATTGCGCGCTCTGGCACGACTTGCCGACGATGAAGCTTCGGCTAACGTTGCTGTGTTGGTTTTAGGAGATTTGAATGATGTGCTGGTATCGCCGGGCCTGAAGACAATGATGAACGAGGGGCGCCTGACGTCGGTATATGCTGCCTGTACCGATGTTAAGATCAGTTCTGAGTTGGCCTATAAAACCATCGATCATATTCTGTTTCGCGGATTGCGATGTCGTAGCGTCCGGCAAATCGACCTGGCTCATCACTCGGATCATCCAGGGGTGTTGGCGGTATTTGAATGAAGAGACAGAGAAACAAAAAACGGGACCGAAGTCCCGTTTGTGTGCATGCATCTGAAATGGATTGATCAGGCTTGTTGGCGACGACGAGACAGACCCAGACCAGCCAGACCGAGGCCAAGAAGGGCCAGAGTGCCAGGCTCTGGGACGTCTGCAACACTGATACGCATGCTGCTAATTACAAAGTTATCATTGCCGCCATTCGCTCGTACGGTGAACGCACTACCTAGGAAAGTACTCGGAGAGAAAGCAGCCAAACCGTCGTCGGTGTCAAAGTTATATCCTGCGGCACTGCCGTCCACATACAGGTCGAATTCATCATTCCAGTCTGAATGTCCGAAAGTGAAACCCAGGAGTTCGACTTCATTGCTAAAAGACAAGGTCAAATAATCTTCACGGCCACTACCATCGATCTGGTCACTGTCCAACCAACTGTTGTTTACCCCAATGCCTGAGCCAGACCTTGTTACGTCTGCCGAATTGCTAAAACCGTTGTATGTGGCGGTTGCCGTGGTTGTAATCCCGTCAACGGTAAAGTCATAGAAAGCCGCTTGCCCACTTCCTCCGGTAAAGTCGAAATCGATAATTCCTGCATTCGCTGCACCTGCAAGGCTGAACGCAAGAACCACACTTGTCATAGTTTTTTTCATCGTTTCATTCCTTCTGTGTATTGTTGCAACCCGGCCACCTTTTTTTATGGAGTTCCAGTATGAAGGCCCGTGGTTTTCCGTCCCATCCTCACGGTTGGTTTGGCAAGTTATTGTTAAACAGTGTACATTCAGATGATGCAACGACCTTTAAGCAATATGTATTCCATAAATATTTTTTTTGTTTCAGGTAATTAACTTAAGGTTTTGTATAAATGAACTGGCATTCAAGTACTGTAAATATACCTGACACTTGTTCATAGTTGATGCTCGTCAAACTGAAAACGGAATTCATAGCGATCTGGCGGGTATGGCCTACAATACTGAGGTAAACCGAAATTGATGGAACCTGCAGTGATCACCAGCCGTACCCAACTCTCCCAAGCCCTTGAAACCACCCGTACCTTTGAGCGTCGCCATCTCGGCCAGATTCTGTTTCAGGCAGGTATTCTGACTTCCACTCAGCTAAAGGAGGCGATGGAAGAACAGGCAAAGGGGGGTAAAACCGAACGTTTGGGCAAGATTATCAGTCGGCTCGGTTTTGCAACGGATCACCAGATTCGAAATGCCTTGTCCTGTTGCCTTGAATTGCCGTTTGTGCAGTTGTCAGATTTCGATATCCAGACCGATACGCTGAAGCATGTCCCTGCAGAATTTGCGCGGTCCCATGCCTTGATACCGCTAATGATGCACAAGGATCGTCTGGTTGTGGCGATGGAGGATCCAACGGACACGGACACGGTAAACATGTTGCACTTCCTGTCCGGCAATGTGATTGAACCTGTATTGAGTTCAGCCGAGGATATCGATTTTGCCGTCTCTCAGCATTATGGCACGTCTGATGCCGAAGAAGTGCTGAAGGAACTGCCGATCACCAGTAAGTTGACGAACTGGGAAGAGCAGCAGGCCCGCAAACTGGCAACTGACCGTCCCACGGTCAAGATGATTCATAACCTGATTGTCGATGCGATCAATCGACGCGCGTCGGATATTCATATCCGTCCCAAAGAACATGAAGTGGATATTCTGTTTCGGGTGGATGGCAGTCTGCTTAAGATTCGTACTGTTGATAAAAAACTGCTGCCGGCCATGGTGGCGCGCATCAAGATTATTGGTGGGATGAATATCGCCGAACACCGCGTGCCTCAGGATGGCCGATCCAAGGTCACAAACAAAGACAATATGATAGATCTGCGTATTTCCATTATGCCGACCATTCATGGTGAAAGTGTGGTTCTGCGGATTTTGGATACCTCTACCAGCCTTAAAACGATAGAGGATATCGGTTTTACTGAAGACGACGCCGCTCGTTTTACCCGTTTGGTGAATCGAAACAGTGGCCTGATTCTGGTGACCGGGCCGACCGGTTCGGGCAAATCCACGACCTTGTATGCGGCCCTGCAATCCATCAAAGAGCGCGAAATTAATATCATAACGGTTGAGGATCCGGTGGAATACCATGTGGATGATATTCTGCAGATTCAGGTCAATGCTCACATCGGTTACACCTTCGCCAAGGCGCTTCGTAATATTCTACGCCATGATCCCGATGCCATTATGATTGGTGAGATACGGGATGAGGAAACGGCAAAAATTGCAGTGGAGAGCTCCTTGACGGGCCACCTTGTGTTATCGACACTCCACACCAACAGTGCGGCTGCCACCATTACACGTTTGCTGGAAATCGGCATTCTGCCTTACCTGCTCAATTCAACCTTGCTGGCCGTGTTGGCTCAGCGTTTGGTGAAAAAGAACTGTCAGTATTGTCTGATCGAGGAGGAGGTCACTGAGGTGATGCGGCATGAGCTGGGTGTCGATGAAGAGGAAGTGTTCTACAAGGGAGAAGGCTGCGACCGCTGCCATGGAACGGGTCATGCGGGGCGGGTCGCGGTGTATGAGTTACTGGAGGTGAACCCTGAAATTCGCGAGCTAATCCAGCCGGGAGCCAGCGCGCTGGATATTGAGAGGGCAGCTCTTAAAGGTGGTATGGTGCCATTGACAGAAAACGCACTGAATGTCGCAAGACAACAACAAACCTCGTTGCAGGAAGTGTATCGCGTGAGGCTTAGCTAGTCCCTCTAGTCTGCCATCGTTATTTTCCAGAAGCTTGCTTATCTACAGCGAGGCCGTGGCATTTCTTGAACTTTCTGCCGCTGCCACAAGGGCAGGGGTCGTTTCTGCCGATGCTCTGTTTAGGGGGCGGTGTCATCGGTATCGCAGCCTTGTTCTTCTCGGCAATCAGATTGAGGCTGATAGGGACGCCCTTGAAGCAGGTTTCGCTAGTATCCTTGAACATGCCAAAGCTTCTCACCCGCTGGATATTGCAAAAACCTGCATCCAATAAGAATTTGGTGAGAATCTCCTGATTCAATCCGGCGACATGATAGTCATATTCGTCCATGTGCCCCCCAAACAACATGCGCATCACCCAGAAGCGATCCTGCAAGCTGAGCTTATCCTTGGCAAGGAAAAGGCTGGCCAAAATGTCCATATCCGGAACACTGATATACATGCGGCCACCGTCACACAGCACCCGATTCCATTCCTTCAGCGTGTGCTGGATTTCGCCGTTGTAATCGAAATGCTCAAGAATATGTGAGGCATAAATCTCGGTCACCGATTCCGTATCAAACCGGGAGAGATCATTGGCATTACACTGATGGTCAACGTAGTCGGCTTCGAGTGCGTTGACGACTTCCCAGCCTTCGGCTTTAACTTGCCCGCCAATATGCAGTCGTGTTGGCATGGTTTTCATCCTTTTGTATGAGTTGTTTTTATTGGCATACAAATGAAGAGCATTTGTTCTTACATGGAATAGTCTGTTCATCTTGCTGCATAATCAACGAATCTAGTCCAAAAATGTGACTTGGCGCAGGCTGTCTCGTGAACGCTTGTAAAATGCTCCGGATCTTATATCTGAGCAGAATATTGCTGTGGATTGGTCCACGCTTTTCGTTCTTAAGGGTCGCCAGCGAGCTGCGCTCGTTATAGGCTCTTAATCCAATTGATATGGAAATCATCGCAGGACGCGATGTTGTCGTTGATTTAGAAAGACATGAATCTCAATAGTCAGGCAAAGGAATTGCTCATGCAGGATACTCAGTCCACGTGTGTAGACGATAGCGCTTTACACTCCCTCGTGATGCTCGCCCGCTTCCATCAGGTGGCGGCAGACCCTCAGCAAATCGCTCATCAGTTTTCCTCCCATGATCGCCCCTTCGATTCCGGGGATTTGGTGCGTGCGGCAAGACATCTCAAACTCAAGGCCCGTGCATTATCAGTTTCGCCAGACAGTATTGAGCGCCTATCTACACTGACATTGCCTGCGATAGCCCGTGATCAGGACGGTGAGTATTTTGTGCTCGCCAGGCTGATTGAGGCGGAGCCATCTGCCTCAGACGAAACGTCAGACAAAGGCATGCAAGTTCTAATTCAGCGTCCCGGCGCCAAAGGTCCGGAGGTGTTGGATATGGAAGCCTTTCAGAGCATGTGGTCCGGAGAGCTGGTGCTGATCACCAAACGCTCGGTGTTGCCGGGACTGTCAGGCAAGTTTGATCTGTCCTGGTTTATTCCGGCGATTCTCAAGTACAAGCGCATTCTGGGGCAGGTGCTGATCGCCTCGTTCTTTATTCAGCTCTTTGCCTTGATCACGCCGCTCTTCTTTCAGGTGGTGATCGACAAGGTGCTGGTGCATCAGGGCTTAACCACGCTCGATGTGCTGTGCTTTGGTCTGGTGGTGGTCTCTATTTTTGATGTACTGCTGAACGGCTTGCGTAACTATGTCTTCTCCCATACCACCAATCGCGTGGATGTGACGCTGGGTGCACAGCTCTTTCGGCATCTGATTCACCTGCCGATCAGCTTTTTCCACGCCCGTCAGGTGGGCAATACGGTAGCGCGGGTGCGGGAGCTGGATACCATTCGCGAATTTATTACCAGCTCCGCCCTGACGCTGGTCATCGACTTGGGCTTTACCGTGATCTTCTTTGCGGTCATGTATTTCTACAGTCCGACCCTGACCTGGATCGTGTTGGGTTCCCTGCCATTTTATATCGCCTTGTCGGCTTACATTACGCCCATCCTGCGCAATCGACTCAACGAGAAGTTCAAGCGTGGTGCAGAAAATCAGGCTTTTCTGGTGGAGTCCATTTCTGGAGCGGAAACCTTGAAATCCATGGCCGTGGAACCGCAGATGCAACGGCGCTGGGAGGAACAGCTTGCCGGTTATGTGTCTGCTTCTTTTAAGGCGACGAACCTCGGCAATATCGCCAATCAGTCGGCGGGGCTCGTCAACAAGGTGGTGACGGTATTGATCCTCTGGGTGGGTGCCACACTGGTGATCGGTGGTGACATGAGTGTGGGGCAGTTGATCGCCTTCAACATGATCGCCAGCAGAGTCAGTGCGCCGATTCTGAAACTGGTGCAATTGTGGCAGGATTTCCAACAGGCAGGTATTTCCATCGAACGTTTGGGAGATATTCTCAATACGCCCGCAGAGCCCGGCCATAATCCCAATCGCACGACTTTGCCCGCCCTGAAGGGGCAGGTGAGTTTTGATCATGTCAGTTTCCGCTATCAGCCGGATCGTCCCGAAGTGCTGAAAGATTTGTCGCTGACGGTGAATGCCGGGGAAGTGCTTGGCATTGTCGGGCGTTCCGGTTCCGGTAAAAGTACCCTGACCAAACTGGTTCAACGCTTGTATGTGCCCGAGGGCGGGCGTGTCTTGGTCGACGGGGTGGATCTCGCGCAGGTGGACACCGCCTGGCTGCGTCGGCAGGTGGGCGTGGTCTTGCAGGAAAATGTCCTCTTTAACCGTTCGGTGAAAGACAATATCGCCCTATCAGATCCTAGCCTGCCCATTGAGCAGGTGATGGCGGCAGCGAAGCTGTCCGGTGCCCATGACTTTATTCTGGAACTGCCGGAAGGCTATGACACGGTGGTAGGCGAACAGGGCGCGTCACTCTCGGGTGGCCAGAAGCAGCGCATTGCCATCGCCCGGGCGCTGATTACCAATCCCCGAATTCTAATATTTGATGAGGCCACTTCGGCGCTGGATTACGAAAGTGAACGCATCATTCAGGACAATATGCGCCGCATCTGTCAGGGGCGCACGGTGTTTATCATTGCCCACCGACTCTCTACGGTACGCATGGCCGACCGCATTATTGTGATAGATCAGGGCCGACTGGTGGAAAGCGGCAGACATGATGAGCTGATTGAAGAGAATGGCTACTACGCCAAGCTGCACAGTCATCAAAGTCATGTGCCCACGATTCGGGAAGTCAAAGAAAACCCAGCGCAGTCAGATGTTAAATCTAACAAAACGGCCACGCCGCCAACGAAGACAACACACGGATCTCAAACCGAAGAATCACCCAAGTACTCGGTGACCTTCCGTCCCGATCAAAGAAAATCTACCGCCCCCAACACCAATCGCAAAGCGGAGGGTGAGGCATGAGCGCTTTAGCGAAAATTACACCCCAAAAGAATGGTAGTAAGCGCGCTGCGAATGATCATGCGTTGTATGAGTTTCTGCCGGCCGCCATCGAAATCGAGCAGACGCCCTCATCCAAAGCCGGGCGCATGATTATCTGGGCGATTGTGTTGCTGTTTTCCATCGCCGTCTTGTGGGCCTGTTTCGGCAAGGTAGATATTGTCGCCGTGGCACAGGGCAAGATTATTCCCAGTGACTACAGCAAGCAGATTCAGCCTTTGGAAGCGGGCAAAATCAAAGCGATTCACGTGAAGGAAGGCCAACGGGTTAAAACGGGCGATCCGCTCATTACCCTGGAAAGTGACAGCGTTGCAGCTGACCTGAATCGACTGGACAACGAACTTTCAGAGTCGAAGGCAAATATGCAGCGACTCCAGATGTTTGAGCGCTGGATCGTTCAAAATCATGAAGAGAGCAAAAACAACAAAAAGGGCAGAAACAAAGGGGTCAGAGTCGAAGACTCTGACCCCTTTGTTTCTCATTCGGTTTCTGATTCACTGCTACCGCTTTCTCAGCAACATCTGCTCACTCAGGAAATTGGCGAACTGGCTTCCCGTCTCATGGCTTTGCAACATGAAGCAGATAAACTGGAAGCAGAAAAGGCCATGGTCGCTGCTGAAATGCGCAAAAAAGAACGTGTCATTCCTGTACTCAAAGAACGGGTGGACGCGTTGGAAACGCTGCACAAGAAGTCCTATGGCTCCAAACTCCCTTTTCTGGAGTTGAAGCAGGAACTGATTGAGGAAGAGCAGGATCTGGAAGTACAGAAGGCCAGAGCCGAGCAACTCAGCGCTTCCATCGAAGCCATTAACAATCAGAGGGACACCTTGATCTCGGAACAACGTAAACAGCTTCTCAGCCAGCAACAGGAAACCCGCCTTCGCATTCATGGGCTGGATCAGGAGCGTATCAAAACAGCCGATCGCCTCCGGCATACGCAACTGCAGGCACCCATCAACGGTCAGGTGCAACAGCTCGCCGTGCATACCGTTGGCGGTGTGGTGACCCCGGCACAAGCCCTGATGGTCATCGTTCCCGAAAATGCGGAACTACAGGTGGAAGCGATGATCCTGAACAAGGACATTGGTTTTGTGGAAGAAGGCCAGCAAGCAGAGGTAAAAGTCGATACCTTCAACTTCACCAAATACGGTTTTATCGACGGCACCATACTCACCATCTCCGATGACGCCATACAGGATGAACATCTCGGTCTCGTATACAGTGCCCGCATTCAGCTCGACAAAGACGAACTGCAAGTAGGGGAGCGCATGGTGAAGCTGTCACCGGGTATGTCGGTGACGACAGAGGTGAAAACCGGCACACGGCGATTGATAGAGTATTTTCTATCGCCGCTATTGCGCTACAAGCAAGAAAGTTTGGGGGAGCGGTGATGTATTTGATGACGAGTTTATTGAGCAAGTGAAGAAGATTAACGGATGAAAGTCTGGGCAACTTAATAATTTGCTACCTTTTGTTCTGTGTATTCGTGATGTAAGTGAAATTCTTTTAACGAGAGAACTAAAGTGAATAAAGCATTGTTGAAAACTCTAATCTTGGTGACACTGATTCTTTCACTATATCCTAACTTTATAACCAACATTTTCGCTACAACACAAGAAAAGCAATCAACCTGTGAGCCGTTGATAGCAAAAAACGGTTACTATTTTCTGAAAGCTAAAGGAAGTGGGGTTGAATTGAAACTTCCTTATTTTACAGATATCCGAAGAAGCTCTTCCGTGGGGTGTGATATAGCTAAAACAATCTTTGTTGACTACCTATGGTTTAATGGCAATTTAGTGCCTCAAAGTGAATATAGCAACAAAGTGCCAAAAGGCGAATACATGCCAGTTCGCCTGTATTACAAGAACTCTTGGTCGAAAAAAGGGGACGCATTTATTTAATCATACTGGAGGTAAGCAATGCCAAGGAAGGCAAGGATTCTGGTACCCTACTGCCCGCATCACCTGGTTCAAAGAGGTCATGATCGCAAGGCAGTTTTCGTAAGCAATAACGACTACCAGTATTATCTGGGAAACCTGATCGAGTGGAAGACCAAATTAGGTCTTCGTTTATACGCCTGGTGTTTGATGACCAATCACATCCATCTGATTGTAGAGCCGCATGATGATGTAACGGCGATATCGCAGCTGATGAAGCGGATCAATGGCAGGCAGACCGCCTACGTAAACCGGCTTGAAGGTCGTAGCGGTGCGTTATGGGAAGGTCGCTACAAGGCAAGCCCAATCCAGACAGACATGTACCTGTTGTCATGTTTGAGATACGTTGAGCTCAATCCGGTTAGCGCTGGAATGGTGGCCGAACCTGAGACCTATCCATGGTCCAGTTATCGGTACCGGAATGCTGAGCCATTCCCGGAGATATTGGATTTAGATACCTGCTATCTATCTTTGGGGAGCGATAATAGGGAGCGATTTGCCAAGTATCGAGATTTTGTCAGCCAAGGAATTTCGCAACAGGAGCGAGATTTTTTGAGAGCGTCGTATCAGCGGAATCAGCTGTCAGGCAATGGGAGGTTTGTAGACGAAATAGAGCGGAGGATAGGAATCAGGGTAGAAAGAAGGAGTCGAGGGCGGCCTTCACTCGAATAAAATAAATGCGTCCCCTTTTACCTTTCATCATAGGACCCGTATTCATTGATTTTACCCAGCATGAATTCGTAAATGCCGGTTTCCGGCCACGCTATTCCGTGTTTGAAATGTGCGAGACATGCCTGCAGCTTCGTATCTTTCGCTATAGGTAAACCATCTTCATCCCAGTTTCCTGGGACTATTTTTCCGCTTTCACTTCTGCCAAATCTATCGATCAAGACATGCTCAACGTCCATCGGATTAATCCAGATGGTCTCGTACATTTTTGGGGCATCCAGGCCGTACTGAAATACATTGCCAATATCACGTTTGACAATTTTCTTTCTCAGTAATCTAAAAATGCGGAAACAAGCAGACATAAACTGGTTTTCTAAGGTGCTTGGCCAATAGCTGTCTCTGAGCCGTGGTTGGAGTGGTTGTCAGGTTGGAGGCCTCGAGTTTAATGAATGAATCTGTCTTGTCATCAAAAAAATACCACTAATTTTGAGATAAGCCCTACTTCCACACCCGATAGTCAATTTACGCTTGCTATCTGCGAGGTTGAAAAGGATGCGCGCCTATCAATTGTGGTAGACCTTACCAATCCCTAAGCTGCCGCCCTATAAGACTTTCGATACACTTAATGGCTAAACAGGGATTAGTTTGACGCAGCTCACAGTTTTTTTGTGCGCAAAGCAGCATGAAAACATTTCGCAACAAACGCTTTCCTGATCTAACCGCTTTTTCGCGCGCTTCATTCTACAATTTTTTACAAGTTGGCCGGCGGAGGCTCGTTGTCGGATGTTCCGTTCAAGCGCCAACCGAATTACTCAAATTTCACACAGCTGAGAGCGCAGGCTCAAAAGCAACATGACAGACCCGGAGTGACCAAGATGATTGAAACAATGATTCGTTTTTTCCAGGATGGTGGTTTTTTTATGTATCCGATTTCCATTGTATTGGTAGTCGGCTTGATTATCGCCATTGAGCGCTACGTTTACCTGACCCTGGCTAAACGTACCAACCGAGAAGATTTCAATAAGTTGCATCGCATGATCAGCGGAAAAGACCTGAAAGCAGCCGTCAAGTATGCCGGAGAAAGTGGCAGTGCCATGGCTACGATGATTGGTTCCGGCTTGCAGCGACTGGCGCGTCGTCAACCTCGCGAAGAAATCGAATATGCGATGGAAGAGGGTTTGCTGGAGACGATGCCGCGTCTTGAGAAGCGTACGCAGTACCTGGCTACATTGGCAAATGTCTCCACCTTGCTGGGTCTTTTGGGGACCATCATTGGTCTGATTGCAGCCTTCACAGCGGTCGCGTCAGCGGATCCTGCACAAAAGGCATCCTTGCTGTCTCAAAGTATTTCGGTCGCCATGAACACCACCGCTTTCGGTTTGATCGCGGCGATTCCTTTGCTGCTGATTCACTCTGTATTGCAAACCAAAACCAATGAGATTGTCGACAGCTTTGAAATGGCCGGCATCAAAATAATGAACCTCATCAGCGAACGCAATGTCTCTGCCCCTGCGTCGGCCGCTGCATCCAAGCCGGCTTCCGCTAAAGCGGCACCCAGCCAGGGCAGTATGCAAGCAGCACCTGCTGTATAACGAGACATTCCATACGTATTGACGGGGGCTCAGGCAATGCGACGTAAACACCGCCGACTACAACAAGAAGCGGATCTGGATATCACAGCGTTCATGAATTTGATGATCGTACTGGTACCGATACTGCTGATTAACATGATCTTCGCCCATACCACGGTACTGGAGCTGAACTTTCCTGAAATGGATGGCAGCACAGCCGAGCAGGCTGAAACCCTGCAACTGCAGGTTATCATTCTGGACGACCAGCTGGTGGTATCCGACAACAAAGGTGGCGTGATCAAGCAAGTGCCCAATATCGAAGGTCCTAAGGGCGATAGCCTGCACGATTTTGCTCTGTTGGCTAAGGTAATGCAGGATATTAAATCGCGGGTGCCCGAGAAGAAGGATGTCACCATCATGGCGAAACAGCACACCTCGTATCAGACTCTGGTCACGGTCATGGATACAGTGCGTTCGTTTCAAACTGTGGTGGCCGGCAGTCTGGTGCATGCGGAACTGTTCCCGGAAATCTCCATTGCTGACGCGCCAAACATCGTGCCTGATGCGCCGTCCGCTCAGACTGATGCATTACTCGGTGCTGTAAACGACGCAGCAACCGAGGAGGTGGGATCATGAAAGAATCAGCGAAAGCAAAACGTATTAAACGCCACCACAAGCGTGGCAAGCAGCACGGCAAGCTGAACCTGGTGTCATTGATGGATATCTTCACCATTCTGGTTTTCTTCCTGATGGTGAACTCCTCCAACGATGTGCAAGTGTTGAATCAGGACAACAGCATTAAATTGCCGGTCTCCAATGCCGATGCCATGCCCCAGGACGCGCTGGCACTTGCTGTCACCGATGAAGACATTGTGATTAGTGGTCGTCCCATCGTTAAAGTGGCTGAACTGAAAGCCTTTAATGGCGAAGTGGAACCGGCATTGAAGAAGGAACTGGATTATCAGGCAGCACGATCCACATCACCTGTACCTGAAATGGGGCGTCCAATCACAATCGTTGCCGATCGAGAATTACCCTATGAATTGCTGAAGAAAATCATGGCAACGTGTGTGGATGCCGGTTACGCCAGCATTTCGTTGGCCGTAAACCGCCAAGCTGAACAGGGGGCCTGATCATGAGTTTTGTGCGCCAAGGCCTCGCCTGGAATCAGGAAGTTGATGAACGTAAAAGACTGCTGCGTATCGTATCGGTGGTTTGTCCAATCTTCCTGATCATGGCGGTCTATATTACCTGGACAGAATTACCCGAACAGAAACGCGAAGATCTGGAAAAACTTCCACCACAATTGGCTAAAGTGATGCTCAAGAAAAAAGAGCCTCCCAAGCCCATTGTCAAAAAAGAAGAGAAAAAGCCAGAGCCGCCCAAGCCGGAACCGGAAAAAGTAGCTGAAAAGCCTAAACCAGAGCCCAAGAAGCCAGAGCCTCAAATCGCCAAGAAGCCCAAACCCAAGATCGAGCCCAAGCCTAAGGAGATCGAACTGGCAAGGGAAAAAGCGAAAAACTCGGGAATTCTGGCAATGAGCTCACAGCTATCCAAGCTCAGCGCGTTGGCAGAATCAGTCAAGCTGGATACGCCCAAGACCGTGACGGCCAAGCCCATCGCACGTAAGCCCAGCGATAAACTGGCAAATGTTGCTGCGGCACATACGCGTAGCACGGGGGTTGATGAAGCGCAGTTGACTCAGGAAACTCAGGAACTGACCCTGGCTTCCCGTGCGACGACCGAAGTGGCAGCAGCCGAGGAAGTGGTTGCGCAGGTTGAAGCGGAAGAAGCTGCACGTGAACAGATGGTCGCGCAGCGCACCTCCGAAGATGTACGACGTACCATGGATGCGAACAAGTCGGCCATTCATAGTATTTACAACCGGGCGTTGCGCAAGCGTCCTTCTCTGGCAGGGGTCGTTACACCTGAGCTGGTGATTGAACCTACCGGCATTGTTTCGAGCTGTTCGGTGGTTGAATCAACGCTCAATGAGCCCAAGCTGGAAAGCAAGATCTGTAACCGACTGCGTCTGGTTAACTTTGGACAGAAGCCTGGAGTGGATAAAACCACGGTGCGCTATCCCATTGAATTGTTGCCGGGTTAAGGAATCAAATCCGCAAGTCGTAAAAACCGCATCTGCATGATGCGGTTTTTTTGTTTCCGGCATATCGAAGGCTTTGATTTTATTTGCGTGCGTCAGTGACTAAACTAGAGGTATATTGGCACGACCGATCCTCCGCGACAGTCAGGACATTGCATGCGCATCGAACTCTCACTTCCTCTGGTAGATGAAATCCTTGAAGACTGGCGTTCATTGATTGGCGATGAATACATGGCCTATCGGAATCATATTTATCGTATGTTGCATTTCTGTTTTGCCTTGCAGGATTGCTCCGCTGAGGATAAGGAAAAACTGATGATCGCGGCCTGTTTTCATGATTTGGGGATCTGGATTGACGATACGGTGGACTACATTCCTCCCTCGATTCCACCGGCCATGTCGTATCTGGAAAAGCATGGGCATCATGCCTGGAATGATGACATCCGCCTGATGATCAGCGAACATCATAAACTGACGGCTTACGACAACCCGAAGAGACCGCTGGTGGAACTGTTCCGACGCGGGGATCTGGTGGACTTTTCCCTGGGGCTTGTGCGTTTTGGTCTGCCGAGGGCAAGTATTCGTCAGGTTCAATCGGCTTTTCCAAACGCCGGTTTTCACAAGTTTCTCGCCAAAATTGCCAGTCGCTGGGTGATTAAACATCCACTTAACCCTCTACCCATGATGAAGTGGTAAATCCTGAACAATCCCGGAGGTTCTTTTATGTCTGCACGCGTTGCCAAATTTCGATTTTTGTTTTTTTTGTCGGGTCTTTTCTTAGTCACGGCCGCCCGGGCCGATACCGGAATGGTGAATATGGAAAGCAAGTACTCGGCATCGGAAACGCTTGATCGCCTGGAACAGGTGCTTGAGAAAAAAGGTATGAAAATTTTTGCCCGTATCGATCACAGTGCCGGAGCCAAAAGTGCAGGACATGAGCTGAAGCCGACGCAGTTGCTTATCTTTGGGAATCCCTCAGTAGGGACGCCCCTGATGAAATGTCAGCGCAGTGTCGCGATTGATCTACCGCAGAAAATGCTGGCTTGGGAAGATGAGAATGGTCAGGTATGGCTCAGCTACAATGATCCCGCATATCTCAAAACCCGGCATGGCATTGACGGCTGTGAAACGGTATTGAAGAAGGTGACCGGGGCCTTGAAAACCTTTGCCGACAAGGCGACTCAATAGGCGCTAGGCTTTGCGTCGTCGACTCTTCTGGTCGTACATGGCGGCATCTGCCTGATCCAGCAATTCTTCCAGGTGGCGCAGGGTGCGCACGGCATCCACAGCGGAACCAATGCTGACCTGAAGGGAGCAGCTTTGTCCATCGCCCACGTGCAGTGATTTTTGCGCGCAGGCCAGGGTGAGCCGTTCAATGAGGTAATCAACTCCATTTTCGTTTTCAATCAGCGCAATAATCGCGAACTCGTCTCCACCCAGTCGGGCAGCTATATCCTGGCCTCTCAATACCGTACCAATTGTGCTTGCCAGCATTTTGATCATAAGGTCACCCGCATCATGGCCATAGCGGTCGTTGACGGGCTTGAGATCGTCGATATCCAGATACAGGACCGCTACATGATGCTTGTGGCGTCCAGCCTGGGCGATCAGGTGTCGGGAGGCTTCAATGAGCCCGCGTCGGTTATACAGGCCAGTCATCGAGTCGATTAAACTCAATGTGCGCAGTTTGCGGTTGGTATCGATAAGCTGCAATTCATAGTCGAGCACGTCTTTGAAACTTTGCAACAGTTCAATCAGCATCTCGCCGTAATCACTGGGCTTGCGATCCATAATGCATAAGGTGCCAAACACTGAACCATCCGGCCATTGCAGTGGAACACCCAAATAGGAGCGCATGCCGTCGTTGGTGAGTTCCGGGTTATCGGACCAGTAAGGGTTATTATTCCCATCCGGAACATACAGGGTGTTTGACGTGTTAATGACATCCCTGCAGTAGACGGGTGTATCTGGCGGGCAGTGATCACCAGAGCGATAGGGGTTGGATTTATCCGTGTTGCCGGCGATGACCTGGATGCCGCGTTCGTTGGCTTGATTGATGAGCGCAACGGGGGCACTGAAAAGTCGGGCCAGTCTGTCGACAAATGATTGCCAGCGAGAAAAGTCCAGATCCTCGGGCGTAGCTTCGAGTATGGATTGTCGCAGGAATGGACTCATATCATCTTGCAAAGCCATAAGAGATCCTGATCAGGATGTGATCTTGCGGAATACAGAGAATATAGTCCTGCATCGCCGACTTCACCAGTTCTCACGTGGTCTATAGTGACAGAGCGGTTAATCGTTTTCCTTTGTTTTGGAGATGACAATGGACTTGCCTGTTTTTCTGAATGCCATGACGGCCCTGTTTGTGATTATCGATCCGGTGGGCGCATCGCTGATCTTCCACTCCCTGTCTGCGGAAGACGGGATGAGGGAGCGCACTATCACAGCCA
The DNA here is from genome assembly GCA_965230795.1 of Oleiphilaceae bacterium. GTDB lineage: Bacteria > Pseudomonadota > Gammaproteobacteria > Pseudomonadales > Oleiphilaceae > PZPK01. The sequence goes on along the minus strand of OZ246020.1, from coordinate 2,693,623 downwards.
TGAAGGCCGCCTTGATTTCCTCTACCTTGCTGGTGCTGTTTGGCAATTACGGGGAGGGGCTGCTGGCAAGCCTGGGCATTACCATTGAAGCGCTGCGCATCTCGGGCGGGCTACTCCTGTTTTACACCGCATTCAATATGATTACCCGGGAGATCAAGTACACCAAAGTGGAAGGTGAGGGAGATATTTCCGTGTTTCCCATGTCCATTCCCTTGCTGGCCGGTCCCGGCTCGTTAACGGTATCAATTCTCTTGTTTTCCAACACTCAGTCAGCCAGTGAGCAGTTGTCGGTGTTTGCTGCCATCGTGAGCATTTGTTTGCTGACCTTTCTGGGTATGGTGTTTTCAAAATATGTGAAAAACATTGTGGGTCGTACCGGAGACGAAATCCTGCGGCGTTTTCTTGGCGTATTACTCGCGGCCCTCGCGATTCAGTTTATCGTCGACGGATTCATGGCCTTGACGGCTTGAGTCCATGTCGACCTTACGCAGGGGTTGTAGCAGGAGAGAGAATAAACGGTCGCTGGCCTTGTCCTGAAAAGCGTATAAACCGATTGTCATGTTGATATGGCCAAGAGCGGGTTGGGCTCGATAAGAGGCGAACAGGCGGTCCCAGAAGGAAAAGCAAAAACCAAAGTTGCTGTCGGTTTCCCTTGGGATGACCGAATGATGTACCCGATGCATATCCGGGGTCACGAAAAACTTACGCAGCCAAGTATCTACATTGCGAGGCAGCTCGACGTTGCCATGATTAAAGAGTGCGCTGGCGTTCAGAATGATTTCAAACAGAATGACTGCTGCAACCGGGGCGCCCAAGAGTAATACCGCTGAAAATTTGATGAGCATGGAAAGCACAATTTCAAAAGGATGGAAACGGATCGCGGTTGTGGTATCGAAGTGTCGGTCGCTATGGTGCATACGATGCAGGCGCCAGAGCCAGGGAACGGCATGAAATACCCGATGCTGAAAGTAAATCATCAAGTCCAACAGTACAACGGCAATGATGATCAAGGCTGTGTCCGGTAGGGCGGTTTGCTTGAGGAGTCCGAAATGATTTTGCTCTGCCAGATACGCCGCGTGTATGGCGGCGATGCCAGGTAATAAGCGAATAGCGAAAGTATTGACGATGCTGATCAATAAATTGGTGAGGCGACGTTGGCTGTAGAATAGGCTGAGCTCGCTATCGATACGACGAGGCCGAAATCGTTCCCAGATCAGCATAGTCGCGAGTACCGCTGCAAAACAGCTGAGTCGTATCGGAGCTTCGTTGTTGATTAGCCAATCCATGCAGCAGTTATAGCGAAATGATGCACGAACTGGCAACTACAAAATGCCGGCGCAACGTCCTTTTGCGCCGGATCGCTTAAACGGTGGGATGTATCTATCGGCCCTAGGCTTCGGCTGTGCGGGTAGAATGGGCGCTTTTTTGCGGGAATGAGTATTTGAGAATACGTTTCACCACGCTGAGATACTGACGGCCAAATCGACCGGTGTTGTAGGGGATACCATAGCGCTTGCAGATCGCCTGGACCTTGGGCGCCATTTCTCGGTAGCGAGGGGCCGGTACGTCCGGAAACAGGTGATGCTCGACCTGGCAGCTCAGGTGCCCGGTCAGAATATGGAAGGCCTTGCTACCTTCCAGATTGGATGAGCCGAGTATCTGACGGTAGTACCACTGACCCTTGCTTTCGTTCTCAATGTCTTTTTCACGGAAGGTATGGATACCGTCCGTAAAGTGACCACAGAAAATGACGCTTGATGTCCACAGATTCCGCAACAGGTTGGCGATAACGTTGCCTAGCAGAACCTGCAGCGCGACTGGCCAGCAGAGCAGGGGAAAGAACACATAGTCTTTGAACAGTTGTCGCCCGATCTTGCGGAAGAAAGCATTTCTCAGTTCTTTTCGGGGAATGGGCAGCGTGCTGTTTTTGCGCGCTTTGCCACGGAATATGCGTTCGCCGGCGAGTTCGTGATAGGCGACACCCCATTCGAACCAAAGACTGAGATTGGCGTAAGTGAAAAACTGCCAGAGATTCTTGGGCTTCCAGGGATAGTCATCGCTTAGACGCAGCAAACCATAACCAAAATCCCGGTCCTTGCCGATGACGTTGGTGTAGGTGTGATGTTCGTGATTGTGATATCGCTTCCAGGAGTCGCCGTCGCCAACAATATCCCATTCGTATTGCCTGGAATTGATATGTGGATCGTTCATCCAGTCATACTGGCCATGCATGACGTTATGGCCGATTTCCATGTTTTCGAGAATCTTGGACAGGGCCAGCCCCAACACCCCAAACACAAAAAAGACGGGATGGAAGAATACCAAAGCCATCACGACGCGGGATCCCAGATCCAGCAGTCGTTGATAGCCGATCAGGCGTCGAATATAGCGAGCGTCAGTACTACCTACTTTCGCCATGGTTTCCTGGCGCAAATCGTCCAGATCCCGCGCAAAGTTATCCAGCGTTTCCTTGGATGGTGTGTTCATGTCTTACCTCAGAGGCTTGGTACAGTTAAATTCAAAAAAAAGCGTCTATAGATCGATATCAAGATCGCTTACCGCCTGTGATATGCAGAGCTGTATCGGTTCCGGTCCGGAATCGGATATCTCTCCGGTTATCAGATTGCGAACCCGCCCTTGTCTTTTCTGGCAGGTGCATTGGTGACAGACGCCCATGCGGCATCCGCTCACCGGATTCAGATTCAGGGATTCAGCCAACGCCAAAAGGCTTGCTCCATTTTCCTGACCCAGAACCCTTCGGTCATGGCTTCGAAATGCCACCTGAAACTGTTCATTGTTTTCACTTGTTGTGCCTTCAGAGGGAGCCAGACCAAAGTACTCGTAGTGAAGCTGACTATCGGGTAATCCGGACTCCCTTGTCATCGTCCGTAGCGATTGAATCATGCCGGGCGGGCCGCAGACGAATACCTGTCTGGTCAGAAAATCGGGGCATTGCTGTTGCAGCATATTGGTATCGATACGGCCCTTATCACGGGTTTCCAGGATATTCAGCTCCAACCCCTCTTCACGCATACGAAGGAGCTCCGGAAGATAGGCCATGTCTGTTTGTGTGGGCGCGGTATAGATAAGTGTGTGGCCGGACAGCGCTTGTCTGCTTCGAAGATCACGCAGCATGGACAGAATCGGTGTGATCCCAATGCCTCCCGCGATGAAAAGCCCTTTGCCGGACGTCGTGTTCAGCGCTTCGAGAGTAAAATCGCCCTGTGCTTGTGAGAGCAGAACGGTTTCTCCAAGCATCGACTCCAACTCAGGTGTAACGCGACCATTCTCCTGAATTCGGATTCCCAGCTCGATTTCTCCGCTGCGGGCATACATGTCCGGTGACGATACAATGCTGAAGGTGCGTTGCAATCTTGCACCATTGATCGTCGTGTGCAGATGAATATATTGGCCTGCTTTAAATTCTTGCCATGATTTGCTTTTGATGAACAAGTGTATGCTTAATATGTTTTCGGTTTCATGGCGTGCGGTTGTTAGCTTTCCGGTGTGCAAATCTCCGGCATATCTACTGTTAAATAGCTGAATAATAGGCGTAATATACGAACTAAAGCTATCCGTATTGGTAAGGGTTTGACTGAAAAACTGATTTCTAGGCACTTTTATATAACCGACTAAAAAGGTAAATGAGTACACGTGTACGCTTAAAATATCAAAAGAGGGCAGGGATGATCAAGTGTTCATTCAACTTGAAGATTGAGATCGCAATCCGTTTCCCCATGACCCCGTGCCTAATCGGAAGGATTGTGTTTACTTGCGGTGGGCAAAGGTATATATCTGTGCACTGTTTGACGCTTGGCAGTTTCGCCTTGCTGGTGAAGATAAGCCGGTGTCAGGACAATGTGCTTTCACTGTTTGTAGTGAGGAAACTTAAATTTCCTCTGTATTTATTTATCCAAGGGAGGATTCGATGAGTGGGGTGATTCTCAAGCAGCTCAACCTGGGGTGTGGACCGGTTCAACCAGAGGGCTGGGATAACATAGACGGTAGCAACCGAGCATTACTTGCCTGTCGATTTAGTTGGCTTGACAGCTTTTTAGTAAAAATTGGTCTGATCTCACCAACAGAATTTGGCGAGAACACGCGATACCACAACTTGTTTAAAGGTTTGCCATATCCGGATAGTTCTGTTGACTCTATCTATGCAGGAGAGCTTTGGGAGCATTTTGAATACGACGATGCATCGAAACTTACCGGTGAGTGTTTTCGAGTTCTTCGGCCGGGCGGCATTCTGAGAGTGTGTGTGCCTGACTGTATAGACTTCTGGAAAAAGTACATTGAATTATTTGAAGAAGAAAAAACTAAACCCAAAGAACAACGCAGTGCGGCGAAGCTAAGAGAGCATGTACAGGTATATTTCAATGATATTTGTACAAGACGTATTTATCTGGGTTCCATGGGGCATACCCACAAGTGGAATTTTGATGAGATACAGTTAATTGAACTGTTTGAATCGCATGGTTTTTCAGAAGTGAAACGTATGCCTTTTCATGAGAGTCGTATCCCGAATGTGTCGGATGTTGAGAGATCAGGCTTTTTGATTGTTGAAGGTGTCAAGGCCTGAGCATGGCGATGTGAAGGTTCTATGGCGCTAACTTTTATTATTCTATTATGGAAAAGAATCTACATAGTATCCGAGCTCTGCTGAATAGTTCAGCCTGATTCCGAGTTCGTTACGCCAATAACGTAGCTGCTTCTGGAAAAAATCTGTCTGGCTTAAGTGTTCCAGAGATCGCGCCCATGCCGCGATGATTTCCGGGGCCGACCCTGGAGAAAAGGCAAAATAACTGGACGATTCTTCAATCACCCAGGCCAGGGCATAGCGCTGAGGATCGAAACCGTTTTCGCGGGCGACAATGGGCGCTTCCAGATCCGATGACACCCAGTAGTCCAGACGCTCCTGCATTAGCATCAGAAATCCCTGTTTGTGTTGCGTTAGACTGTTAATGACATAGCCCTCGGACGAGAGCCGCAAGGCTCTCCAGTCACTTCGCATGGCGGCGATACGAGTGCCGCTCAGTCTGACCTGCTCGGCAGACATGGGTGTGGTATCTGAGCGCGTAAAAACAGCATGTTTGCGGGTCGCGACGGGGCCGATAAAAGTAAATCCGGCATCCAGCCGTTCCTGAGTTTTGCCTGCGGTGAACAGGATGCAATTCGGTGTTCTCAAGGCTTCCTTATAGGCTCTTGCCCAGGGGAGGACCTCAATCTCTACTCCCCAACCCAGTTGGCCTAGCAGCGCTCTGGCAATCTCCGTAGTCGTACCGCTAAATTTGCCATCGATTTCGTAGTTCGTGGGGGCCTCGATAGTCGTCAGAACTCGGGGAAGGGTGTCGGCATGCAATATTGCAGGCGCAGATGCCAGTAGCGCAATGACGGCCAGTACAGTGGTGAGCATTATGCGCCGGCGATGTGCCATTTTACGAGGTTTCATCGCAATCACAGCAGCATCAATCCGTCCTCGGGGGAGATCGCTTCGATGCCCTGTGCCACGCCCACTTCCGGGCAGGTCAGACAGTGTGCAGCAACATTCAGTCCCTGCAGTAAGTGAGGATTGTCCCGGAGCGCTGATTTGCTTCCCTTGTCCGCCAGCTCGATTATGAAGGGCAGGGTTGCATTGGTGAGTGCCTGGGTAGCAGTGCGTGCTAAAGCGCCTGGCATGTTGGCGACACAATAGTGCACTACCTCTTCTTCTATAAAAATCGGATTATCATGGGTCGTTGGACGAGAGGTTTCGAAGCAACCTCCCTGGTCGATGGCTACATCCACAATGGCACTTCCCGGCTTCATTTTTTTCAGTAGCTCACGATTGACTAATTTGGGAGCCGCGGCACCGGGTATCAAGACGGCGCCCACCACAAGGTCGGCGGCAGTGACCCATTCTTCGAGGGCGTGTCGGGTCGAAAACACGGTTTGTATACGATTTCCATATTGAGCATCCAGTCGTCTCAAGGTGTCCAGATTCTTGTCGAGAACGACCACATGAGCGCCAAGACCGACTGCCATCTGCACCGCACTGGAGCCCACAACACCACCTCCAAGAATGGTTACCACACCTTGTTCAACGCCAGGGACACCTCCGAGCAGTACACCTCTGCCACCACGGGGTTTTTCCAGGCAGTGGGCACCTGCCTGAATGCTCATACGACCGGCAACCTCGGACATGGGCGCCAGTAAAGGCAGTCGGCCAAGGGAATCGGTCACGGTTTCATAGGCAATGCAGGTGGCGCCACTTTTCAGCAATTCCTGTGTTTGAGGAACGTCGGGTGCAAGATGCAGGTAGGTAAACAGTGTCTGTCCGGAATCCAGACGCGACCTTTCGATCGCCTGAGGTTCTTTTACTTTGACAATAAGCTCACTTTGTTCAAACACATACTCGGCGCTGTCGACAATTTCGGCGCCGGCATCGCGGTATTGCTGATCTTCGAATCCACTACCCAAGCCTGCATTATGTTCCACCAGGACGCGATGTTTGCGAACACAGAGTTCATGCACAACAGCCGGTGTCATGGCAACACGGTATTCCTGAGGTTTGATTTCTTTGGGAAGACCTACAATCATACAAGCGCTCCTTGTCTTTTTGAGTCAAAGAAAAAATCAACACATAAACTGAATCGGTGTCTCTTAGTCTTAGACGGAAATACAGGTCCCCGCCAGTTTTTGTAGCCGTATACTGTTGCAGTCTCAATGGTTAAATCGGCACTGCAGGCAAAGATTCATGTTCGTGTCACCCGTTAGCAGTTATGATTAGTCTGATCGAAACAATAATAATGTTAAGGAGATAGCGTGAACGGCAAGCTGAAACCATCCTCTGTTATAGCCTTTGTCGGGTTTGTTTGGCTCTTTGGTTCGAGTACGTTAGCCATCGCGGATGGGCCGCAGATGACAAAAACCGTAAAAGCCTGTGCCGAATGCCATGGTCCCGAGGGTCGGGCAAAGATTCCGGGTTGGCCGCCTATATCCAGTTTTTCTTATGATGAGCTTGTCGCAAAGTTGAAGGCCTATCGGGACGGAGTCGTCCCTGAGAGTCAGATGCATGAGGTCGCACACCAACTTGGCGATGACAAGATCGATGAAGTGGCGCGCTATTATTCAGGCCTGAATTTGACGCTGGAAGAAAGTCCCTGATTACCTATGCCTTTTGCAGTGAATGAGCAGATTGTGATTCCCGATGAGGAACTCGAGTTTTCTGCAATCCGGGCACAGGGTGCGGGTGGACAAAACGTTAACAAGGTGGCATCCGCGATACATCTTCGTTTTAACGTGGCCACGAGCTCTCTGCCTGAAGCCTGTCGGGAGCGTTTGCTCAACATGAAAGATGCGCGCATCAGCAAAGAAGGTGTAGTTGTTATCAAAGCGCAGCGATTTCGTACCCAGGAAAAAAACAGGGAAGATGCCCTCGAACGACTCAGAAATCTGATTTTGAAAGCCTTGCACATGAATAAGCCGCGAATCGCTACAAAGCCAAGTCGCGCAGCGAAAGCGAGGCGTGTCGACGCGAAAACCCAGCGAGGACAAACCAAAGCGCTAAGAGGCAAAATCAAGGGGCGTCTGCATGATTGATCCCCGGTAGCGGGGACGTGGCTTTGCCATAGCGGCTCTATAAATCCGCTAAATAAGGTTGTCGCAGCAACAGCTGCGTCGAACAACTGGTTGAATTGGGCCGGCATTTGGCTCATCCCAGTCTAAATTTCAGGTTTTTGGCGGAACACTGATCTTGGTGCCTGGTCATACTGTTTCAGGTGTCTCAAACCCAACAGGAAGCTTAAGCAGATTATGTTCGTCGGCCACTACATTCCGGCATTGATCGCCAAACGATATGTCCCCGAGATTCCGCTTTGGCTGTATTTTGTTGCGGTACAGCTGGTGGACTTCGCGTGGGCGCTTTTTGTGCTGTTGGGGGTCGAAGAGGTACGCATTGTGCCGGGGTTTACCGCCAGCAATGCCCTTGATCTTCACTTTATGCCCTTCACCCATAGTCTTCCCGCTTCCGGCATGTGGGCGGCTGGCTTCGCTTTGGTGCTGATGGCATTGGGCCTGAAGAGTAAACGGATTGTCATGGCGATATTTTTGGCAGTGATGAGTCATTGGTTGTTGGACTTGCTGGTGCATGTGCCCGATCTGCCGCTGTGGGGAAACGCCTACAAGGTAGGACTCGGTTTATGGAACAGTCCGTGGATTGCCATGACCCTGGAGATCGGCTGCCTGATTGCCGCAGACGTCTTCCTCTTTCACAGTGAGGCTGGACAGCAACGCGGCAAAGCGCTACTGACTGTATTGCTGGTATTGATTGTCAGCCAGTGTTACAGCCATTGGGCTCCGCCGCCTGATTCGACTACTCAACTGGCGTTTTCAGCTCTTCTGGCTTTCAGCGTGTTTGCCTGTCTGGCGTTCTGGTTTGATCGCTCCGGTGCCAGCAAGGACGGTCGTCTGTCACGACCAATCCTATGAAAACGAATGTATTACATCTGAGTGCATCGGACAGGCAACAGCTATTTCTTGCTGCCCACCGTGCACTCGAATCGGGTCTGGATTATCTTCAACTCGTTAGCCTGTTACCTCTGCCCGATGAAGCCAAAAATACGCTGTCAAAAAGATTGCAGAGAGGCGAATCGTTTTCTTCAGCGGCTTTCAAATCCGGATGTATCAATCTTAGAGAAAAACAACTGATCAGGGTGGGGGAGTTGTCAGGAACCAGCGCGGCCATGCTTGGATATCTGGAGCATGTTTACGGAAATTGGCATCAGCTGTATCTGGCGCTAAGAAGTCAGTTGATGTATCCCTTTGTGGTGGTTGGTCTGGCGCTGTTAATTCTGCCTTTGCTGTCGGCGCTGAAGGAGCCAGCAAATGGTGCTTCTTCGATTGCGTTCAGCCTGGCTACATTTGCGGGCTGGTGTATATTTGCCAGGGGAGTGATGCGTTCATTGCGCATGCATCAGCTCTCCCGTTGGCCTGACTGGCTGGTTCGTGCGAGCGAGTTTCGCTTGCGAGAACATTTGTTGGGAAAAATGATTGAACGGGATTTCATGCTGGTGTTTGCCTCACTGACGCAGGCGGGAGTCGACTACATGTCAGCCCTCAACAAGCTGGGTGCGCTGCTGGGTGGCGAGTATCAGAAGCGCTGCTTGCAAGCGGCCGCCCAGGCTCGTATAGGAGGGGGTGTTGTCAATGCCTTACGTGACAGTGGGTTAGTACTGTCTCCATCAGACCTGCAGATCTTGCGTAGTGCCGAGCAGGCAGGACGCTTTCCCGATGAGCTCAAGCGCCTGAGTGAATTGCTGTCTGCGGATATTGCCAGAGAACAGGCCTTCTGGGCGACATGGCTGGGTCGAATAAGCTATTTCGTGGTTCTCGCGCTACTGGCCCGTTTAATACTGCCCTGATACGCCAGATACTCCTGCGGGCCTTCAGATTCTGGCTTTTCTGCCGATAAGGATTAATACTCTTAGTTGTATCCCTTATTGGGGAGGTTCCCATGCCAGGTATCCCATCTAACCCAAACACGCTTGATTCCGGTTCTTCCCGAAAAGCAGGCGATTCAGAACGTACTCAACCTGAAAAAGCAGTGGTTTCTGACTCCGGCAATGCCGGGATCGATGCCTTTGAAAGCCGCAAGCGCAGTTATAACGCCTCCATTCTGCAAGCCAACTACGAAGTCAATTTAAACGCAAAAAACGAGCCGCAGGCTCTGGTCTATAAAGCGGCGATTGATGCGATCAACAAGGAGCTTGAAGGTGAGCTAGGTGAAAATGCCATTGAGCGCGGCGCAGAACAGGGGCTAGACGTTTCGCCGGAAGCTACTGCGGAACGCATCGTCAGGTTGTCGACGAATCTCTATGATCTCTATCGGCAGAATAATCCGGATTTAAGTGATGAAGAGCAGCTCAATCGCTTTATTGAAGTCATTTCGTCCGGAATTGATCAGGGCTTCGGCGAGGCCAAAGATATTCTCGATGGTCTGGGCGTTCTTGAAGGAGAGATCGAAGAAAATATCGACAAGACCTATGAGCTGGTCCAGCAGGGTTTGGCAGAATTTAGAGAGCGAATAGAGGCAACGCTGGTGGGTGACAGTAACTAGCGTGGCCAGTTCCTAGTGCTGGATTGCCATACTCGGCGCCAGATGGGTTTTGAGTTTCCTGATATCCATCGGGACCGCGAGGTAGTAACCCTGAGCTTCATCGCACCCCATTTGTTTGAGCAGATCCAGTTGTTCTTGCGTTTCTATGCCTTCGGCGACGGTGTTGACGCCAAAGCTCTTTGACATGCCAATGATGGCTTCAATGATTGTGTGGGAGCGACCACCCGCTTCCAGGTCGTTGACAAAAAAGCGGTCAATCTTGATTTCATTAATGGGCAGGTCTTTCAACATGGCCAGCGAGGTATAGCCTGTTCCGAAATCATCTACCGAAAACTGTATACCGCGAGTCTTGAGGCGTCGAATCGAATCGGCACTTTTTTCAATGTTATTGAGCGTCGCGGTTTCGGTGATTTCTATTACCAGATGGTGTTTGAGCAAACGCGTGGATTCGACCGCTTTAATCAGGGAATCCATCAGCTCATCCTTGTTGAACTCCAGAGCAGAAATATTAATTGAAACTCTGGGAATTTCGCTCCCTAACAGCTCCGCTTCCATCAGCTCCTTCTCCGCCTGTTTGATCACAAAAGCCGAGATGTCCTGCACCAGACCGTTTTCTTCCGCCATCTCTACAAAACGGTCGGGTGGAATGAAACCGTGTTGTGGATGTTGCCAGCGCACCAGAACCTCCACGCCTTTTAATGACATGTCTTTCAGCGCATATTGAGGTTGATAGACAACAGAAAGGGATTGGGAAGCCAAGGCCTCCTTGAGATCTTTGAGCAAGGCAAGCCGTTTCTGTTTGAGGTCGGAGAGCTCCCGATTATAGAACTGTAGTGAATCTCGGTCAGTTTGCTTGGCTTTACGCAAAGCGTCGGCGGCTGCGGACATCAGCATTTTTGCCCGATTTCCGTCACCGGGTCCGACGGCTACACCAATGCAGCAGGTGGCGCTCTGTTGATGAAAGCGCATGGTGCGATCAAAGAGCTGGCGCAATTCACCAATGCAATGTTCCAGCCCGCTTTGTGGGTCATGTGTAACCAGAGCGATGCCGAATTGATCGGGTGGGAAGCGTCCCAGCACCACACTGGCGCTATAATGTTGTCGCAGATTGCGGGAAAATTCCGCGAGCAGTTCATCAGCTTTTTCATGGCCCAGTTTCTGATTAAGTGCGGCAAAATCATCGATATCGAGATATATCAGGGCCAGGTGCTGAGTGCCTTCAAGATAATTGAGTTTGCGCTGAATTTCATACTTGAACATCTCGTGATTGAGCAAACCTGTTAGTCGATCCAGGCGATTACGCTCTTCAATCGTGTTCATTCCTCTTCTTACCAGAAGAAACAACAGGGCGGCGGTGACCATTACGAATAACCAGCCCTTGATGGTTTGCAGTTCGGTGAGAATCTGGACATTCGAGACGGTAGCCTGCAGGACAATATCGGAAAACCTGATCCAGACCGCAGCAAATATGCCGTAATACACGGCAATTCTCAGCGCAGACATACTGGTCTTGGTCATGATTATCCTCCTTTGACGGTCAAAGGGAAGTGTAGCAGAGGGTGAGGGAGGCGGATCGCATGCTTCGCTAGCTGAACCTTTCGGGTGGCACAAAGCCGAAACCCTGAGCTTCCATCATCGAACCAAAGCGCATCAGGCGATCTTCACAGAAGTGTGGTGCAATTGCCGACAAACCTACCGGCAAACCATTGTTGTCCAGCCCGGTTGGAAAACTGAGCACCGGCAGCCGAGTGGCGTTGTAGGGCATGACAAAGCCATAGCAGTAGTCGGCATAGTTAATCCGTTCACCATCTATGGGGATTGTCAGGTGTTTGGGGTTGTGGGCGAAGGCGGGTCCGACCGACACAGGCCCGACAAGCAGGTCAAAGTCCCTGAACAAGCGAAGGAATTCCGCGATGCATTCCTGCTGTTCCCGCAGGGCTTTGCTGAATTCACGGAAATTCAGGCTTAGCCCCTGCTTGAGTTCTCTGTGCGCGTCGAGCCTGGAGCCCTTCAGGTCTTTGCCAAATTTAAGTTTCAGGAGCTGTCGCATGGGCCAGCTAAAATCCTGGCCGACAACGAAACCGAACAACTTGACCCATAACTTGAGAATACGATGGCAAAGTTGAGGATCCAGCTTGATGGTCTGAACGCTGGCACCTTGCGACGTCATCGCGCTGGTGACTTTGTCCAGAGCCTGGCTAACGCTATTCGAAGCATGAATACCGATCATGCTGTCATAAACCCCGATACGAAAGTCTTGCAGGCTGCTGTATTCTTTTTCGTCCCTTTGAACAGGAAGATACTTCAGGTATTCCCAGCGAGGGGAATAGCATACTTCCCATGCAAGCCTGATATCTGCCATGGTTCTTGCCAGCGGACCGGTGCTGTTCATGTCGAGATAACCGGTATTGCGGTTTGGAAGAGGCGGCACGTGGCCATCCTGCACATGACCATTCTGAGTGGGTTTCAGGCCAAACAATCCGCAGTAATGGGAAGGGTTTCGGATTGAGCCGGCAATATCACTGCCAATTTCCAATGTACTCAAGCCTGAAGCAACCGCTGCAGCGCCGCCACCGGTGCTGCCACCCGGGCTGCGACTGATATCAAAAGGATTGTTGCAAGTGGGAAATAGCGGCCCAAAGGTTTGGGAGTCAGCCAGCAAGGTGGGAACGTTGGTTTTACCTAAAATGATGGCGCCGGCCTTTCTGAGGCGTTTAACCAGTACGGAATCCTGTTGCGGATAGAATTTTTGTAAGGGGGGATAATTAACTGAGGTCGGAAACTCACGCATGTGAAAACTTTCTTTCACGGTCACCGGTACGCCCATTAAAGGACGCATCGACGATTGCCTCAGCAGATTGGCGTCGACGAGAGAAGCCTGTCGTAATACATCGTCTCGATTCTCGTAGACCAGCGCGTTCAGAGCAGGATTGATACGGTCAATCTGCTGGTGGTGAAGCCGTATCAATTCGTCGCAGCTAATATCGCGCTTGATCAGGGCTTGGGTTAGTGTGGTTGCAGATTGGTAGAGCATAGGACTTCCCTGTTTTTGTTTTTAGGTTTGTCATTGGGCCTACTACGCATAACAGCAACGATTGGATTGGTTTATCAATACTGACTTTACAGCCAAAACACAAGCACTCAGAGCATTTACTGCTATGCTTGTGGGTAGATCTATGGTCAAAAATCGCTGCGTGAGGGCGTTGCGTTGTGTAGAAAGATTGCAACGGATTGTGATATGGGCTGGTTTCATGCACCAATTACCGTAAAATGCGGCGCTTTTTGGAACAGTACTCCTTTGGACAAGTCTTCAGACAGATTGTACCCATCCTTGAATACAATGCTGTTGGGAGGCTGTTACTCCTTTCTCAAAAGCGTGGCGATTGAGCCCAAAGTGATGCGGTAATGTTGGATATCTTTTCTCAGCTCTGGTCCGTACGATCATTGGAAGTAATGGTTGTTGCTTTGATCGTGCTGCTGATGATACAGATTCGCCAGCATTACAAGAGTTTTCGTAGGGAGCAAACGCAAAACGCGGAAGAGAAGCTCAGCCAACAGTTACGATTTCCGCATGAAGTTCCTCCTCCCCCTGATACACCGGCCAGTGATATCGTGGACGACTATATCAGCGCATTCTTTGGTGATGCATCGGATCACTAGAAATGATCCGTACCATTCAGACGGGGCGCAACGAGGGTTTCGTCAGGATACACCTTGACGATTCAGTTTCGCTCGCGCAAACACGCAACTATACGCTCAACGCTTGAAGGCCCGGGACGGCATGCCAATGGAGTCGCTTTGATGAATCCACTTCGAATCATGCTTTTAGCACATGGTTTGATGCTTGCATTTCCACTGTGGTCGCAAGAGGATCCGCTCGCCCAGGTTAATCTGGCCACGGTGCATTACCCTCCTTTTTACAGCGACGAACTTCCCGAAGGTGGTCCGCTTACTGCTCTGATCAGGGCAGCCTTCGCTCATGAGGGTTACGGCGTCAATGTCGAACAGCTGCCCTGGGCCCGCGCGTATAAGTGGGCGTCAGAAGGGCGCTATGATGGTTTGTTCTCCGCCTGGTATCGTCCGGAGCGGGAAGAGCTGTTTGTGTTCTCAGCCCCGCTGCCTGCCAACGAGGTGGTGTTTTTTAAACGCAAAGGGGAAGACATTCGATTTAAAAGCCTGGCGGATTTGTTGCCTTACCGGATCGGAGTCGTGCGGGGATATGCCAACCCTCCAGAGTTTGATTCCCTGTCATTGAAATTGCAGAAAGTCACTTCAGATGAGCAGAACCTGAGAAAGCTGGCGCAGTCGCACATCGATCTGGCTCTGATTGATCGTTACGTTGCCCGATTTCTGATGGCTTCCAACGCGCCACATCTTATAACGCGACTGGAATGGATTGAGCCACCCATTCAGGTAGAAGCCCAGTACGTTATGTTTTCCAAAAAAGCGCCGGAACATCTCCGGCTTCTGGAAGCATTTAATCGGGGGCTGGCCAACATTAAACTGAGTGGTGATTATGAAAAAATCCTTACCCGACATGGTTTAAAGTAGCCCCAGGGCAAATATTGTCGATTTAGTCTTCTTCTCCCACCCATTGCACGCGGTACAAATCGCGCCGCCGGTCCAGATAGTTTCTCACCGAACCCTCGTTTTGAAGCGTTTGTAGCTTATCCAGGTCAACGTCCACGATCAGGGTCATCTCCGTATTGGGTGTTGTTTCAGCCATGATGGCATCGTGGGGGAAGGCAAAGTCCGAGGGTGAGAACACCGCAGTCTGACCATATTGAATATCAACGCTATCCACTTTCGGCAGGTTGCCGATACTGCCTGCTATGGCCACGTAGCATTCGTTTTCAATCGCACGGGCCTGGGCGCAGCGTCGTACTCTCAGGTAACCGTTTTTGGTATCAGTCCAGAACGGCACGAAGAGGATCTGCATCTCTTCTTCACTGAGGAGGCGCGAGAGTTCGGGAAATTCCACGTCATAGCAGATGAGGATGCCGATGCGGCCAAAATCGGTATCGAAAATTTTCAGATCCTGTCCGCCGCGCATCACCCAGTCTTTCTTTTCATGGGGTGTGGGATGGAGCTTGTACTGGGTTTCCATGGTGCCATCCCGCTTGCAGAGGTAGGCTACATTGTAGAGTTCGTCTTCCTCTATGACGGGCATGGAGCCGGCAATGATGTTGATATTGTAGCTAACGGCGAGCTGTTGGATGGCATCGAGAATCTGCTCGGTAAAACCCGCCAGAAAGCGAATGGCTTCAACAGCATTGGTATGTTCCTCAAGACCCATTAGAGGTGCATTGAAAAATTCCGGGAACAAGGCGATGTCGCAGCGGTAGTCTGCCAGGGCGTCGGTAAAATACTCCACCTGCTGAATCAACTCTTCCACGCTGTTCATTTCCCGCATCTGCCACTGCACGCAGCCGATTCGTGCTGTGGTTTTTTGAGCGCCGAATAGTTTGGGACCTTTGGGTTCATAATAGAGGTTGATCCACTCCAGCAGCGTGGCATAACCACGGGATTGTTTATCTTCCGGAAGGTAGCCTTTTAATACCCGCTTTACTTCAAAGTCGTTGTTGAGCTGAAAGGTTAGAATAGGATCGTAGATTTCCTTGCGTTTTACCGCTTCGATATATTGTTGTGGCGATATATCGGCCGCATGGTCCTTGTAGTTGGGAATGCGGCCGCCTGCAACGATGGCGCGCAGATTAAGGTTCTGGCAGAGTTCCTTGCGTGCTTCGTAGAGGCGTCGGCCCAGCCGCATGTCCCGGTATTCCGGATCGGCAAATACGTCGACACCGTAAAGTACGTCACCTTTAGGATCGTGGGTGGTCAGGTAGGCGTTTCCAGTGATCTCGTCATAGGTGTGTTCGTCGCCGAATTTGTCGTAATCTACAATAACTGCAAATGCAGCGGCCACGACAACACCATTGTCCTCAATACAGATCTGGCCTTCCGGAAAGGCTTTCAACATCGCCTTGTACTGTTTCGTGGTCCAGCTGCCACCCATCAGGCCTGGGTAGACCTTGTCCATGATGCATTTGATGTCTTCGAAATCACTGGTTCGAAGATTTCTCAGGGTTAGCTTATGATCTTGTGATTCATCTTTTAAGGACATATGGTTTCTCTATCTGGCACATCATTTATCACGACAATTAATACGGTAAAGCGTTCGGCACGGGTTAAAAACCCTGAAACTAACATAGCGTAGCGCAGGGATCATCACTCTTTAATAGCCTCCAAGGCAATAGATTTCTTGGGAGATTGGCAATTGAATTCAATGAAGCTTAAATACGCTGAGCAGGCGTTCATGAACCGCTATCCTGGCGGTTTTCAGCATCCGGATATGCTGGCGATCGGAAAAAAACACAAGATGGAGCAGCTCATTGAGTTTGCCCAGACTCACTTTGTAAAGGCGCGATTTCGACGACCAGTCGAGATCACTGAAAACCTGCAGAAACTGGTATCGCGCTCATCCATGGTATCGGTGTTCGAGAAGACGCGGTTTCGTGATCATCTCAAAACGACGCCCCCCCATGAACTGGAAGATTTGTGTCTGGCACTGCGAGAGCGTCTGCATGGCAATAGTGAAAAAGGATTCTGCCGTATGGTGGATCTGCTCGCGCCCTGCAAACTGGCCAAATGGCCGCTGATCAGTGTGGTATCTGCATATCATAAACCTGATGATGAGGTCTTTATGAAGCCCACCACCGTAAAGGGCGTCGTGGAGTACTTTGAGCTGAACGTCCCTAAATATCAGTCAAAGCCCGCCTGGTCCTTTTATGCTGACTATCGCGATCATATCCATGCCATGAAAGCCCAGGTCGATCCCTCGCTTTCTCCATCTAACGCGGCTTTCAGTGGATTCCTGATGATGAGTCTGGGACAACTCTGATAACAACCACTATGTCGTTGGCGGCGCATACTTCGCGAAAACTTCAGCTTCAGTCATCGAGCGGGTGTCGTTGCCGAGGTGATAATAGGCGGGCTTTTTGTCGATGAAGATCTGGCTTTCCAGGACAAAGTGAGTCTGATCATCAAACAATCCTGCTGGTACCACAAACTCGTCATTGTGTTTCAGTCGGTAGTACAGATGCGTGCCGCAGTGCTTGCAAAAAGCGCGTTGTGCCCACTCTGACGAATCGTAAACGGAAATGTTTTCCTGGCCTTCGAAGTGCAAGCCGGTGCCACAATCCACAGCGAAGAGAGGGCCGCCTCCCCATTTTCTGCACATACCGCAGTGGCAAACACCCACTGTGGTGCTCACTTCCGTTTCAAATGCCACCTGCTGGCACAGGCATTGGGCTTTCAGGCGCTGAGTCTTCGACATTCTCTGTCTCCTATTATTCCAGTGATAGTGAGCTGACAAGGAAGCGAAGGCCTGACACATTCCACGTCCAAACAAGAGGTTTCCTGAAGGCCTCTTTGCTGCATAATGCACGGACTATCATAAGCCGCATTGGGGAGACATGGAAGGTGAAAGCAATCCAGATAGATCAGTTCAGTGACGATGGGTCCAGTGTCCGTTTAAGTGATGTCGAGTTGCCTGAGCCCGGGCACGGTGAGGTGCGGGTACGTATGCTCTATGCGGCCGTCAATCCCTCTGACTGGAACTATATTCGGGGGGATTATCATCAGGCACTGGAGCGCCTGATCTGGAATCGACCTGAGTACCGGGCCAATGAGCAACCGGCCTTTGACCCTGATCGCAAGAAAGTGCACGCTGGATTTCCCTATACATTGGGAGGTGAAGGTGTCGGCATCGTGGAAGCCTGTGGTGGCGGTTTGCTTGCGAGGCGATTGCAGGGCAAAAGGGTGGCGGTATTTGCGGGCCCTCCAAGCGGTAGTTGGCAGGAGTGCACCGTGGTGGATGCCAAGCAGGCAGTGCCCCTGGATGACAGTGTTGATGATCATCAGGCCGCCATGTATATGGTTAATCCATTGTCAGCTTTGGCGATGGTAAAACACGTTCTGCGAGTGCACCGTGGCGGTACGGTATTGCTGAGCGCCGGCGGTTCATCCCTGTCAAAAACCGTAGTCCGTATGGGCAAGTATTACGAGTTTAAAACCCTGTGTATCGTTCGCAATAATCGTCATAGTGATGCGCTGAAACGCTTGGGCGCTGATGCGGTGATTGAGACCGATCAGGTGGACATTCAAAGCGCGGTAGCAGAAATCACAGCAGGACGTGGCGTTGACTATGCCATGGACTGCATTGGCGGAGAGACGCTGGATGCCATGCAATCCTGCTTGACCCTGAATGGGCATTTGTTGGTTTACGGGACCCTGGCCAGTCACACGGCGCAATTGTTTTCCCGGGATCTAATGACGCCGAACGCTCATATCTCGGGCTTCTTTGCCGGCAACTGGATGGCGGGCAAGAGTCTTCTGAAAAAACTCAGTCTTCTTCGTGAACTCAAGAAGCTCACCAAAGCTGGTGTGTTTGAAAAGCCTATCTCGGGAATCTATGGCCTCACGGAATACAAACAGGCCTTGCAGGCTTCGAGTGAGGCTCAGGAAGGCAAGATACTGTTACGTTGCGGTGCCTAGCGACGGCGCTTCAGCAAGCCCACCAGGCCCTTGGACTTTTGTCGGATTGAGGGACCAATCAGGGCCTTCAGAGCGGCTTTGGTCGCCTCGTAATTTCCGGGCGCACGAAGTTTCGTGGCAATATCATGTTCACTGGGCTTGCCGTAAACATAGGAAACCGGATAGGTGAAATCGAGCAGCGCCTCAGGGCCATTGGCGCGACCCGCTCCCGATTTTTTAACTCCGCCAAAGGGTAACTCGGCGATACCATAGTGCGACATGGTATCGTTGATATTTACCGAGCCGACTTCGAGGGCTTCGGCAACGCGTCTTGCACGCGCCGGATGTTCGCTGAATACCGATGCGCTCAGGCCAAATTCGGAAGCGTTCGCCTTTTCAATGGCTTCCAGTTCGGTTTCGACTTTGATAATGGGCATCACTGCACCGAAAGTTTCTTCCTGCATGAGCAGCATGTCATCGCGAATGCCGGTCATCACCGTGGGTTGCCACAACATGCCTTCGTGGCTCCCGCCGCAATGCAGGGTGGCTCCCTTACTCAAGGCATCCTCAACGTGTGCCTTAACGATTTCCAGCTGTTTGGGAGAGGTGATCGTCCCATATTGGTTTTTGGCATCGACTGACTCTGAATAGCCTAGTTGCAAGGCCTTGGCTTCGCGTACAGCGGCGGCGACAAAGTCATCAAACACATCGCTCATGACATATACACGTTCCGGTGACATGCAGGTTTGCCCACTGTTGGAGAAGGCACCCCAACAGCCCCAGCGCGCGGCAGCATTCAGATCCGCATCATCCAGTACAATCATCGGGTCTTTTCCGCCGAGCTCGCAGATGACAGGAATCAAATCGTCGGCGGCAGCCTTGGAGATCAGCTGGCCGGTGCGCACTGAACCGGTTACGTAAATCAGATCAGGATTGCTATTGACCACTTGCGCGCCAGCCTTGCCGTCGCCGTGAACAAAGCGAATACAGGCGGCCAGTTCTGGCACCCGTTTAAACAGGGATTCCATTAGTGCGCCCACTGCGGGCGTCATCTCACTCGCTTTGACCATCACTGAGTTTCCGGCAATGAGGGCGCCTAAAATAGGGTTCATGGCCAGAGTAAACGGATAGTTCCATGGCGAAATAACGGCGACGACCCCATAGGGTTTGTGCTTTTTGTAGGCTCGCTTGAAAAACTGCAGACCGGTACTGACACGTTCCTCTTTAAGCCAGGACGGAGCCTTGTTCAGGGTGGTATTGAGGTAATTAAGAACCGTAAATACTTCGATCAGTGCGTCCTGTCGGGGTTTTCCAGTGTCTCGCGTGATGGTCAGGGTGATCGCATCCATCTCCTGAAAGATGACGCGGTAGAGTTTTCGCAACACTTTGATGCGTGCTTTCAGTTCCTTGTTGCCCCAGGCTTTTTTTGACGCCCGGAGCTCCAGCATATGTTGCTCGATTTCGGCAGGAGAGGTTACCTGGATCTCTCCAAATGCCTCACCGGTGCCGGGGCAGACGAACATCAGCTTGCCCTTAACGACCCGGCCTTTGTTATCGAGCATGTTGCTCATACCGAATCACTCCATAACAGCGTAGACTTGTCCTGAGCCCATTGCTCGTAGAGTTTGCCAAAGGTTGCATCGACAATGTGACGCTTGAGTTTTAGGGTCGGGGTGAAGAAACCACTGTCTTCAGCCCAGGGTTCCCTGAATACGACCAACTTGGCGACCCGGGCATAGCTTTCAAGTTCCTGATTCACCTCATCTAGCGTTTCGAGCAGTGTCGACTCGATGTCCTCGTCGCTGAGTTCACCAGCGTTTTCGGATAGGCTGATCAGTGCGATGGGTTGTACCAGGCCGAAACCTGTTACCATCACTTGCTCAATCAGAAAATTGCGGCCCAGGCGCTGCTCGATGGGGACCGGCAGGATAAACTTGCCCTTGGCGGTCTTAAAGGTATCTTTGATGCGCCCGGTAATAATCAGATTGCCGTGTTCATCAAAACGACCGGTATCGCCGGTGCGGTAGTATTCGCCGGCAAATACCTCGGCGGTTTTGGCATCGTCATTGTAATAACCCTTCATGACCCACGGCGCTTTGACCAACACCTCATCGTTGTCCGGATCTATTTTGATGTCTGTTCCGGGGAGAGGCTTGCCAACGGTGCCGGGGCTGATGGCATCCCGGGCGTTGTAGGTGACGCCGCCACAGAGCTCCGTGGCACCGTAGACCTCCTGAATGTGGATGTCGAGTCTGGCAAACCAGTCCAGCACTGATGCGGAAATGGGCGCTGCGCCGGAAATGGCAGAACGTACCTCCCTGAGCCCCAATCCTTCCCTTATCTTGTTTTTCAGGACACTGTTTAGCACCGGCACTTTTAATAGCAGATTAAGTTTCTTCTGCGGTAACTTGCCCAGAATACCCTGCTGGATCTTGGTCCAGATGCGCGGCACCGCGAAAAACTGCGTTGGCTGCACCGATTTAAGGTTGTCCGCAAAGCGATCCAGGGATTCGCTGAACGACACTTCTGAACCGGCCACTATGGAGCTGACTTCCGACACCACACGCTCCGCAATATGGTTCAGGGGAAGGTAGGAAATGACACGTTCAGACACGCCCTGAAAAATACCATAGGTTGGGTATTGGCGTTCAAACTGCAACACCTGATTGGCGCACTCATAGGTCAGCATGACTCCCTTGGGTGTACCGGTGGTACCCGAGGTATAGATGATGGTGAACAGTTCATCCCGACCAGGTTGATGCACGTCCTCGGCAGGCTCGTAGCGCTCCAGCAGATCGTCCCATTGCAGTTCGCAATCGACGCGGGTGTTACCGGGATAATGGGGAAAAGCGATGCAGGTGATGTGGCCCGGTACGCCAGCTTGCTGCTCGTCCCAATGTTCCAGCTTGCCAACAAACAGCGCTTTGATATGGCTGAGATCGATGACCTCACGCAGATCGTCAGCGGGCAGGGTCGGGTAAAAGGGTACCGACACGAAGCCGCCCATCAGGATGGCAAGATCGGCGATAAACCAGTGATAACAGTTTTTCGACAGCAGGCCGACATGATCGCCGGGCTTGAGACCGAGATCTCTCAGGGCAGATACCATACGTCGCGCCTGTTCCCCGACTTCACGCCAGCTCAGTTCATGCCAGTGCTTGCCTTCGGGCTGGCGCAGATACACTTTGTCCGGGTGGAGCTTTTCGCGTTCGTAGAAAATCTCTAGGAAGCTGTCTGCCTGACGCATGGCTTCGGTTTCGTGGATGGTGACAGCCTGGGCACCGGAAAATTCATTAAGGTTGGACATGAAGCTTCCCCTGGAATGTTTTTATTATGGTGTCGGCGTTAGAACGCCGACACGTTCAGCATAGACAGTGATGTCCGGCTTATTCAACAAAGAGGTCATTCATCAAGGCTTTGTCCGGGTCTTCACTGTAACGGTAGTGATCGAATTCCGTTTGCCCCCTTTGTCGCAGAATTTCCTCGTCAATCAGTATCTCTCCGCTCAGGGATTGATCTGAGGTGCTGAGAATCGCATAGGCCGCATCGGCCATAATCGCCGGTTTGCGACCTTTTTCAAGGGCCGCCTTGCCACCGCCTTCAAACTCAATGGCAGCGGTCGAAATAAGCGTTTGTGGCCATAGCGAGTTGACGGCAATGCCATAGCGCTTATATTCCGCTGCGAGCCCGATAGTAAGCATGGACATGCCGTATTTGGTGACCGTGTAGGGGCCGTAGTGCTCAAACCATTTCGGATTCATGTTCAGTGGCGGAGACAGGCTCAGAATGTGGCCGTTGTCGGATTTTTTCAGCCAGGGTAAGGCCGCCTTGGCACAGTTGAGTACAGCGCGGGTATTGATCTGGTACATCAGATCAAAGCGCTTCATGGGCAGCATCTCCGAGTTCATCAGCTTAATAGCGCCAGCGTTGTTAATGACGGCATCGATACCGCCGAAGGTTTCGGCGGCTGCCGCAACCATCTGCGCGACCTGCTCATCGTCACGGACATCCAGTTGATAGGGCAGCGCCTTGCCTCCGGCAGCTTCGACCTCTTCTGCGACAGAATGAATGGTTCCAGGCAGTTTGGGGTGGGGTTCACTGGATTTGGCTGCAATGACGATATTGGCACCATCAACGGCGAATCGCAGAGCCATTTCGCGGCCGATTCCGCGACTCGCTCCGGTAATGATAATGGTACGGTCTTTCAAGCTACTCATGATCCGGCCTCATCATCTGTAGTGATAGAGACCAGAAGTTGTCTTAACTTGACCTGATCACCCTGACGGACACTAACGCTTTCTATCGTGCCAGCAACATCGGCTTTAAGCGGATGTTCCATTTTCATGGCTTCCAGAATAACAAGGGTCTGGCCTTTTTCGACGCGCTGCCCGCTTTCTGCCATCACATCGATGATCGCGCCATCCATGCTGGCGACGATCTGACCTGAGCCTGCCCCGTCTTCCGCGGCAATCGCCGCATGGGTTTTGTCCTCAAAAACGTAATACTCACTGTCCAGACGCAGAAAGATCTTACTGCCGGCAATCTGGTATTCACAGGTGCGGCGAACGCCCTCATGAACGTATGTGAGTAGGGTGCCATCGTCGCGTATCAGATCCAGTTCCACATCAATCACACCATCATCGGTATCGGGTGCACTTTGCACGTGGTAGTGGTCTTCGTCCTGTTTCAGACTGAGGGCCCAGCTGTGTTCTCCACTGCCCAGCTGATAAGGCCAGGGGGCGTGGCCGGTGTTGCTCCAGCCAGCCAGGGCCTGTGAAAAATCCGTTTGCGGGCGTTGTTCAAGAAAGCTGATTAAGGTGGCAATTGCCGTGGGCAAGGCTGCGGGTTTCTGCTCCGTCATCGTTGGACTATCGACGAAATCTTCGCCGATAAAGGCTGTTGTCGCTTCACCGTTAATAAAGACCTGATGGCGCAGCACCTCACAGAGGAAGTTGCTGTTAACGGTAACGCCGAACAGGGTGCTGTCTTCGACTGCTCTTACCAGTCGTCGTCTTGCTTCTTCACGATTAGAGCCGTAGGCGATGATCTTCGCAAGCATGGGGTCATAAAATGGTGATACCAGCTGACCGGTGACAATGCCATCGTCAATACGGACACCGTCGCCGGTGGCAGGCGACCAGCGCTTGATCAGGCCGGTCTGTGGCAAAAACTGGTTGGCCGGATCCTCGGCATACAGTCTCACCTCCATGGCGTGCCCGTTAATGGCTATTTCGTCCTGGGTTTTCGGCAGCGGTGCACCGGCAGCGACATTGAGCTGCCAGGCAACCAGATCGGTGCCGGTAATCAGTTCGGTGACTGGGTGTTCAACCTGTAGTCGTGTATTCATCTCCAGAAAATAGAAGTTCTTGTCAGCGTCTACGAGAAACTCAACCGTTCCTGCACCGACATAATTGCAGGCTTTGGCAGCCTGCACAGCCGCTTCGCCCATGCGTTGCCGAAGTTCCGGATCGACAAAAGGGGAAGGGGCTTCTTCCACCACTTTCTGGTGACGGCGTTGTATCGAACAATCGCGTTCACCGAGGTAGACGGCGTTACCGTGTTGATCGGCAAATACCTGGATTTCGATGTGACGAGGTTTGAGAACCGCTTTTTCCAGAATCAGTTCGCCGCTACCAAAGGCATTTTCGGCTTCAGATCGCGCGGTTTTAATTTGCGCTTCCAGCTCCGAGGCTTCCATGACCAGTCGCATACCGCGACCACCGCCGCCTGCCGAGGCCTTGACCATAATCGGAAAGCCGATGTCGCGGGCCTGATTCAGTAGTGTGTCCAGGTTTTGATCGGCACCCTCGTAGCCGGGTATACAGGGGACACCCGCTTCAATCATGGCAATTTTGGAAAGCCGCTTGCTTCCCATCAGTTCGATGGCTGAAGAGGGCGGACCGATGAAGATAATCCCGGCTTCCTCACAGGCATTGGCGAAGCCCGAATTCTCGGAAAGAAATCCATAGCCCGGATGAATGGCTTGAGCGCCGGTCTTCTTGGCTGCCTCGAGAATCTTTTCCGGGACCAGATAGGATTCGCCAACGGGGGCAGCCCCAATACAGACCGCTTCATCAGCAGCGCTTACATGGGGGGCGCCTGCGTCGGCCTCGCTGTAGACTGCCACGGTACGAAATCCCAATGAACGGGCCGTGCGCATCACACGCACTGCTATTTCGCCTCGGTTTGCGATAAGAACTTTTTCAAATGTCGATTGCTTGGACATTCTGTTTCTCTCTTTTCCGGGTCGGCCACCGGCCAACCGTGCATTTAAATGGTTGTATTAGTCTTCTGCCCATTTTGGCTGGCGTTTTTGCATAAAGGCCATGGTGCCTTCCTGGCCCTCGGCACCTTGTACGGCCGCCGAAAAAGAGTGGGCCGCGCCATCCAGCAATTCCTCGATGGGCGTATGACCCACTTTGAGTATCAGGGCTTTGGTGGTTCGGTTGGCACCCGGTGCGCACCGTTTGACCTGCGCTAGCACCTTGCTGAGGGCTTCATCCAGCGCTTCCTTGCCATCATGACATTCGTGCACGATGCCTAATGCCTTCGCCTCGTGGCCATTAAACCGCGCGCCCAACAGGGCCAGACGTCGAGCCTGGGTGAGACCGATGCGTGTGACGACGAAGGGGGCAATCTGCGCGGGCGGGATGCCGAGACCGGTTTCCGGCAAGCCAAACTGAGCGTCAGCAGCACTCAGGGCGACATCGGAGATGCAGGCCAATCCGAAGCCGCCGCCTAGTACCGCACCCTCGGTGACCACAATCAGTACTTGAGGGATCTGGTTGGCATAGGTGATCATGCGACCAAATTCCCGGTTCAGAGTATAGAAGGGATCCTCGTCACCGGACTTCTGACCCGCAGCCATCCGCGCGTTTGCCATATCCTTAATATCGCCGCCGGCGCAAAAATGACCCTCGGCACCCCGGAGCACGACGGCGCGAATGCTGTCGTCATTCTGAATCTGTTCAAACACTACCATCAGTTCCTGAACCATTTTCAAGCTCATGGCATTACGGGCCTTGGGGCGGCTCAGTGTGATGTGGAGGGCGTGATCCTTACGTTCAAGCGCCAGGGTTTCGGTTGTTGGCAAGCTCATAATTGACGGCTCCTGGGTTATTTCTTTTTGCCGGGCAGAATACCCATCATTTTGCAGATAATGCCGAGCATGATTTCGTCGGCACCGCCGCCGATGGATACCAGTCTGACATCCCGGTAGGCACGGGAGACCAGGTTGTCCCACATGAAGCCCATGCCTCCCCAATACTGCACACAGGAATCAGTGACTTCGCGTCCCAGACGACCGGCTTTCAATTTGGCCATGGAGGCCAGTTGGGTCACGTCTTTCTTGTTGATGTACTGTTCTACGGCTTGATACACCATGCAGCGCAGGGCTTCTATTTCGGTCTGCAATTCCGCAAAACGGAAGTGAATCACCTGGTTGTTAATCAGCGGCTGGCCGAAGGTTTCGCGCTCCTTACAATAGTCGATGGTGCTGTTCACGCAGTTCTCCAAACCTTTAAGAATGTTGGCGGCACCGAACATACGTTCTTCCTGGAACTGAATCATTTGCATCATAAAGCCTGAGCCTTCGGCACCAATGCGATAGCGCTGAGGCACGCGTACATTGTCGAAAAATACCTGGGCGGTTTCCGAGGAGCGCATGCCGAGTTTATCGAGCTTGGGCGCAACGCTGACACCAGGAGTGCTCATGGGCACAACAATGAGCGACTTGTTGATGTGGACCTTGTCGTCGGAGGTATTGGCAAGCAAGCAGATAAAGTCAGCACTTGGTGAATTGGTAATCCACATCTTGGTGCCATTGATGATGTAATCGTCGCCATCTTTCTTCGCCGTGGTTTTCAGTCCGGCAACATCCGAGCCGGCACCGGGCTCCGATACACCGATACAGCCGACCATTTCGCCACTGATCGCTGGCGCGAGAAATTCCTTGCGCAAGTCGTCTGAACCGAAGCGGGCCAGGGCAGGGGTACACATATCGGTTTGCACGCCAATGGCAAGTGGGACGCCGGCCGCATGGGCTGCTCCGAACTCTTCTGCTGCGACAATGTTATAACTGTAATCCAGGCCCATACCGCCAAACTCGGTGGGCTTACTGATGCCCAGGAGGCCAAGGTCGCCAAGCTTCTTGAAAATTTCTTTCATGGGGAAGGTGCCGGCCTTTTCCCACTCGTCGCAATGGGGATTGATTTCGTTTTCGACGAAATTCTTCACGGTGCGACGGATTTCGTTATGTTCCTGGGTAAAAATCATCTGTATTGCCTCATTCAGTCTTGTACTTGTTCAGGTAGAAACCTGATTCGTTTTTCAATATTCATCTTAGTGACGGTGGTTAGGAGTTGGCCAGTTGCTGCTGGATATCTATTACAGTCTTGCCACGCCAAAGCTGTTCGGACGCAACTGGCGGCGATCCGCTTCATCACAAATATCCAGCAGAAAGGCCAGTACCTTGCGCGTATCGCGCGGGTCAATCAGGCCGTCATCCCAGAGCCTTGCAGTACCAAACAGGGCAGTGGAGCCTTTATCCAGTTTGTCGGCAGTGGCTTTTTCCAGAACATCCAGCATCGCGGGATCTGCCTCTTTACCCATCTTGGCGTGCTTTTCTTCAGTAACGATGCGCAGTACCTTGCCTGCTTGCGCACCACCCATCACCGCGGTACGGCTATTGGGCCAGGCAAAAATAAACCGGGGGTCGAGGCCTCGCCCGCACATGGCATAGTTGCCGGCACCGTATGATCCACCGACGACGATGGTGAGTTTCGGAACCGTTGTATTGGCGACTGCCTGCAACATCTTGGAGCCATGCTTGATCACGCCATGCTGTTCGGAATGGGTACCGACCATAAAGCCGGTGGTGTTATGGAAAAACAGCAGACTGGTGTTTGACTGTTCGCATAGTTGGATAAACTGGGCGGCTTTTGCGGCACCTTCGGGGGTGATAGGGCCGTTATTGCCTATCAATCCGCAGGCATGTCCCTGAATCTTGAGGAAGCCGCACACTGTCTGGTTGTCGAACTCGGGTTTAAAGTCGACAAATTCAGAGCCATCGGCGATACGTGCAACGATCTCGCGCACGTCATAGGGGCGCTTGCTGTCGGATGGCACGACACCGATCAGTTCTTTTGGATTGTAAAGTGGTTCTTCCCAGCTGCGTTTTGCTGTGGGGGCCAACTGGGCATTCCAGGGGACCTGGCGCATGAGTTCGCGAATCATGCGAATGCCATCCGCATCATCTTCTGCGAGGAACTCCGCGGTACCGGCTGTCTGGGCGTGCATTTCGGCACCACCCAGTTCTTCGTCGGTGGCGATTTCGCCGGTGGCGGCTTTTAGTAGGGGAGGGCCGGCCAGAAACATCTTGGCTTTGTTTTTAACCACGACCACGTAGTCTGACAAACCGGGTTGATAGGCGCCTCCCGCTGTGGCATTGCCGTGGACGATGGTGAACTGGGGAATGCCTGCGGCGGAGAGTCGAGCCTGATTGGCAAAGCCCCGGGCACCCTGAACGAAAATGTCGGTGGCGTAGTTTAGGTTGGCACCGCCACTTTCCGCGAGGGTGACCACCGGAAGTTTATTGAGCTTGGCGATTTCCTGCAGGCGCAAGGTTTTATCCAGCCCGGCTGGTGAAATGGTGCCACCTTTGATTGCGCTGTTGCTGGCGACGATCAGGCAGCGAATACCCGATACATAACCAATACCGGCAATAATGCCACCGCCGGCCATGGAACCGTCTTTATCATCGTGCATTTTGTAACCGGCAAGGCTGCTGACTTCCAGAAACGGCGCACCGCGGTCCAATAGAAGATTAAGTCTTTCCCTGGGAAGCAGCTTGCCCTTGGCAACAAACTTTTCCTTTGCCTCTTTTTCCTTATCGACGACTTTCTGTTCGACTGCACGGAACTCATCGATACAGCCCTGCATTGCCTCGCTGTTTGCGACAAAATCTTCTGAGCCAACTTGCAGGCTTGATTCAATTTTCGCCATGTTAATTATCCAGTTCTCGATGTTTCGGTAAGACCTGTGTGCGTTTTTCAGGCAGGCAGGTCATGACAAAAGTTACTTCGGGCTTATTCATCGCGGAATATTCTGGGTATCACTGAGCGGTGAAAGCCATCATAGGATTCAGAGTTTTTCGCTTTGGGTAAGGGCACGACCCGCCCACCTTGAGAGGCAGCGCCATCGATGCGAATGCAATCGCCACTGATAAAATTGGCTCCGTCGCTCAGCAAGAAACAGATCACGGAACTGACTTCTGCTTCGGTGCCCATTCGTTTGAGCGGCACGGCATCACGCAGACCAATAATCCAGGGCTTCATGGCATCGGGATAACTATCCATGCCACTGGAAGCAACCCAGCCGGGTGCGACTGCATTGACGCGTACGCCCGACGCCGCCCATTCCACAGCAGCAGTCTGGGTGAAATTGACCATCCCGGCACGGGCGGCTCCAGAGTGGCCCATGCCCGGCATCCCGCCCCACATATCGGCGACGATATTGACGATGGCTCCGCCGTGCTTGTTCATACTCTGCATGTAGACTTCCTTGGCCATCAGGAAACCACCAGTGAGGTTGGTGCGTACCACCGTTTCCCAGCCCTTCTGGTTGATGCCTGTGAGGGGAGAAGGGAATTGCCCGCCGGCGTTGTTAACCAGCCCGGCGATAACAGGATGGTCTTTTACAATCGCTTTTACGGTGGCTTTGACAGCCTCTTCCTCGCGAATGTCGCAGGCAAAGCCGTCGGCACTACCCCCATCTTCCCGAATTTCCGCAACGACGGTGTCGAGCTTTTCCTGTTT
Organism: Oleiphilaceae bacterium; assembly: GCA_965230795.1. Classification (GTDB taxonomy): domain Bacteria; phylum Pseudomonadota; class Gammaproteobacteria; order Pseudomonadales; family Oleiphilaceae; genus PZPK01. Next base: position 2,664,178 of record OZ246020.1, on the reverse strand, counting down.
GCGTCCAAGGATGATGACATGAGCACCCAGGCTCGCCAGTTCATGAGCATTACAGCGTCCAATTCCGCTGCCACCGCCTGTGACGATGACCGTTTTGTCTTTGAACAGTTCCGGGTGAAATACGGAGCGATAAGATTGAGACATAATTCAGTAGATCCAGATATCAGGCGTTTAGTTGGGCCGCGAGCGCAGCAGGGACAGCAACCGGTATTTCCAGCAGCTGTTGGGCAAAGGCTTTGCCTTGCGGGTCGATTCTCAAGCTGGCAACGCCGCCGCCTCCCAGACTGTTTTCGAGCAGGAAGTTCAAGGCATGAATACCAGGCATGTACCAGCGAGTTACCTTGCCGTTGTTAGCATCAAGCGTATGGGACATATAAGCAGATACGGCGGATTCGCTGAGGGAATTGGCGATATAGGGCAGGTACTCCGGATCGCGGGCGATCACACCAATGTTGCTGTGATTGCCTTTGTCACCGCTTCGCGCCCAGGCCAGTTTCACCAGAGGCACGACGGCATCACAGGTCGAGGCATCGATGCTAGGGGTATCATGAAGTGGCGACGTATCGGCTTTCCCGGTTCCGGAAGCAATATCGACATTAATGGTGTCTGACCCGGTTTTTACTGTCACCGGGACATCTGCCTTGGGTACCAGACAGGAAAACAGACGGATCTTTGGCCATACCGTTGGTCGGCCGCCAACAATGCCGGTGATGCCCGGCGCCATGCCGGTCGCGGCCTGGGCGATTTCCTTGGAAAACAGGACCAGTGACTTTTTATCCGGACTGGCCACCGAAATTTTGACGACCACTTCGCGACAGCCATCTGCCTCGGCGTGGGGGCCATAGGTTGCTTCGGTACCCAGCAGTTCGATATTCACGTCCGAATAGGGTTTGAGACCTTTCTGATCGAACATGCGAGAGGTTTTGGCAATGATGGCATCTGCCACAGCCTGTGCTTTGGCCTTGGCATCTATGCCGGCCATCAGGAAGGTGACGGTACACTTGAAGCCGTCCGGCCAGGTGGCCGATACCTTATATTGATCGCCGGGTTCACGACCTTGAGCACCAGCTACTGCAACCTGATGTTCGCCGATTTGCTTCAGCGTCACATGAGTGAAATCACAGGTGACATCGGGCAGCAGGTAAGCACCGGGATCGCCAATTTCATAGACCAGTTGTTCGGCGACTGTTGCTTCGGATACCAAACCGCCTGTGTCTTCAGGTTTGGTAACGATAAAGCTGGCATCGGCACTGACTTCCACAATTGGAAATCCCATGTCATCAAAGCCATCGCGGACCAGTTCCCAATCGGTAAAATTACCTCCAGTACAGTGGGCGCCGCATTCGATAATATGGCCGGCGAGGGATCCCTGGGCCAGCTTGTCATAGTCATGCCATTGCCAGTTGAATTCGTGAACCAGAGCTCCGAGTACAACGGCGCTATCGACCACGCGCCCGGTCACGATAATGTCAGCATCCGTTGCCAGAGCCTGGGTAACGCCCGGAGCGCCCAGATAAGCATTCATGCTGACAAACATGGGCGGCATATCCGCACCGCTAAACATCTCTTTTACGCCGGATTTTTGATACTCGGTCTTGCGGGGAAGCACGTTGTCTCCGGACACCAGAGCAACTTTGACATCGACTCCCGTCTCTTCTGCCAGCGCTTTCAGAGCCTCGACACAGGATTCGGGATTTACACCGCCGGCATTGCTGATGACCTTGATGCCTTGTTGCTTGATATCTTTCAACAAGGGGCCCATGACGGTTTTAACAAAATCCGCGGCATAACCCGCCTTGGGATCTTTCATTTTCTGACCGGCCATGATCGACATGGTGATTTCTGCCAGGTAGTCAAAGACCAGATAGTCGATATTGCCTTTGGCGACCAGCTGCGCCGCTGCGGTTTCGGTATCACCCCAAAAGGCCGAGGCGCATCCTATTCTTACAGATTCTTTGCTCATGTCACTCAGGTTTCCCGGTTGATCATTGGCTGTTTGAGTCGTTCCATAGATGTGCATTGGAACGCTGCTCCTGTGTGATGCAAACGATACCAAGCAAGCGCTTGGTTTGTAAACCCCCTGTTATCCATATAAGATAAATTCTTTTGCCGTGGCCTCCGAGAGATCATCTATAGTTGTCAGAGTCGCCAATGAATCAGGAATATATGAAGTAATGAATTCAAATGAATTGATAGAAGAAGGTCTGATGACAGACCCGGGAAGTGCCAAGGGGAAATTATTGGTGAAAGCCGCCCGTTTATTCAGGGAGAAAGGTTACGAGCGTACGACAGTACGTGATCTGGCTGCGGCTGTCGGAATTCAGTCCGGAAGTATCTTTCATCACTTCAAAACAAAAGAAGATATTCTCAAAGCGGTCATGGAAGAGGTCATCGTCTATAACACCCATTTGATGCGTCAAAAGCTTGCTGCTGCCAAAACCCCTAAAGAGGAGGTGCTGGCCCTCATCAAATGTGAATTGGAAGCCATCAACGGGGTCACCGGTGATGCCATGTCTGTGCTGGTCTATGAATGGCGTAGTCTGAAACCTGATAATCAGCAGGATATACTTAAATTGCGCGACGAATACGAAAAGCTCTGGCTTGATGCCTTGAATCGCGCCAAAGACCAGGGCCAGATTCCGGCCGATACTTTTGTCTTGCGTCGTTTTCTAACCGGCGCGTTAAGCTGGACGACGACCTGGTTTAATCCCACCGGTGGCATGAGCCTCGATGAACTGGCAGAGCAGGCCTTGTTGCTTGCCATTAAGTCCTGATCACTGATCATAAAACTGTCCAGAGGACTAATATGAAGGAAAATAATCTTCAATCAGGCGGCAAAGGCGATGCACCAGATTCGCCATCAGCGCAGCCAGATGCACAATCCGACAAAGGTGCTCAGAATGCATCTGCTGATGAAGTTTCGATGAGCTTGTTGCAAACTTTGCAAAGCGTACTCTGGGCAATGCTTGGCGTGCAAAAAAAGCGTAACGCCAATCGCGATTTCACCAAGGGTAAGGCCTCACACTTCATTATCATCGGAATTCTTTTCGGTGCGGTTTTTGTGATCACTCTCATAGTTTTGGTCAAGCTCATCCTTGCGAGTGTCAGCGGAGCAGGGTGATGGCGTCTGCGGTCAATCGTCCCGTTTCTCCTCCGTTTACTCTTTGAGTCCCCCGGCGGACCTCGTTTCACAGTTCTGTCCGGGCCTGTCTCGATAACAAGAATTGAAACCTGAAACTGGAGTACTCGGAACCATGAAAAAAATAATGTCTAAACTGCTCACTGGGGCGCTGCTGTTGTCCGCGTCACTGGCGGTAAGCGCCAATGGCTACAGCAACGTTTATGTGTTTGGCGATAGCCTGTCAGACAACGGAAACCTGTCTGCTTTGGATCCCAATGCGCCAACTCGCTTTACCAATGGCCCTGTTGCTGTAGAAGTGGTGGCCGGTGCCTTCGGCGTCACCCTGACACCTTCGAATCACCTGATTGGCGGTGTAAGCGGAAACAACTTCGCCATTGCCGGTGCCAAGGCCATTGATGAAGATGGCGACGAGAGCACGCCTGATATCAACCTGCCGACGCAGGTCAATGCCTTCTTGCAAATCAATGGTGGTGTCGCTCCTGCGGATGCGCTGTACATTGTTTTGATCGGTGGCAACGATATTCGTGCGGCACGCGAAATCCGCGCACAGGGTATGTTGGCCGATAGTGCTCAAGAGCGTTTTGAGGCGCGTCAGGCTGCGGCTCAGTCAATCCGCACAGCGGTATTGTCACAACAAGCGCAAATCGAAAAACTGATTGCTGCGGGTGCGCAAAATATCCTGGTTGCCAACGCGCCTGATATCGGAGCCATTCCGGAGACTGATCTGGTCGCAGCGCAAATTGGTGCACTAGCGGAGAACAATGCGGAAGCACGCCGTGCTGCGCGTATTCCTAAAGTAGCGACCAAGCTTTCGGCCAAATATAACCGTATTCTTGCGCGCAAAGTAGGTCGTGTTGAACACCAGAGTGGACTGGACATTGTTGAGTTTGATCTGTTTGCTTTCCTGACTGAGCAGGTGGATGCGGCTGAAGACAACGGCTATACCAATACTGACGATGCCTGTATCTACATTTTCTCTCAGGGTGGCGTTGTGAACCCTGAGTGTGCGGACTTCCCGGTCGCAACAGGCTTCCTGTTCTGGGATGAGATTCATCCTACGACTGTTGCCCACCAGAATGCTGCGATCGAGATAATCGAAACTATTTTGGAGCAGTAATTAACTCTGGAACAGTAATCGACTCGAAGTTGATGGCAAAAAGAAAAAGCCCTGAACGCATTGCGCTCAGGGCTTTTTTCATGGGCTGAGAAACAAACGCGGTATCAGGCGCGAGCACTGCCAAGCTGGCGAGTCCCGAGCAAAAACAGGCTGCCGAGTGAGAGTAGAGCCAGTGAGCCAGGTTCACTGACTGCCGTTACCGTGCCGTCGTCGATGCTGGTATCGGTTGCATCGATCATATCGACGATATCTGAAACTGGATTGCCTTCAAGCAGGAGATTATCCAGGTAGACGGTTTCGTTGCTGGCGCCCACATCCAGCCAGAATGACAGGGTCATCTCTGATTCGACCGGTACCGAAGACAGATCCAGAGAAACCGACGCAAAGACTGAACCACCGAGCGCAGTTTGCCAGACAGGTGACCAGTCAGGCGTTCCCGCATTCCATCCTACAAATAGCATGTCTGAGGGCTCGGTGCTGCTGGTAGCACGCCAATCAAAGGAAATCGAGAGATCTGTAAATCCAGCGGGTGAATACTGATGCCAGGCTGCTGCATCGATACCGTTTTGATGGTCACGTAATCGCAACTGATTTTGATAGATGGCGACATCATTGTTCTGATTTTCAATCTCCATCCAGCCTGAACCCAGTGTGTCACTGTTCGACATGGAAAAATCATCCTGCCAGATAATATCCGCAACACTGGTTTGAGCCATAGAGAGGCTCAGGGCTGCCACACCAAAGACTGTTCGAAGTGAGCAATGGCCTGTATGGGCTTTTTGGTGTTGGCAGGTGTTTGAATGTACTAAGAGATGTTTCATGGTAAGTTCCTTTTACTCAATGATTGTTGATTGCTTTTCCGGTGCCTTTTTTCTGAAGGAGCGCACTCTTCTTTAAAACTGCAAGAGCTGCCCGGCTTTAAGGCTGGAAGAGCAGCCCGGATTGAGGCTGTTATGCCCTGATCCCTGGGCATTTCCTAAAATGGCGCCACTGTCGAGAAGCATGTTCTGCAAGCAGTTTTTAGCGCCATTGGCCAGACTCTACCACAGGACGCGTTCTTCGCTTGGGATATTGGTCACGTCCTGAACTTTGTTCGATGTGGCTAACGCAGGACAAGTAAGATCTGCTACTATTTTCTATATTCTGTTACACGACTATGTGCGCTATTTCCGCTTGCGCTCAGGCCATTGCTAGCAGACTAGAGTAGTTACCAGTTCCGGAGATCATCCTTGTTCAATCCTCTTTCTCTTGTTCGCAGTCAATTTGCTGTGGCTCTGCGTTCAAGCCTGCTGTTTGTAGCCTTGTTTTTGCTTGCTGCATGCGGCGGTTCCAGCTCCAGTTCTTCCAGCGATGATAGTAGTGACGGTGAGGGGAATGCCTTCTCTGTGTCGGGGCGTGTGAGTATTGAAAACTATGCCGATGTGGATAGTGATGTCGAGGAGCGAAGCAATTTCGATTTCAACGATGCTAACAATAGCTTTGCTGAAGCACAGTATGTGTTGAACCCGGTGAAACTTGGTGGTTATCTCAGTGGCACCAGTGGCGAATTTTTGGATGCAGAAGGCGTATGCGCATTTAACTGTGTCCGTTATGAAAAAGATCTGCTGGATGTATTCGAGCTGAGGATGTCGGCAAACCAAAGTGTCAGTCTCAGCGTTTTCCCCGCCGATGACTTTGATCTGACGGCCAGCGACAATATCGATCTTGATCTGGTGCTGTTCGAGCGAATTGATGCCGACACGCGTAACGAAGTCGACCGCATAGCCTTCAGCGAATCCCAGACCCAAACGCTTACCGTTCCCTCAACTGCTGATTACTATATTGTCCTTGAAGGGAGCGAAGATGTTGGTGTTCCCGTCCTCTACACCTTGTCTGTATCCCAGAATCTGCAAGGCAGTGCTGTGGCCGGTATGCCCGACTTAAGTGCCGCTTTTGTGCCCGGTGAAGTGCTGGTTCGGTACCGCGACTCCGTCAGTGAAAAAGATCGGAATGGTGTGGCTTCCAGGCAGTTCTCAATACAATCGCAGGGTATGCATGAAATCAAACGCCTAGGGTCAAAGGCACGTTTGTTCCGAATCAGTGATCAGACCATGAGTCAGGCTTTGAGTTTTGAGAAAGCGGGAATCTCGGCGGTTTTACCTCCAAGGCAGCAGAAAAAATGGCAGACGCTGGAGCTGATTAAACAGCTCGTTGAGCAGGAAGACGTAGAGTATGCAGAGCCCAACTATCTTTATCGGGCATCTGCGATCACGCCCAACGACCCGCGTTACCCTTTGCAGTGGAGTTTGCCGCTTATTGATGCGCCTTCGGCCTGGGAGCTTTCAACGGGCATTGGAACCACTATCGCGGTAATTGATACCGGCGTCGACCCGGATCATCTGGATCTTAACGATAATCTTTTGCCTGGCTACGATTTTATTCGTGATGCGGCGAATGCGGACGATGGCAATAACGTTCCCGATAATGACCCGACCGATACCGGGCCTTCCCAGCATGGTGGACATGTAGCCGGTATTGCTGCTGCAGAAGGTAATAATGCCAGGGGGATTGCCGGGGTTGCCTTTGATGCCCAAATATTACCGCTGCGCACCTTGGGTGTCGATGGCACAGGCTCCGTCGCCGATATCGCCGATGCCATTTACTACGCTGCAGGCCGTGCTAATTCGAGTGGTTTGTTGCTGGCCGAGCCAGTCGATGTGATTAACCTGTCTCTGGGTTCCGAGTCCGATTCACAGACCTTTCGCAACGCCATTAATGCGGCGCTGGCAGAGGGCGTGATCATTGTCGCGGCGGCAGGTAACTCCGGGACCAGCACACCTGAGTATCCCGCTGCATATAGCGGTGTCATTGCGGTGAGTTCGGTTGATAGTGATAGGGAAAAGTCGAGTTTTTCCAACTTTGGCTCACACATAGACGTAGCGGCACCTGGTGGTTTTGATGGTTTTGGAAATGGCATATTGAGTACGCTGTTTGCCAGTCAGTATGGTCAGTTGGTGGGGACGTCCATGGCAACACCCCATGTGGCCGGGGTTGCCGCGTTGATGAAGTCACTGTATCCGGCCATGGATGCCAGCGAGTTTGCTTCGATTCTGGCGTCGGGCCAGATCACGGACAATCTTGGTAATCCTGTGAGCTATTATGGCTCTGGACTGATCAATGCAGCGAAAGCAGTCAGTGTTGCCAACAGTCTGGCTGGTGGTGGCGGCGAGATCTCGCCATCATTGAATGTGTTTCCAGGCAGTTTCGGTTTTGTTGGTGGCGATACCTCAGACAACCTGAATTTGAGTAATCCGGGATCCGGAACGGTTAGTATTCTTTCAGTCACCAGTCCTGTGGACTGGTTGAACATAGCGCCTGTTTCAGTTGATGGCGATGGGCTTGGCCGCTATCTCGTTCAGGTCGATTATCTGGCGATTCCCGTTGAACCCACATTAACTACGTCCATTACGATCGAATATCAGATAGAAGCTGAGCCAGTGGCAGAAGAAGTCGTGGAAGTCTTTGTTTCACGGCTTGAGCAGGAAGGTGGAACCGTTGGTAACCTCTACGTCTATCTCTTGCAAGAGTCGGAGGTTGAGGGAGCGGAAGAATCGGACGAAATCATTTCAGTATTTCGTACCGTAGTGGGTGTGTTAGATGACGGAGAGTACACCTTTAACTTTACCGATGTACCGGCCGGACGCTATTACCTCGAAGCCAGTACCGATAACGACGGTGATTATTTTGTGTTCGACCAGGGCGAAGCGAAGGGCGCCTATCCCTTGCTCTTCGAAAACGAGTATATCAATGTGACCGGGTCCGGTATTTCCGGATTGGAGTTTACGGTTCAGTATCAGAATTTTGCAGAATCCTCGGTATCAGTTCTTGGCAGCCCGCAAGACACAGTTCAACTCAGATCTTTGAGGCAAGCGTTGAATAAAGCCGGGACAGACTCCGGCCAGTCGCCAGTGCGGCGTGCCGATCGCTAGCATTGTTTAGCTTGATGTTGGGATATCGGGCGGGGTCAGGTTCAGAGAGGAAGCTCATAACCGGGCGACTCACCGGACTCTTGTTGGTTTTGGGTGCATTGGTTTCGGCGCCCGGTTGTTTATCAAATCATTCCGCGCAGGAAGACCTGGTTAATGTGGTAGAGGTGGAAGCCGTATCACAACTCAGTGAATGTTCGGCATGGCTACAGAACCAGACGTTGGTTTATTTCCCGGAAAAAGACGGCTGGGAGAAGGCTTTGCAGCACTTGCCGCCAAACTGGGCAGCCAGACTGAGTAGCAGTGACAACGTGTGGCGGCCACGGATTGTTTATGCCGGTCGTTTTCCAACAGCCGGTTATAGTCTGGAACTTTCGACGAATCAGGAACCGCTAATCCTGCACAGCGCGTCACTCAACACCCTTGAACTAACGATTGCCGTTGTCAAACCATCACGCGACAAGCTCGTTGCTCAAATACTGAGCCGCCCATGTATCGTGATGACAGTGAACGATGAGGGTCCCGGTTTTGACCGTATTGTCGTGATGGACAGTCAGGGAAAGCAGCTCGCTGAAACCGGGCTCTGACAAACGCTCTTTCATGCGTGTTGGCAGGGTAGGGAAATTTAGATAAGCTACAGCCAAAATTAAAAGTACTTCGTTTCAACGCTCCCACCTTTTGGAAATCTATGTCAGACAAGAATAGCGCTGCCAAGCAGTACACGGCGGATTCAATCGAAGTCCTGAGTGGACTCGATCCGGTCAAAAAACGTCCGGGAATGTACACCGAAACCACACGTCCCAATCATTTGGCGCAGGAAGTTATCGATAACAGTGTCGATGAAGCCCTGGCGGGACATGCCGATAAAATCGAAGTGGTCCTGCATGAAGATAACTCGCTTTCGGTCACGGATAATGGTCGCGGGATGCCCGTCGATATTCACAAGGAGGAAGGCTTGCCGGGCGTGGAGTTGATCCTGAGCCGTTTGCATGCCGGGGGTAAGTTCTCCAATGACAATTACAACTTCTCCGGTGGTCTGCACGGGGTTGGTGTGTCAGTGGTAAACGCGCTGTCCACCAAGCTGGAAGTGTTTATCCGTCGGGACGGGAATCTGCATCGTATAGCCTTTGCAAGTGGCGATAAAACCGATGATCTGGAAGTTATTGATTCTGTTGGCAAACGCAATACCGGGACCCGAGTACATTTTTGGCCTGATCCCCAGTACTTTGATTCGGCAAAATTTTCCATTTCCCGCTTGCGCCATGTGCTCCGCGCGAAAGCGGTGTTGTGTCCCGGACTCGCTGTTTCCTTTGTTAACAAGCAGACCAATGAAAAGGACGAATGGTTCTTTGAGGATGGCTTGAAAGATTATCTGGTTTCCGCGACTAACGGCCTGGAAACCTGCCCATCGGCGCCGTTTACCGGATCCATGTCAGGCAATACCGAAGCGGTTGATTGGGCGATCCAATGGCTTACCGAGGGGGGTGAGCTCACGCAAGAGAGCTACGTCAACCTGATACCGACGGCCCAGGGCGGTACGCACGTCAATGGTTTCAGAACCGGTTGCCTGGAGGCGATGCGCGAGTTTTGTGAATTCCGCAATTTGTTACCGCGGGGCATCAAGCTCGGACCCGAAGATATCTGGGATAAGAGCTGTTTTGTATTATCTGCCAAGCTCCAGGATCCGCAGTTTTCCGGCCAAACCAAGGAGCGCCTGTCCTCGCGGGAAGCGGCGGCGTTTATTTCCGGGGTGGTCAAGGATGCGTTCAGCCTCTGGTTGAATCAGCACACAGACGAAGCTGAACAGCTGGCCGAGTTGTGTATCAGTAACGCCCAACGGCGTTTGAAGGCCAGTAAAAAGGTCGCCCGTAAAAAGGTGACAGCGGGGCCAGCATTACCCGGAAAACTCGCTGACTGCGCCGGCAGCGATTCCATGCGATCCGAGCTGTTTCTGGTGGAAGGGGACTCTGCTGGGGGTTCAGCCAAACAGGCCCGGGATCGAGAGTATCAGGCGATCATGCCGCTACGGGGAAAGATCCTCAACACCTGGGAAGTGGATTCTTCGGAGATCCTGGCCTCCCAGGAAGTTCACGATATTGCGGTTGCAATCGGCGTTGACCCTGGTTCAGGTAATCTGGAAGGCTTGCGCTATGGCAAGGTTTGTATCCTGGCTGACGCCGACTCGGATGGCTTGCATATCGCCACCTTGTTGTGTGCCTTGTTTATTCGCCATTTTCGTCCTCTGGTTGAAGCCGGACATATTTATGTCGCGATGCCTCCGCTGTACCGGATAGATGTCGGTAAGGAAGTGTTTTACGCACTCGATGAGTCTGAGCGTCAGGGAATCCTGGATCGAATCGCCGCCGAGAAGAAAAAAGGCAAGATCAATGTTCAACGTTTTAAAGGTCTTGGTGAAATGAACCCTTTGCAGTTGCGGGAAACGACGATGTCGCGGGATACGCGACGCCTGGTGCAGCTGACAATCGATGATCTCGATCAGACCATGGAAAATATGGACATGCTTCTCGGTAAAAAGCGGGCAGGTGACCGAAAATCATGGTTGGAATCCAAGGGCGACCTGGCCGAAGTCTAAGGTCACCTTGATTGGCTTATCGCCAAAAACAGATCAGCGCCGTTTCGGGTTGAATCCCGAAAGAACAACAACAAGAGGCATCTATGAGTTCCACGGAAACGGTTTCGGAGCCGCGCGGTTTTTTGTCGACGCTGCGTGTTCGCACACAGCGCTTGCTGACTTTCTCTATCCTGTTGTTATTGCTGGGTACTATTGTTTCCGGCACCAGTGAAAATATTCATGCACAGATGCTCAAGCTGGGCGTCTATCTTTGGGATGACTATTTCATACTACGCGGCGAACAGCCTGTAGCAGATTGTGATCCCTCTCCGGATATTGAATCCCGTCTGGGTGAACTGGCCGAGGAGCATGCGGCCGAAAATGATGATTTTGACCTGTTTGATTCCGAGTTTGACCGCGAAGCCGCCAGGTCTTCACTGATAAGCCAGCTTGAGGTGTGCAAGAAGAAACATGCCAATGCCCGGATTTATTCGGAAAACTTTACTGAATCTGTCGAGCTGTTTCGTACCATAGAACACAGTTTTGCCGATATCAGTCTGTTTGCCATCGCCCAGCAGAAAACCACACTGATATTACTGCTGATGCTGGCGGCAATCGTCACCACATGGAAAAAGCAGCATATTGCGTTCCGATCGGTACATACCCGTCTCGATCACTATGTTTCGTCTTTCGGGCAATTTGCCGCTTACCTTGGTCTGGGTGTTTCCACCTATGCCTTTTACCTCGGTTCATATGCGTCAGGGACAGAAGTGACGAATCCGGAGCTGATGATTATCCTCATGCTGGGCTGCGCGGTTCTGGCCATAATTTGTGTCTATCAGTTCTTTTCACACGCTGAGGAGTTCGAGGAGCAGAAAGGAAGCCCTTTGAGAGCGCTGTTAACGGTTCCCATCCATACCTATATGTTGTTGGCGGCGTGTTATCACTTCTTCGTGACGGAAACCCATTTTCCTGGCATTTCAATCTACTTTACCCAGATCTTTCAGTTGACGAATCTGCACCTGGCCATTGGTCTGTATATTCTCTCCGGAATGCTTCTCAAAGAAACGCTATTAGGCGCGAAACTGTTTGATGTGTTCAAACCCTGGCATTTGCCGCCTGAGGTGCTGGCGTTTTTCGCGATTGCACTGATGGCGTTTCCGACGGCGTACACAGGCGCTTCCGGGATCATCATTATCGCCATGGGGGCGGTGGTCTATCAGGAGATGCGCAGGGTAGGGACGCGCCGCCAGCTTTCGCTTGCCGTCACCGCCATGACCGGTTCAGGGGTCGTGCTGAGGCCTTGTTTATTGGTCGTGGGTATTGCGATTCTGAACAAGGAAGTTGTCACTGACGAACTCTTCCATTGGGGCTTCAGAGTATTTCTGCTGAGTATGGTTGTATTTGCCGTGTTCGCGATGATCACGAAAAAGGAGCCTTTGCGGCCGGTTTCTGCGAAAGATGCGTTAGTGCCCTCGCTTAAAAAGTTTGGCCCTCTTTTCCCCTATGTTGCAATTCTCGCGGGTGTGCTGGTGGCTTACGCTTATTTGCTGGACACTTATCTGGACGAATTTTCAGCGCCCGTTGTCTTGCCGGTGATTGTGGCATTGGTGTTGATTTATGAGCGCTGGTTTAGTCGGGATTTTAAGGAACGAAATGAAAGCGCGGGTGCAAGCCCCACGGTGAGTATTGCGTTCGGCACCGCCGTGAATAACTCCGCGATTCAGATAGGGGCCTTGCTGATGCTCATGGCCTGTTCCTTTACGGTAGGCGGGATCATCGAGCGCGGTGGGGGCGTTCTGGAAATTCCTGAAGCGTTCAGCTCTACCTATGCGGCTATGGGTTTTCTGGTTCTCTTCCTGGTGCTCATTGGGATGGTAATGGATCCCTTTGGTGCCCTGATTCTGGTGACCGGTACGATTGCTCCGGTGGCCTACGCGCAGGGAATTGACCCGGTTCATTTCTGGATGACTGCACTGATGGCGTTCGAGTTAGGCTATTTGAGTCCGCCGGTGTCGCTTAACCACTTGTTGACCCGACAGGTCGTCGGGGATGAAGAGGTGAGCAAGGCACTGGAAGAAGGTGATAGCTTTTATTATCGACATGAACGTTTGCTGCTGCCTCTAATGGTGATGGCCACAACTTTGCTGATTGTAGCGTTCGGCCCACTTGCCTATCAGTCTTTCTGAGGGTGACATGATGTCTCGAGAAGACCTGATGGAGGCGCTTCGACATCATATTGATGCTCCGTTGCCGGAATCTTTTGAGGAGATGTCTCTTCAGCAGCTTAAGGATGTCAGGGCTTATCTCGATGACGTAATGGTTCAGGAGCGAGAAGGTCTGGACAAAATGTTCGGCTCTATCTCCCACACTCTGAAATACATTCCCAACTTTATTATCCACGCTGTAACTCTGAAATTCATTGATCCACCGGTGGCAGCCAGAATATCCAATCAGCTGGAGTTGAAGCAGGCCATTTCCGTATCCAGCGGTCTTCCCCCGGATTATGTTGCCGAAGCTGCTCACTACATGGATAGTCAATTGGCAGCGGAAATTCTTGTCGGTTTACCCAAACGAAAATCTTCGCGGGTGTTTGCAGAGTTTGTAGACAGGTCGCCGTACCGAGCCCTGGATGTTCTGGCCTGTCTGGAAGACCGCTGGTTTCATTTTTTCAGAGAGCAATCAGTTTCCTTCGATGTGTCCGAAGATCAACTCAGCGTGAGTCGCAGAGAGACGCTTGAGCGCTTAGGCTGACTCGAGCGATACGTATCTCCAGAGTGCACGGTTCACAAATTCATTGCGCTTGTCTTATAAAGCGTCGATTGATTTTACAGGCGCTACTCCCTGTAAGTGGCGGTTAAGCTCTAACATCTTATAAAAAAAGAAATATCCAGAGTTGGATCGGTGTTTGCTCTTATTCAGTACAGTTTTCTTACAGCGTTTTAAGGGAGTGGATATGAACCTAGTAAAAACAATAGGGCTCGCAGTTATCCTGGGTGGCAGTTCTTTGGCGAATGCCTACATGGTTGATGACAACTATGTGGGTGGAGACGACCATGGTTATGGTGATGTGATTGGGAAGAAGTCCTGGTATGACACTCATGGATTAGATGTTCATATTTCCGGTACCCAGGTCACCGTCGATATCTTCACTAATTTCGGGTCAGCAGGCAGTGTTGGTTCGTATGCTGGACTTACACGCAATGACCGAGGTATTGGGTTTGGCGATCTGTTTCTGTCCTCATCATGGGATCCCTATGGTTCTGCTCCCTATGCAGATGACAATAGTTCGAAAGGTACGACCTGGACTTATGGTGTCAGTGTAAACGGTCGTTATGCTCAGAATCCTGGTGAGCGGGTAGCTACATTGTATAAGCTCGATTCTGACGACATTCGCAACAGCGATTTCTGGATGACGGGTGGTGTCTATAGGAACGGTCAGGAAGTAACGGTTAAACGCAACACTGCCGAGGAAGTCTCAAGTGCATCCTGGTCTTTCGGTGACGGTAAAGTTTCCTTCGTATTTGACGCAGCGGGTACTGATCTGCTCTCAGGTGATGAGCTTGCACTTCACTGGGCGATGCTTTGCGGTAATGATGTGATCGAGGGAAGTGTCCCGGTTAGTGTTAATGAGCCAGGCAGCATTGCGTTGTTGGGTCTTGGTCTGTTCGGTTTGGGTTTCCTTAGACGCAAAACAAAGTAAAAACATGTCGACTGAGACATCCCATAAAAAAACGGCCTCTTGGGCCGTTTTTTTATGTTTGACGTAAGAGATCGAGATCAGGCGCCAACCAGTTTTTTGATACTGCCAACCACGTTATCGCCCTTAAAGGGTTTAACAATCCAGCCTTTGACGCCGGCAGCTTTACCGCGCTGTTTCATGCGGGGGTCACTTTCGGTTGTCAACATGATGATGTTCACGGCCTGATTACCCAGGTCGCCTCGAACCTTCTCCGCCATGGTCAAACCATCCATATTCGGCATGTTAACATCCGATATGATCAGTTTGATCTGTGAATCTTTTTGCAGCTTATCCAGGCCGTCTTTTCCATCGACTGCAACTTCAACGGTTAGCCCGTGACCTTTTAGAAAAGTACTGACTTCGTTACGAACAGTAGCTGAGTCGTCAACGACTAGTATTTGTGCCATGATTTTAGTTCCTCGTTGTTGCCTTGCCTCTGCAGCATGACGCTTGCCACGTGCAGAGCCTGTCTTAAAAATCGTTTGAATTCTAACCTGTTTGAGTCAATTCAACTGATTAGGTTTTTGTGTTGATTGGTAAATGGGTAATTGCCTAGAAAAACTCGATCTCGCCACTATCGACCAGGTCATCCACCGCTTTGTCGCTTTCTGCAAATTTTTCCGGAGACCAGCTCAGATTAAAGATCAATCGCTGATAGAGCACAATGTCCGGAAATTTATGCTCCGGATCATGCAGGGTATATTTGAAGCATAGCTGCGGTTCCGTGGAACCGAAAGAAATATGTTTTTGTGAGTGATTAACAATGATCGGTACCTGGGTCCGATGAGCGTCTTCCGGTTCATCATTGCTCGAAAAATAACGGGACTTTATACCACCCCAGATCATGTTCGTGATCTCGTTTAATATGGAATTGGAATCACGGGAGTCGGGTCTGCTAGAGTTGATGTGGGTACGTCCCGAACGAATCAGGTCCAGCACCTCATTTTCGGTGGTTTGCAGCATCATGTAACCGCGGCACCAATTGCTCTCCAATGGAATTAGGCTGAATAGTTCGCCATAGATAATCTGATCTTTGACCAGATAGGGGAGATCGCAACGTATACTGGTCCCGGAAATAATGTTCGTGAATGCATCCTTAGAGATTTCTTCAATCCCTTGCGCCAGCTCGACAGGATAATACATGGAGCAGATATATTCGTTGATCAGAGCGTTGAGCTTTTCTTTATCCCCGGAACGATACACGCCGGCCAGACATGCTTGTACGGATTCAGAGAGGTCTTCGGTGTCGTCTGTTGTGTGACGACGAAGGAAGATTGGAAGTTCCGGTCGTGAACGGTGGATTTTCTCGCACAGATCGATTCCGCTAACGTCGTTGTGATCAGGTGTCTCCGATAGGAAAACGGCGCCCAAATCGACATTGGAGCGCATGACATCGTCAATTTCGTTGGAAGCATCTTTGAGTCCAATCGTGTTATCGCCGGTACTGACTTTGAGACCAACCAGATTGTTGTCTGTGCAGATGTCTTTCAGAACGGTCAGTGCGTCCTCATCACATTCGTGTACCAGAACCTTGCTGACTATTTTTGTATCTTCGCTCATTATGTTCCTCTGAATTGTGTATTGGGTAAGGCCTAGAAAAATTCCAGCTCACCGGAATCCACGTCGTCGTCACTTGCTTGTACCGAGTTAACGTCATAATGCAGTTCTTCGTCGGCACTTAAATATATGCTGGCGTAAAACAGTGGGTTGTCGTCATAACTTGCGAGGGAGTGGGCTTCGTAGTCCACTTTCAGGGATGTCATGTATTTCAGACAATCCTTGCCCAGCCGGTTTGGTGTAGACATGCCCAGACTCGGTACGATTCGATTCAAGTCGCGCTTGATAGCGCCACAAAACGCATTCCCAACTTCACCCAGATAATCATAGAACTTGTCAGTGTCGAGAGCATTGTTGCCGGTTTTTAGTACTTCGGAGACAAATGCTTCAGTATTGGGTGAGCGCGTGAAGTGCAGTAACACAAAAACGCGGAACAGTTGAGATGACACGGTTAATACGAAGAATTCCTCTTCCTGAATATCTTCACTGTTATTTCTGTCTTTAAAGGACCAGCGTGAGGCATCGGTACCTGGAGTCAAGGAATCTTCCAGGCCTTTCGAGAAGAGTTGTTTCAGTTCGCGCTTAAAATCTTCGTTTACCATGTGACAGCCAGTTTACCGATGTTATACACGCTGAATCATTTCTTTGACGATTTCTGATGTGGCAGAGACGTCGGTCAAAATCATTTTGCCGCCGGCCTGAATGTCCTGAAAGGTCGCCGTCGTCAGAAAATCATTCTTGTTCAGATTTTCCTTGTAGCTTTCACTGAGTTCCTGACTGCGCATGGCCAGATTGCGAACTTCGTCAGCTACCACTGCGAACCCCCTGCCATGCTCGCCTGCACGCGCAGCCTCTATCGCTGCATTGAGAGCGAGAATGACGATTTGCTTGACGATATTAAAAAATTCCTGGTTTTGGTGGTGCATTTCGGCATTGTGTTCCATCAACTGGTTCAGGCTTTCATGCCAGCGTTCAAAGGTAACGAGAAGATCAGTCAATTCTGCCAGGTCGCTTTCTACCTTATGCAGTTTCTCGTTGAGGAATTGAGTGGTTTCCTGATGTTCATTTTGCAGGGTGCCGATTTTCTGCTCGTATTCCTCGATGATGGATTGTTTTTCACCGTCAATCTGGCCTTGGTGATCTATTAACCGGGCCTCAGCTTCGGAAAGCTGTTGAGAGAGTGTTGCAGTCTGGGAACTTAGTTCGTTCTGGCGCGCCTCATGTTCTTCGCGGCTAACCATATTGCTCAGCTGTTGACGAAGTTGCTCGAGATCCTGCTGCAGGAGAGCTTCATTTTTTTTCGATCGATGCTGAGACAGTTGATAGGCGATTGCCGCCCCGATGAGAAAAGCTATAACGATGAACGCAATCTGGTCGTAGGTCATGTTTTTCAAGCAAGATTAAATGGTTAAGTCATTTAGATATTAGCAGCATATTTTGAACTTGCCGGCAAATTAGCAAAAAACTTGGCAGGCCACAGTCCAAATACTTTAGGGTACAGCATTGCTACGTATCGTTACCCGGGAGTCCATGATTTCGAAGTGTAAATCGGGCATTATCAACAAGCATTGAATTTTGAATCACTTATTATTGACGCTGAGGATGGCTTGACGAATCTATGAAGGATATTCACCACGCAATCAATGGTTTGGGGCTCATCCAGTATTCGCAGTGAATTGTTAAATAAAGTGAGAAAAACTGGAAAACTGCGCTAAAGTGAAAAGATAGGTCCAATTTTTATAAATAGATAGACGGTCACTATGTTTCAATTGAGCTTCAATCAAAAAGTCGGTCTCGGTTTTGCTATCATCATTTTGCTGCTTTTGGCATCCGGTCTTTCATCCCTTTGGAATCTGAATGGAATCAGTGGTTCCACCTCCCGGGTAAACGACACCGCTGTCCCCGTCGTGAAAGAGAGTAATAACGTGCAGATCCAGCTGCTCAAGCTGGCAAAGTTAAGTTCTCTAGCGTTTAACGCTTCCAGCCAGGAGCAAATACGGAACTTTCGCAGCGACTTTGAAACGGGTACCGAGCGATTCCAATCCCTATATGAGAGTCTTGATGAGCTCGCGGCGGATGACAGTGATATGCACTCGCTGGTAATTGGAATCAAGAGCAACTATGACTTGTATAAGTTTGCCGTGGCAGAAATGTTCGAGGCAAAGCTTGCGGTACTGGAAGCGCGCGAAAACATGCTTGAAGAAGGTGATGTGCTTTTGGATATGGTTGATGGGGTTGGTGGGGCTCTCGTCGAAATTCAGTACTTTATTCCACCTGAAGAATATCAGGAAGATATGGAACTGGTCAGCGGTGCGGCAAACCAGGCAGACGTCAACATGCTGAGTGTTCTGAAAACCATCGACGAAATTAAAATTACCAACGACATAGAACGTTTGTCTGAAGGAATGGAAATTTTCCGTTTCCCCATCAATGATTCGAGACGCTGGTTTAAGAAAGCGGAAGAAGCATTCAAGCCTTTTGGTGATCCGGTTTTCCTTGAGACAGCGAGCGATGCTTATGGCGAAATTATCGACTACCTTGATAAGGAACCTTCTTTTGTAGATTACAAGCGTCGCCAACTGGAACAGGCTGATATCGCACGTACCAAACTGGATGAAGCGGATGCTGCAGTAAGCCAATCCATCGATGGACTTGATGAATTGTTGGAATCAGCCGACGAGCAATTCAATTCCTTGCAGGGCGAGGTACAGGACAGTCTGGACTTTGGTTTTAAAAGTTCCGTCGTCATGTTGGTCGTGTTGATCCTGCTGGCGGCCCAGAATTTCAATTCCATGCGAATGGCCATTCGCAAGAAAATGATCGACCTTGCCAAACTCAACGCCATCGGCAGAACGCTGGCGGCAGCTCAAAGCCAGAGTTCGGCACTGGAAGAAGTGTTGCAAAGCATGCATGACAAGATTGGCGTATCGCAGGGGTCTGTGTATCTCACCAACGAAAGCCAGGAACTGGAAGTACGAGCCTACTTTCCTCCCAAGGCAGTTGAGCCTGGCACCCAGCCCGCGAAATTCGCACTGGGCCAGGGCGTATTGGGTAAGGCGGCCGAGACCAAAAAAGTTATTTTTGTTCCGAACACTTCCCGTGATAAATCATTTGTCTCCCAGGAAAACGACTCACCCAAGGCGTTGTTGTGCGTGCCTTTGGTAGACAAGGATATGTTGGTGGGGGTCATTAACTTGTCAGGTGACGTCAAGAAAGTGAACTTTGCCGACAGTGATTATGAGTTTGTGTCTTCCGTCGCACGCTCACTTGTTACCACCATCAAGAACATCCGCATGCGTGAAGTGATTGAAGAACAAAATCGTAACTTGGAGGCCAAAGTCGAAGAGCGTACCGCAGAGTTGGCTCAGAAGAACAAAGATATTGCTTCGATGATGGCTAATATGCACCAGGGTCTGTTTACGATCACCGAGGGTGGTTTGATACATAAAGAGTATGCCTCTTACCTGGAGCAAATTTTTGAAACTGATCGCATTGCTGATCGAAATTTTGCCGATCTTTTATTCGGCAACACAACCGCCGGTTCCGATTCGGTTGATCAAAACATTACGGCCGTTGACGCGATCGTAGGCGAAGACGAAATGATGTATGAGTTTAACTCTCACTGTCTGATGACCGAGATGGTTATTCGTATGGAAGATGATCGGGAAAAAATACTTGAACTGGATTGGGACCCAATCGTCAATGACGCTGACGAGATCGATAAGCTTATGGTTACCGTGCGTGATGTTACCGAACTCAAAGCTCTCGAAGCCGAAGCAGAAGGGCAGAAACAGGAGCTGGAGATTATCGGGGAGATTCTCGCAGTGGATGCCGGCAAGTTCAGCGATTTCCTCAGTTCATCGGATGGTTTTCTGGCAGAGTGTCGTGAAATTATTGAGTCAACTGCAGAGAAAGATCTGGATGCGATTGCGCGCCTGTTCCGGGCTATGCACACCGTGAAGGGTAATGCCCGAACTTACGGTTTGTCTTATGTGACGGATATAGTGCATGAGGTTGAATCAACCTATGATGCTCTCCGCAAGGAAGAAGATAAGGTCTGGAATCCTGCAGAGCTGTTAGCTGAATTGTCAGGCGCGGAGGAAATCATCGCTCGATATGCCAGTGTGTTCCGTGACAAGCTGGGTCGAGATACCGAGGCAGCACAGGGAATCAGCCTGGATCCGAACCGGGTTGCTTCGTGGCTGGACAGCATCAAGCGCATCACCCAGAGCGATCTGAGTGGGGAAGTAAAAGGCGTTGTTTCCGAAGCTTACAAGATGCTGATTTCCATAGACTCGAAACCGGTCAGTGATGTCATTTCCGACGTGATCGATTCTGCCAACTCCCTGGCCGATCAGCTGGGCAAGGCACGACCTGTCATCAATATTGATGACGGCGATATATTTATAGATAGCGCCGCGCACACAACGCTGAACAATATTTTTATGCATGTTTTCCGCAATGCCATGGACCACGGCATAGAGGGTGTTGAGGAACGACAGCAGAAGGGTAAGCCGGATGCGGGTCGAATAGACCTCATTACCGAACTTGAAGACGGTTTTGCAAATCTTGCCGTGCGTGACGATGGGCGCGGGATCGCAATTAGCAAGATCTATGAGATGGCCGTAGAAAAAGGCATTTATGAATCAGATGCGCCACGACCCTCTGCAAACGAAATAGCCAATCTGATTTTCTCCTCCGGTTTCTCAACGGCAGAGGAAGTGACTGATGTATCCGGTCGCGGAGTCGGTATGGACGCGGTGAAAGGCTTCCTGGAGAAAGAGGGGGGAAGTATCGAGGTCATATTGGATGAAGGCGATGAAAACGCAGATTTCCGCTCTTTTACCACCAATATTCGCCTGCCGGAAAAATTCTATAAAGTCGGCTTTGACTTCCCCAAATCGGCCTGAGTTCCCATAAAGTATCAGACCACTCGCGATGCAGCTTCCGAGTGGTCTAGCTGTTTAAATCCCCTTTGAAAAAGCTGCCAAGCCATGTATCCGGCAATGAAATTGCCGATCATGGCACCGATCATAAGTCCTTCCAAACCTGCAATCGTCCCGCCTATGTAGAGACAGGGTACATAGCAGGCGAACAGTCTTAAAAACGAAATGAGCATGGCTCGAAAGGCCTGGCTAATGGCATTGCTGAAAGAGACCATCAGAATGCAAACGCCCATCGGACCGTAACTGATTGGCAGCGCGTAAAGGTAAAACTGAACGATCTCGACAACCTCTGCCTGGCCAGCCAATAGAAAGCTAAGCGGTTGTGCAAAACTGAGCATGAATATGGCCAGCAAAGTTTGCCAGACAAGTACCACTTTTATGGACAGAGCAATCAGCTTTGAGATTTCACTATCATTACCACTCCCATAGTAGCGTCCGATCATGGGTGGCATGGACATGGTTAATGCAAGCACGAGAACGATGGAGAAGAATTCGAGACGAACGCCGAGTCCCCAGGCCGCGACAGCCTCGGTACCATACTGTGCCACGATTGCTGTCGTGAGCATCGCAGCCAGAGAGGGCATTAATTGACTTGTCATGGCCGGAGTCGCAATGCCTGTGATTTCCTTTGAATCCTGGAACATGCTGATTGTGGAATTTGATCGCCAGCGAATCCAATGGCGCTTGATGATCTTGGGATAGATCAACAGACCACCCGCAAAAAACGCGCAGAGCGTCGCGTAGGCTGCTCCAACGAGTCCCAAATCCAGATAGAAAATAAAGAATGGATCGAACGCGATATTTAATAGGCTGGTGAGGACCATGCCGACTCCTGGCAACAGGGTATCTCCATGCGCCCGGCAGATGCTGTAGCCGAAGTAGACAAAAGCGCCGGTAAACGCAGCCAATAGCCATATTGACCAGAGTTCTTCCAGCAGCGGTAGCAGTGTTGGGCTGCCGCCCAGCGCTTCCAGAATTTGCGCCCTGAATAACCAGATCAGCGCACAGAGCAGGGCGATCGCGCTGCCACCCAGTATCAGAATGCGTGTTCCCAGTTCACTGGCTCGCTCTTCTTTTCCGGCGCCCAGTCGTTGGGAAATCATCGCTGTTGTGGCGATACCGATGCCAACTTGTATGCCGATAATGACCTGGTAAATGGGGATCGTAAAACCGATAACGGCCAGTGGCTCGATTCCCAGTCGCGAAATAAAAATACTGTCGACGAGTTGAAAACTCATGAGCGACAACACACCAATCAGCATTGGCCATGTCATTTTGAACAGGTCGTGTCGGCGTTGATTGTTCGATATATGTTCTTCTGGGGGAGTCATGGATGATGGAAACACGTGATTGGCGGATGAGAAGTTATCCAGCAATAGTGTAACGTGTTGCTCTCATTTGTATGCAAGCGGGCACGATTTGCTTTTTTCCATCTTTGGGATAATTGCCAGGCGAATGTTCTGATAGCGAGACGATTTCTCCGGAGTTGTTATTGCACGAGGGCTGCTAGTTACTTGAGCGGGTGTTTGTCCGGAAGCTGCCGATAGAGCCAAAGCACCAGTTTGTGTTTCATTTTTGGCAGACCAAGTTGATCCTTGGCGAGAGGTTGTAGCTGTTTGTCATGTACAAGAAGTTTATAGATGTATTCGATGCGCGTATCCTGCGAGTCTGTTTCATCGAACTTAACCACGCCACGTTTTTCTGCATAGATGGAGCCGATACGAATGGCTTCTTTGAGCAGAGACGCCTCGTGTTTAGCATTTCGAATAGTCGTCATGGTAAAGCCCTTATTGTGAACCGGTGGTTCGTCGCCGGTCATTGTTGAGTGATGTGGTATTTATTCTGATCGGTATCGTGACTCAAGCATTTCATAAACCGCTCTGAGTCCGAAGGCTTCACCGCCCACTGGACGACCTGGCAGTTTACGATTATTCCAAGCCATCACATCAAAATGTATCCATGGATTCGAATCGTCCACGAAGCGTTGTAAATATAGCGCCGCCGTGATCGCTCCACCAAAGCCGCCTGCTGAGCAATTTAATGTATCTGCAATATCGCTTTTCAGCATGTCTTGATATGGTTTGTGTAAAGGGAGTTGCCATACCGGATCGGCAACCTTGTGGGCGGCACTGAATAACTCATGGGCAACATCGTCGCTATTGCAGAAAAAGCCTGGCAGTTCGGTCCCCAGAGCTACCCGGCAGGCGCCGGTCAGTGTCGCGAAATCAACAATCAGATCAGGTTTGTCACTCTCCGCCAAGGTGAGCGCATCGCACAGTACCAGTCGACCTTCTGCATCAGTATTATCAATTTCGACAGTGAGACCTTTTCGGGTAGGCAATACATCACCGGGTCGAAAGGCATTTCCTGAGACGGCATTCTCCACTGCCGGAACCAGTACCCTGAGCCGGACCGGAAGTCTCTCTGCCATAATCAGACGGGCTAATCCCAGCACGTGTGCCGCGCCGCCCATGTCCTTTTTCATTTGCCGCATAAAATTGCCGGGTTTAAGGTTGAGGCCGCCGCTATCAAAACAGACGCCTTTTCCCACCAATGTGATTTTTGGGTGGTCTTCATTTCCCCAGTGCAGATCCAGCAGTCTGGGTTCATGACAGCTGGCTCGGCCTACAGCATGAATCATGGGAAAGTTTTGTGTCAATAAATCCTGTCCCGAGATCTGCTCAACGCTTGCACCATACTCATCTGCCATTGCTGCAACGCTTTCGGCAAGCTGCTCCGGCATCATGTCCGATGCCGGCGTGTTGATCAGGTCGCGGGTATAGCAGACAGCTGAAACTACATGTTCAGCCCGCTTGAGTTGTTGCTGGTCCGCGATTACCAGAACCGGTAGTGCCTTGCCCGCCTCGATATAGCGTTCGAAGCGATAACTGGCCAGTCCCCAACTAACAGCAAAGCGTTCGACCAAATCTGAAGGCTTAGCGGAAAAGAAAGACGTATCGAGCGTGTACTGGCCAGCCGGTAAATTTACAGGCAGGTCTCCAGCGATAAAAAAGCTCTCCATATCTTGTGGGATATACACCACTGAACTGAGCTGGCCAGAGGTGTCAGATAGCAGAAATGAACCTTTGCCTTCGTATGCGTTGGCCGCCAGCCAGTTGCGAACCGTCTCTGATTGTTGCTCATGCCAGTCGGAATAATCTTCTTCCCGCATCAAGAGGATTGGCGTGCCGGTATTGCCTGGCATTAAAGGCTGTGTCATTGAATAGGTCCTGTGTGCTGACTGTTACTGGTAAAGAACTGAATATTTATTTTGTCGCGTTGTCGAAGCGGATGTCTGATATTTCGAATAGCCTATTCTCTCGACAGACTGCTGTTGGCAGCGAGTTGTTGCCATCGCTCGTAACCACCGTCAAGGCTATAGCTATTTATAAAGCCCTGTTGGTTTAGATAGTCTGCGGCGCCCTGACTGCTATTGCCGTGGTAGCAGCAGACAATGACAGGTAGCTGCATATCGCTTTCGAGTATAAAGGCTTCAACATTGTGGTTACCAAGGTGTTGGGCTCCCGGTATATGACCTGAAGCGTAAGACTGCTTATCTCGAATGTCGACCAGGGTAATTCGTTCGTTATCTTGTATCCAGCTTAGCAAGGTTTCGCAGGACAGGTGCTCAAAAGCCATAAAATTAGTCTCATTGTAGCTTGGTTTAGTGCAGTTTAGGGATGCCGTTCGCGGCTTACAAGTCAGGGGAAAATTGTACCAATACGGAATTGGGTTTAAGCTCAAAGGCATGTGTCGATCACTGTAAAATAAAAATGAGGTGAGCATGTTGAAAGTATACGGGTTTCCTAATACCAGAACCCTGCGCGTTACCTGGATGCTAGAGGAACTGGGTCTGGATTACGAATACCAGTTAGTGGATATGACAAAAGGGGAGTCGCAATCGCCTCAGTACCTCGGTATTAATCCTGCAGGCAAGGTGCCCTCTTTGGAGGCGGATGGAGCTATCCTCACTGAGTCTTTGGCGATCATTAATTATCTTGCTACCCTCAAACCCGATGTAGAGCTGGTTCCCCTTAACAGCCCCTACAGGCGTGCTCTGTATGACCAATGGACCTGCTTTGCCATCGCAGAATTAGAACAACCTCTCTGGACGATTGGTAAAAACAAATTTGCCTTGCCCAAAGCACAGCGCTGTCCCGAGATTTTCAAGACAGCAGAATGGGAATTCCAGCGTGCGCTGAATCTGCTGAGCGGGGGATTGGGAGACCACAACTATATTCTCGGCGATCATTTCACTGCTGCCGATATTTTGCTCGCGCATACCCTGTTCTGGGGGATGGCCTTCAAACAGCCGATCAAACAGGAAAACCTGCAGGCGTACATCGGACGTAATGGTGTCCGGCCAGCGTTAGCGGCGGCCAGAAGCCTAGAGCAGGCTTCGCTTGGTGACTAGTTGGGAAAAATTCAAGTGCTCACTTTGTTAAAGAGATATTCATCAAAGTGACCTTCAGGTCTTTGTATGCTGCGATAGCTGACTAGTGAAAGGCAGGGATCCAATTCAACATATTCGTCAACTTGAAGGCAGTAACGAAGGTTAAATCCGGTATTTTTATGATGTAGCAGGTTGAAGCTTGCCAGTAATAGCAGGCCTCCCGGTTTCAGAGCCGGCAGCAGCTGAATGATCTGATCTTGTGACAGTTTGAAACGGTAGCAGATCAGGGCTGAAAACTGGTTTGGTTTGAGTACTCCGGTATCGAAGAGTTGGTGTGGCGGGTCTAGATCAGCCTGAATCAAATTGATATCGAGGGAGGTTTCGCGAGCAAAGCGTTGAAGTCGTGCGAGTCCTGCGGAAGAAATATCCAGCCCGGTAACACGCTTTTCCATTTTCGCCAGAGCCAGGCTGACGGCGCCATCGCCGCAGGCGAGATCAAGGATCTCGTTTGTTGATCTTAGTGAATCAGCATAGTCCGGTAAAAAAGCAGGGGGCTCCGGTATCGGGTCAAGCTCACGCGCACTTTTGCGAGCAAAAATGCCATCCGATTTCTGTTCATCAGACTTCAATACGTTTACTCAGATGTCGAAAGTAGTGTGAAGCTTCTTTTCTACCATGGTATTTGTCAGTGTGACGTACATGGGTAAGCCGTTTTCGTCATAGGGCGGATAGTCTTCTCCCTTGATGAGTGGCGCGAGGTATTCCCGGCACTCCGCGGTAATACCGAAACCATCGTCTGTAATGTAATGCATTGGCATTTTCTTTTCCTGGTTGGCTACCTCACTCAAAGGTGCTTCGCCGATGCGCCAACGGTAGGGACTGGATTGCTCGCGAACCACAATAGGCATTACCGCGTTTTTTCCAGAGAGGGCAAATTCCACAGCCGCCTTGCCCATGGCGTAGGCCTGTTCAGCATCTGTGCGAGACGAAATATGGCGAGCGGCTCTCTGCAGGTAATCCGCTACTGCCCAGTGATATTTATATCCCAGGGCCTGTTTGATCATATTGGCGAGTGTCGGTGCAACGCCGCCGAGCTGTGTGTGGCCGAAGACATCTTTGGCGCCCGTGTCCGCGACGAAGCGGCCGTCTTCGTACTGTGCGCCCTCAGAAGCGACAATGACGCAGTAACCATGCTTTTTCACGCTTTCATCTACTCGCGCCAGAAAACGCTCACGATCAAATGCAACTTCGGGGAACAAGATGATATGTGGAGCCTGGTCCTGATTTTGCCCGGCCAGGCCACCCGCTGCGGCAATCCAGCCGGCGTGACGCCCCATTACTTCCAGGATGAATATTTTAGTAGAGGATTCGCACATGGATACGATGTCCAATGCGGCTTCGCGGGTCGATATGGCCACATACTTGGCGACGGATCCAAAACCCGGGCAACAGTCCGTGAAGGGGAGGTCATTATCGACGGTTTTGGGAACGCCGACACAGGTAATCGGGTAACCCATTTTTTCACTGAGTTGCGATACCTTGTAGGCAGTGTCCTGTGAATCACCGCCACCATTGTAAAAGAAGTAGCCTATGTCATGGGCCTGGAAGACTTCAATCAGGCGCTCATACTCGCGTTTGTTATCTTCCAGGTTTCTGAGTTTGTATCGGCAGGATCCGAATGCGCCCCCAGGGGTATGGCGAAGAGCGGCGATGTTTTCCTTGCTTTCCAGGCTGGTATCGATCAGTTCTTCCCGCAGCGCACCGATGATGCCGTTGTTCCCGGCAAATACTTTTCCAATCCGGTCGGGGTGTTGTCGGGCTGTTTCAATCACGCCGCAAGCGGATGCATTAATGACCGAGGTCACACCGCCTGACTGGGCATAGAAAGCATTTTTGATGGCCATGGATAGGAGCGCCTCATTGGTTCAAAAAATTGGCGCGCATCATACTGCATTTTCTTTGATATTTCATTGTGCCCGCAGGCGCAATTTCGGCGACTAGATAGCCAGAGCCATCAGCCATATGGAACAGACCAATCCGATGGTCCAGACGGTGCTGCGAGCTTTATCCCAGTCCATCCAGTAGCAGATGAGATAGGCGACGCGCGCGCAGATGAATACCACACAGAGATTTTGTACCAGCATTGCATCAGCGCCGGCCCAAAGTGCCAAAAGAACGCCGGTGGCAAATACCGGAAAAGCTTCAATACAATTATTATGGGCGGCCGCTGCCCGGCGTCCAAAGCCGCTCAACGCCGCTTGCTGATCTCGCGGATAATGGTTGTCATACCCTCCCTCCTGTCTGGCCATTGCCAGGGCAACCGGGATTTTGCTGAGGACAATAAGAAGGACGGCTGCAATGACCGAAGCGATAACAATACTCATGGGGAATCCTGATCGTTTAAAACGGGTTTCTTTTTAATCCGGCGAATCTGCGTGTTCAACTTGGCAGGGAAAATCGCTGCAAAAAGGACATAAGCCGATTTGCAGCGCACTGATCAGGCGACCTCAAACAGACCGGCTGCACCCATACCGCCGCCAACGCACATGGAGATAACGACGTATTTAACGCCACGACGTTTTCCTTCAATCAATGCATGACCAACCGTTCGTGCTCCGGTCATGCCATAAGGGTGGCCGATGGAAATCGCGCCGCCATTGACGTTGTAGCGTTCCGGGTCAATTTCAAGCTTGTCGCGGCAGTACAGACATTGGACCGCAAAGGCTTCATTGAGTTCCCAAAGGCCGATATCGTTGATGCTCAAGCCATGCTGTTTAAGCAGCTTGGGGATCGCGTAAATAGGGCCGATGCCCATCTCTTCCGGAGCATTACCGGCAACCGCCATACCTCGATAAATACCGAGAGGGCTCAAGCCCTTTTTTTCGGCCAGTGAGCGTTCCATGACGACACATGCTGACGCACCGTCGGAAAGCTGGCTGGCATTCCCTGCTGTTATGACTCCGCCCTCTACGACCGGTTTCAATGATGCCAAATCCTCCAGTGCGGTTAAAGGACGGTTACCCTCATCTTTGGCCAGTGTGACTTCTTCATAGCTGACCTCTTTTGTTTCCTTGTTGAGTACCGCTTTGGTAGTAGTCATGGGGACAATTTCATCGTCAAACTTGCCAGCCTGCTGCGCTGCGGCGGTACGTTGTTGCGAACTCAGGGCATATTCATCCTGGGCTTCGCGACTGATACCGTAGGTTTTGGCCACGTGTTCGGCGGTTAACAGCATTGGCATATAGGCATGTTCGGCGTGTTTGATAACATTTTCATCCTGAGATTTGGCAATCCATTCAAAGTAGTTTTTCTGGATCTCGGAAATGTTGTCCTGGCCGCCGGCGACAACGGTGTCCATTCCATCCACGATTATTTGCTTGGCCGCAGTTGCGATAGCCATCAAGCCTGAAGAGCACTGACGGTCAATGGTTTGGGCAGCGACGGTGACAGGCAAGCCTGCTGCCAGTGTCGCATTGCGACCAATGTTCATTCCTGCACTGCCGGCGGTGAGCACGCTACCAATAATGACATCGTCAATCTCTGCGCCATCGACTCCGCTGCGCTCAACGGCGTGTCTAATGGCATGCCCCATCAATGTGGGAGATTTGGTGTTGTTGAATGCACCTTTGAAGGCACGGCCGATGGGCGTGCGAGCGGTTGAAACGATGACGGCCTCTTTCATTTTTGATCTCCTTTATATTGATGAAACATGGTTTGTTGCTGCGGTATCGGCTGCAACAGTCGAGATGATGTGTCACAGGCAACGCGCTATGGATTTACCTATGCCGCAACATGCAGGGTGCAGGAGTAAACCATGTTAGCGTTTAAAACGCCAAGTGCCTCGTAATCCGGAAAACGATCTGTCAGCTGAAGATTTCGGATGTTCGTTTGCGAGTATAGTCGCTCCCTCCAGTATTCGGTGTGAAACAAAGTTATGCAGAGGTGATATAAGCGCGTTTGTCCGCGGCTTCGAGATGAGGGACGCCGTTAAATGCGGAAAGGTAGCGCCTGTCTTCCTTGTAGTAAATTTCGCTCAGTCCCGTGTTGCGTGTCTGTAGATTCAAGTCGATCAGGGCGTCCACATCCAGTCGCAGTATTTGTTTAATGGCTGCAGATATTGCGCCACCAGAGCTAACAACAATCACTGTCTGACCCGAGCTGGAGGCTGTGCTCTCTTTTAAGGCCCTGGCTATACGCTCTTCGAATTCAGTGAAATTTTCGTCCGGGCTGGCGTCAAGCTCGCCGCAGGCCCAGCTTTTCAAAGCCTTGCGGAGTACGGAAAAAAACGCTTTGGGTGAGTTGTCCCTGGGTAGATCTTCAGGATGTTTCTGCAAATAGGCTTTGCCTATCCGATGAAAATCGAATTCATTCCATTCCGGTATCAATTCTGGCTGATGTTTGATGCCCATGCCTGCGCAAAGGTAGTGAGCAGTTTGTTGGTGTCGTTGCAGAGTTCCGCTGATGATTCGATCCGGCTGTAGCTCAATGCTTCGCAAATGTTCGCCTAACCAGGTTGCCTGTTGCTTCCCCAGTTCGGAAAGCTGGTCGTAATTGCTATGGCCAAAAGAAGCCTGCCCATGACGGATCAACAGTAGTTTACTCATAAGTGTTCGGTGGACTTGTCAGTAAAAAATTGAGGGTGCTAGGATACAAAAAGCTTAAAGTATTAAGTAAATTTATTTAGGTGATAAGTTAAATTCATTTTGGTAATAGTTATGCGTGTCAACACAATCGGTATGTCCAGAGACTGGAAAATTGTCGAGGGAAACGAATCGGACGAAACAGCCGGGGTATTCAAACTCAAGCTGCCTGTATTGGAAACGGACATAGACGGTCTTCAGCACGTCAACAACGGCTGCTATGTAAACTGGTGCGAATTGGCTGCGTGGCTGCATTCCAAAGCCCTGGGACTAGACTTGTCGCATTATCAGGCCCTGGACAGGGCAATGGCGGTCAGGCGAGCCCACTATGATTACCGGCTACCGGGCTTGTTGGGTGACACTCTACTGATATCAACCTGGTTGCATGACATGAGTGGTACAGGGATGCGTCGATCATTCCGTATTGACTGCATTGAAAGAAACACACTGATACTGAACGCGACCTGGGAATTGGCCTGTATTGAAATTTCCTCGGGTAAACCTCGTCGCCTTCCAAAAGATTTTGTCGAGATTTATGGCGATGTATTGCTGGGTGATATGCAGAATTGATGGGCCTCATCTGGTACTCCGCTCCGAATTTTAATCACACGTGAGCTCAAGGTTGCACTCGCCAGTTGATGTTTATACCAAGCTTTAACTCATTTCCCTAAGCTGTTGACATCAAAACCCTTTCAATTGTTGTTCTCGCCTCTGTATTGCGCCAGGGCTTAAGTAGCTATCATTAGCTCTGAAATACTTAGACAAAATCAGTCTAAGTAGCCCGCGCGATTTCCGGATTTTTGGCCGATACTTGGTAAAAAATAATAATGAAAAAATACAATTGGAGGAGGCAATGGCCATGAATTACCGAATCGTGGTGCCCCTGATAGTCCTTGTACTGGCGGGTTGTGCATCAAAAAAACCAATGGTGGAAAGTATTTCTGATTTGCCACCGACGGCAGCTGGTGATCTGGAACTCAGCGTACATTTCTGGTCGGGGATAAACGGCAAGGCGGTTCGTGGCCTAACGCGAAATCAAAGCTTTCCGGACAATCCGACGTCGGTGGAACCGATTACTCAAGTTGACTTCCCAGACTCCCGAGGCGACAAGTACGGTCAGCGAATTGTGGGTTTGTTGAACATTCAGGAAACCGGAAATTACAGATTTTGGTTAAGTGCAGATGAAAGTGCCGAGCTTTGGCTGTCTACGGATCAAACGCCATATAACAAACGTTTAATCGCCTTTAACAACCGACCAACTGGGTATCAGGTATGGGACACCTACAATTCCCAGAGTTCACCCAATATAAACCTGCAGGCAGGTGAGCGGTATTACATTGAAGTTCTCCACAAAGAATACACGAAAGAAGATTATCTTACCGTGGCCTGGGAAGGGCCGGGATTTGAACTCACAACCCTAACGAGTAAGAGCCTTCTGGCCTATGGCCTGGCAGATCAGGTCAGTGGCGAAACCGCTTATAAAGAAGGCTATCACACGGGCTATGCATCAGGCGTTTATCTCACGGCATATGACGATACCTATCCTCCCGTTGACACAGATGGAGACGGGATACCTGACTTTTTTGAATTGGCCGTGGGCCTGGATCCGAATGACCCGACCGATGCCTTTTCTGACACAGACGGCGATTTGCTGACTGCTTATGAGGAATACCAGATCAGAACCAACCCCAACAATGCCGATTCAGATAATGATGGGATGCCCGATGGCTTCGAGTTTGTATATGGATTATCTGCACTTGATCCCTCAGATGCTTCCGCAGATTTCGATGGAGATGGGGTGTCCAATCTCGCAGAGTACCAGGCAGGATCGACGCCTGATGACGCTGGTGATTTTCCCGCAGGTCCGGTTATCAGAACGGTTAGTTTATCGTGGCAGATTCCCACTCAGCGTGAGGATGGAAGCTCTTTGGCTACAACGGAAATTGCTGGTTATAAGATCTACGCAGGAAGCAGTGCCGGACAGCTCGAAACCTTTGCGGAAATCTCGGATCCAAGCCAGCAAAGCTATTCATCTGCTTTGGTTGAGGGCACATACTATTTTGCTATCAGCACGATCACAACTGATGGCATTGAAGGTCCACGCTCAGATGAGCTACAAATTGTCATCCAGTAGATGCTGAAGATTCCCTATTAGGCTGTT
Organism: Oleiphilaceae bacterium; assembly: GCA_965230795.1. Taxonomy (GTDB): domain Bacteria; phylum Pseudomonadota; class Gammaproteobacteria; order Pseudomonadales; family Oleiphilaceae; genus PZPK01. The sequence continues at coordinate 2,631,943 of OZ246020.1, read as the reverse complement.
TTAGGCCGGCGTTCATGCTTTGAGAAAGGCATGTAACGTCGGCTTTTTTAATTTTGTTATTTATCATATGCCGCACAAAATATAAGAACCTGAATTGATCACTGTCAGTCAAACATACCGCCAGGATGAAAACGGACTTTACCGCTTGCCAAAAAGGCACTAATTTGAAGTAAGGTTCGTTTAACCCCTGACTTGGAGATCAAGGATGCCTAAAGAAAAAGCGCTAGCCCTAATCAGTGACCTGCACGACCGTTTTGGCAATGACTTAACCAGCCCGGAACAAAGCAACCTGATGCAGCAACTGGAATCACATATACATGAGTTGGGGGAGGAAGAACCAGTGGAACCCAGCTTTGTTGAAGCGGTTGAAATGTACGTTACCGAGATTGAAGAGGAGCACCCTAAAGCTGCGGTGGTTGTGCGACAGATTCTGGATACCCTGAAGAACATCGGGGTTTGAAAGAACAGTCAGTAATGGGAATCTGCTACTAAAGAGAAGTATACGCAGGACTTGCTGCCAACAGTCCTGCGTATTTACCATAAGAATAGCTAATCCTTCAGTTCACGATAGGTTCTGAATATTTCCTTCAATGGACGTTTCGGTTTGAAGCCGAATTTCTCCTCAAAGGCTTTTCCGTTAATCACCACTGGATATTTAAAGTAGTTCACCAGATAGCTCGGGAACATCTTAAGGTTCAGCACTTTGGTGATCATTTTCGGCAGAATGGGCGGTACTGAAAGCAAAGGGATAGGAGTGCATCCGCATTGTTCCAGGGCATCCTGATAGGCGATCCAATCGGCAGGCGCGACGTTATAAACGCCACGCTTGCATTTGGTATGAGCGATTGCGATGGCATCCGCCATGTCATCGATGTGAATGAACTGCATGATCGGCGAGAATCCCAGCAGGGCCGGAGCATAATGGCTCGATAGCAGACGGCTGATAGTGTTTTTGACACCGGGCCCGACGATATTACAGGGGCGCAGTATGGTGATGTTCAGGTCCGGGTAGCGCCACAGGTAGATATTGGCCAGGTTCTCAAGCTCTACCGAATCCACAAGGTCCATTGTCAGCTCTGCGGCTTTCAAGGGGGCGGTTTCATCAATTAGTGCCGGGTTGTATGCGGAGGCCCCATAAACGTGATAGGTAGACAATACGATAACGTTGCCTATGCCGTACTTGTGGCTCAAGTCCAGCAGCTTTTGAGTGCCAAGCACGTTCGCATTGTAGCGGCGCAGGCGGGTTTCTTCGCTTGAAGAGATTCGTCCCAGGTGAATAACACTGTCGAAATCATAGGTCTTGAACAGGTCTTCAAATACCCGTTTATTAAAATCCAGTTTATAGCTCGGTATGTCATCGCTGAGATAGGTTAGTTCGCGGAAGTCTACGGCCACTATCTGATAAGAATCCCTCAATCGATTGATGACCTGTTGGGCCAGGGAGCCGGCAGCTCCAGTGACCAAAACGGTTTTTTTCTTCTGCAGGATAGAACGCGTTGATTTAGTCGTCGTTGCCATTAAAAAATGCTCTCCCTTTCTTCCAATCCCTTCGCGATAAGTCCGCTGATGGCGCTTTTAACTTTTTCCACTCGTCGGGTAACCTGTTCTTCTGTCAGCTCCTCGTTTTCAAAATAAATGGGCTTACCAAAGTTGAGAATAACCTTGGCGGGAAAAACAAAAGGCAGAGCTACCGGCACGTAGGGTACACCCAGCAACTTGGCAAGGGGTTTGATATTGGCAATGGCAGGAATGGTTTCCTCACAACCGACCACACCAACGGGTACGATGGGGGTGTTGTGTTTCATTGCCAAATGGACAAAACCATTGCCGAAGCGTTTGAGCTGATATCTGTCCTTGTAAAGCTTGCCTGAACCCCGCACACCTTCAGGAAACACAATCACGGCTTCTCCGTTTTCAAGCATACGGGCGCAGTTAATCGGGTCGCCCAGCACAGCGCCTACCTGGTTGAGAAAATTGCCGAGAAAGGGAACGGTCGGGAAAAAACGTTCAATCATGGCCCGGGGAAATCGAGGTGCGTGCTTGCGGTTGGCGACGGCATAGCCGATCAGCGTACCGTCGATGGGGAGCTGACCACTGTGATTGGCTATGATCAGTACCGGCCCTTTGTCCGGTACATGTTCAATACCGTGGGTTTCGACACGAAAATATTTATTGTAGATGCCTGCAAACAGGGCGAAGACGATCTTGTTGGTTTCGGCATTGAATCCCCAGGGATCATAACCCAGGCTACCCACCGGCTTTTCAATGCGATCCAGGTGCTTGTCCAGTTCTTTGGACACCAGTTTATCTTTCAGAAATGACTTGAAACCCATTACATATCCTTTGTTGAAGCGCAGCAGGCCATGTCTTTGATGCATTGATGTGGCCTGTAATTCGGAGCCGTATTATTTCATACAAACCCGTCGAAATTGAAACTTTTAGTCGGGAGATTCCGAACTTTCTGAGGATTGGGGTTTTTTGATGCGAGAGGAAAATCCGGCGCTTACGCTTAAGTCTGTCTGCCGGCGAATAACAACAAGGAGAAAGGGTAGAGGGAGAACGGATATTGTATTGATGTTATCAGGTCATTGATTCCATCTGGCTGCAAATGGTCAAATGAAATCTGTGTGGGGTTTTTAGTGGATGCCGGGAAATTGCGTCATGGGGACAATGTCTTCAGGACTTTAGCGGTAAAGGATGGGTAAGCCAGTGGATTCGACCTGGAAATGTGCGAGTTTTGAACAGCTCTCGAATAACGAGCTCTATGCTTTGCTCAAACTGAGGCAGGATGTTTTTGTCATTGAGCAAAACTGTATTTATCCGGACATGGATGATGTTGATCGCACCGCCTGGCATGTTATTGGCCAGCGCTCATCGCAACATGGCTCATACGCATATGAAGTAGAAGCCTATTGCCGACTACTGGCTCCGGGAGTCAAATATGCCGAGGCATCAATCGGGCGGGTTGCGACCTCGCTTTCGGCTCGGGGAAATGGTTTGGGACGGCGGTTGTTAACCGAGGCTCTGGTTCATTGCGACAGACTGTGGCCAAAGGCTTCGATTCGCATTTCCGCACAATCACACCTGCAACGCTTTTATGCAGATTTTAATTTCAGGACGGTATCTGATCCCTATGATGAAGATGGCATTCCGCACGTGGAAATGCTGCACAGCAAACACACGGATCATTAAGTTGATCTAAGTCATCGGACTTGATGGATAGACTTGTTACAGTCCTTTGGTAATTCGCGTTAAAACAGAAAATGGCCTGTCCGGGAGTCTAAGCAGTCAGCCAATGCACGGGTTAGAAAAATAGAGATAAGGAGCTCGCATGGAACGTCTGAATGAGGTCGAACAATGTGTCGATCAGGTCATCGCTAAAGTAGGAAAGAAAATTGTATTGGGCCTGCCGCTCGGCCTGGGCAAGCCGAATCAGCTGGTTAATGCCTTCTATCGCAGGGCAGTCAGTGACCCTTCCATATCACTAAGGATTATCACCGCACTCTCGCTGGAAAAGCCTCGGCCCAAAAATGATATGGAGGCAAAGTTTCTGGTGCCTTTCGTTGAGCGACTGTTTGGCGACTACGAAGAGTTGGAATATGCCAAGGCCGTGCGTAACCAGTCGCTCCCCGACAATGTTACGGTGTCCGAGTTCTACTTCAAGGCCGGTGCCATGAAAAACGTGGCCAGTGCCCAGCGCAACTATATTTCCAGTAACTATACCTTCGTTGCCCGGGACTTGATGATCAATGGTGTTAACGTTCTGGCTCAACTGGTCAGTGCCCGTGAAGTCGATGGCAAAAACAAGTTGAGTCTGAGTAGTAATACTGATGTCACCCTCGACGTGATGCCAATCATTCAGGAGGAACGCAAGAAGGGCAAAACCATTGTCACTGTTGCACAGACGCATTCTGAATTGCCTTTTATGTACAACCGCGCCATGGTTGATGAAGATTATTTTGATTTTGTTGTCTCCAATCCGGCTTACGACACCAAGCTGTTTGCTCCCCCCAACATGTCGGTGCCCAACCCGGATTATATGGCTGGCTTTTATGCCAGCACGCTCATCAAGGATGGTGGTACCTTGCAGATTGGTATCGGTTCTTTGGGGGATGCGATTGTATATGCCTGTCAGCTGCGCCACGAACATAACGGTATCTATAAACAGGTGCTGGAAGATTGTGATGTGGATGAGGCTTTGCTAGAGGAATTTGGCGGCTCGGAGCCGTTCGAAAAGGGCATTTACGGTTCCAGCGAAATGTTCGTCAATGGATTTATGCATCTGATACGAAGCGGCATTGTCAAACGGGAAGTTTTTGATGACCTCGATCTACAGCGCCTGATCAATGCGGGGAAAATCACCAAAGAGGTGTCAGCCGACACACTGAAAGTGTTACTGGACGAATCGGTGATCAGCCATCACCTGTGTCATTCGGACTTCATTTACTTGCAGCACTGGGGAATTTTCAATGAGCAGGTGAGCTGGAAAGATGATCAGCTCAGTGTAGGGGGCGAGCTTTTTTCCACGGATCTTAGAGAAGCTGAAAATTATCAGAAGGTCTGTGAGCTGTGTTTGGGTAAGGCGCTCAAAGGGGGCATATACATGCACGGCGGTTTCTACCTGGGACCGCAGGATTTCTATGAAGCCTTGAGGAGTATGACCAGAGAACAGAATGAAAAGATCTGTATGTCCAGCGTCGGCCATATTAACCAGCTGAGTTACAACACGGAGCTGCTGACGGAGCAGCGCAAACATGCGCGCTTTATCAATACGGGCATGATGGTCACCTTAAGTGGTGCGGTTGTATCGGATGGACTCGAAGATGGTACCGTCGTTAGCGGTGTGGGTGGTCAGTATAACTTCGTGTGTATGGGGCATGCCTTGCCCGATGCCCGTTCTATATTGTGCGTGCGCAGTACGCGCGGAAGTGGGAAAAACCTCAAATCCAACATCGTTCCGCACTATGGCCATATTACCATTCCGCGTCACCTGAGAGATATAATCGTCACAGAATACGGCATCGCAGATTTGCGTGGTAAAACCGATGAAGAAGTGGCCATCGCATTGATAGAAGTCGCGGACTCGCGCTTCCAGGAATCGCTGTTGGCGGAAATGAAGGCGCATGGCAAAGTGAGGGAAGACTATGTTGTACCGGAACGTTATCGACACAACGTGCCCGAACGTGTTGCGGCGCGCATTGCGAAACTGAGAGAGCAGGGATATTTCCCTCCATTCCCGTTGGGATGTGATTTCACCGATGAAGAAATTGCCCTCGGCAAAAGCCTGAAGGACATCAAGTCGATGATGGAGCGACCTCGGGATATGATCAAGGCCGTGATTCGAGCCTATATCCACAAGGTAGATGCAACCGAAGCAAAACCGTTCCTGGAACGTTTAAGTCTGTCTCATCCGGACACGACCCGGGACAAGATTCTGCAACATCTGCTTTTGGTTGAACTTGAAGAAAATGGCTACCTGAAGCCAATGTAAACTATGGCTTTGAACGGGTGGCAGCAAGCGCCACTCGTTCAGGCTACTCGCTCCAGAGAACGTTTCGGAGCTTCAATAAATTTTATTTCCGCACAAGCATTATCAATGTCCTTCCACAACAGTTGTTTGAGCTTGAGTTTCGCAACGGTGCAGGTTGGCATCGCCTCATATTTTTCCGGGCTTAGAAAATTCAGCAGCTCACTGATGTCCGGGTTATGACCGAATATGATGACACTCTGCACGGTCTCAGGTAATGCTTTGATGACCTTGAGCTCCCCTTTCAATCCGCAGAAATACAGACGTTCGTCCACCTGAATATCAAAGGCAGGATAGTCAAGCTCGCTGGCAAAGTAGTGGGCTGTTGTCAGTGAGCGTTTAGCAGGACTGGAGATAATCAGGTCTGGATGCTTGATAAAATGGGCCAGTCTGGCCGACATCTCGGCGGCATTGCGGTGACCGCGTTTGTTAAGGGGGCGTTCGCGGTCGGCCAGCTCGGGATCCTTCCATGAAGATTTGGCGTGACGAATGAGATAAATATACTTTTTCAAAGCAGCTCCGATTACCGATAGAGGCGAACGCAGTCTACGACCTCCATGTGACAGTTTTTAGACATGCAAGCCAGACTATGAGTGTGAGATGTTTTGTACTTATTGCTACTCCACTTTGCTCCACCAGGTGTCGATCCCTAACACATAAGGTGGTTGCAAGGATGGACGCTCAAAACTGTTCCAATAGGCGAGTCGGTGATAATCGAGATGCCAGTTGGGAACGATAAAATGATGCCAGAGCAAGACGCGGTCCAATGCTCGCATCGCGGTGATTAACTGTGAGCGGGATTCAGCAGCGAGCACTGCAGCAAGCAGATGATCAACAACAGGTAAGGCAACCCCTGCATAGTTCCTGCTACCCTCCAGTGAAGCGGTTGTTGAATGAAAGTAATCGCGTTGTTCGAAACTGGGAGCCTGACCCTGGGACAGCACGAAGGTCATCATATCGAAATCGAATTGATCCAGGCGGACTTTGTATTGGGTCGCGTCCAGTAAGCGCAGCTCTGCGGTGATACCGATACGCTCCAGATTTTTTACATAGGGTAAGAGGATACGCTGCAAACCACTTTGACGGATGAGAATCTCAAAGTGAAAAGCGCTTCCCGATTGCTTGTTGACAAGTTTACCTTCCTGAAGCGCCCATCCCGCTTCGTCTAACAGTTTTAGGGCCTGTTGGCGTTGGCTGCGCAATCGGCCATTACCTTGAGTGACAGGCAGGGAAAAGGCTTCTGTAAACATGGCTGGTGGCAGGCTTTTTCTGAAAGGCTCCAGCAAAATTATCTCGGCTTCGCTTGGTGGCCCCTGTGCGGAAAAGTCTGAATTTGGATAATAGCTTTGACTGCGGGTGTAGGCTCCGTTAAAGAGGGTTTTGTTGGTCCATTCAAAGTCAAACATCAGGCTTAAAGCGTGCCGAACACGCACATCCTCAAACAGGGGTCTTCGGCTGTTAAAAAAGAAGCCCTGTGTTCCAGAAGGAATCTCATGTGCTATTTCTTCCTTGATGACTTTCCCCGCTTTGAGGGCAGGGAAGTCATAAGCCTGGGCCCAGTTTTTGGCTGTGTAGTCGTAGTAAAGATCAAAGTCGTTTGATTTGAAGGCTTCGAAGGCAACGGTTTGGTCGCGATAGTAATCGATGGTAACCCTGTCGAAGTTGAAGCGTCCGCGGTAAATATTCAGCCTGTTTCCCCAGAAATCGGGCTGGCGAAGCAACTCAATGGATTTGCCCATCTCTACTTTGCCAACGGCGTAGGGACCACTGAGCAAAGGTTTGATCTCTGTTGAATCTTCAAAATCGCGGTCTTGCCAGAAGTGCTTTGGCAAGACAGGCATTTCGCCAAAGCGGAGAATGTTTGCTGGCTGTCTCGCTTCCTTGAAGGTAACACGTACTGCTTTTTCGGAACTTGCAGACACGCTGTCTACTCCGTGAAGCAGTTGCTGAAATCGCGGGTGGCCTTTTTCAATCAAAGTAAGATAGGAAAACACGACATCTTCCGCATCGATTTCATGACTATCGTGGAAGTGGGCATCCTCTCTTATCTGGAATTCAACCCAGCTGTAATCATCCGGATATCGGAGTGATGCAGCCAGCAGACCATAGGCACTTTGGGGTTCGTCGCCGGAGGGCATGTACGATCCGGTACCTGCCAGCAAGGTCTCATTCAGTTCAGAAAAACCGTACATGAATTGCCCCGGTGTATTGAAGGGGCTGGTGCCTTTTAAGGTATAGGGGTTTAGTGTGTCGAAGGTACCAAAGCCCATCAGGCGCAGAAGGCCGCCTTTAGGTGCGTCGGGATTGACATAGTCGAAATGGGGGAAGCCCGGTGGGTACTTGAGGTCACCGTATAAAGCAAAACCATGGTGAGGCTTCGGTTCGCTGTCGCTGTCACTGGAAGAGGCTTGGGTGTGCGATAACATTCCAGACAAAATAATAAGACAGATGGAGAGTTTGCTGAGGTGCCGTGAAAACATACGCATAGTCAGTTGGTATTAATTGCTTTGTTGTATGCCTCATTCTAGCGGTCAAGCGTAGGGCTTCACCAGTGAATTAGTCAGAGTATCCCGGGATATCGTCTACACTTTGATGTGGATGAACTAATCGCTATCGAAAACTCAAACTGCTTGATCAGGAGAACTACGCAAGGTGTCCTTTACCGCTAGGTTGTGGCGCGGTCTGCCTCTGATGATTTGTCTGGCAGGTGCGATACTTGCCCTATACCCGAAGAATTTGATGCCTGAAACCGTACTGGTGAATCTGCCTTATATTCTGGGGCTGGTGCTACTTTGTATGACTTTCATATTCAATCGGCTTCGCTTTTTTATTGCCGTTGTAGCGGCGCTGTTCAGTTTCTGGTTTATTCGTCAGCGCTTGCAGTTTTCCTTGTCAGAACCTCATATATGGCTGGCGTATGCTCAGTTGAATGTGTGGTTCTGTTTCACACTCATCGTTGGCTCCGTGTGGCCGGAAAAAGGTTTAAAGCACGCCTGGGGCTTTGGCTTTGTGGTCTTGAGCGCCGTTTCCGCGGGTTTGCTTTGGCATGAAAGTCTGAATGCGGTATCCGAATCCCTAGTGTCACAGGCAGCCTTTATATCGCAGACCTTGTTTGAAAAGCAGTATTGGTTTTCGAGCGGTCTTGCTTTGCTTCATGGCGCAACGGTTGTATGGCTGTTGCTACTTTATAGCTGGCGGAAATCGGTCGCTGATCAGGCTCTGCTGATTACTGCCCTGATGGGCTGCCTCGTGTTTTTTGAATTTGCCACTGACAACATATCAGCCTATGGGTTTGGAAGTCTTTTGCTGGCTCTGTTTATTGTTTTTCAGCAAAGCAATTTCCAGGTGACCTATATGGATGCCCTGACCGGCATACCTGGGCGTCGATCTTTGGAAGAGTTCTTGGCGAGCCTTGGGCGGCGTTACTGTATCGCAATGCTCGATGTGGATCATTTTAAAAAGTTTAATGACACCCATGGCCATGATGTGGGCGATCAGGTGTTGAAAATGGTGGCGTCACAGATAGCCCGCGTGAAGGGTGGAGGCCGCGCTTTTCGTTATGGAGGTGAGGAATTCACCATCGTGTTTAAAAATCAGGAGGCCGCAGAAATCAAGGTGTACCTGGAGGCCGTACGAGAAGCCGTTGCCAATTATAAAATGGTACTGCGCGCTGATGACCGAAGTGATGATGTAGAATCGGGCAAGCGCCAGCGTGGACAAGTCAAGCCCAAACAGGACAGGAAACTGTCAGTGACGATTAGTATTGGCGCCAGTGACAGCCAGCGAGGTTTAAAGCCTGAAGACGTCATCAAGGCGGCGGATCAAAGCCTGTATAAAGCGAAACAGCAGGGGCGAAATTGTACTGTTATTGGTGGAACTTCGGGAAAAGCTGATTAGGGAAGTGTCTCTGCTATTCAACAGTGTACGCATCCGGGGTAGCTCCAATTAGCAGAAAGCCAAGCAATACCTTTATCTGAATGCATGGGGTGAAAGGATGCTTTCCTTGCAATCGCTGCCGTGTCGACTGGTCTATACTTCGCTAAGTGGGTGGTTCCCGGAGAAGCCTTTGCACTTGAACAACGATCATTCCAATCAAGCACCAGCTCACACTCGGCGTGTTTACGCCTGGGTGTTTATTCTGCTTCTATTGTTTATATCCGGTCTTGCTGTCTTCGTCGATCAGTTGAATCGAGAGCAAATTATTGAACGACAACGCCAGCAGTTGCTGCAGGATCTCAGCGTGTTGCGGGCGCGGTTTGAGGGAGCATTGGCGGCTGACATTCAAATGGTGAGAGGCCTTACTGCACTGGTGGTGAATGAGCCGAATCTGGATCAGCGTCGATTTGCACAGTTCGCGAGACCCTTCCTCGGCAGCCATAGCCAGATTCGCAATATTGGTGCTGCGCCCGATATGATCCTGAGCCTCATGTATCCACTCGAAGGCAATGAAAGCGCAATTGGCCTGAATTATCTAAGCAATTCAAAACAAAGGGCTCAGGCGGTCGCTGCGCGTGATTCCGGTGAACTGGTTCTGGCTGGGCCGTTAAAACTGGTCCAGGGTGGACAGGGAATTATTGGTCGCATTCCCGTTTTTATACCCGGTAAGCAGGAACAGTCAGAGTTCTGGGGGCTCATATCCGTGGTACTGGATATGGATAAGGTTTACAAAAACGTCGGCCTGGACGACTATTCCAAACGCTTCCGGCTGGCGATTCGACACAAGGGTGGCGCAAACGCCAATGCATTTTATGGCGATAGCAGCGTCTTTTTGGAAAATGCTGTGCGGACTGAAATACGAATTCCCGGTGCGGTTTGGGAATTGGCGGCCTTGCCCAGACTCGGATGGCTGTTGGCAGGAAGTGAATTGTGGTTGCCGCGAATTCTGTTCACCTTATTGTTTTCTGTGGCTGTTCTGTTTGCGATATCAGTTAGTCGCTGGGCGCGGCGCCAACAGCTCACTGCAGAAAGCCTGCAGCTCAGCCATGACCGCTTTGCGTCGCTGGTACGCAATATTCCAGGAGTAACCTACCGGTTCAGCCCTGAGGAGGGGTATCCCGCTTTATTCGTCAGTGAGCAGATCAATGAGCTGTGCGGCTATTCAGAGGAGGAATTGACCGGCGGAACGGATGTATCTTTGCATACACTGATTCATCCGGATGATCGTCCCATCGTTGATGAAACGATCAGAGCTGCCATTGAAGCAGGCGAAACCTGGTCGGTGGAATATCGTATTATCACGCGCGCTGGTCGGATTCGCTGGGTGCAGGATAAGGGCCGTGCATCCTATGAGTCAGCCGGTAACCCGAAGTATCTGGATGGCTTTCTGCTTGATGTAACGGATAGCAAGAAAGCCGAGTCATCTGCACAAAAAATGGCGGTTCACAATCGCATACTTGCCGAGATGTCGGTCGATCCTCGCGTGGTTTCCGGCAATCTCGAGGATGCCGAGGACTATTTGGTGAGTCAGGCATTGGAAGCTCTGGGCGTATCGCGCCTCAGCCTGTGGCAGTTTGATGCGGAAAAACAGCTGCTACGCCGCCGGGTGCTGGGCTCGGTAACAGAAGAAGGTGGCAAGCGCAGTGTCGAGAAATCAAATCTGGAACTCCATCAGGCGAAGTACCCCAGGTATTTTGAAGCCCTGATCGAGCATGGACACATTGTCGCCGATGATGCCATGAACGATCCGCGTACCCTTGAATTTGTGGATGACTATCTAAAGCCCCTTGATATTCAGTCCATGCTCGACGCAGTTATACGCATAGACGATGGCATAATTGGCGTGATATGTGCGGAACACGTTGGTCAGGCGCGAACGTGGCATCAATCTGAAGTGTCTTTCATTATTTCTCTGGCGACCATTACGGGAACGATCATCAGTCGTGAGCGTCTGCAGGAGACAGAAACTGCCCTGCGTCGAGCCAAGGAAGGAGCAGAGGCTGCTGCCATTGCGAAAACCCGGTTTCTGGCCACCATGAGCCATGAAATTCGCACACCCATGAATGGCGTGCTGGGTATGTTGAATATTCTGGACAGCGCCACTCAAGACAAACAGCAGCAGCATTATCTTTCTGTCGCCAAACACAGTGCTGAGTCACTGCTTGGAATTATTGATGATGTGCTCGACTTTTCCAAAATTGAAGCCGGCAAAATGCCCATTAACAAGTCGCGATTTGATCTGGATGATTTGCTTTGTAAAACCGCAACGGGAATGTCTTTGGACGCCAAACAAAAAGGACTCTCGTTAACGGTGGATACGAGCAGAATGGCGAACACAGAGATTTGCAGTGATGCGATGCGAGTACGTCAGATCGTCACCAATTTGCTGGGTAACGCCATCAAATTCACCCAGCAGGGATCGATTAGCCTGGTAGTCGATATCAAAGCTGAGAACGAGGGATTTGACGAGGCAGTTGTCGAGTTAGTGATTGCTGACACTGGTATTGGCATTGATGAAGCAAGGGTTGATACTATTTTCGATGCATTCAGTCAGGCGGACGCAACGACGACGCGTCGGTTTGGCGGTACCGGACTTGGCTTGGCAATCGTCAAACGACTCTGCGAACTGTTGGGCGGAACCATTGAGCTACAGAGCCGTTTGGGAAAAGGAAGTCAGTTTATCGTTACATTGCCGCTTGGCTTGAGTGATAGGGATGCATTATCGACTGAAATCCTTGATCCGGACCTGACCAATACGCGGGTCATCTTGTGTGTGAATGATGTCGAGCGCGAACAAGCGATCAAGACGCTTTTGGTGCGATGGGGTGTCACGACTCTAACCGTCCCTCCCGATAAAGGAAGCACTGAAGCAATTAACAGTCTTGAAAGCCAGAATAACGATAGTGAAGCTTTCTGGGACCTGCTCATTTGCGATTGGAGGGATGGAAAGGGGCCACAAAATGTCAGACGTATGTTGAAAAAGCATCTGCCTGCCGATACCCCCTGTCTCGCAATCCAGGGGCTGGGGGAGCATTCTGCCTCTGAGGATGGACAGGTTGTGTTGCCCTGTATCCATACTCGCGAAATGCTCAGAGGCCAGATCAAGAGGGCGCTGGGCTGCGGTCCCGACACCCCGGATGCTGATATAAGTTCCGATGATGAGTCGTCAAATCTGCTAATGGGTTCTGATAAGAAGATTCTGATTGTCGAGGACAATTTGACGAACCAGCTGGTCACTAAAATGATGCTTGGTCAGTTAGGCTACAACCGTTGTGAAGTCGTTGAAAACGGCAGGCTTGCGTTGGAATTGCTGGATCAGGACAAGGGTGCTGGCCGCTATGATCTGATCCTGATGGATTGCCAAATGCCGGAAATGGATGGCTTTGAGACCAGTCGACAGATACGCCAGCGGCAACGGCCTGGAAGTGCTATTGATATCCCAATTGTTGCCCTGACGGCGAATGCCATGGAAGGGGATCGCGAACGTTGTCATGAGGCGGGTATGGACGACTATCTCGCCAAGCCACTTGAACCTGCTGCCTTGAAACAGGTACTGGACAAGTGGCTGGAACAGGAATCGTAATTGACGCTGCTTTTATAAACTCTCGATAATACTTGAAAAATCCCGCTTGCCGTCACCTGCTGCCTGTTTCTCCCTGTACATTTCCAATGCTTTGGAACCCAGCGGCGTGTTGCTATCGGTGCTTTCGGCGTTCTCAATGGCCAATCCCAGATCTTTGGCCATCAGATCAACCATGAAGCCCGGTTGATAGCCATTGGATGCGGGGCTGGATTCCATGACCCCAGGATAGGGATTATATTTTTCCAGGCTCCAGTTTTTGCCCGAACTGGCGAGCATGATTTCTGACAATACGGCTGGGTCCAGACCGTTGTTTTTCCCCAGCTTCAAGGCTTCGCTGGTACCTATCATGTGGATGGCCAGCAGCATGTTGTTGCACATCTTGGCAACCTGTCCAGCGCCATCGGGTCCGGCCAGAAAAATGTTCATACCCATGTCTGAAAGTATGGGTTTAGCCCGATCAAAGGCTTCCTGATTGCCTCCGCACATGAAGGTCAGCGTACCCGCCTGGGCCGCAGCGACACCACCGGATACAGGTGCGTCAACCATGTCTATGCCGTATTGTGCGCTGGCTTGATGAACCTTGCGCGCGGTTTCTGCGTCGATGGTTGAGGAGTCTATCACCAGGGTTGATGTATCCATCTTGGCCAGCAAGCCTTCATCCCCCAGATACAAGGAAGCGACATGTTTACCAGCGGGTAGCATGGAGATCACGGCGTCGGCCTGATCAATCGCATCCTCGGCAGAAGAGGCTGCCTCAGCGCCCTGACCGACCAGCTGATTGACCAGATCGTTTACCAGATCAAACACGCGAACATTATGTCCGGCCTTGACCAGATTGGATGCCATTGGCCCACCCATGTTGCCTAATCCGATAAATGCAATTTTGGCCATATTTTTCTCCTTATTCTTGATGTGTTAGTTGCCAAAGTGCGCGAGCGATGGCCTGCAATTTTTACGCGGCAGCGACTTCGTCATCTTGCTCCAATAGGTCGAGGAGTGGGTTTTCCGGCCATGGAGGGCTAAAGAAGTCTTCGAGTTCGGAAGCCGGAACCTGACTGAAATGCTGGTATCGCCACTTGGGGTCCTTGTCCTTGTCGATGAGCAGCGCGCGAACCCCTTCGGCAAATTCCGGATAGCGCACAATATTGGTCGCCAGCCGATACTCACTCAGGAACACTTCTTTTAAAGAGGCATAGTGGTAACGACGAAGCTGTTCGTAAATCAACAATGCAGACAAGGGGGAACCGTGTGCCTGGGTATTTGCGGCTTTTTTCAGCCAGGAGCTGTCGCTTTGAGCATTGTGCAGGGCGAACAGAACTTCACCGAGTGAGGTTTGCTGGCAGATCTGCTCGAGCGTGCTCAAACATGCTTTGATTTCCGAGTGAATATCCCGATTCAGCATCTTGCTGTCCAGTGCCTTGCTTTCTATGAGCTCAGATAGCAGCGCTGAATTAGCCTGGCTTTCCTTGCGCCAGGATTGTTCGCAGAGTCGAGCCTCCAGATTGTCAGCATCATCTTGTGACATCACAGCATCAACAAGTTTGCAGTAGAGCGCGTCGTGGGCGTTCAGGGGGGCGCCGGTCAGGGCAAAAAACAAACCCAGGCCTCGAGGCATACGACTGAGGAACCAGGTGCCACCCACATCTGGAAACAAGCCGATAGTGATTTCCGGCATTGCGATGCGGGTGCTCGGCGTGGCTACGCGATGGCTTGCGCCGGCCATCAGACCGAGGCCGCCACCCATGACAATACCATGGCCAATACACAACAGAGGTTTGCTGTAGCAGTGAATCTTGTAGTTCAGTCGATATTCGTTGCGGAAAAAATCCTCGGCATAGGAACAGGGGCCACCCGGTGTTTCAGTAGCGGAGCGATAAAGCTGTTGGACATCGCCGCCAGCACAAAAGGCCTTTTCACCACTGCCTTGCAATATCACCAAAGCGATGTTGGGGTCCTGTTCCCAAGCCTCCAGATGCTTGAACAGCTCCGTTACCATATCCAGTGTCAGGCTATTCAGGGTGTCGGGAGCATTGAGCGTTAACTTTCCAATCTTTCCCTGTTTGGCGCTAATCTCTTCAACAATAATGTTGGCTACGTTTTTCTCGGTACTCATTAGTAGATGTCCTGTTTCACCAACACCGCATTAACGATGCCTGGTTTTCAATGAACCCTGCGCTGCTAACGCCACTCGGCTTTGCGTTTTTCCAGAAAAGCGTTCGTGCCTTCCAATTGATTGTCACCACCAATCAGGTCCACGAACAATTCACGTTCACGAACCAAGCCTGTCTGGATTGCCTGTTCTCTCGGCATACTCAACAGTTTTTTGCAGGCGCGCACCGCGTCTGGACTCTGCTTGGCAGTGCCAGCCGCCATTTCCAGGGCCTTTGCTAGGGATTCTCCTGAGGCACAGACTTCCTGAGCCAGACCGATGGATTTGGCGATACCTGCATCAATGCGTTCTCCGCACAAGATCATTCGGGACGCCCACGCTTCACCCACCAGCCAGGATAAACGTTGTGTGCCACCTGCACAGGGGAGTAGCCCGACTGTCGCTTCGGGCAATGCCATTTGTGCCTGTTCTTCAACGATGCGAATATCGCAGGCCAGTGCACACTCGAGTCCACCTCCCATAGCGTAGCCATTCACGGCTGCGATACTCACCCCGGAAAAGCTCGCGAGAGCCTCAAAGGCCCGACCAAAAGCATCAGCTACTTTTTCGGAAGCTGCTTTGTCTCCGCTTGCAAACTGATTAAGATCAGCGCCTGCTGAGAAGAACTTGCCACCCTGACCGGTAATGACGAGTGCAATCACCGCGGGCTCGGCATTGAGTTGGTGCATCAGATCTTCAAGTCCTTTCAGGCTCTCCAGATCCCAGGTATTAGCCGGCGGATTATTGATGGTCAGGCAAGCAATGTTGTCCTTGGTTTCAACGAGAATCTTGTCGGTTTTACTCTCAATTGTTGTCATGTTTTAACCTTTCTGTGTTTGCGTGTCCGGACTGGCCTCATTCGAGGCTCAGCTTATCATTGGATCAGCGCAAAATTATCATCGGCCAGCAGTCGACGGGCAATGATTAATCGCATAATTTCATTCGTGCCTTCAAGTATGCGATGGACACGGGTGTCCCGGAAGTGTCGTTCGATCGGATATTCCCTGATATAGCCATAGCCACCATGGAGCTGAAGGGCTTCATCACAAATGCGAAAACCAAGGTCGGTCGCGAGACGCTTGGCCATGGCACAGTAAACACTGCGTTCCGCATCTTTCTTATCGAGCTTGTCGGCTGCGAGATAAATCATTTGTCTCGATGCCACCAGTTCGGTGAGCATATCTGCCAACTTGAACTGGGTTGCCTGAAATTCGGAAAGTGGTTTACCGAACTGCTGGCGTTCGTTGACGTAGTGTGCGGCTGCTTTTAAGGCGGCGCTGGCAGTACCAACGGAACAGGCAGCGATATTGATGCGACCACCATCCAGCCCTTCCATCGCGAGCTTGAAGCCTTCACCTTCCTCTGCGAGCAGATTTTTAATCGGAACACGCACGTCTTCAAAACTGATAGTTCGGGTAGGCTGACTATTCCAGCCCAGCTTTTCTTCTTTTTTGCCGAAACTGATTCCGGGAGAGTTTGCAGGGATGGCGAGACAGGATATTCCCTTTGGCCCCGCTTCGCCGGTGCGGACCATGGTGACCAGAAGATCGGTTGAACCTGCTCCGGATATAAATGCCTTGGCGCCGTTAACCACATACACATCACCATCGCGAACGGCCTTGGTGCTCAATGAAGCAGCGTCGGATCCAGCGCCAGGTTCAGTCAGGCAATAGCTGGCCAGCTTTTCACCTGACGCCAGGGCAGGGGACCAGGTATCGACGAGTTCTGCCTGGCCATAACGTGCGAGCATATTAAAGGCCATGTTGTGAATGCTGACGAAAGCAGCCGTTGATGTGCAGCCCGCAGCAAGCTCTTCCATGATGATCGCACTATCCAGGCGGCTCAAGCCGATGCCGTGCTGTGCTTCCGGAATATACATGGCCATTAAGCCAAGTTTGCCGGCTTCGACGAACGTGGCTTTCGGAAAGACTTCGTCACTGTCCCATTCCCCGGCATGGGGAGCGAGTTGTTGCTCGGCAAATTTTCGGGCAGTCAGCTTGAATGCCAACTGGTCTTCAGTCAGGTCAAAATTCATGGTGTTGATATATCCACTTGGATTATTTTAATGCGATGCTCATATTGGGACCGTCCAGCTGACTTTCTTTCCAACTGGCCGTGACGGTTTTGGTTTCAGTATAGAAGCGAACCGCCTGTTTGCCGTAGGCATGCAGGTCGCCCATAAAAGACCCTTTCCAGCCTGTAAAGGAAAAGAAAGGTAAGGGCACCGGAATAGGCAGATTGATGCCTACCTGACCCACGGTGACTTCATGTTGATAACGACGTGCTGCAGCGCCCGAGCGGGTAAAAATTGAGGTGCCGTTACCGTAGGGATTGCTGTTGACCAGTTCCAGCGCTGCATCCAGGCTGTCTACATGCATACAGCTGACAACCGGGCCGAAGATTTCTTCTTTGTAGATATCCATGTCACGCGAGACGTCCTTAAACAATGTGGGGCCCATCCAGTTGCCATCCGGATAGCCCTCAACACGGCAATTTCGTCCATCCAGTAAACAGCTGGCTCCCTGATCAATCCCGGATTGAATCAGGCTGGCAACGCGTTCCTTGGCAGCATGGCTGATGAGGGGACCATAAGCAGATTGTGGATCATTCCATATACCGGGGCTGACAGACTTCAGTCTTGCCGCCAGTTCATCTGCCCATTGAATCGACTCACCAACAAACACAATGACGCTGATGGCCATACAGCGCTGGCCCGCTGCACCGACTGTCGCGCCAACGAGAGCGTTCATGACGGTATCTTTGTCAGCATCCGGGAGAACCACCATATGATTTTTAGCACCGGCAAAGCACTGAGCCCGCTTAAGCTGTTGCGTGGCTGTCTGATAAACATGCTTGGCGACCGGAACCGAGCCAACGAAAGATGCCGATACAATTTCCGGATGCGTGAGCAACTGGTCCACTTGATCCTTGCCGCCGTGAATCATCTGTACGAGGCCTTCCGGTGCCCCGGCTTGCTGATACAACTCCAGCAGACGAACGGTAGCCAGTGGTACCTGCTCGGATGGTTTTAATATCATGGTATTGCCACAGGCGTTGGCAAGCGGAAACATCCACAGGGGAATCATGGCCGGGAAATTAAATGGCGTGATACCCAGAGTCACGCCAAGTGGCTGGGTAAGACTGTAGGTATCGACACCGCGTGCGACGTTCTCTACGGTTTCCCCCATCAGCAATGAAGGGATGTTGCACGCGTGTTCTACAACCTCAATGCCCCGCCAGACATCTCCCATGGCATCTTCAAAATTTTTCCCGGTATCTTCAGCAAGGATCTCGGCAACTTCTTTCTGGTGCTGTTTGAGCAGGTGCTGATAGTTCAGCATGAGCCGAGCGCGTTCGGGAACGGGGGTGTTGCGCCAGGACTGAAATGTCCGCGCAGCGCCGCTCACCGCCTGCTCGATTTCGTCTGCCGTAGCAAATGGAACTTCCGCAAGAATGTCCTGGGTGGCGGGGTTTAGTACGGGCGCTTTGGTTTTGCTCTGGCTTTCAACGAACTTGCCGTTTATGAGGAGTGGGACCTGTTTGCTCATGAGAACACCTGTTGTTTTGGTTTTCACTCACTTTACGCCGAATTATCTGTTAAGGAATTGACTAAATTGCGCTCTACATGGACTATATTGCTATGAAAGAGGTGGTTTATGAGTGAGCCTTCAAAATGGCCTTTGTCAGACGGTGGTCTGCGTATTCTGGTACCAAAAACGGTACTCGGGGAGCTGGACAGTAATGTCCTGAGTCGGGATTGTTATCCAACGGCCCTGGGCTTTTATCCGAATGCCCAAAGTCATCAGATGCGCCGGCTCGATCATGATGACTATTTGCTGATGTATTGTGTTGATGGGGCAGGAGAACTTGAAGCGGATGGCTTTAAGGATGAAATCGGGGCAGGCGACTTCATACTGCTTCCACCGGGAGTGTCCCATCACTACGCTGCCAGAAAGGATTCACCCTGGTCGTTATTCTGGTGTCATTTCCGGGGAGAACAGGCCAATGCCTTTTATCAGCATATTGGATTTAGTGCTGGCCAGCCTGTGATTAAAAACCTGAATGACATTTTGCTGATCAACAGTTTTCGATCGCTTATGAGTATTGCCAGCTCGGGGTATGGGCTCACTGTGTTTTTGCATGCGGCAAATCAGTTGCGACAAATCATGACTCTGGCAGAACGCTTGCGGCGTCGATCCATGCGTCGGCAGCAGGTGGATTCCATTGATGAGGTCAGGCGTTATATGCGTGAAAACCTGCACCGTCGTGTGACTTTGGATGAGCTGGCACGGGTCGGGCGGGTGTCCAAATTCCACTTCAACCGAAAATACAAAGAGCTGACTGGCTATGCGCCTTTACAGCACTTCATTCATTTGAAAGTCGAGCAAGCCTGTTTGTTGCTTGACAGCTCGTCCCTGAATATTTCAGAAATTGCTTTCCGTCTTGGTTATGACGACCCGCTATATTTTTCCAGAGTGTTCCGAAAAGTGACCGGTTTGGCTCCCAGTCAGTATCGTCGGTCCGCGCTTTAATAGGTATCGTTCGATTAAAAAAATTTTTTGACTGCCTGTGTGTATCCAAGGACAATCGGCAGGCTCGTTTAACCCGTCCTGTCAAATGTACCAACCAGACCTGTCCCATGCTTAGTGATGACCAGAAACAGCTGATTCAAAGCTGTTACAGCCGTTTTACGGCCCGGGAGGGCTTTAAGCCCCGTTATGGTCAGCGAGTTATGATCGCGGAAATCGCCAAGTATTTGGGCTCTATCAAAACGGATGCGGAAGGTGCTCGAAATTCGGACCCGGCTGTCTGTGTGGTAGAAGCGGGTACCGGAACCGGCAAGACCCTGGCATATACTTTGGCTGTGTTGCCCCTGGCACTAGCCGAAGCGCGCAAGGTGGTGATTTCGACTGCCACCACGGCGCTCCAGGATCAGGTTCTGGTTAAAGACCTGCCTGAAGTCGCCAAATACAGTGGTCTCGATTTCAGTTACGCACTGGCAAAAGGTCGGGGGCGCTATGTTTGCCTGAGCAAACTGGATCAGCAGCTCGAAGGAATAAACAGCGACGCCAGTGCCTTGCCGCTGTTCATGAGTGAATCTCCCCCGGATGGCTTAGACAAATCTGAGCTGGAGCTGTTTCTGACGCGTTATGCCTCGGGAGATTGGGACGGTGATCGGGACTCCTGGGAGGGAGGGATTGATCAGGATGTATGGCGCAGTCTGTCGACAGACAATCAGCAGTGTTCTAACCGGCGTTGCAGTTACTTCAGTTCCTGTCCTTACTACGAAGCCCGCAAACAGTGGGAAGAAGCAGATGTGGTGGTAGCCAACCACGATCTGGTGCTTTCGGATCTGGCTCTGGGGGGAGGCGTGATACTGCCGCCGGTGGAAACGTCAATTTACGTATTCGACGAGGCCCATCACCTGGCCGACAAGGCATTAGGACACTTTATGGTAAGCGGGGGACTCAAAGCAGCAGAAAGCTGGTTGAAATCCTTAACGCGAGCCATGTCCGAGTTATCGCCTTATCTTGGTCAGAGCAATTTTCTGCATCGCCATATTGAAGAATTGAGCGGGTTGGCGGCACGAGTCCATGAACAACTGGAGCTGGCTTACGGTTTTCTTGTCGAAAACACCGAGTGGGAGCTGGAAGACAAGAGCGAAACGCGCCGCTATCGCTATCCCCAGGGGCGGATACCGGATGCGTTACTGGATATCTCAGCCGAATTAAAGACCTTGCTGGCGAGTGTTTGTCGGCTGCTTGAGGATTTGAGGTCCGAAGTAACGCGTGCGGTCGATGAGAAGTCCGACTGTGGTCTGTCCAGAGAAGAAGGGGAACAATGGTTCCCGGTGATCGGGTCGTTGTGTGATCGAGCAGAGAGTTACTTCCATCTTTGGTCTTTCTACGCCAAAGAAGAGGGAGAGAATGCGAGCCCGAGTGCGCGCTGGCTGGTGTTTCGGGATCAGGACAGTCAGAGCGATATTCAAATGTTCGGCAGCCCTCTCAGTGCCGGTGGAGTGTTGCAGGAAGCGCTCTGGAAAAAAAGCTATGCCGCAGTTCTTACCTCTGCAACTTTAACGGCTTTGGGGCGCTTTGAACGCCTGATCCAAAAAGCGGGTTTGCCGCGCAGTAGTCCCATGCACGTGGTATCCAGCCCCTTCGACTTTCCCAATGTTGCGCAGCTATCCTTGCCTGCCATGAAAGCAGATCCTTCTGATCAGGACGCACATACGCTTGAAATAGCCGATAGCCTGGAAACTATCATGGGGGATCATAAGGCGATATTGGTGTTATTCAGCTCCCGCAAGCAGATGAACGACGTGTTTTATTCTCTGGATCGGGATCTCAGGGAAGATGTGGTTACCCAGGACGATATGAATAAACAGGCCTTGGTGAGCTATCATCGCGAACGCGTTGACGAGGGCAAGCGGAGCATCCTGTTTGGTTTGGCCTCTCTGGCCGAGGGTATTGATTTACCTGGCGAATACCTGACCCATGTCATCATAGCGAAAATCCCTTTTTCCGTGCCCAATGATCCGCTTGAACAAAGCATTAGTGAGTGGCTTGAGACACAAGGGCGTAATCCATTTATGGAAGTAACGGTGCCGGATGCTAGCCTGAGACTGATTCAGGCCTGTGGTCGTTTGATTCGTACCGAACAGGATCGTGGACAAATTACCATTCTGGATAAAAGGCTGCTTACCCGCCGCTACGGCGCGATGTTACTGCAGTCGCTTCCCCCTTATCGTCGTATTTAATTCGTATCCCTTGTTGCTCGGGATGGAGTG
Source organism: Oleiphilaceae bacterium (assembly GCA_965230795.1). Taxonomy (GTDB): domain Bacteria; phylum Pseudomonadota; class Gammaproteobacteria; order Pseudomonadales; family Oleiphilaceae; genus PZPK01. Next base: position 2,609,958 of record OZ246020.1, on the reverse strand, counting down.
ACTTGCGGTGCATATATTTTCTTTTGGGCATAAAAAAAGCGGTGATTTGATGCCGAACATATCAAATCACCGCGTTCACAAGTAGGGCTTTGTAGGGAGGCCCTGATCGGAAAACTGTGCTGGACTGAAAGGCCTGAATTTTCTGCCCAACAAATTGAATCTCGATGGTGCTTAGTTTAGGGAGTAGGGGGGCGTAATGTGATCGTCCAAAGGGCTTAGCCCCGGTGTAATGGAATAAAAATGTGATGTGCGTCACACAAAAATTAGATGATTCCCAGTTGCCGCGCCTTCGAAAGCGCTTCTGTGCGGCTTTTTGCAGAGATCTTTCCGTAAAGATTGCGGATATGCGCCTTGACCGTCGCAGGCGCCAGGCTGAGTTTCTGGGCGATTTCCTTATTGGCGAGCCCCAGGTCGATCAGACGCAGTACTTCGAGTTCCCTTTGACTTAACGGTTCAAGTAACTGGGCGTTGCTTTCCAGCGCGGCGGCGCCAGGCAATTCAGCCTGAGATGGCGCTAAATCAGCATGCAGGCCCAGCTCGGTACTTAGCTTTTGCAAATAAGCATCGGGAATCGTTGGGTCATTGCAGAGACCCAATACCGCTGCCACGTCTTTGCCTTCATTGGTATATACCGAGATGAAACCGTCCTGAGAAGCCAGTCCAAGCGAGCGGTTGATAGCCTGCTGAGCCCGATCAGTCTTGCCGGCACGGTGAAGCACCATGGCTTTGAGTGTTAGTGCCTGTATCAAATGATAGGTGTGGTGCTTGTCGGCGCTTTGCTCGATCAGTCGATCTGCCATCTCGATGACCAGCTTGTCATTTTTCTGGGCAATAAAGACGCGAGCCTTCGTCAGGTTGATATCTTCATAGTTTAGAGGAATTGCATTGATAGTTTCACTGTCGAGCTCTTCCAGGACCCTTTGGGCCTTGTCCACTTTGTTCATTCCCAGCAGGCAACGTGCTTTCAGTGCACTCAGGCTGGGAGGCTCAAAAACAATCGATTCCTTTTTGTGCTTGTAGACACTCAGAGCATCATCCAGATATTCGATGGCATCGACATAATTCTGCTGGGCGAACATGAACGTGGCACGGGTGTACTGGATCAGAATATGCAAGCCCGGCTCTGTACCGGTTTCAAGGTGTTTCAGAAGCGGATTAATATATGATTCGGCGATGGTGAACTGGGCCAATTCAATATAAATCATTGCTAGCACGGTATTCTGCCAGCAGGAAATGACGCGTGGCTGGGAAGGATCCAGATAGCTAACATTCCACTGCTGATTCTGAATTCCGGTTTCCAGTGCGAGTTCCAGTTTGCCCTGGTAGAAATAGATCCAACCCAGCAAGCCGCTGCTCGAAAGTACCGTGGTATATTTCTTTTCCCGCTTCCCATGTTCAATGGCCGACAATAGCGCAGATTCCGCTGATTCCAGGTCGCCAACCGTAAAACTGTCCAGTCCAATACCGTAATAGGTAACGGACTTAAGTGGCATATTGGTATTGTCGAGTTCTTCCAGTACCTGTTTGGTCAGTTCGGTCGCGCTGCTCAGGTCAGATTGCGTGCGGGCGAGATAGGAGCGTATCAACGAGATTTCACTGTGCAGATCGATGAGTTCATCGGTACTTGTTTGTATGTTCTGAATGCGTTGCGTATCAATGAGGTTTTCGAGTTCATCCAAAAGTGGTGGGATAACCTCCATTTTATTGCTGAAAAATAGTGCCCAGATTTTAAGCATGATTAATCTGGGTGAGCTTTCGATCGTGTTTTCCGGCAAATAGTTGAGCCACTGCAGCATCGGTAGATGATGACCTTCGTGGATAAGGTTATTGCCGTTTTTCTCCAGCAGGCTGGCGAGCAGGTCCCAATCCTCCAGTTGCACGACTTGCTCGATGGCCTCGTGTGGCTGGTTGTGTTCTATCAGCCAAGACACCGCACGCGTCTGCAGTGATTTGAATTCTTCCGGTCTAGTCTGGCGCAGTTGGCCGAGCAGACTATCCCGAAACATTTCATGATAACGAAACCATTCATTGTGCTTGTCGAGGGGGATTAAAAAAAGATTAGCTGCGATCAAATGATCGAGAATTTCCTGGCTGTCAGTGGCGTCACGGATTGCATCACACAAGTTCGCACTCAAGCGCAACAAGCAGGCAGTATCCAAAAGGAAGTCGCGAACGTTTTCCGGCTGGTGTTCAATGATTTCGGACACAACGTAATGGGAGAAATGTCTCTCGTCAGACATGAGTTGGTCCGCAGGAAGGAAGCGTTGCTCATTCTTTGGCGCGGAGGATGCAGACAGAGCCGTGAGTTGCATGGCTGCGATCCAGCCCTCTGTGCGCTGATAGATCTGTTCGATTTGACGATCAGAAAGGGCCAGTCCCATGTAGGTATTAAAGAATGTTTTGGATTCGTCAAAGGAAAACACAAGATCCGACGAATACAGCCGATCAACCCAGTTTTTTACACTCCAGCGCGAGATGGGTAGAGCGGGCTCAAATCGACTGGTTAGGAAAATTTCAACATTGGGGGGCAGGAAGTCAACCAGATAAGCAAAGGAGCGCAGAATCTCATTTTCGTAAATGACGTGAAAGTCATCCAGCACGATCGCCAGGTTGCCACCATCAATGGACCATTGGTTGAGTTCGTTGATCATGGCAGTAACCGCCGCCTCAATGGGGGCATCGCTAGCCAATAGCTCATTGGCTTCCTGGCCAAAACCTGCAATGACAGTCGAGATTGCGCCTACGACGTACTGCCAGAAACGAGTGGTGTCATTGTCTTTTTCGTCCAGGGACAGCCAGCAAAAGTCCTTGTCATTGCTGTGTAGCCACTGCAGAACCAGGGTGGTTTTGCCATAGCCAGCTGGAGCTGCAATCAATACCAGCTTTCTTGCGTGACGAGGCTCCAGCCGTTGAATCAGTCGAGAGCGATCGACGCTCTTGGTGTTGTAGGCAGGAGCAAGAAATTTGGTCTGCAAAAGCATTGATGCGTGTCTCGGATGCAGGAAATTTGAAGCTGAAACAGCTTGGCAGCTTCCAAAAATTAAAAACTTCTTGAATTATAAAGTGTTACTTGCAGAGCTTGAAGTAATATCCACAGAATATTGGTGTTTTCTAGAAAAACGCGTATTTGGCACCAATAACCATCAATAAGGTAGCGAGTATTGGTTGCAGGACGTGGCTGGGCAAGCGTTTACTGAGCCTTGAACCCCAATGGATGGCTGGCAAAGAGCCAATTAACAGGCACACCAGCAGAACGAAATCAACGTTACCGAGTTGCATGTGACCCAAGCCGGCGATAAGTGTGAGAGGTACCGCATGCGCGATATCCGTACCAATAATGGTGACGGGACTTAAACGGGGGTACAACACCATGAGGATGGCCGCGCCAAAAGCGCCGGCACCGACCGAAGTGAGCGTGACACAGACACCCAGGAAGACTCCCATCAGTACAGTTAGCTTACCCTGGTTGTTTTTAAGGTGTCTCATTGATGTTTCAGACAGTTTGTAGGAACGGGCTAACCATCCTCGCAGAAGAATGACCAACGCTGTAACGATCAGCATGAAGCCAAGAGTCGTCAGCAGAATATGCTGGTAACTTTCCGGATCCCCGAACACATTCTTCAACAAATAAACCGTTAGGATAGATGCCGGGATACTGCCGGAACCGAGTAGTAAAACGATTTCCCAGTTAACCGTCGCCTGGCGTGCGTGGGCAATGACGCCACTGGCCTTCGTGCCAGCTGCATAGATCAGATCTGTGCCGATGGCTATGTGGGGAGGGAAGTGGAACAGAATTAAAAGCGGTGTCATGAGCGAGCCTCCACCGACACCAGTGAGGCCGACGGCGAAACCGACGCCCGCCCCTGCCATTACGTACTTTATAAAATCCGCAAAAGCGAGTAATTCCATTATTTTGGTCTACTATAGTTACAACGGACGCGGTAAACATCGACGCGAAGTTACTATAGCGAAACTAAGTTATTTCTAAAAAGAATAATTAATTATAATTTTATGCTTTTTAGTTTTATGTCGCGGATGGGGGAAATAATAATATGAAGCTACAACAGCTCCGTTACATCTGGGAAGTGGCGCACCATGAGTTGAACGTTTCGGCTACGGCGCAGAGTTTGTACACCTCCCAACCAGGTATTAGTAAACAGATTCGCTTACTCGAAGACGAGCTGGGTGTTGAAGTATTCTCTCGCAGCGGAAAACATCTGACCCGAATTACTCCAGCCGGAGAGTCGATACTGAAAGTTGTCGGCGATATTCTCAGTCAGGTAGAGAGCATCAAAAAAATTGCTCAGGAATTTAACAACGAGCAAAAGGGTGATCTGAGCATTGCCACTACGCATACCCAGGCGCGATATGTTCTGCCATCGGTGATTAACCGTTTTATGGAAGGATATCCAGACGTATCGCTGCACATGCACCAGGGAACACCCGCTCAAATTTCTGAAATGGCCTCTGATGGCACGGTCGATTTTGCTATCGCCACGGAGGCATTGGAGTTTCACTCGGATCTGATCATGATGCCTTGTTATTCCTGGAACCGTCTGATCATCGTTCCAAAAGGGCATCCCTTGGCAAGCGCGAACGAATTGACGCTTGCCAAGCTAGCCGAATACCCCATTGTTACCTATATCAAGGGTTTTACCGGACGTTCCAAGCTGGATGAAGCCTTTGCTGAAGCTGACTTATCGCCCAATATCGTGTTTACCGCTTCGGATGCAGATGTGATCAAAACCTATGTAAAGCTTGGGTTAGGGATAGGTATTGTAGCGTCCATGGCCTACGATCCGGATAAGGATGCTGACCTGGTGGCAATCAAGGCAGACAACCTGTTTGCGCGCAGTATTACCAATATAGGATTTCGAAAAGGTACGTTCATGCGGGGTTTTATGTATGACTTTTTGCAGCAATTTGCCCCGCACCTCACCAAAGAAGTGGTTGATGAGGCCTACTATCGCCATACACACCGACTCGATACCCAGGAGCTGTTCGATACATTGAGCTTGCCGGCCTTGTAAAGCTGGAGTTGCAAGCTCGCTATTTTTCAGTCAGGTGCAGCCCACATTCTTTTTGGGTTTCCTCTTCCCACCACCAGCGGCCCTCGCGTTCATGTTGGTTAGGCAGCACGGGGCTTGTGCAGGGCTCACAGCCAATACTGATAAAGCCTCTTTCGTGCAGGGGGTTGTATGGAACTTCTGATAGTCGAATGTAATCCCATACTTCCTTTGATGACCAGTTTGCAAGAGGGTTGAATTTAATCAACTTGTGCTCGGCAGTTGAGTTGCCTTCATCGATCTCAATGACGGCGACTTCGCTACGGGTGCTGGGGCTTTGATCCTTTCGCTGGCCGGAAATCCATGCTTCCAGGGTTGCCAGCTTGCGTTTGAGTGGTTCCACTTTTCGGATGCCGCAACATTCCTTGTGTCCGTCCTGGTAAAAGCTGAACAGGCCTTTTGCTTTGGTAAACGCCTGTAGCTTCTCGGCGTCAGGACTCATGATGTCGATATCTATCTTGTAGTGCTCACGTACCTGGTCAATAAACCGATAGGTTTCCGGGTGCAGGCGTCCTGTGTCCAGCGAGAATACCTGGAGGTTTTCAACCAGTTTATGAGACATCTCGATCAAGGCAACATCTTCTGCACCGCTAAATGAAATCGAAATGTTGTCAAAGTGGGACAGGGCGAATTTCAAGATCTGGCGGGGTGACTGCTGGCTTAATTCTGCATTCAGTTTCGCGATATTGGCTTCTGAGGTGTCGAAAGGTGCTTGGCTGCTGGTCATGAGCGTATTGAATCCTGATAAGCGATCTTCGGAAATTCTAGATTATCTGCTGCGCGGAGTCTAAAGCACATTTTGCAATATGCAAGCCTGGTCGATTTCGTTAGAATGACCGCGCTTTTTATCACTGCTATTTGGAGAATATCGTGGAGCTAGTCTGTCTTGACCTTGAAGGGGTGTTGATTCCCGAAATATGGATTGCTTTTGCCGAAAAAACCGGTATTGAATCGCTCAAGGCGACAACTCGTGATATTCCCGATTACGATGAACTCATGCAACAGCGTCTGCGTATTCTTGATGAAAACGGATATGGCTTGAATGAAATTCAGGAAGTGATCGCGACCCTGGATCCGCTTCCCGGAGCAAAAGAGTTTGTTGAGTGGCTGGGGCCCAGGTTTCAGGTGGTGATACTCTCAGACACCTTTTATGAGTTTGGGATGCCATTGATGGCCAAGCTTGGTTATCCCACTTTGTTTTGCCATAAGCTGGAAGTCGCTGATAACGGGCAAATTACCAACTATCTGCTTCGTCAGCGAGACCCGAAACGTCAATCAGTACGAGCATTTCAGTTACTCAACTACCGCGTGATTGCAGCGGGCGATTCCTACAACGATACCACCATGCTTAAGCAGGCTGAGGCGGGTATTCTGTTCAAATCACCACAAAATGTAATCGATGAGTTTCCTCAGTTTCCTGCCGTGCATACATACGATGACCTAAAGCAGGAAATTCTGAAAGCCAGTCTGACCCAGTCAGCCTAGTCCTGGATAAACATGACCCAATCAAATCAGCAAGGTGAGCGTGTTCAGAAAGTGTTGGCGCAGGCAGGCGTCGCGTCTCGCCGTGAGGTAGAGCGCTGGATCGCAGAAGGGCGGGTGTCTGTCAACGGTCAAAGGGTTGAGTTAGGTGCGCGCGTTAGTCCTGGTGACCGCGTTTTGCTTGATGGCAAGCCTGTCAAATTGCCCGAGGCCAAAGAGCTGGATTATCGGGTGATTGTATACAGTAAACCCGAGGGTGTTGTTTGTTCCAGATCTGATCCGGAAGGTCGTCCAACGGTATTTGATGCTTTGCCGAAGCTCGAAAAACAGCGCTGGATATCAGTGGGGCGTCTGGATATCAATACTTCCGGGTTATTGCTGCTGACCACTGATGGCGAATTGGCAAATCGCCTGATGCATCCGTCGTACAATGTGGATCGCGAATATGCGGTTCGTATTCGCGGCGAAGTTGATGAGGCTATGATCCAACGACTCAAGGAAGGCGTGTTGCTGGAAGATGGAGTGGCACGATTTACAGATATACAGCCCTTTGGTGGTGAAGGTCGGAATCAGTGGTTCCATGTTGTGTTGATGGAAGGGAAAAATCGAGAGGTTCGGCGACTATGGGAATCTCAGGATGTCCAGGTGAGTCGCTTAAAACGGGTTCGATACGGCTGCATTTTCCTTCCCAGTCGGCTAAAAGTGGGCGCTTGGGAAGAGTTAAATAACAAGGAAGTCAATGATCTCAGGGGATTGGTCGGGCTGAATCCCATCAAGACCAAGCAGAAAACCACACAGCAACTTAAGTCTGATGATCGCAGGCGAAAACGCTCATTGCGAAAACCGGTGGGCAGGCCGGGGCGGCGTCAGGCGAAAAACGGACCCAAGAGGCGAAGTTAGCCCTTGATAAAGGGCGTGTCGTTCGGGTCGAAACCAGCGATTAAATGCTCTGCGCCGCTTCTGCAGGGTGTTGCTCGTTTATAGATGTTTCGGCGCAGACGGTTCTGTTTCTTCCCTGTTGTTTGGCTGTGTAGAGAGCACTGTCTGCGCGATCTTTCAATTGTTCCAGGGTTTCTTCAACATTAAATGTTGCCGTGCCAACGCTGATGGTTACCGGCAATATTTTTCCGTTGTATGTGAAAACGTGGCTTTCAACTGCCGCCCGAATCCGTTCTGCCACCTGGAAGGCTTGGGCGTTGTCTGTGTCGTCAAGGATGAGCAAGAATTCTTCACCGCCGTAGCGAAAACACAAGTCGCTTTGTCTCGCGCATTGCTTAATGGTCGAAGCGAGTTCCCTCAGTACGTAGTCTCCGGCGATGTGGCCGTGCACATCATTAATTTTCTTGAAGTGATCGGCATCGATCATCATGACAGACAGTGGCGTATCGTGACGCAGTGACAGCTCCGCTTCGCGATGGAGGCTGGCGTCCAATGCGCGCTTGTTTCCGCATCCTGTGAGTTCATCGCGCAGTGCTGACTGCAGGGCAGAGTGATACATGCGAGCATTACGCAAGGGAAATACAAGCGTACTGGCGAGTCGCTCAATGATGGCAAGCTCTTCTTCCAGAAAGCGTTTTTTGCGTGAAAACTTGATGGCCCCAAGGCTCGTGTCGTCCAGGGTCAGGTTGTACTGGCAGGAGTGCGCGCCTGACTTGTCACCCAGCTTGATGGTCATGTATTCCTGGGACTCGTATACAAACTGGTCATAGTCAACGACATTGGCGACCTCTTCTGCAAACATGCGGACAATATCTGAAGCGTTGAGCGTGGTTTGCAGGCGTCTGGTCATACGAGAAATGATGTCGTTATTATCAGTGATCAGACGGTTCAGATCTTTGTAGGTCGATACGATTTTCGCCCGATTGAAATCGATCGTGCGGGCATTTTTGTCGTTACGGCTCATTTTTGACTCCTGCTTAAGAGGCAATATCTGTTAAGTTGGAGTGATTTAAGCGAATATCGAGCCAGTTTTAAAAATTCCTTAAATATCAGTTAAGAAGTATTGAGTTTGTGATCGGATTCATTGTGAAGGGGTGCTTTGTGACGGAAAAATGTCGCCGTTTCTATCTTGAGTTTTGGGGTGTTTGACAAAACTATGACGCTGATCCGGGCGATTACCCGTTTCTTGCCGTATTCGTTGCTCATCGGTGGATACGCTCTGGATAATTTGATTACCTGCGGTAATAATGTGCCCTTTACTCAGGGGTTCCCCGCTCCTAATGGACATCGCTCACACAATAAGACCTGAATCAAAAGGCTTTCATTAACACAGAGAAGTATTCATGCGCCTGAAATCCATCAAGTTGGCCGGTTTTAAATCATTTGTTGATGCCACCACGGTTCCGTTTCCGAGCAATATGACAGCGATAGTCGGCCCCAACGGTTGTGGCAAGTCCAATATTATTGACGCGGTAAGGTGGGTGATGGGTGAGAGCTCTGCGAAGAATTTACGCGGAGAGTCCATGACGGATGTCATCTTCAACGGTTCGACGGCCCGTCAGCCTGTTGGGCAGGCGTCGATCGAGCTTCTTTTCGATAACAGTGACGGCAAACTCAGCGGTGAGCATGCTGCGTTCACTGAGATTTCCATCAAGCGCAAGGTGACGCGGGAAGGTGTCTCGCAATATTACCTGAACGGATCAAAGTGTCGGCGGCGCGACGTCACCGATATTTTTCTTGGTACGGGGATGGGACCCCGCAGTTACGCCATTATCGAACAGGGCATGATCGCGCGCCTGATCGAGTCCAAACCTGAAGAGCTGCGAGTGTATCTTGAAGAAGCAGCAGGTATTTCCAAGTACAAGGAGCGGAGACGGGAAACCGAAAACCGCATGCGCCGGACCCAGGAAAACCTTGAACGCCTGTCTGATATTCGAGATGAGTTAGGCAAGCAGCTTCAACACCTGAAGCGACAAGCCAATGCGGCTGAAAAGTTTGCTGAGTATAAAAAGGAAGAAAGATACAACAACGCTCTGTTGAATACTTTGGCATGGCAGGATTACGACTCTCAGGCGACAGAAAAAGGTCGATTGATTCGCGGGCTGGAATTGGAGATAGAAAAAGCTGTCCAGGATAAAACGTCGAATCAAAGCATGATTGAAGAAGCGCGTCTCGGGTTGGAAGAAAAACAGGAGGCGTTTAATCGGGTTCAGGCGAAGTATTACGAGGCAGGCGCTGAAATTGCGAAGCTAGAACAGCAAATTAAATTCCACAAGGAAAGGCTGATTCAGCAGGACAAAGAGATTGCTCAGCTAACAAGCCAGAACGACATACTTAACCAGCGGATAGGTGAAGAGGAAGAAAAGCTGGTATTGGTTGAGGAAAAGCTCGAAACCATGTCTCCCGAGGTTGAGGAAGCTCTGGATCAGTCGGAGCAACACCATGAGAAACTGCAGCAAAGTGAAGCGGCTATGAAGGATTGGCAGGCAGCTTGGGATCAGTTTAACCAGCGTTCCTCTGATATTCGCCAAACCGCTGAGGTGGAGCAGCGTGCAATGCAGAGTTCGGAAACTGCATTGCGGAATATGGGGGAGAGAAAGCAGCGTTTGCAGGCTGAAAAAGAAGAGCTGAAAGGTCAGGGTAGTCAGGAAGGTATACAGGAGCTTGCGGAACAAATTCAGGAGTTGGAGGTGCAGCAAGCCGATATTCAGCTCCAGATTGATGCGGATCGGGGAAGCCTTAACGCTTTGCGAGACGAAGCGGAAAATTTGATGAGCCAACGTAACCAGCGTGTCCGTGAAGTGGCTGAAAGCAAGGCTGTGCTGGCTTCCCTTAAAACGCTTCAGGCTGCAGCTTTGGGGCGAAGCAAAGAGGAAGAGGATAAATGGCTTGGCCAACATGGTTGGTCACAGGTTGAACGCCTGGCAGAGGTGATTGAGGTTCAGGGAGGTTGGGAACAGGCTGCGGAGCATGTGTTAAAACCCTGGCGAGGTGCCATTCTGGCGCAAAATGGTGCCGAGCAGTATGAGTTGGGTAGCGAGGCGCTTGGTTCACTAGCTAATAGTCTGACAATGATGACCTCAAGCCCCTCTGCGGAATCTGAGAATCCAACGGCGGGCACCATTGCAGAGTGGGTGTCAGGCGCAGGTGCTTTGACAGGATATCTGTCGACCATTCGCGTCGCTGACTCTATGGACGCGGCGCGTCAGATTCGCCATGACCTGGCTCCTCACGAGTCAATTATTCTCAGGGACGGTACCTGGCTTGGTAAAAGCTGGATAAGCTACTACCGGCCCAGCGATGATGAGGCGGGCTATGTCGCACGCAACAAACAGATTTCCGATCTGGAGGAGGGTATTCCGGAGCTGGAAGATGCGGTGGATGAGCTGGAAAAACAGATAAGCGATGCTAAACAAGCTATCAATCATCTTGATAGCCAGCTTCAGGAACAATCCCGAATCCTCAGAGAAAAAGAAAAACAGAATCAGGCGCTTAGCTCTGAGTATTCTGCGCGGAAAGCCAAAATTGAACAGTTTGCATTACGGGTGCGACGTAATGATGAAGATCTGCAGGAACTATCTCTCAATGAAGAGGTGGAGCAGGAGGCGATTCAATCTGCTCGGGAGCGATGGCAAGAGGCACTTGAGGAATTAGAGCAGCTGACTGACGAAAAGGACAAGCGCTTGCTGCAAAGGGAAAATATTGAGCGGGAACTGGACCAGGTTCGGACGGCGGCAAGAGAATCTCAAAACCGCGCGCACCAGTTACAGATGTCTTTTCAACAGGAACAGAATCAGAAGAATCTTTTAGATCAATCTGTCCTTCGACTCCGTGAAGAGTTGAGTCAGACACAGGCCAGGATTCGAGCGATCGATTCAAGCGAGAGAGTCGATGAGGATGACCTGCTGGATATGGAGCAGACACTGGAAGGTTTACTCGACGCCCGCTTGCTCGATGAGGAAAAACTATCGCAAGCCAGGCGCGAGATGGAAAACGTGGCGATTGCATTGCGAGATGCAGAGTCTGATCGTTCCAACAAGGAAAACATCATCCAGGATAAACGTTCACAACTCGAGCGTTTGCGCATGGAAATGCAAGCGCTGGAGATCAATCGTAAAGCCAAGCTGGAGGCCATCCGAGCGGATGACTTTGAACTCGATAGCTTGCTTGATGCATTGACAGAGGAACTTACTGAATCGGCATTAAGAGAAACCCAGGAAAAACTGGCAGTAAAAATTCAGCGTTTGGGGGCTATTAACCTCGCTGCTATAGATGAGTATGAGAGTCAGAGCCAGCGCAAGGAATATTTGGATGCCCAGCATGAAGATCTGACGGAAGCCTTGGAGACGCTCATGGGGGCAATCAAGAAGATTGATAAGGAAACGCGAGCACGATTTAAGGAAACCTATGATCAGGTCAATGATGGCTTGCAGCGTTTGTTTCCGAAGATATTTGGTGGTGGCAGTGCGCACCTTGAACTGACTGATGATGATTTGCTGGAAACTGGCGTAATGATCATAGCTCGCCCGCCGGGAAAGAAAAATGCGACCATTCATTTATTGTCCGGCGGGGAAAAAGCCCTTACTGCAATCGCCCTGATCTTCGCTATCTTTGAGCTCAATCCCGCGCCCTTCTGTATGCTGGATGAAGTCGATGCTCCGTTGGATGATGCCAATGTCGGACGCTTCGCCAATATGGTCAAAGAGATGTCGGCGAATGTTCAGTTTATCTATATTTCGCACAATAAAGTGTCGATGGAAAAAGCTGACCAGCTAATGGGTGTGACCATGCACGAGCCTGGTGTCTCGAGACTCGTTTCGGTAGATGTGGATGAAGCAGCGGCGCTGGCAGAAGCCTAGATCAGAGTGAAATTGATGCTTGGCAATGACAGCGAAAGTATTAACTATACGTATTGGTGAAAAGCGTAATTTCCCGCTACTATAATTCAAATATTGAGACGGGCTCAGCAGGCGTAATCAGGTCTCAACGGGAATTGCTCGAGGCCTGAATCTGGTGGCTTGCTATTGCTTTTTATAGGGGGACTCCTCCAATGTCTTCATGCAATGTCTTCCTGATTTAGCTGGGCGAAGCACTACAAGATACCAAGGCAAACCGATACAAACTGAGAGATAAGAGTAACGATACAACATGGATCTTCGAGATTGGCTAATTGTCGTTGGCGTCATCATTATTTTGGGTATATTGATTGATGGCTACAGGCGTATGCGTCTGGCCCGAATGGACTCTTTGAAGATGTCCAGGGACATGGGGGGAGATTTCGCGAATACCCCCATTGATGATGATTTCAATCCTGAGTTACCAAGCGGTGGGGCAAGGATTGTATCCAGAGACGATAATGAAGAATCTGTTGATCCAGATGCACCAGGTATATCGGATTCCGAAGATGCTGCTCCAATAGTCGCCGATCGTGAAGATCGCATCGATTCAGACTATGTGGCTTCTGAAAGTGGCTCCAAAAAGTCCCGGAAAGCAGAAGATATCCCCGTCGCACATGCCGGTCATAGTGTGAATGCTCCCTTGGAATCAAATAATGATGACAATCCTGTTGCCCTGGGTGAGCCAGAGGAAGTGATTGTTATTAATGTGCACGCCAAAGGAGAACCCTGGTTTCAAGGTGCTGCAATAAAAAAATTGTTGGAAGCCTGTGGGCTGGACCACGGAGATATGTCCATCTTTCACCGTCATGAAGAAGATGACTTGTTAAGCCCTATTCAGTTCAGTGTTGCAAATGCTGTAGAGCCCGGCTATTTCGATCCTGAAAAAATCGATACTCTGAGCACGCCAGGGGTCAGTTTCTTTATGAGTTTGCCTGGTCCGAAAGACTACATGAAGGCTTTCGACTATATGCTGGAAACCGCGCAGTGTTTTGCAAAAAACCTGAATGGCGAACTGAAAGACGAACAACGCAGTGTCATGACGACTCAGACAATAGAGCATTGCAGGCAGCGTATTCGCGAATTCGAGCGTAAACAGCTGTCAAAAAGCCGCGCCTAGATCCAGCCCCGAAGTTATCCGTAGATGTCGACACCCGAACAAGAGATCAGCGCGCTCCGCGAAGCGCTGAATGATCATAATTACAAGTATTATGTTCTAGACGAACCGTCTATTCCCGACGCCGAATATGACCGGCTGTTCAAACGCCTGAAAGAGCTTGAGACGCAGCACCCGGAACTTTTGGTGCCTGACTCACCAACCCAACGTGTCGGAGCGCCGCCCCTTGATGCGTTTAAACAAATTCGCCATCGCCAGCCCATGTTGTCATTGGACAATGTTTTCAACAGCGAAGAGTTGGCGGCTTTCTGCAAGCGTATTCAGGAACGACTCGATACCACAAGGTTTACCGAGCTTGTTGCCGAACCCAAAATGGATGGTGTAGCCGTTAGCCTTTTTTACCGTAACGGCCATCTTGAGTATGGGGCAACACGAGGTGATGGTGAAACCGGTGAGGATATTACTCACAACGTCAAAACCATTCAGTCAATTCCCCTTCAGCTTCGGGGAAGTGGGTATCCGGCTGAACTGGAAGTGCGCGGTGAAATCTTTATGCCCAAAGCGGTTTTTGAAGCGCTTAACGAAGAAGCGGATCAGAGTGGCGGCAAACGTCTGATAAATCCGCGCAACGCTGCGTCTGGTAGTCTGCGGCAACTGGATTCAAGTATCACGGCAAAGCGTAAGTTGCGTATGTGTTCCTACTCCGTGGGGTATTTGAGCGACGAATCGCTACTGCCGGAAAGTCACTACGATACGATGCAGTCTCTCAAAGAGTGGGGGCTTCCCATCAGCGCAGAGATGGCCAGGCTTGACTCTATCGAGGCCTGTATTGCCTATTACGATCGCCTACTTAAAAAGCGTGACAGTCTTGAATATGAGATTGACGGGATTGTTTACAAGGTTAATGAGTTGGCGCTACAGAAACAGCTCGGTTTTTTGTCGAGGGCGCCTCGCTGGGCGACTGCTTTTAAATTCCCAGCACAGGAAGAGATTACTGTGCTCAGGGATGTTGAATTTCAGGTCGGCAGAACCGGGGCTCTGACGCCAGTAGCGCGCCTGGAGCCGGTATTCGTGGGTGGAGTGACGATCAGCAACGCAACGCTTCACAATATGGACGAAATTGAAAGGCTGGGTGTACGAATTGGTGACCGGGTCGTTGTTCATCGTGCCGGTGATGTCATTCCAAAAGTGGCCAGAGTCGTTCAGGAAAATCGTCCGCCAGACACCAAGGAGATAAAGGTACCGCACGTTTGCCCGGAATGTGGTTCTCCAGTGGAGCGAGAAGGTGAAGAGGCGACCCTGCGTTGCACTGGGAGTCTGCTTTGTCCGGCGCAATTGAAAGAATCCATCAAGCACTTTGTATCCCGCAAAGCGATGGATATTGATGGACTGGGTGACAAATTGGTAGATCAGCTGGTGAGCCAGGGGATTATCAAGGATGTTGTCGATATCTATCAGCTGACTGCAGCGGAACTAAAATTGCTTGAACGTATGGGCGACAAGTCGTCACAAAATCTAATTGATGCGATTGAGGCGTCAAAGAAAACCACACTGCCCCGTCTGATTTTTGCCCTTGGTGT
This sequence comes from Oleiphilaceae bacterium, assembly GCA_965230795.1. GTDB lineage: Bacteria > Pseudomonadota > Gammaproteobacteria > Pseudomonadales > Oleiphilaceae > PZPK01. The sequence continues at coordinate 2,594,879 of OZ246020.1, read as the reverse complement.
CCGCGAGGTAGGTGAAGCGACAGCCCGAAATTTGGCACAAGCGTTTGGTTCCATAGACGCTTTGTCCAAGGCTAATGAAGAACAATTGCGTCAGGTTGACGATATTGGGCCGGTGGTTGCCAGCAACATTCGCCATTTTTTCGATGCGCCAGGGAATCAGCGCCTTGTCGATGAGTTAATGAATAGCGGAATTTCCTATCAACCTGTTGTGGTACAGCAAAAAGCCGGACAGTTACGAGGCAAAATCTTTGTTATTACCGGCACCTTACCAAACTTAAGCAGAGAGGAAATGAAATCGCGCTTAATGGACGCGGGAGCCAAGGTAAGCGGCAGTGTGTCAAACAAAACCGATTATCTTGTTGCCGGCGAAAAAGCGGGATCCAAGCTCACCAAAGCCGAATATCTTGGAGTGAAGGTTATCGATGAGTCCGAGGCACTCAGACTCATTGAAAAAGACTAGTGTCCTTGCAGACGCCAAGAAGTGTGAACCAGCATGGGTTTCGCGGATCTGGCACTGTTACTCCAAGGCTATATTGCATATGATTTTCGGTCGAAATCCACAATAACACCCACAAAACCTACTCTTTGAGCGTCTAATGGACTTACGTATCACGCGCCTTTTCAATTTCACTACCCTGGCTGTTTCGTTATTGATCCTGCTTTCCGGTTGCGAAACTCACCTAAGTGAAGACGAGCTTGAAATCGTCGGTGAAGATCCGCGGGACTTCAGCCTGTATTACGATGTTGAGTTTGAATATGAGTTTGGTGCTGCTGGAGGGGATGGGACTTACCAATACCGTTATATACAAAACCCCGATACAGGTAATGACGCAGTAGGTGATGAAGAAAATCATGTAGAGCTTTCAATCAGAGTGCTGGATGGTGAGAAGTCGGGTTTCATACTGTATGGGGTGCCAGAGTTACCGGAAGGAGTCGATTTTGATTCGGTTTCTCGCAGAGGTATTCAATTTGGAATCGAAATTACTGATGGTAAAAACTCTCGCGTTCAGATTTACGATGCAGTTCTGCTCAAGAACACCCTAGAGGCAATTGGGGATGCATTGAACGCCACTGAAGGATTGAGCAGTGTTACCGACTACCAAAGGCTTGTAGATGCAGCGGCGGGAGGAGATGAAACAATTTGTCCTCAAGCGACAGAACTGAATCTGACACCTACCGAAATAGACGGAAAGTCGGTTTATCCCGTTGCAATTCGCGTACAGCTTGATCGTCCGGTCGCTTTCAGAACTGAACTTTTTTATGAAGTAAGGTCACGGTATCGTGAAGACTTGGGAGAGAGGGACCCTGTAAACAGGGGCGCGGCGAGACCGGGTGTAGACTTTATCGAAGAACAGCGTTCAATCGTATTTGAGCAGGGGCAGGGAAACTGCTTTGTTTATGCCTACGTTGTTGATGATGCGGTTATTGAAGATTCCATTGAGCAGTTCCAGTTTGAATTTGTTGACCGTCAGGGCGCTTTAGTTGATTCGGAAAACCTCTCAATTACAGTGAACCTGAATGATGATGAACCCCGGGTTATTCTGGACCCCGTCACGGCAACGATTAATGTGGGTGAGCAGGTTGTTGTTCCGGTAAGGCTGAGCAATGTACATGACGTCCCTCTGACTTTGAATGTGAGCCCGGTATTATCTGAAACTACCGCTGAATTGTCAGAGTACGAACTGTTGCCGGCGGATGGTGTTATTTCCTTTGATATTGGTGAAACCACTGCCAATTATACGATTCGGCTCATTGAACCTGCTGATGGTCTCAAGTTGAATGATGGAACGGTGGTAATCGCTACAGAACTTGATGATTTTCTGAATGTGGAGCCTAGTCGCGTTACAGCCAATTATTGGGGAGTTTCTTCGGGAACGGAGAGTGAAATTGTTGCCTACGAGGAGAATTTGGAGTCAGCTGTCGATCTGGATGTCTCGCCGAAGGGAAGGCTTTTATTAGGTGTTAGTGGTGTATCAGATAACGGTGACGACATTGCCGGTGTGAGAGGATATGCCAGGGCAGGGCAACAACTTGATCTGCTGGAAAGCGGAGCCATTGAGGTTTCAAAAACGGGCTTGGATGTGACTTTTCGGGCGCTTGATTCTGCACAGTTTCAGAACAACGACGTGATTGCGGTTGTCTCGAATGTGAATGGTTTGATGGTTGAAAATGCTGACCATGATTTCGATTTGTACCGTGGAGGCATTGATTTTGTAGTTTCGGTTTATGTTGAAGATAATGACACAGGTATGTTCGAGCTCGACGATATGTACCAGTTTGGAACTGAGGGAGACGATATTGTTGAAGGCGCTGCTTTCGATGATTCCGGAAATCTCTACATACATGGAAGTACTGACGGGACGCAATTTGATGGAGTACCAAGTCAATTTCCCAACAACGGCGGGAAGGATGGTTTTATCTATAAAATTGCTATCGCTCCGGTATCTGTTTCGTGGTCGCGCTTTGTCGGCTCATCTGAAGAAGATAAAACGGTAGGTTTGGCCAGGGGGCGATCTGAGATCGCTGTACTGAATCAGATTAGTACGACCGACATTGATTCGCAGGTATCGACTTTTACAGCAACAAGTGGGCAGGCTGTAGAGGGTGTTGATTCAGTTAATATTTCATCGGTCAGAGATGATAGCCCTGCCGCGATAGACTTCGATAAAACAGGTTCTGTTGTTTACAGCTTGCTCAACAGTGTATCGGAGTTACCTTCAGGAAACCTGAACAGCTCGTTGTCTGAAGATGCGCAGCTCCTTGCCTATGGTGTGGAGGGTGACTTTTTAGGAAGTACTGTCATTGCAACGAGCTCAGATGATTTTGGACGTGCGCTAAGTGTTTTGTCTGAAGAAGATATTCTGGTTACGGCTGGAGAGACGCTAGGTGAGTTTGAAACGGGAGGCGCCAAGGGTGGCAGCGGAAGTGATGCCTTTGTTGCCTATCTTTCAACTGAGGATTCTCAAGTACCAAGAATTACAAAAAATTTACAATTTGGCACTGCCGGTGAGGATCAAGTAATTGATATTGAAGAAGTAAGTGACAGGAAGTTTATGGTGTTGTGGAGCGAGAATTATACCGATGGTTCCGGTCGTACTCGCTATCGAATCTCACCGTTTACGCCTGAAGGGCGTAAGCTTACCCTGGATCCATAGCTTGTCCTGGTAGCATGGAGCTTAGCTAGGTTTTCTTCTTAATAAGGTCTTTGATTAAAAAGCGTGCCGGGGAAACCATTCTTTCAAGCTCATCGCTGAATGGTGCCGGTTGCTCGCTTAGTTTTGAAATGATCAGTTCGGCACAGATAGGTGCCGTGATCAGACCTTTTGAGCCATGTCCCACGCTTAGAAAGAAGTTGTCGAAGTAATCACCGTAGGTATCATTGCAGGCCTTTGCATTATCTCTGATTGGTGCAAAGCGCTCTCTCATTTTCGACTCAATAAACAGTTTGCCTGCCACAGGCTGATAGTCTGGAAGTGTGCATCTCAACCCGGCAGAACCTTCCATTTTTTCAGCTTCCGGTTTGTTTTTGAGCCAGTTTGGAAGCCAGCGTTGTACACTATCAATATTCTTTAGATTGTCCTGTGCAGTAACGATTGGGCTTGGGTTTTCCAGGTCATAGGTAGCGCCGATATGATGGGAGTAACCCGCGCCGGGACATAAGTAACCTTCTCCACAAACGACACAGTTGGGGGTAGGAAGTTCTGGGTTATAGAGGGTAGTGACTTGTCCCCGAAGCGGTTTAAGGGGCAAGTAAATATCCGGCAGCAGTGTTTTTAGTTCATTGGCATTTGCGACTACCACCTGTCTGGCAATGAGACTGGATGGTGCCGTTCCATGGGTTTGGATCAGCCAGTTTGAATCATCTTCCTGGCTAATCTGCGTCGCTCGCTGCCCGGTAAATATCTCGATGTTTTTTGAGTTTGAAATCTGTTGGGCAAAAATCTTTGGATCCAGCCATCCGCACCGGGGGAACCAAAGCGCTGAGGTCTCAACGTCCAAGCCACTTTTTTCTGAAGCCTGCAGCGAGTTTAAAGAGGTCATGAAATCTGCAGGTAAGCCGAGTGCATTTAGCAAACGATCTTGTCTTTGGCGCTCTTTTTCGTTCCAGGCTAGCTGCATAAGGCCCGTTGGATGCCAGAATGGAGTGTCGGGATATCTGGCCTGAAGGCGCTTAAAGAATGATTGACTGTAACTCAGGCCATGAAGCAGAAGGCGAAGCTCTTTATTGTGTTGGGCTGGCAGCTTGGCGTACATCGCCAGTTGCGATTGTCCGCTGGCACCACCAAGCAGTTGTGTGGATTTCTCGATCAGGGCGATACGAAGACCTTTTTCACTGGCTAAAGCCGCAACGCAAATCCCTGCCAATCCCGCGCCGATGATGGCAATGTCATATTGCTTACTGGTTTGCCCAGTGGTTATGTGGGGCTGCGTATTGACCGGCGCTGCGTGTGAGTATGGCCATAATGGCTCCGGTTCAGGTTTGTCCATAGCTCTGGCCTCGGTCATGTATCCGGTGAGCATCTCCCGTTTACGGCCAAAGCCAGGTACTTTACTGACCGCAAAGCCGGCGCGCGCAAGTCCTCTTCTTACAAATCCTGCTGCTGAGAAGGTGGCGAAGGTAGTATCCAGGTGGGAGTGCCTGGCCATTTCCTCAAACAGTAAGTCAGTCCACATAGATGGATTTTTTGAGGGTGAAAATCCATCCAGGTACCAGGCATCGGCTTTAAACACCTGCTGCGGAAGTGCTTCATTGATATCTCCCAGTACAAGGCCGAGCCGGACTTTTCCGTGTTCGAAGCAGAGGGTATGGCGTCCTGATATGAGTGGGGGGTAGGCATCCCTTAGCGCTTCGGAAAGTTCCTCTACTCCGGGCCAGGATGACAGCGCATGCTCAAGATCCGTGCGCGTCAGTGGGTATTTCTCAAAGGAAATGTAATATAGAGCGGGACGGGGCATAGGCAGCTGACGCCATGCTAACCACGTTGCTATAAAATTAAGTCCCGTACCAAAGCCACTCTCTGCTATCGTGAACGTTGAGTCTGCGCTCCGGTTTCGCAGACGTTCTTCGATTTGATTGCCTCGCAAGAAAACGTATCGACTTTCTTCCAGGCCGTTGTCCTGGCTGAAATACACATCCTGGTGTTTTTCTGAGAAGGGTACATCTCCCTTCCATGTTAGTGCGGCGTGCCGAACGTTTTGAGGAGAATCTGTCACTTCTTTACTGTTGACCATCGTTTGCGTTTGAAACGAGTTCTATGGATTCGATAACAACCGGAAGCTTGGGTACGTTTTGCATGCCTTGATATGAACCGGTATCCAGTTTTGAAATCTGGTCGGCAATCCCCATTCCTTCGATAACTTCGCCAAACACGGCATAACCCGCATTGCTCGATGTTTTATTCAGGTAGCGATTGTTGACGACATTAATAAAAAACTGAGAAGTGGCGGAATTGGGGTCTGAGGTGCGCGCCATCGCTACACTGCCCCGCTTATTGGGAATGAAAGGGCTGGCTTCGTTTTTGATAGGTGCTTTAGTTTGTTTGCGACGGTATTTTGTATCAAAACCACCACCCTGAATCATAAAGTTCGGGATGACTCGATGAAACACGGTGCCGTTATAAAAGCCTTCCTCCACATAGTGCAGAAAATTTTTGACCGTTTCGGGGGCTTTATCAGCAAACAGTCGGATCGCTAATTCGCCCTTATTGGTTTTTACTATAACAGTTGGGTTATCGGTTTCTTCTGCATGTGCTATTGATAGGCACAATGTTAAACAGTACACAAAAACTAAAAACAGTCGCATATCAGCATCCCTTGTTTCATTGGTTTTGTTTCAAAAAGCGAAAACGGAAATGTTCTTTCAAACTTATGAAAAAGACTGGAATATTAATAGCTTATTACACCTCAGTCTATTCATTCTTGCAGCCCTTTTTTGAAGGCTTAACACTTGCCGACAGAGCATAACATTCGGTTACCTTGCGCAAAGCTTTTGTCATATACATTGAATCGATCGCGGTCCATTATGATTTTGTCCACACGTCAGAACGATGATTCGATTTCGGGGGAAATACATGATGAATCGGCATGAACAGGTACAAAAATCCAGGCTTGGTCGTCTTCTCGTCAATCGCGGCTATATTACTGAGCAGCAGTTAGATGAGGCTCTGAAGCTTCAGGCGCAAAACAATACTCTGCTTGGTGAGGTTCTGCTGGAAAAAGGCTGGATCTCAGAGAAAAACCTGAAGCGAACGCTGAAACACCAGACTCGATATCGATATGCGGCAGCTGTTGTCACAATGGTGGCTGCGCCGTTTCAGCCCATGATGGCATTTGCGGCAAGTCCTGTCGCGGGTCTTCCTGTTAGCTCCACCAAAGTAGAAATTTCAGCCGCTGAAATGGGGCGTCTGGGTGGTTTGCAGGCCATGACGGATGAAGAGCTGGAAGGCGTGAACGCGCAGGGTATTATGCCTGGTGTGAGTTTCACCATGGGGCAAAACGCCGATGCGGTTGCAGCCGGGCTCCGTCACAAATATCGCGATGATGAAAATTATGAAGAGCAGGATGATGAACAGATCGCGTATGAGTTGGCTGATACTGTTCTGACTATGGCAGGCGTAGGGCCTATCTCCAACCTGATCGAAGCGAACATTTCCATTGAAGGTGTTAAGTACCAGGAAGGGCGTCCGAAGATGGAGTTTCTGGAGGGTGGCAAGATGAAGTTTTACATGCCTACCGAAATTGAACGCATAGCCATGGAAGATATTCGTGTAAAAGGGAATGATAGTGGTCCCACCATGGGAAGCATCTATATGTCAGACATTCGCTATGGCGCGAATTCAAGCTACACGATATCCGCGAAGCCATAAATCATTCTAGAAATATAAAAAGCAGCGCTACAGCGCTGCTTTTTTGTTTTTGGCTTAGGAAAAGGTGGTCAGGGGAGGTAAAGTGAAAATACGCCGCCATTCAGCTTGCCACCATTAGATAACTTGATATATCCATGCCGATCACCTTCTGTGTGCATTTTGGCCACCATTGATGCGAAATACAGTCCGAGGCTGGTGCTACCGGTTTTAAAGTTGATGTTTTTCATGATTTCACCCGGATCCGCCTTAATCATGTCTTTGGGGTAACCCGCGCCATCATCTTGCACGTCGATTACGAGATAACCGTTTTCTTCTCGGGCGGAGACTTCTATTGCGCTTTTCGTATAGCGCGAGGCATTGTTCAAAGCGTTGTTTAGAACGCCCAGAATCACTTCGCGATCGAAAAACCAACAAAGGCCGGGATCTGATGAAATACTGAGGGTAACATTTTTCCCCTGCATCATTTCTCGATAGTGTGCAGCCTGTTCTTCCAGGAGGTCGTCGAGATAATGCTCGTCAATATGCAGAGATAGACGCTTGTTTTCGAGCCGATACAATCCCAACAGCTGGATCAGGTAATTGTTTACCCGCTCAGCTTCGTACTGAATCGTGGAGGTATTGAGTTTTTCCTTTACATCCTCTGGTATCTCTTCGCATAGAGTGTCAACAGAGTGCAGCAGCATGCTCAACGAGTTCTTCATGTCGTGTACTGCGGATGCGATGATCAACGAAAAATCCAACGGCTCTTCATTATCATTCATTGGGGCTGTCCTCCTGTGGCGTTTTACTGGAAGTCATTTTGGCCACTAGTTTTTTGAAATGTTGCAGGCGTTTGAATTGATGGTGTTGCTCCGGAATATGGCTGATACGCTCCATACAAATTCGCGCCTGTTTAAGTAAGTATGGGTCGAATTCGGCTTTGCATTGTTTTACAGCGACCTGAACCAGGTTGAGATTCAGCGCGGCATGCTTTGGAGTGTGTTCCAGAGCGCCCTTGAATGCTTCAATGGCCTCAAGAAGATTGCCTTTTTCAAACAGGCTGATGCCGGATTTGTTAAGTTCTTTAGCTTTCATGCGAGCTTCGAGACCTTCCGGTTCGTCCATGAGCGATTCGATGCGTGAAAGGACTTCCGGCATATCCGCGCAACGCGAAGATAGATCGACTAACAGCGCCTGGGCTCTGTCATCCTGACCAAGGGCATATAATGTTCGTGCCAACTCGAGCCCCACATCCGGGTTAAGGGATGCCTCTTCAATCATGCATTCCGCTTTATGCAATGTTTCCTCTGCCGCCGCTGTTTTACCCTGACCGGCGTGAACTCTTGCTTCGATAAGCAGGGCGCTCAAACAGGCGTCTTCGTTGGCCGAGAATTTGTTGGCCGCTGTATCCAATACCTGAGTGGCTTCTTTAGCTCGCGCTTTACCAGCATCTGAGGTGTCCCCATCACACCAGTCCGAGAGGCAGCGACCCAACTCCAGGTAATGGTTGACGGACTCGTGTATGGAGTTTTCACCAAACTGTACCGCCTTGCGGTATGCATTGACTGCGGCTTCAATATCCTGATTTTGCTGGCAGATGTTTCCAAGCTTTTCCTGTCTCAAGACCATTCTGGGAGAGAGTGAAACCGCTTCCTGAAGTGCTTCCTGGGCTTGTTTCGCTTGCCCCATTTTTAAATAGGATTCTGACATGCCGTCGTAGGCTTCAATAATATTGGGGTTAGCCTTGATGACTTCCTCAAAACACTGCTTGGCGTCGGAATACTGTTGTTCCAGATTCAACACTTGCCCCATGCCTAGGCGCGCCCAGGGGAGCTCCCGGGTTTTCAGTACGTCCCGGTAGATTTTTTCTGCGTTGGCGGTATCACCTACCTGTGTATAAAGCTTGGCAAGGGTTTGATAGCACCAGGACTTATACTTGGTTTTGCCCTCGAGCATTTGATGGCAAAGGGTGATCGCCTTGGCGTGGTTTTCCAGATCAATTTCACGATTGATCGGTTTCAGAATTTTCTGCTGTGTAAGTAAAGCGGCTAGCCGCTTCTCAAGAACAGTGCGGGTAATTGGCTTCGCGATGTAGCCGTCTGGCTGATACTCTCGGGCACCGAGTACGACATCTTTGGCAGTTTCTGCGGTAATCATGATGAAAAGGTGAGTGTGCTTGAGACGTTTACGGACCCGTAATTCTTCAAGAATCTGTTGTCCGTTTTTGCCGGCACCCAAATTGAAATCACACAGAATTACATCGTAATAGTCATAGCGACATTTGCTGAGTGCATCCTCTGCATTGCTTGCCATTTCCACCTGGTCGGCGCCGAAAGAAGACAACATAAGGCGCAAAGACGAGCGGAAGCTCTCAAAATCGTCGACGATCAGGAACTTCAGCTTTGGATATAATTTTTTGAGTTTTACTTCTTCCAGAGCTTACCTCTCCGTATCTTCCGATTCAGGTCGTTGTTCCAGAAGGTCGATGATCTCATCAATGAGCTCATTAATCAGCCCCAGCTGATGCTGGTTTTCCAGATAGGCACGCTCTATTCGTTGCGTGGTAAACCAGGTAAAGGTAGATGCGAACAGCGCAAGCGCCAGAAAGACGGTCATAATAAACTGGGGAATGGAAACGCGCTGACTGCGTTGACGCAATTCTTCCTGATTGACCATCGACTGATTCAGCTCCAGTCTCAGCGCGCGATTTTCTTCATGTAATTCCTCGTAGGCAGTTTCCAGGGTGGAAATTCGCGCAACCAGTTTGCTGCTGGAGGCCTCGTCTATCGCTTCGTTAACATCTTTTTGGACTTCCTGATAAACCGTCGGCACATCCTGCTCTACCTGTTCATTCAGGCATAGACGGTTGATCATCAGATAGAGCTTGTCTCGATCTATCTGCTTTGAAATGACGCCTGCGGCACCGAGGCTGTGAGCCTCCTCGTAAAATCGGTGTGCATGCTGCGAGGTGTACATGATGACCGGAATGTTCTTGATTTCCGGATCATTTTTTATTGCTTTGAGCGTTTCAAAGCCATCCATTCCTGGCATGAGATGGTCGAGAAAAATAAAGTCAGGTCTATACCAGGAAAGCTGAGAAAGCGCATCTTCACCCGACGAGGCCTGCTCGCAATGTATATCCATTTTTCGAAGAATCTTGGTCAACAGCATTCGTGATGTTGACGAATCATCCACTATCAGAGCACTTGTTTGTGGCACGATGGGTTCCCTATGGAGCTTAGGCCGGTGCAATATTTATGTTATTTCCAGGGTCTTTTGGAAAGTGTAGCAAGTGTTTGTAATAACGGAAGATTTATCGGCGCATTCTGAAAACAATTGAGCAAGATCATGAATGTCGCTAAAAATTTGCATTGTTTCTCACCGAGGGGTGTGGAGGTGCGTTGCGCTAACATCGAGATATCGGGATAATACCGCACCCATTTTTGGCGCACAGTGAACTAAACAGAGGTGTTTAAGCGTGAGCAATGAAGTGATCGATAACTATTTTGAAGACTGGATGGACCGCGAAACCGTGGCGGAGTCAATGATCCCCCTGATCGGCAGACTCTACCGTCGAAATAATGTCGTAACCTCAATCTACGGCCGGGCCATTATCAACCAATCGGTGATCGGTCTGCTTAAATCCCATCGATTTGTGCGTCAGGTGGAGCAGAAAGAGCTTTCTGTCCATGACACCTATGCTGTTCTGAAAACACTGGATAGTCTTGATCTGGGGCGTGCCCGTATCGATATTGGCAAGCTCGCTGTGCGTTACAATGATCAGGAAGATGGCGTTTCGCTCGAAGATTTCATCAAGGCGGAGCTCGGTGATGTGGTCGGCGCTTATGAAACTGAGACCGCAAGTGCCAAAGAAGAAGAAACCAAAGACGTTGTTTTGTACGGTTTTGGACGAATCGGTCGTCTGTTGGCGAGAATTTTGATCGAAAAAGCCGGTGGCGGAAACAACTTGCGATTACGTGCCATTGTGGTTCGAAAGGGTAAGGCCTCCAACGACCTGGAAAAACGCGCCAGCCTCTTGCGCCGCGATTCTGTTCATGGCCCATTCGAAGGGACTATCACCGTTGACAACGAGAATAATCGTATCATTGCTAACGGCAACTGCATTCAGGTGATTTACTCTCCCGGTCCCGACCAGGTGGATTACACTCAGTATGGCATCGATCACGCAATAGTGATCGACAATACCGGTATTTGGCGTGATGAAGAGGGCTTGGGTCTTCACCTGAAGTCCAAAGGCGTGGCCAAGGTTCTGCTGACTGCCCCGGGTAAGGGTGATATTAAGAATATTGTCTACGGTATCAATAACGGAGATGTTGTTGACTCAGATACGATTTTGTCAGCGGCCTCCTGTACAACGAATGCGATTACCCCTGTGCTCAAAGCCGTTAATGACGAATTTGGTGTGATTGATGGGCATGTTGAGACTGTGCACTCTTACACCAATGACCAGAATCTGATTGATAACTATCACAAGGGTAGTCGTCGCGGTCGCAGCGCGCCCTTGAATATGGTTATTACCGAAACCGGTGCTGCGAAAGCGGTAGCAAAAGCGCTGCCGGAAATGGCGGGTAAGCTGACGGGTAATGCAATCCGGGTTCCAACGCCAAATGTGTCCATGGCAATTCTTAACCTTAACGTATCTCGCGATACCAGCGTGGAAGAAGTTAATAACTATCTGCGCCAGGTGTCTTTGCACTCGGATTTGCAAAAGCAGATCGACTACGTGAATTCAGAAGAAGTGGTTTCGACTGACTTCGTTGGCTCGCGAAGAGCGGGCATTGTTGATTCCAAGGCAACCATTGTGAATGGTACACGAGTTGTATTGTACGTCTGGTACGACAACGAATTTGGTTACAGTGCGCAGGTTATTCGTATTGCAAACCAGATGGCCGGTGTCACGTATCCCGCTTTCCCAAAGCTTGGTAATTAAATAGCCGATAAGCGGTTATTCATAGTCTATAAAAAAGGGCGAGATCCCATGGGTCGCGCCCTTTTTCTTTATCTGTCAGCGCCAAACAGGGTTATAGGGAGCGAGCCTCGTTGAATACCCGTAGATATCTTCTATATTGACTGGGCAGTTAATCGGATTTTCGGCGGTGTGGCGGTAGATGACCATTCCGGTATCTACCTATTCAGGAAGAGTTTTATTTTTGCTCCATGGTGTAGCAAATTGCCTGTCGCATCTTTATAATTGGCGCGTTTTTTGGATCGCCCTTCTCACATTTACAGCACCGAATCAAATGTTCTCGCGCTCAAAAGAGAGTGAGGTCTCATTTTCATTGGTTGGATAGCGTGTCAGGAGAAAGGCAAATAATTCACGATTTCTGATGATTAGGCGGGATGAATGGTCAAGATTAAGAAAGGCCTGGATCTTCCAATTTCTGGTTCGCCCGAACAAAAAATCACCGATGGCAATAAGGTTAGCAAAGTCGCACTGGTCGGCTTTGACTACGTTGGCATGAAGCCGACTATGTTTGTGCAGGTGGGCGATACAGTTAAAAAAGGCCAAGTGCTTTTTGAAGACAAAAAAACGGCCGGCGTTAAATACACGTCACCAGCCAGCGGAACGGTAGTTGAAATCAACCGTGGTGAAAGACGGGTGTTTCAATCCATCGTGATTGAAGTATCCGGTGACGACGGCATCGAGTTTGCTAAATACAGTGCAGCAGAACTCGAAAATCTGTCCCGAGAGCAGGTGGTTGAGAATCTTGTCGAGTCTGGTTTATGGACTGCGCTAAGAACACGTCCTTACAGCAAAGTTCCGGCGGTCGATAGTGTGCCGAACTCTGTATTTGTGTCAGCGATGGATACAAATCCACTGGCTGCGGATCCCCGAGTTGTTGTCGATTCCGAAATGGAGTCCTTCAATCAGGGCTTGGTTGTTCTCAGCAAATTAACTGACGGCAAGGTCTTTGTGTGCTCAGAGTCTGGTAGCGAACTCAAGCTGAATGCATCCAGCCGAGTTGAACAGCGCACATTCTCTGGCATGCATCCTGCCGGCAATGTCGGTACACACATCCACTTTATTGATCCAGTCAGTGCTGAAAAAACTGTGTGGCACATCGGTTATCAGGATGTTGTTGCGGTTGGCAAATTGTTCGTATCGGGCGATTTGTGTGTTGAGCGCGTCGTTGCACTGGCCGGACCGGCTGTTAAATCGCCGCGCCTTGTAAGGACGCGAGTCGGTGCAAACATCTCAGAACTGACTAATGATGAGCTGTCTGAGTCTGCTTCGCGCATTATTTCCGGATCGGTTTTTGGTGGTCGCACAGCGAGAGATTCCGTCGATTTTCTTGGACGCTATGCCAATCAGATCAGCGTATTGAAAGAGGCTGGCGAACGCGAGTTTATGGGTTGGTTGTCTCCGGGTACCGATAAGTTCTCGGTAATGAATATTTACCTCTCCAAGTTGTTTTCTGGAAAACTCTTCGATTTTACTACCACAACCAATGGCAGTGAACGAGCCATGGTGCCAGTGGGAGCATACGAAAGAGTTATGCCTCTCGATATCCTGCCAACGCAGCTGCTGCGTTCTCTAATCGTGGGTGATACCGAGCAGGCTCAGCTTCTGGGTTGTCTGGAGTTGGATGAAGAAGATTTGGCCTTGTGCACCTTCGTGTGCCCGGGCAAATACGAATACGGTCCTATTTTGCGGGACAATCTCACTCGTATTGAGAAAGAGGGGTAGTCATGGGACTGAGAGCATTTTTAGACAGTATCGAACCTCATTTCCACAAAGGCGGGAAATACGAAAGATGGTATGCCTTGTATGAGGCTGTCGACACCATTTTTTACTCGCCTGCAAGCGTAACGCGCACCACTTCACATGTACGAGACGGTGTTGATCTCAAACGCATCATGATCACGGTTTGGATGTGTACTTTCCCTGCCATGTTCTATGGCATGTGGAATGTGGGCTTTCATGCGAATACGGCCATTGCCGCGGGTGCAGGTATCGCACCGACCGATTGGCATAGCCTGTTCTTCATTGGTCACGACCCGTCAAACTGGCTGCATAACCTGGTATATGGTGCTGCATATTTCGTCCCGATTTATGCCGTTACCTTTATCGTCGGCGGCTTCTGGGAAGTGCTGTTTGCCGCGGTCCGTGGGCATGAAGTGAACGAAGGCTTCTTTGTTACGTCTGTGCTGTTTGCACTGATTGTTCCGCCTGATATTCCCTTGTGGCAGGTTGCTCTGGGCATATCTTTCGGGGTGGTTATCGGCAAGGAAATCTTTGGTGGTACCGGCAAGAACTTCCTGAATCCGGCATTAACCGGACGTGCTTTCCTGTACTTTGCTTATCCTTCTGATATTTCCGGAGATGCAGTTTGGACTGCGGTTGACGGTTTCAGTGGCGCCACTGGCTTGAGCCTGGCGGCCTCAGGCGGAATGGAAGCAGTTACCGCAAGTATCACCTGGATGGATGCGTTCCTGGGTAATATTCAAGGTTCCATTGGTGAGACTTCGACATTAGCAATCCTGATCGGTGGTTCGGTGTTGCTGATCACGCGCATTGCATCCTGGCGGATCGTCGTCGGAGTATTGGGTGGCATGATTGCCTGCTCCTTACTCTTTAACGCGATTGGTTCGGATACCAATCCCATGTTTGGCGTTCCGCCACAATGGCACCTTGTCATGGGTGGATTCTGTTTCGGTATGATCTTTATGGCGACCGATCCGGTTTCAGCCTCGATGACAGATACAGGCAAGTTCGTGTTTGGCGCCTTGATAGGTGTGATGACGGTGTTGATACGAGTGATTAATCCGGCGTTCCCCGAGGGCATCATGCTGGCAATATTGTTTGCCAACCTCTTTGCTCCATTTATCGACCATCTCGTGGTACAGGCGAACATCAAACGGAGGTTAGCGCGTGTCTAGTTCAAAAGAAACGATCGGTAAAACCGTTACAGTCGCGTTTTTGCTTTGCATCGTCTGTTCAATAGTAGTTGCCAGTTCGGTGGTACTGCTGAAGCCGATACAGCAAAAAAACAAAGCTCTGAATCTCAAATCCAACATTCTTGCTGCAGCGGGGCTGTTAAACGACGGCGCCACTGCACAGGAAATCGAGCAAGCTTTCTCTACAATTGAGGCTCGCTTGGTTGATCTGGACACGGGGGAGTACGTGGAGCCTGGCGTTGTAGGCAAAGAAGAAGCCCTGCAATACGATCAGCGAAAAGCATCAAAGGATCCTAAGCTTTCAGAATCTCTCGATGGTGACGTGGATATCGCTGGCATCAAGCGTCGGGTCCGATATGCAAAAGTTTATCTGGTCAAAGAAGGGAGTGATCTGAAAACGATTATTTTGCCTGTAAGCGGCTATGGTCTTTGGTCAACACTTCACGGCTTTCTGGCCTTGGAAGGAGATGCCAATACAGTCGTTGGGCTGGGTTTTTATGAGCACGCAGAAACACCCGGTCTAGGTGGTGAAGTAGACAATCCACGCTGGAAGGCCATTTGGCCCGGTAAGAAAGTCTATGATCTGGATGAAGGCACAGAGCCTCAGTTACACCTCGTCAAAGGTTCAGTCGATAAGTCTCATCCGGAAGCTCAGTACATGGTGGATGGGCTATCCGGTGCGACTTTGACCAGTCGTGGTGTTACCAATTTGATTAAATTCTGGACAGGCGAAAACGGCTTTCAGCCTTATCTGAATCGTCTGCGCGAGGGGGTGTGAGATGAGTGAAGTAACGGCGAAGAAAGTTCTTTTCGAACCAATATTCAGTAATAACCCTATCGCTTTGCAGATTCTGGGGATTTGTTCAGCGCTGGCGGTTACCACAAGCATGCAGCTCTCTGTCGTAATGGGCATTGCTGTATGTACGGTTACAGGGCTGTCCAATCTTGCGGTGTCTCTGATTCGCAGCCAGATCCCGTCAAATATCCGAATCATTGTACAGATGACCATTATTGCGTCCCTGGTAATCGTAGTAGATCAGGTTTTGCGAGCCTATGCCTATGAAATCAGTAAGCAGCTCTCGGTATTCGTTGGCTTGATCATAACCAACTGTATCGTCATGGGGCGCGCTGAGGCATTCGCAATGCAGAATGGTCCCGGTATGAGTTTTCTGGACGGTGTCGGTAACGGCCTTGGATATGCAGCCATTCTGCTGGCGGTTGCGTTTTTCCGGGAATTGTTGGGCGCGGGCAAGTTGTTTGGTGTAGAAATCCTGGCGACCGTCAATGACGGTGGCTGGTATGTGCCCAATGGCTTATTGCTGTTGCCTCCCAGCGCATTCTTCATCATCGGATTGTTGATCTGGGCATTGCGTGGCTGGAAGAAGGATCAGATCGAACCAGCCGATTACAAAATGTCTGCCCACAATGTTAAGGAGGCGTTCTGATGGTTGAGCATTATATCAGTCTCTTTGTTAAGGCCGTTTTCGTTGAGAATATGGCTTTGGCTTTCTTTTTGGGGATGTGTACCTTCCTGGCAATCTCGAAGAAGATACAGGCAGCCTCTGGTCTTGGTATCGCCGTTGTTGTGGTGCTGACCGTCACGGTTCCTGTGAATAACCTTATCTACACCTACGTATTGAAAGATGGCGCGCTGGCCTGGGCTGGCTATCCCAATGTGGATCTGAGCTTCCTGGGTCTGTTGACGTATATTGGTGTTATCGCTGCTCTGGTTCAGATTCTGGAAATGGTTTTGGATAAGTACTTTCCGGATCTGTATAACGCCCTCGGTGTGTTCCTTCCTCTAATAACCGTTAACTGTGCGATTATGGGTGCGTCGTTGTTTATGGTGGAGCGGGATTACAACTTTGGCGAGAGTTTGGTGTACGGCTTCGGAGCGGGTGTCGGTTGGGCGCTTGCGATCATTGCATTGGCCGGCATTCGCGAAAAATTGAAATACAGTGACGTACCAGAGGGCCTGCGTGGTCTGGGTATCACTTTTATTACCGTTGGACTGATGTCTCTGGGCTTCATGTCTTTTTCCGGTATTTCTCTGTAATCGTGAAACGTCAGTTCAGAATTTCAATAAGGTAATGATATGAATGCAGAAATAGTATTAGGCGTTGTCATGTTCACGGTTATCGTGCTGTCACTGGTTGCGATAATCCTGGCAGCGCGGGCGAAACTCGTGAGTTCCGGCGACGTTTCCATTCTCGTCAATGATGAGCCTGATTCCACGATTAAAACACCTGCCGGAGGCAAGCTGTTGCAAACCCTGGCGTCAGAAGGTCTGTTCCTGTCATCGGCTTGTGGCGGTGGCGGTACCTGCGCCCAGTGTAAGTGTAAGGTCTTCGAAGGTGGTGGTTCGATGCTGCCTACAGAGAAAACCCACTTCACTCGTCGTGAAGAAGCGGAAGGCTGGCGCTTGGCATGTCAGGTTCCTGTTAAGCAGGACATGAAAATCGAAGTACCTGAGGAAGTGTTCGGGGTTAAGAAGTGGGAGTGCACGGTTGAGTCGAACCCCAACGTTGCTACCTTTATCAAGGAGCTGACTCTTAAATTGCCAGAGGGCGAGAATGTCGACTTCCGCGCAGGCGGTTATGTTCAGCTGGAATGTCCTCCTCACGAAGTGGACTACAAGGACTTCGACATTGAAGAGGAATATCGCTCTGACTGGGACAAGTTCAATCTTTGGCAGTACAAGTCGGTCGTCAAGGAAACGGTTATTCGAGCCTATTCCATGGCGAACTACCCGGAAGAAAAAGGTGTGGTCAAGTTCAATATCAGGGTCGCGTCACCACCTCCTGGTACCAGCTACCCACCGGGACAAATGTCGTCCTGGGTATTCAATTTGAAGCCCGGTGACAAAGTCACGGTTTATGGCCCATTTGGTGAGTTCTTTGCCAAGGATACCGACGCAGAAATGGTCTTTATTGGTGGTGGAGCAGGCATGGCGCCGATGCGCTCCCACATTTTCGACCAGCTTAAGCGCCTGAATTCGAAGCGCAAAATTTCGTTCTGGTATGGTGCGCGGAGTTTGCGTGAAATGTTTTATCAGGATGAATACGACATGCTGCAATCTGAAAACGATAATTTCGTTTGGCATGCGGCTCTGTCAGATCCGCTTCCCGAAGACAACTGGGAAGGTTATACAGGCTTTATTCACAACGTATTGTATGAAAACTATTTGAAAGACCATCCTGCTCCTGAAGACTGTGAATACTATATGTGTGGGCCTCCAATGATGAATGCTGCCGTTATCGAGATGTTGAAAAGTCTCGGTGTCGAAGATGAAAACATTCTTCTTGATGATTTTGGCGGTTAACGAAAACAGAAAATGCCAGGGAAGCGATAGCTAACCTGGCATTTTTCTTTGCGGGAGAGTTTGTGCGGTTCAGTTTGGTCCTTCGTTATTTTTTCGGGCTCTGCTTCATTGCGATGGCGCTGGCGGGCTGTTCCGGCGACAAAAGGGTTCAGAAGCAATTCGGTGGCGAGGTAATGGGGACTACCTATTCGGTAAAGGTGGTCGCGATGCAGTCGTACTTCGATCGAAATACTGAAAAAGAGACCCGCTTGGTCAAGGATGTGGCCAGCGTTCTTGAGCTCGTCGATGCGCAGATGTCCACCTACAAAAATGATTCCGAGTTGAGTCGATTTAATCGACTGGAAGTAGGGGGGGCAATGAGCCTCAGTCCAGACACCATTTCGGTATTAGAGCGGTCCAGGCAAGTATATGAATCGACTGGAGGGTATTTTAATCCAGGGGTTTCAGCGCTTGTTAATCTTTGGGGGTTTGGGCCCGACAAGGGCCGCGACACTGTTCCTGATGATGAAGCGATTCAGTCTGCTTTGAGTCTGGCAGAACAGTTTTCGTATAGGCTGGATGCAAGCTCGGGGCGTGTTACCAAAACGCGTGAACTGAAGCTTGATCTGTCAGCGATAGCGAAGGGTTACGGCGTAGATCTGGTTGCTGAACGGCTGAAAAAGGAAAAGCTTCTGGGTTTTCTTGTGGAGGTAGGCGGCGAAATATACGCATCAGGAATGAATTCGCGCGGGACTCCCTGGGTGTTGGGCATTGAACAACCTGACACATTGTCGAGGAAAGCTTTCTCAACGGTCTCATTGTCTGAAAGAGCGATGGCGACATCCGGTGATTATCGGAACTATTTTGAGAAAGACGGTGTCCGTTATTCTCATATGCTTGACCCTAAAACGGGATACCCAATCAGGCATAAGCTGGCATCAGTAAGTGTTATTGCGGAGAACTGCGCCGATGCTGATGCACTTGCTACCGCTTTGATGGCAATGGGAGAAGAGGTAGGATATCAACATGCCTTAGACAATCGTCTAAGTGCTTATTTTATATATCGATCAGATAATGGTTTTGCCGTGCGTTACACTCCGGCCTTCGAACCCTATCTGTTGCAGTAGTGGAGGTTTGATATGGAGCTCTTTTTTGTGGTTTTCGGAGTCATGCTGTTATTGGTGACAGCGATGGCTGTTGGCGTAATATTCAAAGGTAAACCTATTTCGGGTTCTTGCGGCGGCATGAGTGCACTTGGGATGGATGTAGCGTGTGACGTTTGCGGTGGTGACAAGAGCAAGTGCGATTCCGAAATCGAAAAGGCTGACGGAAAAAACTCCGATCTCGGCTATGATGTTTTAAAGGGTAAAAAATCCTAGCATATTCATTAAGGTAAAAGGTTTCAGGTCTTAAAAGGCTGTTGCAGAAAAAAACAGGATTGTCCGAAAATACGAGGAGTTACGGAGTTTATGGCAGAGTTTCACTATGATGTGGTTGTAATTGGCGCTGGGCCCGCAGGCGAAGGTGCGGCAATGAATGCGGCAAAAGGCCATAAACGCGTAGCGGTAATCGAAGACAAGGATATTGTCGGTGGCAATTGCACGCACGTAGGCACGATTCCCTCCAAGGCGCTGAGACACTCTGTTAAGCAGATTATTACCTTTAATACCAACACCATGTTCAGGGATATCGGTGAACCTCGCTGGTTTTCATTCCCCCGCGTGTTGAAAAGCGCAGAAAAGGTGATTGCCAAGCAGGTAAAGCTTCGCACCCAGTTTTATGCCAGGAATCGAGTCGACCTGTATACGGGTAAGGCTTATCTGCTGGATGCCAACCGCATTGAGATTCGAGGCGCCCAGTCCGCAGACATCCTGCACGCGGAAGAAATTATTATTGCCAGTGGTTCCAGGCCCTACAAACCAGCCAATGTGGATTTCAGTCATGAGCGCATTTACTGTAGTGATTCAATTCTGAAGTTAAGCCACACGCCTCGTACAATGGTGATTTATGGGGCTGGTGTCATTGGATGTGAATATGCCTCAATTTTCTCCGGCCTGGGCGTGAAAGTGGATCTGGTGAATCCGGGCGATAAATTATTGTCTTTTCTCGATGACGAGATTTCCGATGCCCTTAGCTACCACCTCAGAAACAATGGGGTACTGGTTCGACACAACGAAACCTATGAATCCGTTGTAGGGACCGATAACAGTGTTGAAATCACCTTCCAGTCGGGCAAGCGCATCAGGGCGGATGCATTTTTGTGGTGCAATGGTCGGTCCGGTAATACCGACAATATGGGACTGGAAAATGTCGGGCTGGAGCCTAATTCCAGAGGTCAGCTGACTGTAGATGATCATTATCGCACCTCGGTACAGAATATTTATGCGGTTGGTGATGTTATCGGTTGGCCCGCACTGGCGAGCGCAGCCTATGATCAAGGGCGCTCCGCAGCCTCGGCAGTATTGGAAGATAGCTATTTCCGCTTCGTTGATGATGTGCCAACGGGTATCTATACCATCCCTGAAATCAGTTCTGTCGGTAAAACTGAAAGGGAGCTGACCGAAGAGAAGGTTCCATATGAAGTCGGACAGGCGTTTTTCAAAGATCTGGCAAGGGCCCAGATTACAGGAGAAGCAGTAGGTATGTTGAAGATCCTGTTCCACCGGGAAACCAAAAAGATTCTGGGTATTCACTGTTTTGGAGACCAGGCGGCAGAGATCGTTCACATCGGTCAGGCTATTATGAATCAGCCTGATGAAGCCAATACACTTGACTATTTTATCAACACTACCTTCAACTATCCCACCATGGCGGAAGCCTATCGCGTTGCCGCTTTGAACGGTTTAAACCGTATTTTCTAGACCGAAACCGACAGGCCATGGACTCTGGTGACGGAGTTTGTGGTCTTTTCGTCTATTGGTTCACGCTTCCGTGCCAGTCCATTTGTACGCCTTTTTGCTATTTTGTAGCATTGATGTAATACCCTGTAATGCCAGTGTTTTTTGCCGCCGCAAAATCCTTCCATGGCATTGATACAACGGAACGTGCTACCTAATATGTCAATTCGCCTGTCAAAGCTTTTTGTCTCACTTTCTCTTCTTTCGTTAATTGTTTTTTTGAGTGCTTGTGGGGAAGGGGACCGTGATTTTGTTCCTTTGCCTACCGAGCCCGTAGAAGAGGAGGAATTGCCAATCGTTGTCGATGCCGGAGCCGTTAAGGGGCCTCTGGCGAATGCCGAGATCAATTTTTACAGCGTTGATCTGGAATCCGGAAAAATCTCTGAACATAGCGACCGCACTGAAGCGTTCTTTGGGCTCATTCACAGTCTTGATATTGAAATCGTAAACGGCGAGCTTGTTCTACCGGGTGGTTTGTCCGAAGCTGAAGCGCTGGCGGCACTGAAAACTGGGATTAGGGAGCTGGGTTATGTCTCCGAGTTGTCAAAGCTCAAGCGTGAGGTTGAGCAAGCCTCCTCGCTAACCGTCGCTGCCGACGCATTGATTGCGGCCATCGATGCGGAAACCAACAGTTCAGTCAAAGCAGACTTGGAAGCGGTTCAGAATGCCTATGCCACCTTTCCTGATTTAAAACGACGAATAGAGTCTCTGAAGTCTATCGAAGACACATTGTCCGAATTCGATAAGTTCAGCCGCTTTGTTGAACAGGCACAGGAATTCCGAAGTCAAGAAAGCGATGCAGTCAAACGTGCGGGATGGAATGCACTAATTTCCTCCGCCCAACGGCTGGATAATTCTGAGATTTCTGTGTCCCAGTTGCGAAAAAACGTTGAAGCGATTGCGTCGGACCCAGATGTACAAGCAGCATTTGCAACCGATTCTGTTGCTGAAATTCATTACCGGGAGTTGGTAGAGGATCTTGACGACGCTTCGTCATTGCAGTCAGCAGAGAATATTCTTAAACGGGCAATCAGTCGTGAAGGCAATGAAACGCTCAGGTCAGCCTTAAAAGTTCAGCAAAACAGCATCATCACAATGTACGATGTTGAAACTCTGGTTGCTCAGGCGAACGCACTCTATTCATTCGACGGTATCGATCAACTGTTGGAAGATGACCAGAGTCTCTCTGAATTCTTTCAGGCTGTCGTTTCGCTATTGCAGGCCGACCTTAACGACTCACTTCAGGACGCCTTCGTTAACGAAGAGGGCGATGGTGGCACCAATAGTAATTCTATTGATCTGATTGATGATCCGCTCAATCTGATTGCCAAGACACGATCCGATAGTCAGGCGCGGGTCGCTGATGTAGACCTTGGAGATTATACCGGGTTCGTTTACATGGATGTCCTGGCTTCCGGCGATACCCGCGATCTCAACACTGGTAGTGCTCCATTGCTTGAGCACATGTTTTCTATCTTCCATTCAGATTCCATCAACGGTTACGGAGACAATGAGGCTGAAGATCGTCGTTTGTATTTTCTGTTAAATGGGCAGGAAGTGCGTGACGGCAACGGCAATCTGATAACAGATGAAGAGGAGATAGAAACAGAAGATGAAGACGTTCTGATTCGAGTCCAGCCTGCCCGTTATGCCACGCCTATCACAACCTTTGCAGTCAAACGTGCAATCGGAGAACTTGGATCTTTCGACACTATTTTGCAGGATCTGGATGGCGATGAGGAACCTCAATACCGCCTTGATGAATGGGTGCTCAAGCAGGCCTTGAATGACGCATCTTCCGACACCGTTGCTGCACTGGGTACCGGGCTGTCGCCTGATACCAATGTTTTCGATGCCCAGGCTGTTCTGACGGAACCCATGCAGGAAATGGCCGATGCGCAGCGTGACGCGCTTGGTTATCGGGCAATGATTGAAACCTTCTCTGCGTTAGTGGCGGACATCGTAGCCGAAACCAACATCAATGGTGATGATGTTGTGGATGCTCTTGTTACTGATTTTGAAGATCAGGAACTGGATGGTCTCCAGGGAGAAGAGACCGTTGAGCTGCTGTCATCGGTTTCTGACATCAGCTATTTGGCGACACGGGATCCCGCTTTAGTGATGGTTCCGGGAACCAATGTGCTGGTGGCGGATGTCTATCAGTTGATGTCTTTGCAGGCAGCGACCATGGAGCCAGATTTTCCGTCAAATTTGATCGAGATTGATGCGAATAGTGTCAATCTGGTTGCGCCGATAGGTGGTCTCGACTCAGATTCAGACGGGATTCTTGATAACTCTGAGCGTGAAATACCTGCTGGATATCAGGGTATTTGGAGTGTCAACGTCGCAAACGAGCAGCAATATGTTCCTTTATCCGGAGCGTTTCAGTTTACTGTAAGTGTTGCCCAGCAGCAGACGCCTTGCGCTAATTCCCCGTGTCTCTCCATTGGCAACAGTTCAACGCCCGTTAGCGATGAATGGAGCATTGTAAAGGCACCGAACAACGCTGATCTCACCCTGACAGAACCCAACGATACGGCGGTCGTCGGTTTCTCGGCAAATGGCTTTGCGCCCGGTGACTACCTCGTGAGAGGGCTTCTAAGCACGACAGCGGATGCGGATTCTGAAACTGATGTGACGCAACAGTTTAAAGTCTTCGTACCAATTACCGTTCTCGATCCCCGTAATATAGACATTCGTTTCAATCCGGAAGTACCCGCCATTGGGCAACCTGTCCAAGCTGAATTCAAAATCGACCCGGTACTGTGCGATTTGTACGGTTTTTGCAGTGGTATTAACGTCTATGATGATCAGGATGACTATCTGAATATCGACTACCTGTCCGATTACTTTGAGCTGCTTTGGCGCGTACAGGGTGAGGGTAGCTACCGACAGCTGAGTTCGCAGAATGCCGGTTCAGCTGTGTTGAATAATCTGAATGTTGAGTCAGGTGATACGCTTTTGTTGAGCGTTCTTTTCCATTCTGGTCCTGTGGAATTTATTGCCCAGTCCAGCCAGATTGATATCGGTGCGGAGCTTGACTCCGATGGCGATGGTGTTGTCGATTCCATTGACCAGTAC
Organism: Oleiphilaceae bacterium; assembly: GCA_965230795.1. Taxonomy (GTDB): domain Bacteria; phylum Pseudomonadota; class Gammaproteobacteria; order Pseudomonadales; family Oleiphilaceae; genus PZPK01. The sequence goes on along the minus strand of OZ246020.1, from coordinate 2,570,835 downwards.
CCAGAAGATGCGGCCTGCTGGCGCTATCAGGACGGATTATTGAAAGTGGATGAATCACTGGCAGATATCTCGTCAGATTTCGGCTCGCCTGTGTGTGTCAGTACTTTCCTCGCAAATGATGCGAGCAATAATGATGATAGCGTTTCTGTGTCTATTGGCTTTGCTGACGAGCAATGGACCTACAATGAAACCTGGCCTTTTATTCTGGTTTATGATGCGGACTCGCTTGAACTGTCTTCAGTAATCGATTTCTCTGAACTGAATAAAACCATCGTTGGCCTCACGGTAAATCCAAATTCAAGAAAAGTTTACGTGGCCTTCGATGACAACTCTATACACATATACGACCACCAGGCTCAGGCATTTCAGGACAATGTGATTGTCGTTGATAGTGCGGAACCTCTTAGTGGTATAGAAATAGTCGGTGATTATATTCTGGCGCTGTTTGCGTCGGATTCTACCGCCCAATTGATTGAAGAAGATGGTAATGCCCCTGAATTCAGGGCAGGCATAAAATATCCAAAACCTGGACAAAGTATTTCTATTCTTCTAGGAGATCGCAGCCCCGGAGATCTGAATGATTTTCTGGCGCCCGCCTGGTCATTGGAGCGAGTAGACGACTCTGTCGATCCTCCGGTTCTGCAATATTCCACGCTTGAAGTATCCAACGACCAATACACGGTTCTGGCCGGCCAAACACTCTTTGGTGACGTAGTAAGGTTTTCTTTAAACGCCGATATTGATGGGATCAATTATTCTGTTGCGAATGTTCCGGTTTCTGTGCTGGATACGCAGGGATTTAATTTAGCTGGTCGATTCTTCGGTGATAACGACGACATTGTGCTGGCGGCGACGGGCCTTGATCTTTCCCAGAGTTTCGTCGAGGACAAGCTGTTTGTTAAGTGGTTCAAGAATGGCGAGTTGGAAACAGAAAACAAGTTTGCTTTTCTGAACAAACGCTATCCGTTCAGTTTTGACAGTAATAGCACCGAATTCGGAGATATGGTCACGGCTGAAGTGTATTTGGATCATGGCCCGGAAGAATTATTGCTTGAAACATTTTTTACCATCGTAATTGGGGACCCGCAGACTCTGGCACCAACTGTCAATGTGGTGGGTGAAGGACGCGATGCGGTGATCACTTTGTCTGCGGGTACCAGTAACGATGAATTTTTCCAACGTTACTTCACACCCGTATGGGAATGGAACAGCACCCTGACTTCTGAAGAACTAGAAGCTCAGCTGGCTCTGGAAACGTCATTCACTTTCCCAACGGATGCAGCGTCGCAATTAAGATTTGGTGAGGATGTGTCTGTCGCGTTCAACTACTCGTATCCCGACGAAGAGGTATCAAACCCAGCGAACGGCCTCACAAACAGGCGCACGGTATATGTTCCCGAGTTTGACAATGAGACCGACACCTACTCGCTAACTTATCAGGGTATTGACTCCAATGACTCGACCCTGGTCGAGGCTATGACGGCCAATAGTATTGTTTTCGATTATTCCATTTATACAGATGTATCTTTGAGTGATTACGTTCCGCGCTGGTTTATTAATGGCGTATTGGATAGTTCAGTAAGTGAGTACGAGTACCCAACGGAAAATCTGGAGTTTGGCGACAGAGTTGAGTTAGTTCTCGAGATGGAAGATGCCAACCCTGACGATGACCTTGAACCAACACGCTTTGAGAATACCGCAGTGCTGTATTTTGGAATGGATGCCGAAGACGTTTTGTCTTATGACTTCGACTTTGACGGGGATGGTGTACCCAATCGTTCCGACTATTTCAGACACGATGCGGCGTGCTCAGTGGCATCCGAGGGCTCTCCAGATGATATCGATGGTGATGGCGCTGCGGATCTGGATGAGATTTTCCTCCGGCCCGGCATTAACAGTATTCCAGCAAAATTTGATACCGACGAAGACGGTCTGAGTGATGGCGAAGAGCTTTTGTATGCGGGTAATGCCGCAAACTGTGCCCCATTAAATGCCTGTCTTGACCCGACCGTTGATGATACCGATGGGGACGGTTTTTCCGATGGCTATGAAGTCAATGAGCTTGCATCGGATCCTCTCGATCCGAATTCTCCACTCGTTGCTGATGAAGATGACCTCGACCGGGACGGCTTGAGTAATGCAGACGAGCTGGCTCTGGGGACATTACTCAATAATCCTGATACAGATAATGATGGTTTGTTCGACAGCCGCGAGCTAGTCGAAGGCACCGATCCTCTGACGCCAGATTTTGATAACGATGGCCTATCTGATGGGCTCGAGGTCAAGGTCCTGGGAACATCACCCCTTCGGGTTGACTCAGACCGTGACGGCATTCCGGATGGTATTGAAGTCCGTTTGTTGGGCTTCAACCCTGCAGACGTCGATACAGATGACAATGGGATTGTTGATGGCGGCGAAACTGCGGCCCAGGATCCGGGCGCATTGCCCGCAGGCTATCTGAATGTCGGTGATATCAGTGACTACGAATTCAGTGACGCTGAACCAATGGTTCCTGCCGGAACCTGCTATTCCACCTGGCTGGCACAACAGCCAGGCATTGGCCAGATCAGCGTGAGTCAAGTCGAGCAGCTTGACGATAACAGTGAACAACAGCTGTCTATGTTCACTTATGGCTGGTCCGACATTCTTCGATATGATGCCAGGGCGCAGCGCTACCTTTCTGCGCTGAGTAGCGACGTGCTTATGGATAACGTGACTGCGCTGGCCTACAGAGCGAATGATGTTGATTCTTTATGGCTGGCCTATCCCAATGGTACCGTCGTTCTTTACAACTCGAACACTGACAGTATCGACCGCGAGCTGTATCTGGGATCTTCACTAAGCCCCTCTTATGTTCTTGATAAGGGCGACTTGTTACTGGTTGAAGCGGCAGATAATGTCGGCGATTCAGCAATCTATGTCTTCTATACCGGAGTGGCGGTTGATTTCCCGGTACAGGTAGTGGCAACAGAAATCGGCATTAGTAGCAGTACCTGGTTGGATGCTGCGCGCAGTCAGCTTCTGCTTACAGACAATACCGGTCAGCTAACGCCTCAGGTCATGGAGTTCCCAAATGAAGACGCTAACAGTAATGGTGTTCTAGACGGGGGAGAGGACGATAACCTGAATGGTCAACTGGATATCGTTTCGGTGTCGACCTTCTTCAATCCCCTAAACCGTCCCTCTGCTCTGGCTGGTCCGGTGTTCCTGGAGGAACTGGCTGGAGATCGCGTTCTCAATTTTGCTTCTGGTCATCGTTATGACCTGACTGCCGAACAGTGGTTAAGCACAGCGGCAAGCTTCGCGTATGGTTTACAACATGAAGGGCATCAAATCACCGTGTCTGCCCAGTCGCCCTTACTTCGTTTGGTCTTGCAAGACACGATTGATGCGGACAGCTATTGGGAGTTGAATGAACAGATTCTCTACAGTGATGTCTTGGCGCTGTTGCCGGTGGGTGATGATGTTATGGCGATCAGTCGGCAAAAACAAAGCGTCGATGAAACCGGACTGGGGCTGTCATTTCAACGGTTTGCAGTAGGTGACAGTGATGGTGATGGACTACCAGGTTGGTGGGAAGCGTACGCTGGCACGGATGATTCCGGGCCCAATGAATATAACTCGGGTGTCCTGGCCCCGGGAGCCGATCCAGATTTGCAGTGCTCTCGGGATGTTCCATATACCTTCGGTGATATGTATGAAAATTTCATCTACAACCCTGATCTCGATAGTGACTCTGATGGTCTCGTAGATTACTGCGAACTCCGGGACGGTACAGTTGTTGGTTCTGCAGACTCGGATAATGATGGGCTTAGTGATGGCGATGAGTTGATTGCTGGCACCAACCCGTTGGTCGCAGACACGGATGGCGATGGTCTGTTGGATGGTCAGGAGACTGCCATAACGGGCACAGATCCATTGGTCAGTAATGTTGGTCTGGATAGTGATGGCGATGGCCTGACGGACGCCCAGGAACTGAATATCACCGATACCGACCGTCTGTCTGCTGATTCTGACGGGAACGGCGTGAATGACGTTGACGAAGATCGCGATAGTGATGGTCTGAGCAGTCTCGAAGAGGCCGTCCTGGGTACGTCTGATTTTAATCCGGATACGGACGGGGATGGTCTGTCCGATTCCTATGAAGCCGGTTTAGCTTCGCCAGATTTCAGTCTCCTTGATGCCGATACCGACGCAGACGGAATCAGTGATTTCTTTGAAGATCTCTATGGCTTGCTTGCCCCGGGCGCAGACAGTGACGGGGACTCACTAAGCAATCTGTTTGAAATCCAGAATGGTTTGAATCCGACTTTAGCGGACTCAGACTCTGACACACTAAATGATGATGATGAAATCAATACTCATTTGACTGATCCCGCTGCTGCCGATACCGATGCTGATGGAGTGCAGGACGATGTCGAACTTGCGGACGGCACAGATCCCCTGGATCCGGATTCGGATAACGACGGTTTATCTGACGGAGAGGAAAGTGTATTCGGTTCCAATCCTCTGGATCCTGACGCCGATGGTGATTCCCTGAACGATTGGGCAGAACGGCTGTTGGGAACCGATCCTACGGTTGCAGATTCAGACGGCAACACGATCAATGATGGTGACGAAGATGCGGACGGTGATGGATTGTCCAATAGCTATGAAGCCAATTTCACCAATACCAGTCCCATTGAACTGGATTCAGACGGAGATGGACTCACAGATGATCAGGAAGATACGGACAATGACGGCCTGACCAATAGCCAGGAGTTTAACTATACTTTTGCGTCGATATCTGTTTTTGCCCATCCAAATGACAGCGATACCGACGACGACGGACTGACGGACCTCCAGGAATTTAATGGCGAGACGAATCTGGGTGCAGCCGATACCGATGCCGATGGTCTATCCGACGGAGACGAGCTGTATCTGTATCAGAGTGATCCTTTGCTTACTGATAGTGATGGGGATGGTATCGATGATGCTACGGAAGTGAGTGGAAATGGCGGTCTAGCTATTGAAACTGACCCCGCTTCTGAAGATACCGATTCCGATACGCTTTCAGATTTCGATGAAATCAATACCCATGGTACTAACCCGGTCCTAGCCGATACGGATGGCGATGGTCTGTCAGATGATGTTGAAATTTCAGCGGGTACGAATCCATTGGTTAATGACGCAGGTGCGGATAATGACGGCGATGGCTTAACTAATGCTGTCGAGATTCAAATATTTGCGACAGATCCGAACTCCGGAGCAGATGGTGTTGCGGATGCAGATGGAGACGGTCGCACCAACGCTGAAGAAATTGCAGACGGTTCTGATCCCTTCAGTTCCGATACCGACGGCGACGGGCTCTCAGACCAGCAGGAAAACGTTTTCGGTTCTGATCCGAATAGCAAGGATAGCGATGGCGATCGACTTTCTGATGCATTGGAGAATGTGTACGGCACGGACCCATTGAATGCAGATTCGGATGGTGACATCTATGTCGATCCAGATCCGGACCCCGAAAACCCCATTGTCTACAACCTGACCGATTACATCGAAGTCAAACGTTATCGAACCGACCCCAATTCAGCGGATACCGATGGCGACGGCTTGAGTGATGGCGATGAAATCTTTGTTCATAAGACGGATCCACGACGTGCCGACCCTGATGGTGACGGACTAAACGATTTCCAGGAAATTAACCTGGGTACCAAGCCTTTCGTCGCCGACACCGATGGTGACGGACTCAATGATGGTTTTGAGAATGGCCTCGTTGATTACGATCCCTTGCTTCGTGATTCTAACGATGATGGAACTCCCGATAGTGATGAAGACATTGATGGCGATGGCCTAACTAATAACCAGGAACTGAGTATTACCGATACAGACCCTGAGGTAGTGGATACGGATACCAATGGTACTGATGACGGTGATGAAGATCGCGATGGTGACGGGTTAAGCGATGCGGCAGAGTTGAACACTCACGGTACTCGCTTTGCGGTAGCAGATTCTGATGGCGATGGGCTCGATGACGGCACTGAAGTTAATGTTTTGTTTACCAATCCCTTGTCGACGGATACCGATGGCGATGGTTTGACGGACAATGATGAAATCAATGTTTATGGGACTGATCCGAATGATTCAGAGGGAGACCTCGACGGAGATGGTCTAAGTGATGTGGATGAAATCACCATTTTGGGAACGGACTGGTCGCTGGTAGATACAGACTCCAATGGTGTTGATGACCCCGATGAGGATCGAGATGGTGACGGTTTAACAGATTCCCAGGAGCTGAATGTAACCAATACCAATCCATTGGAAAGCGATTCCAACAGTAACGGCATTCCCGACGGCGGCGAAGACGCTGATGCCGATGGCCTGACAAACTTCCAGGAACTAAATATTACCCTTACCAATCCAGTTTTGGCAGACAGCTCTGTTCCTGTAGATGGCATATTGGATGGGGACAATGATAGCGATGGAGATGGCCTGACTGATGCTCAGGAACTCAATGAGTTGCTAACAGATTGGAGCAATATCGATTCAGACGGGAACGGCACCAATGATGGCCAAGAAGATAGCGATGGAGATGGCCTTACAGATGCACAAGAACTCAACCGTACGCTAACTGATCCCTTCACTTCTGACTCGGATGCAGATGGGACAAATGATGCAGCAGAAGATCTGGACGCTGATGGATTGACGAATTTGCAAGAGTTGACCATCACCATGACTGACCCTTTATTAGCAGATAGCTCTGATCCAAAAGATGATGTTAATGATGGTGACGTCGATACGGATAGCGATGGCTTTACCGATGCCCAGGAACTGAATATAACTGGTACTGACTGGGAGGTTGCTGACAGCGATGGCAATGGAACGGTTGACGGTGCAGAAGATAGCGATGGCGATGGTTTAACTGATGCGCAGGAACTGAACCAGACTGAAACTGATCGTTTCAAGATTGATTCTGACGTCAATGGCATTCTCGATGTTGGCGAAGACCGCAATAACAATGGTGAGCTCGACGTATACACCGAAGATACTGATGGAAACGGCGTCCTGGATCCAGGCGAAGACCTGAATGGCAACGGCCTGATCGATCTTCTTTGGGAAGACCTAAACGGCAACGGTATTCTCGATATCAGTGAAGACGCGAATGAAAACGGTGTCCTGGATCCTGACGAGGATACTAATGGCAATGGTGTGCTCGACAGAGTAACGGAAGACTTTAACTCAAATGGGTTTTTGGATGCCGGTGAGGATCTCAACGGCAACGGAGAGATTGATGACCTGTTTGAGGATCTGAATAGTAATCGCCGTCTTGACCACAGCGAAGATGGAAATGGCATTCTGGATGGTAATGAAGACCCCGACAATGATGGTTTGACCAACCTTCAGGAGCTGACAGTTACCAATACTGACCCATTGGCTGCTGACAGTTCAGATCCTCTTGATGGCATCATGGACGGTGATGTGGATAGCGATGGGGATGGTATTAGTGATGCTCACGAGCTCAATATTCTCAGGACAGACCCTTCGGCACTTGATAGTGATGGCAACGGTACCGATGATGGGGATGAAGACTCCGATGGCGATGGTTTGACCGACGCGCAAGAGTTGAATAATACAAATACTAACCCGCTGAAAATTGATTCAGATGCAGGAAATGGACAACTGGATGACGGTGAGGATCTCAACAGTAACGGCGTGCTGGATGCAGGTGAGGATCTCAACGGTAACGGCGTGCTGGATGCAGGTGAGGACCAAAATAACAATAGTGTCCTGGATATCCCGACGGAAGACGCGAACGGCAATGGCAGGCTTGATAGCGGAGAAGATCTCAATGAGAACGGTCTGATTGATCGACTGTACGAAGATCTGAATGATAATGGCGTGCTGGACGAAGGAGAGGATCTCAACAAGAACGGCGTGCTGGATCACTATGAAGATGACGGCGATGGTGTTTCAGACCGAGATGAAGATCCAGATGGCGATGGTTTGACCAACTGGGAGGAGTTGAACCTTACCAATACCAATCCACTATTGGCCGACAGTTCTGTTCCCGCTGACGGTATTTCGGATGGAATGGATGATGCCGATGGTGATGGCTTTTCCAATCGGACTGAGATCGATGCCGGCACCGATCCCCGGGATAATGCTGATAATCGTCGTAACTCTCCCGATAACGATAGCGACGGACTGACCAATTATCAGGAGACCTTGATAGGGACAGATCCAGACATCGCAGATACCGATGGTGATGGAGTAGCCGATGGAGACGAGGATAGCGATGGCGATGGTTTGACGGATGCACAAGAGCTTAATCAAACGTTGACGCCCTTCGATGATTCTGACTCAGATGGCAATGGACGCACTGACGCCAGTGAGGATACGGACCAGGATGGTCTGACAAACGCTCAGGAATTGACGATTACGATGACGGATCCATCGGATCCCGACTCAAATGACAATACCGTTTTGGATGGCGATGAGGATACAGATGGAGATGGTTTGACCGACGCTCAGGAACTTAATATTACGGAAACGAATCCGTTACTTGCGGATACTGATGGAAACGGTACCGACGACGGTGCTGAAGACCGCGATAGCGATGGCCTAACGGATGCACAGGAATTGAACATTCTGGGCACGCCATTCGATAAGTCTGGTGTTAATCCAGATGATCCTGATTCAGATCCTATCTCGGATGCAACACGTGATTTCGATGGCGATGGTTTGACCAACCAGCAGGAGCTGAATCTCACTAACACCAATCCCTTGGAGATCGATACTGACGGAAATGGCATCAATGATGGTGACGAGGATCGGGATGGCGATGGTTTAAGCAATCTGATTGAGGTTGTTTTGACTGAAACCGATCCGACGGAAGTGGATACGGATGGTGACGGAACTGACGACGGCGATGAAGATGCTGATGGTGACAACTTAACCAACCTTCAGGAGCTGAACTTTACAGGGACGGCCGTCGATAATCAGGATACCGACGGAGATGGTATTCGTGATGATCGGGAGGACCGGGACAGCGATGGTTTAACGGATTACCAGGAATTGATGATCACAGGGACTGATTTCAACAACCCGGATACGGATGCTGATTCGGTTCTTGATGGCAATGAAGATACCGATGGTGACGGAATCGCAGATCGAACCGAACTTAATCTTCTCGGTACGGATATCAATCTGGTTGACACGGATGGCAATGGCACTACCGACGCCAATGAAGATTTTGATGGTGACGGGCTCAGTACTATTGCTGAACTGGCTGCCGGATTATCCCCGATTTATTCCGATACCGATTCCGATGGCTTGGCAGATAATGTCGAAACAGGTGACAGAACACTCCGGGACATGGACGGTGATGGTCTGATTGATGGTATCGAGGTCAATGTGACCGGCACCAATGTCGCCGTTGCCGATGCCAATGCGCCTACATTGATCGCCCAGTTGAAGGCTTTAGACAGCGATAGTGATGGTCTTAGTGATTGGGATGAACTGACCAGAACACTGACCAATCATCTGATTGCAGATACGGATGGCGATTTGATTTCCGATGCGCTTGATGATGAAGACGGTGATGGTTTGAATAACCAAACCGAAGTTGAAATTGGTTCCTGTGCGGCTCGTATTTATCTCATCTGTGAATTCCCGGAAGATTCGGATAGAGATGGGGTACTTGATAACGTCGAATATGCAAACGGTAATAGCGATCTCAACAAGAAAGACACGGATGGTGACGGCGTGTCGGACTATCTCGAGATCGTAGTATATAAATCTTTGCCTAACTCGAAAGATGGTGACGGTGACGGTATACATGATCGTGTCGAGTTAAATCTTGATCCAGGTGATCCTTTCGATAGCGATCCGACCAAGACAGATACCGACGGTGATGGTCTGCCCGACAACCTTGAGTATGAGTATGAGTTCGAGTATGACGAAGCCAGTTTGCTTGAATTTAATTTTGGTCGAGATCCTGTCACGACAACAGATCCCCGCCTGTATGACACCGACGGTGATGGGTTATCAGACTTTGAAGAAGCGTCGGGTACAAGTACTAATCCCGGTGAAGCAGATACCGATAATGACGGTTTGACTGACTTTGAGGAATTGAATCCTGAGCTTGGAGCTGGTCAACAAACGAACCCACGTTCCAATGATACTGACGGTGATGGCTTGTCTGATTTTGATGAGCTTCATGTAACCTTTACCAATCCTACCGATACGGATACTGACGACGACGGTATTCTCGATGGTGATGAAGACAACGATGGAGATGGGCTGAGTGATGCCGCAGAGTTGCGCATTACCGGCACTAACTGGCGCATGGGAGATAGCGATGGGGACGGACTCTATGATGCCAGGGAAGACAATGATGGCGACGGTTTGACTAACCAGCTTGAATTGATTCTCGGTTCCGACCCCAACAACAGTGATTCAGATGGTGACGGAATCCTTGATGGTGACGAATACGATTCGGGCGCTAATCCGTCTGACCTGCTGGAAGATGATTCTGATGGTGATGGCGTCAGTGACAAGGAAGAAGATGATTTTGATGTTGTTGCTCTGACGCCCTGTTCACCTGCATCTCAGCTTTCCGCTTTGGATAAGACCAATCCGGATACCGATGGTGATGGTTTGCAGGATGGTGACGAGATCGCCCAAGGTCTGAATCCTCTGCTGGCTGACACAGATTGTGATCTGATCATCGATGGTCTCGATACGGCACCGTTGGAGCATGACTCCGATGGCGACGGCTTGATTGATGGTATCGAATCTCCTTTGTACCTGAACACAAGTCCGATTCAACCGGATACGGATGCTGATGGAGTAGCGGATAGCTATGAAGTTTGGGTCTATGCCCTTGATGATGATGACAATGTTATATCAACAGGCGTAGACGGATTGTCCAGTACTAACTCTCGGGATGGGCAAGGAGGCTGGAATCCCGCACCTTTCGAGGCTGTCGAAAACGAATTGCTTACCTTTGATCTAATTGATGCATTGGGCGAACGTATTGGTACGCTGTATGTACGCCAGTTCTCCAAACCAAATGAGCAGGATTCGGACAAAGACGGCCTGACGGATTTCACCGAAATGGCATTGATTGAATTCTCCGAAGGTAGCGGTTTTGATCCTGAGGCTGATCCCATAGGGTTTGATCCATTCTCGCGCAATAGTGACCTGTTCATTTTGTCTGACCCACTCAATGTCGATACGGATGGCAACGGAGTAGAGGATGGAAATGAGGACATTGATGGTGACTATTACGTCAATGTGCTCGATCAGAACAATGAAAACACCGATGTGCTGGTTGCCGATACGGACAGAAGTGAAGACGGCATTGGTGATTCCTTGTTGGATGGTGTGGAGATGCTCGTAACCAATTCCAATCCATCGTTGCTAGACACGGATGAGGATGGAATTCGGGATGATCTTGAACTCTTGCGACCCCCTGAAGTGGCAAGTGGCAGAGCATGTTTGGAGGACGAAATCCTTGTGCCGAATGTTGCGGGCGTAAACTACTGCTTCAAAGTGGTTTACAAGTCCTATCCTGATCAGGTCGACAGTGACTTTGACGGGGTGAGAGACAGGGAAGAAAGAGAGACCGGTGAAGTCTTTATTGACCACTTTGCCCTGGACCCAGCCTGTTCACTTGCTTCTGATGGTTTCTTCAATGAAGAGATTGAACAGGCACAGTGCTATGCATCCTGGATGGCAGAGCAGGGCGGTATCGAGCAGATTCGCCATACGCGCTGGTCAACCGGTCTTACGCCTCAGCCACAATATCAGGTCGGTTTCTTTTCGGAAGAGTGGGATCGTCTGGTGCGTTTCGACTATTTCAACGGCGAATATCTGGAAGAGCTTACGCCGGTTGATGACCTGGTCGCCTTCGAGTATTCCGAAAGCAGTAACCGAATCTATTTGGCCTATAGCGATGGAACGGTGGTATATCGGGATCTGGAAACCGGCGCGGAAACAGCATTTGTTACAGTATCGTTGGCTGGCCGAAGCATGGGTGATGTAATCATTGCCGGAAGCTCGGTCGTGCTCAAGTTGGTTCGTCCGGATAATCTCTTTGATTATCTGATATTTGCACCAGGCGTGATCGGTGGTAGTGAACTGGATGCCAATGACAGCATTCTTGGTACCGATCTGAACCTGTCCAGTGGTTTGTGGCTTAGCGATAATAACCGTCTATACGGTTTGCTGGCTGCTTCAGGCGATGCCGCCAGTGATATTGGGTATGTTGAGGTGGATACCGGTACCCATACTTTTGTTGGTGCACCGACGTTCTCTGGCGAGGCTGATTTGGGAGCGACCATTGTGGGCCCAATCGCATTGTCTGAGGACCGCTCACGTGTGACTTTGGGTTCAGGGCAGCAATTCAATCTTGATTTGGGCAACTATCCCGTGTTGGGCGACCTGTCGAAATCCTATCGCGAAAGTACTTTTGGACAGTTCACGGATTTACGCGAACTCGCCGGTCACTTTGTTGGCGTGGTGGAGCGCGACCAGTTGGCGACCGAGCAGGCCAGTGATTACAGTGTGACAAACAACGCCTTGTATCTTGAAGAGATCGCTGGTCAGAACGAGGGTGTGAACAAGTACTTGTTGCCGCCCATGTCCGAATCTGAACGTGTGCTTCGATTACTTCCGCGAGAGGATGTATTGGATGAAATCATGATCGTCAGTGAAGATGTCAACCAGATCTATGTGGAACGAATAGGGCTGGAAGATTTTGACGACGATGGTATTTCGGGTATCTATGAGGACTTCTATGGACTGGATGACGAAGATGCCGACGATATATATGAAGATCCGGATGGGGACGCGCTGACCAACATAGAGGAATTTAACTATGCGACTGATCCGATGCTGGATGATACGGATGGAGATCTGTGGACGGATTCCTATGAAGTACTTTATGGCACGGACCCGAATGATCCTCTGGATTATTGATATTAAGAAAGGGGATTGAACAAAAAAAGGACGACTGACTATCGTCCTTTTTTTGGTCTAAAGGGGCAAAACAAGAAGGTGCTGAAAAAGGTTTTAGCGATTCAAGTTCAGTGTACCTGAGTGCTTTCGATTACGCTGAAACACTTTGGTAATGCGCGAGAGCCCGACTGGGTATATCAGTAATGATGCTATCGACACCGGCATCTTCCAGTTCGTGCATGTGCTGAAGGTCATTGACCGTCCAAACCGAGACATGCATGGCTTTTTCGTGAGCCCGTGCGATCAAATCAGGTGTGGCGAGACTGTGATGTACGCACAGGTAATCGCAACCGAGATCCGAAGCCGTTGCTACCGGTTCCGGCAGTGGCCATTCTGCGACCAGCCCGGTTGATACCTTCGAATTCACTGAGCTTTTCAAATACGACAATAACCAGCGGCTGGATGAAGTGATAGTCGCACACTGCTCGAGACCGCGTTCCTGAATGAGCTGATTGAGGCGATTGGCGATGATAATAAGGCGTGTGCGGCTGTCGGGTTTGACTTCAAACTGCCAGTGTTTGACGTGGGGAGCGCTATCGAGAACCTCTTGCAAGGTGGGAACAGGAGCGGGTTCCGGCCAGCCTGGCGTATTGAGTCGAGCATCCAGCTGCTTGAGAAACCCACTCTCACAACTGGTCATTTTCTTACGATAACCGGTAGTGCGTTTCAGTGAGGTGTCATGAAACACCATGAGCTGGTGATCGGATGAAAGCTGTACATCCAGTTCAAAATACTCACAGCCATGTTGCTGGGCATGAACAAATCCAGCCACTGTGTTTTCAGGCGCTTCATTTCTGGCACCGCGGTGTCCGACTATAATCATCCCAGCAAGCTACCACCCGAATCATCAAGACCTGCAGCAGAGCGGGCAGAGTGCTTTGCCTCAATAAACTTCACATGAGGCACGTAAATCAGTTCAGCTACTTTTCGGATCAGGTGTTCCTCATAACGATCTATCCGGCCGTCTACATAGGCAATTTCCCACATGGCCAGCACAAGGGCGTATTTATCATTGTCTGAATAGTGTTCGTTGATAATCGAGGTGAATTCATACAATGAAGTCGCGGAGTCAGTTTGCTCTCTGGCGAGATCCATCAATACTGCAGATTCTTCATCGGAGACGGCGAAATGCGACTCAGCCAGTTCGATTACCCGGACCAGTTCCTCATCATCCAGGGAATGGTCTGCCTTGGCCGTTTCTACAAGAAGCGCCAAGGCTGGTAATGCATAGTGGCCCTGGTCTTCGTTTGCCTCACTCGGAGAACCTTTAAGTAGTGCTTTTAGCGCTTTAATCAAAGTGAGAAACCTTTGAGTTGTTGTTCCAGTAGAATTTGGTCAGCTGCAAACTTGCGGATGCCCTCAGCGAGTTTTTCCGTTGCCATGGCATCTTCGTTCATTTGCCAACGGAAATCGCTTTCATTGAGGGCTATCCGGTCGTGAGGAGACAGCGAATCAGGTGACAGTTTTCGCTCAAGTTTGTCACTTGCCTTGCTCAAACTTTCCAGCAAGTCAGGACTGATGGTTAGACGATCACAGCCTGCCAGCTCGGTGATTTCACCGATGTTCCTGAAGCTGGCACCCATCACGATGGTTTCGTATCCCTGGGACTTATAATAGTTATAAATACGGGTCACGGACTGCACGCCGGGATCTTCTGCGGGACTGTACTCGCTTTTACCTGTCGCTGCTTTGTACCAGTCAAGAATGCGGCCTACAAACGGTGAAATCAGAAATGCACCGGCTTCCGCAGCGGCGACAGCCTGGCTGAAGCTGAAGAGTAGCGTCAGGTTGCATTGAATACCTTCCTGCTCAAGCACCCTGGCAGCCTGAATACCTTCCCAGGTTGAGGCAATCTTGATCAGGACGCGATCTCGCGTAATCCCATGATTTTCATACAGGTTAATCAGGCGCTTTGCCTTTTCTATTGTCGCTTGAGTATTGAATGACAAGCGAGCATCGACTTCAGTGGAAACACGACCGGGAATAACCCCCAGAATTTCGTTACCCACGGCAACACCAAGACGGTCGCAGGCTTCCGATAACTGCTCTTCGCCTGACAACGCACTTTCACCTCGAACCTCTTCCACGATTGAGCGAATCAGTGTTTGATAAGTGGGAAGGGCAGCCGCTTTTAACAGCAACGAAGGATTGGTCGTCGCATCTTCCGGTTGCCATTGCTTAATGGCTTCCAGGTCACCAGTGTCAGCGACGACCGTTGTCATGGTTCGGAGTTGTTCGAGTTGATTTGTCATGTTGTTTGACTACCCGTGCGAAATAAATGTTATCGAGATGTCTTGAAGTATGAATCGTTTCAAGAAGCTGCATTGTTGTTTAGTAAGACTCGCCAAAGTGTCTAAAAAAGGCAAGCAGTGTAGGTGGGTTTAATGTCACAAATATTAAATTATACGTCGCTGCAGCTCAGTTAGAGTTTTACGATGTCCCTGAAAGGTGTGGAAGCTGTTCAGGAACCAGATCCAGTGCTGCCTGAAGTGTGTCGATACCGGCACCCGGCCGGTGGGCATTTTCACTCAAATGGCGTCTGAACTGTTTACCTCCCGGGCAGGCGTGGAAAAGGCCGAGTATATGGCGCGTCATGTAGTTTAGCTTCAGGCCCTGACTCAGTTGCGATTCAACATAAGGGAAAAACGCCCGCAAGGCCTCATGGCGCGTCATCACTTTGGCGGGGCGTTTGTATATCTGCGCATCAACCTGAGATAAGAGCCAGGGATTTTGATAGGCCTCGCGTCCCAGCATGACGCCATCAGTGTGTTGTAGATGTTCTCGACATTCCTCAAGGGTTTTGATTCCGCCGTTTATAATGATTTCCAGATCAGGGAATTCCTCTTTCAGTCGATATACTCGTGGGTATATCAATGGTGGTATTTCGCGGTTTTGTTTAGGGCTTAAACCTTCGAGAATGGCTTTGCGAGCATGGACGATGAAGGTGTGGCATCCTGATTCCCGGACGGTACCGACGAAGTCGAAGAGAAACTGTTCGGATTCCAGTTCATCTATACCAATTCGATGCTTGATAGTCACCGGGACGGAGCACGCGTCTGACATGGCTTTAAGGCAGTTTCTGACAAGACTTGCGTGGGCCATCAGACAGGCACCGATCATATTGTTTTGGACTCTGTCGCTTGGGCAGCCGACGTTGAGATTGACTTCATCATAGCCGCGCCGTTCCGCAATCTGAGCACATTTCGCCAGATCTTCCGGATCACTTCCGCCGAGTTGGAGCGCCAAGGGGTGTTCTTCTTCGTTGTAGGCCAGATGCCGCTCTTCATCACCAAACAGGATCGCCCCGCTCGTCACCATCTCTGTATACAGGACGGTACTGGAAGACAACAGACGCGCGAAATAACGGAAATGCCGGTCGGTCCATTCCATCATTGGGGCAACACAAAAACGGCGATTTATCTCCTGGCTGGTTCTACTACTTGACATAAGGGGCTTGCTTATTCGTTGAAGAAGAAAAAGAAACGAAATTTTAACACAATCATTTGTGACGCAGTGCTGCCGCACAAAAATGTGGGCAATATCTCTTAAGCTCCGGATTCAGGCACGTATAATGGCGTGTCTTTGCAGCAATGATCGCGAATCAAATTACAAGGAAATCACCCTACATGCCTGCCTGCCAGCGCTTCCTGACAACTACTGTTTTGCTCTCTGTTTGTTTGCTTTCGGCCTGTAGCAGGGACAATCCTCTGAGCGAACCGGATCCTTTCCCAGCTGTTGCAGAAGCCTGTTTGTATCCAGCGCCCGCCGTGAACATGCTTGAGGATATGTCACTCGATGGAACGTCTGTGCCCATTGCATACGACCCGGACACAGCCGACTACCAGGTCGAAACGTCGTTCTTTTACAAACAACTGATCTTGAATCTGGATATCTTTGAAGTGGATACCTTTCCCTCCAGCGTTAGCGCATGGAATAGCTTTGTCCTGAATCATCCGGAGGTTGATGACCCTATCGTGTTTACCAGCAGTGAAGAGCTACCTGAAATGGGGCCGATCACACTGAACTGGAAATTTGTTAAGGACGACCCTGACTCACCGCTTAGTGAGGCCGAACAAGTAATCGCGGCCGATACGTCCACCCAGGTAATTGAAAATGACCTGTTTGTAGCAGATCAGAATACACTCACGATTATGCTCGAAGCGGAATATGAGGTTCCGGTCCTCGATACTGATTGTGAGGTAATCTACGACGCCAATGGTGATGGTAGTGAGTCGGTCAGAAAACGTTCTGTCAGTGTTGAACAGGAATATACCTTGAGTATTACCCGTCAGAACCTGGATGGAACGATAACAAGTGAGCTGGATAGCTCTGCACTGGAGCTCGATCAGGATGACCGGTTTGGTTCGGCGGTAGCAGTCAGTGGGTCCTGGTTGGCGGTAGCCGTACCGGGCGATGACAGTGGCGCCCGCGGCATCTTTAGCGATGGGGAAGTCCAGGCAGATCTTGCAGGAACCGTGGACAATAACAACAGCCTGGAATCAGGGGCTGTGTTTCTGTATCAGCTTGTAGACGGTAACTGGCAGTTTTCCCATTTCATTAAAGCACCCAATGCTGAAGCCGGTGATGGTTTCGGTCGCGCGATCGCTTTGGTTGAAACAGAGGATGGCCAAGCAGCCACCCTGGTTGTTTCAGCTCCATCAGAAGACAGTATCGCCGAAGGAATTATGGTGTGGCAGGACGCAGATGATAACGGAATCAGTGATGATCAGGTGGTTGCCTCGGCACTGTCCAATAATCTGGCTAGCCAATCCGGAGCTGTCTACAGCTATCGCTGGAGCTCCGGTGATGAATGGCGTATGACCCATTACATCAAACCCCGGGATAATGTACCGGGCGCAGAAGGCTTTAATGATGCCTTTGGTTTTTCACTGGCAATGGATGAAAGCCAGTTGGCGATTGGCGCACCCAAAGAAGACAGTGATACGGGAAACGCTGCTGACTCTTCTGCGCCCAATGCGGGTGCTGTGTACCTGTATTCGCTGGACGGATCCGGCACTCCCACTTATTTGCGAATAATCAAGGCCGGGGTTGCGGAAACCGACGATAACTTTGGGACTGCTGTCGCCATCGACGATGACGTTCTGGTCGTTGGTGCTCCGGGCGAATCAAGTGACCACGATGGCATCCTCTATGGTGAAGTAATCGTTGCCAATCTGGAACCGGATGACCCGCGTTTCAACACTGACGCGCCGAACTCGGGTGCCATGTATGTCTTTGAGCGCAGTGGAGAGATCTGGTCGCAGGCTGCTTATGTTAAGGCACCCAACTCCGACGCGGGGGATCTGTTTGGCAGTTCGGTTGCAGTGTCAGATCAGACAGTATTTGTTGGCGCTCCGAACGAGGACAGTCGAGGCACCTATTTTGGTCGTGATCTGGATGATAATAGTATGGCCAATTCGGGAGCAATCTATGGATACCGCAATAGCGGTGGAAATTGGGCCCGATTCGTCTATGGCAAACTTCCGGAGCAACGTGTAGGGGCAAAATATGGCACGGCTTTGGCCATTAACACGAACAGTGTTGTTGCGACGGCGCCCGGATTTGATTTCAGTGAAGGTGGTGCCGCTGCGCAGGGCGTATATGTGTTGATGGATTTGCGAAGTGCCGATGCTGTCTACGTGGAGGGCCCCTCTATCTGGAATACCGATCCGGATAACCCCTGTACCTTTAATGTACTTGATGCCGGATGTGAGGACTATGTTCTATTGCCCGATTATGGCTGGAGCGGTGATGCAAATGGACTGACCCAGGTTGAGCAGTTCGGTGCGGCGGTGACCATGCTTGAAGATCGTATCGTGGTTGCGGCGCCGGGATCTGAGTTGGTCGATGGAACAGCGAATGCAGGCGCAGTGCACGTCATTCAGTAAATCCTGTTTGTCAGGGGCTATTCGCTAGTTTTTTCTGCAAACCAGATGGCGCCAGCCATGAGCATGCGCAATTGCTGTTTGGCATTCTCAGCCAGGATCTGACGTTCGTTGCGAGAGGCATCCAGGGCCTGAGCTCCCATATGAAATACGATGGTGACCATTGCATCGGCGACAATAGCTGCATTGATTGCCGGCCTGTTCTGTTCTGCTGCCCGCAGTTTTAGATACTCCTCCAGTTCGGATACAAAATGTTTGATTTCCAAATGGATGGCAGTCCGGAATTCCTGGGAGTTTCCACTTCGCTCTCGCAGTAATAGCCTGAAATGATGGGTGTTATTCACCAGATATTCCATAAAGGTGTCGACAGAAGTGTCGATGGCGGTGCCCTGTTCCTTAATTCGGGCTCGCGCTTTGCGCATCAATTGTCGTAATGCCAGTCCGGCTTCTTCGACTAGCGCCAGACCGAGGTCGTTCATGTCATCGAAGTGCCTGTAGAACGAGGTCGGCGCGATGCCAGCAGCGCGGGTGACTTCCCTTAGACTAAGGTTGGAAAAGCTTCGATCCGAGCTCAATTGATCCAGAGCGGCATCCAAGAGATTACGACGTGTTTTCAGTTTTTGTTCGCTTCGAGTACTCACGCTGAGTTTTCCTGACTATCGATTGCCATTTGCTTAGAACAGCTCCAGTTCCCCCTCGTCTGGTTTGTCCGTCCCGTCGGATTCCATTGAAAGGGAGACGGTATCGTAGAAGATGTCCTGACACAGGGTGCAGCATGCTAACTCATTGTCGACCAGAAAATAAAATGCTTTCTCGTTTCCATTGAACTCCCGAAAGGTGCGCAATGGGACATCAAAATAACTTTCAGGCAGGCCCAGCTGGATATCAGAACCGTATTTGATTAGCTTGCTTTTGAGGCGGCCCATTAACTGGTTGGCCAACTCGGCAAGCCAGTCTTCCAGGTTTTCTTCGTCGATTTCAATGATGTTAGTGACAGGGTAGGACAAAGACAGTACGGATATGGGAATCTTAAGAAAAATCTGAAGTTCCATTTCGTCCGAGCCAGCATCAATGCTAGAAAAGGGATCGGGCTCCAGAAGATCCTCATTGGCTTCTGCGGGTCGCACGGTGCAGTTTAGTGATTCAAACAGCTCAATACATGCGATCTCAAATAGCTCGTTAACCAGCGAGCGTGCAGCATTTGCGTCCATCTATCCACCCCGGATCGAAACCCATTGTTGGACCATACTCACTAATATAGATCAACTGATGGGTGACGGGGCTACGATTGATCAATTGGACGTGTGTTTCAGAATAAAGCCTTGGACTGTTTTTCGAATGTCAGGATCTGAAAAGCCATAGATATGCGGGCCCCGTGTCTCAATGATTTCAAGGCCTTGGTTTGCGCTCGCTGCTATTTGTTCAGAGTGATGAAAAGGCACGATCTGGTCCTGGCGGCTATGCAATAGCATGATTTTATCCAATGGTATCTGGTGAACATGCTTTTCCGCATCATAGCGCGAAGGAATAAACGACGCGGGAAGCTGAAGGACATAGGTTAGCCAATGGGAGCGCATGGCTTCACGGGCAATTTGTGGCCAGCTTGCCGGGGCTGATTCGGCAATTACAGCTTCAATGCTCTGGAGCTCAGAGGAAGCACTGGCTGCATAGGTAATTGCGAATGCTCCGCCCATGCTCTGCCCGATAATCACCAGGGGAAGGTCGCTATGTTCGCTGATCCACCGGTGCGCTGACGCAACATCCTCAAATGCCGATGCCAGTGTTGATGAACCCGTTGACGCTCCGTAGCCACGATAATCCAGCATAAAAACCTGAAACCGCTTTTCTACCAGCCAGGCGATACTGTTGATATGTGTACTGATATTTTCGCCATTGCCGTGCAAGTGCAGGACCGTCGCCAACGGCGGTGTTTCCGGTTTCAATAGCCAGCACTTTAGCGTCTCATTGCCAGAGCCAAGATCGATTCTTTCGGCCTTCAGTCCAAGATCTTCAGGCTGTTGGTAATACTGGGTGTGGGGATAAAACAGAAACCCACTCATGGCATTGCAGCCGCTGGTCAACAGCACAATACAGAGTAAAGAAAAGATTCCCGTCGCCTTTTTAGCCAAGTGCGCCGTTTCAATAATTCGCATAACAAATGCTCATCGTCCGTGGTATCGATGGACAGTTCAGAAATAATACCGGAGGGAAGTGCTCGCGGCGCTATCTTCATCGAAAAAGTCCCCATGTTCGTGATCTGCATGCCGATAGCGAGCTTGGAAAGCAATTTGCCAATCTCTGTACAGGTTGATACCAAGCTCGACGGATGCATCAAAGCCGCCAAAATCGGCGCCGGCAAGATGGAAGTAACGCTTGCTGCTGACCTTAAGACTCCAATCCGGCAACTGGATCAGCCAGCTTATTTCCGGCCCTGCATTTGCGGCAAAGCCTTTGTTGTAGTCATTATCGGCGTTGATTTCTGTCGACAGCAACAGGGAAAACTGGTGCTGTTCCCAAAGCCAGCTCCTGCCGGCGCCGCCTTCCAGATATGGGGCCAGTTCGCCGGGTTGATAATCATGCCGCTTCAGGCCCGTCGAAACCCTCCAGGATGTCGGTGTCAGTAGTTCGTTTCTTGGGCTGAGTGAGGCGATATCAATGAATTTTAAGGATTGAAGGCGAGGACCTTTACTGGAATCAACATACTGGCGCAGACGCAGATGAAACATTTCCAGTTGAGCACCTTTTATAAACCCAGGAATGGGATCAAGGTGATCATGGTAAGCCATGCGCAGACCGGCATCGAAGAAGTGTTGTTTGCTCTCGTAGCCATAGCCAAGGTCGATGCGCTGGGAACCATGGCCCTGGTCGTCACGAAAGGCAGGCGTTGGGAACGCTGCAAAGGCTTCTACTGTGCTCACCTTGCTGCGGGCGGATAGCAGTGCGATGGCACGTTGATTGGCCTGCTTACTGATCTGCTTTTTTCTGACTGACAAATATCGCGCATACTGGTAAGCCAGTTCCAGAATCTGAGCCTGTTTATCGGGTGAATACGATGACAAGCTTGCTTTGATATCCAGATCATCCTCGACCAGAGATTTGGCGATAGCTCTCTCCTCTGCTGACATTTCTTTACGCATATGTTCCATCTGGCTCTGAATGGAAGGGCGGAAAATCGGGTCTTTGAGTAAACCGGCCGTTTCCATGACCTTCACCGTATCGGAAGGAATGGCATGTAATCGGAAGTTCTGGGTCAGGTTAAACCGAGGTGATGCGGCATCAAGTAGCGTTAGCAAATGGTAGGAGCAGTTCTCCGTAAAAAAGTAATAGTCAAAATGGGTGGATTTGATTTCCCACACGTGCCTGAGGAACTGGGCGATCTCGTCGGCATTAATGTCTACGGAATATTCCCAGACATCCCGTGATTCGAGGAAACTGTATTCTTTAACCTTTTGATAGTAAGGCAGGATGGAAAAGACTCCTGGATAGCCGCCGCTGAGTCCCTTGTAGCTGAATACCAATTCATTGTCGTCCGGATCGGCATTCGCAGCGTAGTTAACGCTATAGTCCAGCAGCGCATTGCCGCCAGATTTTCGATCAATACGAAACAAGGTATGACCAAACATGGAAGAGGGGCTGTTCAGATAGGCAGCCGGGAAAATCAGGGTGATACCACCTGCATCTATCTTCTCAAACCACTTTTCAAATTCATCACAGTTGCTTTCGGGAAAGACGAGCTGCAGTTTGTTTTCTATCCAGTGCCGTCGCGCCGGGAATTTACAACGAGCTGAATTCCCATCAGATGAGGGATTGTTAAACGCATTGATAGTCGCCACGAGTTCCGACAGGGGATTTGTGTTGCCATCTGATGCAAAGAAAAACTCCTGATCATCAGCTTGAGATTCAAAAGCGGGAAAGAAGCCTGTTTGATGGTAATGAAGAAGCTGAAGCCACTGTTGATCTCTGGATACCTCTTCGAGCTTTTCGGGAGCAAGCGCCTGAACTTCAAATGCTGCGAAAAGCAGGGTGACGATAGCAGTGATCAGGGCACGGGGACGCGAAAAAACTGCGTGAAAGCTGAATGAATATCTGGGCATTGGAGTGGAATTGGGGAGGCGACGTAATGGCTGTTTAATAATGATTGCGGCAGAACAGTTTAATGCGAGTGGTCGACATTTTGCTTGAAACGACCACTCGCGACAGGAGAGATTAGCCCAGATACTTGGCCAATGTGATGTCCTGCTGCATCATGGAAACGATCGAGTCATATACCGTTGCAGAGTTGCTGTCTGCAGCGAAGATCTGATCAAAGTTCGCTTTCATTGCTAGCGTGAAATGGCTCTGATCTTCTGACTGAATACCGATCAACTCGGACAGCGCCGCCAAAGTTTCACCGTGGCCGCTTGCACTTTCTGAGGCCAGTTGCTCCAGATTATCATCAATAAACAGGTTAACGCCGGATGCCAGCGGACCGTTCGCACTTTCACACCCAAGTGTACCTGAGGTCATACCGAAGGTCTGGTTGCCGGATGTGCCATTAGTGGTTGCTGCCAGCACGTGCTCATGCCACTCGTCGGCTTGCTTGAAAATAACATGCGACCCAAGACCACAACCTGCCGGACCGTGGCCGCCCGCGGCAAAAGCAGTAAAAGGAGTAGAAGCAATAAACGCAGTTAAGATTAGTTTTTTCATAGCGATTCCTTGAATGATGAAGGTAGGAAATGTCTTGTGACATCTGAAGCCTCAATATGAAGTCCTATACATCCTAAACCAGGTCTTCATGTACCGATCGAAGCTATTCGAGATCCGATCTGAAATTTAGTGTAGCAGCAAAAGCTTTCGATCGTGAAGAACTGAAGGCTTCGAAAGTCAGGAATAAAAAACTTTTAATCCAGAAGTCAGAGTTTCACTCGGACTGTCTTCCATCCGCATTGCTCAAGGGATATGATTTGCTCAGCCAAATTGTCGAGGAAAACAGATGCCTAAAATCACCCGGGGAATTGTCCGTTTCAAGCAGGAAGTATACGAGCAAAAAAAGGAACTGTTTGATTTGCTCGCGAAGGGTCAACATCCCGAGGCGCTGTTTATTACCTGTTCCGATTCCCGCATCGACCCCAATCTGCTGGTTCAGACTGAACCGGGAGAGCTCTTTATTATCCGTAATGCCGGGAACATCGTACCGCCCCATAACAATTTCACGGGAGGCGTCACAGCGTCCATTGAATATGCTGTAGCTGTACTGGAAGTCAAACACATCATTATATGTGGCCATTCCGGATGTGGCGCGATGATGGGGGTGCTGAATCCTGAATCAGTTGCTGATTTACCCCATGTATCCCAGTGGCTCAGTTATGCCAAAGCGGCACACCAGATTGTTGAAGAACAGAATCCAGATATGAGCCCGGAAGAAAAGCTGCAACGCTTGATTGAGGAAAACGTGCTGATGCAGTTGAATCATCTGAAGACACATCCACAGGTGGCAGCAAAATATGCTACCGGCAAGCTGCAGTTGCATGCCTGGACTTACGACATCGGTGAGGGGAATGTTATGGCGTACGATGAAACGGTTGGCCACTTTGTACCGGTAGAAGCCAAGTACGCGAAAGAAGCGAAAGCTTTCATTGAGTCAAATACGAGTTCCTGCAATCATTCCTGATGATTGCTGTGGGCTATACAAACCCTGGTGATGCCTAGCTCGAATGGTCAACTTGCTTGGGTATAAAGATCAACAATAAACATAAGAGGATCTGATGAGCGACAACCATAACGATTCCAGTGCATCGCAGCTCTCCCAAAAAACACACTATCGCGCCTGCCATTTATGTGAAGCCATATGCGGGCTGGAAATTGTCACTCGGGGCACTGACATTGTTTCCATTAAAGGTGATCGCAACGACCCTTTGAGTCGAGGTCACATCTGTCCCAAAGCCATCGCCTTGCAGGACTTGCAAGACGACCCGGATAGACTGAGAAAACCGGTCAAACGAGTGGGGGATGATTGGATAGAGGTATCCTGGGACGAGGCTATCGAAGACATTGCTGAACGCCTGGTTGACCTGCAATCCGAATATGGTGATAACACTGTTGGTGTCTATGCCGGTAATCCTAACGTACACAACTACGGCAATCTGACCCACGGGCGTTTATTGCGGAAGGCCCTGCGCACCCGCAATAATTTTTCTGCAACATCGCTGGATCAGTTGCCTCACCAGCTTGTTGGTCTGAAGCTCTACGGTCATCAATTTCTGCTCCCCATTCCCGACATCGATCATTGTGACTACATGTTGATTCTGGGTGCCAACCCACTGGCATCTAACGGCAGCATGATGACAGTACCCGATGTAAAGAAACGGCTCGAAGCCATTCAGAAGCGTGGCGGCAAGGTGATTGTCATAGACCCACGTCGATCTGAAACCGCCGAACTGGCCGACGAACATCATTTCATTCGTCCGGGCACTGACGCCTTGTTTTTGATGGCGATACTGTCGACTTTGTTTGAAGAAAATCTGATTAAGCCCGGGCCCTTAGAGGACATTATCAGAGGCATTGAAACCCTTGGTCAGGCTGTTGCGGCATTCACTCCCGAGAAGGTCAGCAAGGTGACTGGCGTAGATGCCAAAGTGATTCGTGAGATCGCCCGATCCCTGGCTCAGACAGAAAAAGCGGTCTGCTATGGTCGTATGGGAGTATCGGTACAGCCTTTCGGTACCTTGTGTCAGTGGGCAATCCAGCTGATCAATCTCTTGACTGGTCATGTGGATTCGGTTGGTGGTGCACTGGTTCCCAGTTCGGCTGTCGGCTACGTTAAACCCGGCGAGAGTTCCCAGGGCAGTTTTGATCGTTTTCGCAGTCGAGTCAGCGGCTTGCCTGAGTTTGGCGGAGAGTTACCCAGTGTCGTGTTGGCGGAAGAGATACTGGAGCCCGGAGAAGGGCAGATACGGGCCATGTTCACGCTGGCGGGGAACCCCGTGCTGTCTTCGCCCAACGGCCGTCGTCTTGACGAAGCATTTGCCCAGCTCGATTTCATGGTTGCTCTGGATTTCTATATTAACGAAACCACGCGACACGCAGATTACATTCTGCCGCCCACATCTCCCCTTGAGCATGATCATTATGACATCGCTTTCTTGCGGCTGGCGATTCGCGATACCGCGCGTTTTAACGAGCCTGTATTTGAGCCAAACGAAGGCTCATTGCATGACTGGGAAATACTAAGCCGCCTGGGTGAGGCCATTAGCAGACGCAAGGGCTTCGATTTCAAACCTTTGCCTGCGCCCGATTTGATGATGGATTTTGCATTGCAGATGGGACCCTATGGCAAACAGGCCGGCAGCGAGCATGCGCTCAGTCTCGACAAGCTGAAAGCCAATCCCCATGGTGTTGATTTGGGGCCATTAAAGCCGTCATTAAAACAACGTCTATGTACCGGGAATGGCGAAATTGATGTTGCGCAGCCCTTATTTCTGGACGATCTGGCTCGCCTGGCTGACAGTCTTGATGACACTGACACCGATTCACTTCGACTGATAGGGCGCCGGCATGTTCGTAGTAATAATTCCTGGATGCACAACTATCATCGGCTGGTAAAAGGCAAGCCGCGATGGCAGTGTTATATGCACCCCGAGGACTTGGCAAAACAAGGTTTGACAGATGGTCAGGCGATCCGAATCCAGTCGCGAGTGGGCGAAGTGCAAACCTCGGTTGTCAGCAGTGATGAGGTGATGCCTGGTGTCATCAGTTTGCCTCACGGTTGGGGACATCAGCGAGCCGGTGTCAGACTGGGTATTGCCAGTGAACAGGCCGGCGTGAGCGTGAACGATATTACCGACGAGAAATTCTATGATCCCCTGACCGGAAATGCTGCACTCAACGGTGTTCCGGTCACGGTAACGGCTTTGTGAGGTTTGCATGAAAGTTTTGGTTACTGGCGCGAATGGCCACATTGGTGCCAATGTTTGTCGAGAATTGCTCAGTCAAGGGCATCAAGTCAGAGCCTTCGTGCGCGATTCGGCGGACATGCGTGGTCTGGACGGACTCGAGTTAGAGTGCGTCAGAGGCGATGTGATGGATCAGTCAGCCCTGGTCGATGCGGCGTCAGGTTGCGAAGCCATTATCCATTTGGCAGCCGTCTATAAAACCATCGCCGATACAGTCGAAGAAATTGTTGAGCCAGCGGTTACCGGTAGTAAAAATATTTTTGAAGCGGCCAAGGCAGCCGGTATCGGCCGCATCGTCTATACCAGCTCAGTTGCCTCGATTGGCTTTTCCAATAATGCGGATCAGATGCGTAGTGGAGATGACTGGAATGACGATGCGCACAATCCCTATTATCTGGCGAAAACACAGAGTGAGCGAGTGGCGCAGGAGCTGTCGCGCGAGTATGACATTGAATTGATCGTGATTTGCCCCGCTATCGTTCTTGGTCCGCAGGATTATCGGGTGACGCCGTCCAATCAATTGGTGATGGACTGGCTAAATGGAAAAGGACAGACATACCGCGGGGGACTCAACCTTGTCCATGTGGAAGATGTCGCTAAGGCCCATGTGGCCGCACTCAGCAAAGGTGAAAACCGACGCCGCTATGTGGTCGGGGGCGAAAACCTGGAAGTAAAAGAGATCGGATTGAAGTTGAAAGCGTTGACGGGTATTCGCCCCCTGCACCTGGGTATGTCGCGTTCCCTGACCCTGATGTTCGCCGGATTTGTTGAAACGCTATGTCGTCTGATCCGGGTTCGGCCTTTGTTTACCAAAGATCTGGTCTATGAGGTGGTGGAGCGCTATGGATTTTATGATTGTGACGAAACCAATCGTACTTTCGACCTCACACCCAAAGACAGTGATCGCTGCCTGACGGACGCTATTAAATGGCTGGCAAAAACCAAACGTTTGAAACCATCAGTGATTGGTCGAATTCGCAAGACGCGGAAAATAGATCTCGACCAATAAAGAAAAACTTAAACGGATTGGGCGCGGACGCTGGCTGGAGACCGCCAGATTTTCATGCGCTGCCAACGAACAATAATCGACCATTTCTAAAGAAAAAAGGCGCTGAATCAGCGCCTTTTTTGGTCCGAGGGTAAATGAGATAACCCTTACTTTGCTCCCTGCCTTCGCGGAATTTACGATTAGCTGCGCTTAGTCAGATGCACGTTCATTCCCTGGTTGTTGGACAGCGTGATCTGAGCCAGAGGGTCAAGCTTTTGACCCGCTACCGGAGCCAGATGGTAGCGCTTTGCAATAGTCGCCAGGATCAGTTTTGCTTCCATCATTGCAAAGGAATTACCGATACAAACTCGCGGCCCCGCCCCAAATGGCAGGTAGGCGTGACGCGGCAGCGCTTTTTCGTTTTCTTCATTAAAACGCTCAGGATCAAACACGTCCGGGTTAGGGAAGTGTCTGGGATTATGATGGCTGGCATAGGGCGAAACGAAAACGGTTTTGTCTTTGGGAATGAAATAATCACCAATGACGATATCTTCGTTGGCCTGTCTCGCGCTCAGGGTCCAGACTGGCGGCAGAATGCGCATGGACTCTTTGATCACCATTTCGGTGTATTTTAGATTCTCCAGATCCTCGAAGCGGGGGTTGTCACCTTCAAGCACGGTATCCAGCTCTTCCTGAAGGCGAGCCTGCACGTCCGGATGCTGGGTCAAAAGATAGCAGGTCCAGGTCAGGGCGTTGGAGGTGGTTTCGTGACCGGCAGCGAACAGGGTTATCAGTTCATCCATAATCTGCTGATGTGACATGGCAGAACCGTCTTCATAGCGCGCCTGCAGCAGCATGGACATCAAGTCGCCGTCGTCGGTGTATTCACCATTGCCCAGATGTTTGGCTGCCAGCATCTCTTCAATGGTATTGCAAAGCACTTTACGAGCCGCTGTTAATCGACGGTTGTTTGGCGTTGGCAGCCATTCGGGAATCTCGAAGATTTGCATGAACTTCTGATTGGTTACATCCTGAATCTCAGCCATGGCGTCACCGATTTTGTCAGCACCGCTTTCGAGAAATTCCATGTCCGTGTTAAAGAGCGTTTTGGAGACGATGTACATGGTCAGTTTGAACATGTCATCCGCGATGTTTCGGGTTTCGTCGCTTCCCCAGCGTGCCACATAGCGATCGGTGTAGTCGCTCATAGTCTCCGCATAACCTTGAATGCGGCGAAAATGAAAGCCCGGCTGTGCCAGCTTACGCTGTACCTTGTGAGAATGGGGGTCGGCGTTGGTGACAAGGCCATTGCCAAGAAAGGCGCCCATAATACGAATTTCCCGGTCCGCCTTACGAAAATGTTTTACTTCCTTGACCAGTATCTGGTGGGACAGATGAGCGGACGTAACCAGTGCAATGTTGATGAAAGGCAGTTTGAATTCAACGATGTCTTCGTAATCCTTGGCAAGGCGTTTGAAAAACTCAAGGGGGGCTTTGCCAAATTCCGGGAGACAGCCCAGAAAGACTTGTCCAGATTCCAGAGGGATGGGGGTGTGGGTATTCGCTACGGTAACAGAGGCGCTGGTCATGATGGTTTCTCTCAGCAATTTTTGTTGTACTGAGAGATACTTTGCCATATGTGACCGCTGGTCACAAATAGCTTTTGGCGAGACGCATTGTTTCAAATATGACTCGCCTTTAGTGGAAGATAAAGGAGCGCTCTATTCTCGTGGGACACGAATCAGCAAAACATCACATTCCGCCAGATTGAGGATCTTGTGAGCAGTGGAACCGAGCAGTACTTCTAGCCCGTGTCGGCTGTGACTGCCGGCGATTATGAGATCCGTTTTCTGGTTTTCCGCCTGTTTGAGAATGGTCTGCGCCGGATGGCCAAAGCAGACAACCAATTTGTTTGGATCCAGTCCCGCTTCTTCAATCATCGGTTTCAGGTAGTCGGCTCCGGCTTGTGCGAGTTCCTCCTGATCCAGCGGAGGCGGAACCTGACCCGGGCTGCCGGCCCAGTCAGCGATAATTAAATCCAGTACAACGTGAACGATGCTGAGTTCTGCATTTTGCTCCTTGGCGAACTCAGCCGCTTTTTTCAGCACCTGTCGGGAACTCTGGCTGCACTCCACAGCGACGAGAATTTTATTGTATTGACTCATGATGACTCCTTGTTCGATCAGGAATGGGAAAGCACGCCTGTATTGGACGGTGTATGAATCATTGTTGTTGATATAAAGGTTTTTTGCCAATGACTTGGATCAATCCTTTCGGATGGCGAAGAGTCAGTGCTCCTGAATCATTTCTGCCAGCTCTGACCGGTTACTGATATTCAGTTTTTGATACACCCGATACAGGTGATTGGAAACGGTTGAGGGTGATAAAGATAACAAGCGCCCGATCTGCTTGAAGCTGAGGCCCTTGGTGACTCCGTCCACGACTTCACGCTCCCGCACGGTCAAATGATCCAGTGGTGTCGATTGGCGCAGGGCAATACGGTACAAATCTCCAAGCTGCGAGGCACTTACGCAAAGCCCGTTAAGCAATTGTTTAACGCCAGGAGCCGGGATGTCAAAGGGCAGAATCTGGGTAGAGTAGTTTGAGAATTCTTCGTCAATTAAATCAAGAAAACCCGGTTCGGCTTCATGATACACACCATGCCGATCAACAATGGCATAGTGTTCAACCTTGCTTTCTACCGGAGTCCGTAGTTGGGCTATGCAGGCCTGGGATGAGGCGTTGAGCAGGTGAATCAACGCGCGTCTGTAGAGTCGTTTCTCATCCTCATCAAATACATGGTCGCGTTCTGCCCGGTAGAGCGTTAATAGCGTGTAGATACCACTTCGACTGTCGATGTGCATCGAACTAAGAATGCGTTCGATGCCATTGGGCCTGAAAAGTTTCCTGTAGATTTCAGATTGATAGAAGTCTTCATCAGACACGACATCAGCCATGTCGACAGGTTTGCCGGGGTTGTTAAACAGTTTGCCACTGATGGGATTTTTCGGCAGAAAACCGAGAAGAGCATCGGGATAGTCTTGCTTAAGGCCGATGATGGTATGGGTGTGAAATCGGCGGGTACTTAGATGTCCGGTACTCCATAAAGCTGAATCAAATTCTACTAACTCCTGAAGCTCTTTAAGCGCCCAGTGCCGGAAATGCTCAAGGGCAATGGAGTGAGCCGAGCGGTAAAGGCGGCTAATAAAAAAATCCAGTTGTTCCGTACTGGCGTCCACAGGGTCTGCTCATATTTTGGGGTCTATGGTTCGAGTATAGATTGGATTAGGCTAATTTTACTATCGCCCATCATGCAATCACTGACTAGACTGCTTACTGGTATCCACAGGGAGCGAAACATGTCCAAGAATGAGAGCGATGTGCTGATTATAGGTGCCGGTATAGCCGGACTGGTGGCGGCCTATGAATGCCTGAATCATGGTAAACGCGTTTGCCTGCTTGAACGAGATATTGAGGCCAATGTTGGTGGCCTGGCGAAATGGGCCTTCGGTGGAATGGCATTAGTGGATACGCCCTGCCAGCGCCGAATGAAGATTCATGACAGCCCTGAAATTGCGTTAGCCGACTGGCATGATTTTGCTCAGTTTGGCGAAGAAGACATCTGGCCCAAGCGATGGGCCGAAGCCTATGTGAACGAGTCATCCGAAAAGGTGTATCAATGGTTGCTGGAATGCGGATTAAAGTTCTTCCCGGCGGTTAATTGGGTTGAGCGAGGACTGTACCATCGAGGCAACAGCCTGCCTCGTTACCACGTCCTGTGGGGAACGGGATTCAGACTGGTGCAGCGTTTTGTTGAACTGCTCAAAACGCATCCAAATAAAGATCGGCTTCAGGTTCTCTATCAACACCGCTGCCACCGTTTGATTCAGGATAAGGATCGTATTGCTGGCTGTGTAGCTGAGAACGAAGGGACTAGAGAATCCCGTGAGTTTTTTGCAGATCACACTATCGTCGCAACCGGAGGGATCAACGGTACGCTGGAAAGAGTCCGGCAGAACTGGCACCGGCCCTGGGGTGAGCCACCGGCCGAAATGTTGAATGGCGCACACCCCTTTGCGGACGGCATGATCCATGATCAGGTTGCCGAGGCGGGTGGAGTGCTGACTCATCTGGACAAAATGTGGAACTATGCCGCGGGCATTCCGCACCCCAAACCGCATTTTGACGGACATGGCTTGAGCCTGATTCCCTGTAAGTCTGCCTTGTGGCTGGATCATTCTGGTCGACGCATCGGGCCCGAGCCCCTGGTGACGGGTTTTGATACCAACGAGTTATGTCGACGCGTGAGTGAGCTCGAGCGACCCTATACCTGGCAGGTGTTGAACTGGCGTATCGCCGCCAAAGAGCTTGCTGTCTCAGGTTCAGAACATAATCCCAGTATCCGGGATCGCAAGTTGATTGCGTTTCTGAAAGAAGTGCTGCTGGGCAATCACCGTCTGGTGCGCCAGCTTGCCGACGAAAGCGATCACTTTATTGTTGCCGATAGTCTTCCGGAACTGGTTAAGAAAATGAACGCCCTGAATGGAGACTCAGCCGTGAAGCTTTCATCTCTGGAGTCCTGTGTTAACGACTATGACGCAATGATTCGCAGGGGAGAAGGATTGTGGAATGATGATCAGTTACGGCGTATTCAACACTGTCGTGCCTGGCGATCGGATAAAGTCCGTACCTGCAAGCCACAGCCCTTGCAGGATCCGACAGCCGGACCTCTCATTGCCATCAAACTGAGGTTGATTACACGTAAAAGTCTGGGAGGTATTCAAACCAATCTCGACAGTAGCGTGTTGGACCACTCGGGCTCTCCCATCAATGGCCTGTATGCGGTGGGTGAAGCAGCCGGGTTTGGTGGAGGCGGTGCCAGTGGCTTTAAATCGCTGGAAGGCACCTTTTTATCAGGATGCATTTTAACGGCACGTGCGGCAGCCGGATCCATCGCTGCAATCTAAAATCACTATAAAAAAGAACGATTAACGAAGACGAGGTGAAACGGTGAAAAAAACAGGTGCATGGTTGGTTCGATACGCGCTGGAGCAATTAGGTATCAAATATACCTTCGGTATCCCCGGTGTTCACAACACAGAAATCTATGATGAATTAAACAACTCTGAAACCATTGAACCTTTACTGGTAACGCACGAAGGTGGTGGCGCCTTTATGGCTGATGCAATCAGTCGAACCAGTGATAGTGTGGGATGTCTTGTTATCGTCCCGGCAGCGGGAGCAACCCATGCGGCAAGTGGTATCGGTGAGGCTTACCTGGACGGGATACCGATGCTGATTGTGTCTGGTGGAGTCAGAACTGATTCAGACTTTGAATACCAGCTTCATGATATGGATCAGCACGCGATGCTGGCTCCCATCACCAAAAAAACCTTCAAGGTCGAAACACAGAAAGATATTCTGGAAACCCTGTATCAGGCCTACCAGATCGCAGTTTCCGGCGAACCGGGGCCGGTGTTTGTGGAAGTACCGGTCAATATCCAGTTGTACACCGGTGAGATCAGCGAATTGCTTACCTATACGGACTTCCTCGATAGGCAGAAACTGCCTGGTGATCAGGTAAACAAAGAGGCGATTGATCAGGCGGTGGATCTGCTGCTAGGAGCCAAACACCCCGGTTTGTTTCTTGGTTGGGGCGCAGTAGACTGCTCGGAAACCAGCATCCGCATTGCCGAGTTACTGGGCGCACCGGTGTCGACGACCCTTCAGGGTTTGAGTGCATTTCCTGCCAATCATGCTCTCCATACGGGTATGAGTTTCGGACCTGCTGCGGTGCCTGCGGCAACGGAAGCATTTGCCAAGTGTGATGCGATGTTAGCTGTGGGTACCCGTTTTGGTGAGATTGCTACCGCTAGCTTTGGTGTCACGGTGCCTGAAAATCTGGTCCATATTGATATTAATCCTGATGTTTTGAACGCCAATTATCCTGCAAAAGTGGCGATCAATGGTGATGCGAAAACCGTGCTGCCCCTGCTCGCAGATCGCCTGGCTGAAAAACTCCAGACCAGCAAGATTGACTGCCACCAGCGTATGGAAACGGTGAAAGCTCTGATTGCCGACAAGAAAGCCGCCTATCGGGAGGAATGGTACCAGCACGACAGCAAGGGGCGCGTGAATCCTGCCCGATTTTTTGATGCCTTGCGTTCACGTTTACCCGATGACGGTTTCGTAGTGGTGGACGACGGTAACCACACCTTTCTGACTGCTGAACTGATGCCTATTCATACGCCGCGTCATATGATTTCTCCTACGGATTTCAACTGCATGGGCTATGCGGTTCCAGCAACAATTGCCACCAAACTGGCGAATCCTGACAAGGATGTCGTCGGGATTATCGGTGATGGTGCCTTTCTGATGACCTGCATGGAAATTATTACGGCGACTAGTAATCAGATTGGCCCCATATTTACAGTCTTCAATGATGGCGAGCTGTCTCAGATTTCACAGGCGCAAAATGTGCCCTATAACCGAAAAACCTGTACTGTCCTGCCAGAGATGCGATTTCAGGGAGTTGCCCAGGCAACGGGTGCTGCGTATGTGGCCATTGCCAGTGATGACGAAATCAGCGCCAAACTCGAAGAGGCCTGGTCAAAAGCTGATGCTGGGCAGCCGGTGATCCTTGATGTGATGATCGATTACAGCAAGAAAACCCGCTTTACCAATGGTATTGTCGGTACCAATCTCAAACGTTTGCCTCTGAACGCCAAGGTTCGCATGGTGAGTCGGGCGCTGGTGAGGAAGGTGACAGGGTAGTCGCAAAAAAAAGCGAGCCCTTTACACATAAATGTCCAGATGTTGAATCAAGCCTGCTTCCCGGTTGGAATCCAGGAACAGGCCTGTTTTTCTTACCAGGCCTTGAGCCTCGCCGTTGCCGTTCTGCTGGGTATAGGAGCTGTCAATGGCATCCAGAAAGATGGTGGTGACGCTCCTGGAATCAAGCCTTTCCAATTGATAGTTCCGTTCGGCATCGACGTAAGAGAGTTTTAGCTCGGCAAATACCGGATCGCGCTCGTCGATCAAGCCATCCTGGTTGCTATCGTATTGACGCAGGTCGGCAAAACCGTCTCCGTTTTTCGCGCCAAACAGTTCGCCGCCGTCGTCGATGATACCGTTATCATTCTTGTCCAATGCCAGAAAGGCACTGTTTACGGTGGCATAGGAAAAGTTCTCGGTCTGGCCATCGGCATTCAAATCAAAATCCACAGTTTGATGACTCAGCCGAATGTCACTGTTGTTGAAGCGTAAAATCAGCGGATCAACAGATTTGCCGTTGATGAGAAGTTGACTGAATTCCTGTTTCCGGCTTGCCTGCGCCAGCGAGGTGCCGATGTTCAGATTGAACTGCTCACCGTTTTCAAGTGTGATAGCAAGCCCACCTGTAAGCTGATGTGACAGATGTTCGGTGCGTTCGGTTTTACGAAGCGTGCGGATCTCTGGCGTCCGGCTGGTTTCGGATTCCTCAATTGGTGATTCAACGCTCAGATTCATACGGGCTATAGCGTTTGTTTCTGGTCCGGGACTGCTTGTGGAAGATGGGCTTGTGCCTGAGAGTGTAAACCCTTCTTGATTGAATGGTGCGAAACGTACGCCCCGCAGTTTTTCCAGAAGCAGACGTATAAATCTAATATCTGCTGACTCATTGTTGCTGATGGCCTCTGTCGCTTTTGCATCTCCGGTCACGCTGAGATTCGAAGATGAAGAGACCTGTTGTCCATTTTGTTGGTAAAGCGCGACCAGGCGTGTACCTGAAGCTTCGAGAGAAGGGGCTTGATCAGATTGTGGGGACCGGACAGATTCAGGACTGACAGGACGCGTTTGTTGCGGCGGCAAACGGGTTTCAGTCGAGCGTTCCTGCACAGTGCTCTTAACCGTGTATTGCATTGAGAGCTGGTATTGTTGAATGAGCACTGCCGCCCCCGCATAAACCCTTTGGATATTAGGGTTATCGGCTGGGGGACGGGAGTATTTAAGACGCTTCGTTTCTATCCCTCAGCTTGCTAATAGCCAGCCGCTATGGCGTGCTATGGCCAGCACTAACCGCCGAGATAGGCCTTTTTCACGTCTTCGTTGGTCAGAAGGTTATCGCCACTGTCGTGCATGACGATGTTGCCGTTTTCGAGCACATAGCCACGATCAGCGAGCTTGAGCGCCTGATTCGCATTCTGCTCAACCAGAAAAATCGTCATGCCGTTTTCTCTCAATTGCTCAATGATTTCGAAAATCTGGGCAATGATGATCGGGGCCAGACCCAGCGAGGGTTCATCCAGGAACAACATGCGAGGTTTGCTCATCAAGGCCCGACCGATGGCAAGCATCTGCTGTTCTCCGCCTGACATGGTGCCACCGCGTTGATTGATACGTTCCTTGAGACGCGGGAACAACTCAAATACGTAGTCGAGCCCATCAGCAATATCCTGCTTGCTGGCAAAAAAACCACCCATGTGCAGGTTTTCTTCAACACTCAGCCCTGAAAAAATCCGGCGTCCTTCGGGAACGATTGCAATGCCGCTGCGCATGATGTCGGCGGTTTGAGCCTGGGTAATATCCTGACCATCAAAATGAATGCTGCCGGAACTGGCGCGCGGGTCACCACAGACGGTCATCAGCAGAGTCGATTTACCCGCGCCATTGGCACCAATCAGGGTAACGATTTCACCCTGGTGAACATCAAGAGAGACACCTTTCAGGGCTTCAATCTTGCCATAATGAGTATGCACATTATCAAGCTTCAGCATCAGGCTTCTCCCAGGTAAGCTTTTATGACATCGGGATTATTCTTGATTTGATCCGGCGTTCCGGAAGCAAGAGGCTGACCCTGATTGATCACATATATACTGTCAGAAATTCCCATTACCAGGTTCATGTCATGTTCGATCAGAAGCACCGATACGTGATAGTCGGCCTTAAGGCTGACTATCAGATTGTCGAGATCCTTGGTTTCTTTCGGGTTCAGGCCTGCCGCGGGTTCATCCAGTAACAGAAGCTCCGGCTCGGTCACCATGCAGCGGGCAATTTCCAGACGGCGTTGCTGGCCATAGGACAGGTTGCCGGCTTCGTAATTTGCCATTTTTGTCAGTCCGACTTTGTCCAGCCAGTAAACCGCGCGATGCATGGCTTTTTCCTCCAGCTCTTTATAGCTGCGTGTCTTAAACAGGCCTGCCAGCAAATTGGTATTGACGTGACGATGCTGTGCAACCAGCAGATTTTCGATCACGGTCATGTTGTTGAACAGTCGGACGTGCTGAAAGGTTCGTACCATCCCTTTGCGGGAAATTTTGAAATCCGGAAGGGTATGAATGTCTTCGCCCAGGAACTGGATAGTACCGCCGGTAGGACGATAGAAACCGCTGAGACAGTTGAATACCGTGGTTTTTCCCGCTCCGTTTGGACCGATAATGGAGACAATCTGACCGTCATTGACGCTGAGGGAGACCCCGTCAACTGCCACCAGTCCGCCAAATTGCATTGTGAGATCGCTGACGCTCAGGAGATTTTTATGGGTGTTGTGAGTGTTATTTGGCATCGGCTAACTCCATGTGAGGACGTTTGGAAGGTAGCAGACCCTGAGGGCGCCAGATCATCATCAGAACCATCATTAGACCAAACATGAGCATCCGATATTCCTGGAATTCTCTTGCCAGTTCGGGAAGAACCGTCATCGCGACCGCGGCGAGAATCAC
This sequence comes from Oleiphilaceae bacterium, assembly GCA_965230795.1. Lineage (GTDB taxonomy): Bacteria > Pseudomonadota > Gammaproteobacteria > Pseudomonadales > Oleiphilaceae > PZPK01. The sequence continues at coordinate 2,533,325 of OZ246020.1, read as the reverse complement.
GCCCATTTGTGAGCCCATGCCACCGAGTACCACAATGGCCAGAATGATCGCTGATTCAATAAAGGTAAACGATTCCGGGCTGATGAAGCCCTGACGGGCAGCGAAGAAACATCCGGCAAAGCCGGCGAATGCAGCGCCAATAGTGAATGCGGAAAGTTTGATAGAGGTACGATTCAGTCCCAGCGAGCGACAGGCTATTTCATCCTCGCGCAGGGCTTCCCAGGCGCGTCCGACGGGCATGCGTACCAGCCGTCGAATCACGAAAATAGTAAACAGAACCAATAACACCGCCAGCAAATACAGGAATATCACCTTGTAGGTGCTGTCATAGGCAATCCCGAATACATCATGAAAGAGCGTGTTGCCTTCTTCCTTGACCCGACGACCGAACTCCATTCCAAACAGAGTGGGTTTTGGAATGCCTCCAATGCCGTTCGGACCGCCGGTTAGCTCAGTCAGATTATTGAGCAGGATACGAATAATCTCACCAAAACCGAGCGTGACGATGGCAAGATAATCGCCGCGTAACCTGAGCACAGGAAAGCCGAGGATGAAGCCAAACAATGCGGCCATTAATCCGCCTATGGGCAGAGCCAACCAGAATGACAAACCTATATATTCAGATAGCAGGGCATAGCTGTAGGCCCCCACTGCATAAAAGGCCACATAGCCCAAGTCGAGCAGTCCTGCGAGACCGACAACAATATTTAGTCCAAGGCCAAGCATGACGTATATGAGCACCAGAGTAGCCAGGTCGATGGATCCTCTGGAGACCATAAAGGGCCAGGCTAATGCGATCAGAACGATTGCGAGCGTAAACCAGTTTTCGATGCGGTTACGTTTTGCCTGTGGCAGGTCGCTGTAGACATGGACCGGTACAGATGGTCTTGGTACGGACGACAGGGCCGACATAAAGGATTCGCGATAGAGCTGGAACACAAAAACGATTATGACTGCAGCGGCGATATAGTAGAACGTTGAAGTATCCGCGACTTCAAGTTTCAGGAAGGTACCGTCGGGAATCAGATCGACGCCAAGCAGTGGAAACGAGACCACGAAGGTCATGAAAGCAGTAAACAGGGCGTGGTTCAGGTTGCGTTTCATCAGATTTTCTCCACGTCCGGTTTACCCAGCAGCCCCGTAGGCCGGAAGAGCAGAATTAATACCAGCAGGCTGAACGACACCACGTCCTTGTATTCGGTACTGAAATACCCGGCAGTGAAGCTTTCTGTTACGCCGAGAATCAAACCGCCCAGCATGGCACCCGGAATGCTGCCGATACCTCCGAGAACCGCGGCGGTAAAGGCTTTGAGGCCAGCAATGAAACCAATATGAGGATTGGCAACACCGTAGTACAAACCCAGCAAGAGGCCTGCGATGGCCGCAAGTGCTGCACCAATTACAAAGGTGAAGGAGATGACGCGATTAGTATTGATGCCAAGCAAATTTGCCATTTTCAGATCTTCGGCAACTGCTCGACAGGCTCGTCCCATTTTTGACTTGCTGATGAATTGGGATAGCGCGTACATGGAAATAAAGGTGGCAATAAAAATAATCAGCTGCATGTAAGAGAGCGTTGTCTGGAAATCGTCGGTACCAAACGACCAGCCACCCGTGATGATGGGGGGTATCGCCACGTCTCGGGCGCCTTGCCCAGTCACCATATAGTTCTGCAAAAAGATCGACATGCCGATGGCTGAGATTAATGGAATGAGTCTGTGCTTGCCTCGCAGCGGACGATACGCCGTGCGTTCAATCGCCCAGCCAAAGGAGCTGGAGACGATCATCGCGACGACCAGCGCACACAGAAGAATGAGTGGGACGTATTCAATGCCCAGCATGGTGAGCCCGGCGATAACGATGAAGGACATATAAGTCCCGATCATGTAGATCTCGCCGTGAGCAAAGTTAATCATGCCTATAATGCCGTAGACCATGGTATAGCCGATGGCAATGAGCGCATAGGTACTGCCGATAGTTAAACCATTGAGCAGCTGCTGGATAAAATACAGAGAGGCTTCGAGCATCTGAAATGTCCCCATATAAAAAAACACCCTCTGCGTTTAGGCAGAAGGTGTTTTCGGTTGGTTGGCGTTTAATTACTTGGCTGGCGTCTTGGTACCGTCAGCGTGCCAGTTATAGACGACAAAGTTGAATTCCTGGAGATCACCCTTTTCATCGAACTTGATTTCGCCTGTTGGGGTGTCGAAAGTCATTTCACGCAGGGCTTTCTGAATCGCATCAGTATCCGTGCCGCCCGTTTTCTTCATCGCGTCGGCCATAACCTGTACAGCAGAGTAAGCAGTCAGGACGAATGCGCCGCTAGGATCCTGATCCTTGGCTTTAAAGGATTCGACGAGGTCTTTGTTGTCTGGATCTGCGTCAAAGCTTGGTGGCAAAGTGACCAAAAGGCCTTCTGATGCTTCACCGGCAATGGCGCTGATATCTTTGTTACCCACGCCTTCCGGTCCCATGAAGCGGGCGTCCAAACCTTTTTCCGCTGCCTGACGGAGAATCAAACCCAACTCCGGGTGATAGCCACCGTAGTAGACAAAATCAACATTGGCTTTTTGCATTTTGGCGATCAGGGAAGAGAAGTCTTTATCGCCGGCGGTGATGCCTTCATACATTACGACGTTGAGACCTTTTTCCTCAACGGTCTTTTTAACCGCGCTGGCAATACCTTCACCGTATTGTTGCTTGTCGTGGATGATGGCAATGTTCTTGGGCTTGATGGCGCTGGCGATATAATTGCCCGCAACCGGCCCCTGGTGACTGTCCAGTCCGATGGTGCGGAAAATCATGGTGTAGCCGCGCTCGGTAATGTCAGGACTGGTGGAAGCCGCTGATATCATCAGAATACCTTCGTCTTCATAAATATCTGAAGCCGGTTGCGTGGAGCTGGAGCACAGGTGACCGACAACAAAGCTGATACCATCGTTGACGATTTTATTGGCAACCGCGACGGCTTGCTTGGGGTCACAGGCATCGTCGTACACAACGCCTTCAAGCATTGAACCGTTAACGCCGCCTGCTTCGTTGATCTTCTCGATAGCCATTTTGGCACCGATCATTTGCATGTCGCCATATTGGGCTACGGGTCCGGTAACCGGTCCTGCCAGCGCGATCTTGATGGTGTCCGCATGACTCAGCATGGACGCACCCATCAATAGTAAAGAAGCCCCTAAGCTTGCTAGCTTATTTTGTTTTTTCATTGTTATGTCCTGTGTTGTAAGCGATTTTTCAAATATTCGTAAAACACTCGTCTCTGGCGGGGTATACCTATGGCAGTGACAGCTGCCAGAGCTGGCACAATAGTACAAAGATTCGTATCGGGTGAAAAGCGCCAGAACACGCGAAGTGTTTAAATTTCGTGACAATCGATTAACAAAGATTTTGCCCGAGCTGGTGCACCCGTTTTTTATTCGAGGTCGGTGGATTTGAGCAGGATTTCATACTCTTCGCCATCATCTTCAACTTGTGTCATCTTCAGTAAGAGGTAGGGCGCGGACTTTGAGAACCAAAGCAGGGTTTCCCGTTTCTTTTCAGGCGCACGCACTTTTTCTACGACAATACTGTCGACTTTACCCAGCACGGTTTCAATGGGCTCTTCGCGTATGATGGCAAAGGTGCTGGAGCGTAGTTTACCTTTATGTGCTACATCATAACTCATGTCTGGTTTACGGGACTGAACATCCAGCAGTAGCTGCAACTGGTAGCCAAGCCGGTCATAGGTTTGAGGTGACAGCTCGATTTTCCAGTCCTTGTCCTTGTGCTGACCCTCCGCAACGCCTTTGTCCCATAGAAAGCGCACTTCCTGATGTCGATCGCGGATGAAAAAGCCGGATAATTTATAGCGATATTCCTGGGGGCGAATACGATCACCCTTCAACTCAAAGATCACTGATTCATCGATGTCAGCCACCATCGATTCCACATCAAAGCGATAGTGCCAGCGGCCGTCTTTCAATTGTTTGAGTTCACGAACGGCTGAGCCGTTGATTTTGAGTCCTTTTTTGAATTTGGCGGTGTAGCTGGCGGTATGTGGCACAAGTTCAAAGGCAACGCTGGATTCAATAAATATCCAGCCAAGACACAAAGCCAGCGCTAGAGATTTCATTCGTGACGAGAAAAAATGCGGTTTCATGTCATATCCCGTTTTGTCAGGGAGTGAAAAGGGAATGAAAGAGTGCACCGTCCGGTTTGAGGATATCAGTGCCGCTCAGAAAAGATTAGTCGATCGTGAATCGATCCGTCTAGTGAAGAGTGTGGGGTTTCTCGAGTCGCAATCCGGACGGGGGCAGAGCTTGCCTGTCGAGCTGTGCACCTTCGTCCGTCATCTGCAAGCGACCTTCAACAAACCATTTTACGGCAATCGGGTAAATGACATGTTCCTGCTGCTGCACGCGCTCCGCGAGTGTGTCGGCAGTGTCCTGAGGTAAAACCGGCACTTCGGCCTGGACAATATTGGGGCCACTGTCGAGCTCGGCCGTAACGAAGTGGACGGTGACACCGTGGCTTGCGTCGCCAGCCTCTATAGCCCGTTGATGGGTATTCAGGCCCGGATATTTAGGCAGCAAAGAGGGATGAATATTCAGCATTCTACCCTCATAGCGGCGGACGAAGTCGTTGGTCAGTATACGCATAAAGCCGGCAAGGACGAGCAAGTCCGGCTCAAACTCATCGATTTTGCGCATCAATGCTGCGTCGAAAAGCTCCCTTTGGTCGAAACGCGTGTGATCTACGATGACAGCGGGAATATCGGCCTGACGCGCGCGTTCGAGGCCATATGCATCGGGCCTGTTGGAAATGACTGCAGCGATTCTGCCCTTGATCTCTCCGGATTCTACCGCATCAATAATAGCCTGAAGGTTGCTGCCGCTACCTGAAATGAGCACAACAATAGCGGGTAGGGGTGCAGGTTCTGCCATCTTGGGATCTTAGTCCTGCAATATCACAGTTGCCTCGGACTCATCCGAAGCTGCGATTTCACCGATCAGCCAGGCATCTTCGCCGAGCTCAGACAGGCAGTCGAGGGCCTGCCGGGTATGGCTTGCAGGTACGCAGATGATCATGCCCACGCCGCAATTGAAGGTACGGTACATTTCATTGCGTTCTACATTTCCCGCTGACTGCAGCCATTCAAACACGGGCGGAAGTTGCCAGGAACCCGTATTGATAATTGCATTTGTATTTTCAGGTAGTACCCGGGGAATGTTTTCCAGGAGTCCGCCACCCGTGATGTGTGACAGGGCATGAACTGGCAGGATATTGATCAGTTTAAGCAGGGACTTTACATAAATTCGGGTAGGCTGCATCAACGCGGTGGCCAGGTCTGAATTGCCCAGGGGGGCATGCAGATCGGCTCCCGATACTTCAATGATTTTGCGAATCAGTGAATAGCCATTGGAATGCGGTCCGGACGAGGCCAGGGCAATAAGTTGGTCCCCCGCTTTGACCTGGCTACCATCAATCAATTTGGACTTTTCTGCGATGCCGACGCAAAAGCCGGCCAAGTCGTAGTCTTCGCCTTCATACATGCCCGGCATTTCGGCAGTTTCGCCTCCAACCAGAGAGCAGCCAGCCAGTTCGCAACCGGTTCCGATACCCTCAACAACGGATGCTGCAACATCAACGTTGAGTTTGCCTGTGGCGTAGTAGTCCAGAAAAAATAGCGGTTCTGCACCAGCGACAATCAAATCGTTGACACACATGGCTACCAGGTCGATGCCAATTTGGTCATGCTTGTTGAGATCCATCGCCAGTCTAAGCTTGGTGCCGACGCCATCTGTGCCGGAAATCAGCACAGGCTCTTTGAAGCCCTTTGGCACTTCAAACAAGGCTCCAAAGCCACCCAGTCCGGCCAACACTTCGGGCCGTCGTGTTCTTTTTGCTACACCTTTAATGCGCTTAACCAAGTCGTTTCCGGCATCAATGTCTACGCCGGCATCTTTATAACTCAATGGTGTATTGGACGAGGAAGAGGGTGTGTCTGTCATGGGACGGGAACCTGTGCGCTGGATGACCAAAACAAGGTCGCGGATTCTAGCAGTTGTTGCCGCATGCGCCAAATACTCTTTATTACCGCTCGGATATTAAGATGCCGGGACAGAATCTCCGCAATGCGAACTGTACGGCGATGCTCTCTGTTGTGTTATAGCCAACAGGCGAATATGATGTCGAACTCAAATCCAGTCCCCTTTTTTTGGAACGTTTTTCTTGAGCGTCGCTAGATTACTCTTATCTGTCATCGTCTTGTTGCTGATGTCTGGTGCAGGCTTTTCAGCCCAGATGGAAAACCTCTATTCAGCAACCGTTGCGGTCTCCTCTCAGTCGGATAGCGAACGTAACCAAGGATTCTCTGAGGCCCTTGATAGGGTGGTAGTTAAAGTGACAGGCAATGCCTCGTTCAGCGCTGACCGCGCGCTTGTCAATGCATTTTCCAACACAGATCGCTTCGTTCAGACCTTTAGTTTTCGGGAGAATCCTGAGTATCAGTTGTATCTGCAACGACAGGAAGAAATCGAGGCAGCGGAAGAGGCTGCTTCAACTAACCAGGATGACCAGACCGGGGAAGCAGATTTGGCAGGGGAAGCAGATTTGGAAGCGAACCCTCAGCTTGACCCGGCAAGCGAGATGCTGGAGCAAGAAGCGCCGCTGCCGTACCTTTTGCATGTATCCTTTGCCGAGTCATTGATAAATTCAGCATTGAGTGAACTGAATATTCCCATATGGGGAAAGACCCGGCCCTCAGTGTTGATGTGGCTGGTCGTGGAGCGTGAAGGCGAGCGAAGGCTGGTTAGTGCCGCCGATGCCGAGGCTCAGGAAGTGATGCAGGCGGCAGACAGTTTTGGTCTGCCCGTGTTTTTTCCGGTTGCGGATCTCGCCGATTTGTCGGCGGTGGATACCGATGAGCTGTGGGGTTTGTTTCCGGGAGCCGTGTCTGACGCCGCAGAAAGATATGATCCGGACACTAATGCCATGATGCGAATCTATGAACTGGAGCCAGGTATGTGGTCAGCAAACTGGCTGGTCGAAATTCAGCAGGGCTATTTGAGTGGCGAGCAATATGCTGCACCGCTCGACCAGATTTGGACGCAATTCAACGCCGAACTTGCAGAAGTACTGGCGGCAAAATATGCCGTTGTGGACTCGTCAGGACCGGAAAGCAGTCATCTGTATCTGGAAGTTGATTCCGTAAATAGTTTTGAAGACTACTATACACTGCAGCAGCATCTTGAATCCTTGCCACCCGTGAAAGATGTGGGTATGCGCTGGGTTGAAGGTGACAAGATTGGCCTGGAGGTGTCCTTGCGGACGGGGCGCGATCAGTTTTTTCAGCATCTGGAGTTGGGCGGGCGGCTTCAGCAGATAGGGGCAAAAGTTATTGAGGCAACGGTTCAGCTGAATCTATTCCGCTCTGTTTCTGAAACTCAATCTGAATTCGAGCCGTCACAGCTTCCACAACCGCCTGAGCCACCTATGCCTCCTGAGGCTGAACTTACTGAGTCTCCCGGCAACGAGCTCCTGCAGCAGAAAGCTGCACTAACAAACCCCTGGGGTTGGTCTTCTCCTTTGCCGCTGGAGGTAGAGGTGTTTATATGGCGCGACCGGTAAAAGGGAGGCAGAAGTGATATCGGCGCGGCAAATTCCTAACATGCTGACTATCCTTCGCATTGGTCTGATTCTTCCATTCGCGGTTTGCGTGTACCGATCCGCCTACCTTGAAGCCCTGGTCGTGTTCTTTATTGCCGGGCTGTCGGATGGTGTGGATGGTTTTCTAGCACGCCAGTTTGATTGGAAGTCGCGATTTGGCGCGATCGCTGACCCGCTGGCAGACAAATTACTGCTGATAACTGCTTATATTATGCTGGGCTGGACTGCCCATATCCCCTTATGGTTGACCTTTGTGGTGCTGGCCCGTGATCTGATTATTGTCGTGGGGGCTCTGATTTATCACTATTTCATCCGTCATTATGATATCCGTCCTTCCATATGGGGAAAGTTGTGTACCCTCGTCCAGATTGTGTTTGCTTTGGCGGTGATCATAAAACTGGCTGAATTTCCCATGCCTGGCTGGGTAGTTGAGCAGGGCGTCTGGCTGGTGCTGGCAGTGACATTGATCAGTGGTATGCATTATGTGACGACATGGGGTTATCGTGGATGGAAGGATCTGGAGTCAAAGCCCGGACGCAAAGGGCCGGATGTATGATTGCCGATACTTCCAGCCATGGGCGCCAGCTTGTCTTACCCGTGGGTATCTCCAACGAGGCCGGATTTGAAAACTTTTTCGGTTTGACGAATCGCGGCTGCATGCCCCCGCTGAAACAGTTTTCAGATAATCAGGGTGAGTCCTACATATTCTTGTCAGGCCCCGCGGAATCAGGAAAGACACACCTTGCCAGCGCGGTCTTGAACGCAGCAGAGGGTCTGGGTAAGAATGTAGGCTATGTCAGCCTCAAAGAGTTTGTTGATGAGTCCATTAGCCTCGGTGACTTTTTCAGTGATTTGAGCGCGCTGGACATTCTTATCCTGGAAGATGTTGACGCCTGGTTAAGCACGCCAGAACGTGAAGAGTCCTTGTTTAACCTTTTCAATCAATTCAAAATGCGTGGGCAGAAGCTCTTGATCACTGCTCGCACTGCGCCAAGAGCGCTGCCACTGGTACTTCCGGATCTTATTTCCAGATTGAGGTCTGGCTTGGCGTTACGACTCAATGTGCTGCCGGATAACGAAAAACAGAAAGTGCTGCAACAGGTCGCTGCAGCGCGCGGAGTGCCTTTGTCAGAAGAAGTTTCGGCCTTCATTATTCGTCGTAGTCCACGAAATATGGGGCAGTTGTTAGCTGTGCTGGATTCACTGGAGCGCTCATCGCTGATAGAAAAGCGGGTACTGACGGTACCTTTTGTGAAAAGGGTACTGGGGTACTGAGCCCCGCACGTTTAGATATAAATAATATGCGCAGTTGACGCATTGTCCTGACAGACAGGAGGAAAACATGATTCGAGTGGTATTTAACCAAAAAGGCGGAGTGGGTAAGTCCAGTATCACCTGTAACCTGGCTGCCGTCTGTGCGTCACAGGGTAAAAGGACGCTGGTAGTTGACCTGGATCCTCAGGGAAACTCGACCCATTATCTGATGGCACAGCCCGCTTCAGAACTTAAAAATGGCATTGCTGACTTTTTCGAACAAACGCTGTCCTTTAACCTCTTCAACAAGGACGTTACTGATTTTACGCATTCCACACCCTACGAAAACCTGTCTGTCATCCCTTCAAACCCCGAGCTGGACTTTCTGGAACGCAAGCTGGAAGCCAAACACAAGATTTACAAGCTAAAGAATGCCCTGCGAGAGCTTGAAAACTATTTTGACGAAATCATTGTCGATACTGCGCCGGCATTAAATTTTTATACTCGCTCTGCATTAATTGCAGCGCACAATGTCTTGATTCCTTTCGATTGTGATGACTTTTCACGTCAGGCCTTATATCAGATTCTCGGTGAGCTGCAGGATATTCAGGAAGATCATAATCCAGATCTGGAAGTTGAGGGCATTATCGTCAATCAGTTCCAGCCTCGGGCGACGTTGCCTGCCAAACTGGTGCAGGAGTTGATTGACGAAGGCTTGCCGGTGCTCCCGGTCAAATTAACGTCTTCTGTCAAGATGAAGGAATCCCATCAGAATAGTTCACCTCTCGTGTACTTTGCTCCAAAGCACAACCTGACTTTGCAGTATCAGGATTTGTATCGTGTGTTAAACGGCGAACCCATCGTCCAGGATGAGCTTGCCAAGGCCGATTAGCTCACTTGATCGTTGCTGGCGTGCTGAAATGGCAGGAAAATCTGGTCGCCTTCTCGAAGAACTTGCCCTGCCTTGATGTCTTCAATCAGCGAGGTCAGCGCAGAATAGGGTAAGGGAGGCGAATACAGGTAGCCTTGCGCATATCGGCAGCCGTGTATCTTGAGAAACGCCTCCTGCTCACGGGTTTCAACGCCCGTCGCGAAAGTTCTCAGGTCCATCTGGCTGGCAATGGCCAACAGGGTTTCAGTAATCGCCATATCGTTTTCATCGTCTGGAATGCCGTTCACAAAGGTGCGGTCAATTTTGATGATGTCGATGGGGATTTGTTTGAGTTGTCGAAGTGATGACAGTCCGGTGCCGAAGCTGTCTATGGTCAGGGAAACACCGAGCTGGCTCAGGCGACTCAGCGTAGCGAAGGAATTTTCCATATTCGTTGTAATGGTGCTCTCCGACATTTCCAGAATCAGGTTGCGCGGATTAAAGCCTGTTTTGGTGGTAATGGAATCGACCATCTGTACCAGACCAGGATGATTGTATTGGCGGTTGGAAAGATTCAGTGCGATTTGCGTTGGATTTCCAGATTGAGTATGGATCAGTTTGCCTTCTTCGCACAGACGCGTCAGAGCCCACCTGCCGATATCATGCAGCTGTCCGGTTTGCTCTGCTACCTGCAGAAAATAATCTGGCTGTAACATGCCTTTTTCAGGATGCTGCCATCGCAACAGGGCTTCCAAAGCGACCAGCTCGCCGGTCTCGATATCGATAATCGGTTGGTAAAACAGTAGAAACTGATCCTGTTGCAGTGCTGCCCTCAGCTCCTGTTCGATGTGAAGCTGACGTTGCATTTCCTGATTCATTTCCGGACTGTAAAACTGAATATTATTGCGGCCCGCGTTTTTGGCGCGATACATGGCCATATCGGAGTTTTTCAGGAGGTCGGGATAATGGGTGCCATCTGTCGGGCATAGGGTGATGCCGATACTCGAGGTGATCACCAGTTCGCTGCCTTTGACGAATATGGGCTGGGTGATTTTTTCCAGTATATTACGGGCAACGATTTCTGCCCCTTCCTGGCCAGACACATTCGCCAGCAGCACGGCAAACTCATCGCCACCGAGACGAGCAACAGTATCTTCCTTGCGTACACAGTTCTTTAGACGGGATGCCAGGGTAACCAGGAATTCGTCGCCGGCATCGTGTCCAAGGGTGTCATTAATGCGTTTGAAGTGGTCGATATCGAGACCGATAAGCGCTACGTGGTGCTGGTGACGAATAGCGGACTGAATTGCCTGTTCACAGCGGTCTTCAAATAGGCGGCGGTTGGCGGTACCGGTCAGCGCGTCAAAATGTGCGAGGAAGTGAAGTTGATCCTGGGTCTGGCGGATTTCGGAGATATTCTGCCCGATAAGCAACAGTTGTCCGCGCCCCATTTCGTCGTCGTTATCCGCTAAATGGTTCATGTTCCAGAGCATAATGTGACTGGCACCGTCGCGGCTCATCACTTCGCTTTCCAGATTTTCCTGAGTCATTCCTGACTCGATGACTTTGGTGAATTTCCAGGCAAGTTCATCCTGCAATGTCTGGGGGATAAAATTGTCGATAAAGTTGGTACCAATTGCCTCATCGCGGGTGTACGCAAATAAAAGTTCTGCAGCGCCGTTCCATTGGCGAATAACAAACTTGTGGTCAAGCACAATAATGGGTATGCCGGCTGTTTCGATCAGGGCGCGATAGCGTTTGGAGGAATTTCGAAAAGATTTTTCAGCTTGTTGCCGGACAAAGACTTCATCCTGTAGCTCCTGGTTGGTCAGATTCAAATCCTGCGTACGTTGTTGAACAATTTCTTCAAGCCGGGCCTCTATGCGAACACGATCCGCCAGTAACGCGTTGAAGTACAGAGTGGCGACAATCACCACAAGCCAGATGAGCTGATTAAACTGCTCTGGATTCAGGGCGCTGAGACTGGTCATAGCGTTGGGTGTCACGGTGCCCTGTAAATCAGGCACAGCAAGTGTGGTGGCCAGCAGAACGGCAATGCTGCAACCAATCTGACTGAAGCGAGCGGCGGCCCACATGAGCAAGGGAACCATTGTGATTAACACAGCCTGCTGGTAAAACCATGATGCATAGCCGGCGATGAGGACGAGAGCACACCAGGAAAACTGTTCGACGGCATGTATGGTTACGCGCCGTTGCCGGTGGCGTGACCGCCAGGCAACAAGTACTGGTGTCAGGGCCGCGATGCCTGTCATGTTGGCCAGACTGCTTTGGATGATGGAGTCAAGTGTGAAAGAGTCCTGAGCGATAAATACCCGGTAGTTCATACTGATCAGAACGGAGGATATCGTCGCGATGAGTATGGAGATAAAAAGCAGCAACAACAGGCTGTTGCTGTTTTCCATGGGATCCCGGTTCGGGCTGGATTGCCTGTAACCCAAATAAATAGTGACACTTTGAATGCTGAGGCAAAAAGCGAAAAAGGCCCAGAACGCCAGCTCATTGCCCTGGCTGACGCGTTCAAAATGAAACGCGATCGGTATCAAGGCACCGAGGAAAACCGCGGCAGTAACGCGGCGCCCCAAAACAAAACAGGCACCGAGGGCAGCACCGGATACGAACCAAACTCTTGAATCCATCAGATTCTGATGCAGTACTTCACTTTGGAGATATTGCAGCAATCCCATGCCCAATGCGGTCACTAGGAAACCGAGAATCATGGCTTTGCCTGGAAGCTGGCGTTGGGATGGGTGACGAGGTTTCGTCATGGTTGCCAACTGGTTTCAGGGTGGGGCATTGGCATGCTGCTAATCCTTGCGTAAATAGTCGACCTGGCGCAGCACACCGACTAGACAGTGCGTGCTATCGTTTTTGTAATTGGATCGAAAGTGTATCGGGCGCCTGACATTTGGTGTGAAACAATGTGTATCCAAATGTTAAGTTGCGTTACTGGGTCTCCTCGGTGTTTTTCGCGCGGCTTCACAAACTGATGCGCATGGACAGGTCAATTGCCCGACAGTCTTTGGTTAGCGCGCCAATCGAAATGAAATCCACGCCGGTTTCCGCAATCGGTACCAGCGTCTCATCAGTAATGCCCCCGGAAGCTTCAAGCCTGGCTCGGCCATTCGCCAACGCCACCGCCTTTTTCAAATCATCGAGGGGAAAGTTGTCCAGCATAATAATGTCGGCCGATGCCGTCAGAGCCTGTTCCAGTTCCAGCATGGATTCCACCTCGACTTCGACGGGTTTACCCGGGCCGATTTGGCGAGCCAGGCCAACCGCTTTCTCGATTGAGCCACAGGCAAGGATATGGTTTTCCTTGATCAGGAACGCATCGAAAAGGCCAATACGGTGGTTGTGGCAGCCGCCACAGCGTACAGCGTATTTTTGTCCCGCGCGCAAACACGGCAGGGTTTTCCGTGTGTCCAGCAGTTTGACAGACGTATGGCGAACCTTCTCTGCGTAATGTGCGCTGAGGGTGGCCGTGCCGGAAAGGGTTTGCAGAAAGTTAAGGGCGGTTCGCTCACCGGTCAGTATCGCTCGAGCTGGACCTTCGATTCGGAACAATGTGTCGCCAGCCTTAAAGGTGTCGCCATCGTTTAGCTGCCATTGAATATCCAGCGCGCCTGACAAAGTGGAAAAAACCGTATTTACCCACTGCTGGCCGCACAGTACTCCGGGTTCGCGGGTAATCACAGTTGCTGCGGCAACACGATCAGCAGCGATAAGCTGTGCTGTCAGGTCGCCGCTTCCGACATCTTCTCTTAGTGCAAAGTTAACATTGGTATCAATAGTGTTCTGGTCTGGTGTAAACATAGGGCTCTGATTGTCGGGGTATGGAATCGCCGTGCGCACTAATGAGTTTGAGTCAGGGTCAGGGTGTCACCCTGCTGATTGAGATCCAGCTGTTTCAGTGCGCTCATGCCCAGCAGAATCGGTTGGTTCTTGTCCATGCCCGGGGTAATGCTGGCGCGCACATTATATAGCGTAATGTCACCAATGCTAACTTCGTGGAGAACTGTTTTATCCAGTGATACCACTCCGTTTGCCGTGACACCGATCCCGCTCCCGGTAATCTCCAGTCCATAGGTGTCGGCGAGGCCTGCCGGGATGACGACATCAGTGGCGCCGGTGTCGAGCATAAAGGTAGCTGGCAGGCTGTTCACTTTGCCATTGACAAGGTAGTGATGCTGGCGGTTTTGCTGCAATATGACCTGCGTGCTCTGGTTTAATGCAACGCTGTTAGGATTTTGATTGGGGTTTATCTGCTGGGCTTCCCAGTTACCAAAAAAACGGGTCAGCAGGACCATACCCAGAATCCAGGCCGCGATGGCCATGCCTTTGCCGATTTTTTTGCCTTCATCGTTTGATGACATTAGAGCTTGTTCCGTATGACGACTAAACTGTTAGTGTAAGGGTTTGGAAGCGTGTACCAAACTATTTTTGTGATACAGATCGCGTGGCAACAATTCGTGACAATAACCAGAAAACTGACGCTTTATACTGTAAAAAATAGTTAAATAATTGACGTTTTGCGGCAGGTAATGCCCTAATCGGAGACAGTCATGAGTGGTGCAAAAGTTGTTGGAATACATGGTGGAAGCAAGGTGACCGATCAATATCAATCGGCCGCTAAACCACTCCCAGCGCCCCTAACAAAACTTCGGGAATCACTGAAACAGAAAGTGCATTCGCTCCTGCGCAAACTGTTTGAAAACGCTGACGATGCTTTGTTTGCCATGGCAGACAAAGCAGGCACGAATGGTGATCAAGCCCTGTATTTCGATGCCATGCGAGAGCTTCGTTTACAGAAGAAACAGATAGCAACCAATGTGCTTAAAGGCGTAATCCGTTCCTTTAATGAGCTGGGACACTATCGCGGAAAGCGTGAAGGTGAGGAGTTTGCTGAAACAGATTTTGAAGAGCTTAGCCTGATTCAAAATGACGATCTTGAGCTCAATGTTGCCATTGAAGGAATGGTGAGTCGTCTGCGCAATAGCTGTGGTTCAGCGCTCGACGATCTCCGGGCCCGTACCGAATTTCTTATCTCCCCTGTTGAGCTGCGTGCGGATCAGACACCCGTTTCACCTGAAATTTTGTGCGAGTGTTTTGCCGAAGCTTGCGAAGAACTGGATGTTGAGATTAGAGCACGCCTGGTCGTATTGAAGCTTTTTGAAAAATATGTGCTCAGCGAAATGACTCAGGTCTATGCCGATGCGAATCAGTTTTTAATTCAGCTTGGTGTTGCGCCTGAATTGAAACGATCACGTTCTCGCAGACCTGGTGCTGCACCTTCGCGCCCGGCACCGCAAGGCAAAATGGACGAATCTTCGGGTCGTGCTTCAGGCTATTATCCGCAATCACAGCAAGAAGAGGATGGCTTGCCGGTTCTCGGCTCGCAGCAGTACATTCGAACCTCTACTTCTCAAGCGCAATTTGAAGAATTACGAAACCTGATGCATCAGGGTGAGTCTGTCTCAGCTACAGAGCCGCCGATGTTATCAGAAGTGTATTATTCACAAGATGACCTCGTTGGCGCGTTGTCAGCTTTTCAAACGGAGCACATTGAACAGCTGGGCTCCTGCAACGTCAATCAGGTGATTAATTTCCGCGAATTGCTGGATAAACGCCTGGCAAGCGGTGAGTGCTCCGCCGGCTACTCAGAGATGGACTCGGATGTTATCAATCTGGTTTCCATGTTATTCGACTTTATTCTCGATGACCGACAGCTGCAGTCAACGATGAAAGCACTCATTGCACGCCTGCAAATTCCGATTCTGAAAGTCGCTATTATGGATCGCAGCTTTTTCAATAAAGGCGGCCATCCGGCGCGAAAACTGTTGAATGAAATTGCTTCGGCAGCGATAGGCTGGAATGAGAATAAAGAGGCTAAATCTGACCGTCTTAAAGACAAGATTGAGTCGGTTGTCGAAGCAATCCTGAAAGATTTCGATCAGGATATTTCGCTGTTTTCTGAACTGCTCGAAGACTTTGTTGCCTTCATGGACCTGGAACGCCGTCGCGGACAACTGGTTGAGCAGCGCACAAAAGATTCTGAAAAGGGTAAGGCTGCCAATGAGTTGGCGAAAAAGGCAGTACAGGAATATCTGAATGGCGCCATGAAGCATCGCTCAGTACCCGAGTGTGTTGTTGAGCTACTTCGGGACGGCTGGAGTAATCTGATGGTTCTGCATTACCTTAAAGAGGGTGATAGCGGCGAACCTTGGAAGCAAGACTGTAAACTGGTTGAAGATCTGATCTGGACGGTTTGTCCACATCGTGGTGCGGGTGATACACGCTCGCAGTTGCTGCAGAAAATCCCCGATGTGATGAAAGGTCTTCGAGAAGGTTTGAGTGAAGTTTCTTTTGACGAATTTCGCGCCAAGGCACTGATTAAAGGTCTCGAAAACGCGCATATCCAAGCCTTGCAGAAACTCCAATTGGAAGAAACGCAAGACGAAGCGGAGCATACGTCATCAGCAATTGTTGATAGTGATGCATTGCTTGAACAGGATGATGCCGTTGCCGATCTGGTGCGCTCAACTCTTGAGTTGGAAGCCGATTTTAATTCCCAGGGTTCCTACGTTAGTGACGATGGCGATTCTAAAGTCCCGGCAATGGAAGTCGAAGAGCAATCCTTGGTGTCCGAGGACGAAGTAGACACGACGCAAGAAAATTCATCTCCTGTCAGTCTGGTAGAAACGACAGCTGAAACTCAAGCAGATAAAAATAATTCCTCAGATGACCTTGAGGCCGCGGAAGAGATCGCTGCAGAGCAGGAGGCAGAAGAAATCGTATTGGTGTCTCTTGACGCGAATCCCGATGACGCTGTGATTGATGAGAACGATCCATTCGTGCAGCAAGTGGACAAGTTTGCGGTGGGCTGCTGGTTCGAGTTTGAAAGTGAGGATAAAGCAGAGCGATGCAAGCTGGCTGCTATTATCCGTGCAACCGGCAAATATATATTTGTCAATCGATCCGGAGTTAAAGTAGCAGAGAAAACGCGTATGGGGCTCGCCGTTGAACTGCGCCGCGGATCGCTGCAGATTTTGAATGATGGCTTGTTGTTTGATCGCGCATTGGAGTCGATTATCACTAACCTGCGTGGTAAGAACAAAGACTGAGTGGTAACAACAATAACACGAGAACAATCACAAGGCATTTCGCCTCACTGAGGGTTCCGTAGCAAAAAGAAGCGCGCTGAATTTGATTTCGGCGAGTATGTATTGTTTACGATATTCATTGCATAATCGCGCTCATGAATGAGTCCTCAGCAATATTAAGTCAATGGAAGGATGGCTGGGTAAAGGGTATTACCCATCTACCTTCCCCCAATTTTAACCAGCGCCCAAAAGATTGTTCCGTTAGCTTACTGGTTATACACAATATCAGTCTCCCACCAAGGCAGTTTGGCGGTGGATTTATCGAAGCCTTTTTCCAGAACTGCCTCGATGAAGCCTGTCATCCATATTTCAAAACCATAAGTGATCTCCAGGTTTCTTCTCATTTTCTGATCAACAGGCAAGGGCACATTACTCAGTTTGTCAGTTGTGATGATCGCGCGTGGCATGCCGGTAAAAGTTGTTATTGCGGTATCGAAAACTGCAACGACTTTTCGCTGGGAGTTGAGTTGGAAGGCTGTGACGATATGACCTATACGGATTTTCAGTACCATTCTCTGGTCTCCCTGACTCAGGGGCTCATGCAGCGTTATCCTGCCATCACCAGAGAGCGCATCGTAGGGCATAGCGATATTGCTCCGGGCCGCAAAACTGATCCTGGCGAAAGTTTTGACTGGAATCGCTACCTCGCTGCGCTGTCTCGGGTATAATCCCGCGCTCGAATAATGATAACGAAGCGCCGCTTTGCCTGCCTGGCAATATCCGGTTGGTAATGATTTATATGTCCACAACGATCCAGCCCTGGTATCACGACCGCAGTGTTTCAAGCAACGTGGTACGCGCGTTGTTCAGTTTTCTAGAGCAGAAGCTGGGGCAAGATTACCCCGAGCTGGACAAATGGCGCCCGGCTTCCTCTCGTTTGAATGATTCAGCCCATCGTTTTCCTGCGGCCCTCTATATCGAACTTATGAATTTTGCCGGCAAGGCCTTGCATGATCCGAGCTTTGGTTTCCATTACGGGCAAAATGCCGATGCCAATCGTTGGGGCCTGATTGGATTCATACTGTCTGTCAGCGACAACCTCAAGGAAGTTTTGGAAACCCAGCAGCGCTTGCAAGCATTGGTTGGCAATATCGGTTGCACAATTGTCCATGAAGAACCGCAGGAAAAAATCATTGAGTGGTTTACCGAGGGTGATACGAGTTATCACCTCGCTGAAGAGGCCCTGACGGGCTGGATTGGATTTGGCCGGCATATAGTAAAAGGTGATGTGGTCCCCAAACGCGTCATGTTTCGTCATTCCCAGAGTGGAAAACTTTCGGAATACGAAGCCTATTTCGGTTGTCCGGTGTTGTTTGAGCAGGCAATCAATGGTGTGGCTTTCAGTGAGGACTTGTTTGCAGCCCCGTTACGGCTCCCGGACAGGCAGATGTATCAATTGTTGAGTGAATATGCCGGTCTGATATTGCAGGAAAGCGGACGCGACAACCTGAGGCAACAGATTAAGGGCTATCTGATTCGTCAATTGCCTCGCAATGTGCCGACCATTGAATCCGTCGCCGCCAAATTTGATATGAGCGTGCGAACCCTGCAGCGACGATTTGAAAACTGGGGTACGAATTACAAGCAGTTTGTTGATGCGACCCGTGAAGAGCTAGCGCTTCAATACCTTAAACAGGGGGGGCAGAACCTACTTGAGCTCACCTTCATGCTGGGTTTCTCAGAGCAAAGTGCGTTTCAACGCGCGTTTAAGCGATGGACCGGGTGTGCTCCCGGACAGTACTTGCGTCAACATTCAGCCAAGCCATGATCAATTCGACGATTCCATTGATCTAACGCGGTTATAGCACCCAAATTAATCAGTCCCAATATCACGAAATACATGGCCAGGCTTGTTTGGAAAAAGCCGAGTGTGAGTGCTGCAACCAGTGTCGATAGAACGATCAAGCCGGCATTCAAAACACCACTGATGCCCATAATGCGTGTGACGAGGTTTTTAGGGGATTTGGATTGCAGCTCGGCGTATAAGGGCGAGATGAACCATACAGCGCAAATGCCCGTTGAAAAGAGTAGAAGGCAAAGAAGGGGCGCACGATATATCAGCGCAAACAAGCTGTCATCCTGAGAAAGAGTTTCAGGGTGGATCACGCCTAGAATCACACACAGTATGCTAAGTAAGATTCCCGCGCGCCAGGCATTAACAATAGCCGGTTTTTTGGAACCCTCTACAATCCAGGCTCCCAGTACCATACCGCAGATAAACACCGCAAAGGCCATGGAAATCGCATTGGGATTTCCGCCAATCAGTTCCTTCAGGTAGTTAATGAGTTGCGTCATGTAACTTGCGCTGAGAAACCAGAACCACGCAATGGCAAAGAGATGGAGTCGCAGATGACCGGCGCTCGAGAACACGCTGGCAAAACCTGTTTTTTGCAGATCGGATGCTCGAGAAACTGTGGCGGTTTTTGACGAAGCATGACTGATTTTCAGACTGGTAAACAATCCCGTTGCAGAAAGGCAAAGTAATACCAGAGAGTAAATAACAGGAGAATCGAGTTCCTGCATTAAAAGCCCACTGGCCACCATGGCGGTGAGAATACTTCCAAGAGAGAGGCTTTGGATCAGGTTGTTGGCACGCAGCAGTGAATGGCCTTCGAACTTTTCCGCCATATAGGCATATTTGAGGGGAGTCATCATGGCTGTTTTACAACCGAGCAGAAAAATCATCAGCAATGTGAGCCAGATTTGCGCGATCAGATAACTCACGACTACCCCACCGATGAC
The DNA here is from genome assembly GCA_965230795.1 of Oleiphilaceae bacterium. Taxonomy (GTDB): domain Bacteria; phylum Pseudomonadota; class Gammaproteobacteria; order Pseudomonadales; family Oleiphilaceae; genus PZPK01. Next base: position 2,513,621 of record OZ246020.1, on the reverse strand, counting down.
GACCAGATCGTATAGTTTGACGCCTTGCATGCATAGAGCTTTGTTTCTGTTTTCGGTGTGGACACCGGTCAGATATGACAAAAAGAAAAAAGGCAGGATATAAACAGTTACCATGACATTGGCGAGCAGAGGCGAATGCGCGTCGCCATTGGCGGCGTAGTAAGCCAGAGTAAGCAGGAAGCCCTGTTTACACAGATTGTTGCTGATTACATCCAGGGCCTGGGTCAGATAGAAGGGACTATTGGCCATATGCACCGTGGCGCTGGTACAGCCTGTTTGGGATACAAAAATCGTGGAAAGATCGGTTATAAAGCATGGATTCAGGCTTGTTTGTTGACGACTTCCTGAAGCTTTTCCGAGACAGCGCATAAGTCATCTGTCATTTCGGTGAGATCACGGGTCGATTTTAAAAGATGGCCCACTGATTCCGAATTTGCCTGGGTTACCGCACCGACCCTGGCTGTTGCTGAAGCCACTCCCTGCATGTCCTCATTGAGGCGACTGATAATACCGGAAACATCGTGGATTTGCTGAGTGACTTCCTTGACGGAGCTTGCAGTGGCCGTGAGTACTTCCGCAGAGCGAGTAACCAACTCGACACCCTCAACTACATCCCGTGAGCCTTGTTTGATCACGTGCGTAATCTCCTGAGCTGACTGGTCGCAGCGAATTGAAAGACTGCGGATTTCATCTGCAACGACAGCGAATCCCCGGCCCCGGTCACCGGCTCGTGCTGCCTCAATGGTGGCGTTAAGTGCGAGCAAGTTGGTTTGGCTGACAATATCTGAAATAACGCGAATAACGTCTTCAATCCGGATAAAGCTCTGGTTGATTTTATCCATACTCTCCGAGGTGCGGGTCATGGATTGAGCGGTTGTGCTGACGTTGCGTTCGGTTTCCTGCGTGACATTTTCCATACTCGTGACCATTTCTGAGGTCTCGGACAGGGTTTTCATGCTGGAGCTGACGGTCACTGAAATACCTTCTGACGCTTCTTCCTGTGAGTCCGCACCTTTCTCGATTATGTGACTGTTTTCTTCCATGGCCTGGAGATTTTTCACCAGGGACTGGGTGGAGCTTGCAAGAGTCTGGCCGGTTAGTTTGGCTTCTTCGAGTATCTCGCCGAGGCGCAGATAGTTCTTTTTCATGGTGTCTGCCATGGTTGCTGTTTTTTCCTGCGCATTAAGGGCGTCGTTGAGAAACTGCTCACGAATCTTAAAGGCGGAACCCTGTGCCAGCCAGATGATAATCATAGGCAGGAGATAACCCGAATACATGTCAACCTTTCTTGCCGCTTCGGTAAACTCGAAATGTGGGAGTGGATACCCGGTCCGGTCCAGATAGATAAAAACGGCGATAGTGGCGAATGACAGGGAAAACCAGAAAAAACCGGATTTGCGATTGGTGAGCAGATAGGCGACGCAAATCAACGCAGGCATCCAGAATATATGTGAGGAATCCAGCCCACCAAGGGAATAGATCATGTTCACGCCGTGGGGAAAAGTGCCCAGCAGAAATATGTTGGCGACAATAACGGGCGGTGGTGCGAGTCTGATGTAGGCACTATTGGCGAGTGTGACGATCAATCCGAAAGTGGAGGAGTACACCAGCGAATCGTTGTTCTGTTGAGACCATTTGATGATGCTATAGAGCATGACGAGCATGGAGTAAAAGTTGAAATACAACAAGACGCGATACTTAATCTCCAGTTCCTTCGAGTTCAGCACCTGTCGCGGCCAGAACAAACGGATAAACCAACCCACTGGATTCAGGCTGGAGATATTCGCGTTGGCCACTGGATCGTTGTTGTCACGCAGGGATGCAGCAGTATTTTCCACGATCGTCTTCTCTAATTTGGTTCAATGATACGATTAATATAGTTTCTAATTGCTGTTTCCGCGTCCGCATTGATAGAGCTGAACTCCAGATGATAGTGAAATTCAGTTTCTCTGGGGTTGATTCGAATGACGCGGGCATAGACATCACTTTGTCGAGCACTTGACATGGAAAGTGACCAGGGGAATCGAATCTCAGTGTGGGCGGGTAGCTGTGTTTGCGAAGCGATGTACATACCTCCGTAACCCAGGTCGATTACCGTTCCTTCCAGAGAGCTTGCGCTCACGGATTTGCCTTCCACGATGTTGAAGGTGATGGGCATATTCACTTCAATTCGAGGACTTTTTCGCCCATCGGTCTTGGGTGTCTCCAGTCGTTTGGGATAGTTGATCGCGAGCAATTCAAACAGCTTAACTGGCCGCTCTTTGCCTTTCATGGACAAGGTGTTGGTCTGCCCAATCTCTACGTAATCCTGGCAGCGTTCATAACTGTATTCGCTGATGAGAACCTGACCGCGAAGACTAAAAGACTCGACTCTGGAGGCCAGATTCACGTGATCGCCGATTACCGTATACTCGTGATACAGATCGGAGCCAACGGTACCGGCGACGACCTGACCCGTATTGATGCCAATCCCCATGTAGAGAGGCGGATACCCCAAAGCCCGATTCTCCTCGTTCATTTTGTCGAGGCGGATCTGCATTTCGATGGCACATTGCAAGGCGCGATTAAGGTCATCTGTTTCCGCGTCAGGCGTGCCAAACACGACCATGATCGCATCGCCCATAAACTTATCTATGCGTCCGCCATGGTATCCAATGACCTCGGTCATCGCTGTAAAATAGCGATTCAACAGATCGATGATTTCAAGAGGGCTGTAATGTTCAGACAGGGACGTAAACCCGCGCAGATCAGATAGCAGAATGGTTACATCCCGGATCTCTGGAGCGCTTATGGCTTGCTGTGCAGAATCGATGCTGGTTAGTATCGCGGATCTTAAAGATTCCGACGGTTCGGAATCAAGGGGGCCTTGTTGTAGTGCGTCCAGATAGATCCGGTGTAATTGTTTAACGAGATTGTCTGGGGAGATCGGATCCATTCGGTGACGGTTCCTGTTTTATTGTTATTGGCTGACAACCAATCATATCTGGTTTATGAAAGCTTTGCAGCGGCGGCGTGTTGATTCATGACCCATGGATCTTTTCGTGAGTACACGGCAAATCAAAGAGCTTCCATGGTTTAGTGATCGACTTGTATGAGGCGGACGTAAGCCTTGTTGAACACAAGCTTGAAAAAAATCAGAAAAAAATTGGACAGCAGAGAAATCGGAACACATAATACTGATTATGTATACAGTATTTCTGTTTACGGCTTTTTGTCTGAAATATCATGCCCTGCCAGACATGCATTTACTAGAAATGCACTTACTGGATAAGTGCAGTGAGACATGAAAGGTTAGGGTGTTAAGGCATCAGGCTGTTCTCAGTGTTTACCGCGACGGATCAGGAAGATTTGTTCGCTAACCAGTCAATGATTAGGGGGTCATAATGGATGACAACAAAAAGAAAGCCTTGAGCGCAGCATTATCGCAGATTGAACGTCAGTTCGGCAAAGGCGCTGTAATGAAAATGGGGGATCAACCAAGGGAAGCTATTCCTGCCATATCAACCGGTTCACTGGGCCTGGATATTGCGCTGGGTATAGGCGGTCTGCCAATGGGACGTATTGTTGAGATCTACGGTCCTGAAAGTTCCGGTAAAACCACTTTGACCCTGCAGGTGATTGCAGAAGCCCAGAAGCAGAACAAAACCTGTGCCTTTGTCGATGCTGAGCACGCACTGGATCCCATCTATGCAGAAAAGCTGGGAGTTAATGTCGATGAGCTTCTGGTTTCCCAGCCTGATACTGGAGAGCAGGCTTTGGAAATCGCGGATATGCTGGTTCGTTCAGGAGCGGTTGATGTGATCATTGTTGACTCTGTCGCAGCCCTGACGCCACGAGCGGAAATAGAAGGCGATATGGGGGATTCCCATGTGGGGCTGCAGGCTCGATTGATGTCCCAGGCTCTGCGTAAGATCACCGGTAACATCAAGAACGCCAATTGCCTGTGTATCTTCATTAACCAGATTCGAATGAAAATCGGTGTGATGTTCGGTAACCCCGAAACGACAACCGGAGGCAACGCGCTGAAATTCTACTCTTCCGTTCGACTGGATATTCGTCGCACCGGTGCGGTTAAGCAGGGAGACGAGGTTGTTGGTAACGAAACGCGCGTTAAAGTTGTCAAAAACAAAGTGGCGCCTCCTTTCAAACAGGCCGAGTTCCAGATTATGTACGGTAAAGGCATCTACCACATGGGAGAGGTGATCGATTTGGGAGTCAAGGAAGGCTTCGTCGACAAGGCTGGTGCATGGTATAGCTATAACGGCGATAAGATTGGTCAGGGTAAAGCCAATGCCGCGAGCTTTCTTGAGGAAAATCCTGAAATTGCTGCCGAGATCGAAGAGAAGATTCGAGAGAAGTTCATGCCCAAGCCAAAGCAAAGTGATTCAGGTGCCGCTACGGAGTTGGCACTTGAGGTTTAGGCTGGCTTTTTAGCAAGGACCAACTCGTGCCGGCGCTATTTTGCCAGTGCATGAGCAAGAGCAAGAGCAAGAGCAAGAGCAAGAGCAAGAGCAAAATAATATAAAGCGATTGCCCATCTGGCATGGATGCTCTTCCAGGCAGAAAATGTTCGTCTTTTGAAGTTTTTATCTGATTGTTGCTAATGCGGTGTCTTCGTTTTACGAGCACCGCTTTTTTTATGTAAGTTCGGGTAACGCTGAATAGTGCTACATTGACGAGGTTTGGACTCGTCTTTCCTGCTTTCATTTATCTTCGCATCAAGACACATTCAGCTTTCTCATCGAAATAAGGTAAGGGCAGTGCCCGCCAGCTCTTGAGCAGGGAATCCAATGGCGAGATCCAACTCAGCACGCCAGATCCGAGTGGTTAATCTGGCGGGTGCATTAGTTGGAATCGCCAACAACTTCTACGCTATCAAAGCTTTGTTCGTCTGAGGCAAGTGTCTGATCTTCGGTACTTACCTGTGTCTGCTCATCTTCGAAACCCGGTAGTACCCGAATGACTTTGACCTCTTCATCCATTCCTGAAAGGCCGGTCGTGGTCGGGCCAGCAATTGTGTCGTCAGAGCTCGCTTCCTGGATTTTAGCTTCCAGTTCTTTTATACGCTTTGCGAGCAACAGTTGTTGTTCTTTGAGTAATTCGACTCGCCCTGCCAGCGTCTGCGCACCAGAGTGTAGGCTTTGAGGTGCAAGCTCACCGGGTGTGGTACGACGGGCGATCGTATTCAGCTGCTCCATCAGGCTTAACGCTTTAAGCTCTGCATCTTCATGAGTAAGGGCCAATAGGCGTTCAGCTTCCTGCGAGATGTAATAGGCAAACTGGGCTGCCTTGAGGGCACGAAAGCCGGCTTTTGCAACGCCATCCCGATCCCGGAAATTATTTTCTATGAATTGATCTGCCTGACTTAGTTGATATTCTGCTTTATCGAAGGTGGCAGCAGCAAAATCGTCTGCATCAATATCGTCTGCTTTGGCGAGCCATTCCCGGGCTGGTCCCAGGTGGGTTTTCTTGAGGGTGTCGATTTCAACCCGTGACATCGTGGCGAGCACATCCTTCTGCTGAGTGATGGCCTCACCTGTTTTTCCACTCTCCAAAAGGATAATTAAATCTTTTAACTCGTCTACGGCATCTTCATAGTCATCTTTCAGTACTTGGGGCGCACCGAGTTCGATCAGCACTTCTTTGTGGTTCAGAGCTTCAGCCAGCGTTTCCTTCACCAGGGCTTTGTTTTCGTGTCCCTTTTGTAAAAAATTCTGTGCAGCGATGGCTGACATCAAGGCCGCATTCTGGATCTCTTTAGGAGGCGAGATCAGGTATTGGCGAGCCTCTTCCAGGCTTTTTTCCGCTTGCGACATATGCAAGGGAGCGTAAAAAGGGAGCTCCGATTCTTTGGCTTTGGCTAACATGGCTTCAACTTTCTCTATGGCCTGTTCGGGAGTGAAATTGGCTTCATTGGCCTGCGCGGCTGCCTTTTGTTGAATGCTTTGCGTGCTGGCTGGTTGTTTGTTTGCACAGGCTGTCAGCAACAGGATCAGGCATAAAGAAACATAACGAGAGAGGGAGGTCTTGATCAGGCCACAAATCATCTTAAAAGAGTCCTTGGTAGTTAAGATGTGATTAAGTCTGGTTTCGGCTTGCCGCCGCATTCTAATATTCTAGAGAAGCACGGAAAGTGAACTGTTACCGATTCCACCAATCGTAAAAGTGATGCAGAGGTCCATGTCCTTCGCCAATATCGAGCTTTCTTGCGTGCTGAATTGCCTGATGAACATAATCCGTTGCCAGAGATACTGCTAGTGGAAGCGGCTGTCCATGCGCCAGGTTAGCTGCGATTGCTGAGGAAAGGGTGCACCCGGTGCCATGGGTGTTGCGGGTTTCGATGCGAGGATGTGAGAAACAATGAATCGTATTCTCATACCACAGCAAATCTTCGCAAACCGGACCTTCGTAATGGCCCCCTTTAAGCAGGACAGCGGGTGTCAGCAGAGCAAGCTGTCCAAGCAATTCTCCGCTAGTGATCTCTGTTTGATTGCTGACGATTTTCAGGAGCGCTAGCGCCTCCGGAAGGTTTGGGGTGATTACCGTTGCCAGCGGCAGCAAACGATGTATTAGCTGATCCAGAGCTACGGGCTCAAGAAGATGATCACCACTTTTTGCAATCATCACGGGATCTAACACAATATTTGCTGGCTGATAGCTCTCAAGCAACTCGGCGACAGCAGTAATAACGCTGGTGTTCCCGAGCATGCCTATTTTGACTGCCGCTACTGGCATGTCCTCAAATATCGCTATGAGCTGTTTTTGTATAAGGTCAATGCTAATTGTTTGAATACCCGTGACAGCTTGCGTGTTCTGCGCGGTTACAGCCGTGATGACCGAGGTAGCAAAGGTATTATGGGCGCTAAAAGTTTTTATATCCGCCTGAATGCCCGCGCCACCTCCAGAATCAGAACCGGCAATGGTTAAAGTGATGGGATATAGGGACATAAGCTTTTCCAAAGACGTTAATGAAACGTTTTATCCATCGCAATGGAATTTCTTGTTTACCTTAGCGTAATCCAGTAATAGTTTCCTCGTTAAAAATCGCGATGATAAAAGTGACTGTTGCTATCCGGGAGTCGCATCGGTCATTGCCTTGGCCTTATAATTGCGCGGCCAGTGTGAGTGTCCGGAGGACACGTGATTACAGGTATTCCGTTTCATCTTATGTTCAGAGTAGAGTTGGCAAGATCAAAACAGGTGGCTAAAAAATGCTGAGTGCCAAACGATTCGCATTGGGTATGTTTCTGACAGGAATGGGTGTGTGCAGTAGCGTGAAGGCCCTTAGTCCTGAAGATGTTCTCGGAAATTATTGGGAAGATCCTCTGTTTGGGAAGGCTGCCAGCGATCGCAGCGTTCATCTTGAAATATTACACAAACGCATCTGGCCTCAAAGCCTTGAGGTTAGGTCAGAAAACACGGTTCGTTTTGTTATTGAAAACAAAAGTGATGAGCTACATATCATTGCGTTTACAGACGATGTTGAAACGCTTATTGCTGACGAGAGATTTATTGCTTTCACCAGAGACGAAATTTTTCATGCAAATAAAAAGCATGGTCCGTCCAACTCGCACAGCCATACGGGCGCAAATGCCGATGGTGGCGTTGATATCGTAAAGACCATTGATCAAAGGCCGACCGTAACCGTAGCGGCCCATGACAGAAAAGAAATCCTCATTCGTTTTGATGAAGAGGAAGATATTATTGCATTCTGCGCGATTGATGCCCATCACGAGGAAGGGTATCAGACTTTTATTCGCGTAAATCCTTCTAAACAAGAGAGTGGTAATGAATCAAACCAAAAACTCTGATGTGCTTGCTTTTCAATGGCTGGATGATCGGCTGAAACTGCTGGATCAGCGGTATTTACCGCATCAGGAAATCTGGATCACTTGTCTTAGTGCGGGTGAAGTCGCGCAAGCGATTAAAAATATGGTGGTTCGCGGAGCACCCGCTATCGGAATTGTTGCCGCCTATGGGGCTTTACTTAGTGCGCAGCAACATGTCAGCCGCGATACTGACTGGAAAGCGGCCATTGAAGCAGATCTGGAGATTCTGGCCGACGCCAGGCCCACCGCCGTCAATCTGGTCTGGGCGGTCGAACAGATGCGGTCCCAGTTGGCGTCTGCAACTGCGGGCGAGGTGATTGATGCATTCGCGCGCTTGGCTACGTCCATTCACAACGAAGATATTGCTGCCAATCTGGCTATGGCTGAATATGCATTGTCAGCAATGCAGCCAGATGAGAACGCTACGTTTTCAGTCATGACACACTGTAATACCGGAAGTCTGGCAACGGGTGGTTTTGGTACCGCTCTTGGCGTTATCCGTCATGCATGGGAAAAGGGCGTGATTGATACAGTGTATGCGGGTGAAACTCGTCCCTGGTTGCAAGGAGCAAGATTAACCGCATGGGAACTGATAAAAGCAGGCATTGAGTTCCGCCTCTATGCCGATAGTGCCTGCGCATGGATCATGCAGAACAAGAATGTAAAGTGGGTCATCGTAGGAGCTGATCGAATCACCGCTAATGGTGATGTTGCCAACAAGATTGGTACTTACTCACTGGCTGTCAATGCAAGGTACCACGGCGTAAAGTTTATGGTAGTGGCGCCATCCAGCACCGTGGATATGAGCCTAAAGTCTGGTTCGGACATTCATATTGAAATGCGCGATGGTCAGGAAGTGACGCAATTGGCTGGTCAGAATTTGGCCCCTGAGGGCGTTAAGGCCATAAACCCGGTTTTCGATGTCACGCCAGCGTCACTGGTTGATTGTATTGTGACCGAAAAAGGAGTTGTCGAAACCCCGACCAAAGAAAAAATGAGATCTCTGTTTTTATCTTGACGATTCAAGACTGCTAGAAAAGTAATAAGAACCTATCCTTATTTGTTCCACCTGCTTAATACAAGGAATTAGCTGTGCCCATTGACCTCTTGAGCTCATATCGCTTTTTAAGCGCCGGATTAATGATGTGTTTGCTATTGGCCGTTCAGGTGCAGGCCAATGAAGGATCATCGCGGGATTTTATTGCCGGTATCGCGGAGAACCTGCAATCGCGTTTGCAAACAGCCCGAGAAGGCGATCGCTTGTCGGACGAATCCTATCTTGATGCGCTAATAGGCGAGGAGATCGTGCCTTATCTGGATATTCGGCATATGGCCAAAAAGGTTTCAGGAAGCCGCTGGGATCAGGTACAGGAGAAGCAACTCGCAGAGGCGATGGAAGAAGCCGTCGTAGCGGCGTTAAAGCGCACGTACCGCGTTGCATTGTCGGCGTATTCGGGCGAAAAAATACTCATCACACACAGTAAGGACTACGCCAATTACAGCCTCGTACGTGTACAGGTTAAAACGGACGAACGTTCTCATCTTCTGGATTTTGCCCTCCGATCAAATGGTAGTGGAGAATGGAGGGTGTTTGATGTGTCTGTTGATGGTGTGGTGTTTTCGAAAACCCTGCAATCCTCGTTGTCTCGCCAATTTGAAAACGACGAGCTGGAAGCCGTGATTGAACGCCTTCGAGGCAGCGATAGTACGAAGGCTTTGTAGTGCAGTGTCTTTACAAATTTTGCTGACGCGCGGTGTCAGCTTAAAACAGGGATCAGGTCTGCGCTCAAAATGGCTTTAATGTCATCGATTTGTTCATGGGAATCATGCAAAACCTGCTGGCTCTGTTCAGGCGTCAGGCCGTGGTCGCCAAGTTTGCTGAAAGCTGGTACATCCGCGAAGCGGGGCAGTTTCTTGTGGGTATGCTTGCCGATATAGGCATGTAACTGGGCAACAATGGCAATATCCGCATAGGTAGCAGAATCCTGACCACTGTCGTACTTCCAGTTTTCCGAGTGACCGGCGACATCAATTAATGCTTCGCTAAACCCCCACGCACTCAGTAATTGTTTGCCGATCGGTGATTTCAATTGATCAATCAGACTCCCCACTTTGTGTTCAAGCTTCATAAAGTGAGGATAGCGCTCAATATAATTAAGCACGGGAATCGTGCCGATGTCCTGAATAAGTCCGGCGAGTAGGGCTAGTTCGGGGTTCATACCAGGTGTGATTTTGGCAAGAACATAAGCAATAGCCGCTACTTCCCTGGAATGCATCCACAATTCACGCATCTGCTGTTGCAGGAAAGGATTACGGCTGGCGAACAACTCCCGCATGGCAAACAATGTAACCAGCTGACGGGTGGTTTCGAAGCCAAGGCGTACCACCGCATCTTGTGCAGAGCTGATTTCCTGGGCACTGCGGTAAAGTGGGCTGTTACAGGTTTTCAGCAGTTTGACGGTAATTGCCGGGTCGTTTTTTAAGGCGTTGGCGATGTCTTGTGCCGTGACATTGGGGTCGTCAAGCAATTTTCGTATGCGCATGGCGACATCCGGAAAAGAAGGCAGCTGAAGATTATTGGTCTTTAGATCCTGTTCGAAAGAGCGCGCAATGTCGTCCACTTCACGACCTGAATGCAAATCACTGACGCTGAAATCCACGTTTTTGTCTTGCGGAAGCTCTTTTAACAAAGCTTCGACCGTTTTCTGGTCAATGACCAGGAATTTGGCCTGCGTCAGGGTTGTGACGGTGTATTTTCGGGGTTGCAGTAACGCGATAGCCGTTGTCGAACTCTCGGTCCTGGCATCAATGCGCTTGTAACGACCGTCAAAGGATTCCAGGCCAACGCTGCCTTCAAGTAGGAAGTATTCTTTGAAATCCTGACTGCCAGATTCCATCACGACATGCTCCGGCGGGCAATCCAGTAGTTCGGATTTTGCCAGTACCAGCACCAGCTGTTGGTCTGAAAACCGATCCAGCGGTTTGAACTGCTTCAGCGTGTCAAGTTGAATGCGTTTATCCGGCATGGCCCGTCCATCTCCAAATTAGGGTCTAATTTTCAGTGTAGTGGCAAATTGGAAAAAGGCGTATTGAGTATTCCCGGAACAGCTTGAATTCCCTTACGCTCGTTTTTGATAAGCCCGGAAGGTTTTCAACAGTATCGGTAACAGGGTCATGTCAGCGAACATCGCGATCAACATGGAAAAAGCGGTAAATACGCCGAAATATAGCGTCGGTGTAAAGTTTGAGAACATCATGACAGCAAAACCACAGGCGATGGTGATGGAGGTGTAGTACATCGCCTTGCCAATACTTCGATGGGCGTTACGAATGGCCAGGTCGTAGTCCTGTGTGCGCTTTAGTTCTTCTCTGAAACGGTGGGTGTAGTGAATGGTGTCATCAACCGCGATACCAACAGAGATGGCTGCAACCGTAATTGTCATCAGATCAAGAGGGACACTGAGCAGGCCAAAGAGCCCCAGCACACAGCAGCCTGATACGATGTTGGGTATCAGTGCCAGCAGCGCCACTTTGACGTTCTGAAATACGACGATGAAAATCAATCCAATGGCGAGAAACACGACGCCAAGGGTTTTGATCTGTGAATCAAAGAGGCTTTGCAAGAGATTGTTGTATAACACAACCATGCCGGTGAGTCTGAACTGTTGCTCGTCCAGTTCGAAAGATTCCTGCAGGGTCTCACTGATATGGTTAATCAGGCCCTGACGATCGAGCCCGGAGTCCGACTCATAGACCCGCATTGAAAATCGCAACTGCTGACCGTCTTCGCTTAGATAGGGATCAATAAGTTGTGACTTCAGCTTGTCGGAGGCGTTTTGGTAAAAAAGCGACAGAAAAAAATCATCAGGCGCCCGGTTATCATTGAGTTTTTGTAGCGTTGTCGCCAGGGAGTGCAATGAAAGGACTTTGCCCGTGTCTTCGAGCGCGTCCAGGTAATTATGAATCCCAGCAACCCTGTCAAGTTCGGTCGTATTGAACCAGTAACTTGAATCAGTAAAACTGCCCTGGGTCTTGGTGTCGGGAGCATCAAAAGGCGATTCATCAAACGGAGAGCCATCAAAAGGCGACGCATCCAATGAAGGCTCGTCAAAAGCCGCTTCGGAGAAGGGATCATCCTGGTTCATGCTATCCGCTTTAGCAGAGCGGGATGATTCCGGGGCGTTAATGATCAGGTCCAGCGGTGTGGTTCCGCCGAGTTTTTCATCGATGACTGTCATGCCCTTGTAGATTGCTGTGTCCTCAGCAAAATAGTCGATAAAGCGATTGTCGACGCTGAGTAGCGTAATACCATAGCTGCCCGCAGCTGTTAAAACGATAAACAAAATTGCCAACGCAAAAGGGAATTTCAGGCTCCACTCAGCCAATTGCCTGGTGACACGTCGCGTCAGATCCTCTGGTACAGGCTTTGTCCGTGGGCTACTCAGAGACAATAGAGCCGGAAACAGGGTAAAAGCGACTAGCAGATTGACGATAAGGGCCACCACCATTATCCAGCCGAAATCGATAACCGGGCGGATATTGCTGACGACCAGCGATGCGAAAGCGATGATTGTCGTGAGGATGGTGTAAAACGAAGGCGCAAACTTTCGTTTAAGGACGTCAATTATTCGTTGCTTTCTGTCGTCAGTGCTTTCCGGCACATTGAGTTCGTCGTACTGAACAACAAGATGAATCATCAGGGATAGCCCAAAAATAAGCAGGAGCGCCAGATAATTTGACGACACGGCTGATATTGGCCAGCCAAGCATACCTATGATGCCAGTGGTCGCCACTGCGGCGGCGCCAACGCAGGTAAGGGGTAGCAGAATCCAGCGTATTTCATTGAAGGCAAACCAAATCATGATTGCCATGACGCATAGCACAGCAATGCCATAGATCATCAGGTCCTTGCGGATGTAGCTCAACATATCGGTGACGATCATGGGAATACCTCCCATGTGTATGTCGGCTTCAGAGCGATAAGCCTCCAGTATCGTTCTAATCTGTTGAATGGCCGCTGACTGCATGTCGGTATCTTGGGAAAGCCGTTCATCATAACGCGACTCAATGCGCGCTAGCTGCGCACTTGCGGTGTCATCGAGCTTTCCCGTTGTGCGCTGCTTTCTTAGAGCTTCTCTTTGTTCCCTGAGTTCAATCAGCTCCTGGTCGGTTTCGAAGGTCACCTGGATCGCAGTGGTTGAAAGGTCTCTGCTAACCAGTCGATCACTGTAAAGTGCTTCGGTGCTGAGTTCCTGTTTGGCCAATTCGAGGTTGGTGCCGGCATCAAGTAGCAAACGTTGTTCTCTTGATAATTCAGTGAGGCTCATGGGAGGACTGAAAAGCAGGGGGACATCAAGAAGAGTGATGACCTCGTTGACATGCGACACAGTGCGTAAGTCATCCCCCAGCTTGCCAAGGGTGGCCAGGGATTCACTTGCAAAAAGCCCACCATGAGGCTGAAACGTTATTACGAGGTATTCGTCGGAACCATATATCGTGCTGATTTCCCGGTAATACTCCAGATCGGCATCTTGCTCGAGAACAAGCGAATCTCCGGAAACTTCGATCTCTACCTGACCGATAAAATAACTACAGGCAATCAACAGCGTTGCGATAAGGGCAATGCCAGTCAGAGGATGAAAAATAAACAGGTACTGATAAAGTCTTGTTGCTGCGTTGCTCATAGCGTAATCAGGTTCGCGGGTCGAGTATCCTGGGCCGGATCGGGAGTCGTTTGTTTGAAAACACAGAAAAAAGGCGGCGCGCCCTGACGTGTCTGCGTCATATCAAAAACATGAAGGATTGGAGCCGGACGCGAGGACATTATTCCATGATCACCTGATTTCTGCCCATCGCCTTGGCTCGGTAGAGTAATTGATCTGCGCGCTTCCAGGTATTTTCGAGACTATCGCCAGGTAACAATTGCGTACCACCAATCGAAAGCGTTGTACTGACGAGGTTGCCGCTTTCATCCTGGACCTGAATTTTGGCAAATTCCTTGAGCAGCCTTTCTGCATACAAGCGGGCCTGGGCCAGAGAGCAATCAACGAGTAACACAGCGAACTCTTCTCCGCCAATGCGCCCGGCGACGCCGCGACGGTAGGTTTTGCCTTCCTCTTCGTTGATCAGTCTGGCAGCGAGGTCTTCGCGTCGTCCTTTGGTGGCAAGCATGTTACCGAATTCATTGAGCAGGCGATCTCCGGCTACATGTCCGTATTGGTCATTGAACTGCTTGAAATGGTCGATATCCAGCGCAAGCCAGACCAGATCGCGTTTGCCTTGCCTTAACACCTTTTCGGCCATTTTGACAAAGCCCCGGCGATTGAAGACGCCGGTCAGGTCATCAGTCTCGCTCAAGGCCTGAAAACGTGTTTTTGCTTCAGATAGCGACTCGGTTTGTTTTTTGAGGTGACTGAAACGGTAACCCAATACCAGAGAAAGCAGGGTGACCTCAAACAATGTGCCGATTTTGAGCCAGACGAGAACCCAATAATCGGGTTCGATAAGACCGAGCCACATCCATCCCCATACCGCAGCGCCGACTAAAAACAGGGACCAGGCAACGAGAAAGTATCTGGCGAGTCGATGGCCGGAACGATAGGAAATGATGCCTGCGACCAATAGCATCGTTGGGCCAAGCAAGCCCATGATTTCCGCCAGAATATACGCTGCAAAGTTACTGACGAAATTCACCAGGATCATGCAGGCAAACAGGCTTTGCTGGAGAATCGACAATGCCTTATCCATACGAGGATTGAGCTTCTGGGTTTCCAGCAGCTCCCTTACAAAGACCGTTCCCGAAAATATAGCCAGTAATACCGTCAGGTTTGCGAGACTGCCATGACCTCCCCATTCCGGGAAAAACAAACGATCAACCCCGGATACGACGGCAAGGTATACGGCATTGCTGAACACATAAAAGCCGTAGTACAGGTACATGCGTTCATTGGCACTTAGGCCAATGGCGAGGTTATACGCCATCGCCAGAACCAGAAACCCAAACACGAAGCCGTTTAGCAATGCACTTGTCATCTGGAACCATTGCTGATGCACGTCATCGCGGAAATGCAGGCTGAAATGAAGTACCTGCGAAGTAGACAGTTTTAGATAACGCGTTCTGTCTTCAAGTGTCGTGTCGATATTAAAGCTGAGGTAGTTGGCCGGGAAATCACGATCTCGATCTGCTGTTCGACCTACAGGAAGCTGCCATTCCCATTCATTGTGCTTGAAACGGGCTAGCTGACCGTCGATACCGACGTTCGGAACAATTTCCATCCAGATCCGTTCAGTTTCGATGCGTCGTGGCAGGGTGATCTTGAGCCAGGTAACGGCACCTTGAGCGGCCTGCCAGTATTCTTTGCTGGTGAATCTGGATTCATGGACGCCCTCGTAAACTTCTTTCCAGTCTTGATCCGGTAATTGACGGATTTCAGCCAGGGTCAGGCCGTCAGTGTCGTGGAGGGATTGAATGCGAAAAGCATCTCTGAAATCCATACTGGCAATACCCGGAAGGCTGGTTGCCAGAAGAAGCAGTAGTAGAGTGAGCGCGCGCATAAACTGAAGAATAAAAGGGTATTCATTTACTCTAGCAGGTTCACAGAATTTTGTAGTGAATTCATTGTGCTATTGAGTACTGAATGCTCAGCACCTAATGGGCTGTCATCCCTGACCAAACGTTGTGCAGGAAAGTTCCTGCTACAGAATCTAGGCCACGCCGTAAGCGAGCATTGCGTCAGCTACCTTTATGAAGCCGGCGATATTGGCTCCCTTAATATAATTAATGTAGTCATCAGACTCGCGCCCGTATGACTCGCATTTGCTGTGAATGTCTTCCATGATGTCGTAAAGCAGTTGCTGCAATTCGGACTCCTTCCAGGAAATTCGCGCGCTGTTCTGGCTCATCTCCAGACCGGATACAGCGACACCGCCTGCGTTGGCAGCTTTGCTGGGGGCAAACAGGATTTTCGCATCCTGAAAAATACGTATTGCGTCCAGGCATGAGGGCATGTTGGCGCCTTCAGAAACGCCAATGCATCCATTTTCAATCAGCGTTTTGGCATCATCCTTACTGATTTCGTTTTGCGTGGCACAGGGCAGAGCAATGTCACAGGCCAGTTTCCATGGCTTTTCATCTGCATAAAATTTCGCATCGGGGTATTCGTCCAGATATTCACTGATACGGCCCCTCTTAACGTTTTTAATGTATTTCAGATGATTGAGCTTATGGTCGCTGATGCCATCAGCGTCATGAATGAAGCCTGACGAGTCAGACATGGCAATGACTTTGCCGCCCAGATGCGTCACTTTTTCGGCTGCGAACAGGGCGACATTGCCGGAACCCGAGATTGCCACTTTTTTGCCTTCAAAACTGTCTTTTCTGGTCTGCAGCATGTGGTCCATCATATAAACCGTTCCGTATCCCGTTGCCTCTACGCGAATGCGACTACCACCAAATTCCATTCCCTTACCGGTAAGCACCCCTGTAAACTCATTGGACAGGCGTTTGTACTGTCCAAACAGGTAGCCTATTTCCCTGCCTCCCACACCTATGTCGCCAGCCGGTACGTCTTTGTTGGCACCAATATGGTTATAAAGTTCTGTCATGTAGGACTGACAGAAGCGCATGACCTCGCGGTCTGATTTTCCTTTTGGATTAAAGTTAGCGCCGCCTTTCGCACCGCCCATCGGAAGACCCGTCAGGCTATTTTTGAAGGTCTGCTCAAAGGCCAGGAATTTGAGAATGCTTTGGTTTACGCTCGGATGAAAGCGAAGCCCTCCTTTGTAAGGGCCAATGGCGTTGTTGTTCTGGACTCGCCAGCCTCTATTAACACGAATGTTGCCATCATCATCTTCCCAGCACACCCGGAACGCAATGATACGATCCGGTTCACTCATACGCTCCAGTATCTGTGCTTCCTTATAGGCAGGTTTGTCTTCTATATAGGGGAAGATACTCGACATCACCTCGTAAACAGCCTGATGGAACTCCGGTTCTCCCGGGTTACGTTTGGTTAAACCGGACATGAATTGCTCGAGACTGTTTTGCCAGGCCATTTGTTCTCCTTATTTTTGGCAAGTAGCTGTGAAAGGTGAGAGTGAAATCTGAATTTCGGGAAACACTTTTATCACGTGTATTAAAACCTTTTAGGACAATACCTTAGAACCTTTTCGTAAGGTAGTACTTTAATTTATTGACGAATGCTTATTCCTTTGCTACCACTTAGGAAAGGACGTTTTTTGACGTATAAGCAGTGTCCTGAAACCCTAGTGACCTCTTTAACGTGTGATCAATATGATGGATACCGATGAATATCTGGTGGCGCGAGTCGGCGGCATCAAGCTGGGCATTTACTGCCGAGACGTCAAAAATGTTTATTCCCAGAAACTCAAACTCGTCAAACTTTTTTATCAGGGACGTATTTTTCGAGGCATTACAAGGATAAATGGCCAGGTGATGCAGATTATTGATTTGCGTCGCAGAATTGGAATGGCTGATCGCCTGGATGAAGAACATCTGACCGTTATCAGTTTCCAGACCGATATGTCGAATACCATCGCTGTTGTGGTCGACGAAATCGAAGGTATGCGTACGATCAATCAGGAACAACTGAAATCACACAGCAGCAACCTCAATAACTCCCAGGACAACGTCGATCTTTTGTTTCCGATGATAGCGGTGCTCGATGATGGTCAGTTAGTGCACCTGCTTGATTCAACCTATCTCGACAAGTTGGAGCCGATACTCGAAGAAGCAGGGGATCTGGAATTGTTCTAGGGAGCCGGCCATTCGTTTTTCGCATCAAGCCGGGGGATGCTGGGGCGCAGTTAGCCGGCGCGAGATTCCTGATGGTTGTTGTACAAGCTTTCAATGCGTGACAGAGCGTTGTCTGTTCTCCGGCAATAGTTTCGGCTGTCCAGAGCGTAGCTGAATGCGATGCTGACTCGAAACTTGTCTTCAATTTCCACACATTCGGTGACCAGTCCCTCAACGTTGGACTGAACGATGTATTTGCCCCGAAAGGAAACGAGGACACGATCTTTGGGTCTGAAGCCCTTTGCGGCTTCTACTGCCATTCCGTAACGATTGATATCCAGACAGTTCACCAGCAACGCGGGCCGGAACCATCTCTTGATGCCGGTTGCATTGATCGTTACGCGCAAGTCAGGCGCTTTGTGCCGGCGCTTGATGCGTCTTTCAGCCCAGTTTACGATCTTCAAATTTGACATGACCTTAGTAGCTTGTCTTGAGAAGACTCTTTGACCTAGAGATAAGTAACGAAATGTTAAACGCTAGTCACGCCGAAAATCAAATCGGCGCGCCTTTTGTCTGCTTCGAGTTAGACGCTGGTATCGATTGAGCGGCCTTTTCGATCACTGATTCCTTCCGGCAAAGCGGATCGGGCGTTGAGTAATTTGGGCTGCCTGCGATCAAGGTGGCGTCTTCGGTCTGCCCAGGCAATCGCAACCTGTCTTCTCCTTCGCTCCGGTTGTCGGCGACGCTCCCGTTTTTTTATCGTGCTGTCACGGTCCCTTGTTTGTTCGGTAACGATCCGCTTGCGGTCACTGTGTGTGCCACTGACTGCGGGGACTTGGTTAGTGTGTGTCGTGCTTGGTGGTACGTACATTGTAGATGCTACTCGTGCTTCCTTTGCATTGATGAAAAACTGTTCAATCTGACTATTATTTCGGCAAATTCCGGGATTTCTTGAATGTCTGAATGAGGGCAGCCGCACATGGCTTTTCTTTTCAGTAGCAGGGAGATATTGTACCGTCAGCGGTGTATGCTTTTTCTGACGCTGCGCATACGATTAACAGTCTAAGGATCATCAGTGAAATCTCTCAGTTCCGATAAGGTTTACTCAGCGTGCAAGCTGGAGGACCTGCCTTTCTCTTCGACAAAATCCCTCGAGCCTCTCAATGAAATCGTAGGTCAAACCCGTGCCCAGGAAGCCGTGCGGTTTGCTATGACTATGCCGGATAGCGGCTACAACATTTATGCGGTCGGACGCAATGGTCTGGGCAAGCGTACGATGATGCTTCGCTATCTCGATAATCATATCCGCGGACGCGGCAATACCTGGGATTGGTGTTACGTCGCAAACTTTGATGAGCCGCGCACGCCGCAGGTCCTGCGGCTACCTGTTGGTATGGGGGGAAGTCTCAAGAAAGACATTGAGAAACTGATGCTGCGATTGGTGAAAGCCATTCCGGCAGCCTTTGATAATGACAGCTATTTTGAACGATCTGAAAAACTTAAGAATGAATATGCACAGTTGCAGGAAAATGCCCTGGAAAAGATTGCCAAACAGGCACTGCGTAAAAAGGTTAAGTTAAGCATCACGACGCCTGGCGGATATCGACTCACTGCGATGGATGGTGACGAAACACACACTGCAGAGAGTTTCGATGCATTGTCAGAAGCAGAACAAAACCGTTTTGAAGAGGTGATCACCAAACTTGAAATCAAGCTGCGCAGCACCATTCGAAAGATTGCTGCCTGGGAGCAGGAGTTTGTAGACAAGCAGCAGGCCTTGAACGAGGAAGTGGTTCATGGTGTATCCAGCCATATGATCGATGCGCTTATCGAGAAGTATTCATCGCAGAAGAGTGTTGTCTCCTATTTACAGGAACTGCAAAAGGATATCGTCGCCAGTCTGGATGTATTTCTGGAAGATCGGGAAGAGCAGGGTGCGCTGGCCTATGCAACGCTGGGTAAAAAGTTGCCTCGCCGTTATCAGGTGAATGTACTGGTAAATCATCAGGATGACCATGAACCCGTCGTTGTCGAAGAAAATCCCAATTACCACAATTTGTTTGGCTACGTGGAAAACGTCACCTATAAGGGGACGGTGTTTACTGATTATTCCCTGATTCGCCCCGGCTGTCTGCATCGGGCAAACGGTGGCTATCTGCTGATGGATGCGGTCAAAGTACTGGAGCAGCCCTTTGTCTGGGACGGCCTGAAGCGAGCCTTGAGATCCGGTGAGTTACAGATTAATTCGCTTGAACGCGAGGTCACCCTGTCGGGCACCATCTCTCTCGAACCAGATCCCATTCCGCTTAATATCAAAATTATTCTGTTCGGTGATCGAGAAACCTATCTCTTGCTGCAGCATTATGATCCGGAATTCAAAGAGCTGTTTAAAGTGACGGCTGATTTTGAAAATGAAATGCCGAGAACACGCAAATCTGAAATGCTGTACAGCAAATTTATTTCCAGTCTCGTGCACGAAAAGGGCTTCCTCCACTGTGACAAGAAAGCGATCGGACGAATCATTGAGTACAGCTCACGTCTGGCGGAGGATCAAAACAAGCTCTCTTTGCATGCCTCGGATATCGCCAATTTGTTGAGAGAGTCGAATTTCTGGGCCAGAGAGCAGAAATCCACCATGATCAGACAGCTGCATGTGGAACGGGCCCTGGAAAGTGATCGTCACCGCAACAGCCGCTTGCGCGACCAAATGTTTGACACGATTCGAAGTGGCACAACACTGTTGTCAGTGAAGGGAAAAGTCGTTGGGCAAATCAACGCACTGTCGGTACTCAGCACTGGCGGGGTTGAGTTCGGTATGCCCAATCGAGTCACTGCGAACTGTTATTTCGGGGATGGGGATATTACGGATATAGAACATGACTCCAAACTCGGCGGTAACATCCATACAAAAGGTGTCATGATCCTGTCGTCCTACTTGTCGACATTATTCGCCAAAGATCAATCAATGCCGCTTTCGGCGAGCATTGCCTTTGAACAGTCCTATGGGGAGGTAGATGGCGATAGTGCGTCCCTGGCAGAGCTATGCGCACTGATCTCCTCTCTGGGCGATGCGGCAATTGACCAGCGTTTCGCGATGACAGGTTCGGTTAACCAGTTTGGCGAAGTCCAGCCCGTGGGCGGCGTGAACGAAAAGATTGAGGGTTATTTTGAGGCTTGCAAGATTCTCGGTTTTACCGGAAAGCAAGGCGTACTGTTGCCCGCGAGTAATGTTCACAATCTGATGCTGGATAAGGAAATTACCAAAGAGGTCGATAAAGGGCGTTTCCACATTTACGCGGTAAAACATGTTGACGAGGCCCTGGAACTATTGCTTGGTGAGCATCCGGGCCGCAAAAACAGGTCTGGCAACTATCCGGACCATAGTCTCTTCGGTCGAATTCTGGCTGAATTTGAAAGGTTGCGTAAGCGTCACGAGAACGACGAACACTGATATCCAATATCTAGCCAGATAGAAAATAAACAGCAGACTGTCGCCATCAAGAAAAATCAACGAATGATTTGTCGAAACGTCAGGTTGATTCTGGGGGCGCTTACAGTTTTGGTTTTCGGAACCTGATGCAGCCAATAGGCTTGCACGTTTTTGTCCATCAGGAGCAATGAACCATGGCTCAGAACAATTTTATGACGCCGGGAGTCGCTAGCAACTTTGGGCTTTAGATGAAAGCCGCGTTCCGCCCCCAGTGAGATGGAAGCGATGACCGGGTTGGGGCCTAGCTCCGGTTCATCATCTGCGTGCCAGGCAACGCTGTCCTGACCGTTTCGATAGAGGTTACACAGAACGCTGTTAAAACAATGCGAGAATTCTGCTTCAATTCGTTGTTTTAGCTTAAAAATATGCGGGTGCCAGGGGTAGGGTTCGAAGCGCTTTCCGGAATAGGTGTAGTGCAATCCTGCTTCACCTTGCCAGACCTGTTTTCTCGGGATAGGAAGCTCGCGCCCGGCGATCTTGATACTGGGTTGCTCCCAGCTCAATTGCGCCAGCAAAGCTGCTTGTAAGGTTGAGGCCTCATCGGGATTCAAATAATGTTCGATATAGCGCGCACATCCGGGATCAAGATTTATCAGGCTGGATCCGTCATAACCGGCTTCATCAAACATGCTGTATTGTGTCATTGGTCGTTAGTAGAGTTAAAAGGGTAAAAATGTCATCACTCCTTAGATATTTTGTCACGTTATGCCTTGTAAGTATTGTTTCGCTCAGTTTTGCAGAATCAGACTTTTCCGCAGAGCCGAAACTCCAAGGGGTTATTACCCAGGGAGCGTTGATTCGGGGGCGGATTGAACAGGGTTGCTGGGTTAAATTGAATAGTGAAGAGCTTCAACTGACTCCAGAAGGGCATTTTGCTTTTGGCTTTGGGCGTGATGCTGACGAAAAGCACGTTCTGGAGTGGGGACGAGGCGAAGTACTGCTTGGAAAAAGAGAGCTGTTGGTCCAGCCGCGAGAATACAATATCCAGTATATTGAAGGTGTTCCACAAGCGACCGTGACACCTCCCGAAGAAAAGCTGGCGAGAATTCGCGAAGAAGCTGCCCTGGTGCGCAAAGCGCGAGCGGGGCAGACCCAGCTGACAGCCTTTTTACAGGACTTTGTACCGCCCATGGAAGCGCCCATTACTGGTGTTTATGGTAGCCAAAGGGTGTACAACGGCACTCCCAAGCGTCCCCATTTTGGTGTTGATTATGCTGCGCCTGCCGGAACGCCCGTTTATGCGCCGGCCGACGGCAAAGTGAGTCTCGTTCATGCGGATATGTATTATTCCGGTGGTACCTTGGTTATTGATCATGGTTACGGTGTGTCGTCGACATTTATTCACCTCAGTGAAGTGCTCGTTGATGAGGGTGAGAACATCCGACAGGGGCAAATTATAGCCAAGGTTGGTAAAGGAGGGCGCGCAACGGGCCCGCATCTGGATTGGCGAATGAACTGGAACCAGACGCGAATAGATCCGCTATTGGTACTGGAATTGTCGGCGCTGGATTAAGTGGCGAGGTACTGTGTCGTAAAGCGGTTCCCTAGCGCCCCAACAGGCTTTGCCCGCATACTCTCAAGAGATTGCCGTTGGCTGCTTGCGACGCCGGATGACAGAAAAACGCAACGGTTTCTGCGACATCCAGTGGCAGGCCGCCTTGAGAGAAGGTATTGCTGCGTCGTCCCATTTCCCGGGTCATCAATGGAATCTGCCCGGTCATTTTGGTTTCGATAAAGCCAGGGGCAATCGCGTTAATCGTAATGTGGTTAGGCAGGCTTTTTGACAAGGCTCGCGTGTAGCCCGCGATCCCGGCCTTAGACAGGGCATAGTTGCTTTGTCCAAAATTGCCGGCAATCCCTGATATGGAAGAAATGCACACCAGGCGTCCGCGCTGATTGATCGCGCCCTTTTCAAGAAGTACCCGATTGATCTCGACGATCTTGTTGAAATTGATATCAATGACCTGTTGCCAAAAATGATGTGGCATTTTTGCCAGGGTTTTATCGCGTGTAATACCGGCATTGTGAACAACAATATCTATGACTCCCAGGCCCGAGGTAATAGCTTCCAGCAATTGCTCCGCAGCGTCTGGCTGACTCAAATCGACTGCCAGGGCATGTCCGTTAATTTCCGCAGCAAGTCTATCTATGGCTTTCTGATTGGCAGGGATATCAAGGCAGACAACGGTAGCCCCGTCACGGGCGAGCACACGAGCGGTAGCTTCGCCGATGCCTTGTGCAGCTCCGGTCACCAAAGCTGTTTTACCCTTCAATGGTTGGTCCCAATGAATGCTTCGAGCCATGCTGGCGCCTGTTTTCAGGACGATTGATTGTCCGGTAACAAAGGCCGATTTCGGGGAAAGAAAATAGTACAGCGCAGATTGCAGATGCTTCTCCGCGTTTTTCTCAAGATAGATGCAATTGCAACTGGCTCCTTTTTTACCTATTTCCTTGGCGAGCGATTTCGCAAATCCTTCCAGTGATGCAGCAAGCGCAGCGTGTTTCGGGTTGTCATTTTTTTCGGGAGATTTTGCTAGCAGAACGATGCGACCATCTATTTTGAGGCCTCTAATGACTGGCTGAAAGAAGGCATAGAGACTTTCCAGGTCATCCATGTTTGTGAAACCGCTAGCGTCAAACACAATGGATTTAAAGCGAGGGGAGGCATCTTTTCCGACCCGGACGGTATGAAGGTTTTGCTGGTGATTAAGGCCTGTACCACCCAGAAGATTTCTGTGTTTTGGGTCGGTGCTTGGAGTAAACAGTTTGACGGATTCGAGATCCAGCGCTTTGGCGATTTGTTTCAACGCAACGTTGTTTTTGGTGCCGGCGATCAGTACTCTTCCGGTTGGTTTGCCAAGCGGCGCGTTGGGCTCTCTGAGCAGTTCAGGAGGTTTTGGCAAATTCAGGGCGTCAAATAAATTTTTGCCCAATTGAGATTGCGCGAGTCTGAGGTACAAATCGTTCATAGAGCTGGTTGAGTCCCTTATCTGTGAAACGCTGTTTTTTGAAGCAGTGTCAGGTAACGCTGCAGCTGGATGAAATGCTATGGTAACTGTCTGTATGGTTTTTCAGGTCGAAAGAGTCAAAAGGACGGTCGCCCTGAATCCGGACGCGACATTTTGGACTGTTTGGGCTTAAATTAAAATAACCAGATAGTGTTAGTTTTTAGAGATTGGATGAATGAGTGAACAGCCGGCACAGGATTTTTCAGGGGGCGACTATGCCAAACAATGGATTGACTATTTGCAGAGACGTAATCGGGCCTTGTCCATCGTATGGCCCGTGCTGCTGTTGTTGGCACTGATTGCTCTGGCCGGTCTTCTTTTCTTTTACCAGCAAAAGGCAATGCAGGATGTTGAGCTGGCACGGATTGAAGGTGAAATAGCGGCAATTGAGAGCGCAAAACAATCACAAACGCGGGAGCTGGTGTCGTTGCAGGAAAGTCATCAACGCTTGCAAAAGGATTATCAGCTCCTGAATGACAGCCTGGATCAAACAGAGCAGGAGCGTCAAACGCAGTTTCAGATTGGTCAGGAAATGGTGAAAAACCTGAAATCCCAGGTCGAGGTTTTGACAGAAGAAAATCAGCAATTGCTCGCACTGGTTGATGAAGCAAAGGCGCAGGTTTCGGCTATTGCCGGCGATCAAAAGAACGCACTGAGTACGATACGTAATCAGTTTGAGCAGGAACGCCAGGTATTGGCGAATGAGTTGGCAAATCGTAAGCAGGCTTACGAAGCTCTGGTTCGTCGTCAGCGGGAAACCCGCCAGGAAATGGATCGTTTGGCCAATGTAGTGAATGCACAAAAACAGGAGGTCAGCTCTATCTCCAAGCAGAATGACAATCTGCGTCGGCAGTTGCAGAGCAGTGAAAAGGAAAAACTGGCATTGGCTGGTGAAGTGGCGGCATTGAATCAAAAGCTGACGCAGTTGGTGGCGCCGATTCCTGTTCAGGATACACCCGCACCGCTGCCTCCTGCTAATAACGGCAAAGCTGAAGCGCAGCAGCAAAGCGCCGTACCAACTCAAACTGGTGGGAATCAATCTGCCTCGGCATTTGATTTTGACTCGATTGCCATTGACCGACCTTGATATCAGTCGAAGCCCGGATTTGTTTTAGAGGAAAATACCGGCAGTTATTGTTGGCTGAAATTTTGAATATCTCAGGCTTGTAACCTAATCTTAAGTCACTTTTGACTCAATGATTGGATCTGTCCCATGGATACAAGTTGGAACCATTCAGCTGCATGAGTGGTCGTAGTAACGAGAAAAACCAGCGTAATCTCCATATGAGCACGGCAAGCCTGCTGCTCGAATACCGGCATTTTATCGACTCTCACGCGAGCTTGTCTGAGCTGAACCAGCAGCATAACTGTTGGTCATCTATTGCGGCTTATTGCCAGGAACTCGAAGGCAAGCGCGAACTCCTCGAAGCACTCACGACTTTACATGCACGTTCGCAAATTGACTTTGAACGTGCGCTGTTTTGCAGCTGGATGTGCTTGCTTATTGCGAGCGACATGCAATTGGATGCGATGCACCGTCGGGCCCTGTTTTTTGCAGGCCTATTTCAGGACCTTGGCAAGTACGCGCTTGAAGGTAATGTCCAGGAAATGATCTCCCGTGTAAACGCTCCGTTCGTTTCCAATGTGCACCGCTTTCATCAGGACGATGCCCATCCCCTAGTAGGCAGCACCTTTCTGGAAACACAGTTGCCGGATGTTGAAGGGCTAGGGGATTTGGTGCTTCACCACCATGCCAGAGACGACGGCTGCGGCTACCCTCAGCATGTCGGCGAGTCCCAGCTTAATCTGGATAATCAGCTATTGATAATTGCCAACGAGCTCAGTGATCGCCTGGACCGAAAGGGCGGACACAATGCACTGTGTGATTGTGTGCCGAGCCTGAAACTCGGCGCTTTTCTTTACTTCAAGCGTGCGCACCAGGCCTGGCTGGATGTGCTGATCCCCATATGTGATGTAGCACCGGATATTCAGGATGATGAGCGTTTTATGCACGTTCTGGAACAAAAACGAGAGGTGCTCTCCAAACTTCTGGCATGCCTGTTGAGCGTCAGTGCAAAGCTGCTGCCTTATGATTTCGATTTGAGCATCCACGGCTTGCGATCAATTATTCAGAAGTTTGCTCGTCTGTTCGCAGAGACCGGTGTTTTGCATCGTGATGTTTTTAGGGTATCTGATTCTGTATCCGCTGAGGTCCTGCATGATTCTGCATCGTTGTTTCAGGCCCTGCCAGAACTGCTTTACCGAGCGGAAACCCATGTGTCGACCTTAATGAGCAAACGCAAGTATGAATTAAACGCGGCTCTTCTCGCTGATGCGAAGACTCTGCTTAATGCGGCGATCAGAGAACTGGACCCCCATCGCCCGGGAATATTTCGCTGAGTGTGAGCCGTTTTGCGCGCGCCAGTTTTTGCTGTGGTAAAGTCCTTCAGCAAAGCGGAATCGGCTGTATGTCACTATTTCCCCTTCTAACTTGATTTCCGAGCGTCGCTCATTAGCATGGTCGTAACGAGCAGTACTCAACTGGTTTCTGACATTTCACAGATAAGGTTTTTCAATGCAGCAAGCGTTTGAACAAGCGTTAGCCCTCCATAAGTCCGGCAACTTTCCACAGGCTGAGCAGGCCTACCGAAACATTTTGAATCAATCGCCAAAGCAGGCGGCCGTCGCCGCTCAACTGGCGCTTTTGTTATGCCAAACCCGAAAAGAGCAGGCGTCATTGCCATATTTTCAGATTGCGCTGGAACAACTACCTGAAGCATTTGATCTCGCCTGCAAGGCCGCAGAGGTGGCTAGCCAATGTGGCGAAAATCTGCTTGCTGAAAACTGGTTGGAAAAAGCGCTTGCCTGGCGACCAAAAGATATCAAGGCAAATGAACAGTATGCGGGAGTATTGATCGCCAATCACAAAGAAAAGGCGGCACTGGAGGCGGCCAAGCAACTCATTCGTCTCGATCCTAAAAACGCCAGCGCATACAACATAAAAGGGATGGCGCAAAGCCGGTTAGGAGATACCGACAAAGGCTACAAGAGTTTCCAGAAGGCTCTGAAGCTGAATCCGGGGCAGCTAGGTGTAATCCGTAATCTGATACTTTACGGCAAAAACCGTCGCGAGCCTTTGTTAGAGAAAATCATTCCGCAGCTTGAGCAGAATCTTGCGCAACCAGGGCTGCAGCCCGTTGTTCGAATGAATATTGCCTACGTGCTGTCCATGTATTTCGAACAGCAAAAACAGTCTGAAAGGTCCTTCCGTTTTCTTAAAATGGGAAATGACATCAATCGCGAAGGCTATTCCTATCAGCATGATCAAACTCAAAAGCAGTTTGGGCTGATGCAAAAGGTCTTAAATCAGGAACTTGCTGATGCTTTTGCAGGTAAAGGCATCGATACGGATAGTCCGATATTTATTTTGGGTATGCCTAGATCCGGCACAACGCTGATCGAACAGATTCTTTCCAGCCATTCCCAGGTGGGTGCTGAAGGGGAAATTCACGATTTGCGCCAGGCGGTGGAAGCGCGTGGCGAAGCGATTCTCGGGGATACCGAGCTAGCAGCGCGAATTCAGGCCTGTAGCGATGCGGCTCAGGAGTATATAGATAGGGTGGGTTCGCGCCGCAGCGAAGCTCGCTTCACTGATAAGATGCCCTATAACTTTCTGTTTGTTGGCTTAATCGCCATGGCGATGCCGGGCGCAAAAATTATTCACTGCACTCGAGACCCACTGGAAACCTGTTTCTCCATCTATAAACAGAACTTCAGTGGCAGCCACGCCTATACCAATAATCTGGTGGAGCTGGGCGAATACTACAATGCTTACCTGTCGTTGATGGCGCACTGGAAGGCTATGTTTGGTGAGCGTATATATGAAGCCAACTATGAGCGTATGATCGACAATTCCGAAGCCGAGATTAAATCCTTGCTGAATTTCTGTGGCCTGGAAATGGAAGAAAAGTGCCTGTCATTCCATAAAAACAAACGTGCAGTACGAACCGCCAGTGTGGCTCAGGTAAGGCAGCCTATCTACAAAGATGCACTAAAAGCGTCGACTCCGTATGTGAGGCAGCTTGAGCCACTCATCGAGGTTCTGGAAAGCGGCAAGGGTGCGGCTCTGTTGTAATTACACTTACTAGAAGCAGAAAGCCCAGCTTGGTAAGCCGGGCTTTCTGTATAAGGATGTTTTCCAGTCGATCAGCGGCGTCTGAAAAGAGGCAGCGGTTCGTCGCAGGCTGCCTGATAGCATAGGCTGAAATCAGTCAAGCCTGCCATGGCGGCTTCCGCATTCTTGTCTTCACGAATCGCGAAGGCATCAAAACCACAGCGATTCATGTAAAACAACTGGTCATGAAGCACATCGCCAACGGCGCGCAGTTCACCGCTATAGCCAAAACGTTCTCTCAGCAGGCGTGCGTAGGAGTAACCTCGACCATCCGCGAAGGCAGGGAAGTTAACCGCGATTAATTGAAGTCTGTCGGTATAATCAGCCAGATCTTCCGGACCTTCGTCACTGTCGATCCAGACACCCAGGTCCTTGCGTTCCAGTAGCATAGGGGCATGCTTGAGGAAATAAGCCAGGGGAACAATGACTTTATCGCTGCTGAGTTCACCGTCGAAGTCCTTATCGAGAAGCTGCCAGTCGTTGTCCAATACCTGGTTGTCTTTAATCAGCTTTGGCATATACGCTCTCCTTGAATGGCTCAATGCCAATACGGTTGTAAGTATCTACGAAGCCCTCGTCACCTTCGCGTCGGTCAACATAGACCTTAATGATTTTGTCGATGACTTCCGGCATTTCGTCACGGGCGAAAGAAGGCCCGAGAATCTTTCCGATTGCTGCGTTGCGTCCGGAGTCACCTCCCAGTGAGACCTGATAAAACTCGGAGCCCTTTTTGTCGACGCCCAGAATACCGATATTCCCTACATGGTGATGGCCGCAGGCATTCATACAGCCGGAAATGTTCAGCTCTATTTCCCCCAGATCATAGAGATAATCGAGGTTGTCGAACTTCACCTGAATCTGTTCCGCTACCGGAATGGATTTCGCGTTGGCGAGCCCGCAGAAATCACCGCCAGGGCAACAGATGATATCGGTCAACATACCCAGGTTTGGTGTTGCGAACCCGGCTGCTTTTGCTTCTTTCCACAAATCGTACAGTTGGTCCTGGCGAACATCGGCGAGGACGATATTTTGATCATGGGTGACACGCACTTCACCAAAACTGAACTTGTCAGCCAGATCAGCTATGATTTCCAGCTGCTTGTCCGAGGCGTCTCCGGGTGGTGTACCGGTTTTCTTGAGCGTCAGTGTGACGATTCTATAACCGGGCTTACGGTGTGCATCGGTATTGCGTTTTACCCAGTTTGCAAAAGCCTTGTCTGCCGTTTCAGCACGGGTGAGCGCTTCGGGATTGTTTTCCAGATTTGCGTAGTCCGGGTCCGTGAAGAAGGCTTTAACCCGATTGATCTCGTCCTGGGTCAGCTTGGTGGGCGTATCCTTAAGGTGATTCCACTCTTCTTCGACCATTCCGGCGAAGGTTTCGGGAGTCAGTGCTTTTACCAGAATTTTAATACGAGCCTTGTACTTGTTGTCGCGACGACCAAAACGATTGTAGACACGCAGAATGGCTTCGAGGTAGGTCAACAGATCTTCTTCCGGCAAAAAGGAACGAATCTCCGCGCCAATTACCGGAGTACGGCCCAGACCGCCACCAACGAACACCTTGTAACCCAGCTCACCCTGATCATTACGAATAATCTCGATACCAATGTCATGCACGAGTATGGCGGCGCGATCCGCATCCGGGCAGGCGTTCACGGCGATCTTGAATTTACGTGGCAAGAATGCGAATTCCGGATGGAAGGTAGACCACTGGCGAATAATTTCGCAGTAGGGTCTTGGATCCGTCACTTCATTGTCGATGACGCTGGCAAATTGGTCGGTCGTCGTGTTTCGAATACAGTTGCCGCTGGTTTGCACGGCATGCATTTCAACTTGAGACAGTTTTTTAAGAATCTGCGGTACATCTTTGATTTCAGGCCAGTTTAATTGCACGTTCTGACGTGTAGTAAAGTGTGCATAGCCCTTGTCATAATCTCGCGAAATACGAGCAAGTGTGCGTAATTGCGCAGTGTTGAGCATGCCGTAGGGAATGGCAATCCGTAACATGGGGGCGTGGCGCTGTACATAGAGTCCGTTTTGTAGTCGTAACGGAAGGTATTCATTCGCAGCCAGGGTGCCATTAAAGTAGCGCTCGGTTTGGCCGGCAAACTGAGCCACACGCTCTTGTACGATCTGCTTGTCGTACGAATCGTATTTATACATAGATTTTTTCCGGAATTAATTTGACCTAATACTGGTCGGCTCTCACATCGGGCCCTAAGACTACCAGTTTTGCTTCAATCGTTAAATTGAGACTTTTCGAATATTAATATCGACAATGCCGATATAAGAGGCTCTTGAACAGAGCCTAGTTGTCATAATTCAGCACAGGGCTCAGCCATTTTTCTGCTTCTGAAATCTCCATGCCTTTTCTTTCTGCATAACTCGCGACCTGATCGCGATCAATCTTGCCCACCGGAAAATATTTTGATTCCGGGTGCGAGAAGTAGAAACCGCTAACCGAAGCCGCGGGGGTCATAGCGAAGTGCTCCGTGAGTTCTATCCCGGTATTGTGTTCCGCATCAAGCAGTTCAAACAGCTCGCGTTTCTCCGTGTGCTCAGGGCAGGCTGGGTATCCCGGTGCTGGACGAATGCCCTGATAACGCTCTCTGATCAGCGCTTCATTATCAAGTGACTCCTCTGCTGCGTAAGCCCAGAATTCTTTACGTACGCGCTCATGCATGCGCTCGGCAAAGGCTTCGGCTAACCGATCGGCAAGTGCTTTTACCATGATAGAGCTATAGTCGTCGTGTTTTGCTTCATACTCGGCTGCCAATGCTTCAGCGCCAAGACCTGCCGTGACGGCAAAACCACCGATGTAGTCGCTGGCGCCACTATCCCTGGGTGCGATATAGTCGGCAAGTGACAGATTGGGGCTGTCATCAGGTTTCTCACTCTGTTGACGCAGGTGGTTCAGTCGCTTGATCACCTCTGTACGCTGCTCGTCCTGATAAACCTCAATGGTATCTGAATCCACGGTATTGGCAGGCCAGAAACCAATCACGCCTTTGGCCTTGATGCGTGGATCTTCGATCATACGTTTGAGCATGGCCTGGGCGTCGTTATAAAGGTTCGTGGCGGGTTCGCCAACCACCTTGTCTTCGAGAATGGCCGGGAACTTTCCTTTCAGATCCCAGGTAATGAAGAAGGGTGTCCAGTCGATGTAGTCCAGCAACTCTTCCAAGGGGTAATCGTCAAACACCTTTTGGCCTGTAAAAGCAGGTACAGGCGGAGTGTATTGTTCCCAGTCCAGTTGCAGGTGGTTGTTGCAGGCATCGCTGTAGGAAAGCAATTTCTTTTGCCCCGTCCTGTTTTTACGGCGCTCCCGCACAGCTTCGTATTCTTCACGAATCCGTTTAGCAAACTCCGGTTTCATAGTGTCGCTAAGGAGTGAGGTAGCGACGCTCACACTACGGGAAGCGTCTGTGACATAGACCACCAGTTCCTTGTCGTACTGGGGGTCGATTTTTACTGCGGTGTGCGCCTTGGAGGTGGTAGCGCCGCCAATCATCAGCGGGATTTCCAGGTTTTCGCGCTGCATTTCCTTGGCGATGTGTACCATTTCATCCAGGGAAGGGGTGATCAGGCCGCTGACGCCGATAATATCCACATTGTGCTCTCTGGCAGCCTTGAGAATTTTGTCAGCGGGGACCATGACGCCCAAATCGATCACTTCGTAGTTATTACATTGCAGCACAACGCCAACGATATTTTTGCCAATATCGTGCACATCACCTTTGGCAGTGGCCATGAGGATTTTGCCCTTGGTTTCCTGCTTGTCGCCTTTTTCGGCTTCAATAAAGGGAATGAGGTGTGCGACTGCCTGTTTCATTACCCGTGCACTCTTGACAACCTGTGGCAAAAACATCTTTCCGGCACCGAATAGATCGCCCACCACGTTCATGCCGTCCATTAACGGACCTTCAATCACTTCAATAGGGCGATTGGCTTCCAGTCGAGCCGCTTCCGTGTCTTCCAGTATGTAAGTGTTGATCCCTTTCACCAAGGCATGTTCGAGGCGCTTGTTGACCGGCCATTCGCGCCATTCGAGGTTTTCTGCCTGCTTCTCGGCGCCCGATCCTTTAAAGCGATCGGCAATTTCGAGCAGTCTGTCAGTCGCGTCGTCACGGCGATTAAGAACAACGTCTTCAACCCGTTTCTTCAGTTCGGGATCAATCTCATCATAAATAACCAGTTGGCCCGGGTTAACGATGCCCATATTCATACCAGCTTTAATCGCGTGATATAGGAATACCGAGTGGATGGCCTCTCTCACGGCATCGTTACCGCGGAACGAGAACGATACGTTACTGACGCCGCCTGATATGCTGGCATGGGGCAAGTTCTGTTTGATCCAGCGTGTTGCCTCAATAAAATCGACTGCGTAGTTATTATGCTCTTCAATGCCGGTTGCGACCGCAAAAATGTTGGGATCGAAAATAATATCCGCGGGCGGCATACCGAGCTTGGTCAGAATGTTGTACGAGCGCTCACAGATTTCGATCTTGCGCTGTAAGGTGTCCGCCTGGCCACTCTCGTCAAACGCCATGACTACAACCGCTGCACCGTAACGGATACACGATTTTGCACGCTCGATAAATTCGCCTTCCCCTTCCTTCAAACTGATGGAGTTGACGACAGCCTTGCCCTGGATGCAGCGCAATCCGGCTTCGATCACTTCCCATTTTGAGGAGTCAACCATGATGGGTACCCGGGCAATATCGGGTTCGGAAGCGATCAGGTTCAGAAAGGTCACCATGACCTCTTTTGACTCCAGCATGCCTTCATCCATGTTGATATCGATTATCTGTGCGCCGTTCTCAACCTGCTGGCGGGCAACATCAAGCGCCTCTTCGTAGGCTTCTTCCTTGATAAGTCGCAGGAATTTTTTCGAGCCGGTGACGTTGGTACGCTCACCAACATTGATAAAAAGAGAATCTTCTGATGCGACAAAGGCTTCCAAACCAGACAGTTTCAGTTTGGGCGGCAAGGTCGGAATCTTGCGAGGCGGGTAGTTTTTCATGCGCTCGGCAATGGCGCGAATGTGCTCGGGTTGCGAGCCACAGCAGCCGCCGATGATGTTGATGAACTGGTCTTTGGCGAAATCCTCAATGATGTCGGCCATCTCTTCAGGTGTTTGATCATACTCCCCAAATTCGTTTGGGAGCCCCGCATTGGGGTGGGCGCTGATGTAAGTTTCAGCTTTGTCGGACAGCTCCTCAACATAGGGCCGTAATGCATCTGCACCGAGCGCACAGTTGAAGCCAATGCTGAAAGGCTTGCAGTGTTTTACTGAGATCAGGAAGGCTTCGGCGGTTTGTCCCGACAGGGTGCGACCCGAAGCGTCAGTAATGGTGCCTGAGATCATGATGGGCAGTCGAATATCATGATCTTCAAAGTACTGCTCGGTGGCGTAGATGGCCGCTTCTGCATTCAGTGTATCGAAGATGGTTTCGATCAAAATCAGATCGACACCGCCATCTACGAGTCCTTTTACGGCTTCATAATAATTGTCATAAAGCTCTTCGAAGGTAATGTTTCGATAGCCCGGGTTGTTGACGTCGGGGCTTATCGAAGCGGTACGTGAGGTCGGCCCAACGGCACCGGCGACAAAGCGCGGTTTATCCGGTGTTTCCAGAGTCTTTTCGTCTGCAACATCTCGCGCCAGGCGGGCCGCTTCCTTGTTCAGCTCATAAACCAGATCTTCCAGATCGTAGTCCGCCTGGGATACCCGGGTGGAGTTGAAGGTGTTGGTCTCGGTAATGTCCGCACCTGCATCCAGATATTGTTTGTGAATCTCCTTGATCGCTTCTGGCTGAGTCAGACAAAGCAGGTCATTGTTGCCTTTCAGATCCGAAGCATGGTCTTTAAAACGACTGCCCCGATACTCTTCCTCGGAGAAACCGCGCATTTGGATCATGGTCCCCATCGCACCATCAAGTATGAGAATGCGTTCCTGGATGGCGTCATGTAGTTGCTGTAAGCGCTGGTTGCGTTCGGACATTCGCTGATTTACCTGTCTTCGAGTCAATTAGAATGGTCTGGTAGTGCAAGGGCGGGCATCATACCTCATTTGAATCTATATTGAAATATTTTGATATAGATGTTTTCGATGCGATTTTTTCTGCATGCGGAGTGATACCTGAGTAAATCACTAGGGCTTTATCCCGTTGCGGAAAAGGCATAGAATGTGCTCCTCAATTTTAACTACGCAAGGTATCACTGGATTATGGTAACCGTTTCAGAATCTGCGCAATCGTATCTCTCCCAGTTGGTAACAAACCAGGAAGTCGACGGTATGGGAGTTCGAATGTTCGTGACGCAGCCCGGTACCAAGTTCGCCGAAACCTGCCTGGCTTATTGTCAGCCAGAAGACATTGTCGAAGATGATGAAATTGTTCAGTTGACCGGTTTTAAGCTGTACATCGAGAAAAAAAGCATTCCCTTTCTGGACGAAGCCTTTGTCGATTACTCGGAAGAGAAAATGGGTGGCCAGCTGACCATAAAGGCGCCAAATGCCAAAATGCCCAAGATCGATGAAAATTCTTCGTTGGAAGACAAGATCAATTATATTCTGGTCACAGACATCAACCCCGGTCTGGCCAGCCACGGCGGTGAGGTTTCTCTGGTTGAGCTCACTGAAGACAAGGTGGCCGTGTTGCGTTTCGGTGGCGGTTGCCAGGGCTGTAGTGCGGTCTCCATTACCCTGAAAGATGGTGTTGAAAAACGCTTACTGGAAGTGATCCCTGATCTCACAGGGGTTAAAGATGCCACCGACCATACGGTCACCGAAAACGCCTATTACAAATAGTGAGATTTCAAAAAGCGATATTGAAAAAGGCATCCAGTTGGATGCCTTTTTTGTAGCGCTCAGAACTTAAGCAAAACGATGTAAATCCCGCTCCTTCCACATGGTGTCCGCCTTCTGAAGGGCCGCTTCCTGGGAAAGTTCCGGTGCTAATTCACGCAATGCCAGCGCAGTGGTGCTGGTGATGGCTCCCCAGGCGTATTCATCTTCAAGCTCACCCTGCCAGAGTTTCTGCATGTACTCAGGGCTCATTTCCTGAGCTTTAACATGGCGACGGGGAAACATGGCGGGCCAGGTTTCCTCATCCAGCGCACCGTTTCGGCAGGAATAGACGGTCATGTCATTGTCCGGGTTGCGCTCAATTTCACCGCCTTCGCCCTTGATTACTGCGACACTCGGATAGTTGAGTAACTTGGCGGCTTTCTGGTGTAACCCGCTGTATGGCGGATGAAAGATGCCTTGTAAAACGACCCGGGCATTGAGGGGATTGATCAGTCTGGACAAGGAATGAACAGGGGAGCGCAGCCCGAGAATGGGGCGCATGTTAATCATTTCCTCCAGGCGCGCGTTGATGTATCGCAGCGGCATATAGGTAAAGTTAGCATTGTTGAGCTGCGTCCGGGCTTCGTCCCAATGATGACTGACCGGCAATTTTAATGACTCAAACAGGTCTTCCGTGTACATGCGATTGCTGGTATGGCCGCTGGCACCATGAATGAATATTCGATAGCCCGCATCGGCCAGCAGAATGATGGAAAAAACAAACCAGGGCAGGTGGCGTCGCTTGCCTGCATAAGACGACCAATCGAGGTCAACCATCAGATCATTCGGGGCGCCGGACTGATCTTTTACAGCGTTTATGAATCCGGCCAGCTCTTCAGGTGATTCTTCTTTGACTCGCATCAGCATTAAAAACGCACCCAGCTGGAGATCTTCGACTTCGTTTTTAAGGATCATCGACATGGCATCATAGGCTTCAGTCTCATTTAGGGAGCGCGTACCTTTTTTGCCTTTTCCAAGAATGCGTACATACGCCGCAAAGGGGTGTTCCTGTCGACCTTGATGAGTGCTTTGGGTCATAAATTTTCGCTATAAACAGTTGGTGGGTTTCGGTAGGCCGGCGATTTTGCTGGCAAGCTTCGCGGGGCTGCCGGGAAACAGTCCGAGCAGGTAGATGCTATTTCCTTTATCTTCCCCAAGCTTTTCTTTTACGGTTTTCACCAGAATGCGCATAGCAGGCGACAGCCCATAAGTATGATAAAAGTCGCGCAGGAGAAAGATTATTTCCCAATGAGCGGCCTCCAGCTGGATGCCTTCTTCCTCAGCGATCACTTTTGCTACGGATTCGGACCATTGATCCAAATCCAGCAGGAATCCCTGGGGGTCTCGTTCAGGCAAAGAATTGCGCATGGTATTCGTCGTATTGAAGCGTTTGACGGCGGCTAGTACCAGTTAATCACTTTGTCATAGGCTGCACACAGCGCTACGTAATCAGCGTAACTGGCAAGAGTGACCGTTTCGGACTGTGATGGCTCGATGCCACGAGCACAAACATCATCCTTCAGTGCGTAGATAGTACCGCATTTTCGAGACCAGTGTCCCTCAGGAGCGACATGCAAATCCATCATCTGATAGACGCCATCTTCGATTAGAAGAATGGCATCGTCGGAGGAGAGCGCTGTGGCGAGTTCTGCGTTTAATTGCAGATGAGCGCTGGTTTTATTGATGGTATGCAAGGTTCTGGTTGACATCGGATATCACTAAAAATGAAGGACGGTTTTAGCACGTTGATAGAGCTGGTTTACTTCTTCACCGGACAGAGCTTTGAATTGCTGAGACAAGTCGTCAAGCCTGAGGTGCCTGAGCTCACAGGCGGCTTGTTCCACGTAGAGTGCGTCTACGCCGTAAATGGGCAATGCATTGAGCATGCGATCCAGCGCTTTACTTTCAATCGCCTCGCTTTGTTGTCTGGTCATGAGCTGGTAGCAGGCGTCACCCCTGAACAGCAGGGCAACCGGTTGTTCAAAAGTGGCAAGAGCCAACACCAGGTCGATCCCTTCTTTTGCATCGGCTGTACCGTAGGGACCGCTCCGGCAGACGATCAAGGTTAAATTTTCCTGAGTATTCATGCTATCGGCCAAAAGTGATCACTCTGTCTGATTGATTGATAGCCTCTACCATTTGTCCCAGGCCGCTCAATTCGAAGCCTTTTGCCAGATTATGGTGATCAACATTGTGGCGCTCGGCTTCCGATTTGTTGACGATTCCTCGTCGGGCCGCGGCGGCGATACAGCTCACCAGGTCCAGATCGTATTGCTTCTGAAGCGTTTGCCAGGCCTGATACAGGTTTTTTTCATCTTGAGGCGGTGTCGCCAGCGCGCTGCTGTTATGAACCCCGTCCTGATAAAAAAAGACCCGATGCAGCGTATGTTCACTCTCCAAGAGTGCCTGACAAAAGCGGTATGCCGAATACGAAGCCTGATGGTTGAAAGGCGCACCGAGAACCAATACCGAGAACTTCATAAATTCATCCAAAAACAAAAAGCCCCGCCAAAGGGCAGGGCCAGGAGAGCATTATATTACTTACGCTGCGATTAATCTTCGCCGCTGAAAGCCATCAGCAGTTGCAGCAGGCTCAGGAACAGGTTGTAAATGGATACGAACAAAGTCACTGTCGCCATAATATAGTTGGTCTCGCCGCCATGGATGATCGCGCTCGTCTGGTAAAGGATAACCAGTGATGAGAACAGCACGAAGCCAGCGGAGATGGTCAGCTGCAAACCGGGAATGCTGGTGAACAATCCGATAATCATGGCGCCAATCAGCACGAAAAAGCCGGCAGTAATGGCTCCGGCCAGGAAGCTAAAGTCTTTGCGCGTGATTAGTGCGTAAGCTGACAGACCGAAAAAGACAAAAGCTGTCAGACCGAGTGCGTTAGCGACAACGTGACCCGCGCCAGCACCCATGAACATGCCAAGAATCGGACCCAGGGTATAGCCCATAAAGCCGGTGAGGGCAAAGGTCAGAACCAGACCCATTCCACTGTTCTGGGTTTTGTGAATGCCAAACAAGAGACCATAAAAACCGACCAGTGTGACGATCAGGCCTACGGGCTGTGCATTTATGGCCATCGCAACATAAGCAACGAAGGCGGAAAACGCCAGCGTCATAGCCAGCAGCATGTAAGTGTTTTTAAGAACCGAAGCCACATCGGATCCCAAAGCGACTTGCGCATTGGCATTCATGACCTGACTCAGTTCATCCTGATGTGAGTGTGCCACCTGGGATTGTGGAAACCGTTTATCTTGCATAGTGTGCTCCGATAATAAGAGTGTAATTCAAAAGCTTACGCCCTAATAATAATGACGAATTGGGAAAATACAACACAAGTGATGACGAGAATTTGATATGTAATGTGACTGTCATACAGATACCGGTAATCGCTAATATTTTACCGTTGACAGTCAATTTTATTCAGGTAATATGCACTCCGCTGTCGCCAAGGGGCGACGGCAACAATGCGGTGAGCTGGCTGAGTGGTTGAAAGCACTGGTCTTGAAAACCAGCGTGGGTTAATAGCCCACCCGGGGTTCGAATCCCTGGCTCACCGCCATTTTCTTTCTTCCCCTATCGTAAGTATTTCCCGAAATTTCATTTTTGCTCCCATGTTGCCTGCCAGGGTGAGAAGCCCGGTGGTTCGACTAGAGCGCGTCAGCGCGAAAGAACATCGGCGCACCGCGGCGATGGCCCGAAGGGCAAGGATAGTTGGCTCATATTATTGAATATAGATAGGCGAAGTGGCGAGATCAGGTATTTAAAAAACTGTTTGCGGCGTCAAGTGCGTCATTCATCAGCTTTTGCAGTTGATTGACCTGTACCTCCGTTTCCGCTTTCTCGCCAGACGCCCCCTCTGCGAAATATTCTTCAAGTCTCGCTGCGAATTGGGATAGCTCAAAACATCCCATACTTGCCGCAGTACCTTTGAGACCATGGCTAAGCTCTCGAGCCGAGGAAAGGTCATTCTGATTGATCAGAGCCAGTATTTTGTCCGGGTAGTCCACATAGGATTCCGTAAAGGATGCCAGCATTCGTGCATGCAGTTCCCGTTTGCCTCCCAGCCGTTTTATTGCTGCCTCGAAATCGATGGCTTTGTTGTCTTTGCGCCCGGTGTTTTCTGCTACCGGAGAAGTACCAGTAGCCGCTTCCTGATTTTTTCCATTTTTTCCCTCGATCCAGCACAATGCCGTCTTGACCAGCAATTCCGAATTTAAGGGCTTGGCGAGATGATCATTCATCCCCATGGCCAGGCACTTCGCCTTGTCCTCAGCCATTGCGTGGGCTGTCATGGCAACAACGGGTAAGTGCTTGAGGTTGTCGTCTGCCCGAATAATGCGAGTAGCCTCATGACCATCCATTTCAGGCATCTGTACGTCCATGAGTATCAGGTCATAGTTGTCGTCTTCCAGAAGACTGGTAATCAACTTGCGTCCATTGTCGCAAACTTTGACGGAGGCTCCGGCGGATTCAAGCAGTTCTCTGGCGATCTGCTGGTTAATCTCATGATCTTCGGCCACGATAATCCGGTATCCTTTAAGCGGCTCTGTAACCTCCCTATGTTTGGGAATCAAAGGCGTAATACCGGATTTCGACTCAAGCGCCTCGTTAATGACGTTTAACAACATTGAAGGCGTGACCGGCTTCAGCAGGAATCCCTCGGGTCTGATTCTGGCAAGTTGTTGATGTACTTCATCGCGGTCATAGCCCGTGACCATAACAAAGGTCAGATGGCCGTGCTGATCCACTTTTCGCAGGCGTTCGATCAATTCGAATCCGTCGATATCAGGCATTTTCCAGTCGACGAATACCAGATCGATTGGCTTGCCGTCCTCAAAGGCCTGCTGGACGCATCTGATGGCATCCTGGCCTCCGTGAGCCTTGAAGGTTTCCATGCCGAAAGACTCGACGGTTTCCGCCAGAGCCTGAACCACAATCGGGTTGTCGTCGACAATAATCGCTCGTTTGTCCGCAAAGGTGTGATGGATTGTCAGCGGTGTTTCGCGTTTGGCTTTCTCAAAAGGAATCGTAAAGGTAAAAGTCGTGCCCAGTCCCAACTTGCTGTCGACCTGAATGCGGCCACGCATCATCGACACCAGACGTTTGCAGATCACCAGTCCCAATCCCGTGCCGCCGAAGCGACGCGTCGTCGAGGTGTCGCCCTGAGAGAAGGCCTTGAACAATCGACTCATACTGTCTTCGGACATACCAATCCCGGTGTCCTGGACAGCAAATTCCAGCTGCTTGTCGTTAATCTGTTTGACTTCAAGCAGTACGTGGCCAGTATCTGTGAATTTGATGGCATTGGTCGCCATATTGATCAGAATCTGTTGTAAACGGTGGGGGTCGCCGCGTAACCGGTTGGGAGTGTTGGGGTCGCGATGAATAATCAGTTCAAGATGCTTTTCGGCGGCCTGGTGCCCAACGAGGTTCACCACATTGGAGAACACTTCATCGAGATTAAAGTCAATGGACTCCAGTTCCAGCCGCCCGGACTCGATCTTGGAAAAATCCAGAATGTCATTGACGATTGTCAGCAGGGATTTGGCTGAGTGATTGATTTTATGCAAATAGTCAGACTGTTGTGCTGTTAATTCGGTACCGAGTGCCAGTTCGGTCATGCCGATAATGCCGTTCATCGGGGTTCTGATTTCGTGGCTCATGTTGGCAACGAAATCAGACTTGGCCTGGCTGGCAGACTCCGCCTCCTGCTTGGCCTTGCTGAGCTCCATCACTTTGTCGCTAAGGGACTGTTCAAGCTCCTGGCTGTGGGTCAGCTCTTCCTCTATATCGCTGGCCATCTGGTTGAAACTGGATCCCAGTTCGGCCAGTTCATTTTGTGTGTCGATTTGATTGCGGGAAGACATATTGCCCCCGGCTATCTGCCTGATCTGCTCTCCGAGCCGGCGAATGGGATCCAGAAGCTGTCGGTTGGAATAGCTCATAAAGCCGATCACCAGAAAGAAGGTAATCAACACCATTAATCCGGCTATCTGAATTAAAACGGTTAACTGACGATTCACATCACGCAACTCGAACTCTGTGCGCTGATCCAGCAGGGTGAGGAACTCCGAAATGGGGCTCATGATAAGCAATTTTTCAATTCGGTAGGGTTCACCGTATAAGAGCTCAAGAGCCAGTGTTGGGTTGGGTCTTCCGGGACGGATAAAGTTTCCACTGCCGTCATCGTAAAACCCTTCCAGAGCAGCAAAAGCCTGGCGTTCCAGTCGGACCAGATGGTCAGAATTGGCTTGCGCTTTTTTCAGGAGGGCGAGTTCCTGTTCAGTCATACCCGATTCAAGCATTAGTTGTTGTAGGGCAATTGGCGCATCGCGTTCGAGGTTCTGTTGACGACGCGCATCATGCAGCCACCAGAATGCGGGGCCATAGTTAGAGGGACGACCCAGTTCACCGTTACGGATGGCGAGGATGTCGAAATAAAACTGTTTGTATGTGGGATCTCCCGTCGCTGCATAACTTCGAGCCATGCGCGTCAGCGAGTCAGAACTTTGTAACAGCTCCTGTGCTAACTGTGACAGGTCATGGCGCTGCTTTTCATATAGCGCGATGCGATCCTGATATTGGGATGCCTGATAAATCAGTAATCCGGTAATACCGACCAGAACAAGAAACGCTGCGGTAAAGAGTTTGTGTGCAGTGGATATTTTCATTTTGACTGTGTGCTGCCCCGTTTAAACGTCGCTCGTCGGCCAAGCCGCCAAAAGCTTTTCCTCTTTGTGCCTATTCAAGCATAGTCCGAGAATCAGCCCTCTGTAGGAATTTTCCTACATGCCCATTCCGACTTATTCCTACACACCGAATCAGGCAAGCACGCATATCCGAATTGCAGTCTCTGATCCATCATGGATACATGAAAAGAGGAGTTAATGGCATGCGAGTTTTTCTGGTTGACGAT
Organism: Oleiphilaceae bacterium; assembly: GCA_965230795.1. Taxonomy (GTDB): domain Bacteria; phylum Pseudomonadota; class Gammaproteobacteria; order Pseudomonadales; family Oleiphilaceae; genus PZPK01. Next base: position 2,471,588 of record OZ246020.1, on the reverse strand, counting down.
TCACTCAGTGTAAGAAATCGATTGGCATTGTCTGTTCAACAGGCGGGCAGCGAACTCTGTGGTGAGGCCTCGACCGAGTCGGATGCGATTCGGTCCATTCTGATCAGTGATCCAGATGTCGTGGTGTTGGATCTTCAGCTCAAAGAAGGCAACGGACTCAATGTGATGTCTGCAGTAAAAAAGGAACGCGCAACCGTCGGCTTTATCGTGTTGACGAATCATGCCGACGCGCAGATCCGAAACCGCTGCATACACGCCGGGGCTGACTACTTCTTTGAGAAGGTACGCGAATATCCCAAGTTTGAGGAACTGCTTCAGCAGAACGAAATCGTTTCGCAAGCCATATCGTCAAAGTAATGAATCTGTTTCAGGAAATATCGCTCAATTATTAATTAACGGAGTAAAGAGCAATGAGTAAGAAGGTGATGGTAGTAGATGATTCCGCCTCGATCCGCCAGGTTGTTGGCATGACGCTGGAAGGCGCCGGCTACGATGTGATTCATGGCTGCGACGGCAAAGATGCCTTAAACAAACTCTCCAGCGACAAGGTTCATTTGATTGTCAGCGATTTGAATATGCCGCATATGGACGGCTTGTCCATGGTGACGGAAGTCAAGAAAAAGCCTGAGTACAAGTTTGTACCGGTAATCATGCTGACCACCGAGTCCTGCGAGAAATCCAAAGCGCGCGGCAAAGCCGCAGGCGTTAAAGCCTGGATGGTTAAACCCTTTAAGCCTGAGCAGTTACTGAACGCCGTTTCCAAGTTGTTGCCAGCCTAAGCCCAAACACAGAGTGGGAGAGAATCATGGATAAGCCAAACGCGAACATGCTCGAAAATGGTGTACTGAAACCACTGGGTGAAATCACTATTTACCATGCCGGTGAGTATAAATCCTTGGTGGCAGAAGCCATTGAAGGCAATTCCACTCTGGAGATTGATCTGTCAGCAGTCACTGAGCTGGATTCTGCAGGTTTGCAACTGCTGGTGATGGCAAAGCGTGCTTGTGAATCCCGTGACATCGAATTTTCCATGACGCACCCAAGTGGCCCGGTTGTGGATGTGATTGAGTTGTGCAATCTCAGTGGCGTGTTTGGCATGACGCAAGTGCTGCCCGCCAACTCGACATTGTCAGAAGAGGAGGAAAGCGCATGAGCATGGAACAGGCGTTTAATACCTTCATTCTGGAAGCCTCGGAATTACTCGAAGAGATGGAAAGCAATCTGCTTTGCGCAGATCAGATCGAAGACAAGGATGAGCTGGTGAACTCCGTATTCCGGGCAGCCCACACCATCAAAGGCTCTGCCGGCCTGTTTGGTCTCGATCCCATTGTTGAATTTACCCATGTGGTCGAAAGCGTGCTGGATCGGGTCAGGGACGGTGAGCTTGCACTCGATGAACCCATGATCAGTCTGATGTTGCTGTGCAAGGATTACATTGGTCAGCAAATAGACAGCATTGAAGACGGTGTGGTGATCGTAAACGATGATGATCGCAAGCAGGAACAGGAACTGGTAGCAAAACTCAGTACCTATCTGGACAAGTCTGACGAAGAAAATTCACAGAGCCAGAGTGAAGACGAGGCAAACCACCAATTCGACGTGTTGCCCGTAGACAAGTCATTCAGCAATGACAACTGGCACATTTCCGTGCATTTCGGTTCTGAAGTGTTGCGCAACGGTATGGACCCGCTGTCGTTTATCCGTTATCTGACGACTATCGGTGACATTATCCATATCGAAACCGTCTTCCATGCCATGCCGGATCTCGATGACATGGACCCGGAAGATTGCTATCTGGGTTTTGAAATTAATTTCAGCAGCGATGCTGACAAGGCCAGCATCGAAGATGTATTCGAATTTGTTCGCGACGACTGCGAACTCCACATCATTCCGCCAAAAGCGCGAGTCGGTGACTTTATAGAAGTCATTGAAGCGCTGGAAGGCGACGACCTTAAGTTGGGCGAGATGCTGGTTGAATGTGGCACTCTGACCCAGAAAGAACTGGATAAGGTACTCAAGCGACAGGAAGCTCTGCATCGCGAGAGTGACGAACGCCGCAAAATCGGCGAACTCCTGGTTGAAGATGATCTCGCGGCGCCTGAAGTGGTCGAAGCCGCTATCAAAAAGCAGAGCCAATTCAAAAGTTCCCGCGATAAGCAGTCCCAGTCGGTGCGCGTCGACTCAGAAAAACTCGATAGCCTGATCAACCTGATCGGCGAGCTGGTGATTGCCGGGGCCAGTATGGAAGAAGATGTACGCCAGGCAGGTATGGGCAGTTTGATCGAATCCATGCTGCCCATGATTCGTCTGATTGAAGAAGTCCGCGATGGTGCGCTGAATCTGAGAATGGTCCAGATCGGCGATACCTTTAATCGTTTTCACCGTGTCGTACGCGATGTGGCAAAAGATCTCGACAAGGATATCGCGCTGCATATCAGTGGTGGTGAAACCGAGCTGGATAAAACCGTGATCGAAAAGATTGGCGATCCGCTGACGCATCTGGTTCGCAACTCCATGGATCATGGTATTGAGGATCGGGAAACACGTATCGCTGCGGGCAAGGCGGAACAGGGAAATGTCTACCTGAATGCCTTTCACGAGTCCGGCAGTATTGTCATTGAGGTCAAAGACGATGGCGGTGGTCTCAATCGTGACAAAATTCTTGCCAAGGCTCTCGATAAAAACCTTATCGCATCCGGTGAAGAACTGAGCGATCAGCAGGTATACCAGTTGATTTTTGAGGCCGGTTTTTCAACGGCTGATCAGGTAAGCAATATTTCCGGACGCGGAGTCGGGATGGATGTGGTGCGCCGCAACATCGAAGCGCTGCGTGGCAGCATCGAGATCGACAGCGAACCCGGTTGCGGTACCACTTTGCGTATTCGTCTACCCCTGACCCTGGCGATTATTGATGGCTTCCAGGTCCGTGCAGCCAATGCCGACTACGTTATCCCGCTTGATATGGTCGTTGAGTGTATCGAACTCAATCCGGAAGACCTGGGCGCAGACGAAGAAAGCAGTTGCTTAAGTCTGCGTGGTGAAGTTCTGCCGTTTATTCGACTCAAAAGCCTGTTTGGACGCAACGGTGGCGCATCCAAGCGCGAAAGCATCGTTGTGCTGCAATACGGCAGTGTCAGAGCGGGCCTGGTAGTTGATTCCCTGCAAGGCGAGTTGCAAACGGTCATCAAGCCCCTGAACAAGATGTTTGAAAGTGTCACCGGAATCGGTGGTGCAACCATTCTGGGTAGTGGTGAGGTGGCTCTTATTCTGGATGTCCCCACGCTCATTCAGCGAATCGAACGCAGTGAACGCTGGGACGGGAACGGTCTCATTCAGCCACAACCGGGTCAGCGCTTGGAACTCGGTCTGGACCAACACTAACACCAAAGCTCATTGCATCTGCATGAACAGATAACCGGAGGATTGATATGGGCGCGCTAGTCAAAGCAGAACTTGAAGCACAGGACGTCGAACTGGCAGAGGATGTTGGGCAATACCTGACCTTCCGCTTGTCGGATGAGATGTTTGGCATCGGCATCATGTGCATCAAGGAGATTATTGAGTACGGACAGATCACCGAAGTACCGATGATGCCGCAATTTGTTCGCGGAGTGATCAACCTGCGCGGACGTGTGGTTCCGGTCATTGATCTGAAGGCCCGCTTCGGTCGCGAAGCTACCGACATTGGTAAACGCACCTGCATTGTGATCGTCGAAATCGATGTACAGGGTGACAGCCAGGACATCGGTGTGGTGGTCGATGCCGTCTCTGAAGTGCTGGCAATTGCCGATGGCGACATCGAACAGGCACCAACCTTCGGCGCTCATTTGCGACCGGATTTTATCAGCGGAATGGGTAAGCGGGATGATGCCTTTGTCATCCTGTTGAATATCGACAAGGTTCTGTCGATGGAAGAATTGGCAGCAGTGGTTAATCAGCTGGATAGCAGCAACCAGGCAGTGTAATCAGCTCCGGAAACGGGGGGGAGATTGAAGATGTTTAAGAATATGAAATTGGGAATGAAGCTCGCTCTGGCCTTTGCGGTACCGGTAGCGTTTTTAATCATCCTGGGCATTGAAAGTACCAATGTCCTGAAGGATACCAATGATCGAATCGGCGCTGTTTACAATGACCGGGTTGTGCCCCTGCAAGGCCTCAAGCGCATCGCGGATGCCTATGCGGTGAGCGTGATTGATGCCATTAACAAAACCAACAATGGTCAAATGACTGCCGAAGAATGCGTTCAGGAGCTGGACTCGGCACAAGCTCTGATCGGCAAGGAATGGGATGCCTACATGGCCACCACTCTGACCCAGGAAGAAGAACGTCTGGCCAATGAAGCCATCGCGTTGTTTGGTCCGGCAGACCAGTCCATTGCCAGAGCCCGGGACTTTCTGCAAAAGAAAGATGGCGTAATCAAGTATGAGCTGAATGCCTTCAACGAAACCATGTACGACACCATTGATCCCATCAGTAGCAAAATCACTGAACTGGTGGACCTGCAACTGCGCGTTGCGGCAGAGGAATATGCAGCGTCTCAGGAGGCATATGACTTCACTCTGATGACCACTACAGTCCTGATACTGACCGCACTCTTCATCTCTGTGTGTGTTGGCTTTTTCATCACGCGAGATTTGCTGCGCCAGCTGGGTGGTGAGCCCGAGTACGCGGCCAACGTCATCGGCACTATTGCCGCCGGTGATATGACCGTAGACGTGAAAACCCGTGAAGGCGATACCAGCAGCATGTTGTACGCGGTAAAAACCATGGCCACCAAATTGTCTGAGATTATCAGTGAGGTCAGGGGTTCCGCAGATAGTTTGAGCAGTGCGTCCGAGCAGGTGTCTGCAACCGCCCAAAGTGTGAGTCAGGCAACTACCGAGCAGGCTTCCAGCGTTGAAGAAACGAGCTCAGCGGTAGAGCAGATGTCTGCTTCGGTTAACCAGAATGCCGACAATGCCAAGGTGACTGATGGCATGGCGACGCAAGCTTCGACTCAGGCTTCTGAGGGTGGCGAAGCCGTGAAGCAGACTGTAGTGGCGATGAAGCAGATTGCCGACAAGATCAGCATTATCGATGACATTGCCTATCAGACCAACCTGCTTGCACTGAATGCGGCGATCGAAGCGGCGAGAGCGGGCGATCATGGCAAGGGCTTCGCGGTTGTAGCGGCCGAAGTTCGCAAGCTGGCAGAACGCAGCCAGGTTGCGGCACAGGAAATCGGCGAAGTCGCTGGCAGCAGCGTCGAGTTGGCAGAGCGTGCTGGCACGCTGTTGGATGAGATGGTGCCTGCTATTACGAAAACCTCGGATTTGGTTCAGGAGATTTCCGCAGCGTCCAATGAACAGTCTGTCGGCCTGGGTCAGGTTAACAGTGCGATGACGCAGATGAACCAGATTACCCAGCAGAATGCCTCGGCATCAGAAGAGCTGGCGGCGACCGCAGAAGAAATGAGCGGTCAGGCAGAGCAGCTGCAGCAACTGGTTGCCTTCTTCAAAGTACAGAATGCCATTGCCTCACACGGTCCGCAACAGGCGAAAGTGCTGAACTTTGAGCAGGCCAAGCCGGTTAATACTGGCCGCACCAAGAAAGACGAACTGCCTGTCGTCACTGAAAGCAAGGATGAGGTCGACGAAAGCAAGTTTGTTGGATTCTAGCGTAATTGAGCGCACAGGGATGTGCGTCAGGCAATCCGAACAACATATGTAGTCAGGGTGGGTGTGTAACATGAATAATGCAGCGTTGGTGGATATGGATAACACAAGTAGTCAAGGCAGTCATAGCGCGTCAGGGTACTCCGCACAGGTCGCCCAGCTAAGTGACCAGGAATTTTCACTGTTCCAGAGCTTTCTGTACCAGGGCGCCGGAATCACCCTGTCTTCACAAAAGAAACCGCTGGTTGTCAGCCGCCTGTCAAAACGCTTAAGGCATCACAATCTGGATAGTTACGGCGATTATCTCAAACTCATTGAGAAGGATGAGCATGGCGCTGAACGCCAGGTGGCCCTGGACCTGCTAACGACCAACGAAACTTACTTTTACCGCGAACCGGCGCATTTCGAGTTCCTGCAGGACATGCTTTGTGCGCGAAATAACAGCGGCACATTCAGAGTCTGGAGCGCTGCCTGCTCAAGTGGGCAGGAGCCTTACAGTGTCGCCATGTTATTAGCCAACGTGCTGGGCAATCGTAATTGGGAAATACTGGCTTCGGATATTTCCACACGTGTCCTGGAGCAGGCGAAGCGAGGTCTGTATCCGATAGCTCAGGCCGAAAAGATTCCGCAACATTATCTAAAAGAGTTCTGCCTCAAAGGTGTTGATGAGCACGCAGGCAGTTTCCTGTTTAGTCGTTCGGTACGTGAGCGCATCAAATTTTGCCAGATCAATCTCAATGCGCGCTTGCCCGATGTTGGTCAATTCGATGTGATCTTTCTGCGCAATGTCATGATTTATTTTGACAACGACACCAAGCGCCAGGTAGTGGAGCGCCTCAGTGAGGTTCTGAAACCGGGTGGTCACCTGATTATCGGTCACAGTGAAAGCCTGAACGGCGTGACCGACGTTCTGAATATGCGATCGCCCTCGATTTACCAGAAATAGTGCATACGAGTCATTAATTCGAGCCAGAGAAGTAAAGCAGTCATGGTCACTTTTCCACAACATCAAAACATAGCGCTCATGCCGGGAGACCTTTACTTCGGCTGCGGCGAAATGCAGCTGAACACCTTGCTCGGATCCTGTGTGGCGATCGTGCTCTGGCATCCGCGTCTGCGAATCGGAGGGATGTGTCATTACGTGCTGCCAAGCCGTCAGTCCGAATCCGAGGCTGCACTCGACGGCCGCTATGCAAACGAAGCGATGGAGATGTTCATGCAGTACGCGAGAAATCATGGCACCAGGCCTTGCGAATATCGGGTGGCGGCCTATGGCGGTGCGAATATGTTTTCCCAGATGAAACAGAGCTGTGGCGATCAAAAACAGGCCTGGGAACAGGGCGAATGTATGGGTTGTGCCAGTGTTTCGTGTCGCAATCGAAATGCCGCAATCAATCTTTGTGAGCACTACGGCTTCCCTCTGGCCTACGTGGATTTGGGGGGCACCCGTCACAGACAGCTCACGCTGGATCTGGGAAGCGGAGATATTAACTGCAACTACGGTGTCAACGAGCTGCATGGCCTGAATGGTCGTGATAGCGCTTAGGGATCACCTGGGTCGGAAAAAATTTAAAAGGTGCTGTGGACGGATAGCAATTGATGCGTCTCCGGCAGCCATTCATAAACAACAAGGCGAGATTACTCGCTTTCTTTGAGCTCAATAGCATGGGGATATGACGATGAGCATTAACTTTAAAGATATTACTGTTAAGCGTTTGTTTACCGGCTTGCTGGTAGTGGTCGCGATTCTCATTGCTGCGATCAGCTATCTGCAGATCCAGCTGGCATCCAGTAATGATGAAGTTGCGGATGCTTACGCCGCGCGCTATCAATCTTATTTGCTCGCAGACGAGCTGCGCCAGAGTTCGGATGATCTCACTCGTCTGGCGCGTACCTACGTTATGACCGGCGACAGCTCTTACGAAAATCAGTACTTCGATATTCTCAAGATCCGCAATGGAAATCTGCCGCGCCCCGAAGATTACTCCAGAATTTACTGGGACTTTGTGGCCGCGGACGGCAAAAAGCCTCGCCCTGATTCTGATCAACAGGTAGCCCTGCTGGAGCTGATGAAGCAGGCTGGATTTACCGAAGGCGAATTGGCGAAGCTTGCAGAGGCCGCGGGTAATTCCGATGCGCTGGTAGCGACGGAAACCATTGCAATGAATGCGGTCAAGGGGCTGGTCAAGAACGATAAAGGCGAGTTTGTGCCCGGGGATGCCGATATTGAACAAGCCAAAGAGATGATGCATGACAAAAGCTACCACGTTGAAAAAGCCAAGATCATGGCGCCGATCGACGACTTCTTTAAGCTTCTTGATGAACGTACGGCGGGCGCGGTAAACACAGCTCTGGATCAGAACCATGAACTGACCACTACGATTTACATCTGTCTGGGTGTGATGCTTGCTGTGTTGGGCGCAGCTTTGGGTTTCGGTTACAAGATTATTATCGGTCAGCTGGGTGGTGAACCCTACGTCGCGGCGGGTGTTGTTAAGGAAATTGCGGAGGGTAATCTGGCTGCGGAACTGAACACCAAAGGCATCCATGAAGACAGCTTGTTGAATAATCTTGCTTCCATGGTCGCTCGGGTATCCTCAGTGATGGGAGAGGTGAAGGTATCCGCAGACAGCCTGATGAGTGCATCAGACCAGGTGTCACAGACGGCCCAGAGCGTCAGCCAGGCAACGACAGAACAGGCATCGAGTGTCGAAGAAACCAGTTCCTCGGTTGAACAGATGTCAGCTTCCGTTAACAACAATGCGGATAATGCCAAAGTGACTGATGACATGGCGAAGACTGCCTCTTCACAGGCAGTTGAAGGCGGCGATGCTGTAAAACAAACGGTGGTTGCGATGAAACAGATTGCCGAGAAAATCAGCATTATCGATGACATTGCCTATCAGACCAATCTGCTGGCCCTCAACGCCGCCATCGAAGCTGCACGTGCCGGTGATCATGGCAAGGGCTTTGCGGTTGTAGCGGCAGAAGTGAGAAAGCTGGCGGAAAGAAGTCAGGTGGCTGCGCAGGAAATTGGCGATGTCGCAGGCAGTAGTGTCGAGCTGGCAGAGAGAGCCGGCAGCCTGTTGGATGAAATGGTACCTGCCATTACCAAAACCTCTGATTTGATCCAGGAGATTGCAGCCGCATCAAATGAACAGTCAGTCGGCCTGGGTCAGGTTAACGGTGCCATGACGCAAATGAACCAGATTACCCAGCAAAACGCTTCGGCATCTGAAGAGTTGGCGGCCACAGCCGAAGAAATGAATGGTCAGGCGAGCCAGTTGCAACAGTTGATTGAGTTCTTCAAGCTGAGTAAACAGGCGTAAGGGCTAGTACCCGAGCAGAAGGGAACAGACCATGGCTCAGATCAACATTCTGGTTGTCGATGACTCGGCTGTAGTCAGGCAGGTATTGTCGACGGTGTTGAATGCTGAGTCGGGTCTGAACGTCTACGCCACGGCGTCCGACCCAATCTTTGCGATGGAACGCATGCAGAAACAGTGGCCAGATGTCATTGTGCTGGATGTGGAAATGCCCCGCATGGATGGCATTAGCTTTCTCAAGAAGATAATGGCAGAACGGCCAACGCCGGTAGTGATTTGCTCTACCTTGACTGAAAAAGGCGCGCAAACCTCTATTCAGGCCATGGATGCCGGTGCTGTCGATATTGTGACCAAGCCCAAGGTAGGGCTGAAAGGATTTCTGGAATCCAGCTCCAGACATATTATTGATGCAGTCAAGGGTGCGGCGGCTGCCCGTATGAGTCGATTAAAAACCGTCACCCCAGTGCCAGTCCGGGAAAAGTTCAGTGCCGATGCCATCCTGCCTCAAAGCAGCGGCTCGGTTCTGGGTCAAACTACCGAGGGGCTGGTGGCGATCGGAACATCAACGGGCGGAACGCAGGCGCTGGAAGCGATTCTGCCGAAATTACCGAGAGTGAGCCCCGGTATTGTTATTGTGCAGCACATGCCGGAAAAGTTTACTGCGGCGTTTGCCCACCGTCTTAACAGTATCTGTCAATCGGAAGTCAAAGAAGCAGTGTCCGGTGATCGCGTTATGCCCGGGCGTGTGCTGATTGCGCCAGGCGGTAAGCATATGATTCTTAAGCGAAGTGGCGCCCAATATCAGGTACAGATTGTCGATGGACCTTTGGTCAATCGTCACAAGCCCTCGGTTGATGTCCTGTTTCGTTCTGTCGCCAAAGAAGCTGGCAAGAACGCTCTCGGAATTATATTGACGGGAATGGGCGATGATGGCGCCAAAGGCCTGCTCGAAATGAAGCAGGTTAACAGTAAGACCATCGCTCAGGACGAGGCAACCAGTGTGGTTTACGGCATGCCCAACGAGGCTGTGAAGTGTGGTGCAGTCGATCGCATCCTGCCGCTAGAGGGAATTGCCAACGCAATTATGTCCTGGCGCCAATAGTCGACTACTATTGTAGACATCGCGATAGCAGTGAGCAGTGTGCGGAGAGCTACATGGAAAACGGGAATATAAGCAAAGGCGAAATTCTTGTCGTAGAGGATACGTCGAGTTCTCTCGTCATGCTCACTGAGATTCTGGAGAAGGAAGGCTATACGGTTCGACAGGCACAGGACGGTCGCATGGCACTTGGAACCGTCAAGGCGCGAAAACCCGATCTGGTGCTGCTGGATATTTCCATGCCCGATATGGACGGCTTTGAAGTGTGCGAGCGTCTCAAGGCAGATCCCGTTACTGCGGATGTACCGGTGATTTTCTGTTCAGCCCTCCATGACACGGAATTCAAAATCAAAGGCTTCTCTGTGGGAGCCGTCGACTTTGTCACCAAACCCTACCATTCCGAAGAAGTTCTTGTGCGCGTAAAAACCCACCTCGAATTATCCCGTCTGCGCAATCGTCTGGAGCTTCTGGTCGATGAGCGCACGATGGAATTGCAGAGTACGGCCGAATCCCTGCGCCAGGAAATCATTACCCGCAAAAAAACAGAACACGAGTTGAATCTGGCCTCGAAAGCCTTCGAAGCCAGCATGAGCGGCATCGCGGTGACCGATAAGAATCTCAATATGGTGACGGTGAATCCGGCCTTTAAGCGGGTCACCGGATATTCCAGAAAACAATGTATCGGTAAAAACATCGATTTATTGTATTCGGATAAGCACGAAGGCCTGATTCCCCTGAAGCGTGAGAATATCCTCGCCGAGCTGAAGCAGGCCGGAACCTGGAACGCGGAAAGCTGGTGTCGCAGACGGGATGGCAATGAAATTCCGGTCGTTCTGCATGCTCATGAATTCAGGGAAAACAGCAATGACGTCAGCCACTATATTTTCACGCTCGCGGATGTCTCGGAAACCAAGGACGCACAGACCCTGATTGACTTTCTGGTGCACCGTGACAGCCTGACCGGGCTGGCCAACAAGCTGGTTGCGCGCAAGCATTTTGAACAGGCGACACTCAATCCGGGGGATATGGCGACGAAGATTGCATTGGTCAGTCTCGATCTCGACCGGTTCAAGGTTATTAATGATTCGAGAGGACACCTTACCGGAGATCGCGTGCTGCGAGTGATTGGTGAAAGATTGAGCAGTGTCTGCGAATCGCACGCGCTGATAGCCAGGGAAGGGGGGGATGAGTTTTTATTGTTGCTGTCCGATCTGGAATCACGCAAGGCAGTTGAGGGGCTGGTGGAACAGGTACTGCAGGCCATTGCTGAGCCCATCTCAATAGACAACCACAATCTCAGTGTGACCAGCAGTGCGGGTATTGCTCTCTATCCCGAGGATGGACATGACTTTGCGACCTTGCTGAAAAACGGTGAAATCGCACTTTATGCAGCCAAAAAACTGGGGGGCGGCACCTACTGCTGTTTCGATCGTAAGCTCGATGCCCAGGCCCGCCTTCAGCTTGAGCTGGAGCAGCATTTGCGAAGTGCCGCGACCAATGGCGAATTCCAGCTGGTCTATCAGCCCAAGATCGCCGTGGTGAATGGCGAAATTTCCGGCGCTGAGGCCCTGGTGCGCTGGAATAACCCCCATTTGGGTATGGTGTCTCCTGCAGATTTTATCCCCCTGGCAGAGGAAAGTGGCCTGATTCTCGAGATTGACGAATGGGTGCTTTATGAAGTGTGTCGGCAAATTGCTGTCTGGAAAAATCAGGGCATCGGTGTTCCCAAGGTTTCGGTAAACCTTTCTACCTTGCAGTTCAAACGCGGAGACCTGGCAAATTTGATTCAGAAAAGCACTGAGACCCATGGTGTGCCCGCGAGTTGTCTCGATCTTGAAATTACCGAAGGCGTGTTGATGGAAAACCTGCAAAGTGCTTTACCCATTTTGCATGGACTGAAAACACTGGGTGTGAGTACGTCATTGGACGATTTCGGAACCGGTTATTCGAGCCTGAGCTATTTACAGAAACTTCCCATCGATACCCTGAAAATTGATAAATCCTTTATCGATGAAGTGCATGTCTCAAAGAGTGATGCGGATATTTCCCGCACTATTCTGGCCCTGGGGCACAGTCTCAATCTCAATGTGGTAGCAGAAGGGGTTGAGTATCAGGAACAATTCGATTTCCTGCAGGCCCATGGTTGCAATGAAATTCAAGGCTACTTCTTTAGCAAACCATTGCCACCGGATGATTTCAAAGAGTACTACCTGAACAATATCCACTCTGGAAAGCAAGCTTCCAGTGCCTGAGCACGATCAGACTGGCAGGGAATGTCCAGGCACGCCGTTAATCCAGATAGAAGCGCTTGATTGATTCGATGCTGCCTTCCTCCTGCATGCTCGAAAGCTCACGATCAAATTTCTCTACGAAACCCTTTTCTACAGCGGCCTTGGAGAAAATAACAAATGACGGTGCCTGAGATACAATGATGTGGGTGCGCTTGATTCGATGTTGCAGGCCGAGCTTTTTGAGTTCGAGTCGGCCAGTGATTTCATCAGCGATCAATCCGTCTATGCGGCCCAGATCGAGCATCTTCCAAAGGGATTCCCGATTAGCGTTAAGGTGAATGTTTTTTTTAAAAGATTCTGAGTTGGCGAGGGTTTCGTAATCCGGTCCATAGTGCACATCTATTTGTGCGCCAAGCGTAAATTCTGTGTCGATCAGGTCCAGTAGGTTGTCTATTTGAAGGCTTTTGAGTTTTTCTGCTTTGACAAACAGCACGTTAGGGGAATATTGAGGGATTGATGAATAGTGCGCATACTGTTCCCGCTCGGGGGTTTTGAACGCACCGGATACGATATCAATCTTGCCCTGTTCCAACATTTTTAAAGCCCTGGCCCAGGGCAGCTCAATAAAGACAGGTTCGCAATCGAGACCTTTTAATACCGAACGAATCATATCGGCATCGATACCGACAACACGGCCGTTTTCGAGGAAGGTAAAAGGCGCATCATTGGAAAAGCGAACGCGTTTTTCACACGAATCCGCCACAACTGGACGTGCAAAGAAGAGCAGGAAAGCAAGGAGCGCGAACAAAAACCTGATGCGGTGCTGCATGAACTACCAAATTCTTTTTGAGTAACTCTGTTAGGTATAGCTTATCGGTAAGAAAATGCTACTTGCTGACTTACCAGAGCGCACTTACCAGAGCGCCCATAACTGGGAACCAGGGAATGAGAACAAAAAGGTATGAAAACCAAAAAGACATCGATCAAGCTCTTTTACTTCGGCTATTTTGGTCCCGTAAGTATATGCGAACAGTAAATGCTCGAAGTTTGAAATCCCGCTGCACGCAGACTAATGTTTGCCTTTACAGGCAGTGCGATTGACGGATCTTGATGGTATTGAGAATACGCTCGACTTGTTATAAACCAGTTTTTCCCAATTGGGTTAGTGTATGAAAACCTTAAAAGTCTTTGTTTCAGGAAAGGTCCAGGGAGTCTGGTTCAGACAATCCACCAAGGAGCAGGCAGATCGCCTCGGAATTACCGGCTGGGTTCGAAATCTGGAAGACGGTCGGGTCGAGGCCTTGTTGCAGGGCGAGGAACAAAACCTGGAAACCTTAAAGCACTGGCTCCATCGTGGTCCTTCCAATGCGCGAGTCAGTCAGGTTGAAATATCAGAAGATCTCGATCACAACGAAGTTCATGATGCGTTCCACATCGCCAGCAACTGATCACATTTCGGAATAAAACATGTTTAATGAAATGTGAAGGCGGGGCCTGTGGTCTAGTATGAACACAGACTATTCTTTTATTACACGCTTCAATACTATTTTGAGTTCATGAGCACAATTCAACAAAGCTTGCCGAGTGAGACTGATCGCGATACCTGGCTAAAACAAAGGACGCTTGAATACCTTTATGGCAATGCCGCGACCGCTGCATTTGGCAGTCTTGCGGTCGTACTGGTGCTCGCTTTCGGTATACATGGCTACGCCCCGGACTATCTGGTCTATCCCTGGGGGGCGGTGGCAATCATTATTGCTGCGGTTCGATTTGTCATGCTGTCGCTTTATCGTAAAACCCCTCAGCCATATTCCATGGACACCATGAGGCTTTGGTACCGCCTGATGAGCTTGGTATCTGGCATATTCGTAGGCTTGGGGTGTTGGTTGTTTATTCCACTGATACCCCCTGAATTTCAGGTGATGTTTATCGCATCGGTGCTCGGGATCAATGGCGGCGCAATTGCGACCTATGCAGCCGACCATATGACTTTCAAACTATTCATGTATCCAAGCTGTATCTCAGCCACAGCAACAGTTTTCTGGTATGGCACAGATGCTTTCATGCTGATGGGTGTGTTGTTCCTGTTTTTTATGGTGGTGATGACCAAAGCCAGTGCCCAGGCGGCGGGAACCTTTCTTGAAAACATCGCCTTGAGTTACTCGCTGCATTACCGCGCCACCCATGACAGTCTCACCGGCCTGCTCAATCGCGAAGAGTTTGAAAATCACTATGAGTTGCATGTGTCCCAGACCAGACATGGCCTGGCCTTGATTTTTATTGACCTCGATAATTTCAAGCAACTCAACGATAAACATGGCCATAAAGCAGGTGATGATGCCCTGGTGCAAATGGCCAGAATCATTCGTAGAGCTATCAGAAAAGATGATTGTGCCGCCAGACTCGGAGGCGACGAATTCGTAGTATTGCTGTTGCTCGATGATGTCGCGGTTGCGGAGAAAGCCGCAGAGTCGATCCGCCGACAGGTGCGTCAACTGGACATAGAATCCGTACCGCAGAACGACCATGCCTTGGGATGCAGCATTGGTATTGCTTTCAGTTCAAACAACAGCGTTACCTACAAGACAATGATGAACAGGGCAGATCAGGCCTGTTATGCCAGCAAAGCTCGCGGTAAAAACCAGTTTACGCTTGATCGGGTGAACTAGTAAATCTCTGTGCTGTTCAATGATATGTTGTATTTGGCTTGGTGGCCGGGGTCGAGGAGCAGTTCGTATGGTCGCGTCCTTGCGATTGCATCCTGCAATAGTCCCTGAGATATCCCATACGAAAACGTTCCCTGTCGTGACCGAGTAAATGCGGTCCTGAAGGTTGTGTCCTGTCCTTGTCCTGGCATTCCGTGTCCCAGTGGGTTAATCCGTAAATCCCACCGACCCTCCATAGCCGTAATTCCTCCCTGCGTTCCTTGGTGCTCCGTCCTGGATGCGTATTGTTTTTCCCTAATTCTGTTTCCTTGTTTGTTGCAGTCCCTGGCTTCCGTTCCTTGGCTTCCGTTATTTGTCTTCTTGGTGTTCTCCCACCTGGGCTGTTTTTTTAAGTGCTCGATTGCTTCCTCTGGAGACTAAGATATGCCCCCTTTCGGCGCCTGTCACCGCAAGTTTATTTGCGTTTCCCCCTCTGTAATCCCTGTCTAAGCTTCCAGTGTTTCGAAGTACCGCAAGGATGCGCCGGAAAAACGGCATAAGTTGTCGTCTCCAGACACTTCCTGAGTACCAAGGCTTTTGCTATCTTTTCCTTGGTGTTCAGGTTTGAGTGGCAGTTATGCGAGTACTGGTAGTAGAGGATGACGATGCGCTGTTGAGAGCAATGTGCAGGTTGTTACCCGATTGGTTTGAAGATATTGCGAAGGCCCAATCCATCGAACAGGCTCGCGAACTGAAACATCCTGTTCCTGATGTGGTGATTCTGGATGTCAAACTTCCTGATGGGGATTCTGTGCAATTGGCCCGGGAGCTTGCCGAGCTCAGGCCGATGCCCTTGATGATTGCTGTTAGTGGTGAGGCATCGCCCAAGCAGGCCTTTGAGTTGAATGAAATTGGGGTGCGTGCTTATCTAAGCAAGCCATTTTCGCTGAAAGAGTTTCGCCAGGTCATCAATGAGCAGCTTGAAAAGGTACCTGATATAGAGCCCGGGGTGGTTGCCCAGGTAGGAAAGGTACCCTTGCGCGAAGTAGGGAAACACGTCAGAAAAGCCATGCTGGAACAGGCCTTGAGTGCCTCACAAGGCAATATCACGCACACGGCGAATTTGCTCAAGGTAACGAGGCAGGCCGTTCAGCAAATGCTTGTGGACTTCGAGATCGACGTAAAAAACTATCAGAACCAGTGAGCCCGGATTCGTCCAGGTTTCCTGAAAAACAATAATTCGCGGAGATCACCATGGCATCCCTACAAAAAGCGTTCTATCACGGCACCGGTAACAATAATGCGGTCGCTCTATATAACCTTCGTCCCGTACATGATTTTTCCTCGGCAATGAAAGCCATTGCAGGATTGTTGAACCTGTTTTCCAGTCCTGAGCATATGCCGTCGAACCTTCGCGTGATTGTTGGCATTAATCCATCCCTCAAAAAAGAACTTGGTAATCCTGCCGTACTGCCCTTGTCTTCGGAGGGCTATTGCATGCCGGATACTCAGGCAGATGTCATCGTCCAGGCTGCTGCCATGACCTCCAGCGATGCCTTGTACGCGCTGCGTATTGCGATGGGCGTTTTGTCCGAATCATTTGTTTGTGAAGAAGAAGTTATCGGTGCCAAGATCCGCTTCAGGCAAGAGCCCTTTGGTTTTTATCATGGCTCTGATGTAAGCAACGAAGACATTGATCAGATTGCAGCAATTGAAACCGGTGATTTGGCCGGTGGCACATGGTTGTTGTACCAACGTTATGAGCAGCAGCTTTCGCCTTTTTTCAAATTAACTGTGGAAGAGCAATGTAACACCGTTGGCGCTGAATCTGTTGCGGAAGCAGACAATAATTTTGAACCCTATCCGGACAATGCCCATACTAAAGTGGCACGAGCGCCCAAGGGCAAAGCGGTGATGGTTCGACGAGGCTTTGCCTATCGAAAGGATGCTGTGGAAGGAACAGCATTTGTGGCTGCCAGCAAAGACTTTCAACATTTTTCGGATACACTGCATCGTATGCTGGCTCACGATGTGATGCTCAGTTATACCCGTGCAGTAGAGGGTGGAATCTATTTTGCGCCGCCTAACGGCGACTGGCTGGTTGATAATGCCGGTATTCCGGCGATACCGGATACCACTAAAACCTTATTGCTTTACGAGAAAGATACCACCGAAAACCCGATTCCCATTATGGACTATACGGTCGTCTCGGCCTTTGTCGAATATATCAACACCATGCGCAACAACGGTTTGTTTGTGGGAGAGGTGGGTGACATGAGCTTTGAGCCAGAAGTCGGCAAGCTTCTCCATGCCATCAATGCGATTCTTGCCGGGGCGAAGGTGGTTAGCCCCATTAAGCTTGAAGGTGGCGACCAAAGCATAGAAGAGCAATTGAATACACTTCTGAACGACAGCTTGGCTGGAGCCAATCGTTTCAATCAGGTTGCCAAAAAATATATGACTGTGGGGTAAGAATTTGTTTGGACATTATGAACGCTGGGTTGCGAATATCGACGAGGAACAGCTGCAGGCTGTCACCAATCGGAAAACCTGGCTGTTTATTCTTTCTACTTTTGTTGCATTAATCAGTATTGGTGCCTGGGCACCGGGCATCTCCGCCTTTTTCAAGCTATTGCCTTTACCTCCCTTTATTGCTTTGGGTGTTGTAGCCGTGTTTGCGTACTTGGTCAGTTCCACCAAGCTCAGATATGGTTTAGGCCCAAACCGCTACGCCCTGTTAATGCTTGCTGTGTCGGCGGTGTTTCAAAGTTTCATGTGGTCGCTGGTCTGTTTTTCGGCATTTCCCGGCGCGACACTACTGGCGGTATTACCCATTCTTCTTGCAGCCTATCATGGTGAATTCTTCCAGTTTTCAGCAGGGCAGTTGTGGGGTGGGCTAACAACCATTGTTGCTATTGTAGTTGCGCTCCTGATGGCCAATACGAGCGACCATTATGCTGTCGTGGTATTCGGCGGTCTGATATCCCTGTCTGCTGCGTATACCATGGGTACTTATGCCCGAAAAAGAGCTGCCGCTGTGCGCGAGCGCGAATCCATGCGCGAGGCCATCGAAGCGCAGACGCTGATGGAACGGGTCAGGGAAACTGAAGATACCAGGAATTTGTTGTCAGAAATCTGTGGTGCCAACCATGATGCTGCCAATGCCTTGTCCAGTGTTCTGATCAACGTGGATATGTTGCAGGAGATGTTGGAAGGACAGAGCTTTGAAGGCGGGCTTTCCAATGATATTCAGCACATTACTTCCGACATTTCCGATTCAACACGGAAATTGAAAGTACTGATTGATCAGGGTCGGGAGAAGGGTAAGGAAGCCAGTCTCAAAGAGCTGGTTGATATTGACCGCATCGCCGAAAAAATTGTCGCCCTGTCTAAAAATCAGTTTCTGGGCAGTGTTTCGGAAATCAACTATCAGCGCGATACAGAAATACGCTATGTGAACCTTCACGGCGGTGAATCGACCCTGGAAAGAGTGCTTCTCAATGCTGTCAAAAACGCCTGCGAGGGCAATGGCCGCGAGCATGCGAATTCCGTGTTGCTGCATGTTCAGGATGATGGCCAGCATTTGAAGCTTTGTGTCGATGATGATGGCCCGGGTTTTCCTGCCGAATTTCTTGCTAATTCAGCCTCGGTATTTACGACCAAAGAGGATGGAACCGGTCTGGGTATCTACACCTCGAAACGCCTGGTAGCGGCCAACAAGGGCGATTTATCGCTGGAAAATCTTCCTGGTCGAGGGGCTCGCGTTACCATAAAAATACCTGTAGGAGAATAGATCCCATGAGCGCTGCTTCGGTTTGGCGATCGGTTCTTGAAACACTTGAAACTGAGTCACTGGCGCCCGCTCTTGAATTGGCAAAATCTCTTAAACACAGCCCTCAAGAAAGCAACTTTCAGCTTTTCTATGATGGCGCACGTCATCTGGCATTTGATCATGATGAGGCCTGTCGCCGGGCTGCTCCGGCTGCCTTGCAGAATGTGGTGATTCACCTGGCAGATGATCTTGCAGATGGTGATTGTGACTATCTGCCACCGGATCAGGCAATAACGGCAGTGTTTACATTCCAACAGCTTATCGCGGACATGTTGTCCGAATTTGATTCTCGGGTTCGTTCACAGATACACACCTTACTGGCACAGGTTGGTATCGCTCAGCATCGCGAGCTGTCAACGGTACACTGGAACAGAGTACTCTCTCAGCAGGCGGCGAGCGGACTGAACGGGTGCCAGTTTCAGGCCTATTTTCTGATGTTGTCCGCGGCCACACCGGTAGCAGAAGATTTTGCGAAAGTGGGCTATGACTTTGGTTTAATCAATCATTTCGCCAGTGATATTCGTACGGGTGACCAGCGCTTTTATGCCATGCCTCCTGATGATCAGACTCAGATCAAAGCGGAGTGTCTCAGCCTGTGCCGGTCATTGGCACAGAGCCCTTTTTCATTCATTGCTCCCTACGTTAAGGCGCTGTCTACCAGCTTCAAATAATATATAAAACAATAGGATAACTAGATACATTAAAGTAATATATTAGGAAGGTATATAGACCCTGTACGCCGTAATTCATGAACCTGACGCGTGTTTGACATATTGAGCTCCTAGACTGCTTTATGTGAGATGTGGCGCCGACGTTCGACTTGGCAGATGATTGGCATCAGATTTAGTGCTCTTCAATACTCAATATTATACAAGTCTGAATGGGTCGCCTGAGACAGGCGCTATGAATAAATACAGGCGCTTGACGCACATCAATGTTCCTTGGCGTATTCGGTGATTTGATTAGAGCGCCTAATTAAAACAATCTCAATACAGGATCAGGGGGTTTCATGAAGCGTATTGCTATAAACGGGCTGGGACGAATCGGTCGTCTGGCTCTCCGGGAGTTTATACACTCAAATTGCCAGGATTTTGAAATCGTTGCGGCAAACGATCTGGTGGATATCGATAATCTTGCCTATCTGTTGAAATTTGATTCTGTGCATGGACGAGCACGCTTCGATGTCAGTGTCGAAAATGGCAATACGCTATGCCTCGGAAATCTAAAACTTCCTGTGTATTCGGAACCTGAGCCCACAAAACTGCCTTGGGGAGATCTTGGGGTTGATGTTGTTCTTGATGCCAGCGGCCGGTTTCGTAAGCACGTAGACGCGTCCAAACACCTTCAGGCAGGCGCTAAAAGGGTGTTGATCAGTGCGCCGGCAGACGATCCTGATAAAACGTTGGTATATGGCGTTAATCACCAGGAATTTGATGCGGAAAACCATCGCATTATTTCCAATGCTTCCTGTACCACCAATTCACTGGCACCGCCTTTAAGTGTGCTTCTGAAACATTTTGGCATTGAGAAAGCCCATGCAACCACCGTGCATGGCTATACCATCAGCCAAACCATGGTAGACGGAGCCAAACGCAACATGATCCGCGGTCGTGCCGGTGCAATCAATATCATCCCCACCTCAACGGGGGCTGACAAGGCTACTGTTGAAGTCTTGCCAGAATTAAAAGGCAAACTTGCTGCGATTGCACTACGTGTTCCGGTAGCGGACGGAGCCATTACTGATATTAGCGTGGAGCTTTCAAAAGATACGGATGTTGAGTCGGTTAACAAGGCCTTCAAGGCCGCTGCGGAAAATGAACTGAAAGGCGTGCTGGCTTACAGCGATGAAGAACTGGTATCCAGTGATATTATCGGTGACCCGCATTCGGCGATCGTTCATGGACGTTCTACCGGGCTGATACAGAATCGTTTCCTCAAGTTACACGTATGGTATGACAATGAATTTGCCTATGCCAAGCGCTGCCTGGATATGATGAACTATTTAATGAAAGGCTGATGAATCTAGCGGAAATGATGTCAGTCACCTGTAACAACAAAAGAGCGTAAATAACGCTCTTTTTTGATTTTCGAATTCAGGCGTCTGACATCTGACGCCTGTCTTTCAGCTCAGCTACTTCAGGATTTCCTCAAACTCATACTTGTCTTTGCCCGATTCGATCAATCCCTGCATCAGTGCGACGATCAGTGCACTAGCCAATTCCAGTGTTGTGTTGTGAGTCGCAATCTGTTCACGTGCCTCCTCAACAGATGTATGGCTGATTAAGGCAGGGCGTCGAACCGGATGATTGCCATCGATCAGATCGTTGCGAACGTTGATCAATTCAACGAAGCAATCGGCAGCTTCGGGTATGTCACCCAGGACCAAACGCGTACGATTTCTTAAGATCGCAGCACCGGTACTGTGAGCCGCGTCAAGTAGCAGCTGTATTTGCTGGGTAGCCAGCAGGGCACTGCGGGAACCGTAGCGATGCCGTTGCTGTGCCAGCTTCAGCATGTTGTACAATGCCTTGTTGATATCCTTAATGGCGATATCGGACTGGCTGAAGCCTTGTTGCGTCATCCATTCCCAGCAGGCATCCAGAGTAGGTGATGAGACATTTGGCCAGGCCTTTTCCTGTGCTGACATACGCGCGTTGTAGAAAGGTTTGGCATCGAAAGACTGCGCTTCATAAAGATGGGACTGCTCACCCTGAAACTCTGCGCCAAGGAGCTGGCATGAGCCTGGCATTGCCAGATTCATCGCGAGAAACAGTTGTTGCTGACATACGGAGGCGACATGGAAGACCTCCCCGATATCCAGATTTTGGTCTGAGCTTGAAATAAAGAACTCGATCATCGCCGAGACGGGAATATCCGGATTTTGACTGCGTGATTCGCGATACGCATCAAAACTCCCTGACGCCTTGATCGCCTTGGTCATTTGCTCAACGACGCCATCCAACTTGCACTGCATTGAGCCTTTGAAGTTCTGGCCGCCACCCGGAAGTGAACAGGAGAATTCAAACTCCATGAAAAGCTCGGATGCCGATTGCCACAAGCCCAGAATTTTTTCTGAGGCCTGTGAATCAGCGTGGGGGATAACATTTCCAAGGTACACAATACAACGTTGTTGGGTAGTCATGATTCGGACTTAGATCCTTGTATCAATATCTTCAAAGCCTCGATTAAAAAGGCTATGTCAGTGGATGGGAGAAATTTCACGCTGGTTGTTGTTTGCGATGGCAACGAGCTCATCCCAGTATAACAATTTTTCCTTCGCTCCCTTGTATTGTAAAACCGATTCAGCGTTTGTCATGCCGTAGTTGAGTGCTTTCTCAATGGGGCAGCCTTTAATGATGGCGGCAGTAAAGGACGAGGCAAAGGCATCGCCGGCCCCGGTCGTTTCAAGAATTTGCAGGTCCTGGCTGGGGCGACCATGAAAGGCTGCGTGGCCATCGTATACGTAGGCACCATCTGATCCATCGGTGATCACAACGATATTGGGGACCAGCTCATGCAGGGCCTTCAATAAGTCCATCATGGGCTTGTCTTCATGGTAATCCATACCCAACAGCTTGCAGGCTTCCTCACGATTCAGAACCAGAATGTCCACATGGTCAATGAGTTTCTTAAGGGCCTGATAGCCTTGTTCAGCTTGATAGTTGCTGGGATTAAAAGCCACTCTGAATCGACCGTCGGCGATAAGGTTGACGACCGTGTCCCAACTTTCATTGAGCATACTGGAAAGATAGATCCACTGCGTTTCAAAGTCAGGGATATCTCCGGGCTGCAAATGGTCATTGGCTCCTTTGTAGGCAAGTATGGAGCGGTCGTCCATGATGCTGTTAAGAATGACGGAGAAGCCGGTTTGACCGCTGCGCGCGCCAATGAAATCAATGTGCTCGGTGTTTAATAGATCGATTACAAAATCACCGGCGGCATCGGCACCAATCTTACCCAGGTAAGCGGTTTTTAAACCGAGGTGAGAGAACGCGACAGCGGTGTTGGTACCGCCCCCGCCAACCGTGGTCTTGAGTTCATTAATCAGCATCTTGCTGCCTAAGGGAAAGGCAATAAGCTCTTCGTGGTGGGAGCGGGTATCGATACGTATGAGTTCAGAATCGGTATCTGCAAAATGGTCAACGGTGGCACTGCCGATGGTAATAATGTCGTAGCTCATGGCTGTCTCATTTGTAATTCGAATTGGTGTTTGATGATTGTTGCCTTGCTGGTTTTTTTGTTTGCGCACTATGTCATGAATACACAAAGCAGGATCTGATTCAGGTCAATTTTAGTCGGCTAATGCTTTGGAACCATTGCCGTTCTTCATTGTTCCGGAACCTTGTTGCGACTTAATGAACGCTAATCCCTGGTTGGCGCTTCAAGCGCTTTTGCCAAAGCACCTTTTATGGGGTAGTCACTTTGGCGGGCAACCAAAATAGGAACGCTTTTGAGTAGACCGCTAAAACGTCCTTTGGCAGTGAAATATTCGATAAAGCCAGGTTTCTGTAGCAGGGGGAGTAATATCGGCGCAATGCCTCCGGCGAAATAAATCCCTCCCGTTCCCATCACCTTTAGCACAAGGTTCGAAGCTTCTGTTGCCAGGAGTCGACAGAATAAAGACATGACCTCAATACAGATCGGATCTGATTGATTAATCGCATGGTTAGTTATCCATTGTGCAGATGTTGCTTTCGATTCAGGGCGCGTTCCCCGTTGCTCGCAGAGAAATTCATACAGCAGTTCAATGCCCGGGCCGGACAGCACGCGTTCGTAACTGATGTGATCAGGGAAGCGGCTGTTGAGATAGTGCCAAAGCGGGATGTCTTCCTCCGAGATTGGAGCGAAATCCGTGTGTCCCCCTTCGGTACCGCTGGCGTGATAGGTGTGTCCGTCCCAATATAGAAAAGCCTGTCCCAGGCCGGTACCTAGTGAAATTACTGCTCTGTTGCCGGGACAGTACCTGGCGTCAGGATTGATTTGCAGGCATGCATCGATGGGGGACTGAACCAAACCAATCGCCGTTGCTTCGATATCATTCAATAGCAACACGCGTCGTAAATTGAACCCACTTGCAAGCTCTCGGGAAGAGAGCGACCAGGGCAGGTTGGTCGTTCGACATTGTTGTTCGATGACGGGGCCTGCCACGGACAGAGACAGAACATCCGCATGTCTCGCTGCGTTACCTGACTGAGTATGCAATTCTTCAAGAAAGGACTTTAATAAATTATCAAATTGACAAAAATCATGGCTACAGTATTTTTGTTGGTATATACAGTTAAACCCTGAGTTCGTGTGTTCATAGAGGCCGAGTAGTGTTTTTGTTCCGCCGATATCACCTGCAAGGATGGTTGTCATTGTTATTTCACTTTCGGGTGTAATGGTTTCATTGAATCAGTAGTTGAGCTCGTATTGGTTTCTCGCGGCGATCACGCTTCAGTATCGCCTTGGCTCGAAAATAATCTCATAACAGGAGCACACTTCCATGACCGGTACGCGATTCGTTCTGGAATGTCAGCCTAAATTACCCGAAAACCTGAATCGATTGGAAGAACTCGCCAATAATTTACTTTACAGCTGGCACCGGGGAATCCGCGGTCTGTTTTTCCGCCTCGACCCCGATTTGTGGGAGGAAAGTGGGCACAATCCCAAAGTTTTCTTGCGTCAGGTCTCTCAGGAAAAAATCAATCAGGCCTCACGGGACAATGTCTACATCGAAAACTATCGTCGCGTCCTGTCCGGCTTTGACACCTATCTTCAGGAACCTCGTGACAAAAAGGTCACCAGGTACCTGGATCCGAAACAAGACCTGGTCGCCTATTCCTGTGCCGAATTCGGCTTTCATGAAAGCTTCCCCATTTATTCGGGTGGCCTGGGTATTCTGGCTGGGGATCATTGCAAAGCGGCAAGTGATTTGGGTCTACCTTTTGTTGGTATCGGCATGCTCTATCGACAAGGGTATTTCAAACAGCGTATTGACGGCGATGGTAATCAGATTGCGATGTACGGACAAAGCCGCTTCGGAGATTTGCCGGTACAGCCTGCAGTGGATGATGCGGGTAGTGAAGTGAAAGTTGCCGTTGAACTGCCAGGAAGAACCGTTGCAATCAAGGTCTGGCAGGCAATTGTGGGGCATATTCGTCTGTTTCTGATGGACACTGACTTGCCTGAGAATACAGCGGAAGACCGCAAGATTACCTATCAACTCTATGGCGGTGATCACCGCAATCGTTTACAACAGGAGATCGTGCTGGGTATTGGTGGTATTCGAGCCAAGATGGCGATGGGGATTGAGCCGACCGTCTGGCATATCAACGAAGGACATAGTGCCTTTCAGATCATCGAGCGTTGCCGGGTACTGATTAACAGTCACCAACTAGAGTTTCATGCCGCGCTGGAGGCCGTAGCGAGCAGCACGGTATTCACAACTCATACACCCGTTCCAGCGGGTCATGATATTTTTGACCAAAACCTGATACGGGAATATTTCTCGGATTATGTCCGGGAACTGAATATTTCCATGGATGAGTTCCTCTCCCTCGGTGTCAGTGAGCAGGCTCCGCATTCCTTTAACATGACCGCGTTGGCGCTGCGCGGTTCGCGCTTTCACAATGGAGTGAGTCGTATTCACGGCAACGAAGCTTCCCAGATGGAGAGCTATATCTGGCCGGAAATTCCGCCGGATGAAAACCCGATGGGTTACGTTACCAATGGCGTGCATGTGATGACCTTTCTGGCATATGAATGGGTCAATCGCTTTGACCTCTTGTACGGTGGCGGTTGGCGCAGTCAGCTATCAAATCGCGAATACTGGAAACGCATCGACGAGATATCGAGCCATAGTTTCTGGAGTGTGCGGCAAACATTGAAATCCACGATGCTGGAGGCGGTCGCTCAGAGGGTGAACCAGCAGATGCATCGAAACGGGGAAAGTGAATCGAAAATAAAACGATTGACGGCTTATCTGAATCCGCAGAAACCGGATTTTTTAACCATCGGCTTTGCCAGACGTTTTGCTACCTATAAGCGTGCGACCCTGATATTTCAGGATATTGACCGGCTTGATCGTCTGGTTAATAACCCCGATATGCCGGTGGTATTGATATTCGCGGGTAAAGCTCACCCCAGTGACAAGCCGGGACAGGATCTGATTCGCGCCATTCATTACTATTCACGGGATCCGCGCTTCGAAGGCAAAATTGTATTGGTGGAAGACTTCGATATGTCTTTGTCCCGTAAACTGGTTTCCGGCGTCGATCTGTGGTTGAACAATCCGGAATATCCCATGGAAGCCAGTGGCACCTCAGGACAAAAGGCCGGTATGAACGGGGTCATCAATCTTTCCGTGCTTGATGGCTGGTGGGGTGAGGGGTTTGAAGAGGATAACGGCTGGGCCATCACTCCCCACGGTCCAAGTTTCAGTCATGAGTTCCGTGATCGTGAAGAGTCAAAGGAAATGCTCGATCTATTGGAGCAGGAAATTATTCCCCTGTATTACGCCCGGGATGGCCATGGCTATTCGGTCGATTGGGTGCAAAAGTGCAAAAATTCCATGAAATCGGTGTTGCCGCTTTTTAATTCCCAGCGAATGATGATGGATTACGTACGCAAGTTTTATCACCCGGCAAGCAAGCAATATCAGCGTATGAAGCAGGATGAGTACGGATTGGCAACGCAGCTGGCCGTTTGGAAAAAGGCGGTCCATCAACACTGGCCTAATGTTTCCATGCGCATGGTAAGTGAGCCGGTGACCTGTCTGTCACCGGGCGAGCATTTACAGGTTGATATTGCCATTAAACTTGGACAGCTTACGGCGCAGGATGTGCGGGCAGATTGTCTGGTTGGAAAAGAAAAGGCAACCGGGGAGTTTGAAACAGACACCTGCTACAGTTTTACCTATGTTGGCACCTATGGAGAGGACGAATCATTGTTCAGGTTGGATACGGATTTGAACATCTCGGGCTTGCAGGCCTACATGATTCGCGTTTTCCCCCATCACAAGAACCTGAGTCATCCTTTTGAAATGGGTTACACGCTCTGGCTTTGAGGTGTTTCCTCATCGACTGAAATAGCTTACGACTGCAAACGACGGTTATGGTTGGTGTTTGCGTGAGCTTTACATCGGCTACTTAACTGCTTGATGTAAAGCGCCACGTTTCTATGGTGCGACCATACAGGCTATTCAAAGAGTGGAGCCGGTTGGCGAGTGCCTCGTCTACCTGACTCCACTGGAATTGCCACGCCCAGTTGCCCTCGGTGGTGCCCGGAGTATTCATCCTGCCTTCACTACCCAATTCCAGAATATCCTGCATGGGAATAATGGCTAAGGCTGCAACAGAAGCCAATGCACTTTGGATAACTGGCCAGGGCATCGGGTCCGCCGGGTGATTCAGATACTGCATACAACGCTCACGTATGCCCGGATCCAGTCCTTCGTACCAGCCCAATGTGGTGTCGTTATCGTGGGTGCCGGTATAGATCACCGAACGTTGTTCATGGTTATGAGGCAGATAAGGGTTCAATGCATCGCTATCAAAGGCGAATTGCAGAATCTTCATGCCCGGCAAATGGAAGGCTTCGCGCAAGGCGTCGACCTCCGGGGTAATAATACCGAGATCTTCCGCGACAAAAGGCATGCCATTGAAGTGTTCCTTAAAGATCGCCAATAGGGCTTCTCCCGGTGCCTTGACCCATTTGCCATTCATGGCGGTTTGCTCCGTGGCGGGAATTTCCCAATAGGCTTCGAGGCCCCGAAAGTGATCAATGCGGAGGAGATCGCAAAGACTAAGCTGGTGCCGGATACGCTTGATCCACCAGTCGTAACCGTCTTTTTCCATCGCGTCCCAGCGATAAAGCGGATTCCCCCATCGTTGTCCGGTTTCAGAAAAATAATCGGGCGGTACGCCGGCGACATGGTGAGGATAACCGGCTTCGTCCAAATCAAAGAGTTCCCGATTCGCCCAAACATCGGCGCTGTCATGGGAAACAAAGATAGGCACGTCGCCAAAAATCATTACATTCTTGAGCGCCGCGTGGTTCTTGATCTGTTGCCAGGCGGTATAGAGAATAAATTGCTCAAACTCAATCAGTTCGATTTGCGCAGATTCCTGGCGTTTTAGCGGCTCCAGTGCAGCCGGGTGGCGATCACGTAATGCTTCATCCCACTCTGTCCAGGGCAGTTGCGCGTGTTGTTCTTTCAGGATCCGATACAGGCTGTAATCATCCAGCCACCAGCGCTGAGTCTCCCGAAAGTCACCAAAGAGCTTGCGATGATGTCCATCGGCATGGCGATGGAAAGACTGGAATACCTCGGTCAGGGGCGTTTTGCTGTTGAGACAATGTTCGAGTTGTTCGGGGGGCAGACATTTCCAGTGACTGATAATTGAGAGATCAAGTAAGGAAGGATTCAGTGCATGACTCGAATAACTTTGATAGGGAGAACCGTCGTCATGGGTCGGGCCAATGGGCAGAATTTGCCAGACAGTTACACCGGCGGCTGCCAGAAAATCGACAAAGTTGAGCGCCTCCTGGTTCAGCTTTCCCGATGTCTGTGTTCCGGGAAGAGAGCTTGGATGAAGCAGTATTCCACTGCGACGATGTTTAAAAAGATCATGCATGACTGGTTAGACTGATCCTTATGCTAACGTGCTATTGCTGGCCTCGGCGCATGACGCCGGCGTTTTCCGGGCTTCCCTGACCTTGTGACATAACGTGTTTGAGATGCTCCGGTACCTCTTCTCCAAGCAGGCGATACAGGTTTGACAAGTGCTCGCGAAACAGGGATTCGAAATCACTGACGGACTCTGCAGGGTTGTAATCCCCAAACCACCAAAACCAGTCAGAACCCTCACAAATTGCAAGCTGACGCACGGCCAGCTCCCGATGTCGTTCATCCAGTTTTCCAGATGCCAGACATTGATCAAATACGCGCTTCGCCTCTACCAGTGCATCCCAGGCCTTGTTCTTATCTTTGTCGCCAATCCAGGTAGACAAGGTGCCATAGACCCAGCTTCCAGAACACAGTTTGGATAAATTGACGGCCTTGATATTGTTCTCAATGCATTCACTGTAGGTGGTTAGCTGTAGATGCGGATGGTGAGCGAGTTTTTCGTAGAGTCCTGTTAAAAAGTAGTAGCCGTTGTTGGGGTAATATTCCCAGCAGTTTTCACCATCCAGGATAATGGAAACCACTTGTTCGCTTTCGTCTTTCTGTTTTTTAGCAATTTGTTCCAGCTGATACACCATGTTGTTGACGGCGTCATCACCGTGCCAGTCCTGATAAGTAAAACCGATCATGTCGGACAGATTATCGTCCCGGAAGAAACACCGTATATCCTGATCAGGGAGCTTAAAAGGATGGTTTCTCGACGTAACTTTGGTGTGGCTTTTTTTCAGGCTGTTTTCAAGCACCTGTTGCCCCGAAGCGGCCCATTTGAAATCCATTGAATTGAGTAAACGGAGGGTGTGTTCGCAAACGGCACCTTCCGAAGGCCAGCAGCCTGTGGGTTTGAAGCCGAAACATTCTTCGAAAAGTGCAAGGGCTTCCTGCATGTGCCACAGGCTTCGTTCTTCGCCGCCGGGATAGGCCTTGGATTCAGGCAGGGGCATATCAGGCAGGGCATCGCGTCCACTTTTGAAATCCAGCAACAACGGCAGGATAGGGTGAGCATAGGGCGAAAGGCTAAGCTCGATCTGTCCATTTTTCCGCAATTTACGATAGCGGGGAATAATCGAGCTGATCTGTTCACCAATTGCCATAAGCAGGCTTTGCCGGTCATCTCGGGTGTATCCGCTGGCTTTTTCGATCAATGCCCTTAACCTGCCGTCTTCCTCACGGCTGATTTCTGCAAACCATGCCAGGTGATACCAGGTTAGCAGGTCCGACATAAACTGCGGATTCAGGTAATGCTTTGCTTCCCGCGTTCTCAGCAGGGATTTGGCAATACTGACCAGCGTTCCGTAGTCCTCAAACCGGCCAATAAAATGTTTCTCATTGGCTTTCAGACATTGTTCAACTATTGCCAGTGCCTGCGGACTTTTGCAGGCGTTTTCCGGATCATGCAGGGCAGCAAGCAACGGATCCCGTAAAGGCGTTCCGAGTTTCAGGTAATCATCAAGCTGACAGCTGTAATCGCGAATCTGCTCAAGAAGGATGGGGGTGAAATTGAATACAGCTTTGGCGTCAGCATGGCGCTCCAGATAGATGGCCATATCCACGTAATCCTTTATGCCGTGGAGATAGGTCCAGGGACGCGTATATATCTGGTCGCGCTGCGTCTGGTACTGTGGCTGGTGCATGTGCCAATACAGCACCACACGGAGCTTTTTTGCAGCGCTAGGCGACGTTGACATGCGCGCTGCTCATCTCTTGTCCAAGCATTTCCTTCGAAACGAGCGTGACACCGCCGGGTGAAACAAAAAAGCGTTCGGCGTCGGTTTTTGGATTGAGTCCGATGCTTGTTCCAGGTGGAATCTTGCAGCCTTGATCGATGATGCAGTTGCGCAGCGTGCAGTTACGGCCAATTTCCACATCCGGCAGAATGATGCTGCCACTGATGTTGGAAAAGCTGTTCACGCGCACTTTGTTCGATAATATGGAGCGTTCAACCATTGCCCCGGAAACAATGCAGCCACCGGAGACCATGGAATCAACGGCCATGCCGCGACGATCCTCATCGTTGAATACAAACTTGGCCGGAGGGAGTTGCTGTTGATAGGTCCAGATGGGCCACTCCTCATCATAAAGATTAAGCTGGGGCGTCACCGTTACCAGATCCATGTTGGCTTCATAGTAGGCGTCGATTGTGCCCACATCCCGCCAGTAACCGGTCGTTCCCAATTCCGAATCACGGAAAGGAAAAGCTGAGATCCTGGCTGTCGCAAGATTATCGGGGATAATGTCTTTGCCAAAGTCATGGCTTGAGCGTTCGTTCTTGGCGTCAGCAACCAGTACACGATAGAGAAACTCGGTCTTGAATACGTAGATGCCCATCGAGGCCATGGCGTAATCTTCATTCCCGGGTATGGCTTCGGGATTCTCGGGCTTCTCGGCGAAACGCTTGATCCAGTTGTGCTCGTCGATGGTCATGACACCAAACTGCTTGGCTTCTTCTTTCGGCACTTCAAGGCAGGCGACACTCATGTCCGCATCTTTGTTAATGTGGTCCAGGATCATCGTCTGATAGTCCATCTTGTAGACATGATCACCGGCCAGGACGATAACGTTGCTGGGCTGTTCGTCGGCAATAATATCCAGGTTCTGATACACAGCATCCGCGGTACCGCAGTACCAGGAGTCCTTCACTCGTTGCTGTGCCGGAATACATTCAATGTGCTCTCCCAATTCCGAACGCAGAAAGTTCCAGCCTTTTTGGATATGGGTGTTGAGAGAATGGCTCTTGTACTGGGTCAGAATATTGATCTTGCGGATGTCCGAATTGATGCAGTTGGACAAGGGAAAATCGATAGTCCGAAATTTTCCGCCAAAGGGGATGGCAGGCTTGGCGTGCCAGCGCGTCAGTGATTTCAGACGGGTTCCGCTGCCTCCAGCCAGTATGATAGCGAGTGTGCTTTCAGCGGCGCGGCGGCTGCCCCGTTTGCGAGTGAACTTGTTCATAACCTTACCTTTGTTTCACCAGTGCTCGGTTCGTCATTGTTCGTCGAATTTACTGGAAACGCAGATACATTGAGGTACCTTCCAGGTATCTTTATTGTTTTTGGAGTTTGTGTAAGCTCTATGACAAAGAACGTCAAAACAAACTCATATAATTACGATAATCCTGGGCAAAATTAAATCAATTGACTTATATCAATTGCTACAAGGAAAACTTCTCTCACTATACTTATTCGTCGATTGTCTTCAGCAAAATGTGACTGGCCACCAATAATAGAAAAGCGTCGCTGTTTATATTTCATAAAAAGGCAATCGTTGATCGCGTTGTTCATGTGAAACGAATAGAAACGAAGGCCTGTTGTCAGAAACACTGTTCTTATTTTTGACATATTTTTTTGACATAAAGGCTAGCTAAGATTTCGCCACGCAGTACCTGGCAGCTGACAACAACCACACAATACACTGGAAGGTAACCGTGCAGGCAGCATCAATAGCGGACGCTCAGTCAGATATCAGCCCCGAGGCGTCAGCGGGCATTCAACGTATTCTGGCGGCCACCCATCACGATCCATTCTCCGTTCTTGGTATGCACCCCATCGAGGGGCAATGGGTATTGCGACTGTTTTGTCCGGGTATCGAGGAAGCGTTCGTCGTTATGACGAACCAGCGCCATGCGATGAAGCGTGTCCCCAACAGTGATTTGTTTGAAGTGGTGCTCGATACCTTTCTGGCGTGGACGGACTACCAGTTCGAGACTGTTAACAAGGATGGTCATGTTGCTCGCTTCCATGACGCCTATCGCATCGCGCCGATCACCACGGATCATGATATCTACCTGTTCAACTCGGGTGAAAATTACTATAGCTATCGCTTTTTGGGCGCTCATCATCTGGATGTAGATGGGATTCAGGGTATCCACTTTACGGTCTGGGCACCCAATGCCGAGCGGGTCAGTGTTATTGCCGATTTCAATGGCTGGGACGGCAGGGTGCACGCCATGCGCTCACTCGGAAGCTCCGGGATCTGGGAGCTGTTTATTCCTGACGTCCCCGCCGGCCAGCCCTATAAATATGAAATCCGTAACCGGCAGGATGGCAGTATCCGCGTCAAAATGGATCCGTTTGCCCGCCAGACAGAGATTCGTCCGGCCACGGCTTCGGTGACTCCCCGAGACGACGAGCATTCCTGGCAGGATCACGGCTGGATGCAGGCACGGCAAAACTTTGACTGGTTACATCAGCCCATGTCCATATACGAGTTGCATCTGGGATCCTGGCAACTGGATGAAGAGGGCGGTTTTCTTAACTATCGCGAATTGGCTGAGCGCCTGGTTCCCTATATGCAAAAACTGGGGTATACCCATGTACAGCTGATGCCCATATCCGAATATCCCTTTGATGGTTCCTGGGGATATCAGGTAACCGGATATTTCTCTCCTACCAGTCGTTTTGGTGACCCTCACGATTTTGCTTACTTTGTGGATTTCCTTCATCAAAACAATATTGGCGTGTTCGTTGACTGGGTCCCGGCCCACTTTCCCAAGGACGACCATGCGCTCGCGCGCTTCGATGGCAGCGCACTATACGAGCACGACGATCCACAACTTGGGGAGCACAAAGACTGGGGCACTCTCATCTTTAATTACGGGCGCAGTGAGGTTCAGAGTTTCCTGATCTCCAGTGCGTTATATTGGCTCGAAGAGTTTCATATTGACGGTTTGCGCGTCGATGCCGTGGCGTCGATGCTGTATCTGGATTACTCCAGAGAACACGGTGAATGGCGTCCGAACCAGTTTGGCGGCAATGAGAACCTTGAAGCCGTCGCATTCATTCGCAAGCTCAATGCGATTGCTCACGAGCGCTATCCCGGCGCCATGATGATGGCTGAGGAATCCACTTCCTGGCCGGGGGTATCCCGCCCAACTTACCTTGGCGGGCTTGGGTTCAGTATGAAATGGAACATGGGTTGGATGAACGACAGCCTGGAATATATGTCCATGGACCCGGTCTACCGCCAGTTTCACCATGACAAACTGACTTTTGCCTTACTTTATGCGTTCTCGGAAAACTTCATTTTGCCCTTGTCCCACGATGAAGTCGTACACCTGAAGCGTTCACTACTAAGCAAAATGCCGGGTGACCAATGGCAGCAGTTCGCTAATCTGCGGCTCCTGTATGCGTATATGTATACACAGCCGGGCAAGAAGCTGCTGTTCCAGGGTGGAGATATCGCTCAATATGACGAATGGGACTATGACCAGAGCGTCCAATGGGGTTTGTTGAAATACCCTTATCATCAGGGGATTCAGAATCTGGTCGCGGACCTCAATCAGCTCTATCGTTCTGAGCCCGCACTGCACCACTATGATTTTGATTCCCGCGGTTTCGAATGGATCGATTGCCATGACAGCTCCCAGTCGGTGCTGTCCTATCGCCGCAAGTCCGATACGGAAACGGTAATCGTACTGCTGAATTTCACTCCAGTACCCCGTGAAAACTATCGCATTGGCGTTGGCGAAGCAGGCTTTTACCGTGAGCTGATGAATACGGACGCGGAGCTGTACGGTGGCAGTAACACTGGTAACGGTGGCGGTGTTAACAGCGAAACCATTACTTGGGCAGGCTGCCCACATTCTTTGAGTCTCTCGATACCGCCGCTGGGAGCGCTGGTATTGAAAAAACAGAACGGACAGGGCTGAAGACAGGGATTATGCGCGTACTCTTTGCGACGTCAGAAATATACCCCCTCATAAAAACCGGAGGCCTGGCTGACGTTTCCCACAGCCTGCCCCTTGCTCTGACCTCAAGAGGCCATGAGGTTAAAGTGGTGTTGCCTTACTACCGGCAAATCAAGCAGCTTAATCTGGATGTTGAAAAGCTTCATTCCGCACAGGTGTTTGCCTATGACAAGGCTGTGACGATTTACAAGACACATTTGCCTGATTCAAACGAGCTGGACGTATGGCTCGTTGATGCCCCGGATCTGTTTGATCGCGAAGGCGGTCCTTACACTGACAGCTATAACAAGCCCTGGGGCGACAGCGCCTATCGCTTTGCCCTGTTTTCACGCGTTGTGGCCTTACTTGGCTGTGACCTGTTCGGGATGCACTGGCAACCGGATGTGGTGCATTGCAATGACTGGCAGACGGGACTAGCCGTTCCGCTGCTGCAATTGCATGGCAATGCGCCGGCTACGGTTTTTACCATCCATAATCTGGCTTACCAGGGCAATTTCTCAAGAGAGGAATTTGAGCACCTGCATTTGCCGGAGGCCTGGTGGAGTATTGATGGCATCGAATTCTATGAGCAGGCTTCGTTTCTGAAAGCCGGCGCACTCCACGCGGACTGGGTGAATACTGTCAGCCCAAGCTATGCAGATGAAGTTCGCACGCCTGAACTGGGAGAAGGCTTCGATGGCATTCTCCGGCACCGCGGAAAGCGTTTCGTCGGCATACTCAACGGCGTTGATTATGATCACTGGGATCCTTCGTCCGATGCTGCCATCGCACAGCCTTATTCCGCAAAACAGCTGGAGTTGAAGCCCAAGAACAAAGGCGCTCTGCAAACGGAAATGGGCTTGCCGGAGAACAAAGAGATTCCCTTGTTCGGCATGGTGTGCCGAATGGCCTATCAAAAAGGGATTGACCTGTTGATTGACGCCATACCTCTACTGATGACGAGCAACCTTCAAATCGTTGTCCTTGGAAGTGGTGATATCTATTACGAAGAAGCCCTGAAGAAACTGGCTCGACGCTTTCCGGAGCAGGTGGCCGTCAGTCTTGGCTATGACGAATCCCTTGCCCACCGCATTGAAGCAGGGGCAGATTTTTTCCTGATGCCTTCGCGCTACGAGCCATGTGGTCTTAACCAGATTTACAGTCTGCGGTATGGCACCTTGCCGATTGTCAGAAAAACCGGCGGGCTCGCAGATACCGTAATAGATCCGGATGATATTCGTGATCCAGGGCAGGCGACGGGCTTCTGTTTTGAGGAAGCCAGGCCGGAAGCCCTGGTTCAGGCAATTAAACGTGCGTTGGAGCTGTTTCGCAATAAAGCGGCACGTAAAGCGATGCAGTTACAGGGTATGTCAGAAGATTTCAGTTGGGAAAAAAGCTGTATCCGATATGAAAAACTCTATACGGCTGGCTCTGCCAGACGTCGACATTCTGAGCTAAGCGTTGTAGAGACTGCACTATCAACCCCATCAAATGGTGATCAATATGAGCCTTCAGAAAAAATACCTGAAAACAAAACCCGTCTGCAAAGTAAAGTTTGAGTTACCGAAAGAAGCCGCCAATGGCGCATCAACAGTGTTTATTGCAGGTGAGTTCAACGACTGGGACGAAAGTGCTACCGCCCTGAAAAAACAGAAGAATGGCAATTACGCCATTACTCTGGAGCTGGAGCCTGGTTCTGAATACCAGTTTCGTTACATCATCGACGGTGAACGCTGGGAGAATGACCCCGAAGCTGACAAGTACATGCCCAATAACTTGTGTGGTTCGGACAATTCCGTTGTAGTGGTGTAAACGGGACCTGGTGCCCAGCAAAGTTATACATGGATTGACGCGAGTCAATTCGCGGCGAGGTCTTGATTGATAGGCTAGCCCTAATGTCCACTGAGAACGTATTCGGATTACTTGCTAAAAATAGAATAAAAAAGCGATGGAATGTCTGCCGTATGCCACCGTTCGGTTGGTATGCGGCTTAGCGCGTAGTATCTCATCTCTTGATCTGGCTCTCAGTTTCCCGCTCGGCTATCGACGGGGTTGCCTTGGCGTTTACGTCCAAGACTGGCTACCTATCGGTACGTATCGGGACTGTCATATTTAAATGCTAACAATAAATTACTGACACAATAACTGATCAAAACAAAGACCTGCGGTCCAGGTGGAGAAGAGCCATGCCAGAGTTTCAGTTCGTAAAACGCTTCAATGAGTTGGGAATAGATGATGTGCCCTCGGTCGGCGGGAAAAATGCATCGCTGGGTGAAATGTATCGGGAGTTGTCCGATCAAGGCGTAAAAGTGCCCAACGGATTTGCGACCACCGCTGAAGCCTACCGTCACTACATCCAGAGTAATGACCTTCAGGATGCGATTGCCAACGAGCTGGAAACACTGGACACCTCCGATTTGGATGGCCTCGGAGAAAAGGGCGAAAAGATTCGTCGCTGGATAGAAGAAGCGACGCTCCCGCAGGATCTTGAAACTGAAATTATTGGTGCCTATCAGGAACTCTGCGAAGCCGAAGGTCGCGAAATCGATGTGGCAGTGCGCAGCTCAGCCACCGCAGAGGACTTGCCGGATGCATCCTTTGCGGGTCAGCAGGAGACCTATCTGAATATTCGGGGCGAGGAACAACTGCTTCGTACCTGCAAACGCGTCTATGCATCCCTGTTCACCAACCGGGCCATTTCCTATCGTGTCGACAAGGGCTTCACGCATATGGATGTGGCTTTGTCCATTGGTATTCAAAAAATGGTGCGCTCCGATAAAGGCGCAGCGGGCGTTATTTTTACCCTGGACACCGAATCCGGCTTTCGTGATGTGGTATTTATCACCGGCGCCTATGGTTTGGGTGAGAACGTGGTGCAGGGTGCCGTGGATCCCGACGAGTTTTATGTATTCAAACCCACGCTGGAAAAAGGATGCCAGCCCATTCTGAAAAGACGTTTGGGCAAGAAAGCCATCAAGATGGTCTACGGCGATGATGCCACGGCAGGTATTTCCACCTTCAATGTGGATGTCAGTCTTGGCGCCCAGAACACCTTCTGTATCGATGATGAGGACGTCCTGACGCTGGCCAACTATGCGGTAATTATCGAAAAACACTACTCCGCGAAGGCGGGTAAAGATCGACCCATGGATATTGAGTGGGCGAAAGACGGTATTACCGGTGAGCTCTTCATCGTTCAGGCGCGACCCGAGACCGTGCAGTCGCAGCGCAATGCCATGGTTCAGGAAGTCTATACACTGAAAGAGCAAAGCGAAGTCATTACCCAGGGTAAAGCCGTGGGTGAGCGCATCGCATCCGGTAAAGCGCGCGTCATCATGAGCGCCAAGCAGATCAATGAAGTCAAGCCGGGTGACGTGCTGGTCACGGATATGACTGATCCCGACTGGGAACCCATCATGAAAACCGCCAGCGGTATTGTCACCAATCGTGGCGGTCGTACCTGTCACGCAGCCATTATTGCGCGCGAGCTGGGCATCCCTGCGATAGTTGGTTGTGGTGACGCCACCATCAGTGTTACGGACGGCGAACCGGTTACCGTTTCCTGCTCAGAAGGCGATGTTGGCCGTCTGTATCAGGGCGAACTGGAGTACGAAAAAACCGAGATTGATTTAAGTGGACTCGGCAAGCCGAAAACCAAGATCATGCTCAATCTTGCCAATCCGGAAATTGCCTTTAAAGTCGCACAGCTTCCCAATGAAGGCGTTGGCTTGGCCCGTCTTGAGTTCATCATTAATACCGCGATCGGTGTTCACCCCCATGCCTTGCTCGACTATCACAAGCTGGATCGGGAAACCCGCAAGCAAATCCATGAAAAAGTGGCAGGTTATGACAGCCCAACCGACTTTTATGTTCGACGTTTGAGTGAAGGGATTGGCACCATCGCCGCAGCGGTATATCCGAAACCCATTATCGTTCGCATGAGTG
This sequence comes from Oleiphilaceae bacterium, assembly GCA_965230795.1. Taxonomy (GTDB): domain Bacteria; phylum Pseudomonadota; class Gammaproteobacteria; order Pseudomonadales; family Oleiphilaceae; genus PZPK01. Next base: position 2,433,527 of record OZ246020.1, on the reverse strand, counting down.
ATTTCAAATCCAATGAGTATCGCTCACTGATTGGCGGCAGTATTTACGAGCCTATCGAAGATAACCCAATGATCGGTTTCCGTGGCGCCTATCGTTACCCCTCCCAGGCCTTCCATGACAGTTTTGCGCTGGAGTGTGTTGCGCTGAAAAAAGTTCGCGAGGAAATGGGGCTAGATAACGTTCATATCATGATTCCCTTTGTGCGCACGCTGCACGAACAGGAAGACGTGCTGAATCTGCTCGCTGAAGAAGGACTTAAGCGCGGGGAGCATGGGCTCAAGATCATGATCATGTGTGAAATTCCTGCAAACGCCTTGCTGGCAGACAAGTTCCTTGAGCACTGCGACGGCTTCTCCATTGGTTCCAATGACTTGACCCAGCTTACCCTGGGTATGGATCGCGATGCGGGTATGAAGGGGGGCGATGAACGCAATGAAGCGGTGCTCATCATGATGAAGATGGCCATCGAAGCCTGTAAAAAAGCCGGCAAATACGTTGGTATCTGTGGCCAGGCCCCTTCTGATTTTCCGGAGATTACAAAATGGCTTGTTGAGCAGGGCATCGAATCCATGTCCCTCAATCCGGACAGCCTCTTGCGCATGACCCAGGTGGTACTGGAAACCGAATCGGAACTGGCGGGAAATACAGAGAGTAGTAGCAGCCCTCAACCGGCCTGATTAACCAAGTTGATGATGTGGGCTTCAGTGCGATGATGCAGGCTCTTCTTCCTATCCTGGCGCTGAGTGCATTGACCGGCATTCTGGCAACGATTCTGTGTGTGGCACATCGCAGATTGGCCGTGCAGGAGGATCCGCGTCTTGATCCGGTCAATGACATGCTGCCGCTCAGCAACTGCGGTGCCTGTGGTTATCCCGGTTGCCGGGCGTTTGCGGAAGCTCTGCTCAGAAACGAAGTGAAGCCCGGAGCCTGTAACGTAGCCAGCCTTTCCCAGCAGGAAGAGATTGCCAACTTTCTGGGGACAGATGTAGGAGAGGCCAATAAAAAAGTGGCTCGTCTGGCGTGTTTCGGTGGTAACAACGTTGCCACCCGACGCGCCCATTACCAGGGCCACGAAACCTGTCTGCAGGCAGCGCAGGTGTCAGGCGGCGGTAAAAGCTGTTACTGGGGTTGTCTCGGACACGGAGATTGTGAGCACGTCTGTGATTTTGATGCCATTCACATGAATGAACACGGCTTACCGGTGGTCAATGAAGCCTTATGCACCGGCTGCGGTGATTGCGTTGACCGCTGCCCAAAAGACCTGTTCTCACTGCAAGCTGTCGACCAGCATCTATGGGTAACCTGCAAGAACGAAGAGCAGGGCGATGAAGTGCTCAAGGTCTGTCAGGTTGCTTGTACCGCCTGCGGTCGTTGCGCCATGGATGCGCCAGACCAACTGATCACGATGCAACACCATTTGCCACAAATTGACTATGACCGTTGTCGACACACGGCTGAAGAAAAAGCGGCCATCGAACGGTGTCCAACGGGCGCGATTGTCTGGATAGAAGACAATAAAACGATTCGAGTGAAATCGAAGGGACCAGTGCTGGGGCATGCCGCGCTACCAGAAGTCGGAACTTAATAACCAGAAGATGAAAGACTATGTTTGAATCGATAAAACAACGTATGAAAGGTCAGTCGGAATCTCCCGAGGAAGGTATTAAGTATCCAGGGAAACGTGGAGCAATGGACGGTAATTCGGCTGTCATCAGTTGTGAACGGGAATCCAGCGATGCAGCCGGTGCTTACCCCATCACGCCCTCTACACAAATGGGTGAAATGTGGGCAGAAGCAGCAGCGCAAGGCCATATCAATATTTCACAGCGTCCTTTGATCTTCATCGAGCCTGAGGGTGAGCACGCAGCAGCAGCGGTCACGGCTGGTCTTTCCATGACGGGTTTGCGTTCGGCGAACTTTTCGTCCGGACAGGGCATCGCCTACATGCACGAATCCCTTTATGCGGCAGTGGGTAAGCGCTTGACCTATGTGCTCAACATCGGCGCAAGGGCAATGACCAAAGCAACGCTCAATGTGCATGCCGGTCATGATGACTATCACTGCATTGATGATACCGGTTTCTTTCAGATGTTCGCTGCCAATGCGCAGCAGGCGGCGGATCTCAACATCATTTCACACCGCATTGCTGAAATGGCACTAACTCCGGGTGCCATTGCCCAGGACGGTTTTCTAACCACCCATCTCATCGAATCTTTGCAGGTACCTGAAAGAGAACTGATAGAAGAATACCTGGGACGCCCTGACGATATCATTGATACGCCCACGCCAGCCCAGCGAATTATCTATGGCGACAAGCGTCGCCGAATTCCGGAACTGTGGGATGTCGACAACCCGGTGATGTCCGGACTGGTCCAGAATCAGGATTCGTATATGCAAAGCGTGGCTGCCCAGCGACCGTTCTTTTTTGATCATATCAAGGATATCAGTGACGCGGCCTTTGAAGAGTTCCATCGTCTGACCGGACGTGATTACCAGCGCGTGATGTCCTACCGGACAGAGGATGCCGAATACCTGATTCTTGGTCAGGGCAGTATGACCTCCAGCGCCGAAGTGGTCGCCGATTACTTGCGCGAGACGCGGGGGCTTAAAGTTGGTGTGGTCAACCTGTTGATGTTCCGACCCTTCCCATCCGATCTCTTGGGCAAGATCCTCAAAGGTAAGAAAGGCGTTGCGGTACTTGAACGACTGGATCAGCCATTGGCCGTAGAGCTGCCCATAATGCGTGAGATCCGGGCGACGATAGGTCAATGTCTTGAAAACGGCCGTTCTGGTGATTCACCTGCGTATCCTGAATTGTGTGCTTATGATTCGCTGGATGATATGCCGGAATTGTATTCCGGGGCCTATGGTTTAGGCAGTCGGGATCTGCAGCCGGAAGGATTGATTGGTGCGGTTGAGAACATGCTGCCTGATGGACACGGACGCAAGGGCTTCTATCTATCGGTTGATTTTCTTCACGAACAGGCACGCACGCCCAAGCAGGAAATCTATCAGCAGACCCTCGAAGAGGCTTATCCGAATCTGAGAAACCTGAGCATTCGGGGAAGTGAAAACCCCAATCTGATGCCGAGCGAAAGCATCACCATGCGCTTTCACTCCATTGGTGGCTGGGGTGCCATCACCACCGGTAAGAACCTGGCGATGACCCTGTTTGAGTTGCTGGGTTTCCACGTCAAAGCCAATCCAAAATATGGCTCCGAGAAAAAAGGCCAGCCCACGACCTATTATCTGTCTGTCGCTCCCGAACCGGTAAAAATTAACTGCGAATATATTTATGTGGATGTGGTGCTGTCTCCGGATCCCAACGTGCTTAACCACACCAACGCGCTGGCCGGTCTGAAGGAGAACGGTGTCTTTATCATCCAGAGCGAAAAGAAAGACCCGGAAGAAGTGTGGCAGGACATTCCGGTCCACTATCAAAAAATCATTCAGGACAAGCACATCAAGCTCTGTTACCTCGATGCCTTTCGTATTGCTAGAGAGGAAGCGACAGATCCGGAGCTGCAATTGCGTATGCAGGGTATCGCGTTTCAGGGCGCATTCTTTGCGGCATCGGGAGTGATGGACCAACACGAACTCACAGAAGAAACCCTGCTTGAAGCCATCCGCAAGCAACTGCAACACAAATTTGGTGAAAAGGGCGCCCGCGTTGTCGAGGAAAACATCAAGGTGGTGCGTCGTGGTTTCGATGAAGTGAAGGTTCTCGATACCCAGAAAGTGGGCGTACAAACACTGCATCTGGTGGAATCTTCGACTAACAATTCGCTCGATGAGGAGCCCGGCCTGCCCATCACCCTGAGGGATTTGCCCGAGAGCAAGGCACCGAAGACCGACATTCACCGCTTCTGGGCGCAAACCGGTAACTTTTATGCGCAGGGGCAGGGCAATGACAATCTCTGTGACCCCTTTATCAGCCTGGGTGTCATGCCTGCTTCAACGGCCTTGTTTCGGGACATGTCCGGTATCCGCTTCAACCATCCCCAGTGGAACGCTGAAAACTGTACAGCCTGCGGCAATTGCTACACGGTCTGTCCGGATACCGCGATACCAGGCCTTGTCACCGAGTTAAGTGGCCTTTTTGATACCCTGACCAAACGTATTAAAGCGTCGGGGCAGGCGATGAGTTACCTGCCGAAAGCGGTTCGCAATCTGGAGCAGGTTCTGAGGCCGCGACTACAGGCCGCAAAAACAAGTGATAGTTTCGCCTATCTGCTCGATCAGAGTATTGAAGACGTCAATCACTCCATGGGTGCCGAGGCGACAGATCCCGAGGTCTTCCAAACTGAAATGCAACTGTTAAAGGAAACGCTGAACGACTATCAGTTTGCGCTGACCCGTCCTTACTACACCTTACCCGAAAAGCAGAAAACTGGAGACGGTGCACTGTTCAGCATCGCCATTAATCCCTACACCTGTAAAGGTTGCATGGAGTGTATCGAAGTCTGTGACGACAACGCCCTGTTCGCAACGCCACAAACGCTGGCGTCAGAGAAAAAACTCAAGGATCAATGGTCCCTGTGGATGGACCTGCCGAATACCCCGCCGCGATATCAGCGGGTAGAAAATCTGGAGGAAGGCATCGGGGCCCTTGAGACCATCCTGCTGGATAAGGAAGCCTATCAGGGAGTGACCAGTGGCGATGGTGCCTGCCTGGGATGCTCCGAGAAAACGGTAGTGCATCTGTTTGTCGCTACCGTGGAATCGCTGATGCGTCCGCGAGTCGCCAAACATGTCAGTTACCTGTCCGATTTGATCGCTCGCCTGGAAGCACATGTTCAGAAGCAGCTGGTACAGGAAGTCAACGTCGATGATACCGACGCCATGCTGCAAGCCATGCAACCGGATGAGAATGGTGATTTAACTCTCAGCGACATGGTGACTCACTTGGAGTCCAAGCGGGGCGTGGCTCCCATCGATCCTCATTGGTTGCAGCGTAACCTGAAACTGATCGCGGCACTGAAAAAACTGCGCCAGCAATACACCGAAGGCACGACCGGGCGCGGCCGGGCCAACATGGGCATGCTTAATGCGACAGGCTGTACCAGTGTTTGGGGCAGCACTTACCCCTACAATCCTTATCCTTTCCCCTGGTCCAACCATTTGTTCCAGGATCCTGCTTCAGTCGCGCTGGGTGTGTTCGAAGGTCACATGGCCAAAATGGCAGAGGGCTTTGCAAGCATCCGACGCGCCGAGCTGGAACTCGCCGGTGAATACCAGCACAGTCACCATGAAACCTTCTTCAAGAGTTTTGGTTGGCACCAGTTCAGCGATGAAGAGTTCGATCTATGCCCGCCAGTGGTCACCGTAGGTGGTGATGGCGCCATGTATGACATTGGATTCCAGAACCTCTCGCGCCTGATGATGACGGGCAAACCGATCAAGGTGCTGGTTGTCGATACGCAGGTATATTCGAACACAGGTGGCCAGGCCTGTACCTCCGGGTTTATCGGAGAGGTGTCAGATATGGCTCCATTTGGCAAGGCTAGCCCCGGTAAACAGGAACCGCGCAAGGAAATCGGGCTGGTCGCGATGGCGCATCGCACCACCTATGTTATGCAGAGTACGATTGCCCATGCCAACCATATGATCGAGGGCTTTGTAGAGGGGTTGCGTACGCGGCGTCCGGCGCTGTTCAATCTGTATACCTCCTGTCAGCCTGAACATGGAATCGGCGACGATATGGGGCATCATCAGGCCAAACTGGCGGTTGAGTCCAGAGCCTATCCCATATTCCGTTACAACCCCGATAAAGGCATTTTGCCGGAGGATTGCTTCGATCTGGACGGCAACCCCTCCATTTATGACCTGTGGCCCCGTTACAAGCTGGAATACGTAGAGGGCGGCCAGGAAAAGACCATGGAGCTGCCGCTGACCTTTGCCGATTTTGCGATGACCGAAGGCCGCTTCCGCAAGCATTTCCGCGTTGCCACCCCCGACACCTGGCACGACAAGATGTCACCGCTTGCCGAATATCTGGAGTTGGAAGTGGATGACAGGGAAGAGCGGGTTCCCTTTATCTGGACAGTCAACAAGAAAGGCCATTTGTCGCGACTACTGGTAGACGACACCATGGTGGCCTCGTGTGAAGATCGACAAAACTTCTGGCAGATGCTGAAGGCAATCGCGAAGGTAGAAAAACCGGAGAGCGCTGCTGCGAGCGATAACAGCGCCCGGATTCGCCAGGAAATTGTCGGCAATCTGGTGGCGGGTTTGATGAAGCTGGCGCAGAATCCCGCGGAAGGACTGGCGGCCTTGAGTAGTCAGCAAGCCACGGCGGAAAATGCCGGTTCTGAAGCAAGCGCTGCAGAAAGCACAGGCTCACCACAAGATGCAGACAAGGGAGCTGCACAATCTGAAAGTGAATATATGGCGCCCTGGATTGACAGTGACGAGTGTACCGCCTGTGATGAATGCACCCAGCTGAATGGTGAGATCTTCGCGTACAACGACAACAAGAAAGCGTATATCAAGAACCCGGATGGCGGCCCTTATCGGGATTTGGTTAAAGCCGCCGAGAAGTGCACGGCTCAGGTGATTCATCCCGGTTTGCCCAAAGACCGCTCTGAAAAAGATGTTGATAAATGGATCAAACGTGCCGAGAAATTCAATGCGATGTAACGGGGAGTACGGATCAGTGGGAAACCCTGCGTTGACTATCGCCGGCTCACGGCTGTCAAAGGAACGCTAAACGCTATGTGGATGCCAGGGCAAACGCACAAGAGTTTTCGTCACGGGGTTCATCCGCCCGAGCAAAAACGCACTGCCAGCGATCCAATCAAACAGTTTCCCTTTGCGCCTCTGTTGAGTGTGCCCCTGTCCCAACATATCGGCCAGGCTGCCTTACCGGTCGTCAGGGAGGGGCAGGAGGTCCAGCGGGGGCAGCTGATAGCAGAGCCAGACGGCCACTTTTCTGTTGCCATGCATGCGCCCGCATCGGGCACCGTCAAGCGCATAGCCTTAATGCCCGGCATTGCCGGCAAAATGGTGTCTGGTATTTATATCGAGCCCCGTCCCAGTTCCACACAGACCATTCACGGTGGTCCCGCCTGCGATTTGAATACATCGACGCCCGAGCAAATCATTGAAGCCATCCAGATGGCAGGTGTGGTTGGCCTGGGCGGAGCGGCTTTCCCCACGCATATCAAACTCGAAGGCGCGCGCAAGCAGGGCCACCATACCCTGGTGATCAATGGTGTTGAATGTGAACCCTATCTGACGACTGATCATCGCGTCATGCTGGAAGAGTCGGACGATATCATGATGGGGGTCCGTTATCTGCTTAAAGCCAGCGGCGCAGACCGGGCCATTATTGGCATTGAAGCCAACAAAATGGATGCGGTTGAGGCCCTGCGCAAGGCCACGCCTGACGATCTGCCCTTGAGCGTCGAGGCGCTGGAGGTCAAATACCCCCAGGGTGCCGAAAAAATGCTGGTGAAGGCGGTCACCGGTAAAGAAATTCCCAGTCGCGGACTTCCGGCCGACATTGGTGTGTTGGTTGTCAACGTCGCCACCTCTGCTCAAATCGGGCATTTGCTGCCTCGTGGCCAGGGTATACAGGACAGGGTGATTACGATCAGCGGCCCTGGCGTAAAGCGGCATGGTAACTATCGCATTCCCATTGGTACGCCGCTGCGATTTGCGCTGGAACAGGCCGGTGTCGCTGATGACCTTGCCGAAGTGTATTTGGGCGGTCCGATGATGGGACAGGCTTTGCCCAATCTGGACATCCCCATTACCAAGGGTGTTTCGGGTTTCGTCGCGTTTACAGACGCCGAATGCCAGACAACCCTGAAAGAGTACCCCTGCATTAATTGCGGTTACTGTGTCGAAGCCTGCCCGCTGTTTCTGAATCCGGCACGCATGGGCCAACTGGCCATCAATGACCGATTTGAAGAAATGGAGGCGCAGTGGCACCTGATGGATTGTTTTGAGTGCGGCTCCTGTTCCTTTGTATGTCCCGCCCATATTCCGCTGGTTCAACGCTTCCGCGCAGCGAAGAGTTATTTGCGTAAATCCAAGGTGCATGCGTCATGAGCCAGTCGACACGGACATTGCGCATTAGCACATCGCCTCATATACGAAGTGGGGCCAGCGTCGACATCATCATGCGCAACGTGGTGTATGCGCTGCTGCCGGTCAGTGCCTATGCCGTTTATATCTTTGGGTTGGCGGCATTAGCCTGCCTGGTCACAGCCACTCTGTCGTGCGTGCTAACCGAATACTGGTTTAGCCGTAAGGATCGCTCCGGCTCAAGTGTTTCCGACTGGTCTGCAGTGATTACCGGTTTGCTTTTGGGGCTGACGTTACCTCCAGGCCTACCCCTGTGGATGGTCGCCAGCGGCGGCGTGGTGGCCATTGGTCTCGGCAAAACGCTTTTTGGGGGGCTCGGTTTTAATGCCTTTAATCCGGCTTTGGTGGGCCGGGCCTTCCTGCAGGCTGCGTTCCCTGTTGCGATGACCAGCTGGGTGCCGGTGTTTCCGGCAGAGCGTTTTTCTTCCCTGTTACCGACACAGCTGACCTTTCCCTTCGCTGCGCCCCAATATGACGGTCTGTCCAGCGCAACGCCCCTGGCAAAAATGAAGTTTGAACAGCAGATAACAGAACATCTGGATTTGTTCATGGGGTTTACCAGCGGATCCACGGGCGAAACCGGTGTGCTGCTGATTGTGCTGGGCGGCGTTTATCTCGCCGCCAGGAAAATGCTGGACTGGCGCATTCCCGTGTCGATCCTTGCCACTGTAGCCGCATTGAGCAGTGTGTTTTACCTGATCGATGCTGAGCGCTATCCGGACCCGGTGTTCATGCTCTGTTCCGGTGGCTTGATGTTGGGGGCCATCTTTATGGCAACCGATATGGTTGCCTCTCCCAATACCTTGCCCGGGGTGCTGCTTTACGGTTTTCTCATTGGTTTGTTGGTCGTCGCGATTCGCTTGTGGGGCGGCATGCCTGAAGGTGTGATGTACGCAATTCTGTTAGCTAATGCGGTTTCGCCGCATATTGATCCCTGGTTTCAGCCAAGGGTGTTTGGTACGCCTCGCCGCGTAAACTCCGGGCTAGAAGTCGACGCAAAGGCCGCCCGGGAACCAAAAACGGAGCCGATAAAAATCATTGCGCCAAACGAGACACACCGGCATGAATAATTCTGTCGCCCAAAAAATAGCTGGTACAAATCCGGCACGAGCGGGCGTGTGGCCAGCCTATCGTGCGCTGGTCGGCACCGGGATTGCCTGTGCCTGTTTGATTGTTGCGATGTTCTATTTGACGCAACCCATTATCGAGGCGAAACGGCAGGCACAGCTGGAAGCCGCTATCTTCAAGGTCCTGCCTGGCACGACCAGAAAACGTGATTTTGTGCTGACTCGAGACGGGCAGTTATTCCCATCAGATTCCGGGTTAGATACAGAAAAAGCAGGCGGCCAAACCCTTTACGCCGGCTTTGATGCCGCAGGCCATGTCACCGGCGTCGCGATCAGGGCGCAAGGCATGGGCTATCAGGACACGATCCGTCTGCTTTACGGCTATAAACCCTCGTCCCAGACCATCAGCGGGATTCAGATTCTCGACAGTAAAGAAACCCCCGGGCTGGGTGACAAGATTGAAAAAGATCCGGCCTTCGTTGCCAATTTCGATAATCTGGATGCCTCTCTGGCAGAAAATCGAAGAGAGCTGGCCAATGCCATTGTTGCCGTGAAGAATGGCGAAAAGAACGATCCCTGGCAAATCGACGGCATTACCGGCGCGACCATTTCGTCAGATGCCATTGCAAGCATTCTGCATACAAGCACATCGTCGATATTGCCAAACCTGTATCCCCAGCGGGCACGTTTGAAGGATCTATACGATAAGACCAATGATACCGATACCGGGTCACCAGGGAAGGGGGCCAGCACACCATGAACACTCCAGATACGCCATCCAATGCGGTGGAATTCTACAAAGGTCTATGGAAAGAGAATCCGGTATTTGTTCAGCTGCTGGGCATGTGCCCGGTGCTTGCCGTTACTAACTCGGCGATCAACGCCATCACCATGGGGCTGGCGACCACCTGTGTGCTGTTCATGTCTAACACCCTGGTGTCCATCTTCCGCCGCTTCATACCCAAGCAGGTTCGGATCGCCACCTATATTTTGATCATCGCCAGTTTTGTGACGCTGATCGATTTCGCCATTCAGGCCATCAGCCTTGAGGTGCACAAAAGTCTTGGTGCGTTTATTTCACTGATCGTTGTCAACTGTCTGATTCTGGGCCGCGCAGAGGCATTTGCATCGCGCAACAGGCTGTTCCCTGCACAACTGGACGCCCTGGGTATGGGCTTGGGATTCACCCTGGCGCTGCTTGCAATGGGCAGTATTCGAGAGATTCTGGGGGCCGGCACACTGTTTGGCATCGCCCTGTTTCCGGACACCTACCAGCCCTGGGTGGTTATGATTCTCCCCAGCGGAGGTTTTTTTACCCTCGGCATACTGCTGCTTATCATTAATCGTGCTAAGAAAGCCAAAGTCAGGCAGACAGAGACTGCGTTAACCACAGCGGAGGCAGGTCGATGAGCGATACACCGCTGTGGAGCATCTATCTCAACGCTGCCTTGGTGAATAATTTTGTACTGGCCTATTTTTTGGGTATCTGTCCTTTTCTGGGCGTGTCGGAGAAAGTATCGAAAGCGACTGGGATGGGCCTGGCCGTTTGCTTTGTCATGTTGATCGCATCGCTGAGCGCCTATGGCATTCACAGCCTGTTGGCTGCCATTGATGCCCTGTATCTGCAACTTATCTGCTTTGTCGTGGTAATCGCATCGACCGTGCAGCTGGTTGAAATGTTTTTGAAGAAAATGAGTCCGGTCCTGTTTCAGGCGCTGGGAATCTTTCTGCCCCTGATCACGACTAACTGCGCGATATTGGGCGTTGCACTCTTTCAGACCAACAAGGGATTCGATTTTATTCAGTGTGTATTTTACGCACTCGGTGCAGGCAGTGGTTTTACCTTGGCTCTGATCCTGATGGCAGGTATTCGGCAGAAACTGGAATTGGCGCCCCTGTCTGATGTCGTCGATGGCGCGGCGATCACCTTGATTATTGCCGGCATTCTTTCACTTTCTTTTATGGGGTTTGCTGGCCTTGGCGCCTGAATCCTGATGGGAGGTCACTATGAAACTGGAAAACTATGAACACGGTCCCCGCTATACGGCACGCGTTGTCAGCAATAAATTGCTCACCGCAGCCGGTGCTGCGGAAGAAGTGCGTGAGCTGGAGTTACTTGTCTCCAATCAGACCATACATTTTGAGCCTGGCCAGAGCATCGGTATTATCATTGATGAACCGGAATCACTGGAGCATGATGCGCATTTAAAAGCCGGACACAGCGAGCACTTTCGTTTGTATACGATAGCTGATACGCCGGTACACACTTCAGAAGGCGGCACTCACATCAAGATCTGCATCGTACGCTGTGATTATCTCGATGAATACAGCGGCGAACGTTACAAAGGCATCGCCTCTAACTATCTGTGTGATGTCAAACCTGACGACGAGATCCTCATCAATGGCCCCTTTGGTATTTCCTTCGTACTACCAGAGGACCGCAATGCCAACATCCTGATGATCGGTATGGGCACAGGTATTGCGCCTTTTCGAGCCTTGCTGCGAAAAATCTACGATGAGGACAATCCATGGCAAGGACAGGTGAAGCTATTCTATGGTGCCCGCTCCGGCCTGGAAATGTTGTACATGACCGACGCCACTGATGATATCTCTCAGTACGACAAACAGGAAAGTTTCGAAAGGGTTCAGGCAACCAGTCCGCGCCCTCACTGGTCAGACCCAATTGCCCTGGGAGCTGCGCTGGAAAAGCGGGAAGATGAGGTACTGGCACTGCTTGAGAGTGAGAACACCTATGTATATATCGCCGGCGTGGAAGAAATTGAAGAGACGCTGGAAAACACATTAATCACTATTTGCGGTTCGCTTTATGACTGGCAGGAACTCAAAAGCAAACTGAAAGAGTCTGGCCGCTGGACTGAGCTTATTTACTGATCGCCTTTCTTTGCTGAGGTAAGCGGTCCATGTGTCTCTTATTCACTTGTTCACTCATTCACTTAGTCAGTGAGTCATGAAGTCAAGATGAGCATTGGTAAGACCTTTCAGTCTGCACGTCCGCCTTTTTTAATATTGGCACCGGTATGCGTGTTGCTGGGTGTTGGCACCGCATCCTATTCCGGGCATCCCGTCGCCACTCTCGATCTGGTTCTGGTGTTTATCGGGGCGCTAATGGCTCATATCAGCGTCAACACCTTCAATGAATACTATGACTTTAAGAGCGGGCTTGATCACAAGACCACACGCACACCGTTCAGTGGTGGCAGTGGCGGATTGGTAACCGCACCGGAGAATGCGAATCATGTTCTTGTCCTGGCCTGGTTGAGCCTGCTCATCACCGCACTCATTGGTTGCTATTTTCTGTTTACAGCAGGAATTGGCTTGTTGCCGCTGGGGCTGCTAGGATTGTTAACGATTTGGGCCTATACAGAATGGATTACCCGGTCGCCCTTGCTGTGTTTGATTGCACCGGGTTTGGGTTTCGGTTTTCTGATGGTAGCCGGGACGCACTACGCGCTCACTGGCACCTATTCAACACTTGCCTGGGTAACGGCTGCGGTACCGTTTTTTCTCGCCAACAACCTGCTGCTGTTAAACCAGTTTCCTGACATTGATGCGGATAAGGAAGTAGGGCGTTTTCATTTTCCTATCGCCTTTGGCACCCGCACAAGCAGTGTGATATATGGTGTGTTTGTAGCGGCAACGCTGATCACAATTGTTGCCGCCGTAATGCTGGACGTACTACCAGGGCTCGCGCTAATCGCACTGTTGCCGCTGCCGCTTGCATTTATCTCCATGAAAGCAGCCATGCGTCTGAGCCACTATATTGCACAGCAGCCAAAATTCCTCGCCATGAATGTCAGTGTATCCCTTATGACGCCTGCCTTGCTGGGCGCATCTCTGCTTGTTAGTTGAGGAAAGCAAACAGGTTGTAACGTTTACACGTCCAGGAGTGCTGGTACCACCCGTTGCTTTAATTGGGTACATATTCCGGGCCGTTGCTATACTTGTGGTACTCACTGATGAGGGAGTCGTTATGGCGACACAATGTACCAGTACCCGCCTCGCTGCCTCGATAGCTTTGCTGCTCAGTCTGCTATTGGGCTCAACTTTGGTCCATTCCGAGACGCTCACCATCGCCACGGGCGATTGGCCCCCCTATGTCTCTCCCCAGCTCAAACATTACGGCGTCACCGCCCGAATTGTAAAAGAAGCCTTTGAAATGTCCGGTGACAAAGTGGTGTTCCAGTTTTTCCCCTGGAAACGAGCCATGCTAATGTCCGAAAAAGGGCTATTGGATGGCACGTTTCCCTGGAGCCACAAACCTGAGTGGGCGACACATCACTATTACAGTCAGGCCATCGACGAAAATGGTTACGTGTTCTTTTATCTCAAGTCTCGGCGTTTTAATTGGCAGACATTAAAGGATCTCCGCAACCTGACCATTGGGGGTACCAACAGTTATAACTATGGCAAGGAATTTCTCGATACCTCAAAAAACGGGATTTATAGTATTGAATGGATTCACTCGGATGAATTGAACTGGCACAAACTGATGGCCGGCAGAATTGATTTATTCCCCAACGATGTTGCTGTCGGATATGCGCAACTGTATGATCTGTTCCCCTCGGAACAAGTCAATAAAATCACGCATCACCCCCTACCACTGAAGCCTCTGACCAACCTGCATATACTGTTTTCCAAGGCTGATCCTGAAGCGCTGGAACGCCAGCAGCGTTTTGATATCGCCCTGCAACAACTAAAAGAATCCGGAAAGTACGAGCAATACCACCGTGAATCCCGAGAAGGCAAGTATCGACTGGTTAGCAAGGAAATTCAGGAGCAAGGGCTGTAATCCGAAAAGGCATAGGGATGGACGCCATACCGGTGTCCATCGACCCGGAAAAGGAGTACATTTCCACTCGAAGGCAGTCCCTCCCAATCAGTGAAGGAATACATGATGAAAAAACAATATCTGATACTCGCCATCTTGATATCGCCCAGCGCCTTTGCGGTAGACCTGCAGGCCGCTGCCGATGATGTTTGCAGTTGTCTGGAAGCGCCTTATGCCATTGTTGAAAAGGCTGTTGCGGAAATTACCAGCGCCAAAGCCCAGGGTGACTATTCCAAACTTGCCGAAGCGCAGGGAGAGATGATGGGCGTGATGAGTGCGTCCAACGAATGCTTTGGCAAACTGCCGAACAAGTATCCCGAGATTGACCAAAGTGACGAGCTGAAGTCACAGGTCATGCAGATAGCCAATTCCAAATGCCCGAATCCTGCGGACGCGCTCAGGCCCTGATGAACATTAGTTACCTAAACAGGGGCCAGTATGTCTGACTTCGCTGCGCTGGCTAAGCTGGGTTGGCAGGCATACTTTCAACAGCAATTGTCTCTGGACGATTGGGAGTACGCCACGGCGGCCCGCGTGGTCGAACAGCATCGTTCGCAGTTAACTCTCGCGACGGTTACCGCGAACGGCATTGAGCACATCACCTTAGCGATAACCGAATCCATGCCTGCACTGGTTGTCGGCGATTGGGTGCTGTTAGATAAATCCGGAAAATTTCAAAGCGTCCTTGAACGCAAAACCCTGTTTCAGCGTAAAGCGGCGGGTACTCAAGTGAAACCCCAGTTGATATCCGCCAATATCGATACGGCATTTATCGTCAGCTCCATGAACGAAGACTTCAATCTGAATCGACTGGAACGGTTTCTGGCTCTGGTCAATGAATCCGGTGCCGAACCGGTGGTGATTCTGAGCAAGGCAGATGAGGTTGATTCGCCAGAGGACTATGTCACCCAGGTACAGGCACTGGACCCAGGCCTTGCCGTGGAAGCCATCAATGGCCTGGATGCAGACAGCGTGTCTCAACTGGATGTTTGGATGGCAGGAGGCACAACCATTGGCGTGCTCGGTTCATCCGGAGTGGGTAAATCAACACTGATCAATACACTTCTTGGGGAGGCGCGACAGAGTACGTCCGGTATTCGGGAAGACGATGCCAAGGGCCGTCATACCACCACCCGTCGCTCGCTGATTACTTTGCCCAATGGTGCACTGATTCTCGACACGCCCGGTATGCGAGAGATTCAACTGGCCGAATGTAAAGAGGGCATCGCCACCACCTTTGCGGACATCGAAGAACTCGCTCTGTCCTGCAAATATGGCGACTGCCAGCATCAAAGCGAACCGGGCTGTGCCGTACTCGAAGCGGTCGAGCAGGGTGATCTGGATGAACGCCGTTTGCTGAACTACCAAAAGATCTTGCGGGAAGAAGCCCTCAATTCAGCCAGCCTGATGGAAAAGCGCGCGAAAGACAAAGCCCTGGGCAAGTTCTACAAACACACGCTTAACGAATCGAGGAAGTTGAAAGGGCGCCCGGATTAGCATAAAAGTGGGGTCAGATAAGACTTAACTGCAAATTAACAGTGAGGTGGTATAAATGATTCTCGTTTGTCACCGACCCCTTTTTTTTTCAGATAAGACTTTACTGAAAATTAGCGTTAGGAAGTGAACGCTATAAGGAAGAGCTTGAGGTATTGCTCAATCGGCGTGTTAGGCCAGCGAAAATAGGGCAGCCTAAAAGAGGAAGTCTCATCTGCCCCCACTAAATTTGCAACGCCCCCTTGGTCGTCCCCGCATCGCCACGTTATCCAAGCCCCCTTTTGTCGTCCCCGCATCGCAAGGTTATCCAAGCCCCCTTTTGTCGTCCCCGCGCAGGCGGGGACCCATTGTTTTATTCGTTGTTTTTGTCCAGTGCTTTATTCTTTGTTTTTGCCCATTGTTTTCACGCAAGGAATCCCGGCAAGCCACCTTTTCCCCTGGACACATTACGCACTAAGATGGAAAACTGACTGGGCTAATAACAAGCCAACACCAAAGGAACGGAACCGATGGAAAGACCCTCCCAATCCCTCCAGATTTTCTATGGACTTTGCGCCGTCGCCGGCGTCGTAGCGACGGGATACTTCAACCTTCAATTTATCGGGCAACACGGCGGTTTCTCCGCCTGGACCTTTATCACCGAGAACTACGTCAACCACGCTTCCGCCTCCATTTCCAACGATCTGCTTGTCGTAGTCGTCGCGTTTCTGGGCTGGTCCTTTGTCGAAGCGCGGCGTCTGAATATGCGCCACTGGTGGGCCTATGTGGTGCTCACCTTTGTGGTTGCCATCGCCTTTGCCTTGCCCCTGTTTTTGCTAAATCGAGAGCGAAAATTGGGTGAGATTAAATCCGAAGATAACTAACGAATTCGTATATCAGGAGCTGAATTGGGACTCAATAAAATCATTGGCATTGCACTCACTATTGTCGGTGTTGCGCTGGCCATTTGGGGCTACAACTTTTACGACTCGGCCAGTGCCCCGATTGGCAGAGCGCTAACCGGCGATACGCCGATTGAGGCGTGGGCGGGAATGGTAGGCGGCGCCGTATGTTTGGTGATTGGGATCCTAAAGGTGAAATAGTTCCTGATAAGTGGGGCGACCAAAAAGAGAAAGTCTCATCTGACCCCACTTAATTCAAGAATCCAACGAGAACAGCTTCCCTTTAAAACGGAATTTATGCTTGTCACCCCGATCACAGCAGCGTTGATACAACTTCCCAAACAGCTCTTGGTAGAAGTCAGCCGATAAATTTTCATTTGCTCTCGCCAAGGTGGATTTTTTAATTTGCTGACAACCCAAGTGATACCGAAGTTGTTTCTGGCTACCAATAGTCATTTCAATATCTCGAAGACTTGAACGCCCGGTTAATTGCGCAACGGTGAGCGCTAAAAACTGTGACCAGCGACTGAATGCGCCTCTGCGCCGTTTGGTATCAGCCTTTTTTTCAAGCTTCGTAAATTCATGTCTTGGAATGAGCTTGAGAACTTGGGAGAGAACAGTGTTACAATGAGACATAGCCTAAACCCCTGAAAATTATAATGTTTGGTCGCACATTCATTATAACGATTTCAGTGGGTTTAGGTTTTCAAATTCTTAACTGGGACAGCAGTGGCTTTGACCCCTTTAATTGTAAATTGGACCCCTTTAATTGAACAAATAGCATTTATGGAACTAGGCTGGATCGAAACTAACGATGAAATTCACCCCTATGGGACTTAATGATCTGATCAAACTGCCCGGAAGTTTTGAGTTGTTCTAGCCCCTTATTAAATTTGTTCAGTAGTCGATTACTCTGGGATCTAGATTTTGGGAAGATCGCGTAAATTGGACTTAGATGATAAGGCTTTGAATGGTAGGTGATGCGTTTTCTTTCCGCCACAGAGAAGTTCTTCTTTAGTATATAAAGGCCAACATCAATATTAGTCGGGAAAAGGTCTATTCTGTTGTTCAGCAACTTTCTAAAGTTTATTAAATCGCTAGTGACCTCGGTATTATCGAATAATTTTTCTCTTCTTGCTTTTTCAAAGTCTGGCCCATATTGATAGCCGATGGTTGTGCCTATGGATAAGCCTTTCAAATGACTATATTCTTTCCAATCAAAATTGGCCTCTACGAGATGAAAAAAAACACCTATACCTTCATATATTGGTTCACTAAAGTACATCTCCTTGTCCCTAGCTTCCGTCCATACATATCCAAGAGAACCACTGTAGGTGAAATCTTCGGTTGTTGTTAAATACCGGTAACTTCTGGCCCAAGGGTAATAATCAATTGAAACGGATATACCTTGTAGCTTGAAAGCTTCTTTGACTATTTTGGATAGCACTCCATTTTCTGTTAAAGACTGGGATATGAGCGGCGGCCATTCCCCACTAGTCAAATAAATATGGTGGCCGTTCTCGCCATGCGCTGAGTGACTTTGTGATGCCAAAATGAGTACTGCAAGCACAGTTTTTAGAAGCCGACGACCTCCCCAAGAGATACTTGTCATATTGGTAGTCCGAACTTAGTTCTTTCCATCAATATAGTCTTTATTGATTATGGGTGCATTGCTTTCCTGAATGTTGTTTTAATTGAGGTAGGCCTTTCTTTCAACGTTTTCTGTTCTGCATGTCAATGGTCTATCCAGCTAGACTTGAACAATGCGACTGGGAATAGCGACTCTCGGTGTACCCACAAAAGCTCCCCAACTGACCAACGCGTATTTTTTTCCAGAAATGATCGGTAACGATTCATGCGAAAAAATATGATTCGATAAGAAAATGACCAGATCTCCCTGACTCGGTTTGTATGAATAGTTAAGCCCTTCAAAAAAAATTTCCCCGCCAAGATAATCGCTATTCAAATAGATGAGCATGCTGAAATCACGATCAATAAATCGATAGAATTTTTGCGCTTCACTACAATAATGATCGGAGTCTGAGTGAATCCCGTATTTTCCACCTGGGCCATATCTTAAAAGCTGTGGAGACTCGAACCATTGTGCTCTAGCTCCTAAGGTCGGGGGGACGACTTCTCGACTTGCTTTGTGAAACCAACTCGTTGCCAGCTTACGTTTGTTGCCTAGTTCCACATACTGTGAGACACGACTGGGGTGTCTCTTATATACAGTTTTAGAGTCTGTAGTCTTTTCGGAATCAACAACAGTCAACCACTCCCTTTTTTGCTTTTCAGCAAATCGAATAAAACTATTGCACTCGGTTTTTGATAAATAGTTTTTGACGACTTTTATGCCCTTTGGCATTTTGCCTGACAGCATAGAATTGCCACAACAATCGCCAAACTTAAGATTGGAACCACAGTAGCAAGGTTGCTTCCTATTAAAGTGGAATGCCGGAACGTAGAACTTTTCCTTCATGTTTACTCCTAATCAAACTGCCTTAAATTGATCTGATGATTAGGTTATTTCCGGAAGCGTTCCCAGACACTCGCAGAGTGTGTCTAAATCAATTCTAAACGTGCCAATTGCCCATTTACCGTAAACATGCTCCCTGGCTTAAAGAGTGAGCACTAATAAAGGTCTTCTGAAAAAGAGATTACGTGACATCGAAATGAGTGAGCGACCAACACACTGGCATCTCTTGCTAGCATGTTGGCATGATTTGATTGGGGGTGGCGTCATCTGCTGCGGTATAGTTTGCCTATCACTTACAACACATAGAGAGCACAACGATGAATTCAAAAACAATTTTGAAAACCGCATTGATCACAGGAGCTTCTGGAGGAATAGGTCTTGAACTGGCACGCCTTCATGCGAAGAAGGGAGGCAATTTGGTAATTGTGGCTCGCTCGCAAGACAAATTAAAGCAGTTAAAGGAGGAGCTGGAATCAAGCTATTCCATTAAGGTGACGGTAATCGCAGAGGATCTCACTGACCAAAACTCACCACAAAGAATTTTTAACGAAACCGAAAAGCTAGGTATTCAAGTGGATATTCTAATCAATAATGCCGGTTTTGGAGGGCATGGGCGCTTTCACGAAAGGAGCTATCAAGAGGATCATAAAATGATGCAGGTTAACATGGTTGCGCTTACGCACCTGACGCACCTGTATTTAAAAGGTATGGTCTCTCGAAATAATGGCCAAATACTAAATATATCTTCTACAGCATCATTTATGCCTGGACCACTCCAAGCAGTCTATTACGCTACAAAAGCATATGTGACCTCTTTTTCCCAGGCGATAGCTGAAGAAGTTAAAGACTACGGCGTTACCGTTACCGCCCTATGTCCAGGTGCTGTAGCGACAGGTTTCGTGGCGGCAGGAAACCTGGAAGGTGTGGAGATTTTCAAGAAAGCAAAATCAGCTGAGTCTGTTGCAAAATGTGGATATGAGGCCATGGAGAAGGGGCAATTGGTTGCATTTAATGAAAGTAGTTTGAAGTTTATGCTTAACTGGATTGTGCCACTTTTACCAAGAACGTTAGTGCTAAAAATATCTCGCCAAGCGATGGAAAAAACAGGGTAGTGTTGTTAACCGAAAGGGGGTGTCCATGAAACGGGCAAGAAATTTCAATGTATCTCCCAGCTGGAAGTTACTTCTAAATGATCTAGGTATTGATATACCTCTAGTCCTTTTCCATGCTGGATTACCCGCCGATATGTTTAATAGGGAGAACGCCACCCTCAGTCCCACGCAATATTTCAATTTATGGCATGGCGTAGAAAAAGCCGCAGAAGGGTTAGACTTTCCTTTGCTGTTAGCTAAACACATCAGTGTAGAAGCCTTTGACCCGCCTATTTTTGCATGTCTATGCAGTGAGAACCTAAACGCTGCATTACGTCGACTAAGTCATTACAAACCGCTAGTGGGTCCGATGGATCTGAGTATTAAAGAGAGTCAAAGAACGACGCGTTTGGAAATCAGTTGTTATGGTACAGAAGGCAATATCCCTAAATCATTAGGTCTTTCCGAGTTAGTTTTTTTTACCCAGCTAGCACGTATTGCTACCCGAAAAGAGATAAGACCAATAAAAGTCGAGTTGCCTGAATTACCTGAAAAAAAGGAAAGCTATGAAGCGTTTTTTGGCAGTAAGATGACCGAGAGCGAAACGATAGCGATTTCCTTTTCCTATGAAGATGCCTCACGACCGTTTCTCACCTCCAACCAGCCAATGTGGGAGTTCTTTGAATCAAAACTAAATCAAAAACTGGCAGAGTTGGACCGGTCGGCATCGACTGTAGATAGAGTGCGAGCGGTGCTAATTGAAATGCTACCCAGTGGAGACAGCTCAATTGAGACCGTAACGCAGCGTTTGGCAATGAGTAAAAGAACATTGCAAAGGAAACTTTCTGCCGAGGCTGAAACATTTCAGACTGTATTACAAGGAGTGCGCTCAGACCTGGCTGACCACTACTTGGGTAAATCTGACATACCTTTGACCGAGATAGCATTCTTGCTTGGTTTTCAGGAATCGAATTCGTTTATTAGAGCCTATAGTTCATGGAAGGGAATATCACCGGGAAGCTATCGAGAACGGGCTTTTTGAAATAAATTGTTCTTATTCAAAGCTGTTTTCTGTATCAAAGGGAAACGACTGCCGGATTGATAACTAGATGAGAAAAAGGTGGCGGAGGGATTAAATTTTTACCAGTTGCTTCGTTCTTTTTTCGTAGCCGCAAATTTTGCAAAGTAAACTTTGGACAGGCACCAAATTTTACATCAATAGGACAGGCATCAATCTCAAGAACACTGAACCGTTTCTAGAATTCAAAAACATCAACGTCGATATGAAAAGGCGTTTTAAAAAGTGGGGAGGTCACCGGCAGTTTTTAAATGCCATTGCTTTTCGCGGGGAGGCGAACACCATATAGCGGGGCAAAGTCCTTAGACTGCCGATCTGTCAGCACTTTCGGACTTGCCAATGACTCCGCTATGGATGCCGTATATGGTCTACCGGCAAGACGATGTGAGGAGACTAAAGGCGCGACGACAGCCAAAATTTATATGCTTTGGCGGCTTGGTTTCTCTTGACCGGGAAGACATTGCGAACAAAATCATTTCCAGCGTCCAGCGTCCAGCGTCCAGCGTCCAGCGTCCAGCTAAACCATCAATGCAACTTCATCCTCGGATGCAAGACCTTGTTCAAACGATCATTGAGCCAGATGATGGCGGTTTTTAGCAGGCCGTGGAGTGCAATCTGGTGCATGCGATAAAGGGAGATATAAAACAGTCTCGCCACCTTGCCTTCGATATACATGCTCTTGCCACTGAGATTGCCCATCAGGTTTCCAACCGTCGTGTAACGACTGAATGAAATCAGGGAGCCGTGATCGTGATAACGAAACGGTGAGGCCGGCTTTCCTTTTAGACGATCAGACAGCGTTTTGAACAGCAAGCTTGCCTGTTGGTGCGCTGCCTGTGCCCTGGGGGGAACGTTGGTGTCGCTTTCGGGTTGCGGGCAAGCCGCGCAATCGCCGAAGGCAAAGATGTCGGTATCCTGCGTGGTTTGCAGTGTCTCCGTCACCATGAGCTGATTGATCCGGTTGCTTTCGAGTCCGTCCAGATCCTGCAAAAACTCGGGTGCTTTGATGCCCGCCGCCCAGACGGTAATGTTAGTCTCGACGACCTCGCCATCCTTCATATGCAGGCGTTGTTGCTCGATTTTTTCGACCGCATTTTGGGTAATGACACGAACACCAAGTCGTTCAAGCTCGAGCGTTGCGGCTTTGGACAGTCGTTCGGGCAGGGCGGGCAGAATTCGGTCGGCGGCTTCGATGAGCGTCAGTTTGATATTGCTTTCATTGACTTGATGCATGCCGTAATACGCGAGCTGCTGTGAAGCGTGCCGGAGTTCTGCGGCCAGTTCGACACCGGTCGCACCGGCACCGATGATGGCGATGTTCAGTGCGTGCTGGCCCTGGGACTGCTCATAATCGGTTCGCAGAAAAGCATTCAGCAGTCGCTGGTGGAAATACTGCGCTTGTCCAAAGTTATCCAGGAACTGACAGTGGTCCCGGGCGCCGGGTGTACCGAAATCGTTGGCGGTACTGCCGACGGCAAAGAGTTTGGGGTCAGTGTAAAAACAAAAAAGGGTTTAACAGCGACGCCAAATTACCCATAAAATAAACATCGGCCAAGATTATCAAGGAGGATATATGGCTCGTTTACCACGTTTGTGCCTGCCAGGCATTCCGCAACATGTCATCCAGCGAGGAACCAACCGGCAACCTTGTTTTGCGTCTGAAGACGATTTTGCCGCCTATGCCTATTGGTTGGAAGAATATGCCAGCAAAAACAAGGTAGCTGTTCACGCCTGGGTATTTATGACCAATCATGTGCACCTGCTGGTCACACCCGAAATCGAAGGTGGTGTGTCTCGAATGATGCAATCGGTTGGTCGCCATTATGTTCGTTATTTCAACACCACCTATCAACGTACTGGAACGTTGTGGGAAGGGCGGTTTAAATCTTGCGTCGTTGATGCTGAAAATTACCTATTGGTTAGTCAGAGATACATAGAGCTAAATCCTGTTCGAGCGAGTATGGTTGAATCTCCCGAAGAATATCCTTGGTCTAGCTTTAGGGCGAATGGCTTGGGGCAGCCGATTAAACTCTGGACACCACATACCCATTACCTCTCACTTGGTCGTAATGTTGAGCAAAGAACAAAGGCCTACCGTTCTTTATTCGCGGGTCATTTGGATAAAGATCTAATGAACCAAATAACTACCTCCTGCAATAAAAACCTAGCGTTGGGAAACGAGAAATTTAAGCGCGACATTGAAGCGTTAACGGGGCGCCGTGTCACCGCAAAGAAACGTGGACCAACGCCTCCGCGAGGTGATGAATAGTAGTTTTCACACAGACCCCAAATTGTTGAGAGGTGAGGTTGTATAAATGATTCTCGTTTGTCACCGACCCCTTTTTTCCGGACCCCTTTTTTCCGATGCGCTGATCATGGCACTGTGGCAGCGACGCCCGAAAGCAGGTTTAATCCATCACTCGGATCGCGGCTCGCAATATGCCAGCGATGCGTTCAGGAATCTGCTGGATCGACATGGAATACAGGGTAGCATGAGTCGAAAAGGTGATTGCTGGGACAATGCTGTCGTCGAGAGCTTCTTCGGCAGCTTGAAACAAGAGCGTGTGCAGTGGCGCAGTTACCAAACCCGTTACGAGGCACAGCAGGATATATTGAGATACATATCCATGTTTTATAACAGTCGGAGACTGCATTCATACTTGGGTTACATCAGCCCGAACGAGTTTGAAGCCAAGAGTACGGAAATGAGAAAAGTATCTTAACTGGGTTGGTCTTTTTTACTGGACCACGTCACACTTTTAATAGACTTCCGGTATGAGCCTGGTGTTTGTCCCGTCCATCGCTTGAACGCCCGCTGGAAAGAGCTTTGCTCTGAAAAACCGAGAAGGAAAGCGATATCTGTTGACCTCCACCCCTGTTTAGAACCACGCTTTGGATGAAATTTCCATCATGCTGCCCTCGCTGCAAACACTGCCGGAGGCATAAAATTTAGAGCGCTATGTGGTCGCTCATGGTTGTAATGGTGTCGCCACTCATCGATGATTTCTTTCGCTTCGTCCAAGCTCCGAAACCAATGCCTGTTGAGACACTCGTTTCTAAATTTTCCGTTCAAGCTTTCTACAAACGCATTTTGTGTTGGCTTTCCTGGCTGGATAAATGCCAGCTTTACCCCTGATTCTTTCTGCCAGAAGAACATCGCCTCAAAGAAAAGGGGACGCATTTATTTTTCATTTAAAAAAAGAAGTCTTATCTGACACCACTATTAATAGACTTCCGGTATGAGCCTGGTGTTTGTCCCGTCCATCGCTTGAACGCCCGCTGGAAAGAGCTTTGCTCTGAAAAACCGAGAAGGAAAGCGATATCTGTCAGCGAGAGATCGTGTTGTTTCATATAGATTGAAGCCAGTTTGCAACGGGTTTCGTCCAACAATGTTTTGTAGCTTATATCTTCGGCGCTGAGTTGGCGCTGGAGCGTTCTGACATTCAGTGCCATCGACTCTGCCAGACGTTCGATGGTGGGGACACCAGACTGAAGCAAGTCTGCGAGTTTCACCCTTGAAGACTCAATCAAGCCATCATTGCTAGGTATTTTCAGAATTTTTTCATCAGCCAAGCTATCCATTCTACGTGCTAAGACAGGGTCTGCCTGCGGTAAATTATCCATCAGGTATTCCAATGGGTAATGAATGGATGTGGTGTGTTGATTGAATTGGATTGGGCAGTTGAAGATCCGTTTATGCTCCTCCGTACACGAAGGCTTCGGGTGTTGAAAATTGACACTAACAGGGGGGATATTGGTACCCGATATCCATTTCACGAAGGTAAAGGAGCCGGCAAGGTTTTCCTCTGCAAGTTGTCTGTGAGGATAGGGTTCAGAATCGAAATCAAAGCGCTGTATGATTGAGTGCTCGGTAATCTCGGTTGAAACAGAGCAAATGTCTGTGACGAGCCGTTGGTATCGGTCTACGCGATCAATGAGATCTTTTGCGCTCGCTGAACTCATGCAGGCATAACCCAGTATTCCATAGTGTCCAGGTTTTATCGCCTCGCCAACATGAAGTCCAAAATCCGGATCCGGAATAGTGCTGGTGGCAAGATCCAGGAGTGTTAGATACTCGCTTCCTGAGATGTGTTCGGGAATGTCATCTTCAAGCAATGGATCTAATCCTGCTTTTACGAGCAGAGTTTCTCTCGACATGCCTTTATTTCTAGCGGCTTCGAACAGGGATTCCAGGAACTTCGTAGATAGCACTTTTTTAGATAAGGGATCGTTCAATGTGCTCCTCGTAGGTGTTGCGTTCATCGCGGTTTGTTTTTCTTACTTGCAGGAGTGGTTTTTCTGGAATGTCGTTGCAGGCCATCTTATTAACCGTGCATGGACATTATTCTCAACCTTTATAGATAGATCATGATTGCCGGTAGACGCGTTGGAAATCGCTTTCATGCGCTCGAACAGGCCATTTACTTCTTATTGATCTGTTGAAAATATGCACGAAACGCGCTTTAAAAAACACCTGTAATCTGGATTGGTATTCCAGGGCGTCATTGTAGCAGGTGCTTATGCGACAGGCAGGGAGCTAGTCCAATTCTTTCTCATTAATGGTCCAATTTCGGCCATGCTTTCCCTGTGCTTGGCGCGCTCATAAGCACTGGTATGTTCGTTCGTTTGTCCGGCAACAACCTGTCTACAGCGCAGGTGTCGATTCATTGTTCCATTGGTTCATGACACTTCAGTCTATGTCCTGTCGTATATTGGCAATGCAATAGGGTTTTGTCGTCAATACAAAAACGGCATAAGCAACTAAGGTAGACCGACTCATTCGGGAAACGGTTTATGTCTGACAGACTCTTGAAATCATCATTGCTTATCGCTTTGGTATTGATGTGGCCCTTTGTTGAATTGCACGCTGGCCCATCAGAGAAAAATCTAAAGCAGCTCACCGTAAACTGCATTCAGTGTCACGCTTCTGTGCGTACCGGCGCTCCCTTGATGGGTGATCCATCGGATTGGAAACCGATTATGGAAAAGGGCATCGAACAAGTAATTATCAATGTGATTCAGGGATTCAAGGGAATGCCGCCAAGAGGGTATTGCAGTTCTTGCAGCGAGCAGGATTTCATTGAGCTTGTGAAGTTGATGGCCGGTGTACAGGAGTGGAAACAATGAAAACCCGGCGCCAGTTTATGGGTATGAGTATTGGAGTGGCAGCCACGGGCGCAGTCGCTCCAACCGCACTGGTTTCTTGTGATTCGACCGAAGATTTGCATTCTAGACGCTTATTAAACCAGGCTAAAGTGCCCAGTATTGCACTGGGAAAACCCTTGCCATGGATCAATTGGGCGCGAAACCAATATTGTTATCCGAGTAAGATTTACGCTGCAAAATCTGAGGATGATGTTGCCAAAGTGTTCAAAGAGACCACAGGTGTTGTCCGCCCGGTTGGGGCTGGTCATTCATTTAGCCCGGTCGTTCCGACGAATGATGTCCTGATTTCGACGGACCTGATGTCTGGGGTGGTATCCTCCAATAACACCACCCTGGAAGCTGAGTTATGGGCGGGTACCCGAATTTATGATGCGGCCCGACAACTGGCCTCCATCGGCCAGGCATTTCCGAATCTGCCCGACATGGCTTACCCATCGCTAGCCGGATCTGTGGCGTGCTCTGTCCATGGAACGGGAACACAATTTGGATCGATTTCTCACTACCTTACCGGGCTCACACTCGTCACACCCACAGGCCGGATCATCGAATGCAGTGAGTCTGAAAACCATGAGGTCTTCAAGGCCGCTCAGACTTCGGTTGGCGCACTGGGTGTTATATCAAAGCTGAGATTCAAGAACGTGAAACCTTTCGAACTGACCGAAGTGACGAGAATGGCTGACACAAACGAGGTGTTGGACAACATAGACGAGCATTTCTCAAGTCATCGTAATTTTGAACTGTTTGCGTTCCCACTTACTTCCCGTTGTGCATTAGTTGAAACCAATTATGCAAAACCGGGAGACAAACCGTTTGGCAAGGATGAAGGTTCTGTTATCCATGATCTGAAGGATCTTTACGATTCAGTTGCTGGAATTCCTTTTTTTGGACACAAGCTCTATCACACATTGTTCACCAGTATGGAGCCCGAAAATGGTTTGTCTACGATAAGAACCGGCCCTTCCTATGAGGTTCTGACACATGATCGGCTTACCAGATTTCGCGAAATGGAATACACGGTACCGGTTGAGTTTGGTCCGGCATGTTTAAAACAAATCCTGAAAACAATCTCTGATAAGAAGTTGCCTTGTAACATCCCTATCGAGTACCGGCATGTCAAAAAAGATGACGTTTGGATATCGATGTTTCAGGGGCAAGATGGTGCCTCAATCTCGATTCATCAACATGAATCATGGGACTACAAGTCTGTTTTTGCTGAAATTGAACCCATTTTCTGGAAATACAACGGCAGACCGCACTGGGGGAAAATCCATACTCTGGATAGCAAAAGATTGGCGAAGTTATATCCCGATCATTGGGAAGCGTTCGGTAAACTTAGAAGACACCTGGATCCCGAAGGAAGAATGTTAAACGAGCATTTAAAGAGGGTGTTTGTGTGATGAAGTCGAAGCCCGCAATATTTGCGGAATTTCCGGACCTGGCAGAGCATATTCCGAGTGTTGAGCTAGCCAGCTTGCCGACGCCGATTGATCATCAGCTTATCGAAGGAAGCAGTACTGATGAGGTGTATAACCTATGGGTGAAGCGGGACGACAAGACAAACGCTGTCTATGGCGGGAATAAAGTCAGAAAGCTGGAGTTTATTATTGCGGAACTTCAGTCTAAAGGTATTCGAAAGTTAGTCACGTTTGGGGGCCTGGGCACCAACCATGGAGTCGCAACCTCGTATTTCTGCCAACAATTTGGCATTGCATGTGAGGTGCTTCTATTCGCCCAACCTGTGAATGGGGGAGTTCTCGACAACTTGAAGCTAATGACTTCGTTTGGCGCCAAGCTGACGTACTCGGGCTCACTCCTGAATACGGCTTTGAAGTTCTACATGAGGAAATTTATTTCATCTTCTGATACCTATTTCCTTCACGCTGGCGGCTCAAATATTTCTGGATGCATCGCATTTGTCAGTGCGGTTTTTGAGCTAAAGGCCCAGATTGAACGCGGTGAGTTATCTGAGCCTGACTATATCTTTTGCCCGGTTGGATCAAGCGGCACCGTTGCGGGTTTGTCTTTGGGATGTCAATTGGCGGGGCTGCACAGCAAGGTGGTTGGGATCAGGGTTGCGCCTTCTCATCTAGGTCCAATACCCATTTGCACGCCGGATACTGCATTCAAACTTAAAACACAAACCTACTCGTATCTTCGCAAGCTCGATACCACGGTTCCGAATCTTAAGCTTAACAAGATACATCTTGTCGATTCATATTATGGTCGAGGCTATGGATTTCCTTTAGAAGAGACTGAAGAGGTAATGGATTGCTTCAAAAACATCGGTGTCCGCCTGGATACAACATACACTGCAAAAGCTGCCGCGGCGGCACTCGATTTTTGTCGTAAGCATCCGGAAAAAAAGGTGCTGTATTGGCACACCTTTAATTCCTCAGATATTTCCAATATAACTTCCGGTGTATCCGTTGAGGACTTGCCAGGGGATATCAAAAAGATTATTGATGAGTTAACGGATAAATGAGCCAGCGCCCTTTAGCGGGAGATTATTGTGTGAAGCGCTTGCGCTTTTTGGGCTCACATCCAAGCCTGCCCAATCAGCACCAGTCCCTCAACACTTGCCCAGTAAACCGCTGTACACCAGATAAAGGTGACAAGGCCAAGTTCCAGCATAATCGTCAGGCGACGTTCCTTTAAACGTCGGGCTATCAGCGCATAGCTGGGAATGCCGAGTAGTATGGGTGACAGGAGCAGGGTGATGCGTTTGCCGTAGCGCCGCCAGATGGTGAGCGCCTTTCTGAGTTTGCGATCAAAGCCTTTCGCTTTGCGCTGTCGTGTGTTCATCCACAGGTCGGTCAGCCACACAGTAGCGCCGGCAGAACTCAAGGCGGCTCCCATATTGAATAACAGCATTTCCCAGTAGGCGAATTGCGATGCGGCGGCAATGGCCGGACCGATGTAGGTCTTCCAGGCGCTGAAGAACATCATGCTCAGGGCTTGTAGTACGTAGGCGTCTTCCATTAGTTCGTGAGCTCAGTATGGCTGAACGGCGAATGCTTGCTCCGTGTGAGAGCAGTACTTGATCTGCGTTCTTTGTTCGTTGCGGTGGTGAGTATGATCATCCGTCTTTATTCATTTTATGCTGGGCAAGGTGGATGATAACCCTTGCTTGTCTGGTGTGCTAAGGCTTCGGTAGAGATAGAGTTGCTCAAGGGGAAAGCAATGAGCTGTTCGTTTTGCTCGACCTTCGGGCTCTGAACTAAAACAATAGGTTCCCGCCTTCGCGGGAACGACGGAGGGGTAGCGGGAACGACGGAGGGGTAGCGGGAACGACGGAGGGGTAGCGGGAACGACGGAGGGGTAGCGGGAACGACGGAGGGGTAGCGGGAACGACGGAGGGGTAGCGGGAACGACGGTAGGAGTAGCTGGAACGACGTGGGAAAGCGATGAGCTATTGGATTTGATCACCCTTCGGGCTTTGAACAAAACAATGGTCTATCCGCTTCGTTCACCCTTGGGCTTTGAACGAAAACAATGCGTTCCCGCCTTCGCGGGAACGACGAGTGCAGGTAGTCAACGGCAGGAGCGAATGAGCGGAAGGGCGAAGGGGCGTGTCGATATTGCTGCTTAGCAGTCTAAGACATTCCAGTTGTTGGAATGAATCAAAGGGGCCAGCGTAGAAGCCCCTTTGACTACTCATTTCTGATATTACTTTTTCGGTGCTGGCTTGCGTGGTGGTTTACTGTCATCACTGGCGCGGACTTTTTGCACGGCGGGCAGCAGTAGGCCAGCCCGTTCTTCCTTCGGTTTTTGCACCTTGATTTCTTGAGAAGGGCTGGGGCGCTTACTGTCTTTGGATTCGCCATCAATGCCTTCAATTTTCAGGTAACCGGCGCTGTGTCCTTGACCTGCAAAAACAAGGAACAAGCCTGCAAACAGTGTTTTTTTGAATGTGTTCATCGTTCTATCCTCTTGGTAATTTGGGTGTTCACTAGTCAGTCGTGTCGAACGCGTGAGCGGTTCAATTAAATCTCACTTTTTTTCGCTTACTGTGTGGCACGCTCTAAACGCATGGGCTTCGCGGGTTCAGCGCGCTTGGGTTTCGCCTTCATTGGGCCTGCGTTATCGAACTGCTTTATCTGATTCTGATTCCCAAGTGATTGCTTGAGTTGGGGCGTACATCTGTGCTTGAAGGTGGCGGTACCAAAAGGCTTGTAGGCGCTCCAGGTGCCGCCCTGCATGTTCTTGTAGCGGGCTTCAATGCGCATGTTGTGTTCGTAAGTCGTATTGTTTGCGATGGTCATAAAAGAATACTTCTGCTGTGACAGCATGTCCTTCAAGGGGAAACGAAAATCCAGGTGGCCGCCGCCATTCTTTGGGTTCTTCACGATACCTGTGGTCTCGAAGTAGGTTCCGTAGTGGGCATACTGGTTGCTGACTTGCACAACGCGGAGGTCAATCAGACCAGTAGTCGAACCACTAACCTGAAAGTTAATACGGATTTTTGGGTCCTGATTTGGAATGCACTTGCCGATATGGTGTGGCATGTTGGCCTGAAACTTCGCCTGATCCAGCTTGAAAGGCAGGTTGTTGTTAATCTGGTTCGGCAAATTTCCGGCAAGCGCTGCATTCAGTTTGGCTTGTTCATAGACCGCGGGGTCGGCTTTGTATTCTATCTGAATGACATGATTCTTGGTGTGGTAACCGCCCGAGCTTTTTTTGTTTGTGCCACAAATCCCGCTCAAGGTCAGAGGGCGCTGCAAGACGATCGTGTGGTTCTGTTTGTAAAAGTCGACCGCGCTGCCGCCACCTTGCAGGTGCTGTTGCAGCTTTTTATTGATCTCGGCCACGGGATCGACGCGTAAGGAGGGGGATGCATTTTTTACCTTCGATACCGGGACGGTAAAGGTGGCTGGTGTGTATTCTGCTATGTCATTTTTCTTTTCCGTGTGGGCGACATCGGTTTGTTTGGTATAAACGCCCAGAGAGGTATCGATATTGCCACCACGCAAGCTCACCGGACCAAATGTCATGTAGGCACCTTTAAAGTGTCGGCCGATGCCAGGGTTGCAATCAACGCGGCCACTGATATCGAATTGCATCGCGCTATCTTTGAGTTTGAGATTCACTTTACTCACATGCTTGTTGGCAGAGGCGTTCTCCACGCGCAGCTCGGCAGCCATGCCAATGAAGGATAGTTTCACCTCATCGACATATTTGGAACTGGCACTGGCGGCAATGCTCTGATGACTCGTGGCGAGGCCGACGGCAAATACTGAGTAAAGAAAAAGTTTTGTTGCTTTCATGATGGATTCCTTCGTTTGTCCGTTTGTTATTGTTGTCTTGGTCGCGGTCACTGCGGGAACGGTTCAATCTTTTGAGCATTATCTGCTGGCGAACACGAACCATGCAGTGGTGTCCGAGAGATACAGAGTAAGTATAGTTCTGCGCCAGTTTGATGAAAGGGGGTAGTCAGGGGTGATGACAAGGGCGGGTGAGCCTCTTACCATAACAATGGGCTATTCGCTTCGCTCACCCTTGGTTTTTGAGTCAGATCTATTAGACCACCTCAAACAATAGGCTATTCGCTACGCTCACCCATCGGGCTTTTAGTGAAAACAATGGGCTATTCGCTTCGCTCACCCTTCGGGCCGACCTTCGGTCGTTCAACGCGCTAAAGCGCTTTTGTCCCGCCTTCGCGGGAACGACGGAGGGGTAAGCGGGAACGACGGTAGGGGTAGCTGGAACGACGGTGGATTAAGGGGGAAACTGGGTGGTGAGCGGGAACGGCAAGGGAGATTGGGAGAGCCGTTAAAGACAAAGGCATAATCTCGGCTCTCGGATACGAAGCACTTTTAAACCTGGCCCTTCATCAATCCCTCTATCTTATCCAGTTGCTCCTTGAAGGCGTCACTCTGGTATTCCGCATAATTCAGGTTGCGGTAGGCATCGGTCAGGCGGTTAAACCAGTCGCGGATTTCGCTCTTTGAATTGAATTTAACTGGTGCGTCGATAATGCGGGATAGCAGGTTCAGACTTTCCTGCTGGCGTTGAATGGGCGTGGAAACGTCCACCGGGTCAAAGGCATCCTGTTGCAGATAGACCATGTCCACCAGGAGCGCTTTCTGCTGAATGGCATAGTCCTCATCACTGATGCCATCTTCGCCGGTTACCTGCATCATGCGGCTGATGTCTTCGCCTTGCTGCAACAGTTTCATAATGCCTTCGACTTTTGTGATCCAATCAGCGCTGATGTGTTCCTTAAACCAGCTCTGTAATTGACTGGTATAGCGGCTCCAGGACAGGAGCGGATCAACGGCGGGATAGAAGCGTTTATAGGCGCGGTCGTAGCTGAGTCCGAGAAAGGATTTGACCGTGTTAAGGGTGGCCTGGGTGACCGGTTCTTCAAAATTGCCACCGGCGGGGGAGACGGTGCCGATGAGTGTGAGGGAACCCTCGCTACCGTCATTGCATTCAATCACGCCTGCGCGTTCATATAGATTTCGAACCGCCGATTCAAGGTAGGCCGGAAAGGCTTCTTCACCCGGGATTTCTTCCAGACGTCCGGAGGTTTCACGCATGGCCTGGGCCCAGCGAGAGGTGGAGTCGGCCAGCAAGAGTACGTTGTAACCCATCTGCCGGTAATACTCACCGATGGTTACGCCGGTATAGATCGACGCTTCCCGCGCTGCCACCGGCATGGACGAGGTGTTGCAGATGATAATGGTACGATCCATCAGCGTACCGCCGGTATGCGGGTCCTGAAGTCGGGGGAAGTCGTTAATGGTTTCCACCACTTCACCGGCGCGTTCGCCGCAGGCGACAATGATGACGATGTCGACGTCCGAATAGCGGGAGATCAGATTCTGCAAAACGGTTTTACCTGCTCCAAAGGGGCCGGGAATACAGGCCGTGCCGCCCTTGGCGATGGGGAAAAATGTGTCTACCAAACGCAGGGTGGTGAGCATGGGCTCACTGGGGTAGCGTTTGTTGCTGGCGCCGCTTTTAATCAAATCCTTGGGCAGGGGCGAACGAACCGGCCAGCGCTGAACCATGCGGATTTCATGTTCGCGGCCGGACTGATCCAGCAGGCGCGCGACGATAGTGTCGATATTGAAGGAGCCTTCCTGAATCCAGTCGACCTTATAGTCACCCTTAAACTGGAAAGGCACCATGATCTTGTGCTGAAAGCGCCCTTCCTGCACGACACCCAGAACATCGCCTGCCTGTACCGAGTCATTAACACGCGCGCTTGCGCTAAAGGCCCACTTTTCATGGCGGTCCAGTGAGGCCTCTTCGGCACCCCTTAGCAGGAATTTGCCGTAGCTGGCTTCCAGACGATGCAGCGGATTTTGCAATCCGTCGTAGACTTGTCTGAGCAGCCCCGGACCCAGTTCCACCGACAGTTGCTCGCCGGTCTGTTCTACCGGATCGCCAATGGCAATACCGGCAGTATCCTCGAATACCTGCACATCGGCTTCATTGCCTTTGACCCGCAACACTTCCGCCTTGAGTTTTTCGACATGCGCCGTGTCAGTCGATGCTGCGGCGAGACTTTGCGGTATCACGTAGACCATTTCATTTTTTACCAGTGGGCGCTGATGGCCCTTACCGCCAGCACTCTGGATGGTCAGCACATCGTCGTTAATGGCCACCACTCGGGCGGAATAGCTTGTCGATCTGTCCGTATCCTTGGCCCTGGCGCTGATGGCTGCGTCCTTTAGTTCAAGCATGGGTTTCATAACGACAAGCTCCTTAGTGATAACTTAAAGATTCTGGCAGACAGGCGCTTACCAGGGCATCAAAACGTTGTGCGCCTTTTTCATGATCGTAGCGCCGCCAGCGATCGACCAGATCCCATTTCGCGAGATACAGCACCAGCGCGGTGAAGCCCCAGGAATAGTGAGGTGACTGCTGCTGATAAAAATGCCAGATGGATTTCAGTAAGACGCGTTCCAGTTTCAGGCTTTCACCGGCCAGCAAATGCTGATAAATCTCGGGCAAAAAGGGATAACGGTGTTCCAGTTTGAAACAGGGGCTGGACCAGTTACGCTGGATGGTACGTCGGTGGGAACCATAGCCCCATTCCTGACCGGTGGGTGCGGGTTCGCCCAGTTTGCGTCGTCGCATGGCGGCAATCACCGCACGCACATCCATGCGCCAGTTGAGCCATTCTTTCACCTGGGGATAGGGCAGCTCATCCAGAAAACGGTTGGAACGCCTCACCAATACGGCTTCGTCTGCTTTGAGGGTGAGCCGCCCCCAATAGAACAAATCACGCAGTTGCCTCACGCGCACAACATCCTCGGGGTCGAGCATGTTCATTCGCTTCTCCAGCTGCACCAGGGTAATGCTTTGACTCTGGTAACGAAAAGGATCGACCAGATGGGGCAGGGAGATAAGTAAAGTGGAATAGTTTTTTTCGCGCATGCTGCTGACCTGTACCTGTTCCCAATCCGTTTACGTCACGACGCCTTCAAGCACCGCCCGAAAGCGTGGCTGAAGGTGACGTAACAGCAATTCGGTCAGGGCCTCATCGGTGAGCTCTACTTTGATTTCACCGTCCTTTAGG
Organism: Oleiphilaceae bacterium; assembly: GCA_965230795.1. Classification (GTDB taxonomy): domain Bacteria; phylum Pseudomonadota; class Gammaproteobacteria; order Pseudomonadales; family Oleiphilaceae; genus PZPK01. The sequence goes on along the minus strand of OZ246020.1, from coordinate 2,398,804 downwards.
GAAAATACTATCCCGCCCTGCTGCTGGGTGTTGGTCGTAAATTGCACTTCCGAGCTGAGCAGTTGACGGGTGACCTCGGACAGCACGCCCATCAGTGGTCCGGACTTTAACGAGGCCGGATCCTGGCGCAGTTCTTCAAGGCCAAGCACTTTCTCTGGCAGGATAATTTCCATGGGCTCGTCGTCGAGTTCGACCTTGGATGCGGCATTTTGCAGCAGTAGTTTCAGCGTGTCGGCGTTCTCCAGTTCATGCTGGATCAGTTCCCTTAACTGGGCGGCAAACTGATTGGAGAGTTCATCCTTGAGGCGCAGCTTGATGTCGCGAAAGGCTGTTTGCAGACTTTCTTTGCCCGCCTGGTGGATAAATTGGGCTTCGCGTTCGGCATCGGCCTTGATTCGTGCCGCCTCTTCTTTTGCTTGTGAGATAAGCCAGTCAGCACGATGCTGGGCGTCTTCGACAATACGCGTGCCTTCTTCCTTGCCGGCGACTACCCCTTTGTTTTTGAGCAATTCAATCAGCTCTTCAATGCCTTTGGAATTGCCATTGAGTTTGACGGTCTGGGACATGGTGAACCTCCGCTACTACAGGTCAGTCAGGAATCGCGCCGATTAACACCAGCGCAAAGACGAAGGCAAAGACCGAAAAGCCTTCCACGATCGCGGCAGGCGCCAGTGAGAGACCGAAAATTTCCGGTTTGTTTTTGGCGGCATTGATCGCGGCCACACAGGCATTGCCCTGATGGATGGCACAGAACAACATGGCGATGCCGCTCAGAAAGCCCACGCCGAACAAACCGGGAGCATTCTCGGGCGTAATTTCCCGATTCAGGGTAAACATGATGACGATGCCGAGAATCACCTGCGTCGAGGGCATGGCTGACAAACCAATGTATTTGCCGTAACCACTTTCGGTATCGAGCAGGGCCCCGGAGGCTGCTTGACCGGCAATGGCGCAACCATGTGCGCTGCCCACAGCACCCAGAGCGACCGGGGCGAATATCCCCAGCCAGGCGAGGGATGTCATAAAGTCTTCCATTGTTGTTTCCTCTGTCTCAGTTCGCTTTAGTCTTTTTGTTCAGATTCATAATCGAAAGCCGCATCGGCAATATCTTCCGGGATCCGGTTGCGTCGGAAGGCGTCGAAAGCACGGCCTTCACCTTCGATTCCCCAGTTATAGAATTCCAACAGATTCAGGCGCAGGCCGTGGATGACACCACCCATGAGCGCAAGAATAAAATTCAACAGGTGGCCAAAAAACACGATAAGAAAGAACAGCAGAAAGCCGCCGTTTTCCACCGATTCGCTGGCCTGTACAGCCAGATGATTAAAGGTCACAGCCAGTGAGGCGCTGGAGAGACCCAGCGCAAACAGACGCATGTAGCTAAGCACATCGCCAAAGGCTTTACTGATGCCATACAGGGCGATAAAACCTTCCAGCGCACGTTGCGCAACGTCTTTGGCGGATCGAATAGGCTGGTCGCCGGTAAACAGCAACACCAATAACAGCCCCAACATAATGCTGATAACGGGAAAAGAAGTTAGAGTTGGAACCGCGTTCTGATGCATATACTTCAACCAGATAATGAAGGCTGCACCGATTACCAGAATCCAGCCAATCCTGGCATAGAGCACCGTGGACTTGCGCTGATACCAGCCGGCAATGGCATTGGCGGCAACAAGGTGCAGCGCCCCAATTCCAATGGATAACTGCATCATGGCTGAGAAGTCATTGATATCGAGAATCTGCAGATGCCCGAGGACACTCTCGGGTTCGATTTCAATACCGAAATAACTCCCGATCAGTGCTCCATAGACGGTAGACAAAGTCACCAGAGACGTGGCGAGGTTACGCAATCGCCGTCGTTGTGAATTGCGGCTGAGTTTTTTCCAGTACAAGCCAAGAAACACTGCCAGAATCAGCGCATAGCCGGCGTCCGCAAGAATAATGGCAAAGAACAGTGAGAAGGACACAAAGATCATGCTGGACGGGTCCCAGGACGTATAGCCTGGCAACTGGAAAAACGACACCGCTTCCTGACCGCCGCCGACCAGCTCATTGTTTTCTAGCAGGGTGGGTGGCGTTTCATAGGCTTCGGGCTCACTGAGAATATAGGCAAAGTGCAGGCGTTTACTCAGTGCCTCCAGTTCCTCCATGGCCTTTTCCGGAATCCATCCGCGCAGCACAAAGCAGTCTTCGGTATCGAGCGCAAACCCCTTGGCCATGGCCATGCGTTCGAGATCGACAGATTCATCAAGAAAACGCGTCAGCGGTGTAATCCAGCGTGTCAGTGATTGACGCTCGGCATCGAGATCCTCAAGTTCCACCAGAGCATCGTTTAAATCTTCATGCAATTGCGAAAGGGAGCGGCTGCCTACATGGACCCTTTCAAAAGGCAGCGACTCAGCATCCGGTTCGTCTTTGGCAATAATCACCACGTAAACACCGCGATGGTCTTCGCTGAGAATTTTCCATGGAAGTTCAATCGTATCCAGATCGGCACGTTGGGACAGGGGTACGCAATAAAACCACAGCCGGTGACCGTCGAGTTCTTCCAGATTGGGGTAGTTAAAATCCCCCCAGGGCTTGAGGTCGCGAATACGGTTTTTGATCAGATCGACTCTGTCTGCAAGTTTTGATCGCTGGTATTTGTTCTGCAGGATCTCTTTGACGACCTCGGAAACCTTATAGTCGCGACGCGGTAGCTGCGGGCGGCGCTTGTGCGGCGAACTTTTCAGGTAACGCAACGCTTCCTTGAGACGGGCGTGATGGTTCGATGATTCAGCATATTTCTGATTTGTTAACGGGATCAGGTGCATGATGCCCAGATACTGCAGCGCATCCAGTACATTGTGCTTGCTGGCAATCACTCCGATCAGGGTAATCTTTTTGAGCGGCGCAATACTCATGGGGCAGGTTCCTGATTGCTGCCGCTGGCATCCGCTGTCATCTGATGCTTGCGTTTTGCCAGTTTGGAGCGCACCACCGCCGCCCGATCCTGATCCGCCAGAAACAGACTGATGTGCTTAATGTTGTTTTGCGTCTCGGGTAACAGCACCTTTGAAAACAGGTTAACACGCTGGGTGATGGTCCGCAGAGCCTGCTGGAGTCTTTGCAGACGTTCGCAGAGAATATCCTCTTCCAAGCGAAGCCGCACCACATGTTCCAGTGCCGCAGCTACTTCATCGACCCAGTGAGGCCGCGAAAAAAAACTGTAGTGGGCTCGTTGATATTTGACGTGCCTCAAAACAGGCAGTGCGGTGCCCAGCAGGTTTTCCTCTTCAATCAGTAGGTCGGCGATCGTCACGAGACCGTCAAGATCAATATTCTCAACCGCCAACATGGGCAGGCGCTGGTGAACATCTGCGGTGATCCTTGCGATATGCTGTCGATGGGCGATCAGTTCCTGTTCATGCTTTTTGCGCACCGACAACAATTGTTTCTGCTTTAACTCCAGCGACGGCAGATATTTCTCATAGCTGTGCTGTCGCTTTTTCTCGGCACTCAGTGCACTTTTATTGAGGGCTGGCTTCGGCATGCTGAGCGTCCCAGTACTTGTCTTTCAGGTTTTGCTTGATAATCACTTCTTGCTTGTCGAAGCAGTCAGCGAGTAGTGCCCAGCAGGCATCCAGCGCGTCATTGAGAGGCATGTTGACCTTGAGGTCCATAAATCGCTCACGGAACAGGCGAGCAAATTTCAATAATTTGTAGTCAAACTCGCTGAGATCAAAGGCCATGGACTGTTTCTGTTCGGCTTCCACTCCTTCCGAGTAATAGCGGATCATGGTGTTCATGATCTGACTGTGGTCGTCTCGGGTTTCCTTGCCAATCACATGCTGCTTTAACCGCGACAGGGAGCCGAAGGGATCGAGCATGCCATCGTGCAGATAGAACTGGCCTTCGGTGATATAGCCAGTGTTGTCGGGTACCGGGTGGGTGACATCGTTTCCGGGCATGGTAGTCACCGAAAGAATGGTGACCGAACCCGCGCCTTTAAAGTCACAGGCTTTTTCGTAACGTCGTGCCAGCTGGGAATACAGATCTCCCATATAGCCCCGGTTCGACGGAATATGTTCTACGGCAATGCCGATTTCTTTCATGGCATCAGCATAGGCTGTCATATCGGTTAGCAGTACCAGGACGCGTTTGCCTTCTTCCGCAGCCATTTTCTCGGCAACCGCCAGACACAGATCCGGCACCATCAGTCGTTCAACGGTGGGGTCTGAAGCCAGATTGACGAACATGACCACCCGAGACAACACACCGGCGTCTTCAAAGGCGGTCTTGAAGCAGTGGAAGTCATCGTAGATCAATCCGAGCCCACCAAAGATCACCACATCGGCGTCTGCCTGAATGCCAATCCGGGCGAGAAAGTCGTTGTAGGGCTCCCCTGCTACCGAGAAGATCGGGATCTTCTGGCTTTCCACCAGACAGTTGAATACATCGATCATGGGAACGCCCGTATGGATCATGCGCGAGGCCAGTACACGGGCGGTGGGGTTGACGGTCGGACCATTGATGCGGACTTTAGGCTCAAGCTTCAGGGACGGTCCTTTGTCGATGGCCTCGGCTGAGCCGTTGAAAATACGGCCAAGAATATTATCGGAATAGGTCGCCTGCATGCTCTCGCCGAGAAAGCGAACGCTGGCATCATTGGACAGACCCTTGGTGCCGGAAAACACCTGCAGGGAAACAACAATGGATGTCTGGTCCTGCGATAACTTGATAATCTGCGCGAGCGAAAAGGGCGCATCATCCTGCTCGATTAACGCGAGTTCCCGGTTGCGCGGGGGAATCGGCAGTTCCGACATATTGTGAATACGCAGATTGACAATATCACCGACAATACTGGAGATGCCGCTGTACTTGGTAAACAGGCCTTTCACAGAGTACCTCTGCTGTTTTTATTACTATTGGGTACGGCTAATTAATCATTTTTATTAAGGCGGCGTGATGTCCTTCTGATTGCAAATACATTGCGGACAAATGGCGCGGCACAGGCTTACTGAGGCGACGGTGAAAGGTGCGGCTCGACAACTAAGCGTCGAAATATACTAGCCTGTAAGAAAACGGCGATTCTTGACCAAACTCAAGTGCGGGCGTTTTTTGTTGCTGGAATAACAAAGCTGTGAAAAATTCCCGGTATTGTTATTCCATACCGGTGTCGATGGTGTCTATCGAGAGCGCTTTTCCGAACTCAACGACTGGCAATTTGAATTTGGGTGAGAGCATCGCCTTGCTCAGCAGTTTGTAGGTATCCAGATCGAAGGCCATGGCATGGGTGTCGCAGTCTGCAAGTACCTGTTCCAGGTCCGGATCCGAATCAACGCTGGCAATATGGCACCAGTTGTAAGCCAGATGCATCTGTTCCCAATCTTTGGTGGGATGTTTCTCACGAATACCAACGATGCCCTGATAGGGCCAGACTTTCAGTTGCAGTTCATGAAAAGCGATCTGCATTCTCAGGTTATACAATACCGGGTCTTCTTTGCCGACACAGGCGCCGTTGCAGGAGCCGGTCTGGTACCCGAAACAGGGGCCGTCGCCGCTTTCCAGTCCCAGCAGCTTGCGGCACAATTCATTACTGTTTGCGACCTTGACCAGGGCTTTCTGCGCCGAGCTTTGGCTTCGGTAAAGCCCGAAAAAATCGTTTAGCTTGGACAGGTCAAGCTCGCGACTCAAAGTGCTTTGTAGAAATCCTTCCTCATTGGCGTCGAGGCGAATGGTAACCAGGGTTTTGCTGGCTCTGGAGCGACGATTGTAGATGGGGTTCAGGCTTTTGATTTCCTTCAACTCCAGCAACTGTGCGCCCAGGTCACCGGCGGTTTCCGTCCATTCAATGTCGGTAACGCTTTGCGCAATCGTCATCTCTTTCGTGGAACTGTAGTCAGCGGAAAAATGGCTCATCACTCGCTGGTAGAGCGTGACGCTTTTACCCACGTAAAGCAGCGAACGGTTTTCTCCATAAAATCGATAGACTCCGGGGGTGTTGGGGATGGCCTTTACCTGGGATTCATCCAGCCCCTTGGGCAGCGAAGGGAGCTTGAGTTGTTTAGCGATGGCGAAATCAAAGTCCTCGCTGGGCTTTTCCTGCCGGGCGATATTGAAAAAAGCCAGCATGGAATCTACGTCACCCATTGCCCGATGACGGGAATCCACCTCAATGGCGTGGCGTTCGATCAGTGCATCCAGGCCGTGGCGGCGATGCTCTGGATATAGATATTTTGCCAGTTTGACGGTGCACAGCACCTTGCGGTTGTAAGCACGGGGCAGACGCAGAAACTCGGCCTTTATAAAGGCATAGTCGAAGCGGGCGTTATGGGCGACAAAAATCGCGTCGCGGGTCAGCTCATCCAGGGTGTCGGCAATCTCCCGGAACACCGGCGCGCCTTTCACCATGGCATTGTTAATGCCGGTTAATGACTGAATAAAAGGCGGGATGGCGGTTTCGGGATCCACCAGGCTTTGCCACTCATCGACCACCTTACCGTCATCAACAATCTTCACCGCGACTTCGGCAATACGGTCTCGCGTTGCGCGAGTACCGGTGGTTTCGATGTCAATAAAGGCAAACCGCATGAGTGTGGATTCGTCCCGAATAAAAATACTGATCGGATGTACAGGTTAAGATTCTACGTTCGCTTTTCAAAAAGGTCGACAGGGAAAAGCTGACATACACAGAAAAACCAACCATTACCGGGACTGGTAAGGGTCAAACATCACGTATATTTAATGGTTTGGCGATTGGTGATTCGAGCTTGATCACCTACAGTGATGACTAGTGAATCTTAATATCCTTAAACTTGAGAGTAGTTATGAGAATTGTCGTGCTTTTTGTTGTCCTGTGTTTCGCGGTATCGCCGTCCTTCGCCTCTGACGAGGACGCCAAGCTGAAAGCGGCCAAGCGTTATCTGGAAACCACGCCCATCTCCGAGATGATTATCGATATGGCCAACAAGATGGCAGCCAGCATTCCTTCAGAAAATCGTGAGCAGTTTATTCGAAAATTAACCAAGGAAGTGGATATCAAGAAACTGGAGCAGGCTACGCTCGCGGCCATGATGCAGACCTTTACACTGGACGAGCTGAAAGCCTTTGCTGACTTTTATGGTTCCAAAGAGGGCCGCTCAGCCATGGCGAAATTCGGCACTTATATGTCGCGCGTCATGCCTGCGGTGCAGCAGGAAATCATGCGCGCGATTCAAACTGTGAAGTAGGTAAAGTAGAAAAAGCAGCGCAGTCAGGGCTGCTTTCCCTCAGTCGTCAATCTCAAAATACTCAATCGAAGCGAAGAGTGCCTCGGCGACCGTTAACAGCGTGATACTGGGGTCATCCAGTTCGTGACGTCGCGTGATTTCAAATTTCACCAGGACGTTGTTGAGGTCCGGATGCGCGCATACCAGTCCCTGGGTGTCCACCACTGCCGGTTTATCTGGCGCCCGTCCGGCACGGTCCTGCCCGGTGCTGCGAAATCTCAGACACAAATCCCCAAAGCTGGAATCGATCCATTCCTCATGAGCCGTTTCAACAAAGCCGCGACGAAATTCTGGCCGACTCTTGTAGCGTTTAAATGCGGCGAGATGAGATTCTGCCGAGGCGTACATCCCTCTGTAAGGGCCTCGATTCACCGACACCAGAATTGAGTAGCTGTCTTCATCATTCAGCTGACTGAGTTGAATCCGGTTACTGGTGCCGTACTCGACGGCAAACCAGGAGGGGTTGGCGGGTGAGGTAGCGGGTGCTTCAAAGGAAAAACCTATCCCCTGTACGCGTTGGCCGGGCGGTATATTGGTCTTATCAAATACCGCACAGGAACTCAGAAAACCCGCAACAAAAAGAAAGAAAAGCGCAAAGCCAAGGCGTCTGGTCATGAAACAACTGCTGTTATATTTCGTTATGTCTAACAGATACTCTAGCAGGCCCGACGCTAAAGAGGATAGCTATCCTGTAAAACATCTTGAAAAGGACTGGTTTCGGCATTACTCACTACCAGACGCGACACTCAGTTTAAGGCGTGCGCACAAACCAGATACAGCGCAATCCCGATCAAGCTACTCCCCATCACCATGTTAAACAGGCGTTGATAGGATGGCTGGTTTAACCATCCGGAAATTCGTTGACCTGCAAAGGCCCAGAAACCGATAGAGCAATAGCAGACGACAAAATAGATGCTGATAAACAACAACAAGGATTCACTGAGTCCCTTTGCGGAAAAGGCCGATACGCCGGCAATACAGGCTGACCAGGCTTTAGGGTTTAGCCATTGCAACAGGAAACCCTGGGTAAATCCTGGAGCCCGCTGTTTGGAAAGCGTGATTCCAGACGTCGTCGAGTCAAGCATCTGCAAGCCCATATACGCAACAAAGGCTCCGCCCAGATAAACCATCACATCGAGCAAAGCAGGAAAAGACGCCACCAGTTCTGACATACCCAAACCGATTGCCAGCAACAGCAAGGTAAAGCCTATCGTTGCACCAGACACGAAGGGCATAGTGCGTGCAAAACCATGATTGGCACCAGACGAAACAGTGAGAATATTGACCGGTCCCGGGGATATAGACATGGCGAGAGAAAAACCGAACATTGCAACTATCAGAGCCATCATTGCCTCCTTTATTGTGAATGTTCGCAATGTATCACCTGAATCAAAAGTCTATAATCTAGGATAAATAGATAATACTGTTCGATAGGATAGAATAATGCTGGAAGAGTTACGGTCAATCACAGTGTTCGCCAAAACGGCGGAACTGGGCTCTTTTCGGGCTGCGGCCAAAGCACTGAAGCTTTCGCCCTCGGTGGTGAGTTATCACGTATCACAGCTGGAAGCGCGCTATGACATAGCCTTGTTATATCGATCGACCCGCAAGCTGTCTTTGACCGAAGAAGGGCGTAAACTTTTTGATCACGCTCGGGTGATCTCGGAAGAAGCGGAGTTCTGTCTGGATATACTTGCCCGGGATGCCATATCCCCTGCGGGAACACTGAAGTTATCCGTTCCGGCAGTTCTGACCCAGAGCCGATTGTCTCAACATATTGCTGAATTCTGTAAGCGTTTTCCCCAGGTTAAACTTTCCATATCCTATACCGACGCACGCCAGGACCTGATTTCGGAAGGCATAGATGTAGCCATTCGAATTGGTCAGATGGCGGATAGCAACCTGAAAGCCAAAGGCTTGGGCAAGCTAAAACGGAAGCTGGTGTGTGCGGCGGATTATTACGCGGCGAAACCTTTACCTTCCCATCCTCATGACCTCAATAGCTGGAGCTGGATTCATCTGAGCATGCTGCCGGCATCGCGGAGTTTTCGCAGGGGAAGAGGCAAAGCCGTGAAAACGGACAATGAAGCCAGTATTGAAGTGAACAGTGTGGAAGCCACCTGCCAACTGGCCGTTCAGGGATTGGGATTGGCCTCTCCACCTGACTTTATGGTGGACCCACTGATTACAGAGGGAAAGCTGGTACATGTTCTTCCGGACTGGCAAATGGAAGATATTCCGGTTTACGCGGTATGGCCGGAGAATGTTAAGCGAACCAGCCTGGCCAATCTGTTTGTCACCCACTTGTCGGAGACGAAACAACAGCTGTTTTGAGGTTTACAGGGTTTTCGGCATTTTCTTATTGAAAATGAAAACAATGGATCCCCCGCCTGCGCGGAGGATGACGTAGGGGGACTGTGAAACAATGCGCCCTCCCGTTTGGCGGGGGATGACCTGCAAGGAGTGGTAAAACAATGCTCCCAGCCTTCGCGAAGGATAACCTAGGGAAAGAATGAAACAACCCTCCCTCTCGTTTGTCGGGGGATAAACTGCGGGGTGTGGTGAATCAATGCTCCCCGCGTTCGCAGAGGATGAGGTAGGGTGAGGGTGAAACAGAGGTTTTCTTTCTCACGCATATGACCGCATAGGTGGAGGGACAAGGCATTTCTCCCCCACCTCCGTCATCCTCCGCGCAGGCGGAGGATCCATTGTCTTTTTTTGGTTAGAGCAGAGGGAAAGATTCCCAAGTCCTTAGTCCACTTTTCCAGAAACGAATTAAAAACAATAGATTGTCGCCTTCGCGGCAATGACGGGTTAGCTGACATGTACCGAGGTGCACGGCTTCGCGGCAATGACGGATTAGTTGGGGAGTACCGAGTGCTGCCTTCGCAGCAATTAATGTTCAGGGACATGATCCATGGCGCTGCCTTCTCTACAGCTATACGGTACCGGAAGGTACAAAACTTGGTGCGGCCACATATGCCCGCCGATAAAGATGTGCGGGAATGGCAAAGCACTGGCTCACCCCCCCCATCGTCATTCTCCGCGCAGGCGGAGGATCCATTGTTTTTTTTGATACGAGATGCTGTCTCAACTCACCGTGTCAGAAAACACATTAATCGTGAGTACGCCAATCACGATTAGACTGATACCGGCAACGGCCGGTGCATCCAGCGCCTGTTGAAACCACAGTTGCTGAATCAATGCGATGCAGACAATACCCACGCCGGACCATATGGCGTAGGCAATGCCGAGTTTGATCTCCTTGAGGGAGAGGGCAAGCAGATAAAACGCAGCGCCGTAACAGAGGATGACAATGACGCTTGGTGTCAAGCGGGTAAATTGTTCCGAATATTTCAGGGCCGTTGTACCTGCGATTTCTGCGGCGATAGCCAGGGCCAGGAACACATAGCTCATGATCTCACCTCAGCAACTTCTGCCTTGTCTAATGAAATCGCTAAAAACGCCCGCACTTTGTTCAGCCATTCCTGCAGCGGAGGTAGCATGAATTGCTCTGCTTTACCCAGTTCGTCGAGTTGTCGCAAGCGGATGGCATCTTCAAAGTTCCGGGACGCGGCGAAACTCTGGCACTCTCTGTACGAAAACGGTCCCCCTTGCTGTGCCAGAGTTGCTTTGCTGGCTTTTGAAAGGTTACAGGCATAGTCAGCATCAGTGGCAACCAGATAACGTTTGGCTTCCACATGCATGGCGATGGGCGCGCACACCGATTCAGGGAAGCCGTGTTCTCTTAACCAGGACGCGCCAAGGATGTCGTGTTGGGCATAGCCCCAACGATCCCTCCCGACCAGTTGTTGATCATCGGCCAACAAGTGACCGATATCATGCAGAAACGCCGCGATGATCAGTGACCGGGAATATCCCTTTTGCTCTGCCCACCAGGCGCATTGAGCCATGTGCTCGTATTGCGTACATTGCTCGCCGTACTGCTGATCGCCATATGTTTGATAAAGCCTTTGAAGTTCAGAAATCAGGGTGTCTGTAGTGGTCGTCATAACATGGCTACCTGTCAGGTTTATCTTAGGGAAAGAATGGTCCAGCCCCGTTCTTTTGCCACAGCTTCAAGTTCAGAATCCGGATCGACAGCTACCGGTTTGGCAACCACTTCCAGCAGCGGCAGGTCATTCAGGGAATCGCTGTAAAAAGCTGCACGGCTGACATCCAGGTCGCGCTCGGATGCCCACTCCTGAACCCGGGCGACCTTACCCTCACGAAAGGTCGGGATGCCTTGTATGTTTCCGGTAACACGGCCTTCATTAAGCTCAAGGTCCACCGCGAGACTGTGTTGTATTCCGAGTAAACTGGATATAGGGCTAACCAGATGATTGCCGCTGGCAGAGACAATGGCGATTTCATCTCCGGCGTCTCGATGCTGTTCCAGCAAGGCACAGGCTTTGGGCAACAACATCGGTGGTAACTGCGTATCAATAAATTCAGCGACCAGTTCCTGAACGTCTGTCCAGCTCAAGCTAACCAGAGGCGACAGGGTGTAGCGCATATACGCATCCAGGTCCAAACGGCCGGCATCATAGTCCGCCATAAACTGATGATTGGTTTCGATAAAATCATCCGGCGTTGGCAATTTGCTCGCCGCCATAAACTCCGAGAATGATTGGGCGCAGTCGCCGGCAATCAGTGTGTTATCCAAATCAAATAATGCTAAAGACATGATTTACTTCTTTAAGAAATTATCCAGAAAAATATCTTTTCCCACTTAACCAAGTGCCACGGCGATTAATCCGCTAAAGGTGATCGCAACACCCAACAACTTCGGCCAGTAAAGTTTTTCACCAAAACCGACAACGCTCATCATCACCCCAATAGGAATACTGATTTGGCGGAAGGCCACCACGTAACTGACATTGCTTGCATAGGCCATACTGGTGACCACGAGTGCATAAGTACCGAACATCATGGCCGCCGTCAGCAAACTGCGGCCCATTGCGTTTTTCATCAGTTCCGGTAACAGGCGGCGGTCCTTCGGGCTCAGATACACCAGCGCCGCCATCCATACCGAGGCACTGAAACCTTGCAGTACCACATAGACCATTGCGATATTGGCCGAGTCTGCGACAGGCGAGTTTTCGGCGCCAGTTGTCATGTTCCGCAACAGTGTGGTGGCATGATCATCAACCAGCGAATAGCCTGCTGTGGCGAAGGCTGCTAACAATGCAAATGCAGTGGTGGCATTCAGGTAGTTTTCGGCACGTATCTCTCGCAGTGAGCGGATTGGAATCAGCAGGCAGCCGCCGACTATCAAAACGATGCCTGCAATGGCCTGCCCGGAAATCGCGTCTCGCTGCCCCAGCAGAAAAGCCGAGATGCAGACAATGATCAACGGTGACGAACGCGCGATCGGGTAGGCGATAGACATATCGCCGGCTCGATAGGCTGAAGCCAGCCCGTACAGATACAGGCATTGGAAAAAACCCGTGGCCAGCAGTAAGCAAAATATTTCCACATTGATGCTGCCCAGCAGTTCCGTATTCCAGAAAAACACCGGGGAGAACAAAATTGATCCCCCCAGTGTGACCAGAAAAAAGAACGCGATGGTGGGACTGAACTTTTTGCCGTAAAAATTCCAGCCTGCGTGTGCAACCGCTGAAACCAGAATCAGAATCAGTGCCGTTGTACTCACTAACTGCCGCTTCCGTCAGTCAGATCGAGGCCGGTAGCCGCGAGCGTATCCGGGCCGAATCCCTGCTGTATCCAGGCTTCGATCTGCTCAACGGCTCTCGGTAAGTCCGCGACGCTATCGATAATGATGTGTGTGCCGACCTGACGGAATCGCTGACAGGCATTCTGTCGGAATTGGTTTTGCTCAGCGGCCGCCAGGTTGTGCCAGGCTTCGAGGCTCAGACCGGTTTCATTTCCGGATACCGCCACACCCACTGTCCACATACCTGCTGCCAGACCTTCGTCAATGCCGGGCAGGGTGTCATCGACTTTAATACAGGCGCGGACATCGCTGACACCTAACTCCAGAGCATTTTTTAGACTCATGTGCGGATAGGGCCGACCTTTGGGTACGTCGGTCGCGCATACGCTACTATCGGGGGTGTAACCTTGCTGGCTCGCTATGTCACTCAGTGCCGACAGCATTTCCCGGTTGTAGCCCGTATTGGCACCCACCAGAATGTCCCGTTGTTGCAGATAGGCCAGCGTATCCATCCAGCCGGGTATTGCCTGCGCGCAGTGTTTGATGGCCTCGATTTGCAGGGGCACAAAGGCATGGTAGAGAGAGTCGATTACCTCATCGTCTGCCTCCTGACCGTGTGCGGCTTGCCAGGCTGCCTTGACTCGGGGCATGGCCAGAATCCGGGTGATATGCTCACGTTTTTCGGTTCCCATGGGTTCACGCGCTTCCGGCAAGGTGATTGGAACGCCATTGGCTTCAAACAGCGCCTGGAACGCACGCATGGGCGCAAGGGATCCAAAGTCGTAAGTCGTACCGGCCCAATCACAGATTACCGCTTCTACCGGCCCGCAGTACTGGCGTTTATATGTCACGTTCATCGTAGGTCAATCTCCATTACATTCAGTACTTCGCTGATGGCTGTTAGCAAACGTGCGATTTGCGGGCTGTCAATTTGCCCGATACAACCTATACGGAAGCTGTCTATTTCGGTCAGCTTGCCCGGATAGATGACAAATCCGCGCTGCTTGAGTTCGTGATAAAATCGTTTGAACTCAAAGCGAGGATCGGACGGGCTTAAAAAGGTGACGATAATCGGTGACAGCCATTGATCTTCCAGTAGCGTTTCAAAACCCATTTCGCGCAGCCCCGCAACCAATTGGTCACGATTGCGCTGGTAGCGTGCCAATCGGCCTTCCACTCCGCCTTCGGCCTGATGCTCTCGCAGTGCCTGAGCAAACGCCGCCACCGTATGGGTGGGGGGCGTATAGCGCCATTGACCGGTTTTTTCCATGTAGACCCATTGGTCATGCAGGTCCATGCTTAAGGAATGAGCGTTGCCCCTGGATTCTGCCAGCAGGTCTTTGCGGATAATGGCGAATCCAAAGCCGGGCACCCCTTCAAAACATTTGTTGGCTGATGAGATCAGGGCAGCAAAGGGCAAGGTTTCGGCGTCAATGGGTAGTGCGCCAAAGGCACTCATGGAATCGATAATGAGTTTTCTTCCCTGTTCCCTGACGACGTCGGCAATCGCTTCCAGCGGATTCAAAATTCCGGAGCTGGTTTCGCAATGAACAATCGCAACAGTTGTGATTGCTGGATCGGCCTCAAGTAATCGGCGCACGTCTGCGGGATCGGCGGGGAGATAGTCACCCGTATCCATGCTGACATAGGGGCGTTTCAGATAATCGCAGATTTTGCCGATGCGTTGACCATACGCGCCGTTCATTAAAATCAGTACTTTGTCTTCCGGGCCAAGCAGGGTTGCCATGGTTGCTTCCACTGCAAAGGTTCCGCTGCCCTGAAGCGGCACGCAGGCGTATTCTTTTTCCGCATTGGCGGTTTGCAGTAATTGGTTGCGAATCGACTGCGTCACCGCATTGAAATCATCATCCCATGATCCCCAGTCGGCAAGCATGGCTTCTTTTACACTGGTCGTCGTCGTGATCGGGCCGGGGGTCAGCAGGTAGTATTTGGGTTCTGTTGTGGTTTCGTCGAGCATACATGCGCCTTCGTCATCTGAATGTGCATTCGTTTGGGTAAACATATTGTTTATCGAATAGTGTTTATTGAATGGTGTTTAGTGGGTGCTTATTTCCAATGCCGCGGCAGCTATGCCGCGACCGTCCGCCAGCGTTGTGTGCGGCGGAGCACACGACTGCCTGCCAGCCAATGTAGCAGTTTGGCTATGATGCAGGTCAGCATGATCAGCACAGCCATGGCAGCGGCGGGTGCAATATCGCCGGCATCATCCATGTTCAGTACTGCCACCGATGCCAGCATGGTGTCGTAGGAGTAGAGGAAGATCACAGCAGATACGGTGGTCATGGCATTAACAAAGAGGTATATGCCGATGTCCAACACCGCCGGCATGCACACCGGCAGGGAAACCCGCCAGAAAGTAATGAACTGTGGCACCTTGAGCGAGGCAGAGACCGATTCAAATTCGGCATCAATCTGCTTAAGAGCCGTGACGGCGGTAAGGTGACAGACCGTGTAAAAGTGAGTGATTGTCGCGATGACCAGTATGGCCATAGTGCCGTAAATACCGTTCAAAGGATTGTTCGGCCCATTGAAAAAGAAGATATACGCCAGACCCAGAACCAGACCGGGCACTGCCAGCGGCACGATGGCAATCAGGTGGTAAAGTTGTTTGAGCACTTTAAAGCCTTTCAGTTTTTCAGACAGATAGGCATTAAAGAAAATAAAGAAGGTTCCAAACAGCGCCGTGTAGGCTGCCATGCGGATGGAGTTCCAATAGGCTTCCCAACCGCCGCCATCCATCAGTTCGAACTGATAGTTCTTCAAAGACAGCTCCATGTTATAGGGCCAGAAGGTCACGAATGAGGCATACACAGACATGCCAATGATGCCCAGAATAATAACCGTCAACGCCACCATCAGCAGGGTAAAGGCCCGATCCGTCCACGGTCGGTATTCAGGAGATAAGGGCACCGCCCGGGAGGTAACAAGTGCCGATTGTTTACGTTGCACCCAACGATCCGCAAGAAAGGTCAGAATGGCCGGGAACAGGAGAATCACGCTGACCGTAGCCCCCATTTCAAAGTTCTGCTGACCGATTACCTGCTTGTAGATATCGGTGGCGAGCACGTTGTATTGGCCACCAATGACTTTGGGTACACCAAAATCTGTGATGACCAGCGTGAACACAACGAAGGCCGAGCTGATCACACCATATTTGACGCTAGGCAGGGTGACCGTAAAGAAGGTGCGCAGGGGCGAGGCCCCCAGGACCTTGGCGGATTCGTACAAGCGCGCATCGCTGTTAGACAGCGCTGTCACCATGATCATCAGGGCATGGGGAAAGGTCCAGAAGCAGGAACCGATGACGATTCCAATTGGACCATAAATGCTTTCCCCGAGTAATAGCTCCTTGATGACCCCCTGGTTACCGAAGAGGTATACCAGACTGATTGCAGGTAACAGGGATGGAGCCAGTATCGGCAATACCAGCACGGTGCGAAACAGCCCTTTACCCAACAAGCGGGTACGGCTGATTCCATAGGCAGCGGAGAAGGCTAACACCGTCACAACAAGTGTGGATACCGCAGCCATGGTCAGCGAGTTCACAAGCGAATTGATGAGGCTGGGCGTTGCAGCATAGGCGGCAAAGTTTTCGAGACCTACAAAGTCTCCGGCTTTGTTCTGCACACTCTTTGAAAGCAGACTGTAAAGGGGCATGACGATGGTCATGCCTAGCACCAGCAGTCCCGCCACCAGTGCGCCACCAAGCATCAGCTCATCGAGGCTGCGTTTCAAGAAAGGTCGTGTGCCTGGCATGGCAACCGTTTTTGCTTTCTGCGCCTGCGCTAACATTACAGCATCTCCGCAAACAGGTGGAGTCGTTCTCTGGGCAGTTGCAGCTCCACCTTCTGGCCGGTATGCAAACCCAGTTCGGCCATTTCATTCATGGAAATATCGGCGACCAGTTCCGCATGTTGGTCGCTCAAGGTCAGTCGGGAACGAACTTTAGAGCCAAGAAATTCCAGTTCGCTTACCTCGCCACTGATTACGTTGTGACGGTCGCCATTCAGTCGCAGACGGATATCCTCAGGACGCACCGCAATCTGTACTTTTGCATCTTCAGGAAAACTGACGTGATCCTGATGTTCCAGGGTCAAGTGACCGGCAAGGAGGGTATTGTTCTTGCCCACATTGCCGGAAAGGAAGTTCATCTCACCAACGAAATTGGCGACAAAAGGCGTCGCGGGCTTGCTGTAGATCTCTTCAGGTGTACCTATCTGTTCGATACGGCCGGCATTCATGACCACAATGCGGTCTGCCATGGTCAGCGCTTCTTCCTGATCGTGGGTTACCATGATAGTGGTTATGCCCAAGCGAAGCTGCAGTTGTTTAATCTCGTGCCGCAGGTGCGCACGCACACGGGCATCCAACGCTGACAGGGGCTCATCTAGCAACAACAGACCTGGTGATGTTGCAAGCGCTCTGGCTAGTGCTACACGCTGTTGCTGACCACCGGAAAGCTGAGCCGGGAATTTGCTCTCACTGCCTTGCAGGCCAACCAGTCCCAGCAGCTCAATAACTCGAGCGCGGCGCTCGGCTTTATTCATGCGACGGGATTTGAGCCCGTATCCGACGTTTTCTGCGACAGTCAGATTTGGAAACAGGGCATAGGATTGAAATACGATGCCAAAGTCCCGGTCACTCACCGGAGCGTTGCTGATATCTTTGTCGCCTTGCGTAATCGATCCGGAGCTCAGTGTTTCCAGGCCGGCAATGACTCGGAGCAGGGTGGTTTTGCCGCAACCGGATGGCCCCAGGAAACAGACAAACTCTCCTTCCTGAATCGATAGTGATATCTCCTTCAGGGCCTGAAAATCACCGAAATATTGATTGATATTCGTTAGTGATAGATAGTTGGCTTGCGTCATATGGCAATCTCTTTTTCTTTCCATTTCAAGTGTGGCTCACTGCTCAGAGCCATGGCACTCTTCGTCATCATTTGTGTGGTGTCGTTTTCGAATTCTTTTTGGTTTGGGCCTGCCCTGGCCCGACGTTCATCCCTGTAGGAGAGCAAACAAGGTTTGCTTTACTTTTGCTGTACTACTCAACAAGCAATCTATGTTGCTCTTATGCCATTACTTGTAATAGTCCACGCAGCCTTACGACTTATTTCGCATCACTCTTGCTGTCATAGCGCTGCTGCCATTCGGCAAGAATTGCTTTGCGATTGCTCGCTGCCCAGGCGAAATCATTGTCGATCATGAGCGCTTCTGCATTTTCAGGGAAAAATTCAACAGGTTTGGCAACACCAGGCATGGCGACAACGGCATAACCTTCGTTGTAGGTTTCGTTTGCCTTGCGGGATACAGACCAGTCAACCAGGGTTTTGGCCGCTTCCAGCTTGTCTGTACCTTTGACGATTGCAGTGGCTTCCATATCCCAGCCCAGACCTTCAGACGGGAAGATGATGTCTAAAGGAGCGCCTGCTTTTTTGGACTTGGCTGCACGGAAAGCAAAGGAGATACCGATGGGGGTTTCACCGGCTGCCGCCAATTTACAGGGCTTGGAACCGGAGTGAGTATAGCGGCTGATGTTCTTGTGCAGGTCATCCATAAAGGCCCAGCCTTTTTCTTCACCGAACAACTGTAACCAGCTGCTGACGTCCAGGAATCCGGTACCGGAAGAATTGGGGTTAGGCATGATGATGTGGTTTTTATAGACCGGCTTGGTCAGATCCTGCCAGGAAGTGGGCTTGGGCAGATTATGTTTTTCAGCTTCTACTGTGTTGAAGCAGACGGCGGCCATCCATGCATCCATACCGGTCCAGACAGGGGATTCGCTGTTGTCACGGAACTTGGGAGACAGAGCGTCATATCCTTTGGGCTTGTAGCTTTGCAGCATGCCTTCGCCGTCCAGCAACATCAGGCTCGTCGCGGCAAGACCCCAGATTACGTCTGCTTGAGGGTTTTCTTTCTCGGCGAGTAATTTTGCCGTCACGATACCGGTTGAGTCACGCACCCAGTTGATTTTGATATCCGGGTGATCTTCGTTGAATCGCGCCGCATATTTTTTCAGATCTTCTGCTTCGACTGCCGTGTATACCGTCAGTTCGGTTGCATTCACTGTCAGAGCGCACATTGCCGTGCCGGCTAACATGGTCAATCGCTTGGCCAGGGTTTTCAGTTTCATGGATATCTCCTGATTCGATGTTGTTATATCTAAGTTTTGAAAGTCACTGGTATAGACCAGATAAAATTGGAGGCTACGGATAGAATGTTTCATTTAGATGACGCTTTTATGAAAGCAGAAATAAATTTGGGTCAGGTATTCGGGAGCGCCTGCCATGCGGTCAGTTGGGGGCAGGTTCCTAAGGCCATCATTGAAACAACGAGAGTCGAGAATGAGTCCGATGAAACCCGGAATGTTTGTGCCGGAATTGCCCTATGAACCCTGCATACTGAGTTCAATAGTCACTGCGTCGTGGCGCCAGTATTCAAAGTCGACTTCGAGTACTTCGCCATCCGGGCGATAATTGGTCCGCTCAATATGTAGTCCAGGCAGCCCTGCAGAAATGCCAAGATCCGCCGCAGCTGAATCAGGCAATGCAGTGGATTTAAAGAGCAAATCCATACTGTGGTAGGTTTCGTCGTAACCGCGTCGTAACAATTGCGTGAGAGACTGTGACAAGTCTTCTTTTTCTATTCCGGGCAATAACCTGGGGTTGATATAGATTTGCTCTATCAGGACCGGTCTGCCATCGACCGATCGACGCCGGTGAAGATAAAGCAGTTTGGCGCCGCGTTCGATTTCAAAGCGTTTTGCCAATGTGGCGTCTGCCGCTACCAGGGTCTGGCGAATGACTTCGGTTTGAGGTTCAAATCCCTGATTGGAAGCATACTCGACAAAGCTCTGCCAGCGTGATGGGTTATAACTCAGGGCGGGGGGAGAGACGAACCAGCCACGCCGGTTCATTCGATAGATCATGCCGTCTGCTTCGAGGGTTTGCAGGGCCTGGCGTACCGTAATGCGGGTGAGTCTGAATTGTTCACCAATTTCGCGTTCAGAGGGTAGTTTTTCACCCGCCTTCAGAGCGCCCTGATTGATCAGAAAGCTGAAGTGCTGGTGTAACTGACGATACTGGTTTTCGCTAACATTGTTCATATGGTGCTTATACTTATCATTGGTATAGTCCAGATAGCATATGACTTTTTTATGACACTTTTAAGACAGTTGAATGAGAGTCTTTCTAATTCAGTCTGGTATAGGTCTCGGCGCTCTCTTTTAACAGTTCAACTTCCGGTCGACTTGTCAGCCGTTCGGCAATCGTCACAGATTTCCCTTCATTTGTGTGTGCATGCAGCGAGTAGTAGACGGTTGTGCGAGTACCTGTACTTACCTTGGCACCTTCTTCAACAGATATCCGTGACAGTTGTGCCGTTTTGACTTTGCGTGTTGTGATCGGATACCCCAAAAAGAATCGTCGCGCCGTGATCCCGTCCCGGCTGATGGTAACCTGAAGCGATTTGCCCAGATCCCATATTCCGAAGGCCAGAATGAGCAGCCCGATTCCGCCAAAGACGTAGGGAAAGAAAGCCGGAGCGTCTGAATACGCCAGTCCCCAGCCTGCGCCAAAGAAGATGGCGCCAAAGAGGACTGCCATAATGCCGCCGGCCGGTCGTTTCATAGCCGGGAAGTGGGCGCGCATGCCGCCTGGAATGGGTGTGATGTTGGCAATTTCATAAATGCCGGACTGAGCGCTGTCGATGGTGCCATGAAAATCTTCCGTGCCTGCTGCCAGCTGTTCTGAGTGGCGTATGCCACGGTAAACAGGAATTTCAAACTGCCGATTTAAATCTGCACCCGGGAGGTCACAGTGCACACTCACACGCCAGAGGTGGTAACTGGAGCTGGTTTTTGGCTCGCTTTCCGGAAGGTTGTCAGGCGTATCAAAGCGAAAACTGATGTCTGTTCCCTGAGTACTGGGCTCGGCAAAGGCCTGGCCTTCAGTTTGCCAGACCAGGCTTTCTTTGCGGCTACGATCTTTTCCTGATCCCGACATATAACTTTTTACACAAGACAGGGAAACCTGAATAGACAGCGCATCAGAATAGGGGATGGCGGTGGGAATGCTGCCCCCGACGTGACCACCAAGAGAACCTGGAAACGGATCCAGTGTCAGGGGTGTTGCTCCGAACTTTCGCCAACTAACTAATGCATGCACGGCGGCAACAAAGAGGCCTACACCGATTAGCGGGAACAACAGTGCAATAGCAGTGACAGGTTCACGACTCATTTGCGCAAACAGACCATCCTGAAACATCACCGGCCAGGAAATCACATTCCATAAAACGGCGATGCCCCAGAGAACGAAGACTCCTGTTTTCGAATTAGAGCGAATACTGTTATTGGTCCAGTGCTTGTTTTTTAGCCAGGGTTGCTGTGCGTTCATGCCGAGAGGTCAATCGCTGAACTTTGTGGAACAGAACACTAATACTAGTTCAGAAATAGGTGTTCGGCTGCTGTCGGGTAGTATCAGTGTCCGTCACTTCCCGGGGATTTTACGTATCCATGTTCTCTAAACCAAAGCAATGCGCGACGTATCGCCTGATCGATGGATACCTCAGGCTGATATCCCAGCTCTTCGACTGACTTCTGAAAATCCAGTTGTTGCCCCAATGACAGTACTGCGATGGCAGTCTTGTCCAACTTTGGAGCTTCGCCTCCAAGCAGTTTGAAACGTACAGCTTGCATGGCAGAGATTGTTTTCGCGAGCCATAAGGGGATTTTTCTGGGCGTGGGCGTTTGTGTTTGCACAGTGATCATCGACACCAGTGCATCCATGGAGTGGTTTTCAGCACCGAAGATGTAACGTTCTCCTACGCGGCCTTTTTCACAGGCCAACACCAGACCGCGCCCTGCGTCGCCTGCGTAGACCAGATTACGGTCACCGGCCACATAAGCGGGCAGGGTCCGGTTGGCGATCTCAACTATCAGTCGGCCGGTCGTCGGGCCAGCATCGTATTCACCAAGTGTCATGCTTGGTATGCCGATAACGACAGGCAGTCCCTGCTGTGCTTTTTGTCTGGCTTGATTATCCAGCGCCCATTTCACCTGCAGGTAATTGTTTCTGTTGGCAGGCTGTTGTGGGTAGGAATCGTCTGCATTGGCCAATCGCCCTGGTGGCGCCAGAGGAAGTGCAATGGCGGCACCAAGGTATACGATCTTGTGGAGTGATGACTGTTCGCAAGCCCGGTAAAAGGCATCCATTTGCGACAGGGCACGGTGCACATCTTCCTGCCATGGTAGCGGTGCCGTGGGATAATAGCCGGCGCAATTGATGACGGCGTCAACGCCTTGCAGCGCAGCTTGAATGGAACTTTCATCGTTTAAGTCGCAGATTCGGGAGTGATATTCGAGATCGGCAAGGCTTGTTAAGTCGGATGACGCACGGTGTCCTACGAAAAGCTCATGACCCGCTGCGATGACAGCTCTTGCTGTATGGTTGCCAAGCATACCGGTAGCACCAATCACTAAAATCTTCATGTCAAGCACCTAAAATACATATAAAACAGATGTATGAAAAACATATGTAGAAAATACTTTAAGTATTGAAATGCTGTTTTTCACTGAATTTACACCTTGAGCGAAGATGCTAACATTGAACCTAAGTTTAAGGTCAATAACAGTACTTGATGAACAACAGACACTAGAAAAGGTGCGAAATGAAAATTGGTGAACTCGCTGAGATAACAGGTTTGGCACCGTCGCGTATTCGATTTTACGAGCGCAAAGGCATCATCAGTGCACCGCCACGCTCAGCTAATGGCTACAGGAAATACCCGGACACCACCCTGCAGGCGCTTCAAATAATCGTGTTGGGTCAACAAGTCGGATTTTCCCTTGATGAGTTGGCGGGTATGCTTCCGCGTGACGAAAGCGGGTGGTCTCATGATGATTTATTAACTGTTCTGCAGCGTAAATTGAAAGATCTGGAACGGCTGGAACAACGTCTAAAAGAAAACAAGTCTGCGCTCAAAAACATGATCCGGGATATCAAAAACAAGCCTGGTGGTTTGAGCTGTAAGGAGAATGCTTCCCGAATCCTGGGGAGGCTAAAAAACTAAGCGCATCGGCTCGCCGGGGAATCGTAAAAGATTGCTATTTTGGATGGGGTCCAAACATATATGTGCTATACCTAATGCACACTAACGGCGGTTTCCTGGAAATGGGTGCTGCCTTAATCAACGCAAAACCAGTGCTCTATGAGTATAGCGCTGAAGACAGTCCCTTTGGGTAACATTGGAAACCACTAAATCACTGCAGTACTAAGGAACAAAACCCAGCATGAGTGCCGCAATAAGTGCTACAGGAACAAGCACAAGCCCCGTCGCCAAACACCGCATGGTCGAAATCCTGGTTGTCGCCTGTTTGTACTTTATTTCTGCTCGTATCGGGCAAACCCTGGCGATTCCACCGGGTAATGTTACGCCCATCTGGCTGCCTTCCGGGATCATGGTCGCACTGACTTTTATACGCGGCCCCGGAATCTGGCCCGGCGTTTTCCTGGGAGCATTTGCCGGAAATGCCTGGGCCTACTTTTCCCTCGATTCTGTTTCGATAGCCTTGAGTGCCCTGTTCGCCGGATTATGCAATGGTCTTGGTGATGTATTGAGTACGGTCGGAGCCGTTCTGCTGTTGAGAGTGATCAGCAAACAGCCCAGGGTGCTTGGTGATTACAAAGATTTTGGTCTGTTTATCGCTCTGGCGGTGTTGGCCGGACCAGCGGTAAGCGCGCTGTTTGGTGTGACTTCGTTAGCAGCGATGGGTTTTCTGGCCTGGTCTGATTACCTCCCGACACTGATTACCTGGTGGACCGGGGATGGTGTGGGCGCGCTTTTGATTGCCCCGCTAATCATCGCATGGCATGAACGTTACCGGAGCGAAGCAACACATTTCATCAGCTGGAAAGCGGCCTTGCTGATTAGCGCTTCTATCTGTTTGGCTTACGTCCTGTTTCGCCTTGTCCAGGTGCCTCACTGGATCTATCTGACAAGCTACGCCATTGCGCCCATGCTGCTGATTTATTCACTGTTCCTTGGTCAGGCAAAGTGCTTCAGTGCCTTAATGGCGTTTGCGGCCGTTGCCGTCATCGCGACCAGTCAGGGTTTTGGACCGTTTTCCAAGGCGGAACAGAACATCAATCTGATGGAGCTACAGTTGTTCATTGCCATTATGACGGGTGTCATCTGCTTCCTGAGTATTACGGTTAAACTGCGGCTGCGGGCGGAGGAAGAGTCCAGAAACAATGCCATGCGACTCATACAAGCTCAGGAGCAAGCCAATATTGGTAGCTGGGATCTGGACGTCATGACTAACACGTTGACATGGTCACCACAGGTCTTTTTCATTTTCGAAGTCGATCCTGAGAGCTTTGAAGCTTCGTATGATGGTTTTCTCAACGCAGTGCATCCCGATGATCGTGACTATGTGCATCAGGCCTATGTCGACTCTCTCAAACACAAAAAGCCCTACGAACTTGAACATCGCCTTTTGATGCCGGACGGCCGGATAAAATATGTTCATGAACGCTGCGAATCAAGTTTCAATGAAAATGGCGATCCAGTTCGCTCTGTAGGAACCGTGCAAGACATTACCGAGCGAAAACTCGCGGAGCAAAAGATTCTGCATCAGGCCCATTACGACAATCTGACTGACCTTCCGAACCGGTTTTTGTCGCTGGACAGGCTGGCGCAACTGCTGCGTGAAGCAGATCGAGACAACACCAAGATTGGTATTCTGTTTATTGATCTGGATTACTTTAAAAACGTTAACGACTCATTGGGGCATCACGTGGGAGATGACCTATTGGTTGATGTCGCCAGACGACTCAAGAATACAGTCAGGGCAGGAGACACCGTGGGGCGACTCGGAGGTGATGAGTTTCTGGTCCTGCTAAGAGACGTGCATTGCCCAGAAGAAGCGCGTGTCGCCGTTGAGCATCTGCTGGATCTGTTTCGAAAACCCTTTAATCTGGAAGGCCGTGAAATATCCATATCGGCAAGCATTGGCGTAGTCATGTATCCAGGTGGCGGAGAGGATGCGAATGAAGTCCTCCGCAATGCGGATCTGGCCATGTATCGATCCAAAGAACTTGGGCGTAACAATTACGCGTTTTTCTCTGCCGAGATGAACGAGCACGTATCGAGACGTCTGGCCATAGAGGAGGCGATGCGCGGCGCTTTGGAACGAAAAGAGTTCTCTGTGCATTATCAGGCGCAAGTAGATGTCTCTTCTGGAAAATGGGTAGCCGCCGAGGCGCTTTTGCGTTGGCGCAATGATGCACTGGGTGATGTCTCTCCAGATGAGTTTATTCCCATTGCGGAACAGACGGGCTTGATCGTTGATATCGGAAAGTATGTCCTCAGCGAGGCGCTCGCAATTATTGCGACGCTGAACAAAGCAGGGCGGTCAGATATCGAAATTGCGGTTAATCTGTCGCCACGTCAATTCAAAGACCCGAGCTTCGTGTCGTATATCGAGTCCGAAATCGAGCGCGTCAATGTCTCTCCTGAATTGTTGGAGCTGGAAATCACCGAGGGCCTGTTGATGAGTGGCTATGGCAATGTCGATGAGACCCTGCGTAAGATTCACGATGTTGGTATCAAAATCGCTCTGGATGATTTCGGTACCGGCTATGCATCATTGAGTTATTTACGCACCTACCCCTTTGACTCCCTTAAAATTGATCGCAGTTTTATCAATGATATCGAGGATCATGATGGCCGGGAGCTGGTAAATGCGGCGATTGCCATGGCTCATGCCCTGGACCTGAAAGTGGTTGCAGAAGGCGTCGAAACTAACGAGCAACTGGATATATTAAAAGCCCTGGACTGTGACTACGCTCAGGGTTATCTGTTCAGCAAACCCGTCAACGAAGAGGAATTTCTCGCGCTACTGCGATAGCAAATGGCGTTACCGAAATCCTTCTGAGCTGAATTGCTGACAGGATCAAAAACTGCGAGCTCAAGGCAACAGGACAGAAAAACTGCGTGTATATTCCCAAGACATTCAAACAGGACGATCTCAACGAGCTTGTCAGTTTCATGTGCAAGCATCCCTTCGCGACGACGTTTACGTATTCAAGCGCCGGACTTGATGCCACACATTTACCGTTCGTATTGACAGAATACGTGGGTGAGCTGTGCCCAAAAGCCCTTATTGCAAAAGCCAATGCACTCTAGAAAACCTTGAAGAACAAGCAGAGGTATTGGTCGAATTTAATGGCCCAAGCTGATACATCGCGCCCAACCATTACAGTTTAAATCCAGAATTTTATCTTGTCTTTTCATCGTCTGGTGTTAAGTCAGGATTCCAGGTTCGGTCGTTTAAAGGTTTGACGGTACTCAAGTGGGGTATAACCTGTAACCTTCTTGAAGATTCGTCGAAATGTCCGATCATCACTATATCCTGCCGAATTACTGATCGAACTCACAGGCCTATTAGTAAGTATCAACTCCTCACTTGCCTGGTTTAACTTAATAAGCCTCATGAAACCCATTGTGCTCTCGCCAGTTGCAGCTTTGACTTTCCTGAAAAGTGTTCGTTCTGAAACATGCAGCGCTTTGGCAAGTTCCGCTGTAGTCAGTTCTGATGCTGGCCGGGATTCGACCCAGACATGAATTTTCCGCATCGTGTCGTCGTTCAAGGCCAATAAATCGACCTTTTGAAACGGTTGCTGCACTGGTTCCGGCTTTGGCAATAACATCACCTTCGTGACATTTCTGAGCACTATGCTGCCAAGATGCTTTTCAACCAAATGCATTGCTGTGGGAAGGTATCCATTCACACCTGAAGCACACGTGAAATTGGCTCCCTGGACAAAGGTTTTACTGAAGTCCCAATCCACGTTTTTATAGCCGTTTACAAAATAGTTGGATAGCCACCAGGTTGAAGTTGCCTGCCTATGGTCGAGACGGCCTGTCTTGGCAATGAAGCTGACTGACGTGCAATATCCGTGTAGATAAATTCGATCTTCCAGTGTCGACAAGGTTTTCGACAGATTTTGATTTAAGGTTAGGTTTTGATCCATTTCGGCTAGTGATCGAATCCACATCCCCGGGATTAAAACAGCATCAAGCTCGGCCTCACGGATATCAAGTTCTGGATAGAGTTTAATGCCATTGTGACGGTTGACGTTTGAGGAATGAACTCCTGTTTCTAGGATTTCATGATCGCCCACCCACAAAAATTTGAAAAAGCGTTCACCAACTAGCTGATTCGCAGCTTCGAGTAAATCACTCGCAGCAAACAGACCAGAAGGTATACAACCGGGATAAAGCAATAGTCCGAGCCTGATCACAAAGCATGGCCATAAAAGTATGTTTAGTGTCCATTTTAGCCATTATTTTGGCTTAGACCAACCGATAGGATGTGCCGCATGTGTGTCGAAGCCACAAATTTATGGGAACAGGGGGCGATATGACCGAACTATCCAAAGACGCGAAACGATTTAACAACGTAACCCGGATGTTGGGCCGCATGGCGCAGCAAGACTACTTGGATCCAATACTTAAACTGCTTACGGTTTCGTTAGCAAAAGTAACCTTTAAATCCCGGAAGGGGCGCAAACGCGAATCTGTCGAAGGCCTTACCAAGGAATGGCTAAGAATGTTTCCAAGAGAAATATGCTCGATTGAAAAAATTGAAGACGACACGGGGTATGGACTAGTGCATGCCGATTGTTCGCTGGTCGGTACAGGTAATGTGAAGGCCTGCTATAAATTGATGGAATACGATCGTGCTATGGTCGAAGCGATGGGAGGAACCTTCGTTGTTTTGGAGAGTCGTGCGAATCCAGCCATCAAGAGGCGATGCAAAGTCGCGATTCGGAAAAGGAGTGATTCAAGAAAGGATCTTATACCAGCACATTTACTTGATTAATTTGCGCAACAAGGTGAATGGATAACTCAACAATGAGCATCCAAATAAAGTACAAAATTTGGCGCCCAGGGCTAGTTATAGAATTTTGGGAAGAGGGGAGTTTTGGGGGTATTTTCCGGGGCGATTACAAAGTGATGCGGGGTAAGTTTTCATAAAAATCCGTTAAGTGCTTACAAGTCCATTTGCATAATAGGGTACGGTGACGTACCGTGCTTATAGTACGTGGACGTACTATAAGTAGGAGAGAGTGATGCAAATTGATACTGAACGGAAAATTGAAACTTACCAGCAAATTGAAGAGTACTTTTCATCTGACCAGCATAGTTACGTTAACACGGAAATAGATAGTGGCGTGGCGCTGGTCACACTGAATGACCCTGAACGGCTCAATTGTTTGAGTGGATCACTGACGATTCAGCTGAGAACAACCATCGAAAGACTTAACCAGGATCCATCGATACGTGCGGTTGTACTCACAGGCCAGGGGCCAGCTTTTAGTGCCGGTGGAGATATGGAGTTGATGGGGATGGCCCATGAGGCCTTGCATAGCAATGCAAGCGAAGGGGCGACGATCATGCGGAACTGGATACGGCTTCAATTTGGTGGTGTGGCGCGGGGAATTCGAAACTCGGAAAAAATATACATTACGGCGATAAATGGCGCTGCAGCGGGAGTCGGTCTCGCCTTTGCGTTTGCTTCCGATATGATTCTGGCTTCGGATAAAGCCAGAATTGTTCTGGCATTCAGCAAAATCGGTCTGGTACCCGAGGTCGGTTCCAACTGGCATTTGACTCGCATGCTGGGTTACCAGAAGGCCATGGAGCTGTTTCTTGATGGAGGCGAAATCAACGCCACTAAAGCTTTGGATATGGGACTGGTAAATCGCGTCGTAGACCACGACCATTTGCTGAGCACCGCAAAAGATATGGCGAGAAAAACCCTGGAATATCCACCGCACTTACTGTCCATGACTAAATCGCTCATGCATCGGGCCAACGATGTTGACTGGGCCAGTGCGATCGAAATGGAGGAATACGCAGAAGCCTTGTGCTTCACAACGGCATTTCACCAGCAGCGAGTAGCAGCCTTCGGTAAAGGTCGTTAGACTCATATCTTTTTACGGGACAAATCTGTGTCGGATGTTTTAGATCAAACCCGGAATTCGGAGAGCAATATTATTTATCAGCTCTCCGTCATTCAGAAACGCATTCAGCGCGTGCTGGATGCAGAAATTAAACACAGTATCGATTCGCGTTTGTCGGTGTCTCATGGCGACATGCTGTTCTACCTGTTGTTAAACAAGCGCGCCAGCATTTCCGAAATCAAAAACTATTTATGCGTCACCAAATCAACCATGACGATTCTGGTGAAAAAGCTCGAAGAGCTCGATTTGGTGAAGCGGATTCAGGATGCATCAGATTCCAGAAAAACGTTTCTGGAGCTAACAGACAAAGCAAAGTCCTTAGTCGATCGATCCCTAACAATTGGAGCGCAAACCCGGAAGCAGCTGCTGGCCAATCTTACTAAGAGAGAGATTCAGACCCTGATCAAAATACTTGGAAAAATGAAGCTAAATACCGAGGGGTGGTAACGGGCATCCAAGTAAGACGCTAAATTCACAGATGGCGATATCAGCAACTTAGCCCCATTCTTCCAACTAAAACGCCAAATTTTTCTATAAACCGCTTTAAGTTTCATCTAAAGAAGATGCTTCCAACTAAATCACTAAATTTGGTTCTCATTGAGTCTGATTATTGAGGAGCGAGCCAGGGTATTTATTTTCGCTAAAGACGTGAAAGAAGTGCTAAAGGAAAGGTCTAAATAGGGAACTGTTCTCGACTCAACCCCCACACCTGATGGGTCAGGCAGTGGTAGCTCTGCTCATACACACCAATATACTAATACCAGGCTTACAGGGGGGAAGTAATGTTCCAGCGTTTCAGAATTTGCGCATACTCTCCGTTTTCCTTAATGCGAGCCAAGCCTAGATTAAACGCATCCAATTTTCTCTGGGACTCAGGTGCGTCAGCTGAAAAACCTACGACTAAATCAACGACGAGCAAGGGAGGTTGCAGAACCCTAAATTCATTCTGATATTGAGGGTAGGTACTTTGAGCTACATGTTGGATAATGACAGGGTCTTCAAGAATGACATCTATGCGCTTGAAAAGCAGCTTACCCACATTTTGAGAAGAGTGAGTTACCAGATCAAAGTTCAGGGATGGAAACGCTTCTTCAAATCCGGCGCCACTCACGGCGCCGATAGTTAAAGCCTTTAAATCGTTGATTGACTGATAAGGAATTGGATGATTGGACAAGGTAATGGGATTAATTGAAATAGTAATAACGGGGTCAGATAAATAAGCTCGGCCGAATAGCGGCGGTTTATTGGGTATACCAATAATACCGTCAATGAGTTGATGCTTAATCATTAACAAATTCCTATTGGCGGGTTGCGTCATCATCAAGAGTTGGTAGCCGCTTTTATCGAGCGCCTTTTGGGCAATATCGAAGTATAACCCTCGCGTTTCCCCTGCTTCTGCATAAGCATACGGGGGGATATTTTCTGTGGACAGTACGATGTTTTTTTCTTGAGCAAATAACAGGCTGGATGCGCTGAATACGAGGAATAAGAAGGCGCTTAAGTATTTTAGCTGCATCTAATCCCCCCTATCTCCGTCGGTCTTTGTTTTGTTGTAACTCAACGGCCATTGCCGGCATTACAGGGTGCCGAAAAGGCTGAAAATGAACTGTTGTTACGAACTATAGCCTAAATTCGGATGTTGAGTAATTAGGCGAATCTGGTGTCGACATCAGCTCTGAGGCAATGTGTTCCAACTCGCAATATGATGCTAGTAGGTGCATGATTGCGGTATATGACTTTGTGGTCCCGTAAAAACATCTGGCACAAGTCTTCACTGGCAACCAATATAAATACAATATATTGCGCATAATGTATATTATGTTAAATACCATATTAGTCTGCCTGACAATTGATATTCATCAACACCCTGCCAAGTCTTAAGGATTATTCTGCTTTTCAAAAATGAGGACAGAATAATGACCAAAAAGTCTGTTTCGCTTGCGATCGCTGGTTATGGAGGCACGGGCGTCATAACCACCGGCCAACTCCTCTTAAAAGCAACCGCCAGAGCTGGCCTGTTTGGCTTGGCGCAACGCTCCTTTGGTCCACAAATACGTGGTGGCGAATCTTTAGCACTATTGCGCTTTTCGACCTCTGAAGTTCTTAATCTGGACGACACCTTTGAGGTCTTGGTGCTTTTGGACACTGAGCATGTCGCTCGCTTTAGTGCCGAAGTTCCACTTGATCATAATAGTCTCGTGATTATCGCGAAGTCCGAAGCGACTGTTCCTGACTTCGTTCAGAGCTCCGGCGCGCAGGTTCTGCAATTACCTCTTGATGTTGTCTCTGCGGAAACTGCTGATGGTGGCGAGAACATCGTAACAGCTGGATTGCTTGGGAATTTTCTTGGATTAGATCAACAGCAGATGCGTCTTGTTATCGACGAACATTTTGCCAAGAAAGAGGACTTGTTGTCCCAAGCCCAAGACTGGTTCGATGCCGGCTGGGAGCTCGCTGATAAGAAGCCATTACCAAACAGCATCCAATTATCTGCTAATCTTGCCGATTCACCGCAATGGCTAGTGAACGGTAGTGATGCTGCAGGACTTGGCGCATTGAAAGCAGGCATTCGTTTTGTTGCTGCCTACCCTATTACGCCAGCGTCCGGTGTCCTGGAGTGGATAGCTCCAAATATAGAAGAGCTCGGAGGGAAGTTGATTCAAGCTGAAGATGAGCTGGCATCAATTAACATGATTATTGGTGCTTCATTCGGAGGCATTCCATCACTGACCGCAACATCTGGGCCTGGTCTGGCATTGATGGCGGAGTCCATTGGCCTCGCCGTTGCGAGTGAAACGCCACTCACCATTCTTAATGTTATGCGAGGCGGGCCATCCACAGGGATTCCTACCAAGTCAGAGCAGTCCGATTTGAATATCGCATTGCACGGATTGCACGGCGATGCACCTCATGTCGTCACCGCGGTATTATCCATTGCAGACAGCGCCTTTACGGTTGGCTGGTCAGTTTGGTTGGCTGAGCATTTGCAGGTGCCCGTCATTGCATTGTCTGATCAATCCATGACTCAATCCGATGCCAGTATCCGCGAACCGGAACTATGGACCGAAGAGGCGCACCGCCTGATCGCCGCTCATTCTGATACGCCCTACCACAGATACGCATTAAGCGAGGACGGTATCTCACCGATGGCCATTCCGGGTGAAAAGGATCTGGAATATACCGCGGACGGACTTGAACACAATGACCTTGGAACCCCTTCTGCCGCAGCACAGCATCATAGCGAGCAATTGTCGAAGCGCGCAGCAAAACTGTCCGGATTCGATTACGGCGAACATTGGGCTGATATATCAGGAGATGGGACCTTAGCGATTATCTGTTGGGGCTCTGTATCGTCTGTAGCACAGGAGGCGGCAGAGCGGCTAAATGATCAGGGGCAATCCTGTAAGGTCATAGCCATGCGCCTGTTAGCGCCATTACAGGTCGCTGCGCTGCAAAAGGCACTTGATAACGTAGACCGAGTTCTCGTGGTTGAACAATCTCAAAGCGGTCAGTTCGTGTCATGGCTGCGAAGCCATATGGAGTTTGAATGCGAGGTTCGTAGCCTTTCGATACCCGGACCGCTACCCATCCGCCCTACCCAAATTACAAACATCTTCAATGATTGGGACGAGACTAAACAGGAGCCGGAATATGCCGCAAACTGCTGATAAAAAACTGATTCCGACAAGAAAACCCAAGGAATTTAAATCTTCAGTCAAACCGATTTGGTGTGCCGGTTGTGGTCATTATTCAGTCCTTGCAGCATTAACACGTTCGCTTGCTGATCTAAATCTGGCGCCAGAAAACGTTGCGGTCATTTCCGGGATTGGCTGTTCCTCACGACTCCCTGCCTATACGCACTTGTTTGGCTTTCATGGTGTGCATGGGCGCGCCCTGCCTGTAGCTGCGGGCCTAAAGATCGCTCGACCAGATTTAACAGTAATTGCAGTTGGTGGCGACGGGGATGGCTTTTCGATAGGGGGTAATCATTTTTTGCATGCTTGTCGGCGTAATATCAACTTCACGTATATAGCCATGGATAATGAAGTTTACGGCATGACCAAAGGTCAGGCCTCTCCAACGTCACCATCTGACTGGGACCACAGCAAGCTCACTCCGCATGGTTCTGGCGTTCCTGCATTGCAACCGGCAAGTTTGGCATTGGGTTCCGGCGCGGGCTTTATTGCCAGAGGTTACTATGGCGATCCGAAACAACTCAGCGACTTGATTACGCAAGCTATTCTGCACGAGGGTTTTTCTTTCGTTCAGGCTTTGAGCCAATGTGTGACCTTCGTGCCTGAGCAAAAACATTGGAAAGAACGTGTGCATGAGTTTGTTAGTACCGATCAGGATGACCCTGCGCTAACAGCTGCCGATATTCAAAGGGATGACGGTTTTGGTTTGGGGGTAATCTATCACGATGATCGTCGTGCCTGGATGCCGGAATCTCACCTAGGCACTCCCGCGCAAAAGTGCTTGCAGCAAATGCAGGCTCGTTTCGAGCTTTAGTGTGTTACTTCTATCTAGCTGGTTGCGCAAGCGTAAGGAAGTAGAATCGCTTAAACTGGGCGAGAGCCCTTAACTAAAGTGCCCGAGATTTCGGGGTAAAACCCGACGTGAGATTTTCCAGAAATGTGGCCTGAGCTATCATCGTATAACCTATAAGAAACTGAACATGTACTTAATTACTCTCTAGGCCCGGACCAAAGTATTTTTCGACCAAAGCGTTAAACTGCCCCGAGTCTTTCACTTTTTGCAACGCGCTTTCCCAATCATCAGCATTTAGCTGAATCGAATCTTTGCTCGCGGCGATCCATAAAGGTAAAGTTTGAAGTGTCTTTCCAAATCTGAGCGAGCCTTTGAGGCCCTGGCTGTTCCAAGCTGAAACGGCTTCTGGTATGCCAGAATATACTGCAGAAAACATATCCTTTTCTAACCGAACGTACAGTTCCTTTCCTTCTATTGATACGTGGTCAATGTTATGCCGTGAAAGAAACTCTTCCTGGGGCGTACCTCTTATTACTCCCAAGCCTCTGACGCCAATTGCCTGTGCGACGGAATTAATACGCTGGTTTCCATCTTTTGTGATAAAGGCCACAGGCACCTCATAGACTTTACACAGCCACTTATATTTGTCTTCCCGAGATGCCGTTCTGGATAAGGGAAAAATGACGGCATTCGTGTTTTTCTCCGCCATACTCTGAGCTCTTAACCACGGCAAAAACTCGATGCTTGGCTCTATATCGAGATGCTTGATCATGTGGTTTACCACCTCCATCAGAAAGCCCGGTCTATCTTGGTTTTGGGAGGTGTAGATAGGCTCATCCTCAAGATAGAAAACAACTTTTTCCGCAGAATTCGCCTTTGCCAAAAAGAAAAGACTGATGAATATCAGAAAAATAGATCTTAAAGAAATTGTCGAAAGAGTTGTTATAGAAGATCGCTTTGATTCTGGCTTGATTGGCATTCCATACCTCTAGTGCAAAAAAGTGCCGACGCGTTTCCTTAAATCATAGCAGACAAATACAAAACCACGCTCAGCAGAAATGAATCCAGCTTGCGCCAGGTCATGTCTATTAACTTTGCTTAGTGACACTATTAAAGATGCACTATTATTTATGAATATATGTATTGTTCTTCAGATTCTCGTTCATCCCTGTTAGCGTTAAATGATGATGCCTTCACATCCGTTTGATCCCAATTCCCAGATTCAGTTTTTGATTACTACGCACTTTGACTCGAGCGATGAAGCCGTTCTCGTCACCGATGGTGATGTCAGTTCCCAGCGTGTCGTGTATTCAAACCCAGCCTTTTCAAACATGGTTGGCTGGTCCACTGATGAAATGCTGGGTAAAAAAGCCACTTTTATGCAGGGCCCAAAAACAAACCGAAAAGTCATTGAGCGGCTAAAGAGCGCGATCAGTAAAAAGAAGGACTTTCGGGGATCAACAATCAATTATCGAAAGAATGGTGAGGAATATTTTGTTGAATGGAATATCCATTACTTTGAAGATTCGCGAACGGGCATCCCCTACTTCATCTCGGTTCAGCATGATTTAACGAAGTTGAAGAAAGCTCTCGACACGATCAAGCTTACCCATGCATCTTTTAAACACCATCTCAAATCATTTAGTACGGGTGGTGACAACGAGACCAGGAACCTCATCTTTTCGGAATTGAAGCGTTCGGGAATTCTGGCCTCTGAGAGGATTCGCAGGGCCAGGATCAAGGAATTTAGTGAAATAGTTGAGTTAAAGAACCCTGCGGAAGGCCTGTTTGTAGACGCCAGCTGTTCGTCAACCACTGCACGGGAATATCTGAGTGACTATTACATTGATTCAGACTGCGTCCTCGGTATACGGGATATACTTGATGAACTCGATTCAGCGCTTCAACTTCATCAACCCAGCAAAAACACATCCACAGAACTCGCCGTCCTGTTCGGAAATCTGGCCGCCAACATCTTTTCTCTAGAGGGCTTTGTTGAGGTGTCGTCTACCTTAACCGGCTTGGCCTCATCCATTGTGGCCGGTAAGGAGCTTGAGTCGCATATTATCGGTATACTCGAGTCACTGATCGAGGACTTAACGACCTGGAACCAGACGGTTTTCGTATCTCAGGATGCTACGGACATTCATGCCCTCGACCAAAGCATCATTGGATCTGCAAATCAGATCATGTTGTTTTTGAGTGGAAACAACACTGGCCCTCAGGACTTGTCAGATGTCGAATTATTCTAGGCGTAATGACAACACTCCTTTGCTTTCGGCCTTCTTCACTAAGCTATTACTCCAAAAGCTGAACTCTGCTTTCATTATCTGAGAGCATTTTCCGACGGGCTTTCGTTTTCCGACCGTTTTTCGCCGGCGATTGACCTTCATCAACTTTGTTTTGCTTTTATCCCGCCTGACATAAATGTGCAATAGAAGCCGGTGACCATTCTGTAATCGATTGGAGATCAATCCGCGATTTGCAGTCGATTTTATTGGCGAAAGAGCGGGAGTCGAATGTGTCCAAGAGCTATGTCCCAGGCAATGATCTAGACGGGTCTGAATTACGGGAGCTTTTGGCTGCGCTCCTTGACCTGCGCCAATCTCTCGTAGATGAAGAGAACAACGCTGCTCGTCTGCTTTCCCAGGTTCATCCGGAACGCCGCAGTAGTGCGGTGAACCTTCTGCATTATATGGCCTTGAGGCGGCGTGATCTTCGCAACTTGCAGGGTCGTTTGGCGGCACTGGGCCTGTCCTCCCTCGGTCGTGCTGAATCCCACGTGTTAAGTTCGTTGGATAGTGTCATCAACGCCCTGCACTGGTTGTCAGGAACTGAAGATCAGATCTCAAAGTCTAAGGAAGCAGTATTGGATTTTGCTCATGGTGAAGCTTTGCTCGAATCCCAAACCCGAGGTTTGCTTGGTGTTGCGAATTCAGGTCGCGATGTCAGGATCATGGTCACTATGCCCAGCGAAGCCGCCGATAATCCACGCCTCATAAAACAACTTCTGTTTCAGGGCATGAACTGTATGCGCATTAATTGCGCCCATGATGCCCCTGATATTTGGTTGCGTATGATCAAATATCTGGAAAGCGCCAAAAAAGAGTTGGGCTACCCATGTAAAATCGTCATGGATTTGGGTGGCCCCAAGCTCCGTACAGGCCCTTTAAGCAGTGATTTAAATGTCTTGAAACTCCGTCCCAAACGCGATGAATTTGGCAGAGTGCTGGAAACCGCGAAGCTATGGCTTACGTCTAACCACGCACCGGTGAGCGTGCCTGAAGTCGGTATGCCCGCCCTGAAAGTCGATCCGGAATGGCTGCAAAAACTTGATGTCGGTGACCAGTTCCACCTTGTGGATGCCCGCGATGCCAGACGCCGCTTTGAGATATGTTACACCTCAGACGCAGGTGTCATCGCAGAATGCGGAAAAACGACTTACTTCGTCCCGAATACAAGCCTAAACCTGAAGCCCGAAGGGTCCGGCTTCACTACGCCGCTCTATGCTTTTCCCTCAGAAAACGCTTGTATTACCCTAAACGAGGGCGACTCACTGATTCTCAGTCGGGACACACAACCCGGACGCGCTGCAGAGCGCGATAGCACTGGTGCTGAGATACGACCGGCCATCATTTCGTGTTCGCTACCAGAGGTTTTTGCCGATGTTTGTCCTGGCCATAGCATATGGTTTGACGATGGGCGCATTGGCGGTGTGATCCGCTCTGTTGATACCGAGGCTATTATCGTATTGATCACACATGCACCGCCCAAGGGTGGCAAGTTACGCGCAGACAAAGGCATCAATCTACCGGACAGTCAGCTGAGCGTGAGTGCCATGAGCAAGCAAGACCAGGATGATATGGCTTTTATCGCCAAACATGCAGATATTGTGGAGCTATCTTTTGCCAACAGCGTCAGGGATGTTGAGCATTTACAACAATCGCTCAAGCAGTTGAAGGCAGGAAATCCTTCCATCGTGCTTAAAATAGAAACCCGGCAAGGCTTCGAGAACCTGCCTGAAATGCTGATGACAGCCATGCAGGAGCCGTTCTGCGGCGTTATGATTGCGCGTGGAGATCTTGCAGTGGAGTGCGGTTTTGAGCGAATGGCGGAAGTACAGGAGGAAATACTATGGATCTGCGAGGCCGCGCATATCCCTGTCATCTGGGCGACCCAGGTACTGGAGTCACTGGCAAAAACCGGGCTTCCGTCGAGAGCTGAAGTGACCGATGCGGCGATGGGGCATCGAGCCGAATGCGTCATGCTTAACAAAGGTCCATTTATCCTCAGCGCGGTACGAGCGCTTGACGATATTCTCCGGCGCATGCAGGCACATCAGCGTAAAAAAAGCTCAATGCTGAGAGAACTCAATCTGGCTCGACCACTGCCTTTATCGCGATATTCGGAAGAGCCCGGTTGATTCGTGCGAGCTGTCACCAAGTCGTCACTCTGTCACGAAATCAATTTTCTTCTTGTTAATGAAGTAGTCGATAAAGGTCTGGTCGAAACTGGGATTGTCCGGTTCCCACTCTCGACGATAGTTGAGGTAGCGCATATGAAAATCGTCGTCGATGAAACCATTAATTTTTTCTATGACTGCTCTGCCCAGCTCACTGTTTGAGCAGGCACTGGCAACCAGTTTATGGCGGCGACCTTCTTCAAGAAAAAAGAACTGATAGCGGTCGTTTTTTTCCTTGGTTTTCAATTCAGCAAAGTGCGTGATGCGCTGGCGAATAATATAATCCACGCGCTTTTTCTCGAGGTAAACGATACTCACCTCGTTCAGGTTATTACGGAACTCATAAACCTGAGGCGAATTTAAATGAGGCTTGATCAAAGGCGCCATCAAGGGATAGCGCGAGTCCGTACTGTTGGCGTAGAACAGGGGCAGCATTCCCATCTTGAATGATGTGTTGCTTAGAAGGTATGCAAGCGAAAGCGATTCTTTGTCACGAAATTGCTTTGCGAGCAGGGAATCCTTTTCGGTGACAATGCCAAAGCGTGGCGTGAATCCATAGGGTTTTGAGTAGATGATCTTGTCCGGCCAATAGCCGAGCCATAAATGTAATGAACACACATTGCCCTGAGCCCAGGACAGGCTGATGCGATTGGGTGTTTGAAATTCTTCCCGATGATTATATTCGGGAAAGCGCTGCTGCACATCACGGAGAAACTTGTCCAGGTATCCTTGCCCCTGGTACTTGCCTGACTCGATATATTCCGGTACCAGATTCCATTTCACCCAGAGAATTTCTTCTTTAGCGCATAACAATCCCGCGTAGCCCATAAGGCACCATGTAAATACAAAAAGCGGGATTTTCATGAACAGTTGAAGAGATTGGGAAAAGGTGCGGAGAGCTAATCACTCTCGTATTCGCACCCTCCCCTTTTACGATGATTGCTATTGGTCATACTGCTCAACAAAACTGCAAAGTTTATCCACCATGTCCGGAGATCCGATGAACAGGGGGCAACGTTGATGAAGCTTTGTCGGTTCAATATCCAGTATTCGCTGATCCGGGCCACACATGGCCTTCCCGCCTGCCTGTTCAATCAGGAAGGCCATGGGGTTGCACTCGTACAACAAGCGCAATTTGCCTTCAGGGTAACGACTGGAGGTGGGATAAAGATAGATACCTCCTTTAATCAAATTACGGTGAAAATCCGATACCAGAGAGCCAATATAGCGCGAGGCATAAGGTCGGTTGGTATCTGTATCTTCTTCCTGACAGTACTTGATGTATTTTTTGACGCCATCCGGGAAGTGAACATAGTTGCCTTCATTAACCGAATAGATGGCTCCGTCCGCGGGTACAGTCAGATTGGGATGAGAGAGGCAAAATACGCCGATGGTCGGGTCATAGGTGAAGCCGTTTACGCCATTGCCGGTGGAATACACCAACATGGTTGATGAGCCATAAATAACATATCCGGCCGCCACCTGCTTGTAGCCCGGCTGCAGGAAGTCTTCTTCAGTAACGTGAGTACCCAGCGGAGACAGGCGCTGATAAACTGAAAAGATCGTACCCACCGAGACATTGACATCGATATTGGAGGATCCGTCCAAAGGATCGATCAGAACCACATATTTGCCGTCCCGGTTTTTGGTCTCTTCAAACTTGACGAACTGTTCTTCCTCCTCCGAGGCGATGCCGCAGACAACCCCGCGCTGAGCCAGCGCTGTTTTAAAACGTTCGTTGGCGTACACATCCAGTTTCTGTTGCTGTTCGCCCTGAACGTTATCGCTTTCTGCTGCACCGGTGATGTCGGCAAGCCCGGCCTTGTTGATCTCCCGGTGGAGAATCTTGGCGGCCAAACGAATAGAAGAAAAAAGTGAGGTCAGCTCCCCGGTCGCTCCTTCATATTCTTTTTGATTGTCTATGATAAATTCGCCCAGGGTTTTGATAATTTCCATGAATCCAACCTTCTTGTTAAAACCTTTGTCAGTCTGGTGATGTGCTAGCAAGTTTGTTTCTACACCGACAGCCGCTTTCTTGCATCACTATAAATTAGATGCTTGCACTGCATTTGCATACAGGCCATATCACACAAGCGCGAAAGAATAGTCAACCTGTTAGGGATGGCGTTTTCATCCTGCCCTTATCTGCGGTGAGAGATTATATACGGCCTGCTGTGCGACAAAAACCAAAGATAAAAGAATCCTTGGCAACTTTTTCCGAAAAATCTCCATCCCTATGTTGTTATGAACACGGCTTGAATGGGCTTCATACCCTTGCCGCACAAATGAGAATTTCCTTTTACCCGCCAATAAAAGTGTGATCCAAAGTCTCCATGAAGTAGTAAAGCTAATCGTCAACTCACCTGTTGGAACATACACATGCTGCAAAGGCTTTTGGTTGTGCTGTTTTTATTGACGTCGCTTCAGGCCTGTTTGCCTATATCGACACCAGTTAAGTATATCGATATTGACGGAGTGTCCGGGAGTGATGAGCTGCTGGTGGTGTTAACCAGTACCCGAGTCGATAATCAACGGAGCAGCAAAGAGCGATTCGAGTTGTTCCTGACCAATATTATTGATCACATTGATACGCAACCAGGTTTGTACGGTTATGCCTTGCGCAAAGAGCTGTTTGGTGACCGAGCGTGGACGATGACTGCATGGACAAATGAGCATGCAATGCTGTCGTTCAAGTCATCCCCCACGCATTTGCCAGCGATGCAAGAGGCGTCAGAGATATTGAACGCTGCTACGTTTGCGAGGATGGTTGTTAAAGTGGATGATTTTCCTCTGGATTGGAAGCGTGCAATCTGGATTCTTGAAACGAATGGTGATCACTATGATTTCAGGCAAAGAGGTAACAGTACTGGTCAGGATAAGCCCCAGTGAATACCGTCTTTGGCCTCTGCGACTTATGCCAAACAATAAATAGATACAGTAATCGTGCTAGTTTAGGAAAGAACAACTAGCATTGAAGTTGATGCTGGAAGGCTTTGAGCTTTTCCTTCAATGTGGTATCCAGATGTTCCAGATTAACCCTGTCCAATATTCGACACAGCGTTTTCTTTTCCTCTTCGTCAATTAGACCATCAGCCATCGCAAGCCTGATCATAAAATCCAATTCCGCCTCGTCAATAATGTCGTCGTTGGCAAGCGCGTGTAGAAAAGAATATTGTTCAATATCTTTTGATCCAGAGTGTCGATCCATAATTCCATTCCCATTGGACGTAAATAGGGTGATCAGTTTCCTTTTAATGTTCTGTTTGACAATTGGCAAGTGCGATTGGAATTTGTCATAAAAGTTTCATTCCGAGGAAGGATTCACATACAGTGCTGAGCACAACGGTCGTGGGTTTATCTGTTTTGTGAGTCGTAAATTATTTGCGGAATACTCAAAAACTCACCTCTGCTTTTCCAACTCTTTGCTATATTGAAGGGAAAGATTACCTTGCTGAAAACCAGACCAAAAAGAGATCGACCAATGAGTCCAGAGCAGTCAGTCGGCAAACTAAACCTGGAAGGCTTGATGAGCCGTGCAGAGATCCTGTTTACTGCAGCGTATATGTTTGAAGGCAAACTCAATATCGAGCAGTTAAAAAACAGCTTTCACACGATCACCGATGCCATTTCCAAGTTCAAATATCAGATTGATTTCAAAGCGCAAAATGATTTTCAGTGGCGGCGTTTTGAGGACTATGGCGAGCGCTTTCATGTGTTTGAGAGCAACGATATTCAGCAGACCCTCAAACAGGTGTCGGCTGACAGTTTTGAAATCCGCAAACGCAGCAAAAACTTTCCGCTGCAATTAGCCGTGATTCAAAGCACCGTCGACGATCGCTTCTACGTGGCGGAAATGTGCTCCCATGAATATATCGATGCCCGCAGTGCGGAAACCCTGTTTCATCTGATCATTGACCATTACAACGCCAGTTATTTTGGTGATACAGAAGCAGCGAACCAGGCTCTGGCCACCGCCAAGCAACTGCATACTCTGGACGCACAGGCCATGCTTGAGATTTTGAAGCATGACGAATTCGACGCTACCGGCAATATCGAAAGCCTGGAAAACTATGCCATTGCCGACGATGGTGGATACGGGGTTCGTCTGGCCACCCTTCCCGACTTGCTCCCCAGGTTTGCCAAACGACGTCGAGAGACTGTTAGTTGCCTGGTGAATGCCAAACCGATGATTGATCGTTGTCGCTCGGCCTATCCAGAGGTGACCAAAAACGCCATTATCACGGCTGTGCTGCACAAGGCCATTTATAACCTGAATGTTCGGGAGAAAGGCACCTCCGACAAGCAGATTATTGCGGGTAAAACGGTTTCCGACTTGTTAACCCAGGGCTTGAGGGAGCAATACATAGGCAACTACATTGCCTTCGTCCCTATTTCTACGCCTGGCGAGATTCCCATTGAAGAGATCGCAAAACGCGTCCATGACCGTACCGTTGAATTCAAAACCAAACAGATCAACCTGTCCTGTTTTGATCTAGTCGAACAGGGCGCGGAAGAAAATGCCGTGGGCACTGAAGACGATGAACTGTCTTACGTCATTACAAACTGGAACAACTATCGTTTTCTGTCGAGTAGGAGCTTCCTCGCCGGTTGCGAATCCCTTGCTTTGCACAGTTCGGTGAATGTTGATCCGCTCGATGCAGGCGGGGCCGCACTGATCAACCGCGCCATTGTCGTAATCAA
This sequence comes from Oleiphilaceae bacterium, assembly GCA_965230795.1. Lineage (GTDB taxonomy): Bacteria > Pseudomonadota > Gammaproteobacteria > Pseudomonadales > Oleiphilaceae > PZPK01. Next base: position 2,356,178 of record OZ246020.1, on the reverse strand, counting down.
CCTCAATTTTGACGATGAGTTGTGTTTTTCCATGTTTCCTTCCCTGCGAGACGATACTGAGAACCGGCAACTCGTTGGCGAAGTTGAATCCCTGTTCAATGCAGCCTGACTGCACGATGAACACATAGGAACTGAATGAGCGCGATCGCCAACTATCAAATTCTGGAAAAACTCTACGAGAGCCATCACTCCAAGGTCTGCCGCGCCGTCAGCCAGGAAAACGGCGAAAAGGTCATCCTGAAATTCCTCAATAAAGACTTCCCCACCGCCAAGGAGCTGTCCAAGTTCCGCCGTGAATACAAGGTCACTCAGCAATTGCAGGATGTGGACGGCGTTATTGATGTGCACAAGCTCATCACCCTGGAAAACTCTCTCGTCATGGTGGAAGAGGATATAGGTGGAGAGTCCCTGGCTTCTCAGCTTGACTCGATCTCAGGGGATTTGGAGAAAGGGCTTGGGCTGGCGCTCAGAATCTGCAGGATTCTGGGTAAAATCCACGAAAACAATATCGTTCATAAGGACATTAACCCAACCAATATTATCTGGAATCCGGCAACGGATGAGTTGAAGATTATTGATTTCGGAATTTCGTCGCTGCTGGCACATGAATACCATGAGTTTCAGAATCCCAGCCAACTGGAAGGATCACTGTTTTATATATCGCCTGAGCAAACCGGCCGCGTCAATCGATTGCTGGACTACCGCTCTGATCTCTATTCTCTGGGGGTAATGCTATATGAGATGTTGACCGGTTCTTTGCCTTTCAAGGGCAAGGACAACATCGAGTGGGTGCACGCCCATATCGCCCTGTCACCGCCTAATCCGCGCGAGTTAAATCCTCAGATTCCTCCGGCTCTATCGCAGATCGTGCTGAAGCTTTTGGCGAAAATAGCAGATCAGCGTTACCAGAGCTGTGCGGGCCTGGAATATGATCTAGAGCGTTGTATCCAGCAAATCGAGGACAAGCAGTCCGATTTGTTCACTCTGGGCGAGAAAGACCACTCGCTGCATTTCCAGATTCCCCAGAAGCTGTATGGCCGCGAGAAAGAAATCCGTACCATCCTTGACGCCTTTGATCGCACCGCACATGGCAACGCCGAATTGTTGCTGGTATCAGGTTTCTCCGGGATTGGTAAAAGCGCTCTGGTCAACGAAGTGCATCTCCCTCTCACGAAGCAGCAGGGCTACTTTGTCGATGGCAAATTTGATCAGTACCAGCGTGATGTTCCCTTCTACGCCTGGATTCAGGCCCTGGAAGAATTCATCAGCCTCTTGCTGAAAGAAGATGACAGGGCGCTGGCGAAGTGGAAATCTCTTATCCAGAACGCACTTGGCAATATTGGCAAGGTCATTACTGATCTGCTGCCTTCACTCGAACTGATTATAGGTACTCAACCCGATATTCCGCGCTTGACCGGCGAACAGGCGCTTAACCGCTTCAGCTACGCTTTCAAGGAATTTATTAAAGCCATTGCGACAGCGCATCATCCGCTTGTTATCTTTATCGATGACTGGCAATGGGCCGATTCAGCCTCAATGACCCTGTTGAAATTCCTGATGAGCGACCAGGAAATAAACCATTTGCTATTAATTGGTGCTTATCGGGACAACGAGGTCGATACGACACACCCTTTCAAATTGACCCTTGATGAAATCGAACACTACCCTGCCCGCATAACAGACATTCAGCTGCAGAATCTTCAAAGGGAAGATGTCCACGCACTCGTCAGCGACGCCCTGCTCAATCCACCGGGGGTGGATACCCTTGTCGATCTGGTGTTTGAAAAAACCCAGGGCAATGCTTTTTTTCTGATCCAGTTTCTTACCAATCTATACAAAGATAGCCTGATTCACTTTGATTCAGAGCTTGATTGCTGGATGTGGAAGCAGGCGGAAGTTGAAACCAAGGATATTACCGACAATGTCGTCGTTTTGATGGCGGCCAAGATCAGACAATTCCCCGAAGACACACAGAACGCTCTCAAGTTCGGTGCCTGTATCGGTAGCCGTTTTGATCTGGCAACGCTTGCCATTCTTATGAATCTTGCTCCCAGCGAGGCCGCCGCTCACCTGGAAGTGCCGCTGCGAGAGGGCATTATCAAGCCTTTGGACCTCAACTATCGCTATGCCAGCGTCAATGATGAAGCCGGGGATATTTCCTATCAGTTTATTCATGACCGGGTACAGCAAGCAGCCTATGGTCTGATTGACGCGAAACAACGGGAAACCGTGCACCTTGAAATCGCGTATGCCATGTTGGATAAACTGAGCGAAGCTGATCAGAACAAATACATCTTCAATATCGTCAATCATTTCAACATCGGCAAAGTCCGTATCAAGGACGCCCAACAGCGTGCGATAGTCGCAAAACTAAATATTGATGCCGGGATCAAGGCGAAATGCTCCACGGCTTACGCTCCTGCTTTGCACTATTTCATGCAGGCATTCGAGCTTCTTGGAAGCAAAAGCTGGCAGGATGATCATGCCCAAAGCGCCGAACTGCACCTGCTTGCGGCAGAAGTGGGATTTCTTACCAAACGATATGACGACATGGAAAACTGGCTGGATGCCTATCTGGCCAATGTGACCACACCTCTGGAACGCATCAGATCCCATGAAATCAGGTTGCAGGCGTATACCGCCCAGAATCGACTGGATGATGCAGTCGATGTGTCGCTGGAAGCACTGGCCTTGCTCGGTATTCATCTGCCGAAAAAACCAAACCAGTTACAGGTATTGGGCAAGCTGCTTAAGACAAAGAAAGCGCTCAAGGGAAAAAGTTTCGAGGATCTATATGCCCTGCCCCCAATGAAGGATCCCCATAAACTGGCAGCGATGAACCTGTTGGGTTTGACCATTCCGCCAGCTTATTGGAGTTCACCTGACCTGGTAGCACTTATTGTGTTTCAGATGACGCAGGAATCGGTCGCTCATGGCTATTCTTCAATTTCCGGGTATGGATTTTCGTGGTGGGGAATCACTCAGTGCGCATTACTGGGCAATATCGATGACGGCTATGCGTTTGGCGAGTTTGGGGTCAAGCTCGCCAAGGCAAGAAATCTGAACTTGCAGCAACCGGTATTCTTTTTCGGCTGGATAATCAGGCAATTCAAACACCATATCTCTGAATCCATCGATATACTGAGCCAGGCCTATCAGATGTCCCTGGAAAAAGGAGATTTCGAGTACGCATCCTACTCACTGAACAATATCATGCAGGCGCACTTTCATTGCGCAAAACCGCTTAACAAACTCCTGCCAAAGATGACGCAGGCCCATCGGGACCTGGAAACCTTTCAGGTGGGTTCATCGCTCTTTTGGCATGATGTCTGGTGGCAGACGGCTCTCAATTTCAGTGAGGACAACGCTGACCCAAGCTGCCTGGAAGGCTCGGCCTACCGGGAATCCCGCGCCCTATCCCAGCATCTAAAGGTTAATGATGTCAGTACCTTGTTTCTCCTCTATTGCGCCAAACTGATGCTATGCGTTTATTTTCGCGATACTGAAAACGGCTTTGAATTTGCCAGAAAGGCAAGGGAGTATCTTAAAGGCGGAGCAGGAATGTTTGCCTACATCCTGTTTCATTACTACGAATCACTGATTTTACTCGCGTACGCCGACGCCCGCCCTGGCAGCCTGCATGCCAGACTTCTATATCGCGTTAAGCGCAATCAAAAGAAACTTAAAAACTGGGCAAAGCATGCGCCAGACAATCATTTGCATCGCTGGAATCTGGTGCAGGCAGAGTTATGTAGAGTGACAGGTAAGCGCCGTCAAGGCCTGGCTGACAAAGCCCTCACCTACTATGAAACAGCCATCGATCTGGCCAAAACCCAGGGCTTTGTGCAAGACCAGGCGCTTGCTTATGAATTGGCAACAGACTACTTCCATCACCGCAATCAGCAGCGCCTGACGCTGATTTACCTAAGGCAGGCAGATTATCTGTACAGCCACTGGGGAGCGAGCAACAAAGTAGCTCATCTGAAAACCCATTATCACCGTTTGTATCCTTTGATTGCCCAGGAAAAAACACCGAGACTGCATGACTCCAGAACGACCACTCACCCGCTTACGACTAAAGGCACGGCCACCTCACAACCGCAAGCACTGGATCTGGATATAAGTTCAATTGTCAAAGCTTCGCAGGTTATTTCCGGTGAGATCGTTTTCGATGAACTCATTAAAACACTTCTGACTATTGCCGTTGAAAACGCCGGCGCCCAGAAAGGGGTTTTGCTGAATATCCAGGAAGATGAAATAAACATCGAAGCGGTTGCCAGGATTGAACATGATGAAATCAGGGTGGATATAGCCTCGGAATCCTCCGATTCCATTACCAACATGGCGGTCCCGGAGTCGATCATTCAGTATGTAAACCGCCGGCAGGAAGCATTGGTAATTGATAATGCAGGCAGTGACTCCCGCTTTGCCCAGGACACCTATATTTCCACCAATGCCATCACTTCTGTGCTTTGTGACCCCATCGTCTTGCAGGGGCGCGTGGTCGGCATTGTGTATCTGGAAAACAATCTTGCAGAAGGCGTATTTACACCAGAGCGTTTGGAGGTCATCAAGATTCTTAACGCGCAGGCCGCGATCTCCATGGAAAATGCACGCAATTACCAACAATTGGAAGACAAAGTCGCCGAACGCACGCAAAAGCTCGAAGCTGCACTCAATACCCAGGAGCGTTTGAACGAGCAACTGCTTAATTCAAGTGTGGAACTCAAGGAAGCTCATACGCGCTTGCATGAAGCAAACCTCCAGCTGAAAAAGCAGGCAAATACAGATGGTTTGACAGAACTGGCCAACCGACGATTCTTCGACGAGCGACTGGATTATGAAATCAACCGATGCGGACGCGAGTCGCAGTCATTAGCCGTGTTGATGTGTGACATCGATAATTTCAAATCCTTCAATGACGACTACGGCCATGTTGAAGGGGATGACTGTTTGAAACGTGTAGCCATGCAATTTAATGAGATATTTCACCGCGCCACCGATCTCCCTGCACGCTATGGCGGAGAAGAGTTTGCTGTCATTCTGCCGGCAACCACCACCGACGAGGCTACGGAGATTGCCGAGCAACTGCGCGCTGCAGTTGAAGACATGGCGATTCCGCACAAAAATAATAATGGCTTCGATACTGTAACAATCAGTGTGGGGTGTTATGCCTGCGTGCCGACAGCCGAGCAGAGTGCTCAAGTGATGATTGATAGAGCGGATAAAGCCCTGTATCAGGCGAAAAAGCAGGGACGAAATCGCGTCCACGCGTATGGTCATGGAGGATGAGAACAGGACCGGTGTGCCTTGGGCCAAACCTTTTACAAATTAGTTACTCGTCAAATCCAGCCGAAAAGAATATCCCAGAGACTGCGACTTTCCTGTTCAAGCTCTTTCTTTTCAAGCTCAAGCGCCAGGCGTTGTTGCTCAAGCGCTTGCTTTTCCTCTTCCAGACGCTGTTGTTGAGCAGCGAGTCGTTCCTGTTCAATTTTCTCTTGTTCGAGCGCGAGTCTTTCCTGTTCAAGACGCAGCTTTTCGGCTTCCAGCTGTTCCCGCTCTAAACGCTCCTGCTCTAGTCTCGCCTGTTCGGCTGCGAGTCGCGCTTCTTCCTGCTGTTTTCTTTCAAGAGCGAGACGTTCCTGCTCCTTGCGCGCAGCTTCTTCAGCCCGTTTTTTTGCAGCAATGCGTTCCTGCTCCTGACGACGCTGCGATGCGGCAAGGCGTTCTTTTTCTTTACGTTCTTCTTCCAAGCGTTTCTGTTCCGCGATTTTTTGCTGCTGTGACTGTACGGAAGGAGGATCCTTACATTCGCCCCGTGACGGATCGAGCCGGCAACGAATTTTCCAGAAAAGTTTTAAAGCGGTGGCGTTATTGACGTTATCATCCTGGAGAGCAAGACGGACACGTTTACTGAAATGATCAATGTCGTCTTTAACAAACTGGTTAGTATTGATCCAGTAATGTTTGGGAATCTCTTCCTCCGCATCCTTAACCATTTTGTTCATGGCTTTCATGCGCGTCAGCATGTAGCTGCGCATGCGGTCACCAAAGTCTTCCGGAAACTGATCGCGCTTCGCGATGGTCTGCAGCATGCCGTAGTAAAGTCGGTAATCAATGATGCCGCCGTCTTCACCTAGGCCGTTATATAGCTCGAAGGTGTTATAGGCCAGAGCGGGCATGATCAAAATATCGACCTCACCGTTATTAAACATGTCGGAAAAGGTTGAGAGAGTAACATTCACTTTTGAAGCACCGGCGAGATCTGCGAATTTTTTCATCTGCGGATCATCGTTCAATATAGCGAGTTTCTTACCTGAAAAATCATCAATGGTGTCAACCTTTCGATCACGAACAAACGCGTACATGGAGCCCACCGGGAAAGTGGTGACCACTTCATAGTTGCCTTCGATCATCAGATTACCTGCCCGGGAACGCGCCAGCGTGGCGATGGCAAGCTCAAGCCCTTTCTGGGAGTTAATGGCGCCAATCGCATCCATCGTGCCGGCAAACTTGACGAATTGTCGAGAGAGAATGCTGGTCAGAACAGCCGCTTCGCACTTCCCTGCCTTAAAGGCTTTTACGGCATCGGTTTCTTCAGTGTAGGGTTCAAAACGGATATTGACGCCCCATGCCAGCGCCTTGGGAATTACATCGGAATAAAAGGTCATCACCGGTCCGTTGCGGCCAACCGGATCCCAGACACAGAAGGTTTTTTGATCTTTCGCGTAAGCAGGTGAATGCAGCAAAGCTGCCAGCCCAATCAGGATAAAGACAGATATTTGTCTACTAAAAGCAAATTTCAAACGAAGGGATACCAGGGAAACTAAAATCGATGCGGGAAAACGAATGTGGCGTAACTTCATAGCATCCATGTGTTCTGCTAACGCTCTAGCTATTATTTGGGGAGCGATGGTAGATCAGATCGAAGGGACTTAGAGTGATGTATGTAACAAAACGTACATTTGTTCGTAAGTTTCAGCAACTCGCTTGTCTTCGTGTGCTCGTCAAAGCGACCAGAACCAAACAAAGCATCACAAAGGTGGTCAATGCTAACGATGAATTCAGCGAATACAGATTCAGGCTGGAAAATACCAGCCAGAGAGACGGGATAAACGCCAGGTACCAAACACGCTTAATGTCGGGCAGCAGCGCCAGGTATGCCAAGGTCAGCAAGGCTGTGGGATCAGCATGAAGTCCGAATGTCTGCAGTTGGTACCATGAATCTTCTGCCATGAGGATATGCAAGGGGTATACGACAATCGCACAAAGCAACACACCACAACTGAAAGCGAAGGAAATGGGGCGGGATGAATCTGCTCGAAAGCACTCCTCATGTGATAGGGGTGATAAGGGCAATAAGGGTGATAGGGGCACAAGGACGAATAAAACGGCCTGACAGACAAACGCCCATGCCATCCATTCTCCCGCCCAGTTCAGCTCTGCGAAATAGTGATATAAAAACCCGTACGCAACAAACAGCCAAGTAGGGCCCATCAAGAACAACAGCGCTTTTGTTTTACCCTTGATAGCCAGGGTGAAAAGAATACAGACCACTAAAATGCTGATGATGTGAAGAGGCCAATACGCCTCCCCTACACGTTCAAGCATCCGGAAATATGCCTCATCGCTATAAGGGATGAAGTCCTGTAGGCGATACGTTGACCAGTCCGTCATAGCGCTTCGACATGTTCGATCATTCTGCGCCGCAGCGACTGGTCTGGCATCTGCCCCCGCCCTGCCTCCATATTTTCTTCCATATGCTCAAGCCTGGATGTCGCCGGAATGGCACAGGTGATCGCTGGATGACTGACGATGAATTTGAGTAGATAGTCTGCCCAGGTTTCGCACTCAAATTCCTTCCGTGCCCATTCAGGTGTAGAGGCTTTACGTTTCAAGCCTTTTATCAGATAACCGCCATCGTAGGGACGGTTGGCAATCACGGCGATTTTCCTGTCGAGCGCCAGGGGCAACAGGCGCTCTTGCACTTCACGATGTGTCAGGTTGTAGGTGAGCTGAACGAAATCGATCGTTTCGGTCGACATGATGCGTTCCAAATCACTATGACGTCGACCATGGGAGGTAGTGATACCGATGTAGCGAATCAAACCCTGTGCTTTCATATCCTTCAGCACAGCCAGATGTTCACGCCAGTCATGCAGATTATGGATCTGCAACAAATCAAAGCCTTTCAGCCCCCAACGTTGACCCAGCTCTTCAAATTGTTCTCGCGCATTGCCGCCAGCAGGGCTCCAGACTTTTTCCGCAGCAAATAGTGATTTAGCCGACCCAAGTTTTTTCAGAACGTAGCCCATGACATCAGGTGCAGAGCCGTACATGGGAGACGAGTCGATCAGTTCTCCGCCGCGTTCAAAAAATGTTCTAACAATCTGTTTGCGGGAGTTCAGCAATCGAGGGTCGCTGCCGACATTGAAGGTTCGCCAGGTGCCCATCCCGATGACCGGCAGGGGTTCAACCGTCGTCGGAATCGGCTTGCTGCGTATACCTTGACTATCTGCAGCAAATACCGGCACACCACAAAGCGCCATACCTCCTGCTGTGGCCACTTGAAGCAATTGACGGCGACTAAACTCAACTTTCACGACACCGTCCTCCTGAAACAGTCGGGTCTGATCAGGGCCGTTGCCATACACAGGACAAAGCAGGCCAGAACAAACACCTTGTTGATGAACCAGTTGGTACGCCAGATGCTCCATTCCGGATCAGCCAGAAACAGTACGAAGAAACTTATAATAATCACTATCTCGAGGCCTGATACCAGGATAACCAACTTTAAGGTATGGGCGGGAAGCTTATAGATGGCCCAGGCCAGGTAAACGTGCACCAGCGGCCAAAAATCCCAGTAAACATACTCAAACGCCGGGCTCCCGTAGGCGAGGGCATAGGCAATGGGAAATATATATTTGATAAGCAGCGTCCAGCAGACCAGTATCAACAGGAAGTTCGCGAGAAATAAACGCCAGAGCATCACCCTACTCCTATGCAAAGCGCTTAGAGTTCGCGCTTGGCGATGTCCATGGCTTGTTCCAGTTCATCGATACGATCCAACAGATCCAGAGCCAGTGCCAAACCCGGGAGGTTGACTTCCAGGTCCCGTTGTAAACGCAACGCCCGATTCATACGACTCAGGGCCTGTGCTGAAAATAGCCAGTGTTTCTCGTCGTCGGTTTGAGGCGAAACAATACCAAACTCGACAAAGGTCATGACCGTATCCGCATTGACAGAGCAATGCTCACACAACTCACGCAAGGTGTAACGACCGTGTGCATCCAATAATTCGACTTCAACAAATTGTTTCATACTATCTCCCTGCGTGCGCTTATGCTTTGGCTAAGTCTTTTCTGGGATCGAACGGAGTGGCCTCAGCCAGCGCGTTCAGCAAACCTTTGGCTTTGTCATCCAGGTTTTCCGGCAAGACGATTTTCAAAATCACTATCAAATTTCCGGGAGGGTCACCCGGTAGTCCCTTGCCTTTTAAGCGCAGTTTGTTTCCACTGTTGCTGTTAGCCGGTATTTTCATTTCGCAGGAACCTGTCGGAGTCGGTACTGTTACACTCGCACCCAATGCGGCTTCCCACGGTGAGACGGGAAGGGTCAGAATAAGATCCTTGTCATCAACAGAGAAAACCGGGTGCGGTGCCAATCTGATTTCGATAAACAAATCACCATTTGGCGCGCCGCCGACACCCGGACCGCCCTGTCCTTTCAAGCGAATAATCTGGCCATTGCTAACGCCGGCAGGAATCTTGACCTTAAGCGTTTTGTGGCGATGGAGGATTTGACCGAGCTCGCTGATTTCCGGGACCTGATAGGTAATCTGCCGTTCAATTCCCTGGCAGGCTTCCTCGAGAAACAAGGACAATTGAGCGTGGATATCTTCACCGCGCATCGAATAATTCCGCTGTCCCTTCTGTCTCGAAGTGTAATGACGGGCATCTCCACCTCGTCCAAACATGGCTTCAAAAAAATCGCTGAAATGCGCAGCATCGGCGTCAGTAAATCCACCTCCGGTAAACTCCGCACTGGATTGCCAACCCGGAGGCGGTCGGAACTGGCCGTCCCGCGAACTCGCTCCCATTTTACGAAGTTCATCGTATTCACGGCGTTTTTCCGGATCCTTTAACACTTCATAGGCCTCGCTGACTTCCTTGAATTTGTCCTCAGCCTTATCCTCCTTGCTGACATCCGGATGATAGCGACGCGCCAGCTTCCTGTACGCGGCTTTTATGTCTGACGCACTCGCTTTTTCATCCACAGCCAGAATTTTGTAATAGTCTTTAAACTCCATGAATTGATTCCTGCCCTTTATGCTTTCTTTCAGATTCTAAAATATGGTATTGAAGCCAGGGAATTTCAAAGTATTTCGATTTGCCTGCGCCCAAGTTACATTTTTCAGCTAGTCTTGGTGAAGGGACACTAAGAAGATTTCGCATGGAGGCAAGGCCCAACCACCTCTGGATGCATCATGTGCAAACGCGGATTGAGCATGCCGACATCGATACGTTTATTGGTATTGCTGGCTTCGTTGCAAGCCATTGCTGTTCACGACACAAGCGCACAGACACTCAGGTTTTCCGCAATGGAAGGTTCATCGGCTGGCGATCCTTGTTCGGTATTGCTTAAACAGGCCTACCAGAATCTCGGGATAGACTTTAAGCTCCTCCTATACCCGGGCCTGCGAGCCCTCGAAATGGCCAACCTGGGAAAGGTTGACGGAGAATTGGCGAGAATTGAAGCCATCGGCGACCAGTATCCCAACCTTGTACGTGTTGACGTTCCCCTCTGCGCTATTGAAGCGGTGTTCGTCGTCACAAACACTGACATTCAGATAAATTCGCCGAATGAGTTAACGCCTTTCGCTCTGGGAATACGGCGTGGTATTGCATTTATTGACAAGGAGCTGGAAGGCCTTGACCTGCTGCGAAAAGTGACCGTAAACAATGATGAGCAGTTAATGAGGTTATTGCAGGCCGGTGCAGTGGACGTGGTCATCATGATGTTAAGCGATGCTTTGGAAGCAAAACGAAGCGACAGCACGGGAAAGGTTCGCATCATTGAACCTCCGTTTGCCAGCTATCCTTTGTATCACTACCTCCATAAATCGCACGCAGCCTTGGCGCGCCAGCTCAAAGCGGAGTTGCGCAAGGTGCTTGATGCCCGTTACCGTGATGGGGCAAATTTTTCCGGGGACTATTAGCGCTCAAAGTGCTGTATTAGCCAGCACTGCGCTGTTCGCGAGAACTCTGCAATATTGCTGTAATGTCCTCTGCGGCGGCGGGTTTACCTAGCAACCAGCCTTGTAGCAGATCGCATTGCTTACGGATGAGAAAATCACGCTGCGCTTCGGTTTCCACGCCTTCCGCAACGACCTCCATATCCAGTCCTTTGGCCATCACAATCGTGGCAACAACAAGTTTGCAGACAGCGTCGTTATCAGGTAAGTCGTTGATAAATTCCCGGTCAATTTTCAAGGTATCGAACTTAAACTTGCGCAGATAGCTCATGGACGAATAACCGGTGCCGAAATCATCCATGGCCAGACGTACACCCAACGATTCCAGTTTATTGAGGATAAACTCTGTGTCCGGAAAACCACCGAGCAAAATCCCCTCAGTAATCTCGATTTCAAGGTCTTCATATTTGACCTGAGCGTATTCAATGGAATGCTTGACATCCGCGACGAGCTCCCGCGATTTGAATTGACTGGGCGAGAAATTAACAGCCATTTTGAATGGTCTATTAAACTGGCGCTGCCACTTGGCCAGGCAATTGAGTGATTCCCGTACCACAAACAAACCGATCTGTTCTATGACCTCACTTTTTTCAGCAACGGGAATAAACTCGACGGGTGAAACGTTACCGAGTGCTTCGTTGTTCCATCGAATCAATGCTTCAAAACTCACAATATCCAAGGTAGCGGCATCAATTTTCGGCTGGTACACCAGAGAAAATTCACCCCGATCCATTGCTCCCCGAAGTTGCTGCTCAATTTGCAAGCGGCGGGACACCTTTTCGTTCAAGTTCGCGGTATAGAAGGCATAGGACTGGCGACTGCTTTCCTTGGCATGAGAGGTAGCTGATCCGGCATGTTTGATGAGCTCCGCAGAATCCCTGCCATCCTGAGGGTAAATGGCAATACCGATACTGGCACTCAAGTTGAAATCGCGTTGATCGAAAGAAAACGCTTTGATAAAACAATCGACCACATCCTGGGCCTTGGCCGCAGCATCGGTGCTTTCTGTAAAATCCGAATAGATGAGCAGGAAGCGGTCACCTCCGATACGGCCGAGGCTATCCCCTTCTTTGACAACACTGTTGAGTCGGCTTGTCACTTCAGATAAAACGGTATCACCTGCGTTATGGCCAAAAGAGTCATTAATTTTCTTGAAATCATCCAGGTCGATGGAGATCACCGCGACATTGGTGTGAGTCTGCCGCGCATTGTTGATTTGTTGCGTCAATCTGTCTTCAATCAGAAAGCGATTCGGTAATCCAGTTAGAAAATCATAGTGGGCCGAACGCATCAGTTCATTAGTTTGCTGATTGACTTTCCGTTTGAGCGACAGGTTCCAGAAGAACACCAGCACGACGATTGCAAAGAGAATTCCAACAATTTTCCAAACCAGCGCAATATCAAGGTCATAGCCATACTGGACCGACATCCATTTTTCAGAAATGGCTTTCTGTTGTTCTGCGGTAATACTGCCGAGACCTTTTTCCAATATGCCGACGAGTTCCGGCCAATCCTTACGCACGGCAAAATGCAGGCTTTGCACTTCGCGAGAAACCGGGGCGGCGACCTTCAGATTAGTCAGGTTAAGTTTGCGAATCCAGTAAGTTGTGGATGCGACATTGCCTACAAAGGCATCCACTTCACCGCCAGAAAGGGCGAACAGTGCTTCCTTCAATGTTGGATAGGTTACCGGGGTGATGTCAGAATGTTCCATGACATATCCGTGATGTGAAGAGTTGACCTGGACCGCAACCTTTCGCTTTCGCAAGTCTCGCAAATCGACAATGAAAGGTGATTCATCGTGGGTTACTATCACGCGGTGAAAGTTGAGATAGGGTTTGGTGAAATTCAGGTATTGTTTCCGCTCTTCGGTCATGCCTACCGCCGGCAGGACATCCAGCTCCCGTTGCCTGGCCTTTTCAATAACCTGTTTCCAGCTCAGCCCTTCGACCACTTCCATATTGAGATTGAGGCGTTGATTGAGTAAGCGGATATAGTCGGACGCCATTCCGCTGTAGCGGTCATTTTCAATAAATTCGAAAGGCGCGAATTCGGGGTCGACGCCCAGCCGGATAGTGGGATGCTCCTTGATCCATTGCTTCTCTGCGTCCGTCAGATTAATTTCTACCATCTCGTTCATGTAGTCCACTGGCAGCCATTTCTCCTTCAAAGCCTGCATTTGAGCTTCAGGAATATTTGTCAAAGCCTTATCCAGGATGCTGGCCAGTTCGGGCCAGTCATTTCGTACCGCGATCGATTCAGGAGAACCATACTTGTCGAAGATCGCCGCATACTTGAGATTGCTCATCAGGTATTTTGTGCGGTAAAAATGCCCCGCTCCCAAAAAAGCAATGGCAGCATCGGCGTCACCGAAGGTCACGGCATTGAAGGCATCAACAATCGTATCGGTGTATACAGGAGAAGCATTGGGAAACTGCTCAACAACAGTTTTTGCGTATTGATAATCCTTTACCAGTGCAATTCTTTTGTTTTTCAGATCTGAGCGATGTTGAATATTGGTGTTATCCGCGTCGGTAATAATCACCAGGGATTTTTCGATGTAAGGCGCAGTAAATTTAAACCACTCAGCACGCTCTTCACGATTAACCATGGTTGCCACCACATCGAGTTTTCGCAACTTAGCGGCTTCATACAGTCCTTTCCATTCATGTTTCGGATATATCTCGAAACGCACGCCCAACTGCTTTTCCAGTTGTCGAAATACGTCAACCGAGAAGCCTTCGAGCTCATTGTTGTCGTTGATAAAACTGTAAGGCGGGAAAAAACCGTCAAAAGCGACGCGGATCGTCGGGTGGGCGTCAAGCCAGGTTTTCTCTGTATGTGTCAGGCTGCTGTCCTGGCGCTCCGCAAGAGCCCAAGCCGTGTTGATACTCAGGACGGAACAGATCAGAAAGACGAAAATTCGCCAGTCAAGGTGCATGCGATCCTGCATTGAAATCCCTTTGTTCAATATTGTCGAAAAGAGCTGTATTTAATGTAGAACGACTTGAACGATTTATCGAGCCAGACTGTGTAGAGTCCTGTGACAAATTGCTAATTCGGAACCGCGGATTGGGCGTTTACTGAAAAAGTTAAAGTAGATAAGTGAGGGCGTTTTAACATGGATCGGGTAATCCGGCACATATCAGCTATTGCGATTCATGAATCTCCGATCAAAGCCCTTACAGGCTCCGCCTCAAGATTTTCTTTCGTTATCAGCACCGTCTCGGTAAAGTCTTCCTCCTGAACCGCCTCTTTCTGCAAAACCTTATGCAGGGTATAAACACCCTGATAGCCCATTTTCTTTGGATTCTGGACAACGATGGCGTACATGCTTTCCTGAGCAATAGCTTTGATCATCTGTGGATGACTGTCAAAGCCAATGTGTACTGGTCGTGAGTCATTGGCAAGGAGTTTGGTGACCGTCAGCGCAGCGAGGCTTGTGGATTCATTAGGCGTAAAAATGCCCTGAATGTCCGGATGTGCATTGATTACCTGCTCCGCTTTTTCCCTGGACTGCCCTACTCGTGTGCCCAGGTAGACATCAACAATGACTTTCAAGCCTGCCGCAGCGACCACATCGACAAAGCCCCGTTCACGTTGAGTGGTTGAGACCACTTCCGGGTTCATTCGCAATACGGCAATGTTAGCCCCCGCGCCAAGAACCTTAACCATTGCTTCACCGGCCTGAACACCGGCCTTGTAGTTATCCGTTCTAATCACGCTTAAGCGCTCGCCACCAAGGTCACGATCAATATAAACCGTCGGAATGCCCCGCTTCTTCAGCGCACTGACTCGCTCTACGCTTGATTGGGAGTTTGGCGCCAACACCAGGCCCAGACAGCCCTGTTTGATCACATAATCAATAACCTTTGTCTGCCCTAAATTGTCGGATTCGTCGGCTACACCGCGAGACACAATCTCGTAGCCTAACTCAGCACCTGTCTGTTCCGCACCTTGTTGTACCAGCTTCCAGAAACCCGTGCCGCCTCCAGCAGTTACGAAGCCGATGCACCGGGCCAAGGCCGGCTGAGCTGCCGCTAACAGCAAACACAACAAACCAGGCCACATTTTTAAACGACGCTTCAGGAAGACAAGCATGACAGCGTAACAACTCCAATAATCAATTCCTTAATAGGTGTATGTGTGAAGGGAACATTTTTCACAGACACAAGCATAGCTCTTTCGCCATTTAGCGTTCTCTCCAGTCGCTTAAACCATACCTTGCTAAAATAGTCTTGAGCTGACCGTTCTTACGTAAGCGCTTCATCCCCGTATCAAATTCATGGGCCAATTGGTTGGATCGATGAGGAGTCGCCGGAGAGAGTGCCAGATATAGTTTTTGGAAATGAATGCAGCCCAGGGATTGAATATCCTGATTTAGCAGTTCCGGAAAGAGCTGTCGATTGTAGGCAAAGACAATTTTGTCCATCCAGAAAGCATCCGCCCTGCCCAGCTTCACCATATTGACCACACGAGAGGTATACTGGTCATCAATGGAAAAATGCAAAAAAGCGTTGGTATAAGCGTTACGCCCCAGATCCAGGAGGTATTGTCTCTCCTTAACCCAGCCATTGAACACGATGGTGCGCCGTTTGAGAAACGCCTGGGCCGAGTCGGATGCTTGCCAGGAATCCTCTACTCGCCCGAAAAAGCAGTCGCTCTGCACTGCTATCTCTTCGCTCGGAAAAACCATACTGGGCACTTCTTCTTTGCCCGCCGACAACACGCCGTCCAGCTTGCCGCTGCGAGCGTTGGCCGCAGCTCTGGCCCATGGAAAGGCATGAAATATTACTTTGTATCCTGATTCTTCAAAAATAACTCTGGCGATATCGACCGTAAAACCCTTGTTAGCATTATCGGGGCACATATGCGGGCACGCTTCGGCATAGCCAAAGTGCAATGGCGGCATGGTTTTGCTGTCAGCCAATAACTCCACTGACATAAGCAAGATCACTAGGAACATTAGCGCTTTCATAGCTTGAATGTAGCATAGCTACCTGAATTGGATAGCCGGATTCTCGGAACCTCTTTTTATTTTAACGGTATCCATAACTCCTATAGTCCATTTCGGCTAGCCATAAACCAGAGCCGCTGTCATCAACTCGCAAACTTTGCGTACTAGCATCGATTCCAGACTCGTTGAACAGTCTATCCCGTGAGGCATGGCTTCCCAAATTGAATCATTTTTGTGGTCCCTGTCTCGTAACTACTCTGAACTTCACAATGCAGGGCGATGCTTGATAAACATCAAGACATGCTTTGCGATCTTCGGGTAAAAAAGGATAAGCTAAGTCAAAGGAAGAACAATAAGAACGCGCCTCATGAATACCCAGCAAATCGTTAAAACCGCCTGCTCCAAATTCAATCACGACGCCGGTCGCATGTTGGACATCCTTTGGGACGTTCAGGATCATCTCGGCTGGATCAGCCCAGACGCCATGAAGCTTATCGCTGATCTTACCAATACCTTCCGGGTCGAAGTCGAAGGCGTGGTGACCTTTTATGCCTTCTTCCGAACTGAGCCTCAGGGCAGACACACAATCTACCTGTGTGAAGATATTATTGACCGCCACGCCGGTATGGAAGCCGTGCGCGAAGCACTGGAACAGGCCATGCATCTCAAGGCCGGTGAAACCAGTACCGACGGTCTGTTTTCATTACATATGACTCCCTGTATCGGCATGTGCGATCAGGCGCCCGCGGCATTGGTCAATAACGAAGTCATCACCAAGCTCACACCTACCAAAGCAAAACGTCTGGTGAGTACCCTCCGCAAAAACGGTGATATTAAATCCCTGATCAAATCGTTTGGCGATGGCCAGAATGCGCATCCTCTCGTTCAATCCGTCGTGAGCAACAATATCCGTCAGACGGGACCGGTATTGCTGGAAGGAGAAGAAAAAAACCTGGGTCTGATCAAGGCGCTGCAATCGCGACCGGCAGATATCCTGCAAACGGTCATCGACTCCAATATGCGTGGCCGTGGGGGTGCGGGCTTTACCTCCGGCATCAAATGGAAAATGGCAGCGACAACCATTTCCACGGAGCGCTACGTGATCTGCAACGCGGATGAAGGCGAACCGGGTACCTTCAAGGACCGCGTGCTGTTAACCGAGCGTGCCCATCTTCTGTTCGAGGGAATGACCATCGCCGGTTACGCCATTGGCAGCGAGCATGGCATTTTGTATCTGCGGGCGGAATACCGCTACCTGCTTCCCTATCTGGAATCGGTTCTGGCCAGCAGGCGCTCGGACGGCTTGCTGGGTGAAGACATTCTGATCGATGAAAGTGAACATCAGCGCTTTTCCTTTGATATTCGCATTCAACTGGGTGCCGGCGCCTATATCTGCGGAGAAGAAAGCTCCCTGATCAGTTCCTGT
Organism: Oleiphilaceae bacterium; assembly: GCA_965230795.1. Classification (GTDB taxonomy): domain Bacteria; phylum Pseudomonadota; class Gammaproteobacteria; order Pseudomonadales; family Oleiphilaceae; genus PZPK01. The sequence continues at coordinate 2,338,541 of OZ246020.1, read as the reverse complement.
GAAGGCAAACGCGGCGAACCCAAGAACAAACCGCCCTTTCCCGCTCAAGTGGGTTATCTGGGAAAACCAACCATCGTCAATAATGTCGAAACTTTTTGCTGTGTTCCCAGAATCATCGAACACGGCGCAGACTGGTTTAAAGGGATCGGTACCAAAGAAAGCGCCGGAACCAAGCTATTGAGTGTCGCGGGCGATTGTGATCACCCCGGTGTCTATGAGCTACCCATGGGTGTAACCCTTCGGGAGGTTCTCAAGATGGCTGGGGCACATGATACCGCGGCGGTACAGGTGGGTGGCGCCAGCGGTGTTATGGTTGGATTAAATGATTTTGATCGACGCCTGTGCTTTGAGGATCTGCCAACTGCGGGGGCCATTATGGTATTTGCCAGTCACCGCAACATCCTGGAAATTGTTGATTACTTTATGTACTTCTTCATCGAAGAGAGCTGCGGCTACTGCACACCCTGCCGGGTGGGCAATGTCTTTATGAAGAAGGCGCTGGAAAAAATAATGAATGGTCTTGGCGAGAAAAAGGATCTTGAGTACATTCAGCAGTTGGGTAAAACCGTGATCCAGACAAGCCGGTGTGGTTTGGGGCATACCTCTCCCAATCCCCTGCTGTCGACGATCAAGAACTTCCCTCTGGTCTACGCCGCTTTACTGAAGGATTATCCTGACGGCTCCCAGGTCGGTTTCAATATTCACCATGCCCTGGACGAAGCACGTATCATCGCCAAGCGACGGTCCATCGTCTATGACCCCGAACTTGGGGGAACAGACTCATGAGTGCCAGTAAAGTCACTATTACAGTGGATGGACACCGCATAGAGGTGGAATCCGGTCAGAGCATTATGGACGCCTGTGACAGCCAGGGTATCTATATCCCCCGGCTATGCGACTCTGAAGGGCTGGTACCTCAGGGAAGCTGTCGGGTTTGTTCGGTCAAGGTAAATGGCCGTGTCGTCGCCGGCTGCACACAACCGGTTGAAGATGGCGCTGTGATTGAAAATGAGAGCAGCGAAATTCATGCCTACCGCCAGGATCTGGTGCGCATGTTATTCCACGAAGGCAATCACCTATGTCCAATATGCGAAGCCAGTGGTCGCTGTGAGCTGCAGGCGATGGCCTATCGCCTGGGCATCTCCGAAGCCACCACCTACCCATATCTGCAGCCTGTCAGGCCGGTGGATGCCAGCCACCCGGATATTGCGCTCGACAACAATCGCTGCATTCTGTGTGGTCGTTGTATTCGAGCTTCACGGGATGTGGACGGCAAGAATGTATTTGAGTATGTAGGGCGCGGCATTCACAAACGCATTGGCGTGAACGGTGATTGCCTGGCAGACACCAATGCAGACATTGATGATTACGCCATGTCGCTGGAGGTCTGCCCGGTAGGCTGCATCATCCGCAAGAACGAAGGCTTCTTTGCTCCCGTCGGGGAACGTCAGTTCGACAAGGAAGGCATCGGTGCGGAAGTAGAGAAACACCACAGTCATTTGCAGGCAGGCAAACTGATCAAAGTCCATCAGATTGATCCAGCTGATTTTCCGGGAGCTCGCGGCAATATGGACGATAACACCGGCCCCAACAATCCGGACGGGGAAATCGAATGAGGAAAAAGCGTATTGCGACGGCTTCCCTGGCCGGATGTTTTGGCTGTCACATGTCTTTACTAGATATTGACGAGCGTATTTTCGACTTGATGGAGCTTGCCGAATTTGATCGCTCTCCACTCAACGATAAGAAGCGCTTTACCCGTCGCTGTGACATTGGTCTGATAGAAGGCGGCTGCTGTAACGAAGACAATGTTCACGTGCTGCGTGAGTTTCGCCAAAACTGCGACATTCTCGTTGCAATCGGCCAGTGCGCAATCATGGGTGGCTTGCCGGTAATGCGGAACGCCATTATGCATTCGGACGACCCCCTGCGTGAATGTCTTGATGAGGCTTACAGTTCGCCAAAGGTGCTGAATCCAGACAACCAGATTCCCAACGACCCGGCGCTTCCTCTTCTGCTCGACAAGGTGTACACCTGTGTTGATGTGGTGAAAGTGGATTACCAGATTCCAGGATGCCCACCCAGTGGCGATACCTTGTGGTATGCGCTATCGGCTCTGATCAAGGGAGAAGCACCCAAGCTTGATTCTGTACTTATAAAATATGATTAATATCAATGGGATAATTAATTAACTTAAACTCTAACGTTAAGTATAAAGATGAAAAAGCAAAAGGCACGCATACTCGAAATTGAACCGGTAACCCGGGTGGAAGGTCACGGCAAAGTGACGGTGCATCTGGATGAGCACAATAATGTCACCGAAGCGCGTCTGCATATTGTCGAGTTTCGCGGTTTCGAGCGCTTTATCCAGGGCCGCATGCTGTGGGAAGTGCCTGTTATCGTACAGCGTCTCTGTGGCATCTGTCCGGTCAGCCACCATCTGGCCGCCGCCAAAGCCATGGATATGATTGTTGGCGTCGACAAACTCACTCCCACTGCGGAAAAAATGCGACGCCTGATGCACTATGGCCAGATCATGCAAAGCAACGTGCTGCATTTCTTCCACCTGAGTTCACCGGACTTGCTGTTCGGCTTCGGCGCGCCGGCCAAAAAACGCAACATATTTGCGATTATCAAAGAGTTTCCCGAGCTGGCCCGCAAAGGCGTATTGATGCGCAAGTATGGCCAGGAAGTGATTGAATATACGGCAGGCAAGAAAATTCACGGCAACACCGCCGTGCCGGGCGGCATGAACAAAAGCCTGTCGATCACAGAGCGCGACGCGCTGCTGAAAGATGTCGACCAAATGATCGAATGGTCACAGGACGCGGTAGACATCGCCAAAAATTACACCCTCGAACACATGCCTTTGGTAGAGAGCTTTGCCAGTTTCAAGTCCAATCATATGTCACTGATTCGGGAAGACGGCGCGCTGGATCTCTATGACGGCAACCTGCGCTCCATCGACGCCAACGGTAACCTGATTTTTGATCAGGTGGATTATCGGGATTTCGACCGCTTTATTGTCGAAGAAGTAAAACCCTGGTCCTACATGAAGTTTCCCTTTATCAAAAGTCGCGGCAACGTCGATGGCTGGTATCGCGTCGGCCCCCTGGCGCGTCTTAATACGGTCAGTTTTATTGACACTCCGCTTGCTGATCAGCGTCTCAAGGAGTTCCGGGAATTCGGACACCACAAACCGGTCAACATGTCGCTCGCTTATCATTGGGCGCGGATGATTGAAGTTCTGCACTGTGTCGAGAAGATAAAGGAGCTGCTTCACGATCCGGACATTCATGGAAAAGACCTCAAGCTTCGAGGTGAACGACGTGAGGAAGGCATTGCCGTTATCGAAGCGCCCCGCGGTTCCCTCTTCCATCACTATAAAGTCAACGAAAACGATCAGGTCACCTACTGTAACCTGATTGTTTCGACGACTCACAACAATACCGCCATGAACCGGGCGGTTACTGACGTTGCCCGCAAATACATTTCCGGCCAGCCTAAAATCAGTGAAGAAATGCTGAATCACATTGAAGTGGCTGTGCGCGCTTATGACCCCTGTTTGTCATGTGCCACCCACGCACTCGGTCAAATGCCTCTGGTCGTGGAATTGTTTGATGCCGACAACAAGCTGATCAAGAGCGGCAGTCAGTTTGTTGAGCAAAGTGCTGGCGGGTAGTGGCTGTGGCTGCAAACTCGCCGGAAATAAATAGGTCAACCATGGTCATTGGCTATGGCAATCCCGGTCGGCAGGATGACGGTCTTGGACCCGCTTTTATCAACGAACTGGAAACGCTCGATCTGCCTGGACTGACGCTGCAAAGCAATTATCAGCTGAGCGTTGAAGATGCCTTTGATATCCAGAATTTTGACTACGTGATTTTTGTTGACGCGTGTATTTCCGGAGACGAGCCTTTTACCTTCGAACCATTGGCGGCACCCGAGCACGCCTTGATGGGCAGTCATAGTCTCAGCCCGGGGGCGGTACTGCAGCTATGCCAGACTCTGTATGCCAAGTCTCCCGAGGCTTATGTACTCGCCATTCGAGGCGTTGAGTTTGATCAGTTTGATGAACAGCTCTCATCCTCAGCGGCAGCCAACCTGAAGGCGGCATTGACCTACTTTCAGGCCTGGCTCGCTACCATGCGATTGGATAAGTCGAACGAGTTGATTCATCATGCATGAACTGTCACTCGCCGAGAGTATGAGAGAGCTGATTGTCGAACAGTCAGAACGTCAAGGGTTCACCCGGGTAACAAAGGTTCTGCTGGAAGTCGGTGAACTGTCTCATGTAGAAGCGGATGCCATGCGTTTTTGCTTTGAATCGGTTATGCACAATTCCCCTGCCTCTGAGGCAGATTTGGAGATCTGCCACCTTGAAGGACGTAGTCGCTGCCCGGAATGCGGATTTGAGGGCCCTCTCAAACAACTCTATGATCCCTGTTCCCGATGCGGCACATTTGGCCAGAAAGTGATTCAGGGTGATGCAGTACGCATTAAGTCTTTGGAGGTATTGTAAATGCCCGTCATTGCGTTCATGTTTTACCTGGCTCACACCACTTGCGAGGATCAATCTAATGTGTAGCGTCTGCGGTTGTTCGGGACCGGAACAAGCTTCCCATAATCATTCCCACGAGCACTCCCATGATCATGCCCACAACCATTCCCATCAGCACTCGCCGCAGGAAAATGCCCGGCTGATAGAAGTCGAAACCGACCTGCTCAGCAAAAATAATCAGTACGCTGCCCGCAACCGGGAAAGGCTGGCGCGCTCGCACTGTCTCGCTTTTAACCTGGTTTCCAGTCCCGGTTCAGGCAAAACCACCCTGTTGACAGAAACGATCAAACGACTCGGTGACACCCATTGTGTTTCCGTTGTAGAAGGCGACCAGCAGACACAAAACGATGCCGAGCGCATACGTCAAAGCGGGGCGAAGGCAGTACAAATCAATACCGGTAAGGGATGCCACCTCGACGCCCATGGAGTCGGACATGCCTTTGATGAACTGGATCTCGATGCTTCTGACTATGTATTCATTGAGAATGTCGGCAATCTGGTATGCCCTGCCGGCTTTGATCTGGGTGAGCAGGCAAAAGTTGTCGTGCTCTCGGTTACTGAGGGCGAGGATAAACCGCTGAAATATCCGGACATGTTTCGGGCATCTCGTCTGATGATTATCAACAAACTGGATCTGCTGCCTTATGTGGATTTCGATCTGGAACGTTGCGTGGACTATGCACGACGCATCAATCCGGCGATCGAAGTCATTTCGCTATCGGCCACCAAGGGCGATCAGTTCGATCAATGGCTCAACTGGTTGCAATCGCAATCTCAGGACAGCCGCATCGATGACCAGGAAAGCACGCCAGTTTCTGCCTCTCCATGAAACACGCCAGACTGCATATTCGCGGCCGTGTTCAGGGCGTGGGGTTCCGTCCCTTTGTGTATCGACTAGCGCAATCCATGGGTATTTCCGGCAGGGTCTACAACGATCCTCAGGGCGTGGTTGTGGACCTGCATGCCAGCCAACACAGTCTTGACGAATTTCAGCGCAAGCTGCAAAACGAAGCACCCAAATCTGCCCGCATCGAAGCGATTGTCTGCTCGGAAACTGATTCGGCAAACGATATCGACAGTGGTTTCCATATCGCTGATAGCGACTTGGATTTTCGCGGTGAGCCAACGCAGGCTGCGGACATGGCATTGTGTGCCAGCTGCCTGAGCGAACTATTTGATCCGCAGAGCCGTCGCTGGCGACACCCCTTTATCTTTTGCGCTGAATGCGGCCCGCGCTACAGTACCATCACCGACCTGCCTTATGATCGCAAGCGTACCAGTATGGCAGCATTTGATCCCTGCCCTTCCTGTGCGGGGGAATATTGTGATGTCAGTGATCGTCGCTTTCATGCGCAAACACTATGTTGTCATGACTGTGGTCCACACTATCGTTTGCTGGACAAAAACGGTAAGCCCTGTGCAGAAACCGATATCTTCACGGCCGCAGCAAAGCTTATTAGCACCGGAAAGATTCTGGCACTCAAAGGTATCGGCGGTTTTCATCTGATTTGTGATGCGAACAACACCCGGGCAGTCCAACGCTTGCGCGAAATCAAAAATCGTCCGGCCAAACCCTTTGCCGTTATGGCTTTAAATTCAGCCTCTCTCTCCGAGAGGGTTCAGATCGACGAAGCCCCTCTGCAAGACATGGAATCCTCATCCGCGCCGATCATGCTTTTACCCAAGCAGATAGGAAGAGAAGGAATATCAGACGTTGTGGCGCCGCACGTATCGGATCTGGGCATCATGCTGCCCTACACGGGAGCCCATTATCTCCTGTTCCATGCTCTGTTAAACAAACCGGAAGGTTGCTCCTGGCTGAAACAAGCACAAACGCCTCTGCTGGTGATGACGAGCGCCAACGTTTCAGGATCACCTTTGATCAGTGAGAATACAGACTGTTTGAACACATTTACCGGCAAAGTGGATGCGTTTCTCATGCATGATCGGGACATCGTTGCGTCCTGCGATGATTCGGTCGTTCAGTCAGGCCGACCTTCGACGATGATCAGGCGCGCGCGGGGAATCGCTCCCGAAGCACTATCCCTTGCTGCCGCGATACAACCCACCCTCGCCTTTGGCGCCTATCTGAAAAACAGCTTTTGTTTCACCCAGGGGCATAAGGCCTATCTGTCGCCCTTTATCGGTGATCTGGACAGTGCCGACAACTGTAGGCATTTCACTCAGGTTCTCGAACACTTTGAACAGAGTTTCGGCTTTCAACCGGAACAATTGGCCTGTGACCTGCACCCGGATTTTTACAGCACACAGATTGCCGAACAATGGAGCAAACAACGGAAGCTGCCATTGATTAAAGTTCAGCATCATCGTGCGCACATAGCAGCCGTCATGGCGGAGCATCATTTGAGCGGCCCGGTGATCGGACTGGCGCTCGACGGGGTCGGACTGGGTGACGATGGCTCGGCCTGGGGTGGCGAGCTGTTCGTTGGTGAAGCGGGTTGTATGGAACGAGTTGCGCACTTCTCCCCTCTCGCAATGCCCGGTGGTGACCGTGCTGTGCGAGAGATCTGGCGACTGGCTGCCGCAGTCTCATCTCATATTCACAGCAGTGCCATACCCGATGCGCTCAAATTAAAAATGAACGATCCAGGCATAGCAGCGCTGTTGCAGTCACCCGATCTAACACCCACAACGAGCAGTGCCGGACGCTGGTTTGATGCCATCGCGTCATTGCTTGATGTGCGCCATGATGTTCAGTTTGAGGCCCAGGCCGCGATGGAGCTGGAAGCTCTCGCCTATCAGGTTGATCGCCTACCTGAAGCTGAACAATGGATACCCGTTCGTAAATCCGGATTGCTGGATCTCCATACACTGATCGCGCCTCTACTGGAATATGGAGATAGAGTACAGGCTGCGGCACGCTTTCATGCCGAGCTGATTGATGCGCTATTACGCTGGCTGGAATGGGCGGCAAGCAGCTATGATTGCCGACGAATTGTCTGTTCTGGAGGCTGTTTTCAGAATCGCCTGTTACGCCAGGGTTTGCTGGAAGCAGCTAGCCAACGGGGGTTTGAGGTGTATATGGCAGAGACCGTGCCGATGAACGACAGTGGCATCAGTCTCGGACAAGCCTGGATCGCTGCGCACCACAACAAGATCAAGATTAATAAAGAGCAAATAGGAAGCCATCATGTGTCTGGCACTGCCGGTTAAAATCGAATCCCTCGAAGACGATGGTGAAGCCATTGTTGAGCTGGGGGGCGTACTCACTAAAATCTCCATCGCCCTGCTCGACGAAGTAAACGTGGGAGACTATGTCATCCTCCATGTGGGGTATGCCCTCAGCAAACTGGATGAGGAAGAAGCCAAGGCTACCTTGCAGCTGTTTCAAGAGGGAGGCGAGACACCATGAAGTACCTCGACGAATTCCGCGATGGCGACACAGCACAAAGACTTATCGAGCGAATCAACGACACAGTTGATTCAGATATACGCTACCGCATTATGGAGTTTTGTGGCGGGCATACACATACCCTGTTTCGTTTTGGCATACCCGACATGCTTCCCGCCCCCATTGACATGCTGCATGGTCCCGGTTGCCCCGTTTGTGTATTGCCCATTAGCAGGATTGATGCCGCCATTGCACTGGCAGAGAGACCGGATGTCATTCTCTGTAGTTATGGAGACATGTTACGCGTTCCCGGCACTGATCAAATGAGTCTGCTGAAGGCCAAAGCAAAGGGTGCGCGCGTTGAGATGGTCTACTCGCCATCACAGATTCTGGAAATCGCCAAAGCAAATCCCGATGCAAAGGTCGTGTTTTTTGCCGTGGGGTTTGAAACCACCACGCCACCGACAGCCCTGATGATGGATGAGGCTGAAAAACAGGAAATCGAAAACCTGTATGTGTTCTGTAATCATGTGCTTACGCCACCCGCGATACAGGGCATTCTCGAGCCTGGTCTTGAATCCGGCGAGCGCATTCTCGAGGGTTTGATTGGCCCCGGGCATGTCAGCCTGATTACAGGCAGTGACGCCTACCTTCCTCTAGCAGAACGTTATCAGGTCCCCATTGTTATTTCCGGCTTCGAACCCCTCGATCTCCTGCACTCAATACTGCTGCTGGTACAACAAATCAACGCCGGTACCTGTCAGGTCGAGAATCAATACACCCGCGCCGTGACGCCTGAAGGTAACAGCAAAGCACAAAGCATGATCGCCAAATATTTTCTCTTGCGGGACGACTTTGAATGGCGCGGTCTCGGTAGAATGCCACACAGTGCATTGGCAATAAGACCAGAATTCCGGCATCGTGATGCAGAATACTGCTTTGAGATTCCTCCATCTCACGGTGTCGATAACAAAGCTTGCGAATGCCCGGCAGTGCTGACAGGCCGCAAGAAGCCTGACGAATGCAAACTCTTCGGCAAGCCCTGTACCCCCTTCAATCCTTTGGGTTCATGCATGGTCTCGTCGGAAGGAGCCTGCGCCGCCTACTACACCTATAACCAACACCTGATTAACACTGAGTCACTGTGATGAATGCACCTGCCCTTAATCAATCGAAAGCCAGAAAAGTATTAAGCGGGGTTGTCGAAATGGCCCATGGCAGCGGTGGCCGGGCGACCAGTATGTTGATTGATCAGATCTTCCTGCCCGCTTTTGACAACCCTATTCTCAGGCAGATGAATGATCAGGCCATCCTGCCCAATCCAGGCGAACGTCTGGTAACAGCCACAGACAGCCACGTCATTTCACCGCTTTTTTTCCCCGGTGGCGACATTGGCAGTCTGTCAGTGCACGGCACCATCAATGACCTGGCCATGGGTGGCGCCAAACCCTTATACCTCACAGCGGGTTTTATTCTTGAGGAAGGCTTTTCCCTGGAACAACTCAGGCAGATTGCCGAGTCCATGGGCGCTGCTGCACGCGCCTGCAATACGTCCATCGTCACCGGTGACACCAAAGTGGTGGAGCGGGGCCACGGCGACGGTGTTTATATCAACACGACGGGTATTGGCAGTGTCGCTTCGTCAATATCGATGGGCACAGATCAAATCCGTCCGGGACACAAAATTCTGGTGAGCGGCAGTTTGGGAGATCACGGCACTACCATCCTCTCTGCGCGTCAGAACATTCCTCTGAGTAGCGACCTGACATCTGACTCCCAGGCTCTGCATGATCTGGTTGAAGCGATGCTGGCTGCAGTACCTGACATCTCTTGTATGCGGGATCCTACTCGAGGAGGCGTCGCCGCTGCCTTGAACGAATTGGCCCAGTCTGCTGGCGTGGGCATGCGCCTGGAAGAAAGCCGGATACCGGTAAAAGATGCCGTGTCTGCCACCTCTGAAATTCTCGGCCTGGATCCTTTGTATATTGCCAATGAAGGCAAACTGCTTGCCTTCTGTCCTCCTGAACAGGCAGACAAGCTTCTAGCGTGTATGCGCAATCACCCAAAGGGCCATGATGCAGCGATCATCGGTGAGGTGGTCAAAGACAAGCAATGCTTCGTTCAGCTCAATACCTGCTTTGGCAGTTCGAGACTTGTCGATTGGCGCTACGCTGATCCCTTGCCACGAATCTGTTAAGGACGCTTGGTGTAATTTTTGGTCGGAGAAGACCAGTAAAACAAGTTATGGAATACTTCAGTAAAATTTCCATGGCGGACAACCAGGGTGACGGGAAATCGCATCTGCATTGTGAGAGAAGCGGTCGTTATAAGCTTTCCTTTTTAGCGCAGCACTATAGACTGTGATGATTGAAATGCTGACACAATTGAAACCCCTCCGCCGCGTCATTGCCGCGCAGGCGGCAATCCATTGTTTAGGGGTTTCAGATTGCACAATATTCAGGGAAGAATATGCAGCCCGCCGTTTACATTATGGCCAATCAAAAACGCGGTACGCTCTATGTTGGTGTTACGAGTAATTTGATTCAACGCGTTTGGCAACACAAACAAGGCTTCGTTGAAGGCTTTTCTAAAAAGTATGAAACAAAGATTCTTGTGCACTACGAACAAGCGAAATCGATGGAATCAGCCATCGTGAGAGAAAAGCAGATCAAAAAATGGAGACGTCAATGGAAGTTGAATTTAATCTTTGAAAACAATCCCGGTTGGGATGATCTGTGGGAAGATGTCGTTGGTCTTTCTTCAAAAAACAATGGATTGCCGCCTGCGCGGCAATGACGCGGTTTAGGGGCTCGAATTAAGTCCTCTATTCACCAACAGCCCATGAAGCAAAAGAGGTAAATCGAATTCCGCTTTGCGTCAAAATAGCTGTCGCTTTGAAAGTGTTCCAAAGCGACATTGCACTTTGATTTACAAATCTCTGAATCACCAGAATTTATCAAACTGGTTGGGGACGAATCCGTGCGCTTCGATCAGGGCTTGACCGTCTTCCGATCGCATAAACTCAAGAAACTTGAGAAATTTACCCGAAATCTCTGTTCCATTGTTGAGCACCAAATTTAGCGGCCTGACCAGAGAATAGGCTGAGTTGAAGCTGTCGCCTTTCAATGGCGCTACACTATCAACACTGAGGAGTTTATAGTTTTGCCCTCGCTGGCTTTTGGGTAAGGCCCCCAACGACGCAAAAGCCAATCCCTTGTCAAAACGTTGACCAAGTGCTGCGGAAATCGTTGCTTCCGTCTCAAAATAGGTAATCGGAGCGAGATTTTTTCCATTCAAACCCAGTTTTTCCACAAAAACATCGTAGGTACCATGGTGTGCCCCTTTGCCAATGAGTTTGATCTGTCCGCCACTTCCATCTAATTCAGACCAGTCTGTCACTTCTCCTAAGAACGCCCGCCTCAATTGATCTCGCGATAGATTTTTCACCGAGTTTCCAACTGCTGTAATGAACACCAGAGCGTCGGATCCAATATTGATCACGCGCAAACTGCTTTTCATGTCATTTTCTTTGGCTTTCAGGTCTCGGGATGCCATACCAATATCGGTATTCCCCTCGAAAGCCGATTTAATACCGTTGCTCGACCCACCTGGTCGAACTGAGAGTGAGAGCTCTCCAAAATATCCTCGAACTTTGTTCCGGTACGCATCACTAAGTTTTGCATCCACGGTCTCAACCAGTTTTATTTCCTTGGAGTCCATTCCACGCGTGCTTTCATTAAGGATAAAGCCCAAATGATCCATAATGGGTTTGATGGTTGTGGACCCAGTCAGGGTCAGGTTTTCAGAGAGGACTGCAGTACTGCCAAGTGCCAGCAAGCAGGTGATGAGAACAGTTACGAGTTTACGCATGATGTGACTCCTCGCATCGAGCTGGGAGTTTATGCGGGCAGATGCCGGTTATTAAATGTACAGCGTTACCCTAGATAATAGTAAAGCCTGTCAGGTTCGCCAGTAGAATAGCTTACTCGTTACAATTTCTTTTTATGGGAGTGCGATTACCGGATCTAACTGAGAAGTCGGAAACTAGTGACGAAACCGGAATTGTTCATTAGACTTTGCCGCTTGCTCAGATAGCAATGGATTATCCATTTTGAAAACTTGCCTGTTTCCCAAATCCGCCAATTTTAGGTAGTTTCCAAATTTAAGACTGAACTCCAAATCAAATGTTCCATCGTTTATGATCTCTCTCATACCCTCTTCAATTCGATCTGCCAGCTCCGGAAAAGCGGGAGAAACGAAAAAAAAGGTAGGTGAAGGAATGTACAGGGCCTTGCTTGGCTCTATAACCATATTTGGGTATTTGCTTTTCCGGGTTTCATATTCTTCAAAAAGTTCGTTCACTCCCCTCGGAAAATAATCAAACCGGCCAGCCATTAGCATGCTGAACAGTCCTTCATAGTTGTTACCTGTGACAATATTAAATCCCAGTGCATCCATGGCTTTGGTGGTTGACCATTGCTCGCCGAGCCCGGCATAAAGCTCCTTAAGATCGCCGGCTGCACGCATATTTTCGAAGGTAGAGCGTGATTTTTTATCAATCAATAAAAGTCTGTACCCCAACAATCCTTTTCGCACCGGGATGTAAATCGGTATCGCCTGCTTTTCCCATTCCTCCCTCGTAGGGGCTTCATGAACATTTACATATTGCCCGGTTTGCAACTCAATCAATGTACGATTACGGGTAAAGTGGGTGTTTCCGTAAACGATTTCATAAGGACCATGGGATTGGACCGTTGCATCCAAAGCCAGGCGAAGAATCTTGTGCGGATATATATGTCTTGTATCATCTTTTGATTGGCCTGGGACCAGTTTTATAAGCGTCGTTGCAGATGTCGCTTGGCTACAGCACGCGAGCACCAGGACACTTAGCAATACATCTCTCAGACGATTCTACCCTGAACTGTGACGTTGCCACTTTCAGCGAGTCCGATGCCGACAGGAGCTTTTCCGCCAAAGAAGCAAGTTCACCAAAAGACGATTCTGTCGTTTGCACCGAGTCATACATGTTCGCGATGATCTCGCTAACATTGTTGACCACCACACTCTGCTCTTCCGTTGCTGCCGCAATCGTCAGGTTCATTTGTTTGACGTCTTCAATACGGGTTTTGATTTGCTTTAGGGCTTCCCCAGTCTCAACTGTTTGCGCCCGTGTAATCTGTGACTGTTCTTTTGCGGCCACCATGGCATCGACAGTCGCGGTCGCATTGTCTTCTAATCGTCCGAGTACATCTCGGATTTCAGTCGTCGCATCAGCGGTTTTGGAGGCCAGAGCCCTAACCTCGTCTGCAACGACAGCAAAGCCTCGCCCCTGCTCTCCGGCACGAGCGGCTTCAATGGCTGCGTTAAGCGCCAACAAATTGGTTTGTTCGGCAATCGTCGAAATGACATCGAGAATATTGGCAACGTTGTCTGTGTCCTGAGCCAAACGTTCAACCATCTCCGAGGCCTCAACAATCTGGCCGTTCAGGTTTTCAGAGTTATCAATCGTATGATTTACCGCATCCAGACCTTGTGTCGCCTTTTGATCTGTCTCTTGCATGGCATCGCTCGCCTGGGTTGCAGACTGACTAATTTCGCTAATGCTCAGGGTAATTTCAGACATGGCAGACTTGCCTTCGCTTGCCTTTGCCAGCAGTTCATTTGTCGCTTTCTCTACTATTTTTGCATTGCTATCAAGATCATTGGCTGCTTCCAGCAAGGGATTTGAAGTCCTGAAGATTTGTCGGACGATATCCGAAAGTTTCTCCATAAACTGATTGAAGTTATCGGCTGTTAGTCCGAGCTCGTCTTTGGAACTGACACGAATACGATGATCCAGATTGCCGGAACCCTTGGCCAACTCGCTCAGTGAATCCCGGAGCTGACTGGCTGTTTTACTGATACTTCTGGCGACATATACGATGATAAAAGCGAGTACGACAAAGAAAACCGTATTGACTGCACTCGTTAGAAATAATGAACTTTCGCCACTTTTAACAGCATTCTGAATCGTCTTTTTGAAAACGCTATTCATGGTTTCGTAATATGCGTCAAGCCCCTTATTGACGCTCTCAAACAGTTCTGCCTTGCGTGCAGTACGCGCTTGTAACGACGCATAATCCAATTCGCCACCCAGCATTTCTTCGACGATCGGTACGGCAACGGATTCATACTGCCTGACGTTTTCACTAATTGTTGCCAATGCATCCCTTCTTATCTGGTCGATATCCTGTAGCTTGCCCAGATTCTGCTGCAACAAACTGATGGTCGCTTTACCCTGATTCTTTAGGTCTGCCTCGCCAAAACTCACAGCCTGCGTTAAGAGTTCATCTGCTCGCTTGAGTAGTGGTCGATTGACTGCCGCAAGTTGCACAGAGTCGTATATCCTTTCTTCCAAATCAACGAGATAGCCTTGAGTCTCAAGCAACGATGCACGCCCGATAAACAGATTGATCACCAGAGCAATGGCATATACCACCAGAATTAACATGATTTTTTGAAAGACTTTAAGGTCTTTAAACCAGTTCATTGCCGTATCCTTTTTTTGAACCAGGAACGCTTTAGAGGGGAGACGAGCTCAGCCTTGATCGCTGAACCCGTCACTGCCGATTCAGAAAGAAGCGATCACTTTTACATCGCCACTTGCTTTGTCGGCGCTAACATAACCAATCATGTTTGGATTGCTTTTTATCATGTTGATCATGTCGTCTTCAGAACCCACATCCTGCGGGGGTTGAGCCTTTCCGGTAAACACAAGACGTGACCAATAGGATTTAAGCTGGGCATCTGACTTGTTCAGCACCTTATCGTTGAATTCATCCCGCACAGCATTTCCGGATTGAAGGTTAATCGGAACGATTTTCGTGCCGCCAGGAAGGCTTTTGGCTTTCCCCAAAAAGATACGTTCCAAATCTGAAGCAGAAGCCGACTCAGCAATCGATGGGTGAACGATTACCGCTACCTCGCTCCAGGCTGATGGGCTGCCAAGTGCCAAAAGCAGCAGTGAAAGGGAGAGCATGTGCTTGATGGGGCTAATTAATATTTTCATGTCGCATCCTCCCTAAAAGACCGTATCGATGGCAAAGTTCAGAAGCGTCCCGCTGGAGTCACCGTCTTCATTGTCAAAGTCGAGATCGGTCACCTCAATCTTGAACGCGGTGGCAGCTGCAAAGTCGTAACGCAATCCCAGGGTAACGCCTTTGGTCTCGGACTGACTGATGAGCGGTCTGGCGCCAGCCTCGAATGGTGTTCCCTCAATCGGTTCGAGAATGCTGAAGTCCGGATCATCATCCTGAATAAAGTAGGTGGCATGCAATGTAAACGCATCGATCCTGCGCCCTACCAGGACATACCATGCCTGGTCATCCGAGATCAGCGATTGGTCACCAGCCAGCAACTCCGTATACTCCATGGTGAACAGCCAGTCCTCGTAATCAACCAGTGCACTGACACCCCAAAACGATGGGTCTTCTTCCTGGACTTCGAGAGCATCCGCTACACCATCAAAACCTGCAGTTCGAAGTGGCGTAAGCAGTCCGGTTTCAAGAGATGAGGGATTCTCTATGCTGGCCTCGGCAATATTGTATGAGGCTCTCAAGGTTAACCAGTCCTTGGTCAGGCTGATATTCACGCCCGCAAAATCCTGTAAATCCAGCTCAACGTCCTCACCGGCCAAGCGGGTATCATCAGTCAGTCGCCCGTAATAGCCCTGCAAGGTGTAGTCCCAACCGGACACATAACCCCGATACAGGGTGTCTATGCCCTCTACTGTCGTAAACAGGAAACGATAGATTTCTGCCGGCGGGGTAATCCATGGATAGGCGTAACCCACATCGAGAAAGTCGGAATAAGGAAAGAGAGGCGCCCTCAGCCGGCCAACTCTAACATCCCAGTTGTCATTGGCTGCATAGGTCAGGTACGCCCATTCTGACTCGACCTGATAATCGTCATCCCCTTTGGCAAGGAGTTGACCGGTCGCCATGACTTTATCATTGATGGGCGCGCTGACCTGCAATCCGAAGCGAATAGCAGGGTCTGCAGTGAAGGTATCCTGATCATACCCCTGGTAACCGCTGTCAGTATCTTCAGCGCTATAGTAACCGCCGCCTACGGAAGCGAAGCCATTAAAATTCAATTCGGCAAAAGCGACGGAGACAGGCAAGTAAAACAAAGAGATTAAAACTAGGTTTCGTAAGCATCGCGTCATCTGGATTTTCTCCTTTTTGGATAATCCGGTTGATCATGCTCCTTGTTATTATTTTCCCTGGACGAGAGCCCGCGATCGCCTCTGTATAGGCCTGATCGCATGTATAGGTATAGTCAATACTGAATAAACTGTACAGTTTTTAAGGCTATTGATTAATTTTGAAACCGGGTCTCACGTCGAAACATAAAACAGCGGCAACAATGAACGTGAAAGCCGTGAAATACAGCCGGCAGATTTAGTCCAGCGGCAATGACAAGCCCGTAGAATATTTGGCAGTACCTTTCTTTTATTACAACTGCTCTCGTCAACGCTCTGGTCTATAGTTATATCAGTCCAAACCAAAACAGGTATGAATTGTTATGGCGCTGTCTGAATGCACACGATTCAGGACGATTTTGCTATGGATAGCGCGGTTTGTTTTCTTGTTCGGTCTTTGCATTCCGGTTGATGCAAAGACACCCCAAGTGCTGATCATTCATAGCTATCATGAAGGACTTACCTGGGTTCAGGAAATCAATCTGGGATTAGCTCGCACCTTGCAGTCGGTGAATGATCTTTCCTATCACTACCTCGATACCAAGCGTATTCCACGAGACCAGTTTGCTGATAAAGCCAAAACCGCTCTCGGGTTTTATAAAGCTCTGAAACCGGATGTCGTTGTTCTGTGTGATGACAATGCGCTGGATTTGCTCGGCGAAACAATTGCCCGCGACACCCCCATTGTGTTTTGTGGGATCAATGGCTCTATCCGGGACGATTATCCTGAACTGATTGGTCTGGCAAATGTTACCGGTGTGCTGGAGCGACCGCTGATACAACGCACGGTCATTGAAATGAGTCTGGCGACCGGCATCAATGCAACGAATGCCCTGATTCTCCTGGGCGACAGCCCTACGGCACGCGCATTTTATAAAAACGACCTCAAGAGTCAGGATTATTTAAAAATCGGGTCGCGCTTGAATATTTATGTAAAACGCGCCGCAAGCTTTAGTGAGTGGCAGCAAGTGGTGATGGAAAGCCGCCTGCAAGGTTATGATTTTATCGTTGCTGCCGGTTTTTACGCCTTACAGGATGACAATAGTAAGCCAGTGCATGTTGATATGGTCCACGAATGGCTGCATGAGCACGCATCCATACCCGTTTTCTCTACCCATTCTCAATCTATCGGAGAGCACAAAGCCGCCGGAGGAATGGTGGTAAGTGGTGTGTTGATGGGTCAGGATGCGGGACAGATGGTCCTTCAGGTATTGGAAAAAGACTTTCCGGAACGCCGCATTCCCTTCATCACCCAAAGTAAAGGTGAATTGATATTCAGCAAATCGGCCCTTCGCCGCTGGAACCTTTCACTAAAACCGGAATATTTTAAACGCTCGGTGATCGTACCATGACGTGCACAAACGCAATGCCTTGAATCGGCTCAGGCTTTTGCTGCCATTTTCTGTTCGTCAGAGTGCGATGCAAACTGGGCGACCAGAGTATCCAGTTCTTTTGCAAGCGCGGCAATGTCGTTACCTATTTGATCAATGTCCGACGCAGCCCGGGCAGTGTTTTCGGCAATGCCAGCTGTTTGCGCAATAGTGTGTTCAATGTTCTCGACCAGACGATTCTGATCTCTTGTAGTTTCATCAATATCGCGATTCATGGACGCAATACTACGGCTGTTTTCTACCACAATATCAAGCAATCGACCCGCATCCACTGATGCCTCATTGCTGGACCGGGTTTTGTCGATACTGGCCTGCATCACGGAAGCCGCGTCATTAGTTCCTTTTTGCAGTTTGCCAATCGTATCGTTGATTTGTGAGGTTTCGCTTTGGATACGGTGCGAAAGATTGCGCACCTCGTCGGCAACAACGGCAAACCCCCGGCCGTTTTCGCCAGCTCGTGCTGCCTCAATAGCAGCGTTTAGAGCCAGCAGGTTAGTCTGATCAGATATGGCATCAATCACCGCCAGCACCTCAGACACATTGTGTGCCTCTTCCTCAAGTACCTGCAAAGCACTTGAAGTATTCTGTACTTCTTTTTCAACCGACCTAATCGCAATAATCGCCTTCTCGGTGGCAATTTTTCCGTGTTGCGCCTGCTCGTCTGCAGAACCTGCTGCCGCTGAGGCCTGCCCTGCCTTATCAGATGTAGCCTGAACACGCGTACTGATCTGATCGACTGCCTCTTTTATCGTGGAAATCTGTGTCTGTTGTGTCTGTGACTGAAGATTACTTTGTTTGGATAGCCTTATCAGTTCAGAGCTTTGTTTGACCAGAGCATCAGCAGTTTGCTCCGTTCTGTCGACCATATGTGCCAGCTTGGAAACGAAGAGATTAAAACTCCTGGCGAAGACCGCGATTTCATCGTTCCCGGTTTCATTCAAACGACTGTCCAGTCTGGCATTACCGGTAGCGATTTCCCCCATCCGCTTCGACATGGATTCAATGGGCTTGAATAGGCTCTGTGCCAATAAATAAACCAGCGCTGCAGTGACAGCGAAGACCACAACAGTCAATAATAGCAGGCTGGTGCTGAGTTCCTGGGTCAGTTGCTCTGCACTGGAAAAGGCTTCATCAGCATGTATTTCGCTCACAATTCCCCAGTTGAAGCCTTTCACAGTGATTGGAGCATAGGCCGCCAACACCTCATTTTTCCCATTGCCTAAGCTTGTAAAACCCTGTTCGCCTTTCAGTGCTTTTTTAGTCGCTTCCGTTTTAATCTGATGTAAGCCTATCCCGGATCCCCTACGCTCAATTTCTGCAATATTTGCTGCATTTACCTTCTCTTGATTCCTGAGTTCAGCGAGATATCCCTGAATGTCTTCCGCGTTGAGCCGGCTTGTATTTCTTAAGGTGTAATCTGCTCCTACGAGATAGGCTTCACCACTTTCACCCAATCCCACTTTCGACCATTCCTGATCATTGGTCATAATGGAATCGATCACATCGATGGGAAACTGCGCGATCAGCACGCCCCGCACGCGCTTGAATTTCAGAAGAGGCGTAGCGATAAAAGACACCGGCGCATTGAACAGGGGCGCATAGGACGCATAATCCTTGTAGACCAGTTGATCCTGCTCTGCTTTCAGCGCCTCTCGGAACGCTTCGCCAAGCCCCGAATCGGCAAATGGTCCATCTACCAATGACGTACCCAGTTCAAATCCTTTGTTAAGTGAATAATAAATGCGGCCATCGGCACCGACCAGATAGATATCACCAAAACCGAGTTTTTGTGCATATTCCCGGAAGGCTCGATGATAGCCGCCATGGGCAGAACTGTAGGAAGAGAACTCGTTTCCGGGGCTATCCATGGCGCGCTTTCGTCCGGGCTCATTGGGATTGGCAAAAATATAGTGGTACTGAAGTAGCCATGTATTGTCATCAAAGCCCTTGAAATACTGTTTCAGATCGATACTGGAGTCAGGGCTTGTCTTGTTGTATGGCTCCAGATACTGACGGTTGACGTAATCTTGCAATTCAGATTTTTGCTCGTCCGATATGCTTGAAGACTGGGTGATCACATCGTAGGTTGACCAGAAGTGATAGTTAGCCGATCCGGTATTCTGATCCTTTGCCATCAGTTGAAACTGTTGCCGTAATCCGGATAGATAGGCCTCAATGTGGCGTTTCTTTAATTCGAGAATGGATTCGAGCTTGGACTGGGTCAAAGCACTAAGCGACTCATACGATTTGTTGGTCGCCAGAATGGTCGCGGTGATCCCCACCAACAGTAAGCTGGCCAAGACCAGTGTGACGGAACCATAAATCAACTTGGATTTTATCGTCATGCTCTTACTCCAACGCACTCCTGGCGCGAATGAATCGACGATTCCTTGTGCTCGTACCCATCAGTCTAGTTGATTCTGACAGAACTGTTTTACTGACCTTTTGGCATCCAGTAGTAGCGATAGCATATATATGCCCGCGAGTGTTGCGTTTGCCTGCACATCAACTATGTTTGGGGAAAGGGCTGAATGACACAGGAGGTTCCTATGTCTAATCACCATACCTACAAGAAAATAGAACTGGTGGGTTCATCGCCCGTCAGTTCGGATGATGCTATTCGCAACGCGATTGCGGAAGCAGGCAAAACGCTTCATCACATGGACTGGTTCGAAGTGATTGAGTCGCGCGGCCATATTGAAGATGGCTAGATCGCACACTTCCAGGTGACACTGAAAGTCGGATTTCGCATTGAAGATAGCTAATTGATCGCCTCCGGTCCCGGATCGCGGGTTTAAAAAACGTATTTCAACTGGCTGTTCCCTTGATGGGGTGCAATCGTTGTGCTTTGAGTCCTATTACGTTGCCCGTCAGCATTACGCCCGCGCCCGCAAAAACCCAGATATCAACCTCTTCCTGATAGAAGAGAAAACCAAGGACCGCTATCAGTGGTAAGCGCAGAAAATCCATGGCAACAACGCTTGACGCCTCGGCAAACTGCATTGCCTTGCTCATGCAAAAGTGAGCACTCAGCGCGGATGCTGCGACCAGCAACAGCCACCACCAGTTTTTACTCGATTGTGGAGTTCCCCAGTCGAACAAAGCAATACAGAATGTAATGGGTAACTGAATCAGACACATAAAAAACACGATCACCGCGGGATGATGTGTATGAGCCATAGCTTTCGTGAGCGAATGTGAACAGGCGTAGGCAATCGCGGCAAGCAAAACGATAAGGCTGGACCATTCGTAGCCCGCCATACCCGGCCTTAATATAACAACTACACCACCAAGACCCAGCATAATGGACATTACTTTGGACGCAGTGATGCGTTCTCCCAAAAACAGGACAGCAATAATCAGGGTCCAGAGCGGTACCGTAAATTCAAGGGCAAAAACCTGGGCCAGGGGCAAGAGACTGATTCCCAGAAACCAGCCGTATTGACCAATTAAATGAAAGCTATTGCGTGAAATCTGGGCGGGAAGACGAACTCGCAAAATGCCCTTCACCTGCCCAAAACTGATGAGTAAGAAGGCAGCCAACAACAGGCCAATCAGGCTACGATAAAACAGCAGCTGCACAACACTCAGGTCGGTACTCAGTTCACGCCCGCCAATGGCCATGGTGCTGAAAGAAAACAAGGTGCCAGTCATCCAAAGAGCAGCCTTGCCAGGTGCGTGTTGCATGCAATCAATACCGGAAAAAACTTGAAACGCTGGCATGTTAACACGCCGCTAGCATTCTAGTACTTGCCTCCTACTGGCCTGCTGTCTGCCGCACTCTCATTGCCACTTCACAGTTTTTCTGTGTTGCCAATTGCCCATTAGAGAGGTTTCCATTCATCTGCAATTGATCTACGCTAGCGTCCACGATGTTGGGGGATCTATCGCGCGTGCGGATTAACACACGGATACTGACGCAGCTTTTTACCGCTGTGTTGTCATTACTTATAAACTCTCACGCCTTTGCGGAAACCGAATCAGTTCATGTTGCCGTCGCATCGAATTTTGCATGGACCATGCGGGACATCATATCGCGTTACGAAAACAGTACCGGTGGGTCCGTCACGATATCACTGGGTTCATCCGGAAAGCTTTATGCACAAATACGTCACGGCGCGCCCTATGATGCATTCCTTTCAGCGGATCAGACCAAACCTCAGCAGCTGGAGCGCGACGATCTAGCCGTAGAGGAGAGCCGGTTTACCTATGCAGAAGGTAAATTGCTATTGTGGTCCCGTACCAGCGAATTTTTTAGCCAGGGAACCCAGCGATTTTCTGATCTGGATTTTAACAGGCTGGCCCTTGCCAATCCCCGCCTGGCGCCTTATGGCGTCGCGGCAATGGAAGTACTTCAACACCTGGGCTTAACTGATAGAGTCAAGCCCAGATTGGTGTATGGTGAAAACATCGCGCAGGCCTTTCAGTTTGTTATGAGCGGGAATGCCGATGCAGGATTTATCGCCGTCGCGCAATACCGGCAGCAGGACTCATTAAAAGGCGACTTCTGGGTAGTTCCCGATTCCATGTACTCGCCCATAAAGCAGGATGCTGTGATTCTGAAACGCACTGACAAACTTGAGCGCACCCAGGATTTTATGGACTTTCTGCGCACAGCGAAGATACAGCAATTGATTCAGGATCACGGTTATTCCCTGCCTGATGACTCGACCGACGATAGTCACAAGCAAGCATCATATTAAGCAGACCTTATGTTTTTTAGTGAAGCCGATTACAGTGCGATTCTTTTAACCCTACAGCTGGCATCCACGGTAACGGCTATTCTTTTGATTCTGGGTACGCCCCTCGCCTGGTGGCTGTCACACAGTCAATCCAGAATTCGCGGAGTCATTGAAACCCTGGTTGCGCTGCCTCTGGTGCTGCCTCCCACAGTTTTGGGCTTTTATCTCCTGATCTCCATGGGACCCAATGGCTGGCTTGGACAGATCACCCATCAACTCGGCTTGGGGAGCCTTGCTTTCAGCTTCTGGGGTCTCGTTGTGGCGTCGGTTTTGTATTCACTTCCCTTTGTTGTTCAGCCGATTCAGAACGCTATGGAGGCTATGGGCACGCGGCCACTTGAGGTCGCAGCCACCTTGAGAGCGGGCCCATTGGACCGCTTTTTTTCGGTGGTACTGCCCCTGGCGAAAAATGGCTATATCACTGCGGCAGTTCTCGGATTTGCACATACGGTGGGAGAGTTTGGCGTGGTACTGATGATCGGCGGCAATATTCCCGATGAAACACGCGTCGTTTCGGTACAGATTTACGACCACGTGGAGGCGCTGCAATATCCCCAGGCTCACGCTTTGTCTGCCGTTATGCTGGTGTTTTCTTTCGCTGTGCTGTTTATCGTGTACGGACTTCGCCGCCGCGGCACCAGGAACTACAGTCAGGGCATACGCGTATGAGCTTCAACACTGACGGCTCTGCCATTCACGCCAGATTCAAGCGTCTGTATGGGACTGAGCAATCACCGGATTTCTGCCTTGATGTGGATCTCAACTTACCGGGCAGCGGTGTGACGGCGATCTTCGGTGCCTCAGGTTCCGGAAAAACCACCCTGCTCCGCTGCATCGCGGGTCTGGAAAAAGTGAACGGCGGAATGTTTGCGATGGGCAAGGAAAACTGGCAGGACGAAGGATCCTTCTTGCCGACACATAAACGTGCCATTGGCTATGTTTTCCAGGAGGCCAGCCTTTTCCCTCACCTGAGCGTCGCTGACAACCTGCGCTATGCGGAGAAGCGCGCCTGGAATCGCAATACCGTACCTGACAAGGAACATCTGCTCGACCTCCTGGGCATTGACGGCCTACTGCCCCGATTGCCTCATCAACTCTCCGGGGGCGAACGCCAGCGCGTCGCCATAGCCCGAGCATTATTGGTTCAGCCTGGCCTGCTACTAATGGACGAACCCTTGGCTTCACTGGATAGTGCGCGTAAACAACAGTTTCTGCCCTATCTAGAGAATCTTTGTTCTGAACTGAATATTCCGGTGCTGTACGTTTCCCATTCTGTCAGTGAAATCGCGCGACTGGCTGATCAGGTGGTGGTACTGCAGCAAGGCAAAGTGCACACTCAAGGGCCGGTTTCCGAAGTGTTGTCGGAGCTTGCGCATGCTGAAAGTTTCGGTGATGAAAGCGGAGTTGTTATTGACGCCCAAATCGGCGAACTGGATATGCGTTGGCAACTCATGCGTGTTGATTACGCTGGCGGTGCACTATGGTTAAGTCAATCCGGCCAGGCGCTCGGATCCAGGGTTCGGGTTCGGATACTCGCCCGAGACGTCAGTCTGGCTTTAAGCTGCAATGATGACAGCAGTATTCTCAACCGACTGCCAGTAACGGTAGACTCACTTGCTCTTGAGAGGGACAAGCACAATTATCTGGTGCGCCTGAAGAGCGGTGATCAACACTTCCTCGCAAGAGTTACCGGGAGATCAATAGCACACTTGGGGATAGAACCGGGTAAACCACTCTGGGCACA
The DNA here is from genome assembly GCA_965230795.1 of Oleiphilaceae bacterium. Taxonomy (GTDB): domain Bacteria; phylum Pseudomonadota; class Gammaproteobacteria; order Pseudomonadales; family Oleiphilaceae; genus PZPK01. The sequence continues at coordinate 2,314,509 of OZ246020.1, read as the reverse complement.
AATTAAATCTGTCGCCATTGCTCGCTAGTGTGTGTATAAGCTAGTCCTGCCACCAGGGATAGAACGACGGCATATCTTCCGATACTTTGGCTTTGAAATTCGCGCCCCGCTTTTCAAGAAAGGAAGTGACACCTTCTTTGCCGTCCTGTTGACTGGTATAGAATATCGCCAGCGAATCCACCTCATGTGCACGACGCGGATGCTGCTCGGCAGACAAACGCCATAACATCTGGCGTGACAAGGCTAGCGAGACAGGCGAGTTTTGGGCTATCCGCCCTGCCAGACGATAGGCTTCATCCAGCAGTGTATCGGGTGCATGAATGGAGCGAACAAAGCCTTTGGCAAGTGCCTCATTCGCATCGAATATCTCTCCCGTGTACACCCATTCCAGCGCCTGCGACAAGCCAACGATTCGGGGCAAAAACCACGATGAACACGCCTCTGGGGTGATTCCAATTTTACTGAAAACGAAGCCGAATCTGGCTTTTTCCGAGGCGAGCCGGATATCCATGGCTGCCAGCATCGTGGCACCGATACCCACAGCCGCACCATTCACCGCGGCAATCACAGGTTTCTTGCATTCATAAATACTGAGCGTGAGATTCCCGCCGGTATCACTGACGCCTTCGATAAACTCCTCTGACTGCATGGTTTCCAGGTCAGGGGTTTTGGATTCATCCAGTCCAAATACGTTCCCGGACCGCGTCAGGTCCATGCCGGCACAAAAGGCTTTGCCTGCGCCGGTCACGACAACCACCCTGACATCATCATCTTCACTTGCCTGATTAAAGGCATCGACCAATTCCTGATGCATGGTCAAGGTAAAGCTGTTCATTGCCTCAGGGCGATTTAGTGTGAGTGTCAGGATATGGTCTTCTACCTCATAGCGGATGGTCTGGTAACTCATGATGAAACTATCGTCCTATCTGTAAATCATGTCTTTTCGCAATGGCGCGAGACGGGCAAGGATGCGATTCTGCAGACGATGAGGAATACCGGCATCGCTCATGGCGTTGATAAGCAAATCAACGGTGCGATTAAAGTGGGACTCGGTAATATTCATGCCTTTGTGAACTGCAATCATGTCATCTCCGCTGTATTCGCAAGGACCATCTGTATGCAAACAGAAATGTTCAATGAATTTTTCCCGGAACCGGTCGACATTACTTTCTGCAAAATAGGGAAAAATCACCCGGTCAAACTCGATCTGGCGAATGAAATTGTCAGTGACGGCAACCACTGTTTCCTGCCCGCCAATCTGCTCATATAAACTTTTTCCCTGCCCGGAGAATTGGGCACAGCCCGAGACAGACAAAACCAGCAGCGTTGTCAGTAAAGATTTCAACATCATTGTCATCACCACAAGTATCCGGTTAGAGAAACATAGAGCCCGCTTTGATTACCTTCACCAGCGATACCTTCCGTAATATTGCCCAACTCTGCCCAAGCCAGAGTCAGGTTGATATCCTTGTTGGGAATGTAGGTGATAAAAATATCGCGCCAATCCTCTTCTAAAACCCCTCCAAGATTATCGGGTTTTTGCCGATAATCCATACCGACCGCAATGTGGCGATTGAGTAGCACCCCAACGCTGCCTTCTACCATCCATTCATAGCTGTTGTTTTCAGTGCCTCCCCAGCCAAGTAGTCCCAGCTGATTGGCTCTGGTAGCGCGAAGGTTAAGATTCCAGACCAGGTTGTAACCACAGGCAAGCCCCAGGTGAACCTTGGTGAAAGCGAGATAATAGTCCGTACCCTGTGCCTTGTCCTTTGCACCCAAAAGACCAGCAATATCCTTGTCGAGCAGGCTTTTATACTGGACACCAAGTGCTGCCTGAGGTAAATCACCGTACACCACATCGCCAAAGAGCCGCGCCTTGATACCGACAATATTTTGCCTGATTTCAGCACCGAAGGTGGTGAGATCGAAAGTATGTCGTGCCGCACTCAACTCAATCCGATCATAAAAGCTTGCACCGACACCCCAAACCTGGAGCCTGAAATCATCCACATCCACCTGGGTGCTGTACGCTGTTGCAGACCACTCGTCACGGCTATCATAGCCGGTGAGTGTAGCCCAGGGTACGATCCCACTTCCGCCACTACCCTCGACCTGAGTCAATCCGGCCGTCGCCAACAATTTCCCTTCACCAGCAAAAACAATGTTCGGTACCAATGCGATTAGAACCAATAATTGTTTGTACTTTGCGATCATGCAGTTTCCTCTGTCCAGCTGTGATGTTCATGGGTTTCCAGCCACTCAATCAATGCATCCGGATCCATCGGTTTACTAATGTAGTACCCCTGGATCCAGTCACAGCCCCAGGAACTAAGAAGAGTGAGTGCGCTTTGGGTTTCGACACCTTCGGCTACCACCTTAAGATTAAACCGTTTTGCCAGATCGATAATGGTTTTTACGATGGTCTGGTCGTCTTCATCCTGGTCCAGCTTCAATACAAAGCTCTTATCAATCTTCAGTTCTGAAACGGGCATGTTTTTCAGGTAAGCCAACGAAGAGTAGCCGGTACCAAAATCATCTATCGCCAATGCGAAGCCGGTTTCCCGAAGCTTCTGCAATTGCTCAATGGTTTTTGTGGGTTCGTCCATCAAATCGCTTTCGGTTATTTCAAACTCGACGCGACTATGCGAGATATTGGCGTCCGCCAGCAATGTTTCAACAGCCTTCATCAGAGGCTTGTGGGTAACATCATGCACCGACAGGTTAATCGCTGCATTGAGAGTAAGACCTCGGGACTGCCAGTCTTGCAAGTCCCTGACGACACGTCTGAACACCCAGCTTGTAATTTCGCTGATGGATCCGGCTTTTTCGGCGATGGGAATAAACAGGTCTGGCGGCACAAAACCGAGGCTTTTGTTGGTCCAGCGAATCAGTGCTTCCACCTTGGTAACCCGGCCCGTGCGAAGGTCCAGCTTGGGCTGGTAGAACATGGTGAGCTCACCATTGTCGTCATTCAGCGCATTTTCCAATTCGCGAAGTATTGCCAACCGTTTCAGGTAATCCTGCTCCATGCCCCGTTGGTATGCCTGGTAGTGGCTGGCATTCTGCTGGGATTGTTCAACTGCAATACTCAAGTGACGAAACAGGGATTCAGTGTTGTCAGCATCATCCGGTAGCTCGATCAGCCCTACAGACAGCTGGGTTTTGATTTCAATATCATCTACCACGTGAGGAGCTTCCAGACTGTCGCGTATCTCCATCAATTTGCTCTGGCTAGGGGCGACCTCAGGAATCCACAAAATCTCACTGCCATTCAGCCTTGCAGCAATCCCCTTTAAACCACGCACGCGTTCTGCCAGGGAGTTGAGACAGGCATCACCGCAACCATAGCCAAAGGCATTGTTGATCTCCCGGAAACCGATGAGCTTGAAACTGATTGCCTGAAAAGACTCTTCGGCCGCCAGTTTTTGGGACAAGATCTCGCTTATTTCATAGCGATTGTAGAGTTTGGTGAGCAAATCGTGCTTGGCCTGGTACTGAATCTCTGCTTCACGCTCCTGAATGTCGTTCTGCATCCCAAACAGCGCATGTGCCAGTTCGTTGATTTCTTTTGACTTAGCCTCGCTATACTCTGCCTCGCGGTAATCACCAATGGATATTCGCTCAGCCAGTCGGGCCAGGTTGGCGAGTGGTCGCGACAAATTACGAGAAAAGACCAGACCCAGCAAAAGGGCCAGGCCAATCGAAAGGAAGGCGATAAAGGTAATTTCTATCAATAAGCGATTGAAGCCGGAGAACCAGTAACCCAACTGTTCCGACAGGGCCACCGTAACAGTAGACTGCTCGTCAGCGTTCATGAGAAATCTACGGGAAACAAATTGCTCAGCATCATAGAAAAGCGGAGACAGTTCATAAATAGTATGTAAATCCGCTTCCAACGCCGCCTTGCGCTCCGCGCCCGCCAGCGAACTGACGATAACCGCCTGATCAAGAGCCCCCGCCTGCATGGAAATTTCCAGCTTGGTGATGGACTTCAGTTCTTCCAGCAGGCTTGCATCTATTTCAAAACCAACGATAGCAATGGCGATTGGATTAGGAACATTCACCGTCAACAGAATAATCTGGTATATGCTGCCACCTTCAGTGAAGGTGGAAATCGCACCGCCATCCCTTAGCGTACGTTCAATCAGCAATGGTTCCGGGAATTGTTGACCTGCTTTCAGCTTGCCAGTACTACTTGCGATGGTGATGCCATCCAGGGAAAGCACGGCCATCAGATCTGACGCAATGCGCTGGCTATGATTGACGAGGGCGCTTTCCATGGTTGCCCGGTCATTGGTCGCTACAGCCTGTTTAAAGCCGAAATCAGCAGTCAGCACGTCTGCAGAGTTAAATAAGATACCTTCCCGACTTTTAAAGAACTGTTCAATGACACCCTGGCCCACCTCCAGGTCTTTGGTCACCTGAGTGCGCAAGTGTTCGGTCATGGTGAGCCAGACAGCAAGCAATATCGCAGCGGTACTGAGACAAACCAGGCCACCTACCAGTTTAAAAATGCGTACGTTAAGGGTCATCGCAGCCAAAATCAGTTAAACCTGGATCTGAAAGTGTTAGTGGTTTTCGCCGGCGTCGGACGGGAGTTTATGTTGACCTGTAGCTGCCACAAATCAGTTGTAGCCGTCTCTGTCAATGGAACACTGATTTCAGTGGTGCCCGAGGCGGACAAACCGCTGTGCCAGACACGGACGTTCTCAGGCGGATCACCTTGGAAGACAGCCATTCCGTTCGGGTCCGTTGCCCGGCTTTGGGTTTTGTCGCTGACGTAGATATAACCGAGCATGTTGTCGTGGATATTGCACCCAAGCACGACGACTCCCGGATATTCAAATGTAACGGGCGCATCGTTAATACCGCTGTAGAGTTTGATCTCGAAATCGTTTGGTTTGGAAAAACTGTAAACGTGGTGTCTTACCTGGTCACTATTCGGAAACATCACGGTCTGGCCAGTTTGTACTACCAGCACGTGGGGTACGAACTGTCGATCTATCTGATCCATAATGGCGGCATCCGTCACGCTGCCGATGTTGGAATCAGGCAGCGTAATGACCGCATTTTCAACCGGGTCACCCTGCGCATCGACAAGCCTGACCGTAAAATCAGCTCGTGCTGCTTCAAAATGTAAAAAAAACACGCTGAGGATAGGCAGGAAATACTTAATCCAATGTTTCAATGTTGTTCTCCGTTAATACTATTGATTGTAGAACAGCATTGCCGAACTGCGAGTGGAATTGGCCAGCGGGCGGGGTATACTGCGTGAAATTTTTTACGACCAGCGAAACCACGAGGACTTAGCGCTGGTCTGGAGTCAGAAATCAGGATTTATTATGACCGCTGTGTTTGATCTCACTCGTTCTCTCACTTCATCCAGCCTGCGTTTTTGGCGCGGCACCTCAGCATCCAGAACCACCCGGCAACCTCCGCAGCCACCGGTATTCTTTGACCGCGAAGGATGTCCGGCATGCAGAATTGTCAGGGAGGCTCTCACCGAGCTTGATCTAAACGTGATGATTGCGCCCTGCCCCTTGGGCGGCAAGAATCTCAGGTCGCTGAAACGCAGTTCCGGTACCGACACGCTGCCCAAACTGTACGACCCGAATACCGAACAGCATCTGGAAGGTTCGGCGGAAATTCTGTCCTATCTCTTCAAACAGTACGCGGACAGGCCTGTCCCCTCCCATTTCAAGATCTCGACAATCAACCGCATACGATCGATTTCAGCCTCACTGGTTCGCTTCAATCGCGGCGTACGGGCTCGACCTTCTCGACCTGCCAAAGACCCGCTTACCCTGTACAGTTTTGAATCCAGTCCCTACTCGCGCCCGGTACGGGAAGTGTTGTGTGAGCTGGAAATTCCCTATCTGTTAATTAACCTGGGAAAACAGCAATGGGCCGACATGGGCCCCGCCAAACCCAGACTGACTCCGGGGCCTTATCGCCCAGTCCCTGGTACCAAACGCGATGCTTTTTTTAAGAAACATGGCAATGTTCAGGTACCTTATCTGGAAGATCCCAACACGGGCGAGGCCTTGTTTGAGTCGGGGGAAATTGTTCGCTATCTGGAACGTAGCTATGGTTCATAAAACCGGTTCATAAAACCGGTTCAAAAACACGGGTCATGAACAGAGAGGTTGGAGACAGGATATCTGTAATTCGCGCTCTCGCAACAAGAGCGCTGGAAGCCTTTTTCTGCTAGGGACTAACTAAAGAATCGGGCTGTTCTCATAATGAGACAGCCCCTTATACTGAAGAATCGAAGCACGGCGCTTAGGACAGCCCTATTGCCAGACTGGCTGCGCCGAGAAGCGTCGCAATAATCTTGTAAGCCTGAGCCGATTCCACTACCGCCACATGCGCCAGTAATCGCTTTGTAGCCATGGACGAAACCGTCATCACGAGGGCGCATGCCAGGGTAAAACCGAGCTGATAGGTAATCAGCGACTGAGCAACAGGAGCCTCAATTCCATGTGCTGCACCATGAAAGCTCGCAAGCACGGCGATAGCGGGTACAGCCAGCAAAGTCGAATGGCCAAAGCGCACCCCGAGCACGGCGCTAATAACAAACATTGAAGCGAGAATGCCAGCTTCTACAAACGGAATCGTAAACCAACCGGCCGCAGCCGCTGTCGCGCTAACATTCATGCTCAACAAAAAAGTAAGGGGTAACAACCAGCGAGCTTTCGTAACTTTTACCGACCAAATACCGACGGCTACCAGCGTCAGTAGATGATCCAATCCTAACAGGGGGTGAAAAAATCCGGACTCTGCGCCACTTGAATGTGCGTACGCGCTTACCGGGAACCAAATAAGGGCAAACAAAGCACCAATTTGGTGTATTTTCATTCCTTTCATGTTTTGTTCTCGCTTTTCAGGTTAACGAATAATTGTAGAGGGCGTTTCACTAATCACTGCTTAAGCTCGCATACTTTAAGCAATCTGTCACCCGTGATTTCATGTCAGCTGTTGGATGATACCAGTGCACAAGGTATGATTCGCGCCTCGCCTTGAGCCGGGCTTGAAACCTCCCAAAAACAGCTGGATCTTAACCTACATGACTGACGCTAATTCCAACGTCATATACTCTGCAAGTGCTTTGCCAACCCGAAGTGGAGATCACCGATATATTGGCAATGTGCTCCCTGGAGTTGCACCCTTACTGTTAGATCAAATCATTGGCCAGGGTGAACATTTCGTGGTCGTGATAGCCAAAGACGGCCAGCAGGCACACGCCATTGAGCAGGGTTTACGCTTCTTTTCCGAAAGCAAGGCAAAACCGGCAATACCGCTTTTATTTCCGGATTGGGAAACCCTCCCTTACGATACATTTTCTCCTCACGAAGATATCGTCTCCCAGCGGCTGGAAACCCTGAGCCAGCTGCCAAGACAAACTAGCGGCGTCTTGATTGTCACAGTAAACACCTTGTTGCAAAAACTGGCGCCGCAGCAGTTCATTCACAGCAACTCGCTCTCCTTGAAAGTTGGCCAAAGGTTCGACCCGCTGAGTTATCGACAGGATCTGGAGCAAGTGGGTTATCGTTGCGTCGATACGGTGTATCAACATGGCGAGTTTGCCATTCGCGGATCAATTTTTGATTTGTATCCTATGGGTTCGGAACAGCCCGTGCGCATTGAGCTCTTTGATGACGAGATCGACAGCTTGCGGGAATTCGATCCTGAAACCCAGCGCTCACACCAGCCCTGCCGTGCACTGACTATTCTGCCCGCCAATGAATTTCCCTGGGATGCTTCCTGCCGTTTAAACTTTCGCAATCAGTGGCTGGCTGAATTTCCCAATGCGGCGAGTTCTATACCTTTGTTGCGCGACATTAAAGATGGCATCAAACCCCATGGCGTCGAATATTACAGTCCGCTCTTTTTTGAGGAGATGGCCAGTCTGTTTGATTACCTGCCAGCAAACAGTCTGTTTATTACGCCTCCTTCGATGGATGAATCGATCAGCCATTTCTGGGAGGAGCTAAACAAGCGCTATGAAGACCGTCGCCATGATATTCAACGCCCCATACTGAAACCCGAGGCGCTATATCTTCGCAGTGAGGAATGCTTTTCAAACCTTGGTGGATGTGCCCGCCTCACGCTTGATGCAGATACCAGGGAGAGCAAAACAGGCAGAAGCAATCTGCACTGCTCTGTATTAGGTTCGGTTGCAGTCGATGACCGCTCCGAAAAACCCCTGTCAGCGCTGCAACAGTATATTAGCGAACTCTCCTTGCCGACACTAATCGTCGCTGAAAGTGCAGGACGCAGAGAAGTGATTTCTGACCTGATTCGCTCTGCAGGATTTTCCTTTTCCAGCCTGGATTCCTGGCAAGCGTTTGTCGATGAACGTCCAAGCCTTGCGCTCACTGTAGGCGGTTTGGACCAGGGTTTTATCCTGGACGATCAGCTTGCAGTGATTACTGAATTCGAGCTCTTTGGTCAACGTGTACAGCAAACCCGGCGTCGCCGTAAAACCATCGACAACAGCGATCAGATGGTCCGTAACCTGACCGAATTGCGTATCGGTGCGCCTGTCGTTCACATTGACCATGGTGTAGGACGTTATCGCGGTTTGGAAACCATTACGGTTGATGGCAATGTCGATGAGTTTCTGATGCTGGAATATGCCGACCAGGCAAAGCTTTACGTACCGGTATCCTCTCTGAATTTGATTTCCCGCTATAGTGGTACCGATGAGGCGCTGGCACCCCTACACAAACTCGGCACTGAAAAATGGTCTGTGGCCAAGCAAAAGGCCATGGAAAAGATTCGCGATACGGCAGCTGAACTGCTTGAAGTCTATGCCCGACGCGAGGCGCGCAAGGGCTTTGCATTTGACTCACCTGGTGACGCCTATCGAAAGTTCTGTGCGAGCTTTCCCTTTGAAGAAACACCTGACCAGCAAACCGTCATCAATGCGGTGATGTCAGACATGTCGCGCGAACGCCCTATGGATCGCCTGGTATGCGGTGATGTCGGTTTTGGAAAAACAGAAATAGCCATGCGGGCGGCTTTTATGGCGACCTACTCCGGCAAACAGGTGGCAGTGCTGGTGCCAACGACACTTCTGGCTCAGCAACACTACGAATCCTTTCAGGACCGCTTTGCCGACACCGCTGTTCGTGTCGAAGTGCTCTCGCGTTTTAATAGCGCCAAAGAGCAGTCCAAAGCCATGGCCGCTATCGCCGAAGGCAAAGCCGACATAGTGATCGGTACCCACAAGCTGATTCAGCAAGACCTGAAGTTCAAGGACCTCGGGCTTTTGATTATTGATGAAGAGCATCGATTTGGTGTTCAACAGAAAGAAAAACTCAAGGCTTTCCGTGCCAACGTGGATATCCTCACGTTAACAGCAACCCCGATCCCGCGAACACTGAACATGGCAATGGGTGGCATTCGCGACTTGTCTATCATCGCCACACCACCAGCGAAACGCTTGTCGGTAAAAACCTTTGTGCGAGAACGTGAAGACGCCCTGATTCGGGAATCAGTTTTGCGTGAGATATTGCGCGGCGGCCAGGTTTACTACCTGTTTAATGACGTACAAAAAATGGAAAAGGAGGTCGAGCATCTACAGCAGCTCGTGCCTGAAGGACGCGTTGGTTTCGCTCATGGACAAATGCGTGAGCGGGAACTGGAACAAGCCATGTCGGATTTTTATCACCAGCGATTCAATATTCTGGTCTGCTCCACCATCATCGAAACCGGGATCGATGTTCCTAACGCCAACACAATCATCATTGACCGGGCAGACAAGTTTGGCCTCGCTCAGTTGCATCAGCTGCGCGGCAGAGTTGGTCGCTCGCATCATCAGGCATACGCCTATCTGCTCACGCCACCCAGTAAAAAACTGACACGCGATGCCGAAAAACGCCTGGAAGCCATCACGGCCTCGCAGGATCTGGGTGCCGGTTTTATGCTCGCGACGCACGACCTGGAAATTCGCGGTGCCGGGGAGTTGCTGGGTGAAGAGCAAAGCGGGCAGATTCAGAGTATAGGTTTTAATCTGTACATGGAACTGCTGGAGCAGGCGGTGCAATCGCTTAAGCTTGGCAAGGAGTTAAGCCTTGAGCAAACCCATCACGGAGCCGAAATCAATCTGCGTATTCCCGCTATCATTCCCGAAGACTATCTGCCCGACGTGCATGAACGCCTGATCCTTTACAAGCGCATTGCGAATGCTAAAGACAGCGCAGCCTTAAAAGACATTCAGGTGGAGATGATTGACCGTTTTGGTCTCCTGTCAGAGCCCGTCAAAAATCTTCTGCGCCAGACAGAACTGAAAATCAAAGCGGAAGCTCTTGGCATACTTAAGGTTGATCTGGGGGCGACATCAGGAAAAGTCGAATTTGCGGCGGATACCGAAATAGATCCTCTGACAATCGTTCAGCTGGTCCAGAAGGATCCCATGCGTTACCGTCTTGATGGTGCGACCCGGCTTAAATTTGAGGTGTCTGCTGAGAAGGTTGAAGAAAAATTCACGGCAATTGAAGACTTGCTGGACAAGCTCTCGAAACGGACATCGCCTCCACATTAAAGGCTACCTGATAGTATTTATTCACTGGTGGAAAACCGGGGCCATGGTGGTACACTCCTTGGCTTCTCATGGCAGATGGAAACAGGATTATTTTGTGACATCGACGTACTCGCTCCTATCGGCACTGCGTGTTAAAAGTCTTTACTCTTGCCGTTGTTTACGGACAAGCATCGCCGCTCTAGCCTTGTTTGTGTTGTCTTTGCCGGGCTACGCCACCGAAGCAGAGGAAAGCAAAGACTGGTATAAGATCGAATTTGTCCTGTTCGAACATCTCAACTCCGATACTCACGTACTCCGCTACGAAGACGTAAAATACCAGCCGCTACAACACAATCAGTACAGCTATCTCATTGACTCAGACAAGCCCTTGTCTGCTTTCCATCTGACACCCGTGGCGATGCAGGAGCGCGAGACAGCAACAGCCATTGAGAGACTGGAGCGCGCCACTGCGACGAGAGTTCTCATGCATGGCGCATGGCAACAAGCCATTGCCGAAGATGAAGCACTGCCCCCGCTAAAGATTGATCTGAATTTTGATTCGCCCTCGCCTTTCAGTATCCGTGGCAGCCTGGGCGTGCGCCGAAGCCGCTATATGCACGTGGATCTGGACATCTATAAAACTCAGTTCAGGGCACTGCCTTATGCAGACATCAAAGACTGGTTTTTTGAAGCAGACGACACGGCCTGGCCACCATCCTGGTTAACGCAGCCAGCCACCTTCGAAAGCGCCATGTTTTCCAGGGTTGGAGAATCCGACATCGCCTTTTCCACCATTCATTTCCGGCAAAGCCGTCGTATTAGGGATGCAGAGTGGCATTACATCGACCATCCTGCGCTAGGTGTATTGGTCACCATTAAAAAAATTGATACGCCATTTCAATTTGGTGAGGCCGGCTTTGACCTTGAGGCAGATCAACCCTGATGGCAAGCGATCAAGCCAATACTTCAGCTCGCCCAGCGCAGATCTGGGTAGATGCGGATGCCTGCCCGGTTGTGATTCGGGAGATCATCACCCGTGCAGCCAACCGGACACAGACCCAAGCGACATTTGTTGCCAACAACGCCGTCAATATTCAGAAAACACCTCACGTTTCCGCCGTACAGGTAGAGCAAGGTTTTGATATTGCAGACAACTGGATCGTTACCAAGGTTCAGCAGGGAGATCTGGTGGTAACGCAGGATATCCCCCTCGCAGATGAAGTGATTACACTCGGCGCAACAGCTTTAGGGCCACGCGGACAACGCTATACCAAAGAGAACATTAAAGCTCGACTGAACATGCGAGATTTTATGGAGACCATGCGCTCAAGCGGCATACAAAGTGGCGGGCCACCGCCGCTTTCGAAAGGAGATCGCCAACAATTCGCAAACGAACTGGATCGCTGGCTGGCACGCCAAATACAAACACGGTAGCAGTGGAACTGCTGACAAAAGTTTTGCCTCTTTTGCTTCCAATCAGTGTGAGGAATCTTTCACACGGCATCCAATAGTCTGATGGCACTTTCCAGGATGGTTTTAACCTTATCCATACCCTGGTCAATCGCCTGCTGTATTTCTTCCATAGTGATAATGGATTCTGTCATGCCGGCAGCCCAATTCACGCTCAAAGCGATACAGCCATACTGCAAACCCATTTCCCGCGCAATGGATGCCTCGGGCATGCCCGTCATGCCAACCATATCGCAGCCTTCCTGGCGGTATTTTCTGATTTCAGCAGCCGTTTCCAGCCTGGGACCCTGCGTCGCGCCATAAACACCGTTTGGCATCACTTCAATATGATTTTCCCTCGCAGCCGCAATGAGCACCTGACGTATGGACTCGCTATAGGGCCATGTAAAGTCAACATGCTCCAGATGCTTGCCGCTATCGTCATAAATGGTATGTTCGCGGCCAAAGGTATAATCGATAATCTGATCCGGGACAGCGATTTTTGCCGGACCCAGCGACTCGTGAATGCCTCCCACTGCGTTGACCGCAATAACGTGGCTCACACCGCTTTGTCGCAGCGCTTCGAGGTTCGCCCGATAGTTGACCAGATGCGGTGGTATTTGATGAGGTTCACCGTGCCTGGCCAAAAACGCAATTGCCTGACTGCCGAAGCGGCCCAGGGAAATCGCCGCGCTGGGCTCGCCATAGCTGGTATCTATCCACTGCGTATCATCTATCTCCAGCCCTTTGAGCGTTGTCAGACCGGTACCACCAATTATGCCAATCATGCTCATACTCTCACGCTTTTCCCGAAGATACGGGACTTTCCGACTGGGCGAACTCTTTTAATTGCCTGTGCTCGATTACATCAGGCAAATGCACAGTCGAAGTGGGGAATGCAACTTCAGCACCTTCTTCTTCAATGATGTGCATAATCTTAAAGAGCACATCCTGCTTGACTTCATGATATTCAATCCAGTTGGTCGTCTTTGTAAACGTGTAAATAAAGAAGTCCAGAGATGAGGATGCGAATGCATTAAAATTCACGATAAGGGTCTGGGTTTCGTCTATACCCTCATGCTCTTCTAGCATGGATTTGACTCGTGCAATGATGTTTTCCAGGCGATGGGCATCATCGTAACGCACACCAATAGTTTCGTAGATTCTGCGGTGGCTCATGCGCGAAGGGTTTTGAACTGAAATGTTGGTAAAAGCCGCATTGGGTACGTAAAGGGGACGCTTGTCAAAGGTTCTGACGGTGGTTAAGCGCCAGCCGATTTTTTCAATGGTGCCTTCTATTTCCTTGTCAGGTGAGCGCACCCAATCGCCCACGCTGAACGGTCTGTCGAGGTATACCATCAAACCACCGAAAAAGTTGGCAAGCAGATCCTTGGCGGCAAACCCGACTGCAATACCGCCAATGCCACCAAAAGCCAATACCCCACTGACGCTGTATCCCATGGTCTGCAAAACGACGAGTACCGAGGTGATAATGACAGAAGCCCTAAGCAGTTTCCCGATGGCAGTAACGGTCGTCACGTCCATGGGTTCTTTCATGCGATCAGGACTGATGACGATATGTTCGGCGCCAGAAATAAAACGAACCACAAACCAGGTGAGACAAAAAATAACACCGATACGCTGTATCGGAGCGATGGCACCGAACAAATCCGAGTCGCTATGACTTTGCGCTGCATAAGCCGCGAAGGATAAACCTAACAACCAGATGGCGAACGTTACCGGCGCGCGTGCTGCATGAAGAAGATTGTCATCCCAGAGGTTTTCGGTTTTTTCAAACTGCCGCTCAATGCGAACGAACACTCTGGATGAGATAAAGCCGGCGATGGCGGTAATCAGAACGATAATAAATATCTCAATGATATTGCGATAATTGGCGTTTTCGACACCCGCTTCCTGAATCCATTGGTTCAATAGGGCCAGATCCATTACGCTTTTAACTCCTCTTTGATCAAGCGCGACATAACCGCATGAGTTGACTGCCAGCGTTCACTGTCACGCAAATTCTGCTTCAACGACGACGCATCTGCACGATGGCGCATCCGTTTAATCCGATGAGAGCTGTCTACGCCATTGCGCTCAAAATGCGAGATCACCGCCTTTGCGCCCTCACGGTCGTTACAGACCAGTACCATGTCGCAACCCGCCTCTATCGCAGCGTCCGCGCGCTCTGCATAGCCTCCGGCCATGGCGGCGCCCGCCATCGAAAGATCATCGCTAAATATAACACCTCGAAACGCCAGCTGTTTTCTCAGGATTTCCTGCATCCAGGTCTTCGAAAAACCCGCTGGCATGCCTGCATCGATACCAGGATAGATAACGTGAGCGGGCATGACGGCATCCAATCCCGACTCGATAAGCGCCCGAAACACAGCCATATCACCAGTAAGAATTTCTTCTGCAGACCTGTTATCAACCGGCAATTCCAGGTGAGAATCGGCAGCAACACCGCCATGACCCGGAAAGTGTTTCCCGGTGGCCGCCATCCCGGCTTCATGCATTCCGGAAATAAAAACCTGGTTTAAGGCGATACATGCTGCAGCATCCCCGGAAAAAGCACGGTCTCCAATCACCGAAGAAACGCCAAAATCCAGATCCAATACCGGAGCAAAGCTGATGTCGATATCAAAGGCCAGCAACTCAGACGCCATCAGCCATCCCCAATCGCGAGACCATTGCAGGGCTTCTTCCGGGTGCTCTCCATAGTGATTTCCCAGAGCAGCCATAGGGGGAATTCGAGTAAAGCCTTCCCGGAAGCGTTGAACACGCCCGCCTTCCTGGTCCACAGCCAAAATCAGTTCCGGCCTCAACGCTCGAATACTGGTGACGAGATTATCCAGTTGTTCGGGGCTCTCATAATTTCTACTGAAAAAGATAAGACCGCCCACCAATGGGTTCAACAATAGATCCCTGTCCTCGGGAAGCAAGGATGCGCCTTGAATATCAAGCATCAATGGGCCGGTGTTTGTTTGCTGGGATTTGGCTGACAAGGTCGTTCCTTAGATGTCACATTTAGTGCTAGTCAGGATTGTGGATAAAGACTCGTGTTCCGACATGGACCAGATCGAAAAGCGTGATTATGTCGGTATTCCGCATGCGGATACAACCATGGGATCGTGGCACCCCCATGGGTTCACTGTCAGGCGTTCCGTGTATATAGATATAACGACGCATGGTATCCACATCCCCAAGCCTGTTATGTCCTTTTTCGAGTCCGCTCAACCAGAGAATGCGAGTAAGTATCCAGTCTCTGTCCGGGTATTGTGTAGCCAGCTCAGGTGTGTAAATTTCGCCGGTGGGACGACGACCCACAAATACGGCACCAGAGGCCTGGCCCTGCCCGATCCTGGCTCGTATGTAATGCAATCCTGTAGGCGTACATTCGCTGCCACACTTCTGCCCCGCACCATTCAGGGCAGTTGAAACGGGAAAAGAGTGAGTGGATTCTTCGTTTTCAACGACGGACAGGGTCTGATCTGACAGCGAAACGCTGAGGCTAAGCATGTGTGTATCCATGATCCAGTCTCAGCCAAGCGTGAATGGGCCGAGGCCTATTTTGATTCAGGTTTGATAACAGCGTCGGCCTTAAGGCCTGCCAACAGGTAAGGTACCAGAAAACTGACAACCTTGGCTGGATCAGCCTTTGCGGTGCCACTATTTTCCAGTATTTCTGTCAGCTGCTGAATACTCGACATGGTAAAGGCGACAGAACCAAGGGTAAACTGAATCCGCCAGAAACGCTCTTCTTTGCTTAGTTCCGGCGTACTTTCCTTAACCAATTGCATAAACAAACGAAACGTTCTGGAATATTCCTGTTCAAGGTACTTTCTCAAATGACCCTGGGACTGGGTATACGCAAGGCCCATTAGACGCATGAATATGGAAACGCCATTGTCATGGCGAGTCGGTATCTTTAACAAAGCCTGAGTATAGAGAAGAAGGATATCTTCGAGTTTTGGCGGTGCGGCTCCGGGCTGGCCCCAGCCCATTTCTTTCAGGCCCTGCTCCATGTAACGGCTAAGAGGCGTAAGGAAGCGTGAAAACACTGCCTGGATCAGCGCATTTTTGGAACCAAAGTGATAGTTGACTGCTGCAAGGTTAACTTTTGCCTTGCTGGTAATCATCCTGAGGGACGTTTCGGAAAATCCCTTTTCGGCAAACAGGAGTTCCGCCGCATCGAGAATGCGATCAACTGTTTCTGAGTGGGCCATGGTTAATCAAGACTGCCGTGAAATTTAGTAAATCTATTCTAAACAGGTGTTTGAAACATACGTTTGATTCCCTGTCTTGTCAAGATTTTTGCGGGTTACCCTCCTTCTCTTGAGCCTGTTCCAGCTCAGATTCCAGGCGCGCAGCTTCGGCATCATTGATGGTGTCATCCCATCCCTGATCCAGGTTTTTAAAGTGATTGTTGAGGTAGTCGTTCTGCAAACGCTTGTAGGCTTTTTGCGATTCGATCATAAACAGCAAATAGAGACGGATGTGTTTTCGTTCTCGAAGTACTTCTCCAAGCCTGCCCTGACTTGAAAACTGAATCAGTCCATTAAACAGTTTACGACCCAGGTTTGAATTGTATTTGGCCATCTTCGCACAACGCCAAGCAAGGCCATCGTCACCTTCAAGAAAATAAATGTGGTTCAATGCCCTGAACTCAATCTTTTTTCTCTGCGCCAATAACTCCCTGAGCGTTGGCCTTGAAAAGAAATACTTTCTCGCCGGTGAAAACGCAAACAAAGCCGAGGCCAGAGCTAAGCCCCCACAGCTTGCGGCGATCCAGGCAGGGAATAAATTCATTAATCCGCATACAAATACACCGGCAAACACCGCGGTTAACATCAACCAATAATCCCGATCTCTGCGAGCTGCAGCAACCAGCCAGTTTTCAGGATAATCATCCATGGCAAGCAAGTCATAGTTCATCCCCATCACGGGTTCACATCCTGCCAGAAGCTTTTTTTTCCGATGCTGCTGAACGCGCATTTCATTACGTTCGCGAAGTTTTTCCGCTTCAGTTTTTTTACGCTTTTCTGAGGGATTGCTTTGATCCGTTTCGCTTGTTTTTTTACCGATGCCTTGGCGTCTGTCCGAAACAGCGCGCCGCTCCGGCAGACCAGCGGGAGCAGAATCATTATCTGATTCCCGTCGATCAATGGTCTTGCGCCGGGCCGGCGTGGAATTGCTTGAGATCGTCTGAGAGGTGTCGATAGTTGGTACATCACGAAACGTCGTGGATGCGGTTTTCGTGTTGGGTTTATCGGATGCCACAAATATGATCTCGACAATCTGGGGATGAGCGTTATCTTACTGTATCGGTTAGTGTTTACATCTCTTTAGGGAAGCCCGGATTGATTTTACAGTGACTCTGGCAATCAAGTTCAGTACTTTATGGATGAAAACCGCCATTAGTACCAGTAGTGCTGTCGTATACTCAAACAGACCCCCTTGCTCGTTATATAAAGTCCAGCTTTTATTCAATCGCAAGTCAGTATTTTGATCTCCGGCTATACTCTTTAAATGGCCTATCTACTACCAAACAGACAGCCTTCCCGGCACCACGAAACTAGTTGGGGGTCGGTTATGTGTTCGTTATGGGCGGCTGCACGGATTCTAACGATTATCTCAACTTTGTTCGTGTTAGCACTCGTATCCAATTCTGTCTCTGCCATTCAACGCGCCCAACTACATGTTGATCACCGAACGATGCCGGCCAGTTCCGACTTATTGCAGAGCCTGTCGACCCGGCTTGATGCTTCAGAGACCGCCACCATAGAATCGATTCGCGAGCTGCCAGAAGACAAATGGCAATTAAATCTAAGCGGAAAGCAGAACTTCGGTCAGTCTGGACGCCCTGTCTGGTTCCGCCTGCTCTTATCCACAAAAACTTCGCGGGACATCTATTACCTTCAACTTCGATATCCTCACCTGGACTATATCGATGCCTATATTTTTGCAAATGGTAAGGAAGTAGCCCGTTATCGTACGGGTGATAAAAGATCTTTTGACAGGCGACCCGTTAGAAGCCCCCACTTTGTTTTTCCAATTGAGCTGGGTAACGATATTACCGAAGTCTATTTTCGCATTAAGACACAAGGGGTCATGAAAGTCCCCTTCGAAATCAGCGACGCAGAAGAGCTGGATTACTCTTCCAAGGCCTTCAGCTTTTTTACCGGCCTTTATTTTGGCGCCATTCTCATCATGCTGATTTATAACAGTTTTATCTACTTTACCGTCAAAGATAAGAGCTACCTTTTTTATCTGGTGTACATTGTCGCCAGCGCTCTGTTGCAACTCACACTGACGGGTTTATCGTTTCAATATCTCTGGCCCCAGATACCAGAGATCAATGAGTTTGCCGTCATTCTCTCTGCCACTTTGCTAACTGTTAGCGCTATCGGCTTTATCGTGAGGTACATGGGGCTGGATATCATCACGACGCCAGCCGACTACATCTGGATGAATTTGCTGGTCGGTGGGTTCATTCTTGTTTTGCTCAGTAATATTTTTATTTCTTACAACGTCGCGTTAAAAGCCACCTACACACTTGTCTCTCTGGCCGTACTGACCGGGTTTTATATTGGTGTGAAATACTGGTTAAAAGGGATGAAGTCTGCACGCTTTTTTGCTTGGGCATGGTTCAGTTACCTGCTTTTTATTAGCATGTATATACTTGAATCGTCCCAGATTATTTCACCCAATTTGTTCAGCACCAATGCTTTTTCCCTTGGATCACTTGTTGAACTGTCTCTGCTATCACTGGCATTTGCTGACAAGCTTAACGAGGAAAAAGAGCTGAGAGTGAAAGCTCAGGATGATCTGCTCAACGTTCAGATTAGGATGAACGAAGATCTGGATTCGCTGGTCAAGGATCGCACCCTCGAACTCGAGGAAGCGAATGAACGTCTCAAGGCACTGAGCGTCACCGATGGCCTTACCCAGCTGAAGAATCGCTACTATTTCGATCAATCCTTTCGCCGGGAATATAAGCGTGCAGCGAGAGAGCATTGGCCGTTTTCCGTGATGATGATCGATATTGATCATTTTAAACAGCTCAACGATACCCATGGCCACCTTTTCGGCGATTTTTGCTTAAAACGTGCAGCAGAATTAATCAGCGCCATCATCAGACGGCCTTCCGATACCGTCGCTCGTTATGGTGGTGAAGAGTTCGCGGTGCTGCTGCCCAATACGCATCTGGACGGTGCCCTGCGCCTGGCAGAGAAAATAAGAGAGCAGTTTAAGGAAATTGAAATGAGTGATGGAGGAATACACCTCTACCTGACAGTCAGTATCGGCGTCTCCAGCACCATGCCGTCCCCGGGCAGTTTGGAGTACCGTACCTCGCTTCTGGATCTGGCAGACCAATGCCTGTATAAAGCCAAACAGAATGGTCGCGACCAGGTGATTGGTGAAGCGCTCAATGAAATGAAATAGGAAATCTGACTCAGACTATGTTCACAGGAATCGTACAGGGAAAAGCCGAAATACGAAAAATTTCAGGCTCTGACCAACATAAATCGCTCGTAATAGCCTTCCCCCCTGGATCCCTCGAAGGACTAAGCCAGGGTGCCAGTATCGCCATTAACGGCACTTGCCTTACCGTCACAGATTTTAATCTGGAAACAAGCCAGGCGAACTTCGATGTCATTAAGGAAACCCTGGAGAAGACCAATCTGGGTGATCAGTCCCAGGGCAGCCAGGTCAATTTCGAGCGGGCTGCAAGGATTGGTGACGAAATTGGCGGTCATTTGATGTCAGGTCATGTGCATACAACGGTCAGACTTCAGAATAAAATCATAAGCAAAGAAAACTGTACTCTCGTTTTTGAAACACCGACCATGCTCAAACGCTATTTGCTGGAGAAAGGATTCGTTGGCTTGAACGGTTGCAGCCTTACCCTCGGCAAAGTAAATGACGAAAGCTTTGAGGTCCACCTGATTCCCGAAACACTGTCAGTGACCACCTTTGGTGATATCACTGAAGGAAGCCGGGTCAACCTGGAAATTGACCCCAGCACACAGGCTATAGTTGATACCGTTGAGCGTGTACTTGCTGATAAAGCCGGGAACGGCTCGCAGCTTTAACCTGATAGAAAGCGGACAAATTACTCCAAACCTCAGCCATTTTCGGGCAGAGGTTTCAAGTAGATTTATCTTGTGTGAACGGACTAGTGTGCAGAAATAACGATTGAAGTGTCGTTAATATGGAAGTCGGTGAAGTAGACCTGGCCGATAGATTGTCCGGTATCGCCAAAGGAAATATGCGGCAAATCCCAGTCCCACTTGACGTTGATATCGTAAATAGCCTGACCGTCTACCTCGACCACATCGCCACCATTATCGTTCAGCGTGTTGGAGTGCAGGCCAGAAAGGATACCATCTGCGGCACCGATCTTACTCTCGACACTTGCGAAGCCGAAACTCCCCAGAGTATCAAAGCCACGCTCATTGTGGATTCGCATATCTCTCAGCGTTAAGCCCGGGTTCGTGACCGCACGAGGGATAAACGTATTCGTGGCGTTGTTGGTACGATCGATGTCCAGATCTTCGACGCGGAACTTCAGATCCAAACCGATATAGGAGTCTCCCACCCGAATATTTGATGGCTCGCCGGGGGTCGCACCGAGGTGACGTCCGTTACCATTGTTGGTCAAGAGTATATCGAAATAGCCAAGATAGGCTTGAACCGAGAAGTTTTCACTCAGAGCGGTTTCTACACTGCCATCGGAACTTCTCAGACCGAATTCGCCTTCCTGATAGTGAAGATCGACCGCGTTTTTCACTGCATTCAGGTTGGACGCGTGATCAGCAGGATTCGGTGGAGTGCTGAAATCGATACCATAATCTGTCGACGTGACGTGGATGATGGCATCACCGTCACCGAACTGCTTGCCGTAGTTGCCGCTACCATCATCATATTCAGCGATGGCCCACGCAACATCGGTCTCTGAGGCATCCAGGTATCCCATGCTGGCCAGCATCGCCATATCGGAAAAACCAACCGGAATGGTTTCGGTACCATCCGTGGAATCGACTCTGGCTCGGATATTATCGACCAAGCCACCACCGATACCCGTCAGGGATATATCCTTCCAGTACATGGAGCCCGCATCGACGTATTCTATTTCGCCGATGGTTACCATAGTTTCGATGTCGATGGTCAAACCAGATTGAGCGGTAATGCTATCCATTGAAGAGTCGGTCAACATCTTCAACTCGGCCAATGCTGGATTGCCTGAAAGCAGAGCGATGGCTGCCAACGCAATAATGGTAGGGCTTGCTTTCACCTTAGACTGCGCTTTATGCAGACTTACATTCCCTGGAGAGCGAGTTGTGGCAGACATTATTATTCTCGGTTGAATACATTAACAGTGTGATTTTGCTGCGATGTCACGGCGTTCCCTAACCGTTTCATCCCTCAATTAAAACGAAGCGTTGTTGTTTAAAGCTGTTCGGCACTAACACTACGTTTTTTCAGTTTTCACAAATTATCACACGATGTTACATTCAACAATAAAATGACTGCCGGTCAGGAATGAAATGTGAACTGCGTCTCAGGCCAAAGACAGCGCTAGGAATCGAGCATCCCTCTTTCCTGAATAAAGCCAATAATTTCGTCAACTCCGGTTCCCTTGGCCATGTTGGTAAACACAAAGGGACGGTCACCGCGCATTTTCAGACTATCGCGCTCCATCACTTCAAGGGAAGCGTTCACCTGCTCCGCAAGATCAATCTTGTTGATAATCAAAAGGTCAGATTTAGTAATGCCCGGACCACCCTTGCGAGGGATTTTGTCGCCGGCACACACATCGATGACATATAAGGTTAAATCTGAAAGTTCCGGACTAAAGGTTGCGCTCAGATTATCGCCACCGCTTTCCACGAATACCAGCTCCAGGCCTGGATGTTTCGCCTGCAGGGAGTCGATAGCTGCCAGATTCATCGAAGCATCTTCGCGAATTGCCGTATGCGGGCACCCCCCCGTCTCGACGCCCATTATTCGATCTTCTTCCAATGCCTCGTGTCGAAGCAGAAACTGAGCGTCTTCCTTGGTATAGATATCATTGGTTACAACAGCCATGTTGTAACGATCTTTCAGCCGTGCGCACAGGTTCTTCAGCAATGCAGTTTTTCCCGAACCGACGGGACCGCCGATGCCGACGCGCAGACATTGAGTTGTCATATAGTTTTAGCTCCTGAACAGTCTTGAATATTGTGTTTCATGAAGGGCACTGAGCAGAGCCTGTCCCGGCAGAGAGCCGCCAAGCTCTTCATCTCGCAAGGACGCTGCCGATTCAACCAGCTCCGCCAGGAGGGATTTAAGCGTATTGATGAGCGTTTGGGCATCGGTTTGACCCAGCGGTATCGTCTTACAAGCAACGGCCAACTGGTTCTCCAGCCAGCTCCAGAAAAAGCCTGTTACTAACAGACGATCTTCCAGCTGCAGACAGCTTGCTGCCAACGCATATACCGCCATAAAACCGGGGGATTCAGGCAGAGTAATCTCCGCTTTACACCAGCCCTGACCATTTGCCAAACGCTTCATCGCATGCCCAAGCTGAATATCTTCCTGATAGAGTTCTGCAGTCTCGCGCGCCGCCAAAAGATACTGATTCCAGTAACAAAACGCTTCCTGATCAGCGCGATCACAGGCTGCTTTTAAGCGAATCAGGATGGGCGCATCCAGTTTAGCCAGACCCGATACAAGCATTTCCCTGCACCAGCTTTCCAGACTGCTGCGATCGCTCACAAAGCCAATATCGATGGCCTGCTCCAGACCCTGCGAGTAAGCAAAGGCACCAATGGGCAAAGAGGGACTGGCGAGCTGCATCAGTGACAGCAACTGGGTGGTATCCTGACCTGGCAAGTCCATTTTATCAGTCATGATGATGGTGATGATGATGACCGCCAGCATAGGCGCCGGACTCAGGGTTGAATGGTGCTTTGAGATCTTGCGTCGTCGCGCCCAGTTGATGGAGCATATCCCTCAGAATCTCGTCAGGACGAAAGCGTAATTGCCGCTGCCCGATTTCGATCGGCACATGGCGATTTCCCAAATGGTAGCAACAACGGGAAAAGAGCATCCAGTCTTCACAGCGCGCCTCGATCAATGCTTCTTCCGCTGCCGACACGACCACACGCTCACCCTCTTCCGATTCAAGCACATCTCCCTCAAGCAGGACTTTCCCCCGCTCCAGAAACAAGCCGACATCATGGCCCTGCTCTGTCTTTGCTCTCAAGCGCCCTTTTACACGCTGATCATAATCGAGGATCAGACGATCGGTATCAGACGGAACCCGCGTATGATGGCCCAGATTGTGTACAAATTTGATCATGCCAGACATGAATGCACTTCCTAAAACAGAAAATATCGTTGCGCCAAAGGTAAAACCTCTGCCGGTTCGCAGCTAAGCAATTGTCCATCAGCACGAACTTCATACGTTTGCGGATCGACTTCGACAACCGGCATGGCTGAGTTATGAACCATGTCTGACTTGGTCACAGTGCGAACGCCTTCACAGGGAAGTATCTGCCTTTGCAAATTCAGCTCCCGTCGGATACCAGCATCATATGCAGCCTTGGAAACGAAGGTAACACTATTGGCGCAAACGGCCTGACCCAGAGCACCGAACATGGGTCGGTAATGTACAGGCTGAGGCGTGGGGATTGACGCGTTTGGATCACCCATTGGCGCAGCAGCAATCGCCCCTCCCTTCATGATCAGTGAAGGCTTCGCGCCAAAAAAGGCAGGCTTCCACAATACCAGATCAGCGAGCTTGCCTTTCTCGACCGACCCCACATGCTGCGCCAGACCATGGGTGATAGCGGGATTGATGGTATATTTTGCGATATATCGCTTGGCACGAAAATTATCTGCCCCGCGCTCTTCATCTTCCGGCAACAAACCTCGCTGGACCTTCATCTTGTGAGCCGTCTGCCAGGTTCGGCTGATCACTTCACCAACCCGCCCCATTGCCTGAGAATCCGAAGCAATCATCGAGAATGCCCCCAGATCATGAAGAATGTCCTCAGCCGCAATGGTTTCTTTGCGAATGCGTGAGTCGGCAAAGGCCACATCTTCGGGAATCGAAGGGTCCAGATGATGGCAGACCATTAACATATCCAGATGCTCATCGACGGTATTGACGGTATAGGGTCGGGTTGGGTTCGTCGATGACGGCAGGACATTAGCCTGGCCACAGGCCTTGATAATGTCCGGCGCATGGCCACCACCGGCGCCTTCCGTGTGGTAGGTATGGATACACCGTCCCTTGAATGCAGCCAGTGTGTCCTCGACGAAACCGGATTCATTCAGGGTATCCGTATGAATCGCGACCTGAACGTCATATTTTTCCGCCACACTCAGACAGGTATCGATCGCAGCAGGTGTCGTCCCCCAGTCTTCGTGAAGTTTAAGGCCAAATGCTCCGGCCTTGATCTGTTCCTCCAGTGCCTCGGGCTGACTGGCATTTCCTTTACCCAGAAAGCCGAAGTTCATCGGCAAGCTATCGCAAGCCTGCAGCATTTTTTCGATGTGCCAGGGACCGGGAGTACAGGTCGTAGCGTTGGTACCCGTTGCGGGACCCGTGCCGCCGCCTAACATTGTGGTAGTGCCCGACATTAAGGCTTCTTCCACCTGTTGTGGACAAATAAAATGAATGTGTGCGTCGATGCCGCCCGCTGTTAGAATTTGCCCTTCGCCGGCGATAATCTCGGTACCCGGACCAATTATGATATCGACTCCTTCCTGCGTGTCGGGATTGCCGGCTTTACCAATGCCTGCAATGCGGCCGTCCTTAATCCCCAGATCTGCTTTGACAATGCCCCAGTGATCCAGAATCAACGCGTTGGTAATCACCGTATCCATAATGTCATGACTGAGCCGCTGACTCTGCCCCATGCCATCACGAATGACTTTGCCACCGCCGAATTTCACTTCATCGCCATAGCGGGTGAAGTCTTCTTCAACTTCTATCCAGAGTTCAGTATCACCCAACCTGACACGATCACCCTTGGTTGGGCCAAACATGCTGGCATAGGCTTCACGCGTAATCTTTGCCATACGTTTTCTCCTCAGGATGCAGTGGAATCTTCAAGCGGCCCCATTACTTGACCGCGAAAGCCATACACAACCCGGGCGCCTGCATATGGAACCAATTCGATCGTCCGAGTTTGACCAGGCTCAAAGCGAACCGCCGTGCCCGCCGGAATGTTCAAACGTTTTCCTTTCGCCTTGTCACGATCAAATGACAGCGCGGGGTTCGTTTCAAAAAAGTGATAATGGGAACCGACCTGAATCGGTCTGTCTCCGGTATTGGCGACATCCAACTCGGTGGTTTCCCTGCCGGGATTGATCTCAATGTCTCCAGACTGAATCTGATATTCTCCGGGTATCATAGCGCCCCCTTTTTAAACAATCGGGTCATGAACGGTAACGAGTTTGGTGCCATCGGGAAACGTCGCCTCCACCTGCACCTCGTGGATCATTTCGGCAATGCCCTCCATCACATCATCCCGACTGAGAACTTTGCGACCACTACTCATTAACTCTGCAACGGTCTTTCCTTCACGGGCGCCTTCCATAATCTCAGCGGAAATCAACGCGATCGCTTCAGGATAATTCAGCTTGATGCCCTTTGCCTTGCGACGTTCTGCAAGAAGCGCCGCCGTAAAAAGCAGCAGTTTATCTTTTTCTCTTGGACTTAATTCCATAACTTTCCCGGCTCCAGGGTGTTAGCGAAATATCATTCAGGTGGACCATATTCGAGGTACGCATGCAGGTTTACGGATTGCATCCTGGCGGATCGCAGCCCATATCGTGGCCAGAAGATTACGCGTTGTTTGCGCATCTTCTCCCAGGCATCTGACGCTCAGGACACCGTCCCTGCAAGTACAGGCAGACATTAAAGCCTCCGATGGCGCTGGCAAAAGAGCACGCACTTTCTCGATCAAAGCATTAGCATCCGGGCAGCAAAGATACATCGTTGCCTGAAAATGCATTCCCATCAATCCTGCTTTGCTTTTCAACAGCGCCAACTCGGGATCCAGCCTGAAACGCTCAATCAAAACGGGCTTGTTTTCGCGATAAATAGTCCAGTTTTGACTTAAGCTGCCGGATTTAAACCAATGCTCGCCCTCCGGGCGACCGAAGCCGACCATGTCCCAGGCCACCAGGGACGCATCACGATTCAGCTCAGCTCGAGTTTCCAGATGGGCGTGCGCGCCATCGAAAATAATATTTTCCTGGGGTAACCATTCCAGACAGCCAGACTGAACCGCAATCGTTACGCGCTGTTTTTGCGGAATCTGGCAGCTGTCTGCAGCGTAGATCTTGCCGGCAGACGGTGTCGTCAACAAAGCGTGAGCGCTCTCTCCAACCTTTATGTCGATGTTGAGCTGATCGCCACTGACCATTCCTCCAGGGGGATGCAGAAGATAAACATGACAGACGTTTCCCTCTGGATAGAACGGTCTCTGCACACGTAAAGGCCCGACAAATGCCATGTCCTCAAGAATGGTTTTGTTCTGACGGTTCGCAAAGGCCAGGTTAATCCGGGCATCCCATCGTCTATGATTACCATATCCGTTTGCCTGGCTTGCTGCGGGATCAAACTGTGCATTCATACGTTAAACGGTTAAATATTCCTGAACCAGTTCTTCGTTGAGCTCGTCCAGGTCGCCGGCAGCCACATTTCTGCCTCGATCCATAATCACAAATCGATCGCTGGTACGCCGAACAAAAGGCAGTTTTTGTTCTACCAGCAGCACAGTCAGACCAATGTCACGATTCAGTTTTCGAATGATGTCGCCAATCTCTGCAACAATATTGGGCTGAATCCCTTCAGTAGGTTCATCCAGAATCAGCAGTTTTGGATCTATCACCAGGGCTCGCCCTATGGCCAACTGTTGTTGCTGTCCACCCGAAAGGTCGCCGCCCCGCCGGGATCGCATTTCTTTTAACACCGGAAACAACTCATAAATAAACTCGGGAATCTGTTTTTTGTTCTGTTTACGGACGGGCAAGCCGATCTGTAAATTTTCTTCGACAGTCAGCATGGGAAAAATCTGCCGCCCCTGGGGCACATAACCGATACCAAGGGGTGCGCGTTTTTCGGCGGATACCTTCAGCATGTCCTGACCCGCAAAACTGATAGCGCCTGATTCCGGTTTGATCAATCCCATCACACAACCAAGCAAGGTGGTTTTACCCACACCATTTCGACCCATCAGGCAGGTGCATTTTCCCTCTGGTACTTCTATATCCAGGTCCCACAAGGTATGACTCTGGCCGTAATACTGATTGAGGCCCTGAATATTAAGCATGCCCCTTTCCTCTCGATGCCGATACGTTAGCGTTTGATGCCTCTGTGAAGCAACTACTATTCTCCAAGGTACACCTCTTTTACTTTTGAGTTCGACTGCACATCATCCATTGAGCCTTCTGCCAAGACACTTCCCTGGTGCAGAACGGTAACCTTTCTGGCAATGGAGCGTACGAAATCCATATCATGTTCGACCACCACAACCGAGTGCTTGCCTTCAAGCGATATCAGAAGCTCCGCAGTGCGATCCATTTCCTGATGCGTCATACCCGCAACGGGCTCGTCTACCAGTAGCAGACGTGGCTTCTGCATAAGCAGCATGCCAATTTCCAGCCACTGTTTCTGGCCGTGAGATAAGGCCCCGGCATTCAGAAAGCGCTGATCCTTCAAACCGATCAGCTCCAGAACTTTTTCAATTTCTTCCAGCTCATCCTTGCCTAGCTTCGCTGTTAGCGTTGCCAGTACGGTTTTCTTGCAAGCCATTGACAGCTCAAGGTTGGCAAACACGCTTTGTTCTTCGAATACCGTGGGTTTCTGAAACTTTCGCCCAATGCCTGCGGTGGCAATGTCCGGCTCGGACATTTCCAGCAAATTGATGGTCTGACCAAAATAAACCGAGCCCGTATCAGGTCGGGTTTTTCCGGTAATGATGTCCATCATGGTGGTTTTTCCGGCACCATTCGGACCAATGATGCAGCGTAACTCACCCTCATCGATGTAGAGGTTCAGATCATTAATAGCCTTGAAACCATCGAAACTGACGCTCACGTCTTCCATGTACAGAATGCAGCCTTTACGCACATCGAGCTTGGGGTGATGAGACGGGGCCATAAATTCAAATACATGATCCTTATCCCGGACCGCATCAATATAGCCTTTCAGCAATCCGCTCATGCTGTGACCTCCTTATCCGTTACTCCGGACTGTTTCCCTTGCTTCCAGCGCATTAGTCCTGCAACGCCTTTGGGTAAGAAGATTGTGGTAACGACGAAAAGTCCGCCCAGCGCAAACAACCAGACCTCCGGCAACACGCCGGTAAAGTAGGTTTTGGCATAGTTGACGACGATGGCTCCTATCACGGCCCCATAGAGGGTAGCTCGCCCCCCCAATGCAACCCAGACAACAATCTCGATGGAATTGAGCGGCGAAAATTCGTTGGGGTTAATGATGCCCACTTGCGGCACGTAGAGCGCACCGGCAATGCCCGCCAGAGCCGCTGAGAAGGTAAACACCCACAGCTTCACATTTTCCACTTTAAAACCCACAAAGCGTGTTCGCGCTTCCGCATCCCGAATCGCCATGGCGACCCGGCCGAGCTTGGAACTGACTATGTAGCGGCACGCAACAAAACCGAACGCCAAAGCGATAGCTGATGACACGAATAGCATAATGCGGGTACTGTCGGCCTGCAGATCAAAGCCAAGAATATCCTTGAAGTCAGTCAGGCCGTTGTTGCCGCCAAAGCCCATCTCATTGCGATAGAAAGCAAGCATAAGCGCATAGGTCAGCGCCTGGGTGATGATTGAAAGATAGACCCCGGTTACACGGGAGCGAAAAGTGAGCCAGCCAAAGACAAAGGCCAGCGCCCCGGGTACCAGGATCACCATAATCGCAGCAAACCAGAACATATCGAAGCCATGCCAGAACCAGGGCAATTCACTCCAGTTCAGAAAAACCATAAAGTCAGGCAATAGCGGGTCACCATAAACGCCACGATCGCCTATTTGCCGCATCAGATACATGCCCATGGCATAGCCACCCAAGGCGAAGAAGGCTCCGTGACCGAGACTCAGTATTCCCATGTAACCCCAAATCAGATCGACTGCCACGGCAAGCAAAGCGAAGGTCAGGTACTTACCCAGCAAACTTACGGTGTAGGTCGGGATGTGTAAGGCGCTTCCTTCAGGGATGACCGTATTGGCAATGACAACCAGAATGGTCAATACCGCCAGGACAGAAAGAAAGATTTTACTCTCACCATTTAATACCGGATTGGCCGGAACGTTAGCATTCACAGTCGTCATGCCTTAACCCTCCGCTGCCCGGCCTTTTTGGGGAAACAGTCCCCGCGGCCTTTTCTGAATGAACAGGATGATAAAAATGAGCACCAGTATCTTCGCCAGAACGGCACCTGAGACCGGCTCCAGCATCTTGTTGGCAACACCTAGTGACATGCCGGCAACGAGGGTGCCCCATAGATTGCCAACCCCTCCGAAGACGACGACCATGAAGGAATCGATAATATAGGACTGGCCCAGGTTTGGACCGACATTGGTCAGTTGGCTCAGTGCGACACCCGCAACACCGGCAATTCCCGAGCCAAGCCCGAAGGTCAATGCATCAACCCATTCAGATCTCACGCCCATGGCACGCGCCATATCCCGATTCTGGGATACCGCTCTGACCTGCAGGCCGAGCACCGTTTTACGCAGCACCATAAACAAGGCAGCAAATACAATCAGACAGAAAATAATGATGTATACGCGATTCAAGGTGAGTGAAAAAATTGGATTAATCTCAATGGAACCGCTCATCCATTCGGGCGTCGCAACGCTTCGGTTGAGCGGTGAAAAGATGGAGCGTACGGTTTGCTGCAGAATCAAACTGACACCGAAGGTTGCCAGCAGAGTCTCCAGAGGACGTCCTTTCAGGAACTGGATGACGCCCCGCTCGATAAGGATGCCAACGAGGCCGGATACCAGAAACGCAGCCGGCACCGCAATCAGCAATGAAGCGCCGATGGAATTTGGCATCAATAGCTGAATAACGTAGGTGGTGTAGGCGCCGATCATTATCAGCTCACCGTGGGCCATATTAATACAACCCATGACACCGAATGTAATAGCAAGCCCAATGGCCGCCAATACCAGCACAGAGCCGAGGCTCAGTCCGAAAAACACGGTTTCGACGAAGCCATAAAACTCTATTTTGTCTTCGATTTTGTTCAGGGCATTCTGTGCCGCTGCTTTCAGGCCATCGGGGCCATTCTCTGCAACGCGCGTCAGGGCGTTACGAACCGACGGCTCCAGACTATCACCCAGTTGCCTGGCCGCCTCAAGTTGTTCGAAGCGTTCGCCACTATTAAATCGATCGAGCGCAATTGCGGTTGTCAGCAATTCCTTCACCCGGGCATTTTCTTCAATCTCCAGGCGCGTCTTGATCAATGCCAGAGACGTCGAATCCAGATCTTCTATCAGTTCCTGCACTGAATGAGAGCGAACTTGAGGATCCTTGTGATTCAGATATTGCGCAGCGAGAAAGCTTTTGATTTCGCCCCGCAAACTATTATTGATAGGAACGCGTTTAACCTTGCGTTTCTTGACGGTTTCAGTGACCCCGGGATTGTCTATTCCCGCAATCAGATAATTCGAGCCTTGCTTCTCAACAATGTAAACCAGGCGTTTTTCGCTTTTATGCCGATACAGGTCGCTATCCAGCAGCGCCTCGAACAGTGGAACGACCTGTTCTTCTCCTGATTGCACCAGGAGTCCTACACCTTCTTCAACGTCTTTCAGGCGTGATGAATTGATTTTTTC
Source organism: Oleiphilaceae bacterium (assembly GCA_965230795.1). Classification (GTDB taxonomy): domain Bacteria; phylum Pseudomonadota; class Gammaproteobacteria; order Pseudomonadales; family Oleiphilaceae; genus PZPK01. Next base: position 2,283,659 of record OZ246020.1, on the reverse strand, counting down.
CAGTCCCTGCTTGAACAGTGCCATATCTGCGCTAGCAACCGTAGGAACAAAGAGGAAGCCCATCAGACACATGAGCATAAGAAGTCGCTGCATGATGTGGCCGCGACAAGGCTCTCCACCGGGTCGTTTCATGTAATTCCCATATCCTTAAGTGATCGCAATACTTCTCTGGTCAAGTTGCGAGACTGTTGTGTTTTTATTAATCAGGAAGCAACAGAGGGCACGCATGCCCCCTATTATTTGTGTCAGTCAGGTGACGAACTGCTTATTCGTAGTTCTGACCTGAACATTTACCGGTTTTAACGTTGTAGTTACCGCAGGCGAGAGGTGCGCGCCAGTCAGCAATAACATCCTTGGAACCAGGCAGGAAGTCAGACCATGCATCGCCAGGAACCAGTCCGGCTGTTTGCGATACGATCTGGAACTGACCATCGTCCTGGATTTCGCCGATCAGGACAGGCTTAGTGATGTGGTGATTTGGCATCATGGCTGAGTAGCCACCAGACAGGTTAGGCACAGCGACACCGATCAAGGCTTCCTGAACGGCTTCCGGATCGGTTGTACCCGCTGCTTCGACAGCTTTCACCCACATGTTGAAGCCAATGTAATGAGCTTCCATAGGATCATTGGTCACACGATCTTCGTCTTTGATGAACTTCTGCCAGGCTTCGATAAACTCTTCATTGGCTTCATTCTCAAGACTCATGAAATAGTTCCATGCTGCCAGGTGACCGACGAGAGGACCTGTATCCAGACCTGCTAGCTCTTCTTCACCGACCGAGAATGCAACTACCGGGATATCTTCAGCAGAAATGCCCTGGTTACCCAATTCTTTATAGAAAGGTACGTTCGCATCACCATTGATGGTGGAAACCACAGCTGTTTTCTTGCCGGCAGAGCCGAATTTCTTGATATCAGACACGATGCTCTGCCAATCAGAATGACCGAAGGGCGTGTAGTTGATCATAATATCCGATTCAGCGACGCCTTTTGCCTTCAGGTAGGCTTCAAGAATCTTGTTTGTGGTACGAGGATAAACATAGTCCGTTCCCGCAAGAACCCAGCGTTTTACGCCAATTTCATCCATCAGATAGTCAACTGCCGGGATTGCCTGAGTGTTGGGAGCCGCGCCTGTGTAGAAGACGTTTTTCGAAGACTCTTCACCCTCGTACTGAACGGGATAAAACAGAATGCTGTTCAGTTCTTCGAATACTGGCAGTACGGATTTACGGGAAACGGATGTCCAGCAGCCAAACACTGCTGACACTTTTTCCTTTTCAATCAGCTCGCGCGCCTTCTCGGCGAACAAGGGCCAGTTGGATGCCGGATCAACAACAACCGGCTCGAGCTTTTTGCCCAGCAGACCACCTTTTTTATTTTGCTCATCAATGAGCATCAACATCGTGTCTTTCAAGGTGGTTTCAGAAATGGCCATGGTGCCTGACAATGAGTGCAGAACCCCAACCTTGATTGTATCAGCGGCCGCGACGATCGAGCTGGCACCTAACGACAGACTCACTGCCGCAGCGATACCCGCTATTTTTGATTTGAAGCTTTTCATGGTGCTGTCTTCCCCTTTCTATAGATACCTAATGGTTAGCGATTAAGTTGTGATGACGTTTTTATTGCACAACTTGTACTGCTATCAGCAAAGGAAAGGCCAACTTTATATTTGCTTATATTTCAACAAATTAGACAATCAATACCATTATAAATATAGGGCAATGAGATATTCTGGTGCGCACACTGGTGCAAAAACGAACAGTGCGCCTGCTGGTGGTGCATAAAATTTGTATCTAATGACCAGGAGCCGAAGAGAAAGATGAAATGAGTCAGGAACAGTCGAAATGTTAGAAAAATTTCCCGTTTTGGTGCCCCGAAAATGAGCCCATGAATAGCTTAATTGGAAAATGTGACCGCGTTTGATTTATTGGGACGGAAATAGAAAGGCATTAGCAGAAAAATGAGACATAGCTCAAACTTTAGTATGAATATTCTAATTTTAAATACTAATCTACACCCATCAATCGAACATGCTTCGATTTCAGGTTTTTTATCGCTAGCGAGTAAGCTAGAGTGGACTTTGCCCTTGGACCCCAAGGGCTTTTTTTTTGCCTAAAATTCACCGATCACCAGAACAAGTTTAGCTGCACCCAACCCCTGTTCCACCCAAACCGCAATAACCGTTTGGATTCTTTGCAAGATACTGCTGGTGATATTCCTCCGCGTAGAAAAAAGTCTTCAGTGGAGCGACTTCAGTCGTGATCCGGCCATACCCTGCTTTGTTCAGCCTCTCCTGGTAAGACTGCAGGCTGTTTTCTGCTGAGCGCAATTGCGCAGTGCTTGTGGTGTAAATGCCGGAGCGATATTGCGTACCCAGATCATTCCCCTGGCGCATCCCCTGAGTTGGATCATGATTTTCCCAGAAAACCGATAGCAGGGAATCAAAGCTGCATTCGCCCGGGTCGTACACAACCAGAACCGTTTCGTTGTGCCCGGTCATACCACTACAGACCTCTTCATAGCTTGGATTAGGGGTAAAACCCTGTGCATAGCCTACCGCGGTGGTATACACGCCATGCAATGTCCAGAATTTCCGTTCCGCTCCCCAAAAGCACCCCATACCCAGCACAACCTGCTCCATCTGTTCAGGAAAAGGCGGTTGCAATGGCCGGCTGTGGACACAATGCCGGTTGTTCAGGGGCATCGCAGCCTTTCGGCCGGGCAACGCCGTTGCTTCCGTAGGCATTTCGATGTTCTTTCGCGTAAAGTAGGACATCATCGATCCTCTCTGTTCTAGTCGTTCACATCAACTCGCCGACTCGCTAGCGAAACGATTGGTAAAGCCTGAATTTCGTTGTTTCCGCTAACACTTTATAGGAGCCGAAGGCCTTTTCGATCACCGGCGGATACTTTAAAAAGCTGTTTGCAACGATCACCATCGGTGCGTGCTTACTCATATGTTGCGGAGCGGAAAGAATAAAGCCTTCACTGGTTTGGTATTCGGTAGACACTCCCGAATGAAACGGTGGGTTGGTAAACACCGCATCCACTCGTCCTTCTACCTCCGACCAGCCATCACTCGGATATACCTTAATAGACAAGCCAAGCCGCTCTGCGTTCAATCGCGTACATTGCAATGCAAGCCAGCTGATATCCACACACTCCACCAGGATCTCTCTGTAGCGGGCCGCAAGAGACAAACCTATGACACCCGACCCACAGCCGAAATCCAGCACGCGCCCCTGTAAACGCCTAGGCAAATTCTCGAGTAAGAGCTGAGTCGCATCGTCCAATCGACCGAAACTGAAAACACCTGGCAGGCTATACAAGCGCTGCAGTCGGCCATCAATTTCAACGGTATACTCATCCAACCAGTCATTCAGCCTGAACTCTTGTGCCCCTGACTTCACCTCTTCTGAAACCTGACCAAGCCAAAGCTGACAGTGCTTTGCCGAATCAATTTTGCTGGCATCATGACAGACTGCTTCCAGTTTTTTCGCCGCACTGGACACCCCACCCCGTTTTTCACCAACCAGATACACACGTCCCTCCGGACTTAGACAACCGAGGGCTAACGCCAGCAATAAATCCAGCTCATTCTTGGCTTTGGGGACAAACACAAGCACTGCATCGTATAAACGGCTAAGTTCATTACCGCCTGCTTCTTTTTGGGGAGGCCCAAAGCACACGCGCTCTTTCAGTGCAGGCTGCAATTGCGTAAAGGTCCTGAAATCAAAGGTGATGACCTGTTTTGGGTCAAGCTCTGTAAGCAACGCATCTGCTGGCGGGCACAGAATTAACAGGTTTGACTCCGCAGCGAAGCGTTCCTGGTGACGACTGAGAATCTGAATAGTCGGGTGCATTAAGGTTCAGCCTTTTCGTTTTCTGCCTCTTTTTCAAAGGGCATCAGTTCGGTTTTTTCTTCGATCGACGAATAGTGGAAGTGAAGATAACGGTAATACCGATCCACTATCACTTTGTTATCGGGAACTTCGTATCGTGGCACGGCGCGAATGGCATCCAAAACGGAGATATCCAGCAAGCGATTCCCGCTAGACCTGTAGATATCAGATCGAACTAAATGCCCACTAAGATCTAACTCCATAACAATGATTCCCTTGTAAAGCCTGTTGCCTTCGTAAGGGTTTACCCAAAAAGATTCGACCTGCTTCGACATTCGACGCAAATATATATTTGCGAGTTCAAGTTCTTTTGCCTTTTGCTCACTGAATGGCTGCTCGACCACTGTGTCCCGCAACTCATCTTCGGTCAACAGTTTGGCATTGCCAAAATTATCCGATTCATCTGCAGGCAGAGCCAATTCAAAATTCTTCTGTTCTTCCGTGAAATTTGCTTTGCCGGTGATTAAATCAATCAAGGCCTGTTCCGTTGCTCCGGGTTGATCGGTAATGGCCTGCATTTCCTCCCGTGTACGATCACGCGCCCTGTTTTCCCACAACGCTCTGGCCACGTCCTCCGTATCAATTACCCGCCGTTCTTTATTCTGCTTGTCAGCTTTTGGGGTATCGACAGGCGTTTCCTGCTCTAAATCGGGGCTCAGCTCTTCTGCCAATTCCTGACTTTGTTGTGGCTCAATCACTTCCGTGTCCTGATCTATTTGCTGAGACACTTCTTTTTCTGCTGGACTACGCGTGCCCCCGCCCGCGACAATCTCCGTTTTACTCGGATCATCCTGATTATCGGAAGCAAACTGATCTGCATTGTCCATGGGCGCATGGTGTTCCGGATCGGGTTGCGTCTCGTCTTTCTCGTTGCTTTCTTTTTCAGGTGCTTCTTCTGGTTCCGGCTTATCGGGTGACTTTTCCTCTTGTTCCGGAATTTCTTGTTTTACAGCTGGGGAGTCTGGTGGGACAGGTGGAGGTGGAGCCAAACTGATGGAAACAGTTTGCTGCCTGGGCGTGGGCTTTTGCTCATTAAAGTGATCTAACAGCCATAGCAGGATTGCCAGATGTATAAGCAGGCTTAGCGTCAACAGTACGGCATAACGGCGACGATAAGAGTTCATTGCTTAACGGGGCATATCTTCATCTGACTTAGTATATAGTTATATTCAAATGGTGGCTGTGTTCGATATAAAAACAGGTAAAAAGTTCCAATATTCCTGTCACACCAAAACAGCCTTAATTAAGATCGTTCTGATCATACCAAAGCAACTTAGGCATAGAACTTATTACCTCAGCTAGCTTTGCATCATCTGGCATAGGCAAAGGACTTGAATCGACAATTGCACGAGCCATAGCTTCATCAAATTCGGGAACAGGCGACGGCGTTTTTAAGTTCACATTTGTAATATTACCTTTACTGTCCACCAAGAAGCGTATTTCACCCTTGAAAGGTGGTCCGTCATAGTTGAACTTTTTCTTGGGCAAAAATTTTAAAATATGCTGCAATGCTTCCGCTTCACTTTGCGAATATTTCAATTTCATTAAAGGGTTTAGCGATTTTAGCGCTGCATTTCCTCGGCTCGTTTTGCTTGCGAAAAACGTGCTCTCCCCTCGACTAAACACGACGGCTTTTCTGTACTCATCCGTTTTTAGCTCTTTTAAACCACCGAGCTCTTTTGTCCAGTACTCCAGTTCTTTACTAGTCTTTGCAGCTGGGACCCAGTCTTGTTTTGCATGATCCAAGGCAACGGCTCGCTCACGTTCATTTTGAGATTTCTTGGCCTGGCTCGCATCTTTAGGCTGTTCTTGTTTCGGTTCTGATTTCTTGGGTTCTGATTTCTTGGGTTCTGATTTCTTGGGCTCTGATTTCTTGGGCTCTGATTTCTTGGGCTCTGATTTCTTGGGCTCTGCTTTTTTGGGTTCTGCTTTCTTGGGTTCTGCTTTCTTGGGTTCTGCTTTCTTGGGTTCTGCTTTCTTGGGTTCTGCTTTTTTGGGTTCTGCTTTCTTGGGTTCTGCTTTCTTGGGTTCTGATTTCTTGGGTTCTGATTTCTTGGGTTCTGCTTTTTTGGGCTCTGATTTCTTGGGCTCTGATTTCTTGGGCTCTGCTTTCTTGGGCTCTGCTTTCTTGGGCTCGGATTTTTCCTGCTGAGCCTGGCTGGCCAGCTTTTTCTCTTCCTGCTTTTTAGCTTCCTGTTTCTTTTGTTCCTGCTTCAGTTTTACGGTAACCGTTGTTTCCTCTTTTTCCGCTTTTTCAGGGAGCACCGGGGCCCAAAGCATCACGGCGACAATTGCCAAGTGAATCAGCAGGCTGAGAGCGAGAAACAGGCTATAGCGCGAACGGTACTGGCGTGGAAGCATTACTTCTTTCTGTACAGAGTTTTATTATCGCGAGGGCAGCGCATCCGGCTCTGGTCACGGTTTAGAAAAATCATGGTAGTATCCATATCATAAACGCGTCCGCTGCGAGTCTTTGGCCAACCCCGGATTGACCTGGCGAGAGCTGGCAGATAGGTCGTTCGTTGGAACTGTTAACAAGTTTCTTCGATACGTTTACAACTACGTTCAACAGTATAAAGAAGCGCATTATGGGTGATGTAGTCCCGTTCAAACGAAAAACCCTGAAAGAAAAACACAAAGGCAAATCCCTTTGCAAGCATGGCTTTCACAAATGGGAGGTGGTCACGGCTTCCAAGTTTGACGTTAAGGAGGGCAAGCTGGTCACCGTCATGCGCTGCGCTCGGTGCGGCGAGGAAAAAAGACAGTACACCTGAGATCTGCAAAGCCAGCCATCTAAGCAGTCAGGCGCGTTAGCAAATCCTTTTTGTCGATACCATTTTTAATACCATTGCCGCCCCCTAGTTATGAACAAGCTCAAATAGCCGAAACCTCGAAAATATTTGAATGTCCCGGAGTATGTGACAGTCCTGTTAGTTTCCTGATAAATTTTGTCAAACGCCTAGACCTGGTCTGGATTTGCCTTTAGCATCTTTTGCCTTGAATTCATTAGAAAAAATAAAATTTATGCGCAAACACCACTCTGCTATTTCGCTTGCTCTCCGTCTTTTATCTCTGTTTCTGATCTTCCCGCTGACACTGCATGCCCAGGCGCAACACGGTGTCGCCATGCATGGGACACCTAAATACCCTGAAGGTTTCAGCCATTTCGAATATGCCAACCCGGATGCCCCCAAAGGAGGGACTCTAAAACTGGGAGTCATCGGTGATAATTTCGATAGTTTTAATCCTTTTATAGTAAAAGGGACTTCGGCGGCTAAACTTTCTTACGTTTATGAAACACTGGCTATTAGTGCGGAAGACGAAGCCTTCACCAAGTACGGATTAATTGCGGAAAAAATCGAAATGCCAAAGGACCGTTCCTGGGTTACCTTTTACCTGAATCCCAAAGCGCGTTTTAGTGACGGCAAAGCGATTACGGCAGAGGATATAAAGTTCAGTTTCGACACCTTGACTACCCACGAACGCGCAACGCCATTTTATGCGGCGTATTATGGTGATGTCAGCAAGGTAAGCATCATCGACTCCCATACCATAAAGTTTGAATTTTCCACTGACCAAAACAAGGAGTTGCCGCTAATCCTCGGTCAGATGCCAGTTCTGGCCAAACATTATTGGGAAGAAAAAGGTTTTGGCGATGCCAGTCTGGATGTTCCTGTTGGCAGTGGACCCTACAAAATTGAGTCTTTCGAGCCCGGTCGCTCCATTACCTATGTCCGGGATAAAAACTATTGGGCAAAGGACCTGGGCGTCAACCGCGGCCGCTATAATTTCGATAAAATTGTTGTCGAATACTACAAGGACAACACGATTGCGCTGGAAGCCTTCAAGGCCGGAGAATATGATTTTCGTGTTGAACGTACAGCCCGAAACTGGGCAAACTCATACGAGGGTAAAAAGTTTGACAGTGGTGAGCTGATCAAGAAAGAAATTGAGCATAACCGTCCATCGGGCATGCAGGCCTTTGTCATGAATACCCGCCGCGATGTATTCAAGGACCGACGAGTCAGGCAAGCCCTGGCCTATGCTTTTGATTTCGAATGGACCAATCAGAACCTCTTTAACGGTCAATACCAAAGAACCTCGAGTTTCTTCGAAAATTCAGAGCTAGCATCCTCGGGTCTACCTTCAAAAGCAGAATTACAAATTCTAAGTCCATTCAAAAACCAACTCCCAGCAGAATTATTTAACCGAGAATATAAAGTTCCCACTACAGAAGAACCCAACAGTATTAGAAAAAACTTGAGAGAGGGGATGAAGATTCTTAAAAACGCGGGCTGGAGCATACAAGACAACGTCCTTACAAACAGCCAAACGGGCAAACAACTTTCTTTCGAAATCCTCATTGCGCAGAAAGATTTTGAGCGAATCATTCTCCCATATATCAAGAATCTTGAAAAAATGGGGGTTAAAGCTTCCATTCGATTCGTAGACACCGCCCAATATTTCAACAGGTTACGTGATTTCGAATTCGATATGGTCGTAACTACCTTTAGCCAAAGCAATTCTCCTGGCAACGAACAAAGGGATTATTGGCACTCCGGTAAGAAAGAAATCAAGGGCAGTAGGAACCTTCCTGGTATAGATGACCCTGTTGTCGATGCACTGATTGATCAGGTAATCAGCGCACCGGACCGGGTGTCATTGGTAAATCGCACCCGAGCCCTGGACCGTGTGCTCCTATGGGGGCACTATGTCATACCCAACTGGTACAACCCGGTCGATCGCATCGCCTACAGCAACAAGCTTGAACGCCCGGAAAACACTCCGGATTCGGGCGTCAGCATTGATAGCTGGTGGATGAAAGCCGACGCGCAAGCCAAGCCTTAATGAGCGCCTATATACTCCGCAGATTGCTACTCATGATACCGACCTTGCTCGGCATCATGCTGTTAAACTTTGTCATTGTGCAGGCCGCACCCGGTGGGCCTGTTGAGCGCATGCTCGCTCAGATTCAAGGGATGGATTCAGATGTTCAGGCGCGTCTAGGCGGAGGTGGCGAAATGGCGTCCGGCAACACTGCATCATCAGGATCCTCCGATTCCAAATATCGGGGCGCACAAGGGCTGGATCCTGAACTGGTCACGCGTATAGAGAAGCTATATGGCTTTGACAAACCAGCCCACGAACGATTTTTGCAGATGATACGCAATTACGCGGTCTTCGACTTTGGGGAGAGTTTCTTTCGAGATAAAAGCGTGACGGAGCTGGTGCTGGAGAAAATGCCGGTTTCCATCTCCCTGGGTTTATGGTCCACCCTCATTATTTACCTGGTATCGATTCCCCTGGGGATCAAAAAAGCCATACGCGATGGTACGCGCTTCGATCTTTGGACCAGTAGCGTCATTATCGTTGGTTATGCCATTCCGGGATTCCTGTTCGGCGTTTTACTAATCGTCCTGTTCGCCGGCGGTACCTATTTTGACTGGTTCCCTCTTCGAGGCCTGACCTCACCCGGCTTTGAAGACATGTCCTTCGGCGAGCAACTTCTGGATTACGCCTGGCACCTGGTGTTACCTGTCACCGCCATCGTCATCGGCGGGTTTGCCACCCTCACCATGCTCACCAAGAACTCGTTTATGGACGAGATCAACAAGCAATACGTGATGACCGCCAAAGCCAAAGGGCTGACCGAAAATCGAATCCTCTACGGTCATGTCTTTCGCAATGCCATGCTGATCGTAATCGCAGGCATGCCCGCCGCGCTTATCGGGATATTCTTTACTGGTGCCATGCTTATAGAAGTCATCTTCTCTCTAGACGGCCTTGGCCTGTTAGGATTCGAAGCAGTACTCAATCGCGACTATCCCGTCATGTTTGGCACCCTGTACGTGTTTACCTTGTTAGGACTTATCCTGAAACTAATCAGTGATCTGACCTATGTGGCGATCGACCCTCGTATTGATTTTGCGAGCCGGGAGCACTGATGCACATTCTGACACCTTCTAGCTGGTCACCACTGAATCAGCGCCGATGGCAAAATTTTCGGGCAAATCGCCGCGGCTTTTATTCCCTGCTGATTTTCACATTTTTGTTTTTGTTTACGCTGTTTGCCGAATTTGTCGCCAACGATAAACCGGCGGTTGTTTACTATGACAATGAAATCTATCTACCCATCTTCAATGTCTATCCTGAAACTGCGTTTGGCGGTGACTTCGAAACCGAAGCCGATTATCGGGATGAGTTTGTTGCTGAGCTGATTAATGAAAAAGGCTGGATGTTATGGCCGCCAATTCGCTACAGCTATCACACCATCAATTATCAACTTAGCGTTCCGGCCCCCGCCCCTCCCTCCGGCGAAAACTGGCTGGGTACCGATGATCAGGCCCGCGATGTGGTCGCACGACTAATCTACGGTTTTCGCATATCGGTACTCTTTGGTCTAGCTCTCACCCTGTTCAGCTCGGTGGTGGGCGTCATTGTCGGCGCGATACAAGGCTTTTACGGTGGCAAGATCGACCTGTTGGGCCAGCGTTTTATCGAAATCTGGTCAGGACTACCGGTTCTGTTCCTGTTAATCATCATGACCAGTTTTATCACGCCCAATTTCTGGTGGTTACTTGGCATCATGCTGCTATTTAGCTGGATGGGGCTGGTTGATGTGGTCCGCGCGGAGTTTTTGAGAGCGCGTAACCTGGAATACGTCAGAGCAGCCCGTGCGCTGGGCCTAAGCAATGGGGGAATCATGTTTCGTCACATGTTACCCAACGCCATGGTAGCCACTCTCACTTTTATGCCCTTTATTCTGACCGGATCAATCACGACACTGACCTCTCTGGACTTTCTCGGCTTTGGTCTGCCGCCGGGCTCTCCTTCACTCGGCGAGCTCATTGCACAAGGCAAAACCAACCTGCACGCACCATGGCTTGGTCTCTCTGCGTTTATTGTTCTGGCCCTTATGTTGTCGCTACTCGTATTTATCGGCGAAGCGGTTCGCGACGCCTTTGATCCAAGGAAGATGTAAGCATGACGACCTCGCAAGCTTTACTGAGCGTTAAGGACCTTTCGGTACATTTTCATCAGAACCAGCAAACGGTGGAAGCCGTCAAACAGGTCAGCTTTGATTTGCAAAAAGGCCATACGCTCGCCATCGTGGGTGAAAGTGGTTCAGGCAAATCGGTCACAGCCCAGTCAATCATGCGACTACTGCCTGAGGGTAAGGCGACACACCCAAGTGGCACCATTTTCTACGACGGTCTGGATCTGTTAAAAGCCTCTGATAGTCAACTCCGGCGAATTCGGGGAAATCAGATCGGTATGATCTTTCAGGAACCGATGACCTCACTGAATCCCCTGCATACCATTGAAAAGCAGATCGGTGAAACGCTGTTGTTGCATCGCGGTATGAATACCGGTGAAGCCAGAGCACGCACACTGGAACTGCTAGAGCTGGTGGGTATTCCTGATGCGGAAACCCGCCTGGACGCTTATCCCCATGAATTGTCAGGTGGCCAGAAGCAGCGCGTAATGATCGCCATGGCTCTTGCCAATGAGCCTGATATTCTCATCGCCGATGAGCCCACGACCGCACTTGACGTCACCGTTCAGAAGCAGGTACTGGAACTGCTTAAATCACTTCAGGCCCGACTGGGCATGGCAGTAATACTGATCTCTCACGATCTGAATGTTGTCAAACACTACGCAGATGAGGTAGTGGTCATGCATCGCGGCTGTGTTCTTGAGCAAGGTCCCTGCAAGCAGGTATTCGAACAACCCCAGCATGCATATACCCGTGAACTGCTGGCGGCTGAACCCGGCGGGCGTCCGGCGCCCCTGCAAAGTGACGCCGAAACAATTCTTAAAACCCGTGACGTCAGAATCTGGTTTCCTGCAGCCAAAAATTTTTGGGGAAAAGCGACCCGTTACATCAAGGCCGCCACAGATATCTCCATCGAGCTCAAACAGGGGGAAACCCTGGGCATTGTCGGAGAGAGTGGTAGTGGAAAAACCACTTTTGGTTTATCACTGATCAAACTTTTGCAGAGTCAGGGAAAGATATTCTTTGACGATAAAGCGGTCCATGAGATGGATCAAAAAGCGTTTCGCCCCTTGCGCAGGGAAATACAAATCGTATTCCAGGATCCTTATGGAAGTCTGAGTCCTCGCATGTCTGTCTATCAGATCATCGAAGAAGGGCTCACAATCCACAATATCGGCAGCAGTGAAGAACGCGAGCAGCTCATTATTGATGTGCTCAAGGAAGTTGAACTGGACCCGGAAACGCGGCATCGCTATCCCCATGAGTTTTCGGGCGGCCAACGTCAGCGTATCGCCATCGCCCGAGCCCTTGTTCTGCGTCCCAAGGTATTGATACTTGATGAGCCCACTTCCGCACTGGATCGAACCGTACAGATTCAGGTGGTTGATTTGCTGAGAAAACTGCAACAAAAATATCGTCTCGCTTATTTGTTTATCAGCCATGATCTGGCCGTCGTTCGCGCGATGAGTCATCGTGTCATGGTCATGAAACACGGCGATGTTATTGAGCAGAACAGCTGTGAGGCGATCTTCGAATCGCCGCAACAGGAATACACGAAAAATTTATTGTCGGCGGCCTATTTTTATTCCTGACTGTTGCCGTCAAGCGTGTACACTTTTGGACTAAACATCACGATTGGAAGGAATGAATTATGGGATTTCTGGCAGGCAAGAAAGTCTTGATTGTAGGTATCGCGAGCAAGCTCTCCATTGCAACAGGAATTGCCAATGCATTCCATCGAGAGGGCGCCGAGATAGCCCTCACCTACCAAAACGAAAAGCTAAAAAAACGCGTTGAGGACTTTGGCACGCAGTGGAATAGTGAGTTGATATTGCCCTGTGATGTCAGCAATGACGAGGAAATCGAAAAGGTATTTAGCGAGATTGCAAAGCACTGGGACGGCATCGATATCGTGGTGCATTCTGTTGGCTATGCTCCCGCTCATGAACTTAACGGTGACTACGTTGATGTCACCACTCGAGAAGGATTCCAGATTGCCCACGACATCAGCTCATACAGTTTTGTTGCGCTGGCGAAGGCTGCACGCCCCTTGATGCAAGGACGCAATGGCGCACTGCTCACCCTGACCTATCTGGGTGCCCAGCGCACGCTTCCCAACTACAATGTTATGGGATTAGCCAAAGCCAGCCTTGAAGCTAATGTCCGATACATGGCCGGCAGCCTCGGGCCCGATGGCATAAGGGTTAATGCCATATCCGCCGGCCCAATACGAACACTTGCGGCATCCGGCATAAAAAGCTTTCGTAAAATGCTTTCAGCCAACGAAAAGCAGACCCCATTGCGGAGAAACGTCACCATTGATGAAGTCGGCAATGCCGCGGCGTTCCTTTGCAGTGATCTGGCCAGCGGTATCAGCGGTGAAATTCTTTACGTCGATGGTGGATTCAATACCACCGCAATGGCTTCACTTGAAGACTGATTCGTTTTCAAGCCCCTAATTAGGCTGGAGCACTGCTGCAAACTGGTACTGTGTCACTGAATGTAAATCACACTCACGCTACGCTAGCGACCTTTGGGCAACATGAGCCGTCGGCATGCATAATGGCTCATGCGTGACGTGGTATGGAAAAAACTGATCATGGAATCTGCGTGGTGATCCGTCAAATCAAAGCGACAATAATCTGTTTACTCTCACTCGCCTTTGTCTCAGCCTGCACCAATATTAGTGGTGCCTCCAAGTCCTCCACCTCGCTGAGCAGTTTTTTGGGCATATCGGAACTTCCCGACTGGTACGTATCCAATCAGTTTCGTTATCCTGATTCCCAGTGGATTGAAAACGACTTCGGTTTAAAGCTGCACTATCGGGATGTTGGGGAAGGCCCTGTCATCGTTTTGCTGCATGGCGAAATGTCCTCCTTACATACCTGGGAAGAATGGATCGATACCCTGAGTCAGGATTTTCGGGTGATTGCGCTCGATTTACCCGGCTCCGGTCTCACAGGTGCTCCCCACTGCGTCAGCGATCCTGAAGACACCTGCTCCGAAAACCTTTCTGAAGAGTACATCGAGTACACCCTGCGCTACTTTTTCGATGACTTGAAACTGCGACGATTTTCCCTGATAGGCAGTTCTTACGGTGGCTATCTCGCCAGTCGCTATGCGCTGAAAAACAGCCAGCGCGTTGACAAGCTGGTGCTGATAGCACCAATGGGTTTCCAACAGGACATACCCGAGGTTATGGACTATCTCACATCCCCGGGACTTGACCTCGTTACCAGGTATGTTCAGCCCTCTACCCTGATCAGCACTATCGTCGATGATTTCTACGGTGACCGCGAAGCCATTACCCAGGCAAGCCTCGAACGATATATACGATTGTCCCAAAGTGATGGCGCGCATGAGAGCAACGTGCGTATGCTGAAGATGGTCCGCAATCTGATGGACAATGGAACTCTTACTGCTTTTGACGATATCGGCAAAAAGACACTGATTATGTGGGGGGAACTCGATACCTGGGGTGATGCTGCGCATGCTGAGCGATGGAATGAGGAAATCAGTGACAGCCTTTTGGTCAAATATCCTTTCCTGGGCCATATTCCCATGGAAGAAAATCCAGCCAACACGCTTCCTGATGTCGTCGCATTCCTTAACGATGATCCATTACCAAGTATCGAAGGGCTGGGAACTGGCGGTACCTTTACCATCCAGGACGCGGTTGAGAATCTGGATCAGGAATCTCTCTTTGGTGCGCCACAAGCACCGGAACAAAATGAAACAGAAGAGCTGGAAGACTTTGAATAATTGTAGTGAAGCGGCCTATCCGCTTCACGCGAACAGTCAATGTGCTCACTGCTAATTCAGAAATCTGGCAACGCTTAGTTTCCAATCAATGATTTCCGTCCCGTCTGACTCATAAAGTAACAAGCCAATCAGATAGCCGTCTGTATGAGGGCGAACCCAACGCACTTCGGCGGTCAATCGATAAACTTCGTCACGCTGATCAATATCCACAATCAAAGTATGAATCGCTCCGTTGTTGAGCGGCGTATCGACCAATACCTGTAAGCCATTTGCTGACAAATCAACGGCTTCACACTGAATGACCTTGCCGGAACCGGATTGCCCCGGCTCTGGGGATTCCACTTCAATAAATATTTCAGCTCCCAGATTGAGCCGTGCTTCTTCCCTACGCTCATCGATGTCAAAGAACTTAGAAAAATCTTTATCGCTCATATATCTTCCTGCTATTTGGATATCCGGATCCGGCTTACGACGCGTTCCAGACTATCTTCAAAATCTGCGCCATCACTGAGTATCTCAATGTCCTCTTCAATGATGCGTTTCACCAGTTCCGATTCTTCAAATTCAGTTTTTCTGATCCCAAGCTTGTCGACAAAAAGATATTTTTTAGATGCAGAAAACTTTACCGCCAGTTTGAATCGCTTCTTTTCTCCGCCCTCATTAATGGCTATCCATGCTCCCAGCTTGAATGTGGACAACAAGGAGAGAATCTCGGCTTCTTTTTCCAGACGCTTCTTTTCTTCTTTCTTAAGCTGAATTTCGCGAGTTCGCTTCGCAATATCCTCTGCCCGCTGCTTGGCTTCCTGCTCGGCCCTTTCTCGTTCTTGCAGCAACCTTTCAGCTTCTTGTCGTGCTTTCTCGGCCGCCCTGACCCTCGCTTCTTTCTGGGTTGAGGCTACTTTCAATAAACCCGAAAGAGTCGTCTTGAGTACCTGGACAAAATCACTACCAAGGGCAAGCTTGCGGTATCGTTTGGTCTTTAAGCCTTCAATAATGGCTTTTACACTCAGGCAGTCCTGTTTCATACCCAGGTAGTTACCGAGTAACACCTGACCTTCGGTTTCGAACAGCTCACAGCATTGGACTCGCTGTTCTTCGTCATTTTCCTGAACAAACCAATCCTCAAGCTGAAACGGTAAGCTCTGATCAACCTGGTAGTTATCGAGTTGAGGAAAGGTGGTTATCGCCCTGAAAATGGCAGCCTTGACCTGACGCTTTTGAAGCAACTCCAGAATATCAGCCTGCAGTGAACTCCATGCCTCGTCGGGCACAGACACTCCGTAGGATTCGGCTGCTGCATTCAGATCATCAAGCAGGGTATCACTTGCCTGAAACGCAGCTTCGCCCTTCTTGGTAAAAACGATCAGCGCTTGGTCGGTTAGCGTTTGCAATGATTCCGGGACGCATAACTCATCCTGCTGAGAAGCTGACCGGGCGACAATATCCAGCCAATATCGTTCAATAAAGTCTTGCAACGATTCTGGAATAACCCGTTTGTTGAAACGCTGATTCAGAAAGTCCTGTGATAGTGCTTCAGCAAATCTCAGCTTCGCAGATGCGAGTTCGGTTTGGGCGAGACGCTCTGTTACCTTCGTCCGTTTGCTTGTTTGCTGCTCAACAAATTGCTTCCACTGGGAAAGCAACTGTTCGAGCATATCGGCCTGAGGGGGACAATAGGAAAACAATTGTTGTTCCAGTGCTGTAATGGCTTTTTGGTACAAATGCTTTGAGCGAGCCGGCCTCGGACTCCAGCCTATGCAGTCGCTCGCAATCTGGTTCACCAGTTTGATAAACGCATCGACTCGCTGATCCACTTCGCCCTGATATAACAGGGAAAAGAAAGGAATACGCCAGTTACTCAATTGTGCCTTCATTTCCGGATGCAGGGCGATTTTTCGTAACCAGACATCGAACAAACGATCGATGGTAAAAGCCAGGTTAATATAGCCCGGCTCCATGGGTCGCATGGGGAACTGTTTGTGAATGGTTTTGACCAGCGAATCGTTTTCCAGGCTTCGTTTGAAACCAAGCAGCTCTTCGAATAGGGATTGCAACTCGCTCTTAAACTCGGGCGCGGCATCTGCACGATATTTGAACTCAGGGATTCTGAGCTGTTGCGCAATCATATTGAAGTGTTTGAGTTCGCGTTCTGATACTGTCACGTAGGGCTATCTTTACCTGATTCTTGGGACGGTCAAACAACAAGTATAGGCGGATAACACAACTCTCGAGCACTAAGCTGAAAAAATTTCGCCTAATTCACGCCTGGCACTGAATGGCGTTGCATTCACCCAGCGTTTGGCGCACCATAAACGCCATTTTTGAAACGAGACAAGGTCTCACTCAGATATTCAAATAATTACATCAGACGCAGAAACAGGTTGTTACATGACAGACTTACTCGACAACGTCAACGTCCAAAGCCAGGACATACTGATTACCCCGGAAAAACTGAAGCAGGACATCCCGCTGACTGAAAAAGCGATCGCCACGATTACGGAAGGTCGTCAAACCATCAACAATATTCTCGATCGTAAGGATCACCGCTTGTTTTTGGTCCTTGGCCCCTGTTCCATCCATGACGTTGAAGCTGCCAAAGATTATGCTCGCCGACTCAAGTCACTTGCCGAAAAAGTCGAAGATACCCTCTACCTGGTTATGCGTGTTTATTTTGAAAAGCCCAGAACGACTGTCGGCTGGAAGGGTCTGATCAACGATCCCCACCTGGACGATTCATTTGAAATAGAGGAAGGTCTGCATATTGGCCGTCAATTGTTGATGGATATCGCCGAGCTTGGACTGCCGACCGCGACTGAGGCCCTTGACCCAATTTCGCCCCAGTATTTACAGGACACCATTTCATGGTCAGCCATCGGTGCTCGTACCACAGAATCACAAACACACCGGGAAATGAGCAGTGGTCTGTCCGTCGCAATCGGATTTAAAAATGGTACGGATGGCGGTTTAAGTGTCGCTGTAAACGCTTTGAAATCCGTTGCACACCCACATAGTTTTCTGGGTATTAATCGTGAAGGCCAGGTGTCTATTGTTCGTACCAAAGGGAATCCATACGCGCATGTAGTGCTGCGGGGTGGCGGCGGCAAGCCTAATTATGATTCAGTTAATGTTGCCATCTGTGAGCAGGCTCTTGAGAACGCAGGATTGGCGAAAAACATCATGATTGATTGCAGCCACGCCAACTCCAACAAAGACCCTGCCTTGCAGCCCCTGGTAATGCAGGACGCAACCAACCAGATCCTGGAAGGTAATCAATCCATTATCGGTCTGATGATTGAAAGTAATATCAACTGGGGCAACCAGTCCATTCCGGAAAACCTGGAAGATCTCGAATACGGTGTGTCGGTCACTGACGCCTGTATTGACTGGGAAGCTACAGAAAAGGCGGTACTGGATATGCACGCCAAATTGAAAGACGTTCTGCCCAAGAGGAACAGCTAGGCTTTAGTCTCAGCCTTAAAACAACAAAGGCAGCCACGCGCTGCCTTTTTTTAATGTCTCGCGCTTATGCAGACAGCTTTCAAACAATTGTGGTGGGTCACTAGATTCTTTCACATCGGTCAAAACGCTCTTAAATCGGTCAGAGAGTGACAAAAATGGGCACACCGAGCACCCCTGCCTCCACAGAATCTCGCTACTCCATTGTATTTATTAAGCTTTTTAAATTGGCACGACTATCGCTTGTAAAATACCAACACAAAATGTTCTGTTTATGCGGGAGCCAACGATGATTGACAAGTTCGACAGCGAAAAACAAAGCCAGGACAACCGTGATGCTCAACCTGACAATCTGGTGAAACTGGATTGTGTGAATGTCCCCATATCTCTGGCGACCGATGTCATGCGCAAAATGAGACGCGCTGACTGTTACGAGAGTATTTACGTCAGCGCCAACGACGCCAGCTATCAGGGTGTCGTCGACGAGGCTGATCAATAATCACGGATCAAGCTGAAAACAAAAAACGCCCCGTAGGGCGTTTCCAAAATTACGGTCAGACTAAAAGCAATCTGAACAGTTGTGGTCAAGCAAAGCGCTGAATGTTGGCCGTGTATTCCTGCTTAACTTTCTCAACGTGTAAATCATCTACTGAAAACCGTTGCTGATCGGCTATTCCACCTGCACAGGCTCGAAGTTTCACTAACTCGCCAACCACCTTTGCAGAAACACTGCCCGACAACATAGCGCTTTTTCCCCCGCCAAGACTCTGTTCGTCTATCAACAGGCTGTGTTCACCACGACTGTCCTCGTAGTTAATCCATAGGGACACCGGATGTTCCGGAGCTTCCATAAAGTTCATCCAAATCGCTGCATTGAAGGCAATGTCGCGGGATCTAAGCGATTTTTTGGGTGTCGCCGCCTGCTGTTCGGCAGTATTCTTGCCTCGTAGTCGTTGCAGAAAACTCAATCGTTCTTTGGTGTTACTCATATCACCCGTTACGGGAGAATTGTTGTAATCATGGACAGGTATCTCTTTAAGGATACGCAGCTTGATGAGATGAGAAGGTAAGCTTGACACAAAGCGTCTCCGGCTATGGCGTGTTAGAGACTTCACTATAATTTAGGCGACACGCGCCATCTGAGATGCCTTATGCATTGCGGGTGTGCGCCGGAGCACATGAATACACTGGGAAACAGCCGTTTAACAGCATGCAATGAATACAAACCTAAACTTACAGAACGGATTGATCCAACCAGTTCAGTTTGTCATGTAACCTGACCACCTCACCGATAATTATCAGTGTGGGTGCTCTGACTGCTTCCTGATTGGCAAGGGCTACGATACCTTTGAGGTCACTAACCAAGACTCGCTGATCACGTGTTGTACCTTTACTAACCAGCGCAATGGGCGTTTCCGCAGACATGCCATGATTAACCAATGCGTTGGTAATGACCGGCAAACCCTGTAGCCCCATGTAGAACACCAGGGTTTGATTGGGATGTACAAACTCGTGCCAGGGTAAGGCGCAGGAGTTGTCTTTCAAGTGACCGGTGATAAATCGAACGGATTGCGAATAGTCTCGGTGGGTTAAGGGAATACCGGCATAGGCCGCACAACCTGATGCCGCGGTAATACCCGGTACAACCTCGAAAGGAACGCCAAATTCACTGAGCCTTTCTATTTCCTCACCGCCCCTGCCGAAAATAAACGGATCACCCCCTTTCAGACGCAATACGCGTTTTCCTTCTTGAGCCAGTTTTACCAGCAAGTCATTTATGGAGTCTTGTGGCAAGGTGTGCTTTGCCCGCTCCTTACCAACGTTGATGAGTTCCGCATCCTGGCGCACAAGCTTCATGATTTCCGGTGAAACCAGGCGATCATATAGCACAACGTCTGCCTGCCGCATCAAACGCAGCGCCTTAAAAGTAAGCAGATCCGGATCACCAGGGCCCGCACCGACGAGGTAGACTTCGCCAACCTTGGTCTCAGCTGTTTCGAATTTTTCCAGATAGCGCTGCAGTGTTGACTCCGCCTCTGCTTCTTTTCCTGAATAGACGAGGTTTGCGAAGCGACCATTTAACGCCTGTTCCCAGAATCGACGCCGTCGATTAATGTCCGGTATTGTCTGCTTCACTCGCGCCCGGTAGTTTTTCGCTAATTCAGCCATCCGACCAAAAGCGTGAGGAATCGACGATTCGAGCTGACTACGAAGTAAACGCGTCAATACCGGAAGTTCACCACTACTGGAAACAGCGGCGATGACAGGAGACCGGTCGATGACCGAGGGAAACACAAAATTGCTGCTTGATGCATCATTGACGACATTGACAGGGATTTTTCGTTGTTTTGCCTTCTGGGCAATCGCTTGATCACGGCCAGCGTCGCCTGTTGCGGCAACGATTAGATTGGCCTTGTCCCACATTGCGCTGGTTTCTTCCGCTACAAGGCTGACATTCAAACTGGAAAGCAAGTCCTGAATATGCGATTCATGCACTTCTCCAATCAGCGACACCTGGCAAGAAGCCTTGCACAAAAGCTCTGCCTTTCGAATCGCCGCGCTCGAACTACCAAATACGAGCGCATGACTCTGCTTGAGATCAAAAAATAGGGGCAAAAAATCCATTGTCTAATAACCCAAAGTCAGGGGCGCTCTGTCAGCGCTACCCTGGAACTGAAACCTAGCCAATTCGCTCCAGTCCGCCCATGTAAGGCTTCAATACGTCCGGAATAATGATCGAACCATCTGCTTGCTGATAGTTTTCCATTACGGCAATCATGGCGCGCCCAACAGCCAGGCCAGAGCCATTCAAGGTATGAACCAGCTGAGGCTTGTTGGTTTCAGGACAGCGATAACGTGCTTGCATACGTCGCGCCTGAAAATCTCGAGTATTGCTGCAAGAGGAAATTTCCCGATAGGCATTCTGACCTGGCAACCACACTTCAAGATCGTAAGTTTTGACTGCAGAAAAGCCCAGATCGCCGCCACAAAGTTTAACAACACGATAAGGAAGTTCGAGTTTCTGCAGAATATCTTCCGCATGGCCGGTTAGTGCCTCCAGCGCCTCATCTGACTCTTCCGGGCGCACAATCTGCACCAGCTCGACTTTATCGAACTGATGTTGCCGGATCATGCCACGCACGTCGCGACCATAAGAACCGGCCTCACTGCGGAAGCAAGGGGTATGACAAACAATTTTCTGAGGCAAGCTCTTGGCGTCGAGAATTTCATCCCGGACCAGATTAGTCGCCGGCACCTCCGCCGTGGGGATCAGGTAAAACTCCCTATCGGCGTGGAGTTTGAACAGGTCTTCTTCGAACTTGGGTAACTGCCCGGTTCCCATCAGGGACTCGTTATTCACAATGTAGGGCAAATAGGTTTCTTCGTAGCCGTTCTGAGTAACATGGGTGTCGAGCATGAATTGCGCCAGCGCTCGATGCAGTCGAGCCAGTTGTCCGCGCATAACCACGAAACGGGATCCGGTGAGTTTGGTGGCTGTCTCGAAGCACATCCCTCCAAGATCTTCGCCCAGGGCCACATGGTCTTTCACCTCAAACTCAAAGCTTTGGGGCTCACCCCAGGTACGGACCAGCTCGTTATCGTTTTCGTCCTGCCCTTCCGGCACATCGCTGTCAGGAATATTGGGTACACCGGCAAGATAATCGTGAAGCTTGTCCTGAAGCGTTTTCAGTTCCGCTTTGGCCGATTCCAGTTTGCTGCCGATCTCGTCCATTTCAGCAATCAGGGGCTGAATGTCTTCCCCGGCTGCTTTCGCCTTACCTATGGACTTGGAGCGGGTATTGCGCTCGTTTTGTAGCTGCTCGGTTTCTGTCTGGAGCGTTTTCCTGCGTTCTTCCATCTCTGAGAACGCAGCAATATCAAACTGAAAATGTTTTTTGGCCAGTTGTCGGGCAACACCCTCGACATCAGAACGTATGGTTTTCGGATCTAACATAAGCGTGGAATCTAACTTCTTATAACGTTGTAAAGGTTTTTGGATCTATGTTTCGCGGTAAGTGATTACAGCCCCAGTCGCCCCAGAAACACGCCGATGGTAACGGCCACCAAGCAGCACAGTACGGAACTCATCACATATGCGAGCGCATGGTAAAGCTCACCACGATCAAGGAATTCCCATGCTTCAAGGGAAAAAGCTGAAAAGGTTGTAAATGCTCCCAGGAATCCGGTCATCAACAAGGGCTTCAAATCCGGAGACCACAGATTTCGTTCCATGATATACACATAGGCAATACCCATCACGAACGAACCGATCACATTGGCGGCCAGGGTTCCCCAGGGAAAATAACGCCCGCCAACAAGATTAACCAGTCCGTATCGGGTGAGCGCCCCAACCGCACCTGCGACTGCTATCAGGACAATGGCTTTCATAAACCCCTGCGATTTCGCAAAGACGCAAGTTTAACGTGATCCCCATCGAATTACACGAGCCAATGCGCGATATTATGCTTTAGTTTTCGCTCTGAAGACTGTCGATAAAACTCGACAGAAAAGCAGCTGCTTCGGCGCCCGTCGCGGCTCTGTGATCAAAACTCAGTGAGATGGGCAGCAAGGTGGTAATGCACGCCTTGCCCTGTTTAGGTACAAGCGCCTCTCTCTTTTTGCCCACACCGACAATCGCTACCTGTGGCGGCACAATTATCGGGGTGGCATAGCGACCACTGAGGGTACCAAAATTACTCAAACTGATCGTTGCCCCAAGCAGCTTCTGTGGTTTAATACTGCGCTCCCGAACCTGAGCTCTCAGCTTGTCGATTAACTGTCTGATCTCGGCATCCCCGAGTGCCTGTGCATTCCTTAGCACAGGTACAAAGAGACCGTCTTCGGAATTTACGGCAATGCCGACATGTATATCGTCGAAGACCTGAATACTCATATTATCCTGATCAAACCAGGCATTCAGCACAGGCGATGCCTTGCAAGCTTCAATGAGGGCACGGACCAGACGAACAGTGAGATCAGCTTTGGCTGTCCAGTGGCCAATATCAGCATCTTCAAACAGAGACACCGAGGGCACTTCCTGATTGGATTTCGCCATGGCTTGTGCCATGACTTTCCGTGACCCGGAGAGTCTGACGATCGGGTCCTTCCCGTCTCCGGCCCCGATGTCCTGGCTTCGTTCTTTAATGCGGACGAGCTCAGATTTGCTCAATTCACCATAGGGATAGGAACTCAGTACCTGCTCCAAACCCAGTTTTCTGGCAAAGGCGACTATGTCCGGTGGCGCGAGGAGCTGTGTCCTATCAGACTTCGCCCCTTCGGCTTCAACCAAAGCAGCATGCCCTTTCCCTTCAGATCCGGCTGCCATCGTTTTGGCCACGGCAGCGTTACTGACAGCATGTTTGTTTACTTTTGGACGGCCGACCATGTTCACTGGCTCAGAACATTCAAGGTGATCGAAGCTGATATCTGATGCTTGATCTTCATCACTGTCCTGTAGTTTGCCCACAACAGAGACACTGCTTTCTTCTGCCCCATCAAATTCAACCAACACTTCTCCTACATGAATCGTATCCCCGGCCTTGGCGCACAAGCGCGAAATAACAGCCTCAACCGGCGAAGGTAATTCCACCACAGCTTTGGCGGTTTCGACGACCACGATAACCTGATCGACCTCAACAGCATCGCCAACGGCCACCTGCCACTCAACCAGTTCCGCTTCCTGCAAACCCTCACCAAGATCCGGCAATTTAAATGGTTTCACGTTCCACCTCCTTGCTTACTGACTGGCAGCAGGCGAGTGCCGCATCCACTATTCGCTCTGTTGAAGGCAAAAAATGGGATTCATTCCGAAAATAAGGCATCACCGTGTCGTAACCGGTGACTCGGCAAATGGGAGCACGTAAGTAGGGAAAACAGTATTCGCTCAGTCGGGCAGCGACTTCCGCACCCACACCCAGATTCAAAGCGGCTTCGTGAACAATACAGGCCCGGCCGGTTTTGCGGACGGATTTAATTAGCGAGCGATAATCAATCGGAGAAATGCTGGCAAGGTCAATGACCTCGGCCTGCACGCCGGATTCCGATAGCGCAGCAGCGGCCTTTAAGGTTTCCATGGTCATCGCGCCCCAGGTTATGAGCGTAATGTCCTTACCCTGTTTTAGCGTAAAGCAGCGATCCAGGGGCAAGCCTTCGCCATCTCCTGTTACGTCTCCCTTGAACGCCCTGTAGATCCGTTTTGGCTCCAGAAACACGACGGGGTCGTTATTGCGAATTGCGGACAACAACAAGCCATAAGCCCTTGCCGGGCTGCTCGGTACGATAACTCGCAGTCCGGGAACATGTGCAAACAGGGTTTCCGTACTTTCGCTATGATGCTCCGGAGCGTGAATACCACCGCCAAAGGGCGCGCGCAGAACCATTGGACAGGACAGCCGACCACGCGTGCGGTTCCGCATTCGTGCAGCATGGCTGACCATTTGCTCCATGGTTGCATAGATAAAGCCCATAAACTGAATTTCGGCAACGGGCCGCAATCCCTGGGCTGCCATGCCTACACTGACTCCTGCAATCAGCGTCTCGGCAAGAGGTGTGTCCAGCACACGCTTGAAGCCATACTTTTCCCTGAGATGATCCGTTGTCCGGAAGACTCCGCCATTGGTTGCTACATCTTCGCCCAGCACCACCACCCTGTCGTCTTCCTGTAGGGCGTGGTCCAAAGCCAGATTGATCGCTTCAACCATCGTCAGTTGTTGTGTCGTTACCTGTTTCATAGGACCTCCCCGGATGCCTGGGTTTTGGCATATTTAACCTGGTAATACTGCTCAAGCAGGTTTTCCGGCATCGACTCAAACAGATGGGTAAACATGGATTCCGGCGCCATAGACGAGGTATTCAAATAGACTTTTACGGCATCGGCTATTTTATCGCTGCAGCGTTTATGCAGGGCTTTTTCCTTGTTCTGGTCCCAGAGATCGCGGGCAACCAGATACGATTGCAAACGCTTGATCGGCTCTCTCTCCCAGGCAGCACTTAGTTCCTCTTTACTGCGATAGCGAGTTGCATCATCTGCCGTAGTATGGTCGCCCAGTCGATAGGTAATCGCTTCAATTAAGGTTCCACCCTTACCGGCGTAGGCCCTTTGCAGCGCTTTTTTTAGAGCCCAGAAGACAGCAAAAAAGTCATTGCCATCCACTTGAATTCCGGGAATACCGGCAGCAATTGCTTTTTGGGCGATCGATTGGGAATGCGTCTGCTTGCCTACCGGTGTTGAAATCGCCCATTGATTGTTGTTTACAACGGCAACCATCGGCAATTGCCAGGCACCGACAAGATTCAGGCTTTCAGAAAAATCACCTTTGGATGTCGCTCCTTCGCCACAGGTAACGACAACGGCTCGATGCGTCCCCTGCATTTTCTGGCTCACTGCAGCACCTGCGGCATGACAGAGTTGCGTCGCAATGGGAACGCAGTTAGGAAAGTCCCGGCTATTTCGACGGTAATTACTGCCGCGCTCATCGCCTCCCCAATACAGCAAGACCTCATCGAGCTCAACCTTGCGTAAATACTGGGTAATCAGATCGCGATAATACGGTACAAATACATCGTCCTCGTGCATAGCCAAGCCAATGGCTGCCCCAATCGCCTCCTGGCCAAGTATCGAAGGATAGGTTCCAAGCTGACCTGTACGCTGCAGGGCAATTGCCTTACTGTCGAAATTTCTGCCGAGGACCATTGCCTCATAGGCTTCAAGCACCAGTGTTTCGTCGCATAAGTCCTTGGGCAGGGCTTCGATCAGTTCTCCCTGCTCGCCAAGAAACGCTTTCCGTTCAATCGAAAAGCTTAATGATTGATTGTTCATGGCGACCTCCTATGCTGCCTGCTGTATAGCAGCGGCAATTCGGGCTTGCGCCAGTTGATCAGCGATCACATTGGTAGGCAGGTTTTTCTGGTCAGACAGATCAAAAATTTCGCTAAGGGTTTGGTAAATATTTCTTACTTTTTGCTGCACCTGACTCACTGCCAGTGAGTGATAGACAGACGAGGCGTAGATAAGTCCCCCCGAGTTGATCACATAGTCCGGAACATAGAGAATTCCCTTGTCGTGCAGAAGCTCTCCCAGTGCATCATGGGCCAGCTGGACATTCGCAGAGCCGGCGATGATCATACAACCCAGCTCTTGAATACTGTCATCGTTAATCACATTACTTAATCCACAGGGCGCAAATACCGAGCACGGCACTTTATGGATTTCATCCGGCGATACCACTTCACTGGCAAAATCCCGTACCGCTGTATCAACAGCACTTTGATTAATATCCGAAACAATGACGGTGGCGCCGGCCTGATCCAGGAGTTTTCCGAGTGTGTAACCAACATGCCCTACTCCCTGCACCGCTATTCTTAATCCTTCCAGGGAGTTGCGGTGAAGCCGATGCTTTACGGCTGCTCGAATACCCTCGAACACGCCGAGCGCTGTGTACGGAGAGGGATCTCCTGCTGCGCTGGTGCTGGTCACATAATTTGTTTGGGAGGCGATGATGTCCATTTCCCGGGCCGAGGTGCCCGAATCGATCGCCGTTATGTAGCGGCCATCCAATGATTCCACGCAGCGAGCAAAGCTGGAAAACAGGGCGTCAGGATCAAATGCACCCTTGGGTTTCATTATTACGGCTTTTCCGCCCCCTTGAGGGACGTCAGCCAGCGCAGCTTTGTAGCTCATACCACGAGCAAGCTTGACCGCGTCTTCAAGTGCTAATTCTTCTTTGTCGTAATGGATAAAGCGACAACCGCCCAAAGCGGGGCCACGGTAGGTATCATGAATGGCAATAATGGCCTTCAGCTGAGTTTCGGGTTTATCGAACACATGCAGCGTTTCGACCTGATAGGCATCAAGTAATTCAAACATCTTGCTATCCTCTTGTTACAGCTCAGGTTTCAACTATCATTTACTGGCTTTTGGCCATTACCGATAGTGGAATACCTGAGAGGTGGTAACCTCGCGTATTCTTAGAGGAAACGCGTATTGAAAGGTTGTATGTCATTAAGCAATCGTGCGACTGCGGTGTTTGCCTCCGTATACAGACAGAATTATGAATTGATCATTATTTGTACACTCAGTATAGAACTCTACACCTAACAAAAGTCCAATAGGTAACAATATTTAACGATTTTCAGCCAGAACGCCCATTGCGAATTTTTTCGAGGCAGGCGGGACAATAACAGGAGAGGTCTTTATCGACAGGGACATCGATAGGGAGTGGGGAATCACGTGAGCTGTCAGCACTAGGCGATATTACATTTTCGAAACACCAGCAGTTTGAAACATCTACGGGGTCAGTAACAGTGCCTTGCCCGGATGCCATCAGGCATTGGTTGGGCTTGCCACAGTTGGGACAGATAGACGCATTATCAATCATGATCCAATGTCTGGAAGCACTGGGCTGCACGATTCTTGACGACGTTATCCGGGCTGAAAAGCTGTCCGCTCATGGCCACGTATACGCCCTCTTTAAGCGCTTGCAAAGCGCCGATGGCTACACCAACATTGAATATGGCGTCTGTATCCTTGAATCTCGCGGGCTTCATCGCACCGGTAAACACAACGGTTTTTCCCGGAATTTTCCCTAGATATTGTGCCGTCTTGACCATGGTGTCAGTACCGTGGGTAACCAGAACCTGCTCATGTGGCAGCTTGCGTATGGTGTCAGCAATCGTTGCACGGTCTTCTTCCGTGAGTTCAAGACTGTCCTTGCGCATCAACGGCACCATGTGAAACTCAAAACCAACATGATAGCAGCGTAGCAATTCCGCTAAGGGACTGTCCGCAATCTGATACTCACTCAGGGCGTCAAAGTAATCCTTATCAATGGTGCCACCGGTGGTGACAATCGCGATGCTCATTTGCTCGCTCTCCCGGTTTTTCTTCGCGTACTGTTTTTGCCGCGTCGGCTACCGAATTCTTTGGCTTTTTTCTGTCTAACCAGCTTGGCTTTCTGGCGTTCATCCAGCTTATGGCTGGGCTGGGCATAGGGATTTTCACTGGACTTGAACTCAAAGCGAATTGGCGTACCAATTACCTTGAGTACCTTCCGAAACGTGTTTTCCAGATAGCGCTTGTAGCTGTCGGGCAAATCGTCTGTTTTAGAACCGTGCACCACAATAATAGGAGGATTTGATCCCCCCTGATGCGCGAAGCGCAGTTTGATACGACGCCCTCTGACAACAGGAGGCTGGTGGTCAGCGACCGCATCAGCGAGCAGCTCTGTTAGACGCTTGGTTGGCCATTTTGCGAAGGCAGAGCGGAAACCCTGATCGATGGATTTATAGAGATTGCCTACGCCACTCCCATGTTTTGCCGAAATAAAATGCATGGGCGCATAATCAAGAAACACCAATCGCCGTTTCAGTTCGTTCTTGACCTGAGTCTTGTCCTCCTCGGTCATTCCATCCCATTTGTTTACCGCCAATACAAGCGCCCTGCCCGCATCCATCGCAAAACCGATGAGGTGCAGATCCTGCTCAACAATGCCTTCACGGGCGTCTATCACCACCACGACAACATTGGCATCTTCTATCGCTTGCAGCGTTTTGATGATGGAGAACTTTTCGACTGACTCTTTGACATTTTTGCGGCGCCTGACCCCCGCGGTATCTATCAGAGTGTAAGGCTTGTCCCGACGTTCATAAGGAATGTAAACGCTGTCACGCGTGGTCCCAGGAAGGTCGTACACCACCACGCGTTCTTCCCCCAACAGGCGGTTGACCAAAGTGGATTTACCCACATTGGGGCGCCCGATAATGCCGATTTTGCAGTTTTCGGGGTTAACATCCTCTTCTACTTCGTTATCTTCGAAAGGCTCCATGATTTCTTCAATCAAGGATTTCACGCCACGATTATGTGCCGCTGCGGTTAAACGAAGCTCTTTAATACCCAGTGAATAGAAGTCGGCGGCTACGACTTCGGCGTTCAGACCATCTATTTTATTAACAACCAGCGTACAGGTTTTGCCGGACTGACGTATATGCTTGGCCACCAATTCATCTGCCGGCAACAGGCCTTCCCGCCCGTCGACAACAAATAACACAATATCCGCTTCCTGGATGGCCATCAAAGACTGCTCAGCCATTGCCGCATCGATCCCGACTTCATCGCCGCTGATGCCACCGGTGTCAATGACGATATAACGCTTTTGCCATACCTGCCCCTCACCGTACTTGCGATCACGGGTCAGTCCTGGGTAATCCGCCACAATCGCATCTCGAGATCGGGTCAAACGATTGAATAGTGTCGACTTCCCAACATTGGGTCGACCCACCAGAGCGATCACTGGAATCATGAGTTTTCCTGTTTAGTTCCTGTCTAGGAGCGAATACGATAGGCGAACAGGTAGCCCGACCGCGTATAAATATAGAGTAGACCATCGCGGACAAGCATATCGCCCATGGTTCCATCACTATCCGGTCGCAAGCGCGCCAGAAATTCACCATTTTCCTGTGACAGAAAGTGTACATAGCCTTCGAAATCGGAGAATACCAGGGTACCTTCGAAGCTCACTGGTGTACTTAAACGGCGATACTTTAGCTTGGCATTGCGCCAGATTTCGTTCGAGTTATCTTCGTTAACAGCAAGGACATCGCCATCAGCCAATGTTGCGTAGACACGTCCCTGGCCTTTGGTGACACCGTTAAATGAAGAAGACTGCCTGGACCAGTACTGACGACCGGTATTGATATCCACCGCCACCAGGTTGCCCTGATAAGCCGCTGAATAGAGTCTATCCCCATCGTAATAGATGTTCCCATCGGGATCGATTAAACGCTCTAGTTCGGTCCTGCCCTGCGGAACACCCACTGCTGTTTTCCAAAGAGGACGACCGTCAGCAAGGTTAAGAGCAAACATTTCACCATTGGCAAAGGTAGTAATAACTTGATCCCTGACGATCAATGGCGTTGGCGTACCTCTCAGTGACAGCAAAGGCCCTACACTGTCATAGCGCCAGCGCTGAATACCCTCGGCGGCATCAAAGGCAAACAATTTGCCATCAATGGTTTGGACCAGCACTACGCGATTATTGCTTGCCGGCGCAGAAACGGCCTCACTGGAAAGTTCCCGTCGCCATATTTCGTTACCATTGGTACGATCCAGGCAAACCAGTTCCCCCTGAAACGTGGCGTAGTACAAATGATCCCTGTCTGCCGAAATGCCACCACTGATGGCTTCATCCAGGTCTCGGTGCCACTTGTCATCACCGCTGAATCGATCCAGTACATACAAATCGCCATCACGATCAAGCGCATAAATCAGATCGTCATAAATAGCCGGGGTCAGTTCCAGCTGAAAATCCTCATCTCCGGAACCGACTGATGTTTTCCACTCTCGCACAACTTTAATCTTGGCCTTGAGTGGCTCGAGTTCCATGGGCTCGTTGACATCATCACTGCTACAAGCAAAAAGCGCGGACAACGCCGCGCCAAGTGCCAGGTATTTCAAAAAACTCGAAACACGAACAATCATATACCTGCTTACCCGAGTTACAGCGCGTCTGGATCGATGCCGAGATCCGCCAGCTTAATGCCCAACAATGGCAAAGCCTGAGGCGTATCACGCGTTAACTCAAAAGCTTGTGTGTAGGCTTGCGTTGCCTGCTCTTCGTTATCCTGGCGCATGTAGATGTCACCTTTCAGCTCCAGAAAACTTGCTTTAAACGCTGGGTCGCTGGTTTCAAGAAGAGCAAGCGCTTCATCATGCTGACCCTGAGCGGAATACACGCGCGCCAAACGGGCCTTAACAATATGCTGAAGACGAAGGTCCTCACTTTGTTCCAGCACCCATTCCAGTTCGGTCTGAGCGGTCGGCAGATCTTCGTTGTTTACGGCTTCTTTCGCCAGGAACAACGCGGCGTAAATACCGTATTCGGTGTCATCAAATTTTGATTTCAATTCTGACGCCAGAAAAGCAACAGTTGACGCCTCGTCAGAGCTATCAAAACCATCATTTGTCGCCGCCGCTACCAGTTGCTGATACATCACTGATGCCTCGGCTTTCGCCTGTTCGGCACTGTTCTGATAGGCCTTCCAGCCAAATACCAGTGCCAAGGCAACACCAACGCCAATCAACAAGGAATTGCCATTTTCCTTCCACCAGTTTTTCAAGGCTTCGAGTTGTTCTTCTTCTGTTCTCAAGTTTTCCACGATGGACTCCTGTTACCCCTGTTTTCCAAATATCTTGTGTAATTCTTCAACCAATGCAGTTCTGTCAACGCAAGTCTGGTCTGTCTGCGTGCGCAACGGCTTGATATTGACCTGATTCCTGCTCACTTCATCCTCGCCGATCACCAATGCAATGGGTGCTCCAGAACGATCAGCTTTTTTAAACTGGCTTTTAAAGCTGCCACCACCGGCATTCTGTACCACTCTCAACCCAGTCTCATTTCGCAGCTGCTCGGCAATCTGAAAGGCCATTTCAAGCGTTCCCTCACCGGCAGAGACAATATACACATCTACCGTCTCGCGAACACGCTCCGGGACCAGGTTCAGTGCTTCAAGCATCAGGACAAGACGCTCTATCCCCATAGCAAACCCAACCCCGGGGGTTGGCTTACCACCCAGCTGCTCGACCAAACCGTCGTAACGGCCACCTGCACAGATAGTCCCCTGGGCACCCAGTGAGGATGTAACCCACTCGAATACCGTGTTGGAATAATAGTCCAGGCCTCTAACCAGCCGCGGGTTAATACGGTAACGGATACCAGAAGCATCCAGAATGCTCAGCAAACCTTCAAAATGTTGTTTTGATGCATCACCCAGGTAATCCTGGAGCTTGGGAGCACTCTCCAAGCGGGCTTGTGTATTCTGGTCCTTACTGTCGAGAATACGTAAGGGATTACTTGCCAGGCGACGTTGACTGTCCTCATCCAGAGCCTCAAGATCCTGCTTCAGAAATGCGACCAGATCAGCACGATAGCGGGCACGTTCTTCCGCCAACCCCAGAGAATTGATTTCCAGCGTTACATCCTTATCGATACCTAAATCCCGCCAGATACGAGCAGTCATCAGGATCAACTCGGCATCAATATCCGGCCCTTCAAAACCGAAACACTCAACGCCAATTTGATGGAATTGACGATAGCGGCCTTTCTGGGGTCGCTCATGTCTGAACATTGGGCCGGCATACCACAAGCGTTGTGTCTGATTAAACAGCAAACCATGTTGTTCTGCAGCACGAACACAGCATGCTGTACCTTCAGGCCGCAACGTCAGGCTGTCACCGTTGCGATCATCAAAGGTGTACATCTCTTTCTCTACAATGTCGGTCACTTCGCCGATCGAGCGCTTGAACAGTTCAGTCTGTTCCACAATAGGCATGCGAATCTCGCTATAGCCATAGCGCTCCAGAGTGCTTCTCACGGTCCGTTCAAGATACTGCCAAACCACGCTCTGCTCCGGGAGCAAATCGTTCATGCCCCGGATTGCTTGTATTTTTGCCAAGGTTTTATCCTGTTAATCTGGTCAATGTTGCTTAATTGATACCAAGTTTACGTCTTGTTTCAGGTGCCACTTTTAGCGATCAGTGTTGCTTCCTGTTCCTGTTTTTGGCGGGCTTTTTCGCGAATATCAGCTTCGAGTGCATCAACCAGAGAGGCATTGTCGAGTTTATGATCCGGCTTGCCATCAACATAAACCAGATTATTTGGTGTACCCCCGGTTAAGCCTATATCCGCCTCTTTTGCTTCACCCGGTCCGTTCACCACACAGCCGATAATGGCAACATCCATGGGGGTGGAAATATCCTCCAAACGTGATTCCAGGGCATTCATGGTACTGATGACATCAAAATTCTGTCTGGAGCAACTTGGGCACGCAATAAAGTTAATACCTTTTGTTCTAAGCTTCAGGCTTTTCAAAATATCGAAACCGACTTTGATTTCCTCAACCGGATCTGCAGCCAGTGATACCCGTATCGTATCGCCAATGCCATCCATCAGCAGCATTCCAAGACCGACTGCCGATTTTACTGCGCCGGCACGAAAGCCTCCTGCCTCAGTAATCCCCAAGTGCAAAGGCTGTTCTATCTGAGTCGCAATTTTTCGATAGGCTGCAACAGTCATGAAGACGTCAGAAGCCTTTAGACTGAGTTTAAAATCCTGAAAGTCGTGGCGATCGAGAATTTCGACGTGGCGCATGGCGGATTCAACCAGGGCGTCAGGCGTCGGTTCGCCGTACTTTTTCTGAAGGTCTTTTTCGAGTGAGCCTGCATTCACACCAATGCGAATGGGAATACCATGATCTTTGGCACTTGATATTACAGCCTTTACCCGGTCTTCCCGACCGATATTGCCCGGATTAATCCGCAGACAGTCGACACCATATTCGGCCACTTTCAGAGCGATCTTGTAATCAAAATGTATATCCGCCACCAATGGGATATCACTGCGTTGTTTTATATGTTTAAAAGCTTCTGCTGCGTCCATGCTGGGCACAGACACCCGGACGATATCCGCTCCCGCATCCTGCAGTGCCTTGATCTGGGCGAGCGTTGCGTCGACGTCACAGGTCTCAGTATTGGTCATGCTTTGCACAGCAATGGGAGCATCGCCACCAACTGGAACATTCCCGACATGTATTTGTCTGGATTTCCGGCGAACAATAGGTGATTCGAATTTCATGTCTTGCTTACCCTGTAACTAGGATTCAGGTGACAAGGTCATTTGCGCGCGACCGTTGCTTGCGGTAAAGGGCAATAAGTCCACTTCCTGACCGTTAAATGTCAAAGCGGCTTGGCGCGCATCGCCCAGTACCAGAGAAAAAGGCGCCGCCCCTTCGTAATTAACCACCTCTCCAGAGCGTTTCAGGTCTGCAATCACGGTTTTGCCTAAACCATTCTTCAACTGAAACCAGCAATCGCCAATGAAAACGACTTCAATCACTGATTGGTCGGGCCCTACTTCAACAGCAGGCATGCTCTGGCTTTGTGTCGGTTCAGTTTCAATCGCGACGCTTTGAGGCCTTGCGCTAAGCGCTTCATCCTGGGCGGGTTCTGTATACATTTCGTCAGACACGTAATTGATAGCTTCCGTCACCTCTCGACTACTTTCGTCGTCGCCAGAATCTGGATCTTCGGCCTTCATTTCCATTTCTGGCTCTGTTTCACTGCCTTCCTCTGTTCGCAGTTCCTGCCCGGATTCGTTTTCTGAATTCTGGAAGTCAGAGGCGTCTGAAGGCACCTCATCCATAACAAGTGTCGATTCTTCATCCGCACCAGCAGAACCCTTGAGGGGTTCCTCGCCGGGCACCAACAAGGTGAGGCTTGCGACAACAATTACGGTAAGTGTACCGAGCAGCACGAGACTCTTGATAACTTTCTTGCGGGACCTGGCTTTTTCAATCTGCCGCTCGCGAGCGATGGCTTCCTGACGAGTCTTTTCCCGATCACCCAACTGCGCTTCGAGCAACTCAATCATGCGCTCTTCATGCAGGTTAACCAACCGGCAGTAAGAGCGATAGTATCCTTTAAGGAAGACATCGCTATCGAAAGAGTCGTAATCCTCCTGCTCCATTGATTCAACCACCGAGGCGCGCAGATGCAGCTCGTCAGCCACCCTTTCGATCGATAATCCCAGCTCTTCTCTGGCAGTTTTTAGAATCTTGCCTGGCTGAGACGACAAATCCCTCTGGTCATCACTCATAC
Source organism: Oleiphilaceae bacterium (assembly GCA_965230795.1). GTDB lineage: Bacteria > Pseudomonadota > Gammaproteobacteria > Pseudomonadales > Oleiphilaceae > PZPK01. Next base: position 2,248,891 of record OZ246020.1, on the reverse strand, counting down.
TAAGCGCCCCCCATCATTTGCTGATAGAGAGAATATTCTTCCGAATCCGGATACAGTTCATGCAACAATGACCCCAGACTGTTTGCGTGGGCTGACTGACCGTAGTGATTTGAAATCCGGATACCCATCCACAAAGACTGCGCAGAATGACGCAGACCCTGCTGGGAGATGAGCCGCACCAGCCGGTTATAAAAGTGCTGGGCGCGTTTGTAGTTGCCCTTGTTTATGAGCAGTTCGGTCGCACCGGAAAGCGCTCTGCCGTTGAGCCTGTCCAGCTTCAAGGTTTTCTCATAAGCTTCCAGAGCACCATCGTTGTTACCCAGTTTCAGATTGCAAAGAGCTATATTGGTAAAGATCTGGGCACGACTTTCGTAAGCGGTATCTTTAGCCGCGATCTGGAATTGAGCCAGAGCTTCTTTGAAGCGTTGTTCCGAGAACAAAAACGCACCATAGTAAGTGCGTCCTCTGGTGTAATCAGGCTGGGACGAAAGCGCTGCCAGAAACGAGGATTCCGCGAGTTCACTCTCGCCTTCCTCATGATGAATCAGGCCGATCGCTGCGAGAGCAGACGCATTACTGTCATCAATTTCCAAAGCTCGAGTCAAATGTTTTCTCGCCCGCGCCAACTCATCACGTTTGATATATTCGAGACCTAATTGAACGTAACGCTCTGCAGCTTCCTCAGGATCGGCCTTTCTCTCAAAGGGACTGTCGGTAGTCGTCACGCAAGCGGACAGCGACAGAAGCACACATACCAGAATAATGGCGAATTGCTGCTTGAGCATAGATTCTTCTTTAAGCATTGAGTTGTTGTAGTTTTATGTAGCGCTCGCTGCGACGCGTTCTGTCTTCCACTTGACCAACAAGCTGACCACATGCGGCATCAATGTCGTCCCCCCGCGTTGTACGCACGGTGGTGATATAGCCCGCTTGCATCAGCCAGTCCTGAAAACGCCGCACTTCCATATTGCTTGGCTTTTTATAACCGCTACCCGGAAATGGGTTGAAGGGTATCAGGTTAATTTTACAAGGCAAACCCTTGAGCAAAGCGATTAACTGATCTGCATGGACCTTGCGATCATTTACCCCGGCTAACAATGTGTACTCTATTGTTGCTTTGCGTTTATCCGCCAACTGGTCGAGGTAGCTTTTGACAGAATCAAGTAGCATGGCAATCGGATATTTTTTATTAACCGGTACCAGCTCATTACGCAATTCATCATTGGGAGCATGCAATGAAATCGCAATAGACGCATCTGTATAATCTGACATCTTATCAATGGCAGGTACTACGCCGGCAGTACTGACAGTCAGGCGGCGTTTCGAAATACTGTAAGCGAAATCATCCATCATAATGTTGATGGCATCCATCACATTATCAAAATTAAGCAACGGTTCACCCATCCCCATCATGACGACATTCGTGATCGGTCGATCCTTGCTTCTGTCAATATCATCGAAAGATGCGAGTGCGTTCCAAATCTGGCCAACAATTTCTTCGGTACTCAGGTTACGATTAAATCCCTGCTTGCCAGTCGAACAAAAACTGCAATCCAGAGCACATCCTATTTGGGAGGAAACACACAGGGTGCCACGGTTACCCTCAGGAATCAGCACCGTTTCGATACTGCTGCCACCAGGCATTTTCATGACCCACTTTCTGGTGCCGTCTGAAGAGATATTTTGATATATCACCTCTGGGCCTTCGATACAAGAAATTGCTTTAAGTTTTTCCCTTAACTTCTTGCTTATATTAGACATTTCATCAAAGTCATTCACACCATACTGATGAATCCATTGCATAACCTGTTTGGCACGAAACGGCTTTTCGCCAATCGATTCAAAAAACGAAATCATCTTCTCTCGGGGTAGGCCGAGAAGATTTACACGTGAATCTGTTGAGTTGATTTCAACTGTCATACAAGCCACCTGCCAGGTGATGAAAGGCTAATATTTTCTAGTGCTAATACACACAAAAAGCAGGACCACCTTTGATGGCCCTGCTTTCTTGATGATAAAAACGCCTTACGCGCGAGAACAGATTTCTTCGTCTGAAAAGAAATAAGCAACTTCTCGAGCAGCTGACTGTGGTGAATCAGATCCGTGAACCGCATTGGCATCAATGGATTCCGCAAAATCAGCTCGAATAGTCCCTTCTGCCGCTTCTTTAGGGTTTGTTGCTCCCATAAGGTCACGATTCAGGGCAATAGCGTTGTCACCTTCCAAAACCTGCACTACAACCGGCCCAGAAGTCATAAACGCAACCAGATCGTTAAAGAAAGGACGCTCTTTATGCTCGGCGTAAAACCCTTCTGCCTGCTCTTTGCTCAATTGCTGCATTTTAGCGGCAACAATTTTCAGTCCGTTGGATTCAAAACGGCTGTAGATTTTGCCAATGACATTTTTTGCAACGGCATCGGGTTTGATAATAGACAGGGTGCGTTCTGTCGCCATGAATGTTCTCCGTATAATTAGTGCGGTTGAGTAAGTCAATCAAACACCGCAAAGGGCGTTAAAAAATCGAGGCAGAATTATACGCTTCCGATTTATAAAAATATATCGCTATTGGGGTGCATGCAGGGCAATTAACGAATATTAACACCGCATACGCGCCTGTCAGGCAGAGCCGCTAAAGGTATTTACTTCAACCACCCAACCGGTCAAGAGCCTGTGTCAAGCTGGTAATCGCCTTATCGACATCAGCCTCAGATGTACAACGACCAAAAGAAAATCTCAGGGCGCTCAGAGCCAACTCATCACTCAAACCCATTGCCTTTAGCACATGGGAAGGTGACATCGTTGCAGAAGTGCAAGCAGAACCTGACGATATCGCCAAATCTGGCAATGCCGACAATAACATTTGTCCATCCTTGCCCGGAAATGCGACATTGACTACTCCAGGCACGCAGCAATCAGGCTCACCATTGACAACATAATCCCCTCGCCCAGCCAAACCAGCCAAAAAGCGCTGCTTCAGACTTTCCAGATGTAGCGAATCTTTATGCAAACGCTCTCCAGCCAACTGAAAACAATGGCCCATTGCTGCAATTTGATGGGTTGGCAGCGTTCCGGAACGATAACCCCTCTCATGACCACCACCATGTATCTGCGGAGCAACTTCAATATCTGGAGTACGCCTGATAAACAAGGCTCCGATACCTTTGGGTCCATAAATCTTGTGAGCACAGACGGACATCAAATCCACAGGTAACTGTTGCAGGTCAATTGCCAGTTTCCCAACTGCCTGCGCTGCATCCACATGCATGACAACGCCATGCTGCTTCACCAGCGGAGCAATGGCGGGGATATCATTGATCACCCCGGTCTCATTGTTCACGTACATTAGCGAGACCAGCAGTGTATCCTCGCGAATTGCCTCTTTCACCGCCTGAGGAGGAACAGCACCCGTGTTGTCGGGTTTTAACAAGGTAATTTCGTACCCGGATGATCGCTTCAGATAGTCCAAACAATCCAGCACCGCCTTGTGTTCGGTTTCGGAGCTAATAATATGGCGCTTTTCAGGATTCGCTTCTGCAAGCCCCTTGATAGCGAGGTTGTTGGCCTCGGTCGCGCCTGAGGTCCAGATTATTTCCCGCGTATCCACATTAAGCAAAGATGCGACTTGCTTTCTAGCGGTTTCCACTGCTGACTCCGCCTGCCATCCGAGCATATGAGAGCGACTGGCCGGATTGGCAAAATTGCCGTCAAAGGTGAGATGGGATTGCAGTACCCGAGCGACCTCGGGATCAACCGGAGTGGTCGCCGCGTAATCTAAATAGAGGATGTTTGGCATGGAACAAAGGTATAACTTGCTTAGGCGTCTACTGTATCGGAAGGGATAATACCACAGGCCTGATTCTGTCTGGCAGCCGTAGCCTGGACTTCTCTTTTTTTCATGAGATCATGCAAGGTGATATCACTAAGAAAGGCATGAATCTGTTGACTTAAGTCCGACCAGAGGTGATGGGTCAGACATTTTTCGCCATTTTGACAGTCACCTTTTTCCTGACATTTGGTGGTATCGATAGATTCATTGACTGCATCAACAATAGAGGCAATCGAAATCAGACTTTCCGCCTCGTTTAGCAAATACCCACCACCAGGCCCCCGAACGCTTTTGACAAGCTTTTGCTGCCGCAATTTGGCAAACAATTGCTCCAAGTATGACAAGGAAATACCTTGGCGATTGGATATATCAGCCAGGGCGACAGGGCCATCAAAGCCATGCAATGCCAGATCTAGCATTGCTGTCACCGCGTAACGGCCTTTGGTAGTGAGGCGCATGAAAATGATTCTCTCTAAACAGTGGCAAAATTATCTATTAACCCACTATTTTAATCAACTATTTCAGAATCAGTTCACGCTCCTTCAGTTAGCTTCCTTAAAGCAGTCCATGTCATCTTCATTAATGGATGGAATTTCTTCTTTGCTATAGCTTGAATCCAGCTTGCGCAATGACTTGCACATTGAATTCATGCGCTCATCCACCAGATGCATATGTTCGAGTATGCTCCGAATTGAACGCGCCACTGGATCCGGCATTTCTTCACTCAATCCATAGGCATCAAAGCCGAAGTGATCCTCCATCTTTTTGCGGGTATCGTCGTCGACTTGCGGTTTCTCTGTTACAGATTTCAAAATCACACGCCCCGGGATACCAACAACCGTCGCGTCTGCAGGTACCGCCTTGGTAACCACTGCGTTCGAACCGATCTTTGCATTCTGACCAACCTCAAAAGGCCCAAGAACCTTTGCCCCGGCACCAACAACAACGCCATCATGCAAGGTTGGATGACGTTTACCTTTGTTCCAGCTGGTTCCTCCGAGGGTTACTCCCTGATAGAGAGTAACATCATCGCCAATGACTGCGGTTTCGCCAATGACCACGCCCATACCATGATCAATAAAGAAACGTTTGCCAATTTCAGCACCAGGATGAATCTCTATCCCCGTTAACCAGCGACTGAAAGTCGAAATCGTGCGCGCAAGCCAAAAAAGGCGCCTTTTCCATAACTTGTGAGCCAAGCGATGGAACAACAAGGCATGGAGTCCGGGGTAATTTGTCAAAACCTCAAATGTGTTACGGGCTGCTGGATCCCGATCAAACACACTTTGAATATCATCTTTTATCGCTTCAAACATAACACTACCTATTTTTTTGGCTTGCCTGAATAGTGGCCTTCAGCATGCCACGAAGGATATTAACTTCCATCTTGTCTAATTGTGCTCTTTGATACAGCCGCCGTAAACGTGTCATCAACATTCGCGGTTTCTTGGGATCATGAAAGCCAATAATCGTCAACGCCTCCTCAAGATGTACCAGATACCCTTCCAGATCTGATACGGAAGCCGGATCTTCGTCCCATTCGTCATCGCCGGGCGAATGAATAGCGCTCAATTGACCATCCGACTGAGAAAGCAGTGCCGCCATTCGTAGCTCGTAACAAATCACCTGAACTGCCATCGCCAGATTCAGAGAGGCATATTCAGGATTGGCAGGAATATTGACATGATAATGACAACGCTGGAGCTCATCATTGGTTAGCCCACTGGATTCGCGGCCGAACACAATACTAACAGTCCGAGCCTTACCAGAACTGTTGCGAGCCAGTTTTTGCAGAACCATTCTCGCGCAGTCTCTCGGATTCATCAAAGGCCAGGGTATGGCGCGACTGCGCGCACTGGCACCGACGACAAAATGTGAATCAGCTATTGCCTCGTCCAGACTAGGTACGATCCGGGCTTTATCCAACACATCAGTAGCACCAGAGGCTCTGCGCTCAGCTTCATGACTGGGGAAGTCAGCCGGATTTACCAGACATAAGCGACTGATTGCCATGTTCTTCATGGCTCTGGCGACGGCGCCGATATTGCCACTATGACTGGTATCAACCAGTACTATTTCAATGCCTTCTGATAACACTTTCAAACTAACCGGCCACCCGAACTACCATGAAGATTTTCTACATACGTGACAGCGACGCGTTACTTTGGGAAAGCAGACTATCCATAAAACCCGGATTAATCAGCGCCTTGAAACTGTCGACCAAAGCCCGGCCCTCATCCACCCCTACATTCAATGCCATACGAACGGCGGCGCCGGCTAAATGCGCCAAAAGAAAACTGGCATGTTGTAGCTGATCCCACTTGGATTCATCGTAAAACTGCTTTAAACATTCATAGATCAGACTAGCATTACGGCGACTGTCTTCAATATCGAGGTTAGTAAGTGATTTGTCCGCAGTGACTGAAATCCAGATATCATATAGTGCAGGATCGTCCAGATACGCCTGATAAAACTGCTCTACAATTTCCCTGAGGACCTCAAACACTTTGTTTTCATCAGTCATGTTGGGAAGATTTCCCAACAATTGCTCATGTGTGCGATCAAAGGTTTCCCGCGCCAGCGCTAGCGTGATAGCGTTTTTATTTGGAAAATACTGATAGATAGAAGCAGGTGTCACTTCCGCGCGCTCGGCGATATCATGAATTTTCAATCGGGCACTACCCTTTTCTGCTATCAGGGATTTGGCAGCCTGAAGAATGGCATCAACGCGCTTACGGCTGCGATCCTGAGCGGGCGTTCTTCTTGTTGTTTTGTGTGTTGAGGTGCTCACTTGGAATCCGTCTTGCTGACCTTGCTGATTAAGAAAGCCCGCAAGTGTAACGCTTCTTGAAACCAGGCTCCAACTTAACTAGCGGTAACGGAACGGTCTGCTAGTGTTTTGGCTGCCATATTTGATATGATTCGCGCGAATTTAACTCCCTGAAGACTTTTCTATGTTGCCGATTCTGAATATCGCTCTGCGTTCATGCCGTTCAGCCAGCGAATACCTCGTACAAAGCCTGGACAAGCGTGACCCCGCCCAAGCCACCCCTGAGCAGGATGAGAAACTGATTTCTCACCTCGAAGAGGTCATTTTCAAGTCCTTGTTGGACGCAATGAAAAAAGCCCATCCAGCACATTATGTTGCCAATCCGGGCGAAGAACTAAGGGCGCCGAAAGAAGATTCGTGGCATCTGCTTGGCTTTCACAATGAAGACCAGCTTCTGAGAAAGATCCCTTTCACTGGATTTTCCATAGTCCATCGGCACAAGGGAAAAACCCAAAATGCCATTATCTATAACCCTTTAAACGGGGATGAATTCACCGCTTCCCGAGGCGGTGGTGCGGCGTTGAATGGCCGCCGAATCCGCTGCACACCGGTTAAGTCACTGTCAGAAGCGAATGTTGCCAGCAACGCACTCAATAAAATCAAAGACAATGCTTCCGCCGATGCTGTCATTGAGCTGACATCAACACTCTCAAAAGAATGTAAACAGATCCATGTCACCGGTTGCGATGCGCTCGATATCTGCATGACTGCTTCCGGCCAGATCGACGCCAGTTTGACATTGGCTGCCAACGTGGACGAACTGGAAGCAGCTCTTTTTCTGGCCAGAGAATGCGGAGTATTGACGGGTGCGCTTAGCGGTGACACCCAGATTGGCAAAGGTGAGCATCTAATTACTGCTAATCCAAAGCTTTTCAAATTACTGGTCCAACGCTTCTCCAGCTTTAACAGCAAAATCTAGCTGTTCGCGATTCTGAAATTCTATGCATAAAAAAACCGCCAAACGGCGGTTTTTTTATCGTTAACTATGCTTATGGCATTTGATCCACTTCTTCGCCCTCTTCAGGTTCCGGCGGCATCAGATCTTCTTTGGTGATACCCATTGCCAGCAACACATTACTAGCAACGTATATGGAGGAGTAGGTACCAACCAGCACACCGATCAATAGTGCTTTAGCGAAACCATTGATCATCTCACCACCAAGGAAATACAAGGCGATCAACACCAGCAAGGTGGTAAGAGAGGTAACCAGCGTACGGGAGAGTGTTTGGTTTAACGATACGTTAATGATCTCAAACGGGCTCGCTTTGCGTATCTTGCGAAAATTTTCGCGAATTCGGTCGGACACCACAATCGTGTCATTGAGCGAATAACCAATGACAGCAAGCAGCGCCGCCAACACAGTCAAATCAAAGTCCCATCTAAAAATCGAAAACAGGCCAATCACGATGATTACGTCGTGTATCAAGGCTGCTACTGCACCTACTGAGAATTTGAACTGGAAACGTAAAGCAACGTACACCATGACCAATCCCAGGGCCAATAACAATCCCAGACCACCCTGCTCGCGAAGCTCTTCACCAACCTGAGCGCCAACAAATTCAGCCCTTTTGAGCTGGACATTCGTGCCATCTGCGGCGAGTGTCGCAGTGACTTCAGCTCCAACCGTGTCACTGAAGCCCTGGGACAAACGTACCAGCACAGAGGTATCGGCACCAAAATTCTGTACTACGAGTTTTTCGTAACCGGCCTCATTTAGTTGCTCCCGAATTTTTGGCAGACTGGCCGGTTCTGCGTACTCTACTTCCACCAGAGTGCCGCCCGTAAAATCCAGACCAAGCGCCAGACCATTGATAGCCATTGATGCAATCGACGCGATCAACAACAAAATCGATAATGCAGCGGCGACTTTGCGCTTACCCATGAAATCAATTTGCTTAATATCCATTATCAGATTCCTCAGATAGCCAGCGTTTTGGTTTTACGACCGCCATACACGAGATTCGTAATCGCGCGGCTCAGGAAAATAGCGGTAAACAAGGAGGTCAAAATACCAAGTGACAAGGTGACCGCGAAGCCTTTGACTGGACCGGTTCCGACCGCAAACAGTATCACCGCTGCAATCAGGGTAGTAATGTTCGCATCAAAAATGGCCACGAAGGCTCTGCTATATCCGGCATGAATGGCTTGTTGGGGAGAGAGTCCGTTATTCAATTCCTCGCGAATTCGGGCAAAAATCAGAACGTTGGCATCTACCGCCATACCTACTGTCAATACGATCCCGGCAATACCCGGTAAGGTCAGGGTTGCGGAAATCATCGACATCAGTGCACAGAGCAAGACCACGTTCACCGCGAGCGCAATATTGGCGATAATGCCAAAAATCTTGTAGTAAACGAGCATAAAGAACAACACCAGCGCAAAACCAATTTGTACCGACAGCAAGCCAGCATCGATATTCTGCTGCCCAAGGCTTGGACCAACGGTGCGCTCCTCTACGAAATAGACTGGGGCGGCAAGTGAACCCGCTCTCAACAACAGCGCCAGCTCAGCGGCCTCTGCAGGCGAAGGCAATCCAGTAATTCGGAAACTGTTTCCAAAAGCCCCTTGAATCGTTGCCAGGTTGATAATTTCCCGTATTTCCCGATTCTTGCGTTCAATAACCTCTTCCCCATTTACCATACGGCGTTCGGTTTCGGATTTTTGCTCGATGAACAACACTCCCATGCGTCGACGAATGGAACGCTTGGTAACGTCAAGCATCATCTTGCCGCCTTTTGAATCAAGCGAAATGTTGACCTGGGGCATACCATTTTCGTCGAAGCCGGCATTGGCATTGGAAACATTGCTACCCGTCACGATGATATCTTTTTCGAGCAGAGCCGTTCGTCCCTCTTCATTCTTGAAATCAAATTTTTGGTAGGCGCTGCGACTGGCGTCGGGCTTGGCTTCCAGGCGAAACTCCAGATTTGCTGTCTTTCCGATAATGCGCTTCGCAGTAGCGGTGTCCTGCACGCCGGGCAGTTCCACAACTATGCGGTTACGACCCTGTCGCTGTACCAGAGGCTCAGCGACACCCAGTTCATTGACCCGATTGCGCAGCGTAATCAGGTTCTGCTGAATGGCGTAATCTTCAATTTCCTTGATACGCTGTTCGGAGAGCCGCAAGGTGAGATAGAACTCGTCGCCTTCCTCGTTCTCACCAGCACTGCGAGTAAACTGACGATAATTGGATGCTGCCAGAGATTCTGCCTGATCGCGTTCTTCTGCATTTCGGAATTGAATGCGAATGCCATCAATGCCATCCATCTCGACGGCACGATATCGAATACGCTCTTCGCGCATTTCCGACTTCAGTTCGCTTTCGTATACCTGAAGACGCTGACTCAGGGCCTTTTCCATATCTACTTCAAGGAGGAAGTGAACACCGCCACGCAGGTCCAGACCCAGTTTCATGGGCCCTGCCCCCAAGGATTTCAGCCACTCAGGGGTGGTTGGTGCCATATTCAAAGCAGCAATAAACTCATCACCCAACTCCCGTTGCAACCTGGCTTTGGCTTTAAGCTGGGTTTCGTTGTCTAGCAGCCGTACCAGAAGGATCTTGTCTTCGATGGCTGCCTCCTCGAAGGGAATGTTGGCTTCGCTGAGTATGCTGCGGACCTGATCAACGAGCGCCTGATCAGGTTCAATTGAGCTTTCAGTGCTGCTGACCTGAACGGCAAAGTCATCCGGGTATAGATTTGGTAAGGCATAAATCGTTCCGACTGCCAGTACCAGAACGATGAGAAGATATTTCCAGGCGGGATACTGATTGAGCATGTGAATTCCGGGTTTTATTGTTCCACATTACCGCATGAAAAGTGCGGTAATGCTTGTATTAACTCGCTGTAACTGCCTCCCTGCAACCACAGTCTGCTTGCTTAAATATTTTTCAGCGTACCTTTTGGCAAAGCGCTAGCTACTGCCACTTTTTGGATTTTGATCTCGACACCATCGCTGACTTCTACCACAACAAATTCTTCGGCCACCTTGGTAATCTTGCCGGCAACACCTCCATTGGTGATGATTTCATCACCCTTGTTTAAACCGGATACAAGGTTACGGTGCTCTTTCGCACGCTTGGACTGGGGACGCCACATCAGGAAATAGAAAATGAGAATAAATCCACCAAAAAAGATCAGCTGCATTACTGCGCTAGGACCTTCTGGCTGCACAGGTGCACCCTCTGCAAACGCCTCCAGAGAAGTCGCAAACAGAGTCATAACAAGACCGATTTTAGTCAACAAGTTCATAGCTTTTCCCCAAAATGAACGTTTATAGGTTGAAATAATAATGTGCTGAACTCACAACCCTGATCGGCTGTGTCAGGCGAATAAAAATTTGTATTAATCCCCGAGGCTTGGCGCTAAAGCGGGTGTTTCTTCTCCCCGCTTAGAGTAGAAGGTATCAACAAAGGCCGACAATTTACCTTGTTCAATCGCGAGACGCAAACCACCCATTAAATTCTGATAATAACGCAGATTATGGATGGTATTTAGCTGAGCACCGAGCATTTCATTGCAACGATCCAGATGATGCAAATAACCCCGGGTAAAATTTTTGCAGGTATAGCAATCGCACTCGGGATCAAGCGGCTCAGTACTGGTTTTATGCACGGCATTACGAATTTTGATTACGCCGCTTGAGGTAAACAAATGCCCATTACGTGCATTTCGAGTCGGCATTACGCAGTCAAACATGTCGACACCTCTGCGAACCGCCTCGACGATATCTTCCGGTTTTCCAACACCCATCAGGTAGCGAGGAGAGTTGGCAGGCATATGCTGGGTTAAATGATCGAGCACATGAAGCATCTCATCCTTAGGTTCTCCTACAGACAAACCTCCAATGGCGTAGCCATCAAATCCAATATCCACTAAGCCTTGCAATGACTCCAGACGCAGATTTTCATACATTCCACCCTGAACAATACCAAACAGGGCAGAGGGATTGTCACCATGGGCATCTTTACTGCGCTGGGCCCACCGCAAAGACAGCTCCATGGAATGTCTCGCTTCTGATTCAGTCGCCGGGTAAGGCGTGCATTCATCAAAGATCATCACAATGTCGGAACCCAGATCCGCCTGAACTTTCATGGAGATCTCAGGGGTTAATTCTACCGGTGAACCATTGATGGGAGACTTGAATTGGACCCCTTCTTCGTTGATCTTTCTCAGGGCTCCCAGACTGAACACCTGAAAACCACCCGAATCTGTCAGTATGGGCCCCTGCCACTGAACAAAATCATGCAGATCACCGTGGGCCTTAACAATGTCCGTCCCCGGCCGAAGCATGAGATGAAAGGTATTCCCTAGGATAATTTCCGCGCCGATTTCTTCAATGTCCCGGGGTAACATTCCTTTCACTGTCCCGTAGGTGCCAACAGGCATAAAAGCGGGTGTTTGTACTTTACCTCTTGGGAATGAAAGTTCACCGCGACGGGCGACGCCATCTTTGGCTGACACTTTAAATTCCATAAAGCAGGATCTGGATTCCGAGCTCACGTGCGTTTAGACCTCCAGGGTCGAAGGTTTTTCAGGAAGCAGAAACATGGCATCTCCATAACTGAAAAACTGGTATTTCTGGGAGATAGCCTGATGGTAGGCCTCATCAATGTGACACTTTCCCGCAAAAGCGGAAACCAGCATCAGCAGCGTACTTTTGGGAAGATGAAAGTTTGTGATCAGCGCGTCCACGACATGGAACCGATACCCGGGATAGATAAATATATCAGTATCCCCCCGAAAGGCTTCCAAAACTCCTTCTTGCGCAGCGCTTTCTAGGCTGCGCAGACTGGTCGTACCGACAGCAACCACTCTATTGCCACGGCGTTTGGTCTCGAGAATTTCCTTAACCACAGGTTCCGGCACATCTATCCACTCTGAATGCATCAGGTGCTGGCGAATGTCTTCAACTTTTACTGGCTGGAACGTGCCTGCCCCGACGTGCAGGGTCACATAGGCACGCTTGACGCCTCTTTCATTGAGCGCCGCAAGAATGCCCTCATCAAAATGCAAGCCTGCCGTCGGTGCGGCAGCTGCTCCAGGACGCTTTGCATAGACAGTTTGATAACGGGACACGTCCGCCGAGTCGTCGGGTCGATCAATATATGGGGGTAACGGAATATGGCCTTCAGATTCAAGCACGGAAAACACTTCATCACCGTTTTTGATCCTGAGTTCAAACAGATTTTCTTGTCGCCCCTGAACTTCTATTTCCCGACCTGATTCCAGTTTCAGCAATGAGCCAGCGACGGGGGAACGGCTGGATTTAACATGAGCCAAAAAGCAACAATCATCCAGCTTGCGCTCAAACAGGATTTCTATTTTTCCACCTGTCTCCTTGATACCGAAAAGCCTTGCCGGAACCACTTTGGTATCGTTGAAGATCAACAAGTCTCCAGGCTCCAATAGCTCGACTATATCGCGGAATTGTTGATGCCTGATGACGCCATTGCTGCCATCAAGCGTCAAGAGTCGGCTGTTACCACGATCGGTTGGCGGGTACTTCGCAATCAGCTCTTCTGGCAAATCGTAGTCGAAATCGGATACTTTCATCGAAAAACGTGAATTATTTACCAGCTGGTTCGGAGGGAATTCGTGGTGTTTCCGGAGATACATCGGCGTTCTGACCACGATTTCTCAGAGCGTGATCCATGATAACCAATGCCATCATCGCCTCGGCAATGGGGGTTGCACGAATACCGACACAAGGATCATGGCGACCATGGGTGACGACATCAATGGCATTGCCTTTTTTGTCTATGCTCTTTCCTGGAAGACGAATGCTTGAGGTCGGCTTCAGGGCTATGTGAGCAACGATATCCTGGCCAGTAGTGATGCCACCCAATACTCCACCGGCATTATTGGACAGGAACCCCTCAGGCGTCATTTCATCACGATGCTCAGTGCCTTTTTGCGCAACGCAATCGAAGCCCGCCCCGATTTCAACGCCTTTTACCGCATTAATACTCATCAATGCGTGTGCCAGCTCTGCATCAATACGGTCAAAAACAGGCTCACCCAGACCCGGCGGTACGTGACGGGCAATCACAGAAATTTTTGCACCTATGGAGTTTCCCTCTTTATTGAGCGCTTGCATGTAGCTCTCCATCTCGGGAATCTTTGATGCATCAGGGCAGAAAAAGGGATTGTCGTTGACAATAGAAAGATCAACACTTTCGACGCAGATCGGCCCAAGTTGTGACAAATAACCGACAATTTCAATGCCAAAGCGTTTTTTCAGATACTTTTTAGCAATCGCACCGGCCGCTACCCGCATGGCGGTTTCTCTGGCTGAAGAGCGTCCTCCTCCTCGATAATCCCGAACGCCATACTTTTGCATGTAGGCATAGTCTGCGTGAGCTGGCCGAAAGGTATCCGCAATGTTTGAATAGTCTTTTGAGCGTTGATCTGTGTTTTCAATCACAAGCCCAATGGGAGTGCCAGTCGTTTTGCCCTCAAACACTCCTGATAAAATCTTGACCTGATCCGCTTCCTTACGCTGAGTGGTATAGCGCGAAGTTCCCGGCTTTCGCCGGTCGAGATCAGCCTGAAGATCTGATTCATTTAATTCCAATCCCGGCGGGCAGCCATCAACGATCGCTCCCAGCGCCAATCCATGACTCTCGCCGAAAGTGGTGACAGTAAACAATTTGCCAAAACTATTTCCAGACATGTAACTACCAATCTCTTTTATGAATTTCTTCTGCGCTTAAACAAAATACACCATGTCCACCATGCTCGAATTCGACCCAGGTAAACGGCACCTCAGGATAAGCCTGTTCCAGAGCAGGCCAGCTATTACCCAGCTCGACCACGAGTAAGCCATCCGACTTCAGATAAGGTCCGCATTCACCAAGAATTCGATGCACAATCTCAAGACCGTCCTCCCCCGCTTCCAAACCCAAAACCGGTTCACGTGAAAACTCAGGAGGCATGCTTTCAAGATCTTCCCTGTTAACATAGGGCGGATTGGAAACAATCAAATCATATTGGTGTTCATGCGGATCAGGCAGCGAAGCAAACAAATCAGATTTGAAACGGCGTGTACGTGATTCTAATAGGTGCTGTCTTTGGTTAATGCGAGCCACTTCAAGGGCATCTTCGGAAATATCTGCCAAATCTACTGCCGAATCTGGAAACTGCACAGCACAAGCAATCCCAATGCACCCACTACCACAGCATAGATCGAGAATGGAAGAAGGATAACGACTTAACCAAGGTGCAAATTCTTTCTCGATTAGCTCGCCGATTGGTGAACGCGGAACCAGAACACGCTCATCTACATAGAATTCCAGCCCACAAAACCAGGCCTTGTTTGTCAGATAAGGTAAAGGAACACGCTTTGAGACACGATCATGGATTCGCTGCAAAAGCAGATTTTTCTCCTGCTCCGTCAGGCAACAGGCCCATAGGGTTGAATCAAAATCCCAAGGCAATGACAGACTTTCCAGAACCAGATGAACCGCCTCATCCCATGAATTATCGGTGCCGTGTCCGCAAAAAGCACCAGAGCGATTTAATTCCGAGTAGGTAAACCTTATAAAATCGGCAATGGATGACAAGGAGGCTGACACTATAATTCCTGAGGAAGCGTTTAAAAGCGGCGTATTATAAAGGGATTAGCGCTTTTTCGCGACGAAATTCAGCGCGTGCATGAATCAGGGCTCCCGCAGATACAGGCTGAACCACTCATCAGTGACGACACTGGAAGGCCTCAAGCCAAACGGACCGACGCTGCGCACATCGATTCGGCCGGCAAACTCCTCCAGCTCGCGCTTCAAATAATCCGCAGCCTTGTTGGCCACTTCCATCCCTTGTGACTCACTGGCTGCGACTTTTGAAGAAGGTTTGGCGCTATGGCCTACAACAAACATTTTTAATCCTGAACCTTGGCTCAGACTGTCGCGAATAAATTCAATGGTTCCCTTCGACAAGGGTGTTTTAGCGAAGTGCATACCTCGTTGCCAGTCAGACATATCCAGACTGTCTGTATCCGGGATACTGGATAGGTAAATATACTGGTCCTTGCGGCCATTCTGGACAATGTAAACGGAAAACCAGTGTTTGACACCTCCCAAGGCCAATTTCCCTGCAACATAGTACTGATCGCTATCCCGACCGTATAAACGACGCTCGTTAAAAATGTTATTCGCCCAGTGATTACTGCTGCCACAGCCTCGCTGCTCACACGAATACAACAACTCTCCCTGATCTGACAGAAGGCCAAGATAATAGCGATAGGCTTCCAGCTCACTGAAACCCGGTCGCATTTTCAACAAGGTATTTGTCCTCACCCCGGCGACCCTCTGCTCCTTTTCTATGGTAAGCGTGTTACTGATCCTTTTCGGCGTGCTTAACAATATCTGATGCGCTCGATCAGAAACGGCTTTCTGATATTCAACATCTCCTCCCGGGAAAAGAGGGGTATGTTCATTTACCGAATCATCGGCAAGCGTCTGCTGGAACGCGCAAGCCCACGCGACTGTTACCAGAAGCAGCTTTGTAATCGCTGCAGCCTTCTTAACCAACAAACTCATGAATAATCTCCGCTGTTTTTGACACGTCACCTTCCATATGAAAGTGATGACCGCCCCGCACCGTATGCATAGTCAAATCTTTTATATATTCCAGACGGTGTCTTAGGCGACTGTATTCGCCAAAATAACCATCCTCGCCACAAATGAGACAAACAGGGCATTCTATTCCCTCGTATATTGCTCGAACCTGCGCCTCAGAAAAGCGAACAAGAGAGGGGTCCATTAGACGAGGATCAGAGGTCCAAACAAAGCCATCATCACGCTTTTCTATCCCACGCTCTACCAACAACTGTGCTGCCGCCTCGCTAATATTACCGACGCCGGACATTCTTACCTTAGTGGCCCTGTCAACCGTAGGATAAACCGTCAGATTGGATTTTTTGAAGAGAGTGGCTCGGCTAATTGCGCGGCGAAGCTGCGGCAGAACATTATTTTCTTCATCTGTGAAAGGGCCCAGACTGTCCAGCAACACAAGTTTCGAGATCTTTTCGGGTGCCGATGCAGCAACCAAAGATGCGATGATACCACCAAGAGAATGTCCAACCAGGGTCACCTTTTTTGATCCGTCAGGATTCATTTCAGTCTGCGAAAGCAGGGTTTGGCAGAACGCCAGCACATCAATAATATTTTCTGAAAGGTGATAACTGGTACTACTTGGACGATGCTCACTTAAGCCGTGACCAGGCAACTCCAGTGACCAAAATGCTCGCTCAAGTTTACGGTCCGCCAGATTTTGATAGAGGGGAATAAATGATGCCGCGTTATCAAGCCAACCATGTAAGGCCACCACAGGCTCGCCTCCACCGGCAGTACTCTTTAGTCCAGCCAGTTTCAACCGGGGTGTTTGCAGAGAAAATGACTCAAGTGTCATGAGAAGCGTCCCGGCTTACTTTGCTAGTTTAAACAGTCGATAGAAGTTTTCTTTACTCACCTTCGCAATCTCTTCCACCGAGGTCTGCTTCAACTCTGCGATACATTTAGCTACTTCAGGAACATATTTGGGTTCGTTGGGTTTTCCACGATAGGGTACCGGTGCCAGGTAAGGAGAATCGGTTTCTATAAGCAGGCGGTCCAAGGGCATCTTTTTCGCGACGTCTTTCAACTCAACAGCATTTTTAAATGTGACGATACCTGAAAAGGAGACATAGAAATTCATATCCATAGCCCTGCTGGCCATATCCCAATCTTCAGTGAAGCAATGCAGCACGCCTGCTACATTGGGGTCAGAGTATTCCTTTATCAGCGACAGAGTATCTTCTTTGGCGTCGCGGGTATGGACGATCACGGGTTTTTGGCACTCAGACGATGCACGTAAGTGAGTTTCAAATCGTTTCAGCTGCACATCGCGCGTTTCTTTACCGTAGTAATAGTCTAAACCGGTCTCCCCGATGGCTATAACCCGGTCTTCCTTGGACAAATCCAGCAAGCGTTCTATGCTGGGCTCTTCCCCATCGTGGCTAGTGGGATGAACACCGACCGAAGCATAAATCCCCTGTTCTTTTTGAGCGATGTCAAGAACAGCATCAATGTGTTCAAGGTCAATAGCAACGCATAGCATTTTTTCGACGCCCTGCTCTCTCGCGGCTCGCAGAGCTAAAGATAAATCCCCCTGGTAGGGCTCAAGGTTTAGACGGTCAAGATGACAATGTGAATCGATGTACATAGAAAACAATAAACGCCTTTTTACGAATGAAAACAGGCGCTACATACTATGAGTTGGACGATCAGAACTCAATGACCCGGCAAGGTAGGTTTCAATTTTGTTTTTTGCTGTCTCATCTTCTTCATTGAACTGAACACCAATCCCGGCAGCCCTATTTCCTTGAGCACCTTTTGGTGTCACCCAGATCACCTTCCCTGCGACTGGAATTTTTTCGGGTTCGTCCATCAGATTCAGCAGAAGAAAGACTTCATCGCCCAAATGGTAATTCTTCGCTGTCGGAATAAATAACCCGCCATTTCTAATGAAGGGCATATAGGCCGCGTAAAGTACGGCTTTATCCTTAATCGTGAGCGTTAATATGCCACTTCGAGCTCCAAATCCGGCTGACATTATGTTGCGTTCCCTTAAATCGTAGAAAGTGAGATGAGTGTCATTCTTTCAGTATAGGGTAGAATTCTGGTTCTGCCGTCAAAAAGCGCCAACGACACAAGCTACTACCGAATGAGCCCTACCCAACGAATCAATAAAGACTCTACCAGCATTGTCGGGTTTGGATTGGATTGACCTGACAATAGCCGTAACTGAGCAAGTATTTCATCATATACGTTGAAAAGCTTTGAGTTGGATGCCTTACTGGCCACATAATCAAGCATTTTTTCAGTGCGCTTATCTAAATGTCCCTGTAACGGCAACGACTGCTGCTTCCGCCGAATCGCTTGCTGTAAACCCTGTAAAAACCAGTGTAAACGAATCACCAGCCTGTCATCAGACCAACGTTCAGCGACGGTAGTGAGCGGTATCGTTTGCTTCAGCACTTCTGCCAGCTCCTGGTGCACCAGAGACAGTTCCGACAGGGCACCTGACTCTATCAGGTCGAGCGCTTTAAATGGCGCGAATCCAGCCAACTCGATAACCTGGGAAAGCTCTTCAGAGGATATGTTTTCTGAAGCTGTCGTCTGGCGTAGCCATGACGTAACAACATCCGTCGAAGGTATGGAAAGGCTTATCGACTGACATCGCGAGCGTACCGTTGGCATCAGCATTCCTGGCCGTTCCGTAACAAGAAAAATCAGGGTGTTAGGAGTAGGTTCTTCCAGAGTCTTTAGCAGTGCATTCGCAGCATTGAGATTCATTGCATCTGCTGGAGCCAATACCGCCAGTTTATAACCACCCTGTTGGCTCGACTGGTTAACAAACTCTACAAGACTTCTCACAGCATCGACCTTGAGTTGCTTGCCGCTCTCCTCTGGTTCAAGCCATCGAAAATCAGCGTGGCTATCAGAGTCAACCAATTTGCACTGTTTGCAATCACCACAGGGATTACCAAGCTCGATTCCATTCTGGCAAAGCAGCATATTCGCCAGATACCGCACCAAAGCCTTTTTACCTATACCTGAAGCTCCTTCCACCAAAATGGCGTGAGGCAGTCGTTTTCCACGCATCTGGGAAACGAACTGTTCGACAACTGTATGATGCCAACTTGCTACGATACTCCAGGCTGCCTGGCCTTGACTATCCATTTTCTGCTCTCTTTCCTGCACTCTGGTTGACCCTTTTATTCTCATACATCTCGTAATCGTTCTTATAGAGCTGCTGAGTTAACCGTTCTGTCCTTTTGATAACAAAACGACCCATCACCCCATTGCTCTCACTTTGCTTCTGCCGGCCAAGAAAGGCTTTTGGCGTCTCGGCTGTTAGTCGCGAATAGCCTAACCACCTTATCAACCATAGCCATCTAAGATATATGCGTTCGCTCCTGGTGTGCCGGGAATGTGCGCTATTAAACCAGAACCAGAGAATGACAAAAACCGATATTGCTGCGAAACTGGAAAAGAGCACCAAAACAATTCGCTCAAGACTATATTCACCCAGAACTCGCGAAACCAGGTTTGTATGCGATTGCTGGTTAAAGTTCACCACCAGATTCTGCCATTGATAGTTCAAGTCATCCAACTTCAGTCGCAACCAGTTTAAAGCTCCAATTCTGTGGGACGCTGCACCAAAAGGGTCTTCGCTCAAGAATTCACTTTCTGTTACCGCATCGCGCAAACTGCTTTCGATTCTTTGTGGTGCCACCATTGAGGTCGGGTCTACCCTTATCCAGCTATAATCCGGCAATTCCAGCTCCACCCAGGCATGCGCGTCGAATTGATGGACAATAAGATATTCACCATTGGCACTGGCCTCTCCTCCCTGATAACCCACTATGACCCTCGCGGGTATCCCTGCCATTCGCATCAGATAGGCAAAACTTCCTGCGAAATGTGCACAAAATCCACGGCGCGTTTCGAACAGAAACCCATCGACAAAATCACCGGAGATTGGATCTGGCTCCAGGGTATAGAAAAAAGACTCTTCCCGAAAATGCGTCAGCACAGCATTTACGAATCCAAGAGGAGTATCGTTGCGGCGAATCATTTCCTGCACAAAGGCCTTTGATCTCGGATTACCACTTTTTGGCACCTGTAGATCCTGTCGGCTGACAAATCGAGAGTCGTTCAAATAGTCGAGACTGACTCCGCCAAGAATTTCTGGCAAAGCACTCGGCATTGTTTTTAGTTCCATCTGATACCGCGTGGGTTGAATTGCCTCATTCTTGAGAAAAAACTGACCTTTGGGGCCAGTAATCAGATTACTACTGGCAGCGGCAGAGCCCTCCAACACAAAGACATAAGTCTGATTGTTTGGCTCTAGCATAACCTGATAGCTTGCTCCCTCAACCGGGTACAAAGTCCCGGTATCCATCTTCTTTCGGTATTCCCAAGTAGAAGGCAAGCGCGACTTTGACCAGGTTTCGCCATCAAAACTATCTAGAACGATGCCTCGCCAATACAAGTCACGCTTTGCTGGTGTATCGCCATTAAACTGAACTCTGAACGCTCTTTCTGACGACTTTCCAAGCTTGGCAATTTCGCCTGGGGTCATGCTGTCCGTCACTCCTGATATGGCATCCTGAGTTTTTATCGGAATACTCCAAAGCGGTGAAATACGGGGGAAAAACAAAAACAGAATTACAACAAGAGGGATAGAAAACGCGACAGCTTTACCAATAGTTTGCCATTGAGCCCCTACCAATCCGCGCGCACCCGTAAGAGACAAAAGCGCATAGAAACACACTGCCACCTGAGCTATCTGAAGCAATGTGTGGGCAAAATGTTGACTAAACAAAAAAGACACCGAAGACAAATAAAGCATCACAAAAACAAAAACATACAGGTCTTTTTGCTTGCGAATCTCAAGTAGTTTGAGGGTGGCTGACAACAATAGAAATGCAGCCGCCATTTCAACTGAAAAATTGGTCTGATAGTACAGAGCGAAAAAACAGACACTCGACACGATAATCGCGAACCTGAACATACCCGGCAGCAACCGGGTTGAAAGCCTGGTAAATATGGCAACCCCCGCCAACAAAACACTCAACCAAAATGGAACGAATGCGTAAAAACTCAGGAGCTGAATCAAAAGAACAAGAGGAATTGGGCCCTTGCAAACACGTTCGACAAGGTTGTACGGTTGGGATCGACTATCTTTAGACACTTAGCTTGCCTCACTAAGAGAGAACAAGGCGAGCGCTTCGAGGCAAAGTTTTTTATGCCTCTCACCTTGAGTTGGATTTATGATTTTATCAGGCAAACTCAAGCCAAACGCCTCCCTCCTTTCTGAAGCAGATAACACGTCGTGACACATATGACAAAGACGCAATTCGGGGTCTGACACAGGATAGTCTTCCCAGCGTATCCAGCGACTGTCTGTGGTCGCCCACTCGTGTTCTCTTACTGCCAGGCGATCTTTCGCTGCCAGCTGCTTCCACAAAATTCGGCTCGAGGTATCTCCAGGGCGATAACTCCTGATTTCCGTCTGCTCATCTGTTTTTTGGCGCGAATCTCCCTGACTACTTTCGGACGTCCCGAGCCTGTCCACTGTCAATGGAATAGGCTTGGGATAAACAACTACTTGCGCGTCAAGTTTTATCCAACTCCAGACTCTGACCAAACCAAAAGGAAAGACAGATTCGATACGAAATTGCTTCAAAGTGGATAATCCACGCCTGCTTGGTTTGTCATAGAGCGTTAGTTGACGTGGTTTGGACGAATCAACATCAATCGTTTGTGAATCATCAGTGTGGACAGAAACTATCAAAGCCTGGATCGCATGATCTGGACTGACCAGCTGAATATGAAAGGGCCTGTTCTCACCGGAAAAACATTCCGCCCTCTCCGGGCTTTGAATCTGTAGACCAGAGACGTTCAAGAAACAAAGCCATATCGATATAAAAAACAATGCTCCCAGAATGAATGTAAACAAATAAATCAGACTGCTTTGGTAATTAATTGCTGTAACCAGCATTAATACGAGCAAGGCCAAGAAAACAAATCCGACCCGACTGGGAAAAATGTACAGATTTTTTTGAGATAAACTGTAGTGCCTTTTTCTAGGCGACCGGGAAGCCAGCCATTCAGATAGTCGTTCGCTAACAGTAAACATAAAGACTGATTCCGGCAGAGCCAATCAATTGTGACCCCTGCATTATAGTTACGATTTTTAACTATTTTACAATTAGAAGGTCTTGCATTCAGTTTGGCTAAATTAAATACTGGTGGGTACTACTCGTGATCCTTTGGTCTAGACCTATGAAAAAATCAAGCATCTGTCGCGTCAATCTCCTGGCACTAGCCGTGGGAACGGCCGGCGCACTGGTTACACCCATTACTCAGGCGGAAGTGAAATCGCTGACCAGCTCTGAATTAACCGATACCTACATCAAGGATTCGACAATCATTGTAACGCCAAAGGAAGCACCACAAACTCAACAGAAAACCTATTCCAGTCTCACAATTGCTCCTGTTGAAAGCAGTGATCAGGACATAGACGAGTTGAAAAACTCACAGCAACACCTGAAAGGTTCCGAGACTGCAGTCGCATTATCCGACGAGTATTTGCGAAATGCTTCCATTGAGACCGCATTGACACCAGCAGAGCCGTTGGAAATTCTTAGTTATAAGGAATACACCGAAATTCCAGTGGCAGACCTCCTTGATGATGAACGTTATCGCGTTCCCGAAGGCGACTTTGAGCGCGCATACTTTGGCGATAACCTGAGTATCAGCCGAGAGGGAGAGCAATTTACATTTTCTATCGGGAACATTCCCGGGATCGAACAAATCAATATACCGCAAGGTATGAATGAAGCCCCTGTTGAACTTATTCCCAGGGATGGCGGTGGATTTGATCTTACAATCAACATTCCCCAAAACAACTAACAACCGTTTAGTTTGAGGCATAAAAAAACCGGCTGCTGCCGGTTTTTTTATGCCAAATTCTTCTTGAAAATCAATGCGCAGAGATCACCCGGTTTGTGTCTATATCCCAATCCGTCCAGTAAAGCTCACCAATGGATGTTCCGGTATCCCCAAAACTTAAATGAAGTATATCCATATCACCGCGGAATCTAGTGTCCATCGCAATACCATCGACAAATCCTGAAGGATTATTACCGGTAGGCGCCCCAAGAGTTGCCAAGTTAAGTACTTTATCCCTAACCGCATATAAATGCGTGTTAGTTTGCGCAAAACCTTGCGAACCTGCTGCGAAAGCAATGTCGTTTTTATCCAAATCGAACATTGTCAAATCGCCTCGATGATTATGGATACTCATTTTTTCATAGCGAATTCCCACAATATCAAAATCATATTCCATTTCTGTAATTTCGAAAAATGTGTTTATCTTAATCTTGCTATCCGCTATACCATTAGTAAATCCATTGCCGTTGTTCTGAATAATCAAATCAAAGCCACCAAAATAGCCTTCCATACGCAAGTCAGAAATTATTGTCGTCTCTTGTGCAGAAGACCCTCCACTCAAATCAGCACCCGGAGCATAGGTTGAATCTTTAAGAGCAAACTTGTCCATTTCCATACCAAAATCTACTGCCTGATATGAACGTGAAACAATAAAGGGGTTGGATGCTGTACCGTGAATAATCAAGTCCCCATCACCTGGTGTATAGGTACACGTGTCACCGACAGCACCACAACCAAGAATCGGACTTACGAATTCGCCCCACGCCCACATAAACTCTTCGGAACCATCCGCAATATCGACTTCAATCCGAGCATTATTAAGCCCGGTTGTCCCGCCATCATTAGTGACGAAAGGAGTGCCACCTCCTTGGCCACTCGGGTCACCGAGATCGGCTACGATTCCAACAGAAGCATCAAAACTAGTGCCGACATCACCAGTATGATCCATGCCGCCGATGCGAATCCCCTGCATAACAATCGAACCGGCGTCCTTGTACATGAACTCACCGATTTCCACCGCCATATCAATATCGATAGTTAAACCAGACTGACCAGTCAGACCTGACATCTGCTCATCTTCCAGTACTTGGAGTTCGGCATATGAGAATTGGCTAAATAGGCACAGCGCAACCAAGACTCCTTTCGTAATCTGTTTCATTTCAGGCTCTCCATACATCTTGTTTATTATTTTTTTGAGGATGTTTGATCCTCTCCTGAATCAGGTAACACTCGCTTCTATGAAAGTCAGCTTTACCCTTTTCCTAAATCTTCTACTTATTCTGCTTCTTGCTTCTTGCTTCTTGCTTCTTGCTTCTTGCTTCTTGCTTCTTGCTTCTTGCTTCTTGCTTCTTGCTTCTTGCTTCTAAAAAATGAAGCTTAGTTCATTTTTTAACCTCTAGAAGCTGAAAAAGCCACCTCACGATGTGAGGCGGCCTTCCCGATTCAGACTACTTTCGTATTCTGTCTCAAAGATCGTAAAGATCTTAGTGAGCAGAGATAGTCCAGTTAGTGTCTGAGTATACGTCAGTCAGGTAGATTTCACCGATAGAAGTACCAGTGTCACCGAATGACAGAGCGCCGATGTCGATGTCGCCTTTGAACTCAGTGTTCAGAGCAATACCGTCAGCGTAGTTAGCTGGGTTGGTAGAACCGTTCAGACCTGCAGGATTGCCAATGTGCAGAACAGTGTCTTTAACAGCGTAGATTTCGCGGATAGAGTGTGCGAAACCGAAAGACGCTGCACCGTCCAGAGAGCTCAGGTCACCACGAACGTTGTGGATCTTGATGTTACGCAGATCTACGCCAGCGATGTCGATGTAGAGATCCAGGTCAGTAACTTTGAAGAATGAACCCCAAGTGATTTTGGAGTCAGCGTTACCAGTACCAGCAGCACCACCCAGACCAGAACCGTCTGCGCCGAAGCCGTTACCGTTGTTTTCGATATGCAGATCAGCTGGGCCCAAGTAACCTTTGAAGCTCAGACCAGAGATCAGAGCAGTAGTGTCGGTAGTCGCGTCCAGACCAGTAGCCATGTCTGTACCCAGAGTACGAGCTTGACCGTCTACGTCAGTGAATGCGTAAGTTTCAACACCTTGAGTACCGATAGCTGCATCGTAACCAGAAGAAGCAACAC
This sequence comes from Oleiphilaceae bacterium, assembly GCA_965230795.1. Classification (GTDB taxonomy): domain Bacteria; phylum Pseudomonadota; class Gammaproteobacteria; order Pseudomonadales; family Oleiphilaceae; genus PZPK01. Next base: position 2,223,599 of record OZ246020.1, on the reverse strand, counting down.
CGATTACATCGATATCGAACTGGTAGTCAACCGCGCTAGTAGCGATCGCAACAGCTGCGCCGAAAGACAGATCGTCAAGGCTAGCAGTACCGCCAGCACCGTCAGAACCAAGACCAGCAGCGTATGCAGCGAAACCGCCACCTTTCTGCCATGCATCGGTAAATCCGAAGTGAATTACCAGGTCACCGTCGCCGTATACTTTCTCGTCGTCGATAGACAGAGTAGAAGCTGCGCTAGTTACTGCGTCCAGCTGAGTGTAAGTAGAAGCACCAGTTTGAGTACCGAAGCCAGCTGCTGCAGCAGCGAAGTTAGTGTCAGTGTTACCAGCAGCAGCGTGAACAGCTGCCAGACCTTTAACTTCAGAGAAGCCGTAAGCCAGAGTAGCGTCGCCACCAGTGTTGTCACCAGCTACGTCAATGGTCATACGGAAGTTGTCGAGGTAAGAGCTAGCGAAAGGACCAGTTTCGTTGCTGTTACCACCCATGCTGATACCTTGCAGCAATACGAAACCCGCATCTTTATATGCGAACTCACCGATGCTCCACTTGGTTTCAACGTCGATAGTCAGACCAGCTTGACCAGTCATTTCACCCATAGTTGCGTCGTCCAGGGCTTTCAGTTCAGCTTGAGCGCCAGCAGAGATAGCTGCTACAGCAGAAGCCAATGCTACTTTTTTCAGGCCTTTCATATTATTCTCCTAATATTTAGGTTTTTGTGTGCTTCATACCCCGAGAGGTATCAAACACGTTATTTATCTTTTTAGAAAAAGCTAACAAGCATGTTTGCCTGTCAGTGAAGCCATAGTATTTATTTGAAGTCCCATTTTCCGTGACCGTAATCACAAATCGTTACGCGACGTTACGTCAGGACATCTACAAACACCTATTTGACAGTTTGTGACATTTACAGCCCTCTCCTTTTCAAGAAACCAAGGGACGACTTTTCCTCTCCCTATAAAAGAAAAACCCGACACAAGGGTCGGGTTTAGGTTATTGACGAAAATACAGTAACTATTCTTTTACTGCCGTTGATCCTGGGGCACGTAGTAAACCGGTTCAATGGCAGTCTCGGCAGGTGCGCCAAGCTTCACTTCACCATTCTCTATTTTAAAGGGGTAAGCCCAATGACGAGCCCAACCGGCTATGTGCTCACCCAGCACCATGATGCGCATATCCAAAGAACCATCTTTTCGTTTCTTACCTTGTATGTACATAAGACCAACCGCCCACATGGAGCGGGTTTGCGCAATGGCCTCGAGGTTTTTTACAATCGCTGCAAGCGCTACGCTCTGATCGAGCTTCTCCTGTTCCGCCAAATAAACGGGGCGAAACTCACCTTGTGGAGACAGCACCATTCCAAAAGGTTTGAAGGTGTTATTTTCAATCAGCTCATCCTCTACCCGCGCCCAACCCTTCACCATCATGAACTTTAACTGGTTAACCGCCTGTTCCTCAGTCAACTTGGTGCGTCGCAACGACGACAGGTCCGCAGCTTGCGAAGCGTCAGGCGCCTCCACCAAATCTTCTGCCTTGGGTTTATCCTCCTCCGCACTCAATGGCGAAGCCACTGCAAACATGAAAAATGAAATGGCCAAAAGGGCACGCGCTAGGTGGGACATAAAAACTCCATCAGTTGTATTGTTTTGAGCGCGTAAAATTATAGAGAAGCAAGTACAATGTCCACAATGCCTGTTTCTCAATTTCACCTTTTACGTCCAGCAAATTAACAACGCTTAATGAACACCACAAATAAGCAATTTTCAAACGCTGCCTTCAAAAATAAAAAAAAGGAAATAGTACTGAGCACTTCCTGGTGCCAGTTCGAAATTTCGTTAACAGACAGGCAGCAAACGAAACTGATTAGAGGCTTAGCGCAAAGCTTTTTATTCTCAAGCGGAGCGGCACCTGGTATTCGTCAAGTAGAGGGGCACTTTCAAAATGACAGATACAATATTTTGTCTGGCCTGCCTGAAACATGGGAAGAAACCGATAAATCTTCAAGAACAGTAAGCAAACTCCAGCATCCGCGTCGCGACGCCAAAAACGCTGAGGCCACACCACCTGAAACGCACCACTATTTGGAGCTACCTTTTATATGCGGCTATATGGGTTTTGCATCCTATGAATGGGGAGCCTCGCAATCTCTTTGTGACATTCGTACACTGAAAAGCGATTTGCCCTCCTTTTATATGGGTTACTACAGTTGGTCATATGTATTTGATCGCCAGAAAAACACAGGCTGGCTAACGTTTAGTCCGAGCTGCCCAACAGAAAAACGCGAGTATGTTCTAGCACTCGTCGAAGCATCCAGAACCTCAAACGAAACTGAACCTCCATATAATGTAGGAGAGTGGATTGGCGAACAGTCCAGGCATCAATACCTGGATAATTTCAATCGCGTCAAAAACTATTTGTTTTCTGGTGACTGCTACCAGATCAACCTGGCACAACGTTTCGGAGCAGAATTTACCGGCGATAGCATTTCCTTATTCACCCAGCTCCAGGAAAACATTCACACCCCCTACTCCTGCCTGGTCAATTTTGCACCGGACAAACAAATACTCAGCTTTTCTCCTGAACAGTTTCTCCGCATCGAACGGGACCATGTTGTCACTCGACCGATAAAAGGCACCATTCGCAGAGATGACAACGAACCCGAAAATAGTACTATTCTTCAGAACAGCTCAAAAGACAAAGCGGAGAACCTGATGATTGTTGACCTGCTGCGCAATGATCTGAGCAAGGTTTGCCAGCTGCATTCAGTAAAGGTCGATAAACTGTTTGAGCTATGTACCTATCCCAATGTTCATCATCTCGTCAGCACTGTTTCTGGCATATTAAAGAAAGACATTTCTCCACTGGACGCGTTTTTATCATGCTTTCCCGGCGGATCAATCACAGGCGCGCCGAAAATCAGAGCCATGGAAATCATCAATGAACTGGAACCTTCTGGGCGCGACGCCTATTGCGGTTCGGTGTTTTATTGGAGTGACCAGGATGTGTTTGATAGCAATATTCTGATTCGCACCATCGTCAGGGATGGGGGCAGACTGCATTGCTGGGGCGGAGGTGGGATCGTTGTTGAATCAGAAGCGAACGCGGAATACCAGGAAAGTATCACCAAGATAGAAAATCTGATGCTACTTAGCCGAAAGCAGCAAAAACTGACTTAAGCTTTGGAAACGCAGATCACTAATGAAGAATCTCAGAATTTACTGTCGAAGTGGACTCCTCGGAGTCCACTTCATTTACTTCCTCGTCCGCGACTGATCCCGGTTGCGCTTCTTGTGGAGAAGGCAGTTCTGAGCCATCTGAATCATCCTGCACCTCAAACTCAAGCTGCTCTGACAGTTCTTTTGAAATAATGTCGAGATCGCGAATTTCAGCTAAGGGCGGTAATTGCTCGAGTGATTTGAGATTGAAGTAATCCAGAAACTGACGCGTTGTGGCATAGATTGCAGGCCGACCTGGTACTTCCCTGTGCCCGACCACTCGCACCCAATGCCGTTCCATCAGCGTCTTGATTATGGCAGAACTAACCGACACACCTCGAATTTCTTCAATGTCACCTCGCGTAATGGGTTGCCGATAAGCAATCAGCGCAAGTGTTTCCAACAAGGCCCTTGAATACTTTTGGGGTTTTTCTTCCCAAAGACGACTCACCCATTGGCTGTAACTGGTTCGGGTCTGGAATCTATAGCCACTGCTGATTTCGACAAGTTCGACCGCACGCTCTGCATAAATTTCTTTCAGTGCTGCCAAAGCAGCGCGCAATTCGTCCCTGGACGGAGCACCCTCTTCTTCAAGCAAAGTTTGCAACTGCTCTAGAGACAAGGGTTTATCAGCCGCCATCAACAGAGCCTCTAAAATCAGGCTGAGCTTGTGGGTATCTATGGCAGTTTCGTATTGATTGTCTAAATTTTCCATACTGCTGCTTTATTGGATTTACATTGAAGCACGCGCTTTTACATGGATCGGCCCTAAGGTTTCCGCCTGGACCAGCTCGAGCAACTGCTCCTTGACCAGCTCCATAATGGCCAAAAATGTTACGACCACACCTTCACGACCTTCTTCGGGCGCAAATAAAGCCGTAAACGACACAAACGAATCCGCACTAACTCGACTTAACACTTGTGACATTCGCTCTCGCGTAGACAAACGTTCTTTTTCAATATGGTGACTTTCATACATGTCCGAACGTTTTAACACTGACTTTAGAGCCAACAATAGCTCTTCCATGGAAACGTCCGGATGAGGACGAAATTGTTGCCGCCCCTCAGCGTGGTTTTTAACAGGAGCCAAGTCTCGATCCACACGCTCCAGCTCATCCATATCTTCCGCCGCTTTTTTGTAACGCTCATATTGTTGTAAGCGACGGATCAGCTCGGCACGGGGATCAACTTCCTCGTCTTCTTCATTCTTGGGTTTAGGCAACAACATGCGAGACTTAATCTCAGCCAGCATGGCTGCCATCAGAAGATATTCCGCGGCCAGTTCAAAATGAAGCAACTTCGCCAGATTAATGTATTCCAGATACTGGCGCGTGATCTCACTGACATCGATTTCCAGAATATCCATATTCTGACGTCGAATCAGATAGAGCAGCAAATCCAGGGGCCCTTCAAAAGACTCCAGAATGACAGACAGAGCATCCGGCGGAATATACAGATCCTGCGGAATATCCGTTACCGGCTTACCATCAATTAAAGCCAGCGGAAGCTCTTGCTGCATACGTCACCTATGTTACTTCAACCCTGTCCAATACCGACAGTGTGACATTATTGTCAACGAAAGAAAGCCTCTAGCTTCCAAATGAAAGCCCCATTGCCCGACGCACTTCTTCCAATGTTGCCTTAGCGGCATCACGGGCACGCTCGCTACCTTCCGAAACGATACTGCGAACCAACTCTGGATTGTCTTCATACTGTCGGGCACGTTCCCGAATAGGACGTTGCTCTTCGAGAATTTTATCGGTCACTGGCTTTTTGCATTCAAGACAGCCAATGCCGGCACTGCGACACCCTTCCTGAACCCACCTTTTGGTGTCATCTTCAGAATAGACTTCGTGGAGCTTCCATACCGGACATTTCTCAGGGTCACCCGGGTCAGTCAGACGTACTCTTTGCGGGTCGGTTTGCATGGTTTTAATCTTGAGTGCAACCTCATCCGGCTCTTCACGAAGTCCAATGGTATTGTTATAGGACTTGGACATTTTCTGACCGTCCAGCCCTGGCATCTTTGAAGCCTGGGTTAACAGCGGCTGGGGTTCTGGCAAAATGACTTTTCCACCGCCTTCAATAAATCCGTAAAGCCGCTCACGATCACCAAGCGAAATATTCTGCTGTTCTTTGATTAGCGCTCGCGCTGTATCCAAAGCTTCCTCTTCACCCTGCTCCTGAAAGCGTTTGAGAAGGCTACGATACAGCTTGGCATTTTTCTTTCCCATTTTTTTGATGGCGGCTTCTGCCTGCTCTTCAAAGCCGGGATCTTTCCCGTAGAGATGATTAAAGCGACGTGCAACCTCGCGAGTCATTTCCACGTGAGCCACCTGATCAGCTCCTACAGGTACATGACCGGCCCGATACACCAGAATGTCGGCACTTTGAAGCAAGGGGTAACCAAGAAAGCCATACGTTGCCAGATCCTTTTCCTTGAGCTTTTCTTGCTGATCCTTATAGGAAGGAACTCGTTCGAGCCAGCCAAGTGGCGTGATCATCGATAACAGGAGGTGCAACTCTGCATGCTCTGGAACATGAGACTGAATAAACATGGTGGCCGAACCGGGATTAATACCCGCAGCCAGCCAGTCAATTACCATATCCCATACACTTTGCTCGATGATAAAAGGATCTTCGTAATGCGTTGTCAGCGCATGCCAGTCCGCCACAAAAAAGAAGCACTCATAGTCATGCTGCAGCTCAACCCAGTTTTTCAACACGCCATGATAATGGCCCAGATGAAGTTTACCGGTGGGTCGCATACCTGAAAGTACGCGCTGGTGCGACTCGACAGAACTCAAAACGATCTCCTAGCTATTGTAAAACGCGAAGTATAAAGGCAAGTTCATAACAAAAAGAAGGCCTGAGTGCGTAATAGTGCGTAATTGAAAGGCGTGAAATTCATAAGCTGTGATCGTCGACTCAGGCACGGGCACATCCATTGGGCCTCAGTCCTACGCCTCTCGGGCCTGGCGCATCGTTACAAATTCCTCGGCGGCGGTAGGATGAATACCAATCGTCGAGTCAAATACTGATTTCGTAGCGCCGGCGCGTATAGCGACCGCTATGCCCTGAATGATTTCGCCTGCTTCGGGACCCACCATGTGCGCCCCTAGCACACGATCCGTATCTTTATCGATGACCAGCTTCATCAGGCTTTTTTCATCTCGCCCTGACATTGTGTGCTTCATGGGTCGAAAACTGGAAACATATACATCAATGTCTTTTCCCTGTTCCTGGGCCTGCTGTTCTGACATACCAACCGTTGCAATATTGGGCTGGCAGAAAACCGCTGTCGGAATGTTGTCATAGTCAATAGGCACAGGAGCTCCGGACCCAAATAGCAGTTCCGCCAAAAACATACCTTCAGCCAGTGCTACCGGCGTCAATTGTGCTCCACCTGTCAGATCACCCAGCGCATAAATATTGTCTACGGTAGTCTTGTACTGAGAATCCACCACAACTTCACCGCGCTGATTGAGCTCAACCCCAGTGTTTTCCAGGCCAAGTCCTTCGGTTAGCGGCTTACGTCCTGTCGCTGCAAGCACCAATCCCGTAGACAGCTGCTTACCTGAATTCATCGTTACCTTAAAGCTGTCGTTTTCGTCCTGCTCAAGCGCTGCGATATTGTCATTAAATAGAAGATTGATACCCTTTTCGGACACTTGCTTGGCGACGAACTCCCTTACCTCCTGATCGAAGCCTCGGAGAAAAAGCTCCCCGCGATAGACCAGAGTTGTATCGACGCCCAGGCCATTCAGAATACCCGCCATTTCAACTGCAATGTATCCGCCGCCCAACACTACGGCGGAGTCAGGCAATTTATCCAGAAAAAACAGCTCATTGGAGGTGATGGCTAACTCATTACCCGGAAAATCGGGTACATAGGGCCAGCTTCCTGTCGCAATCACAATTCGCTCAGCTGAATAAACCTTACCCTCAACCACTACGTGGTGATGATCTTGAAATCTTGCAGTGCCGGTAATGATTTCAACACCGGTTCCACTCAAGAGATTTTCATAAATACCGTTTAGTCTTTTAATTTCGTTATTTTTGTTCTCAACCAAGGTTTTCCAGTCAAAAGCAAGCGTGCCATCAAGCTGCCATCCAAAACCAGCACCATCCTCCATCTCTTCCTGAATATGAGACGCATAGACGAATAACTTCTTGGGAACACAGCCTACATTGACACAGGTGCCGCCCAGATGGCGATTTTCGGCTACCGCCACCCTTGCACCTTTAGCCGCAGACATGCGCGCAAAGCGAACGCCACCTGATCCCGCACCAATGACAAAGACATCGAAATCGTATTCAGACATAAGCTTTTTCCGGATGTTTTCCGGCCTTCAGAAAGGGAATGGGAAAAGAATAGCTAGCGACAATCGCGGATTCAGCAGCGCGATCGACAGGGCTTGAACAAAACGCTTTCGGTGACATCACCGAGTTTGACTGTGCCCACCACATCATAACCAATTCGCTTGTAGAAATTGATATATCGCGCGTTACCTGTATCCAGAGCGATACCCACTGATTTGGGATTTTCTGCACAAATATTCTCCAGAGCATCCATCAACTGCCGACCATAACCCATATTTCGATAACGGTCATCGACACCCATCAAAGGCAGCTCGTGGTGTTGGTCCTTGGTCAAACATCGGTGAATCTGTTTGTGGTAATCAATGTAACGCCAAGTACAATCCATACCCGCCGTTAGCATCATGCGCATCCGCCATTTAAATTGGCGAGCCAAATCAAGCCTGACATCAGGACTTCCCACCAGCGCAACGGCAATCAAATGATTATCCAAAGCCAAGCCGATAACATCCTGATTGGTTTCGAAATGCAGACTGATCAGTTCACGAATAGTGGCTCTCACCCTCTGCTCATATCCAGGTCGACCGGACTCAAAGAGGTATTTAAAGGTAGGCTCGTGTTTGTAGGCCCGATACAAAATAGCCTTGGCTTCGGTCAATGCACCCGCTTCCAGCCGAACAACTCTCGCTTCTGTCTCTTCAGTTATTATTGTCATCTGCGATTCACTTAGTTTTCAGAGTTATGACGCCAGCGTCAGTCGTGCACTTACAAGCCCTTCGGCGTCTTCTTTTTCAACGGACACCTGCTCCGCGGTCACACCAAGATTCTTCTTCAGGTCCCCCAACCAGGCGACCATCTTGTCGAAAGACGCATCTTCCAGCCAGACCTTAAGCTCACGTTCACCACTGGGCTCAAAACGCTTGAGTACCAAACCATGACGCTTGGCCAAATTCGTCACCGAAGACACCAATTGCTGACTATCCAGTGCCGGCACAGATCCACTTTGCGCTTGTTGGTTACTCTGCGCCAGCAGCTGTTTGTTTTCCTGAACCAACGCCAGCAGTTCACGAGCTGATTCAAGCGATTGTTGGCTTTGACTCATAAAAGAGTGTGCCGGCACCCACATAAAAAAATAAAGCAGCAACACAAGCACTACCAGCGATAACACCTTGAGCGCTGCCTGATCGCGAGAAGAAAGCATCTCATACTGTTTGAGTGCATTCACCACCGAGGGATGTTGTTTCAGACCTGAGAACATTGGTAATCCTTATGAGCCGCTGACGCTAATACGCCCGCGAAAGAAATTGTCTTCCTGTACAGCAGAACTAATTTTCGCTGAATAGCCGGATTCAACAATGGCCTGCTTCAAGCGATCCAGCTGATCGAAATTCTGAGCCTGCATTTCCATCGTCAATTCTCCCCGTTGAGCATTGTATTGCAGGCTACGGAACGCCAGACCCTGCTTGTTGGGAGCGCGCTGAAACTGATAGCCTGCCTCACCAAGCAAGGTCAGAAAACCCAGATCTGCTCCGCCACTTTGTTTCGCCTGGTTAAGCTTACCCTTGATAATCCGAGGCAATTTCTCAACAGAGAGATTACGCGCATTGGGAACCGCCTGCTTGTAATACTGAATCGCCTGGGCTCCCACCTCATCAGCTTGCTGCTCATACATGATCCCTTTACCGATAAACACGCCAAGCTGTATCAGAAAACCCAGCACGGCAATACCGGCAACATAACGCCATTTATACCAGGCATTATCTTTTGAGGAAGCAGGCTTATAGTCTCCCTGGCATAAATTGACGACTCGAGTGGGGTCATGAAAATAACCTTCGCAAACCAGCTCTAAAAGCCCAATACCCAGAGGCTCCTGCATTATCGTCACATGGGGATACTGCTCAAGTTCGGCACAAAGAATTTTCAGATCATCGGCGTCTTCTTCGGGGAGGTACAATCGGATAGCGAAATCCTGGCCCTCTTCATGCTCTTCTGGTGTTCCAAGAAATACGGCATCCAAGTAGGCATTCAGATTACCTTTCAACACCGTGATCGCGAGATTAGAGCGACTGTTCACCAGAGCGTTTGTTCCAAATAGCCCTATCGACATATCCACGTCGTCAAGCGGCAAGCACTCCGCATCAAGAAAAATACCCTTCAGGTGGAAACCATGGGTAGGCAGGCTCAGCAACTCATAGAATGGCTCAAATAGCTCCCTATCAATCCCAATTACCGGAAAAGCACCCGCTTTTGCTTTATTGCCCAAAGCAAGATGTAACTGGTCAACATCCTGAGCCAACTGGTCCTCTACCGCAAAAGGCAAGGCCTGCTGGATATAACGCGTTTGATTTCCAGGGAGGGAGACATGCGTCGCAACGGCTGCGCTGGCAGGCCAGATACCATAGAGATCAACGTGTTCTACGCCGTTCTGCATCAGGGTTTGCTCAATGGAATCAAACTCAGCGCTGCTTCCTTCACCAACTTTTTCCCGACTGATATCGAACAGCACCCAGTCGAACAGCAGTACGGTACTGTTCAGGGAAGAAACGGGACGGACAAACAGTTTGTTCGGCATAGATTTGCTCTGTTAGCTCAATGTATACGCGGATACGACGTAAAAGCGAAACAATATCAATAAATTATAGCGCGATCTTTTCTTTGGTAATTAAATATTTCTGGCCCTGATCCCGGGACAGCACAATCATTTCGCCGTCTTCCTGATTACGATAGATCAAAGATACCAAACGCACCACTCGATCAGAAAGCGTAATCCGCGTTGCGATTTCAAAAAAAACAGAATTGACCGAGAGATAATGGTCATCGAGCTTGAGTCCCCCAATCACTGCCTCGTTCTTAAAGGCATTCAGATCTTCCCAGGGCTCATCTTCGCGAGCAGACGCCAGCTCTTCCGCCAGCTGATCATTCATGCCTTCAAACAGCGTCTGCAAGACTTCCGCGGGCGCGGTATTAATATTAATGGGGGCCTGCCCCTGCGGCAGTGCTGTAACAAAGGGCAAAAGCGCTTCATAATCCTCGCGAGTCACCCCTTTTAACAGCAATAACTCCGAGATATGCTGAAAAGGCTGCCCCGATGTACGCATGGGAACATCGAGCCCCAGATACTCGCCATCTTCGGCCCCTTCGAACTCATAAGGGTCCTGATTGCTGTCAATCCAGTCCTGAATCATTTCCAGTTTGATCGTTTCCAAAGCCAAGCGATTCAACAATCGCTCCAATCGCTTGTGCATAAGCTCGTTAGGAGAACCATCCAGCTTGGCAAGATCATTCAGATTGATTTTACCCTGTACGTCATTGAACTGGGCTTCTAACAGAGCGTCCTCAACAGGAATGACAATGGAATTCTGGACCTGCTCAAGATCATCCACAAACTTGCTTTCTTCCTTGTCTTCATCCCAATCCGCTTTGAGCAGCCGACGGCCATATATTTCTGAGGCAATCGCGTATTCGTACGCCTGCTTTTGCGCCAGCACATTTCCCGAGGTTTGCACAAACAGGCTTTGGCGGTTGTACATGCCGACCGACAGGATGGAGACCAGAGCAAACACAAGAATAACAATCATCAGGGCGACGCCCTGCTGACCCGATCTCGGTGGTTTACAATCTTTAATAAGAGCTGTGCGGGAATCAGCCTTCATCACCAGTCTCATCATTCTTTTTTTCAGGAAATGCTGCCTGCGGCATATATTGCGGTAGTTCAAATAACCGGCGAATCTCGCCAAAAGCTGCGGTCGTCACCAGTAATTCAATCGCTTTGGGAAGCTGATTGTACTTTTCCAGTGGATCGACTTTGGCCTCGTCACCCTCAGGAGGCCATTCGTCCGACCAACCGCCACTGTTATTCATGAAACGAAGCGAAAACTTTTCGACATCCTTTAGCAAGGTGCGATGCACACTTTCACTGTCCTGAGCACGATCGAGCACATTCCAGTAGTGTCGTATCAATTCGTTTTGATCCAGCTCATAAGCCACACGCTGAATATTGGATCGTTTGTCACCTAGCGGATTCCGCCACCCGAGACGACTAAACTCAATTTCGTAAAACTCATCTCGCGTCATGATTGCAGGCCGGGGATCCCCATAACCATCCCTAATGGAGCGAGCGATGGTCTGTTGAAAATCCCGCTCCAAGATCAACATGGTGCGCTGCAAAGCGGCCAGCTTTTGTTGCCGGGCATTGGTTAGCTCATCGGTGCGGATAGCACTGTTTAAAAGCTGCCAGGAACCAAGCCCGATCAGCGCCGTAATCATAATAGCCAACAACACTTCCAGCAGAGTGAAACCAAGTTGGTGTGAGCGCGGTGAATCCAGACGCATTAATAACGCCCCACAAATCCGGTCATAAAATAGGCTTTGGTTTTGCCATTCCCATCGGCTTGACGGTAGAGGACCTCCACTTCGACCCGATGAATGTCCGGATTGTTTGTAGTGATAACCTGCGTCACCAGCTCCCAATCCGTATTGGCGAACTCGACCTCTTCTTTATATTGACGGGGTTTGGGCAAGGATTTACCCAGGCGTAACTCGTTAAGCTTGTTTTCTGCTATCCAGGCACCAAAGGTCTTCATCTGGATGGCATGCATATGACCAACGGTTGCGGCGGTGACTTGCTGCAGGACCATACCTATCAGGGCAAAAAACACCAGTGCCATCAGCACCTCAAGCAGCGTAAAGCCTCGTGCAGTTCGCTTGCATCTTGTAGGCAGGAGCTTGCGGGATGAGTCCTTAGTCATCTTCCCGCTCTTCCACATGCGGCAGGATAATCTCACCCTGCTCGTTGGATTTAATCTCCAGGCGACTATCGCTATCCCTCTCTACCTGCATGCCGATGACGAACCCGGTTACCTCACCACTGGACAGCAACATAAATTGCGGACGTTTAGTGTTTTCGCTTGGATTTTCATCGGAAGACTCGCCAAACAGGCGCTTTTCGCTTCCCTCTCGCTGAATATCAACGCTTAACCATTCGGGAAAACTATGCGTCCTCAAGGCGTGATTGTCAGCGCCCTGCCAGATACGCTCTTCTTCGTCATAAGTCAGAAATTCGTATCCGTCATTGTCCACCAGCACACCAATTTCGGTATTGCTGTATATCGCTTCCTCTGCCGCCATCCGCAACACGGCATGAAAACGATTCACTTCATTTTCGAGTTCACGGCCTAGATTACTGCCCCCGAGAGTGGTCACCCCGATACCGGCGACCAGACCCAGCAACACCAGAACGACCAACAGCTCTATCAGGGTGAATCCGGATTGATTGCGCAGTCGATCGCGTGAGACGCGCGCGTTAAGTCGCTTTGCGTCCATAGCCGGTTAATTTAAATCATGAATGCTGATATCTTCGCCTTCCTCACTGCCACCCTCTTTACCGTCGGGACCAAAAGAGTACAGATCATAGGGGCCTTCTGATCCGGGACTGATGTACTGGTACTCATTCCCCCAAGGGTCTACCGGTAAACTTGGCAGGTAACCGTCCTTATTCCAGTTTTTGGCTTCCGGGGAACCGGAAGGTTCGTTAACCAGTGCGTCGAGTCCCTGCTCAGTACTCGGATAGTTGAAGTTGTCCAGCTTGTACAAATCCAGCGAGTTCGCGATGTTGCGTAACTGTGTTTTAGCAACACCTATTCGGGCTTCTTCACCTCGACCAAGAATATTGGGCGCGACCACCGCAACCAGCAGCCCCAAAATCACCATGACAACCATGATTTCTATCAGAGTAAAACCGCTTTGACGGGTAGTTAAACGTTTCATGTGGACTCCTTGAGTGGAATTAAATTTTTGATCTTTTCGGCAGTGATGCCAGCGTTTCAACCAACCAGATTGCTCATATTTAGGATCGGCAGCATGATGGCCAACACGATAATCAACACAACAAATCCCATAAACAACAACATCAGGGGTTCGAATAAACCGACTATCGTCTCAATCAGGCCTTGCAGATCACTTTCCTGGTGCGCGGCTGTGCGCTCAAGCATCTGATCCAGCTCACCACTGGATTCGCCACTGGCGATCATATGTATCATCATTGGCGGAAAGTAACCGGTTTGCTCCAGGGATTTGTACAAACTGGCACCTTCACTGACGAGCTGTGCCGAATCGGACAATGACGCTTTAAGACAGTCATTGGTCAGGACTTCAGAAGAAATCTTCATGGCCTCAACCAAGGGTACGCCACTGCTGTTCAAAATACTCAGGGTACTGGCAAATTGTGAGGTATTGGTGCCGCGCGACAGTTTTTTAATAAAAGGCATATGCAGCAGCCGCTTATGATAAGCGAAACGGAATCCATCCTTACGCAACAAAAACTTGAACAAAGCGAAAAGAGCCACCAATACGATCGCCAGCGCAGGCCCCCAGTCTCCGAGAAACCCGCTGACGGCAAGCAAGCCTTGTGTGAGCGGAGGTAATTCCTGACCATTATTGATAAACACTTCAATTATGTCGGGCACAACGTAAGTCAGAAGGAATACCACTATTGCGATAGCCACCACACTGAGTATGACCGGATAGATCGCGGCCAACTGAATCTTCTGTCGGGCCTGCTGGCGAGCTTCGGTATAGTCGGCAAGTCGATTCAACACCAGGTCCAGGTGGCCTGCATGTTCACCTGCGGCAACCGTTGAACGATACAGTTTTGGAAATGCGACTGGAAATTCGGCGAGGCTGTCCGCCAGGGTATGCCCCTCCAGCACCTTGGAACGGATGGCCAGCATCATACTTCGAATTGCCGGCTTTTCGCTCTGGCTGGCTACAGCGCTCAGGGTTTCTTCTACCGGAATGCCTGATTGAATCAGCGTGGCGATCTGTCGGGTCAACAACGCCAGGTCTTTTACGCTGATACCGCGACTGCGGGTAAAAAAACCGGCATTGTTCTTTTTCTCTATGGTTGCTTCAACGGCCAGCGGCGCCCAACCTTTGTCACGCAATTGCTGACGGACCTGTCGAGCACTGTCGGCTTCCAATACTCCCTTTTTCTGACGCCCTTTATCATCAAGGGCCTTATATTCAAATGCGGCCATGATCAGTCTCTATGCGTTACCCGCAATACTTCTTCCAACGTAGACAAGCCGGCCAGCACCTTGTTTACACCATCAACATGAATGCTGGGGCCAGATTTTCTAGCCTGTTGCTCCAGCTCCATTTCACCGGCGTTGTTGTGTATCAACTCGCGCATCTTCTCGTCAATCTGAATGACTTCATAAATACCCAAACGACCTCTGTAGCCCAGGTGATTACACTCCGGACAGCCTGTTGCACGATAGATGGTTTGTGGATTATCCGGATCCAGCCCCAAAAACTCACAGGCCGTCGCATCGGGCGTGAAGGGTTCGCGGCAGGACTGACAAAGCACCCTGACCAATCGCTGAGCGATAATCCCGACAAGACTGGAGCTGATAAGAAAGGGCTCTACCCCCATATCTATCATTCGGGTAATCGAACCAACAGCACTGTTGGTGTGAAGGGTGGACAACACCAGGTGACCGGTCAAACTTGCCTGAACCGCGATTTCTGCAGTTTCCAGATCACGAATCTCACCGATCATTACTACGTCCGGGTCCTGACGGAGAATTGCCCGCAACCCGCGTGCGAAGGTCATATCCACCTTGGTATTGACCTGAGTCTGGCCAATTCCGGGCAAGTTATACTCTATGGGGTCTTCGACGGTCAGAATGTTGCGACTGCGATCGTTGATATGGGATAAACCCGAGTACAGTGTCGTCGTTTTACCAGAGCCGGTAGGCCCGGTCACCAGCATGATTCCATGCGGTCGGGCGATGATGGATTTGATCGCATTGAGATCACGCTCACTCATACCGAGACCATCCAAACTCAGACGGCCAGCATTTTTGTCCAGAAGACGCAAAACAATGCGTTCGCCATTGGCGGAAGGCATTGTCGAAACACGAATATCGACTTCCTTACCCCCTACCCTGAGTGAAATGCGGCCATCCTGCGGAATACGTTTTTCGGCGATATCGAGTTTGGCCATTACCTTGATACGCGAGACTAACAAGGGTGCAAGCGCTCGCTTGGGTTTGACCACCTCGCGCAGAACACCATCTATACGAAAGCGCACAACCAGCTGTTTTTCAAAGGTTTCGATGTGTACATCCGAGGCGTTGGTTTTTACTGCTTCAGTCAGTATGGCGTTAATCAGCCTGATGATGGGAGCGTCATCTTCCTGCTCAAGCAGGTCTTCAGTCTCTGGAACAGAATTGGCAAGACTCGCCAGATCCATATCGTCCCCCAAACCTTCAACCATCTGCATGGCTTCTGCCGAATCATTCTGATAAGCGAGCCCCAATGCCGTTTCAAATTCGGCTTCATCCACCATGCGAAACGGCAGCTGTGCGCGCGTTAACCGATTAACTTCTGCAAATGACTGGGGACTCATACCTGGACGGTAGAGGATCTGGAATTGACCATTTTCACGGGTGATCACGACACCTTGCTTTTTGGCGAAGGTAAAAGGCAAACGCTCGTAATGCTCAGGAGCGACCTCGGATAGATCGGAATCCGGGCGCTGATTCACTAGAGGGGGCGCGTCATGTTCGTCTGCTGTTTCGTTCACCGTGTCATCTCCGGGTAAGTGATCACTATCTGTGCTTGTAATTTCAACCATAATCAAAATAATAGCAGAGCGCTGAAGCGAGCGAGGATTATCGTATGGGGATGAGAACGACCTCAATAGGCCTCGACATTAAAACATCGTAACGACCTCAAATGACAGCTTCAATGCAAGTGAACGATAAAGTCATCCGCAGCCCCTTCCAAAACTTTTGTGCAACAGCGAAGGCCGGACGCGGATCCATTGAAGCACTAAACTTTGAACCAATCAGTCCGATACCGGGTATAACCAGTATTCGATGCAACCATTAGAAGACGGGGGTCTCCGTGGCACAAATAATGATGCCGGCCATGGCACTCATGAATCGCCTGACATACAACTATAAATTTATCCTGATCAGCGTGCTCTGGTTGCTTCCTATCGTTGGCCTGACCTCCTTGCTGGTGACACAGCTCAATAGCTCAATACGACAGATTGAACAGGAAGTTGAAGGCCTCTCTCTATACAAGCAAATGTTCTCAATTGCCCAACTTGCACAGCAGTATCGTGATTTCAGAGCCATATCAAAACAACGCACGGTTCCGGAGCTGGGCGATCGATCCGCGAGACTGCGTACGGCACTGGACCGCCAGCTAAAAATATTTTCGGAAAGCGTATCCAGAGACGAAGACGCTGCCCAGGTATTGAAGAACCAAACGGAAAAACTCATGCGCTTCTGGAAGTCCATGGTCGCCAACGACAACCAGGAGTCGGACTATTACACTCAATACCGCTATTACAAAGAACTCACCGACCGAATCAACTCTCTGATGATTACCGTACTGCAGGTGTCTGGACTGTCCCAGGACAGCCAGAATGAAGTCCATGCATTGCGGGAGCTTAGTCAAAAACATCTGCTCGCAGCGATCGAAGAGCTGGGGTACGCACGCAGCCTGGGCATTTATGGCCTCAATGAAGGCACGCTGGACTATGTGCTCAGTGACAGCCTCAATGAAATCTATGACCGGCTCACCAAAATCGATAACCAGCTTCAAACGGCTTTCCAGGTCACGCTGGAAAAAAGCCAGGCCATAAAAACCGCGCTGGGACAACAGATCAGAGCGATCATCCCGGCAATAAGGGAGATCCAGCAAACACTCGACGAAGACATCATCAATCCAATTCGCCTCGAAAAACCCTGGCAGCAGTATGAACCGGCCACCACAACAACCATCGACCGATTCTTCACCCTCAACCAGAGTATTACTCGTGAAATTGACCGCATTCTGGGTAAAAAACTGGACGAAGAAGTCGCTGCCCGGCGCACGCTTTTTATTGTGCTACTCCTGGTTCTCGGCATCATTGCCTATCTTTATACGGGCTTTTCCATGTCTGTGCGCCGTTCTATCACCTCTTTCAGTACCGCAGCTCGCAAAGTGTCCTCCGGCGATCTGACCGTTCGACTGGAGAAACAGTCAAATGACGAACTGGGAGAGCTCACCAATGAGTTCAATGCCATGACAGAAAAAATGCATGATTTGATTCATGTGGTGAGCCGCACCGTGGAATCAGTGTCCACTCAGGCCCAAAGCGTCAACCAGGCAGCTCAATCCAATGCCGATGCAGTACGCCGGCAAATGAATGAAACCAACCAGATTTCAGATGCCATGCAACAGATGGTTTCTACGGTCGATGAAGTCGCCGGCAACACCCAGAACACCTCCGACGCAGCAGAAATTGCCGACTACGAAGCCAACCAGGGCCATGATGTGGTTGATGAGACCCTGCAAGCCATCGACAACCTGGCACGAGAGATCAGCGATTCGGTGGAAAGCATTAACCGCGTCAGCCGGGATAGCGAGGAGATCACCCAGGTGCTCGTTGAAATCAAAGCGATCGCCGAACAGACAAACCTGCTGGCACTTAACGCTGCAATTGAGGCAGCCCGGGCCGGCGATCAGGGCCGAGGTTTCGCGGTAGTGGCCGATGAGGTCAGAACTTTGTCCCAGCGCACACAAAAATCCACAGAAGAAATTGAAAGCATGATTGAGCGCCTGCAAAAAGGTGTATCCGGCGCAGTTAAATCTATGCACAGCAGCCATGCCACTACTCAGGTTACGGTTGATCAATCCAAAAAAGTGGCGGATGCCTTGGAAAAAATCGTTGCCAGCGTTCGCACCATCGTCGATATGAGTCACCAGATCGCCGGCGCGGCTGAAGAACAAAGTACTGTTGCCAAAAATATCGAAAGCAACGTTCTGCAAATAATCGATCTTGGTCAGGCGACGGAAACTAACGCCAATTCTGCGTTGAGCGCCAGTGATGAACTAAGCGCGAGCACAGATTCACTGCGAGAGCTGATTAGTAAATTCAGAATTTGAGGAATTTGAGGTGGCATGAATGCTTGTTTCATCCCAGCGCGGTACCACGCTGATAACAAAGCACTCAGGTGCCACAACCAATCCGCAATCTTATGCTAGTATTTTACTAATCACGACTGATGGAATTCGTCAGTAAAACCTTGCGCCCCTGATTAGGCCAATCAATCCACGGCAGCGAACATTGCAGGCAGTATCTGATGCACATACTGGATCGTTTACCTCCTTACATCGCCATTGTACTCGCGCTTCTTCTGTTGGCACTCTGGACGCTGCAACTGCTGCCAATCTATCAACAACAGAACAACACGGTGCCTGTGACACAGACGGCAAAGCCCACTATGCCCGAAACCTCAGCAGAACCCGCACGACAGTATGAAGTGGCAAATTTCAAACTATTTGGTGACGCCAGTAAGCCACCCCCAATGCCCGAACCGGTGGAAGAGAACCTTCCTGAAACGCAACTCAAGCTCACCTTGACAGGCGTGCTGGCCGGACAAGTTGATAGCCAGACAGGTGCTCTAATTGAAGGCCCTGACCGAGAAACACTCTATTACAAAGTTGGAGATACCTTGCCCGGCAATGCCATGCTGCATAAGGTTTATGCCGACCGCATTGTGGTTCGACGAGCTGGCCGACTGGAAAACCTTTATTTTCCTGAAGAACCCGCCGGCGGCCTGCAAGCTTTCCAGGATTATCGCGATGTGCCCAGCGCTACACCTTCACCTACACCAACCACTCAGCCCGCTGCCCTGCCTTCAGGAGGCATCAGCGACGCCCGTAAACGCAGTATCAAAGAACGTCTGAGCAACCTGCGTAAACGTATCATCAATAATCGGAACTAGCGCATTGGCAACGTTTACAGCATGCGTTGGGCATTATACCGACCGGCTTGTGCGCCGCTTTATTTTGCTGGCTCTGTGCCTTCTGACAGCCAGCTCCATAGCCCTTGAGCTGAATCAGAAACTGATCGATTTTATTGAGGACAGGTTTGGCAATGCAGCAGTGCAAAGACTGCAGCAATGGGAGAAGATTGCCAATTTCAGGGGCCAGGCAACGATCGAACAAAAGCTGGCACTGGTAAACCGCTTCTTCAATCGCGCTGAATTTATCAGCGATATGGAGCATTGGGGAAAAGAGGATTATTGGGCGACGCCCGTTGAACTGCTGGCTACCAACGCTGGCGACTGCGAAGATTATTCCATCGCCAAATATTTTACCCTCAAAGAAATGGGCGTGGCCGAAGAAAAACTCAAAATTACCTATGTAAAAGCCGTCAAACTCAATCAGGCTCATATGGTACTGGCTTACTACCACACTCCGGACTCAGAACCGATCATCCTCGACAATCTCATTGATGAACTTAAACCCGCTTCCGAGAGAGGCGACCTCATCCCTGTGTACAGCTTTAATGGTGACGGTCTCTGGCTCGCGAAATTGCGGGGACAGGAAGGTAAGCGTATCGGCCAGTCAGATAAGCTTGAAAACTGGCAGGACCTGCTCTCCCGCCAGAACAAGTTGTTTCAGCGCTAAGCTTTCTCGTCGCAATCCTTTGATATTTCTTTCTCTCCCATAGTTGACGTTAACGTAAACGTTATTCAATAATACGGTTTTTGTGAACGGGAATTCTGATGAGCCGTACCTATTCCATCAGCGAACTTTCCAAAGAGTTTGACGTCACCACCCGAACCATTCGCTTTTACGAAGCGGAAGAATTGCTGCACCCCAGGCGGGATGGCCAAACCCGCATCTATAGTGATCGGGACCGGGTGAATCTGAAGTTGATTTTGCGGGGTAAACGTCTCGGACTGACGCTCGCAGAATCAAAAGAGCTCATCCAGATGTATGAGCCGGAAAGTACCAATCGAAAACAGCTGCTGCGTCTGATCGAGAAACTTCACGAACGACGCCAGCAACTTGCCCAGCAAATTGAAGACATTCGCATCATGCAGCTGGAATTAGATGAAGCCGAGGCGCGTTGCCGCGATGCGCTTAATGCTATTCCAGAGAATAAATAGAGGACACAGACATGTCGCTTGCATCCATGAAATCCCTGAACTTTGATCTCGGCGAGACGGTCGATATGCTGCGCGACCAGGTCGCCAGCTTTGTCGCCAAGGAAATCACGCCGATTGCCGCCAAAACAGATGCGGATAACGCCTTCCCCAATGAGCTCTGGCCCAAACTTGGCGCGATGGGGCTTTTGGGCATGACGGTTGATGAAGCCTATGGCGGTACGAATATGGGGTATCTTGCCCATGTTATTGCCATGGAAGAAATCAGCCGAGGCAGTGCTTCGATTGGCCTGAGCTACGGGGCGCATTCCAACCTGTGCGTTAACCAGATTTATCGCAACGGCAATGACGCGCAAAAAGAGAAATATCTACCAAAGCTTGTCTCCGGAGAACACATTGGAGCGCTCGCTATGAGCGAGCCCAATGCCGGAAGTGATGTGGTCAGCATGAAGCTACGGGCTGAGCATAAAGGCGATCATTATGTGCTCAATGGCAGCAAGATGTGGATCACCAATGGTCCGGACGCCCACACCTACGTTATCTATGCCAAGACCGAACCAGAGAAAGGTGCACACGGCATCACCGCATTTATCGTCGAGCGTGACTGGCAGGGTTTCAGTCGTTCACCCAAGCTCGATAAACTCGGCATGCGCGGCTCCAATACATGTGAGCTGGTGTTTGAAGATGTCGAAGTCCCGGTTGAAAATGTACTCGGGCTGGAAAACGCGGGTGTCAAGGTTCTGATGAGCGGCCTGGATTATGAACGCGTCGTACTCTCCGGAGGCCCGACCGGTCTGATGCAGGCCTGCCTGGATCTTGTCGTTCCCTATATTCACGAGCGTAAACAGTTTGATCAGCCTATCGGCGAATTTCAGCTGATTCAGGGCAAAGTGGCAGACATGTATACCACGCTCAATGCCTGTCGCGCTTACCTGTACACAGTTGCCAAATCCTGCGATCGCAACGAATCCACACGCAAAGATGCGGCCGGTGTCATTCTGTACTGTGCCGAAGCCGCTACACGACTGGCACTGGATGCCATCCAGATTCTTGGCGGCAATGGCTACATCAATGAATTTCCTGCGGGTCGTCTTCTACGGGATGCCAAGCTTTACGAAATTGGAGCCGGCACCTCCGAGATTCGTCGCATGCTGATTGGGCGCGAATTATTTATGGAAACGCGATAACAGGCGTCGTCAATACGATTGTGAGGCACAGGCATGACTCAGATTTCATCCACGATTGATCCACACTCTGCAGACTTCGCAGAGAGAAAAGCGGCGATGGATGCGCTCGTTCAGGACCTTCGAGACAAGTTACGCAACAATGTTGAAGCTCTCGATGAGGAAGGTATCAAACGCCACAAGGCCAAGGGAAAGCTGCTTCCAAGAGATCGCATCAGCTGCCTGCTCGACCCCGGCTCACCGTTTTTGGAACTGAGCCAGCTTGCCGCCTATCAGGTCTATGACGAAGACATCCCGTCCGCGGGTGCAATTACCGGGATCGGACGGGTTCATGGCGTGGAATGCATGATCGTCGCCAATGATTCAACCATCAAGGGCGGCACCTATTACCCCCTGTCGGTCAAAAAGCATCTTCGGGCACTTACAATCGCCGAGGAAAACCGGCTCCCCTGTATTTATCTCGTGGATTCCGGAGGCGCAAATCTCCCCAACCAGGACGAGGTATTTCCCGATGAAGACGACTTCGGCAATATCTTTTATCGTCAGGCAAACATGTCAGCCAAGGGTATTCCTCAAATTGCCGTCGTGCTGGGTCTTTGTACCGCTGGAGGGGCTTACGTTCCCGCCATGGCGGACGAAAGCATTATGGTCAGGAATCACAGCACCATATTCCTTGCCGGCCCACCTCTGGTAAAAGCTGCCACCGGAGAGGAAGTGAGCGCCGAAGCCCTGGGTGGCGCTGATGTGCACTGTAAGGTCTCCGGTGTTGCCGATCACTATGCAGATTCCGAGGAACATGCGCTCAAAATTGCTCGCCAATGCGTTGCCAACCTCAACTGGATCAAAGCCGAGCAGCTTGCAACCAGGGCAGTGCGTGCTCCCAAATATCCCGAGCAGGACATCAACGGTGTTGTGCCTGCTGACCTGAAAACGCCTTACGATGTGCGCGAGGTTATCGCCAGAATTGTTGACGATTCCGAGTTTGCCGAATTCAAACAGTATTTTGGCGACACCCTGGTTTGCGGTTTTGCCCATATTTTCGGTTTTCCGGTCGGCATCATCGCCAATAACGGCATCCTGTTTTCCGAATCTGCCCAAAAAGGCGCGCATTTTATCGAGCTCTGTTGCCAACGAAAAATTCCTCTCGTATTTCTGCAGAACGTCACCGGCTTTATGGTGGGCAAAGCATTTGAAGAAGGCGGCATCGCCAAGCACGGCGCAAAAATGGTGACCGCAGTCGCCTGTGCCAAGGTACCCAAATTCACCGTCATCATTGGCGGCAGTTTCGGCGCAGGAAACTATGGCATGTGCGGAAGAGCCTATCATCCCCGTTTTCTCTGGATGTGGCCAAATGCCCGAATCTCGGTAATGGGTGGAGAACAGGCAGCTGGTGTCATGGCCCAGGTAAAAAAAGACAGCATGAAAAAACGCGGCCTGCCCTGGAGCACCAAGGACGAAAAAGCGCTCAAGCAGCCCATCATTGACCAGTTTGAGAAGCAGGCTCACCCCTACTATGCCTCAGCACGCCTATGGGATGACGGCATCATCGAACCTGCGGATACACGCAAGGTGCTAGGGCTGGCCATTTCCGCCTCTCTTAATGCCCCCATCGAAGAAACCCGTTTCGGCGTGTTCCGAATGTAATCAGAGGTCTATTGAACATGTCTGCTAATTCTCAAGCCGTTAATCTGACTATCGAGTCTGGCCGAGCCTCACTGACTTTAAACCGTCCTGAAAAACGCAATGCTTTTGATGATGGCGTGATAGCAGAGCTTCTCCAGGCCCTCGACACTATCCGCTCAAAGGCAGACTCTATTCGGGTGGTCAACCTCACGGCGGTGGGCAAGCACTTCTGTGCCGGCGCGGATCTGGGCTGGATGAAGCGCATGGCTGAATTGAATTATGAGGACAATTTACGCGATGCCCGCCAGCTGGCTACTTTAATGGAAACACTTGATCAGCTCCCCCTCCCCGTCATTGCCCGGGTACAGGGCGCTGCATTTGGCGGCGCACTTGGACTCATTGCCTGTAGCGATATTGTGATTGCCAGCGAAGATGCGAAATTTTGTCTCAGTGAAGTGAAGCTAGGGCTCGCTCCCGCAACCATCTCGCCCTATGTCGTAAAAGCCATAGGTGAGCGCAACAGTCGCCGATATTTTCTGAGCGCGGAAGTGTTTGATGCGCGCGAAGCCAGAGACATGGGACTGGTTCATGTTGTTCAGGCTAACGAGCAGCTGGACTCGGAAGTGGACAGGATCAGCGAGGCGATTCAACAGAATGGCCCCCGGGCCTGCCTCGCGGCTAAACAACTGATTCATGACCTGGCAAAACCCGCCAGGGATTACATGGATATGACCAGTAAACTCATTGCCGAACTTCGTGTTTCCGCCGAAGGGCAGGAAGGACTCAGTGCATTTTTTGACAAGCGCGATCCCGGCTGGAGAAAACCATGAGCAGTGGCATAACAAAGGATACGGTTACTCTGGTTGAGGTGGGTCCCCGCGATGGCCTGCAGAATGAAGCCAGCACCATCCCCTTGTCGGCAAAAGTTGACTTGATCGAGCAGCTAGCCGATGCGGGTCTTAAGCATATAGAAAGCGGTAGCTTTGTGTCACCGAAATGGGTTCCGCAAATGGCCTCTTCTGTAGACGTTTTTGAAGGCATCAAACGCAAAGCAGGAGTGGTTTATTCTGCACTTACGCCCAACATGAAAGGCTTCGAAGCTGCATTAAGCGCCAAAGTAGACCAGGTCGCCGTATTCACCGCCGCCTCCGAAAGTTTTTGTCAGAAAAACATAAACTGCTCGATCGAT
Organism: Oleiphilaceae bacterium; assembly: GCA_965230795.1. Classification (GTDB taxonomy): domain Bacteria; phylum Pseudomonadota; class Gammaproteobacteria; order Pseudomonadales; family Oleiphilaceae; genus PZPK01. The sequence continues at coordinate 2,199,116 of OZ246020.1, read as the reverse complement.
GAAAGCATTGACCGTTTTGTGCCTCTCATTGAACGCGCCAGGTCACTGGCCATGCCTGTCCGTGCTTACGTTTCATGCATACATGGCTGCCCATACGAAGGTCGAATTTCTGCCGAGTCTGTCATCAAAATCAGTCAGCGACTGCTCGATCTCGGCTGTTATGAAGTTTCCCTGGGCGACACCATCGGTGTTGCCACACCCTCGGAAATCAAAACATTGTTGACCCTGATGAAACAGGAAATGGATAGTAAGCACCTGGCGCTGCACTTTCACGACACATACGGCCAGGCCATCGCCAACATATACGCAGCCCTGGAACTTGGCTATCGAACGTTCGACAGTTCCATTGCCGGTTTGGGTGGTTGCCCCTATGCGCGCGGCGCCAGTGGTAATGTTGCCACTGAAGACGTGGTGTATATGCTTGAAGGCGGGGGTTTGGAAAGCGGTGTATCGCTGGATGCACTAATTGAAGCTGGCAATCAAATCTGTCAGGTGCTCGGGCGTCGGAATCAATCCAAAGTTGCTCAGGCGCGAAAACCCTTACCAGAGTTAGCATGAACCCCCTAACGCTTTTACCAGAACACTAAGCCAAGATCAGGACCCCTCATGACCGCACCGTTATGGCAACCTTCCCCCGAGCGAATCGCATCCAGCGAGATGTTTCGCTACATGCGCTGGCTTGAAGATTCCAACATTGGTCACTTCAAGGACTACCATTCTCTCTGGCTTTGGAGCGTTAAAAACCCTGAAGCGTTCTGGCAAAGCCTCTGGCAGTTTTTTGATGTTCAAGGTGATGCTGGAACATGTACCGCCGAAAACATCGATACAATGCCCGGAACACGATGGTTTCCCGAATCGAAGCTTAATTTTGCGGAAAACCTGCTGTCCCGGGACGACGAACTGATAGCTCTGATTGAGTACGGCGAACAGGGAAAACGTCAGGAAATCAGCTATCGAGAGCTCAAGCGGCAGGTGGCGGTGCTGGCGAACTATCTTCGCGGCAAGGGGCTACGTAAGGGCGACCGGGTCGCCGGCTTTGTCCCCAACAGTCACCATGCGGTCGTGGCCATGTTGGCGACCGCCTCACTGGGAGGAGTCTGGAGCTCCTGTTCACCTGATTTTGGGTTCAACGGGGTGATTGATCGCTTCTCGCAGATTCAACCTCGCTTTTTAATCGCACTGAATGCTTACCAGTATGCGGGAAAAACTATTGATGTAAGAGACAGGGTAAGGCAAATTTCATCTCAGCTGACCGATCTTCAGGAAGTCATTACTTTCCGCTACCTGGATGAGCCTGATCTTGCTTACAGCGAATTCAGCCAGTGGGAAAGTATCATCGGGGACAAACAGGCTTCTGCTGACATTCATTTTGAAGCGCTTGATTTTAGCGACCCGCTCTACATCCTGTATTCATCCGGTACGACCGGCAAACCGAAGTGCATCGTGCATAGTGTCGGCGGAACCTTGTTGCAACACCTCAAGGAGCTTGCGCTTCATTCCGATGTAACAGCCGGAACCCGTTTATTTTATTACACCACCTGCGGCTGGATGATGTGGAATTGGCTCGTCAGTGGGCTGGCGCTTGGTGCCAGCGTTATCCTGTATGACGGTTCACCGTTTCACCCCAAGCAATCGGTGTTGTTTGACCTGGCAGAGTCTGAGAGCATTGAAGTATTCGGCGCCAGTGCCAAATACTATGCGGCATGTGAGAAATATGGCTTGCTCCCCGGTGAAAGCCATCGCCTTGACAATCTCAAAGCGCTTCTCTCCACAGGATCACCCTTGTCTCACGAAAGCTTTGACTACCTTTACAACAAGGTGAAGACCGACGTCTGTGTATCCAGTATCTCGGGTGGCACCGATATCGTCTCCTGTTTTGCATTGGGATGCCCTATCCTTCCCGTTCATCGCGGCGAACTGCAATGTCCGGGTTTGGGTATGGATGTGGATTTTGTCGACGAGACCGGCAATCATCTGAAAGCCGGTAAAGGCGAACTGGTGTGCCGCACCCCCTTCCCCTCTATGCCTACTGGCTTTTGGAATGACCCTGAAGACCAGCGTTTCCGCAAAGCGTATTTTAGTCGCTTCGAGGGCATCTGGGCTCACGGTGACTACGGTGAGTTCCGCCACCACCACTTCAATCTGCCGGATGGTTCTGATGCGCAACAGCTCGGCGTGGTGATCCACGGGCGTTCGGACGCGGTGCTGAACCCTGGAGGCGTACGCATCGGTACAGCGGAAATATACCGGCAAGTGGAAAAGGTGCCGGAAGTATTCGAGGCCATAGCAGTGGGTCAGCAATGGCAGGACGATGTCCGCATCATTTTGTTTGTCAGGCTCAAAGATGGTCTTACACTTGATGATGCTCTACGTGACAAAATCAGGCAGACCATCCGGCACAACACGACACCAAGACATGTGCCCGCCAAGGTTCTCCAGGTCAGCGATATTCCACGCACTTTGAGCGGAAAGATTGTTGAACTCGCGGTACGCGATACGATTCATGGCGAGGCGGTTCAGAATACCGAAGCCCTGGCCAACCCCGAGGCACTTGAGCTATACAAGGACATTCCCGAACTTAAAGAGGCCTGACATCGACCATGACTAAACAAGGCTTCCTGCGTATTTTCCCGCTAACTGTCGCCCTGTCCACGCTTCTCCTGAACGCTTGCGGAAGCATCAGCACGCCTGATCCAGTTATTTCTCAGGCCAGCGATGCCTTCGCCCCTGAAAGCACTCATGCCCTTAGTCAGAATCAGGCCTATACGGCGAAGGAATTTATCGTTACCAGCGCCCACCCTCTCGCCTCGGAGGTGGGATACCAGGTTCTGAACGACGGGGGTAATGCCATTGACGCCATGGTCGCCGTTCAATTTATGCTGGGTTTGGTGGAACCGCAATCGTCGGGTCCGGGAGGTGGTGCTTTCCTGCTCTATTACGATGCCTCCTCGAAGCAACTATTCAGTTTTGACGGTCGCGAAACCGCTCCCATAAACGCGCCGAACGATTTGTTTATCCAGGCTGACCAAACTCCAATGGCCTTCTTTGATGCGGTTGTAGGCGGACGTTCTGTCGGTACGCCCGGAACGGTAAAGTTGCTATGGGAGACGCATCAGCGTTTCGGATCAAAATCCTGGGAAAGTTTGCTGACACCCGCAAGCGAAACCGCACGCAGCGGTTTCAAGGTGACACCCCGTCTCGCGGCCGCTGTGGGTCGAGATCAGCAACGACTGGCTAGTGATCCCGACACCTATCGATATTTCTTTCCGAGCGGGAAAGCCCTTGAACCAGGCCAGTACTTAAGCAACCCTGACTATGCCGACACGCTGTTAAAGCTGGCGAAACATGGTGGTAATTACTTCTATTCAGAGACATTTGCGCAGCAAATCATCGACAAGGTGCAAAGCGCTTCCAATGCCGGCTATCTCAGTCTTGAGGATTTTGCGAACTATCGAGTCATTGAACGCGCGCCTGTGTGCAGCGACTTCCAAGGACATAAAGTGTGTGGAATGGGACCTCCCAGCTCGGGTGCTATCAGCGTTGCTCAAATTCTTGGAATCAGCACACATTTTGAATTACCTGAAGAAAGCGCTGAAAGCTGGCATATTATTTCTGAAGCGGCGCGCCTGGCCTTCGCAGACAGAGGAATCTATCTGGCCGATCCTGACTTTTATCCACCACCCTCGGGTCTGCTGGCGCCAAATTATCTGCGCACGCGAACCAGTCTGATTGATCCGTCACATGCCATGGCATCTGCAACTCCCGGAAAACCAAAGGGACTTGAAACGACGTCAAGGGGAGCGGGTATCGATATTTCCCAAGCATCCACCTCCCATTTCGTCATCATCGACAAAGCCGGAAACATCGTTTCCATGACAACAACCATAGAAAACGGTTTTGGATCGCGCCTGATGGCGCACGGGTTCTTGCTCAACAATGAGCTTACTGATTTCTCATTCCGACAGGAACACGATGGCGCTCTGATCGCAAACCGGGTCGAGCCTGGAAAGCGTCCCCGCTCATCCATGGCACCCACTATCGTTTTCAAGGATGGTAAGCCCCGGTATGCACTGGGTTCGCCAGGAGGTTCGCGCATCATCAACTATGTTGCCAATACACTGATTCGGCTTATTCAGTGGAAAATCCCGTTACAGGAAGCCTTCGATCGCCCCCACATAGTCAAACGCTTTGGCAGCCTGGACTTGGAACCCGGTGCGGAGACCGATACATTGGCAAAGCAACTGAAATCTTTGGGACACGAAGTCAAACTGCGTGACCTGAATTCAGGGCTCCACGGCGTCTCCATCCATTACCTGGACGATGGTTCTGTCGAATACATTGGGGCAGCAGATAAGCGTCGTGAAGGGAAGGTTCTGGGAAAATAAGATTTGATTCAGGCAGCATTAAGCCTAGCGCTTATCTTGCGCCTTTGGGCCACGGCAAGCTTTCCGGGCGACACCATTCGAGATAAAAATCCTGCTGTTGCAGGGACTTGAACAAGCCTCCAGAAAACTCTTCGTCGATGATCTCATACAGCCTGTCGTCAAACCTGAAACGCAGGCTGAACGCATGTAAGTAGCCGCGATCGGCATTCGCACCACCATACCTTTTATCACCCAGGATGGGACTGGCCATTGCCTTGAGGGCTACCCTGAGCTGATGGGTCTTGCCAGTTAACGGTTTTAGCAAAAAGCCTGTGTATCCTTGCTCCCCGTCTTGCCAGCGGCGGGAAAAGAAATAAGTTATGGCAGGTTTCTGCCCTTCTCCCGGAAGCAGCTTATAACTACCCTGACGGGCTTTGCACATATCACCTTTTATGCGCCCCTGTTTTTTCTTCGGTTTTTGCGCCGACACGGCGAGATAATATTTTTCAATCTGGCGCCGGGCAAACAACTTGGACAGTTTACTGTTGGCATCTTCTGTTCGTGCAAACAACATCAGTCCCGAAGTCATTCGATCCAGTCGATGGACCGGATAATGGCCTGAACCCAATTGTTCCCTGACAATCGACACGAAACCCTGCGCACCGGGCTCATCATGAAAGCAAACATTCGCGGGTTTGTGAACGACAACAAAGTGGTCGGTACTGAGCAAGCTCTTTACTTCGTCAGACACGCCAATGAACCTAGATCAAGGCGAGTTGCTGAGGTTGATCCGGTGCATCGAGGGCGTTGGGAGAAATCGTGGGCGCACTGAATCGATTGATGGCATAGCGCAATGGAAACAGCGCGATATCCTTGACCGCATCGCCGGCCATCATCCAGCCTGACAAATCCTGATAGAGGTTATTGTAAGTGCCCGCCATGGCAAACAGGGAACGAGACAGGTGCAGGTAGTCACTATTGATGGTAACGCCGAGCTGGTAGGTATTGGACATCAGATGCAAAGCGGCCTGTAAACGTGCCCGGATTCCGCCCTTACCCTCACGATAAAGTTGTAGCGCAAAATCCTTGCCTAGCGGTGTGACGTCTTTTTTCTTCAGGGTCTCATCCAATGCGGAGTAAATTTCATCGTAACGTTTGAGGTTAATCTCAGGGTGCGTACTCATATTGATCAATGTGGTCGTTAACTGCGCCACATCACCACTGAATACAGCTTTGATATATTGCCCGAGCAGAGCCCACTTGCCACGCATGTCCACGGCATTGCCCCAGTCGATCAGGAACAGACGCGCATCCCGATCCACCATGACATTTCCCGGATGCAGATCGCCATGAAACTCCTGATGAATCACCAGATGTTCCAACATGGTATACATGAAGTTTTCAGCCAGCTTGCGCTGGTAACGTTTGCGATCTTTACCTACTCGGATCGCCAGGGCGTGATTAATCGCTGTGGCATCCTGCAGATATTCCATTTCCAGGATTCGCCCACTACCGCCGTAGAGCCTCGGCACATACCACACAGGCGAGCCCAACGAGCGCTCAAAAAAGCGTCTTTGTATCTCGGCTTCCCGATTGAAATCGAGTTCCTGCTCAAAGCCTTTCGTGAACTCCTTGATTTGCTCTGACATTGCCGACAAGAAGGGTCGCAACTTGGAATGCGGTGCCCAATACTGGCTGCTGATCAACATCAATTCGATGGCAAGCGACCCCATGGCGAATTCCCGTTCCAGGTTATGACGTGCCACTTTGACGACGACCGGGATCAGGATTTCACGCTTACCCCTTTGCACCGGCTTCTTGGCAACGAAAACCGAACCGATTGAACCCGACTTGATAGGCGAATCGACATCAAATCCGAAATACATGGCCTCTGGTCGTTGACCATAATCTTCCATAAAGGCCTGATGGACCTCGGCAGCTGACATGGGCTCGACGTCTTCCTGAAAGACCTTTAATTCCTTGGAGATTTCCTCCGGCAGAAAATCCGAGTTGGCTGCAGCAACCTGAGCCATCTTGATGAACAAAGGCCCGAATTCGCGCACCATTTGCGCCACGATTTCGGCCTGTGTTTTGAAATCTTTGGGGTCGGTCTGCAAGAAGGGCTTGATGTAGCGAATCGCTTTGATCTGACGCTTCAGAATCTGCAGATCACTGCGAAGAATCTGCACTTTCTGTACGATTTCCGCCAGGGTTTTTTGGTTAATCTTGCGGATGTACTTGATGTTGTTGATGATCTCAACAAGCAAAGGCTCGTAGGTTCTCAATACCGAACGCACAATGTCCAGATTGAGCTCAACCAGTCCCTTCAGCTCTGGGGATTCAATCAGTTCCTGGAAAAAGTTCCAGAATTCGTCAATGACTATTTCAGGAATATCGACCGGGCTTCGCAATACGGTCTGCTTGACCAGATAGCGAATCAGGTTTTCCGTGGATTCTTCGTTAGGAATAAATCGATAACGCCGGAGATAGGCCGTTAGCGCTCTTGAATGTTCGGAAATCGGGTGCTCATAGAGCTGTTCGAACAATACATCAAGCTCATTTGCCAGTTCCGCCTGCTCTATCTGTCGATCAGAAATCAGGAGACGTACGATCGGTGTAAACGCCTTAGGCAAAGAGGCACTGCTTGACGCCAGTTCACCCGCGCCTTTCAGCACCGTCCAGGTGTTTTTTCTGATTTTGGGGAGATCGACGAAGCGCTTTTTATCTTTCGACATGGAACAGCGTATTTCAAACAAATTGCGATCACAAAGAGTAACACAGCCGCCAGATACGAAACATCGCTCGGACACGATTATTTGAAAAGCGTAGGATTAATTCTTGGCAAGCTCTGATCCAAATATATACCTGGAATTTCTGTTTACTCAGCGCCGCCAATGGCTATCAACAGGCTGACGTAACGAACAATGCGCGCGTCCCGGCGAATATGGTCAAAAGCATTTCAATTCAAAGCATCTCAGCCCTTCACATCGCCCCATGCCCTTTCTATACTGAGCCGTTTTGAACCGACCGGATGCTGTGCGCTATGGAAGAACTATCGATCGTAAATTCCTTTTTTCTGATATTTTCCGGCGCTGCAATTCTTGCTTCTTTCGTACTCTACACCCGTCAACCAATCATTCTGGCCTATATTGTTTTGGGCGCTATTATCGGGCCCTATGGACTGCACTACGTGTCTGATGCCAAGCTACTTTCCGATATTTCGGAAATCGGCATCATCTTTCTGCTCTTCCTGCTCGGCCTGGACATGCAGCCCTCAAGTCTGATGCACATGCTACGCAAAGCCACGTTGGTGGCGCTACTCAGCTCTTTGATCTTCGCCCTGGTGGGATATGGCATCGGCATCCTGTTTGATTACAGCCATACCGAAGCCATGATAATCGGTGCGGCCATGATGTTCTCCAGTACGATTATCGGAATCAAACTCCTACCTACCACCGTACTGCATCACCGCCATACCGGTGAGCTGGTGGTGGGGCTTTTATTACTCCAGGATTTAATAGCCATCATTGTCCTTTTGCTACTGGGAAGCAGCGGATCCGAAACGGTCGACTCGGACTGGTTTGAACTGGTTCGAACCATGTTAACGCTTCCATTGCTTCTCTGGTTGGTTTTCTTTGCCGTGAAACATGTGGTGATTAAACTGATTGCACAATTCGACCGGTTTCATGAATACATTTTCTTGCTCGCCATCGGTTGGTGCCTGGGTATTGCCGAACTGGCCAAATTCATGGGTTTATCCCTTGAGATTGGCGCATTTGTAGCGGGAATCAGCATCGCCACCAGCCCCATCTCTCAATATATCGCCGAGCACCTGAAACCACTGCGGGATTTCTTTCTGGTCCTGTTTTTCTTTTCCCTGGGGGCCGCTTTCGACCTGAGCCTGCTCGGTGACGTCATCTTGCCAGCTTGCCTGTTGGCGCTGTTAATCATCGCTATCAAGCCTGTGGTTTTCCGTTATCTGCTACGCTCCGTTAAGGAGAGCGATGACACCGCATGGGAAGTGGGCTTTCGCCTGGGACAGATCAGTGAATTCTCCCTGCTGATTGCTTATCTGGCCACTGCCTCTATGTTGATTGGTAACGAAGCCTCCCACCTGATTCAGGCAACGGCCATACTCACCTTTATTCTGAACTCCTATTTGGTGATATTCCGCTACCCAAGCCCGATTGCCATTAGCGACCGACTGAGGCGAGATTAATGTCCAAGCCTCAAGACCTGGCTCCCTTATGTCCTTGTGGGTCGGGTAAGGAACTGGAGATCTGCTGCCGCCCGATTATCAAGCGTGAGCGTTTTGCAGACACGGCAGAAGCCCTGATGCGATCGCGCTATACAGCCTATGTGCTCAACGAGACTGACTATTTGCTATACAGCTGGGCCGCCCACACTCGTCCCGCTGAGATAAGTACCGATACAAAGAGCAAATGGCTTGGTTTAAAAATTAAATCAAGCGAAATGGGACAGCTTCAAGACAATGAAGGCTGGGTCGAATTTGTCGCTCGCTATAAACTCGGCGGTAAGGCGTATCGACTCGAGGAACGCAGCTACTTTTCCCGGGAACAGGGACGCTGGGTCTATGTCAGCGCCCAATAAAACGACCATTCTCATTCACCTGCATGTCGCTGCGCTGCTCCTGGGTGGCACGGCGCAGTTTTCCAAACTGCTCGAATTCTCTGCTCTGGACATCATCGCCTATCGTACCTTGATTTGTGGTGTGCTATTGCTTGCCATTACGCTCGGTATTAAACAGAAGCTGGTTTTTCGGAAGCCTGCCGAGCTTTGCCTGCTGCTGTTTTGCAGCGCCCTGTTTACGGTCCACTGGAGTGCCTACTTCCATGCCATGCAGGTATCCAGCATCGCCGTTGGCATTGTCGCCATGTTTACGTTTCCCGTGATGACCGTTTTCCTGGAACCACTCATCAAGCGAACGCATATCGATACATTTGATATCGGTATGGCGTTTCTGGTTTTGCTTGGCGTGTATCTGCTGGTGCCGAGCTTTGATCTCAACAATCCGATCACTGAAGGCGTGTGTTTTGGGCTGCTTTCCGCGTTTGCGGTGGCCTTAAGGAATGTACTTGTTTCGAAATACCTGGCCCATCATTCTGCGTTTTCGATCATGACTTACCATGCCCTGGTAAGTTTCGCACTGCTGTTGCCTTTCGCGACGGTCACTCCGCAAAGTATTACGGGTAGCGACTGGATGCTGCTGTTTTTGCTGGGAACCTTGTTTACGGCTGTACCGCACACCCAGAAGACTTATGGTTTGCAACACAGCTCTGCCAAAACGGTATCGATGATCGTGAGCCTTCAGGTGGTTTATGCCTGTCTGTTTGCCTATCTATTGCTTGGGGAAGGGATTGGTTTCAGCACGGCATTGGGTGGCGGATTTATCCTGCTCGCTGCCATTGCGGAGAGCGTACGCAGCCGCTCCCCGGGTACAAAAGCAATTACTTTAGACCACGACTGACATTGAGCTCTGACAGTGTTTTTTCAATGGCTCTTGCGACTCCCTGACTCACTGCCATTCCAAGCTTGTCTGCAAGACTTTGCTTTTCCTTGTATTTGACACTGTAAACGTCGCGCTCTCGACATTGCTCGAGCAAATATTCATCAGAGGTCGCAAGCTCATCAACCAGGTTGACGTCCAGAGCCCGCCTGCCAAACCAGATATCACCGTTCGCTACCTCATCAATTTTGACGACGGGACGGTGCTCAGAAACAAATTCTTTGAACAAGGCGTGAGTATCTTCCAGATCGCTTTGGAATTTTTGCCGGCCTTTTTCAGTATTCTCGCCAAACATGGTTAAGGTTCGTTTGTATTCACCGGCGGTGAGCATCTCGAAGTCGATGTCATTCTTCTTTAGCAATCGATGAAAGTTTGGCAGTTGCGCAATAACGCCAATAGATCCCATGATGGCAAAAGGTGACGCCACAATTCGGTCTGCTACACAAGCCATCATATACCCGCCACTCGCTGCCACCTTATCGACACAGGCCGTCAAGGTAAATCCAGCCTTTTTGATTCGATCCAGTTGTGCGGCGGCCAAACCATAGCCGTGTACCATACCACCTGGGCTTTCAAGCTTGACTACGATTTGATCGGTTTTCGAATCAGCAATGGTCAGTATTGCGGTGATTGCATCCCGCAGGGTTTCTACGGCGCTGGCCTTGATATCACCATCAAATTCCAGAACATAGGTTTTTGGTTTCTGTTCGGAGGACTTGGCTGCGGCTTTTTCTTCCTTTTTTTCTTTTTTACGCTGCTCTTTAAGGGCCTGTTTGCCCAGGACAAAAGATTCCAGATCTTTTCTGGCGTCATTCAACTTGTCATTGAGTTTATCGACGACAAGCTCTTTATCGTCTTGCTTGCGATTACGCGAAGCGGCAGAACCGATGGCTGCGATAATGAATAAAATGACAACGAGGACCGTGATTGATTTAGCGAGAAAAATGCCGTACTCCGAGAAGAACTCCACGAGATAGTGCTCCGATTGTTTTATGTGTTTTTCAGGACCAGAAATATGCGGGCCTTTGTGCAGGAATACAAGGGCGAGACCAAGTATTTGTAAAATTCAAACAAGCGTTCGATAGACTATTGACAAGGTCCATGATAACCCCTACCCTTCATTCGTGATTTTGACCCTGGCAGTGAGGGGTGAGGCGTCAAAGGATTCGCCTTGAATCGTTCGGCTTCAACTGAATCCGACCTCATTATCAACCCAAATGTTTCTGCCAGAGCGAATTTCCTGTGACTTTCGCGCGTTCACTTCAGGCCAAATTGCGGCAGCAAGCTGGCATAACTTGATATAAAGATAAGGGTAAACTCATGTCTGTAGCCAATACCTTTGAAACACTGAAAGACAACTTCAACGCAGATGCTGCAAGCGGACTCGATCTGATCTTTCAATTTAATATCGAAGACGATGACAATTACAATCTGACCATTAAAGACGGTCAATGTGAGCTGGCAGCCGGTGATCACGACGATCCTTCCGTAACTCTGATTATGAGCTCCGACACGCTGAAAGGCATCGTAAGTGGCGAAACTGATGGCATGCAGGCATTCATGGCAGGTCAACTGCGCGCTGAAGGCGACATGATGCTGGCTACCAAGCTGGGTGAACTGTTCAGCATTGGCTAAGCCACTAGGCATAGCAAAAAAGGCCGCAATAGTGGCCTTTTTTTGTATCAATGACGATTCCAAAGTGATCTGCCCTAGTCCCAGTCAGTCAACGCAGCCCTCGCCTGATCATTAAGGGGTATCGTATGCATGCCCCCGGTGTCTCCAAGAAAAACCTGATATTTTGCGCCCGCAACCAGTGGCACATAGTTAGCACTGCCATATAGTGTACGCATACCGGCATGACGGCCAATGCTTTGCAATATCTGCCACCAGGAAACGGGAACAGAATAGTAGTCAAACTGATAGACACTTCGTGGCTCATTGAGCTCGCTGGCGACGACATCATAGCGACCAGATACCCGCTCCAAACGATAGACTGGTTTGACGCCCATCCAAATCAGCCAGTCATTCCAAAGTATGACCCGCATGTCTACCTGCACCGAATCACCGTAAACCAAATACTGATTCACTGATTCTGGATCAGCTCCTGAATATTTTATCTGTATCGTGCTGGACTGCTCTTCGGATGCCAGCACTTCCAGTTCCAGCAATTGTTCACTGCGTTCATAAAACCGATACAGGCTCAGATCAAAGCTTAAGCTGGTCAATCCGATTGAACCGACAAACAGGACGAGAGCGCCAAACAGTCTGAAAGGTTTCCATAGAAGACGTCGAGTAAAGATGAGCCTGATTGAGATAATCAGAAATAACAGAGCTGCAACAGAAGTGACGAGCCCCAGCGGTGTCAGTGTCAAGGCTCACCTCGGCACACTAGCTGGTTTCGGAAACGGCGTAACCCACAGAGCGAAGGCTGTCTTCCGCAAGTTTAAGGAGTTCTTCATTAGTGGAGTCTTTATACCGCATGCTCTCAATATAATATTCAAGAGAGGTTAAGGCATCCGCCAGGGTTTCCAGAAGTGTTTGATCAGGCATTGCCTCACTTTCATACAGTTCTGCTTCAATACACCTTGAACTCGCAGAAATCAGCTCAGCCAATCTGGATTGATCAATCATTAACATGCCGCCACGAATGCCCTCAAGAACCTGAACGACATTGGCGAGATGCAGTTTATCGCCATTTGATTCCACATAGGACGTGATAGAACGCTTGGTTAAGGCGAGACCGGATTCAGACTCCTCAATCACCACCAGTCTGGCTTCTTTCAAATAACTGTTTTCTGAATCGGACCCACCGCCCTGCAGTTCGGAAAGTTCAGGCTGGGCACCGGTTTCTTCGAACTTTTTAATGGCAACTTCTATGGTTAGGATCGCATCCGCCACATCCAGCAGCTGGACTTCTGAAATGAGGCGATCCTGCCCAATCCATGACGTGACGGTTTCTGCCTGTTCTTTGCACAGGGAACTGATCTGAGTCAGATCAAGCATCGAGAGGGTACCACTCAGGCGCGTTAAGCCGCCTGCGATAAACTCCATGTCCTCCTCACTGGGCTCACTGCCACGCTCAAGAATATCCAGCTTCTCTTTAAGCTGCGCCATTTCTTCCTGAATGGCTTTCGACAGGGAGCGCAATACGTCCACTCCGGGCCCAAACAGACGCTTGCTTTCATCAACAAGGACTCTGTCTGTCAGTCCGGTCTGAACAATATCGTGGGCTTCGAGTATTTCCTGAACATGGGCTGAATCATCACCACTGATCGACAACAAATAGAGCAAATCTTTTTTCAGTGATTCAGGAGCGGACTTGGCTGCAACAACTTTTCCCACCATCGCCATTTCACGCAGGTATTTTTCGACCTTCATGAACAGGCGCTTTCTCAGGTCTGAGATGCCCATCTCGTTTCTGACCATGCTATCTGACACGGTCATCACCAGAGCCCAGAACTGGGCCAGGGATTCACCCGCGCACAATCGAGCGCTCCCTTCAGAAGACCTGTTGATCAACCGCAGTGCTATGGTGACATTCCTGTCTCGCAGGAGATCAAGCAGCCCCACCTGAAACATATGGCGAAATCGTCTGGCATGGTGCTCGAAATTATCCAGTTTCTTTGACGCGTCGATGCCGCAGGTGCCGGCAATATCCACACTGATTTCACTATCGATGTCGAAAAAGTGAGATTCGGGGAAGGGTTTCGCTTTTCGAGCCTGTCGCAACTCATTGATGATGGGAAGCAGTAGTTCAGGATGGTCAGTTTTTTTATGACTGAAATATTCGGTATAGCGTCTCAGGATAAAAATTGCATTACTAAGATTGGCAAGCAGACCATTTTTATCATCGTGGGCACCAACCGGCACTTCATTTGCCAGCGCTACAGATTCCTGGCAAAGCAGGACACAGCCCTGAACTTCAACGACGATAAAAATACCGCGCAACTGATTCAGACAATCAATACAGTTCTGCAGATCTTCACCGCTGTCCCTGTTCTCCTGGAACCGAGTGAGACTTACCTCTGCCTGTTGGATCGTAGCTTCAATCTCAGGCTGAACGAGTTCAATAGAGTTCACTTTAGTGGACGACAGCGACATGTAAGAAAAGACCTAAAAACAAAAATGCTGATTGATGACAATGCCTTACGTCACCGAATTGCGTGACGGATGGCTAACCAGACCCGTATGCGCTGCCTGTCGGGACAATTTTTTATCCCTTTACCTGCAGAAAAAGTGCTGAGGTCATGTGTTAATAATTCTTTCTTTATTATTAATTTATAACACATTTTTTGACCTTCACAAGGAAAGCTCCGTTTCAATTGTTAGGTTTTGGTAACCCCTGTTTCAAATTGATTATTCATGTCCTGCATCACGCCAGATCACCGAATCACAGGATTTTGACAAACTATTCAGGTAGGACTCATGCTCATTTGCTTCTTGATCAGCTGCGCGTACGATTCGCAAGGGTGGTCGGGAAGCGGGCAAACGACGAATACCAGAGACCTCGCCATCATTTTCACTATCGCTATCGAGCGAAAATACGGTCTGACCACCGCTCAACAGCAAATACACATCAGCCAGAATTTCCGCATCCAGCAGGGCTCCGTGAAGTTCCCGATGACTGTTGTCGATACCGTAGCGCTTACACAGAGCGTCCAGATTGTTTTTCTGGCCAGGATGCTTTTTCCTTGCCATGGCCAGTGTATCGAGAACTCCGCATTCGGTTTCTACAGGTGCCAGTTTGTTGGGCAGCATGGCAAACTCGTGGTTAATAAACCCAACATCAAAGGCTGCATTGTGGATGACCAGCTCGGCGCCACGGATAAAATCCATAAAGTCATCTGCTACATCATGGAACCTGGGCTTATCTTCCAGAAACTCGTTGGTGATGCCATGCACAGCAATCGCTTCGTCTTCGACTATGCGATCCGGGTTAATATAAACGTGGTAGTGATTGCCAGTGTGGCGCCGATTCATCAACTCAACACAGCCAATCTCGATGATCCGGTGACCCTGGGCTGGATCAATGCCTGTGGTTTCAGTATCCAGTACGACCTGTCTCATTAATACTCCTATTCACTCAAACCAGACTTTGAAGCGCAACTATTTGAAGATGACATGCAGCTTTCAACGCCCCGATTGGCTAGAGCATCAGCAGCTTCATTGCCTGCATCGCCGCTATGCCCCTTCACCCAAATCCAGTCTATGGCATGTTGTTCTCGCAAAGCATCAAGCTGCTGCCAAAGATCTGCATTTTTAACCGGCTTTCTTGCCGAGGTTTTCCAATTGTTCTTTTTCCAGTTGTGGATCCATTCCAGAATCCCTTTGCGAACGTATTGAGAATCCGTATGCAGACGGACCTTGCTGGAGCGTTTCAAGGCCTGGAGTGCCTTGATCGCTGCCAGTAATTCCATACGATTATTTGTTGTGGATGCTTCTCCGCCGAATAGCTCTTTGCGATGAGGACCACTGATGAGCAGAACGCCCCAGCCCCCTGGCCCCGGATTACCCTTGCAAGCACCGTCCGTGTAGATATCGATTGTCATATTTGCAAATGGAGAGATTAACGGTCAGTTGTTTTTTTAGCGTCGACACGATTCGCCAGAGGCAATCCTACGACCTTGGCCTTCTGGCGCCATCGGGGGGCAAAACGTATCCTTCCCCCTACCTGCTTTTGCGCCATGATAGTGTAGTAAGCGCCCAGTGGCACCTTGGCATTAAGAATGTGACTCAACCACGCAAAACTGTTGATTAAACGCTGATTGTTCACCGGCGGTGCATAAAAATGATACTGCAAACCAGAGACTTTGAAATCGAGCAGGTTTAGCCAGTCGTCCACCCTGTTACCTGAAATAAAGCGGCTTCCCCACGGACCATTCTTGCTTCTCGAAAACAAACGCCGGATTCCCCAACTGCTGAAAGGATTAAAACCTACGACCAACAAGTAGCCCGATGACTTCAAAATCCTGGACGCCTCCCGGAGGGTTTGATGCGGGTCAGCCGAAAAGTCCAGAGCATGGTGCAGAATCACAAGATCGACCGTGTCATGGTCAATCGCTATCTCGTCTGATGACGACACCACCACGTTTTTTGGCATATCCGGTTCCCACTCGGGCAATACATAAAAGCGGTGGCCCAGATTGCTGGAGTTTCCAACCGGGATTCTGTGGGACACCCCTACTTCTGCCTGATGAACACCAAACTGCCTGCGAATGGCATGGTCAATTACAGGACGCTGATTAGCCAGGAGATTTCTACCCAGATTAGTCTGAAACCACAATTCAAGGCCTTTCTGAGCCTTTAACGCACGTTCTTTTTCTGTGATTTCGTGGAACTCGGTTTTGGCGTCACGGTCGTTCATGCCGACTACTCTTTAAATCTTGGTTTCAATAATGCGCTACACACTATACTGTCATTGTAATCATTACCCAAGCGGATACCCAACAAATGCTGACCATTAAGCCTATACCTGCATTTTCAGACAACTATATCTGGTGCATAGAAGACACAGAAAGCCGATGCGCCGCCGTCGTTGATCCCGGCCAGGCCAAGCCGGTGCTTGATTATCTGAATGGCAGCGATCTGGAGCTTACAGATATTCTGATTACACATCACCATGCCGATCATATTGGCGGAATGAAAGAACTGAAAGATCACTACGATTGTGCAGTCTGGGGATTCGAGCGCGCTAACTTTAGCGGTGTGGACCATGTACTCCAACAAGGTAGCACGTTCGAATTGTTCGGCACACAGTTTCAAGTTATTGAAGTCCCGGGACACACCCTTGACCATATCGCCTTTTTTTCCAACAGTGATGACAGACACAACAACCCTTGGCTGTTCTGTGGCGATACCCTGTTTTCCGGTGGCTGCGGCCGACTATTTGAAGGTACGCCCGACATGATGCTTTCTTCCCTGGATAAACTTGCACAACTCCCAGACACCACGCAGATCTTTTGTGCCCACGAGTACACCCTGGCCAATCTGAGATTTGCCAAGTACCTGATGCCAGGTAATGCAGAACTTGCCAACTATATTCAAACGTGCCAGAGGCAGCGAGAGCGAAACAGCCCCACTATTCCCTCCACACTTGCTATCGAAAAAAAGATCAATCCTTTTTTACTGAGCGAACATCCTGAAATTCGATCTACCCTGGGGTTGAAAACGGAAGTGTCGCGGCTCGACTGCTTTGCCGCCACTCGTCAGGCTAAGGATCATTTTTGAACCCTGTCGTCAATCTAATAAAATTAATATTCCGTAGCGCAAAGCCAATTGACCGGGGAGGAGTGAGTTCTTAGACTTGTTCGCCATGCCGATTCAAGCCTTGGAGCTCTGCCCCCACAGCTAAGCCTATGTATTACATTACCCCTTTTGTTATTTGTTTTTTGCTTAGCGCCTGCGCCTATTTTCCCGAGTCAAAACAGAATCTTGGCGACCAGGCCAGTTTTTTCCAGCGAGTCAGCTCTGATGAGGCGGACTCCGAGTCCTGGGATAAGGTTCAGGCTCGCCAGTACCCTTCTCAGCGCATTGGCATATCCAGTCAACACGATTCAGAGAGTTCCGAAGCATTGACCACCTCAGCTTCGGAACAAAGCCTATCGGAATCAGCGGATTCAATTTCTCCTATTATGGCGGCACAACTTGTCCCCGAGATGAGCGACCGCGACACGCAAACCCCGGCACTTCGGGAGGGGATTGATGTCTATTTGGACAGCTTTTTCCCGGCGCCCGCGTCCTTAGAAAGTCTCCATCAAAATCGCGATTTCTCTTCTTACGGCTTTATCACACCAACCGCGGATCTGGAGAAGCTGGTTAACGCAGAGTTGCAAACCCTGCGAGAGGATGAATCTGAAGCCGAGATGGTAGTGGCTTCAAATATATTTGATCGCATACGACGGGGCTTCCAACTGGATCTGGAGCAGAACAATCCCCGAATCCAGGTTCAGATTGACTGGTACGCGAACAATCCCGATTATCTGGACCGAACCTTCAAACGGGCGCGTCGCTATCTTCACCATATTGTTGAGGAACTGGAAGCCAGAAAAATGCCCCTCGAACTTGCTCTGTTACCATTGGTAGAAAGCGCTTTCGACCCCTTTGCGTATAGTCATGGCAGAGCTTCCGGCCTGTGGCAGTTTATCCCTGGAACAGGTCGCATCTACGGATTGCATCAGAACTGGTGGTACGATGGCCGTCGCGATGTACTGGCTTCCACCCAGGCCGCTATCAATTATCTGAGCTATTTGAATGAGCGCTTTGATGGCAACTGGTTACATGCCCTGGCTTCCTATAACTCTGGCTCTGGTCGAGTAAGCAAAGCCATACGCAACAATGAGAAAAAAGGTCGCCAAACGGATTTCTGGTCATTGAAACTACCCCGGGAAACCCGCGCCTACGTCCCCAAGTTGCTAGCCATTTCCAAAATTGTAAAAGATCCGGCCGCATACGGGATCAAATTACAAGCCATTGCCGATCAGCCATATTTTGATGTCGTTAATATCGACTCACAGCTTGATCTGGCCCAGGCAGCGCAAATGGCGCAGATCGAAATCAATGAACTGTATCGTTTGAATCCGGGATTCAACCAGTGGGCAACTGATCCTCTGGGTCCGCATCGGCTTTTGGTCCCGGTCGACAAGGCCAGTACCTTTCGTGAGGCGCTGAAATCGCTGCCTCCAGAGCAACGACTGACGTGGAATCGCTATTCCGTGCAAAGTGGCGATTCCCTCATACGCATTGCAAAACGTTTTAACACCACGCCAAAACTTATCCAGCAAGTTAATAATTTGAGGTCAACGACCATCCGGGCAGGTCAGAAGCTGTTAATACCCATGGCATCAAAAGGGAAAAGCTTTTATGACCTGAGCCAGCAGAATCG
The DNA here is from genome assembly GCA_965230795.1 of Oleiphilaceae bacterium. Taxonomy (GTDB): domain Bacteria; phylum Pseudomonadota; class Gammaproteobacteria; order Pseudomonadales; family Oleiphilaceae; genus PZPK01. Next base: position 2,180,344 of record OZ246020.1, on the reverse strand, counting down.
ATTGTTGACCAAACAATCCAACATCAAAGGACCGGCAGGCAGCACCAAAATCATTCATACCGTCAAGCGTGGCGATACAATATGGGATCTCGCCCTTGCCCATAAGGTCGGGGTTCGTTCCATTGCGAAGTGGAATGGTATGGCACCCACCGATGTTCTGAAACCCGGTGCAAAACTGCTGATATGGTCAAAGGCTGCGCTCGAAACCGAGCGCGTCACCTCAGCGCCAATGATCAAAGATCGCCAGATGATTAAACGGATTGGCTATCGGGTTCGCAAAGGTGATTCGCTGGCGCGTATCGCCAGCAAATTTTCGGTATCCATTAGTGATCTCGTGGCCTGGAACAAACTGGACCGAAACAAGTATCTTCAGCCCGGTCAGCGTCTCACCATATTTGTAGACATCACAAACAGCTGAGTTTCAGAAAACAGGAGCTTTTTATGAGCGACTGGCAAGAATGCTCAGCGCCAGCTTGATCTGCTGGATAAAATGACAAAAACCGCTGAAATGATCTGGATTCAGAGGGCGATTCGAGATCCCCATATCCGCATAGATAATCCCAACACGTCTTTTCTGGGCACACAAAGGTGCGATGAAGAACTGATCGGTGCCGGTAATCCCTTTGTATTCCGGAGTCAGATACTGGGATACGCGACGATGCTCGTCATGCCCAATCCAGGCAGGTTTATCAAGCTCAAACAGGTTGTACAAGAAGCCCGAATGACTGCGAACATAGCGCACCACAAACTTATCCCGCCAAGGCTCGGTACCCACTCCTACAACATATTTCGCCCGCAATTTTTCATGGGATTTATCGAATATCGCAAGACAGGCTCTTTCTAACCCGACACCTTTGTGCATGCCGGAGAGGACCGTCTTGAACACGGAATTTATATTGAAATCTCCCATTACCAGGGAGGACAGATCCTGCAATACCTTTAGTTGTAACTGCTGATTGGGCATCAACAATTCGCCGGCGTCGCCATTGCCATTTTTTTCGTCCTGGATTTTGGCAGGCTGTTTACTGGTCGGGATCTGATCAGTGAGGACATCCTTACCATACTGTTTCAGAGATTCTGCCGTAGAATCCGCCACCCCAAGTATCTGCTTTTTGATGTCTTTGGGGTCTTTTTCGGTAAATTCCTCCACCTTCCTCATTACTTCCTGAAATTCAGGCGAATCCCAGCCGAACAAGGCCGCACGGCTGATTTCATCACCCAACTGAATCGCACGAACGGTATCAACCGGATTTTCCGGTTTGGATAGAACGTCATTGACCAGGCCTTCAATACGCCACTGCTTCATCAGCGTTTTGGAAAGCCGGCTAAAGCTGACCCCAAGTATCTTCTCGGCTGTCTTGTTTTTTTCGTCATCGGGTGTGGTCGCAATGATCTCGGATTTCAGGGCACGAACATCATCCTCATCCGCTCCCAGTACCAGCAATTCACTGAGATGACTCATCAGAGAAGCTACAAAAACCTCTTCCTGACGCCAATCAGCCAAATCAGAACAAAGTTGCTTGGCCTGTGCGGCTCCGTGGAGCACCGTCGCCAGTCGCGCAACTAACAGAGGCGACGGATTCTCCTTCAACACATTTTCCAGAATCTTGATCGACAGACAGAAGGAGCGAATATTATTGAAACCGATATTGAGAATCGCACGACTTACCGTCGTCACGGGAATTGAACTGGCATTGAACTGAACGGAGTTACCAATCTTGATAATGTTCGAAGTGAGATTGGCATCTTTTAGGATAACTTCTGCCAACTGGATCGCAGAGGATTCATCGGATGTGGTGATGCGCTCCAACTCTTTCAGCAAATTTGACAGAAGCGCGACCTTGCTGCCTTCAAGCAACCGCATCCATCCATGCAACCCTCTCATCTAACCGTATCCCCGTTTTTAAGTTTGTATTTCTGTTATACCGGCGCGCATTGAAGCCGGGCATTCCATAGTTTTAGTCTAGCAAGGCATCCGAAGTCTGCGTAATTGTTTGAAATAAATGCCGAAAAATCGGATTTAATCCCCATGCCAATTCACGTAGAATCGCTGCTTTCCTGGTTCGAATTCCCCAAAAGAATACAAAAGCGACAGATCCGAATGGCAAACAAACCCGCAGCATCAAACACTCACACCCCCATGATGCAGCAGTACTTCAAAATCAAACAGTCTCACCCTAATGAAATCGTGTTTTATCGAATGGGAGACTTCTACGAACTGTTTTACGAAGATGCCAGAGTCGCCTCACGACTGCTCGATATCACTCTGACCGCCCGCGGAAAATCGGCTGGCGAGCCGATTCCCATGGCTGGTGTGCCCTTTCATGCAGCAGAAAGTTATATTGCCAAACTGGTTAGAGGTGGCCACTCAATCGCAGTCTGTGAGCAGATTGGTGATCCCGCCACCAGCAAGGGGCCGGTTGAACGCAAAGTGGTTCGCGTCGTAACCCCTGGAACGCTGACGGATGAGGCCTTCCTTGATGATCGACAGGATAACCTTCTATGTGCCGTTCATTTCAAGAACGACGTTCATTTTGGGCTAGCCTGGCTGGACTTAAGCGGAGCGAGATTTCATGTCACCGAAACAGAAAGTCTCGATGATCTGATCAGTGAACTACAGCGACTGCGCCCTGCCGAGTTGCTTGTCAGCGAAGAATGCCCTTTTGCCGACGCTCTGGATTGTCCCGGTTTGCGTCGGCAAGGTCCCTGGTTATTCGACTTTGACAGTTGTCATCGTCTGCTGACTCAGCATTTCGATACTCGTGATTTAAGCGGATTCGGCTGCGAAGAGTTGGTGGTGGCGGTTCAGGCGGCCGGCTGTCTTTTGCAATACGCCAAAGAAACCCAGCAGGATCCATTGCAGTACATTCGCAGTCTGACGAGAGAAGACCGAAGTGAAGCCATATTGCTGGACGCTGCTACGCGCCGCAATCTGGAAATTGACGTCAATTTAAACGGCGATGATCAATATACTCTTGCCTGGGTGATGGACCGCTGCCAGTGTGCAATGGGCAGCCGCTTGTTACGTCGCTGGCTACATAAACCCTTGCGTGATCGCAATGAGCTGGTCCATCGGCAGCAGGCCATTGCTGAATTGATTAACAGCTATCAGCATGAAAACCTGCAGGCCGAGCTCAAGCATATTGCTGACATTGAACGCATTCTCGCCCGCATTGCCTTACGCTCAGCTCGCCCCCGTGACCTGTCTCGGCTGCGGGATACACTGGAACGCCTGCCCGCACTGCAAGCACAGATGGAAGCTAGTGAAGCAGACCGCCTGCTATCACTCAAAGCTGCCATCGCGACCTTTCCGGAACTCGTCGATACCCTAGGCAGGGCAATTATCGACAATCCCCCTGTCGTAATTCGGGACGGCGGAGTGATACGAGAAGGCTTTGATTCCGAACTGGATGAACTCCGCAATATCAGCCAGAACGCAGGCGATTTCCTGTTGCAGCTGGAACAACGGGAACGTGAGGAAACCGGGCTGTCAACGCTCAAGGTCGGCTACAATCGGGTACACGGCTACTACATAGAAATCAGCAAGCAGCAATCGTCCGCCGCTCCAGACCGCTATATCAGACGTCAAACTCTCAAAAACGCCGAGCGCTTTATCACTCCAGAACTGAAGACTTTTGAGGATAAAGCCCTGAGTAGTAAAAGCCGTGCGTTAAGCCGTGAAAAAGCGATTTACGAAAATCTGATCGATACGCTAAACGAACAGCTCGCTCCCTTACAACGATGCGCTCAGGGCCTCGCAGAACTGGATGTTCTGTGTAACCTCGCTGAGCGGGCCGTGTCACTTGACCTGCAGTGCCCGGCATTCACCGATGACGTTTCTCTCAAAATTGAAAGTGGACGCCATCTGGTGGTCGAACAACTTATTAGTAACCCTTTTGTCCCCAATGATCTGCTCCTGGATCCCGAACGGCGTATGCTCATAATTACCGGTCCCAACATGGGTGGTAAATCTACCTACATGCGGCAAGTAGCACTGATTGTCCTGCTTTCCGGAACGGGAAGTTTTGTACCTGCCAGTTCTGCAACGATTGGACCGGTTGACCAGATATTTACTCGGATGGGCAGCTCCGACGATACAGCAGGTGGGCGTTCAACGTTTATGGTCGAAATGACCGAAACGGCCAATATATTGAACAACGCAACCGAGAACAGCCTGGTTCTGATGGATGAGGTGGGTCGGGGAACCAGTACTTTCGATGGGCTATCACTGGCATGGTCCAGCGCCCGCCATCTGGCAAAGGAAGTCAAATCGTACAGTCTGTTTGCTACCCATTATTTTGAAATGACACAATTGGCGGACGAAGTTGATGGGGTACGAAATGTACATTTGAGCGCTACTGAGCACGATGACTCCATTGTTTTCCTGCACAATGTTCTGGACGGTGCCGCCAGTCAGAGTTATGGGCTACAGGTTGCCAAACTCGCTGGTGTCCCGCTGTCAGTGATTCAGGATGCCAGGGCGCAGCTGAAGCACCTCGAAAACAAGGAAACATCCACAATCACGACAAATCCCGCGCCAGCAACTCCTGCCACACTTCAGCAGGACCTGTTTTCGCAGGAAGCAAGCGCAGCGGAAAAACGTCTGAATGAGATCGATCCGGACGAATTAAGCCCGCGTCAGGCTCTGGACTTGCTCTATGATCTAAAAGCATTGAACCAAAATCGGTAAACACCGTTCAAAACGGACAGCCGCTAAAAGCTTGAACCGTTTCACGCCAAACCGTAAAATACCGCCCGCTTTACCGTATAAGCAATCGCACAAAAAGCGCGGGTATCAAATCAAAGCGCTCGCGAACTGATAGAGACCAACAAACCCGGGACACCCCTATGACTTTCGTTGTTACCGAAAACTGCATTAAGTGCAAATACACTGACTGTGTTGAAGTATGCCCTGTCGATTGCTTTTACGAAGGGCCCAATTTCCTGGTTATCGATCCGGATGAATGTATTGACTGCGCTTTGTGTGAACCGGAATGTCCTGCGGACGCGATTTTTTCCGAGGACGAATTACCTGCCGATCAGGTCAAGTTTATAGATATCAACGCCGAGTTATGCCAGACCTGGCCTAATATCACTGAACAGAAAGATCCTCTGCCGGACGCCAAAGAGTGGGACGGCGTTCCCGGAAAGTTCGAGCACCTCGAACGATAAGATCAAACGAGCCAGCGTCAAGCTGGCTTTTTTTTTGCCATAAAAAATGACTAGCCGCACGGTTTTAATATTTCACCACAACTGCGACATATGTATTGTCGCTCTCCCTTGCTGATTCGCCGATGACGAATCACGCCCAGCCTGTGAACCTGATCAATACAGGCACAAACATATGGATATTGCTGCTTCTGCCTTTTCTCAACGGGAAAATCGTGCGTAACGTTAGGCTCTAAGCCATACACCTCACGCATAATTTGTTTCCATTCAAGTCCGTGAGGCCGAATGCCAGTTCCGTAATCCGAATACGCTACCAGATGGGCCACCTCGTGGGGCACGACTTCGGCCAGAAAACGCTCACTGTGTTCCGAAAGCATTTTGTAATTAAAACGGAACTCCGGCTTCAGCAGCTTTCCAAAGCGACGCTGATACACCAGTTGACCTGCCGCGCGCCCCCGCAAATCCAGTCGGATATCAGTATAGCGATACTGCCTGCCTCTCGTTTCTGTCGCCAATTGGATCGCATGGTTAACGCGATGAGTAACAATTTGCAGAAGTTCGGATTTATCGGGGCTCATGGATAGTTCTTTACGGGACGTTCAGGTAAGATGCCTGCCTTCTAAAAAAGGCGCCAGCACTATGAGTGCTATGGTAGCAATACAAGCGCCGACCGGCTCATTTATTCTATCCAAGGCCACATGTACGAACTATCAGTTTTTTATATATTGCTGCTTCTCGGTACCGGTTTTCTTGCCGGCATCATCAATACGATGGCTGGTGGCGGCTCAAATTTGACCATCCCGGCTCTGATGGTCATGGGGCTGCCAGCAGACATTGCCAATGCCACCAACCGCGTGAGTGTACTGCTACAGTCCTTCACGGCTGCCAAAGGCTTTAAACGCCATGGCAAGCTTGATATTCCGGATCTAAAAGCGATTGTTGGCACGACCGTTATTGGCGGCTTGCTTGGCGCATCCTGTGCGTCCTACATGCCCCCTGATTTGCTAAAACCAACCCTTCTGATCGCCATGATCATGATGGCCGGTATTATTCTCTTCCGCCCCGGCGTCGTCGCTCCACCTGAGGGGACAATTCCCAACGCAGTCGGCAGCTCGAAAAAATCAATTTTCTTACTGTTGCTGGCCGGTTTTTATGGTGGTTTTGTGCAGGCGGGCGTTGGATTTATTCTGATTGCCGCGATCGCAGGAAGCCTGAGGTACGACCTGGTTCGCACCAATGCCCTGAAAATCGTCTGCACCGCAGCATTTACACTGATTTCCCTGGCTGTGTTTATCCTCAACGACCAGGTTTGGTGGATTCCCGGTCTGATTCTGGCGTGTGGAGCCATGGTTGGCGCCCACATCGCAGTGAAAATCACCATTCAAATCAGTCAGCGCGCTCTAAAATGGTTTCTATTCCTGATGACGATTGTCGCCAGCATTGCAGCACTGGCAACCTGAATATCAACCGTCTCACCTGACGCATTTTGTACTATATTGGATGCATGGCTATCCACTATTACCGACAGGGAGAAATGACAATGAGCCAGCCAGACAAACTCCTGACCCTTCCCGAAGTCTGCAAACTTCTTAACAAACCCGAAGTGACGGTAAAGCGTTACGCACGCGAGAGCCTGCTGCCCTCTCAGAAACAGAACGGCCAACTGGTATTTCCAGAAACCGCTGTTAAAAAGTACATGGAAATTGAAAAGCGACTGGGATCGGTATAAAGGGCTTTATCCAGGCTACGCGCCATACCAGTCGCGCATCACCGGTAGCTTGAAAAGTGTATTGCTTTTAGAAAACACAATTTCAAGCTCACCGATATATTCAACTCTAAGACCCGAAAACTCCTGACCTTCCCGCAGGTAGATGTTGTTTATCATCACCCGCCTTGCAGATGGCACGTCGGAATAGATGTGGCTATTGAACACCAGCCTGGGAATCGAACGCTGAAAAGAAGACGTCATGTCCGCCAGGGCGGGCACCTCTCTATAAGCCTCCAAAGCAGGATCCTGCTTGACCGTCGCACTCTCAATGGACAGGGGCTGCGCAGCCACCACAACCGTTGGATTTGGTTCTGAAACACTCACTCCCTCCGGAAGTGGCTCCCCTACTTTTGATTTGGGCCGAATCAGTGTGCCCTGTTCAACCTCCATGTATTGCGAAAGCGGCGATTCCGGTTCCGACATAGCCAGGGATGAGGTCTCTACGCGCTTTTCAAGCCCGCTTTGCCCGGACTCAGGCTCAGGCAGATCCGCTGAATTTGTCACCAGTTGTGACCGCGATGGCACATCCACTGAGACGCTCTGCTCTTGCTGAGTCACACTTTTGGTTTCGGATGTCCTGCTCTGAAAACTTTTAATCGACGAATGATTTTCTGGAGAGCTAGCGCGGGTGGCATTTATGCTAGCTGGTACCGTATTCGCCTCGAATTTGGTTTCACTGACGGAAGACGACGACATTGTCTTTTCCAAGGGCTCTTCCAAGGTTTCTTTAAAAGATTCTTCAAAGCGCGGTTCAGGAGCCCGGTTCAATGAGATAAAGACGCCCAGGTTGAGCAAGAGTATGACAATCAGCAAATATGGCCACAGGGGCGTATTGCTTTTCTTCACATGCATCAGAGACGCGTGCTCGGAGAATGAAGGCAGTTCGCCTTCCTTTCTTTCCTGCTCAGAGCGTTTTAGCGCGTCAAGAATATAAGACACCCGTCACTCCTAGGTTTTGCCAAGCAAACTCGGGCAATCTGAACCCAAGATGTTATGCAAATGAATAATGGTCATACTCCCTGCAATACCATCAGGCACCAGGCCAACCTGCTTTTGAAAACGCTGAATGGTCAATTTAAGCGATTCATCGCTTAACTGAGGAAGTGGCCCGGTGAATTGACTTTTAGCTAATTCATCAAAACGTCTTCGCAACCAGACCTCCTCGCTTTCCTGACCTGGCTGAATGATGTTGGACTTGTATGGCGGTAAACGCCATAACAATGAATATTCACCCAACCAATGCCGGTCAATTTCTTCAAGACTGACCCAGAACCGTTCTCCGTTGTGGCTGACTTCTGCGTGATCACCCTCAATGCGGCGCAAAGCAAGGTATATTTCATCCCCCTGTTCGTTAAAAAGGGTGAGCACTGCCGGCCGATCAAGACGCAGCAAACTGCGCCAGTTACCATTCTTGTGTAAGCAGCGGAGACCTTTTACCTCAGCGTAATCACACGCCAAGCGAAAGGGTTCTTCAGGGTAATCAATATTCCACCTGTCAAATACCGATGCAAAGGCATGGTACTTGCCGAGCCTGTCACTTTGTCGGTCACCTAGAGTTTTCAGAAAAGGAAACTTTTCTGACGGCGGTGGCAGGTCTTGAGAAGTGGTGCTTTTGTTGTTTTCGGGTGAAGCTGCCTCGGCATAGGCCAGGACAGTGTCTGCAGAGTGAGACAAGGCCTGCTGGAAGTTTTCGATAAAGTTGGCTTTTTCCGGTGCCCCGGTTTTCGGGTCCGCCGATACCTTACTAGCCATCGCAACTTCAAAAGTCTCTACAGCTGTTGGTTCAGGCTCTGAAGCTTCTGTAGATACTGTTTTTGCGGGAGCATTGCTTTGGGCCCGGTTTGCCGAATCGCTATCTCCTGACGAGGCAAGCAAGACATTTTCCGCAGAATCATTCGCTTTCGATTCTTTGGATTCCAGTGCGTCTTCATTCAGCAATGCGGTCTGACTCCACTCTGAGAACGAGTCGATTACTTTGTTGGTCGCAGGATAAAAGAGCCAGCCACTGGCAACCACGACGATTGTGGCGGCAATCGCAAGGATATGGATGGGGGTAAACGCGAGGGTTTTCCCAAAATCCTTGCCGTTAATCTCATCGTAAGCCTGGCTGACGTGGCCCGCTTCAACCTGTTCAGATTGGCTGGCATAGGCGCCCAGTAACGCGCGATCAGCAATCAGGTTAATTAAACGCGGTACGCCATGGCTTAATCGATAGAGTTTGTTCAGCGCTGACAGTGAAAACAGGCGCCCCTTACAACCCGCCACTGCCAATCGACACTGGACATAGGCGCCCACTTCCATTTTGTTGAGCTCACTGAGGTGATAGCGTGCCGTTACCCGCTGCGCCAACTGTCTCAACTCCGTTTGAGCCAGCATTTCCCTCAATTCAGGTTGTCCCAACAGAATAATCTGCAGCAGCTTTTTCTCAGAGGTCTCAAGATTGGTCAGCAGACGCAGCTGCTCCAGTACGTCGATGCGCAGGTTCTGGGCTTCATCAATGATCAATACCGTATGACGGCCATCCGCATGGGCCTTGAGAAGGTATTTATTCAGGACATCATTAAGGATCTTGATGGAAGCAGAGGGAGGATAATCGATTCCAAACTCGTCACAGATAGATGCCAACAGTTCTCGCGCCGACAACTTTGGATTGACGATGAATGCAACATCGGTGTTTTTCGGAACCTGGTGCAGGAAGCAGCGGCAAATCGTGGTTTTTCCGGTGCCGACTTCGCCGGTCAACACGATAAACCCGCCCTGCCCGCTGACACCATAGAGCAGATGCGCCAGGGCTTCCCGATGCCGTTCGCTCATATAGAGGTAGCGGGGATCGGGAGCAATAGAAAAAGGTAGTTCTTTAAGACCGAAGTAGTCCAGGTACATGACGTCGCATTGCCGGAGCTGAAATTAACTCCGGCAAGCTTAAAGAAATTACCAGGATCAGGCAATAACTGTCAGTTTGGCGCGATGCGTACGCACGTCCTGCTTCAGACGTTCAATGCAGTGCTCCAGGGTTTTACTGATCTTGGCGTGGGTACGGATCATGGAAAGCTTGGGCCAGGTTGCACGCTCGCCTTCCAGCATAAGTTCGCGAATAAATTCCGGGTTCGGGTTCGCCATCATGCGCACGTAATGTCTGAGCTTGTAGCGGGGCGCAATGGTCACATCGCCATAGTAGTTCTGAGTCATCATCGAATAGCACTGCCCCGAGATCTGCCTGACAATCTGCGAATTGACGTGACGGCGCATGTAGTCAAATACGGCACGACCATGGAATTTGAACTCCGCTTTGGCAAGCGATAAAGGCAGCTCACGGAGCTTCTTGCCCCCCTCTTCTGCCTTCTCCTGCAAAAACGGGACAACGTGGGGATTAGTCTGACTGACAATGGAATAGTTAACGTCATAAAGATGCATCAAACGTTCGATGGGTAAATCACTGACAACGCTACCGTCAACCCATCGCAATCTGGGCATGTACGGAACATTGTGGCCATCCTTGTCTTTCTTCAGGAGTTTAACCGGCGGGAATATCGCCGGGACAGCACAGGATGCCAGAGCCGCACTCCACATCAGTATATAGGGCGAAGTATATCCGCTTAGCAGGCGGGCTTTCTGAAAATGCTGAACCGGTGAAACGCTGATATTAATACTTCGTCCGGTTTTCTCGTAGGCCTCCTGCATGGTGTATTCGCCAACATAACTGCGAATGTAATCCTGAAGCTGTTTCTGATCCATGAAACCCTTGCCCTTGATACCGCTGAGCATACCCATCCAGCGCCATGCTTTCATATTGTGTCGACTGGCATCAAACAGTGCGGGTAACTCATCGTCGGTGTGGGTTCCAAGTGTCGCAGCGATGATTGAGCCTGCGCTGGATCCGGTGATGACCTGGGGCAATAAATCCTGCTCCCAGAGGGCTTTGACAACCCCAATATGGAACGCACCAAGCGAGGCGCCACCGCTTAACAGCAATGCCGGTCGGCCGAAGCTCAGCAGAATATCCTTAAAAAAATCGAGCTTCTTGCCAGAAGGCATGCCCTCGATTTGATTGTCACAGACATAATCCAGACACTCACACACCTCGGTTATGTAATTTTCGATGAGGCCCTTGGTTCCGAAATAGCACTGCTGATAAAGGCGAATATCACCCATATTGCCAAGATCATGATGCAAACCTTCCCTCAAAGCCCGGGAAAGGTCTTCGATACGCCCGCTTTCCTTGTACTTTCTCAGCAGCTTTAAGCGATCGGACAACAATTCGTAGTTGTAGACATCAGAGGCAATGTTGTTTTTCCAGCTCAGCCGGTTTTCCAATTCATCAAGGGACTGGGCTGCGTCGCTCCAGTGCTCATAGCTGCGCGCCGATTCGAGTTGTTCTTTAAGCTTTTTTATGCGCTTGGAAGGAGATCGAGACAAGTCCTGGTTCCTTACTTCGTTGTTTTAGAAAGACGTAATACAACTATAGGTCAGGAAGCGAACAAAGGCTGTTGAGCTTGGTGTGATCTCTGTGAAATTGTGTAATAGGCAGATACTAACGTGACATGTGTACCGTTTTTAACACGGCAAGGAATTCACGGACAGATAAACAGCGAAACGGTCAGAAGTCTTCGAAATCGTCGAAGTCCTCATTGGCAAAGGGATCTGAAATTTCACCATCCTTGATAAGAAATTCCCGGTTCTGGTAGTAGGCACTACGCACGAATTGATATCGGTCGGTTCCCAGAAGTAAATTCTCTGCGCCCAGCAAATCTGCCCTCAAATCGACAAACTTGACCGCCTGGGAAAGTATGATGGCGTCACGATGCACTTCATCAAAATATTGCAGGGGTTCGAAATAGGAATCGACAAATCGCCCGCCCAGATCCCTGACGGTTGAAGGCCCGAGAAAAGGCAGGACCAGATAGCTACTGGACTCATACCCCCACACTGCCAGCGTTTGGCCAAAATCTTCTTCGTCGTTCTGCAATCCGAACGCGGTCGCCACATCAAAAAAGCCACCAAGCCCGAAGGTCGTGTTATAGATAATTCGATTTAATGTCACGATGGCGTTGTGAAACTTAGCCTGTAGCAGGGAATTTGCGAAGGTTTCGACGTCATCCAGATTCTTGAAAATATTGGTGATGCCTTCGTTGACGATTTTGGGCGTGACGAACTTGTAAGCCTGAGCAACGGGCTTCATCACATACTTGTCTGCCTGCTCGTTGAACGAAAACATGGCCCGATTGAAGGACTCGAAGCGATCCTGTTCTTCATATTGCTGGCCCAGCGCCGTCGCTGAAAGGCTCGATAACAGAAACAGAAGGATCAGATGAACGCGGTTTACGGGTAGTCCGGGCAGAAGTCTCATGGCTCACTCTTTATCAATTGTAATCTTCCCTGGTATGCGCCGCCCCAAACAACTCGAACAGGCCGGCTTAGTCTAGCATTTTTTCAGGATCACATTGCCAACAGAATAACCTGCTCCGAAGGAACAGAGAACGCCAAGTTCTCCTTTCGCCAGCTCATCACGGGTTTTATGTAAAGCAATCACAGATCCTGCGGAGCTGGTATTGGCATACTGATCCAGAATTACAGGCGCTTCTTCCAGTGTGGCGTCCCTACCCAGTACGCGTTTGGCAATTAACTGGTTCATGTTGAGGTTTGCCTGATGAAGCCAGAGCCTTTTTAGATCACTCGCCTTTAAATTATGTTCCTCCAAATGACCAAGTATCATTTCTGCAACGAGGGGTGACACTTCCTTAAAGACCTTTCTTCCCTGCTGAACAAAGAGTTTGTCCGGGTGATTTTCCGTACCCGGCGCGCAACGATTTAAAAAGCCGAAATTATTGCGGATATTATTGGAGAAACGGGTTTTGAGCTTGGCGCCAACCACTTCAAAATAATCATCACTATTACGCTCATCGCTACGCTCGACGATCACCGCGGTGCAGACATCACCAAATATGAAATGGCTGTCGCGGTCACGGAAATTCAGGTGAGCGGTGCAGATTTCCGGATTCACCATCAGTACAGCTCGCGCTGTGCCTGTCTGAATCAGATTCAAAGCCGCCTGCAAACCAAAGGTGGCAGACGAACAGGCGACGTTCATGTCGTAGGCAAAACCATCGATACCCAGATAATGCTGAACTTCCACCGCGACAGCCGGATACGCTCGTTGCATGTTTGAACAGGCCACAATGACAGCATCGATATCTTCGACACTGCGATTAGCGTTTTCCAGCGCCTGTTTTGCCGCTGCAACAGCCATCTCACACTGAACACCGGGCTCTTCGTTACTGCGTTCGGGAATGAGCGGATGCATCACATCAGGATCGAGAATCCCTGCTTTGTCCATCACATAGCGTTGTTTGATTCCGGAAGCTTTCTCGATAAAGGCCGAAGAAGACTCCTGTAATGCCTCTTTGGAGCCCGAAGCAATATCACTTGCATTGCTTTCGTTATAGCGCCGCACATATTCATTGAAGCTCGCAACCAGCTCGTCGTTGGTAATGGATTCATTCGGGGTGAAAAGTCCGGTACCGGTGATCGCTGCCTGAATCATGTGCTTGCCTCTCTTTTTCTATCGTTCTGCATGAGTGAGTGCCGCAATTGCTCGCTGGGCTCAAGGTAACGAAGCACAATAATAGCCCATTCCGAATAACTCAATGAACAAATCAGCCACAGCACTTGAGGATTTGGCTCATCCTTCTGATTCATCAGATATCAGCTTCTTCTGACCTTATCCCACTGGCGATTTAGCCGTTTTTCCGACACCGTTTCCCTGGTCCCCAGAGTTTGTGCAAACCATGAGACTCGTTGCTCTTCAATCATCCAGCGAAAATGTTCCAGCTCGGGATCAAAAATCCCCTGAGCATCGTGTGTCTTCTTTCTCTCCGAGTACTGCTGCCACCACGCTTGCAGTACGGGAACCACCTGACGCTCCTGGGCCATATTGCGGGACATTTTTTCAAAACGCAGACGCGCGGCGGACAAAAAGCGCGGCAAGTCGATCAGATGTTCATAGTCTGTTGTCGCAATAAAACCATCAAAGACCAGATGCGATAACTGGTTCTTGAGATCGCTGAGTGGCATAGCCATTTCCAGACTGACTTTTCCTTTGAGGGATTTCTGGAGCTCGTGATAGGCCTGCAAAATATCGGCGACCAATTTCGAAAAATCCACAGCGAATTCAAAAAAATCGCCACGTTTGCTCACCAACAGTTCTTCGAAGGCCGCCTGACTGCGAACAGCTCCTCCGGCAAGAAAATGATTGGCGACAACAGCGAGTTTAAAATCATCATAAAGCGAACGAGCCTGTCCTACGGGCGCGTAAAGCAGCGCCATTTTTTTATAGTCCGGCAGTTGTTTTTCAATGCTTTCCAGCTGCGATGCCAGCCTGAATATAAGCAATCTTGCCGTCCCCAAGCGGCTTAATTTTTCAGCCTGCAAGGTATCGGCGCAAAGAATTTTCTCAACATACGAACCACAATCTTTCAAGGCGGGAAACATGCGCATGGAAATCCCGGCCTGAGTGGTTTCCACTTCGTCCTCCAGCACGTCGAATGACCAGTCATGAAGCTGAATGGTTTCCACTTCCTGTTCTGTCAGACGGGCGGCTGACTGGTCAATCTCCGCGCTGAGCTCATCGACCATTTCAACCACTTGCCGTCCCTGTTTAAGCACTTTCCCCTCTGCATCCAGTATTTCGACATTAATGCGCAAATGATCCTCCAACTGTGCTGGATCCCAGGCGTCGACAGGCACATCAACATTGCGTCGAATTTTTATCTGCTGACTCATCGTTTCAAGCAGAGGAGACTGGCTCGACTCAATTGCCGGCAGTATTTCATCGACGGTATCAGGCGCGGGTACCAGGTGTTTACGTAACGTCCGCGGCAATGTCTTGATCAATTGGATACACTTCTCGCGCAACAGACCGGGCACCAGCAGTTCCAGGCGCTCTGCTGACAACTGCCGCGCTGCATGCAGGGGAACACTCACCGTCACACCATCTTTCTGATCGCCGGGATTAAACTGGTAACTCAGGGGGAACTTGATGCCGTTGTTTTCGAGATAATCCGGAAAGGCTTGCGGATCAAATTCCGGCGCCGCGCTGCGCATCAGGTCGGAGCGGGAAAATTTCAAACCCGCCTGAGCATCTGCATCCAGCTTTCGATACCACTTTTCGAAGCTGGCGCCACTCACCACATGCTCTGGCAATTGCTGGTCATAGAGCTGAAAAATCTGCTCGTCATCGACAACAATATCGCGTTTTCGTGTTCTATCCTCGATCGCTTCCAATGACTCGGCCAGTGCGCGGTTTTCCTCTATAACTTTGACACGCCCCTGATATTCCCCCTCCACAAGCCCGCTGCGAATAAATATCTCGCGGGACACAAGCGGGTCGATATTGGCAAAATTTACTTTTCGTCGGGCAACGATTTCGAGTCCATACAGACTGACTTTTTCATAGGCGCACACCTGCGCCCGTTTTTTCTCCCAATGGGGCTCACTCCAGGATTTCTTGACCAGGTGTTGCGCCATCGGCTCAATCCAGGAGGGATCGATTCGGGCGCAGTGACGTGCGTATACTTGCTGGGTCTCTACGATTTCAGCGGCTACCAGCCATTTGCATTGTCGTTTGGCGATCGCAGAGCCTGGAAATATCTGAAATTTTCGGTTACGGCAGCCTTGATAGTCACGCTTTTCGTCATGATGTCCTATTTGACCAAGAAAGCCGTGCAGCAGGGAGCGGTGAACCGCATCGTAATCGGCCTCAGTTGTCTGTTTCAGTTTGAGCAAAGGTTTGAGGGTCAGGTGGTACTGTCGATGCAATTCGCGCCACTCACGCAGTCTCATATAGGACAGAAAGTGCTTTTGGCAGAACTTTTTAAACTGACTGGCCGACAGTTCCTGTCGCTGTTTTTCGACTTCTTTCCACAGGTTCAGCCAAGCGACGAAGTCAGAATCGGCATCACGAAACAAGGCATGGGCCTGATCGGCAGCCTGACGTTTTTCCGCAGGACGTTCGCGGGGGTCCTGGACACTCAAAGCGCTAACAATAACAAGCGCCTCATCCACGCAACCTTCATCTACTGAGGCGAGCAGGATACGTGACAAGCGCGGGTCTGCGGGAATACGAGCCATCTGCTTGCCCAACGGGGTTAGCTTTTCCTGCCTGGTCACTGCACCAAGCTCAAACAACAGCTTATACCCATCGTTCCATAACTTTTTTTCCGGCACATCTATAAACGGGAAATGCCTGACTTTCCCGATACCGGAGTCGAGCATTTTCAGAATAACGGCAGCCAGATTGGTCCGCAGAATTTCCGGGTCGGTATATTGGGGGCGATTCTGAAAATCCTCCTCAGAATAAAGACGGTAGCAGATCCCTTCTGCAACCCGTCCGCAGCGCCCTTTACGCTGATTGGCACTGGCCTGAGACACCGCTTCGATTGGCAAACGCTGGATCTTGGAACGGTAACTGTAGCGCGACATTCTCACTGTTCCGGGATCAATCACATAACGAATACCCGGCACAGTAATAGAGGTTTCTGCTACGTTCGTCGCCAATACTATGCGACGCCCGGCATGCGATCGGAACACCCGATTTTGCTCTTGCGCACTCAGGCGCGCATACAGGGGAAGTATTTCCGTGTCGCGCCATTCCGCATGACGGAGATATTTAGCGGTGTCGCGAATCTCCCGCTCACCGGGAAGAAACACCAGCACATCTCCTGCGCGCCAGCCCCGAGCTCTTTCCTCGGACTGGATTTCTTCCATCACATCACTGATTTGACGGGCCAGTGAAGAATCATCATCCGAATCGTAAACTGGCGGCCGATAAAAAACGTCAACCGGAAAGCTACGCCCTTCCACCTCTAACACAGGCGCTTCAGAGAAATAGCCAGAGAAGCGCTCTACATCAATGGTCGCGGAAGTAATCAGCACTTTCAGCTCAGGTCGCTTCGGGAGAATTTGTTTGATGTAGCCCAGGAGAAAGTCAATGTTAAGGCTGCGCTCGTGAGCCTCATCGATAATCAGCACTTCATAGCGATTAAGGATGGGATCCTGCTTAATTTCAGACAGCAGGATACCGTCTGTCATGACTTTTATCAGCGTGTTACGGCTTACCTGGTCAGTAAAGCGGACCTGATACCCCACTGCCTCACCCAGTTCGACCTGCATTTCACTGGCAATACGGGAGCTGACCGTCCGGGCAGCCAGACGCCTGGGTTGGGTATGGCCAATCATTCCCTTGAAGCCGAAACCTGCCTGCAAGCATATTTTGGGCAACTGGGTGGTTTTTCCGGATCCGGTTTCACCCGCTACGATGACCACCTGATTTTCAGTAAGGGCTTTGGCTATCTCTTCAGATTTTCCCGAAACAGGCAAGTCTTCCGGAAACGACAAATTCAATTGTTGTTGCAGCCTGGCGTTCAGGGTGTGCTCGCTTTCTGATCGAAGTGTTTCGATTTTCGATTCCAGGCGTCCCCGCTCTTCCGGATCCCGAAGGCGGTCTAACTGTTTATTGAGCTTGTTCAAACGAACCTGATCACTGTAAAGACAGCTGGCAAAAGACTGGGGCATTAGATGATGGTGTTCCGGATAATCGATTCAAGCATGCGAGGTTTAGTAAAGACCACCACAAAAAAGGCAGGTCTGTGACTGTTGATTCGCAAGGAATGTGGCCTATGCTAAAGGTATTGAATTAAAAAACGAGACTTTAACAAACTATGCGTGCCATTGAGAACATCACCTACGACGAACTGCATGTGGGCGACTATGCCACTTTCACCAAGTCCTTGACCAATGAGGAGCTGCTTTTGTTTGCAGCAGCTTCGGGTGACGTAAATCCTGTGTCCCTCAACACGGAGGTGGCAACCAAAGCCACCACCAAGGAACACATCGGTCATGGCATGTGGGCGAGCTCATTAATCTCTGCCGCCCTGACCTCGGTGATTCCCGGACCGGGAACGATTCATTTGGAACAGAAACTGAAATTTCATTGCCCGGTGGAGCTTGGAGACACGCTCACGGTCAAGCTTACGGTTGAGGAAAAACTTGAGCGTCATCGCGTCGTACTTAGATGCGAAGTCACTAACCAGGACAATGCGGAAGTGGTATCCGGTACGTCCAAAGTTATCGCGCCTGTGGACAAGGTATCTATGGAAACGCCCGAGTTACCGCGCATTACCATCGAGAGCTGATGATTTTCATTCGGCGCCATTCAGGGGCTTGATTCGCAGAGGAAAATCTATTGTTTCCCGGGATTCAGCCCTAGCAATCCTAGTAGTCTTAGCAATCGCAGCCAGCGTTACACTTTTTCCAGATATCTGTGCCAGGCATTTTTCAGCACACTTTCCATATTGCGCGTAAATCTTTCCGGATCGCCAATAACAAGCGATTTGAGATCAAGCCTGAGCTTTCTTCGCACTTGGTTTAATGCATCAAGGTCCGCGCTCATTCCCAGCGCACATTCGAGTAAATCCTCACTGCTGTGTGCAACACACTTCTCCAAACCCAAGCGAGTCAGAATACTCGCACCAACTCTTGAGGCATGACTGTCTCCGGCCAGCGTAAGCGCCGGCACGCCCATCCAAAGCCCCTCAAAGGTTGTTGTGGTTCCGTTGTAGGGAAAGGTGTCCAGCGCTATATCAATGGTTTCGTAAAAACGCATATGATCGACATAATCCGGTACCAGACCCGAAAACGCTAAGCGCCCTGGATCAATACCCTGCTTTTGGAAAAGAGAAAGAAAGTGCTCTCGGGTATGGAGATCACCAAACTGTGGTGCCTTGAGCAGCAAACGCGCAGTTGGCAAAGCCTTCAGGATTTCCGACCACCTTGCAACCTGAGCAGGACTTATCTTTACCGCATTGTTACAGCAGCCGAAGGTGATATAACCATTTTTCAGCGCCGGCGTATCCACCGGTTCCGGCAACTCATCATTACCCTGGTAACACAGGAACCCACCATCTACACGCAGTATCTCTTCTGAACACAAGGCTTCAGATGATCCGGGCGGATCAGCAATATCATCACTGATACGATAATCGATCGCGGCCAGCCCCGTGGTGTTTGGATAGCCCAACCAGGTCATTTGCACCGGCGCGGGCCTGCGAGCGAACACCGGTAGCCGATTGTGCGCACTGTGTCCGGACAGGTCTATCAGAATATCGATGGCATCTTTATAGATTTGATCTGCCAGTGCATCGTCATTCCAGGACTCAACCGCCACCCAATGCTCTGAGGCCTGCTGCAAGCGCTCCTGAACCGGATCAGTCACCGAGTTGTTGTAATAGCAGGTCAGCTCAAAGCGCTTCCGATCGAGGTGTTCCAATAAAGGCTCTATAAAAAAAGCGACGGAATGGCGATGCAAATCAGCCGACACAAAACCGAGCTTAATACGGCGTTGCAGATCCCCTTTTTGTTCCTGATACCGACTGAAATCATAGGGCCGACTGCGTACATGCTCACCAAGATTAGATGCTTTGCCCCAGGCCTTGTGAGCTTCGGCAACCTCCTCTGGAGATTTGTCTTCCAGATAATTCAGGGCCAGGAGTAGATTCGAATGGGCTCCCAGCAGATTCGGATCGCTTGCAACCGCCTTTTCCAGCGTATCAATTGCGGTATCGATCTGTCCGGATTCTTTCAAACAGTTTCCAAGATTACTGAGAACCTGAGCCGAGCCGGGATTCAGCTTGAGTACCCGCTCAAAACACCCCACAGCATCCCGGTAACGATGTACTTTCTTAAACAGAACACCCAGATTATTCAGCGCTTCGACAAAGCGTGTATCGAGCTCAATACTGTATTGATAGTGCTGAATTGCGGTGTCAAATCGTCCCGTGCCTTCCATGAGCTGGGCAAGCATGAAATGTAACTTTGGTTGTGCGGAATCCCTGGCAAGTGCACTTTGCAGGTGGTTCATGGCCGCTTCAATGTGCCCTGTAGATCGGGCGATCACAGCCAAGTATTGATGGGCTTCCGCGTTACCGGGATCAATCTGCAGCGCTTGACGATAGCCTTGCTCGGCAGCAATCAGATTATTCTGTCGATGAAAAGCCAGGCCTTGCTGTAAAGTCGCCTGGAGCTTTTGTCTATCAGACGAGCTAAGTACTTCAGTGGACGCTTTCCGATATTTCGCTTTTTGTTTTGCCAATCCGGATTTTCTGGGAGACTTTTTAGCCATGTGAACGCACAGTTGCTCTTATTGCCTTACTTGGGCTGGAAATCAAAAGGAATCTGTCGTGTTGCCGTGGCCACGTTTTCTGCACCAAAGTTGGAAAGTTTCATGCGATTGCATATCTTGCTTTCAAGGGACTTATGATTGAGCTCCGAACTCACGACACGGCAGTAAGGCACGTTACCATTGGGCTCTATCACAATCTCCAGTACCAGACGTCCCTCCAGGAACGGATCCTTGCGTAATTCACGGTTATACAGCTTATAGAACGATGCTTTAAGCTTTTCGATAGCCAAACGGATACTTTCATCGCTGCGCACATTTGCTCTCAGGGCGGCTTCTGCCTCTGCCCGCGCCAACTCCTGCTCGGCCTCCGTTTCATCGAGAGTCGTTCCCTGTCGATCTGCGAGCGCAATGGTTTCGGCAGGCGCTGACAGCCCTTCAGTCTTGATTCCCCCACTGCCCTTGAGCACCTGACCAGAATTTGCTGACGTGGCTTTTGCTGCTATGGTTGCTTCCGCTCGAGGCAGCGAATCCTGGCTCAAACTGGTGGTATCAACTGCTTCGCGCAGATCTGCCAAATCGTCCTGCAGTGCGAGCAGCCCCGTTTTCCTGGCGACTTCCCGCGCCTCGGTAACCGTTTGCTTGATCTGTGGCTTCGGTTCTGGTTTTTCCTCGGGCTTCGGCGGCTCTGGTACGGGTTCGGGTTCGGCTTCTGGCTCTGGCTCTGCTTCCGGCTCTGGTTCTGGTTCTGGTTCTGGTTCTGGTTCTGGTTCTGGTTCGGGTTGAGGTTTTGGGGGCTCTGGTTCTTCAACTACCAAGCGGGCAAGTTGGGGTGGTAACTCCTCGAGTGTTTCCCGATCAGGTTCTGGCAAATCAATCAGTGGAATCCATATGGATACCGACACCAAAACGACAAACGCCAGCGTCAGTATCAGTCTGAATCGGCCGCTTTCCCGCTGGTCCTCGGTCCAGGGCAGCATCAGTCGATCTTGCGATACCCGCATCAAGCCCCCTTATCCTGGCTTTGTCGGGAAACAGCAAGGGATACATTGGTGTAGTTGCTGGCAGTGCAAGTAGCCATCAATCGCTTAAGGACTCGATAAGGGGTGCTTTTGTCCGCGACCAAAGTAACCGAAAGTCCTTGCTCCGGCTCATCACCCCTGACCGATTTTTGCGCCTGATAATCGAGTTCTTCCTTCAGGCCGACAATGATGTCTTCTCCCTGTTCGCTCAAACGGGCAACTGGACGCCCCTGAACCAGAACATTGTCACCTGACAATGCAATCACGAGGGTTTCACTTGGCTCTGTCTGAGCAACGGACTCAGGCAATTCCACCTGCTTGTCCTGTTGCAGCACTTTGACATCAGAGGAGTTCACCATCAAAAAGAACACCAGAATGGTGAAGATATCCATCAGCGATACCAGGTTTAGCCCGCCAGCCTTGTGCATCCTGGTGTAATGTCGCTGCATACGCTTGGCGCGTCTGGAGAGTTTCATTGGGATGCATCCTCTGAATTACCGGTACTCAAGCGCGGCGCATCGCCAATGGAAATGTCCGGAAACAGCTCTGCCTCTACCACACTGGCCGCAACAACAGCTTTATAGGAGCGGGTTGTATCCATGGCCGAAACGAGGGTCTGGTAATCGACATCCTCTTCCAACAGCAAGGTGATGTCAGTTTTGTCAGGCATCCGGGTTTTCAGCTGCTGCAATACCGAGGACAAAGCATCAAAATCATGCTGATCCTGCAATTTAGGAATGCGTTTGATCAATCCACCTCGAGAATCTGCAACACGCAAACCATCCTCTCTGACAATGACCTGAAGCTGGAAGTCTTCGTCATTATCGAGCGCCTGCTGAGCTGCATCCGAGATAGGGAAATTCAAATCCAGGACCGCGGTGTGGGCAAAAACCATACTCAACAACAGCACCGGCACCAGCACAATCATCAAATTCATGAATGCAGTGATATCCAGATCCGCTTGCTGAACCATTCGTTTGTGTTTTCTGCGCGCCATGCTTTTACTTATCAGTCCCGGAGAAAAGAAGTCTTCAAACGATCAGGTGCTATCGAGGTGCCTGATCAGAAATCATATTCAGCAACTTGACGCCTGCCATTTCGAAGCTGTCCACGATCTCATTGGTTTTGGTTTGTAATACCGCATGAAACAGCAATAAAGGAATTGCAGACATCAGACCGAACGCAGTCGTATTCATCGCGACAGAAATACTCTGAGATAGCAGCGAGGCTTTTTCTGCGGGATCAGCGTTAGCGACCGCAGTAAACGCGGCAATCAGACCAATAATGGTTCCAAGCAGTCCCAGCAAGGTCGATACGTTGGCCAGGGTAGCCAGATACTGGGTGCGTTTTTCAAGCCTTGGCAGGGTTTCCATCAAACCCTCTTCCATCGCAAACTCTATTTCGTCGCGACTGCTATTCCCCAGCAGCCGTGAGATACCAGCCCCCATAATCGCTGCAATCGCCGTATCAGAGTCATTCGCAAACTTCAGCGCGGTTTTGTAGTCTCGCTTTCTCAGAATCGGCAGCATACCTTTATCAAAAGCTGCCCGATTGGCGCGCTTCGCAGAGGACAAATACACGTAGCGTTCCAAAGCAATGGCGAGTCCGATAATCAGAACCAGGGCGATGGGATACATAAACAGTCCCCCTTCCTGGAAAAACCGTACCACTGTTTCAAACATTGTCTGTTCTCCTAATGCGATAGTTCGTCTTTGGGCGAGGAATGAATGTGTTCTTATTCGCTAGCCGGTTAATAGTAGATTTTGTTAACGCTGGACGTGGACGACCTGCGCAAGAAACTGTTTGTTTTAACGCTTGTTTACACCTCAACGTTTTGAAAAGCCGGACACATCCAGCTCCAAATAGCGTTGAAAAAATACCTGCTGCTGATGTCGACGGGGCTCAATGGGCGAAAACATGCCGGGCAGTTCCGTGGGCGGCGACTGTTCTTCGCGGTTCTGTACGCTCGGTAACTGCCAGGGCAAATTGAAGCTGACATTGGGTAGCTCGGTGTTTCCTATGATGGATACTTCGCCGACTGTTTCAATTTTATTTTCACTCGCTGAGTCGCCGTCCTGGGCAAGCACTCCGCTTGAAACGCCAACGATCATCAGCATTAAGGCACGCCGTACCAGCATAGAGTTAACAGTCATTACTTACGCTCCAATAGCAGAATCCAGCGTTTCACCGTTTCCACATCATCCGCGGCGGATAAACTAACATAGCGCTCATAATGATCAATGGCTGCATCATAATCCTGAAAGAAAACTTCATTCAGAACCCCCAGGTTATAATGGGCGCGAGCATTATCGTCATTTATATCAACAACTTGCAACAGTTTTGACTCCGCATCACGAAACGATCCCTCTTGCTTGTCGATTAATGCGAGCTGTAAAAGCGCCTCCTGATTCGATGGATTCAGGGACAAAGCCTGCGTATACAAGTCGCGGGCAGCATCAAAGTCGCCCTGTTCCTGTTCAATAATGCCCAGATTGACTTTAGCCCCGGCCAAACCCGGGTGACGCTGCAACAGTTGCTCGAACAATCGACTGGCCTCGTCATAGGATTGGTTTCGCATGGCTGCCAGCGCCTGCTGAAACATCGTCTGATCTTCTGGTGTCAACACCAGTTTGGCAACGGCAAGCGTTGGTTTGGCAGGCTGCACAGGCGCTTTTCCCTGTTTTCCTGCACAGGCCGTCAGTACCAGACAGATCAGCACCAGATGGGGTAAATTAGTAAATTGATTCAGCATAGTTGATTGACTTAAAACGTCGTTTGAATTCTGTGGGATTCATCTGTTCCAGCACGGTATAGGTCTTGGCAATCCACTGATCATATTGGCCACTCGCTACCTTCGCGATATTGATGCGATAAATTTCCATTGCCTTCTCTTCAAAAGGATAGGCCTGCTCTTCGAGCAGAATGTCATACTGTTCGAGCTGTAGTTCATCCAGGCTATCAGGACGCTCGGATTGCATCAGATCCACCGCCAGTTGACGATAAAGCGAGCCAATTTCAAAGGTTGCTGCCGAAGTAAATTCAGCGACCCCGTAACCCGCCAGCTTCTCATATTGTTTTACCGCAGCATTGAGCGCGTTTTTCTTCTCGCCAAGCGATGCTTTCAAAGGCAGGGTCAATGCTGCCGCATAGAAAGCATCCCGGTCCACTTCCGCCAGTGAAGCAACGGCTGAGGCAGCAAGATAACGGGACCGTGAAGTCTGCGACCCGGAATTGTTTGCTTCATAGGCAATCAAACGTTTGCGCCAGTCATTCGCGCTCTGTTTGCGGTCCTCGCCGTCATAGAACCTTACAATCCGGTCATAGGCTTCCAGGTTCAGAGCGAAGGCTTGGGGATATTGCCCCACAAAACGCTCGAAGAGTTGCGTCGCTTCATAACCAAAACCGTTTTGCTGATAGTATTCAGCTGCCTGGAACAGCGCGTTCTGGGCGCGATTCACGTCTTTGCTGCTGTTGGATACTTCAACCAGTTTTTCGGCTGCGGCAATTTGATCACCATTTTGCTCATAGGCGTAAATGAGCTTTTCGTTGGCATCCTGATAATATTCGTTGTCGGGATAAGCGTGCTGGAAGTGATTGAGTGTAGCGATAGCCGCATCCCAAGATTGGGCACTGAGCTGTTTAACCGAAGCATCATACAGAGACTGCGCCACGATACTACTGCCAGGCACCGCATCGGCTACACGCAAAAACAGCGACGCACTTTGCAGCGGATCTACCGTTAATTCAGCCTGTTTATAAATACTCGCCGCCAGCCGTTCTCGCAGAGCGTTTTGCCCTTTTCGACCCTGGAAACCCAGCGCGAGTTCATAGGCCTGTTCTGCCTGGCGATACTCTTCCAACTCGAACAGACTGTGGGCGTTAACCAGGGCACTGGCGTAACGCACATCTTCCTCGACAGCATCATATTCAAGCACACGCTGCGCTGTACTCTGGGCATAGGCATAATCGCCAGCCACAAACAGCTCATTTGCCAGATCATTCAACAAAGCAGGTGTTCTGTTGTTTTCCGGGAAAACACTCGCAAACCGTTCGATACTTTCACGTCGCTTGCCTACGATGGCTTCTGTCGTTGCCTCTTCGCTCACCGGGTCCAGAGAGTTCAGCCATTCCTGGTATTTGATAATCGCAGCATAACCGGATTCGGACGCATACTGGTGTGGTGCTTCCTGATACGCTGCGCGCTCATAGAGTGAAACGGCGTTTTCTATACGCCCGGCGAGACTATTCGCTTCTGCCGCCAAAAAGACATACTCTCCATTGGCACGACTTTCCGGTTCCGTTGCCGCCAACTCAAGATAATATTCGCTGGCCCTGAGCGCATGGGAAACATGACCTTCGCCCTCAGACTCCAAAGCCCTCTGCATGCGGACATAGTACAGATGGGCAAGTTCCGAGAGATAACTGATCACGTGAGGTCGCACGACTGATTGTTGTTTTTCATCAAGCAGGGTCCAGTAGTGAGTCTCGGTACCAAACTGGGCGACAAAGTTCTCTTTGGCATTCCATTCCTTGATATCAAATTCACCCTTGTTATAGGAACGAATTGTATTCAGAGCCATTTGATAGGCCTCAAAGCGCTCTGGATAATTGCGTGTGTAGGCTTCCGCAACCAAAGCACCTTCCTCAAATCGATCCTGCCTCAAGTGAAAGCGAAACAGACCATCGTAGAGCAAGTAGGCATAGTCCTGGTGTCCCACGCTCGATTGCAGTGTTTCAATCGTTTTGGCGCCATCCTGGCGAGCGAACATAATCGCTAGCAGACGAATAGTATCTTCAACAAGATCAGTTTCGTTTTCCCCAAGGCCTTCAATCTCTTTGGAACCTTTCAGAACGGGAAAATAATCCAGGGTTTTGATACCCAGATTCTGTGCTTCTTCGAAGCGGTTTTGACGAAATACCGCCCAGCCCGCTTTGAAGGTTGCTTTGGTATCAAAATCTTCACCTTCAGAGAAGGCGAGGATCTTCTTGTATTCAGCCTCAGCCTCAGCATATTGCCCCAAATCAAAGTAGGCCTCGGCCATCCTGAAACGGCTCTCATCCACCAGGCGAGATCGTGGATAAAGCCCCACCAGCAATTTCAAGCGCTTGATGGATTCTTCGGCATTGCCGATAAAGGATGTTGCCTTGGCCGTTTGATATAGCAACTCATCCATGCGTTGGTAAAAAATCCCCGAATCAACGATATTGTCATAGCTTTCGAGCACGGCCTCCGACTGGCGCACTTTATCGATGCTGAGCTTTTTACTGCTAAGACCATACTGGGCGCTGAGATTATTGATACGGTTAAGGGCATCGACACGCACATCAGGAGCCTGTGCGTTCTCAAATAGCTTGATGTAGCGTTTCAACACGTACTCGACTGAAACCTTGGGCAACTCCTTGTCTTTGTACACCAGGAATGCGGGCTTTATTTCGCCAATGGTTTTAGGTTCTGATGGGGTCTCGATAATAAAGGGTTCGGCATCCGACATGGCATTTGACGCACCGAACACAAAGTAGAGAATCGCTGACAACAAAGCCAGGCGGACACGCTGAGGATGTAGGGATACCCGGACGCAGAAAACTGTCTCAAACCAACTCACAGCCATTATTGATACCTGCCATCGAGTAGGTTGCGCCGACTGGTATTGGAGACGGCAATATTTTCCAGAATGTGTATCAGTCCCTGCTCCGAGCGTTCAAAATTCGCCTGCATGGTTTGCTTCAGCAACACCATGCGAGCAAGCGCCTTATCGGTAATGTAGTCGTCCAGTTTACGAATCAAGTCATCCAGTTCTCTGGAACCCCCGACAATGCGTTTGTTCAGCGCCTGACTCTGGGATAACTGTGATTTCAAGCGATCCCGACCTTTGGCAATCTTGTTTTGCAATGCCGCCAGTCTCTGCGACAGGGCATCAAGACTTTTCGGAATGCGATCCAGTTGCAGCTGTTCAATCAGTTTAGGATTGGCTTCGGGTGACTGTCGCAGCTCCCGCGACCGCTTTCCGAATTCCTTGATTTCTGCTTTGACCTGAGCAGGCTTAAACGCAGCACTGCGGGACGCAAAATCCCGCTGCTTCTTAGTCAAGGAACCTTTGTAAACTTTGAGTTGCGACGCCCAGAAAGACAGGCTCTCACGCAACATTTTCATTTCCAGCAGCAGCTCGATGGCATCGTAGATTGCTTCATCTTCCGCCAGAAAACTGTAGTAAGCCGCCCGCTGGGTGTTGCGTGCGACATCTTTGGCCAGGAACCACTCCAGTCCTTCCAGTTCGCTTTCATCGACCAGTACTCGCTGAAAGCCATGTTCTGCCAGCAATGCACTGACTTTATCGATGGTCTGCAACTCTTTCTCAAAGGTGGAACTGGCCTCCAGGTAGGCTTCCAGGGCCTGACTGACATAGCCTGAACGTTCATATGCATAGGGAATGGCTAACAGGGATTCAGCTACGCCGGTATGGATGACCGGATATTTCTTCACGCTGAACCAGTTCTGCGTGGCAGCGCGAAAATCATTGAGCTGAAGGTTTGCGACGCCATTGAGATAAAGCGCCTGTGGTGCGGTTGCGGAATCCAGATTAACCTTTTTGAAGAATTCCGTAGCCAAATCCGGCTTTTCTTCATTCAGATAGATCGCACCTGCGGCGTAGTAAATTCGATCATTGAGTTCCTTTTCTGCCAGGGTTTCACCGGCATTCAAGGAAGCCGCCACGCGCAGAGCCACCAGCGATTTGGTTTTTACGGATGAGGTTTCCGCGTAAGACATGGCAAGATTGAAATAGGCATGCGACACCCATATCCCGCTGAGAATATCGCTCAACACCTGTGCTGCCCGGACATCACTCCCCAACTTTATAAAGCAGTTCGCCCGATAAAACGCCCATTCCTGTTTTTCTTCGAGACCGAGCTTGTTTTTCAGATGCTTGAAGGCCTTCAGCGCAGGCACACAGCGATCCGAATCATATTCAATCCTGCCTATCTGGAAATAGTCATTCGGACTCAATTCCTGATCTGCAGAACTGATTTGTTCCATCAAGGCTTCAACGCCGCTATCCATGTTGAATCCCTTCAGGGCAGCAGCGTAACTCACCGGATCCCGTTTAGCATGGGCTTGATCCATGAGCACCAGAGCATCGAAATGATTGCCACTTTCCAGCTCAAAACGAACCACGCCTTCGAACAACTCCTGAGGCATCGCGTGAACAGCGGACGAAGACAAGATGGCGAGGACAACTAACAGCTTGTGTAGCCAGCGACGCGCAAAATCTGCTGGTTCACCAACACAGGCTAAGGGACGTTTGGATCGATGATGACAGACTTTCATGAAGACAATAACGCCTCTACCACTGTTTGACTTTAAACAACGGTTCTCGCGTTCGAGTATCTTCGGTAATCACCAACTGAATATATTTGGCGCTGTCTTCTTTGACGAAGTTCATGGCTTTCTTGCGACGGTAGTACCGCGCATTGGAGCCTTGCCCATTAAAACGAGCCGTCAGCTTGTGCTTGCCATCAGACAGACTGCCAACGTAAAGACGTTGGATACCACCCTTTTTGAGGGCACTGATTTCCTTTTCCTTGTACAGATAAGACGTGATCATTTCGTCATCGAGACGCAGCTCGATAGAGTCCAGCAGAAACGTACTCTCAGGAGCCATGGATAGAAAAAGTGCAATCTGTGTATTGGCAGGATGGAGCAAGTCTTCTTCAAACTGATACAAATCCCGGTTCAGGTCAATCAGTTCCTGCTTGAGCTGCTCTGCACGCTGAACGATTTCATCGTTGGCGGAGAGCGGGAATTGAAAACAAAAAAACAAGCAAAGCGAAACCAGAAGAGACCTTTGGCGTCGAATATCCATATCGTGTCTTTAGTCTGAAGTATGAGTTTGGGGTAACCGAAGAACAGGTTGATCGCGATGTTACCATCAATCCAAAGCCGAGTAATCGGCACTGTTTCACTAAATAAGGATTACAAACGGCGCCCCAACACGATCAACGACTCAGGTATCGCATTCCCTCTTCCAGACCCTCGACCGTCATCGGGTACATGTGATTTTCTAACAACTGTTTGGTGATACCCAGGGAACCACCCTCCCCCCAATACGCTTCAGGCAAGGGGTTTACCCAAATGACTTTTTCAAAGTGTTCAGTCAGACGTTGCATCCAGACTGCACCAGCTTCCTCGTTCCAGTGTTCAATACTGCCCCCGGGCTGAGTTATCTCATAGGGTGCCATCGAGGCATCACCGACAAAAATCACCTTGTAGTCAGGGGAATATTTGTGCAGAACATCATACAGCGAGGTCGTTTCATTACTGCGTCGGAGATTATTTTTCCACACGCTTTCGTATATGAAGTTGTGGAAATAGAAATACTCCATGTGCTTGAACTCTACGCGCGCGGCCGAAAATAGCTCTTCGCAAACCTTGACGTGGGGATCCATCGAACCGCCCACATCAAAAAACAACAGCACCTTGATGGTATTGTGACGCTCCGGAACCATTTTCAAATCCAGGTAGCCGGCATTGCGGGCCGTGGACCGGATGGTATCATCCATATCCAGTTCTTCGACAGCACCCTCTCTGGCAAATTTGCGCAGACGGCGCAGAGCCATCTTGATGTTTCGGATACCAAGCGTAATGTCGCCATCCAGATCTTTGTAGCCGCGCTTTTCCCAGACTTTTACGGCCCGACCATGGCGACCACTCTTCTGCCCGATTCTAAAACCTTCCGGGTTGTAGCCGTCGGCACCAAAGGGTGATGTTCCACCAGTGCCAATCATTTTATTGCCGCCCTGGTGCTTTTTCTTCTGCTCTTCCAAACGCTCCCGAAACGCTTCCATCAGCGCATCCAAACCGCCCATGGCTTCGATCTGCGCTTTTTGTTCTTCGGTTAAATTGCGAGCAAACTCCGTTTCCAGCCAATCATCCGGAATCTCGGCCTCGGCAAAGAGGTCATCCAGACTTTCTATACCCTTGAAATACTTGTCATAGGCACGGTCAAACTTGTCAAAATGCTTTTCATCCTTAACCAGACACAAACGGCTCAGGTAATAGAACTCATCGATATCCGCGAACACCAATTGCTTTTCCAGCGCCTGCATCAGGTCCAGAAACTCCTTGAGCGTAGCGGGAACGCGAGCAGCACGCACTTCCTGGAAAAAATCGATCAACATATTCTCACCTGCCTGAATACTTGCTGTTTGAGTTGAAGCTCTTAGCCTTTTCTTCGCGCCATGAAGGCCAGGCGCTGCAACAAATGCACATCCTGTTCATTTTTCAGCAGTGCGCCATAGAGCGGCGGAATTGCTTTACTAGGATCACGTTCCTGCAGTAATTTTTCAGACATTTCGTCTGCCATCAACAGCTTCAACCAGTCTATCAATTCACTGGTTGACGGCTTTTTCTTCAGCCCAGGCACTTTGCGCACATCAAAAAACACATCCAGCGCATCTTTCAGCAAATTCTGCTTGAGATCGGGATAATGCACGGCAACAATCTTCTCCATTGTTTCGTGATCCGGGAAGTTGATGTAATGGAAGAAACAGCGACGAAGAAAAGCGTCCGGCAGTTCTTTTTCATTGTTACTGGTGATCAATACGATGGGGCGCTGTTTTGCGACAATGCGCTCCTGAGTTTCATAGACGAAAAATTCCATCTTATCGATTTCGAGCAACAAATCGTTGGGGAACTCTATGTCGGCCTTATCGATTTCATCAATCAGCAATACAACCCGCTCTTCTGCTTCAAAAGCTTCCCACAACTTGCCCTTGACGATGTAATTGGAAATGTCATGAACCTTGTCATCACCCAGCTGCGAATCACGTAGACGGGAAACGGCATCGTATTCATACAGGCCCTGCTGAGCCTTGGTGGTCGATTTGATGTGCCACTGTATCAGCTTGGTACCCAACGAAGCAGCCAACTGTTCTGCCAACATGGTTTTTCCGGTGCCGGGTTCACCCTTTATGAGCAGGGGTTTCTCTAATGCGATCGCTGCATTTACGGCCATCTGGAGATCATCGGTTGCGACGTAATCACTGGTACCTTTAAAGCTCATATCCGATTCCTGTAAAAAAATATTCGTTGCGTCCCATGGTGGGCCTGGTAAAAACTAGAAGCATATTCTAATGAATGCCTCGATTCTTGTATACGCATAAACAGTCTGTTCCGATTTACATGTTATATCCAGGCTTGCCAGGAATAAGCGCGCACAAATTCCTCTTCATCTGATGACAGTCTTTTACCGAGCATGCGGGCCCGATGGGGATAACGACCAAAGCGCTGTATCAACAGCAGGTTTCTGCTAGCCAAGGCGTTAATATCGCTCAGGTAGCGTGACTCTTCAGCATTTCCGCTGGAATCAAACCTGGCCATTGCTGACAGTGCCATTTCAATCTCCTCTACGCGTTCTGATACGATCAAGGGGAACAGCAACATAACTGCTTCAACAACCGAAAAGTTTTTGAACGGCAGGGAACGAACAAGCTGCCGACTCAGCGCTCGCGCTTTTTTATCATTGGCAAAAGCGATCACTCCATTGCGGTAACAGATTCGGTTGATACGATCCAGTAACAACACCAGGGCAAGAACACCCTGCTCTGAATCAGACCAGTCATCGAGGACGCCCTCTGCCGCAAGCGTGGTGTATGCGATCATCCGCCTGCGGATCAGCCTGTCTTTACTGCTATCTGATCCAACCCAGACACGACTTTTGTAATCCAGCGAATCTTCCGGATCAAAAAGTCCGTAAAACCAGAATGTGAGAATTTCTGACGCAGAAAACATTCCCGGTACCTGATCTGTCAGTTGGGTAAAGCCGTATGAGACACTATATTAAGCAAGATCTGAAATGCTCACCAGACGAAAGGAAAAGCGCCCCACTCATGAAAACACTTACCATTCTTCTGGCCCATGGCAGCAGCGATCCAAACTGGTCCGACACCTTTGTGAACCTGACTGCAAAAGCCTGTACAAACGCCCACACTCATCTTGGCTTTATGGAGCTAAGTGAACCATCCATGGAAACGCTTGCAGAACAGGGCGTCAAGCAGGGTTGTACGCATTTACGGGTCTTGCCTTTATTTTTGGCAAAGGGTCGCCACCTGAAAGTTGATATTCCGAAACAGCTCGCTGCATTGGAAACCAGATTCGGCATCTCTACGGAACTGCTACCTCCTATCGGCGAGCACCCTCAGCTGGCAGCGGCCCTTGATAGTATTATCAAGGAAACCCTCGAAGCCGAGTGAGTATCTGTCCTTTAAACCGACACGGTGACATCATGCATATTCTCATAAGCGGCGGCACAGGATTCATCGGGCAGCGCCTCTGTAAGCACTGGATCAGGGACCACTCGCTGACAATCCTCAGCAGGCAGAGCGGTACCGAGGTTAAAAAAAAGTGCGGTTCTGACGTCACCCCGATTCAAAGTCTGTCCGAAATCAAGCAAGGGCAGAAAATAGACGTCATCGTTAACCTTGCCGGAGCGCCTATTGCTGACAAACGCTGGACGAAACAGCGAAAACGGCAATTAATGTCCAGTCGCCTCGATACCACGCGTGCACTCGTTGATCTGATACATCGCCTCGAATATAAACCGAAGGTGTTCATTAGCGGCTCGGCGGTCGGCTACTACGGCGATCAGGGAAAGCGAAACGTCAACGAATCCACACCGCCCCATCCGGAATTCAGCCACCACTTATGCCAGGACTGGGAAAATGCCGCTTTACAGGCCAAGGACGCAACACGCGTGTGTCTGCTCCGAACGGGTCTGGTAATAGGCCAACACGGCGGTTTTCTCGACAAAATGAAAATGCCTTTCAAGTACGGACTTGGAAGCGTGCTGGGCAGCGGAAACCAATATATGCCCTGGATTCACCTGGATGACATGATCGCGATTATTCAGTTTCTTATGGATCATCCCGACATACACGGCCCCGTCAATGCAAGCGCTCCAAACCCGGTAACAAATATCGTGTTTTCCGAAGCTCTGGCTAACGCTTTCGGTCGTAAAGTCCGACTCAAAACACCAGCATTCGTGCTCAAACTGGCGCTGGGCGAGCTGTCGGGTCTTTTGCTGACAGGCCAAAACGCACGACCGACAAAATTACTTGAAGCAGGCTATACTTTCCGTTTTAGCGAATTGGACGCTGCACTGCGCGACGTCATTGATTAAACACGGAACGGAATGTCACAACCTCTAACTGTTGGGTCGCTTAACGCCTTATACCCTGTCTTTGAAAAACGTTTCACGATCTGGTTTTGGTTATTTTTTACTTCATTCGTCTTCTATTCCGCTTGTGCCAGCGGTGAAGAGGCAGGCGAAGCCATCGCCCACAGCTACGTGTCCTGCAGCAATATCACCGCAGAACACCTCACAACATTGCAGCTGTATCAACGCGGTTTGCCACTGGAGGCAGCCCTGGAATCCTTGCCCGGTATTAGTCGGGCTGCGCAGCAACGTGTTCGTTATATCTATCAACTTGCCCGCTATAACGGCATTCTGAACACCTACGCAGACGTCAATACGAACTACGCGCGATGTGCAACAAAGGTCCATCAGCAACACGGCACTCCCGCCGTAGATTTGCTGGATTACGGGTATTATTTTTGTGCGGGTGAAAACAAGATCCGTTTTGAAATCATCCTATTCATCGACAAGTATCACACACTGGAAAAAGTGCTCTCGAAAACGCCAGATTCCCACAGTGATATTGCCATGCGGTATTTTCGACTGGTGGAAGCCAAAGGCTTGCTGGCGGCCTTCGATCTCACAGCAAACAACCTCAAATCCTGCCTGAATAATTTAAACTGAATTAGCGCAATTAATTGGTTGACTTGGAAAAACCCTTTCCCTATTATACGCGCCACTTCGACGAAGTACCTGATGCGTCCCCTTCGTCTAGAGGCCTAGGACACCGCCCTTTCACGGCGGTAACAGGGGTTCGACTCCCCTAGGGGACGCCATTTTCTTTCCTGATTTTCTCTGCTTTTCCTACTCATTTTATTGTCGATCTGGGTCGGCATTCGCTCAGTATTCACTCACACATTTGTTCTGACTCAGACACCGGTTCAATTGCACCAGCGCGCATTACGAAACACTGTATTTTTCGTTTTTAGACAAGTGCATTGCTGTCAGAAAGCAGCATTTCTCACATCAAAACCTTAATTGGCTTCGGACGAATATTTGAGGGGCAAAGAACTAAGCCAAGGTATCTCTTAGTGATTGAGGAGACATTCCCGCGACGCGCTTGATCGCACGCGAAAACGCACTGACTTCCGAGTAACCCAGAAGACTACTGATTTCCTGAATGCTGCTTTGGGTATCTCCAAGCAGGCGAGTTGCGGTCTTCAGAATGATCTCGTCCTGGATGCGTCTGAAGCTTAATCCCTGCTCACCCAGGTGCCGCTGTAAGGTCCTGTCTGACACGGCCAGTTCATTCGCGACCTGATTCAGACTCGCTCTGGAAAATCGTCCGTTGACGATGGCATCCGCAACACTGGCATACAATTGCTCTGCGTCGGTATGGCGCGCCAGTCGTTCTTCTGCCAGGGCTTTAGACAACTGGTAGATGCTTCCATCCGCACCTGTAATCGTCTGGTTTAGCACATCTAGAGACAGGTGAATTTCGCTACGCTCAGCCCCCTGCATAATCTCACAACCAAAATAATCCTGATAAAGCCGAAAGTTATTGCGTTCAGGCCCAAACAACAGAATTTTAGTGGGCGAAATTCTTTCATCAATGAACATCCGCAAGGCTTTGACAAGCCCCGCCATTACGGAGTCTAACTGGCAGAAATGTAGAGGCATGTACGAGGCAGCCGGTGAGTATTTCAGCACCAGAGCGGAAGTGTCCGGCACACGCACAAAACGCCCACTTTGTGAAAGCAGGTTTTGAAACCGGATGGCATTTTGCAGTGCCTGTGCAACCGTTGGGCTGTGACTTAACAGAGGCGCGAGCACGCTGAAAGAGCGAATTGACAGATTCGAACCAACCTTTAAACCAAGACTATCGTCCTGTGACATGTCATAGGCCAGGTGCCAGAGCTTGCGGGCAACCCCTACTTCAACCCAGGCACCCAGAGAGGACGAATCACTGAGCTCCGGAATCTCCTTGTGTATGGACGCCATATCCACACCCTCGACTTGCATTAGTCGAAGGGTGTCTTTCAACCAGTAGGAAAAAACTGTTTTATGCTGCTTCAAATCCCGATCCCGCCAATTAATCCTGAAAGGCCCCTACGCAAAATCGTAGCAGCTCAATACCTTTCACGTCATGTTTCTAGATTCATTAATGGCGCGCTTTGTCAAGCAATAGTCTGTTGCGGTCAATACTTCATGTTTTGGCTTAGCGCATACTTTTCAGACCTGCCATGCGATCCACTACAACAGGAGTATACCCGTGGTCGAACATAACGCTCTGCAGTTTCGCTCTAAATACCGTGAGGGTATCAGCCCTCTCTATAATGGTTTTGCCCACATGCTGTTCGTCGCCATTGCCGGTAGTTTTTTTGTCGCTTTTCAATTCGGCAACATGGATAGCTTTGGTGTGACGCATCTGCTGGGTCTGCTCGCCACCCTCTTGTTTTGGAACTTTCTTGAATATCTGGTGCACAAGCAGCTGGGACACCACAAGCGCAAACCGGCGGCAATGTTCTACAAACGCCATACCGGAGATCATCATTCCTTTTTCACAGAACAATACCTGGTACCCGAAAGCCATAAAGACTGGCGGGTCACACTCTTCCCGGCCTGGCTGGTCCTGGTTACTGCTGTCATTGCGACAATCGCAGGCACTTGCGTCAGCCTTGTTCTGGGCGATGACGCGGGAACCGTTTTTTCAGCGGGGCTTATGATTGGCTATCTTGCCTACGAGTTTTTTCATTTTTGCGACCATTTGCCCGAAGATCACAGACTGGTCAGTCTGCCCTGGATTGGGCATATGCGTCATTTGCACAGACTGCATCATCGTCGGGACCTGATGCATCATTACAACTTCAACCTTACTTTCCCGCTGGCGGACTGGGTACTCGGTACCTTCTATTGGGAAGCAAGGGATCAGAACCAAAAAACGACCTCCAAGGAGATTCAATAAGGATGAAATGCCCTTGGAAAGGGCTGCCTCATTGGTATGAAAAAGTCATGAGCTTTTTCGCGTAATGGCAAACAGTCTTGTGACGCCCTTTTTGACGAAATCCATACGATCCCGATTTATAGCTCTCCTTAAAGACTTCAGCATATCGTGACGGGATCGTAGCTTGGTTTCCGTATGCGCATTCAGATCAAGCTCTTTCAACGCCTTTGCATGCTTCATGCATTCGGACAGCAGTGCATCGGCGGGAACCACCTTGTCGAGAAAGCCTGCTTCTACAGCACTCTCTGGAGAATAGGTCTCTGCCAATTCCACTGCGCGTTCAAAATGGGCTGGTACCAGGCGCTGCCGACAGATTTCAATGGCCGAATAAGGCATGGTCAGTCCAATTGCCACCTCGTTGGTGGCAATTTTAAAAGGCCCTCGACATCCGATCCGATAATCTCCGGCAAGCAAAAGAAATGCACCCATGGCCATCGCATGACCAGAACAGGCAATCACGACCGGAGTATGGAATGACAGCAGTCTCTCCGCCAACTGAAATCCACCAATCAGCATGTTGAAAGCATCCACAACACCCGTTTTTAGAACCTTAAGGTCAAAACCGGCGCTGAAGATTTCATTGTCGCCACTCAGCACAACGACAGCCTTGTTGGCCTCGGCCTCATCGAGCGCGGCATTCAATGCTGAAATCATGGCCGGTGAAATCAGGTTTTTGCCACCATCAGACATTTGGATATGTGCGACCCCGGATTTGATATCCCACTCAACGATATTTTTATTCATAACATCCTTTCCCTCTTTTCTGGACCATAGTCCGGCTGACGCATGTGGCCAGTTCAATCGTTATGTTACGTTGTCAGGTACAACTCACACAGTTGCTCTGGATAAATACACCGTTTCAAACGCTGGCTTTTTACTATTTGTTCATTGCATTCGTTGTTTTGCTCTACACTGTCAGAAGAGCAGCAAATGGCACTGCACCATTCTCGCATGCTACCAACCATGAACCGGAATTTCGTCTCAATGCATAAACAAGATGTACTGCTTGCCCGCCAACCTATTTATGACAAAGAACGCAATATCGTTGGTTACGAGCTGCTGTTTCGTGACCCGGAAACTTTCTCGCGACAGAATCCTCAAGCAGCGTTCGATGGTAATCGCGCAACATCAAGCGTACTTCTGAATCTATTTACTGAAAGCGATCTCAATTCGGTGACCGGAGGTTTGCCCGCCTACATCAATTTCACCGAAGAACTCATCCACACGCCACCATTGATTGACGCGGATGCGCTGGTCATTGAAATTCTGGAGGACATCCCTGTTACGGACAGGTTGGTAGAGAGCTTAAAATCCCTCAAAAAAAATGGCTACACCCTGGCGTTGGACGATTTTGCTATGGGCGCTCAATATGAGGCAATTTTACCCCTGATTGATATTGTTAAACTGGAACTGCCCGCCCTGGATGATGCATCGCTTGCACAGGCACTTACCAGTTTGCGCAAATACCCTTTAAAACTGTTGGCAGAAAAGGTGGAGACACCAGAGCAATTCAAACGTTGTGTTGAATTAGGCTGTGATTTGTTTCAGGGCTATTTTCTGTCGAAACCGGAAGACGTCAAGGGACGAAAGCTTGCCACCAGCAAGCTTGCCGTGATTCAGCTGATTTCAGAAATTCAGAATCCGGAAGTGGATATACCAGGCTTAACGCGTGTAATCATGAAAGATCCGGCTTTGAGCTTTAAACTTCTCAAACTGGTTAACTCCGCCGCGTTTCGTCGCAGCCGGGAAATAGAATCCATTCAGATGGCGGTCGCACTGCTGGGCCTTGATCGCGTAAAAAGCTGGGCAAGCCTGCTGGCTTTAAGCAAGATTGACGACAAACCCCAGGCTCTGCATATGCTAGCTTTGGTTCGGGCCCTCATGTCTGAAAAGCTCGCCGAATTCATCGCCCCCCAACTAAGTGATCGATTCTATACAGTAGGGCTGTTATCCTGCCTGGATGCTTTTTTCGACCAGGCTCTGGCTGAAATCGTACAGGGTATCTCTCTGGACCAGACCACCAGAGAGGCATTGCTTGATCATAGCGGTCCCGCTGGACTTGCCTTGTCTACTACTCTGTTATTTGAGCAATGTCTATGGCACAAAATAGACTGGGCAGCGCTTGCTAAATACCAGCTCACCGCAAAACATCTCAATGATATTTATCTGGAAGCGTCACAGCTTGCGCTGGAAACGTCAAAAAGCTAATTTTCTAAACCGATCAGAATCCCTTTTTCATGTCTGGTGACCCCCTGATGCAATTTGTACTTGTTATCAACTGCGGCAGTTCGTCGCTCAAGTTTGCCCTGTTCAGCACCCGCTCTGACACACTTACATGCCAGGCCGAAGGTTTGGCGGAATCTCTCGGCAGCGAACAAGCCCGCTGCAAGATCCGTTGCCATAGTGAGGACTTGTGTGTGGATCTTGCCGGCGCCACCCACAAAGACGCCATACAGCATATTGTGAATGCGCTGGAAAAACAGTTCGACTTAAAAGGCAATCTAACCGGCATCGGTCACAGAGTAGTACATGGTGGAGAGCAGTTCAGCGCATCAACCATAATTGACGCGCAGGTATACAAAGGGATTCAGTCTTGCAGTTCTCTTGCCCCACTGCACAACCCGGCCAATCTTCAAGGCATCGATCTGGCTCGAGAGTTGTTCCCCGATACTCAACATGTTGCTGTCTTCGATACCGCCTTCCACCAGACCATGCCGAAGCAAGCGTTTGTTTACGGCTTGCCCTATGAGCTCTATGAAGATAAGGGGGTTCGTCGTTACGGTTTTCATGGTACAAGCCATCGCTATGTCAGTTTGCAAGCCAGTCAGTGGCTGAAGAAACCAATCGCTAAAACCCACCTGGTCACAGCGCACCTTGGTAATGGTGCCAGTGTCTGTGCCATTAAAGATGGTCTCAGTGTTGATACCAGTATGGGCATGACCCCTCTTGAAGGACTGATTATGGGGACCCGCAGCGGCGATATCGACCCGGGCATTTTTGACTTTCTGATTCAGTCCGGTCATAGCCCCGAACGCATCAATACCATGCTGAATCGGGAGAGCGGTCTTCTGGGTATCTCCGGAAACAGCAACGACATGCGAACATTGCTGGACGCTGCTGAGCAGGGTTGTGAACGAAGTGCATTAGCTATCGATGTATTTTGCTTCCGTCTGGCCAAATATATTGCAGCGATGATGGTTTCACTTACCTCACTTGATGCATTGGTTTTTACCGGAGGTATCGGCGAAAATTCAGATTCGATCAGGGCAAAAACCGTTGCGCATCTGCAACAGTTTTCACTGGCCTTGAATCCTGAGCGCAATGCTGACCGTTCATTCTCAGACACCCATGCGATTCACTCGGTTAATTCCCGGCCTATATTGGTGATCGCTACCGATGAAGAAAGCATGATCGCTCAAGACACTTTTGCACTCACTCAAAACCAAGCCTGACAGGACAGCTACATTACACGGAGATTATATGGCCAATTCCTTTTTTATTGCCCCCACTGCTCTAAATTCCGGTTTGACTTCAGTGAGTCTGGGGCTCGTTCGTGCCCTCGACAAAATGGGTATCCGGGTCGGTTTTTTTAAACCTGTTGCGCCCGTTGAAGGGGATGATGGTCAAAGTGACTCTTCAGTCCATTTCGCTCGCAGCATCAGTGGTCAGGAAAGCCCGGAACCAATGACTCTCACCGAAGCGCAGCGTTACCTCAGTCGTGGTGACAAAGGCTTGCTGATGGAGAAAATCGTCGAAAAGTATCAAAGCCTTACCGAATTCTGTGATGTCGTCATTGTTGAAGGGCTGGTGCCTGACAGAAATGAACCCTACACAGTCAGGCTCAATATAGACATTGCCAACAACCTGGATTCAGAGGTCATTCTGGTAGCCGCCCCCGGCACGATGGATGCTGAAAACCTCGATGAACACCTGCAATTGGCTGCCGGTCTGTTTTCTTCAGCTGAAGATCCGGATGTGCTGGGCGTCATTCTGAACAAGGTAGGATCTCAGGGGAAAGTCATAGAGCATTCCCTGCGCCTGAGCGAACTTGCCTTACCAGGCGACAGTGAAACGATCGATTACAGTAAAGCCTGCAGGATTTTCTCCGACCAGTTTCGCCTGATCGGACAGGTGCCCTGGGATGATCGTTTGTGTGCCCCTCGGGTGATCGATGTCGTTAAAGAGTTAGGTTTGAAAGTGTTGAACGAAGGCAAGATTCTTGAGCGGAGAGTGCTGAACATATCCGTTTGCGCGCGCAGCGTGCCTAATATCATCAATGAACTG
Organism: Oleiphilaceae bacterium; assembly: GCA_965230795.1. Classification (GTDB taxonomy): domain Bacteria; phylum Pseudomonadota; class Gammaproteobacteria; order Pseudomonadales; family Oleiphilaceae; genus PZPK01. Next base: position 2,139,798 of record OZ246020.1, on the reverse strand, counting down.
ACTCCCGGCTGTCTGATCGTAACACCCGGCGACAGGGTTGATGTCATTCTGGCTGCGTCTATGGCTGCACTGAGTGGCGTTCCTCTCGCGGGAATCCTGCTCACAGGAGATTATGAGCCCAACGAAAAAGTTATGATGCTATGCCAGCAAGCCTTGTTGGCCGGCCTCCCCTTGCTGTTGTCAGAACGGGATACCTTTCATACAGCCTCTGCGCTCTCACGGATGCACAATAAAGTACAGATAGACGACACTTCACGCATTGAACATGTCGTAAGCGTCGTCTCTGAACACATTGACATCGACTGGCTTTCAAAACGTTGCCAGACTGTCAGAGCGAAACGACTTTCGCCTCCTGCCTTTCGATACCGCTTGTCTGAAAACGCTCGTGCCGCCAACAAAACCATCATTCTTCCCGAGGGAAATGAACCTAGAACGATCTGCGCAGCTGCCATCTGCCATGAACGCCAGCTGGCTAAATGTATACTGGTTGGCAACCCCGAGGAGATTCACGCAGTCGCCAGTCTTCAGGGTGTTGAGCTCCCCGACGACATTCGGATTATCAATCCTGAAGAAGTAAGGGAAAAATACGTCGAGCCAATGGTCGAACTGCGCAAACACAAGGGTTTGACGCCTCAAATGGCGCTCGCCATGTTAGAGGATAACGTCGTACTGGCCACCATGATGGTCGCCCTTGATGAGGTCGATGGCTTAGTATCCGGCGCGGTGCATACCACAGCGAATACAGTGCGGCCTGCTCTCCAACTGATCAAGACCACTCCTGACGCCAAAGTTGTATCCTCAGTGTTTTTCATGTGTCTGCCGGAGCAGGTATTGGTCTATGGCGACTGTGCTATCAACCCGGATCCCAATGCAGAAGAGCTCGCTGACATTGCCATTCAGAGCGCCGATTCGGCTAAAACCTTTGGTGTTGACCCCAAAGTTGCAATGATCAGTTACAGCACAGGTCAAAGCGGAAGTGGTGTGGATGTCGACAAGGTACGTCAGGCCACTGAGATTGCCCGAAAGTTGCGACCTGACCTGCTAATCGATGGCCCTCTGCAATATGACGCAGCTGCGATTGAAAGCGTAGCCAAAAAGAAAGCGCCAGACAGCCCTGTAGCGGGTAAAGCGACCGTGTACATCTTTCCGGATCTCAATACCGGCAACACCACTTACAAGGCTGTGCAACGAAGCGCCAATGTCATCAGCGTGGGTCCCATGCTTCAAGGTTTGCGCAAGCCTGTGAACGATCTGTCCCGGGGCGCCCTGATTGAAGATATCGTCTTTACCATTGCACTGACGGCCGTTCAGGCAAAACAGGTTGCTGACAAAAATATGGAGAAATAATATCGGGTCAAACTATCCGTTTAGCCCAAATAGTCAATGGTTTCGAGGCTGAGTAACATGACGACAAAGTAGCGACCGCCCTTGCCTATCGCTGTCAGGATGAAAAACAGACTGAACCGAACCCGCATCACTCCTGCGATAAAAGGTAGGGCGTCGCCCCCAACCGGCAACCAGGCAAGCAGAAGCGTCCAGACGCCATAGCGCTGAAAAAAACGCTGGGATTTCTCAAGCCTGGATGGTGTAAAGGGAAACCAGGCCCGATCCTGATAGTGCAACAAATATCGACCCAGATACCACGTCAGTGCCGCCCCCAAAGTGTTGCCCAAGGTCGCTGCCAGCCAAAGACCAAAGGGGGAATGACCGTCCAACAGATAGGCGACGTAGACAACCTCGGAATAGAAAGGTAGAAATGTTGCAGCCAGAAACGCACTGGCAAACATGAGCACGTAGCTCATTATGGCCTCGGTGTACTATCCAGTGAATCGTCCAACGCTTTATCCGGAATTAAACAGGCATCGTTCAATACCAGGGTTTTATCACTCTCTCGCACCGCATCAGCGAAGGCATGGAAAATTCGGCGATGCCGGGCCGACAGACATAGATACTCGGGGTGCCATTGCACACCAACAATGAAAGGATGATGCCGGTGCTCAAAGGCCTGTATAAACCCATCCCGGTCTTTTGCCACGGCTGTCAAATCCGAGGCGACTGTATTCACCGCCTGGTTATGCAGGCTGTTCACCTTGAGGGTGCGTCTTCCATATACACGAGCAAGCTGGCAGTTCTTTTCGAAGTCCACCCATTTAATGGGCAGGAGGCTGTTTCGGTTAGGAGTGACAGAACGCATCGGTCTGAGGTCCTGATGCAAATCGCCACCCAACACGATATTGATCAACTGTGAGCCACGACAAATTCCCAGTATTGGCACCCCCGCCTCAAGGGCATTGCGAACGATCTGCATTTCCAGGTGATCGCGATCAGGATCGTAGGTCGAGCCGGCATCACCGCTCATACCATAGTGTTCAGGATCTACATCATCTCCGCCGCCAATGATGACGCCCCGAACCCGGTGATCCAGTAATGGGCGTTTTGTCGTGATGTGCTGGCTGCGCAAGCCACACAAGGCATTTGCCAGAGAGGTAGACCACCAGGCGAATGGCAAACGCTTCACCGGACCGGTGACCGCTATTAAAGGGGCGTTTTTATCCAACCAGCGATTAAACATAAGAAGCAAACACCTGTTTAAACCTTAGCCCTGCAGACAATAATCAAATCAGGAATGTCTGGCTGGTATCGAGCCATTTGTTATCCAAGAATCGGGTAATCCGCCCAAGATCATGTTTGAATGCATGACAACATGCTTCCAGGCGCTCAGTATCATTGGCCAGAGCTTCCACCTGTAACCAGCGGTACCAGGGTTGTTGCAGATTCCAATTGGGATTATCGATATCACAATTGGGCAGCCGATAGTGAAACGTCGGTCTTGCCTTGACGCGCGTATCATCGATCACCTTGCGCACCCTCTCCTCATCTATCGAACAAAACAGAGGAAGCATATCCAGACTACGGTTACGGGTAGGATTGGCCTTAAGATAATCGTCAATAAATTGCCCGATATCAGGTTTATAGTCCATATCTACCAGCATGCGGATATAGTCTGAATCAAAATGATTGATGTAAGGCGTTACCCGACGTACCGGATCAATATCTTCTTCGTGCGATATCCAATCGAATAAACAGAAAAATGCCCTCAGGTAGTTGAGCAAGGTCTGACTCGTGGAATCGGGTACTTCAGGATTCAGGTGCAGACCAAAAGCATATCGTATTGAGTGTTTTGTACCCTTTGCTCCTGCCTCTCTCAGCGCATCAAACAGGTCATAGAGTTCACTGATCCGATCAAAGTCTATTGGTGCTGTAACCACTTCCCACGGTACCAGCTGTTCGGCGGCATAGGTCACGAGATCTCTGGAGAGTTTTTCCAGAACGAGCGGTTCCTCGCCGTCTTCGGCACTATGAAAGACCTCGACTTTCTTTCCCAACTCTTTTAATTGTTGCGCATCCAGTTCAACAACAAAGTCGCCCAGGCTGGTTCCTTCAACCTGAAACTCAAACACGCTGGTTTCGCAAACCTTGCCACCATATAGACTGGTCAAGGTATCGAGTATGGGTTCATTGGAGATACCGGCAAATTCCAACTCAACGCCCATGCGTCGCTTTGAACCTGAAGCCGTGTGTTTGGGGATCTTGTTAAACAGGCTCTCTAAATCCATTTTTTCACCTCAGTGTTGTGCGTGCCTTCCATACCGGAATTAACGTTAATGATACGGACTGAAAGTGGGTACAGATCAGAACTGCTGCGGCAAGCCATAGTGGAATTGAAAAAATGGCAGACCTCTGAATACCCTAACGCGACGACTAATCTTGTGTAGTTCTAGTCTAACAATATCACGTTGCAGTTTAAAAAACTGGCCGCTTGTTTAATGCACATCACCACCAAATAAGGGGGAAAGGCCCATGCATAACTATTTCTTCGAACACCGCTTTGAGTGGAGAGGTCGTTTTTGATATCAATATAGAGTTGTTGTGCCTGGACATATCGATACATTGCTCTGTACTTGGTTTGAAACACCATTTGGATACAGGACTGACTAGACTGAAATAATTGGCGGTGAGGGAAGGATAACTCAGCGCACTGCGCTTCGCCCTGCGGGCCGCCGTCACACTGTGACGACGTTCTTTCGCAAAAAACGCTCAAGTCGAACCCATCGAGGCTTCTCACCCTCCCTATCGGATAACCGGAAACTTTCGAGGAAACGGCAAGACTTGATTGGAGATTATTGGCGGTGAGGGAGGGATAACTCAGCGCACTGCGCTTCGCCCTGCGGGCCGCCGTCACACTGTGACGACGTTCTTTCGCAAAAAACGCTCAAGTCGAACCCATCGAGGCTTCTCACCCTCCCTATCGGATAACCGGGAACTTTCGAGGAAACGGCAAGACTTGATTGGAGATTATTGGCGGTGAGGGAGGGATTCGAACCCTCGATACGTTTCCGTATACACACTTTCCAGGCGTGCTCCTTCGGCCACTCGGACACCTCACCACTGAAGCGGCGGCTACTCTAAACCAGCCGAAAAAGGATTGCAATACGAATACATAGAAGAAAACAATTATTTAGCGCGATAGATGATTCCAGGACGACACTGGACCATTTCATATTTATCGGCAAGACCATTTAATGATTCGGAAGCGCCAAGGATCAGAAATCCCCCAGGATTTAGCACCTGATGGATTCGTGTCAAGATATCCTGCTTGAGTTCCGGTGAGAAATAGATCAAAACGTTGCGGCAAAACACAACATCGAATTTGGTTCCTAATTTCGCATAACTTTCCAGCAAATTCAGCGTTCGAAAATCCACAACATTTTTATACTGTGGCTTAATAGACCAACTTCTATCCGTATTTTCCTGAAAGCAACGCTTGAGTCGCTCCTCGGACATGCCTCTACCTAGGGCTAACATTTCGTAAACGCCCTTCTTGGCGACGTCCAGCACAGAGGACGAGATATCGGTAGCAACGATACGAACTCCACCATTTAACTTGCCGGGGTTCGCAAGTTTGTATTCCTCTGCTGTGATCGCAATTGAATAGGGTTCCTGTCCAGTCGAACACGCTGCCGACCATATTTTCAATGGGGAAAAACCCGCTTTGGGCCCAAGCTCGCTAAATATAATATCCTGAAGAATTCGAAACGGATGACTATCGCGAAACCAGAGAGTTTCGTTGGTTGTCATCGCATCAATGACTTCTTCCCGAAGAGCGCCAATCGAACGGAGTTTGAGTTTTTCAACCAATTCACCAAGCCCGGAAAGCTTATGTCTTTCGATGACCGGCTTTAAGCGACTATTCACAAGATACTCTTTGTTGTCGCCAAGCAATATTCCGCAAGCATCCTGAAGGAAGTTGCGGAACTCGTTGTATTCTTCTCGTTTAGAGGCAGTATGCATTCAGGGAACTACACCTTGGATGTCACGCGACACTGGCTTTCTGATCAATGATTTCCATCACTCTCTCTGCGAGCTCGTCAGGGCTGAATTTTGCCATAAAATCATCAGCCCCAACCTTTTCGACCATCGCCTTGTTAAAGACACCACTCAGAGAAGTGTGCAGCATGATATATAAGCCAGCCAACCGAGGATCATTCTTGCAATTCGTTGTCAGTGTGTAGCCGTCCATTTCCGGCATTTCCACATCTGAAATCATCAGAGCCAAATGATCCGACAGGGAACTGCCATCGTCTACCAGCTCCCTTAGATAGTCCAACGCCTGCTTACCGTCATTACGAGTAATCACTGTGAGACCAATAGCCTGTAAGCAATTCTGAATCTGTTTGCGGGCGACGACCGAATCGTCAACCACTAGCACAGTATGCTGAGCTTCAGCGTTTCGGGATGTCGCCTGCTCAACGAAACTTTCGTTCAAGCTTTCTTCGATCGGGGCAACTTCCGCGAGAATCTTCTCAACATCAATAATTTCGACCAGCTTATTCTCTATTCGGGTAACCGCAGTCAGGTAGTTTTCCCTACCGGCACCTTTTGGTGGAGGATGAATCTCTTCCCAGTTCAGATTCACAATTCTCTCAACGCCACCCACCAGGAAACCCTGGGTTTTTCGATTGTATTCGGTGATGATGATGAAACTGGTTGCGATATCGGACTCAGGAATTGGCATTTGACCAATCGCCATACTCATATCCATGATCGGGATCGTACCTCCACGAATATGCGCAACACCTCTGACAACAGGATGGCGTTGCGGAATCATGGTCAGTTTTGGACACTGCAGAACCTCCTTCACCTTGAACACGTTGATACCGTATATTTGCTCTCCCTGCAGTCGGAACAGCAAAAGCTCAAGTCGGTTCTGGCCAACCAGCTGGGTTCTCTGATTAACACTATCTAGAATGCCGGCCATGTTTCATACCCCTGGTCACTTCTTCTTAGGCACAACAATTGCTGAGATACCAGTCAATTGAATTCTGAACAATTTTTTGACAACAAATTTGTGCAACTTTGCTACACAGAAAAGCATAGGACAATTTATGAATTTTCACAGGCTATTTTTGTCACTGCTTCTACTCGTAATCGCAGTGCCGACTCATGCCAGATCGCAAGACGGTAGCGTGAACAATCAACTCAGACAATTTATAAGTGCTTACGTAGCCGAACTAGCGGCAAAAGGTTTCCGCGTTGAGTCCGAAATCGGCAATATCGACCCTAGACTCCATTTCGGCGATTGTGAAGGTAACTTGAATTTTGACTTCAACAGAAACCCCATTGAACACGCCCAGACCACCGTTGCAGTCGAATGCGATAGTAACGCCCCCTGGCAGCTTTTTGTTCGCACCGAGATACGCATCTACGATGAGGTTGTTATTGCTCCGAATGCAATACCAAGAGGCTCGGTTATCGGAATCGGCATGCTGGATTTGACAGAGAAGCAGATAAACCGTGGTGGCTACGGCCATTATTCAGAGGCAGTGCTGGTTGAAGGCATGGTGGCAAAACGTACGATTAGAGCGGGATCAATAATCAAGCCCGCCATGCTACAAGCCCCTCAACTTGTATCCCGGGGCGATCAGGTCGTTATTGTTGCGGCGAACGAATCCATCAATATTCGCATGAATGGCACAGCGTTGAGTGACGGTGCGAAGGGTGAGCAAATATCGGTACGCAACAACCATTCAGACCGCGTTATTAGGGCCAAGGTCGTGAAAAAGGGAAAAGTACAGGTTTACTTGTAACCCCAGGTGAAATGATACGTAACCGTTTCACTGTCGGGAATGGAGAGGAATTCATCAAATATTTTAGATTTGTTGAAAATTCCGCTAAAGTTTCTTAAACGCTTGCCGCTAAACTAGGTGCAAGCGAATTACAGGATGATGCCAATGACTATCGACATCAACAATATTAACCCCAACAGGCCTGATCGTGTCAAACCTCAGGATACCGGGAAAAGTGCGCCTGACGTACAACCCAAGGCTGAGGGCAAGCAAGATCAGGGCACTGGCGCTCCACGCGACAATGTAAGCCTGAGTGATACGGCAAAAAGCCTCACCCAGATTGAAAACAGCCTCAAATCCCTGTCGGATGTCGACCAGGCCAAAGTAGATGCAATTAGAGAGCGTCTCGAAAACGGTGCCTACGAAGTCGACGCCAAAAATATGGCCCAGAAAATGCTAGATATGGATAAGTAAACCCATTCATATCTAGCGAGGCCTTCATGTCTCAATTTATTTCCGAACTCAAAAAACAGCTCCATCAGGATCTCAACGATCTGGACAAACTGACTGAACTCCTTTCTCGAGAAAAAGACCTCCTTAAAACCCGGGATCATGAAGCGATCCAAAAAAACCTGAACCTGAAATCAGAACTGGTAGCACAACTCGATGCACGATCGAAGCAGAAAGCTCGACTGCTGGCGAGCTCAGGGCTGGGGATCAAACCAGGACAGGTTGAGCACGCTCTGGCAAAACTCAATGATTCTGAGTTAATGCAGCTATGGCAGGCTTCGCGCAAAAAAATGGAACATTGCAAGGAACGAAATCAGGTCAATGGAGGCATTATTTCCAGATCACTCCAGAGAACCGGTAAGCTGATGTCAATATTGCGCGGACAGAGTGCGAGCCCGAATCTGTATGGCCAACAAGGCAAAGAACAGAGCATGGGCGGACGCCACAGCATAGGAAAGGCATAACCCCCCACCCCACTAGACTAGACTAGACAAGACACGAGACAAGAAAGGCGGCTAGTAGCCGTCTTTCTTGTTTATTGCCTGCTTACCTCTTTCAAGCAGACTGGTTAAGACGTCTTTGCTCTTCTTTCGCCGCTTCCTTTTTAGCCTTGTTTTCCTTGATTATCGATTTCATGTCTGAGCCAATGTGGGTTTCACCACGCTTTTTTGCCATCGTCATTTGTTTTTCTCTTTCAATAAAGCGCTGCAATTGCTGCTCAGTATGCTTACCGTGACACTTTGGACAACTTACACCCTTCCTATAGAGCGGACTTTTCATATCTTCGACTGTAATCGGCATGCGGCAAGCGTGACACTGGTCATACTGTCCCTTATCAAGCTGATGATTGACCGCAACACGATTATCAAATACGAAACACTCCCCCTTCCATTTGGAATCTTTTTCATCCACTTCTTCCAGATATTTGAGGATGCCCCCTTCCAAATGATAAACCTCTTCAAAGCCCTGCTCTTTCAGGTAGGCTGTTGATTTTTCGCAGCGGATTCCGCCGGTACAAAACATTGCCACTTTTCTATGCTTTTCAGGATCCAGGTTCTCCTGGACGTATTTCGGAAACTCCCGGAAAGTTTCCGTTTTCGGATTAACAGCCCCTTCAAAGGTTCCGATCGAAACTTCATAGTCGTTACGAGTGTCCACCAACAACACCTCAGGATCTGAAATGAGATCATTCCAGTCTTGTGGTTTCACATAGGTACCGACCGAACGGTTGGGATCAATACCTTCGACCCCCATGGTAACAATTTCTTTTTTAAGCTTTACTTTGGTTCGATAAAACGGCTGGGCTTCATCATAGGAATACTTCACGCTCATATCCGTAAAACGCTCATCTTTACGCAACCAATCCAAAAGACCGTCGATTGCGGCTTGAGTCCCGGACACAGTGCCGTTTATTCCTTCAGCCGCAAGTAACAGCGTACCGCGTACCCCGTGCTGTTCCATAAAAGATAACAGCGGCTGCCTGAGCTGCTCATAATCTGGCAATGCGACAAACCGATATATCGCACACACGACAATTTTTGACATAGTAAATAACCTCTGCTGGCTGGAGCGTAAATCCAGTGCCTTGAAAAACGCGCAATTATAGTGAAGAAGCAAACTCCATGCACGAAAGACAAGGTTGAACATTGTGATATTTTAATTAACACTATATATAGACTTTGTTATCTTTGAAGAAATCCTCAAATTGCGCGACATAAAAGGCATCCCGGCAATAACTCCTCAACTGCACTGATGCGAACTAAAAAACCCTCGCCAGATCCCAACGATATTTTTTGAAATCAAACTTCACATAACACAATATAGTGTTATAATTTTTCTCATAACGACAACATATAGTGCCTATCTGCTTTATTCGGAAGCGACTGCCAGGGTTCGGCAGGCCAAAAACACATGGAGCGTCGGGTATGTCAGGTTGAACTTATTCATTAGGTTCAATCAATCAACAATCACCCGACACTGATTGTCAATATTGCCAACACAATATATAGGGTTTCTGTTTCCATCCAGGAATCAGCAGAAAAGCCGGAATTGTGAACCGTGGCAAAAAAAACAGAATGAATCGTATTTGATATTGGGGCAGCGCCTGATCCGGGATTCACCCGGGCATCTGCCCAACTCATAACAACAAACTTCTTTCGAGGTCGCAGATGAACGCAAAAGTAGAACCGCTTATTTCTCCACTCCCCATGCAAGATGCGTCGCTAGATATTTGGCATACCAAATACCAGTTAAAAACCAAGAGCGGTAATCCTGTCGACAAGAGCGTTGACGAAACCTATGAGCGAGTTGCTCGGTCACTTGCTTCAGTAGAAATCGAGGAAAAAAGAGAAAGCGTCTACAAGGACTTCAAATGGGCACTGGAAAATGGTGTGATTCCAGCTGGTCGCATCATCTCCAACGCCGGCGCAGGCGAACATAAGCCGGCAACTTCGACCATCAACTGCACCGTATCCGGTACGGTATATGACTCAATGGACGATATCCTGCTCAAAAACCACGAAGCCGGACTTACCCTCAAAGCAGGTTGCGGCATCGGTTACGAGTTCTCTACTTTGCGTCCGAAAGGTGCGTATGTCGCAGGTGCAGGAGCGACCACTTCCGGACCTCTTTCGTTCATGGATATTTTTGACAAAATGTGCTTCACCGTATCGTCTGCAGGCGGACGACGCGGTGCACAGATGGCAACTTTTGATGTCCACCACCCTGATGTGCTGGACTTTATTCGGGCCAAACGCGAAGACGGTCGCCTGCGACAGTTCAATCTTTCACTTTTGATCACCGAAGATTTTATCGAAGCCGTCAAGGCTGATGGCGACTGGCAACTCTCCTTCCCTGTCACCGCAGAAGAAGCCACGGAAGAAAATCTGGATCTCAGTGATACCGATCAGTTTGTTTTTCGCAGTTTTCCCGTCAAAAACGGATATGTCACCAATGAAGAAGGTCTTGTTGCCTGCCGCATTTATCAAACGGTGAAGGCCAAGTTTATCTGGGACTCCATCATGACCTCGACCTATGATTTCGCGGAGCCCGGCTTTATATTGATCGATAAGGTCAATGAAATGAACAACAACTGGTTCTGCGAAAACATTCGCGCCACTAACCCCTGTGGTGAACAGCCGCTTCCTCCCTATGGCAGTTGTCTCTTGGGCTCGGTAAACCTGACCAAGTTCGTCGAACGTCCTTTCGCGGACAAGGCCAGTTTCAACTACGAAAAATATCGGAAAGCTGTTCGGATTTTCACGCGAATGCTAGATAACGTCGTTGAGATCAATGGACTGCCGCTTATTGGTCAACGCAATGAAATCAATTTCAAAAGACGCCATGGCATGGGCATTCTTGGTCTCGGATCTACATTGACCATGATGAAAATGCCCTATGGTTCTGAAGATTCCATTGAGTTTACCGAGCGCGTCAACCGGGAAATGGCCCTTGAAGGTTGGCGTGAAGCCTTGGCGCTCAGCGAGGAAAAGGGCCCTGCCCCGATCATGGAAGAAACCTTCAAGGTGACTGAAGAAATGCTTCTGAAGCGTCCTGAGATGCGTGCTGAAGGGTACCAGGTTGGTGATGAAGTCAAAGGTAAGGTGCTGCACGCGCGCTACAGCCGATACATGCAACGTATCGGAGAGTTCGAGCCGGAATTGATCGATCAATTGGCAGAAAAAGGTGCGCGCTTTACCCATCACACCTCTATCGCACCGACCGGCACAATTTCCCTGTCACTGGCAAACAATGCCAGCAATGGTATAGAGCCAAGCTTCGCGCATCACTATTCGCGCAATGTGATCCGTGAAGGTAAGAAAACCAAAGAAAAAGTTGATGTTTTCTCTTATGAATTGCTGGCTTATCGACACTTCGTCAACGAAAAAGCCATGCCTTTCAGCGATGATCCCGAATGCAAACTACCGGAATACTTTATTTCCGCAGACGAAGTAACGCCGACTCAGCATGTCGACATTCAAGCAGCGGCTCAAAAGTGGGTAGATTCGTCGATATCAAAAACGGCAAACGTTCCAACAGAGTTCCCTTACGCAGATTTCAAAGATATATATCTGTACGCTTACGAAAAAGGACTGAAAGGTTGCACGACTTTCCGCTTTAACCCAGAAGCATTCCAGGGCGTACTGGTGAAAGAATCAGACTTGGAGAATACCGTCTACGAATTCACTTTGGATGACGGCACCAAATTGAAAGCCAAGGGCAACGAGAACATTGAATACGATGGCGAGATCCACTCCGCCGCTAACTTATTCGACGCCTTGAAAGAAGGCACTTATGGCAAATACTGAGACCACCCGCTCAGACACCATATTGAGATCAGACAGGTAACGTATCATGGCAATAAAAATCGACAAGAAAATCGTTGGATATAAGGTCCATACCAATCCCGAGGTGGTCGCGGAGCTCGAAGAAAGCAAAGCTCCCAAGCCGGTGGAGATGAATGAAACCATCGAACGGCCGGACTTTCTTCTGGGATCAACCTATAAAGTCAAAACTCCGGTATCGGAGCATGCGCTCTATATCACAATCAATGACATTGTCCTGAATCAGGACACGGACCATGAAGTTCGCCGCCCCTACGAAGTCTTCATCAATTCCAAATCCATGGAACATTTCCAATGGGTTATCGCTTTGACGCGCGTAATATCTGCGGTATTTCGTAAGGGTGGGGATATCACCTTTCTGGTTGAAGAGCTATCTTCCGTTTACGATCCAAACGGTGGTTACTATAAAAAAGGCGGAATATTCATGCCTTCTCTGGTAGCCGAAATTGGAGCCGTTATCGAGAAACACATGAAGTCTATTGGTCTGATCGAGCATGAAGAAATGAGCGAATCGACCAAACAGATTCTTGCCGAGAAAAAGTCACAGTTTGAGGCGGCTCAATCCCAATCCGCGGAATCCGCTGAAGACAACCCTTTTCCGGCAAACGCCACTCTGTGTAAAAAATGCCACAACAAAGCGGTCATTGTGATGGATGGATGCCAAACCTGCCTGAACTGCGGCGATAGCAAGTGCGGTTAAGTTAGTTGAACTCTGCTGGAAGAATCGGGGAAGCCTCCAGCGCTTCTCCGACTTCCGACTTCCGACTTCCGACTTCCGACTTCCGACTTCCGACTAGAAATCATATCCCGAATTTGCGTTTAAGCAGTTCCAGCTTTTCATCACTGTAAGCAACGTCAATCGCTTTAAGGCTTTCCGATGTCACCAGGGTCTCATAGGCATGGATGATGTCGTATATCCACTTTCCTGGAACGAAACAGGTGATCTGGGCTTCTGATACCACTTCCTGCTCCGACTCCCCTGCCAAGGTCAAATGAATAGTCAACACCTCTTCTTTCTTACCATCTAACAAAGACAGGTGTGAGCTCTTGAAGGTCTCGCCGTAGTAGCTAATGCAGGCTCCACCCCTGTCTGAAAAGCAAATGGTATAGGGGGTTTGATTGAGCTTGAATTGAATAGACTGCCTGTCGCCCTCGTGAGTGACGACTGAGGACTCCAGATGACAATGGACCAGGCTATTACTCTTATCGATTGACAATGATGGTGATGCTGACAATTTCCGGTAAAGGTGTATCAGACGTTTATCAAGAGAAAGGGTTTTCGCCAGCTTTCGGCGTTCCTTGATTTCGGAAAACAACTGGGAATGATCCAGCTGTTGCTGACGCTCAATCCGCTGCAAGGCACGGTTAATCGTCGACTGCAAATGGTCGAAAGCAGAGCGTACAGACAGCAGCGTGAGATCTTCGTGTTTTTGCGTCAAAACAGATTCCCGCAATTGTGTTGTTGGAAGCGTCTAAATTGATTTATCGCCAAAATATAAACAAAAGCCATGCCAATGGCGCGCAGGCTATTATGGCACATTTAGCGCCAATATCGCGTCCTTTAGGCACAAAGTGCACCATATCAGGGGCAATTTATCGCCGCCGGCAATAAAACTGTCTTTATTTCTCGTTAGGCTACTGGTAGATTTTTGATTTCGCATTAAAACATCAGGAACGTTAAATGATTAAGAATTGCCTTTTCCCCGTCGCCGGATATGGAACACGCTTTTTGCCTGCTACGAAAGCTATGCCAAAAGAAATGATGCCACTGGTAAACAAACCTCTTGTTCAATATGGCGTCGAAGAAGCCTCAGAAGCAGGTATGGATACCTTCGGTTTTGTCACCGGTCGCGGCAAACGGGCGATTGCAGATCATTTTGACATCAGCTATGAACTCGAGCACCAGATTCGAGGTTCCGGAAAAGAAGACCTGCTGAAAGATATTCGCTCCCTGATAGACAACAACACCTTTTGTTTTACGCGCCAACACGAGATGAAAGGGCTGGGTCACGCCATCCTCTCAGGGAAAACCCTTGTCGGTGATAACCCTTTCGCCGTTCTCCTGGCCGATGACCTGTGTATCGGCGAAGAACCTGGTAACGGTGTCTTAAAACAAATGACCCAACTGTATAACCAGTTTCGATGCAGCATCGTTGCTATTCAGGAAGTGCCCAAAGATCAAACCCACAAGTATGGCGTCATTGCCGGTGAACCGATGAAAGAAGGGCTGTTCCGCATTACAGATATGGTGGAAAAACCAGCTCCGGAAGATGCCCCCAGTAACCTGGCAATCATCGGTCGCTACATTCTCACTCCCGATATCTTTGACATTATCAAAGACACTCCACCAGGTAAAAATGGTGAAGTGCAAATCACGGACGCTCTTCTCACTCAAGCCAAGACAGGTTGTGTCCTCGGCTATAAATTTAAAGGCACGCGATTCGACTGTGGCAGCGTAGATGGCTTCGTGAAAGCGACCAACTATGTTTACGAGAATTTGTATCAGCCGGTATAAATGCCACCCATACAAAAAAGCCCTGCTCAGCAGGGCTTTTTTCATTTACCGTCTCAACTAGCCACTCGACACTAGTTGGCAATCAGCTGCAATATCAGTTCTTTGTTCTGGGGATCGCTTTTTCGATACCGACGCAACAGTTCCTGCTCATCTTCCGCAGGTAAAAGTTTGTCGATTTGTTCGTCCAGCTGCGACAAGGAAGCATTCAGGTCGCTATCTTCGATAAATGCCAAACCGGGCAACTCCAGTTGTTTCCGCTTTTCCTGATCAGGAAGATCAAGAAACCCCTCCAGCGCAGCCCCTGTATTCATGCATAAATCCAGCAGATTATCGAGACTGGGATAGCAGCGGCTGTTTTCGGTTTCGGCTTCCCACGCACTGACAATCGACGGGTCGACCATGCAGAGTTTGGCGATATCCTGATGCGACAAGCGATTACTCTCGCGAAACACTCTTAATTGCTTGTTAAAACGTTTCAGGTACTTCATAGGGAATACTATTGTTAGTTAACTTTCTCAATATAGCAGCAGTTTACGCACTTTCGTAGCAATCAACATCCCCCCAAACGAAAGTTAATCATCAATAGAGCATCCTGAACAATTTAAATCGCTTACAAATCTATTTCATCAAACTGTCACCTGACTGTCGCAGTTTTGTCATGCATATTTTCGATAGTTTGCTCAACAATTGATCAACCAGAGTCGAACAAGCTGGATGGAAAACAAGTGTGTATGCGTCGTAACAGAAACCTATCGCCCGGAAATTAACGGCGTCGCGAATACACTCGGATACTGGGTAGATGGCATGAAACAACGGGGGCTAGTCGTGCAGATAGTCCGACCCCGTCAAACATCTGGGGACAAAGGTTCGTCAAGCTCCCTCGAAAGCGAAACCACAGTATTTGGCCTTCCTATCCCGGGTTATCCTGAACTGAAATTCGGCTTACCTGCACACCGAAAACTCAAAAAACTATGGGCAAAAAGACGCCCCGATGCCGTCTATGTTGCAACGGAAGGTCCCCTGGGTTTATCGGCGGTTAGACTGGCGCGCCAGTACAATATACCCGTGCTCAGTGGCTTTCATACCAATTTCCAGTCATACAGCAATTTCTACCGTCTTGGTTGGTTGGAAAACCTTATTTTTGGATTCCTGAGGTACTTTCACAACCGTACCCAAGGCACTCTGGTACCTACAAAGCAGCAAAAGCAATGGCTCGACTCACATGGATTCAAGCATGTGTCTGTGTTGCGTCGGGGCATCAATACAGAGCTTTTCAATCCTGCAAAAAGAAATGAAGCACTCCGCTCGTCCTGGGGAGTCAAACCCAACGAAGCCGTCTGCCTCTATGTGGGTCGGATTGCCGGTGAAAAAAACGTGGATCTACTGGGAAAAGCCTATACCTCGCTTAAAACCGCTTATCCCCAGCTACGTTTTGTTTTCGTGGGTGACGGCCCACGCAGAAAGAAACTAGAGGAGCAGTTTCCGGACTGGATTTTTACCGGTATGCGAACCGGAAACGAATTGGCTGCACATTATGCTTCAGCCGACATATTTATGTTCCCCAGCCTGACTGACACTTTTGGCAATGTGGTAACTGAAGCCATGGCAAGCGGTCTGGGAATCGTCAGCTTCAATGACGCGGCGGCCAAAGAACTTCTCGAACATGAAACCCATGCGCTGCTCGCGTCACCGGATGACGAAGACAGCTTCATTAACAATCTTAAACGCGCTCTCGACGATCCGGAGCTACTTAAAAACCTACGTAAGCAATCTCTGGCTATGGCGCAAGATCTTAGCTGGGATGAAATCGTCGACCAATTTATTTCTACCTTATTCGATCCCGACTCAACGCTACCGCGAGGTGAAGGCTATGAGCATACAAAAAACATCGACGTCGTCTAATAAGGCGTGGGGAAATAAACTCAGCGAGTGGGATATCGCTGGTTGTCTTTATCTGAACAGTTACTGCCGTAAACAGACCGTGAACCGTTTTTTTGCAGTGGTAAGCCGACTGGGAGACGGCGTTTTCTGGTATAGCCTGGCCTGCGTGCTCCCAATACTCTACGGCCTGCAAGGACTGGAAGTCTCCATCCTGATGATCTCAACAGGACTTATTTGCGTTCTGATATACAAACAATTAAAACGACGCTTGATTAGAGAACGCCCCTTCATCAAGTCAAAAGACATATTTAAAGGCTGTGCCCCGCTGGACCGTTACAGTTTTCCTTCGGGACACACCATGCACGCCGCCTGCTTTTCCACTCTGGTATTGTGGCAATTTCCGGTGTTTGCCGCGCTATTGATTCCATTTTCAATTCTGGTCGCACTATCACGAATGGTACTTGGCCTGCACTACCCCACGGACGTTTTATGTGGCGCTGCACTTGGGATTGGACTGGCCACGTATGCCAACTACATTTTCATGCCCGGTTTTCTTTAGGGAGCCCCGAACACTCGGTCGAACACTCCTTTAATGTAACGCCAGATCCGACCTCTGTGTCATCAAAGCGTGAACCTGACAGGCTGGACGATAGTTACGACCCAACAAATAACGTTTCAAGGCCATAGGCGCGGCGAACGAAGAACCGATGAGAGGTTTCCAGTATTTTTTGGGGAGTGTGTTTCGGCCATTCGCTATGTCACTTGACCAATTTACAGTAATATCTGAGCAGTGGTCGCCATCGACATCATAACCAATAGGCATACCCTCACTATCGTCTATCCTTTGTAGATGATATGCGGCCTTTGAATGACGATCGACAAACGGGTTGTTGGAAATATAGTGCGACAACTCCTGTTCCTCGGCTCCTACGGTGATCACCCCTTCTGCAAAAGAATAGGTATTGACCATCCGAGCTCCCCCGTTGCCGGAAATCGTAAAAACCAGGCCTCCATAGTCAACAATATCTTCCAGAACGAGAATAATTTCCAGAGTCAGACGCCAGCTCTCATGCTGCCCAGCCCAGGTGCGCAATATGTCGAGGTATTGATCCACTGATTCACGGTGCAACTCGGTATCAAAGGCACTGATCAAGGTAGAAGACTCCCAGGGAATCAACACAGCATCAATAGGCTCGTCCCAAAACAGATCACGCCGAATCAGTTCAAGATTGTGCAGCAACTGCTGCATAGCGGGCTTGCCATGGGACATAACATAGGGGCGCACCCTGATTTGCGGATGCTGGACAATGAGCTGCACCAGATCACCGTGATAAAGGGGGTCTCTTATCTTGTCACCATCTAGGTCGACAAATCCGTATAGCGCCTGGTCCAGCTCCCTTTCTTCCTTAGAGCTATACATACCGGCACCGGGATAGAAGCGATCAACCAAAGCAACATTGTAGACGCGCGTACTTGCTGCGTGACTGACAAGGCTACTTCCGATCAATACCGTCAAGACAATGCAGATCGAAACAACTCTGATCATTTGCATAGACCCTCCCGAGGCGGACTTACCCTCAGTTTAGTCTATTTTTTGATCATTTATTTCATTATTGACATATATCAGCGAATCCTGGATTGCTGCCAATCGGAGATCTGGGTTAGCAGCCACTGCGGGTCATCAATGATCAGGTCGTGGCCGGCATACTCATGAACACAATTGGGTACCTGCCAGATTTTCGAAATGTGCTGGCTGCAAACCGGGTGCACCAGGCGATCCCCTTTGCTGGAGATTAGTAACACTGGCGTCTTGGGCGCTTGCTTCGGAGCAAGATAACGGTAAGCGGATTCCAGTTGCATCAGCGCGTTACGGCGGGATACAGGCCTATCGACTGCAATCTGCTGCCATAACAGTTTCGCCTCTTCTCGTTTATCCGGATCATTGGAAACAATGTCCAGCAGTACGCTCTCGCGCTGTCTGATAGGCAAGGCAGCATATTTCATAAACGCCATCAGATAACGAGGATTGAGCCGCTCACTTGCCCTGCTGAAGTTACGAAAACTGGAATTGATCAGCACTAGTCGATCCACATCGCATGGAAAACTCATAGCCCAGTCTGTGGTAATCATTCCGCCCATGGACAGTCCGAGTAATTTTAATCCCGAGCTAATTCCACGCGTTCGTAACTGAGTGCGCAGGTCGTCTACCAGATAAGCAATGCGGTTGGGACTTCGCATGTGATTGCGCTGGCCGACGCCTGGGATATCCAAACACACGACGGGCTCATTCAGCGTATTTTCCAGAATAGCCGGAAATGTTCCCCAATGGCGCTGCTCCCGCATTAGACCTCTGACAAGCACCCAAGTCATAGCTGATTTGGATACCAGCGCTGACAGGCTTCACGCATATTGGCTTTCCGATCCATCGCCGGTAACCAGCGTTCATATGAGCAGCAAGCCCGAATAAGAAAATCAAACAGCACCTGATGGTGTCGTAACACCCGCTGGATACGATGCGGCTGCAGAGGATGAAACATACCCAGAGCGGATCTCATCTGCAGAGGATTCTTCTTCACCCAAAGCCAGGAGCCAAGCTCCAGAGTGAGCGGCAGCAAGGTTGTATTTCGTTCCAGAGCCAGACCGTATACATAGTCCCACAGATCTCCATGGGTAACGTAGTGAAGGCTCTGTGGTTCAAAGGCATAGTTGAGGTTGGGATAGGTGCGAAACAACATCCGCCGCAACTGGTAGACTTCCGGGAGATGCTTGATGGCCCTGGTTCGGCTTTTCGCGTAGGGAAACCAGATACGATCACGCATGCCGAAGCCCGAATGACAGTCCATGACCAGCGCAAACCTGGCATTCAACACCTGACTCTCTATCACATCCACCAGCGCCCTGTTTTCCCGCTCCATGTGACCTTCAATCTGGCCCCGGTACCAGGGAAGCCACGAACTCAGGCGCTGGCCACCTGCCATCCAAACAGGCTCATCAGCCTCCACTGGCGCATTCCGCATGAGATCAACGCCATTTCCATTGGCCCGCTGATGCTTGAACATACCCACCGGATTCATCAAGGGTAAAAACAGAATTTTAACTCGGGATAACAATGTCTGCAGCGTTTCATCCCACGCCTGCCGTTCGATCAGGGTTTCCAGATAGGCCAATAGTATTTCGGTGCCGATGCGCTCCAGGCCATGAATACCACCCACAAAAACGATCGTCGGAGCGTCGGGTTCGTCGTTCCCCATAGCAACAGAGTAGATGGGATAGCTGGCGTTCTCGGTACTGCAACGCAGCAGCTCCTGCCAGCGCAGTAAGCCGTTGCCCCGCTCAAGGAGAGATTCCAGTTCGACCAGTTCAGGCAACTGATATTTTGCGTAGCGCTGGGACCACGGATATACGCGTCGGGTTGATTTGGAAGGTAGGTTTGTTCGAGCGCTCTGACTGCTCAGGAGTTTACTCGCCACTGACTAGCCCGTGTATAGAATTCAATAAACCTAAAAGGATTTTTTAATTCTATACACGGGTAAGACAGGGCGTGTTACGTTTTTATGAATATTGTTGGTGAATTCCTTTTAAACCTTCACCGCTAGGCATCGGCAGCAGATCTAGACTTTAGCTCACCCAACAAATCTTTTGCGTGGGACTTACCAACAAAACTTTGATCTGAGTTAACAGCCTTTTCCAAATATTCAATAGCGCTGTCATGCTGAGCCTTGGAGTGCAAGGCCAAAGCCAGATGATAATTTATCTGTGCCACATCGGGTGCTCGCTGAGCCGCCTCTTTAATCAGCGGCAATGCCAGATCCAGCTGATTCCGTTTGTAATACACCCAACCCAGCGTATCCATAAACATTGGATTAGTCGCACCGCGTAAGCTCTCGGCGACTCGCGAGGCTTTTTCAAGGCTAGCCTCATCATCTTTATACGTCACCAGCAACATGGCGAGATTATTTGCGGCAAACAATGGCGCATTGTCTCCCTGATTGAGCACTTCATACTGTTCAATTGCCGCATCAACGTTCTGGTTCGCTTCGTATAACTGTGCCAGTTCAAGTCTTAGCTGACCATCGTTTTCGACTTCCTTGACGCCCTGCTCCAATGTCAGAATGGCCTGCTCCAGCTCGCCTTCTGCTTTGTAGCTGAGTGCTTTATTCCGATATGGAACCATCCAGCTTTTGCCTTTACTGATAGCCTGATCCAGTTTTTCTCTGGCTTGTGCATAGTCCTGTTCAAGCATAAAGACTTCAGCCAACAGGTTCAGTAGCATCGGATTGTCTTCCTGCGCATCGAGACGTGCTTCCAGCCATTTGATCGCATCCGCGTTTTTCTTGAGGGCCAAAAGACTTTTTACTTTGGCAGAGACCGGTTCAACCGCTTTGGGGGAAAGATCCAAAGCCAAATCAAAATGCTTTATGGCTGCGTCATGGTCCCGTTCAAGCTGCGATGCGAGCCCCTTAAAGTAATAGCCAGAAGCTTGACTCTGCTTATTGAAGCCAGCATCTGCCTGTAGGTTCTCACCGCCCATACGGATCAAAGCATCTGCAGTACCTTGCAGGGACTCACCATCATTTTTAGCAGCATACAATTTGGCCATTTCAATCAGATTAGCGACGCTGTCCGGTGCCTTTTTGGCGATTTCCTGCCGCAATGCCAGTGCTTCATCCACTTTCCCTGTCTGTGCCTGGATACCTGCCAATGCATTTCGCGACACCAGATCATCCGGAAATCGTGTCACCAATTGGCGGTAATAATTCTCTGCCAAACGCAGTTCACCCGCCTGACTGTGAGCACCGGCAAGAGCGCGGGTAACATCAGCATTGTCGGGATTGTTTTTTAGCGCAGAACGAAAATCATTGATGGCGTCGAGGCTTCGACCTTCGTTAAGAGCAATCCCGCCGCGCGTCATCAACGCATCAAAATTTGCAGGTTCTTCCGCCAATACCTGATCAAAAATAGTCTTTGCCGCATCTACCTGGTCGGAAGCGAGGAGTAACTTGGCTTTCTGATTACGGGCCTGGATTGCAAACGGACCGCCCACATTATTTTTGATAACCGTCTCCAGAACGCTGAGCGCTGCGTCCTGGTCTTTCTGCAGAAGCTTGATTCGTGCCAGACCAAGCTGAAAGTCAAATTCCTGATCAAATTCCTTGATGTAAGTCTTAAGGGTAGATTCGGCCTGATCGAGTTGTTGACGTCCCACATACAGATCAATCAATGCCTTGCGGGCATCCAGGTTTTGCGGGTTGTTTCCAATATAGCTTTCCAGCTCTTGTTGAGCCTGCTCTGCCTTGCCAATACGATGTAAATAGGCAACCAGGCGCTGAAACTGGGAAAACTCCCCTTCACGAATATCAATCAACTTGCGAATCGTTGCAATGGCCTGATCATGCTGTTCCAGGTTGCCATACACACCGATCATCACTGCATGCAAATCAACGTTATCAGGGTGATGAGCGAGGGTGGTCTTGGCAACCCCAATGGCCTTTTCGTGCTCCAGAGTGCGCGTAAGCAAAGTCGCCAACAGCACACTGGAATCCACATGATCCGGTGCTTCTGCATGCACATCTTCCAAAATATCAAGAGCAGAAATCAGGTCATTCTTTTGCGCCAGTACACCAGCCTTCAAGGTTAACGCATCGATATTTTCCGGTTCGCGTTGCAGTACGTTTTCAGCTTGCTCCAGTGCCAGATCAGAAGCACGCGCGAGCATGTACAACTTACCCAAGCCTATTGCAGCCTCAGTATTTTGGCCATCAACATCCAGTGCGCCCTTGTATTGTCCGGCAGCTTGTCGCCATTCCTGCTGGGCGACAAGTACCCGTGCCAGCCCCAAACGCGCATCGACGTCCTTTGGATCGATCTGAATGACGTTCTTATAGCCAAGCTTTGCTTTGTCGTAGTTTTTTGCCTCAAGGCTAGTTTCAGCCTGAGACAAGTATTTGGCCTTGCGTTCTTCCACTCCATCACAAGCGGAAAGAAAAAGCGACGCAAATAAAACCAGTAGAGAAAGATAGGAAAATTTTGGAGAGTACATAGATTTGCCAACTTTGAATGGAGACTCTTAATTTCAGCGTTGGGACTATGGCAAACTTTTAAGACAAAAATGTTACACCCTGGACAATCAATTGGTAACGAGAAAACTAACCAGAACCTAAAGAGCGCCTTAACTCAGGCAGCTCTTTTTTAATCCAGGACAGTAAATCTTTACTGGAAAGCGGCTTGGCCACTAAATAACCTTGAATCAGTTCAATCCCGCTTTGTAGAAGAAATCGATAATCTTCAGTGTGTTCAACCCCCTCCGCAACGGTCACCAGGTTGAGCTCCTTGGCCAGATTTATCGTACTGCTGACAATGGCCTGTTGTTGCGGTCGCGTTGCCACGCCATCGATCAGTGAACGATCCAGTTTCAACTCGGTTGCCGGTACGCGTGACAGCTGCTGAGCATTCGCAAAGCCTGTACCATAATCATCGATTGCAATATTGAAACCCTTCAGTCTGAGCCTTGCCAGCGTTTCGATGGCTGCAGAGATCTCACCGGCTACGGCATTTTCAGTAATCTCCAGCACGGTTTCTTCAGGAGTAATCTGGTACTTTTCATTAAGCGCTACAATGTTGTCGGTGAGCTGTTTATCCCCGAGTGACAATGGCGATAAATTAAAGGCTAAATTGACCTTGATACCATAGCGCTTCCACTCTGCTTTTTGCGCCAACGCGCGCTCATACAGGTAATAGCTAAGCGAATCAATCAGGCCAAACTTTTCAGCGACCTCAATAAATACGACAGGAGGGATATTTCCATTCGTTGGGTGTTGCCATCGAGCAAGTGCTTCGACCCCTTTTAACAGCAAACCTTTTCCGGTTACCTTGGGCTGAAACTTCAATTCCAGCTGGTCTTTTTTCATCGCTTCGACCAGATCAGATGGCTCAACAGCGAGGCGTTTCGGTTCAGCGTTTTTGCTTGATTTGGATTCCAGCAATCGCAACAGACTGCAATTAAGTTGCTCTGGTTGAAGCGGTTTACGGAAGGTACCCAGAACATTCAGACCTGCTTCCTCCGCCATGGTCCCGACACTTAAAATCAATACCGGATCTTTGGCACTCAAAATAATAACCGAAGCAGCCAAATGTTGGTCTGCTATATTCCGAACAAGCTCTATGCCATCCATCTCGGGCATTTCCAGATCAATGAAGACGAGATCAAAGGTTTCACGTTTCAGTTTTTCAATTGCCGACAGACCGTGCTCAGCACCCTCTAGTTTATTTACCCCGGCCTGCTTGCACATAGCCAGCACATGATCCCTTTGGACCTTGCTGTCGTCAGTAACCAAAACCCGAATATCGCTAATTTGACTGAGTATTTGATGGTCCGTCATGATGGATTAACCCATAATACAGCTGGCTATTTTATCTAGAGGTAATGTCTCTGAAGCGGCGCCGATTCTCAAGGCCTCATTCGGCATGCCGAATACCACACAGGAGGCCTCATCCTGGGCATAGGTTCTGGCACCGGCCTGTCGCATGGCAAGCAAGCCCTGAGCGCCATCATCTCCCATACCGGTCATGATGATGCCGGTGGCATTCTTGCCCACATGCTTGGCGACCGACCGGAACAAGACATTGACCGACGGACAATGTCGATTGACCGCGGGCCCGGCAAACACCCGGGTAATATACTGTGCACCCGAGCGCTGGACCTCCAGATGTTTTCCTCCCGGCGCGATAAATACCCGACCGGGTATTATCCTCTCGCCTGAGTCCGCCTCCAGCACATCTACCTGACACATGGCATCCAGGCGCTTGGCAAACGCGGCGGTGAATTTTTCCGGCATATGCTGAACAATCACCACGCCCGGAGCCGTTCTCGGCAAGTTCACCAGTACCGATTCCAGCGCTTGCACTCCCCCGGTCGACGTGCCAATTGCTACAATTCTATCCGTCGTATGTGCCATTCGCGCCAGGTCCCTGACCTGTTGGGGAACAGATACCGGTGCGGTTTTTTCGCTTGGTTTTTCCGTTGGCTTATTTGCATGTAGAGACTTAAGCCGAACCTTCGCCGCGGCTTTTACCGTATTTTGTATGGCGCGTGTGGACTCTTCGAGAAAGCCCTTAAGACCCACTTGGGGTTTGGTAATGATTTCTACCGCTCCAGCCGCCAAGGCACTGAGCGTCAGCTCCGTCCCCTCCAAGGCCAGAGAGGAACAGATCACTACCGGCGTGGGCCGCTCAGCCATAATTTGTCGCAAGAAGGTGATCCCGTCCATTCTCGGCATCTCAATATCCAGAACCAGCACATCCGGCCACTGTTTCTGCATTTTTTGTTGAGCAAAGAGTGGATCCGGTGCGACACCATATACCTCGATATCAGGGGAATCGTTCAGTATCTTGGTGAGGACCTGACGAACAACGGCTGAATCATCGACCACCATTACCTTAATCGTCATCTTTGCCCCCCTTCACCACCTGTATCTCTATCTGGTCCAATGCGACATAGCGTTTCAACTCGATTTCGCCCGTGTCGACATTCAGCCTTACGGTGCGACTAATACTCCCGCCGACATCTTGAGAATCGAATACCACCCCCTTATCCCTGGCCCAATCAAGCGCAAACGCCACATTCTTGTCGCCAATACTACCCTCCAGCAGGTCACCAAACATGGCCGCTCCACCATATAGCCTCATGACATATTCGCTTGGATCACTCACGGTTTGCATCTGGGACCAGAGCTCGCCCAGCGCAACATCTCCGTAACGGAGGCCTTCGGTATCCAATTGCAACTCTCTCATGCTGGGCAGTAAATAGTGACACATACCGCCAATACGGTACTGTGGGTGCCAAACCACCAAAGCAACACATGAACCCAAGACTGTTCGAATAATGGCTTCACTGCGCGTACTAAAGTGCAGCTCACCAGGCATGACGGTATGTACTTCCACTGCTATGAACTCACTCATCCACGAGTGTTAATATGGCCGGCTTGACAGCCTTGAATCGCGTTTTTAAACCATGAAACGATTCAGCATGCCCGGTAAACAAGTATCCTCCCGGATTCAAGACCTCCGCCATACGAGTGAGGATGTCCTGCTTGGAGGTATCGTCAAAATAGATCAGGACATTCCGCAAAAACACCAAGTCAAAGCGACCGAGGGGTTTCATATCATCGAGCAGGTTAAAAACACCAAAGCGAACTTTGCTTCTGAGTTCCGGAATTACTCGAAAATAACCTGTGAACTCGTCGCGTCCTTTGCGACAGTAGCGACGACGATATTCATCGGATAACAATTCGGTACGTACGTCCTGATAAATACCTTTGCGTGCACTTGCCAGCACCGTAGAGTTAACATCGGTTGCCAGTAAATCCCAATCCTTGCGACAGTGTGTCTGCAAGGTCATGGCGATGCTGTAGGGTTCTTCTCCCGTCGAACAGGCCGCGCTCCAGACTCTAAAACATGACCCCGTGCCCGCGTTGGTTTTGGATAGAATTTCCGATTCAAGAAACCTGAAATGCTCAATTTCGCGAAAGAAAAATGTTTCATTCGTGGTAATGAGCTCCAGGGCAAGTTTCAGTTCATGCTCATGTTTCGAGTCTACGATGTAGTCGTAGTATTGCTTGAAACTATCCAATTCCAGGGCATGCACGCGTTTCAGTAGACGATGCCCGAGCATGGCACGCTTTTTCTCAATCAGCCGAATACCAAGCTTTGCGTAAACCAGGTTCTGAAAGTACGTAAACTCTTTCTCGGTGGGTAGCTCGTGGCTACAGCTCATCACACCCTACTCCATACCACCAAACTGCATCCGTCTTCCGTTCGCTAACACCGTGAAGCTCTAGTCATAACGCTCGAACTTACTATCATCGTCATCGCGACTGCCGGCTTCTGCATTGTCAGTAGACTCCTTTACCTCCAGGGTTGGCGGTTCAGGTGATACGCGCGCAGGCGCCTCAGTCCTTCTGGATCGCTTTTTGTGACCATCCAGTTTGAAATAGTCCACTGTTTCCTGAAGCTTCAGCGCCTGAGCGCTCATTTCTTCCGATGTTGAGCTCAGCTCTTCCGAAGCAGCCGCATTCTGTTGCATGGTCTGGCTCACCTGTCCGATTGCTGAATTGATCTGGTGTACACCCGATGCCTGTTCCGAAGACGCCGCTGCGATTTCCTGAACCAGGTCAGCGGTTTTACTGATCGATGGAACGATTTCTTCGAGGGATTTTCCGGCGGCCTCGGCTCGGGTCACGCTGGCTTTGGCCAGCTCTCCTATTTCCCGGGCGGCCACAGAACTACGTTCTGCCAGTTTGCGTACTTCGGTAGCTACCACCGCAAATCCTTTACCGTGGTCTCCCGCTCTACCCGCCTCTATCGCCGCATTCAGTGCGAGCAAATTGGTTTGATAAGCAATGTCATCAATCACACCGATTTTTTCAGCAATTTTTTGCATGGACACAACAGTCTCACCAACAGCCTCCCCCCCTACCGTCGCTTCTTTGGCAGCTTTTTGGGCCATTCCGTCTGTAATACTGGCATTCTCATTGTTCTGGGTAATAGAAGCCGACATTTGCTCCATGGAAGATGACGTTTCTTCCACACTGGCGGCTTGTACCGAAGCCCCCTTCGCCAGGGACTGTGCCGTTGAACTCACTTCTTCAGACGCGGAAGCGAGGGCATCCGCTGACGAGCGCACTTCCTGAATGACCTCAGACAGGCGTTCTTTCATACTATTGATTCGCGCGAGTAGGGAACGGGTGTCACCCTGGGCCAGTGCAATATTGATATCCAGCTGGCCATCCGCCACAGAATCCAGCACCTGCGATGCATAGGCGGGCTCTCCGCCCATCAGTTTGAGCAGGTCGCGGAATATCACGATCATGATGATCAATACAATCAACGAGCACACCACCATGATTGTGACTGCGCTATTGCGGATGGAGGTATAGTCTTCCTCCATGGAATTGAAGGTATTGGTGATCAAGTCCTTGAATCGTTGTTCGGTATCCAGGGCAATAGCCGTCATCCCTTTACTGGCCGGTCGGTCAACCCCACTCACCTGCTTGTCGACTTTTTTCCCGGTCAACTCGTCACTGGCGTCAAACGTTTTCAGAGCAGTGAGGTAAGCGGTTTTCAGAGCCGCATGTTCTTTTTTGACATCTTCAATCGGCCCGGCATCAATTCCCAGTGATTTCGCCTTCTCTACCGCGCTTCCCAACAGTTCCTGAACCCGGTCAGAGTTTTTGGCAAAACGTGTCGAATACTTCTCATATTGCTTGGCATCATTGCCCCGTATCAGAACGTTCTTCCACTCCTGCACCTGAATTTTGAAAATCACGTGTGCATTGTTCACATCATTGAGCACTTCCACGTTATCCCGCACTTTAACAAAGTTATCGCGTGTGGATTCGTAATACCTGCCCAATTCAGAAATCGATGTAATACCCAACACCGCAAAGGCCAATGCGATCAGGATACCGAGGAAGGTTATTTTCACCTTGAGACTTAGTTTGTTTAACATCGCTCTGTCCTCATCGTTATGCTTGTTGTTCTATTCAGATTCGTTTTCCACACCTTGTAATTCCGACTCGACGATATGAGCGAGTTCGATTGGCGAGAGTGTTTTTTCCGCATCCAGCAGAACAATAAAATCATTGTCTACTTTGGCAATTCCCTGTATGAATTCGGCTCGGATTTTGGCACCAAATGACGGTGCATCTTCTATGTCCTGGTCGGCGATATCGATCACTTCGCTGACAGAATCCACCAACAAACCCAATACATACTCCTGGTCATAGCTGTGTAACTCTATGATGACAATGCAGGTCCGCTTGTTGATCTGAATGGCTTCACGCCCCAGGCGAACGGATAAATCAATGACGGGAACAACCTCTCCCCGCAAATTAATCACCCCTACCATGAAGCGCGGCATGAGCGGCACCTCCGTCACCTCGGAGTATTCGAGAATTTCGCGGGTCTGATCGAGCTCCATACCAAAAAACTCATCCCCCAAACGGAAAGCGAGGAACTGCTTGCTGGGCCCTGACTCGGCATCTTTGTCTTCAGCGTCCTGTTTTTTTGATTTCGTTGTCACTGTCTTTCTCCTCACAATCGATATCAGGCATCACTGAGTTCGCCTGACACCACGGCACTAATGAGTTGCGGGATATCCAAAATGAATGCAATGTCGCCATTACCCAACAAGGTTGATCCACCAATGCCCTTGAGCGGTTTAAATATCGGACCCAAAGGCTTGACGACTGTCTGGATTTCGCCAAATAACTCGTCAACGACGATACCTGCTTGCTCCTCACCTATCTGGACCACCAGCAAGTTATCAGTGTGACCCAGATTCATCCCCGTATCCGTAGCGATTGACCTTGATGAGTCGGAGAAATTGGACAGTTTGAAGGTATCACCCAAACGCAAGAATGGAATCATCTCGCCACGCAGATTGATGCAGTCTCGGGTACCCACATCGAGATGGGATTGCAGATCGGTACACTCCACTACTGCGGCTTGCGGCAGAATAAAATGGGTACCGCCACTGGCCACGTGAAAGCCGTCGATAATCGCCAGCGTCAGCGGCAAACGAATGCGAAACGTGGTTCCGACACCGACTTCACTGTGAATATCTATCAAACCCTGCAGAGCTTCGACGTTACGTTTCACCACGTCCATTCCCACTCCGCGACCAGACAGATTGGTAACGCTTTCCGCAGTGGAAAAACCCGGGTGAAAAACCAGTTGCAGAATTTCATGTACAGGCAGTTCCGCGTCCGCATCGATGATGCCCTTGTCCACCGCCTTGGCGCGTATTTTTTCAGCGACAATGCCGCCGCCATCATCACACACTTCGATAACAATATTGCCGGCATCGTGGAAGGCCGACATTTTTAAGGTCCCGGCTTCAGACTTGCCTGCTTCACGACGATTTTCCACAGATTCAATGCCGTGATCGATGGCATTGCGGACAATATGCGTCAGCGGATCGGTGAGCTTCTCCACCATAAGGCGATCCAGTTCAGTCTCAGCCCCCTCAAGCACCAGATTGATTTCTTTACCTAGTTCCTGGGCCGTATCCCGAACAATACGCTTGAAGCGTTGAAACGTTGAGCCAATGGGAACCATGCGAAGGTTCAATGCCGCATCACGCAGTTGTTCGGTAAAGCCACCCAGATCCGTCACTGCTTCAATAAGGGGATCATTGCCGGTGGTTTCCGCCAGGGTGTCGACACGTTGACGGCTGATCACCAGCTCACCAATCAGGTTAATCAGGTGATCCAGACGTTCAGCTTCAATACGGATAAGCTGTGGACTGCCCCCACCTTTTTTATCCGCTCCTTTGGATTGCTTGGCTACTGCCGCCTCCACAACTTTCTCGGGAACATCCTGATTGTCGGTCAGAACCTGTCCGATTTTTCGGGATATCCCGGACTCCATGCTTTCCTGTGCTTGTTGCGACAATGCTCTTTCCAGGCGTTCAGGTGAGAGCGCGCCACAACGAATCAGAATTTCACCCAGACGCTGATTCTCTTCCGGCAACTTTTCGATGAGCTCAACATACTCTTCCACCTTGGATTTGGGCGGCAGGATGATGATCTGTGAATCCTCCTGAACAAAACTGAATGCGTCTTCGATCTCCTCCCGACCCGCAGCCGTATCCAAACCAATTTCGTAGGCGAGATAAAGGGTTTCCGGATCAAAGCTATCGATGTCCGGAAAATTATCGGTCATGGTTTCAATATGGTGGATATCACCGAGTGTGGTGAGAAAATGAATGAATGACATGGGGTCCATGCCGTTCTTGAGACAATCAGGAGAAAGTCTGAGCGAGATATGCCAGACCCCGGAAGCTCCTCCCCCTTCAGCAGAACTGACCGCTTCATCACCGGATTCCGCTTGCTCTGAATCATCAATCCTGGCCCATGGCTCCAATTTTTTCAGTAATTCTTGGCCCCGGACCTGCAGTTCGTCATCTGCATCAAAGGCAGCGGTATCGACCTCAACCAGGGCTGCAATATGATCCCGGCATTGAAAGATGATGTTTAACAGTTCGCTTTCAATTTTGATCTCGTCGTCTCGGGCACGATCAAGCACGTTCTCTACCACGTGGGTAAACGCAACAATATGATCAAGACCAAAAATACCGGCGGAACCTTTGATGGTATGGGCAGATCGAAAAATCTCGTTGAGGATGTCCGCATCGTATTCGCCATCATCCATGCGCAGCAGTGCCTGCTCCATGGCTTCGAGAAGCTCGGAAGATTCAGCGTAAAAGGTGTCGAGCGCGCCTTCGAGTCCCATAACGAGCCTCCTTCAAGCGAGTATTATGGATCGTCCGCTACGAATTCAGATTCGAGTTGAAACAGTTCCAGGTATTTCTCAACAGCGGGAGACACTGCAGACAGAATGAGGCTGGCCTGATTACCTTCCAACGCTCTTTTCAAGGCCAACAGTATCTGTATACCAGCGGTGTCGATTTCATCGACACCGGAGAGGTCGATCCGGATATTTTTATTTTTTTCCAGGGGCTTTATGTGCTCATTGAAAAGACTGTCTGCAGAGTAAATGCTCAACTCGCCCCCAAGGGTGAGCAAACACTCCGATCCTTTTTCAACGACGTCAACCTGAATCATTTATGGCACCAGCGTTTTGACTGCTTGCAACATCTGTTCAGGCTTAAAGGGTTTCACCATCCAGGCTTTGACACCGGCAGCCTTACCCGCCTCTTTCACCTTGGCGGCTCCCTCAGTGGTCAACATAATCACAGGCGTAAACTTGTGATTGGGCATGTTCTTGATTTCCTTGACCATGGTAATACCATCCATATTGGGCATGTTCACGTCAGAGATAATCAGGTGCACACGATCGCGCCCCAGTTTTTCCAGGCCATCCCTTCCATCTACAGCCTCCACTACCTCATAGCCCGCCCCCTGCAGGGCAATTGCCACGGCTTGCCTGACACTTGCCGAGTCGTCAACCACCATAATTTTTTTGGACATATCTCAATCCCTACAATTAGGAAGACTTTACAAAGGCACAGGATAAGAAGCGAGACGCGCTGCGCCCTCTTAACTAGTTAAGCTATAGTCATAATTTTGAAATAAAGCAAACTCGATGCACGTGTGGTATCGAGTAAAACTGACTTATACAGAGACGAGAAGCGAGAGACCACTGACTGCAAAAATTGCTGTCAGCGCGGCGCGAGCCAGGGAACGGTGGCGCTGTTTTCCATTGAGCATCAGCTCTACTGCATACAGGAACACAACCGCTTGGGTAACCTGTACCCCCACCTGCGAGAAAGCTGGATCCACACCGCTTAGATAGAACGCCAAGCCAGCAAACACCAGAACGATCACATCCAGCGGGTTGATGCTGAACCCCCCTTCCCGTTCGAAGAGAAAAGAAACCAGAATTGCGATGGCCAGTAAAAGAATGTAGCCCTGTACCCAGATACTTGAGATAAAGCCTGCCTGGGCGCTGCAATATACAGCAAGTCCGCAGGAGGCATACCACACAGTTCGGCTTACCCAGACATATTGTTCTTTCATGGGCGTCAACAGCAAGGCCACCGAAAGTAAAGTCATTAGAAGATAGATTGGCAACATACCCTGTACATCTCTCGCCCCCCAAATGCAGGCAAACAGATACAGAGGCAAGGTTAGAAAGATAATTGGACGCACACCGGCTACAACAAAATTTCGATATCGCTCAAAGGCCCGGTCGCTGATGTAAGGCGCCATGTTCTTCTGCAAAGAAGAATTACCGAAGCGCCAATGACGGAACTCGGCATAACGAAACATGCCGTTGAAGCCGATGCAGAAAGCCAAAAACAGGAGCAGTAATAGCCAGTCGTTCTGATATTTAAAAGTAAAACCCAGCAATATTAATCCGACCTGGACGAGGTAAATGATGATCACCGCTTCATAGTGCTTGAAGCCGAGGTTCATCAATCGATGGTGAAAGTGGTTTTTGTCGGCGGAAAATGGTGAGCGTCCGTTCATCATGCGTCGCGTCATGACGGTTAGGGTATCCAATATCGGCAAACCCAACAGAATAAGTGGCAGCATGGGACTCAGTGCAGTATTGCTGACTTGTGTCAGCATAACGGCAGATACACCAATACTGAACCCGAGGAACTGACTGCCGGTATCACCCATAAATATGGAAGCCGGATGGGTGTTGTAGCGCAGAAAACCGAAAATGCCGCCACTGATGGCCATGGTCAGCATAACCAGTTGCATGTCACCCGCCATATAGGCGAGTACTGCAATCGCACCGAGACTCAGGAGACAGGTTCCCCCTGCCAGACCATCCAGTCCATCGACCAGGTTAACGGCGTTGGTAATCCCCAACAATGCAAAAAAAGTGAGGAAAATGCTTAACCACAATGGCGCAATGCTCAGACCCTGAAAAGGCAGCCATTGAATAGTGATCTTGCCGTAAACAATAAAGATCGTCACCGCTATCATCTGGCCGAGAAACTTGATCTTGTAGTTCAGCTCCTTTCGATCATCCCAGATGCCAAAAACCAAAAGACACAGGGAGCCCAGAACATAAGCCTGAATATGACGATCTAGCTCTGCCCAGATCATGATTGGAAGCAAGGAACCAAACACGATAGCGATGCCGCCAATTCGGGGAATCTGGTTGACGTGTACCTTGCGCTCGTTGGGTTCGTCCATCAAGCCCATTGGAACAGCCAGGCGCATCAGCAAGGGAACCGCCATGACGGCCACCAGCATCGCAACCAGAAAACAGGCGATAAACAACATCGTTACGGGACCTTAATTGGGAATGAAATCATTCATCCTGTAAAGGATGCCGGACATAAAATCGGCGACCGCAGCATCAGCATCTTCCATGGAATCACCCGAGCGCAGTGGCATGGTGAGACGCACCAGGGCTCCGTCGGTTCGGTTTTCGGTCAATGCGTCCCAGAAAATGTACCACTTCACAAGATATTCATTAGTGATGATCCGACCACGTTGCTGAAACCAGTAATACACCACCTGTCTCGCATCGCCCTTCTGAATCAAGGTCCGATTGGCCACCAAAGGCTGGGAATTGAGATAAAGATCGCCAACATGAACCTCCTCAATGGACTCAATGACCCAGCCACCTCCAGGAATGCAGCTACGTGGCGAATGCGCCGACTCTCCCTTTTTCTGCGAACCATAGTAAGCAACATAGAAGTTCAGATGATCACTACCCTTGCGGTAGTCTGCAATCATGTAGTCATCGAACTTGAGGGCATCAACATAAATACTCTCCAGCGAATCCGGTGTTCCGTACCAATCTCCGACCAGCAAAGGAAAGTGATTCAGCGTAATTCGCTCAGGAGAACGTTCCGCCTGTTCAGACTGATACAAAGAATAGACACTGGTCATGAGGATGCCGATGATTGCCACACCGTATACTGCCACCGGAGCACCATTGACCATGGATGTTGAAGCCAAGCTGTCCTGATCTGCTTGCATTGCAGTGTGAGCGCTATCATCGATAACAAGCAATTCAGAAATAGACCGTTTGTCACCACTAATACGCAGCAAGATGTGGAGCTCAAGCATCAATACGGCAAGGGAAGCCATGAACATGAACCAGCCCTCTATGTCATGCAACAGCCCTTCTGCCATCTCCGGTCCCCAGTATTCAACAGACACCCCGATCGCTCCGATACGAATGCTATTCATAATGACCGTTATAGGTACTGTCGAAACAAAAATAAGTGTGCGCAACCAGATCGGTATCTGGCACAGATAGGCAAGAATGAAGCCCAGAGCGACCAGCGGATACAAATAGCGAAGTCCGGAACAGGCATCCACCACCTGAAGCTTGTAGGCGCCCAGGTCGATGACATTTCCTTCAAGAAAAACAGTGATATCAAACAGCCTGATAAATGCCACACCAAGTTCGGAAGAAATAAGCTGCAGACTGGATGACAAGTTGTTATTGATAAAAGCCGGTAGCGGCACCATGAAAATCAATATCAGAAGGGGGGCGAGTAACTCGCGTGTATTCCGCCAGCCTAGGGTAAGCAGCACCAATCCGTATAAACACAATAAAAAAGACAGCAACACCGCCACGTAAATCGTTGCCAAATCAGAGACGACGTAGAGTGCGAGCGCTGCAAGCATCAATAGTAATCCCCAGGCATTCCCTTCATTCGTATCATGAACGAGCTTACCCTTGCGCTGCCAGGCCAGGTATCCGGCCACGAACGGGATTATCATGCCATGACTGTATTCTTCCTCGCTTGTCCACTGATCAATGACCCAGACAAAAGCATCATAAAAAAGAAAGGCTAGTAACCCGCCCGCCATCGCGAGTAAGAGAAGAAACAACGGAGAACTATAAGAAAGCCTGTAAGCCAATAACGCCTGCATATTTACCAACAATATATCCATGGATAGCAGCGCTGAAGTCTATGACCAGGAGATGTCAGAAATATGACCGGCGCCCGTTTGATTCTTCGATAGCCTTAAACATAAATGAAACATATTCCGATCATAGTAAGCGTCTATACATAGGAGATATTTATATGGCTGAACCGGTAGCACAAGATCTGTTTTTTGAATTGGTAGGCAAGTTTGTAGACGAAGCCAACACGATGAGCCAAGAGCATTCACCAGAATTGGTTGGCACCGCAATGATGTATGCCGTATCACGTTACAACACCTATGTGGTTGCCCGCGCGGCTAAAAATGTGAATGACTTTACCGCAGACCGGCAGGGAGCTCTGGATTTCTTCACCGAGCGTTATCAGGCCATGTTCCTGGAAAACTTCAAGGATCATATGGCTAACTATGAAGCCTATGTGGGCAAGCAACAGTAAGCCTCGCTCTCGTTTACCAGAAGCGGTAATCTGCCTCCTTTACTTAACACTTTTGCTGGCCGCATGTTCCGAACATTCAGCTTCTCAAGGTCAGGAGCAGCTTAATCAAACAGCTGACGCCACTCCGCCACAGCTTGAACTGCTAGGAGGCTCATCCATTTCAGTCCCTTTTGGCGGAGACTTTGAGGATCCCGGGATACGTGCCTTTGACAGCCGGGACGGCTATTTGTCTGCGGACGTCAGAACGCTGGGACAGGTCATCACAACTCAAACTGGCACCTACTCCCTGACTTACCGCGTTGCTGACAAGGCCGGAAATCAAGCAGAATCGGTGACACGGACAGTCCTGGTCGAAACTCCGGAACACGAACCGGAACCATCCTTACCCGCCTACCTACCTGATGACACGGCCCTGTTGGATCTTGACTTCAGTTTGGGACCTTCCTCGCTCTCCGATAGCGGTTTCACTGTCCGGGGCCAGCAATACCTCTGGTCCGATAAAGGGTTTAACGGACTGGGCCAAAGTTATCTGTCGAATGATAATCTGAGAGCATCTCACCCGGGCTCGGAAGCACTGGAGGCGTCCGGATACCTGTACTTGGAAGTCGAACGTAAAATTGTAGCGATTGCAGAAAACGCCAACACCAGCGTTTTTTACGATTCAAACGGCTATGCCGAAAATCCTGACACCCTGCTGGCCAACGAACACTATCTCGTCTATTCAACAGGCCCCACCGGCCAATCACCCATCCACCTGTACAAGAGCCGTAATCATCGTCTGACTTACATTTCCAACAACTGGGATCATGTCAGCGAAATGATTGCCCCTAACACGCATGTCTCGAAAAATTATCACCCGAAATTTGCAGAAGTTCTTCTGAGCTGGAATGAAAACAGAACACTTGTCTATCTTGATGGCAACCTGTTCGCTGAAATAGAACCGGACCGCAATATTCAAAATACCTGGCATCGATTGGAAATCGGTGC
The DNA here is from genome assembly GCA_965230795.1 of Oleiphilaceae bacterium. Taxonomy (GTDB): domain Bacteria; phylum Pseudomonadota; class Gammaproteobacteria; order Pseudomonadales; family Oleiphilaceae; genus PZPK01. The sequence continues at coordinate 2,103,612 of OZ246020.1, read as the reverse complement.
GCGTAATGGTAGTCAGTTGCTAGGCGATTTTTTTGTCAGGCGCCTCCGTATGGGAACCCAGTTTATTTCGCCAGAACCGTCATCCCATAAACTGGCTATTCTCGGGGACTCCTTCGCCGTATCTGCGACATCCAGGAACGAGCCTGTATCAAAGGACAACACCTCGGTATTTGAGTTGAATACATTGCAAAATGCCACGGAACTTAATACCAATCTCAGACAGACATTGCGTACTTCTTCCAGAGGTGCGTCTGCCTGGGGACACCAGATTCAAGCCAGTATTTTCAGAGAATCGGGCGAATTTCTTCCCATTTACAATGCCGCCTGTTCCGGCCACGGTTGGGTAAATTTCCCCGACAGGGACGCGGCAGGAGAGATACCCCACACGTACATCGAGTCAGCACTTGACTACGACCCTACCATTATTGTCGTACTGGGCTCGGTAAATGATCTGCTACCACACATCGATGTTTCATCTGTAAATCAACATTTGAAAGCCGATCTGGATTATCTTATCGATCACTCATCCCGACTCGAGCAGATTTATTTGTTTCAAACCTTTGGCTGGCATCATCCCGAATTTATTTCGCTGATCGAGAACGATGATGATGGTGAGGCCTGGATAGCCAGATATCACCTTTACAATCAGACGCTTAGCCGCCTTGATGGATACCGGGATGTGGTAAGGTTTGTAGCGCATTCATGGGGCGCTTCGCCACCCGCGGAATACCTGACCGGTTCTGCTCCCAACAACATAACAACTAGCAAAGGCGTGGATTTTCATCCCTCAACCGCGGGTCATGTCGCCATAGCAGACATTATATACAGTGCTCTGAAACCCCAACTGCAATAGCGTTTAAACCAGCACCGGTTCTTCATTCATAGGTCCAAACCGGTTTTAGCTGATATCACTTTTTTGATGTCTGACTTCTCATGGCTCTTGCACTGATCTATCCAGCTCTGAGCTTCCATTACTTTCAGGTCAACCAGCATGCGGTACCAAAGCCCCTGCATAAAATGAAAGGCAAAGCCTTTGCTCCCATCCAAAAAGCCCAGGCGCAGAAAGTATCGATACAGAAAATACAACAAGGGCCTGACAAACACAGGAAGCCTGGCATACAACTTTTCTTTCACCATTCGCTTCATGCCTGCACGATTATCCTGCTGCCCATCAGCGGGAGAGTCATAACCAAGAAAACGATAAGTCAGATCAAGCGTTTCAATCATCTCCTTGGTCGCATAATCATTATGCTTCTGGACCCACCAGCTAACCGGATTGAGATTGTCATCAACAATGTCGACATCCAGCTGGCCAACACGACCGTCCCTGATCAGTATGTGTTCGTCCATCCATCGATTCTCAACACGACCTTTGCCCGTACGAAACAGACGTAAGGTGTGGACCGGATACATCGTTCCGTGCCGAATCCATTTGCCAAGAAAGACATATTTTCGTTTGATGGTATAGCCGCTTATCTCAGCAGGGGTTTTGTCGAGAACAACAGCCAGATTGGTAGTGCCCAACTCGAGATATTCGTCAGCATCGACCCGAATCACCCAGTCCGTATTGAGTTCGACATTATCCAGTGCCCAGTTAAACTGAACCGCGTGATTTGTCCATGGATTCTGGTATACGCGAGCGCCGAGACTCCGGGCCAGCTCGACCGTTTGGTCAGTGGAATAACTGTCAATGACGACGACCTCTTTTACCACATCCAGTAAACGGCTAACGCACCGCTCTATATGCAAGCATTCATTGTAAGTAAGAACGACCGCCGTTAAATTGGCCTTATCCTGGAGTACGTTCATTGATGATTATCCAATCACTCTATTCTTGATCACTCTTGCCGGATTGCCAGCATATACCTTCCAGGCTTCGGTGCTGCGATTAAGCACAGCTCGAGCGCCAATGACACATCCATCCGCTACGTCTACACCGGGTCCAACGAAGGCATCCGCACAAATCCATACCTGGTCACCAAGAGAAATACCCGGCTTCAGCAGAGGCAATGACGGGTCCTTATAGTCATGAGAGCCAGCACAAAGATGTGCGCGATGAGAAATGGTGCTTTGACGGCCTATGCTTATCAGCCCCAAATTATAGATATAGGCATGCTCACCAATGGCGGACTCTTCACCTATTTTCAGGTTCCAGGGCATGTAGATACAGGCACTATTGTAAATATGGACGTTCTTGCCAATGGAGGCCCCGAAACATCTCAAAAGAAAATTCCGCCAGCCAAACATGGTTCGAAAACTAAACCGGAAAAAAGGGTAACAAAATATCCATAGCACCCGTTTCAGTTTTTCTCCCAAAGAATATTTCTGTGCTTTGCGATTTGCCTTTATATCGAGTGAGCTTTCCATTTTTCCATTCTGTTTTCGCTGTTAAACCGAGTGGCTACGATAGTGTGGGACTGTGACAATTTGATTTAGTCCAGTCGTATACAATCCGGCCTATCCGCTTGACCCTGCAACCATTGGTAAGTTTGAGCCATGGCAGCACCAATAGAAGCCCAGCTGAAATCTCTGGCCATCCATTCTGCTCCGCGAATACCCATCCGAACCAATTCATCTGAGTCCAAGGACGTAGCGTTTAGCATCGCCTCCATATAATCGCTGTCATGGTTAGGGACCCACCAGCCACATTCCCTGTCGACCAGACCTCGCCAAGGGGCCTCTCGCGAAACGATTGCCGGTACACCGTGAGCCAGCGCTTCAGCGACTGAGATACCGAAGTTCTCTGATTCGGAAGGTAAAATGAACACTGAGCTGCGAAACAGCAGCTTGCTTTTTTCATCGCCCCACAAGGGCCCGGGACAGGAAATAGAGTCACCTATTGTCTGAATTCGTGTCTCAACCGACGCAAGGTAATCAGGATCTCCCGGCCCACATAGCAGTAGCTTCCATCCGGGACGTTTTTCGGACACGGCCGGCCAAATATTTAGCAAGCGCTCAATCCCTTTTTGCGGATGAATTCTTCCCAAATAGACGATCAGCTTTTCACGCTTTCCATTCGAATTACCCGGATCCGGCATATGAATTCCGTTCGGTATCAGTGCAATGGCTTGCCTGAAGCCCAACCGCCGGATATCTTCATACTCTTTCTCGGCAGTCACATGAAAACAGTCGGTTTGACGCAAGACGCCTTTTTGGCCCAAAGCGTAAACCAGTTTCTTTTTCCATTTGCTTTGCTGGAGAGACCAGGGAGTCAGCGTTCCCCGAGGTGCAAGTATCAGTTTGCAGGACGTGCGTTTTTTAACATGACCCGGATAGATATTCGGTAACATCCACAAACCGTGATTGTGAAGAATGTCTGCTTCTCCCAATGCCGACAACATGGCACGTCTGAGTGAGGGCGAATGCCCTAGCCTTCTGCTGAGCAACACGGGATGAAATGTTGTTGGGCAATCCGTATCAACCACTTCATTACCGGTATCCAGGGTATGTATTGCGCTATTCAGTCCTGCTAGGCACAGACTATCACTAAGGTTACTGACTGAATTGGAGGGCCCTCCTGATTGCTTATCCAGGCTGGATATGGAATGCACTATCTTCATTTCTTTTCAACCGCATTCAGTTTGTATGCACAGGTAGACAGCCCCATCAACACCCAATAAAAAATGCCGATTCCACCTGCGCTGAAAAACACCATTTCCCCAAGATTGACAAAAAGACAACTAAAGAAAACCGCAGACCAGCGAATATCCACAGCGCGCACTGTGTATCTGCAAAGGGCAGCTATCAGATAAAAAAAACAGAGCGCCCCTACTACACCCACTTCCTCCAACAATGCAGTGGGGATGAAGCCTTTCTCGACAGGGGCAGAGATTGGGATGCCCATAAACGTGTGGACTTCCTTGGCGAAGTCTTCTCCCGGATATATACCAAATCCCCATCCGGCAACGGGTTTTGCCAGAAAATTCTGCCATTGTGACGCGATTCCGGCGGATCTTGATGACAATGCCTCTTCAAGATTTTGAGACTCCCGCTTGAACACATAAGACATAATGACATCCTGTGCTGGTTTGTAGGCCAGTACCGCAACAACCAGCAAACACGCAACCGTACCAGCTTTCGCCAGGGTTTTGCCGAGATTACCGAAACGCTTGTAGCGTCGATGGGACAAAGTAAAGGCTATAAAGCTGGCACTCAGTCCCAATGCAACGGCCACCATAGCGGTGCGCGTTTCCGAAAAAATCGAAATGCCTATCAGAATGACTGAAATGAATACAGGAATGGAAAGCAGACTTTTTTTCTGAAAAAACACTCTGGCCAATAACCAGGACACGAAGGGAGCTATCAAAGCACCGAGACTTTGGGGATGATTCAGCAAGCCCTGAAATCCCGCTCCACGATGATAGGCTGCAGCTGGTATTAGAAAGGTCGCGAGTGACAAACACATCACCACTGCAAACAAGGCTAATATCCACACCCATAACTGCCTTATTTCATTGGCTTTGAGCGCTTCACAACAAATCAGAACGGTCGTCGCACCCAATGTAAACGACAACAACTTCATTATTGACACCATCGGATAGTGGCTTGTGGTAAACGTCAGGGTCATGACGACAACGGCAAATACGCACAGGGGAACAAGCTTCGACAGCACGTCAGATTTGAATAGAAACACATTGCGAACAAAAGCCAGTAAAAGTATCAACCAGCTTAATGGCCCAATTTCAAAGGGAAGTGAAAACAGACCGGGGTTCAGATAGCGTATGAATACAGCGAGTGTAATGGCCTGCAGCGCTTGCTTCGGGCCCATTAAGGCCCAAACGCATAAGCCCGCGTAAAACAGGGAGATCGCGAATGGCGCCAGATAAAAGGCAAGGTACAGGGCTAGAAAAAGAGTCACGTAGACAAAAAAACGCCGTGCCTGCTGCTGCTCCGCAAAGCGCGGCATCCACCTATCCACCAGGTTTGGCTGTTGCTCTTGGATCGACTGCTCTTTTTCGACATGAGCGGCGAGCTCCAAACCAGAGACATGATTAAACTTTGCTGTCACATCTCTTCCCCCGAATTAACAGGAAGCCTTTCCGGAAAGTGCCGTTGCAAAAATCGTAGTGTTGCTTTCCACCAGGGAAAATCATCTGACCAGATTCGTGTCCGCCCATCGTTCCAAAGAACAAATCCATCTGCATGTTCCAAAACGGTTTCAAGTTGAGTGAACCAATAATTCTCCGGCACGAGGATTTTGCCCTCACCTCCAACATCCGAAGAGGGATGGAATCGGGGCCATAAAAAAGGAATAACAGGTTTGTCCTTTGCAAGCTCACGTGCCTTTTTAAGTACAGCGATCGCTGTTTTTCTCCAGAGTTCGGGATCCCCGTGATAGGTATAGAGTGCCGGATACAGGACATCGACTTCTTCTGAGATAGGCTCTCTCAAACGGTTTTCCAGCACCCACTCCTTATGATGGCCGGTACTTTTATGCATATCCCAGTGAGCCCATACGGGCACAATTCGGTAGTAACCTACTTTATACTCGGGTAGACGCGCTTTAATACGCGCCATCGTTGAGCGATAGCGCTCTCGGATCCAGGCGGGCTCCATTCCATGGGTAGGATGCCAACCTTCTATATCTATCTGGACATAAGCTCCCGAAGGCAGGGCCCTTCTTATTTTCCGGGCCTGGCGTTCAATTTTCCTGTCCGTGATCGCTTCGAAACGTGAGTCCTCCGAGTCATACAGATATTGTTCGTAAACGATATAAGATGTTTCAAATCCATAGGCTTTAAAATCGGGAGCACCCGGGTTACTGACATGGTAAAGCATGGTAAATGCCGACGCTTCCTGAACGGCCAGCAGCAGTGTGAAGCCGAAAAATAACTTTCTGCATCGCGTCACTAAGTGATTAAAACTCATGCCACGACCTCTTCAGATCGCCTGAGGAGATTAAATTGGCGATAGGCTTGCGCAGCAATCACGACAGCAAGTGCCGCTAAACAGAGCGACAACCAGGACAGAAGCGCCTCCTCCACCAGGCTAATCATTGGAAAACAAAGCAAGACCCACATGAAAACTTTTATGGAAAACGCCATAGCATCAGGTGAGCCAATCTTGTACAGCCGAAACATGGCAAAAACCCCGACGACCGCTGCAAGCGTTCTAGTGAAAACCAGTACACTTGCAATGTGAATCAAAGTCCCCCATTCAGATACAGCGACCAACGCAACGGCAATCATGTCCAGAATTGCTGAAGCCAGGATTAAAAAGCATCGTATCTTCCATTGTGCTTCGGCGCTCATGATGGCGAAAACGAGATGGGAAACCGCAAGTACAGGCAAGGTCAAGGCACAGATTTTAATCAGGGGTATTGCCTCATCCCATTTACCCTGCCACAAAAACTCGACAAGTGGTCCGGCGAAAAGATAAAGGCCCATTGCAGCAACCAGCATCAACATAAAAAGCATGGACACACTTTGGGTTGCCAGGCTTAGCCTGTTTTCCCGCACAACACCATTGGACAAGTGCGCAAAAAAGATCTGTTGTAGTCCATTGGTGATCGGGACGGAAATAGCGGTCACCAGCTGCAATGCGAAGAACAGGAATCCAAGCTGCTCCATTTCCATCACGAAACCCAGCACCATGTATATCCCGCTAAGCGTTAATGCCATCGCAAAATTACTCAGCATCAACCATTTGCAATCATTGAACACGCGGATGACCCAGCTCATGCTTACAGATGACGGCTTGGGAACGTGTCGAACAATCAGAAAAACGCAGATAGCGGATATCAATGGCTCGATTGCCATAGGAATGACGAAAGCAAACACGCCAAAGCCCGCCATCGCCAGCAGCATAGAACTGATTTGTCTGGAGCTGTCGGAAAGCAAGGTGACCATGGAAAAAGCCTTATACTGCTGACCAATACTCAGCTGGGCGCGCATGATCGCCGCAGGACTCGTCAACAACTGCGCGATGCCGATCAGCAGCATCATCATGAGTAGTTCAGACGACTGATAATACTCCGAAGCGATCAACCCAATACCGGTAAGAAAAATGCAAGCCAAACCATTGAAAATCAGAGAAAAAGTAAGAATACCAGGTGCAAGATCCGTAAAGCGTTTGCCTTGTTGTATCAAGTATTGATCTGTACCGCCGTTGCGAAAGGCTAATCCCCAGGCAGCAAGCGACAAGGCGATAGCATAAAGACCAAATTCCTCGGGCAATAGAAACCAGCCCAGTACAATCTGGGTTACGAAGCTCAAACCTTTCGAAATACTCGATGCGAAAGCAAACCAAAGGGAACCTTGTCCCAGCGAGGTCTTTTGCACGAGACTGCTCATGTGGAGGCCTCCAGCAAGGCAGTGCGCCAGGATGATTTCGAATGGTCAGGTGTCATGGAGGATTCATACAGCGCCCTGGCACGGATGCCCTGGGCTTCAAGAGCGGATCTGTGCTGACTGGCGTAAAGGATCGATTCAGCGAGCGTTGAACCCTTTTCGGAATTCACGACACAACCAATATCAAATTTTTTGATGAGCGAGCCAATCTCACCGCTGTCATCACCAATAAACATCATTGGCCGGCCAACCGCCAACACGCCATACATCTTGCTGGGAACGATCAGGCCCTCCATTTCTGGAAGCAAAGACACAAGATGAATGTCTGGAACCGACAAACTCTCAGACAGTAAATCCAGATCTTGATAGGGTTTAAATGACACGTTGTCTAACTGACTTTTCTGTGCCTCCAAAAGGATATGATCGTAACCCGCACCGCCACCGATAAATAGAAATCGAATGGATTCGTGTGATTTCAATTTCCTGATGGCATCAAGAATTGCCTGACAATCATGAGCCAGGCCGAGGTTGCCAGAATATCCCACCACAAACTGGCTTTGCAGTTGCCATTCCTGTCGAAGCCTGTTCTTGTCACGGTCGACAGGTGTCAAATCGGAATGTATAACCCAGTTCGGTATGACTATGGTCGCACCATTGTCAGCCAGTTCATTTTGGATTCGCTGAGCCATTATGTGGCCGATCGCAACGTTAAATCGCGCTTTTCTCAATGACCAGTTGCGAATCGTTTTGAGTAGTCGACCGGGTACCCCTTTGGCAATACGCATATCAGCGGCGTCCGCGACCTCTGGAAACAGGTCCTGTAGCCAGTTAACCATCCTCGCCCGTCGAATAACCGACGCGATCGCGACAACTACCGAGATCATTGGCGGATCGGTTTTGGCAACGACCAGATCCCCCTTGCGCATATGGCGAAGTAATGCGACAAACGCACTGAAGTAGAAAGTGAGAAAGTCACAGGCCCTTCCCGCCAAGCTTCCTCGCCCGAACGCGCTCGTCCATACGCGCACGACATTGACACCGTTTATAACTTCATTAGCTGAGAGCTCACGATCAGATCTCCCGTATTTCAGCCTGGAAGTAATCACGGTGACGCGATCCCCCTTTTTGACCTGATACTCCGCCAGATCCGTCAGCAGCTGCGAAGTAGCAGAATGGTCCGGAGCATAAAATCGATTCACGAAAAAGAAACTGGACATGACTCAAGCACTCCAGGCCATGCTAAGCGCGGGCAGCTTGAGCACGCAGTTCATTCAATGACATGACCGGTAATATGCCACTACTTTCCTTGTCTTTGATGACATCGACCACAGTTTTGGAATCAACACGGTTTTTGTCTTCGCCATAGGCGTAGACCAAGGACATGTCGCACAGATTATTGATCATTCGGGGCAGACCTTTCGCGACGTGCGCAAGTAATGCCTTGGCATTCGGCTCAAAAATATCCGCGCGGCCGCCGGCGACTTTAATCCGGTGATCGATATACTGGATGGCTTCCTGATGGGATAATTTCGGTAGAAAAAAATCCACAGAGATACGCTGGGCGAACTGGCGAAGCTCTGGTTGCTTCAGCTTTTCCCTCAGTTCAGGCTGACCAATCAGCAGTGTTTGCAACAGCAAATGGCCATCAGCATTGACGTTCGACAACAGTCGGAGTTGTTCCAGAGCCTGAGTACTAAGATTTTGCGCTTCATCAATAATCAGTATGCTCTTGCGCCCTTTGGAATACTGCGACACCAAAAAATCAACGAAAAAGCGGTATTGCATTGACTCTTCGGTAGGCAAGTCGTCCGCAACAACACCAAAAGCGTCCAGCACAGTTGGAATGATCGTACTGAGATTTTGATGCGTATGGGAGACCAGCGCGACATTATCACGGTCATCAAGCTCTTCCAGCAACTTGCGCAGCAGGGTCGTTTTCCCCGACCCGACCTCGCCCGTTACTACCGCGAATCCCACCTGTTCCCTGACGCCATATTCGAGCATGGCGTAAGCCTGGCTGTGTCGACGACTGAAAAAGATAAAACGGGGGTCCGGAGACAAGGAGAATGGCTTCACCTCAAGATCGAAATGTGCTTCATACATGATTCATTCGCCTTTGTTCAAGACGGAACCCAGCAAAGGCTTTCCACCTAGCATATCCGCGCATAGTTCAAGGTCATCAGCCGTGGTTTTACCCTCTTCCACCACCATCAACATGGCATCTACATAGGGCGCAAAGGCAACGGCATCGTCAGACAATAGCATCGGCGGCAGGTCAAATATGATAATTCGGTTGGGGTAGCGTTGTTTTAATTCTTCGACGAGATTAATCAGCTTTGGAGAGCCCAGCGCTTCAGAAGAATGGCTCAGACTCTCATAACCGCCGAGTAAAACCAGGCGCTCAAGGCCGGGATTAATCAGGATGTTTTTGACAGGTTCATCTCGAAGCAGATAATCGGTAATTCCCTGTTTTAGCTCGATACCCAGGTATGTTGCAATGGAAGGCTGTTTCAAATCCAGATCCACCAGCAATACGGAATGTTTTACCTCCTGCGCCAGACTGATCGCCAGGTTGATGGCGGTGAGGCTTTTACCATTGCCTTCTCGCGGACTAACGACTGCCAGGGAATTCCAGTGATTCAGTTTCAGCTTTTGCAGAATCTGGGTACGCAGCATTTTATAGGCTTGCGTGACCTCCTTGCTCTCGCGACCGGACAATACTCGATTGGCCTCCAACACTTCCGGATCCAGTTCAACCACCCGCGTTTCAGAGTAGGTGATATCGACCTCGCGAGGTTCAACATCCAACTCAGACAACCCGGCACTCGATGATTGAGTACTGTGGGAACGCGTCACCTGGGACTCCTGCCGGGAGACTCTGTCCAGACTTTCTCGTTCTTGCTTCGCCTGTAAAAGGGCTTTTCGCAACTGTTCCATTTTCACTCCGTCACGACTTGATCCGATAGGTCAGGCCGATTCACATCAATCCAAATTTACGCAGGGCGACGTACCAGGTCACATCAAGCGGTTTCACAAATACATGAAAAAGCCCCAGTAATGCGGCGATACCAACGAGGCACACTAAAATCCATATAAACATCTTCCTGCGATTGCCCACAGCCTCACCAGCGGTAATAATATTGGGAATAACAGCGAGTGGAGGTGCCCCTATCGCATTAATTAATTCCTTTCTGCCCCGAATGGATTTATCCAGCATTTCTCTAACGATGACGAGCCCCACACTAATTCCTAGAGAAAGAAACACGCCCAGTACACCAAGCAAAATTCGGTTTGGTGAATGGGGTTCTTCCGGCACAAGCGGAGGCTCGATCAGGGTAAAACGTTCACCTTTCTGCTCGGATTCCAGTGACTGTCCCAGATTAGCTTCCTGTTGTTTCGCTTTTACTTCAGCATGCTTTAAGACAGCTGACTGATAATCCCGCTGTAACTGCTGATACTTTTGTTCAATCGTGGGTGCCAAAGTGATCCGCTCTTCATAAGTTTCCAGATCTTCTTTGAGCAATATCGCCTGCTGTTTCAGGCTCGCCATTTCCAGCTCGGCTGCTTCCTTCTGTGCCTTGATCTGCAAATACGCCGGGTTGTCCGCGCTTTCACGCTCCGTCTGTGAACCACCGCTACCTGCAAGACTTTCCAGGGCTTGAATCCGGGATTTCAACTGCACGATGCTTGGATGCTCGTCCAGATAGCGCTGCCGGAGCTCACTGAGTTTGCGTTGATATATCTCCAGCTTCAGAGCTGGTGCGTCAACATCATCGACCTCAAGCAACAGAGCATCGATTTCCTTTTTCAGTCTCACCACATCCGGGTGTTCCGAAGAATATTTTGCGCTTTGCTGCTCAAGCTCCTGCTTGGCCAACTTAAGACGTGCCTGTGACGAGAGGAGAGCTTGACCGTTACCACGAATCAGAGGATTTTGCGGATCAATCTGAGCCAGCTCCGATTCCAGGTAGATCATTCGTTCTTTCACTCTCTGGATCTGCAACTGGTTTTCTCTCAACGCTTGTTCAGTTCGGTCAAGAAGACGAATGTTCAGGTCTGTTAATTCGGGCAAGGAATCAAAATGCGCCTGCTTAAATTCGGCCAATTCGTTCTCAAGTGTCTTAACCTGAGTATCAAGCTTTCGTGTTTCGTTTGTCAGAAACGAACTGGCCTGTTCCGCCATCTGAGTGCGGGTCTTGAGATTTTCACTTAAAAACAGGCTAGTCAATTCGTTCGCTACACGCTGCGCCAGCATCGGACTGTCATATATAAAAGCCAATTTGAAAGCGATGGTAGCCTCCGTAGGTCGGCCACTTCGCGGATCGACCACTTCAGCGCTGATGACCTGCCGACTGATCGCGTCGTCACGCATCTCATTGAGAATATACTCACGCGTTTCCTTCTTACGCTCGTCTTTGTACAAATCATATTTTTCAACGATCTTCCACAAGTTCGAACTTGTCATAACACGCTGTGTGATAATCTCGATACGCTGGTCGGCATAACTGGTAACAGTGCTACGCACCAACTCCTGCGGAATTTCCTGTTGCTCGATGAGAATCGTTGATTCAGACTTGTAACTGGCCGGGATCAAAACAACCGTCAATACGGTCACGATCAGTGCTACCGTCAGCGTCAGCACAAAGGTCTTTTTCCGACGTTTGAAACCCGACAGCAATCGCCCCAGATCCGGACCGTTATTATCTTCAAATGCGTGACTGTCCACTTATCTATCCTGTTCAAGTAAATCGTTCTGAGGGATTAAAGCGATTGCTACCATTGTTGCTTATTACCCGTCCAATTCCAGCTGATGCGCAGGCCACCACCTTCAGCAGAGTTTTCCAACTCCGTATCGACGCCATCATCAAACCAGCGGTAGCGCAAGCCCAGTCCCAGCTGATGATTGGCAGCCAGGCGATATATCAGGTCATAGCGGACCTCACGATATTCCTCATCCTCTGCAATCGTCGTGGTCCCGCGTTCTCGTTCCCAACGAGCATTCCCCTGAACCGTTTGTTCAAAGCGCTCGGAGAGTGGCAACTGCCACTTTAAAGCGAGCCGATCAGTCTCAAGCAAGCGTCCATCCGATGAAGGCGACAAACTTCGACTAACACTCAACTCAAAGTCCCCTGCTTCATAGCCGTGCTGATAGCTTGCCGAAAACACGCCACCATTTTCTGACTCTTCCGTAGCGGATCCTGAATCCTCAAAAGGTTGATAGTCACTTTCCCTATAGCCAAGCGACACATCGATGCTATCAATCTCGGACAGGCTCAGACGCATGCCAAGGGAAACGTTAACTGTGTCGGTGCGCACGGCATTGATTCGCTGTATCAAACTATCCGCAGGCTGGGGTCTGAAACGGCTGAACCCCACACTGGAATATCCGGTAATCGTTTCACTGAACAGGCGATACACCGCAACGGAACTTGACCAGTAGTCGTATGGCAGCAAACTGGTATTGTCAGCATCCTTGTAGTTGAGTCGTGATCCACCTGCCTGCACTATCAGTTGCCATTGCTTATCGAGCTGCCAGGAGTTAGACACGTTTAGATTAATGTTTTTACGTGTTTTTTCCTGATCCCTTTCCGCGCCGAAAATACGGCCAAAAAATTCCAGGTACTCGTCTGCGCTTGTCGTGTCCCGTTGATAATCAGTCTCAACACTTAGTGCGCTTTTCTCACTCCAGTCATAGTCGAGCTGGGCGAGAAAAAATGGGTTATGTGAACTACCCAGGTCTTTCCTACCATCCTCGGTTCGGATATCTCCACGATAGGTACGAAAACTGTTGCGAGCCGACAACGAGTATCGATATCGCTCCGCTTCGCTACCTACCGTCAAGGCCAGCCGATGCTCACCCTGTTGCACCTGTCTTTCGTTAGTCCGTACCAACGAATAGTTTTCATCATGCGCCACAAACAATTGGGACGACCATTGATAAAAGCCTTCCTGCGCCAAAACCAACGAGGGCCAAAGTCCCCACACTGAAACGCCCAACATCACCCAAAAGCGGAACCAAACTGCGATACTCATAATGCAGACCGCAACTATGGCACCAACACAACGTCACCATTTTGAAGCGTAATGTTTTGCTCAAGCGACTTTCCGGAAGCCACATCACTGTAAACAAAATCAATCGCTACCTGGCCCTCTTCTGCGTTGCGTATAACCTTGATGTCATCTTCTTTGGCAAAGGTTGACAGGCCTCCGGCCATACTCAGCGCCTGCAATACGGAAAGCCGCGAGTTCATCGGGTACTCGCCGGGACGATTAACTTTACCGATCACAAATACCTGATTTCCCCGAATCTGCTGCACCGCAACATGTACATTTGCTTGTGGGATGAAGCGATCGAGTTTCCCGCGCAAGGCCTCGGCAAGATCTGCGACACTCATTGCCTGGATGGAAAATGCACCTACCAGCGGAAATGCAATGGTCTGATCGGGCAACACTAGCACCTCCCGCTGCAAATCCGGCTCATCCCAGACCGAGATGGTCAACACATCACCCGCCTGAATCTCATAATCCCTGGAACCCGAAGCCGTATTTGTTTCCACTGCTGCTTGCGCAACAGTGTTTTCTTCAGCCGCCACCCACGCAGACAGCATAAATGTGCAGCAAACAAGGATTAAGCGGGAACACGTTGATGTAATGTGCAGACGCATAAGCGGTACCACGATCTCCGACTGATAATTAAGGGCAAACGGTCTCGGCCTTCGCCCTAAAAAGTGGCGCCAACCTTACCTGCAAAGTATGAAAGAAATATGACAATGACAGAATTGTTACAGAGCGGTACTTACTGGAAAGCCCCGCATAGCGGGGCTTTCCATGGTGCGTTCACCAATTTGAACGATGAAATGTAAAATTGTGTAATGCTTTGCAGCGTGCCTCGAGACGTTTGCCATCTAGAGGCACGACCCGGCCTCATGCCGTCGCAACCTTACGCTTTCTGCGCAAGTATCCGAATACACCCAGGCCCGAAGCCATCATCACGATCGAAGCCGGAACCGGAGTGGCGATCATTTCTACACTGTACAAGCCGTATTGCATACCTTGCTGGTAGTACCAATCGTCGTCAAACTCAGCGTACATGGAAAGAAAATAGGTCCCTGCTTCCAAATTACCTATAACACTTTCCTGTTTGAAATCAGCACCCCAGGAATGATCATTGTCGAAGCCACCATGGCCGTATGCAGGCCGATAACCACCCGCACCATAGCCCCAGGAAGTGTCTGACCATCCACGATCAGTTTCGAAGACAATGGACGCAATGGCTTCCCCAGCTCTTACCAGCGTGACTCCTACGCTATCCAACTCATCAGGAAAAGCAAAATCGGTCAGGGTCAAGGTAAATTCCATCGCCTGATCTACAACGATCGCTTGTCCGAAAGCATCTTGCCCAGCCACATGGGCAACTCGCTCAAACAGCACACCGTCGGCCATTGCGGCATGGGAATTAACGGAAAAGGCCGTCACAACACTCAAAAGCATTGTCGCCAAGATGGTTTTCATGTTCATGTGATTCACCCTAGTTAAGTGTTTATCTTTTTAGTGCCAGTCATTTGTATTGACGGCAATTCAGTCGTTAAGTTGTCTTAGCGAGATATCCCTGTTCGCTTTTTATGTTTTTGATGTTCCGATACGGTCTTTTCGACCTCCTGGTTTTCACAAAAGGGCTATGCCGTTTTAGGAATCATCTTCCTGCTCAATGAGAATGTGCTCCCACCTTTCTGGATAACGGGCGTCCATGCCCCACCTTGCTTTTCTTTTTCGCCCTTAGTACCGGTTTCCGGCTGGCGCTGCTGGTTTTTTCCTGAGAAATATTTATTAAGGAAGTAGTCCTTAAAGCTTTCCTCATCCTCGACATAGATTTCGGAATCGGAATTCAGCTTCAACCTTGCGTATTCGCCATTGACACTGGACAGCGCCAGCAGTTTCAGGTCTTCCTGGTCAATGCGTCTGCTCGGGTCATCCAGGTCAGTATTGACGATCCGGTGAAGCTGCTCGGCCCCAAGATCGAAGAAACGGACCATTTCTTCACCGACTTCCAGCAATGCAGGCATCAGATCGATTCCGCGATAGCTTTCCTCGTGAAAAGGCGCGAGCTTCACCAGCATCTGCTTAATCGAAAACCGTAAAACGTCTGAGTCCTTCACACCCAACCGATCTGCAATGTGCCGAATTTTTTCCACATCGCTCTGGCTTAGCCGGAGCGATACATTTTTCTTTTTCGATTCCATAATGCCTCGCTTTTGTTATACGTATGCACTCTGTAAGGTCTAAGAAATGCCTTAGAACTTCCCCCAAAAGACGGACACATCGTAACAAGTACGCAGTTACACTTGGTTACATTTGGACGAATTTTTGGTGACAGAAAAAGGTCAAGTGTATGACAAGTGTCGTACACACACAGATGGTCGGGAGTCGGGAGTCGGGAGTCGGGAGAATAAATTATGCGTCAGACGTCAGACGTCAGACGTCAGACGTTGGGCGTCAGACGTTGGGCGTTGGGCGTTGGGCGTTGGGCGTTGGGGAAATATTGTATGCGTCAGACGTCCGACTTCAGACACCTGACATTGGGCTTCAGGCTTCAGGCTTCAGACTTCAGACTTCAGACTTCAGACTTCAGACTTCAGGCTTCGGGCTTCGGGCTTCGGGCTTCGGGCTTCAGACTTCAGGCTTCAAGCTTCAAGCTTCAGGCTTCAAGCTTTTACCTATTACCTATTACTAATCCACATCGACTGATAGGGCTGCAGCTCCAGCATCGCTTTCGGGTCATTGAGTGCCTGCCCGGTAACCAGGTCCGTCCAGTGGTCCAGCTCTATCAGATTGACTTCTGCCAGATTCAGTGGCTGCACCCTGTCAGAGATATTGTAGATACAGAAAATACTCTGGCGTCGATCCATACTTTGGCGCCAGAATCCAAAAATCTCATTGCCCAAATGCAAGGTAAACTGGGTCGCATTGGGATGAAATGCGGGCTGTTTGATTCGCACCGACAACAAGGCCTGCATGCGTACAAAAACTTTTTGATGATCGTTCAGAGGATCATTCAATGCCTTTAATAAGGCATCCACATCCCAGCGGTGGCGGTTGATGGCCCGGTTATGCTGGGTGTGTTCCAGCTTGTCATAGTCATTCCGGGTGCCAAACAAACTGTGAATGTACAGTCCCGGAATGCCCTCCAAGGCAAACATAATAGCGTGGGCACAGATGAAGCGGTCCACGCCCCATCTGTCTGGTCCGTTAATCGTTCCCTGCAAGGCATCAAACAGAGAAATGTTGATCTCGTAGGGCTTGCTCTTTCCATTATCCAATGCCCGCATGGATACCTTGCCACCAAAAGAAGTCATGGTATTGATCAGCGCATTCAGTTCCTCATCCTCAAGCAAACCCTCAGCTGGACGTAATCCAATGCCGTCATGGGACGCGATAAAATTGAAGTAGGCCGTGCCGTGCTGTGGCGGCGGCATACTCATCATCCACTGTTTGAGGTAGTAACAATCACCTGTCACCAGCGTGTTAAGCAACAACGGCGGCAAGGAAAAGTTATACACACAATGGGCCTCATTGGCGTTGCCAAAGTAAGACAGGTTTTCACGATTGGGGATGTTGGTTTCTGTGATGATGACCGCATCATGCTGAATCTGTTCGATCAGGGTGCGATACAAACGCACGATTTCATGGGTCTGTTCCAGATTCAGACAACTGGTGCCCGGAATCTTCCACAAAAACGCAATCGCATCGAGGCGAAAAATACGAACTCCCTGCTCCAGATACAGGCTGATGATATTGGCAAACTCAATCAGTACCGCAGGATTGCTGAAATCAAAATCGACCTGGTCATGACTGAAGGTACACCAGACGTGCTGAATTCCTTGCGCCGTCTCGACCTCGCGCAAAAGCGGTGAGGTGCGCGGGCGCACCACCTGACTTAAATCATCATCCGGAGAAGCCGTAAAGAAATAATCGTGGCCGGGTCCTTCTCCTTTGACAAAGTTATCGAACCACAAGCTGCGTCCGGAGCAGTGATTGATGACCAGGTCGGCCATCAATCGGTAGTCCCTGGCAATGTCATTCACATCATTCCAGTCTCCCAGTGATTCGTTCACGGCAGAATAATTGATGACTGCAAAGCCATCGTCCGAGCTGTAAGGGTAAAACGGAAGGATGTGGACTGAATTGATCACGTCACGACATTGATTATCAAGAAAGGTCTTGAGAGTCTGCAAAGGCTTTTCTACTAACACCTTGTCATGCTCCCCTTCATGCGGGCGAGTGTGCTTTTCCAGTGAATCGCCGTAAGTAATCAGGACGATATCGGATTCATCCCAATGATTTCTGTAAGGGGTCGGATCGCTGGCCGATGCGAGGAAATGCTCATCAATCTTCATTGCTTGCAACAATGATCTGGCAATGTCCTCATAATGATAAACGGTTTCCACATCTGCGTAGATAAAGGCCAGTTGCTGGGTCACACGCTCCAGCATGGCCTGATATTTTTCTGCTCCGCTCTGCATCAAACTCACTCGGCGAATTCCTTGTTATCCAGTTCTACCGCTTCTTTCAACCTGTCCAATACGTCAGGCTTGGCACTCATGACGCGATTCCAGCTTGGAATGAAAGGACGTTCCATCGGTCGTTCGAGGAAATGGTTACCCGCCTTCATTATGTTCTCAGCAAACATTTCCACCGCTTTTTCTTCCTGGTGCACATCCAGGGTCAATCCGTTCATCATGGCGTCGTTGTAATAGGTTTCGACAAAATCCAGCGCGATACGGAAATAGGTCGCTTTGAGTGACCGAATCGTTCCCGGCGAAAAGGTTTCGCCCTGCGTAGCCAGTTTTCTGAACAAGGCTTTGGTGATATCGATGGACATCTTGGAAAGCCCGCCCTGATCATTATTCAGCGACAGATCCTGATGTTTATGATCGTAATTGTCCGCAATATCCACCTGACAAAGACGGTTATGGGCGTAATTGCGGTACATCTCGGATAACACCCCAATCTCAAGCCCCCAATCGCTGGGAATACGGATATCTTTCAGCACATCACGTCGGAAAGAAAACTCGCCAGCCAGGGGATAGCGGAAACTGTCCATGTATTCCAAATAATCCCGATAACCAATGACCGTTTTGAATGATCGCAGTAAAGGCGTCACCAGCAAGCGACTGACCCGTCCGTTCATCTTGCCATTAGCCACGCGCGCGTAGAAACCCTTGCAGAACTCATAGTTGTAGTGGGGATTGGCGACCGGGTAAATGAGGCGCGCCAACAGCGATCGATCATAGGTGACGATGTCGCAATCGTGCAGTGCAATGGATTCACTGCGTTCTGATGCCAGCGCGTAACCCATGCAGTACCAGACATTTCGGCCCTTCCCCAACTCCTTGGGCGCGACACCCAATTCGACCAGTTCAGCATCCAGTGCTTTTAAACGGGGCCCCTCGTTCCAGAGCACCCGGTGATGCTGTGGCAGGCGTGAAAAAAACTTGAGTGCCTTGCGATACTGATCCTCATCTGCACGATCCAGCCCAATCACAATCTCGGACAAATACTTCACTTCCCTGAGCTGATTGACGATGTCAGGGAGAGCATCCCCTTCGAGCTCGGAATACAGTGAGGGCAATATCAGTGACATGGGGCGGGACTTGGAAAAGCTCTCCAGCTCCCCTTCCAGATCGGCCACACTTCGGTTGGCCAAATTATGAAGGGTCGTAATAATGCCGTTTTGGTAAAAATCCGCCATGCTTTTTTCCTGTTATTTTGAGGACCAGTTAAAAATCTTTGCCAGGCATTCGTTCCAACCTGCCGGGCCATAATGTTTGCTGTAGATAACGTGATTTGCTTTTGGACAATCGGGAAAGCCATGGGCTGGCGAACGAATCGCGACGGCCTGATCGGCGACCACCAGCATATCAATATCATTACCGCTGTCCCCAAGAGCAATCGAGAATACCGGTTTGTCATAGCCATGTTGGAGATACCCGGCAAGCCAAAGCAACGCACGCCCCTTGTCATAACCGCTGGTGAGATGGAGGAAGCGTCCGCCCTCCACCACACTGAAACCATGACATTCCACGCGTTCAATAAATGCAGCTTTTTGATCTTCAGTTCCCAACCATTGCACAGGTTCACTAAACTGACGTTTGTTGGCCAACCTGGCTTTATCAATGGCTAAACCGGTGGCTTCAGCCACCGCGGCATCTCCCATCCGGGAAAACCAAGTGAAGGCGCCGGGAAACTCCTGCAGCAATTTTTCCAGCAAATCGGCCCAGAATACCCGTTCCGGGGCAAAGGACTTGACTGCATAGTCGGAGTCGTCCATCAGCGAATCTGAAGGTGATGGGCTCTGTACATCCCTGACCATGTGCTTCGGCAGGTAGACTGCGGCACCGTTCTCCACAATAAAGGGGCCATTCAGCTCCAGGCGCGCCATAATGCCCTCTACCTCCACCCGGGTTTTACTGGTAACGGGAATCACTGGTACACCGTTATCTTTGAGTTTATGAAATGCCGGGGACGCCGCCTCACTCGAGTAGGTATCGTGATCCAGCAAAGTGCCATCCAGGTCGGTAAACACAATTGCCTGATGTGTTTCAGGACCAAATGTTGTTTTCGCCTCATTCATCGCATGGTCCTTTCCCAGATTTCGCTCAGATAGGCTAGCTCTCTGCGCGCCGTGATGCCATGAATCTGTCTTTGATCATCAAGCTCCCAAACCAGATCTGCTTCTTCAGGCAAGGAATCCAGGACCTGCTCGGTGATACGCTGATAATGCTGGACAAAGGTTTTCACTTCGCTATCGGACATGATGCCTCCGGCTGAAGATGTCGATCCGACACTGGCGGCGAGTTTGTGCTCCTGCTCCAGACGCCACCGGAAAACACAGTCAAAGTTTGGTGCCTTGAGCATGAGCCAGAATTTCATATATGGGTACAGGGTTTCATACTGCTTAAGTTGATCGTTTACAAATCGGCGCCATATGCCCTCTTTGTCTCTCTCGGCTTCAAGATCATTGACCGCCTCTCCAAGCATCTCTGCTTCGACATGGCGCGCGCCCCAGCACCATCCTTCCAGAATCACGATGTCTTGCCGGCTCTCGGTGGTTTGCCACTCTGACTCTGGCATGCAATCATCTTCGGCTTTGTTAAAACGCGGAATTGGCAGCCCCTTCTGTCCTGTTTTCAGCCCATCCAGCGTTGACTTCAACAGCTCTACATTGTGGGTTCCCGGCACGCCCCGGGTTTTGAGCAAAGGGTGAACATCATTTGAAAGCGCTACCCGAGCGGATTTGGATAAATAAAAGTCGTCAAGAGAAAGGCTGAGAACACGATAGCCTGCACTGGTAAGTCGATATTCAAGGTAATGGGAAAGGGTTGTTTTACCGGAGCCCTGACAACCATTAATCCCCACCATCAAAGGTTGCTTCAGCTTACTCACCTGCTCGGCAAGTGCCTCGACAACCGGCTCGAAATAGCGTTGCGCCATGTGGGCGTAGCTATCAGGCAGTTTTTCCTGATACAAAAAACGATCTAGTGTTGCATTCAATCTATTATCTCTCTTTGCAACCTTCTGTGAGCGAATCCTTTGAACTCTGACTTTGGCAGGTCATCCTAAAAGGCCGGTTAGCCTCTTTACCCGTTTAGCTTCTTAAGTCGCGCTTCCCGATCAGTAACAAGCTGCCTCCTGAAACTAAACAACGATTGACCGGCGTCATCGCAGTACCTTAGCAGTCGCTCTATGCTTTTCAAACCGGTGGGCGCAACGCGCGGTTTTCTTCTTCGGTAGCAGATTGCATACCAATATTAAGCTCAGACGGACATAAGGAGTAGGAACGCTGCGTGGCTGACAGATTTCAAACAAGTGCATGAACGCAGCCAGATGTGTTACGCACCATCAAGGTGCGCGCACCATTAATGTGCGCCATTAATGTTAGCCGATGGACCACTTGCATCATGACATTGCAATTCAGCTCGAGAAATATGAACTTTTTATGTTGCTTCTTTTTGAGGCTTCCCTCAGATATCATTTTCGGGTACTGTGCGTTTTCTGATCTATTGATGCACCCATTTTTTTACCAGGCTTTATCGCATCGAAGCTTGGTGTTACCAGTTTCAGGCACGCTTTTTCACTACGTAATTGGAGTTAACACCATGTACAGACACTTCAGAAACGCACTTATTCCGATCAGAAAACAGATTGTGATGGACAAATTTGAGGGGCTGGAAGATTTTTCTGTTCACCTCGCGCAGCTGGAAAAGCTGGCCAGCGAAGGAAATGAAGCGGCAAAGTTCGTCGTGTCCCGCATCTCAGAAGAACTCCCGAAAGGTGAAAACCTGGGGTCGCGCCTTCTGGATCTGATTGACCTGAACGCGACCGACAACAAATCGGCGGTCGATAAGGAACTCCTTCGAAACGCCCATTGGACGTATTGGCAAAACAAGTACAAGTTCCAAAACCCCCTCGCATCTTAAGTATTGCTGCATAAGCGATAATCCGGTCGCCCTTGCCCCAGGCTATCGATCAAAGGGCGACCAACATCTTTAACAATCAAATCGCCCGGCCTTCCCTATCCCTAAGTCCCTTCGCAAACTGAAGCCCTTAATCCGCTTACTACTTTTTTGAGAAAGCACAACCCCGCAAATCCCATGCTTTATCTATTTAGCCTAGAGCAATCTATTGTGTCTGAACCGCGCTTACCACCTCGCATCTTTGGTCTACACTAAGAGAGATTTATAACAAGCGCAGCCTACCGGGATATTTCATGAGCGAGCCTCTCGCCAGCCAAAGCGATAAGTCAGCACAGACATCCAGTTCACCACAACGTTTCAGCCTGGCTGTTCGCCTACTGCGCATCGTTTTCTCCATCTATCTCGTCATTACGATTCTGATCACCGGTTCACAGATGTACAACGAGTATCAGCTGGAAAAATCTGCCATTCGCTCCAACCTCGAAGCGTATGAATCCATCTTTGGTCTGGGTATCGCGACTGCACTATGGAACATCGATGATGAACAGCTGAATGCAACATTGGAAGGGGTCGTTCGGCTGAGAGATATTGCAGGGGTCTGGCTGCAGGACATTGACGGCACCACACTTTATGTAGACGGCATAACCCATGCTCCAGTTGTCGGCGACAAATTGATCGATCCCGATCAGCTACCCGCTGTTCAAGACACCTTTGTGCATGTGTTCCCGGTTCTTTTCAAAGAACGAAAAATCGGTACTGCCTATTTTTATTCCAGCAATCAGATCGTTTTCGACCGCGTCAAATACAACTTTTTTGCAATCATTATCAATGCCCTGATTAAAACTGCCGTGCTTTGGCTGCTGTTTATCTGGGCATTCAAACGATACCTGGGCCGCGCCCTGGATCAATTCACCACCAAGATCGAAGCCACCGAATTGGACTCAATTGACTCGGAGCCTGATTCGGACTCAGAAAAAATCGACACCTTCAATGCGCCTGAACTGGAGCGTCTTGAACACGTTTTCCAGTCGCTCAAACAGCGTATTTCCGAGTCCAAAAAACGCCTCTATGAGTTGAATCAAAACCTGGAAGAACGGGTTGAAGAACGAACTCGGGCCTTTCAAAAGCAACAGGCCATGCTCGAATCCATGAGCGATATTGCCAAAATAGGTGCCTGGGAATATGAAGCCGATAGCCAAAAACTTACCTGGTCCCGCGTTACCCGGGAAATCCATGATGTAGGTAAGGCGTTTACACCTGACCTCCAGAACATCCTTGATTTCTGCATCAACTCCAGCGAGAAGAATGCCCTCCGGGCCCAAATAGAAAGAGCCCTCTCCCAGGGGACATCCTGGCATAGCGAGTATCAAATCAGAACCGCGAATGAGCGTCAGTTATGGATCCACTTTACCGGGCAGCCCGAATGGGAGCATGGCAAATGCGTTCGCCTGTATGGCACTTACCAGGACATTACAGAGAGAATGTCCGCAGAGCAGGAACTAATTCGCTCCAGGGATGCTGCGGAAGCCGCAGACACTGCCAAAAGTGAATTTCTGGCCAGTATGTCCCACGAAATACGGACACCGATGAATGGCCTGATTGGTATGCTCTCTGTGTTACTGGAAGGCAAACTGGCTGAAAAGCAAAAAAGACAGGCGGAACTCGCCTTATCCAGTGCCCGATCACTTCTGGCGTTGCTCAATGATATTCTCGACTTTTCCAAGATCGAAGCAGGTAAACTGGATATCGAGTCCATAGAGTTCGATCTTCCCAGGCTGATCCAGGAAAGTACTGAAATTTTCGCTCTCCAGGCGCAGGAAAAGGACCTGGAACTGATAGTGGAT
This sequence comes from Oleiphilaceae bacterium, assembly GCA_965230795.1. Taxonomy (GTDB): domain Bacteria; phylum Pseudomonadota; class Gammaproteobacteria; order Pseudomonadales; family Oleiphilaceae; genus PZPK01. The sequence continues at coordinate 2,080,005 of OZ246020.1, read as the reverse complement.
ATGAAGGCTCTCAACGACATTCCCCGCGCCCTTGGAGACCCCAATAGACTTCGCCAGATCATTTCCAATCTGATTGGCAACGCCATTAAATTTACCAACCGCGGCGAGATAGTGGTTCGCTGCAGCGTGGACCTCGCCGACGCGCACTCCATTCAGTTTTGCTGCGACATACGCGATACCGGGATAGGTATACCCGTAGAGAAACAGGCTACCATATTCGAGTCATTTTCCCAGGTGGATTTATCGACAACGCGACAATATGGCGGCACAGGTTTGGGACTCGCCATCGTTAAGCAGCTTTGTGAAATGATGAATGGTTCCATTTCCGTTGTCAGCCAGGTCAACCAGGGCAGCTCATTCAGCTTTCGAATTGAATTGCAATTGCCCCAATCCCACTCTTCAACCGAAACCAGCACATGGACCCAACCAACAATCCAGGGCTCAAGCATTGCTCTTTGCATTGGCAACCGGTCTTTAAAACAAAGCCTCTCGGAACAACTGATAGATTGGGGCGCAAATGTCGATATAGTTCTTCCCGGCACTCTTGGCCGCAACCTGGACCTAAGTGATGAGAACAACACCTTGATCATTGATCACCGTGACTTACTCTCGTTTGGGAGCGACAGTCTTGAATCACTTATAAAATGGTGTCAGCAGAACGAATCACGCCACTTGCTGGTGCTGACGCCGGTGAATCTTCAGACTGTACAACAGGTTCTGATCCAACTCCCCAGATGCCAGCTCCTTGCCAAACCAGTGTTTCCCTGGAATCTCGCGGAAACCCTGAGTTCACCCCGCCAGTTGTCACCAGGGGTCGCAACGTCAAACAACCATAGCGACAACAGTGCGAGCGATCCAGGTGAATCCATAAAGCAAGCACCCAGGAACCATGACCTGTCTGGCTTCAATATCCTGCTGGTCGAAGACAACAAAGTGAACCAGCTTGTAACCCAGTCTTTATTGCAACAGATGGGACTGGATTGCGACATTGCCGAAAACGGTGCTGAGGCAATCGAACAACTGCAGCAACGTGACGTGAATCATCCCTACCATCTGATATTTATGGATTGCCAGATGCCGGAAATGGATGGCTATACCGCCACAGAGAAAATCCGTGAAGGATTTGCCGGAGATCACTATCAGGATGTCACCATTGTTGCCATGACCGCCAATGCAATGGCTGGTGATCGTGAGAAATGCCTGGACGCTGGTATGAACGATTACCTCAGCAAACCGCTCGATCCTGCCAAACTAAAATTCATGCTGAAGGAATGGATGGGCTACGAACACTAGCTGGATAAAAAAAGCCGGCACTAGTGAGCCGGCTAAGATGACGAAAAGTATAGACAAAACGCTATCACGTATATCGATTATCAAGATTGGAATCATCACAGCGACTACTTCCAACAGCAAACAGATTACCTGCTGATTGTTACATATAGCTAACAGGAAGATGACAGCTACTGTCACATTTGAATAAAGACGAGGGGAGCAGAATCATGGCTGATAACCACTATTTATTGAAGAACCATGGCCCTTCCCTGGACCTTGTATTCCCGATGATCGCAAGCTCAACTGCAGGTTGAGGCAGATACGGGCCTACTCGCGGTGCCCGTCGCTATCTAGCATGCAGTTTTTCTGTGATAAAAAAATGCTGACAAAATGAATTTTTTGTTTCGCTTGTATTGCTGGGTCTCGCAATAAAACTCAGCTCTTTGGCTCTTTTGCCGGACTGCGCTTGAGAATTTTTACATTGCCGAATTCGTCAAAGTTGTGCCGACCGGGATCCGCTCTCAATATTGCACATTCTTCACCAAATACACCTTCGACGTATTCCTGAGGTTTTGAGAATACAGCCGTATCGTAATCGAACTCCTTGTAGTACCCTTCCCCGGAATCCAGCAATTCAATGGTTTCATCGTAATTCTGGCAAGCATCCCAATGGCGACTCGCGCGCATGTTGGTAAAGGCCATGCCCAAGGTAGCCTTGGCGGCAAGCCATTCTTCATCCATTTTCAGGTAGTGCTTTTTCGCGCGCTCAAAACTCTGCTGGGCCTGTTCATAATTAAAGGTGTCAGAGTTGTCCGCTTTCATTACCAGAAAATGAGACATGCCCTTAATCCAGAACAAATCGCCCTGCCCCAGGAGATCCTTGTCTGCTTCGAAGGCATTCAAGGCCTCAGCAAACACTGTCTCATCATAGCGACGCGTCTCCTGCACTTGTTTTTTGATCAGGTCGACCTTTTCGTAGGCCGCCGAACTACGCGTATAATCCGGTCCGTCCTTTGTTTTCAGCGCGGAACACGCGGATAAAAAGATTGAAATCCCGATAACGCTGCATACACGTAACATCCAATACTCCTCCTGCTTCTTCACATTTTCAGTCACGAGAATCTGACAGCCGCAGATTTGCCGCTGCCACACAACACTTTTGTCCACTCAGTATTTGCAGTTTTTGTCTGCAAGAAATTCAGGGTTGTAGGCCTCACGCCAGCGTTCGGTATAAAAGGGATCGCTTGGACAGGGGCAGACAAATTCGCCCGGTACGCTGGGCTTGCGACAATCGTACTGGGGCTGTTGATCACGATGATCGATTGGCGCATTGGTTTCGTCATTTTTAGCGAGCAGTTGATCGGATTCACGCTTTCCAGGGTTTATTTCCTTACCGGAAAGTTTTGCTTCAACAACCCCCACTTCACGCAACTCGACGATGACCTCTTTGAGAAATCCACGATCATTGCTCTCTTTGGCGACCTGATAGGCCTCCTGAAGGGTTTGTTTGTATTCACGAATCGACTCCAGGCTGCCCAGTCTGTCGTCGTTGTGTTCAACCGAAGCCAACCACTGGGTGTCAGCCGTATCCGTATAGGCCATGCCATCATCAAAATCGTCTTCCCCCAATTGCTGAGCAATCAAGTTCGAATCAATATTCACTGATGAAGACCGTGGAGACGCATCTGTATCAAAGCGTGCGATCGGTTTGGAACGTTCGAATGCCCCCTCCCAATCATTTTCTTCATCCTGATCGAAAGCCTGAAGACGTTCTTCTTGCTCATCTTGCTGCACGGGAACATCCGCTACGACTTCGGCTTCGCTACCTCCGGTGTCATGTGAAACTACCCAGTAAAGTGAAGCGGCAATAGCCAGACTCAATGAAACCGCCAGACTAACCTTCCTCATTTTCTACCTCAGCTTCCATTTCCGATTTCTGGCCTACCTTTAGTTCCAGTGGCGCCTCCCCCGGATCGTTCAGCTGATGGGAGTTGAGCTCCAGATTGAGATCCTCAATTCGATACTGATAGTCCTGCACCAGATTCTCCACCTCAACCGCTTTAAGCCCGAAAAACGGATCACGCTGCTTAATCGCATCCATGGCGGACTTATCCTGGTATGCCCCGACCAACTCCTGGTTTACCTCGAACAGTTCATGATTATTGGCACGGCAGAGCTTGAAGTTCTCGGTTTGCAGATCAAAGCGTTCATCCTGAATTTCCCCATAGCGAATCGCTTTGGCCAACTGGAGACGCGTATCACTCAGTACATCCTTGAGGTTGCCATACTCCTCTTGCCATTCACCGTTGTTATCCTTGAGCTTGGCTATGCGCCGATCCCGTTTTTTTAACTCGGATTCCTTGTCTTTTAATTCCGACTTCAATGCTTCAATCTCGGCCTTGGCTTCCTTCAAGGATCTTTCAACCGCGATCTTTTCACTGTTCGCTTGCCGCAGCATGTATTGCGCTTTGGCCAGTCCACGTTTTAGCGCTTCATCGGCATGTACCGAGATACTGCCAAACAACATGATCATCAACGAAATGACTACGATGGGTTTCATAAGCGTTCCCCTCTTTGGTGAGCGTCTCGAGACTGAGCTGCTCTAAAATTTGGCAGAGATATCCAGTTGCAAGGTGTCGATGCTGACGCTCCGATCAGAAACGGGATCACTGTTAATGGAATCCGCGCTGAGCCATTTGATCGAGGCAATCGTGTTATCCAGCACACCATACTGGAATTGCAGGATGTAGCCTTCGGAATCGGTACCGCCACCAAGAAAATCCGAATCGGCGAACGCATCCAGTACGGCATCCCCTTCAAGGTGTCGATACATAAACGACACACGCCAGTCCCTTAAGTACTTAACCTTTTGCGTCCCGACGCTGACACCCAACTGATAACCGCTATCCTGAACAGGCACGTTGAGACCCGTCAGCGAACGAACTTCGTCCACATCGAAGCCTGTGTTTTTGACATAGTCCGCATGAAGAAACAGATAACTGGGGTAAAAGTTCGCGATGGTGTATTTCACCGTCGCATTTAACAGACGAAACTTGGAAGCCAAACCCAACTGCTCATTATTGGGATCGAGCGGATCCTGAATGCGATAAATGGAGTTCCCCAGCTGATAAAAATCGGATGCGGTGACATCATTGACATCCAGGCCGGCGGGATTCGCGTTCGCCTGAACATTTTCGTACCAATAATAAGCCAGGCCCATAGACAACTGGTTAGTATTGAAAAAGTTATAGTCCGTCCCGAGTTGTGCGGCGTAAAGGTATTTATCCCGGTCATTGTTAGTGGAAATAATTTCAGACCCCAAATCTGTCTGACCAAAGGTACTCACGTGGATGTCTTGCAAGGGAAATATCCCTGCGGTGAAGTACGGATCCCACTGGCTGGAATCGCCATAAATACTGTCATCCCGCATGAAATAATAGGTGGCCGCCAGGCCCTCAAATGTCATGTCACTGTCGAATACCAGGTCGGTATGCAGAAAGGGGTTTTTGAAACGTCCACCAATCAGCATGTAGTCTTTCGTCAGCGCGTCGTAACGGATATAGCCAAGATCCATATTGGTATCCCATTTGGAACCGAAGTTACCCAGAGTCTGGTTTGACGACACCGGATTCCCCTGGTTGCCGGTGACAAAGCGCATGCCCAACTTAATACGCTCGAAAGGCTTGGCTTCAAACATCAAGCGGAATCGGGCGCGCAGGCGGTGGCGATCATCCGTGATATTGTCAAACTGAGGCTCGCCCGAATCATTGGTGTCATTGATGTCCGGTTTACCGGCAGGCGTGTTGTCGTCAGGGTAAAAGTCTCCCTGATAGCGCACCCGGCCATCACCGGAAATCTTGAGCTTGTGCACCCAGGATGGCGCTTCCTTGATTCCCCAACCGTAGACTCGGGCAGTACGTACCGCCTCTTCCTTAACCTTGTCGACCACATCGGCTTCGACGGAAAACTTCAGCGACTCGTGCATTTCCTGACGCACATAGTCAGGAATGTAGGGCACACGAATCGGATCGGACATATCACTTTCGCCGGATTCTTCAGCCTCGGCTTCCGCCGCAGCTCGCTTGTCGATACGTGCCAACAACTGATCATAACTGGCCTGATCAATCACACCCTGTTCGAGCAGCAGATCCAGTATCTGTAAACCGTCAATACCATCGTCCTCAGGCGCCGTATTTGCTCGGCCCTGCACTTCCGTGGCCAATTCCTGAGCCGCTTCCTTGGAAATCACCGCGTTATCCACCAGCAGGTTCAGAATATCCGTACCGGTAATTTTCGAGGCGAACGCCGATGTCTGGATCGACAATACGCCCAGCAACACCCACAGTGTTTTTCGACTCAAACCACTCACACCCTTCATGTAAACCACTCACTATTTGCTTATTAATCTGTTTGCCGACCACGCTTCGGCGAACGCACACGTACGCTACAACACCGAGCTGATTTTTAGTTTGAATACCCGGCTCTGCTCTTCCAGGGGTACAGCTTTTGCCAGACGCCCCATCGCCCGGAAAAAACGCATCAGCGATTCTTTTTCCCGCTCCGCGCCTTCCCGCATGTCTATATCTATCTGCTCGAAGCGGCCGTCTTGCGCCAGGGTCAGACTGACGACGGCCACATAGTCCAGATACTTCAGTTGCTCGTCCCGCAGCAATGCTTTATTTATTTCGGTTTTCAGGTAGCTGCCGTAACCACCGCCACCGCCAAGCAGGCCGCGCCCACCCCGCTTGGCCTTGAGTCCAAACGAGTCGCCGCCAGCCGAGGCATCAGCATCCAGACCCAGCTCTTCACCGACAGGCTCATCAGCTCCCTGATCCGGTACCGGTTCCGGATCGTCCGGAATCTCCTCTTCCAGCTTTTCCTCAATCTCTTCCTCCACTTCTTCCGGTGGTGGCGGAGGTTCAGGCGGCGGTGGTGGCGGCTTGATTACCGTGATCTGCTGCACTACTTTTTTTTGCTCAGGTCCGGTTTTAAGACCCAGCACAAAATACGCACCGACACCCAGGATCAGCGCGACAATCAAAAATCCGATAATCACCGGTGTATAACGCAGGAAAAACTTTTTCATAAGACTCGACTGCACTGCGGCGTCTTGATGCTTGGTTCCATCACTTATTTGACCAGCTTCTTGGTCACTAGTCCCAACTGAGAAATTTCCAGGCGTCCAACCAGATCCAGCACGTCCACCACGCGCTGATACTGGATATTTGCGTCGGCCTTGATAATGACCGGTAAATCCGGAGTAACCGCTTTGTATTGACGCAGCAGGGATTCCAGTTCCGTCAGGCTTACCGGGTAGGTATCCAGATAGATCGTACCGTCCTCGGTAATGGTAACCGCCTTGGTTTTGGGTTCAGCCAGACTCGGCGTATCACTTGCCTTGGGCAGGTTCACCTTGATGCCCTGTACAGTCGCTGTCGTCAAAATGATGAAGATGACCAGCAACACATAGGACAAATCCAGCATGGGCGTAACGTTGACTTCATCATAAATGTCACTGTCGTCCTGATATTTCATACGCTTGTTCCCGCCTAGTCGCCGTACTGTTCAGCCATTTTGGTGACAAACTCATCCGTGAATACGTGCATGTCAGCCACCATGGCCTTGATTCGTGTTGCCAGCCAGTTGTAACCAAACAAGGCCGGAATCGCGACGACCAGACCGGCTACCGTTGTCAGCAAGGCCGCCGCGACACCCGGTGCAATCGCTGCGATGTTAACGTCGCCAGACGCTGCAATGGCCGCAAAGGTAATCATGACCCCCAATACCGTTCCCAACAGACCAAGGAAAGGGCCGCCTGACACGGCAATGGTCAGCAACACCATGTTGCGGTTCAGCCCCTGGATTTCGCGGGTCACATAGGCTTCCAAACCGGAACGAATGGAGTTGACAGCAGATTCAGTCAGTTTCTTGCCCTGATCTTCAGCGTTGTGAATACGATCTTTCAGCTCGGCAATCCCGCGGTGATAGATGTGATACAGGGGCGAAGCCTGGTAGTGGTCATGCTTGCCGAAGAGTTGCTCAGAGTCATTGGTTGAGGTAACGTCATCCACATCGTCCCTATCCAGTGCAGCAATATTGAGATTACTCAATTGCTGATACTGTTCGATAAAGGCCAGGTTGTCCTTTCGTACACGCCCCAGAAACATGGCCTTGAACATCATTACAATCCAGCTCAACACGGCCATAAAGGTCAGCAGCACGATAACCACCCAGCCTTCGGTACCGGTATTCTGGAAAATGGTGACGAAGTAGGACGTGCCGCCAGCATTTCCGAGCTGCTCACCCTTGCCAACGGCAACGAGATTGCTGGTGACGCCCTGACTCTTTGCCGACACCTGCAATTCAGCGGTGTCACGCGCCTTGCTGCTTAGCCGGATTTCGTCCATTTCGCCGATAAACCCTCGCGCCGCCTCGGCACCGGATCCAATCAGCACATCGGAGTTGATGGCAGGGATTGTTGCGGCCGCATTGGCCACTTCAATACCGTTGAGAAACAGCTGCAACTGACCGTTACCAACGGCCAACGCAACGTGCTGCCAGCTATCGAGGGTCAGAGGAGCCGTCTTGGGTGTCAGCGTTTCGTTTCCGTCTACGGTGAGCCGCGCATACAGTGCGCTCTGGTCAACCGCCAGTTCGATGCTGCTGGTGTCGTCGCCTTGCTGAAAGACAATGCTGTCTTCCTGGACGCCCGTCGGTTTAATCCAGGCCGAAAAGGTGAAGCCTTTTTCCGGTTGAATCGCGATGGAAGGCGATGCCTGAAGGGTCAAACCACCACTGCCCGCCAGCGACAAACCACCGGCAATCAATGAAGTCGGACTGACCATGGCCTCATTGGAGGAAACCGTATTTTGGTAAGCGGTACTGTCCTGAGGCGTAACGGCATTGGCATCAAAGTGCAACACCGCAACGTGATTCACATCGAACACACCCGCTGCATCCTGCGCACTGACTGCCTGCTCGTTACCGTAATACAACCAGATCTTTTCGGTATTGAGGCCACCCGATACCTGGGGAACCTGCACCCAGATGTAGGCTAATTGGTTCAGGAGATCGAAAGATTCCACGCTGAATTTAAGAGGCGTTTTGTCGTCCTGCCCGATAAATCGCACATCCTTGAGACCATCCTGCAAAAGAAAAAAGTCTTCAAAATTGGCGGAGTGCAAACGAATCAGCATCGGCACATTGGTCGCCGTGGACGTGATATTGGCACCGGTCGGAGAGGTATCCAGTTTAATCGGAACCCGATAAGACCACTCCTCATTCCACCAGGCAGAGGCCATTCCCGGCAACAAAACAAGCAAACAAAAAAGCACCTTGGCGCGCATAACATCCCCCAATCATTTTTAGGCGAGCCATTAAAGCAACGCTTCGTAACAGAATTGTTACAAAAGTCGTAAAGGTATGGTTTTTATCGGGTATTTTCCGGAAAGGCCGGTAGTGCTTTGGCTGGCAATGTTGCAACGACTTGGAAAGGCGTAAGATATTACACGTAAGTCCGCGTTGATTGTTTGGAGCTTTCGATTTAACTATGAAAGTGCATTAGCTTTTTATTGTTAAGTGCCATGTTAAATGCGCGAGTAACAACGTAAGCGATCAATGACTCCCCATTGATCATTGTTAAAAGACTTGACCACTAAAGTGCTTATGTCAGTAATACAATTGTCCACAGCGAGAATGCTTTATTGGCAGCTCTTTTGAAAAAGTAAAACTTACCCCATTCCATAGCCAATAGACATTATCCGGGGCATCTAAAACATTGTTTTTGGCGTTAAAACAAATAGACTGTTCATCTCCGAGATCAATTGAATCCTCTTCCGTCATCCAGATTTTAGTGTTCGCAGCGGATATTGTATTTTTAGCAAACGATACGTTTTTTGCTTTCATATCTATTCGTCTACACAAACTTTCATTTTCTGAGTTGAAATGTGTACATGCAGAGCACGAATAAGGATTCTCGTCGCAATATTGCCTGGCCAAATCGTCAAAATATTGCGTCCCCCAATTTTTTGATGAGAAAATTTCCTGGTTGAAGTTTGGATTTGTTCCCGAAATCGTATTTCGCTTAATTTTCGTATCGACCCAACCGCTAAAGTTAAACGCCCAATTTTTGCTTAACGTACTAATGGTATTGTATTTAATCACCATGTCTTTAACGGAAAACCTGTTTTCGACCGCTATATTTTCTAGTTCCGGGTTTCCGCAATAACCGAAGGTACATGCCATTCCGCCCCCGACGATCCCATAAACCATGTTTTCTATTCGATTTCGGCGAATAGCGATATTTTGGGCTCCACCTTTTACCTGAATCTGCCTTGCATGGTGAATATAATTATCAATTACATCAACATCTTCCGAACCCGTAATGTCAATTGCATCTTGCGAGCAATAGCTGATTTCATTTTTCTTAATCAATATATTATTCGTGGGTTCTGGACCCGCTGCAGCAGGAACCTGAATGCAGTCAGCACTATTTGGTAGATCAAACATTTGATCAAATTCTTCTAGCGCTCCATGAATATAGTTGTTCCTAATGTCAACGTTTGGAATACCGATGGCGAGAATCGGGTATATATTGTTTAACTGACTGTCTTTGGGGCGATAAAATTCGATGCCCTCAACTACCACACCTCCACCAGCAGTTATCGAAAAAGATGCACCTTCAAACCTGACTGGCCACTCACCTGTTGCTGATGGTGCAGGAGCTATTTTTACAGAATTGGAGGCATCGCCTCTTAGATTGGCGTTTAATCTACCACTATTGAAAACAGGAGAATTTGAATAGTATGTACCTGATTTAAAATAAATTTTATCCCCTGGCTGAGCACAGTGATTCGCCACGGTGATAAAAGACCCCCATTCGATTTCCGGTCCAGTATCTTCACAATTTTTGTCCTGGTCACTTCCCGTGGTAGAAATGTAAAAACTCTTTGCGTGTAGCGACGAGGATAATAGGAGAAGCAAAAAAATCAGTATATTTAGAATAGGTTTTGACGAAGTCATCAGTTCGCGTCCTTTTGCGTATGGTTGAGTAATATCCTTGGCAGCCCAATAGTATCAAGCACTTGCCTTCGGACATGTGAACCACTTACATGGCACGATGACTCGAAAAAGATATTTCAAAAGTGCTGCAAGCTAACTAAAAAATCGAGGCGGCCGGAGGAAAATCTCCAGCCGTTTTTTTGTTAGACACGAATCATTGCGGGTGATATCCGCTAGGCCCGGGAGGCTGGAAAAATTGCTGCTTCATTATTCCCAGATCCACAAAATTAACGATATTGTCTCCGTTCAAATCGGCGTCTGCGTTGGAAGTGAAGAAGCTAGCTCGAAGATTACCCATGTCGACAAAGTTAATGGTGCCATCATTATTCAGATCCGCATCACAGACATTACCATATCCGTCACTGTTGGAATCCCTCTGATCCGCGTTACTAGCGTTAGTGCAATTGTCACAGACATTACCAACGCCGTCTGAATCGGTGTCGATTTGCGAGTAATTCTGATGACTTGCGCAGTTGTCACAGGCATCTCCAACGGCATCGTAATCACTATCGATCTGGTCGAGATTTGCCGCGGTCACGCAGTTGTCGCAGACATTACCCACTCCGTCTGCGTCCGCGTCTATTTGTGACACATTGGATGCATTGACACAGTTATCACACAAGTCACCAACGGAGTCGTAATCAATATCATCCTGAGTCGGGTTGTACACTGACGAGCAATTGTCACAAACATCTCCAACCCCATCATTATCCAAATCGTCCTGATTGACGTTTGCAGACAGAATACAGTTGTCACAGACATCACCAAAGCCATCACTATCTGCATCGAGTTGATCGCTATTACGCGAATTCAGGCAATTATCACAGGCATTACCGACCCCATCAGAGTCGCTATCGAGCTGATCAACATTTGAGGTAAACGGACAGTTGTCGTTGAAATCATACAAGCCATCTCCGTCAGCATCGGGCGGCAGCATGCCAATATCGCCGAAGATGTTAATTTTGCCCTGAATTGCACTATTATCATTCGGTCCATTATCTACGACCGTAATTTGAACACACAGATCTCCCTGACGAAGCCCGGGTGTATAGGCCGCATCGCCCGGATTCGGACAAACCCCATTGAGTGCAGACGCAGACTCAATCGATTCATCTCCTCCTACTATAAAATCATTCCAGGTAAACGAAGTTGTGCTGAACTGACGGAAACGCGGAGACTGCCCCAAAGGGTTATCCATCAGGAAAACTATCCGGATCGCACCGCCAGGATTGTCGGAATTGTCGATATCCAAATCAAAGCAACGACCATGGCATTGGATATAGCTCTCTGCATCGCGCGGAAGACCCGCATTATCAAGATCCGCAAGAGAAAGATCGATACCATTATCGCCGATGGAGTTAGCGACAAAACCGGGTTGAATTGACTGAACTCCCTGTCCGACCACACTAATATTCGCGGACAAATCTCCCCTGAGAACGATGTTGTCAATAGCCCAATGATCATAGCTTGAACCGGAGTAAGCGATTTGGCGCCAACGAATATATGTATTGTTTGTCAGAGCCATATCTGGAATATCCAGCTCAGCCAATCCCCATTGTCCAACATATTCTGAATCCATATGGGTGAAACGGCTGATCAATCCCCAGGTAACGCCATTGTTAGTGGAATATTCGACAATAATGTCTTCTCCCATATCCACCTGCTCAAAATAGGGAGAGCCGTTGCCAATTTTCAAATGGAATTCAAGCGTCCCGCTGTGTGCCATATTCAGTGGACCGACCATCGCTTCCCTTTTCGCCCCGTCCAACAAGGCGGCAAAATGTAATGCGTTGCCGTCATAAAAGTATGGAACCAATTGCGACTGCGCGCCTTGTATGATTGCGTTACTGTAGCTCCAGGCAGATGGATCCACAGGATCAAAATCCTCGTCCAACAACACGCTGGAACTCGAACCACTGATAGGAATAGTCAATACCTGTATGTCGATCTGACCTGAACTTGTAGTCCAGGGTGTCGTCGATTTGTCCAGTGCTCTAACCGCGACCGTGTATACGCCGTCCGGGGTTGCAGAATTGATCGGATCAGAAAGAAGCAGCTCGCTACCGCTTAAGCTGCTCTCATAACTCATACCGTCTGGGACCGTCCAGAAATACTCAAGATTAGGATTACTTGAGGCCGGACGAATTACCACCGCACCACTTCCGGAGATGATGGTATCTGAGATCAGACCACCCTGAAACGATAGTAAACTAACTGACGGGCCGGCCTGAAGATCATTAATGACTAGCTGTTTCGAGGCATACGTAATCTTATGAGGTAAAACGTTGGTATTACGGATAGTGGCGTTAACATCGAAACTCCCGTTGCCCAGGATCAGCGGATCAATACCCGTTACCGACTCATCGCTAATAGAAACACCATTATCTAACGCATCATCGGTGTCACTCCAATCGTAGAGGAAGCCTGACTGGCCGGATACTGTTGTCGTCAATTCAACATTACCTGCGGCAGGATTTACTGCGTTATTAACCGCAACACCATTTTGCTTGATAACGATCTTAGGTGCACTGGCGCTATTGTCTTCAATCGGGGTGCTTACAACTCCTCGAAGTACCAGCTGGTAATTCGCATTGGCGAAAAAAAAAGGAGCACTCGAGTTGAATTTCGCACTATAGGTCAAAGTAAACAAATCGCCACTTTCACAGGTGTTAGAGCATTGCAACAGAGCTTCACCATCCGCGTTCGCTTGAAATGCTCCTGCGCTCAAAGGTACCAAGGGATCTCCATCTCGTGTTAGGCCCCACCCGGAAAAATCGAGCACCACATTGCCCGCGCCGTCATCAGCAAGAATGCTGACTGGCAACGTGCTCAGGTGCATACCCGTTCGGCCCGCAAACTCCCAGGCTTTGTCTATATTCGGGTGCTCTGTTCCATTTGGCGATCCGATATGCGAGCCACCCGCCTGCTGGATCGTGTTAACGGCCAAACCATGAAAGGATTCAATGGGAATCCAGTAAAAAATACCCCCCGAGGCGTCAACATCAACACTGAAACAACTCCCACTAGTGCATCGCACAGATGATAGAGGCGCATTATTGCCCTTGGTAAACTGAAGAATTGATGCAGGGTCCAGCGCGGAATACGCTTGGTGAGCAAAAACAAGGCTAAGTGATACCATCACTTTCAGCATTGCCCTAACAAAAATAGAGCGAATTTTAATCAGCATGAGTCTTCCTTTTTTCTCAGAATTTTTTTATTCAGCGAAGACCGTCACGTGAGAAACGGTCATCGCGGTAGGTATACGCGAGTACTTCTAGCGCTTGCGGAAAAGCTGTAACAGACCGAGGCCACTGAAAAACAACCAGGCCGCAGCAGGAACGGGAACGGCGGTAACGGTCGCACTCAGAAAGTCTACAGACATGGGATTAAAACTCGTTGCCGAAACAAAAGGCCCACCGGAACCTGTTGTAGCAGCGGATTGAAGGTAAATACTACCCTCGCTCAACGCTGAAAACTCGAGCGTTCCCACATGAAAGACACCGCCTATGCCACCAAAGTTGCCGAAAGCGATATTGTGGACTGAATCGGTCTGATCAATGGGTGAGCATGCGCCAGAACCTGGACAGGTAAATGCTGGATCTGACAGGGCAAGAAAATCGTTATTAAACGTAAACGAAACAAAGTCAGCCAGCCCGGTATTGTAGTTAATATCGATCCCGCCCCCGAGTGTAGGTTCAGATGAAAAATCAATCATCAGGTTGACGAAAAAGTTGTTCCCAACACCTACCGTACTGGCGGCGGGGCTCAACGATACGGATGCTGCGTGTGACTGCGCAGTGCACAACAACAGTACAGATATCAGTGCTCCAATTTTAATTCTTTTCATCCCTAATTCTCCCAGTTAAGTCGTTATTCGTACTATCTAACCTCACGCATAACTCAGCTATCCGTATTGTTTTTCTCGGACGGTTCGTGCCTAAGCCAGCTTATAAGCAATTCAACCATGCGTGAACAATGTGAAAACTGCGTTAACACTTTGTTACATTGGAAATTTTTTAGAACAGGACTAACTGTTTTTTGTCCATTCACGATCTGCCACCAATTCTGTGATCAATGACCCCATTGATTCGCCATTGATTTGATTTTTCAAGAGGCGAACGTGGCAAATTCTTTAACCCAAACGCAAAAAAAACCTGCCTGTTAACCTGGATGCAGAGGTGCTTGACTATTTTGCAGAAAAGGCCAAAGCCAAAGGTGTTGAACTAAACGCCCTGGTCAACAACCTGCTGAAGAAAGACATTGCTTTGATTTAAGGAGTTAAGTGAATTAGCTCGTTGAGATAGCAGCTCTGCGACCTGATCTTTTTTATCAGAGGAATGCTGCGTATCTACAAACCACGATATTCGTGGTAAGTAGAGTAGCCTAAAGTAAGAATGGACGCGGGGTTATTCTTTTAATCCCTACGTCCATCTTGGGTTACAACAACTCAATCGTCACAAACGCGGTTTGTTGCGAGGCGCTTTCGGCGGCGGCTTTTTCTGCGCTTTCCTGTACCGATTGTGTCGCGGCGTCTACGGCGGAACCAAGGCCGCCAATATCGGAGCTAATCGCGGTGGTAGTGGGTACCCCTGCTGAGATGCCGCCAACACTGATGTTATCCGCGCCCTGCACTTTCGCGGCCGCCAGGAACAGATCACCCGCCGACTGAATGCCCGCTTCACCGGCGTCGACGATACCCATAGGCGTGGTCAGAATGGCAGCACCACTGCCCTGCTCAACCTGATTAAGCCGCTGCGTTGCGGTTAGGGTAACCGAGCTGTTGCTGCGGCTTTCCTGAGTGGAGATACCACTTCCGGATACCGACGGCGCCTGGAAGAAGACAATACTGCCGGTATCCAGGTTGATGCTGTAGTCCGTTGGTGGCGTCGACTCGGCTGTCTTGGCACCTTTACCCGCATCGATGGATCCATAGGCCGACCAGAGATTCACATCTCCGCCTGCCAGCGGAATGGTTCGGGATTCGTTGACGTTGAAGGCATCCGCCACTACCGAACTGATATCACCCGCTGCGAAGGCGAGAATACCCAGCTCGTCATTGGCCTTGGGTGAGCCGAGCAGAGATTCCACCAGCGCCGCGGAAGAACCCACATTGGCACTGCCTGCAGGTGTGAAGATGGAAATATCACCGCCACGTCGGGTCTGGATGGTGGAAAAGGTCAGCTCAATATCACCGGCACGGGATGCCGATTCGCTATACTCAAAACTGACGCCGGAGTCCTGCTCCCAGGCACCAAACACCGAGGCCATGGAAGCCAGACTGCTATTACCGGGACCACCCAGCTTCAGGGTATCCAGATCCTTCAGACCGGTGACAATACTGGCCACGTCATCCACCGAAATCCCTTCGGTACTCTGGCCGCTGATGCGCGCGACGCTGCTGAGAAACTGCTCTTCGCTCAGACTTCCCAGCGACACGCGTTCAATATCCCGCTCCAGTTGCGCGACACTGCCGGAACTGAATAGCGAGGTTTTCAGTTGCATCATGCGCAGAGCAAAGTCATAGCTTTCACCAAAGAACAAACGTTGCGCCACATAACCGCGCTCGAACTTGGCAACGGATTTATCCGCCTCGCCCGCCTCAATACCGCTTTGGGCGTTGTGGCGAAGCATGTTGGACTCGGCCACCAGGGTTTGTCGTGTGGCATCCAGTTTGCCGAAGGCTTCCTGAGCGACCGCCAGTTGCTCTGGAATAGACAAATCAGCAAGATCTTCATAGCCGGAAACCGAATCCACATTCGCGAACAGATCGGCTGCACGATTGGGTTGTTGCAATGCATCCAGAGTCAGGAATCCACTGACTTGGGCAAAGTATTCCTCGAACACCCTGGTGCGTTCGCTACCCGTGGTTAAACCGGCGTCACCGATCTCAGGCAAAAAGAACAGCTCACCGGCGGACGCACTCAGCTGCTCCGGGTTGGCTACCAGAATATCGGACAGGGCCGATACAGAAATACGTTGTTGTAACGCGGTATTCAGTTGATCGAAATCGGCCATCGCTTCACCAATGCGTATGGACTCATCACTGCGTATATAGGATGTGCCCGTCGCAGCCTCCACTTGTTCAGCAAGCGTTTTGAACAAAGCGTAGTCGTCGGCAGATTCGCTGATGACTTTTCCTGTGCCGTTGGCACCATTTGAACCAAGATCCACACTGGCGAACGCCAGCATCCAGTCGATAAAGCTGGCGCCCTGCAGTTCGGCACCACTCAGGGATTCACTGAGTATGCGGACATCGCTGTTAGAGCTAATAGCCGCTCCGGCGAGGCCCTGAAGATCACCAAAGCTCTCGACACCCGCATAAATATGCAGGTTCGCGCCCTGCTCCGGCAACAAGGGGTTTTCACTGTTACCAATGGAATAGATACCAATACCGGTCCCTAAATCAATGCTTCCCCCGGTCTGCAAAACCAGCTCGCCGGGCCCGGCAATACGAATAAGCTGGGTATCACTTTCCCTCAGCTGATCATTGTCATTACGCTTGAGCGGATAACGGAAATCTCCTCCGGCAATAATACTGCTGACATCGCGCGGATCGGTATGCTGAATATAGAAACTGGCGTTGATGAAATCACCGCCGGCATAGGCGGATAACGGCGCCGGCATATTGAACGCGATGCCACCATTAATGGAACCGATATCGCCGGTCAGGGACACGATCTCGATGGGATCTGCATCACTGCGATCGAGCAAAGATGAGCCATGATTTCTTTGCGGGTCATTGCTGAAGGAAAACGGAATGAGCAGACCTCGCTGGCGCAAACTTCCAACCGTTGTTTTATCCGTCGACAGGGTATCTCCGGAAACAACGTCATTAATGCTCGCCAGCGACGACTGACTAAAATCGGGAATATAGAACGTTAAAGGCGGATCGGTGGGGCCTTGATTCAGCCCCAGAATATTGCCATACGCGAGCATGGACAGCGAAGCCAGCCTTGATGGAAAAATTGTTGCAGTGTAGTCGACCTCACCGCCTCTGCTATTAAACCCAATATTGCCTGACAGTGCCGATATTCCCACCTGCGAAGGAAGAATATAGTGGGCGTACTGGGTAAGTTCATAGGTCGATGACAGATTGTTCCCGTAAAAGCTGGCAATGGACTCTTCGACATCTGCCTTGACACGCACATCCCCGCCAATACTGGACAGATTCAAGCGCGTATTATCATATCCATCAAAGAAATAATGGTTGAAGGCACTCTGGTTTTGCACAAAGAAACTAAACTGATTCGGATTAAGTGGCGACATGTAAGTATTGATAATGCCTTCCAATACCAGATCATTGACAGCACTAACACTGACATCCGAATCGGACGCAGTCAGCAGGATTCCGGTGTCAGAAGCGCCACCCTCAACAATTGAACTTCTGGAAAATACGGAAAGCCGTCCACCATCATTCTGAAAACTCGAATGACTGATGTCACCCAGTGATTTCAACACCAGATTGCCGCCCTGATACTCAATGATCTCAGGGCTACCATTTTCTTCAGTCCAGACACCCACCCCCGGAGTGGAAAACGCGGCATCATTAAGGCTACCCCGGACATCAGCGAAAATGCTGCCTCCGCCTATCGCATGGACACCGCCGCTGATATCGCCGATGGCGGCATACCAGGTGTTGATATTGCTATAGTCGAGCCCGGAAATATCGAGATTATCTGTGCTGGTAAATCGGTGCATAAACTCCGCCTGATTCTGACTGGATCCACCGCCCACAAAATTACCACCTACATCCAAATGAATATCTCCGGCCTCAATACCAAAACCGGAGAAGCTTGTATCGAGTCGCCAGAGCGATGCTTCATCATTGGAGAAATACGGATTGCTGCCCCAACCCGGACGGCCCTGCGCATCCGTGTCCCGAGACTTTCCAAGCGTTGCAATAAAGGCGCCGGATTGCTTAACCAGATCTCCTGAAGCGTTTATCGTGATGTCACCGGTACCTGTACGTACGAACCCGCTGGACGCCATGCGCAATTCCGCATTACTCAGAATGGACGCTGCGGACAGAGCTGCGCCAAATCCACCCGCGCTGATTTGAATATCACTGGAGTCCTGATCAGACAACACAAAGGTATCCAGAAACTGGGGCTGAAATGCATCAAGATCATCTATGTAGGCAAAACTGAAATCCTGGGGATTCGGTCGCAGTATGCGCACACCATCGCTGATACCACCATTGATTGACAGATCATTTGCCGCGTTCAGGACAAATCGTCCGGCATCACCATCCGCATTGCGCAGTCCAATTAAATTTATGCTCTCAAAGGCAGATCCAATCTCCAGATTCCCATTGGAGAAAACCTCCAATTGCGGTCGCAAAATCGGTGCGTAGCCGCTCGCAGACTCTGTAAGCGCGAGGTAGTTGCTGGTATCGACGCCTGTCAGGGCTGCGATGGCATCTGTCTCATACTGTGCATAATCAGCCTTGGTCAGCAAGCTGTCTTCAACTCGGGTCGTGAGATAAAGGTCAAGCTGCTCACTAGCAATTTGGTCATTGCCATCGAGAATGACTCTAGTGCCCGCATCAGGCAGTGTGTCGGCCGAGACCTGAACTTCCAGCCCGCCGTCACTAACCAGAGCGGCACCGGCAGCCACGTCCAGGAGGCCCTGCCCGGATTGGAGAGAGATGCCATTGTCCTGCCCCTCGCTGTTGGCGTGAACCAGTTGTGCGGATGCACCAATGCGCACTCCGCTATCACCGTACAACACCGTATCCTGTGTGGCATTTAGCGCATTCAGTGTCCCATTTACTGTCAACTGACCCTGCGCGCTGGCTAGGAAGAGGTTGTTGGCGATCAGTTGTTGATTGATTGTGAGATTTTCACCTGCTCCGGACAGAATAATCTTGAGATCGTCGTCGACACCCTGGGCATTCATCATTGCCAGGGCATTGAGTTCTGCCAGATTACCCTCTTCATCCGAAGCATTCGCGAACTGACCCGCCTGAACACTCAGATCGACACCGCCGGCACTCCACACTGCCGTTTCACTGACGTCGAGAATATCCAGCATATTCCCCGCCGCCAGACTTAAACCGCCATCCTCGCCCGATATGTTTTCGGCACCAAAACGCAATGATGCCAGGTCGGCAATACTCAGATTTTGCTGGGCGCTCAGTTGAATATAACCTGCCGGGCCGGTCAGAGTTTCATTGGGGAAAGCAACCTCAAGTGGCGACGCATCGATGATCGCATCAGTGCCAATATCAATATTATTGCTGGCGTTGATTTGCACCACACCACTCTGCGCAACAGCATGCGAGTTAAAGTAAACATCATTGCCATTCAAGGAAAACGCAACACCCGCCGCCGCATCACTAAGAATGGTCGCCAAGGCATCCAGCTCGATATCCGTATTTTCAACGCTTAGCGTACCTGCGGACTCAATGGCCAAACGGGAACCGGCCTCCCCGGCATAGATAATGGGTGTATTCAGAACCAGTTCGCCAGCGCCGGTGGCCGCGCTCAGGTCCAGCGCCCCATTCACCCGCATACCATTAGTGGCCGTTAGCGTGACATTTTCTGCGTCAAGATTAAGCCATGTTGTATTGGCTTCGTCCGCACTACCGGCAAATTCCACGACTTCTGCCGATATAGTCAGCTCGGAATCAACAGAAGTTCCAGCAATCTCTGCATTCGCTCCCGCCATCGCCACTGTTCCACTGGCGTTGATGTCGACACTGACACCGTTATCCAATGCCACCTGAGCCGATTCAATACGGGCATTGTTAAGCTCGATCGCGGCAGATTCACGAAAACGGATACTACCCGAGGACTTTAGTTCCAGATCACTGGCACTTGCCAGTACACCCGTTTCAATATTTGCGTTGGCCTGGTTTTCTCCGCCAAGACTCAGTGTGTTGGCAAACACCTGCAAGCGGCCGCCGCCTGCGCTCACGTTTTCAGAACTGATTCGATACAAGGCACCCGGCAATTCAGCATTCGGATCAAGGGCTGTACCGTCAAATACAAGCCCCAAAGTCGCTGCGGCCGAGATCTGGCTGCTGTCATCAATATCAATAATGCCGTTGCTGGCTTGCACGGCTTCAAGATTCAAACTACTGGCATCGGAATTGGAGACCAGCAGGCTGGTCTGGCCATCACCCAGACGCCATTGATTGCCTGCAAACTCGGCTTCTCCACTTGCAGCAACACTCGCATTCTCAAGACCGATTTCATCACTCGCTAGGACCAGTAGCTCTGGCACATCGATCACGGCATTCTGCAAATCAATGGTCGAAGCGACATCGGCGTCCGTAACGTCCCAGGCACCGTTCGCCCATTCACGCTCAGCACCCAATAAAATGGAACTGGCACCAATGCGGTCAAACAGCTCGGCGGTCACGGTCAAAACGTTTTCATTGTCCCCTTCAGCAATATCTGTCACGACGATTGGATTAGCCGAAGCGATATCGAGATAGGTTCCCGTGCCCGATGTGTCAGATGCCAGTACTGACCCCAGAAAATCCAGTTGATCCTCAACTCTGATAGACAAGCCACCATTATCTGAGGGGCGCGTGCCTGGCTGATACTGTTGACCCTGGTAATAATCATTGGCGGAGGTCAGGCGATAATCGCCTTTCCCGGAGATGGCATCCCTCCCCTCGATGGTAAAACTTGTCCAGAGTTCAGATTGCCCGGACCCTTGATACCGATATCGTCCCGACACGACTTCAGCACCGGTTACATCCGAATAGGACGTTCCTCTTGGCAGAAAGGCACCGTCACCAGGCGTCACCAGATAGGCATTGGGCATCAAGGCATAGTTGGCTGGCATGATAGTATAGCTGCCATCCGCCAGTGATTTTGAACCGGAGATTTCTATCTGCGTTCCCCACGGAATGTTACTACCCTTGAATTCAACCGGATCATAGGCGGCGTATCCGGATTGCAGGGTTGGCACAATCGCAAACTGTTGTTGATAGGACTGTCCTGCCAATACGTCTATCGTCCCTTCCAGACCCGCGACGAACTCCTGGGCGTAGACATTACCGCTCCCGGAAACATCCTGCTGACTCCCCGCCGCTGCAAAAATACTTTCACCCTCTAGCGCGATGAGCTTGGACAGCACCGTACTCTCGGGTGAATCAAAGTTTACCTGGGCATTCTCATTGCCGGCCGGACTGTAAACCCAGGAGAAGCCGTCAGCCTTAATGCGCCCCAAGGGTACGGTTTCATCATTACTGACAGACAACAGGGCATGCTCACCCAGGGTAATACGACCAGATTCCGGATTCTCATCCGTCGCCGTGCCGGTCGCCGAAATCGCAAGTTCCCCATAAGGAACCGATATTTCGGTATCGATCGTGACGCTGTCACCGCTCAGTTGCAGCGATCCACCTGCCGACAATAGGGCACCGCTGTTATTGCCCTCACCGGTAATCGTCAGAGCCTGTTCAGATTCAATGGAAAAGTCGGCAAGCGTCGCCGCCCAAACTCGAGGCGTCTGCAGATTCACATTGCCGTGGGCAGAAAAAGCATTATCAAAAAACAGCTCATCTTCACCCGATGTAGAAAAGCTGCCGTTAACGACCGAGCGTGTGCGAATGCCTTCTGACGCACGCATGTTGACGCTGCCATCGCCACTGATATTCAGGTTGCCATTGAGATCGATCAGGTAGGCATCCACATTCAGCAAACCTTCCGGGTTTGCATCACCGGTGATGGTTCGCTGCATATCAGCAACGCCCCTACTTTCGCCCAGCGCTACATAGCCAGAGTCAATGTCCAGGCGATTGCCATCAAGGTTCAAACTCGCCGTATCCACAAATACTCTCTCTGATGCAGCCAGCGACACATCCGATACCAGTTCAATCTGGCTCAGCGCAGGCAGAGAAACATTATTCGGGTGTCTGGTATTGTTGACATCAATACGCAACTCCCGGAGGGTTCCACTGTTCAACAAGGACGAGTTGACGTGAGCGCTGGCCGCAACCAAACCATCGATCTCAGCCAGGCTCGCCATATCAAAATCATCCCCGGCCGACCAGAAATCCTCCAGGCTCAGGGAGTCCAGACTATTGAAGGGGTTGTTTTCATCCAGTGCATCGCTACCCAGCATAAAACGCAGGGAATCCGGGCTTTGCGAACTGTCTCGATTTCGTGCATTGCTGTCGAGGCTAAGATTCAACACACCGCCTCGGTAGCCTTCATCGGGCCTTCCAAAATCGACATCAGCGTCCAGCAACATCCCCCGCTCAGCGGTAACATTGAGAGTGCCCGACTCGGCGCCCACAGCGACACTGAGCTGATTACGACCAGTAGCACCCCGGCCGCCAGTATTCACGATGCCGCGATAAACCGCCCCGCCAAGATCGATGTTTGCACCGTTCTGCACGAAGACCTGACCATAGCGCGCATTCAGGCTCAAGGTTCCCGCATCGACAATTCTACCCAGGGTGATTTGTTCTTCTCCCGCACTGAAGAGCTGAGTCGAAGACAGATCAATATTTGCCTGCTCACCAATCACGATCGCATTGGCAATATCCGCATCGGCGTCGCTATCGCCGAACTGGCTCAGGGTCGCCGTGACTCGACCACCGGCAATATCAATCTCGCCGTTGATCAGTATCTGCTCGTTGGCAGCGAAACGGATTGACGACTCGGCTCCGGCATGAATCGAAGCACCTTGTTCCATAAAGATCGAACCATTACCGCTGCCCGGCGCGAAGGTTGTGGCCTTGAAACCGAGCGAGCCGGCGCTGGCATCCGCAGCGGGAAACAGATAGGGGCTTAAGGCCGAGCCTGCATCCAGAGATGACGCTATCTCTTCGAAACCTGCTTCAAGAACATATCCCTGGTGACGCATATTCAGATCGGCATCTGCATCGATAACGAGATTGCCCTCTCTCGCCTCAACGTTGACATTACCCACTTTCAAGGTTTCGAAAAAGGCATCACTGAGCACCATACTCGTGCTCTCACCGCCGACTATCCCTTCCTGAATATTCGTATTGCCGGCACCGCCAATAACGATATCACTCCCCACTATCGACAGTGAGCCACTGTTGTCGTTGTCGATCGCTTCGATATTCCCCTGAATATCAACCGTCAGACGAACCTTGGAGCCGGGATTGTTAATATCGTTCTCGATACCGCCACCCGGTCTCACACCGCTATCGAGATCGAAGGTGATCTCGCCTGCCTTGCCATAGCTCACTTTCTTGTCTTTGCTGACGTAGGCACCCGCATTGGCTTTCAGATTGGAACTGTTGCTGACAGCAATGGCATCCAGACCGGTGATATCGATATTGCCGGCATCGATCGCCACTTCAGATGGCTGCGGCTTGCGAAAGTCGTTGACCCAGGCACCACTAACATCAATATCCGCATCAATGTCCACATAATCCGTGGCGAAAAGGGATACGTCCCCGCCAAGCGATCGAATATCACCGAACACAGCAATATCCGTTGCTTCCAGTTCCAGACCATCACGAAGTCCGAGATCCAGAGTGACCGCGTCGTGGATGAGCAGATCTCCACGCGTCAACACACTGAGTGTTTCCGCATTACTGGCTTCGATCAGGCGTTCTGACAATGACATCCCGGTAAATGATTCCGGAATATCCGCGACTGCAGCATAGACGAGAACATCATCGACAATGGCGGAACTGAGCGTTTTGGCGTCCAGCGTGATGGTCCCTGCTGTCGGAGCATCGCCCGCCTCTTTTTGATAGAAACCGGCCGTGACATCGGCTTTGAGTATGGCTTCCTCTGCATAGCGCTGGTTCGGCGCAACGATGTTAATGGTACCGGCATCAAAACCCTGTACATACGCATCGTAACTGCGACGATCAACAGTCAGGAAGGCATAGGGGTTATACACCCAGCGTTCACCCCATTTTTCGTCCTGCACCGTATTCTGTTCCAGATCAATGGCGTCGATGACACTGGCACGTGCGTCGGCATCCGCAATGCTGACAATCTGACCATTCTGCAAGACCTTGCTGGTCGTCACCGTGCCAGCCTTGTAGGCAACCTTGCCACCGGACACATCCAGTCTGGCCTGATTGCCGACCTCAACGCTGCCCGTTGTCACGATGTCAATAGTGCCGCCCTGCGTTGAACGCTCACTGGCCGTTTTCTTAACCGAAGCCAAGCCCTGCTCCCAGTCAAAGAGTTCGGTTCCTTCACGTATATCTACGTTAACCGTTTCCCGCAGCAGGTTGCCGCCTTTTTGATGCTCGACATCTTTGACATCATTGGAGGTCACAAAGAACTGCAGAATATTGCGTTCAGCTTCCAGTTCGGTGTCCGTGGTTCCCGAAGCGTCAATCACAGCCCCATCTTCAATGACAATACTGGCGGTGGAATCTGTATCAGACTGATTCAGCAAATCCGTGACGTTTTCGCGCGCACGCAGGCTGATCGCGGCACCTGTTTCACCGCCCCTGGCACGAATGAGGGCGTCCTCAGCGACCTCGATGACTTTACCCTCGATATCGATCCGGGACTCGCCTTGTACCAGCGAGTCCGTTGCCGTTTTGACTAAACCGGCCAGCGTATCGCTATCTTCAACGAGATCTGCCAGCAATTGCATTTGCCGGGTTTCAGAAAGTGCGTAGAAATCGTCCCGATTGATTTCCGGGTTTTCCGCCAGGACCTGGTCGACCTTGGCATGATCAAGGTTTTGTATGCTGACCTGCGTTTGACTACCCTCATAGAACTCGACCGTGCCTGCCTCGGTGCCGTAGGCGAGGGTTCCGATTGACGGTGCCTGAGTGGTATCGGCAAAACCGTTTTCGTTCACATCAAAATACAAGGCACCCCAGCGTCCATCACCCGAGGCGAGTCCTGAGAAGTCGGCCAGTTCCGCCTGATCCCGAGCCAGAATACGGATACTGCCATTCACATCCACGGCAGTCGTGGCTTCAATTTTTCCCGCCTGGATAATATCGCTGGCGACCAGGGTGACATTACCCAGCGTCGATACAATGGAACCCGCATTGACAACACGACCACGCTCTTCCCCATCGCCGGAGTTCACCTCAACCAGATATCCTCGCAGGTTGGGATCATTATCACTGACCGCAAGGTAGGTGTCTTTGCGGGATGCGGCGAGCACCACTTGAGAATTTTCGCTACGCAGATCGCCGGCATTGACGACTTCCGGTCCTGCCAGCATCAAGGGGGCGTCTTCGGAGGTCAGTTGCGCGCCTTGCTGGACCACAATTCTTGGCAGGTCTTCAATGGCATTGTTGCGAATGGCTTCGTCATCTACGACCAGCAGAGCTTTGTCTTCACCGATCACGCTTAGCAGTGAATTTTCAAGAAAGTTCAGCTTTTGTTCTTCGCTGAGTGCCGACACATCTTCATAGCCATTCAAGCGAGCTGCAGCGGCGATCATACCGCGCACGTTTACTTGGGCACTCTCACCAAAAATTACGCCATTATGGTTCAGCAGATAAACCTGACCGTCCGCCTTGAGTGACCCGAATATTTTGCTGGGCTTGATGTCATCGATGATATTGACCGCTGTGGCATTGCTATCCTGCTGAAAATGGACGGTGCTGTCCTGACCAATATCAAAGGTCGCCCACTCCAACAGGGCTTTCGCCGTTTTCTGATCGATCAGCAGTGTCGATCCATCTTTGGAAATGTCCGCTTCTCCGGCAACCACAACGCCATTGTAAAAATCTTCAGCCAGCGGATTCTTTGCAGTCGGCAAGGCATTGCGACCCGGTGCGGTGACATTCAGGCTGTCCAGCACACTCTGGGGTAAGGTTCGCGCCGAGACCATCCCGCTCGGTATTGCCAGCGAGGCCACCAGGTATGCCACAATAATTTTTCGAACGGTGTGTGCTCTTCGAAACATGCTTTGCTTCCAGTTAAGTTGTCAGCTGTGCCCCTTGGCGGGACTTATTGATCTTCTGCTTATACATTGCCCTGCGGCGATAATAATTGCTGTCAAAAATCCCAGCGAATGCTGCCGACCGACTTAAGGTCATGGCGCTCAATGGGTTCCTCGTCAGCCAGTGCAATACCGGTATCAAACGTCATCGACAGGTCGCCGAACAGTCGCGCCCTGAAGCCGAATCCGGCAGAGGCGAGACTGAAGATTCGTTTTTCCTCGCTGATGGAGCGGGTATCGCGATTGCGCATATGCGCACCTTCAATAAAGAACACCAGATTAAAACGATTAAACCACTGTGAGGCCGGCGCATAGTTAGCCGATTCCAGTTCAAAACTTCCGGTTAGACCGGTATCTGCCGACACCTGCGACTCAAAATAACCGCGCACGGAATTGACTCCGCCCGCAGAAAACTGCTCATTACTGACCAGCGGAACATCCGTGGCCTGGGCCTTGAATTTACCGGTAAAGGACCAGCCTTTTTCCAATGGAATACTGCGCTCATAGTTGGCTTTTAACAGCGTGAAGTTGGGTTCGCTCAATGCGCGTTTGTTATGAAACTCGTCGTTGTCATTAAAGATCTCGCGAACACCGAAAGTCAGTGCAATCGATGCGCTCTCGGACCAATCCGACGTCCTTCTGAAGCTGCTGTACTGGGCCGTAAAACTCATATAGTCAATGGGGGTTTTCTGTTGACCACCCGAGTCGATAACCTCGTCAAAGTCTTTGTAATCGGCGCCCAGAATCAGGGTATGCATGCCTTTTTCACTTTGGAAAAACGGCGTAATGTAGCGACCACCCAGAATAAAGCCCTCGCCCACTACCTGAATATCGCCAAGCGTGCTGATGTCCGAATCAGAACTGACCGCATAAAATGCCGCTTTATCCCCTTTCAAACCCACGGGCATGATGTAGTTGGTGGACAGAACTCTGACCTCACTGGTGTCTTCGGGCGTAACCTGAGCCTGTAATGACCAGCTGTGGTATCGCTGCCATAGATTGTTGTAGCCAATATCGAAATTGAGACGCGTATCAGTGGTGGTCTCGGTGTGATAGTTATTCAGTTCGATACCGCCTGTAAGCGGAAAGTCATCTTCTATGCTCAATTCCAGATCGACGGTATCGGGGGTTGGCCCCTGTTTCAGTACCGGAATAACGCGTAAATCGGAATTAATGGCGTTGGCGTAGCGCATGTCCTGCTGCAAATCCGGCAGACTCAGTGGTCGACCGGTTTCAAGCGAAGGTACGGTTTTGCGAATCAGGCTGGGAAGAAAGTACTTGGCACCCTCAATACGCACGCGTCTGAGTCTGGTTTCTGTGACCTGAAGGTGAAACACACCATTGATGACGGTCTGTGGCGGAATATCGACAAACACCGCCGGATAGCCAGCCAGTTTGTACTCGTTTTGCAGTGTTGCCGCTGCGTCCTCGACGTCGGCAAGCGTACGGGCAGGACCAAGATAGGGCTTTAGCCGGCGCTGGATCAGCTCCGTATCAAGGATGGAATTACCTTCGACCTTGTACTCCCAGATGTCGATAAAGGTGACCGCCCCCGCGGATGGGGATAACACCACACCGAGAACCAGATAGAACGACAGGAAACCAAGATGGCGAACTGGATTAGAGAAAAAACAACGCATGGATTTGTGCTTATGATTAAAAGCGAGCACTTTAAATTCGTCAGGTTAAAGCTGTGTTACAAAGCGTAATATTCTGTGTTGCCGTGCAATAAACCAACGAAAACTACACCATAAAAAGAAAAGGCGCCCACAAGGGGCGCCTTGACGACTTGCTAAACCAAGCGAAACTTAGTTTTGCTGAGTCACGTCGATACCAACAGCATTGTAAGTTGGTACTGCACAAGAGCTAGGACCAACCAGACCCTGGTTGAAAGGAATCACAGGGTTGCTAGGATCGAATGGGAAAGAAGGCTGCAGAGCACCTTGAGCGAAAGCCAGTGTACCAACGTTCGCAGCGACACCACCATCCAGAATTTCTGGTGTGTTGAAGCCACCAACGGGACGGTCGTCGCTGCTGGTAGATGCATCATCAGTTTGCAGACTGGTGTTGAATGCAACGATGTCGCCTTTGTCCTGAGCGATGCGAACGAATTCGTCAGCCAGGATTTCCAGGTCAGAACCATTAGTGATTACGTCAGTTCTCCACTGGATAGTCAGAGCTGCCCAGTTCTGGTAAAGACCTGCTGCAACGTTTTCCAGAGTCGGTGTGACACCGTCGATTGCAACATATTTGAAGTCGTTACGGTTAGTACGACCTTCGTCAACTTTCTCCAGAGACTGGATACCGATTGCCCAGCGATCATCAGCAGTCACGTTGGTCAGACACTTACCCATGTCGGAAGAACCCTTGTTCTTGTGAACGTGAGGTCCAGGCAATGCACTGCCGAAGAAAGTAGGAACCGGGCTGTCGTTTTCAACACCATTGGAATCAAGAACAGTATCCTTACCTACGAATGCCAGGCTTCCAGCACCACGATAGTTACAAGAGTTACCCATGTAGAAAGCGTTGAACTGAGCTTGGGTACCGGAACCAGGCGTACGCACACAGACGTTAACCGCTTCACCACCCAGGTTAGCAGCCTTCAGACCAGCACCAGTAGTGATTGGCACACCACCGATACCTTTCAGCTCTGACCAGTCCTGAACGTTACCAGCAAAGATGTTAGCGATCAGGTCAGAAGACATGGAAGGCATATCAACCACTTCGTCAGAACCAACAGTCAGGCCTTGAGCAGCTTGCAGCGCGTCACGCAGACCAGGTGAAACCACGATACCGAAAGTCTGGGCATTAACAGGGCTAACGTTCAGAGGCGCAGTCAGATCAACTGTTTTGGAACCGTTTGCAGCGATAACGAACAGCTCAGGCTCAACGTCAGAGATACCTACTTGTGCTGGCAGGTTGATTTTTGCGTCTGGGCAACGGAATTCACCCGCAGTCGTTGCGGTACCGGGTACAGTCTCAACACAACCACCGTTGAACATATCCAGGGCCAGAACCGTACCCTGAGTGGTTACAGGCGCAACACCCGTTGAAGAACCACCGTTTTCCTTACGGAACAGTACGTTTTTGTCAGTTGCGAACAGACCTGCACTGGCAGGAACTGTACAGAAGGTAGCCAAAGCTTCGTCAGACTCGGAAACGTCGTTGTAGTTGTCCTGAGTAGCGATGTCACACAGAGAAGAAATGTAGGTGTTAACCTGCTTGTTTGCAGCGGTTGCACCGGAGATTTGGAAGTCGATGTCTACTGGATCAACGTTAATATCCAAAGCCATCGCTTGACCGGCAACCAGTGTGGCTGCGATCGCGGCAGAAAGTTTGTTCAGTTTCATGATAAAAATCCTATATTAACCTAGTTAATGAATACTTTATTCTTGTGACTTAAGCTTTTTTGTTGCGACGCGCAACGCCAGCCAGGCCTACCAGACCGGAAGCGAACATCCAGACTGCAGCAGGAACTGGAACAGCAGCAACGGAACCGTAGTTCAACAGACCGCTAGCAGCATCCAAGGTCCAAGTGCCTTGTGATTGAACTGTAGCGCCACCACCAGTCTGATCCAGACGGAAGCTGTAAGCGTACAGTGAGTCACCGTTGGCACCAGCAGACGCTTCAGAAGCGAGAGCTGTAGCACTCAGGTTACGAACACTCGTACCCCAAACATTTTCGCTGGCTGCAGTCAGCTCTTCAGTGCTATCCAGCAAAAATGTAGGGTTGGCAACGGAACCAACGATGTCAGCGTTGTTTTGCAGGTGAGTGTTGTAGTCTGCAAAACGTGGGCTACCAACTGTTGCCAGGTTCGCAAAGGCGTGAGTCGCAGGACCTGGATCAGTCACTTGAGTCAAGTAAATTGAAAGGTCAGCGAAATCACCGGTAGCCTGAACGCTTGCCAGATCATTCGCGAAACCGCCAACGTTCCACATCAGGTCGCCAGCAGCGGCAGAGCCACCCACGTGAGTCAGACCGTCAACATCCAAGTTCAAAGAAAAGCCTGCGCTTCCCATGATGCTTGTGTCGTCAACGCTGATTCCCAGATCCTGAGTGAAAGAATTGCCAGTAGCCGTGTTCCAAACGGACAATACCAATTCACCAACGCCAGCTGTTCCAGTTTCCCAAGCAGCATTCGCAGAAGTAGCCGCAGCAGAAACAGCCAGGGCCAAACCGATTTTTTTCAAATTCATTATTAAGCTCTCCTAGTTAAGTTGTTTGCACATATATGCGTAAACGCCGAAACAGCGCCTCAGTCTCCGTACCAGGCAACCACTTCGAACTGACTCTTGGATTACCCAAGTCAGCAATTTTGATTGTCGACTTGTGTAGATCCCTCAAGTCACTGCGCATGCTAGAGACGCTTTCTTACAATTTGGTTATAAGTATGTGACTCAATATTAAATATTCTTTACAGTCTGTAACAATTGAACAGAAATTCGCCAAAGAGGAAACTTTGTTTTATGTCAGTAATTTAGAGAGGGTCTTGGTGAAGGAGGTTAGGCGTCACTTACAATCAGTATCCGAGCGACTCCAAAAAAAAGCCCGTACGCAAATACGGGCAAACAACTTAACTAGGTTTTGCCAACCTCGCCCGAAGACGACATTGACATGTCATATTTTAGACCGTTATATCCGAATTGTCAGAACAATCCGTACCTTGAAACGCGATTTTAACAATCGTTCTAACTTGGAAAGCCCCCCCTTTCTACTACCAGGTATCAGGAAATTAGTGCGAAAGGGTTAACAGATTTGTAATTCACGACAGCCGCTCCTCACGTTCGTCACCTTTCCGTCATATTTGACTCTCATACTCGCGCCATCGCTGCATATGTCATATTTCTGGCTCGGCATTTCACTGAGCTGAGCGAACAACAGAATCGTCTTGTCATCACCATTCGATATTCGTTATTACGGGAAAAGCCATGTTGTACAGAGCCCTATTAGTTTTCAGCACCATTATTTTGGCAGCCTGCAGCGGAGGCGGAGGTGGAAGCTCCAGTCAATCGGCAGTTGGCAGTGACGAATTTTTAAGCGGTCAGATCTCGGGCATCACCATCAGCGGATTGGGCTACGAAACCGCGACCCAATCGGGAACTCTGGATGCGAATGGCCGCTTCACTTATCGGACCGGAGAATCCATTACATTCATGCTTGGCTCGACAGAGATCGCCTCGACCACGGCATCTGCAAACATCGATCTGCCCGCTTTGTTAGTGGCACAGTTGCCAATAGACGCAGAAAGCCTTCTTCGCGAATTTGGCCCGCAACATAACGTGACAGATTTTGATCGCGCCATTAATCGTGTCACGCTGCTTCTGGCACTGGATCAGGAACCGGCAACAGAAGGCATTCAACTTGGTCTTCTTCATGACGAACTAGCAAGTGCCGAGACATTCAATTTTGACTATCCCATGTCACGTTTTGTTAGCGAGTCTCCCAATGATTTGGTCATTCGTCAGGGCGGTGGCGATCCCAACGCCGACTACCGCGACACCATTGCATTACTTTACGAACTGGCAGGTATTCTGATTGAAAGCGAGCAGATTACGCTGGTGTCGGAAACCTTTGATCTCAGCGCTCCAGCCATCGAAACCTTCCTGTATGATGCCAATGGTTTTGTTGAGCGCCGTGCAGTCAACACAGATGGTCAGGGAGCTCAGGAAGAACGCTATGAGTTCACCTGGACGGCCGACGGAAAGCTGAAAACCATCGACGCGGAAAAACCTTCTGGAAGTTCAACAAGCGTGTATACCTATACCGCTAGCAAGACAAGTGTTCAACAAAGCCTTGGCGGTACCATCAACCTTACTGAATATGATCTTGATTCGCAGGGACGAACGCTCAGCCAGAAACTATTCAGTAATGGCGTATTACTCTCCAAGACGTCTTATGAATACGATGATCTGGGTCGCCTGCGTTTCAACCGGGTCCATCATCCGGATACCGACATTGTGACGGAGGAAACCGAAACTCAATACGATGATATGGGTCGGGTGCTTCGGGTTCTGGAAGATTTCAATGGCGATGGAATTGACGAACGCATCACCTTTTACCGCTATGAGGCGGAGAACCTGGCAGAGATTCTGGTGGATTTCGAATTTGATGCTTCCTTCGATGCGAGCTACCGACTCACCTACGATGCACAGGGACGTCTTTCCACCGAGGAGGTTGATGCCGACAACAACGGATCCGTTGACGAGATGTACAGCTACCATTATGACCAGTGGAGCAATCTGGTCCGCACTGAGGTGGATGTGGACTACGCTACAAACCCGGGAGCCGATGAAATCAGCACCAAATCATACGATGAACTGGGTAACTTAATTAACGAGTCATTCGACATTGACGGTGACGGCCAACCTGAATTTGCCCGTACCTATACCCACACCCTGCTCAACCATGTTGAGTCCATAACGGAAGAAAGCTTCGATGCCAGTGGCGCTCTGATTGAAATGCATAACTATGCCTATCAATATCAGAGCAACACACTGAGTGATGGTCTGCACAACCTGCTTCGACCGGAAATCGCACGCCTGCCCAACTGATCCAGGTGAACCGTCTCTATGGCAACAGCATCCGCCTGAAACCATCAACAGACGGAGAGCGTTAGTGACTGGAACTTGCTTCCTTCGGGGGAAGATCCCTGGTACGCACGCTCTCCTGAATCGACTGATTCAAGATCGATGCACAATTTTTCCGACAGCTGTAGTAGGACAGCTTATCGGACTCCAATAAAGCAATATTGGCCGTTTCTGAACGCTTCGCACTCTGTTTGACGTTAACCAGATCTGCAGAGACTTCCTGAAAGGAATGATACTGCCCTTTCTCCACCGCGATACTGCCAACTGAAATGGAGACAAATCCGAAAAACCGGGTTTCGCCAAATCGATCGTTGGCGCGAATTCCGCCGCGCATCACATCCTCGTCGGAGTAGTATTTTTTAACGCGCCGTTCAAACTCGTTGACTACCGAACAGGTTTTATCCATCCAGTCTCCTGAGCTGGTGACGGCTATGAAGTCATCCCCGCCGATGTGGCCGATAAAATCAGAATCATGATGCACGTACTTTTGCAGTAGCTCTGCCAGCATCAGTAACACTGCATCGCCTTTGGCATATCCATAGGCATCGTTGAAAGGCTTGAAATGATCCAAATCAAAATAGGAAACGACGAAAGACTGACCTTCCTGCAGCAGCCGATCGACACAATCTCCGATGGGAACATTGCCAGGCAACATCGTTAGAGGATTGGCATGGCGAGCGGTTTTTACCTGAATTTCGGTAATCTGGCGAAGCAGATCGACAACCTGCCCCATGCCGTTGAACTTGCCCCGTTCGGTGACCACAAAATCTTCCTCTGCATGCAGCCGCGCCCGGTCTGTTACCAGACGACTCACCTGCTCGATACGAAAATTGCCGTCAATCTGTAGAAAGTTGTCTTCCATCAGATCGCGAATTGGCCTTCTCGCATTCAGATCCATGGCAAAGGGCCGGCTCATCTCGGTTAAAAAACGCTTGCGGTGAACCACACCAACGGTTTTGCCATCATCAACAATCGCCAGTGAATTCAGTGCAACATTATCCTGAAAGGTTCTGACAATATTCGCCACCGAGGTGTCTGAGTGATAGCTATTGCGTGAACTGATCAGACTGCGTGCCAGCAAATAGTCCGCCAGAGGTTTTTTCTGCGTCGTATGGAGGCTATCCATATCGATAGGCGCGGGAACGGGCTGGGGTCGTTGCAAAAAATAGCCCTGTATCAATTCAACACCCAGTCGCCTGAGTGTTTCCAGTTCGCCTTTTGTTTCGACACCCTCGCCAATAATACGCGTGCCCACGGAACGGGCGATCTCGATAATGGAACGGACAAATTCCTGCTTTGTGGTATCGGTATCAATATCGGTGATGAAATGTCGGTCAATTTTGACATAGTCAGGGCGAATCTCGGACCAGAGTCTGAGGGTCGAATACCCTGCACCCAGATCATCAATTGCTATCTCAAATCCCTGTTGTTTGAAAAACTGGATGGCCTCAAGCAACGAATCGACATTATCTGCCGCCGACCGTTCTGTCAGTTCGATAACAACCTGGTCGGCTTCAAGCTTGAAGCGATCTATAAATGACAGGACATGGTCCCTGAACTGACTGCCATCAATCAAGGCTGTATGCGAGAGATTCACAAACAATTTTCCAGGTAGCGCGAGATCCTGGAATTGCCGTGACGCATTGAGAATACAAACTGTCTCCAGCTGCGTTAACACCCCTTGGGATTCGGCTTCTGCAAACAGGGCCTGAGGCGAGTGCAACGGACTGATTGCGGGCCCACGACTGAGCGCTTCATATCCCCAGATATTTTGCTCTTGCACATCGACAATGGCCTGAAAAACGGTCGAAATACTTTTCTGTTCAAGAATTTCCTGTATCAATGTTATCTCTCACTCCAATGCAGACGCCTACGCGAAAAAGCTTTGCATAAAACCCGACAACAGGCTGTTTATGAAGACGCGAGATTCTGGGTGAGCAATATGACGAGTAGATGGCAGTTTGGTTTAAAAATGTAACCGGGCATCCGCCACTTTCACATGACTGACATATTAGCGGATTAGTGTCTGACCTTATTCAGACACCGACTGAGGTGAGTATGCGATCAGCCCTGGCCCTTCCCCAAAATCGTATTATCCCTGCCAAATCGTCTTTCCAGACCAGCATGAAGTTAAGTCGTATCGCGCGACATTTGGTGAAAGGCGGTCTTCGTTCTCCCCTGTCCGGGGCGTTCAACCACCTGAGTGGTCAAGCGGGAAAACACCTTCTGGAGATGCCCTACTATCAGCGTTGGATCAATGAATTTGTGGACATGCTGAATATGGACATCAAGGTGTGTGGAGCGCGTGTTCCCGACAGAGGCTGTCTTTTTGTCGCCAACCATATCAGCTGGGTGGATGCAGTCGCATTATCAGCAGTGGATCGCTTTTCGTTTATTGC
Source organism: Oleiphilaceae bacterium (assembly GCA_965230795.1). Classification (GTDB taxonomy): domain Bacteria; phylum Pseudomonadota; class Gammaproteobacteria; order Pseudomonadales; family Oleiphilaceae; genus PZPK01. The sequence goes on along the minus strand of OZ246020.1, from coordinate 2,044,816 downwards.
CAAGCAGGAAGTGAAGTCCTGGCCCATCATTGGTGGCATCGGTCGACAGTTCAACACCGTATTTATTGAACGACACAACAAATTTTCGGTTTACCGCTCTTTACCTGCTTTGTCGGACTACATGAATGCCGGCAATGACGTACTGGTTTTCCCCGAGGGAACCACTTCAGACGGTCAGGATGTGCTGCACTTCTACCCAATGCTGTTCGAAGCCGCAGTACGTGCGGGATGCCCCATCCAGCCAATCGCACTGCGTTATACTGATGATACCGGCAAGTATCTGCCTGAAGTCAGTTTTATTGATGATGACACGGTTATCGACACTCTGGTTCGCATGCTCGCCCAGAAAAAAGTCCAGGCGCACCTCAGCTATCTTGAGCCACTTACCTACTCTACTTGTAGAAAAGTTGCCGCGACAGTCGCCAGACAGCGGATATCTCAAGCACTGGAAAGCGAAGATTAACAATCTGGACTGACCTGAAAAACAAATACTTAACTGTCTCGCCAGGCCGTCCTGAACGCATTCATCAATGGTTCCATCAAATATTGGGCAGGGGTGGACTCTCCCGTCACTATCATGACATTGGCAGGCATGCCGGGATTCAGTTTGGCCAGCCATGCCTCGGTCAAAGCACCTTGGTGAATACGGATCTTTGCGGTGTAGTAATGTTCCCGCGTACTGGGGTCTTCAAACACATCTGCAGAAACCGACTCCACTTGACCGTCAAATTCGGGAAATTCATGCTGTTTATATGACGCAATTCTTATTCTGGCAGGCATGTTCACCAGAACCTTATCAATATCGAGAGGACGTATCTTGGCGCCGATTACCAATTCGTCTTTTTCCGGCACAATTTCCATAATGGTCTCACCAGGTTTGATAACAGCACCAATAGTGTAAATCGAAAGACCTACGACCCTGCCGGATACCGGGGCGCGAATATCAACACGTCCAAGAACGTTCTCTGCTGAACGAATGCGTTTGCTAATATCCTTTATTTTCAGTTGCACCTCCGCGAGTTCATTGGCGGCCGTTTCCCGAAAACTCTGACGAATGTTTTCGCGTTCAAACTGTATTTCTTCAATACGGGCAATACTGTCTGTTTGCTGGGATTCCAGCTTGGCAATGTCAGCTTTGGTTTCGGACAATTCACGTTTGAGTTCAAGAAATCGGAGTTTATTGGCATATTGTCTCTTAATCAGGTCATCCCAGGCCGAGAGTTCTTCTTCGATATAACTCAGCTGTTCCTGTTTTGCCGCAATTTCCCGACCATATCCCTGTATACGGCTACGCAACTGCTCAATTTGTGAATCAAGTGTGGAAAGCTGATTCATCAAGGCACTGCGGCTCAATTGAAACAGTTGTTCCGCCGAATCAACTTGCGACAGCAACCACTCGTTGCCGCCCGCATCAAGGCTCAAACGCTTTACATCCAACGCACTGTCTTCGTCACGCTGTGCACTGAGAAGGGCCTCTCTAATTCGAAGCTCCTGTAGTTGATTACTCAAAACACCAAATTCAGACCCGGCAAAGGTTTCGTCGAGGGTGAGTAAAACCTGGCCAGCTGCTACATAATCGCCTTCCTGTACAGCGAGCGTCTTGACGATACCTCCCTCGAGATGCTGAACCTGTTTCTTCTCTGAACCCACTTTGACAATGCCATCTGATACCACTGCACTGTCCAGCGGTGTTACCAGTGACCAGATCAGAAACCCCAGAAAACCGAAGACAAAAAAACCAAGGCCCACAATTACGGGCATTCTCAGTTTGGTTTGAGGAGCCGGAGCCTCTATAAACATCAGCCAGCCTCCCCGGAGCCGGAAGCAGATTTGATACTTACCCGACCGGTAGACTTGACGGCAAACGGTCCTTTTGTAGCAACGCGTTTGGGCTGCAGAACCTTCATCACCTCATTGACTGCTCCATATTCCTGAAACTGTCCATCGGCCAGCAAGGCCAGCTGGTCCATACTTTCAAACAGCCCTGGTTGATGCGCGATCAACACTACAGTACAGCCCTGTGATTTCAGGATCTTGATGGCCGCCAGCAAGGCCAGTCGACCTTCATTGTCGAGATTGGACGTCGGCTCATCCAGAATCACCAGACAGGGTTGACCATACACCGCTCGCGCCAGACCGATACGTTGCTTTTGACCACCTGACAAGGTCACACCATTAGGTCCAATCAATGTGTCATAGCCTTCAGGTAATTTAAGGATCAATTCGTGGGCACCCGCTATTTTCGCCGCGCTAATAACGCTCTCGGAATCTGTACCACTGAATCGCGCAATGTTGTCAGCAACAGAGCCATCGAACAACTCTACGTCTTGGGGCAAAAACCCAAAATATGGAGAAAACTGGGCCTGTACCGCTTTGGTTAGCTCGGCGCCATCTATACGAACCGTACCACTAAGGGGCTTGAACACACCCAACATCAAGCGTGCCAGCGTACTCTTCCCGGATCCACTTGGGCCGGTAATCCCGAGTGCAGTACCCGGAGCCAAATCAAAGCTGATCTGTTTGATAACCGGCGCAGCATTTTTCGCAGGCGCTGAAATACCGTTTGCAAACGCGAGGACGTTATTGAAGGTGATTCTCCCTGTTGGCCTAGGCAATGAGACCCCGGTACTGAGTGCTTCATGCTCAGACATGAAAGCGACAAGATCCGATTTCGCCTCTTTGGCTCGAGTCATGGCTCGCCATCCCTGAATGGATTGTTCAATGGGCGACAAGGCACGGCCAACAATAATGGAAGCCGCTATCATGACACCCGCGGTTGTAACATCCTGTATTGCGAGATAGCCACCCACTGCGAGCACTGAAACCTGAATCAGTTGACGAAACACCTTTGCCATCGACGCCACAATCGCATTGCGGTCAGCTGCTCGCCCGAGGAATCCCAACCCGGCATTCTGGTATTGGCGCCAGACCGCTAATAGACTGGGTAACATACCCATGCCGACACTGGCGTCATGATTCCGGTTGCTATGCTCCAAAAAGGCACTGCCCGCACCAAAGGCTTCGCTTGACTTGCGCGACGCGTCCCGTGTCAAACGGTCATTTAACACAGCCAACGAAAACAGAATGACAGCCCCGACCAGACCGAGATGACCGAGCAATGGGTGCAGGAAATAAACGATCCCCAGATAAATGGGCAACCAGGGAATATCATTGAGTGCGAGGATAAAGGGAGAACCAATAAAGCTTCTCACCGTATTCATATCCTGAATCGGTTTGGAGCTATCCCCGCGACGCAACACTTCTGCCAGAACGGTTCCTGAAAGCTCGGCATCAAAGCGGGCACTTATCCGGTTGAGCAGGTAATGCCTCACCACTTCCATGACCAATAGTATCCCTAACAGAAACAGGGCAACTGCCACCAGCCCCAGAAGCGTGGACTCACTTCTGGAGAGCAAAACGCGATCATACACCTGAAGCATGAACAGCGGCGAAGTCAGTAGCAGCAGATTGACCAGAAAACTAAAGCCAAACACTACTGCCATCGACGCCCTGACCCTTGCCAATGCGTCGTCAACAACATTGGGTTGCGGGCCCGTCTTACTAGGTTGGCTACTACTCATCGCCCTGATCAAACCTTTTCAATGATGGAGCCATGTATTACATGAAGTCATTGTCTATCGGTGCATCATCACCCATTGGATCCTGAAAATCCTCCGGAGTGGAAGTTTGTTGCGTGACAACATCCGCACCACCAGTGATGGTCAATTGCACCATGGCTGTATCAATGCCTCCCTGGCCATCAGCTATGGTGTACTCAAACCATTCATCAACGGTTTCACCATCTGACAGTCCATCAAATTGCCCATTGGTGTCATAGGTTAAAGTGCCGTCACCATTGTCAACCAGAGTTCCAACAAGCGAGCTGCTGTCCACGGAAGTGATGGAGATCGAGTCCCCATCAGCGTCCGAATCATTATCGAGCACAGTTAGGGTGATTTGATCATCCGCCGCCACAACAGCCGTATCGTCCACTGCACCCGGCGCGTCGTTGACGCCGTTAACGGTCACAATGACATTCGCCGTATCATACCCACCATTGCCGTCGGTAATCGTATAACTGACGCTGGTCTCCGTCGTCTCTCCCGGCGCTAAAGACTCAAAACCGGTCGTCGCATCCAGATACACCCGTCCATTCGTCAGTACCGTGAATTCCCCACCGTTTGATCCGGTCACCGTCACCGTGCCATCAACCAGCGCTTCGCCATTGACCGATACCACACTCAGACTGTCACCATCTGCATCCGTATCGTTGACAACAATACGCTCGTCCACAAACCCGTCTTCATAGGTGAAGAACACGTTGGCCACATAACTTTCCGTTCCTGCATCCGCTTCCAGCAAATCATCATTCGCATCCGGAGCATTGTTCCCGACCCCGTTTTCGTCAATGCTGACGTTCACCATGGCGGTCGTGGTCGTCGTTCCATCGCTGATCTCGTAGGTAATGGTATCGCTACCCGCATCCGGTGCCGCCGCTTCATAGGTCAGGGTGCCATCAGCGTTGATCGAAACCGTTCCGGTACCGGCGGTCGCACTGATCACTGTCAGGGCATCACCGTCCACATCACTATCATTGCCCAGTACATCAATCTGTGTCAGACCAGTACCATTTGCCACTACGCTGTCATCCTGTGCAACCGGGGCGTCATTGACGGGATTTACGGTCACGGTCACTGTGCTGGATGCCGTGTCGACACCATCGCTGATGGTGTAGTTGATGACATCGTCACCGTGATAGTTGGCATTCGGGGTGTAGCTCAAGGTGCCGTCGGCATTGATGCTGACCACACCATTAGAGGCATTCGCTGACACGACCGACAGGGTATCCCCGTTCACATCGCTATCATTGCCCAACACATCGATGACCAGGGTGCTGTCTTCGTCTCCACTGGCCACATCCGCTAACGCGTTTGGCGCATCATTCCGCCCTTCGACCGTGACACTCAGGGTCGCTTCAGCAGTTCCGCCTTCACCATCACTGATGGTGTAGTTCACTGTTGTGACGACCTGATCCCCACCCGGAAGATCCACAAAATCCACCGAGGCATCAAAGCTGACCGTACCGTCGGCATTGATAGTGAAGGTACCGCCGTTGGAACCGGACAGACTGATACTACCGTCTACCAAAGGCTGACCATCCACTTCCACGACACTCAGGCTCTGGCCTTCCGCATCGCTATCATTCGTCAACAGATTCGTCGGCAATACCTCATTGCTACCCGAAATCACCAGCGCACTGTCATCCGCGGCTTCCGGGGCATCGTTGCTGCCATTTATGGTCACATTCACTGTGGCTGTCGCCGTGACGCCGTCTGCATCTTCGATGGTATAGGTCACTGAACTGACAGCACTCTCACCATCAGTCAGATAGGCAAAGTCACCGTTGGTATCAAAGCTCGCGCTGCCATTCGCGTTGATGGTAAATACACCGCCAGCACTGCCGGCAACCGCTACCCCAACACCTGAGGCATTGCCATCCACTGCACTCACCGTCACGGCTTCACCATTGACCGCATCAGTGTCATTGGCTAAAAGATCGAGACTCAATACGCCCTGATCTTCCGAGACCGTGTAAGCATCATCTTCTGCAGCAATATCTTCAAACGGACCTCGTACGGTCACAATGACATTCGCCGTATCATACCCACCATTGCCGTCGGTAATCGTGTAACTGACGCTGGTCTCCGTCGTCTCTCCCGGCGCTAAAGACTCAAAACCGGTCGTCGCATCCAGATACACCCGTCCATTCGTCAGTACCGTGAATTCCCCACCGTTTGATCCGGTCACCGTCACCGTGCCATTAACCAGCGCTTCGCCATTGACCGATACCACACTCAGACTGTCACCATCTGCATCCGTATCGTTGACAACAATTCTCTCGTCCACAAAGCCGTCTTCATAGGTAAAGAACACGTTCGCTACATAACTTTCCGTTCCTGCATCCGCTTCCAGCAAATCATCATTCGCATCCGGAGCATTGTTCCCGACCCCGTTTTCGTCAATGCTGACGTTCACCATGGCGGTCGTGGTCGTCGTTCCATCGCTGATCTCGTAGGTAATGGTATCGCTACCCGCATCCGGTGCCGCCGCTTCATAGGTCAGGGTGCCATCAGCGTTGATCGAAACCGTTCCGGTACCGGCGGTCGCACTGATCACTGTCAGGGCATCACCGTCCACATCACTATCATTGCCCAGTACATCAATCTGTGTCAGACCAGTACCATTTGCCACTACGCTGTCATCCTGTGCAACCGGGGCGTCATTGACGGGATTTACGGTCACGGTCACTGTGCTGGATGCCGTGTCGACACCATCGCTGATGGTGTAGTTGATGACATCGTCACCGTGATAGTTGGCATTCGGGGTGTAGCTCAAGGTGCCGTCGGCATTGATGCTGACCACACCATTAGAGGCATTCGCTGACACGACCGACAGGGTATCCCCGTTCACATCGCTATCATTGCCCAACACATCGATGACCAGGGTGCTTTCTTCGTCGCCACTGGCCACATCCGCTAACGCGTTTGGCGCATCATTCCGCCCTTCGACCGTGACACTCAGGGTCGCTTCAGCAGTTCCGCCTTCACCATCACTGATGGTGTAGTTCACTGTTGTGACGACCTGATCCCCACCCGGAAGATCCACAAAATCCACCGAGGCATCAAAGCTGACCGTACCGTCGGCATTGATAGTGAAGGTACCGCCGTTGGAACCGGACAGACTGATACTACCGTCTACCAAAGGCTGACCATCCACTTCCACGACACTCAGGCTCTGGCCTTCCGCATCGCTATCATTCGTCAACAGATTCGTCGGCAATACCTCATTGCTACCCGAAATCACCAGCGCACTGTCATCCGCGGCTTCCGGGGCATCGTTGCTGCCATTTATGGTCACATTCACTGTGGCTGTCGCCGTGACGCCGTCTGCATCTTCGATGGTATAGGTCACTGAACTGACAGCACTCTCACCATCAGTCAGATAGGCAAAGTCACCGTTGGTATCAAAGCTCGCGCTGCCATTCGCGTTGATGGTAAATACACCGCCAGCACTGCCGGCAACCGCTACCCCAACACCTGAGGCATTGCCATCCACTGCACTCACCGTCACGGCTTCACCATTGACCGCATCAGTGTCATTGGCTAAAAGATCGAGACTCAATACGCCCTGATCTTCCGAGACCGTGTAAGCATCATCTTCTGCAGCAATATCTTCAAACGGACCTCGTACGGTCACAATGACATTCGCCGTATCATACCCACCATTGCCGTCGGTAATCGTGTAACTGACGCTGGTCTCCGTCGTCTCTCCCGGCGCTAAAGACTCAAAACCGGTCGTCGCATCCAGATACACCCGTCCATTCGTCAGTACCGTGAATTCCCCACCGTTTGATCCGGTCACCGTCACCGTGCCATTAACCAGCGCTTCGCCATTGACCGATACCACACTCAGACTGTCACCATCTGCATCCGTATCGTTGACCACAATTCGCTCGTCCACAAAGCCGTCTTCATAGGTAAAGAACACGTTGGCTACATAACTTTCCGTCCCAGCTTCCGCTTCCAGCAAGTCATCATTAGCCACTGGAGCGTTGTTTGGTAAGCCTTCGATGACGGTGACCTCAACACTTCCCAGAGTAACTCCACCATTGCCATCATTTACCGAGTAGGTAATGGTATCTGATCCAAAGTAGCCCACATCAGGCGTATAAATTACGGTCCCATCACCATTTACCACGACATCGCCATTGCTTGCCGTCGCACTTTGCACGTATAACTCGTCACCCTCAATATCACTATCATTGCTTAACACATCGATAGTAATGGGAGTTTCCTGATTCGTTGAGCTCGTTTCGCCAACGACCACTGGCGAATCGTTGACGGGAATAACGTCCACGATCGTCGAAGCGGTGCTTGTCCCACCTTGCCCATCGCTGATTGCATAACTGATCGTGTCGCTGCCGTTGAAGTTGGCATTGGGCGTATAGTCCAGCGTGCCATCGGCATTGATGGTGACCGAACCATTCTCCGCCGAGGCGGATGTAACGCTTAAGTTATCGCCGTCCAGATCGGAATCATTGGCCAGGACGTCGATCGTCACCACGGTGTCTTCATCGGTTGTGATCGCATCGTCCTGCGCCACCGGGCCATCGTTCACCGCATTGACCGTCACGGTCACTTCGGCCGTGGCTGTGCCACCATTGCCATCAGCAATTTCGTACGTGACGGTATCGGTGCCGTTGAAGTTGGCATTGGGCGTGTACTCCAGCGTGCCATCCGCATTGATGGTAACCGACCCATTCGCCGCGGTTGCGGTGGTGACAGTCAAGCTGTCGCCATCCAGATCGGAATCATTGGCCAGGACATCGATGGTGACCGAGGTATCTTCGTCAGTGCTAACGCTGTCATCCTGAGCGACGGGACCGTCGTTGACCGCATTGACCGTGACCGTCACTTCTGCCGTGGCAGTGCCGCCGTTGCCATCGCTGATTTCGTAGCTGATGGTGTCGCTGCCGTTGAAGTTGGTATTCGGCGTATAGTCCAGCGTGCCGTCGGCATTGATGGTGACCGATCCATTCGCCGCGGTTGCGGTGGTGACAGTCAAGCTGTCGCCATCCAGATCGGAATCATTCGCCAGCACATCGATAGTGACGGCGGTATCTTCATTGGTCTCGACGGCATCGTCTTGCGCAACCGGGCCATCGTTCACGGCATTGACCGTCACGTCTACGGTTGCCGTCGCGGTGCCACCATTGCCGTCAGCAATTTCGTACGTGACGGTATCGGTGCCGTTGAAGTTGGCATTGGGCGTATAGTCCAGCGTGCCATCCGCATTGATGGTGACCACACCATTGGCGGCTGTCGCTGAGGAGACAGTCAGGCTGTCGCCATCCAGATCCGAGTCATTGGCCAGCACATCGATGGTGACGGCGGTGTCTTCATCCGTCGAAATCGCATCATCCTGGGCAACCGGACCGTCGTTCACGGCATTCACCGTCACGGTCACTTCGGCCGTGGCAGTGCCACCATTACCGTCAGCAATTTCGTACGTGACGGTATCGGTGCCGTTGAAGTTGGCATTGGGCGTATAGTCCAGCGTGCCGTCGGCATTGATGGTGACCACACCATTGGCGGCTGTCGCTGAGGAGACAGTCAGGCTGTCGCCATCCAGATCCGAGTCATTGGCCAGCACATCAATCGTCACGGCCATGTCTTCGTCGGTGCTCACGGCATCGTCCTGCGCTACCGGACCATCGTTCACGGCATTCACCGTCACGGTCACTTCCGCCGTGGCGGTGCCGCCATTGCCATCGCTGATTTCGTAGCTGATGGTGTCAGTGCCGTTAAAGTTCGCATTCGGCGTATAGTCCAGCGTGCCATCCGCATTGATGGTGACCACACCATTGGCGGCTGTCGCTGAGGAGACAGTCAGGCTGTCGCCATCCAGATCCGAGTCATTGGCCAGCACATCGATGGTGACGGCGGTGTCTTCATTGGTCTCGACGGCATCGTCTTGGGCAACCGGGCCATCGTTGACCGCATTGACCGTGACCGTCACTTCCGCCGTGGCGGTGCCGCCGTTGCCATCGCTGATTGAATAACTGATTGTGTCAGTGCCGTTGAAGTTCGCATTCGGCGTATAGTCCAGGGTGCCGTCGGCATTGATCGTGACCGAACCGTTGGCCGCCGAGGCGGATGTAACGCTTAAGGTATCCCCATCCAGATCGGAATCATTCGCCAGCACATCGATCGTGACGGCGGTATCTTCATTGGTCTCGACGGCATCGTCTTGGGCAACCGGGCCATCGTTCACGGCATTCACCGTGACCGTCACTTCGGCCGTGGCTGTACCACCATTACCATCGCTGATTTCGTAGCTGATGGTGTCGCTGCCGTTGAAGTTGGCATTGGGCGTGTACTCCAGCGTTCCATCCGCATTGATGGTGACGGAACCGTTGGTTGCGGAAGCAGCAGTGACGCTTAATGCATCCCCATCCAGATCACTGTCGTTCGCCAGCACATCAATCGTGACTGATTCATCTTCATTGGTACTAACACTGTCGTCCTGAGCAACCGGGCCATCGTTGACCGCATTGACCGTCACGGTCACTTCGGCCGTGGCTGTGCCACCATTGCCATCAGCAATTTCGTACGTGACGGTATCGGTGCCGTTGAAGTTGGCATTGGGCGTATAGTCCAGCGTGCCATCCGCATTGATGGTGACCGAACCGTTGGCCGCCGAGGCGGATGTAACGCTTAAGGTGTCACCGTCCAGATCGGAATCGTTCGCCAGCACATCAATCGTGACCGAGGTATCTTCATCCGTCGAAATCGCATCATCCTGGGCAACCGGACCGTCGTTCACGGCATTCACCGTCACGTCTACGGTTGCCGTCGCGGTGCCACCATTGCCGTCAGCAATTTCGTACGTGACGGTATCGGTGCCGTTGAAGTTCACATTCGGCGTATAGTCCAGGGTGCCATCCGCATTGATCGTGACGGAACCGTTGGTTGCGGAAGCAGCAGTGACGCTTAATGCATCCCCATCCAGATCGGAATCATTGGCCAGGACGTCGATCGTCACCACGGTGTCTTCATCGGTTGTGATCGCATCGTCCTGCGCCACCGGGCCATCGTTCACCGCATTGACCGTCACGGTCACTTCGGCCGTGGCTGTGCCACCATTGCCATCAGCAATTTCGTACGTGACGGTATCGGTGCCGTTGAAGTTGGCATTGGGCGTATAGTCCAGCGTGCCATCCGCATTGATGGTGACCGAACCGTTGGCCGCCGAGGCGGATGTAACGCTTAAGGTGTCACCGTCCAGATCGGAATCGTTCGCCAGCACATCAATCGTGACCGAGGTATCTTCATCCGTCGAAATCGCATCATCCTGGGCAACCGGACCGTCGTTCACGGCATTCACCGTCACGTCTACGGTTGCCGTCGCGGTGCCACCGTTGCCATCGCTGATTGAATAACTGATTGTGTCAGTGCCGTTGAAGTTCGCATTCGGCGTATAGTCCAGCATGCCATCGGCATTGATGGTCACCGAACCATTCTCCGCCGAGGCGGATGTAACGCTTAAGCTATCGCCGTCCAGATCGGAATCATTGGCCAGCACATCAATCGTCACGACCATGTCTTCGTCAGTGCTAACGCTGTCATCCTGGGCAACCGGGCCATCGTTCACGGCATTCACCGTCACGGTCACTTCGGCCGTGGCGGTGCCGCCATTGCCATCACTGATTGCATAGCTGATGGTATCGGTGCCGTTGAAGTTGGCATTGGGCGTGTACTCCAGGGTGCCGTCGGCATTGATGGTAACCGACCCATTCGCCGCGATCGCTGAGGAGACAGTCAGGCTGTCGCCATCCAGATCCGAATCATTGGCCAGCACATCGATGGTGACGGCGGTATCTTCATCCGTCGAAATCGCATCATCCTGGGCAACCGGACCGTCGTTCACGGCATTCACCGTCACGTCTACGGTTGCCGTCGCGGTGCCACCATTGCCATCGCTGATTGAATAACTGATTGTGTCAGTGCCGTTGAAGTTCGCATTCGGCGTATAGTCCAGCGTGCCATCCGCATTGATCGTGACCGATCCATTCGCCGCGGTTGCGGTGGTGACAGTCAGGCTGTCGCCGTCCAGATCACTGTCGTTCGCCAGCACATCGATGGTGACCGAGGTATCTTCGTCATTGATCGCAACATCATTGTTGGCGGTCGGAGGCGTATTGATCTGCGGATTGGATGGATCGATGTCTCCATCATTAAAACGAAATATTTCAACATTTCGCACAAAATCAATGTCGCCTGTCGCCATATGAGTTACTTCGTACTCACAGGAAGAAATCTGAACTATCTGATAGTCCGAAGCATTACCGGAAAACAAGGCAACATCCTGCCCCCAACCACCATCGATGTAATCCGAACCGGTACCGCCGTCAACTACATCATTGTCTGCACCGGCGTGAATCCAGTCATTACCCTCATCCCCGGAAATCGTATCGTCCCCGTAACCACCTAAAATGACGTCATCACCGAGACCACCCTCAACTTGATCATGACCACTTCCAGCCAAAATTACGTCATGTCCAGCACCACCATCGACGACATCATTACCGCTACCACTAAGGATAATGTCATTGCCACCATTACCCTCAATAGTGTCATTTCCGGAGCCCGTGATAATAACGTCATGCCCCCCATTTCCGAGAGCGGTATCATCACCGGAACCGGTGATGATTGTATCGTTGCCTCCGTTACCTTCCGCGTAATCGTTGCCGTCACCTGTAGAAATTATATCGTCACCAGACCCGCCTGATGCTGAATCGTCGCCAGCCCCGGTATCGATGTTATCGTTACCACCGCCACCCGAGACAACATCGTTGCCGTCTTCAGTAATAATCAGATCTGCTCCACTGCCACCGCTAACGGTGTCATCACCGCTTCCTGTAATCAGGATATCGTTACCGGAACCACCATTGACAGTGTCGTCGCCAGATCCACTGATCAGAATATCGTTCCCGGAACCACCGTTGAGGGTGTCATCACCACTACCCGAAATGATAATGTCGCAACCAGCACCACCATTGATAGTGTCATCCCCTGCACCACTGATAACTAGATCGTTACCACCACCAGCATTTATTTCATCATCGCTAGCGCCAGAAATGATGATATTGCTTCTCTGGTTTCCGTTAATGGTTTGTTCCGACATGTTGCGACTCCCTACTTCAGCGATTTTTGATCGATGTTTTGTTTGTATTAATTAGTTATCAAATGCCCAGTTCTTATATTTTTTGTAATGAACGGCGGGAAATCGTAGCTCTAGATTCCTACTTCGAAAACCAGATTCAGTTAAAGTTGAGAATGCCGTCAAAGTAATTTTTCACAAATTCACATAAGTGTCAGCGTCTTTTACACATCTGATAACTTAGATGTCTGTAAAAGACTTGAACATGAGCGCTAATACAGTTGGATTACTATTTCTACCGGAGTACGACATAACAGAACTACGGGTGACCTCCCCCCGAAAAATAGAACCATGACATGGATGAGATTTCCGGTTACTTTAGCCAAAAGGAAATCTCAATATGAAGAAAAAGCGTTACACAGAAGAACAGATCATTGGTGCGATCAAAGAGCATGAGTCGGGCGTAAAAGTTGACGACATATGCCGCCGTATGAATATCTCCACGGGCACGTTTTACAACTGGCGGTCCAAGTATGCCGGCCTGGAAGTGAACGAAGCCAAGCGATTAAAAGAGCTGGAAACGGAGAATAACAAGCTCAAGAAACTGCTCGCGGAGAAGCTCCTAGAGAACGAGGCCATGAAAGATGTGCTCTCAAAAAAGTGGTAAAGCCTGCGAGCCGTAAAGGCATTGCGACTCATCTGGTCTCGGTACATCGACTGAGCGAGCGGCGCGCTTGTTGGCTTGCGAGTATTAGCCGAACAGCCTATCGCTATAACCCGATACCGCGGACGGATCAAGCGCTCAGAGCACGTTTGATTGAGCTTGCAGGCAAACATCAGGGACTCGGTTATGAGATGCTGCATGGCATGCTCAGGAACGAAGGACTCGTCATCAACGAGAAGCGCACCTACCGTCTTTATAGGGAAGAGAGTCTCCAGTTGCGTATTCGGAAGCGAAAGAAGCTGAAACGACCACGACAGCCTATCATGGTACCGATTTACCCTAATGTCCGCTGGTCGATGGATTTTGTTTCAGACCAGCTTAGCAACGGGCGAAGGTTTCGCGTGCTGAATGTAAAAGACGATTATTCAAAGGAACTCATTGGTCAGCTGACAGCGTACTCGATTTCTGGCCAGCAGGTTGCCAGGTTCCTTGATCAGCTCATCGACCAACGTGCAGCACCGGACCAAATCACGTGTGATAACGGAACCGAGTTTACCTGCAAGGCGATGTTCTTCTGGCAGAAAGAATCAGGGGTAAAGCTGGCATTTATCCAGCCAGGAAAGCCAACGCAAAATGCGTTTGTAGAAAGCTTGAACGGAAAATTTAGAAACGAGTGTCTCAACAGGCATTGGTTTCGGAGCTTGGACGAAGCGAAAGAAATCATCGATGAGTGGCGACACCATTACAACCATGAGCGACCACATAGCGCTCTAAATTTTATGCCTCCGGCAGTATTTGCAGCGAAGGCAGCATGATGGAAATTTCATCCAAAGAGTGGTTCTAAGCCGGGGTGGAGGTCACTTGATCTCTAGATCTCTATAACAATTCTCATTTGTCACCGACCCCTTTTGTTCTTCCACTGGCGATAACAATTCTCATTTGTCACCGACCCCTTTTGTTTTTCTAAACAGGGGTGGAGGTCAGCGGAAAGCCAATCGTTTGTACAAATATCCACAACCAATCGGAAAAAACACTCGCTTTATCTCAAACGTGACTTCTAGTTCCATCTCGTAGTTACCGTAAAACCAGAATTCGAGCGTCTCTAATACCTATTTTTATGGCTATCTATTAGGGCTTTGAACCGTTTAATTATGCAATACACGTTTATCGCCGGAATATAATTTATAGTGAAGTAAGAACACTAAGCAATAAGCAGTCATCTCTCATATGAAACAAATCACTTACTGGGCGTGAACATCAATTTCTATCTTGGCACCCTCAAGTTGAAAGATATCACCAATCCCATGAACAATGACCTTTTTACTGGAACTCAAATCCCAAACTAAATGGTACTGAGCAACAGGTTTTGGAATAAAGTAAACCCCAAAACTATTGGGCTCATTTTTGGTCACATTTTCGAGCTCTTCAGCGCTTAACTCTAGCTCACTTGAATAAATTAATTTCCGAGTCTCATTTATTACGAAGCTCCTTTCCTCATCACTTAGAGTGTCGTTTGCTAACTCCAAAATAGAACATGATGCTATTAAGGACAAAATCAAACAAACGAACACTCTCAACTTTCAACCCTCCTAATAGGGGTACAATGCGCCGGGCGAAGCAATCTTAGTCCAATCAGCATCGCTCTTAGCATTTGAATAATCAGGACCAGGAATCATAAATACAATTTTGTTTGCTTCCAACTGATCCATACCCATTATCGTAGTCAATTGACCGATTGTATTACCCAATAAATCACCAGGAGTGTCATACAACCAATTAATCGGATTCTGGCCATCCGTCATTCCAAAGAACGGGGGTTGCCTTCCGCTCCCTCCATATTGAGCCTGTTGTGTATGTCCAGGAACAAATAGGTGAGCAACTTCATATGCAACTCCGCCTAAAGCAATAAAGGGAGCCGCCAACAACCCGAAAGCTCTTTGTGTCACAGACATCTGGTTGGCATGGCCATACTTATTGTCATTCACCTGAGTATTCATCCCCATATCAGTTGTCAAAACATTGATCTTTCCAACCCATACCTTGATTTTCTCCATTGTACCTAAGGGGTCGAGCCAAGCCTGCCCACCATTTCGACCTACAATTTCATCAATCAATTCACTAACACTGCCGTCGCGAACCAGCCAGGAAAACGAGCCGGTTACCGCCCCGTTTGCAAAAGATCCTCCTGACAATTTGGATACAGTCCCTCCAACAATTGCAGCCGCGACTGCACTTCCCTTCGCAACACCACCTAACGACGAACCAGCAGCACCAGCTAGAGCGCCTCTCCTAACATCTCCACCATTTGCGCCTGCAGCGATTCCACCCATTACACCATGCGCAAATACTTTCCCATAGCTAGCGGAATTAAATCCACTTGGAGCACCAATCTTACCGCCAACCCATGACATAACAAAAGCAGTTGCCCCTGCACGCGCCGCAGCTTGGAAATCACCATCGGTCACTCCATATGCAACAGAAGCAGCTATCGCTCCACATGCAGCAGCACCGGCACCAGCCGAACCAGCTATAACCGCAGCACACCCGGCTACTTGAACAACCTCACCTACGTACTTGTTCTTCCTTGCAAACCTGCCAAATTCTCTAAGTCCTTGAGGTGTCGAAATAGCAATCGTTGGGAATAAAACTGAGAAAGCTTTACCCAACATTCTCTTTCCTTTTTTGCTCCACCAACTAAACCCGGATGGATCGATTAGGCTAAGCGGATTGTTCCGAACATACGCGAATCTATTAAGCGACTGAAGATCTGTCGGACTTTGAATAATTGGATCAGCAGAGATAAATCGGCCAAGAACCGGGTCATAGACACGTCCGTTCATATGAATCAATCCAATTTCATCAATCTGCTCATGACCGGTGAACCCGCGATCTGTTACGTCAGATTTAAACTCATAGAGGCTAGCCAGAGTCATGGATGACCAATCGGCATTACGGCGCAAGCCCCATGAATCAAAAGAACTGCGTTCGCCGGTGTAAGTACTTGGAGAAGCCTGGAGCTGTGTCTGGTTCACTGTGGCGATGACTGAACCTAGATTGTCTTTTAACAGATAATTCTCTTCAGTCGTTGTCACTTCACCATTCGTCACTTGGTTAACCACAACAATACCGCCGATATAGTGGCGTTCATCCACAATGCCAGAGGGTTTCTCTACTCTCTCGTAACTACCCACATAAGTGGTTTTCGTTATCGAGCCATCCTTGTCATCAATGCGTTGAATTCTCGATCGGTCAGGTCCGTAAGAAAAATGGACTTCGGTTGTCCCCTTGTAGAAGGCAGTGGGCTTTCCGAATGCACTCCAGACAATGGAGCGGCCCGCACCACTGAGCATATTACCGTTTCGATCATAACAGTAGGAGTTGCCACCTGCTTGCGTTACAGCGTTATGCCCGGCTTCAACGCCATTGCAGGTTCCACCATATTGATAGCTACCTGAAACGTTCCATTTGCTGCTGATATTGCCGTTGTAGGTGTAGCCCATGGACTCTCTATCCTGAGCGACCCCATTGATGACTCGGTCCACATGCTGCAAGCGATTCATGGAATCGTAAAAAGCCGTTTCGGATGAATTCTCGACCAAGTCTTCGCGATAGCGGACATTTCCAATTTCATCGTATAGCGCCTCGTTATACTGTAAGACTGGGCTCATGCCATTGATACTGCCTTCCGCAAATATCGTCTTCAGCAAACCACGATTATCGGTATACATTTTCAGACGTTTTATCGCGCCACTCGACATGGATTCATCGATGGCATTACCCCGCTGATCTACCGCGTTGAGCTTCCAATAATACTCACTCCCATCTGCTTTGCTTATTGTGTGAAGAGCGCCCTGGTCGTTGTACTCATTGACGATTTCTAAGCCACTAGGATAGGTAACAGAGCGAGGTCGGCTCTGGCTGTCATATTCGGTTGTACTAATGTAGGTTCTACCATCAATGATTTTTGTCGCCTTTATCGGACGACCTAGCGAATCGTATTCGTAGCTTTCATGATATCCATCGGGGCCTGCCACCGATGCCAGCTTACCAAAGCCATTTGCAGCCGCGTCATATTGCCAGGTTGTCGTCTGAGGATTTTCAGGATCGCCAGCACAGTGGTTCAGCGCTTGAGCAGACGAACCCGAATAATCATCTATCCGCTTGACCATGCGGCCCAATGAATCATAGGCCTGGCAAACCTTTCGGCCTTCGGCATCTTCTTGCAGTACCAGTTCGCCAAAGGCGTTGTGGGTGTAACTCCAAGTGCCTTTATTGGGGTCATCCATGGACGTTTTACGGCCCCGCTCATCGTAGACAATCGTGGTCGTGATGTCGTTTGAGGGATCGTTCTCGGCACCTTCCTCAATAAGCTCGACCAGGTCTGACATGGAAGTCATATTACCAGCGGCATCGTAACCGTACCGAACTTTATAGCCGTCGTTATCGGTCACTTCATAAAGTTTGCCGTCCACGGTTCGAACTTCGGTTTTGGTTTGGCCCAACTCATTTGTGGTAACGGTTTTTAAGCCATCAAATGCAACTAGAGATTCATTGCCTTCCTGGTTAATGAGTTTGGTGGGGCGTTGCAGGGCATCAAACTCTGAAGTCGTCGTCCAAAATACATCCCCGCCGCTTTGGAAATAGGGCTCCGACTGTCGTAGGGTGCGACCATAACGATCATATTCCGTTCGAATAGAAACCGCGCTACCCAACGCATTTAACGTGCGCGTCTCAAATGCGTTGCCTATCCGGTCAAAAAATGTTCGCTCCCAAACACCATTGTGATCTTGCTTTTCGACATAGTATTCTGCCGGGAGAGAGGCAACCAGGCTGAGAGAGCCGCCCGATTCCTGAAGTGGCTCGTAATAGTTGGAGCTGGGATCATTCGCAGACGCCTGATAGAACGTGGTAGTCGTTGTAACTCCGTCAATACCAGTAGTCGTTTTGGGTCGACCAAAGCCGTCATACGTCTGATAACTGGTATTGCCATTAATGTCGGTAGCAGACGTTTTTAGGCCCAATAAGGGGTCATAGCTCATCAATACCGATCCAATGTCATTGACGACTTCTACCGGGTATCTACCCAAGGAGTCATAATATGTGGTTGTTGATCGAGGCGCGAAGTTGGAGTCATTGACCGAGACGGTCACCGTTTCTTTCAAGCCTTTTGAGTTATAGGTATAAGAAGTGGTTTTCGTTAACGTATCGTCTTCAGGCTCAATGGTCTCAGACTTGAGATAACCGGCCAGGTCACCACTGTCGTAATACTCCCAGGATGACTTGCGCGTTTTTGTTTCGCGATTAGTGCCTTCAAAAGTGACCGTTGTGTCCGTAACACGGCCAATAATCCAATTGGCCGTATCCGGTGCTTTGTAGTCACTGACTGTGGTAACCGTATGGGTTTCTGTTACTGCGGCCGCATTGTCACTGTCTGTTGTCGTGACGACGACTTGCTTCATTTCTCCAAAATCATCACTCAGAGAAAAGCCATCTTCCTCCACATCAGGGGTGTATTCTGTTTTGACCGCTTTATATACCTCTCCGTTTAGAAGCTTTTTGGCGGTTTCTGTTTTTTCATCCAAATAGGTATGTCGTATCAAAGGGTGTGTGCCCGAGACAACGGACTCATATTTGTAGTCACTCGTCGAAACCTCTTTCCAGGAGTCAGAAGGCGTCGCACGCTTTGATACGACTTGCCCTGATAACATACCTTGCGTACGGTTTTGCCAGTCTTGGCTATACGTGGATACCGTTTTGGTCAAGCTTGTTGTCGATGTAATTTCCTGGAATCCAAAGCTTCCCAAGCCCTGTAAATGGGAAGCCAGTTGTTTATAATTATAATTAACAACATCAGTAAACCCTTCATCCTTTACCACTGTTGTGCTTTTAACGACTCGGATGGGCCCAAAAATATTTCGCAGCGGAAAAGTGAGATCATCGCCTTTGTCGTAATAACTATCGTTCGCTGGGAGATCATATAACTGGCCGTATTCGAATTCCGTCACCAGGCCGTAGCCATTCGTCACTTTAGTAAGGTAAGTCGGTAAAGTATCTGTCGTAGCGGATTTTCGTTTGAATACGCGATATTTGTGATCCTTTTGGGTAATGATGTCGCTAAGCCCGTCGCCATCGAAGTCGGCAACGTTGTAAACATCCTTATAGGCATCATCTGCCTGACCCGTCGTTACCTCTTGAAAGCACCCCGTTCCAGAGATTAGACAAGTTTCGCTACCAACAAACTTCTTGATTTTCCATTTACTACTACTGATATAAACGATGTCAGAAAGACCGTCGTCATCATAGTCCAGCACACGAGAGTTTGAGTTGTAGTTAGAAGTCGTCACAACGCTGGGACCCAGCGTCCCTCCTTGGTTTATATTAAACGCCCATTTGCTATCTCTTTTATACAGAATGTCAGTAAGGCCATCGCCATTTAAGTCGACGGGCTTAACTGTAGTTGGATTGTAAACCGTTCTGCCAAGGTTCCTTTTTTCAAATTCTGTCCACCCATTAACTTCATTGAAACTAGACTCCATCACAGCCCACTGACTACCGGACTTGTACATCAACTCTTGTTTGCCATCCGCATCAATGTCGATAACAAATGACGTCGAGGCGTTTTCCGCTTCAACATAGGTTGTGCCGGTCCAGTTATGAGGGAAGTTCAAGCCTTCTATATAAATATACGTTCCTTCATAATCCAGATTTGCGAAATTTCTACCATCCAGATTGATGAAGGCGGCCCAATCGCCGGTTGAGTATTCGTGCAATATATCCGGCAATCCATCGCCATTGATATCTGCTACCCTAGGGTGGTCGCTTTTCTTGAAAGACACGCCCAATCCAAGATAATAGTCTGAATTAGGATTCGACAAATTGGTCGCAGAAAGCTTTCTCAAACGAAACGCTTCATTGACATATTCGATGACACCTAGTCCGCTTGCTCCCTCTTCTATCGTTATAGGAACCATGATTTCCACTGCACCATCAGCATTGATATCCATTGGGAAGGTGTGCTGCCACGCATCCAACCCTTGGTCATTGCTAATACCCGTGTTTATGACACTCCCGAAAGTACCATCTCCGTTATTAAAACGTACTTTAAATTTCCCTCCGGACGCCATAAACAAATCAGTAAAGCCATCGCCATTCAGATCAACGTAATGTGGATTGTTTAACCAACCATTATTCAACTCAATTGGTGTTTGCACATCATTTGCAAACCCGGTGTTCGACAGCTCACTCCAATCAAATGTAGTGGGACTCAGGCAGGTTCCATCGGCACCGCACTCGACGATTCCATCCAGGCGACTTCTATTACCCGAAGTACTTTCAGAATAAGACAAGTCGTAACTGCGATAGACGTAACCATTCGAGCGGGATTCAACGCGATAAAGCCTTTTTGTTACTCGCGCTTGAATGCCATCCTTCCAGCTCTCCATCGTATCGGAGCGTTCATCATTATATTTGTATTCGACTATGCCGCCCGGATAAGTGATATGCGTTAAATAGCGCTCGTTATTGGCCTCATCATGCGTGTAGCTGTAAGCACGGGTGTTTCCTGCGCGATCCCCTATTTCTGACAAGTACCAAACGCCCAAATCTGAGTCGTATGCTTTTGGCGTATTACCATCGTGGTTACCAAACAACGCCACTTCGCCCGATTTGTAGTACACCTGGAAGGCATCTCCCCCCCGAATTTCTTTTACTTTTATAGAGACGGCATTGGCAGGACGATATTCTCCTGTCGACACCTCAATAAGGCGCTGCCCATCCAAACACAGATTTGCATCGGCCTCGACATATCCGTCTTCGATAAATGACGTACTACACGTGGTAATTGCTGACGTTTGGGTGACACTCCAACCCATTCCGAGGTAACCATTCCCTGCTCCACTGCTGTAGCTAAATGCGAGCTTGGGCTCCATACCTGCACCGCCTGGCGGTACAGCAATAGGAATGGAGTAATTTGCAGAACCGTCCTTGCCTACATCAAAGCTTCCAGCAATCGCTCCCGGTACAATCACACCAGGCGTCACGCCACCCCGAGTTGCATTGAACGCGCCATTGGTTTGTGCAAGCGCAATGACCGTTTCGCTTTCGTCTTCAATTAAAATATCGTCTTTACCATCTTGGTTAATGTCTTTAACCGTGAACGAGGCATACTCAATGTCATAGCCTTCCAATTTATCGAACTGATACGTAGAGCCGGGAACATCTCCAGAATCTCCATAAATGATAATGTTGTTCAAAGCTAGCTGATCAACTGGGGAAGAAGAGTCGATGATAAGCAAGTGATCCAGCAGCCCGTCACCATTGAAGTCACCTTCCAAGATTTCAGATGCTATTAAAGCAAAGTTTTCTAGATCGACATCTTCCGTCAACTCTATCAATGAGCCATCCAACCCGCTCAAGTAGAAACTTTTTTCGCTGACAAACGGGATAGGAATTGTGATATCACCAGCAATAATCAGAATCTTCTCTTTTGCCCTGTAGTAGATATCGGGTTCGCCATCTTGATTGACATCACCAATGTAAATCTCGAAGTTGTCTTCTTTTAAATCTGTATCGGCATACACACTGCCTGATAGTAATAAGCCAATAACAGAAAAAAGATAAACGCAGATATAACGTGCGAACCGCATGGAAACTCCGTAACGTTAATTTTAAACAGGAGAATGGATCGCAACTGGGGAGGGAAAGAACTCCGTTCCGAGAAGACCAAATCCATTTGAATTTAATGAATACTACTTTTTTGTAATCTTAAAAAATGACCGAGAGGACATCAACGACTCAATCGTAAAAATCCATCAATCGTGAACGAGTTAATACGAGCGGTAAGTTGAATGATCAAAATCAGAACAACTCCTTCTGGTTCAACCTACTGTTTGCAACTAATAGCTGAAATTATCACCTTCGGTCTTGATAATATTTACCTCAGCATTATTTGAACCGATGCATGCCCCTGTGGCGTATAGAGTAATGTTTTCATCCAGAGTTTTGTGCGCCAGTATCAAACTATATTTCTCTTCTCCTAATGGATCACCAACCAAATCCATCATGTAAAAACGTCCAGTACATCCTCCCACTTTTGGGCTCGATAACTGCAGGTAAAGATAGCCGTCATCACCTAGAGACATATAGGTCACTTTCCCCGGCTGACTCCATCCAGCCAGAACGGTTGTACAAAAAAACAAACCATAAAGTATAAACAAATACCTTTTCATTCTTGCAACACTCCAAATAGGATGCTTAATCGTTTTCATACCAAGATACTCCTCAATGGCTATCGGCAACACATGAGCAAACTAATAGTCAACAATAATCGAGCGCAGATCCTCTACGCTGTCATAATTGCTACATTGATTCCCATAGGTTGTAATTTTTACCGTTTTTCCTGAAGCCGCCGCAGCCAGTACCGAGCTGAGGTATATTTTTCCCTCTGGTGTCGACGCGTCGAACGCTACATCAAAACTTTGGTTTGTGAAACATCCAGTGTTTGGCTGAGCCTTGTTTAAGGTTATGAGAACAACATTGCCGTATAGAGGACCTACAAGCACCTTAAGAATTTTCGCATCAGTGTAAACCGCGCCGCTTGCAATAACCGGAAAGCTAATAGCAAGCAAGAAAAGCAGTCGTTTAAACATATCCCGTCCCATCTGTTATTTACCCGTTTGTTATTTATCAGTAGTGCTCGATTCGCAACAACTCTTCAGCATACTGATACAACTGCGTATTGCACTGACCAGTGCCGGTAAACGTTCCTGTCGAACCACTCGCCTTCATTGTCAGTAATGTTGAATACATAGCCTTCCCAAAATCATTTGAGATATCGAGAACGAAATCCCAGTTTTCATTCGCGTGACATTCGAGTCGGCTTGGGTTTTCGCTTGAGAGTTGGACAAAAACCACATTTTCAAAATTCCGGTGCAGACTGAAACCCGTCACTGACACATTCGAATGCTTGATCGCCATTACGGACATTGGTAGAGAAAGCATGAAACAAAGAGAGGTCAGCTTGAGACACACGCTAGAAATCCTAATCACAATCACTCCCTAACTAACGAACCGCAATCGCGCGAGCGTAACACCGACCATTTACAATCCCGCCTTCCGAAGTGTCGGCATACACCCGCATTTTCTTACCGCTCGCCCAGGCTGTCAGCAGAATAGACAACAAATGCTCATCCTCGTTTCGGATAACGATTCCATCTTCGTCACAGCCTTCAGCTCCGGTCCATTCAATTGCTTCGGTAAATTTGATCAGGGTCGAACCGTTCATGTGTTGATAAAGTGTTGACGTGCTTGAATAAGGAACCACCTGATACACCTCATAAAACTCATTGCTGTATGCATTGCCAGCATTGGTATTCACAGAGATCAGGATGATGAACACTATCAGAGCTATCTTATTCATGATTTAACAATTCAGTAATTAACTCAAAAACAAAGGATGTCTATTGTTTTAATGCACGACTAGATGTCATTAATTGCGCACTCTCATGGTCCTAAATGCTGGATCTCCGAACTCGCACTTATCCGTTTTTACCTTGACCTCTTTTCCAGCCATAAACGCGGCAAGCACAGTAGAAAATGAGCGCGATCCGCCAGGATTCAGTTCGGAGTCATCCACACTGTCCATACGAATGTATAACCCATTATCGCAACCAGTGAGCGCATCACCGGCTTCATCCAAATAGAAGATAGGATGCCCTCCGGTACCTGTCTGTATCTCAGTGATGGTTGTCCAATCCGACCACCCCAGTGACCAGGAGTTTGACGCAGTCAGGAATAACAACACTACAAAAAACCTTTTCATACACTCTCCAAATAAAATAAACCAATTCAATTACCACTACTTTCGTGATCAGCAAGGAAATCTGAATTCTTCAGAATTTAACGAGAAATGCAATAGAAAAGGCCTCGTTCCCTAGCTACACTAGCAGTCCGTTTAAATCAAACATTTGACGTGAATCATTTTCAATGCTCTATCTTCGATCAAGCACGCAAAATCATATTTCTTCTTTCTTTTCCAACGCAGCACGCCTGTTCATCACCGCAGAAAGCTTGGCCTCGATCAACACATGCAATAGCACAAGCACGACATTGCCATCAGTTTTCAAGGTTTCTAAAGGCTTGGTTAATTCCGGCATTTCAAGTGTATAGCGTTTCACCTTTGCATTGCCTTCAGGCCCCAGCGTAAAAGACAGAAATGGATGAGTGGGATCATCTTTGCCGCCTGTTGTTTTGAAGCCAATTTCCCGGATTGAAACAAGCAGCGTTTCTTCACTACATAACGCGTTTGTGTTTTCGGCGCCTGAACACATTTGCGTAAGTTCGTTTTTGAATCGCATTGAAAGGCTAGCAAACCAATTAGGATTGGATCGATCCATTGCTGCTTTGATTTCTTTGCCAATCCCGACATCAATGGCAATGCCCACCGCAATACCTGAAGGGCCGAGAGAGGTCATTAGCATTGGGCCGGCAGCAGAGCCTTTGCCGGAAAATTCGATCTTTCCGTTGGTAGAATTGACGACGCTAATTTTCGGAACCAGGTGCGAAATAGGCGTCATCGATTGGCAGGCAGCCATTCCAAAAAGAAAGATTACTAATAAGATGAGCCGGCCACTCATCAAGTATAGGGAGCGCACCATAGGCGAGCGCTACTCTATAAATTCTACGGCGATAATTTCAATCCAGTTGTTCGAGTAGCAACCATTTGTAGTGATGTTTACTGTTTTGTTTGCGACCTTCGCTGCGAGCAAAGCAGAAACCAAGTGCTCATTACCAACGTTTTTGAATCCCATCTTTTTGTTGCTACCGCAATTTTGCTCCGCCACTGCGTTAGGATAGCCCTCGACCAGGGTAATGCCGACTGAACCATTGGTATTCAAATATAGCTGATCAATATGACCAGCATCTTCGGTTGCACTTACTGAAACAGCAAATAAGACAGCTAACAACACTGCAAACTTCGAAATTATCTTCAAGCTATTCATAATCCCTTAACCTTCTTAATAATGGATAGATGATTGATAGATGGCACGCGAAATAATACAACCATTTGCAGCCTTCTTACTGTCGATAGGGAATCAAATAGGTCCAGTTTTCAAGAGCATTTGTACCGCAAGACTCGCCATCATTTAGCACGGCCTTCACTTTCTTGTCGGCCATCTGAGCCGCCAGCGCAATACTAATGTTTGCGTCCAGACCTATATCCTCTGCCGTTCCCTTCAACTTGGTATTGTCAGCAAGCTCAATCCAGGTCGTGCCATCATGCACGTTTACGCTGATCTCCTGAACATGAGCGTCACAATATTCGTAGGCACTTCCAACGACCGACCATAAACTCAGAGCAGCCCCTGCCACGAAACATTTCGATCTCAAAAACATAATTCACCCCTCCTCAATATCGATCATTCAATTGATAATGTGTACTTGAGTTATTCCCACCCAGTTTCCAGACAGACAACCATCGGAAATGATGTTTACCTTGCACGCCAATTCGAAAAACTCAAACAAATCAGAGACGAGCATGAACGATCAAAATAAAGCTTAAATCAGCCCTTAAAATACAAATAGCTAACGATACAGCTACCATTCTCAGCAACGCTGTACCCCACTTTTATTTTCTCATTCGTCGCCTTTGCGGTCAGCAGCATGGATATCCATTCTTTGGATGGAGTTGCACTCAAGGAAAAACGAAAGGGCCACAGACCGGTTGGACATGATGCGGAAGACTGACCATCGGAATTTTCAGTTTTAAACAACACCGTTCCTGATGAGTTAACATAAAAGTTAGTCACATGCCCCATAAATTCAGCAGCGGCAGAGACATTCACTGCACTAAAAAGCAGAATAACCAAAGCAATTTTCTTCACGATCTAATCCTCATAATCAGGAACCAACACGACACAAAAGAGATCTCAAATACAGCCAAACGCTGACCATGGATAGGCAAAATCAGGAGCGGATAGGTGGTAAGACCAACATCCCTTGGTTGAGAATCATCCTTGGTAAACTAAGGGGCGTTATTTTGACGATTTCAGTTTTGAGCCTCAAGTAGAACCGAGGGAAGTTTTGAATTAGCTCACTTAAATGCGTTGTTACAGTGCCGGTTCTAAAGATATTTATTTCAACACTACTGAAAATTGAAATGACACTACCTTCACAGCGATCTGCTGACATGCATTAAGGCTGAAATGACCCGAAAGTATCAGAAAGGTCATAAAGTAAAATGGACGCGCGTGCGCGCAGAACTCGACGTAAGCAAGATACTGTCGATTTGAAGTGGGAAAATAGTGGGAAAATAGTGGGAAAAGAAAAAGCCCCAAACTCTGATGCGCTGTAAGCGATTGATTTTAGGGCTTTATTTGGTAGGACTAGGCAGATTCGAACTGCCGACCTCTACCATGTCAAGGTAGCGCTCTAACCAACTGAGCTATAGTCCTATAAACTGTGTCTGTTCGAGAAGGCGCGTAATTTAGCAAAGCTTTATGCGCCATGCAACTGATTTTACAGGATTTACACCTGATAAAAATCCCGGTACCAGTCAACGAATTTTGCCACCCCTTCCTCGATCGAGGTTGAGGGTTTGTAATCGACATCTTCGATCAATGCATCCACATCGGCATAGGTCGCCAGAACGTCACCAGGCTGCATGGGAAGGAGATTCTTCTCCGCCTTCTTGCCAAGGCATTCTTCTATAATTTCGATGTATCGCGATAACTCACAGGGGTTATTACTGCCAATGTTGTATAGGCGATAAGGGGCTTTACTGGTGGCCGAATCAGGATCTTTACCGGTCCAGTCAGGATTCGGCGCAGCTACGTTATCCAAGGTACGGATTACACCTTCGACGATGTCATCAATGTAGGTGAAATCCCGTTGGTGTTTACCGTAGTTGAATACATCGATCGGTTTTCCTTCGAGTATATTCTTGGTAAACATGAACAAAGCCATGTCCGGTCTGCCCCAAGGTCCGTATACAGTGAAGAATCTTAGCCCGGTCGTCGGTAAGTTAAACAGGTGGCTGTATGTATGTGCCATCAACTCATTTGCCTTCTTGGAGGCCGCATACAAACTAACCGGATGATCTACATTGTCGTGAACGGAAAAAGGCATCGACTCGTTTGCTCCATACACAGAGCTACTTGATGCATAAACCAGGTGCTCAACATTATGATGCCGGCAGCCCTCAAGGATATTAGTAAAGCCTACGATATTGGCATCGATATAGGCATGAGGGTTCTCAAGTGAGTATCGCACGCCAGCCTGAGCAGCCAGATTAACGACGCGCTGTGGCTGGTATTTTTTGAACACCTCTTCCATGGCATCGCGATCTTCAATGGAAATGCGAACTTCAGTGAACTGATCGTAATTCTTTAGTCGATCAAGGCGAGCCTCTTTTAAAGAAGGGTCGTAATAGTCGTTCACATTATCAACGCCAATTACCTCATCGCCTCGTTCAAGCAATCTGATCGCAAGTGTAGAACCGATAAAACCCGCTGTGCCTGTTACTAAAATCCGCATCATTTTGTTTCCGATTAAAAGTCCAATCCTGTACTAATATAAACGCCGCTGATATCGGCATCCACATCGATATCGTCTACGTCCTCAATGTCTATTGCCAACTGGCGATAACCCAGCTCTATGAACGCAAGGCTAATATCTTGTCTCAGGCGCAACTTGCCATCGTAGAGTTTATCGCCAGAGTAACTGATAGCACTTAACTCAGCACCGGCTGACAATCCGGTAAACGGCAGTTCAAACGCAGCATTGGCATACAGCATTGGCACAGCCTCATCGATATCGGCTTGAGTCGAGTCACTTACATCTTCTATCCGCAACGCACCATCAAAGATTTTGACATCCAGACCCAGATCCAACATCACCCAGTTATCGAGAACTTCATAATAAAGAATGACATCATTATGAGTTAGGTCTAAATCTGTTTGAACATCTCCATTGTAAGTAAAACCATCAAAGTCAAAGGAGACGTCACTATCTGCGGACTCATCCAAGTCAACATGTTTGATCTTTATGTTTGGCAATACCGGAACAGGGTGCTCAAAAGATGCTGCCAGTTCTAGCGCACCAATATCATCAAAATTCAATTCATCCTCAAGGCCAACTGACTGGTCATCACTACGCGAGAATAAATCCCCCCCATAATTCCCTTGCCAATAACTTACTTCCAAAGAGCCACCAATGACATCTGCATGAACCGTTGCTGCTGAGAGCAATGCTATAGAAGCCGCACACTTAAACAGTTTATTCATTACTTTTACCCTTTAATCATCAAAAGATAGTGCTCAGTCGAACGCAATACCCAGTCTCTGCCCGACTTCTTCATAGCTTTCAATCACGCTGCCGAGTCCCTGCCGAAAACGGTCCTTATCGAGTTTTTTGCGCGTTTCCTTGTCCCAGATTCGACATCCATCCGGACTAAATTCATCACCCAGGACTATCTCGTCATTGAACAAACCAAACTCCAGCTTATAGTCCACCAGCAGCATGCCGGCATCATCAAACAAGGCTGACAAAACTTCGTTGACCTTATATGTCAGACGCTGCATCTCATCGAGTTGAGCCTGAGTTGCCCAACCAAAGGTGACACAATGCGAGGTATTGATCATCGGGTCATGCAAGGCATCGTTTTTCAAAAACAGCTCAAACGTTGGAGGTACCAGAGACTGACCTTCCTCAACGCCGAGACGACGCACCAGACTACCCGCTGCGAAATTACGTACTACACATTCAACGGGAATCATGGTCAATCGCTTAACAAGCGATTCGTTGTCGGAAAGCAAGGACTCGAAATGCGTTGGAACACCGTTTTGCTCGAGCTTTTCCATAATGAAAGCATTGAACTTATTGTTGACCATCCCTTTTCGATCCAACTGCTCCACCTTTTCACCATCAAATGCAGACGTATCATCGCGGAACAACAACACCATGCGATCAGGATCTTGAGTGGTATAAACAGATTTGGCTTTACCTGCGTAAAGCTCTTCCAGTTTTTGCATAAAACGTGATCTCCCTAAACAGGATGGTCAATATTTAGAATAGTGGAAATTTCGGCGTGCACAGTCATAAAAAGTGATCAGTGTCAGAATTCAGACAACGAATCGCGATTAGGCAATGTGTTCAAATACCAGATTGATCAGTTCTCTCAGGGTTTGTTCATCGACTTCGTCGTTAAGGCGTTCGACACGAACCAGAATTCTGCCCTGATCATCGCTGTCAAAGCGAAGCGCAATGTTCTGCTCTAACCGCTTTGCTTCACGGCTGGAGCTCAGGCTAAACCAGGAATCGATCTCTTCCTCGTTCAGATAACTGATATAAAAAACACGTTCGCTGCGATCTCTGTCAGAGACAATCACCCCGGAACTACTCAACGCCTGCTCGACTTCACTCCAGGCTCGTTGGAACGACAACTCAAGTTCCAGAAACGGGATACCTAAAGGATCCTTCAACAAACGCACTCGTGATTCACCGCCAATATCATTCGCCAGCAATGAGTAACGGTTGTCCAAAGCGTCAGAAGTGACGAACCGGCCGATTTGATCAAGCAGGGCTTTTTCCAATTTGGGATTCTGAGAGGTGGCTTTCCAAGTCTTGGCACCGGGTTCTCCGACCTGGTCCGGGCGCAGGGCACGAACCTGAAGTTCTGCTGTGTTCCGGCGCACGCCTTGTCCCAGCTTGGCCTGAAAGGCAATGCCTTCAACAACCAATGGGTTTTCCTCCGAGGCTTCCAGTTCTTTGATAAGACTCTGATGTGCTTCCCGGCTATCGAGTGCCTCCGTGACAACATATCCTTTGGTGATATCCTCAGCTGCTATCCCCAACTCATACTCGGACCAAAAGTAATCCAGCAAGGGCCATACCCGTCCAGGCGAAGTGTACAGATGCAGCCAGGTCTGTCCTTCAACAGTTTCGATGAGATACGGATCGGAACTTAACACGGCCGTCGCATCAGGAGGTTCAGGCAATTCAAAATTGCTTGGCAATGCCGTGTTGGCCTCAATATCCGGCACCGGATAGCGAGGCCGCACCTCTTCCTGCTTATACCACTGCGGAACCTTGATCTCTTTACCTTGTTTCGCCCGGAGGTACTCGTTGGAACGATCCTGAATCAGGCCACAGGATTGCAGCAGTGTCATGGCGACAACCAATCCGGCCATGCGCATGACAGACAAAGTCGACACCTGCACAACGGGGTGCTTCATAAAAAAGTACCGCACGTTTATATGAGTTTTGCGTCGCGGAGGACATTATCCAGCACTGGTTGAAACTCCTTGTTCAACCAGGTCAAGGGAAGCCTGATGCCTTCCTGAATCAGCCCCATACGTTCCAGGGCATACTTCACCGGAATGGGGCTGGATTCAATGAACAGGTTTTGATGCAAAGGCATTAGAGCGGTGTTCATAGCTTCAGCCGCAACCTCATCCCCTGCTGCAGCAACGGCACACAGCTCTTGCATCGCCTTTGGCGCAACGTTTGCTGTGACGGAAATGTTTCCCTTACCGCCAGCTAAGATCAACTGGTAGGCAGTCGCATCATCACCAGAATATACATCCAGGCGACCATTCAGGCCTTCAATCAACGCACGACCACGAGGAATATCCCCGGTGGCGTCTTTGATGGCCGTAATGTTGGGAATATCTGCCAGACGCAAAACAGTTTCATTACTCATGTCCACAGCGGTGCGACCAGGCACGTTATACAATATCTGATCAATTTCCACCGTCTCGGCCAGTGTTTTGTAGTGCTGGTAAAGACCTTCCTGAGTAGGCTTGTTGTAATACGGCGTGACCAGCAAACAGGCATCTGCACCCATATTTTTTGCTGCTTTGGTCAGCTCGATGGCCTCGGTCGTTGAATTGGCACCGGTTCCGGCGATCACAGGAATTCGGCCTGCCACCTTATCAACAACACGCTGTATCACCCGACAATGCTCGTCAGGATCCAAAGTCGCAGACTCTCCAGTGGTACCGACAGCTACAATCGCGTCCGTCTTGTTTTCAAGATGAAACTCAAGCAGTTTATCCAAATTCTCCCAGTCAAGTTTTCCATCGGGATGCATGGGCGTCACAAGCGCAACGATACTGCCTGCAATCATAGGGTTCTCCATCGGGGTGGCCGCAATCCGGAAGGGATTTAGACGCGACGTGAAAGGTTGTTCAAATAAAGCGCGTATGTTAAAGGTGCGAGTCGCAATAGACAAGTGAACTTACGTTAGGATGGCTTTTATTCTTTTACATTCCGAGTATGCTATGTGCAACCCTTGCATCGAGCACAGATGGCTCGATCGGCACGTACATATTCCCGTCAATTTAGAGCAATAACTATGACCTCGACAGAATCCAAACTTAACTATCTGGTTATATCATCCATAGGCAGCGATCAGCCTGGTATTGTTAACGAACTGGCACGAGCCTGTTCCGCCAATCAGTGCAATATTATTGATAGCCGTATGACCGTGCTGGGCGGAGAATTTGCAGTCATCATGATGGTGTCAGGTAGTTGGGACAACATTGCCAAGCTGGAAAACGCTCTGCCTTCGCTGTCTAAAAAACTTGATCTGACCACTATCGTCAAACACACCAGTGCACGTAGCGCATCTCCAACGCTGGCTTACTCTGTCAATGTCGTTGCTCTCGATAATCCCGGTATTGTCCACGAAATTGCCCAGTACTTTTCGTCTCAGAAAATCAATATCGATGATTTGCAGACTGGTACCTATTCAGCACCCCACACCGGCACGCAGATGTTTAATCTGAATATGACCATTCGTTTGTCTGCGGACACCCATATCGCCAGCTTGAGAGAAGAATTTATGGATTTCTGTGATGACCTGAATCTGGACGCCATCATTGAACCAATTCGTCACGCCTAACGTAGAAAACGCAACAACACGCCATTCAAACATTTGCCGTAAAAAGGATCACAGAATGATCGAAGTCGACAAGCCAATCCCCGGTTTTTCCGCTCAGGCTACCTCAGAGCAAAGCATCTCCCCGGAGTCACTGAAAGGGAAAAACGTGGTGATCTATTTTTACCCGAAAGACAACACTCCAGGATGTACAACAGAGGGGCAGGATTTTCGTGACGCCTACCCGGACTTTGAGGCGTCGAACACGCTGGTAATTGGCGTGTCTAAGGATTCACTGCGAACCCATGAAAACTTCAAAAACAAGCATCAGTTTCCGTTCGAACTGATTTCCGATCCTGATGAAGAGCTGTGCAAACTGTTCGACGTGATCAAATTGAAGAAACTCTACGGAAAGGAATACATGGGAATTGAACGCAGCACCTTTTTGATCGATGCCTCGGGAATATTACGCAAGGAATGGCGCAAAGTGAAAGTCAAAGGACATGTAGCCGAGGTGCTTGAAGCAGCACAATCCTTGTAATCACATCCTCATAAAGCGTCAAACCAGCTGTCTTGGCCAGGCGCTAAAGACAGCTTTGATCAACGTTGCCAGGGGAATCGCAAAGAACACCCCCCAGATTCCCCAGATCCCACCAAAAAACAGTACGGAAATAATGATCACAACCGGGTGCAAATTCACCACTTCCGAGAACAGAAGTGGAACTAGAACATTGCCGTCCAGCATCTGTATCACCAGATAGGTCAACACTACATAGTAGAACTGGTCCTGAAAACCAAACTGGAACAGGGCGATCATGACTACAGGAATCGTGACCACCACCGCGCCGATATAGGGTATGACCACAGACAAGCCCACCAACAGTGCCAGCAATGCACCATAATTCAGGTTGAAAAAGATAAAGGCCATATAGGTGGTGCCGCCAACAATAATGATTTCGACCACTTTGCCTCGGATATAGTTGGCAAACTGCAGGTTCATCTCCTCCCACACCGTCGTCATCATTTTTCGGTTATTGGGAAGCAATTTACCAATTGACGCAAAAATAGCTTCTTTATCTTTCAGAAAGAAAAATACCAGAATCGGTACGACAATCAGGTAAATCAGTATGGTGATTAAAAGAGGTAAACTTTCAAGAGAATGGGACAAAATCCACTGTAGAAAACTCGCAACTTCACTTGAGGCCTGCTCATAGAGCTTTTCAAGATCCTCAATACTCACCAGGGTCGGGTATGCTTGCTGCAGCTCGTTCAAATGCACCTCGAGCTTCCCAAAAATACCCGGCACATCTTTTACCAGAGCAGATAGTTGCTGCCATACCAGTGGCAATACACTAAACAGAAATGCCAGCACCAATCCGACAAAGAACAGGAATGAAAAGTACACAGCCAGCTTTTGGGGTATGCCACGCCGTGTCATATAACCCACCATGCCCTGCAACACGAACGCTACGATCGCGCCCGCAATGACCGGAGCCATGATATCTCCCCAGATAACGACGAAGACCAGCCCCAAACTGAGCAAGACAAACAGCACAATGGCTTCTTCGTCAGAGAAATATCTGTCAACCCAGGTACGTACAACTTTCAGCATAGGATTCTAATCCAGAGGCACTTTTTGATGAGATTTACTGAACCAGCCTGTTACTGGCTGGCTACGAGATCGCGTCCCGCTTTTTTATATAGTAGACAAATTCGCCAGAGTCGCTTGCAGAATCAAGCATTTGGTGCGGCGTTAGCTCAATGAAGGAAGCAAAGTCCCGAACTGATCCTGCATCACTGGCCAGTACCTTCAACGTTTCACCTGACTTCATTTTATTGAGCTGCATTTTGGCTTTGAGCAGTGGCATGGGACAAGCCTCTCCCCTGGCATCCACCAAGTAATCATAATTACTCATTAAAACTTTCCAGTGATTTTCTTTTCGGCTAAGGTAAAGGAATTCAGCAATATTATCTGAGCACTAACGGAATAGAAACTCTGAATTCATGCACGGTTCATCAATACACACCATTTCTGTTGTATGCTTTGAATACACTCGTTTGATTACCAAGTCAGCATGAAGTCTCTGTATCATCTTTTTATTATGCTTATTCAGCTACGAAGGCTGCCGAAACATTGCCTGCGAACACTGATTATTCACTGTGCAATTTTTTCTACACCACTCACTTTTGCGTCAGAGCTTCCAGCTATCGGAAACTCCTCCTCAAACCTGGTTTCAATTCAACAGGAGCGAGCGCTTGGCGACGCCTGGTTACGCTCATTGCGACGCCATGTGGACACTTACGACAACGCCGTTGTCCAGGACTATTTATCTCAGCTTGTATACAGTCTTGCTCCCAACTCAGATGTAGCGGATCGAGACTTTCGCCTGGTTATCGTTGACAGCCCTGCGCTCAACGCTTTCGCGGTACCCGGTAGCATTATCGGTATCAACGCCGGTTTATTTTTTCATGCAGTCAGCGAACAGGAATTCGCATCAGTCATCGCTCACGAATTGGCTCACCTCAGTCAAAGACACTACGCGAGAAGATTGGAGAAACAGCAACTCAGCACACCACTGACCCTAGCGGGAATTCTGGCGAGTGTCGTCATTGCTGCCACTGCTGGCTCAGAAGCGGGTATGGCGACCCTGGCGACCACTCAGGCGGTCGGTGTTGACCAACAGCTCAAGTTCTCTCGCCAGAACGAACAGGAAGCAGACCGACTCGCCATTGAAACGCTATATTCTTCCGGTTATGACCCCCGTGCCATGCCCAGCATGTTCGAAAGGATGTATCGACAAACCCGAATACAGGGCAGTGCACGTCCAGAATATCTATCCACACACCCCTTGTCGGAGACCCGAATTGCAGATACGCAGAATCGCGCCAGCCAGTACCAAAGACAAAATTACCGCGATAGTATCGAATATCACATCTGTAAGAGTATGGTCGTTTTCGACTATGCCGAATCTGAAAAAAGCGCCATCAACTATTTCACATCGCTGATTGAAAAGGGAAATACAACACAAATTGATGGAGCCCGCTTTGGACTTGCTTATGCGCAACGGCAGAGCGACCCGGAATCCGCCATTGCTTCTCTCCAGAACTTACTGAAAAAGTATCCAAATCAGATTTCAATACAAATTGCTCTCGCGGAAAGCCACATGAAACGGGGAGACACCATCACGGCTACGGAAAGTCTTGAAACCTTATTGAAACGCACACCTCAGAATTATCCAATCAGCTTATCTTTGGCCAATATGTACATGGAAACCAACCGATTGGTGGAAGCGCGCGACCTGCTCCGCTCCTTGTCACGAAGCCGGCCAGAGGAACCAAGAGTCTGGTATATGTTAGCTGAAGTATTAGGATTAACCGGAGATATTGCTGACTTACATCGTGCGCGCGCCGAGTTTTATTTGCTTAAGAACAGACTCGACGAATCCTTGTCTCAACTCAAACTAGCCAAAGAAAAGAGCGACTCAAACCAGAGAACTGCTCTGATTTCACGACGGATTGAAGAAGTTCAGGAGATCAAGGAAAACTCACCTTTCTAACATCAGGAAACGACACACACTGTCACTGCCTAGCCCGCCTTTTTGAAATCAAGCATCCGACGCAAGGGGATTAAGGCTTTTTCTCTCAGAGCCTCATCAACAAACACTTCATTGCTGTTTTCTTTCAGGCAATCACGCAAACTTTCCAAAGAATTCAAAGCCATCCAGGGGCAATGCGCACAACTTCTGCAGGTAGCGCCAGCCCCCGCAGTGGGCGCTTCAATAAACGTTTTCTCTGGCGATAACTGGCGCATCTTGTAGAAAATACCGTTGTCCGTAGCGACAATAAACTGCTTATTTGGCAGACGCTGAGATGCTTCAATTAACTGCGATGTCGATCCTACAGCATCCGCCATCTCGACCATGGAATCCGGAGATTCCGGATGAACGAGAATTGCTGCATCTGGATACACCTTTTTCAGATCAGCCAGGCCCTGTCCCTTGAATTCCTCATGAACTATACAGGCGCCGTCCCACATCAACATATCCGCACCCGTTTGTTTTTGAATATAGCTACCCAAATGTTTGTCTGGAGCCCAGAGAATTTTTTCTCCTTTCCGATCCAGATATTCAACGATATCCAACGCGATACTTGAGGTAACGACCCAATCTGCACGAGCTTTAACTGCTGCGGACGTATTTGCATAAACAACGACCGTTCGATCCGGATGCTGATCGCAAAAACGCGAAAACTCATCGGCAGGACAACCAACATCGAGTGAACAGGTCGCCTCAAGGGTTGGCATAATGATCGTTTTCTCGGGATTCAGTATCTTCGCCGTTTCCCCCATGAATTTGACGCCCGCGACGACCAGTGTATCCGCCTGATGGGTGTTTCCAAAACGAGCCATTTCCAGAGAATCTGACACACAGCCACCGGTCTCCTCTGCCAGAGCCTGGATTGAGTCATCCGTATAATAGTGAGCAACAATTGCCGCGTTCTTTTCTTTCAAGAGCGCTTTGATTTCTTCTTTTAAGCTTTGCTCTTGGGCTGGATCCAGTTCGCGAGGTTTGTGCTCGTGGGCAAGGTGTTCCTGAACCAGAACACGATCTGCGGCGGTGCTCATATTTCTTTTCCGGTGCAATGACTGTATTTACGCATTATTCAGGTATAGCGCGTTGATATGCTTTATATATGGCGACTAAACGAGGCAAATCAAGCGCTACGCCAGCAGGAACGGAATAGTAGCAGTTTAACTGGTAATTTAGCAGTCCGGTCCGGGGTGTTTTTGGATGCGCATTGAGAGCGCTATTGACCGCTTTGCTCCGGCCTTGTCTCGTCAATGTCTGACTCGACTCGAACCCGGTTCTCATCCTTTCGCCCCACAAATAAAGCGAGATGAAAAAGTTCGGGTTAAGAAATGGTGGGTCGTGCAGGATTATTCGCGCGATGCGCTCACCCTTCGGGCCGTCGTCGCTTTGCTCCGACGTTGTCTCGTCAGTTTCTGACTCGACTCGAACCCGGTTCTCATCCTTTCGCCCCACAAATAAAGCGAGATGAAAAAGTTCGGGTTAAGAAATGGTGGGTCGTGCAGGATTCGAACCTGCGACCAATTGGTTAAAAGCCAACTGCTCTACCAACTGAGCTAACGACCCGTAGGCAGAACTGCGTTGCCACTTGGCACTACAGTCAAAAAAGGTTTGGCATTATCTGAGCAGACAATTACCGAATAAGTGGTGGGTCGTGCAGGATTCGAACCTGCGACCAATTGGTTAAAAGCCAACTGCTCTACCAACTGAGCTAACGACCCAACGAGGCGCATATAGTAATGATTTTCGGAAAAATAACAAGGGGAAATAAAAAAATATTACGAGAGGATTTCAGCATCGACAAACCAGGCGATAAGCTATCTATTTCAATAGCTTATCGATTTATCTTATAACTGCTCGCCAGCTTTGCAGCAGTGCTCTCGGGGAATTCCTGCTGCACCTGCTTCAGGTACTCTTCGGCCTTTGCCGGATCTTGCATCCTGTCATGCGCAACAGCCAATTTGAACAAGGCATCGGCGACTTTACGATGCCCTGGAAACGAACGCACGACAATCGTGAACGCCTGTTTGGCTTGCTCCAATTCCGGCAACACCAGGTAGACCTCTCCCAGCCAATAATAAGCGTTTCCGGTCAACTCTCCTTGAGGATAAGCCTCGATAAAAGCGTGGAGACCATCTATCGCTTGTTCAAACTGCTTCTCTTTTATCAGGTTATAGGCTTTTTGATAGGCTTGTTTCTGCTCGGGTGTTGGCTCTGCGTTGACACGCCCCGCGCCTTCGCCCGAATCCATCTTCGAGATATCGTCAGAACTCTGCTTTGACACATTAGATGATTGAATCTGTGAGGGCTGAACCGCCTTTTGACTCTGAATGGCCACATTAGATGCGGCGCTCGCTGCAGCACCATATACCGCCATTTTCTTGCTCAAATCCAGAACACGGGAGTCAAGATCTCTATACCGATTCCGCGCGCTTTCCTGCAATAACCGGATCTGATGGCCCTGCTCCTCCACTATTCCTCGCAAATTACGAACTTCCAGCTGTAGCTGTTCCAGCATGAAAAACAGCTCGCTGCTGGCCGACGAACTGATGTTGCTGGTCGAGTATGTTTTCGCCTGATTGCTCTGGCCTTGTTGCGGCTCACTAACCACCATCGGTTCACTGGGAGAACTTTGATTTTGAGACTGAAAAATCAGAGTCTTGCCAGATGCAGCAAGTGGGAAGAGAACTAGAACCAATACTAAAGAAAATCCCCGACGCATTTGCGTCAGGGATCCATGTCTTACTCTACTGAATGCCATTCGAGCTAACTAGGCCTACTGGTATTCGATATAAACGCGACGATTCTTGGCCCAGGCGGTTTCGTTGTGCCCTGCATCTGCTGGACGCTCTTCGCCGTAACTGACGGCTTCGATCTGTGCATCGGATACGCCATTGATCTTGAGGAAACGCGCAACCGCTTTGGCTCGTCGCTCACCCAGTGCAATGTTGTATTCTTTGGTGCCACGCTCATCACAGTGCCCTTCCAGAACCACCTTGGTAGAAGGATTAGCTGAAAGGAATGCGGCATGCGCTGCCAGCGGCGCTCGCGCCTCACTTTTTACTGTTGACTGATCAAAGTCAAAATAGATGGTACGCACTTCACGCAACGCAGCCTGCTCTTTCATAGCGGCTTCCTTCGCTTTCTGAGCCGCCAGCTCTTCAGCGCTTACTTCCGGCTCTTCTGGTGCACTGTAGGTTTCGGATTCGTCTGCTGCAGCCTGTTGCTCAGCGGCTGCGTCCTGATCGGCTGTCATCGCATCCTCATCTGAACTACTCATGCTTTCACAGCCAGTAAGTAATGCGATGGAGAAAAGTAAGGCGAGGGCTTGTTTCAGTGAATTGGATAGCATCTCTTTTCCTTTAATATGTTTTTGAGTTTTAGAGAACTGTTAACTTCCGACTACAGTCATTCGTTGGATTTAAGGAGGGACTTGCTTAGAATCTTAGCGAAGCGATTAACATCTAACAAGCCGCATTTTCATAAATTTAATTTAGAAACGGAGACCAGGCAGGCTCTTTAACATCACCATGGTCTGAGGGCAGAAAATACTTAGCCCCGCCATCAACGGAGACCACCGCCAATACCCCCCTGTTATTCCGGTTTGTTGCGTAAATGATCATTCTTCCATTCGGCGAAACACTGGGAGATTCATCCAGAGGTGTTGACGTTAAAATACGGTTCTCACCTGTTGCCATGTCAATTGCAGCAATGTGAAAGTCACCGTTTGTCTGGTGCACATAGTATAGTGACTTGCCATCATGGCTAAAGCGCGGCCTGGCGTTATAACGCCCTTCAAAGGTTAAGCGCTCGGGACGCCTATCCCTCAGATTCATACGATACACTTGCGGCTTACCACTGCGATCACTGGTGAATACAAGTTCATTGCCGTCAGGCGACCAACTCGCTTCGGTATCGATAGCAAAGTGATTGGTTAATCGGTCCAAGGTATTGGTTGCAAGATCCATCGTATAAATCTCGGCGTTACCATCCTTGGACAGAGTCATCACCAGCTTGCTGTCATCGGGCGACCACATAGGCGAACTATTGAGTCCCTTGAATCCGGTAACTTTACGCTGATGCCCCGACTGTACATGCTGAATATAAATCGCAGGCCGCCCGGAATGAAAAGACTGATAAGTGAGATGCTCACCATCATTGGACCAGGCAGGCGACAAAATCGGTTCATGACTCTTAAACAAAGTGAAGGAGTTTTGGCCATCGGCGTCCGCTACCTGCAAACGATATTCCTGCTTGTTCTGGGTAAGCTGCTTGAGCGTGATATAGGCAATACGCGTGGAAAACGCACCGCGAACACCCGTTATCTTTTCATACACCTTGTCGCTGATCCGATGCGCCAACTTTCTAAGTCCTTTCGAACTTGCAGACAAGACTTCCCCCAGCAACCTTTTCTGACCATAAATATCGATAAGTTCATAGGTCACCCGGTATTGAGCATTGTCCGCCACGTAGGACACATTTCCGATCAACAGATAGCTTTGTCCCAGCAAGCGCCAATCCCGGTAATGCACCTGTTCCATGCTGGCTGGCAAGCTCAGCATTCGACTCGTGGGTAAAGTATCAAAATCGCCGCTGCGCTGCAGATCATTGGCAACAATTCGCGCAACATCATAAGGGACAGCAGAGGTTCCCGTTGTTTCAAACGGCACTACAGCTATGGGTAATGCGTTATCTGATCCTTTGGTGATCTCTATCACCAACTCCGCCTTTAGAGAAAAGGACAGCGACATGACGCAACAACCGACAAACAACACAAAACGATTCATTCTACCCTCTATACATTGATAAAGATTGTTTACCACGACTATGGCTCCGTTGGCCGAAACCGCATGGAAAACGATCGAAAATATTTTTCAAACACAGCACTGTCATCGGGTACCGGGAAGCGACGGACAGATCTAACGGCTGATAATGCAGACTGGTCCATTGCCGAATTGCCACTACTCTCGGTGACATTTACTCCAGACAATTCACCGGTGGGCAACAAACGTATTCTTAATTCAACACTCAAACCTCGCGCGGAAGGAGGCACGTGCCATTTATCTTCAACGCGCGATTGTATTAAGGCGAGAAAGCGATCCTTCTCTTCCAGTTCAAGTGCCAGGGCGGCCTCCTGGCGACGTGCCATCTCAGCCCGTTCCGCGACTTGCTTTCTTTCCTGCTCAGCCCTCTCCAGTGCTTCTAAACGTTCTGCCAGCTTATCGGCCTGTTCTTTACGCTTTTGTTCCCGCTCCCGCTTTTCTTCTTCCAAGCGCGCCCGCTCTTCCGCTTGTTCTTTTTCTCGCCGCTCTTTTTCTCTTTTTGCCTGAGCTTCTTTCTCCTTGCGCTCTTTTTCTTTTTTCTGAGCCAAAATGCGTTTGCGCTCAGCTTCTGCTTTACGTTTTGCTTCGGCTTCAGCGGCTTGTTTTTGCTTGCGCTTGCTTTCGGCCTCCTGTTTGCGCCGCAATGCGTCAGCGTTTGCCTTACGCCGCTTATCTTCCTCAGCCCGTTTCTGATCCAGTAGCCGTTGCTCTTCCGCTCTTTTTTTCGCAGTTAGCTGATCCAGCTCTTCAGGCGTCAACACCCGTGCCTGAACATTTTGCGGCAGGGCTTTAACCTGCGTTGGTTCCAGGCTTGACCATGAAATAAACATTAAAGAAAAAACGACGACATGCACGAACAGGCTGTAAACAACGAACTTCTTGTTGGCCTTCAACTGCTGGCGAAAGGACTCTGACTGCTCTCTCACCTGAATACGCTGGTTAGTGCGATCTTTCATGGATCCTCGGTAATCAGACCAACACCTTGCGCCCCTGCAGATTGCAGCATAGCCATTAGATCAACCACTGTACCGTATTCAACGTGGCGATCTCCGCGAATCAGTACTGGTGTATCAGGACTTTGAGTCAGAATTGCTTCTGCCCGGCCAAGCAAGGCACTCAGTTCCATCGGCTTGCCTGAATCCGCGCTCATTTCGAGATAGTAAGCCCCATTGGAATCGACACTGATGATCATCGGTTCCTGATTTTTTTCAAGCTTGACCTGACTGGCTTCGAGCTTGGGCAAGTCAACTTTTATTCCCTGGGTCAGCATAGGCGCCGTCACCATGAAAATAATCAACAACACCAACATCACATCGATGTAAGGCACTACATTGATGTCTGACATGGGTTTGCGCTTTGTTCTGGACATGTTTCGCTCTTACAGTCAGGTGATTGGTCAGGCCTGTGGCGCTTTTACGCTGGAATGCACGTTCCTGTGCAGAATGCTTGAGAACTCGTCAGCGAAGGTTTCATATGCTTTATAGAGAGCATCTGCCCGCGCTGAATAGCGGTTATAAGCTACGACCGCGGGAATCGCAGCAAACAATCCCATAGCCGTCGCAATCAAAGCTTCGGAAATGCCGGGCGCCACTGTTGCCAGAGTGGCCTGCTGTTCCTGTGCAAGACCAAGAAAGGAATTCATGATCCCCCAAACCGTACCAAACAGACCTACATAAGGACTGGTAGATCCGACCGTCGCCAAAAACGGCAGGTGAAAGTCGAGCCGATCACTTTCCCGGGACAGTGCAACGCGCATGGCGCGCTGCGTCCCCTCCATAATGGCATCCGGATCGATACTGCTTTGCTGCTTCAAACGGTTGAATTCCTTGAAACCTGAACGAAAGATAAGCTCCAAACCCGATTTCGGCTGGTTATTTGCCGCTTCCTTATACAATTTGCCAAGGTCCATTCCCGACCAGAAACGCTCTTCAAAGGCCAACTGCTCAGCCCTGGCGGATTTGAAAAACGTGCCGCGCTGAAAAATGAACACCCAGGAAATCACCGATGCCAAAAACAAAATGAGCATCACCAGTTGTACAATAAAGCTGGCATCCAGGATCAGCCCCAGAATCGATATTTCCTGCTCCACAAAAAACCCCTTACTTAATATTTGTCACTAATGTTGAAACAAGCTTTGCACAGGTCTTCGATAAGACCGTCAAGGCTGAAAGCGCCTATCTCTGCGAAAAAGCCTTACAAAAGGCACTCGGTAATGCTCTTGGCTTACCACTATCGAGATGCACACACGCCACTTTAACACACCCTTCCACCAGCAATTCGCCAGAGGCACCTTCTGCCCATTGCCTGAACTGGACGTAGGTTTTACCCTGCTTTTCCAGTTCAGCAAACACCGTTATCAGGTCATCCAGGCGTGCAGGACGGTGATATTTGATCGCCAGACTGTGCACGACATAGTTAATGTTGTCTGCCAGACCCTGGCGCAACTCATAACCACGATGTCTGACAAATTCTGTTCGGGCACGTTCAAAAAACTTTAGATAGTTGGCATAAAACACAATGCCACCGGCATCGGTATCTTCAATGTAAACTCGGACGGGAAGCGCAAATCGCTCTGCCATGCCGGCCTCGATTTCACTCATTGCTAGTCATTGCGCTGCGGCATGTTCATACCGAAATGCAACCAAGCTTTTTCTGTTGCCATTCGACCTCGAGGTGTTCGAATTATGTAACCTTGCTGAATCAAATAAGGTTCCAGAACATCCTCGATAGTGCCTCTTTCCTCACTGATCGCGGCGGCCATACTTTCCACGCCAACAGGCCCACCACCAAAATTTTCGATCATGGTGAGCAGCAAGCGACGATCCATATGATCGAAACCCTGAGCATCCACCTTCAGCATATTCAGAGCCTGATCCGCGAGCTCCTTGGTCAGTACCCCGTCGCCCTTGACCTCGGCAAAATCCCGAACACGGCGAAGCAGTCGATTTGCAATGCGTGGTGTACCGCGAGAACGGCAGGCAATTTCTTTGGCCCCTTCGACTTCGAGCTCAACGCCTTGCATTCGAGCCGAACGCTCTACAATGGCGCTCAGATCGGCATTGTTATAAAACTCCAGTCGCTGAACAATGCCGAAGCGATCTCTCAATGGCGAGGTCAGCAATCCGGCACGAGTGGTTGCGCCAACCAGTGTAAAGGGAGGCAATTCGAGCTTGATGGAGCGAGCCGCCGGACCTTCACCTATCATAATATCCAGCTGGTAGTCTTCCATCGCCGGGTAGAGCACTTCTTCAACAGATGCGTTCAGACGATGAATCTCGTCAATAAATAGCACATCGCCTTCTTCAAGGTTTGTCAG
Organism: Oleiphilaceae bacterium; assembly: GCA_965230795.1. Lineage (GTDB taxonomy): Bacteria > Pseudomonadota > Gammaproteobacteria > Pseudomonadales > Oleiphilaceae > PZPK01. The sequence goes on along the minus strand of OZ246020.1, from coordinate 2,000,826 downwards.
CAAGGCAGCCAGATCACCTGCCTTCTCCAGTACAGGACCAGAGGTTGTCTTGATACTGGATTCCAGTTCATTGGCGATAATATTGGCGAGTGTGGTTTTTCCGAGTCCTGGCGGACCGAAAATCAGAACGTGGTCCAGTGCGTCCTGACGACGCTTGGCCGCTTCCACAAAAATCTGCATCTGCTCTTTGACTGCAGGTTGGCCAATATAGTCATCAAGTCGTTTGGGCCGAATGGCCCGATCCTGAGTGTCTTCGCCGCCTGAGAGGCTGGTTGTGGTCGCCTGGGGAGAAACCAGGCGGTCTGCTTCGATCATTAACTGTTCCAATTTGAACGTGCGCGCTCAAGTAGTGTACCGAAGCCGTTGACAGACTTAAATTAAAAATGTGTTAGACGCATATAATGTTTTAAAACAACAAATTAGAGCATATTCTTTAGAGCAAGCTTTAGCACTTCTTCCACCCCTATTCCGTCACGCCACACCCGCTTGATCGCCTTTGCTGCCTCGGTCGGCTTGTAACCCAGGGCAATCAGTGCAGACTCCGCCTCATCCTGAACATGTGCAGTCGCTGCAGGGGAACTCTGTTCGGCCACTTCACCCTTGTCATCGGCTTCAGCTTCGGCCACCTTAACCTTGTCGCGAAGCTCAATAAGCAGGCGTTCCGCTGTTTTCTTGCCAATACCGGGCAGTTTCACCAGAGTGGAAACATCATCATCCTGAACACAACGCGCTAGCGAACGGCTATCCAGACCAGACAGAATTGTAATCCCAAGCTTTGGCCCGACACCGTTCACGCGAATCAGCACGCGAAACATATCGCGATCATCTCTTCGGCTAAAGCCATACAGCAATTGCGCGTCCTCTCTGACAACAAAATGAGTATGCAAAGTAATATTCTGGCCAGATTCAGGGAGAGAAAAGGCCGTGGATAGCGGTACTTCCACTTCATACCCCACCCCATTGACATCCAGCACAAGCGAATTTGTACCCTTCTCAAGGAGCGTTCCGCTCAGTCTACCTATCATGTTTTACCTTTATTCCTGTTGGTTGTGACTCATGGATATCGTGCTACCGCATCCGACCGCGTCTACTGGACTTGGCATCGCTGACGCGCGAAAAGCTTTGCTGCATGTGAGCATGACACAAAGCAATAGCGAGGGCATCTGCCGCATCAGCTTGTGGATCACCTTCAAGCTTCAGTAAGTGACGTATCATTTGTTGAATCTGGGTTTTGTCCGCACTCCCTTTTCCAACTACCGCCTGTTTAACTTTTCTGGCCGAATACTCAAAAACCGGAAGCGAATGATGCGTTGCCGCTACAATCGCAGCCCCTCTGGCCTGACCCAGCTTTAGTGCTGACGCCGCATTTTTAGCCATAAACACTTCTTCTATGGCGAATTGGTTTGGGGAGAACTGTTGAATCAGCTGGCAGACGCCATCAAAAATGATGCGCAATCGCTCTGGCAAGTCCGCATCCGGTAAGCGTATGCAACCACTGGCAACATAACGCGCACGATTCCCTGTAAAATCAATCACTCCGTATCCAGTGACTCTGGAACCTGGATCAATGCCCAGAATAATCGCCATATACCTACTGCCCTAATCCAATTGTCCGGATACTCCAGTCCTGTGCAGACCGCTCAAGGCCCGAAATCATAGCAACCTTTAATGGGAAGTGTTATCAAGACGATAGAATTCTCTACCATTCTTCCAGAGTATTCGTTCCTTCGCCTCGGAGCTCAACACATTCTCCAGACCAAGCAGATCACTGTCCTGAAATGGTTTGGGCGCACGCGTGGAAGGCAGATCGGTCCCAAACATCAGCGCAGCCGGATTTTCCCGATAGAGCATTTCGATCGCTGACATTGCATCAAAATCGACTCGACCAAATCCCGTTGCTTTTACTTTCACGCCCCCAGCGACTAACTCACGCAATATCGGCAACGATTCGGCGTTTAGCCCCAGATGATCCACACTCACAGCCGGCAGTGTTGGCAACAAAGCCTTCAAGTCCCGCAAGGCGTCAAAGCCTGCATAAAGCTCGACGTGCCAACCCACCAGATCGTAAATTCGTCTGGCGAATGTTTCCAGATGCTCTACCTTTTCAGAGCCACCTCGCTTGATATTGAACCTGAGCGCACGCACACCGGCTTCATTCAATCGCCGGATTTCCTTATCAGATACAGATTCCGGCAACTGCGTTACACCAACGAATTGATTGCCTAACCGCTCCAGAGCTGCCACCAGATAATCCTGATCAAACGCCTGAAATGAACCCGACACAACCGCGCCCGAGCTGATTCCCAACCCCTTTATACGCGACAAATAGGCATCGACCGTAAAGGCATCCGGCAAATAACCATTGTTTTCAACCAGAGGATAAGCCGGATCAATGATATGAAGATGAGAATCGAAAACGGGCATTGAGTCGCGCCTTCTTATTTTGGAGATAGCCCATTGAGGACAATAAAAAGGGCGCCTGAAGCGCCCTGACCTGTCTTATTGCAACTGTTCCATAACATCCTGCGGGATGTCCGAGTTAGAGTAGACGTTCTGAACATCATCCAGATCTTCAAGCGCGTCCACCAGGCGCAGGACCTTTTCAGCACCATCGAGATCAAGCTCAACAGTGGTTGAAGGTACCATGGTCACCTCACTCTGTTCCGGCGTATGGCCCGCTTCCACCAAAGCTTCTTTGACGTTCATAAAATCTTCCGGTTCGGTCACTACCTCAACAGAGCCGTCATCCTGTTCGACAACATCTTCGGCACCCGCTTCCAGGGCCACTTCCAGCACCTGATCCTCTTCAACGTCATCACCAAAGACGATGCTGCCTTTCTTGCTAAACAAATAAGCAACCGATCCATCTGTACCCAGATTACCACCGGCTTTGTTGAAGGCATGGCGTACTTCCGCCACCGTGCGGTTACGGTTATCCGTCATCACCTCAACCAGCACAGCGACACCACCTGGCGCGTAACCTTCGTAGGTCAGCTCATCGTAGTTGTCACCTTCGCCGCCACCGGCACCACGCTGAATGGCTTTATCGATGGTATCGCGCTTCATGTTTGCGCCAAGGGCTTTGTCAACAACAGCTCTCAGACGCGGATTGTCTTCGATATTGCCACCACCTTCTTTGGCCGCAACTACCAGCTCACGGATAATCTTGGTAAAGATCTTTCCACGCTTGGCGTCCTGCGCGGCTTTTCGGTGTTTGATATTCGCCCACTTACTGTGACCTGCCATGAATTTTGCTCCAATACTTTGGTTCGTTGTTGCGTCTTGCGCGCTCTCGATACTTAACGATGCCCCGAAAGGCGATATCAGGATTCCTGTTTGGTCTCGCTCTCCGGCTTTTTGACACGGATGCTCAACTCACGCAGTTGCTTGTTGTCGACTTCGCCAGGCGCTTGCGTCAGCAAACAGGTAGCACTCTGGGTTTTCGGGAAAGCAATCACTTCGCGAATGGATGACGCGCCGGTCATCAGCATCACCAGTCGGTCCAGGCCGAAAGCCAAACCACCATGCGGAGGGCAACCGTATTTCAGCGCATCCAGCAGGAAGCCGAATTTGTTCTGGGCTTCTTCATCATCAATGCCGAGGATGCTGAATACTGCTTTCTGCATGTCACCATCATGAATACGAATGGAACCACCACCCAACTCAGTACCGTTAAGTACCATGTCATACGCCCGTGACAGTGCGCCAGCAGGATTGGCTTTGAGTTCTTCCGGCGAACAGGACGGCGCGGTAAAGGGGTGGTGAATCGCGGTCAAACCGCCGTTATCCGTTTCTTCAAACATTGGGAAATCCACGACCCACATGGGCGCCCACTCTTTCGTATACAGATTCAGGTCTGCACCCAACTTGCAACGCAATGCCCCCAGGGCTTCGTTTACGACAGTGGCTTTATCAGCACCAAAGAAAACGATATCGCCGTTTTGAGCACCAATGCGTTCCATGATGGCCAGAGCCACTTCTTCACCAAGGAATTTCACGATGGGAGATTGTAGCCCTTCAGCTCCTTTTTCCAGCTCATTCACCTTGATCCAGGCCAACCCTTTGGCGCCATAAATACCGACAAACTTGGTGTACTCGTCAATCTGCTTACGGGATATTTCTGCACCGCCTGTCACTTTAAGGGCAGCAACACGACCTTTGGGGTCTTTCGCGGGGCCGGCAAACACCTTGAAGTCGACGGAAGCCATCAGGTCCGCCACATCAACAATCTCCAGAGGAATTCGCAAATCTGGCTTATCACTGCCGTAGCGACTCATTGCCTCGGCATAAGGCATGCGGGGGAACTCACCCAAATCTTTGCCGAGAAGGTCGCGGAACATGTTGGAAACAAGCGACTCCATCATGCCCATCAACTGCTCTTCTTCGATGTAGGAACACTCAACATCTACCTGAGTGAATTCAGGCTGACGATCTGCACGCAGATCTTCATCCCGGAAACACTTGGCGATCTGATAGTAGCGGTCCAGACCTGACACCATCAACAACTGCTTAAACAGCTGAGGCGACTGGGGCAAGGCAAAAAAGTTACCGGGATGAGTACGACTGGGCACCAGATAATCGCGCGCACCTTCGGGCGTTGCACGTGTCAGAATAGGCGTTTCCACATCCATAAAGCCCAAGTCATCCAGAAAGTTACGGATATAGTTTGTCACCTTGGAACGAAACATTAGCTTGTTCAGCATTTCCGGGCGGCGCAAATCCATAAAGCGATACTTCAAACGCGTATCTTCGCCCACATCCACATATTCATCCAGCGGGAAAGGCGGCGTCTCAGCCGCATTCAGTACCGTCAGCTCCTTACCCAGAATTTCGACTTTACCGGTACGCATGTCTTCGTTGATGGTACCTTCCGGACGGGCGCGCACAAGACCTTTGATTTGCAGCACATATTCACTGCGCACACGTTCCGCAGTCGCAAAGCTCTCCTCGGTATCCGGGTCAATTACCACCTGCGCAATGCCTTCACGGTCGCGCATATCGAGAAAGATGACACCGCCGTGATCCCGACGACGATGAACCCAACCGCATAATTTGATTTCCTGACCGATGTGCTCTTCTGTGACCGAGCCGCAATAAAGGGTGCGCATGTTTGATTCCTACCAGTTACTTCGTATTGTTTGATTAAGCTGCCGAGTCTGTTTTGGCGGCGGGTTTAGCCGTGCCCTCGGACGATTTGCTGCTATCGGATTTTCCGTTTGAGTCCCCTGCCAGATTTTTCTTGGAACCGGTCTTGAAGTCAGTTTCGTACCAACCCCCGCCCTTCAGGCGAAAACCTGCCGCGGAGATCTTTTTCACAAAACTGTCCTCCTGACATTGGGGGCACTGTGTTAAGGGCGCGTCGCTCATTTTTTGCAACACATCTTTCTCAAACCCACAGGATTTACAAGCGTACTCATAAATTGGCATCTACGTGTCCTCAGCCGAATTTAAACTAAACCAGTCGGTTCCACTAACCGAAACAGAAAAAAAGGCGACGTAGTATAAACAACTTTTATTGTAAAAGCAGGGGGTTGGGAGTAGACACGAGGTGGGTTTTTGTAAATTACGATACCAAATGGCAACGACGCTGAAACCTGGTCAATAACAGAGAAGGTCGACGCGCCGGGACACACCAGGTTATGACAAGCCCCGGCGCGTCCTTGGCTACCGTCTACCGGCTACTACTGAGCCGAAAGATCAGCCTCACGACTTCAAAAAATGTATGGATGGGAACGCCGCTCCAATTATCGTCGGAGTAGCTATATTATGCTGACCGCGCTGTTGTTATTTGTTCTGGCAGGATGCCTAATTCTATTGCCCTTAGTATGGTTATATGCGGTTATCCGTAAATCGCTTTTAAAATGATAGGCAGACAATCAGCAATCTGTCTGCCTTTTTAATCAGTTTATACGCTCGGTGTCAGCCTACTGTTTTAGCGCTAAATGGAGCGATTTTGGCGAAATCACAATGGTATTGTTAGCCGCATCTCTGCTCACATTGAACCAATCACTTCCCACTGCTTGATTTAACTCAATTTTCTTACCATCAATCAACACAACAGAAAGTAAAAACGACTGGAAATTGTTCGGAAGTTGGAAGCTCACGTCTTGTCCCCACTGCAGAACGCCATTTCCCAAAGCACTACTGGCGGTAACGGGCTGTATCTTATATTCTGTCCAGCTTACGGTCCCCGCCTCACAACCTCGACCGTCGTAGGCAACTACCCTGCCTAAGATTTCTTCACAGGAGCCACTATTACTCGCCGTCGTTCTAATCTGAAATCCACTACCACTAGAATTTAAGATAGAGTGCGAGCCTCTTCTACTACACGATGTTCTAGTTCGAATTGAAGATGTATCAATACGCCATTCTGGAGACTCAGGCCCAAAGTTATATTCATAAGACTGAGTATGTCTGCAATGTTTGTTGGTCCTCCCAAAGTCTCCTCTACGATTCCTTTCTTCCCTTCGTTGACTGCCGTAATAGGAAACCAATTTAAATCGCCCTAAATTGTCTGGGATAACATGAAACGGTAGCGTGTACTTTGTTGTAGGTTGGTCGGATCCAAACCACGTGCCCACCTTCTCGAAAAACGAAATTTCATCACCCAGAACCAATTTAGCACTCATTGAAATCACCTTGTCAGTAGTGGGACTGAATACAGTTCCCGGGCAGGAAAAGCGAATATTCGAATCGTTATGACCCAATAATTCGCAAGCAGCATCACCGAAATACAGTTCTGCATTTCCATGCTTTAAAAAGCTGCCATTAATACTTACGACAGTGTCTTCTTGAGTTGCTTTACTTGATAGCAAATAAAGCGGCGAGGATTCGCGCAACCGAGGTTGCTCTCCAAAGAAAGGTATTTGAGCAGCAATTTGCTCTACCTGTGTTGCGAGATTATCGACTTCCGTATCAACCTTATCAATATTACTTTCGACAGATTGAATGGTTTTAGTGGCATTCTCAAAAAACAATTGCTGTTGCAGAGAAAGCTCTTCGAATGTTTTACCGATAAGCTGCTCACCAGATTTTGCAATGGCCTCCTGTAAGAAAATAAGCTCCATACGTATTTGAAATGCTCGAGCAGAGACATGATTGTCCAACTGAGACACTACATTAGATATCGATCCCTCCAGCTGTTCAATAATACTGCCTACAAGCATCGTACCTGTGATGGCTCCTCCAGTCGCTTGGGGAGACTGAAAAAAAACCGTCAATACGGAAAGGGATAACAGAGCTGAGAGAAATGTTACTTTGATCTTCATAGGGTTCCTCCTTGGAACAATTTAGCAATCTAGCTTCTTATAGTTATGATCTCCGTCAAGACTGCAAACTTCCTTGCTCAGAACCACTCATCATAATCCAACATTTTCAATAATTAAGGCCTAGAACCAGCCTGTGTAATCAATGCTCCTAACTATTTAGCGCAAGCGCTATGAAGGTTTTTTTCATCTTTTGGACTCCCTGTTTTTAATTATTGGTACGAGGAAAACAAAGATGGTCAGGCCAGCATCCTACGGCAATTTTCCCTGCGGGAGCACAAGAGGCACGATCCGTGCCGTAAAAGTGAATACCCCTTCACGGATAAGCACTTAATTTTAGGGCAATTTTTCTTGCGTTGACTAAAGTGTTAAGCCAGCTGACGCTCTAGCAACTCTCCGCGCAAAATCGTCACAGATTTCGGAGCATCAATATCCATGCGAATCTGGTTACCGCGAACGTCGCTAATAGCAACAGTGATTTCTTGAAGGGTGCCGGTCTCGTCTTTGTATCGAAGTGAAACGGTTTGATTGGGTTTTCGAGTGAGTGCGAGCTTTCCGTGTTCCATGATCAATCTCCATTTGATTTGTGAACCTCCACCCTATCAGGCCAACACTTGGAAATCCTTTGCATAGATCACCCAAACACTGTGACAAAACGCACCTAATCAAGAAGCGGGTATATAGGGGCGATATACAGGTATAAATAGAATTGTCAGAAATCGACTATGATTTCGTATTTATACGGAAAGGATCCATCTTCTTTTGACGCGTAGCATTTTTCTATATTGTTGAAATATATAGGGGGATCCTTTCAACACTCCGATTTATCGAGACCCGTATAAACTCTATTCTTCTTTTCACCCGGCGAATGTGCTGTTCCCAGCATGCCAAAGACAAAGATAACTCATTGAATATGAGTAAGAAAAAATATCTGTGAAGCAGTTGTTATGAGTGGAGTGAGGCGGGGTTTATACTGAACGCAATATAATAAGCTGTTAGAATTTTCTATTCATAGAAAGAGGATTTCGGATATGGCGAATTTTTTGATCACTATTAATAAATTTGGTTCAGGGTCCGAGACAGTATTTAGCGAACAAGATGTCATTGACTGTATTCTAGATCACTCTGATGGCAGTATCTCCGCAGATGATGTAACGATTGAAAGAAATGACGCTTATGACGGTGAAGGCGCATCAACATATATTGTTTATGTTAAAGGGCAGCTAATTGGTCGAGTTGATGATGAGCTGTAGTTTTTCTTAAAAAAATCCGTTGGCAAATAAAATTCTAACCAGTTGCTCTTGCGGACTCGTTTCACTCGCGCGCAAAGCAAGGCGTTATGTGAAAATCTAGAGAATAGCTATGATCGAAGAAACAGAGCAAAAGTTAAAAGAGATCTTTAATAGCGTAGATGGGCAATGCGAAGAGATACCTGCTGAATTGCAGGTTATTTTTTTTTTACCTACAGTAATGATTTTCTATCTTCGGCATCTATTTTAAAAGAGTCCGAACTTGTGCTAACAATGCAGGCCTTACAATGCATGGGGCAATCTATCGAACTAGCTATAAAAGGCTATATTCTGGCATGTGGTGTCCGCCCTGAGAGAGGGCATAACCTTGTAGAGTTTGCAAAGTTGGCGGAAAAGCAAGGTATGAAGTTTGAACGTATTGAAGAGTCTGCAATCGTGCTGGTAAATCACTATTATTTTCAAGATCTCGTTACAACAACTCGCTATAAATCGAGATATCCAACTAGTAGCACCGAAACGTTTGGCGGTCCAATACCTGACGTAGAAACCGTAAAAAATATATTTAGTAAATTAATTCAAGCTGCAAATGAAAAATGCCCACAAATAAATTTGTATGATTACGTCAAAATCACATAATCGGGTAGCCGGGGGTATCTAGTCCCCAGTCCCCAGTCCCCAGTCCCCACAACACCCTGCATGCGGGTCCGCACAGCTCTCTAATTTTTATGCCTCCGGCTGTGTTCGCAGCCAAGAAAGATTGATGGAAATTTCATCCAAAGCGTGGTTCTAAACCGAGGTGTAGGTCACTCCTAATATTTGACTCATGCAACTCTCCTGGGATTATTTGGCTTAACCAAACAGCTATTGACTCACGCTGGAATGCTATTTGCTCCATCAGCTCGCGGTCTCGTTTAGAGGTCAAAACATTGACACATACGAGCCCATTCATTTCTTTTACATAGGATAGACCAAATGAAAAAAGCTCTATGGCTAGCTCTCTTATCAGCTGGAATTTCATGCAATGCATACTCCTATCAAACGCTGTTGGAAAAATCCCATAACACTACGATTGACAGAATCCAAACGTATAACCAATCAGCAGACGCTGATCAGGCTGAATTGGCGGACGTAGGGTTAAGACTCGACAACACCCAGGACAAGATTTGTGACGGATATTGGATGAGCAAAAGTGATATTGGCTTCTACTCCAATATGGCTGTTCTGATTGCCGCTTATCATGCTCAGAGTAGCATCGAAATTTATGGTGATCGAAACAATACTTGGGGTCAAACCAGCAACAACTACTGCCACCTCGAACAAGTGCTTTCAAACTAGAAAAGGATTCAGCATGAACATCAAGAGATTATCTATTTTAGCTGCGTTAATGACTCCAGGTTTTTCAGTTGCTGAAGTTGTCAATATTGAATCTGTAAGAACAACTATTACACAGAATGTGCAGTTCGAATCAGAAATGGACTATCGCGTCATCTTAGAAATTGCTTCACCCATAGACTGTGAGGGAACGAACTACTCAACTATATATTTCGGGCGTGATCGAATGACATCGCCAGATAGGTTTTTGCTTAGCTCACCAACCACTGAGTCCATGGGGTTACTCTACTCTCTTCTAGGAAATCAAATCGACGTGTCTGTTCACAGCGAAAACACAACTCTCGGTATGTGCCAAGTGACGGTAAACAATGGTGTTAAAGATACGAGCGACCTTCCTACAACACCTATTTTGAATGAAGGAATCGCTGTTTCTGTTTCAACAGTGGACTATGAGACACGCGGTAGTTGGGCTCCGTACAAACGCAGAGCAATTCTTTCGATTAATGAAACGGTGGACTGCAACGGAACTAATACTAATACTCTAATTTTGTCAGAAGAAACCCCTTCCAAATGGTCACCAACATTTGGAACAGCAGGAATGAAAGACAAGTTGGTAATGGCCTACAAGGAAGATTTCGTTGCCGTGACGCTTGGTGAAATCAACGATGACTATCCAGAGGCAACAGGATGCGAACTTCTAGATGTACGAACGCTAACGGAAGCTGAATACCCAACTGGCTCAGGCAACGGTTCTACTAGCTCTTCAAAAATCCTACCGATTGTAATTCCGGTCGATCTCGATCCACAGCCATAAAAATTTAAGAAATATTATTACGGAGACACATCATGTTGCGACTATTCATATCCTTGGCTTTGCTATTAACGAGCATCTTGTCTTTCGCAGATACTTCAACTGGCTGGAACAAGATTTCACTCATTCAAATAAATGACGTTGACGCTTACTACTATTTCAAAACATCAAACGGGTCATGGGGAGCCCCAGAATGTCCACAGGCAGAATGGGTGTACATTCGCTCTCAGGAGGTCTCAGTGGCAGATCAAATGTTAAGCGCAGCGCTGACAGCAAAAATAGCCGGAGTAAATGTGAGATTTCGTGGTACGTGCGACTCAAATGGTAACTACCTGCGCGCCGTATCGATCAATCTAGAATAGTTATCCAATTGTTTGTAGTAATGCGCGGGTTTGACGTGCGCTAATTCTGCGTGATTCTGTTATGTGCGGTTATCGTTCGTTATTGATTGTTGGTATGGTTCGCGGCATCCCGCCTTTATAAATCAACTACTTACGTAGACCCGTGTTACTCATAATGCTGTGTTCTCAATGAAATTCAGAGCTTTTCATGGACCCGCCTTCTGGGTGTAAACTGTCTATCAGAATAAGTAGCAATAGTACTGACAACGCAGCGCATCATTGGCATCATAACCATATAATTCAAACCCAAAAGGATTCGTTTTCGTCTATGTCTTCGTCGTATCACGTTCGCCCCAAAGCTGCGCTGCTGATCTCCGTTGTTTCCAGTATTGCTCTGATACTTACCGTCAAGCTAGATCGGCTTTGGTTGGAAGACGCCCGTGAACTGGCCGCCATGCCGGACTTCTCCAGCTTTGAGGACGTAAAGGAAAAGAAAGCGGCTTTTTTTGATTACCTCACTCCCATTATTGAAGAACAGAACGCGCAGATACTGGCCTTGCGTGCCAAGCTGGAGGCACTCAAATCCAAGGGTTCGCTGGATGACAATGATCAAGAATGGTTGCTGGAGCTGGCGGCACACTACGAGCTGAAAACCGATGACATCGTGACGCTGGCAGACATTGATAAACTTTTGCTTCGTGTGGAAATTCTGCCCCCTTCCCTGGTCTTGTCACAGGCGGCGATCGAATCGGCCTGGGGAACCTCCCGCTTTGCTCGCGAAGGCTACAATTTCTTTGGCCAGTGGTGTTTTAAGGAAGGCTGCGGACTGATTCCCAACCAGCGCCCGGAAGGCAGCTACCACGAAGTCGCGAGGTTTGATACACCTGCCGATTCGGTGGCGTCCTACTTTCGCAACATCAACAGCCACGCGGCGTACAAAAAATTCCGTCAGATGCGCCAGCAGGCACGAGAAAATGATACGCCGATTCATGGCTGCGTACTGGCCGCAGGCTTAGGCAGTTATTCGGAGCGAGGCGTGCATTACATTAATGAAGTTCGCCAGATGATTCGCATTAATGACCTGACCCCCTACGGTGAAGCGCCGTGTGCCAATATACCGGAAGCCAAGCCGGAACCTGCTCAGGATGTGGCGAGTAGCGAATCAACAAGCACATCGGAAACCGCTGACAAAGAGCCCAACACTGCTGCTGAACCAGACCCTGAATCGTCAAAACAGCTAGCCAATTCCGAGGGCGACAAAACGGCGGGTTAATTCAATCAATACTCGCCGTACCAGCTGCCATCGACTTTCTTGCGCATCCAGAAATAGGAAAACCAGTGGAAGCGGCCGTTCATTTCGGGGAGCGATGACGGCGCAGTGCAGTTCAGTCTGGAACGCCCTGAGGGTAACTCCGGTAATTTGGGTATGCTGACGACAATGCCCGCTTCCGTGCGCTCCACTTCGCTTTCCACTCGCCCTGCCCCAGAAAAATAACAGCTGAGCAAATGCTCATGAATGGCCTCGGGAAACAAGGTAATGTGCAATGATTCTGGCGCTTGCCTTTCCACCAGCATGGTATCCGGTTGCACGCTTTTTGCAGCCAGGGGCAGGCTTGCGACTTTTAGCCTGAACTGTTCCATGGCACCGAAATGATTGTTCATGGGATAGCGCGGCAGTTCCGTTAACGTGTGCCGGGCACTCACCGCACCAGACTGCTGGCCAAAGCCCACATAACCAAGCCTGGCAACCAGCTCACTCACTTCCGAAGTGTATTCGCCATAGGGGTAAGCAATCAGCTTGGGAACGGGCCCTAAATGTTCATCCAGTGCATGTTGCGCGTTTTCAATTTCTGCTTTAACACGCGCCAGCCACGCCGCTTCAGACTCACCTTGTTTAAGGCGAACCAGATGCGCATGTGTGGTCGTGTGATTGGCAATGGTCGCTCCTGCCTCTTGCATTTCCCGTAATTGCTCCCAGGACATAAACGATTTGACGCGTTGGGCAACCGGCTGTGTCGCGACAAAAACCGTGAAGGGCCAGTTTCGTTTTTTCAAAAGAGGGAAAGCTTCGGTGTAGATGGATTCATAGGCGTCATCGAAAGTGATCACCACCACTTTGTCAGATATCGGGGCCTGTTTTCTGAGCTTTTTAACGAGTTGTTTGATCGACCAGATCGTGTACTTATTGTCTTCAAGATAGTCCAAATGCTCTTCGAATAGCGATGGACTGATGCTGGTGATAGTCGGCGTTTTATCACTGACATGATGGTATTGGAGGATCACTGCAGCATGTGTGCTAATGGGTATCGCCATTGCCAAGGTCATTGACAGCAACATGACGCAAAAACCACGTGCATTAAAGATTAGTGTTCGGCGCATACAACTACCTTTGTCTTGGTATTGTCTTGGTATTTCGGATCATTACTTTGACGCCTTGTCCTACTATGTTAACAACTAAGCACCTTTGTGATTACTGATTGGGAAGGCGTTGTTGCAGCACGCGACGCACATTTTCCCCCATCACCTTGCGTATCACGGAATCAGACATGCCCTGCTCCATCAGTGAATGCGTCAGTACCACCATTTCGCTGACATCAAAAGTGGTTTTCACTGCTCCATCGAAGTCGGAACCCAAGCCCACATGGTCTTCTCCCAGGAGCTCAACCGCTGCGACGATGGCTTTGGCAACGCCCTCCGGGCTGGCATCGCATACTGCGGCTTCCCAAAAACCGATACCAACCACACCGCCCCCTAGTGCGATCAGTTTCATTAAGGCATCAGAAATATTTCGTGGTGAATCACAGTGCCCTTTGGTGCCGGTATGACTGATCACGACGGGATGCGTCACGATTGCCAGCGCTTCTTCCACCACCTTCTCTGAGGAATGCGACAGGTCGAGCAATATCGGCATGGCATCGATTTTTTTCACTACCTCCCGACCAAACTCAGTCAATCCGGATTTGCTTTGCCCATGCAGTGAGCCACCCACGCGATTGTCAAAGAAGTGCTGCAGGCTCATCATCCGAAAGCCTGCCTCATACAGCACATCCACGTTCTCGATCTTGCCATCCAAAGCATGTGATCCCTCGGTACCAATAATACCGGCTACAATCAAATCCCCCTGTTGCCGACGCAGATAAAACGCATCAAGATCCTGCCGCGTTCGGATCAACATAAACTCTTCAGGCGCTTCTGCTTCAATCTTTTGAAGTTGTCTGGCCTGATGCAATGCCCTCGCCGTCAGGCTATCCCATGTTGACCTGGGCCACCTCTGACCGAGAGCCAACAGAGTGACATTGTCGCGGCTGTCTGTGGCGTTGTTTGTGTAGTTGAGGCCGCTAGGTGATTTGGTCACCGTGGTAAACACTTGCAAAGCATGATTGCCTTCACGCATGCGCGGAATATCGATATGGCCATAGCTGTGTCGTGATCTTAAGTCTCTTCCCCATAAGGTTGGGTCGGCATGGAGGTCAGCAATAAACAGTGTCTGATGTAACAGGTGGGCGTCGTTGCTGACCGTATAGGGTTTATGCTCAGCAACGCGGTTCATCTTGCGATCCGCAATGCCCGGAAGCACAGTGAAGAATGCCAGTGTCGCCAGCAAGCCTAATACAACCAGCACCCCGAATAGTTTCTTTAAGGTCTTGACCAAGGTCTCTCAGCTCTTTTGTTTAATTAGTTGAAAAATAAGATGAGCCAAGAGTATAGACAGTCCCGCTATCCAGAAACAAACTCCGGACCAAAGCCAATGCTCCAGAGTATGACTGTGCCGACGCGCGTGATCACCAGGTACACCAGGGCCACCGTCAATATCGCGCCGCAATACATAATCGCCTGTTCTTTGGTAATGCCCATGACAATGGGCAAGCCATCGTAGATCAGGTAGCCTGCGTAAACTGCGGCGACCAGAAATATACACATGTTCACCCATGGCACCGGGTACAGCACGGCGAAGCCAGCGAGAAACAAAGGTGTGCAGGAGTAGGCAGCCAGGGCAATCCCGTTGGCCGCATAGTCGTCATGTTGACTGCCGTAGGTTTTTGCCATCCAGTCGATCATCCAGCCCAAGCCAAACACACCAACCAGCATGGCAATGTAGGTCAGCAAGCTGAGTTGCAACGCACTCTGTTGCGTGAGCTTGATCAGTTGGCTCTCTGTACTCGCTTGCCAGCCTATCTGGGTCGTAGCGATGTAAGCACAAATGGGACTGATGGCCGCCAATATCCAGATATAAACAGCATAAATCCGAAACGGGCTGGCATGTTCTTTTCGAATTTCCTTCCATTCTTTATCGGGGTGCGTAAACATTCCGAAGGCATGATTGAGTAACATATGAACAACCTCGCTTAGATGGTTTGCCTGACCGGCGTGCTCGACAGGAACACTTATGAGATTACGCAGTCCGTCATTGTTCAGATCTCTTGCAGTGCCATCAGGGTACGTGCGCTTACTTATCAGCTTATTTTTTTGCATAGCTTTAAAGAGATCAGGATCGGGCACTATAATCGCAGCCAGTTCTTTCAACCCACCCGACAATTACATGAGCAGACAAGCCTTCCAAGACCGCTGCCAGAGTCTTTACCAGCGCTTTCCCTGGACGATTAGGATTATTGATCCACAGGATCATGAATTTACGATTGGCCAGGAGCAGCCCCACTGGTATGACAAGCCTCTGATCATTCATTTAAAAACCACAGAAGCCGCCAAAGACTTTGTAAAACTTAATGCCTTTGCACTGGTGGAAAAGTACCTGCGCGGAGAGGTGGATCTGGAAGGCAACTTTTATATTCTGGCCGATATCAAGGACTACCTGCCGGTTCGCCTCACCTTGCTGCAGTATCTGCGTGCACAGCTGAGTAACCATGCCTTTCAATCGATTCCCCGCGCCGCAACGAACGTTAAGAGCCACTATGACATTTCCCAGAACATTCTCGATGTGTATCTGGACAAGCGCTATCAGGCGTATTCCTGTGCCATGTTTGAGTACCCGACACTCAGCAATGCTGCGATTCCCACTCTGTGCATGGCCGGTGACGGTGAGCCCGATGCGTATGACTCTCTGGAAAAAGCTCAGTGGCGCAAATTCAAGGATGCCGTCGACTTTCTCGCACCGGCAGAGCGGGATCATCTACTCGACGTGGGCTGTGGCTATGCGGGGCAGCTAGAAGTCGGTCTGCAACACCATAATCCCGGACGCTTTGTGGGTTGGACACATTCGGCGAATCAGGTGCGTGAGGGCAAGCAAAGACTGCAACATTTTAAATCGCACCAATGGGAGCTTAACGAAGGCGATTATCGTCAGGACAAGCGTATTTACGATCACATTTGTTCCACCGGCATGATCAGTCATGTTGGCCCCCGAGGTCTGGTTCCCTATGTGCGAAACATCCGTTCCCGGATCAAACAGGGAGGCCGCTATCTCCACCACGCCTTGATGGCGGATCACTCGAGCACGCCACTGAATCGGCAGGTCGGCATCGCTTTCAACAAACAATATGTCTGGCCAGGATTTCACTGGTTTACCCTTGGCGATCACATCAAGGCGCTGGAGACAAACGGCTTCAAGATCATGGGTGTGACCAATCTCAGGGCGCAGTACTCGAAGACCATTTGCGCCTGGTATGAGCGCATGATGCAGCAACGGAACTGGATGCAATCACAGATGGGTGAAGCCACCTTTCGGGCCTGGCGCTTATATCTCGGGGGCGGCGCAGGTAGTCGCGCCGGAGATGTTAACCGCCTATACTGTGTCGCGATCTGACAGACTTGATCGACAACAATAAGGATATTCCCATCACCACGCTCTCACCACCTGCTAATCTGCTTGTCCATTTCTGCGCCGGTGCCATGATGATGTTTGCCTATGCGCCATGGAACGCAGGATGGCTCATTTATCCACTGTTGCTGCCGTTAATCTGGACGTGCCAGCAGGCGGACGCCAACGCCCGTATTTTTCGCGGACTTGCTTTCGGCATTGGTTATTTCTGCATCGGTTCTTACTGGTTTGCTCAAACCCTGGTGGTACATATTGGCTATTCATGGCCAGCGGCTCTGGGTGGTCATCTCTTGATCACCGGAGCCTGTGCACTCGCACCTGCCGTGTTCTGCTGGCTAGGCGGTTATCTTCGTGACTTAGGCTATAAGACTATTATTTTACTGCCGGCTTTGTGGGCGGTGATTGAGGATATTCGTTTTCAGGCATTTGGGGGTGGCCCCTGGATGAGCCTGGGTCTTAGTCAACTCGATATGCCGATGGCTGGTTATTTACCCCTGTTCGGAGAGGTGGGCAGCTCCTTCCCGAACATGGTTATCGTGTGTTGTCTCGCACTGGGTATTCAGTCTTTGCGGTCAAAGGCCTTCGGTAAAGCAAGCATCCTGTTGGGGGCGGGGCTCGTCATTGTTTTTTCCGGAACCATACTAAAAACCCTCAACTGGACACAACCACTCGACCGAAACATTGATCTTGCTCTGGTTCAGAGTGCAGTCCCTCAACATGAGAAAGGACAGCCCGAGCGACAACAGGCTCACCTCGAGGAACTGCTCTCTTTGAGTCAGCCCTACCTGGGCAAGGTAGACTTATTGATCTGGCCGGAAACCGTGGTTTCACTGGATCAGAATGCCATCAATCGCAGCTTGGACGCATTTTCAGATCAGGCGATGTTTGCCCGCACCACCCTGCTACTGGGCGCCTACCAGCCAGCACTGGATGGCAAACGCTTTAATATTGCATATACCCTGGGGTATGAGGGTGGGCAACAATATCGTAAACGACATCTAGTCCCTTTTGGCGAGTATGTTCCGGAGTATCTTTGGTTTCTTGAAGGCTATGTACCTGGAGACAAAGACCGCCACCTGGGACGTTACGCGTCTATGATCGCCAACACCGGGGCACTGTTCGGCATTTCCATTTGCTGGGAAGGCTCATTCAGCAGGGACAACACACCAATTGTTCGTGCTGGCGCAAATGTGTTGCTGAATATCGCCAATGAAGCCTGGTTCGCAGGCAGCAGTCTGCCTCAGCAAAACCTGGATGCCATGCGTGTACGTGCCATCGAACATGGCAGGCCAGCGATACGCGTCGCCAACTTTGGGCCAGGCGCTATCATAAACGCCAAGGGCGAGGAACTTGTCGTACTCCAGGAAGATGCAGCCGGTAGCGTCAGTGGTACTCTGCAAGCTTATACCGGCTTGACGCCGTTTGCCCTAATTGGAGCTGATACCTATACCCTGGCTTTTGCCCTGCTGGTTTTTCTCGGGGCCTGGTCGCAACGACGCAAAAAGCGGAGTCTCGGAGGGTGTGTAAAAACGTTATGAGAGTAGCTTAGACAAGGCAAAAGTTCATCAAAAAGCGCAGTGTATAGGTGATACATGAGCAATTTGAGTGAATTTTTAACGCTGTATAAACAATCGCATTAGTTTTTGCACAGCCTCCTTGAGGCTTCTCTCTACTAGCGAGACAAACACTGTACAATAACCCCATGAATTTACTTTACAAACAGACCGGTTTTACTC
Source organism: Oleiphilaceae bacterium (assembly GCA_965230795.1). Lineage (GTDB taxonomy): Bacteria > Pseudomonadota > Gammaproteobacteria > Pseudomonadales > Oleiphilaceae > PZPK01. The sequence goes on along the minus strand of OZ246020.1, from coordinate 1,982,315 downwards.
TGATCGAGCTCGTGCTGACTATCGTGCTCCTGGGCATTCTTGCCGCAACGGCAGTTCCCCGCTTTGCCGACTTGGGAGAGGCAGCCGATTCAGCCAATTTTGATGCGATCAGAAGCAATTTTAAGACAGGAGTCTATCTGGTTTACTCCACCTCCCTGCTCAAAAAACCCAAAGCCAGCGGCGGCATTTTTCCAGATGTGAGTCTTGAAGGAACATGCATACAAGTGGATCCTGCCTCCGGCTATCCTCTGGTTGATCAGACGACAGGTACATGCAATCCAGTTGCGAGCTATCACAGCGTGCCCTTCCCGGCCTCTCCAATGCAGCAGGAGTTGTTGCTCGCTTTGATCAGCAAGCGGTTTCTCTCTGTCTTTGTCCCCAGCGCATTCGCGGGTGGCGGTCCGCCCCCGCCGCCACCCGAGTCAGACATCAGTAGTGAACTTCCGGCCTTGTTGATGGACGGTGATTTCAGCGGCTGGATCTGGAACAAAACGGCCCCTACTGCCACGCTGTTATCGCCAGCGGGTGACTCCTTCACCTATAACCAGGAAACCGGCCTGGTACAATAGATCCGTCAAGCGATCCTCACAGCCAATCCAGCGCTGTCATAAAAGATAAATGGCATTCTGCTATTCATTGTCGCAACCAGATTCGCTAGGATCATGACATCCAATCACCAGGCGACTGATATCCCATGCTACATGTAGTCAAAGGCAGTCTTGCTGCGCTTCTTGCAGTGACCAATGTACTGGTCATGGCCGTACCCTTCTTTTCCACCGTTATTTTAAAACTCATTCTTCCTTTTCGATTTGCAAAACATCTGTTGACCCGTTTAATCACTGCACTGGCCTGGCAATACAACCGCAACAATGCCTGGATCTTTCAACTCATGAGTCATCTGCAATGGCGGGTGATTGGCGCAGAAACGCTCAACAAATCCGGGAGTTATCTGGTTATCTCTAATCACCAGTCCTGGGCAGATATTCCGGTTCTGCAATGCGTGCTGGAAAAGCGCATCCCACTGCTCAAGTTCTTTCTGAAAAAAGAGTTGATCTGGGTACCGGTGTTGGGTGCAGCATGGTGGGCACTGGACTTTCCTTTCATGAAACGACACAGCCGCGAGTATCTGGAGAAGCATCCGGAAAAACGCGGTGAAGATCTGGCCGAAACCAAGCGCTTGTGCGAGCGTTTCAAGTCCTCGCCCGTTTCTGTGATGAACTTTCTCGAAGGCACCCGATTTACCCGGGAAAAACACGACAAGCAACACTCGCCCTATCAGCACCTGCTGAAACCCAAAGCCGGTGGCGCGGCGCTCGTGATCAGTTCGATGGGCGGGCATATTAACGAAATGGTCGACGTGACGATTCGTTATCAGGTCGAAGGAGAGGTCACCGTCTGGAAACTGTTTTCGGGGCAGATTGAAGGCATCGACATTCATATCAATACCCTCCCCATTCCCGCCCATTTTGCAGAAAAGGATTACGAGAGCGATCCGGAATATCGCGCCGAGTTCAAGGGCTGGATTGATACCATATGGCAGCAAAAGGACGGCATTTTATCCGCTCGGCAGGTACCCGGTGAAGCAGGTATCGTTTAGCTATCGCTTTCTTCGATTAAACCATGCTTGAGGGCGTAACGGGTAAATTCAGCGCTGTTTTGCAGCTTCATCTTTTCCTTGATTCGCGCTTTGTGCGTGCTGACTGTTTTGACGCTTAAATGCAATTGCTCAGCAATCTCGGACGAACCCAGACCATTCGCTACCAGCAGGAAAACCTGATGTTCCCGGTCAGACAATAAGGTGTGGGGCTCCACATCAGGGCTGCTGGGTGCGTGGAGTTCCTGAGCCATCAACTCTGCCACTGCGGGGCTGATATAAAGGCCTCCGGAAAATACTTTTCGAATGGCATCAATCAGGCCAGAGGCCGCATAGTCTTTGCAGAGGTAGCCGGATGCACCAGCCTTTAAGGTACGTAAGGCAAATATGTCCTCTTTGTGAGTACTGAGAACAATAATCGGGGTTGTCGCAAATTCAGATTTGAGCTGCTTGATCAACTCGATCCCACTGCGCCCGGGCATGAACATATCCAACAGAATGACATCGAACTCGCCTTGTCTCAGTGCGCTTATCAACTCGGAGCCGTCATTGGCTTCAGCGCCAAGCTCGATATCAGGGCATTCCGCTAATATGTGTTTCAGTCCCTCACGCACCAAGGGATGATCGTCGGCAATAATCGCCCGTATCATTCATTTTCCTCTTTTGTCTTCGGCAGGCTGGCCTCAATACGCGTACCCCGTCCGGGCTCACTTTCAATAGTCAGTTTCCCGCCCAATGCCTGTGCCCGTTCACTCATTCCCAACAGGCCAAAGCTGGAACGGTCGCGCTTCTGTTGGGTCAGATCCATCCCGACACCATCATCCTGAACGACCAGCAGCAGTTCTTCGCCAAGGTCTGCCAACTTCACCACAACAGACTCCGCCTGCGCGTATTTGGCAACATTCGTCAATGACTCCTGAACGATGCGAAATACTGCTGTGGCGAGACGGTCTTCCAAATCGAGATCTCCACCATTTGAGACTTCAAGACGACAAGCAGTGCCGGTAGATTCCCGAAACCGTTTCACATGGTGTTCGAGCGCCGCTCCCAACCCCAGTAAATCGAGCATCCCGGGGCGCAAATTTTCAGAAATTGAGCGCGCTGTATCCGAGGCCTCCTCGATGGTTTCTATTATTTTTGTAACGCTGCGCGCGTGTGATGATTTCTCTTCACTCAATTGCGTATGCAGTCGGGTCAGGTCGATGCGAGCAACGGTTAGAGATTGACCCAGTTCATCGTGGATCTCACGCGCAATACGACGTCGCTCCGCTTCGCGTATATCTTCAAGATGGGCAGTGAGTTGTGACAATTCCTGTTTGCGGGTTCGAAGTTCCTCGGCAATCTGCTCCCGCTCCCGAACCTGAATTTTGAGCTGCTGGGTTCTGAGTTCGCACATATCCTCCAGCTTGTTTTTCAGGTTGTATAGCTCAAGATTGATGCGAACTCGCTGGATCACCTCTTCGGGGTCATAGGGCTTGCCAATGTAATCGACAGCGCCAAGTTTCAGCCCTTCTACGCGAGCATCCAGATCCTGACGCGCAGACAGAAAAACCACCGGAATACCAGACGTTTCTTCACTGGCTTTCAAGCGTCGGCAGACCTCGAAACCATCGATACCGGGCATATTAATGTCGAGTAAAATCAAATCCGGTTTTCGCGAAGTGACGGAAATCAGGGCCATTTCACCATCCTGGGCCTGCCTAACAGTGTGCCCTGCTTTATTCATCAACTGAGACAACAAGGCCAGGGACTCGGCAGTATCTTCCACAATCAGTACTTCGTTACAAAAAGCTTCCCCCAGGCCATCATCCTGAACATGAGACATTAATATCAATCCTATATATCAAATAGCTGCCAAAGTGTTCGATATTGCAGAGAATCCACATACCCTCTTAATTTGGACGCGAGTGCCGGGCTAACCGCCTCTATTCGGCTTAGTGCTTCATTTATTTTCCCGGGATTCAATTCTCTCAGGGCATCAACAATGGCGGACCTGACATCATCAGGCAAACTGGAAATTTCCGTCGCATCGATGCTTTCAATCGCGCCCTTGGCCTTATCGGTATCCAGATCCTCATCCTCAAAAGCACCCACATCAACACCCAGGTGCTTTTCGATGCATCGATACAACTCTTCCGCCTCAATGGGCTTCGATAGAAAATCATCCACACCGGCTGCAAGCGCTTCTTTTCGATTTTCTTCGAAGGCGTGGGCGGACAACATGATAATGGTAGGCTGCTGAATGTCTGTTCTTTCCCGGACTTGTCGCGTCAACTCCAGACCGTCAACGCCGGGCATGCGCCAATCCAGTAGCAACAACTCCGGTACCGATTCACGCAACAACAGCTGAGCCTGGTCTCCATCTTCGGCCTCAGAGATCTGTAATCCAAGGGGCCCTAGCAACTCTCTTAACAGCAGGCGAATCTCTGCTACATCATCAACAATAAGCGTGCGTATTCCCTCTGGGCTTGTTTGAGCCTTCTTGGTTTCGCGTTTCTCAGCTGATTCTGATGACACCAGGGCATCGGTTTCGGCCAATGGTAAGCGCAGCGTAAAACTGAAATCGGAACCTTCGCCTGGCACCGAGCTGATATGCAAGTCGCTCTCCATGAGATGCAGATATTGGCGACTGATCGCCAGGCCCAAACCGGTACCGGTACTGGTGCTTGCTCCGCTCACCTGAACGAAGGGTTCAAATATCCGTTCCTGATCTTCTCGCGAGATACCGATGCCGGTATCGAGAACATGAAACGATGCTTGCAGGGTATCGCCAATCTTACGAGCCTTCGCTTTGACTGTTACCCCGCCCTTGCGTGTGAATTTCACGGCGTTACTCACCAGATTCAGCAAGACCTGTCGAATCTTGGCGATGTCACCTTGCACCGCATTCGCCAGCGACTCACTGTCAAATTCGGCCGTCAACGAAATGCCGCTCTGTTGGGCCCGGGGCCGCAGCATTTCAACGACTTCATTTACCAGATTGTCCAGGTGCATCGCAGCAACATTCAGCTCAATTTTTCCTGCTTCAATTTTTGATATTTCCAGAATGTCATTGATTAAAGTGAGCAGATGGGTACCCGAACGATTGATGATTTCAAGATGCTTTTTCTGTTGCTCTTTGAGGTCTGCCGCTTTCGCCATCATCCGTGAGAAACCAATGACCGAGTTCAAGGGTGTCCGCAATTCATGGCTCATATTGGCGAGAAACACTGACTTGGCCCGGTTCGCCATTTCGGCATTATCCCTCGCCACAACAAGCTCTTTGGTGCGTAGTTCTACCAGTTCCTCCAGATGATCCTGATAATCCTTGACCTCTTCCTCGGCTCGCGTCCTTTCAGTAATGTCATTGAGAATAGACATCAGTTGCTGTCCGGAAGGCACCCCACCTATTTCCATCATGCGTGTTTGGCCGTCTTTAGCGATAACACGATAGACATCGGCCTCGACAACGTTATTTGCTAACTGCGCCTGCTCAAGTTTTTCGGACCAATGATCAATCACTTCCTGGCGGTAGTTTGGATCAGGATAAGCTCGCTGAAACCAGTCTTCGATCTTGGGTATATCTTCCAGCGTATAGCCAAGCACCTCAGTAAACTTCCGGTTCAAATACAGGGTTTCGCCTGTCTCCGGAACATAAATGGCCAGCGGTACCGGAAAGTTTGCCACCATTTTCCAAAACCGATCATTGGCTGTACTGATCTCCTGTACCCGCTCCTCCAACAGATCGATCATGCGATCCAGAGAGTTACGTAACTGCCCGAATTCGCCGGAAAGGGACTGGGTAGATTCCAAGGCCTCTTTGCGTCGACCGGAACTGACTGAGGCTGCATAGCTTTCGATCAGGCCAAGCGGTCGCAGAACCGTCAACCACAACAACAAATACAGGACAAATATCAGCAGCACATCCAGTAAGGCGATACCAATGATGAACAGCCGCGTGGTTTCAATCAGGCTTTGATCGAGGAACTGTCGGGTCAGATAGAATTTGAGTGTTCCGAGTGGGTAGCCGTGAATATCCAAAAACCGCTCGGCGACAAGCAGATTGTCGTTATCCACTAACAGTCGGGCATCCGTCGACGCAGCTTTCCAGCTCTCATCGCGTACCAGAACGTAAGCATTCTCTCCGGTGTCTATCTGTATACCAAAGACTTCCGGGTCACGCATCGCGCTTTCCATCAGACGCTGGATCTGTTGTTTATCGATATTCCAGATAGCCAATTTAACGCTGGCATCAAACTGTTCCGCGGTAAAATCCAACTTGCTTTCCAGCTCGGACAATTTCTGAGAGGCATAATTCTGATACACCACCGAGCCGACAAAGATCAACACCAGCGTGACCGCTCCAACGAGTGCGACAATAACTCTCAGAGCGATTGAACTGCGCGCGAAGGGATTCATTAGAGGGCTTTCTCTTTGTAGACAAGCCCTGCCCATGGTTCAAGGTATCTGGATAATCTCATCGTTATTCCTAGTAAAGTCATGTTCTTTGATTGAACTATAGTGCAGTTTTCGGATGCTTTAAACTTACATGCGCAGCATCGTCATAGCGACGCTACACAGCTAGAACCGAATATCTGTCTTGTATCCAAACACGTACATATTAATCCCAGAACTGCTTCACGAGGATTTTGCTGAAAAATTTGCTCAACTAAGCCTTTTGGACGATTTCACTACGCCCTTTACGCCATATAATTGTTCCATAGTTTTTTGAAGGCGCCTGGTATTCAGGCCATCAGGCGCCGACACTTTCTTAGCTCCTTCTAGTATTTAGCTGTTTACTGTAAACGGTATCAGGACACGTTCGGCAACCTGGTACCGTTTTTTTTCGTCAGCATACTTTACACATTTGACTCCTCTTACATTTCACAAATTTCCCAAGCCACTGTTTTTCTGAGACTTATCTCATACGGCAAGCTATATGCTTGTTCTGGCTTTGCACAATAAAATCAAATAACTAAGCTTGCTCACATCAGATAAAGGAGCCGTAATATGTCTCGTCTTATCAAGAACACCGCTCTGGGTCTTGGCGCATTGGTCATGTCTGTTTCCGCCTCGGCTACGATTTTATTCTCAGATGATTTTGAGAGTGAATCAGCGACAGGATCAGTATTAAATTATGATAGCTTTAACAACTGGGTAGTCAGAGACGGTACCGTCGATTTGATCAAATCCGGCCCGAACCCTTGGTTCGACCCCAACCTGGGGGATGGTTTTTTTGTTGATTTGGATGGTTCAACATACGATGCTGGCAGAATGGTCAGTCGTCAATCTTTCGCCTTCGAAAGCGGTGTACATTATCGTTTGAGCTTTGACTTGGCTGGAAATAGTCGAAACGCCAGCGAAGACTGGGTTCGATCCATCGTCACCATGAATGGTGTTGCCGGAGAGCAGCACGCCAATGAGGTGTTTAAATTGGGCGGCAATGAAGCCTTCACAACTTATGCCTTGGATTTCTATGGTGAACCGACAAACGAAAGTGGTCGAATCGTGTTTCGAACCGATTTCCCTAATCAGGTGAACAATAATTACCCCAATCAAAACGATAACATCGGACTGCTTCTGGATAATGTCGTACTAGAGAGCGTTGATGTCGCGGAGCCTGGAAATCTGGGACTGATGAGCCTGGGCTTGCTGGGTTTGGCATTTGTCAGAAGAAAGATGGGCAAGAGCGCATAGTTTTTTCAAAAACAAGCAGAACAAAAAAGGGAAGCAAGCGCTTCCCTTTTTTTAGTTTGACGTGTCGCTGTTTTACCAGCCTGTCGCCTTCTTCAAAGCTTCACCAATATCAGCCAGACTTTTCACCGTGGTAACGCCAGCCGCTTCAAGCGCAGCAAACTTTTCATTTGCTGTACCCTTACCACCGGCGATAATAGCGCCTGCGTGACCCATTCGTTTACCTGGAGGTGCTGTTACGCCTGCAATGTAGGATACAACCGGCTTACTGACGTTTTCCTTGATGTAGGCAGCAGCTTCCTCTTCCGCTGTACCACCGATTTCACCAATCATCACGATCGCTTCAGTCTGTGGATCTTTCTCAAACATCTCCAGAATATCGATAAAGTTCGAGCCTGGGATGGGGTCACCGCCGATACCAACGCAGCTAGACTGACCAAAACCGTAATCAGTGGTTTGTTTAACTGCTTCATAGGTCAGCGTACCGGAGCGTGACACGATTCCAACCTTGCCGGGCAAGTGAATGTGACCTGGCATAATACCGATCTTGCATTCACCGGGAGTAATAACACCTGGGCAGTTTGGACCAATCATACGCACACCGGTCTCGTCCAGCTTGACCTTCACATCGACCATGTCCAGGGTCGGAATACCCTCAGTGATGGTTACAATTAATTCAATACCAGCGTCAATCGCTTCAAGAATGGCATCTTTACAGAACGGAGCGGGTACATAAATGACCGTCGCTGTAGCGCCGGTGGCTTCAACAGCTTCTCGTACAGTGTTGAACACAGGTAAGCCTAAATGTGTTTGACCACCTTTGCCCGGGCTGACACCACCAACCATCTGGGTACCGTATTCAATGGCCTGCTCGGAGTGAAAGGTCCCCTGACCTCCCGTAAAACCCTGACAGATTACTTTTGTGTCTTTATTAATAAGTACCGACATTATTTACCCTCCGCAGCAGCTACAACTTTTTGAGCAGCATCCGTCAACGATTCAGCAGCAATGACATCTACATCTGAATTTGCCAATACTTCTCGTCCCGCATCTGCGTTGGTACCCTCAAGTCGAACGACCACCGGTACTTTTACACCTACTTCTTTAACTGCACCGATGATGCCTTCGGCGATCATGTCGCAACGAACAATGCCTCCAAAGATGTTCACCAAAACCGCTTTGACGTTGTCGTCAGACAAGATAATTTTAAAGGCTTCAGAGACACGTTCCTTGGTTGCACCACCACCAACATCCAGAAAGTTTGCGGGCTTTCCACCGTGAAGGTTAACAATATCCATGGTTCCCATTGCCAGGCCTGCACCGTTTACCATGCAGCCTACATTACCGTCCAGAGCAACGTAGTTAAGCTCCCATTGGGCGGCATGTGCTTCACGCTCGTCTTCCTGGGAAGGATCATGCATATCGCGAATTTTGGGCTGACGATACAAGGCATTACTATCAACGCCGATTTTGCCATCGAGACAGTGCAGATTGCCCTCATCGGTAATCACTAGGGGGTTGATTTCGAGCAAGGCAAAGTCATGGTCAATAAACATTTTGGCCAGCCCCATGAAAATCTTCTGGAACTGTTTCATTTGAGGCGCACTCAATCCCAGCTTGAAACCAAGCTCGCGTGCCTGGTAAGGCATCGCTCCTACGAGTGGATCAATTTCAGCCTTATGGATCAGCTCAGGCGTCTCTTCTGCTACTTTCTCAATCTCTACGCCACCTTCGGTCGAAGCCATAAACACGACTTTTCTCGAACCACGATCAACAACAGCGCCCAAGTATAATTCCTGGTCGATATCTGTGCAGGACTCTACCAGGATTTTGCTCACTGGTTGCCCGTTTTCATCGGTCTGATACGTAACCAGGTTTTTACCCAGCCACTGCTCCGCGAAGGAACGAATCTCGTCTTTGGAACTGACCAGCTTCACGCCACCGGCTTTACCTCTGCCGCCGGCATGTACCTGTGCCTTAACGACCCACTTGTCGCCCCCAATCATATCCGCTGCATCAGCAGCATCTTTCGCGGTATCACATGCATATCCCGTAGAAACGGGAAGACCATAATCGGCAAACAACTGTTTTGCCTGATACTCATGTAAATTCATAATCGTGTCCGTTAGTTTGTGTATGAATGCTGAAATAATCAGCAAACCCGGTGCACCTGTATGCACCCATATTTCAAGCTTAGCGTGCTATCTACTTTGAGACGGGTCCAGTAAAAGCGTCTCAATGAAGCCTGCTAATTCCGAACGGCATTTGCGAGTTGCAGAGGCCGCCATCGTTCCTTCGCGGGGAGATCTTTTATTGTCATTAACTCCCGTATCCCTTTGGGCTTTCCCTTTCACTGCCGAAAGCGAGTTTCGAAAATCAGTGTTACTTACGTTTCTTTTTATTCGCGATATGAATCGCGTGGCCTCCTACCGCAAGCGCCGCTTCATGCACAGTTTCTGACAAAGTAGGATGCGCGAACATGGTCAAGCCAAGGTCTTCGGCACTGGAACCAAATTCCATGGCAATTACCGCTTGAGCGATCAGTTCTGAGGCATTTTGACCAATTATGTGAACGCCGAGAACGCGATCAGTTTTGGCATCCGCCAAAACTTTAACCATCCCGCCGGTATTATTGGCAGCCATTGCCCTGCCGCTGGCTGCGAAGGGACAGACACCGACATTGTAGTCGACGCCATCGGCTTTCAGCTGCTCTTCGCTTTGACCAACCCAAGCAATTTCAGGATGGGTATAGATAACACCCGGAATGCAGTCATAGTTCACCTGAGTCTTCTGGCCTGCGATACGCTCGGCTACCATGACACCTTCTTCCATGCCTTTGTGAGCCAGCATGGGGCCTCTGACCACATCACCAACGGCATAGATACCGGGAACATCCGTCTGGCACTGATCATCAACAAAAATAAAACCGCGCTCATCCAGATTCACGCCGCAGTCTGCAGACAAAAGTCCGTCTGTAACCGGAGAACGACCAACACCGACGATGAGTTTATCAACCTTGAGTTCCTGGTTACCTTTGGAATCTTTATAACTGACATTAACCAGACCGCGTTTAATTTCGGTTCCTGTCACCATCGCCTTGAGTTTGATATCCAGGCCCTGCTTTTTAAAGTGTTTCAGTGCATCCTTTGCGATTTGCTGATCCACAATACTCAAAAAGGTATCCTGGGCTTCAATAACCGTCACTTCCGAACCCAAGCGTGCCCAAACACTTCCCAGTTCCAGGCCAATCACGCCCGCTCCAATAACACCAAGCCGCTTCGGTACTTCATCAAATTCGAGAGCACCTGTTGAATCGACGATATGTCCCTCAGTAATCGGTGCAGGCGGAATTTCGACAGGCTTTGACCCCGTCGCCAAAACAATATTATCCGCTTCATATGTGGTGACATCACCCTTACTGCCCGTGACCTCAACCTGTTTACCTGCCAGCAGCTTGCCTGTCCCCTGAATAGACGTCACACCATTGGCTTTGAACAGGGACGCGATGCCACCCGTAAGGTTGTTTACGATGGTGTTTTTTCGTTCCATCATTTTGGCAACATCAATCTCCAGGTCATCCAGCTTGATGCCATGGTTTTCAAAATCGTGCTTTGCCTCTTCAAACTTGTGGGATGACTCCAGCAAGGCCTTTGACGGAATACAGCCGACATTGAGGCAGGTGCCTCCAAGAATTTGTTTGCCGCTGTCAGAGGTCCACTTTTCAACACAAGCGGTCTTCAAACCCAACTGCCCGCAGCGAATGGCGGCAACATAACCAGCAGGTCCGGCTCCGACTACAATAACATCGTATTTCTTTGACATAGATACTTAACTCCTGACTGACGGCTTATATTTCAAGAAGAATTCGAGCAGGATCTTCGATCAGCTCTTTAATGGTTACCAGGAACTGAACGGCTTCTTTACCGTCAATCATGCGGTGATCATATGACAACGCCAAGTACATCATTGGCAATATCACCACTTGTCCATTCACTGCCATGGGTCGCTCCTGAATTTTGTGCATCCCGAGAATGGCAGTTTGAGGTGGATTCAAAATCGGTGTCGACATTAACGAACCAAACACACCACCGTTAGAGATGGTAAAAGTACCACCAGTCATTTCTTCGATGGTCAATTTGCCATCGCGAGCTTTCAACCCAAACTCTTTGATTGTGCCTTCGATTGTCGCCAGACTCATCGTGTCTGCATCCCGCAAAACCGGTACAACCAAGCCTTTTTCGGTAGACACGGCAACACCAATATCCTGATATCCGTGATAGACAATATCATCGCCATCTATCGAGGCATTGACTGCGGGGAATCGTTTGAGTGCTTCAGCGGCAGCTTTCACAAACAGCGACATGAACCCCAGCTTGGTTCCGTTGTGAGTTTTTTCAAAAAGCTCCTTGTACTGTTTGCGCATATCCATCAATGGCTTCATGTTGACTTCATTAAAGGTCGTCAACATAGCCGTATTCTGGCTCGCATCCAGCAATCGACGAGCAATACTTGCACGCAGGCGGGTCATGGGCACTCGTTTCTCTGCCCGATTCCCGGCGGGCATGGGAACCGATGGTGCAGTCTGCGCTGGAGCTGAACTCGCTGACGCCGCGGCAGCTGAAGCACCTTTTTGACTTTCCAGGTGATTCACCACATCTTCCTTGGTTACACGGCCATCTTTACCTGTCGCATCAATTGCGGCAGGATCAAGAGAATTCTCTTCAACCAGCTTACGGGCCGCAGGACTCATCACAACATCAGCTTGCGCATTGTCCTCAGTGGACTCTTCCGCAGGCGATGACGCTTCTTCTTTAGCGGGTGCGGAAGTCGAACCCGTCGCACCTGCTTTAAATTTACCTATAACTTCGCCACTGAGAACAACGTCACCTTCATTCTTGATAATCTCTTCGATGACACCATCATCTGGCGCAACTACTTCAAGAACCACTTTATCCGTTTCAATATCGACAATGAGTTCATCCCGAGCGACTTGCTCTCCTGGCTGCTTATGCCAGGTTGCTATGGTTCCGTCCGCTACTGATTCAGGGAAGGTCGGTGCTTTAATTTCTGTAGACATTTCCAATCCTTATAAAACGCTTATGCAAAATCAAATGCTTGATTGATTAGTTTGTTTTGCTCTTCTACGTGCACTGATATATATCCTGCAGCAGGAGCAGCGGAACTTTTACGGCCGGCATACCTGAGATAAATCTTCTCATTAATGTTTTTCAACGCTCGACGCATGCGATGTTGTGTGGGATACCAGGCGCCCTGATTCTGAGGCTCTTCCTGGCACCAGACCACATCCTCAACCTTGGGATACATACCCAGAATCTCTTCAAGGTCATCTCCAGGAAAAGGATATAGTTGCTCAATACGAACAATTGCCGTGTCATTCAGTTCATTGCTACGACGGAAATCGAGTAGCTCGTAATAAACCTTGCCACTACACATAATCACACGCTTAACCTTGCGATTATCGAGTTCATCGGTTTCCCCTATCACGGTTTGAAAGTGCCCTTGACTCAGGTCTTCCAAGGTTGAAACGGCTTCTTTATGGCGCAGCAAACTTTTCGGAGTAATCGCAATAAGAGGCTTCCTTAGCGGACGCTTGACCTGTCTCCTCAACATGTGGAAAACCTGAGCCGGTGTCGTCGGGACACACACCTGAACATTGTGCTCAGCACACATCTGAAGATAACGTTCCAGCCTGGCGGAAGAGTGCTCTGGCCCCTGCCCTTCGTAACCATGAGGCAGCAACATCGTCAGCCCGCAAAGACGACCCCACTTATGCTCCCCACTGGTAATAAATTGATCAATCACCACCTGCGCACCATTAGCGAAGTCACCAAACTGTGCTTCCCAAATCACCAATGCCCCAGGGTTTGTCGTCGCATAACCGTATTCGAAAGCCAGAACTGCTTCCTCTGAAAGCAGGGAATCATAAATTTCCAGTTTGGGCTGATCTTCTGAAAGGTGAGCCAAAGGGACATAAGTCGAGGCATCACTCTGGTTATGTAGAACCACATGACGGTGTGAGAAGGTACCACGCCCCACATCCTGTCCAGTTATGCGCACTTCGTGACCTTCATGCAGCAGGGTGGCATAGGCCATCACCTCGCCGTATCCCCAGTTGATAGGCATCGCGCCCTGGGTCATTTTGTTTCGGTCTTCGATGATCTTCTGCACCTGACGCTGAATAGGGAACCCTTCTGGTATATTGCCAGCTCTTTTGCCCAAACGTTGCAGCGTTTTCAGGGCGATACCGGTTTTTGCTTTTGCAGTCCAAGCGTGACCAATAAAAGGTGACCAATCCACGTACATGGATTTATTAGGCTCCAGTACAAGACTTTTGGTGACGTGATCTCCCTTATCGAGAGCATTGCGATAATCATCTTCAAGTTTTTTCGCTTGATCCTCATTGATGGCACCTTCCTTGATCAAGCGTTCCGCATAAATCGTTCGCGTCGTATTCAATTTCTTGATTACGCTGTACATCAGAGGCTGAGTGCCCGATGGCTCATCTGCTTCGTTGTGCCCACGACGGCGGTAACAAAACAGGTCAATCACCACATCGCGTTTAAACTGATTGCGATAATCCAAAGCAACCTGTGTGGCAAACAAGACCGCCTCGGGATCATCACCATTAACGTGCAGGATGGGCGCCTCAATCATTTTCGCGACGTCCGTGCAGTATTCGGTGGAACGCGCATCTTCACGCTTGCTGGTTGTAAACCCAACCTGATTGTTGATGATGACATGAACCGAACCGCCCGTGCGAAAAGCGCGGGTTTGAGACATCTGGAAAGTTTCCATCACGACGCCCTGTCCGGCAAACGCGGCATCACCATGCATGATAATGGGGACTACGGTTTCACCATGCGGGTCATGACGTCGTGTCTGTCGAGCACGCACGGATCCTTCAACTACCGGAGAAACGATTTCCAGGTGAGAGGGATTAAACGACAGCGCCAAGTGCACTTCCCCCCCGGGAGTCATGACATTTGAAGAATAGCCCTGGTGGTACTTCACATCCCCTGAGCCCATGTCGTGTAGTTTTTTACCGTCGAACTCGTCAAACAGGTCTTTGGGGTTTTTGCCGAGTGTATTGACCAGTACATTTAGACGGCCCCGGTGGGCCATACCAATAACAATTTCCTTCGCTCCGTACCCACCGGCTCGCTGAATCAATTCATCTACCAACGGTATAAGACTTTCGCCACCCTCAAGACCAAAACGCTTGGTACCCGGGTAACGGGAACCAAGATATTTTTCGAGTCCTTCGGCTGCCGTCAAACGCTCCAGCAAATGATATCGGGTATCGAATTCATAGTTCGGTTTTCCCTTCACCGATTCCAGACGTTGCTGAAACCAACGTCGAATATCTGTGTCGACGATATGCATATATTCCGCACCAATCGAAGCACAGTAAGTCTGTTTCAGGCCATCTATGATTTCTTTTAGGGTGAGCTCTTCGGGACCGAAAGCAAGACTGCCCGTCTGAAACAGGGTATCAAGATCCGCTTCACTCAACCCATGATAATCCAGATCCAGGTCAGCAACGGTTTCACGTTCCATCAAGCCCAGTGGGTCCAGATTCGCAACCTGATGACCACGAATACGATAGGCGCTAATGAGCTGAAGAACTTTTACCTGCTTCTTCTCGTGTTCGCTGGTAGCGCTTGCAGGAGTACTTAGATCCTGACTGACGTATTTGTTTTTGGAGAGGTGGAGAAACTGTTCGCGAATGGTGGAGTGAGGAATATCTTTGGCAGAGTGGCCGTTGACGCGGGGTAATTGATCAAAATAACTCCGCCATTCTTCTGGAACGCTGTTAGGATCAGACAGATAAGCGTCGTACAGCTGCTCCACGTAAACCAGATTACCCCCTGACAGATGAGAAGTCCGCCAGAGCTGTTCCATGATGCTTTCTTGCATTAATAGCTCGCCTTAGTTAGCAGTAAATGCGAATACCAGGCACTATCTTTTTGGCTGCCGATAACCGGCCAGTTTTGCATGCGCTTTGGAAAAAAGCGCACAACCCCCTAAAAGGTTATGATGACTGCTGCCTCGAAGATAATACGGGTGTTACCCGATTCCCCAGTGGTTTTAAATATCAGCAAACTGCCCTGCGGACTTTTTGAGCCCTTAAGACAGCTTCCAGACTTTCCGCAGCCCCATTATTCGCGGGATTATGCGGAAGGATTCATCACTTGATTATAGACAGTATTTTCAATTTCGTTATGGCGATATACGCCATTAATTCTCGCTTGTTTGCCTGTGGTGATTGCTGTCTAACCAATCACCACAGACATACACGAACATCAGGTTGAGCGTTGCATCAGCATATTGCGAATATGCCCAATAGCCTTGGTTGGATTTAGTCCTTTAGGACAGACACTCACACAGTTCATGATTCCACGACACCGGAAAACGCTGAAGGGATCATCCAAATCGTCCAAACGCTCTGCGGTAGCTGTATCCCGCGAGTCAGCCAGGAAACGATAGGCCTGAAGCAGACCAGACGGCCCGACAAATTTATCCGGATTCCACCAGAAAGAAGGACATGCTGTGGAACAACACGCACACAGAATACACTCATAAAGACCGTCCAGTTTGGCTCGATCTTCTGGTGTCTGCAGGCGCTCTATCGCAGGCGGCGGAGTGTCATTAATCAAAAACGGCTTAATTTTTTCGTACTGCTTGTAGAACATGCTCATGTCTACAACCAGGTCACGAATCACCGGCAAACCTGGAAGAGGTCGAATGATAAGCTTGTTCTTTTTAACGACATCTGACAGCGGCGTGATACATGCCAGACCGTTTTTGCCATTCATATTGAGGCCATCCGAACCGCAGACACCTTCTCGGCATGAACGACGATAGGTGATTGAAGGGTCTTTTGCCTTCAGCAAGTGCAGGACATCGAGAACCATGAGATCCTTGCCTTCAGGTATCTCCAAATCGATATCCTGCATGTATGGAACCTGGTCTTTTTCCGGATTATACCGATAGATACTTACTAACATCTTCAAACTCTCCTAGTAAGACCGAACTTTTGGTGGGAAGGCTTCAACTGTTTTCGGCGCGAAGTTTACATCACGCTTGGCGACGCGTTTTTCAGTCGGAATGTACAGAGAGTGCTTCAGCCAGTTTTCATCATCACGCTCGGTAAAGTCATTACGCGCATGCGCTCCACGACTCTCCTTTCGCTCCTCCGCTGAAACCGCAGTGGCGTAGGCCACTTCATACAGATTATCCAGCTCCAGAGCTTCGATACGGGCCGTATTGAAAGCCTGACTCTTGTCTTCCAGGTGAACATTCTTGATACGTTCGCCTATCTCATCCAGCAGTTTTAGCCCCTTCTGCATGCTCTCACCTTCACGGAACACACCGAAATATAACTGCATGGTTTTTTGAAGCTCTTCTTTCACCTCAACCATGCTTTCGCCGGACGTTGATGTATTGAGTCGATTCAGACGAGATAAAGCTGATTCAATATCGGAATCGCTGGCATCATCATGACTTACGCCTTCACGCAACGACTTCTCAATCTGGAGGCCAGCTGCACGACCAAATACCACGAGATCCAGGAGCGAATTACCACCAAGACGGTTCGCCCCATGAACGGATACACAGGCAGCTTCACCGCAAGCGTACAAACCGTCAATGATTTCATCGCCACCATCTGCATTCTGCATTAGGGCCTGACCACCAATATTGGTCGGGATACCTCCCATCATGTAGTGACAAGTTGGAACGACAGGAACTGGAGCCTTCACCGGATCAACATGCGCGAACGTTTTGGATAACTCACAAATACCTGGCAATCGCAGATTTAGCGTCTCTTCACCCAGATGGTCCAGTTTCAACAGAACGTGATCTTTATTTGGACCACACCCGCGACCTTCCAGAATTTCCAGAACCATGGAACGCGCCACAACATCCCGACCAGCGAGATCTTTCGCGTTTGGCGCATAACGCTCCATAAAACGCTCGCCTTCACTGTTAATCAGGTATCCACCCTCACCTCGACAGCCTTCAGTAACGAGCGTTCCCGCACCATAGATACCGGTTGGGTGGAACTGCCACATTTCCATATCCTGACCAGGAAATCCGGCGCGTAAGGCCATACCCATGCCATCACCGGTATTGATCAGGGCATTGGTTGTGGACTGATAGATGCGGCCGGCACCGCCAGTTGCCATGACGGTTGCTTTCGCTTTTACATAAACGGTTTCACCCGTTTCGATACAAATCGCGATAACGCCGACAACAGAGCCTTTTTGATTTTTAACCAGATCGACGGCATACCATTCGTTAAGGAAGGTTGTACCACCTTTCAAATTGCCCTGATATAACGCGTGCAATAGCGCATGACCGGTACGGTCAGCTGCTGCACAGGTACGGGCAGCCTGACCACCCTTACCAAAATCCTTGGACTGACCACCAAAAGGACGCTGATAGATGCGGCCAGCTTCCGTTCGAGAGAAAGGCAAGCCCATGTGATCAAGTTCGAATACTGCTTGCGGACCTACCGAGCACATATACTCAATAGCATCCTGATCCCCAATATAGTCTGATCCCTTGACCGTGTCATACATGTGCCAGCGCCAATCATCATTGGGATCTGCACTCGCGATTGCACAGGTAATGCCACCCTGGGCAGACACCGTGTGAGACCGCGTTGGAAATACTTTTGTGATACATGCCGTTTTAACGCCGGATTCGGTCAACTGCAACGCAGCACGCATACCAGCGCCACCACCACCGATAACGATGGCATCATAGTTTAAAGTTCTTAATTTCGACATGCGTTACAGCCCCCACAAAATCTGCACACCCCAGACGACGTATACGAACATGACCAATCCGCATATCGCCTGGAAGATAAAACGTAATCCCGTTGCCTTAATGTAATCTGTCGACACGGTCCACAGCCCCACCCACGCATGGGCGCCTAGTGACAGCAGGGCAAGCAAAGAAAAGATTCGCATACAGGTATTTTCAAACAGTGCGTTCCACTGTTCGAAACCCAAACCAGGATTGACAACCAAATAACCCATCAAAAACACTGCATATGCCGCTAGCACCACCGCGGTGACGCGCTGCATTAACCAATCGTAGAGTCCGTTTCGCCCTAAACTTGTTACGCTAGCTACCATATCCACACTCCTGCCAACACAATCAGAACGACAGAAACAGCAATGGTCGCTTTCGCGCCCAATACGCCGCCTTCCAGCGTTTCACCTATTCCAAAATCCATAAGCAGGTGTTTGATTCCTGCAACCAAATGATAAAGAAGCGCAGAAACGAGTGCCCAAATCACTAGCTTGGCCAAGGTTCCATCCAAACACTCTTTTACTGAGTTGAATCCTTCTTCGCTTTGCAAGGACAGATCCAACGCATACATAAGAATAGCGACACCAATAAATAGTCCCACTCCGGTAATTCGATGCACTATGGACGTTAGCGCGGGCAGCGGAAAACTAAATTGGGTCAAATCAAGATTTACGGGTCGTTTATTATTCACAGCTCATACACTCTCTCATATTGGCTTGACGCCTGTATTATGCAAAGTCTTGTTGGAAGGGCTATCGCGCGGCTTTTTACGAGCTTAAAGGACGCACAATCGACTTAGCATTCTCGGAATTTGAACCCTGACTCCCCCAAGCTGTTTTCAGTTTGGAGCCTTGCCCGTCTTAACGGGCGAGAGCATCCAGGACAGCAAGTCGCGGGCCACAAATTTGGGCACCGAATTATAGGGACTAAGTTACACAAATACAAACATGTGCTTCAGTTCGCATTTACTTGCCGATACCGGGCTTTACAAGCGGATGTTTGACAATTTTATTTTACTCCCTATAGTTGACGCGCCCTCATGTTAATCTGCCCAATTTGTGCAGAGAAACAAACGGTTATGCGAAAGAAAACAGACTTTTGCGCACCACATTAGGGCTGACAAAACCTCATCTTTTACTCAAGCACCATCTTGGTTCGTCGAGTAAAAAGCCAAGCGAGATCGTCCATCAGGATGATTCATTGTTGGTCAATGAAGGTAAGATGACTATAGTGAAGCTATTTGTCATAATGCGCGAACTTTTTCCTTTGGTGGCTGCTATCCCTTTACTGGGAGCCGGGAGCCGCTAAGACAAACATCTGTAACAGGAGAGCACCATGACTGATAAGAAAGCTCAGTTATCGGTAGATGGTAAGACCATCGATTTACCCATTTATTCCGGTTCTGTGGGTCCCGACGTAATCGACGTTAGAAGCCTGGTTTCTGAAGGGCTGTTTACGTATGACCCGGGCTTCGTATCAACTGCTGCGTGTGAGTCTAAAATCACTTTTATCGATGGCGGCAAAGGCGTTCTCCTGCACCGAGGCTATCCCATCGAACAATTGGCGGAGAAGTCAGACTACCTCGAACTCTGCCACCTGTTACTTCATGGAGAACTGCCTACTCCAGAGCAATCCAAGGCTTTTCGCGCAACGGTCCGCAACCACACAATGGTGCATGACCAGGTAAACCATTTCTTCAGAGGCTTCAGACGCGACGCCCACCCAATGGCAATCATGTGTGGCGTTGTCGGCGCGCTTTCTGCGTTCTATCACGACTCCATGGATATTTCAGACAAGCAACATCGGGAGATTGCCGGTTTTCGTCTGATCGCCAAGATGCCGACGCTGGCAGCAATGTGCTACAAGTACTCCATCGGTCAACCATTCATGTATCCACGAAACGATCTGGACTATGCAGAAAACTTCCTGCACATGATGTTCAGCACTCCGGCGGGCGATGTTACTTTCGAGCCGGTGATCGCCAAAGCGATGGATCGAATTTTCATGCTACATGCGGACCATGAGCAGAATGCATCCACCTCAACCGTCCGTCTGGCGGGCTCAACCGGCGCCAACCCGTTTGCCTGTATCGCTTCAGGTATCGCTGCACTTTGGGGGCCTGCGCATGGTGGTGCCAATGAAGCGGTTCTGACCATGCTGAATCAGATTGGAGACGAATCCCGTATCGAAGAGTTTGTTGCCAAAGCGAAAGACAAGAACGATCCATTCAGGCTGATGGGCTTCGGCCACCGCGTATATAAGAATTTTGACCCCAGGGCCAAAGTGATGCGTGAGACCTGTGAAGAAGTACTTACAACTCTTGGACTCGAAAACGATCCCCTGCTCAAGATCGCCAAGAAACTGGAGCAAATCGCCCTGGAAGATGAGTATTTCGTTGAACGTAAGCTGTATCCGAATGTTGATTTCTATTCAGGTATAATCCTTAAGGCGATTGGCATTCCAGAGTCAATGTTTACTGTAATTTTCGCCATGTCCCGCACCATAGGCTGGTTCGCTCACTGGAACGAAATGGTAAGCGAGAATTATCGTATTGGTCGTCCTCGTCAGCTTTACACCGGATACGACAAGCGCGATTACCCTGCTTAGTTCGTTGTGATGTAAAACAAAAAAGCTCCGCATAGCGGAGCTTTTTTGTTTTCGACCTCAAGTGCGGTGAGCACTGCCCACACCTTTCTCCAGACGGCTAACGTCCAAACTGTACCAGGGCTTGCTGAATTTGATCTCGTGACAAGGCGCAGGCTTTCTTCCTTCCTACCTTTTGAGCATCGATGGGCTCCAAAAAACAGAGATGTGCATGCACCTTATCTACCCATAAAATTCTCGAAAGAGTGTCCAGAAAGCTGTCTTCATTGATGAAGGCCGGCTCTACAATCTGCTTCCCCAGACCATCCGTGTAACGAATAGCGATTGGCTGTATCATGCTGCGCGTTCTCACCGCCGCCTCATAAAACATGGGATAAAACGGCAGTAACCCTGTACCGTCTGAGGTTGTGGATTCCGGGAAAACAACGACAGAACGCCCCTGATTTAATCGCTCTTCCAAAGCCGGGATAGATCGGTATGCCTGAAATTTGTTGCTGCGATCAATAAACACAGAGCTCATACGCTGTGTAAATTTTCCCAGAAAAGGCCATTCGGCGAGATCATGCCGGGCAACAAAACTCAGGGCTTTGACCCGATTCAGAATAATCGTATCGAGCCATGAGATGTGGTTCGATACAAACATCCCCTCCTGCTGCATCGGGCGACCATGCACATGAATCTCTGTATTCATGGATCGTTTAAGATCATCTACCCAAAAACGAAACAACCCGTAATCGTTGAGATAGCGCTGATCAATTTTAGAAATTGACGGAAACTGAAAACAGGATTGAATGAACGCACTACCGGCAAAAAGATTCAAACCCAGTCGCGCGAAGCGGTATGTTTGTCGCCCCCGCATGGGTACGCCCGAAATCACGGAGCTATTTTTATTTACCACCAACTCACTTCCCGGGGACGTTGTCACGCGTAAACACCCAGTCATCTGCAGTAGACATCGATTCGTTGAAAGCGTAGCCCTCATAATCAAAGCCTTTAAGCGCTTCAACGTCGGTTACCTTACGGTCGGCCGCATAGCGCACCATTAATCCCCTCGCCTTTTTAGCGTAAAAGCTCACGATCTTATAGCTGCCATTTTTGAGATCTTTAAAAATTGGCGTAACGATACGCGCATGAATTTTCTTGGGCTTAATGGATTTGAAATACTCATTTGAGGCTAGATTCACCAAAACCGCTCCTTCTTCCAGATCCAGCTCCAGATTCAGGCGATCTGTTAACTTGTCACCCCAGAATTGGTAAAGCCCCTTGCCGTCTGGTGTTTCCAGCTTCGTCCCCATTTCCAGGCGGTAGGCTTGCATTAAATCCAGAGGCTTGAGGAGCCCATAGAGTCCAGACAAAATTCGCAGGTGCTTTTGAAAGTAATCAACCTGTTCCTGGTCACAACTTGCAACGCCGATGCCGGTGTAAACATCGCCCTTGAATGCGTAAATCGCCTGTTTCGAATTGGCTGGTGTAAATTGTTTTGTCCAGCTATTGAAACGCTCAACATTCAATTCAGCGATCTTTTCACTCACCCCCATCAGAGACTGTACATCCTGGGAACTCATTTTCTTTAGCACCCCAACCAGTTGTGAGGCCTCGTCGACAAACTCTGGATTTGTATGAACATCCAATAGTGATGCGCTTTCAAAGTCCAGGGATTTAGCTGGAGAAACAACAAATAACATCTTGATCAATCCTTCATACCTAAAAACGTATCGAAATAATCTTCGAGCATTTTCTCGTTAAATGGCCAGTACAGTGCGACTGGAATACCCACAATTTGCAGGACCGGAATACTCTCGCCGTATAGCGCAAAAAGCTCGGGGTCATCGGCGACATCCACTTTCTCCAGGACCGGCTGAGCCTCAAGCTCCATCGCAGCTAAACAGATACGAAACACCTTCTCCGCTTGATCACATAAATGACACCCGGAAGTGGTATACAGTATCACTGTTTTATTCGGTTTTTTTGAATTCAAAAACTTACAACCTATTTTTAAAGTAATTTAAAACGTATTCCACTTGGTTTTTTTACATCTGATACGCATAATTCGAACCGCACAAACAATCCTTCGATTGCCCTGAACTTTTCCAACAATATAGGTCAATACTCAAACTATGTGGTTCAAGAACATCCTTTTTTATCGCTTCAGCAAACCTTTCGAACTTAGCAACACACAATTGGAGGAGGCCCTCGCAAACGCCCCTTTTAAACCTTGCGGCCCCGGAGACACGACTCAGTTAGGCTGGGCACCTGTTTTGGGCAACAAGGCTCAGGAGTTTGTTCATGTCACCGATAAATACTGGATGATATGCCTGCAAAAACAGGAACGGATTTTACCCAGCGCGGTTGTAAACGAGCAAGTTGCCTTACGCGCTGCCGAAATTGAGGAACAACAACATCGAAAAGTAAGTCGTAAAGAAAAATCGGAACTTAAGGAGCAGGTTACATCAGAACTGCTGCCAAAATCGTTTACCCGAACCCAACGCTACTTCGCCTACCTGTGCCCTGCTTCCGGCTACATGGTCATTAATTCAAGCTCCAACAATCAGGCGGACGAATTCAGCAGCCACTTGCGCAAAACCATTGGCTCATTGCCCATACGCGTTCCGGAAGTCAAACAATCGCCCTCAACCTTGATGGGCGCATGGGTTACGGGAGAGGAACACACCCCCAAGGGCTTTGAAATTGGTTACGAATGTGAGCTGATCGCCAACGGTGAAGAAAAAGGCAGCATCAAGTACAAAGGATTGGAGCTGGACACGGAACAAATCAAACAGAATCTTGATGCCGGTATGTCAGTTGAGCGACTGAGTTTGACCTGGAATGACTCACTTTCTTTTGTACTGGGAACCGATCTATCCGTGAAGCGCGTTAAGTTTGCAGATGTTCTCCAGGAAAAACTCGACGATACCGAAGCAGATGACGCCGCAAGCAAATTTGATGCTGGATTTGCCATCATGGCCATGGAGCTTGATCGGCTGATCCCGGATCTTCTGGAGTGTTTTGGCGGAGAAGACACCAGCGCCATCGTGGAAAATTAATTTTTCAACGATATTGAAAAGAAATCATCAGGCCATATGTATGAATTGTGAGGAGTGCTCCTAGGAGGCTCCTCACTTTCATGAATGAAAAGACATCGCCATAAATGGGGTGTCACACTAAATATTGCTTAAAGAAGGATATTGAATATGAGAACTGTTGATTTTTCCCCCCTGTACCGCTCTTCTGTTGGATTCGACCATTTATTCAATCTGCTGGAAAATGCCTCTCGTGGCGACCAGAAAAATGGTGGTTACCCCCCATACAATATCGAAGCCCTGGGTAAGGATCAGTACCAAATCACATTGGCAGTTGCCGGTTTTGCCGAATCCGATCTGGACATCCAGAGCAACCAGAACAAGCTAACCATCAAAGGACAACAGGCCCCGGTGGAAAAAGAGCGTACTTTTTTACACCAGGGTATTGCTGCACGAAATTTCGAACGCACCTTCGAACTCGCAGATCATGTTCGAGTAACCAGCGCGGCCCTGGAAAATGGCTTGCTAAAAATAGATTTGGTGAGAGAGATTCCGGAAGCAATGAAACCTCGCCGAATTGAAATCGGCAGCAATATCGAACAGAAGTAAACGTAATTCAGAAAAAGGGCCGCGAGGCCCTTTTTTTATGACGTAATTTTTTGATTAGTACGCTTGAAATAGACTGCCTAAACCCTACATATTTTTTGCAGCCGTGTGGCTGACTAGCTCTAAATTGGAGAAATCCGTGAAACGAATTGCGTTATTTCTGGCTACTAACCTGGCAATCATTGTCGTTCTCAGTATTTCATTGCGACTTTTGGGTGTCGAAAGCATACTCAATCAGCAAGGAACGGGACTCGACTTTAATTCACTGCTTATTTTCTCTGCTTTATTTGGATTCGGCGGCTCATTCATTTCCCTTGCGATTTCAAAATGGATGGCCAAGAAGTCGACTGGCGCCGCAGTAATTCAGCAAGCATCGAATCCCACCGAGCACTGGTTACTCACCACCGTGGCAGAACAGGCTAAAAGAGCGGGAATTGGCATGCCCGAAGTAGCAATTTATCGTTCTCCCGAAATAAATGCCTTTGCCACCGGTGCGAGCCGCAACAATGCGTTGGTAGCAGTGAGTACCGGGCTTCTGGAGCAGATGACGAAAGATGAAGCCGAGGCAGTACTTGGCCATGAGATAAGCCATGTTGCCAACGGAGATATGGTGACGCTTTCATTGATACAGGGCGTGGTAAATACCTTTGTTATCTTCTTGAGCCGCGTCATTGGACATATCGTGGATCGGACGGTATTCAAGGTCGAACGGGGCCATGGCCCCGCCTTCTGGGTTACGACCATCATCGCAGAGATCGTGCTGGGAATACTGGCCAGCATTATCGTGATGTGGTTTTCTCGATACCGGGAGTTCCGGGCCGATGAAGGTGGAGCTAGCCTGGCCGGAACACATAAAATGATTGGTGCTCTGAGGCGGCTGCAGAATAACCAAAGGGGATCGGACTTGCCGGATCAGCTGACGGCTTTTGGGATCTCCGGTCTCAGACGCTCGAAGCTCGGCGAACTATTTCTCTCCCATCCTCCACTTGAAAAGCGGATTCACGCGCTAGAACAGTCGATGGCGAAAAACCCGTAGCTTGAAGCAGTAGCAATTTAAATGAATCAGGGATCCCCTGCGCGTTTGACCACGTCGGGGATCCTTCATTTTTATTAGCGGGGGAACGGCTTTTAAATCAGGCCGTTTGCTTTTGCTTCGTCGCGAATACCCATCCAGCCCTCGCGAATCTTCCGAATGTGGTCCGACACCTCATCCAGCGCTTCCACATCATTCTGGAAGTTCGCGTGTGCTAAACGACGCTCGCAATATGCATACAGATCATACAGGTTTTGCGCCAGCTCTTTTCCCTGGTCCAGATCAAGAAAGCTTCGCAAACCCGCCACAATTTCCATGGACTTGGTAATCAGCTTGTTCTTGCCTTCGTAATCCTTAGCCTGGATCCTGGCTTTGGCCATATTGATGCGCTCCAGAGCACCATCAAACAAAAGCTGAATAAGCTGGTGACGATCTACATCGACCACGCTTGTCTGCGTATTAACGGACTGATACTGATGCAGTGCGTTCATGTTGTGACTCCTGATGTTTAATGTCAGGCTCTGCTGACACTTTGTTAAAACCCGATTAATCTTTCTTGTTCGAAGCCACTATGGCCTCAAGCTGTTGAGAAATAAAATCCTGCGTACTATTCAATTGCGCGATGATAATATCGGCCGCCGTAAACTGTCTTACCAGGCGATCATTTAAGGCCGTGATGCGCTCATTGAGACGAACACGCTCTTCCGCTATTCCTTCAAGCTGGGTATTCAGACGCTCATTCTTAGCGGTAATCGTACCTTGAGAACTCAAGAAACTGTTGATGAGATCCACCATCTGCTCACCAACACCCTCTATATAACTCACTGTACCGCGGTCACCCAGAGCTCCACCGGTAACCTTCAATCGAATCGATTCTGAATCATCACCTTCGGCTGCCAGCAAATATTGACCACTGCCTGTCGCAGCGACACCGTTGATCGTGCCCTCGACATCAACTCCGTCAGTGCCCACGCCCACATCAAGGCCCAGTTGCGCCGCAGAATTCGTATCTACCGAATTAATTTCAATGGAAGATTCGCTGCCATATTCATTGGAGGTAATGACCAGCTGGTCCGAACCGTCCAGGGACACAGTCACCGATTTGCCTGCACCCGCGATATTCGCATCTGCATTGATCTTGTCCTGAAGCTCCTGCGCAAGCTCGGCGGGCGTGTAATCTCCAGCATCCAAGGTGATAGCACCTGAAGCAATTCCATCAACCGTTATGCTTAATTCGTCGTTGTCCGTATCGATGGTCGTCGTGGCACCGAGGGCGACGTTCCCGGACAAGGTTCCGCGTGTTGCCAGCTGAGTGACCTCAATTGCGTAAGTTCCTACCTTGGTATCGATACCTCCGCGAACGAACTCGATCTGACCATCCGTCGTACGCCCCTGATCCGCAAATACGCCAGCAACGGAAAAGGCATCGGAATTTAAGCGACTAACCAGTTTGGAGCTATCAAACTCCAACTGACCTGAATCCTTGTTGGTAGTGACACCGAGATCGGCAAGACTGCGCGAAGAAGCATTTTCCAGGCCGGCAATACTCTGCCCAAGAATGCCCTGAATCTGATTGATAATATTCCGCGTGGATGTATCGCCAAGCAGCAAGCCAGAGGCTGCGGGGTTATCAGCGTTAAAGTTTGTATTCTCGCTAATCAAGCTTTGGAGCGCGTTAAACTTCTCGACAAACTCCTCAACCTTGCTGACGATCGCATCATTGTCGCGAGTGATATTGAGAGCCGCAGGCGCACCGGAATTTGTACTAGTGAAATTGAGCGTTACACCTTCAATAACGTCATCAACGGTGTTGTTACTACGACTGATTGCAATACCGTTCAGATTAAACGTCGCATCTTCAGCCGCCTGATTCTCAGTGAGGTTCAATGCACCAGTCGTATAAGACAACTGCGACAAGCCACTCGCATCGGTATCGTTGCCATCGCCGGTATCGGTAACCGAGATATCAATCGCATTATCCAGGCCGGTTTCGCTCGATGTGATGACCAGCTTGTATCCTGACCCTGTATTAATGACCGACGCCGATGCACCCAGGTCTTCCGTCTCATTAATCGCGTTGGCAATGCCGTTCAGGGTGTTATTGCTTGAATCAATAGTAATGTCGGTAGAAACATCATTGATCGTAAACGTTAAGGTGCCGGTCCCAATGGTAGTAATATCTGAGTCTGAAAATTCTGCCGTGGATAGCGAATGGGACTTGGCCAGGTTCGTGACTTCCAGGCTATAGCTGCCTGTAGACGCTTCACTGGTTGCCGAAGCGCTGAAAGCACTGCTGCCACTTTCGGCAGTCAGACTTTGAAAAAGATTGGGATCCGCCAACGATCGTGACGGCAAGCGCAAATCCGTAACAGCCGACTGAATTTGTCCGAATAAGGACAGCTCTGCGGTAATCTCTTCTTCCTTGAAGTCCAGCCGTTTTTCGGTGGGCTCGCGCTCAGCAGCAACCAGCTTATCAATCAGGTCGCTCGTGAGAACGCCTGAACCGATGCCTACTGAAGAGATATTTGCCATAACAGCTGCCTCTCAAACTGACCACTGCTATCTATAATTATAGAAGACAACAGCCAAACCAATGAATCTAATGCATACCGAAAGATCATTCCGGCAATTACAGTCTCTATAACGGCAAAAAAGGGCAAAAGTTTACCCTTTGCCCTGTAACGATTTGTTAACTAATGCCGCTACTAATCAGACTTTTGCATTAAATAAACTCAATGGTTCGTCCTGCTGCAAGTCTCGCGCCAACCTAAGAGCCACATCATCAGGTATCTGCCTGACAACCTCAGAGGTTCGACTGTCAAGTACCGTGATAACAGTCTTACCTGAGTCCTCGTCCAGCCGGAACTGCAAGTCTCGCTGAATTGATTGGACATAGTCGTTGAGCTTGGTGACCGCGTCTTCAACGTTTCGTTGATTCGCTTCGATCTGCTCCTCGACTTTCTGACCTTTCAACTCATTTGATTGTTGCTGTTTCAGTGGGTTTGATGGAGCGCTTTCCTGCCCCTTCTGCACAGGTTCTGGCGGAGAGGATGACGCAGTAGATACTTGCTTCGCAGCAATATCTACCTTGTTAATATTTACGTCATTCATACCTCACCTCATTGTCTAGTTTAAACCCAAACCCCGCCCTACTAAAGAGTAAGGGCGGGCTTGAAAGGTTATCGCTAGCTCCCTGTTACTGGAGCAGTGACAGAACCTGCTGAGGACGGGCATTCGCCTGAGCGAGTACCGAGATACCAGCCTGCTGCAGAACCTGTGATCTGGACAGTGCTGCAGTTTCTGCCGCAAAGTCAGCGTCACGGATTCGAGAGTTCGCTGCACTCAGGTTCTCACCACTTACCTCAAGGTTGGCTATGGTGTTCTGGAAGCGGTTTTGAACAGCACCCAGCTCTGCCCGGATGGTCGCGACCGTGTTGATCGCGTTATCCGCTGCCAGTACTGCATCTTCCGCACCGGAAACCGTTGAGATATCGATATCCTGCAGTGCCGTACCGCCTTCACCGTTTCCGTAGGTGCCGACACGGAAGCCTGCTACATCAGCATTACCCGTGTTGGAACCAATCTCGATGCTTGTACCCGACAGCAAGGAGATGGAAGCAGCTGTCAGTGTTGCCGCTGTCCCCAGAGCAGCATCTGCCGCCGTACCGATCGAGATATTTCGACCATCTGCAGCTACCAGAGTAATGGTGTCTGCGTCGAGCAGCTCGGCAGTTACACCGGTCTGACCTGAGAAGTTGTTAATCGCATCCTGAATCGTATTCAGCTGATCTGCGACACTATCGGTAGTGGAACTCAACGAGATGTTGATATCGATACCGTTGATCGTAGCGGTAAACGAGCTCTGCACTGTGTAGTCACCGCCAGTTACCCGGTTTTCATTGGCTACCGCAGTTACACCCGTTTGCTCACTTACCAGGTTAATGGCAGCAGCTTTTGCGATGGCACTTTCAGAATTATTCGCACTTGAAGAAGTATCGAATGCATCCTGGGTAGGGCCAACTGCCACACCGTTGATAACCAAGTCACCTGAAGCCAGATCTGTACCGGCACCAACATTGTCACCGATCAGCCCCGCTTGAGTACCGCTATAGGTACCCACTTCGAAACCGGCATTGTCAATGTCGCCTGTATCCGTTGTGATATTAATATCGCTACCGTCTTCTGATACCAGCGTATACGTACCAACGAAGGTCTCGGTCAACGATGAGGACGTCAGAGAGGTGCCTGTCGCCTGCAGACCGAAGGTTGCCGCTGCATCGGCAGCTGTACCACCCAAAGTAATGTTACGGCCATCGGTTGCTGTCAGGGTTATACCATCAGCGACGGTGCCACTAAAGCTGGCAACCACACCTGTTTGACCGGATTTTTCGTTAATCGCATCTGCCGCAGCTGCCAAGTTGGCTTCTACAGAGAGGTTGGTCGCCTTACTGAGATCAATACTGACGCCATTAATAGCGATAGTAATGTCTGAAGCAGTCGCGTCACCAGTTGTGGTACCACCCACAACGTTTTCGTTGACGACCGCCCGCACACCAGTCTGATCGGAAACCGCGTTGATCGCGGCCGCTTTAGCGATCGCACTGGACGCTTTCTGGTCTTGTGAAGCGTTGTCATCTGAACCGACAGAACCTGCAACCGCAACACCGTTGATTACGATATCACCCGCTACGAGAGCGCTACTGGTTGTACCGGTCAGGTTTGGCGTTGCAACTGCGTTTGAAGATGAAATACCGGCAGCCGATGCCACACCAAGTGACTCAGCATCAACCTTACTGACACTCACAGAAATCGTATCACCGACGTTTGCGCCAGTCTGGAACACAGCGTTGGAGAATGAGCCATCCAGCAGGTTCTTGCCGTTAAAGTTTGCAGTTTCAGCCACTGTCTGGATTTCGTCGATCAGCTGATCGACCTCTTCCTGCAGCGCCTGACGGTCTAGAGTGGTGTTGGTATCGTTCGCTGACTGCAGTGCCAGTTCACGAATACGCTGCAAACTAGTGTTGATAGAATCCAGCGCACCTTCAGCGGTCTGCGCCAGAGAGATCGCGTCACCGGCGTTACGTGCTGCTACACTGGTACCGCGAATCTGGGAATCGAATCGAGTGGAAATCGCCAAGCCCGCTGCGTCGTCTTTTGCGCTGTTAATACGCAAACCTGAAGACAGGCGTTGCAACGCAGAGTCCTGATCACGCTGAGAAGCGTTCAGGTTTCGCTGGGCATTCAAAGAGGCAATGTTGGTGTTAATTATTTGAGGCATATCGCTTCTCCCGAGTAACCTTTTTCAAACAGTGTTAGAAAAGTTCAACGGTTCCGACTTCAAACCGCCGAATCACGTTTCACCTGTTACAGCTGGGTAGCGACCTTTCAATAAAAAACTTTAGCCTTTCGGAAATTTCTTTTGTTACCGTTCGTTAATGCTTTGATTTTTGGAAAAAAATCATCCTCTCCCCAAGTAAACCTCATCAATCGGCTTGGTGAAGTACTCATTGATACCATCCTCGGTATCTCGCATCGACTGTTTAACCCAGGGATCCTTGTCAATATCAAACTCTTTGAACACAACGGATTTGAAATGCGCCGAGGCGCGCGCAAAGAAGCTCATAAAGTCCCGCTTCCAGTTATCAATATAGGGCTTGATGTCATCCTTGTCCTGAATCGCAAAACCATGGGCAAAACCCGCACACAGAAAATGGCGCATGGTGCCACGCACAAAAAAGTAAAAATCCGGAGTACGGGGTTTCAGAATATCCTCCAGGTACCAGTTAACCTGTCCGCAAACAATCGACAACTGTTCGCGATCGGGAATATCCACATCCAATAGCTTTTTCAAATCATTTCCCAGGGCATCCATATTGGCAGCAATATACTTGAGCTTGCTATCGACCTTTTTCATATTGCAGACTTTCGCCTTGTCGTTGAACAGATAATCCATATCCCTTTGGCGATTCTTTTCCAGATTCTGAACGACAGCTATAAATGTGTCTTTCTCCAGCCACTCGGCTCCTTCTATTTTTGCCACATCAGAGCAGTTATAAACCTTGAGGCTTTCGTCTGGGGAGTGGTGTTGAATCAGGTTTTCCACCTTTCTCTTACTGGTAAAATAATTGGGTGTGGACCAGGCCTCCTCACCATCAACAGCTTCAATACGAACGAGATCTTTTTCCTTGTGCGTCTGCTTTAGTATCTTTTCGTAGTAAATGGAACCTTTGGCGTGGTGCTTTTCAAGATCCTTGAAACCGAAATCGAGACCAAACAGGAACAGATTCTTGAATCCTGCGCTTATGGATAAGGCGACGCCGAGGTTGGTACACGTGGGCGTAGCGTTCTTAATAACGTGGCCATCACTACCAAGGATGGATGCAGTAGCGCTCTCGGCCTTGTAATACATGCGTCCGTCACCGAAAAGCTTGAATATCAAAGGACTGATATGAGAAGGACCCACCAGCTTGATATCCTTATAGTAGTCCTCACTGGCGGCTCGGGAGACCGCGATATAGGCTAATAAGTCTGACTCCAGCTCTACGTGAATATCCGGTTTTACATCGTAAGCAGCCAAGGTTTTCAGCGATGTACCGCAGGAGATGATAATGACATCCTCTCTAACCTGCTTGATGTAATCGATGCGCCCATCCAATGAGGGCCCACTACCGACAATAAAGACGGGGGTGCTCGAGGGCTCTGGCATGGGTGGCGGCAGCTCGCGCACGCCGCGATGGACATTGTGCAGAGCATTATTCAGCTGCCTGATCTCATCGTCGTAGTGCCCCCAGGACAGCAGGAACACGAACAGGTCCTTGTTTACTTTCTCAGACACTTTATCAAACAACTCCCGCCCCTGATGATTGTAGAAGAGCGTCATAACGGGAAAGTGAGGACTGAGTTCAATCAGGCGATTCCAAGTCACCGCCCATATCAGATACTCGGATTCTTCTGCTCCCAGAATAAAGTGCATGGTCTTGCCGTTGCGGGATTTGTAGCCCTTGCAAATCTCCGCCCAGTCAATGGAATAAAGACTTGCTGCAAACTTGTCGAGATCCGGTTCTACGATAATCAGATTTTGAACATTGTCCTTGGCGACCATTTCTTCAATGTGATAACCCAGCCCGCAACCGAGAAAAACGATTAAGGGGTAAAAATCCTCCAATTCGTAGTAGAGAAAGTTCTCTTTTCTCACGGGCGACTTTTCGAGCAGATCGTTGACGGCCGATTGACCAAAACGCGGATATTGGTAGTCCCCATAGAATGGTGGGACAAACGAACAGACCTTTTTGCCTTCCCGGTAGGCCAGACGGAACTTTTCGACCTCTTTGTGCGCGTAGTCCTTGGCACCTTCTTCGTAAAGATGCTTTCCCGTATTTGTAAGCAGATTAACTTCATCAGTCTCGGTCAGGATATTCAACTGCATTGTCTTCATCTTGTAGTCTTTGAAGAGTGCATAAATATCTTTGAAGTGATCTTTGAAATACTGGAGGTTTTTCTCTCGACGTTGTAGGAAGGGCTCGAACGCTTTTGCCTGATCCATTTTTTTATTACCTGGAGTTTTAGTTATGATTTGCCGGGCGGCATACGGTGATTTTCAATATATTTAGAGAATGAAGATTGCGAATTGAAAACGCAACAGTAAATTCGCTTCAACGACTCTGAAAAACTGCTCCCCCCTTTTTTAACTAGCCCATGTCCAGCAGCAGACTACCACCATGGATGGCGGAAGTGCAGAAATTGCCTGGAACACTTTTCTGCCCGACCGTCCTGTACATGGCCGCTCCTGCGCTTCCCTGCGCCCGCGGCATACGACCACCATGAATGGTGGAAGTGCAGAAATTGTCTGGAACACTTTTCTGCCCGACCGTCAGGGATGGCGGAAGTGCAGAAATTGCCTGGAACACTTTTCTGCCCGACCATCCTGTACATGGCCGCTCCTGCGCTTCCCTGCGCCCGCGGCATACCGTACATCCTGTACATAAGCGGCAAAGGCTTTCCGATTTTCAAGGCCCTGGCCTCTTGCAACCGGCATAGCTCGCTACATACACCACCCCTATAAATTTCCTATCCTTTTGTTTTATATGTTCTTTTTTTAGATTTATAAAAACTGGCATCGCCTTTGCTACTTTCGAGGAAAGTATGCTGTGTTGTGTTGCCGGGCGGCAATCCTTGCGCCAACAACTTATTGCATAGCATGTGCCGTATAGCTTTACCAAGCGGGGGAAGACAATGCCTCAAATAATTAACACCAATATTGCGTCTATTAACGCGCAACGAAATCTGGACCGGTCTCAGGGTGACAACCAAACCGCATTGCAACGATTGTCCTCTGGCTTGCGTATTAACAGTGCGAAAGACGACGCTGCCGGCCTTGCCATCTCAACCCGGTTCACAGCTCAAATCCAGGGCCTGACCGTAGCCATACGTAACGCCGGCGACGGGGTGTCCCTGGCGCAGACGGCTGAAGGGGCGCTCGGTTCCATGACCGACAACCTGTTGCGGATCCGAGACCTGGCACTGCAGGCGGCAAACGCCACCAACAGTGACATCGACCGTGTCGCCCTGAACGAAGAAGTGAAACAGCTGATCGCTGAGATCGAACGGGTTTCGCTGCAAACAACCTTTAACGGCACCAAGCTACTCGATGGAACATTTAGCGATGTTACCTTCCAGATCGGCGCAAACGAAGGTGAGAACGTTAGTTTCGGAATTGAAGGAACGAAGATCGACCAACTGGGTACAGCGCCTACCGATGGTATTTCATCCGAGCCCGAGGCCGCAGCGCTGGTTGCAGGTGACCTGGTGATTAACGGTGTTGCTATCGGAGCCTCCAGTGGTGTAAACGATGCCTTTTCCAGTGGTGATCAGGATGCATCGGCCATTGCCAAGGCCGCAGCCATTAATGCCGTACAGGAACAGACCGGCGTCGAAGCTGTCATTAACGGCACCTTTGTGGGTGGTACATCATCAGCTTTCAATGCGACAACGCAGAGTGTGGCAATCACCATTAACGATGTCACCGTTAACCTGAGCTCGTCTTCTACGCTCTCTGATTCGGTCAACCTTGAAAACGTGGTTGCCTCGATCAATGAGGTGTCTGGACAAACCGGTGTCACCGCAAGCTTCTCAGGTAATCCGGATCAGGGTGTTCAGCTGACAGCAGAAGATGGTCGAAATATCATCATCCGCAGTACCACGGTTAACACTAACGAATTCGGTCTGGCTGCATCAGATACCACTGCCGCAGCAGGCGTAACTTACAGCGGTACCTTCACGCTGGTTTCCTCAGATGGCAGTGACATTATCCTGGATACCGACACCGGTAACATCGGCAATGCGGGTCTCGCGATCGGCGAGTTTAGCGGCCGTAACTCCGGCGCTATCAGTGATGAGGTCCCCACCACGGCTATGCTCGCTGGTGACATCGTCATCAACGGCGTACCGGTTGGGCCCAGCCTGTCGAACTTTGATACGTCTTCCAGTGTTAACCGGGATGGCAGTGCCATCGCGAAAGCTGTCGCTATCAACGAAGTCTCTGACCGAACCGGTGTCACCGCACAGGTCAATGCCGCGGTCCTCACCGGTGGCTCGATCACGACCACGTCAGCATCCAGCGGCAGCATTGATATCAATGGTGTTCAGATCAACATTTCCTACGGCAGCAATGACTCGGTCGCAGATAGACAGAACGCCATGGTAACCGCCATCAATAACAAAGCGGGTCAATCCGGTGTTCGTGCCGAAGCATTCGGAAGCACCTTCCGACTGATCTCCGACGACGGTCGCAATATCAGCGTGGATAACTATCAGGGTGTCACCGGCGCTCAGATCGGCCTCGATTCCACTGCCGTAGTCACCGGTGTCGTAACTGGCACCATCGCGCTGAACGCAGCAGGCAAGATCGAACTGGCTACTGTAACAGGTGATATTATCAATTCGGGTTTTGAGATCGGTACCTACGGCTCCGGTGAAACAGGAACGCTGGTCAAAGACATTGATATCTCCTCGGTAGAAGGCGCCATCCTTGCCCTCGCCGCAGTAGACAACGCACTGAATACCATCAACCTGCAGCGGGCGAATCTTGGTGCGATCCAGAACCGCTTTACCTCAACCATCGAGACGCAGCAAATCACGTCTGAAAACCTGAACGCGTCGAACTCGCGGATCAGAGATGCAGACTTCGCTGCCGAAACCGCAGAACTTTCGCGGACGCAGGTTCTGCAGCAGGCCGGTCTATCGGTGCTCAGTCAGGCCAACGCCCAGCCACAGAACGTGCTTCAGCTTCTTCAGTAAAGAAGAAGCTGAGGTAAGTGCGAAAACGCCTTGCTACACAACAACAATAACTCTCCTACTTTATAACCGGCCTCGAGCCGGTTTTTTATTATTTTTCATAGAGTTACTCAATAAATTTTATGCGTTCAGACTACATATCTGGCACGCAAATAGCAGTAATAAGAAAAAGCAAACACAACCACCCAAATCAGGGTAAAAAGCGGAAGAGGTTTACCGATCATGGCAAGTTCTACGTCTCCCCTATTCAAAGCCAGTAGCTCTCCCTCTACTGAGGATCAGGCACACATCGCTCGCACACTGATTGCCGCGAACGAACTTTACAAGATATCCAATTCAGCCGATTACAGCCTCAAAGAGCGAAAGCAGGCTCGCCAAGAGTCTGAATCTCTCGTTCGGGAAACGCTGAAGCAGGTGCCGGAGTGTGCCAGCGCATTAAACCTCCTGGCCCGGATCGACCTGGATAATGCGGATATCGATTCTGCCGAAGCTTTGCTAATCAAGGCATTGGAGATTGAACCGTCGCACATCAATACCAAGATGAACTATGCCTATGTGCTAATCGCAAAACGTGACTATGCCGCGGCGGAACAACAGTTCCAGGAAATCCTTGCCCTGGATGCCGGCTCTCACCAGGCTTTTTCCGGTATTGCCTTAAGTAAACTGCGTCGCAAAGATTATCTGGGTGCTTTCCAACACTACCGCCGGCTCCTAGAACTGGGCTTTCAAAATCCAGCCATTGAAAGTTACTTTTTGGAATCCATTGAGTTTCTCAGTTGTGATCACTACGATCCGGCGCTTGAGGCTCTATTGCTGCAGTGCTTTGGCTGGGACGATGTGGATCACGCAAAGCTGTCTGCAATGGCAGGCAGCCTCGTCATTGCCAAATACGATCTCAATAATGATCAGGCGATCCTGGAGCTGGATACCCTGTTGGCAGATGAATTTCTGTTGCAGGTCATCGAGCACTGTCTGCTCAAATCTGTAGAACTGGAGAGTCTGGTTGCAGAATTGCGTCGTAGCATCCTGACAGAAGTCGCCATGACACAAAGTTTACGGGATACACTACTGCCTTTCGCTCTGGCACTCGGTATCTACAGCGCTCGGGTAGATCATGTACTGATGATCACCGAAGAGGAAGAGAACCAGATCGTCCAGATCCAGCATCAGATCCGCAACACCTGCAGTGGACGCTGGGAACAGGAAGATCTTGCCGGCGCACTGATTATCGTATCCATGTACGAAAGCCTCTATAGCCAGAGTTTCAGCCATCATTTGTTGAAATATTCACTGGAAGAATGGCCAGTCGGCATGCAATCACTGCTGCGTGCCTCACTTTATGATTTATGCGATGAGCACCAGTTCTATTTCGATCTGTTCGGTAACGATAGTTCTCGCCTTCTCAACGATGAAATCGATCGTGCAGCAGACCGCTGGTCGGGCTTCCCCGCGCTGGGACAGACCAATATATTCGCAGCATTAAGTGCTGAGCTCGGCACACAGAATGTACCTGCACGCTTTGAAGAGAGCGGAGTGAAAATTCTGCTCGTTGGTTGCGGCTCTGGACAGCGAGCCTTTTATCTGTCCCAGTATTTCACCAACGTAGACGTCTATGCCGTCGATAGCTCACGGTCGAATATTGCCTACGCACAACTGAAAGCACGGCAACATGGTATCTATGACGTACATTTTATTCATGCCGAATATGATACAGCCCTGTTGAGTGAGGAATCTTTCGACATCATTGAGTTTGGTGAAGCGATCAATCATGTTCCATCGCCCGCCGATACCATCCGCGAATGGAAATCCCTGCTTGCTGAAGATGGTCTGATGCGCTTTAGCTTTAACACGCTCGCCTCTCAGGAAGTGGCCAGTGTGATTATCCAGCTCGTGCGGGATCGTGGACTATCTCCAACAACCGACAACGTTCGCCATCTCCGCAATGCGATTGCGCAGGAAGCCAAAAGCGGCCTCTGGGATGCACTGTTTTCCGATGAGCGTTTTTACACAGGAACGGGCTGTAAAGACTTGTTTTTCCACTCTGCCAATCACTACTTCGATTTGCAGGGCATTCATAGCATCATTCAGGAAAACAAGCTGGAGTTTGTTGGATTCGCCGACCTGAGTGACAAGGTCAAAGACGAATGCAACACGCTGGCACCCTATAACCTCTTGGCCTGGCATGTGATGGATCAAGACCAGGCGCTGTTTAAACATGCCTATCAGCTCTATTGCCGCAAGCAATAGATAGCACTAGTCCAGCAGGTCAAGAAGCTCTTGCGTAAAAGCCGTCCCTCGGGGAATATCCCGGGGCGACGGCTTACCCAGAATTTGGGAGATATAACGGGGAGGCAAGCCATATCCGGGGCGAATTCGCCTGACATTTTTAGAGGTAAATGGCTCACCCTGTTTGACATCTTCAACAACATAGATGGATCGCCTAAAAACACTTGAGGCTTTTTCACCCTCCGTTCGCTGGTAATTCACCTGACCCATGCATTCCCAGGCAATCTTCGCATCCCGACACAATGACGACAATTCTTCGGGTTCCAATGAAAACGCTGAATCGGGCCCAGGATTGGCTCGCGAGTCTGTAAAGTGTTTTTCGATGACACAGGCCCCCAAAGGAATACTTGCTACCGAAGTCACGTTGGTCAGAGTATGGTCTGAAAGGCCGACCATACAATCGAATTCACACTCAAGATCAGGAATGGTATTCAGATTCGCTTCCGCATGCTTCGCCGGATAACTACTGACACAGTGCAACAATATCAGTTGCTGGTTGTTCACCGCGCGAACACACTTTACCGTTTCTTCAATCTCACTTTTATTCGCCATTCCCGTAGAAATGATCAGCGGCTTCCCGGTCGCCGCCACCTTTTCGACCAAAGGCAAATCCGTCATTTCGAACGAAGCAATCTTGTACGCAGGTGCATTCAGCTGCTCCAGCAAATCCACCGCGCTTTCGTCAAAAGGACTACTGAAAATAGGAATACCTACTTCTGCAGCTTTATCAAACAGCGCTTGATGCCACTCCCAGGGGGTGTGCGCCCATTCATACAATTCATAGAGAGTTTTACCGTCCCACAATCCGCCACTGACCCTAAAATCCGGCTTATCACAATCTATGGTCATGGTATCGGGTGTATAGGTTTGAATCTTGATGGCGTCAGCACCCGCTTGTTTAGCCAGCTCAATTAACTTTAGAGCGCGATTGATATCCCCGTTGTGGTTGCCAGATAGTTCAGCAATGACATACGGGGGGAAATCTTTTCCGATCGGACGTCCGGCGATCGTGATTGTTTGCTTAGGACTTGTCATTGTTGGATTCCTGATTTGATACAAAACTCACCTGTGCGTTAAGTCTGCCTTTTTCAAGCGTGGCGTTACTGAAGGTCATACGATAAGAACCAAAATCCAGGAACGCTTTGGGGTAACTCTCTGCATCCAGCATGCGAATAAAATCATACATTGCTTGCTGATCAAGATTATCGGGAATGCAACTCTGCTCGGGTCGTCGCCGCTGGAAGTAAACCGGCTCCCCCTGCTGCGGGATTGGCTCCGGCTCCTCACGAACGATTTCCTCGATCATTTCTGGAATGAGCTCCGCATAGCGCTCGAAAATCTGCTGGGCTGAGCCCGAGAGCGAGAGCTCCCTTTTCAAATAGACCGGACCAGCATCCAGTTCTTTGGTCATTCGCAAGGCTGTCACTCTGGTTTCCTGATGCCCTCGAACGATCAGGTTCTGTAGCGGACTACCGCCGCGACCGTAGGGCAGATCGGTCATGTGAAAACACACACAGGCAACGCGTTTAAGAATCTCCTCGGGCACCATCCAGGACCAATGCGGGAAAAACACATATTTCGGCGACAGCTCGTCAATGCGTCGCGGGGT
The DNA here is from genome assembly GCA_965230795.1 of Oleiphilaceae bacterium. Taxonomy (GTDB): domain Bacteria; phylum Pseudomonadota; class Gammaproteobacteria; order Pseudomonadales; family Oleiphilaceae; genus PZPK01. The sequence continues at coordinate 1,942,755 of OZ246020.1, read as the reverse complement.
TAGATCCGTCGGATCGGTGATCAGATGCCAGTCGCCTGGCAGCCTGGCAGAGTAAATATTATAGGCCTTTATATTCCATGACTTCGTGGTCGCTACCAGATAATCAGTCACTTGAATCTGCCTTTTCTATGCGCAGTCGATACCGGTGTCCGCGATAGTTAAAAAATGCGGGATAACGTTCATTATCAACCACCCGCAGCAGATCAAACTGCTGGGCCAGGGTTCTATCCATATCCAATTCGCTGTCCGCAGGTCGACGCCTTGCGTAATAACTTGGCTCGCCGGTCTGCTCACACGGAGATGGCTCACTAACTGAGTTCAAATACGCCATACATAATTGGATGGTCGCTTCTCCCTGCATGCGTCGCAGTTCGGAATTTAATTCGTGACCTTCAAAAACAATTTTGTGCCTGAGATAGACGGGACCGCTATCCACCTCGGACGCAGCCTCAAGCAAACAAATAGTCACTTCTGATGCACCTTCAAGTATTTGCCATGTGAGGGGAGCAAAGCCACGGCCCTTTGGCAAATCACTTTCGTGTACCACAAGATTGCGTCGATTGTTCTGGATAAAAGCATCGGGAGCAATGCGAGTGCAACCGAGCAGGAAAGCGATATCACAGGCTGGCACTGAATCATAATCGTTATATAGTGCGCAGGAATAACCTTGCCCTTTTACCCTTTCCACCAGCTCTGCGGCATAGGGCAAAATCCAGCTTTCGTTATCCACCACAACGGCCAGCTTAGACTTGTCGTTCCACCAGTTGTTATCCAGAACTGTCCCTCCTGAATGAAGCTAAAATATGTTCTCGGCTAAGGCATACAAGCATAGCCAAAAAGATGTGTGTTCGTTGACCCTGTATCAACTGACATGCTCTCCAAAGAGGTGCTGACATACTCGCTCGACTCCCCCTCCATCGCAAATCTTTCGCGCACTTTGCGACATTGACTGCAATGTCGCTGGAGTGTTAATCAGCGCATCCGTTGAAGCACGTAATGCCTGATGATCCAGGCCTTTGCGTGCATCCAAAACAAACGCAGCACCCGCACCTGCGACATTATTAGCAATGAGCGTTTGATTGTCTGCGTTGATAATAAGAATAGTCGGTATGCCTAGCGTGCATCGTTCCCAGGTTGATGAGCCCGCCGCACCGATCACCAGATCGGTCGATACCAGAATCTGCGCCATATTCTGAACATTCTGTCTTACTCGACAGTTGAGATTACTTTCAGCTACCACATCGTTGAGTTGATTAAGATGTGAGTATTGTCCGCCAACAACCACAGTCACACTTAATTCGTCCGCATTATCAAGCGCTGCAAGGGCTAGAACGACCGACATGGTGGTATTGTCAATATCCGCGCCACCAAGATTAACCAGTATTTGGAAAGGCAAACGGTGATCCCTGTGGTCACGCCAATCAAGAGATGCTTGCCGTTGCTCCGAAAATTCCGTGCGAAGTAAAGCATAGCGTGCACCCAGCAATAGTGTGGGAATGACGTCTGTCTCAGAAAAACTGCTGACCAAAGGCTCGTAGTCCGATTGCTGTCTGCCGAATGTCTGATCCAGCAACAAGTCGCACTGGTAGTGCCTGTCTGCCAGGTCATCGATGACCATCAATTGCTTGGTCACAGACTGCATAATCCGGTGCCAATCCCGACCAATTACGTAATGATCGACAATCAGCCAATCCGCTTTCGCATTGTGGTTTTCATTGCCACCCAGCCAATGGCTTATGGCGCTCTGCGTCTGCTCTGCATCCCTTGCGATGCTTTCTCCCAACCAGGTGGAAAGATCACGGACGCTGGGCTGCTTAGAGGCTGGCAAACAGATCAGTTCGTATCCCCGGAATCGAATCAGCTGACACAAACTGCTTTCAAATTCACGGCACACGAACAGCAGTTTTGCACCGCGCTTGTCCAACTCGCTTGCCAAAGCCAGACAACGCATCACATGACCGGCGCCAATGGCGGGAGCAGAATCCACTCGAAAGACTATGCGCGGACTGTGATATGGATAGAAAGTCATGACATCGCCGGCGCTATCCGAACGCTTGCTCCATTTGTTTTTGGGCTTTCAGATAGTCTTCGGGGGTATCGATATCGATGGCACGATCAGCAGGAACCTGATAACCCACAAGACGCTTGGAATAAAAACTCCTTTCCTTATTGAATACGTCTTTTTTTGCCCAGTAAAACGTCCCGTTACTCACAACAAGGTGAGGGTAATGCTGTGACTGCACATCCTGATATTCTGGCCACATGCTAGCCAGATAGCCTCCCTCCTCTTTCAAGGCCTGAACCGGATGGTAAGGATATTCAGAGACCCCCATCACCGCGTCGGCCTGTTTGCTATCAAACAAGGCATACGCTGCCAGGAGGTCTTCGGCTTGAAGGAATGCAGCCGTCGCATACAGACAGCAAAAAGTGGATACACCTTGCCCGAAGTCAGAATGATTCAAAACGTCCAGACACACTTGCACCACCGTTGATGTGTCCTGAGCCAAACTCGGATCCCGTTCATGAACTATCGCACCATGATCTCTGGCGACAGCAGCAATCTCCCCGTCTTCCGTAGAAACAATGACATCGGAAAATAATTGGCTTTCCAAAGCGATACTCACCGGATGGGCAAGCATCGGTTTTCCGGCGAGGGGCAGTACATTTTTTCTCGGTAGGCGCTTGGATCCTCCCCTCGCAGGGATGATGGCTACCCGCCGGGAGGCGGGTACGACATCAGATGTCATGCCAGTCAATCCTCTGCCCCGCGCTGACATCCTGCCTGAGAGCTCTACCCAGCAACACTTCGTGTTGAGTAGGGGGAATACCGTAGCCTGGGCGACGATATTCGATATCCGCTTCCGTCAACACATGCTCTGCGGGCAAGTCCTTTTTATAAAACGCACTGCGTCTGATGGCATCTCTTTTTTCCAGCTGCTCAGGAGGCAGAGCACGGCGAGATGCACCCAGAGCCGTCTCTACATCACGAATTGCCTGAATGAATTGTCCAAATTCCGGCACTTCAATTGACATGATGTGTTCAACACTGGGAGTCATACGGTCCTGGGTAATCGTTTTCTCGACTAGGTTGGCACCAAGGGCGACCGCCGCTATGTCCATGTCCCAGCCGGGCGTATGGTCCGAAAATGCGATGGGCAAGCCAAACATGGTTTTCAGCATTGGCAACATATTCAGGTTGATGCTTTCCAAACGCGCCGGATAACCTGAAGGACATTGGTGAATAATGATCTGGTCATTACCCTCGGCGAGTATCACATCCACTGCCTGCTCAATTTCGCCAAGCGTTGAATTACCCGTATCCAACTGAATACTCATCCCGGTTCTGGCAGCCTGGCGCAATAGTGGAAAGTGATTAACATCTGCCGATGCTATTTTGATTGAATCGCACCCAAGGTCCTGCAAGAGTTCAATATCCTCTTCAAAACCCACCGTCGAGAAAAACGCCAGCCCAACCTCGTCCGCGGCACGTTTTACCTGGTGCCATTCTTCATTGCTCAGGCTGCGGCGGCACAGAATATCGTACAGAGGCTCTTCAATCGTTTTGGTTTCTCCGGTTTCCCGATCAACCAAAATATCGTAGCTGAATAATTGCTTGCGGTCGGACACCAGACGATCCACGTCAAATATCTGAAACTTGATCGCATCTGCACCGGCCTCACCGGCTGCCCGGGTTAGCGCAATCGCGCTCTCGACACTGTTGTGTGTCGGGCCTGCCTCGAAAGTTATGTAAGTAGGATGGCCAGCACCGATCCACTTATCTCTGATTTTAAATGCCATGTTCATCTCCACATCTAAGGCCGGGTTTCGCACTCACTACTGAACCGGAAGCAAAACAACTACTGGCGAATGACTGTCATTAGGTTATCGATAACATATGCCTGATCTTTAGCTGACAGACCAGGAAACAAAGGTAAGGTCAGGGTATTCCGATAGTATTTTTCCGCGCCTTCAAGATAACACTCCGGGAATCCGAGCCGGCGGTAATAGGGCTGTTTGTATATGGGAATATAATGAACATTTACACCAATTCCCGCCTGTTTAAGCTGATCAAATACTGACGAGCGATCTAACTCTTCAGACAACAGCACTGCGTATAAATGATAGCTGCTCAAACGGTCGGACTTCTGTTCCAGGGGAAAGACACCAATGGTCTCAAACGCCTCGTCATATCTACGCGCCAGCGCGTTGCGCTGCTCAACAAATCCTTCAAGTTTAGCAAGCTGACTCAAACCGAGAGCCGCATGAATATCAGACATTCTGTAGTTAAAACCCAACTCAATCTGTTGGTAGGACCATGCTCCCTCACTTGTGGATTCATATCGATCCGTCTCACGCGTAACACCGTGACTCCCCAACAGTCGCATTTTGTTAGCGTATTCGTAATTGTTGGTGAGTGCCAAGCCACCTTCGCCCGACGTTACTATTTTTACCGGGTGAAAACTGAATACGGTAATATCGGAATAACAACACGCACCAATCGGCCTATCCTCGTAGCAGGCACCCACTGCGTGGGATGCGTCCTCAACGATCGCAACGTTGAATCGCTTCGCAAGCAAAGCGATTGCTTTCATATCGCAGGGCTGTCCGGCAAAATGGACCACCACCACAAGATTGGGAAGCCGACCTTCCGCTTCTGCCAAGAGCAACTTCTCTTCCAGTTTGGAAGCACAGATATTGCCCGTACTTGGCTCAACATCAACGAAATCAACGTCTGCTCCACAATATCTGGCACAATTGGCTGACGCCACGAATGAAATGGGACTCGTCCATACAAGTGATCGGGACCCTATGCCCAGAGCAAGGCACGCCAGATGCAGCGCTGAGGTCGCGCTATTCACCGCAATGGCATGATTTGCCCGAAAACGCTCGCAGGCTTTGCGTTCGAATTCGGCCGTTTTGGGTCCTTGCGTGAGAAACTCGGATTGCAGAACTTCAGCAACAGACAACATGTCGCTTTCATCTATGCTCTGCCGACCATAAGGAATAATTCGTTTCATGTTGATCGGTCTTTTTGCCTCTCTTAATCAGGCGAAGGTTCTCTGAATCATGAATGCCTCTGCATGCCTGCACCCTGATTCAGCACCACGCACCTTGGCATACGCACGCAATACTTCAGGTGAACGAGGATGCGGATCAGGCCTGGATTCACCACTGTAGCACTGCATCGCCTGGATTTTTTGTTCGAGAAATCGTTCATCCAAATCCACATAGACATTGGGTTCGAAAGCAGCGGGCCTCAAGTATCCTGTGCTACTTGGCACTTCTGCTGCCCAGATCGAAATATGGCGATTAATGTCGGGACGCGTAGCCACCACTGCTGCCTCATGACAGTATTGGTGGTCGATATTGGTACAGTAGCGGTGATGTGTCAGAATAAGGTCCGGTTTGACCTGAGCGATGATCGCCTCCAACCATTGAATCAGGTCAAGCAAGGCGTGGGTGTCCATTTTGTTGTCACGAAAATGTCCCAGTTCCAGATGCGCGACATCAACTCCCAAAGTACCCATTGCCCGTTTGCAATCGGCCTTCAGGGAATCAAGCGCCTGACCGCTATCTGATGACTCACGACTGGTAATACCCGTTGCAGCGATTGCGACATGAACATCCACACCCAGCGAACGTAACTTTGCGATCGTTCCTCCCGCGCCTAGCGTTTCATCATCAGGGTGGGCAAAAAAAGCCAGTACGCGTTGAGCCTTGGTCAGATCAATCATGAAAACACTTGTCCCTAATAACCCAGCTGTTCATTCATGCTCCCAATTTCTTCAATGCTGAGAAAGTGTGGATTGTTGCCGGAGTTATAACGAAATCCCTGATCCACCGCTTTTCCCGTTTCCCCCAGTTTGTTGCGGGTGTAATCCATTTCCACATTGAAAAAATTAATGGTTGGTTTGATAACAAAGTGATCGTCAAATTCCAGCGTGATATGGCTGTCGTCACGGGGACACATGGTTTCGTGAAGCTTTTCACCCGGACGAATCCCAACAATACGGGGAGGCAGATTGGGTGCCATGGCCGCGGCAACATCGACAATTCTGACGGAGGGAATCTTGGGCACGAATATTTCCCCACCTTGCATACGTCCGAAGTTTTTCAAAACAAAATCAACACCCTGCTGTAAGGTAATCCAGAAGCGGGTCATGCCCTCATCGGTAATCGGCAGACTGTCAGCCCCCTCTTCGATAAGGCGTTTGAAATACGGTACCACCGAGCCTCTCGAGCCAACCACGTTACCGTAGCGAACAACTGAAAAGCGGGTTTTATGGCCACCTGAAACATTATTGGCAGCGACAAAAAGCTTATCGGAAGCCAACTTGGTAGCGCCATACAGATTGACCGGATTTGCTGCTTTATCAGTAGACAGCGCAATCACTTTTTTAACGTTAGCCGCGAGACTGGCCTTGATGACGTTTTCAGCACCGTGGATATTGGTCTTGATACACTCCATGGGATTGTATTCAGCGGCGGGAACCTGCTTGAGTGCCGCCGCATGAATAACATAATCCACACCGTTCATGGCTTGCTTCATGCGATCCGGATCACGCACATCGCCAAGAAAATAGCGCATGCAGGGATCATTGAAACGCTGCTGCATCTCGTATTGTTTGAGTTCATCCCGGGAATAGACAATCAAACGCCGGGGTTTAAAGTTGTCGAGAATCGTACGGGTATACTGGTGACCAAAGGAACCGGTACCACCGGTAATCAAAATGGAGCTGTCATTAAACATACTGCTTCTCCCCTGCGCTCTTACAGGTATTCATCTAATGCGCATTGGCTGAGTTAAATGCCTTTAGCACGACAACAAAACCTGTATCAATGCGGGAAAAGTAGTGAAGCTCGAAGCGATCCATGAGTTTTGGGAGCCACCATTCAACCGAATGATAAGTTCTGTCTTCTACCTGGCCCTCGGCCAGCGTTTGTTTGGTATTAATGGCAAAGAAGGCCATTTTTTCGGTGAGACGCTGTAGATCATCCAGCACGGCATCAATGCAATCTTCTTCAATGGTATCCAGCACATCGAGGCAAATAACCATCTCTGCCGGCTTGGGCGCCTCTTCGAATTTGGCAATAGCAGGGTCGTAAAGCTGGACATCGATCTGATGGTTGAGTTCCAGGTTCTGAGGAACCTGGCCGTTGCCTGCACCGTAATCCAGGAGGGTCGTGACGTTATTGGCGTTGATCAGTTCAGACACCATCGGAGCGAACACCATCGAAGCCGATCCGTAGGCCGGACACTCCTCATGTATCTTCTTTTGAGTGTCTATGTGGGCTTGGCTGAATAAAGTCATGCGAACTCCTGCTTGTGCCGATTTTTCGTCATTGGTGTCATTAATGTGCTTAGATACAAAAATCGTACCAGCGCACTGATCACCTCTATCCCTTAAGTCAAGCACAGCCTCGCAAGGCGTCAATTTTTTGCCAATGAATCCCAGCGTTTCAGATCTTCGATGTCATCCAGATCCCAGCTAACTCCAAGCAATGAAGAATTCACACCTAAACGCTTTGCATTTGCCAGTGTCTGATCCAGAACTTGTCGACTCCCCCACTCAACCCCGTCAAACAGTCCTTCTGCCCAGCGCTTGCAGGCAATTAACACATAGCCTCCGTCTTCTGCTGGCCCCAGCGCCAACTCATGTGTATCAAGCGTGTTGCAGGCCGAAGCCAAATAGGCCGCATCCATGGCGGGACAATCACTCCCGACCAGAATGACTTTTTCGTATTCCTCTAGCGACGACTCGATAGCGACACGCATCCGCTCACCCAAATCAGCACCTTGCTGACGGTGCACTGTCAAAGCGTCAGAATTGACCAACTGCTGAATGTCAGCCAGACCTACCTCTCCGAAGTCGCCTGGCTCGTCTATCCAGAGCTGAACATCGCCCAAGCTGCTGTTCAACAATGTCCGTGTCATTTTATCCAACAGAGCAACATGAACTTCACAGGCTGCCCTGGATCCAACATCTGCAGCGAGTCTCGTCTTTACAAAGCCTTCTCGCGGCCATTTGGCAAACTGAATCAAAACCAGTGGTTTTTTCGTTTTGGATACTTGGATACCCATTTCAGATTTCCTATTAAAAACATACAACCTCGACAAAACGGCTATACCACCAGCTTATGACGCCGCTCTGTCTCCAATTGTTTATCAAAGGCTGCTATTCTTTTTGCTTTACCCGTCTTTGGTCTGCATTTTCGTATCGTTGCGATTGCAGAAGACATGATCCCCATAACAGGAACAGTATGACACCCCCGGCATCCGAACCCGCCCAATGGCAAGCAGACTTTGAAGATATACGATGTTACACAGACGCAGAAGTTCCGTCCGTGTTGACATCTCTGCTGGAAGACCCGGTATTTCTGCAGTCATCGCAACGTGTCATTGGTGACCCTGAAGGTTTTGAGCTTTTTCTCCAGGAGCTTCGCGCCGTCGATTCCGTTGAAGCCCTGCAAGCTCAAATCGAACGCTTTATCATGCCGGGGATTGCGCAAACCTATCAATCACTGAATGTCAGCGGACTGGATCAGCTGGATTCCAAGCGTCCCTATATTTTTATATCCAATCACCGCGATATCGTCATGGACCCCTTGATTCTCAATGCGGTGTTGAAACAACACGATTACAGGACCTGTCACTGCGCAATTGGTGACAATCTGCTCAAAAGTCCTACAGCACATCGACTCGCCATGCTGAATCGCTGTTTTAAAGTTGCCCGTTCCATGCGTTCGCCAAAAGCCATTTTACGCGCCATGCGGACCCAATCTGCCTATATTCGGTACCGCCACGAGGTCGATAAGGATCATATCTGGATAGCACAGAAAGAAGGCCGCTCAAAGGACAACAGTGACATCACCAATCCGGCGCTCATCAAAATGCTCGCACTGGCACGCACCAAAGATGTCTCTGTTGCGGACTATCTGAATTCTCTCAATATTGTTCCCGTATGTTTTTCATATGAATGGGACCCCTGTGACACAGACAAAGCTCGTCAACTCTACAATGCCAGCGAGTCCGAGAACTATGAAAAACAGGCGGAAGAAGATCTGATTGCAGTCACTAAAGGACTATCGGGCAACAAAGGCAACATACATCTCGCATTCGGGAAACCGATTCAGCTAGACACGGATCAGGATGTACACACCCGCATCGCAGCGCATATTGATCACTGGATCCATAATGCCTATCAGCTTTACCCAAATAACTACGCAGCTTTCAGAAAAACCCGACCGGATATTGCCATCGACCCTTTGGTAGACCGGGAAGCTATACACCAGGCGCAAAAACAGCTGGAGGAACGCTTTGCGAACGAAGGTGCGGAAATTACCGAGAAGTGCCTGCAAGCCTATTCCATGCCGGTCCAGTATCAATTGAACAAGTCATAGACGCAGAAATTATTTTAGGCGCGAAACTATTTGGGGCTCTATCTCAAGTCAGCCAACAGGCCCGGTTTTTTGATCCCGAAGCCTTGTGAATGGTCAACACCGATGTCTTTCAAAACATCGAGGATATCGTAGCTTTCAACAAATTCGGCCACCGTTTCAATGCCCATAAAGTGAGCCAGTTCATTGATGGATTTCACCAATGCCTGATCGCGTTCGTTGTTAACAAGATTACGAATGAATATTCCGTCGATCTTGATGTAATCCACAGGCAAACGCTGGATATAGGCATACGAAGACAGACCAGAGCCGAAATCATCCAGTGAAAAGCGGCAACCTTTCTGCTTAAGAATGCGAATAAATTCAGATGCATCCGCCAGATTGGTAATGGCTGCAGTCTCGGTTACCTCAAAGCAAATTTTTTCGAGGGGGACATTGGTCGCGGCAAGCTCGCCGAGAACAAATTCAAGAAATTTGTCATCACTAAGGGAGTTGCCTGAGAGATTCACCGAAAAACCATCGGATTTTCCGACAATGCGAGGGTTATCTTCCATCCAGCGAAGCACATTGTGCATCACCCAACGGTCGATTTTGGGCATACGACCAAAATGCTCCGCAGCTTCAATTAATTTACCGGGAGGCAGTACCTGCCCATTCTCAACCACGCCAAGCAATATCTCCCAGTGAGATTGTTGATTGCCATCGGTGCTTGTGGGACGAATTTCCTGACAGCGCAGAACCAGCAGTTCATCCAGTGACTGATCCAGTTTCTCAACCCACTGCAACAGCTCATTACGCTTCTGCTGATCCTGATCCTGCCGCTCATACTGCACAATACGATTGTGCCCCATGCTTTTGGCAGAATCACAAGCCAGCCCGGCTTTACGCATGACCGAGTCGTAGTTATCCGTCTCTAGATCAATCTCGACAACGCCAACACTAATGGTGCAGGTAATGGAATAATTGTCCCAGCTCATGGGAGAATCTTCGACCCTGGCCCGCAACGCTTCAGCTTGATCCATGGCTTCTTTGACAGAGATACCTGACAGAATGACACCATATTCATTGCCACCCAAACGTCCGCAAAAGGAATCCTCCGGGCTGACTTCCCTGACGATATGTGCGACATGTTTCAGTAGCGCATCCCCCGCAAGATGTCCGTAAGTTGTATTGGTCAGGTTAAAACGATCGAGGTCCAGATAGATTAATGATGCGCTGGATCTCGCAGTAATGGCGCCAGCAATGCTCTGCTCCAAACCTCGTTCAAAAGCCTGTCTATTCAATAGACCTGTCAGCAGATCACAGCTGGCCTGTCCTGATAACTCTTCATAAACCGATTGCACCATTTGGTGGAGACCCTGATCCACAATCGGCACTTCATCATGCTCTACAAAGCATGCCCGGTTGGATTTAAACAGTGAAACCAGCTCATCAAGGGAAATATCTTCATCTTTCATACCCTGACTATCAACAAATACAAAGCGGAAAGATTCACTGCCAGACCAGGCCAAACGCAAACAACGCGCCTTGCCCTCTTTATCGGTAATCTCAACCCAGTCTCCGATTTTCAGGGACAACAAGCGTTTGTGCCAGGAACTCATTTGTCCCCTGACCTCTTTCGGCGCCAGATCTTCAAGTTCTTTTTCTGATTTCTCGAAGGGCCATTCGTATTTGTCTATCTTCACCTGTAGAGGCTCAACGCCGTTAAACAGACAGTCTTCCAGGCGGTTCAAAATAGCATCCAGCCCGGCTTTGCCAACAATGGAAAGCTCTTTCGAAACCATCTCAAATAAAGACGGTGCTTCCAGCTCCATTTCCAATTCAAGCGCCCACTTTTCGCTGGAATTCACATCGGACCCGAACCAGTTCATCAACTGTTCTACAACGCTAAAGGCCTCTTCAAAATTCTTGGTGTTGTGACCATCCCGAACAGCCACCAACGCCAGATGATCACGCCAACCCGCCTTGTCCAGAAGTTCCAGCAACACCAGAGGTGCCGATTTACCTGCAAGAATCTCGTTTAAATCCTTTACGACCAGATGCCGGGCTTCGGCAATTTTCTGGCGCCCCTCATAAGTTCGTGCGATACGTTCAGAGTTGCGTTTGTAGGCCTGTTCCTGCCGCTCAAGCAGGTTATTCAGCTGATCAACAACTTCATCGACCGCCCCCTCATCCTGGTCGTAATTGTCCACCAGCTTGTCGATATAGTTGTCGAGCAAGCTTTCCAGGCGCTTGTTACCCGCGTGCTCATTTGAGGTGGCAAGCTTGGCCAGCTTGTTCAACATTTGTCTGGCCGGGTGTGAGACATCAGAAAAGAAGTTGTCGTCACGCAGTACCACTTTAAGAATCGTCAGCTTGAGTTTTTCAAGCCATTTTTCAAGAATTCCATTTACGCCTATCTTGTCGACGATGACCTCAAAAAATCGGTCCGTGACATCGATGAGTTCGGAAGCCTCGCTACCAATTTCATGGCTATCCATCTGCGCTGAGGACATACTGGATTCCAGCCAACCTCGCAGACTGGCGCCCTCTACTGCTACCGCATTACCGTGAGACTGCTGTAACTGGCTTATCAGGGGAATCAAAGCATTTGGGCTTTGTCCATCGGTGGGCATGACCGCGCCAGCCGCTTGCTCTGCCAGGTTTGTCCGCTTGCCTTTTAAGCTGGCACCGGATGCGAGGGAGGTGTTTAATCGACTCAGTGTATCCAGTGTACGAATCGATCTTGTGTTGCCACCCTGCTCTGCATTCTGTCTATTGCTTTCATCACCACTGGCCAAGCCAAGCTCAGCGCCAAAATCATAGCTGTTCGGGACCGAAGATCGATCCTCATCCACTGAAGCCACCTTGTCGGCAAAGACTTCTCTAATAGGTTGTTGCGTGTCGGCTGTGGTTGGGCCTGATTTGGCAGCACCGGCTTCAGCAGTGGCAGGAGGCTTGTCTTTATAATCAAGCGAGGCTTTATAGGCGATGGCTTCTATCTGTTGATACAGTTTCTGCAGATCTTTAGTAAGACTCTCTGCAATGCACTTGTACATAACCGCTTGCGGAGATTGGGGGATCTCGAGGGAATCGAGTGCCTCTTTCAGCTCTGACAAAATATTGCTGGGCGCAATCGCCAGGCTTTTTTCGTCGAAAGGGTACTTTGTCAAAGCTGAAAATATCTGGCAGGCCGTATAAATCTCGGTAGAAAGATCGCGTTCAAGGATTTTGATACCACGATTGACGACCAGCCAGTCTTCAAAATCGTCCTTCGAAACCAGGCTAAGGCCAGCAAAAGGATCGGGTGGAGCAAGCTCCTTTTCCGCTTGCGGCTCTTCTGGTGTTTTGACTGCTGTTGCGTTTGTGACTTGTTCGTCTTCGACGGGGGATTGCTGGCCGTCAGCAGTGCAGCTCGTTCTCAGTTTGAGTAAAACTCGCTCACCAACAGTCCCGCAAATCCACTCGTGATTCGCTTCCAGAAGATTAATGGCAAGGGAGTAATCCTGCTTGAGCCAATCATCGGAGCTTTCGAGTTGTTTGTAGATTTTGGTCGCAGCAAATCGGGTAGCACGCTCCAAAGCGTCTTCCAGGTCGGAGATGCAAAGCTGAAAAATGTTTGAAAATAGCTGCGCTTGCGCCGCACTAGCGTTTTGCTGGTCTGTCATGCAAAAATAAACTTATTATTCCTTTCTTATCTAAAGGCTAATCTAAAAGCCTGATTTGACAAGAAAACAAATGTTTTTTTTGGCAATTGCACCCTCTGTTTTCCAATCAGTTCAAAATTAATGAAATCAAGCCGGGTGAATTTGCTAGAATGCGCGCTCGATCTTGAGTGAAGACTTATGAATCAACTGTTTGTAAACGACCTGACCGTCATCGATTTTTCTTACTTCCATACTCAGCGAGGCATTCTCGGTGAAAGCTGGATCGTCGACATTGTTCTGAGCGGTGAGCTGGACGCTCAGGGAATGGTGTTTGATTTTGGCGACGTCAAAAAGGAAATAAAACGCATCATTGACGAGCAGTTCGACCATCGTTTCGTCATTTCCAGTCAGACCAAAAATTTGACTATCAAACGCCACAAAGGGCAAGTCACTCTGAGCTGGCAAAATGTATCGGGTTGCTATGAGCATGTCTCGCCGGAGGATGCCGTTGTCCTGCTCGATGTCAAAACCATCAACACACGCAGTATTGCCCAGCATCTTGAAACCATGCTGCGAGGGGCCCTTCCAGACAATGTTACCGATGTGAACCTCACTTTAAGGGAAGAAAACATCGAAGCGGCTTATTACCATTACAGTCATGGTCTCAAAAAACACGCCGGCAACTGCCAGCGCATCGTCCACGGCCACCGTTCTCGCATTGAGATATTTGAGAATCACCAACGCTCTCCGGATCTGGAAGATTACTGGTCTGCCTGCTTCCACAATATTTATATCGGAACGCGGGAAGACATCATCGAAGAGCCCGACATTGAAGATAAAAAACACATCCGGTTCGGCTACAAGGCCACGCAAGGTAAATTTTCCCTGCTGATTCCTGAAAAGAAGGTTTACCTGATCGACACCGATTCGACGGTAGAATGGATTGCCACTCACATCGCGGAGAAATGTCTGGAAAAGAATCCGGGAAACCATTACCGGGTGTGTGCCTTCGAAGGAATAGGCAAAGGCGCGATTGCAGACCGGGGCACTGTCAAAACCACTCAAAAGCGTCAATCCAGAAAATAGCCGCCCAAAAAAAAGGAGCCACAATGGGCTCCTTTATCTTCAGGCTCTTTCTTCTTTATTGTTTTCGTACTTTTCGGGTATGCGTTCCTGGGTGAGTATTCTTATTAAACGCGAAACCTGACGCGGGAACTTAGGCTACATTGCGACGGGCTTTCATTTCTTCACGAAATACTTCAATGGGATCATCGTACAGTGCATGTGGGTCCTGATCGTGTTTCATGCTCCACAACATGTAGTCCAGCAACTCCTGCTCAGCGTTGCGTGTTTCGTTGCTTGCTACGTGGATAGATCGAATTTCTGCTGACATATTTTTGTATCCTCTTTTTCTGTTTTTTTCGCGAAGACTTTTCGTCTAGTACCAATCAATTTACTGATTATCTGAGTTGATACATTCCTTTAAGCGCTTTTCGTGCCAACTCCCTACCCTAAAAATCTCACCTAAAACAAACAGAATTATATTCCCTTTTATTTCATGCACTTAAAACATGATCGCAGACTGAAATAATTTTACAAAGAGTTTGCATTCTTTCCTTACCTGAAAAGAAATGCGCAAAACCAACAGGGAATGACAAAAAATTGTCGCGCAGAAAAAGAAGAATTGAGACTGAGCAAACAAAAAAGCCCAGCTCAACGAGCCGGGCTTTTTGCCTCTTTCGAGAATTGGCGTCCCCTAGGGGAGTCGAACCCCTGTTACCGCCGTGAAAGGGCGGTGTCCTAGGCCTCTAGACGAAGGGGACTTAAACAGTCCTGACGAGTATTGGAGCTAATGACAGAATCAGGAAATTTGGTGGAGCCAGACGGGATCGAACCGTCGACCTCAACGCTGCCAGCGTTGCGCTCTCCCAGCTGAGCTATGGCCCCATATTTCCTATCGCGAAACCTCTATCGACACGGGTCAATAGTAGCACTAAAGCGACCTGCCAAGTGCCGCCTCAAAGGCTGCGACTCGTCAACGGGGGCGTATATTATTGAAGTCCCTATGACGAGTCAAGGCATATTTTGGGCTTTTATTTCCGCCTCCATTTTCGCGCTAAGCGCTTGATATTCCTTTTCAACTTTCTTGGTTTCTTTTTTGGAAAAGCCTTCCAGAACCTGAAGCGCATGACGTAATCGGGCTCGCGTCATGTCTGGACCCAGCAAGGCCATGGAATCCATCACGGACCAGGAATTTGATGTTCCTGCGATGGCAACAAAAATGGGCTGCATGAAGTCCCCCATTTTGATCTCCATGCTTTTTGCCAGGGCTTGGACGTCAGCAAAGATGTTTTCTTTGCTCCAATGACGCCGGGCCTCCAATCGCCACAGGGTAAACTGCAACACCCGCTTCACCTGCGAGGAATCAAGCTTTTTGTGCTCAAACTGTCCCGGCTCCAGGGTGAGCATCCCGGAAAACATGAACGCAGCCAAAGGCACAATATCAGTAAAGGTTTCTACCCGCCCCTTTACGTGCTCTACCAGTGGCATCATCGCTTCCCTGTTCAGTGCCCATTTGCTAACGCGCTCAGCAAAGGCTTCATCGCTCAGAGATTCGCGAATCCAGGTTCCGTTCAACCATGACAGTTTTTCGACGTCAAAGATTGGTCCGCCCAGAGAAACCCGCTGAATATCAAAATCCTCGATCATTTCCTGTAAGGAAAACTTCTCGCGCTCATCCGGCATGGACCATCCCATACGGCCAAGATAGTTCACCACTGCCTCGGGAAGAAAACCCATACGCTCGTAATAGGTGATACTGGTTGGATTCTTACGTTTACTCAGCTTGCTCTTGTCGGGATTACGCAATAGCGGCATGTGGCAAAGTGTTGGCATTTCCCAACCGAAGTATTGATACAGCAGATGATGCTTGGGTGCCGAACTAATCCACTCTTCTCCACGAATCACGTGGGTAATCTGCATAAGATGATCATCGACAACATTGGCCAGGTGATAAGTCGGCATGCCATCGGATTTCAGCAGTATCTGACAATCGACCTGCGCCCAGTCAATTTCGATTTTCCCTCTCAACATGTCATCAATGACACATGTGCCCTCATCCGGAACGTGCATACGGATAACGTAGGGATCGCCATTTTCAAGACGGCGTTTCACCTCATCGGGAGCAAGCTCCAGATTACCTTTGATACCCGGGTTCAGACCTTCTGATTTGCGTGCCTCGCGAATCTCATCCAGTTCTTCAGGTGTGCGAAAACAGTAAAAGGCGTGACCCTGTTCAACCAGTTTCTCTGCATAGGCTCGATAATCATGCTTGCGCTCACTCTGACGGTAGGGGCCGAACTCGCCACCTACGTCCGGTCCTTCATCCCAATCCAGCCCCAACCAACGTAAGGCTGACAAAATCTGTGCTTCAGATTCAGGAGTGCTGCGTGCCTGGTCAGTGTCCTCTATCCGCAGAATAAACTTGCCCTGGTGCTGGCGAGCGAAACACATATTGAACAGCGCGATATACGCCGTACCAACATGCGGATCGCCGGTTGGCGAAGGAGCTATCCGGGTACGAACGGTTTGAGACATAAGGGATCCTATGAAGTGAGTTTGGTCCAGAAGACGCGGAATTATAGGCAAGCATCTATCACAAGACCAGTCGCTTGTGGCTTTGCCGAACCCGCTTTAACCGTAACCGGCAACGAAAGGATTGGTCGCTTTTTCATGACCAATCGTCGACATGGGACCGTGACCGGGAATGAAGGCCACATCATCGCCCAGATTCCAGAGCTTAGTGCGGATTGAGTTGGCCAGGGTCGCAAAATCACCTTTAGGAAAGTCAGTACGACCAATCGATCCCTGAAACAGAACATCCCCTACCAACGCCAACTTGCTTGGCGCGTGAAACAGCACCACATGACCGGGAGTATGACCCGGACAATGAAACACCTGAAGAACCTGCCGCCCTATTTCAACGCTGTCGCCCTCCTCTAACCAACGGTCCGGATCAAAACTCTCGGCAGAAGGGAAACCAAACATCTGGCTTTGCTGCGGCAACAGTTGGATCCAAAACAAATCTTCCTTGTGGGGACCAACGATGGGCACTTGCCGTTTTCGCGCCAGCTCTGCGGTCGCACCCGCATGATCAATATGCGCATGGGTCAGGATAATTTTGTCCAGTTTCAGTTTGTGCTTGGACAACACTGCTTCAATCTTTTCTATATCACCGCCCGGATCAACCACTGCAGCGTCCCCGCTTTCATCACACCACAGCACTGAACAATTTTGTTCAAACGCTGTGACCGGAACAATTTCGTACTTCAAACTCATAGCTTCGCCTGTGTACTGACTTTTCAATGACCATCTTGTATTCGACCAGCATTATGCGCCCGGAATGTTGGAATTCAACCAGTGTCGCCGTAACAGATTGGGAATACACCATGCCAGGAGTTAGAATCACTGCCTCTTCACTGTATCAAGTGCTAAAAAACAATGCTCAATTTGAAACGTTCGGTCCTGTTCTTACTAATGTCGCTCAACCTGGCCTCATGCTCATACGTTGCCTTGCACCCTGGCGCTCCAGCCATGCTCTACAGTAACCACGAGCCAGAATGTCGTTTACTGCATGAACAGGAGTTTCAAACCAGGCACCAGTTTTTATGGTGGAATCGCGACCCGCAAACGGTCGCAGAAGAATTGGAAATCCTGGCCCGCAACAAAGCTCAGGAAATTAACGCCAATGCATTGTGGCCTGAAACCGCGGTAACGGAAGGTCGCCAACGCTTCAGCCTGTTCAGATGTGCCAGATTTTCGCCATAACGGCGTACCGCCTCAGAAATTGTATTGCAAACCGGCTCGCCAGGACTGGGTATCCACTCCAAAGCTCCTTGCCGTATACGAGGCATAATCGAGTATAAAATCCAGATTGTTCCAATTATGGTGGGCTTCCAGCCTCCATTCCCGACCCAATGAATCATTGTTCGCGCCGGACTCATCTGCCTCATAGGTATGATGGCTTATGAGTACCTTGCTATCCACATCCAATACATAGCCCAGGCTGACATAGTCGTCGACCAGACCGCCTTCGATGTTACCCAGACCACCATGGGAAAATATATCTGCTCCTCCCTGAAAAGCATGAAGCTCACCCAGAGGGGTCACGACAAAGCCCTCATCGTCATCGGCTCCCAGTACTTCGCGCCCTGCAAAAATACGAATGCCATGAAAGGTTACACCCGCCTCTAACAGGTAATATGCCGCAGAGTAGTCTCTGGTGTTGTCATGGCCATCTCGCTGAGAGGCGTATTCCAAAGCATACTCAATAGCCGGTTCGTTATCGATAAAGCCGGAAAATCGTACACCACTGGTCTGGCTGTCCCATTGCTCGAAGCCCTCGCCTGCATCAATATCGTAGTGGTATAGAGACAGCAGACTGTGAAGGAACCCACGATAGCTAATCGTTAGATAATTGGCATCGAGCGCTTGTCGACCACCCTCAACTTCACGACCGAACGCAGATTCATATTGGTAAATGTGTCCGAGACGAAAACGCATCAGATTCAGGGATTCATTGCGTACTGTCAGGGCAGAGAAACTGGCGTCTCGGGGAAAAGCGGTCTCGGTCCCGATAAATCGGCCATTGTTCAGGTTGATATTCTGACGCCCATACTTGATGAGGGTGTTGGCGATGTCATAGCCTAACCATGCGCGACGCACATAGGTGTCATCGTGAGCAGGGATCAGCGCATCATCTGTTTCTCCGTTCGCGCCCGAGTTATAGCTACTGTCGTCGGGCAAGGCCGTTACATCATCAAACTCAACCAGAAACGAAAAAAAGCGATATTGGGCGCTTTCGAAGGTAAACCTGGAACGCAGAGTGCTGGCTTCCCCGCCTCTGTCGACCTCACCAAAGTCCTGTGACACGTCACTTTGCATCAACTCAATCTGAAAACTGTTTTTACCCTTGGCCACCATTTCCTCAAAGCTATCGGCTTCGGTAACCTGGCGAAAATCATCCTTCTGAAAATTAAAGGCTTGTGCCTGACTTGACAGCAAAAAGACAGCGACGAGAAAAATTGTAGAAATGGAAGAAAAACTTGTCATGGTTATTATCGATCTAACTTGATGAGTGCCTGCTAACTTTAAGATGAATGCGCTGAGCTGACAACTTGAACCCCAAGATTGTGTGACTGTCTCGTACTTTCCTTTTTCCCCCATGGGACGACAGTTTTTCCGAAAACATTTCGGGAAAGATCCGGGATGGAATGTTCCGTATGGATTGTGTTGAACTGCTAAACTGCACATAAACTCAAAAAGAGATATAGAGCTTACCACAGGACTGCTGCCTTCATGACTGGCTTTCACCGCATCTGGATACCCGTTTCCGCATTGCTGATCTCGGACGCCTTATTGCTGATGGGACACGGTCTTTTGCTTACCCTCCTTCCAATAGGAGCCGCCCAAAGCGGCTTTAGCGATATGGAAGTGGCATTAACCGGTTCCGCATATTTCATCGGCTTTGTTTGTGGCTGTCTGGTGACGCCGCACATCCTCAAGCGCGTGGGTCACATTCGAAGCTTCGCTGTACTGGCAACTCTCTATTCTGCCATCATTCTCCTGTTTCCGTGGCTGCAGACTTTTTTAGCCTGGCTCCTGCTCCGCTATATCGTCGGAATGTGTATTTCCGGTCTGTACATGATTATTGAAAGCTGGCTCAACGAACGCGCAGACGTCCAGAACAGAGGGACAATTCTGTCTGTCTACACCATGCTGAATCTGGTGATGATGACAGTCGGACAGCAACTGCTTAATCTTGGCAGCATCTCCAGCTACCAACTGTTCACGATAGCAGCCATTCTGATATCCATTGCCATTATTCCAGTTTCCTTGACCTTGGCGCTGGCACCGGCTCAGGTCAGCACAGTAAAAATCGATTTGGTAAAAGTCTGGCGCAATTCCCACATCGGTTTGGTGGGGGCCATCATAACCGGCCTGGTAACGGGAGCCTTCTGGTCCCTGGCTCCCTTGTATGCAAGTTCGAGTGGCTTCGATACGCTGCAGCTAACCCTGTTTATGTCCGCAGCGGTCCTCGGCGGAGCCGTGTTCCAGGTACCATTGGGCAAATGGTCTGATCATCATGATCGCCGCCTGATTCTTCTTTTCACCTCAGCCCTCGGCTCCCTGCTGTCTTTACTTTTTGTATTCATTCCCGATTTGCACACCCTGCTGTCGGGAAAACTGGTCATTGCTCTGTCGTTTTTCTGGGGTGGAATGGTGATGACCCAATATGCCATCAGTCTTGCACACGCAAACGACAATGCAGCACCGGAGGATTTTGTTGTTATTGGGAGCGGCATGCTGTTCACGCTGGGTATTTTTTCTGCCATTGGCGCACCCATCGCTTCATTGATGATGAAGCTTACCGGGCCATCAGGGCTGTTCAGTTTCAGCGCGATTTCCCTGTTGGCATTCACACTGATTACGATGATCCGCAAACGCGTCCACGAGCTTGATTATGCGCCAGATGAAGCAGAGAGTTTCCAGGCGGTTACGGATATGACCACGCCTGCATCTTTGGAGCTTGACCCTCGAACCGAGACCGAAATGGATGAAGCCGACATGCCGAAAATCTGACAGCGGCAGAGTTATACATTTAATGTAGTGAGTAGAGAGTAGTGCTCAATCCGGGCAGGAAACTTCCGGCGAAGAGGCGATAAAAAGAAGCGTGGTCGGCGTGACAGGATTCGAACCTGTGACCCCTTCGTCCCGAACGAAGTGCGCTACCAGACTGCGCCACACGCCGATGCTTGGATAATATGTCAAACAATAGTTACATGCGCTTATACAGTCAACGAGTAGTCCATGGCTTGAACTCATCTGACGCAGCGCTTGAATCGCGGGGCATTATAAACCTACTCCATACACAGACATGTGATCTTTCTTATTGTTGTTCCCGGTCTGTATAAGATTGCTCAACCTGTCTTTCCTGAAAATACTCATGATACGACACCAGCCTTTGAAACTGACTTCGCTCCAGCGGTTCGAGAGGCTGGGTAATCGCAAAGCTGGTCTGCGGGGCATCGAGACTTTGAATTTCAGGCGCTTGCCAGGGCACGACATAAAGCACTGTAGGCAGCTCCTGATTACCTCGAATGCGGGCACCTTCGATGGTGAGGATTTCACCTTCCGCCAGGACGGGTGAGATTGGCAACACGGCGGATGCGACAAGCAGGAGGCTGCCAAGCAGTATTGTGGTTGTCTTAATCATGCTAAGAGTCCCCTATTCGATTCTTGATATCAAAGATCCAGTCCTTCACCTTGGGATTGGCCTCCGGCAAAAGCGACTGATACTGTTCGTAGAGAGCCAAAGCCTCCTGCAATCGACCCTGATAAAGGTCGAGCAAAATAGCGAGATTGCGTAAACTTGGCAGATGTTCTGGCTCAATGGTCAAGGCTTTTCGATAGTATGTTTCTGCTTCCGCGAAAGCACCCTGCTCTCTGGCCAGGACACCGCGATAGTTCAGCGCCTGCACGTGCTCGGGATTGAGCGCGAGAACCTTGTCAAAATACTCGACCGCTTTTTCCCTATCATCCATTTTTATGGCAATGACTCCCAGATTCGCCAGCGGACCGCTCAACTCCGGCTGCTGAACATGCAGCGTCTGAAAGCGGGCGCGGGCATCCTCCAATTCACCGTCCTTGAGTAAATTCAAGGCTTCGGCAAAGGCCTGTTGCCGAGCAATGGCCTGCTGCTCCGCGAGTGTCGTTTCGTCGACCGGCTCAACTTTTTTGCTGGCACAAGCTGTCAGGCCCAGGATACAGACCAGAACCAAGAGCTTGCGTGACACACTAGTTAATCGCATCGATCACTCCCGTGGTGATTTCCGGTTTGTCGTAACGACCTGGCAGCAGTTTCTTCAGCGCATCAAAGCTCTTCACCACCCAGTCATCATAGATACCATTCCAACTGCGACTGGCATTCTGTTCGTGAATTTCAATGGCATTGTCCTCAAAGGGAAAAGCTTGCTCTTCCAGCAGAATTTCGTATTGCTCTTCTTCCAGGGGACTGAGGCCCGCCGGACGATCCGAATCCATCAAATCCCGACTCAGCTGCGCGTAGATATCAGCCATTCGATACCCTGCCTCTGTGGAATAGGCAGAAATGCCATAGCTGGCGGTTTTCTGGTAGGCCTTCATGGCCTTTTCCAAGGCTTCGGTTTTGGCGGTCATACTTTCGTTTAGAGGCAGTTTCAGTTTGATACGTTTGTATTGTACGAAAGCATCATCGGCCAGCACTGCCGAGCCAGCGGCCGCCAGATATCGCATGCGGTCATCCGCTTTGTCGGGGTTCTCGTCCACTGTTTTCATTTGCTTGGCCAGCCAGAATCGGCGCTTAAGGGGCTGATCAGTATCCTCATAGAGTTCGGCCAATCGATTGGCTGTTTCCATATAGGTATCCAGTGGCTCAGCATAGGTGTTGGCGTATTTTCGGTAGCTGAGAATCGCCTGTTGCTTGTTGCCGGCGCGGTCATAAAGCTCGGCCGCTATCATCAGCGTATCACGCTTTTCCTCTTCGGTTTCCGCAAGGGTAAACATGGTTTTCAGCTCATCTGCCGCCTTCTCCCATTGCTCGGTTTCCCGATAGGCAAGCGCCATTTTCGGCACGAGTGTATTAATTTGAGCATGTTGAGGATAACGCAAGCGGAACGCACTCATGACCTTGATGGCGCGATCCCATTGTTTTAGTTCAACCAGATAGCCAGCGGCATCATACTCGGCATTGGCTCGCAGGCTGGCACCCGGAGCGACCCGACCCACGCGCAGAAACTCTTCCACTGCACCAAGCTTGTCACCGGCTTCAAGACGTTGCTCACCCTGGCGATAGACAGTGGCCGCCAGATTTTCCACGAGGGACTCTCGTCGCTTGTCTTCAATGGGCAGTACCAACAGCACATCCTGATAGGCCTGTTCCGCCAACAGATAGTCGTTCATGGCAAACAAGCTGTGAGCCTTCAAGACGCGGGCCTCAAGCACGGTGGCATTGTCCAGTACCGGTTCCCAATCAATCAGCTGCTGGGCAAACTCTACAGTGCGAGCATAGTGTTCGTTGACGTATTCGAATCGTGTCGCAACGTAAAGCACATCTGGCGCCCTGGGATCACTGCGATGCACGGTGACGAAGCGCAGGCGATTGGTCTGTTGTGCCTTCAGATTCTCGAGATATAGCTGACGAGGCTCTTTCGGCCAGAGTTTAGCCAACTCGTCATAGGCCAGAATGACCGCATAGCCCGCCTCTGCTGCTTTTTCGTAAGCGGGAAAGTCGTAGGCTGCGCTTTCAAAGGCTGCAATGGATTGAGGCCAGTTTTCCAGCTGCTGGTAGCACTCGCCCAAAAGGAAGTAGTGCTCGGCAGTACGCTCATGATCGGGAAAAGTGGCGACAAATTCGGAATAGTAGCGCGCCGCCTGTTCGTATTCCGTGTTACGCGATTGACGATCTGAGGCAGACCTGGCTTTGTCCAGACGACGGGCTTTGACGTAGTGACGATTGCCCTGCTCCGGTAACAGTTGCTCCAACTGCTCAAGAACAAACCCCATATCCGACACATCGTGCTCAGGCCAGAAAGAACTGTAAATGCCGTACTCTTCGATGAAGCGTACTTTCTCGTCATTGATGTCGGTAACAAAGCCCGCTTTTCCCAGCGTGTCGATAATGCGAACCTGGTAGCGTGGTGACCACAAACTCAGAGGATGCAGGGCAATATAGCGTTGATAGACTTCGATGGCATCGGAGTATTGTTCTTTATCAATCAACAGAACGGCATAGCGATCGTACACCAGCACTTCGTAGGGTTTCGGGCCCGTTTCGCTGAACAACCACTCCAGGCTGTCGGCGCCTCCCAGATAGGAAAACGAAAGGCCCATCACTCGAAACAGATCCTCCACCAGAGTCTGGTATTTTTGCTCCACTTCCGTCGAGGCAATCTCAGTTTGCTCGCCGGGCGTCAGGCTTTCTGCCGGCAATACCAGATCAAGCACGCGCGTATAGCTCAGCAATGCTGCCCGGTAATCATTCTGTTTGAACAGACTCCAACCGCGCATGTAGTGGGCATTGGCCAGAAACACGCTGTCACCCTGTGAAATCACCGATTCGAAGGCTAGCTGTGCTTCAGTATAATCCCCCCGTGTGAAATAGATTTCCCCTCGGCGGAACTGTACTTCGGTCAGATATTGGGAATCCGGGAACTCGCTCACCAGGCGATTCAGTGTCGCCAAATGAGCATCGGCATTGCCTTTCAGGTCATGGGTTTTGGCAAGCTGATACAGCACTTTATCGTTGTCTGCGCGTTGCGGATATTTCAGCAACAAACCTTCATAGGCACTGACCGCCACATCCAGCTCATCAATAGCCTGCTCCGCCATCAGGGTCTCCCCTTTGGCCAGCTTCAGGTCCGCCAATCGATGCAAGACCCGCATTTTCGCTTCCGGATCCTGCAATAGAGGCAGTAGACGGGAATAGCTGTCGATCACCTGTTCAACGCCTGGCACCACACGCGCTTGCTGTTTCTCAACCAACACGGCCGGTTGTAGCGACTGCAGTCGGTTCGGATCGACGGGTATGGTCTGCTCATCGAATCCAAACATCTGACATGCAGACAAAATCGATGCCGCGATAGACACCTGCGCCATACGAAGAATGCTCATGGCGTCACCTCCGCATCGCTGGATTCCGTGACGGCACTATTTGACTGCGTATTCGCTTCAGGATCGGTAAGGGGTTGCTGGTACAAAGCATCAGCCAGTCGTGCTTCCGCTTCACGGGAAGCAAGCAGGTATTGCCCCATATTCCTGGCTTGCTGAATAAAATCCGCACGCACCAGGTCCATCAGCTGCTGGCGCGATTGCGTTAACGCACGTTCCAGTTGATCGCGAAGCACGGTTAAGCGCGCGTGACCCTCACGCATGCGTGCAGCCAGAGCATCGAGTCGCTCATTAGCATTCATCTCGGCTTCAAGTCGGCTGTGGCGCTCATTGAAGATATCCATCGCCTGGTTCAACTGCCGCAATTGCTTTTGGGCACGCCAGCGATTGATCCCGTATTCATCCTGGATCCACCAGTCAAAATAACCGCGAATACGGTCGATTTTTTGCTGATAGTAGGCCTTGTCTTCATCATCCGGCAGCAAGGTCAGGTTGGCATAAACCGTCTCGATTTGTTCCTTGAACTCTTTCTGATCTGCCGTCATAAAGAATTCCGCATCTTCCTTTTCCACGGCGTCTGCAATGCCTTGCTGATAACGCGCCTGCCTGGCCTGCCAGAGTTCGACCTTTTGTCTGTCCAGCTCCTCCCGGGTTTCAGCAATACGTGCGTTACGCTGAATTTCGCGTGTTTCCAGCATGATGTCGAAAGAGGCCAACTGCCGCTCCCAACGACTCAGGGAATGACGCAACTTGTAGAGTTCATGCAGATCACGCAAAGCCAATTGAAAGCTTTCCTGGGACAAAAGATGGGCGAATCGAAAATCCCGGGGCTGGACACGAATGCGTCCGTAAGGATCGTTCTGAATGCTTTCGATACCGAGCGTCAACTCAGTGGATTGCCTGCCGTCTTTATTCCCCTGGCCCGCGTCCAGAGCGGCGGCATTAATCTGTAATGACTTGAGCACCTGATTCTCACTGAGCGAAGCAGATTCCTGTTCAATGGCCGCAATGGACTGTTGATAGTGGTCCCCTGCTGCAGCATACGCTTCATAGGCCAGAGAGGCTTCGCCCAATTGCTCATACAAATAGCCCAGTGCATACGGCACCTGTTGCAACCAGGGACTGAAAAGCTCACGAGTTTCCAGGGTTTGCAGTGCCTTTAGCGCACGACCATGCTGCCCCAGATGAGCAGCGGCAACAGAGAACTGAAACAGCGCCTGATCCGAGAACACGCTGTCATAGCTTATGGTTTCGAGCACCGAGAGAGCACGCTCGTAATCCGCCTGCTCCAGAAACAACTGCCCCAGACTCAGACGCACACGATCAATCAGCGCATTGAGTTCGACTTCATCAAGATCCAGCTCCAGATCACGAGGCTGTCCCTGCTCGTCCAGATAGACCGACAACAGGGATTGTAGTTGACGTATCGAAGCCTCAACATCCTGTTGTCGAATGGCAACCGCCTGATTGTAAGCAATGTAAGCGCGCCACAGGCTCTGTTCTTCCAGCTCGGAGGTATAAACCGCATCGTCCGGCTTCACATCGGGAGCAGACAATTCCAGCTGATCGCGCAGATACAGCCATTCGGCATAGAGTTCGGGTGCATCATCATTGAGCAGGTCGGCATCGACACGCTGCAGGCTTTCCTTCGCGGCACCGGCATCTCCCTCCAGATAAAACACCTTGCCCAGATAAAACCAGGCCTGACTGCGGCTCTCTGGCGATACCTGTACGCCAAGTGAATCGTCGTTTTCTCTGGTCTCAAGAATCTCGGTGAAACGCCGCTTGGCTTCCCGGGTCAGACCATAGGACAACAACAAACCACCTTGTACCAGCTGCGGATGCGCACCGTGTCCCTCAATGCCACCCTGATGCTCGGCAACAGAGAGCTCAGTCAGGGCCTCGAAAGCCTTACCCTGATAATATTCAAACAGGGCGGCGCCGTAGCGCAGGTCTTTCGCCTGTTGAGGAGCGCCCTCCGCCTGAGCGCCACAGAGGACGCCAACGAGGCCAAGACCGGCAAGAAGTTTACGCGAACGCTTCATTAATCAGCCTTATTCCGTTTCCCACTCAACAATGGAGACATCCGGTTGATAATCCGCCGAGCGATCCGCGATGCGGATTTCCAGGGCCTTGCGATCCGTGCCTTTCTCAATGCTCAAACTCGCCGCTTTTTTATAGGCTCTCTGGTCGGGACCGATCCCCTCCACAAACACGGTGACTTCGTGCTCACCACTTTTCAGATTGCTCAAGTGCAAGCGTTGCATACCGCCCCGTTGCAAAGCCTTGAGTTGGCGTTCGGTGTACAGGTGAGCCGCAACGATCTCATCATCGACTTTGAGTTTGACGCTATCCAGATTCAGGAACTGCCCGGTATCAAGACTCAGAAACACGACAAACTGGGTATTGGCGGGGAACAACAAATCTTCTTCCAGGATAAACAAATCCCGATTGAGCTCGATGACTTTTTTCTTCAGTTCCTCGACACTCAGCGCTACCGGCTGATCATGATCCTCCTCGCTCGCCTCGTTCATGTCTTCTGCCGCAGAAGGCATTGCGATGCAGAGGCTCAAAGCGCCCGCCAGCAACCAGCCTGACAATGATTTTTGGAGTTCAATTGCATGTTTCATGGCTATTGCCTTTTCCTAAAATTCCAGAATCAGTGAAGTGCGCGTTACCAGCGCATCAAATTCGTAGAGGGGTTCTTCGCCCGGGAGAAAGTTCCCCTCCTTCGTTACATCGCGAAAATCGTCATAGCTGAAATCCAGCCAGTCCGCGAGAATATTAAACTGCAATCGATCTATACCCGGAATCACGCCCTGCTTGAGTTCGTAGCTGATACCAAACCCCATGGTCGTACCGGAGAACGTGCTCAGCTCCTTGTCGCGTCCTACATGGGTTTGTGAATTGGCAAAGGGAAACAGGTCGGCATAAAAATCTGCTTTGTCCTGAGTGTAATAGCGGTAACGCACTTCCGCCGTCCAGTGCGTCAGAAAGGGATGAACGTAGCCAATATCATAGGTATGTGCTTTGATTCCCCAGCTATCACTGAAATAGCGGTACTCCCCCTTTACAGAAGCACGATACGGCAGATAATACATGGCGCGTACAGCGGCCGCCGTGCTGGTACGGGTGTCTGGATAGACTTCGTCCTGATACAAAAAATTGGTGCTGTCATCGGGATCAATATAGCGATTCGCGCGGTAGGGGTTTTCCAGCTTGCCTTCGTCGCTGATCACATCAACGTCGAGCCCCATCAGCATATTTTTGGTAATAACCTGCGTAAGCCCGATCTTGTAATTGTTACGATCCAGGTCTTCAGTCACATCACTGCCTACTGTGCCGACATCATCTTTTCCCTTGGCATAGGCCAGGGAGAGCGTAGTCAAATCACCAAAGAAATCCTGGGCAACGGAGAAATAAATGGTATCGGCTTCATAGTCGTTTTCAGAACTGTTGGTATAGCCCATGCTCATGATGGTTTTTTCATGGAGAAAATCGATGCCACCGCTGATTTCGGTGCGCTCTTCCTCATATTCACTGGCCCTTGCCAGCACGTCCACTGACGCTGCAGACACCGTATCCACATAGTAATGGCCAGTAACCGATACCTGGGGACCGATACTCTTGCGCACCAGCACCGAAGGGCCATCAATTTTCATCCCGCCACCGTCATAATTGTGATGCAGAATATCCACACTATCCGGCGGCAGCGTCGCCGCCTGGGCAGACACCACAACACTCATCAGAATCACGCACAGGAAGCGAGACATCTCATTAGCCTGCACAACGCTAAACATTCGATTTTTTTTGCTCAGCGCAGCGCGACCAACAGCTTGTTGAGCACTGACGCTGCTTGACCCTCTAGCCGTCTCGATGAGCGCTCTCTGAGCAGGACGAAGCGCCAGGCAAATCGCGCACAGGAAGCGAGACATACTTGTTGGGTAGGCGAGCTTATGAGCACGATTTAACACCGCGATTCTTCTGCGCAAGTAGCGGTCTCTAGTTGCAGCCACAACCACCTCCCGTACCCCCTTCTGCACCCCTCGCCGACTCCCTCGCCTGATACACATGATGCATATAGGTATCGGCAAAGCCATGACGGCTCAGACTCATAATGGGATCGGCCAGATTGTCCCGCTCGTAGGGCTTCACCCAGGGTTTGAAGTCGGCACAACCAGCAGTTAACAGCATGCCGCTAAACAGCAGACAGACAAAGGACAATCGTTTCAGAGTGCTCAACCAGGTATTCATGGCTATTCCTGTTATTCCCGAATCAGTTGCTTGACCTGTTTGCGGTAATCATCTTCATAACCAGGCTTGTAACCCCTGTGAATGAAGCGGCGATTGCCATCACGGTCAATCATGATCGTAGTGGGCATCGCATCAACACCGTAGAGTTCACTGATGCGGCTTTCGTTGTCATAGAGTATGGGAAAGGTCACCGGCACCGCATCAAGAAAGCGGTCCGCGTCTGCGGAGTCCTCATCCACGTTGACAGCAAGAATGGTAAAGCCGAACTTCTCATACTTTTCGTAAATCTCATCCATCAGAGGCATTTCCTGGCGACACGGACCACACCAGGACGCCCAGAAGTTCAGCATCACGACTTGTCCTCGCATATCTTCCAGACGCACGTTTTCGCCGGATTTACTCTTAAGCGTAAAGTCCGGAGCAGGTTCTTTTATGGCATCGGCCTGAGCCACCTGCGCCACACTCCAAACCACCAGAACACTTAGGCAGGTGCGTAATTTCATCATTGTCTTGTCTCCAGTTATTACCCGAAACGTATTCCCCGAACTGACATCGTCATCGAGGCCCGTTTGTTAAAAGAAAATGGACAGTCCTGTCCTGACCTCAGTGTTTCGACTGGTCTTGGTTTCACCCAGAACATCAATATCGTAAAAATGCTCTCTCAGGCTGACGTGAATGGACAGCCAGTCACTGATCACTACCTGATAGCCACCACCGCCGACGGCCGTAAAACGATTGTCGCCGGCAAAATCAGTGGCACCGGCACCCAGCAGAAGATAGAAATTGGTATTGAAGGCGTAGGTATTGTCGACAAAGGGAAATCTGAAAAAGGCTTCACCGGGCAGCAGGTTCCAGCCGAAGGCGACGTTGTAATAGGTGTATTCCCGGTCCTCATCCGTCAACAACTGAACATTGCCGCCAAGCTTCTCGAAACTGGTTTCGCCCGCTTCGGCAAAACCGATATTGCCTTCCAGAAACAGGGATTCACTTAGGTGATAGGCCAGACGTCCGCCCCAAACAAAGGACGACTCGAAGTCCTCAATATTGATGAGGCCTGCAAAGGTCCCGATTTCAAAATTCTCGGTGTCAATCAGGGATTCATCTACCCGTTGAGGCTTGACGTCCGGCTCGATTAGCGGCCGATCGCCCTCCTCAGCCCAGGCTGACGAGAGGGGTAAAGTGCCGCACAGCAGAGCGATCAAAAGAAAACGCTGAGTCCAATTTTCCATTCTGTTGCTTCTTCGTTAGTTTCTCGATTGGTAAAGACTTTGTAGTCGCTGTACTGCATGCGAACAAAATAGCGATCTGTGACATAGACACGCAGCCCAATGCCCGCATGGGCAATGCTGTCATCCCTATCTTCCGTATCGACAAGGGTCGCCTTTGGCTTGACGAAAATCTGACCGGCTCCCAGAGTAAAAAACGGGGATACGCGCCAGCTTGGAAAGGGCTGATGTAAGATGCCGAGTTCAGCAATAATAATTTCGGAGGCATTGCCCAAGACCTGAGAACCCCACAGCTCCACAGAAATATTTTCGGTCATCCAGTAACCGGCATACGCGGCATTAACCGCGGTCTTGTCAAACTCACCCATCAGCAAGCCTGCTTCCCAGCGGCGGGTGCTGAAGTCATCAAAACGGGGGGCTTTCATACTAACTTTGTTGCCGGTTGCATCTTCGGTATTGAGAATATCCTCCAGATGCACCCAGCCTTCTCTGCCCTCTTCATCGGCCACCTTGAACCAATTGGTTTTGCGCACCGAAAGTGTTAGCCATTCGCCTTTCTCGCTGGTATGAAACACCGGAAATCCCCGTCCGGGACCGCTGCGCCATTCCACAAAGACTTCAGTCACCTGGACACGTGCCGGGACATCCTCGTCACTCCACCACCAGTCAGCCTGGGCAGGCAGCGTAACAAGCAAAGTCAGGGCGAGAATCAGAGCACGAGCGCTCGCGTCAATCATCTTGAAACTGTCTTCCTGTTTTCTTTTTAATTAGCGTGTCTAATTCGCCGGTGCATCAAAGGGATTGTTGTAGTACTGAGCACCCAGATCCAGCCATTCGGCAATCATTTTCAGTTCAGCAGCGGACAGGTCACCTTCATGACTCCCCCCGGTTCTGAACAGATCAAAAAATGCATCACTCTGCAAGGCTCCAGCAGTACGCATGGTCGCCGGGATCACTTGTGGGTCAAAGGATGCGTCTTCGAACACAACCACTTGCTCTCCAGTAATCGGGTCCAGTATCGGATCTCCGGTGACCGGGTCAAATTGCGGTATAGCCACCAGATCGTCGGTGGTATCAATATCTACCAGAATGCCATCCACCACTTCCTGGGCATTGTCATTGAACAATAATTCCCGATAGGACTTGAGGTGGTCAGGATCATCTACCGAAGGTCCATCACTGAGATCCAGGTCCGCTGCCGGTACCTGTGCATCCCCAATATCATCCACATTGATATGGCAGCTGGTACAGGTACGATCATCCAGCACCGTCACTTCATCCACATCAAATACCCGGCGATCTACTCCCCATAAGGGATGGATATGTGCAGGATAATTGATCACGATGCGGCAGAGGCTGGTCCAGGCCAGGTCACAGGCCGAATCGGCAATGACGGGTGCCGGCGATTCCAGATCGGCATAGGCATAAGAGAAGCTGGCGGCCTTGTCCGGGTCCATGGTCCATTCATCATCGAAAATGATATCTGAAGTCAGTCGACGTACATCATTGGCACGGGCATAGGCTTCCGCCATGGTTTCACCCATATCAGCGAAAGGAACGGTCGCAGTATCCGTATTGGGAAAAGCCAGCCCGGTCGTCGGCGCACCCGTATTCAAGGCACTGGGTCCGGCCCCGACACGGCCATGTGGTACTTCGCTGTTGGGCGTGTGGCAACCAATGCACTCCAGGGTTTCACCAGGCCGCACACTCAGCCAGTTCTGATGGCGATTGGTAAAACGCTGCCCTTCTTCGTCCAGCACACTGATCGCAAATGCAACATTCGCCGGGACTGCGACCTTAACCGATCCATCCGGCTCAATGGGCGCGTAGCCCAGAATTTCACGCATGGACTGCGCATTACTTCGGCCAAATGCAGAGTTGTCAAAATCTCTCACTTCGTCGCTGGGAATAGACACCGGCTTCTCCACACGAAGGAAGCGCGCGGGTCTGTCAGCAGGTGTTGCAATGGTCGGATCGGCAATTTGTGCCAGCGTCACGGGATCGAGAATATTTTCGCCGTCAAAATCATAAACACTACGAATGTGAATGATGCCGTAACCCTGGTCCGCGAGCGCCTGAGCCTCGTCGTCCAGTGTTGTCGCATCGATAAAATCCGGTAAGTCGCGCTCAACAACGATTACCGCTTCATCGTACTGCTGGCCTTCTTGGGCGGTCTCTATGGGCAACAGGGTATTATCGCTGGCATTCAGTATCCACAGACCATACAAAGGCGGAGCGGACTCGTAATCGCCTGAAGCGATTTTATCTTCGGTACAGGCTTCGATGGGATTGGGATTGTTGGGCGTATCTTCGCCATCATCTTCCTGCAGACGACACACACTCCAGCTCACCAAATAGCGGTTGGATCCGTCGTATAAAGGAAAGGCTGCACCGTAATGTCCGTTCAGATTGGGCTCGTCACTATCGGTGGTGATGCCACCCACGATGGCCACCTGCCCTGTACCGGCACTGCCATCCAGGGCAATATCTGCCTCCACATGGGTATCGATATTGACGCGAACCGGTAAGGAACCAAAACTGTCGAACTCCTTCAGGCGAACGATGATGTCGCCGTTGTCATCCTCAATGGGACGTGTGTATTGAACGGTGGTGCCATCTTCTCCTGAATCGTGAGAATGACGGCCATAAAGATAGGTGAGCCCCGTACCATCGGGATTGACCTGATACAGGTTCATACCATTGTTGCCGGTCTGGCCCGCGTTATCCCAGCGGCTAAACAGGATTTTGCCGTTTTCCATCAGAATGGGATTGAGATCGTGACTCTGGTTAAAGGTAATCTGCTCGATATTCTGGCCATCCGCATCCATTACGTGAAGGACAAAGGCTTCGACATCACGCTCTTCTTCCAGTGCTGAAAACTGGGGTTTGTTTTCATCAAGCAAGATAGCCTTCGAAGTACGCTGACGCGTGGAGGTAAACAGAATACGCCCATCCACCAGATAGGAGGGAGACAAATCGTGGCCCGCCTCGGCCACTGTATTGGAGCTGATCACCCGTCGCAGTGCACGGGTTTCAAACTCATATTCCCAGATATTCCATTTTGGCTGATCTTCCTCATCCGCGCCTTCGATCTCCGGAGCTCGCATGGAGAACAGCATTTTACTACCATCGTAGGAAACACTCAGATCACGCACATCATAGTCGCCACTGAACACAGAAGAGGTAATATCCCGGGAAGGTGCTGAAGGCTTCGCGCTTTCTTTTATGTAAAGCCGTGCCCCCGGGCGGAATGTTGCGGGTTCACGCGGATCATCGGCCACACGGCTTAGCTCATCGTCTTCATCTTCTATTAATAACGGACGTTTAATAAAGGCGACCGCGTTTTCCACGACGATTGGATCGGTTTCATTGCCGGTATTACCAACACCACAGCCTGACAAAAGGGCGGTCGCCGTCATCAGGACAAGAATTGGCGTGCAAAACAGGCGTTTTGAACTGTTAAATAATGTTAACGAGACGGAGGTCACAAATTGATTCCTGTACGACATAATCTTGCCCTTTTAAGCACTTAGCCAAGCATTATGTCTCTAAGTATGTCTTCCTGAAGCGTACACTCCACTGCACTTGCGTAACGCAATGTAAGGCTGTGAGCTGGCCCTCAAAAGCGAATTGAAGAGTTCTACTAAACTTCCCACATCACCAGTTTCGAACTACTGTTTTGAAGCATAGAACAATTGAGGAAACTCGCCATGAATCTCAAACACGAAATGCGAGCGTATATGAACAAGACCATGTCACAGGGCCTGATATTCGCATTGGCCTTCAGTCTCGCGTCCACCAGCATGGCGGGCCCCAGGGAACAGGCCAAACGTATTCACGACCGAATTGCCGGCGTACCACCAACAGAAGCCGTCCTCGATGCAATGGAAACAGATGTTGATGACGGCAATATTATCGACGCAGCCTTTACTGCCATGGAACATCAGGCCTTTTACAATGTCACCCTTAAAAATCTGGCGGCACCCTGGACCAACGAAGCTCAATCCAGCTTCGTTCCGCTAAACGATTACAGCGCTACGGTAATTGGTCTGGTGCGTGACGAAGACGACTTCCGTAAAGTTCTTTATGATGATGTCATATACATTGGCGCTGCGTCTCTCGGAATTTCCGGGTACTCCAACAGCAACAACAACCATTACGAAGAGCTGGAAGACGGCAATTTTGATCTGAGTGATGATGCAGTACTGGTCCGCCGGGCACAATCCAGCGTTACCGGCCTGCCCTCTGATGCAACAGCAGGAATTATGACCACCCGCGCCGCCGCCCGCGCCTATTTCAGTGCAGGCACCAATCGCGCCATGTTCCGCTTCACCATGCTGAACCATCTGTGTAATGACATGGAACAGGTCAACGATACTAGCCGCACGCCGGACCGTATTCGCCAGGACGTATCACGCAGCCCCGGCGGTGACAGCCGCATCTTCCTTAACAGCTGCGTCGGTTGTCACAGCGGCATGGATCCCATGGCACAATCTTTCGCTTACTACGACTATGAATACGATGCTGACAATGACCCTGAAGGCGAGCTCGGCCAGCTGGTCTACAACGTCGGTAACGACCCGGAAACCGGGACACGGGTACAGCCCAAATACCTGATCAACGCCGCCAATTTTGAATTTGGCTATATCACGGAAGATGACCAGTGGGACAACTACTGGCGTCAAGGCCCCAACAGCCTGCTGGGTTGGGACCCAGCTCTCCCCGGAAGCGGTTCCGGAGCAAAATCCATGGGCCAGGAACTCGCTCATTCTGATGCCTTTGCCCAATGCCAGGTAAAAAAAGTGTTTAAGAACGTGTGCCTTCGCAATCCGGTTGACGGCGCCGACCGCACACAAATTGACAACATGGTTACGTCTTTCAGAGCCAGCAACTATAACTTGAAACAGGTGTTTGCCGAATCCGCGCAGTACTGCATGGGTGATTAGCCTCTAGGCTCATTTCCCCATATTTGGATTCTCATAACATCAGCGAGGGCATCATGAAACCATCACACTCACACAGCATGACACTCGGATTCTTCGTTCTGGCACTGACATTCATGTTGACTGCCTGCGGTAGTGGCCAGGATACCGAAGCGCTACCCAACACCGGAGCGCCATCCACCAACTCCAATTATTCCGGGCCGGCTCCGGCAACCGATGACGTGCAGAACTTCAAACTCTCAGTATGGGACAACCTGGTCTCCACCGAGCGTTGTGGCAGCTGCCACAGCACCGGCGGTCAGACACCGACTTTCGTACACGACGGCAATATCAACACGGCCTATGCTGCAGCCAACGGCATTGTGAACCTCAACAACCCCAGTCTGTCCACAATGGTAACCAAAGTAGCCGGTGGCCATAATTGCTGGCTGGCAAGCGATTCTGCCTGTGCCGATACGATCACCAGCTATATCGAAAACTGGGCCGGCGGTTCCGCCGGTAGCATTACCCAAATCACCTTGCGTGCGCCAGCCATCAAGGATCCGGGTGAAACCAAAAGCTTTCCTGAAGACAGCGTGGATTATTCCACCACCGTCTATCCTCTTGTCAGCACCTATTGCAGTGACTGCCATGTTGAAGGCATGCAAACACCTTATATCGGCAGCAGCGACGTGGACGTTTCCTACGAGGCTGCACAAAGCCGTATCGATCTGCAGACACCAGCCGGATCTCGTCTGGTACAACGCTTACGAAGTGACTTCCACAACTGCTGGGATGGCAGTTGTCCTGACTCGGCACAGGAAATGGAAGATGCGATTGAAGCCTTCGCCCTGACCATTGACAGCGAGGAACTGGATGAAGATCTGGTAGCCAGTAAAGCTCTGACTCTCAATATCGACGGTATCGCAGTGAATACTGGCGGTCGTTACGAAGACAATGTCATTGCGCAATACGAATTTAAAACAGCTGACGGCGCTATCGCCTATGACACCAGCGGTATTGAACCCGCTCTGAACCTGACCCTGAGTGGTAACGTCGAATGGGTCGGCGGCTGGGGCATCAAGATCGGTCCCTCGTACATGGACGAAGACACCTCGACCACAATCCCCAACGGCAAGGCTCAGGGTTCGACTTCTGACAGTAAAAAACTCCATGACATGATTACTGCCACCGGTGAATACACTATTGAAGCCTGGGTGGTCCCCGGCAATGTCACCCAGGAAGACTCGCGCATCATCACTTACTCAGGTTCTTCGACCGAGCGTAATTTCGCACTGGGTCAGACCCTGTATAACTACGACTTCCTGCATCGCAGCACCACCACAGATCAGAATGAAGCCCTGTCTACGGCAGATGCTGACGAGCGTCTGCAGGCGACTCTTCAGCATGTGGTGATCACATTTTCCCCAGGTAATGGTCGCCGTATTTATGTTAACGGTGAATATACCGGTGATATGGATCCTGAAGAAGCCGGCTTGCTGAACGAATGGGATGACAGCTTTGCCTTTGTACTGGGTAATGAGACCGACGGTAACTCGCTCTGGCAAGGTACACTGCGCATGGTCGCGGTTCACAACCGCGCCCTGTCACCTGAGCAGATTACCCAGAATTATGGAGTGGGTGTGGGTGAAAAATTCTACCTGCTATTCAGCGTCTCTCATCTGATTGATGTGGAACAGGCCTTTGTAGTCTTTGAAGTCAGCCAGTTCGATGCATATAGCTACCTGTTTACTTACCCCTTCTTTATCAGTCTGGATAGCGACGAAGTACCAGAGAATATTCCGGTGCGCGGCCTTAAAATCGGCATCAACGGTAAGGAAGCCAGTATCGGTCAGGCCTTCAAGAATATGGACGTGACCCTCAACAGCACAGACTATGTGCCAGGTAGTGGTCAAACCCTGTCTGTTCTCGGAACTATCATCTCGCAGGAACAGGGTCCCGATGTAGATGAATTTTTCCTCAGCTTCGAGCGCCTTGGTGACAATGAAAATGTTGTTGTCGAAGCCGCTCCGCCTGCGCCACCTGCGCCTGCTGACGAAGATCCGGTACCCGAAATTGGTCTGCGTACCTTCGACGAAATCAATGCATCCATGTCGGTGATCACCGGTGTCGACCAAACCAGCACCAATGTATTCAATACCTACACGACTATCCGACAGCAGCTGCCTACGGTCGAAAATATCGACGGCTTCCTGTCGGCGCATCAAATGGCGATCACACAACTGGCGATCCAGTACTGCGATACCCTGGTCGAGGATGCAGGCCTGAGCGCGGGATTCTTCCCAGGTTTCGATTTTGATGAAAGCTATACCACTGCATTCGATGTGGCAGGTCGCGACCTGATCATCAATCCTCTGTTGAACGAAGTCGTTGGCTCAAATCTGAATTCGCAGCCAGATACTGCGGACATTCGCGATGAATTGAATGACTTGATGGACACGCTGACAGTATGCAGTGGTGACTGTTCCAGCCGTACCCGTACGATCGTCAAGGCCAGCTGTGCTGCGGTACTTGGCAGTGCCGTCATGCTGGTGCAGTAAGCAAACATCCTGGGACTGATTTAGGAGATACTCCAATGTTGATTAAACAAGCACGAAAAAAGGCCTATGGATTGAATGCACCGCTGAAGCATAACGACCATGGACGCCCAAAGACCCGACGCGAATTTATTTCGCAAGGTTTTATGACGGGAACCGCAACTGTATTTGGCTCTTCCCTGTTCAGTATGTTCGGCAAACCTGGCAGTGCACTGGCAGACCTGTCCTATGACGCGCCCACGTTAAACGGTTGTGGTATTACCGGCGGCGCCAACAAGATTCCGTTTATCTGTTTCGATCTGGCGGGCGGTGCAAACATTGCCGGCTCCAACGTACTGGTAGGCGGCCGCGGTGGTCAGACAGATTTTCTAAGCACTGCAGGCTACAGCAAACTGGGTCTGCCCGGAGACATGACGCCGTTTGCTCCGAACCCGGACAGTCCCACGAATGATTTTGTAAATACTGACCTGGGCCTTGCATTCCATTCCGACAGCCAGATGCTGGCAGGTATTTTGGAACGCACGGCCGCCGGCACACAATCGAAAGTGAACGGAACCGTGATTCCGGCACGCTCGGAAAACGACACCGGCAACAACCCTCACAACCCGACGTACGGCATCTATCGGGCCGGCGCCGATGGTGAATTACTGAGCCTGATTGGCTCACAGAGTTCGGAATCCGGTGGCAACTCCATGGCCCCCGCCGATCTGATTGACTTGAGTGTGCGCCCCACCAAGGTGGACCGCCCCAGTGATGCCACGGGCCTAGTGGATCTGGGAGGTCTCACCAACTTGCTTAGCACCAACG
Source organism: Oleiphilaceae bacterium (assembly GCA_965230795.1). Classification (GTDB taxonomy): domain Bacteria; phylum Pseudomonadota; class Gammaproteobacteria; order Pseudomonadales; family Oleiphilaceae; genus PZPK01. The sequence goes on along the minus strand of OZ246020.1, from coordinate 1,904,257 downwards.
ATACCGTGGCGGTCATGGAATCTGTCCAGCGTATCAGTGACGCCAAGATGGGACGTATCAGTGCCGATGCCGATATCAACGACTATGTGAACTGCGGGTATATCAAGAGTGCCTACCTGGCCAATGAGTTCAGTCAACCGGAGGATCTGGATCCCCTATCCGATCCGGATATCGTTGGCGCAGGCGGAATCTTCAGCACAGATGAGTTCAGCAGTGAACGGGAATTCCGCAAAACAGCATCAGTCATGAAACTGGTTATGGAAGGTCGCGCCGGTGCCGGCACCATCACCATGGGCGGCTACGACTATCACACAGGTGAACGCGGTACGGGTGAAACCCGCGATTTACGCGCCGGACGCTGCATTGGTGCAGTGCTGGAGTATGCAGCCCGACTGGGCAAACCTGTGATGATCTACGTGTTCAGCGATGGTTCAGTGGCCAGCAATGGCCGCATTGACGACACAGAAGCGGGTCGCGGCAAAGGCGAATGGACGGGAGACAACCAATCTACGGCCTCACCCTTCTTTTTAGTATATGACCCCGCTAGCGCGGATCGCCCGGCAGCGATTCGCAATCAAATTGGCTACATGCGATCAGACGCCTCGGTTGAAACCGCGTCAACCCCCGCTGCCAATAACGTTAATCTGCTGGTACAAACCGTACTGTTGAACTACATGGCCCTGCATGGCGAGGAAGCCAACTTTGGCACCCTCTTCCCGGGACATGGTCTGGGTAACGCCACTTTACAGGAGAGTTTGATTGGATTCAGCAAGCTGAATTCTGTAGGCGGCGACGGCAAAATCACGGTGACCTGATCGCTCCCAAGGCTCGCGTAACCGGCATTATTCAGGGGACATCAAGCCCTCTGAGTAATGCAACTTGCGCTTGGCATCGATGATTATTGCATCAATACCGGCCAGCTCATTTATCATCATCAGTCCCTTCTCCACCCCCAATACAAACACGGCCGTTGACAAACCATCGGTGGTGATCGCGTCTTTGCCGATAATCGTAACACTTTGAATACCCTGTACCGGTCTGCCGGTCACTGGCGACAGGATATGATGTATGCGTTCACCGGATTCGCTAATAAAGAAACGCTCATAGTCACCGGAGGTGGAAATCGCAGCGTTGTTCAAAGGCAGCACGACTGCGTGTTCATCAGCCAGACGTGGATCTTTGATTCCAACAATCCAGGGTTTGCCGCGTTTATCGCCCAATAATCGAAGATCTCCCCCGGCGCTAAGTTGTGCATGCTGGATACCGGCTTTTTTCAAGATATCGATGCCACGGTCGACCGCATAGCCCTTGGCGATCCCCCCCAAATCCAGAATGATGTCGGCTTTGGCAAATCTTACCTGATGCCCACCGTGATCTAATCGAATATCCTGAAAGCTGACCTGATTCTGTCGCGCCAACTCCTGCATGGTTGGTTGACGTTTCTGGCGAAAATCATAAAGATATCCGGTTGAAGCAAATGTTATGTCGAAGGCCCCGTGACTGAGCCTGGAAATGCGCTGTGCCTGTTCAATCACGTAAAACAGCTCCGGCGAAATCGTCTGTGCGCTGGATGAGGCATTGCGATTTAAACGGCTTATTTCAGAGCTATCCCGGTATCGACTCATCACGGCTTCAATGCGATCAAATTCTGAAAATACGGACCGGCTTAGCCGTTCCGCCTGCAATTCAGATTCACTCCACAGCTCCAGCGTGATCGGCGTCGTCATGGCTTCAGACGAATACCGGTACCAGGTGGCATGCGCATTTGCGGTAAAAAAAATGAGGCAGAAATAAACCAGAGTAATTCTCGGTTCTAAAGAAAAGATCTGTCTTGAAGCTGACATAAGAAACGCTGAACCACTCGTCAATGACCAATCAGAATGGCATCAGACGCTAACGCAACAGAAAGGCCCTCACAAGTTACAAAGTCTTAGGATTAGCGCCATACCGTCGACTACGCTATTTACGCTGGGCTGAATGAAACCGATGAGCCAACATCCGATGCTCGTAATGGGGCTCCAATTCATAAATCAATACATGGGGCTTATCGGGCGCCCGATGGACAACAATATTCACCCCGTGCTGACGCCCCAGCATCTTGATTTCGTCCTCGCTCACGAGAATATCCCGATCGGCAACGCGCAATTCCTGTCTGGGGTGTTCCGGATGCACCAGCTCCCGTAAACGCCAGCGATCCATCTCTGGCTTGTAGGTACAGTAATATTTTCCGTAGGAAAGATATATCGAAAGACCGCAAATCAATACCAGACCCAGCACGCCCTCCTGGGCACCGGTTCGAGCCAGCGACCACATCAGAGCCAACGCAAGGATTGACAAGGCGGACAACAGTTTGAGTTCGTAGTCGGTAAAAATACGCGGCGCACTGACACCATGGTTTTCGGCACGCAACAGATACATAAACAGTCGCTTTAATCTCCTATGCATACGCCCCTCCCGGTTACTGCCATGCGGTCGATCTTTACCGTTTATATAGATGAGGATGGACGGTAGAGCAAAATCTTCTGTGTATTTTTTAGACAGAACGCGTGTATTTTCACAAGAAGCCGAATTAGCGATTGCTTCATACCCCAAGACTCTTGCGAGCTACAAGCCATCCTGACTATACTCGCGTTCAAGGTGAGCGAAGGTTTTCGCTCGCAGTCCTTACGCTTCGATTTCCAACAATAAAACAAACACGAAACAAAGGTGACACACTATGGGCGATCAAATGGCTGCCTGGTATAAGGAAAATGGCGAGTACATTACGGGAGGATTGTTCGGACTGGTAGTCCTCGATATCTTCATGTTCCTGGTCCACTGCCTGATAGAACGCACGACTGAGGGCTACAATCTGACAACCTTGATTATCACCGTCGGCTTTCTGATGGTCGCGCTATTTGAAAAGCTTTACTCCGAACAGGAAGAAGCTCACTAGCACAATGCAAGCCCCATTATAAGCGCAGGCTGGGCTCTGCTTCCCTGCGCTTGATACCCCGCCTGTAGCATCATCTCGATCCAACAACGGTCAGCGCTTTCTTTTCTCTGCTCTTTTCTTCCTATCGGCCTCTCTCATCAAGCTATTTTTGGTACTGAATTTGCAGAATTCAATTTGAAACAGGTAAAGCGACAAAAAACCGGAATGTCTTTGCCTGACCAATGTGAATCCAATGCGTCAAATGAAGTGGAAAGGCTATGTCACACATCACGACAGAACAGGCATTACAGATCCCGCAGCAGCTTCGTCGTCAAGGATCAAACCCGGACCCGGAGCAAGCGCCTAACACTGAACATGAGAATACCGGCAGCCGACGACCGCTGTTAACGGACGACCCGGTGACGCTGCGACGACTTCAATCCCAGCAAATGTTCCGCAATGTCCAGGTTGAGTCCTACAAATCTGAAGTGGGCCAGGACAGCAGCTACGTCAAGGAAACCCTGCGCAACAAGCTATCTGAGTATAACCTGAGCCCCAACACGCGACTCACAGTCAGCAAGGATCTGTTTGGCAACATCGAAGTTAAAGGGACATTGATGCACAGTGATCTTGAGCAGATTAATGCAGACCTGAATGGCAGCGAAACATTCAAGGAAGCCTTCAACCGGCTTAGTCAGCAACAACCAACCCTGAACTATGTTGATAATGTGGTGAAGCTGTCAAAAGCCTATGGTGTTGGCAACAGTCTGTTTAACAGTCTGGTCAGTGAAGAAAGCGAGTTTAACAAGCTCAATGATATTGCCCACCGGTATCAGGCCATGAAATCCAGCAACGATCCCGCCGATTCTGGCATGGATTCCGGTGACAATCGTTTTCAGTTCGTACTGAACGGCTAAGAAACCAAGGCGGCGCTCAATCCTGAAAGACGGATATGTCGCCGCAACCTTCCCGAAGAACCTGAGGTGGCTCGGTGGACATATCCACTACCGAGGTAGCTTCAAAGCCACAGAAGCCCCCGTCAATCACCAAATCAAGTGTATGCTCCAGCATACTGCGAATTTCGTAGGGATCTGTCATCGGCATATCTTCGCCGGGCAGGATCAGGGTCGTACTCATTAAAGGCTCGCCGAGAGCCTCTAACAGATCGAGCGCAATCGGATTATCAGGGATGCGTATTCCGATCTGGCGTCGTTTGGCATGCATTAACCGACGCGGCACCTCGGTGGTCGCATTCAGAATAAAGGTATAGGCGCCGGGCGTATGGGTCTTGATCAGGCGGTATTGCCAGTTGTCCAGTTTGGCGTAGGTGGCAATATCGGATAAATCCCGACATACCAGTGTGAAATTGTGTTTGTCGGTCAGGCGGCGAATCTGACGAATGGTATCTGCGCCGCGCTTGTTTCCTAGTCGGCATCCGAGCGCATAGGCAGAATCTGTTGGATAGGCAATCACTCCTCCCTGATCAAGTATCTCCACCGCATGACGTATCAGGCGACCTTGAGGGTTGTCAGGATGGATCTGAAAAAACTGGCTCACGAATGAAGTCCTTGTACTTGTTTGCTGTCGCTGTTGTGTGTTGTCTAAAATTCAGTGCTCCGCTTTGGAGCCACCCATGCAGTTGGGAGAAGAAGGCGAACTGCTGCGTTCTGCCCATTCTTCTGGGGTATAGGCATGAATCGCCAACGCGTGCAGACTGCCCTGCATCATATCACCCAGCAATCGATACACTGCCTGATGACGCGCAACCTTGCTTTTGTTTGCAAAATCATCGCTCACCAAAGTCAATTTGAAGTGTGTTTCCGAGTTTGGCGGAACGCTATGCATATGACTTTCGTTTTCCACTTCACAGACTGTCAGGTCAAGCGCTTCGTTCAAGCGAGACTCAATCAGATCTTTTCGTCGCATCCCTATTTCTCCCAGCCATTTTTACCCTTCAGATTGGTCGGCAGATACTACTGCGTATGGCGGGTGAAATCGAGTGTCTAATGCATCACAAATATCAACAAATGCATACAATCTTACTGCTGAGTTATGCCGCGAGATCGCTTAAGTTGCCAAAATGAGGTCGGAAAATCTGAAAAAGCATCTACACTGAATGTGCAGGATATTTTTAAATAATATTAACAAGATAGCGAAACAGATTTTCATCAGGGGACAGCAGGAATGAAAATAGCCTTGCTAGAAGACGAGGTTGAACAGGCGCAGAACCTCAGCGCTCTGTTAACGGAGAAACAGCATACGTGTGAATACTTCCACACCGGACAATCATTTATCTATTCGGTGCTTCACAATAGCTACGATATGCTGATTCTCGACTGGCAACTTCCGGACATGGAAGGAACCGAAGTATTGAAGCAGTTACGTTCAGAATTGAGCTGGCGGATTCCGGTGCTATTTCTGACACAAAGGGATAGTGAAGAAGATATTGTGACAGCCCTGAACGCGGGAGCCGACGACTATCTCGTTAAGCCCGCGCGTCCGGCGGAACTGGCCGCTCGTCTCAATGCGTTGGGACGACGGGTCAGTGGCGAAACCGAAGAACAGGAAGCCATTGAGATTGGTCCGTATGAAATTAATCTGACCAAACGCACTATCAATGCCTTCGGTGAAGACGTGTCGCTGACAGACAAGGATTTTGACCTGGCTGTGTTCATGTTTCAGAACGTGGGTCGCCTGCTGTCGCGTGATTATCTACTGGAACGGGTGTGGGGAATTTCCTCGAATATCAACACCCGCACGGTTGATACTCACGTCAGCCGCCTGCGCAGAAAACTGAACATCAAACCTGAAAATGGATTTCGTATTAAAACCATTTATCAGCACGGCTACCGTCTGGAGCGCGTTGATAGCTAGATCCGATTGTACAACCAGGCCAGACGAGTAACAGGATTGCAGTAAGGTATGAATGTTAAAGCTATTCTGACACCTCGCGGGTTCGCGAAACACGTTCTGGCCCTTTTCCTGAGCTGTCTGCTCGGATTCTGCTCTCTGGCTGTTGCCGAACCAAAGTCTCCCCAGCAGGCAGACTGGTATTACACCCTGCGCCCCTCTGATTCGCTGCAAAGCGTTGCTCAAGCCATGCTGGATCGCCGCTATTCATGGACTGACATCAGTCAGTACAACCGCATCGATAATACCGCTGCTCTTCAGGCCGGCTCCATCATTCGCATCCCCATGGATTGGCTGAAGCAACAACCGCAGCCCGCGACCACCATGTCAGTAAGCGGGAGTGTATTGATAAAGCGCAGCCGGGACACGTCATTCTCTGTGTTGCGCGCCAACACCCGGATTAACGTGGGCGACGAGATTTCTACTCGCGATGGTTCTGTGATTGTGCAATTTGCCGATGGCTCACTGTTACATATCGATGAAAATTCAAATATCGTCTTCAATCGTTTATCGCACTTTGGCCAGACCGGTATGGTTGACACCCGTATGCGATTAAAAAAAGGATCCGTATCCACGGATATTCAGCCTTTGGTCAAAGGCTCCCGCTTTGAAATCAGCACGCCTTCAGCCGTAGCGGCGGTACGCGGAACACGCTTTCGCCTCGAAACCGAAGCGAAAGCCACTCGCATTGAAGTCATGGAGGGCGAAGTCGAATTCAGCCATGAGCATGGCACCACCGTCGTCTCCGCGGGAGAAGGGGCTCGCGTCCATGCAGATAGCGCACTGATTGAACGCAAACGATTATCGCCACCGCCGAAGTCGAACTTTGCCGGGACGACCGTATCGGATCTGCCGACTACACTCACCTGGGACCAAAGTGCACCAGCAAAATCCTATCGCTACGAAATCAAAAAGCCAGGCAAGGCTGAGCCGGCTCTTCAAAGTGGCGAGCTAAGCCAGCCACAGTTGGAGCTGGACAATGTTAAAAACGGCGACTATCTGGTGGCCATGCGCTCGCGTGATGAAGATGGTTATGAAGGCATGGACTCCAGCTCGCCCCTGCGTGTTCAGGTCGATGCGGAAATTCCTGAGCTACTGGCACCATTGAACGGCAGTACGATCGATAATCTCAATCCTACCTTCCGCTGGCAGTTCTCGGATCAAAGCATGCTAGGTCGACTCGATGTTGCGCGAGATGCTGCTTTCGAACAACTTGTCACCAGTTTTGACTATGAAAAAACCACTTCAATCACCTTGCAAGCCAAACTGGAACCCGGTGAATACTATTGGCGAGTCAGCGGACTTGGAGACGACAGTAGCGAAAGCAAAAGTGAAACCCGCAAATTGGCCATCCGCGGCAACATGAAGCCAGTCAAAATTCTCAGCGTGAACTACATTGAAAACCAGGTTGGCCTGTTCTGGAATACAGTCGATGAAGCAAATGGCTATATACTGCAGGTTTCAGACAACGCCCGCTTCGACAACATTCTTAAGGAAGAAGCCCTCGGCAAAGCCAGTGCTCACCTTAAACTTACGCCAGGAAAACGCTATTATGCTCGCGTCAAAGGAATTGGAAACGAGTTGTACCGTTCCGAGTATGGCCCGGTAAAAGAGTTGTTCATAGAGAAGTCACCCTAAGGGCGACTTCTGCCACTATCTGGTGGTTACTGAGCGGATACGAACACAACTACATAATAAAACGATGGCGACGCACAAGGAGCGGTATTCAGCCTCCGCATGAACTCACATATTAATGACCCCCGCCCGTATGAGCAGTACCTGCTGACCCTGGCTTTGCTGCTTATCAGTGCGGCGCTGGTTTATACACAGGCCGCAAAACGACTGGATTTGCTCGCATACGACGCAGCGATCAATCTGCTGTCAGCACCCGCTGACGAACACACCGTGATTATTTCCATCGATGAAAAAAGCCTGAACGGAATCGGGCAATGGCCCTGGCGACGAGCCATTCATGCCCAGTTGATTGAAAAACTCACTGATTACAATGCTGCGCTGGTCGCCTTCGATATTATTTTTTCAGAACGGGACACGGCTCACCCGGAAGATGATCTGGCCCTGGCCAGAGCCATCAAAGCCAATGGCCACGTGCTCCTGCCCCTGCACATTCATCCGCTCAGCGATGGCCATACCCTGTCAGAGATCTTGCCGATTCCAGTGCTTGTCGAAGCAGCCAAGGGCATGGGGCATGTGCATGTGGAACTGGACGAAGATGGTCTCGCCCGGGGGCTGTATCTGAATTCCGGCGTCGGTGACGACCACTGGCCCAGCCTGTCCATGGCAATGGCTATCGAAACCAATCCGATGGCGCGCTACCTGAAACAGGTTGAGGACCAGCATGCCGCACCTTACGTCTCGGTGAATACGGAATATCGCCTGATACCCTTTGCAGGCCCCGGCGGTACCTACCCAACCTACAGTTATCTGGACGTAATGCTTGATAAAGTCCCGGCTGAAACTTTCCGTGATAAAACTGTTCTGGTGGGTGCATCAGCTGCCGGACTTGGTGACATCATACCCACGCCAGTATCACGCCTGAATCAGCCTATGTCCGGCGTTGAACTGCACGCCAACGCATACTCGGCGATTATGAAACAGACAGCGATAAGGCCTGTAGCAGCCATATGGAGCTACCTGCTCACCTTCGCGTTTATCATGATCCCCATCCTGGTGTTCCCGCGCCTGAAGCCAACTCACGTCATGCCATTTACCATGCTGCTTGTGGTCACCGTCGTGGGCTTCAGTTTTCTGTTGATTCGTTATGATCAAAGCTGGTTTCCGCCCATTAATGCAGTGATTGGCATCCTCCTCTCCTACCCTCTGTGGAGCTGGCAGCGTATGCGGCATCTCAACAGCTTTTTAAGCAATGAACTGGAACGCTTGAACCGGGAACCCGATCTCGGCTTCCGCAACATTGGCCAGCACCCGGTCGAAAAAGTGTTTTTGTCCCTGCTCGCACTGCTGCATCCGCGCAGCTATGTGTTTATCCAAAACGGGCAGATGCTTCATAGCTTCGATACCGAGCAACTCGGTAGCAAGACATTGTTTGAATTCGGTGTATGGACCCATGACGATCACAGCAGCTGGCTGAAGCTAAAGCGCGGCAAGGACAAGTACAAGATTGGCCTTGGTTGGGCAGATACCTCCCAGCGTGAATCGACCATTGAATTTCTGGACAAGCTGGATCTGGACGCCCAGCACGTGCGTAAGCCGAAGCGCTATTACGAACAAATTGCCAACCGGATCGCACAGGTTCGTGAGGCCATCAATACCATGCAGGACATGCGAATATTCATCTCCAAAGGATTTGAAGAAATCCCCGGAGCGGTTATGGTGACTGACCCGGTGGGTATTGTCGTGTATTGCAATAGCCACGCCGAAGAATGGTTGGAAACACAGGATATGGTATTGGTGGGTCGATCAGTACAGGAAATTTTCGGCACTCTGGAAGTGGATCATGATCTCATCAACGACAGCATTGTTGCGGCTCTGGTCAAAGGGGAGCAGCGGGAATTCGAAGTGCGAATCGGTAAGCGAGATATCGTCGTTCATAGCCTGCCCTTCCTCGTCGATTCAGACAGTGATGCGGGCCTGATGCTGAACTTGTCGGACATCACCAAAATTCGCGAACAGCAGAGAGAAAAGAACCAGCTCATCGACTTCCTTTCCCACGACGTCCGCTCTCCTCTCGTCTCGCAGCTGGCAATGTTGCATGGCTTGCGCACAGGCAGAATCGAATGGCATCCAGAGCTGATCGGTGACATCGAAAAACACGCCAAACGCAGCCTTAACCTGTCCGAACAATTTCTACAGATCACACGGGCGGAGCAAACAGCGGAAAGTGATTTCTATGAATTTGACCTGCTCAACACCATTGAAAACAGTCTCGATTCCCTGTCGCAGCAAGCCAGTGAAAAACGTATTGAATTGAAATTGCTCGATGAGCAGGAAGCCTGGATGCAGGGCAATGCAGAGTTGATAGAGCGGGCGATAACCAACGTTATTTCGAACGCTATCAAGTACAGCGAGTCGGATACGGAAATCAGCATAGCTATTAAGCTATTGAATGACCGGGTACAGGTCAGTATTACTGATCAGGGCCCGGGAATTGATGAAAAAGAACTGCCATTTATTTTCAATCGTTTTCGGCGCCAAAAAAGCTCAGAGGTATCAGGGCAGCATGGCACAGGTTTAGGACTAAACTTTGTCAAGGTGGTGGTTGACAAACACCATGGCGAAATCGATGTAGAAAGTGCCATTGGTGCCGGTACGACCTTTACTCTTAAATTTCCCAAACTGGACTAAAAACACTAGCCAACAAGAACAGGAGCCATCGTTCAATGCCCATCTCAGTCAATCGCCTGTCTCCCCTGGTAGTGGTCCTGATTTCCATTATTCTCGTCGGCTGTGCTGGTAGTCGCCCAGCACATCTGGGGCAGATAAACACGAAACTGGAAAACTGCCCGGACAGTCCCAATTGTGTATCGAGCTTGGCCGAGAAAACGGATCAGGAGCACTACATTCCTGCCATTGAGTTTGATGGACATGAAAAATCAGTAGTTTATCAACGAATCGTTCAGTTGATTGAGTCCGACGAACAAGCGCTGATCGTGGTCAAATCGCCGGATTACATCTACAGTGAATATACGAGTGAGCTGATGGGCTTTGTGGATGATGTTGAATTTTTATTTGCGAACGACGCTCCAAGAGTTCATGTCCGTTCTGCTTCTCGCTTGGGCTATCGCGATTTCGGTGTTAATCGTGAGCGAATTGAAGCAATCAGAAATGCCCTGATACCTTGAAACGAACCACACAAAAAATGATTATTTAAAGGAGATATTGATGTCGGACAAAGCCCTGTTTATTGGACTTGGTGTCATGGGATACCACATGGCGGGCCATCTTTCGAAAATTTCCTCCTTGTATGTGTATAACCGAACACCTTCAAAAGCCCTGAAATGGTCCTCACACTTTGATGGCCAGGTTGTTGAAGATCTGAGCACCTTGCCAGATGGCCTCAAATACGTAGTCACCTGTATCGGTAATGATAATGACCTGCGGGAAATGTATCTGTCACCCACGGGTCTGTTGAACAAGTGCGAGCCCGGCACAGTTTTGATTGACCACACCACTTCTTCAGCCAGTATCGCCAGAGAAATCGCAACGGCAGCCAAAACCAAAAAGCTGCATTTTATCGACGCCCCGGTTTCCGGCGGCGAACAAGGCGCAGTAGCCGGCCAACTGACCATAATGTGCGGTGGCGAACAAGACGCATTCGATCAGTCATTAACCATTATGAACAGCTATGCCAGGGCGGTGAGTTTACTGGGCGACAATGGTGCCGGCCAGCTGACGAAGATGTGTAATCAACTGGCTGTTGCGGGTGTGGTTCAGGGGCTGGCGGAAGCGATCCATTTTGCAGAGCAGGCGAAGCTGGACTGCCATCAGGTGATTGATGTTATTTCAAAGGGCGCTGCACAATCCTGGCAGATGGAGAATCGTTCCGACACCATGATACGCGGAGAATACGAGCATGGTTTCGCAGTGGATTTGATGCGAAAAGACCTGGATATTTGCCTTAGCGAAGCGCGCAAACTGGGTGCCAAACTACCGTTAGGAGCTCTGGTCGACCAGTTTTATGGTGATATTCAGGATATGGGCGGCAATCGTTGGGACACCTCCAGCCTATTGGAGCGCTTGCGAACTCATCAGACGGAAAAGCAATCAAGCGAATGATTGGGCAAACTGCCGGGCAAGATCTCTCCCCGTGCGATCATCATATGTCTTCAAACAATACACTGCCACATCAATACTGCCGTAAATCAAAGCTAGCAGAGCGACCTTGAGCAGGACATCTACAGCTACTTCTTCCAAAGCGCTAAACTTCTTTATATAGATGGCATCAGACCACATGAATTGTGACACGGCATGGGGATTGTTCTGGAGCATTGTCGGCTTGAGCGCACCACCACCGACAGAGGTGAACTTGTGGAACATTAGATCGTGCTTATCGAGTTCTGCTGACACATCGCCAAATAGAGGTTGGTCCTTATAAATAGGAATAAACTCGATCTCGCTGACGATAAAGCAGGTGTTTTGAAGAGCTTTCTTTCCGCCCCGAAAAATATCCCTTTCAGCGCCCTGAACATCAATTTTTATAAAATCGATACTTTCAATTCCATGCTCTTCGACAAAACTGTCCAACGAGCGCAAGGATACAGATTCGACAGATTTAACTCTGGCACCTTCCAAACCATGATACTTGTCCAACAGTTCTGTATCAGGTTCGTATAGAGATGTACAAGCGGGATCTTCAGTTACAAAAAGCTCTCGTTCTTCATCCAGCTCACCAAGACCAACCGCATAATACCTGACATTATTGGGCGCCGACGTATTCAGTTCCTGACAGAGCTTCTCATCCAGTTCAAATGCCCATAGTTGAGAAGCAGGGAATGCGTCCAGCAATATTCGATAAGGTTCACCGGTATCGCTGAGAGGCCTGGCACCAATTTCAAAGAGCTTGAATGCCAGGTCTGGAAATTCATTTTTTACGATATGCGCCAGTGTGCTGACGATATTTCTATCTTGACTCATCTTATCTCACAATAGTGCAGAAGGACTCAGGGCAGTCAATGCCATTAAAAGCGAACTTTTCTAATAGCGGAGGCACCCCCCTGAAAACAGATTAGCTATTAAGCCGTCTTCTTCGTTGCTTTCTTGGCTTTTGGTTTCGCCTTGGTTTCTACCCATTTGCCATCCTGAAATTGGGCAGACCAACCGGTCGCTTTCCCCTTTTCTTCAGACATCACATACTGCTCTTTGGTCTTGCGACTAAAACGAACAATGGCAGGGTTGCCTTTGGGGTCCTTCTCTGGCGCGCTGAAAAGAAATGCATACTTTGGATCAATCTCGTCCCGGTGAGGTAGCAGCTCGCTGATGAGCGGCGCCCGTGTTTCACGATTTTTCGGAAATTTGCTGGCTGCCAGGAACAAGCCGGCCGCGCCATCTCGCAGAATGTAGGTGTCATCTACCTTTTCACACGCCAGCTCCGGCATTGGCACCGGATCCATCTTCGGAGGCGCAGGCTCACCGTTTTTCAGTAGCTTGCGAGTATTTTTGCAAGCTTCATTGGTACAGCCAAAATACTTGCCGAAACGGCCGGTTTTCAGCTGCATTTCCGAGTGGCATTTGTCACACTCGAGTGTCGGACCGTCATAGCCTTTTATCTTGAATTCGCCCTGCTCGACTTCAAATCCCGGGCAATCGGGATTGTTACCACACACATGGAGCTTGCGCTTTTCATCAATCAGATAACTTTCCATAGCGGTAGAGCAAATACGGCAACGATGCTTCTTGCGCAGTAACTTGGATTCGCCTTCCTCGTCATCGGCACTGGCCACTTCATCTCCAGGCACCAGATTAATGGTTTGCTTACATCGCTCCTTTGGTGGCAAAGCATAGCCGGAACAGCCCAGAAACACGCCTGTACTGGCAGTCCGGATCTGCATATTGCGACCGCATTTAGGGCAAGGAATATCTGTTTCCGTGGGCTCATTGGCACGCATGCCATCGTTAGCTGCTTCAGCCTGATCCAGTTGCGTTACAAAATTACCGTAAAACTGGTTCAACACAGCTTTCCAATCCTTGCCGCCGTTTGCTATTTCATCGAGCTGTTCTTCCATCTGGGCCGTAAAGCCGTAATCCATGAGATCACTGAAAGATTCCACCAATCTGTCTGTGACGATATCTCCCATTTTTTCCGCATAGAAGCGACGATTCTCCAGGCGCACGTAACCACGTTCCTGAATCGTCGAAATAATTGCGGCATAGGTAGACGGGCGCCCTATTCCCCGCTTCTCAAGCTCTTTTACAAGAGCCGCCTCACTATAACGCGGCGCCGGTTTGGTAAAGTGCTGCTTGGGCTCCAAAGCATCCAGCGACAGCGAATCGCCGACCTTGAAATCAGGTAACAGGACATCATCGTCCTTCTTGCTGGTCGAGGGCATCACTTTCAGAAAGCCTTCAAACTTGACGACACGACCGCGTGTGCGAAGAATAAAATCCCCCGCACTGGCTTCAACAGAGGAACTCAAAAACTCCGCATCCGTCATCTGACAAGCAACAAAGTTGCGCCAGATGAGGTCATACAGTCTTTCTGCGTCCTTTTCCAGGTTTGCAATGTGAGTCGACTTAACTTCCACGTTTGAGGGACGAATCGCCTCGTGCGCTTCCTGAGCCCCTTCTTTACTCGAATACAGCCGCGGTGAATCCGGCACATATCGGCTACCATAGTGTTCTGCAATGTAATCACGGCAGCTGGCTACAGCATCCTGACTGAGGTTCGTTGAATCGGTACGCATATAGGTAATGTAGCCGGCTTCATAAAGTCTCTGCGCCAACATCATGGTTTTCTTGACACTAAACCCCAAGCGCGTACTTGCCGCTTGCTGAAGTGTCGAAGTAATGAAGGGAGCATTGGGACGACTACGAGTGGGTTTGTCTTCCCGTTTCGATACGGAGTAGCTGAGCTGTTTTAAAGAAGCCAGATGTTCATTGGTTTCTTTTTCACTTAATGGTCGAAAGTTTTGCCCCTGATACTTGGCCACCTGAAAACGTGCCTGCTCTTCGTTTTCACGTGCCAATTTGGCGAACACTTCCCAGTATTCCTCAGGAACAAAAGCCCGAATCTCGCGCTCTCGCTCAACGATCAAGCGGACCGCTACCGATTGCACACGGCCAGCTGAGAGGCCTCGTGCAATCTTGGACCAGAGTAAGGGTGAAACCATAAAACCAACAACACGATCGAGAAAACGTCGGGCTTGCTGCGCATTGACACGGGATTGATCAAGCTCATCGGGTGACTCAAAAGCGGACTGAATTGCCTTTTTGGTTATCTCATTGAATACCACACGACGGTAGCGGGAATCGTCCCCACCTATGGCCTCTTTCAGATGCCACGCAATGGCTTCCCCCTCTCTATCCAAGTCCGTCGCGAGATAGATGGCATCTGCATCTTTCGCTAGCTTTTTGAGTTCACTGACGACTTTTTCCTTGCCGGGCAAAATCTGATACCGCGCTTTCCAGTCATGTTCAGGATCCACGCCCATGCGAGCAATCAATTGTTCCTTGGATTTGCGTTTACGATACTCAGCCTTTTCCTCCGGACTCATCTTCCGCGTCACTGCAGCCTGTTTTGCTCGCTCCTGAGGCGTTGTCGTCGACCCACTGCCAGAGGTAGGCAAATCCCGAATGTGACCAACACTTGACTTTACAATGTAATTTGACCCCAAATACTTGTTAATGGTCTTGGCCTTGGCTGGTGACTCGACGATTACGAGGGACTTACCCATGTGACTCCAAAAATCAGTAATGCGTGGATGATGAGTGATGCGGGATCCGACTGTTATCGAACGTCAGACACGAAACTCAGGCGACATATATATTGATTTGTAGACGAGGGGTCAAGTGATTGCAAAAAAAATTGCCGACTCGTCATTGCACCATGACGTGCATAACATCGGGCGTGAGGTATTAAAAAACCATTAGGTATCTACCCGTCTTTGCTACACTTTTCTGAGTACTTACATAACAGAACACGTAGCTTCCATGTCCAATACCTTTATCATCCTGTCAATCGTTATCGTTATCCTGGTTTCTTTGCTGATCAGCGCGATTAGCTACCATCGGCAACAAAATATCGCCCGCAAGCAAAAGAAACTGAAAATGTATAACAAGCAGATTGAGGAACTAAGCCGCTTCCGCAATCTACTGCTCCAGGTGGATTCGGGTTACGAACTGTTATGCCTGGTGCAACAGGACATTGTTACTGCGCTGAAGAATTCAGTGGAGCTGGAAAAATCCGACCTATCGCTCACCAAACAACTGGAAGCCCAGCAGCAGAACCTTTCCATGTTTCAGGCATCCAAACGTACCAACGAAATAAAAAGTTGTATGACAAGCGATGCGGAACTGAATGGTGCCTTGTTCCAGCTAAACCAGTTATTAAAGGCTTTGGATCTGAAAAAAAATGGCGGCCAGCTTAGTGATTCACGTCATGCAGAGCTTCGCAGTCGCATTCAATACATCAAATTCAATCTGGAAATAGAAACCAACTTATTCAAAGCTGAAGAGTACGCTCACAAACGCGATGTGGTGATGTATCAACTGCACCTGAAAAAAGCGCGTGATATTCTGAAAAAAGCACCCATTGATAACGACACCAAGAACAAACGGATTCGCGAACTCACTGAAAAAATTAATGCTTCTAAACGCTCTAATAGCGTCTTCGAATCCAATGACAGCCCTACCCCTACCGATGGCTAATTGCTTTTTACTAAAGGCATAAAAAAACCGCTGCCAAGACAGCGGTTTTTTTATTAATGGGCTAACCTTATAGACGTTCCCATACAGTTGAAATACCCTGGCCGAGACCGATACACATGGTGGACACACCATACTTACCGTCGTTCTCTTCCAGAACATTCAACAATGTAGTCGAGATACGCGCGCCTGAGCAACCCAGAGGGTGACCCAACGCGATAGCACCGCCTTTCAGGTTCACTTTCTCATCTGCCACTTCCAGCAGCTTCAGGTCTTTCATAACAGGCAGGGATTGACCAGCAAACGCTTCGTTCAGCTCCCAGAAGTCAATATCCTCGACCTTCAGACCTGCACGCTTAAGCGCTTTTTTGGTTGCAGGAACCGGTCCGTAACCCATAATCGCCGGATCACAGCCTGCTACCGCCATGGAGACAATTCGAGCACGAGGCTTCAAACCCAGAGCTTCAGCCTTTTCTGCTGACATAAGCAACATGGCTGCTGCGCCATCAGTCAGCTGCGACGATGTACCCGCAGTGACGGTACCACCTTTGGGGTTAAACGCCGGACGCAATTGAGACAGGGATTCGACCGTGGTTTCCGGGCGGATCGTTTCGTCATCTTCAATCAGCTTCTTGAAGCCATTATCATCGTGGCCTTCAATAGGAACGATTTCGTTCTTGAACTTTCCTTCCACCGTCGCCTTGTGCGCCAGGCGGTGTGAACGAGCACCGAATTCATCCTGCATTTCACGGGTAATGCCGTGCATTTTTGCCAACATTTCCGCGGTCAGCCCCATCATATTGGACGCCTTTGCAGAGTACTTACTCGCTGCAGGGTTATGGTCAAAGCCTTCTGTCATGGGTACGTGCCCCATGTGCTCGACACCACCGACGACAAACACATCACCGTTGCCAGTCTGAATCGCCTGCGCTGCAGTATGGATCGCAGACATGGCAGAACCACACAGACGGTTAACAGTTTGGGCAGAGGATGTGTGAGGCAAACGGGTCAGAAGCGAAATCTGACGCGCCACGTTAAAGCCCTGCTCTTTAGTTTGGTTTACACAACCCCAAATCACGTCCTCGACGTCGTTAGGGTTAACTTTTTCGTTGCGATCAAATAGTGCTTCGATCAACGCTGCTGACAGAGTTTCAGCACGAACGTTGCGGAAACAGCCGTTTTTAGCGCGACCCATCGGGGTACGCACTGCATCGATCACGACGACATCTTTTGGATTAAGACTCATAGATATTCTCCGTTCGATTCTGTTTCAGCAATTAGCCGAAAAACTTCTTGCCAGTTTTAGCCATTTCTCTCATACCTTCAGTAGGCGTGTAGAGAGCACCCAGATCTGCGTACTTGTCTGCGATCTTATTGAATTCTTCGATACCGATATCATCGATATATCGCAGTGCACCACCACGGAATGGAGGGAAACCAATACCAAAGATCAGGCCCATATCTGCTTCTGCCGGCTCTTCAACGATTCCATCTTCCAGACATCGAACGGTTTCGATACACAGAGGCACCATCATACGCTCAATAATCTCTTCGTCAGTGAATTCTTTGTTTCCTTCAACAACAGGTTTGAGCATGTCGTAAACGGACGCATCCTTCACTTTCTTCTGCTTGCCTTTACGGTCCAGTTCGTAGGTATAGAAGCCCTTGTCAGTCTTCTGACCAAAACGCTCTGCTTCGAACATCACATCGATAGCGGTGCGGAACTCGTTCTTCATACGATCAGGGAAGCCTTCTGCCATCACCTCACCCGCGTGATTAGCCGTGTCCATGCCGACAACGTCAAGCAGGTAAGCGGGACCCATCGGCCAGCCGAACTTTTCCATTACCTTGTCGACGTGCTGGAAATCGGCGCCATCACGAACCAATCCAATAAAGCCGCCAAAGTATGGGAACAGGATACGGTTCACCAGGAAGCCGGGGCAGTCGTTGACAACAATCGGTGTCTTACCCATTTGCTTGGCATACGCAACAGTCGTTGCAATCGCCTTTTCGCTGGTCTTTTCACCACGAATAACTTCAACCAAAGGCATCATGTGCACAGGGTTGAAGAAGTGCATTCCACAAAAGTTCTCAGGGCGCTTCAGGTTCTTCGCCAGAAGATCGATGGAAATCGTAGAGGTGTTAGATGTGATAATGGTGTCTTCAGACACGATATCTTCCACTTCACGCAGAACGATATCTTTTACCTTGGGATTCTCAACAACGGCTTCAACAACAATGTCGACATCGCCAAAATCACCGTAGCTGAGCGCTGGATCGATAGCGTTCAATACATCAGCCATCTTCTCAGCTGTCATTCTGCCTTTCTCTACACGCTTGGAGAGCAGCTTTTTCGCTTCACTAAGACCCAGATCGATACCGGCCTGAGCGATGTCTTTCATGATAATCGGCGTACCTTTCAGTGCAGACTGATACGCAATACCGCCGCCCATGATTCCCGCACCCAATACTGCAGCTTTCTTGACTTCCGCAGCCAGAGGCTCAAGCTTCTTGGCTTTTGACTTCAGAGCCTGGTCGTTCAGGAACAAACCAATCAAAGAAGATGCGACCGAGGTTTTTGCCATTTTTGCAAAGCCTTTGGCTTCAACTTCTATAGCCTTGTCCCGAGACATACCCGCATGCTTCTGCATGGCTTTAATTGCCTCAACTGGCGCCGGGTAGTTAGGGCCAGCCTGACCCGCAACAAAACCTTTCGCCGTTTCGAAAGTCATCATGCTTTCCATCGGGTTCAGTTTAAGCTTGCCAGTCTTCTCTTCGCGAACCGCCTGATAATCCAGCTTGCCGTCAATCGCTTCTTTAACAAGCGCGACAGCTGCATCAAACAATTTCTCAGGTGCCACAACCGCATCAACTGCGCCAAACTTCAACGCGTCTTCTGCTTTATACTCTTTGGTACCGGCAATCCACTCGATGGCGTTATCTGCGCCGATGACACGGGGCAGACGAACGGTTCCGCCAAAACCCGGGAAAATTCCCAGTTTCACTTCAGGAAGACCCACTTTGGCTTTGGTAGACATAACACGGTAGTCAGTTGACAGACACATTTCGAAACCACCGCCCAAAGCAATACCGTTGATGGCAGTGACAGTTGGGAAAGGAAGGTCTTCGATTGCGCTGAAAACTGAATTGGCTTTGAGATTGTTTGCGATCAGGTCTTCTTCCGAACCTGCAAACAAGTCTGTGAATTCTGTGATATCCGCACCGACGATGAAGCAGTCTTTGGTGCTCGTTACGACCAGGCCTTTGATGCCGCTTGCATTTTTCAAGCTCTCACCAGCAGCGCCCAGTTCTTCAATTGTCAGTCGGTTAAATTTGTTAACTGACTCGCCTTCTAAATCGAAGTTGAGTTGTGCAATACCACCTTCGATTTCTTTAACCGTGATGGCTTTACCTTCGTAAATCATCAACTGTTCTCCAAGTTAATTGTCCGTGCTGGTCTACCTGCGTCCTCTGAGAAGCCGAGGCTCCAGCAAAGTTTTTTGGCCCTGTAAGAAACGGGAATTTTCCGAAATTCATACGATCGTTTGAATTGCGAGGACGAAAAGATGGAAAAAAAACGCACATTTGTCAATCTGAATTAGTGTATTTACTTAAATTTATTCCAGATTTTACTTTACATTTTCTTTATATCTATCTGTTTATTAATAGGTAATTATCCAATGTTTAAAATGGTATCGCAGAGTGGGTTGCAGTGTTTCCCTGATACAACACTACTTGGGTGACCCCAGATTAATTCGACAGCAGATGTCATGAGAAGCGGTTACTGTCACCCCACGATTACTCCAGCACCTCAATTTGTAAGTTAAAAATTCGATACTACACTGAATTAGTGAGATTTTTTTATAACTTGCCGTATCAACCACAGTCGGGCAGCAACTTTTAAGACCTGATAGACGGAGACCCTTTGATGACACCCAGAATTAGCCTGTTAGGCCGCAAACTATACAAGACAGCTGGCGCAATGTTGTTTGGCGCAATCTTAGCCACGCCTGTAAGCGCTCTCGAGAAAGCACAGGCATCCGAGGTTCTCGATCAAATTTATCAAACAACAATCCACTCCTATTACTCAGTAAACAGCTTCTATAACTTCAGTGCGAATCAAGCGGACCAGAGGCAACTGACCTCCATCAAGGACGCCATTTCTTCGATTGGCGACAACCTGGATATCATGGAAACCTCCCTGGCAGAGGGCGCTACAGCAGAAACCTTTGGCAGTGTCCGCGACAGCTGGGACCGCTATGAAGAAGTATTAAATGAGAACATCGATGTAGTCGTCGATACCGGCTACCCTGATTTACGTCTTGCTGGCGACATGGCGACAACAAACATCGCCCTAAATGATGCGCTGGATGGGTTGTATAACAACGTCATCAATGTCAGCAGCTTCAATCCGGATGACATTGTAAAACTCAGTCGCGAAGCATCAACAAACCTGGCATTGATGATGACCAAGTATTCGGCCCGCTCCACATCGACAGTCAGTCAGGTGTATACCGGTGGCGACACTGAAATCACTATTGACTCTCTTGCCTCTGAATTTGAGAAACAGCTGGACAATCTGATCAGCAAAACGGGTGACAACGCGACAGCAAGCGAATTGCTGGATGCAGCCAAAACGAAGTGGGATTTCATTCGCAGTTCCTATGTTAACTACAATGAAAACCGCGTTAACTTTATCGTTAACCTGTACTCCAAAAAGATCATTGATGACATTCAGGGTGCAGCCGCGAACTACTAAACATGGCTAATCCGTGCGGACGGCCAGCTCGGGCTCGTCCGCACAACTTCCGATAACTTCAACTATTTTCTCTATCGCCCCATCTTCGCGGTTCTCGCGCCACAGTACAGCAAGCCCTCCCCCATATGCCGCAAGCGCCTCTGCCGATTCGGGCAATCGTTGAATCAGTTTATTTTTCTCGACAAAAGCCTTGGCATCCTGGTTCAAATCCAACTCGTGGACCTTATCCAGATCATGCAAACGCCAAACAAGTGCTGACTTCTGCTCTGCCCCGGAGGATAAACAAAACGGCTTTTCGTACAAAACATACCCCCGAACATCATTAATCCAGGGAAATAACTTGTTGCGCATACGCTCATCCAACAAACGCACCTTAAGGCCCGCTTTCATCGCATCCTGGCGCATTTTTGTCAGTGCCTTTTCCCGCGGAGATGGCATCACCCACAGCACAGAACCCACCATGGCGAGAGTAAGCAGGATCGCTATCGCAAATCCCATCATGACGCGCCAGCCTCTTCTTCGAGTTCCAGCCACCTTTCCATTGCGCTAGCCAGCTCATCCTCCGTCTCATTCAACTCCCGCGTTTTCGCTTCGACTAAATCATGACTCTGTTGGAAAAATGCAGGATCTGCCATCGCCTCATGCAAAGCGCTCACTCTTGCTTCCAGTGATTCAATCTTTTCCGGCAAGGTATCCAGTTCGCGCTGAAGTTTGTAACTCAGTTTTTTCTTCTTCGGCGTAACGGCTTTTTTTTCCAGCTCAGGGGTGTTGTGAGAGAATGACTCCGATTCAGCATTCTGGTTCCGCGCATTGCCGTCCACAGACTCGCTTGAGAAAGTATTTTCATCTACCAGCTCTCCACCCGTCTGACGAACCCAGTCATAGTATCCGCCCACATATTCCCGGATTCTGCCACTGCCTTCGAAAACCAGAGTACTGGTGACCACCTGATCCATAAAGTCACGATCGTGACTGGTCAGCAAGAGGGTTCCCGAAAACTGACCAAGCCGGTCTTCGAGCAATTCCAAGGTGTCCACATCCAGGTCATTTGTCGGCTCATCCATCACAATCAGATTCGCCGGCCGACAAAACAGTTTGGCGAGTAACAAACGATTACGCTCACCTCCTGAGAGCGCCTTCACAGGAGTGCGCGCCCGTTCGGAAGTAAACAGAAAATCATTCAGATAACTGATGACATGTTTTTGTCTGCCATCCAGCTCTACGAACTCGTGACCATCGGCAACATTGTCAAAAACGCTCTTTTCTTCATCGATACCCTCTCGGAGCTGATCAAAGTACGCAACTTCCAACTTGCTCCCCAAAGCAACACTTCCTTTTTGTGGTTCGAGTTTGCCGAGCAACAGACGCAAAAGCGTGGTCTTACCAGCACCGTTGGCCCCCAACAAACCGATGCGATCACCGCGCATAACCGTGAGGGAAAAGTCATCGACTACAGCCTTGCCATCGTCATAGGCATAGCTGATATGCTTCGCCTCAATCACCTTTTTCCCCGACAGCTGTGCCTCGGCAATTTCTATATTCGTACTACCCTGTGTATCAATCCGTTGCTTTCTTTCCTCTCTCAACGCCTTGAGTGCACGAACCCTGCCCTCGTTTCGCGTCCGCCGTGCCTTGATTCCCTGACGTATCCAGGCCTCTTCTTCAGACAGTTTTTTGTCGAACAACCTGTTCTGTCTCGCTTCCTCCTCCAGCAACTTCTCTTTATCTGCAAGATACTCGGTATAGGATCCATTGAAGGCCCTGATCCGACCTCGATCCAGCTCTATAATCCCGCTGGCAAGCGCCTTAATGAACGCGCGATCATGGCTTACGAACAACAAAGCCCCCCGAAATTCTGACAGGCGCTCTTCCAACCAGCGAATAGTATTGATGTCCAGATGGTTTGTCGGCTCATCCAGTAGTAATAAATCCGGCTCATTGACCAGGGCTTGCGCCAGCATCACCCGTCGACGCCACCCACCCGACAAAGACTTCATTTTCACGTCTTCGCCAATACCAAAACGCTTGAGCATGTGGGAAATTCTGTTTTGAAGGGACCACCCATCCAGACTCTCAATCTTATCGTGAAGCTGCTGAGCGCGATCAGATAACATGGCGTCACCGCCCTGAGCCATAAGATCATGGTATTGATCGAGGTATTGTCCGACTTCCTGAAGTCCATCCGCCACCACTGAAAAAACCGTGCGTTCGTCAGCTGCAGGCAGGGACTGAGGCAAAAATCCGACCCGGGTACGTTTATCAAAAACGATCTTACCGCTGTCTGGCTCAGTTTCGCCTGTCAGCAACTTCATTAGCGATGACTTACCTTCGCCATTTCGTCCTAGTAAGCAAAGACGCTGACCGGGCTCTATAGCCAGATCAACATTATCCAGCAGGGGTTTCAGGCCATAAGCCAGGCTAACCCCCTCAAATCGAACAACACTCATGTAACACTCCGATACTCACGAATCGCCATTTACGGTAGCGAATCCGCGTGACTAAGCTATGCTTTCAGTGACACCAGGAAGCACGAATACCAAGCCCCATGGGAAGTGCGCAGCAGAAAGCCAGCGCCATTATCCCGGATCCCACCGGAACTGCAATCGGGATTGGGCCTGGCACAGCTTCATATTGAAAGAAAGAGGAGTCTGGCTTGTCTGTCACTCAAGGTTCATCCACCGCTCAAAACCCTGATCTGGACTGGAGCCAGGTACGGGAAACCATCAACATGCTGACGCTGGCCGTGTCTCAGATTGAATGTTCAATGACGGACGGCGAAAAATCCGTTGCTGAACTGACACAGTCATTCACCTATATCGCCAGTGAACTTCAGAAGTTTGCAGAGCAGAACCCTTCAACAGACAATTCTTCACAAGAACAACCACAAGCTGTTTCTGCGACAGACATTCATTCAAGGGTGGTCAATGCCATCATCGCCTTTCAATTTTACGATCGTCTGTCCCAACGCCTCGACCATGTAAAAAGAGATCTGGTTTGGTTGAGCAAACTGGTAGGCAACCCTCAGCAACTCTATAATCCGGGGGCATGGAGAAAGCTCCAGGAGGACATTATGTCCAACTACAGCATGGAAGAGGAGCGTATTATGTTCCAGCACATTATGAATGGCGCGTCCGTAGAGGAGGCCTTGGAAATCTACCGCCACCACTTCGAAAGCAAAAAAGCAGAAGACGACCAAACGGGTGACGAAGTCGACCTGTTCTAGACAATCACTTCCACTTCATCTCCGACCGCAATTTCACCCTGCCCCTCATGGACAAGATTTTGTCCAAAACATACGCCATACTCGTTGCGTCGATAGGTCGCCAGTGTCTTTAGAGGCTCCTTACCAAATTGGCCTCTGTCATCAATCGTGGTCATCGCACAACGACTGCAGGGTTTTGAGACAACAAAGGTGATCTCACCAATGCGAATACGCCGCCACGTATCCTCCTGATAAGGCAGGGCTCCATCAATAACAATATTCGGACGGAAGCGAAGCATGGAAATCTCCGACTCCAGTCTTCCATTCAAGTCCGCAAGCGACGCCGTATTGGTTAACAAAAACGGAAATCCGTCCGCAAACCCAACTCCCTCTCCTGGCTGGCTGAAGGTCAGATCCACCTGACGAAAGCTGCTCGAGGGCATGTAAACCAGCCGGACCGGGAAGCCAACATAAGACGACAGCGCCAGATTCATCTGATGATCTGAAGAAACCAAGGCGTCTACCTCATCACCCCAAACCTGGACAGTGCACGACTCGGAAAAGGACCCGAGAGGAATGAAAGCTGTTTTCAGCGCCTTTCCTGCCAAACGCAGTTCATCTCCCTCAATGTCCGCTTTCAGGAATCTCAATGTTGGATACTTGCGCTGGGTAATAAAACGATTGTCTTCGTCAACCAGCATAAAACGCCTATCCCAGACCGGACCAAATGCATCCACCTGCATTGTCTGCAAAGGAACGCAGTCGAAAGATTTAACAGGATAGCGATAGAGCGCAGCGACTCGCATAGAGGACCTACAAGAAAATTGGAAAGACGAATTTGAAGTGCGATGTTAGAACAGGAAGTTTAAGCCTCTGCATCTTTTCTGACTTTTTCCTGAACAACCTGGGCCAGCTCGTCGGGTTGGAACTTGGACAAGAAGCCGTCGCACCCGACTTTTTGAACCATTGCCTGGTTAAAACTGCCGCTCAAGGAAGTATGCATGACGACATGCAGGTTTCGTAATCGTGCATCGTGTCGAATTTCAGTTGTTAACCTGTAGCCATCCATCTCGGGCATTTCTGCATCCGTGAGGACCATCAGACAGCTCGACAAGGTGTCCGGTTCACGTTCGGCCCAGTGCTTCAGAATTTTCAAGGCCTGAAGACCGTTTGCTGCCGTCTTGGTTTGTAAACCAAGCTTTGAAACCGTCCCCACTGCCTGAGCAATAGCAACCGGCGAGTCATCCACCACGAGCACAAATTTGTCGGAAACACTGGCCATTAAGTCCTCGTCCAACACATCACTGGAAACATCCGTGTGATAGGGAGTTATCTCGGACAAGACCTTTTCGACATCAATTACTTCGACAATTTCGTTGTTGTAGCGGGTAATGGCAGTCAGATAGTGGCTTCTTCCGGCAGTTCTTGGCGGAGGCTCGATTTCCTCCCAGTTCATATTGACGATGCGTTCGACGCCGCTGACCAGAAATGCCTGAACCGTACGATTGTATTCGGTCACGATGATGGTGGACTGTTGATTCACCTGCAACGGAGGCAGGCCAATCGCCTGGCTTAAATTGATTACCGGAACAGTTTGTCCGCGAATAGCGGTAACACCTACAACACAATAGTGGCGTTTTGGCATCGCGGTCAGATTCGGAAGCTGCAGAACTTCCTGCACTTTGAACACATTAATAGCGAAGGTTTGTCGGCCACCAAGATGAAACATGAGTATTTCAAGGCGGTTTTCACCGACAAGCTTGGTTCTCTGGTCAACAGAGGCTAAAACACCAGCCATTACTTCCTCCACCACAGGCTTTACTCTGTGTCGCACACAATTTACGTATCTTCTAGATGATAGTGTAGACCAGATCAAGTAGGTTACGGGGAGAAATACGAAAGAGAAGAAGATTTGGAGCGGGAAACGAGATTATTCGAACACTGTCCTCACCCTTCGGGCCGTCGTCGTTCCGCTGACCTTGTCTCACAGCAAAGCTGCTCGGCTCGAACACGCGACCCCAACCTTGGCAAGGTTGTGCTTATTGCTGAAATAATCTTGAGAGGATATAAGGAAAATTTGGAGCGGGAAACGAGATTCGAACTCGCGACCCCAACCTTGGCAAGGTTGTGCTCTACCAACTGAGCTATTCCCGCTTAAGGATGCCGCCATCTAATACGGCCATTACAGTATGCTAGCAAAAAGCTAATAAACTCAATGAGTAAGAGAGCTATCTACCGAGCATTGCTGCGAAAGAGGGCGTATTATAGGGAGTGACATTTGGTGATGCAAGCACTTATTTTGAGCGCAAGTTCACCTTTTTCGTCATTTCCCGGCATCCATTCCGGGAACGATTAATCCGGCTATTTTTTATCATCGTCAGGAAGATCATCTGTATCCCCGATGTCGAAATCTTCCAGATTGAATTCTTCATCGTCGTCGTCATCGTCTTCACTTATATCGAGGGCGTCTTCGATTTCCTTATCAAGCTCATCTTCCTTCTCATCCGCTGCATCCTCGATAGCCTGAGCTATGTTGGCAGCGTCTTCTTCGTCATCCAAGCCTTCGGCCAGCTCGTCACCACCTTCTGCCATCTGCTCCAATTCATCAACCACATCATCCAGATCAATGGCGTCGTCAGCATCCAATTCGGGCTCAGACTCAGGCTCAGACTCAGACTCAGACTCAGGCTCAGGCTCAGGCTCGGGCTCGGGCTCGGGTTCGGGTTCGGGTTCGGGTTCGGGTTCGGGCTCAGGTTGCGGTTCCTCGACAAAGTCCAACTCTTCATCCAATTCTGGAGGCGCGCTGGTCGCGGTGTCTTCTTCCATTATTTCTTCCACAACCTCATCACTCAGTACTTCGTCCTCTTCCCCAGGCTTTTCCTTTTTACGTTTGAGGAAATAAAAGACACCGCCAATTAAGGCAAGGAGTGACAGAACACCCGCACCAATCGCTGCCCAGAACATCATGTCATTCGGGGATTCTTCCTCAATCGGCTCCTCAAGCTCATCGGGTACTTCTATTGGTGGAGCGATAACCTCTTCCACCTCCTCAACAGGCGCTTCTTCCTGCATCGGTTCAGGTTCTACCTCGGGCATAGTATCTTCTGCAGCGGGCGAGTTTTGCGAGATAATTTTATTGGAAGCACCCGCTGGAATCGGAAACTCTGCGTCAAAGATTTCAGGACTGAAGTTGAACGTTTTACCGCTAATTCCCTGCCCCTTCACCTTCACAGCAACTTTGTATATGCCATCACCCTTGTCTGCGGTGATGGGTAGTACCCACCGACCATTGTCTTTGTCCAGATCGATCGCTTTGATCAAACTGGACTCATCAGGCGCTTTAATCTTGGCGAATACCTTGGTTTCTTCAAGAGAGATTGAGTCATTTAGTGGCGACACCACCAATTCATAGCGAGGCTCTTCGCCAGCGGTTTTTGCGGAGAACTCAAAATCAAAAGGCGAGCGCAGATGCATAATCTGGCGATACTGGCGCTTGAAGGTCTTACCATCAACCATCACGGTCAGCTCGTACTGACCAATTGCCTCAAGCTTGTTGATTGATTCCCGGTAGACGCCGTCAGCGGGCGGATTTCCGGCATCAGAGATCGTTTTGATGCCTTCTTTGCCGTCTGCTGTTTTGAGTTTTAGCTGCACATCCAGGAGAGACAGAAAATCCGCATCACTTACTTTGACACCATCCTCTTCGAAACTCACTTCGACATTGACGGGTTCACCCGCAAAAAAGTTGGCAGGCAGTTTGTTAACCTTGAGTTGAAGATTACTCACCACCGTGACACGACTGCCGTTCTGGATGTCGGCCTCAATGGTCCAGGTTCCCTCTAAGGGCCTGTTCACCGTTATCAGATCGTAACCTCGATCCTGATACCAATTCACATCATCGCCATGAGCATTACTTGAGTGACTGGCCTCGTCTGGACCAATAATGCGAGTTGGTTTGGCGCTGTCACCACGGAAAATCAGAGCAGTGAATTCTTCGACGCTGGAATCGATATCAAAGGTATTACCTTCGATCGGCACCTGCTCTGCAGGTACCGCCTGATCAAAAGCCTGAAGGAAGATTCGAGTCAGATCTTCGGGAGTTTTCGCCAAAGCCGATTGTCCACCCGTTTGAACAGCCAGCTTGTCCATCAAAGACTTATCTGCATTTTCTGACAAGGCAATGGCATGTATTTTTGCGCCTTTCTGCTGAAATTGCCCGAGAAGTTCTGTCAGGATTCGGTCCCGCTCGGCGTCATTTTTCAGAGGGTCTTTATCGATATCCACCATTCCATCTGTCAGCAGGATGAAATGTACATTCTCGAAACCTTGCTCTTTGTAAAAATCATCCGAGGCCTTTTCCATCGCTGCGCCGATATTGGTAAACAAGGCAACAGAATTGATTGCCTTAGCCTTTTCCTTGGCCTGCTTGCGCCAGCTCTCATCGACGACACCGTGCTTGATCAGCATGTTGACCCATTGCCCAAAGGTCCACACACCCGCTTTATTACCCTCTGGCATCAGCTCAGTCAGCAGGTTAACAGCCGGAATTCGCAGGTTCCCGGGGTCATTTTTCTTCATTGATCCCGAAATATCGATCAGCATTCTCACATCAGCACCCTTGGGTACCGAAGCGGTATCTTCCGCAACCGCATAGGAAGTCAAGCCAGCGCCAAGACACACTAGCAAGATTTGGATCGTCGTTAACCGTTTAAGCGTTTTGTACAACAAGGCCATCGTTTCCTCTGTAATCCCATACTGATTGCTGGCCTCCATCAGGACGAATTTAGCGGAGGCTACTTAATTTATAGCAGGTTTTACAATAACAACAACGAGGTTTTGAAAGAGGGTTATGAGATAATCTCTATTACTTATTGTTTTGTTTGAAAATTTTATAATTATGGATCTAGACAGGCAGATCCAGCAGTTTGAATCGAGGCACTGATTTGCCTTCAACCTGGACAGTTTCACTGAACATACTCAAGGGCCGCACCCACAGCTCAAACTCTCCGTAGAGCGCCCGGTAAAGAACCAGCTCTTCCTCAGACTCACTGTGACGAACACAATCGATCACCCGATAAAGCGGACCTTTGTAATGTTGATAAATTCCCGGCACCAGCCTGTCATTCACAGCACTCATTCCCGCTCCATCCCCAGCAGACGACGCAGAACCGACTCCAGCAGAATGACAGTAATCAAAATTGCGAAAGCCCAGGCCAGATACATTCCGGCTTCCAGGGCCCGTTCGTTTTGCCCCAGGACCCAATCATAGGCTCCGACAAGATAGGCAGGTGCCAGCCAGGACTCACCTTCCACAATGTTGATCGGTGTCAGCAATAACACAGCAACCAATGCGCGCGAGGTTCGACGTGTTCTACGCCAGCGCACTCCTCTCGTGATCCGCCAAAAAATCATGATCAAGCCCGTTGCTGACAAAAGATAAAAAACCCAGGCCCAAATATAGGTCGTTATTTCCAAGAACTAGCCCTCAAGCTGTTGAATTCTCAATTCATATTATCGATCACGTACAAGTCCAGATCATCTTCCGCAACATCGGCTTCACTGACCACCTTGTTGCGAACTGAAATGTGGCTGCGATGAACACTCTCCTTCGATCCACTGACCAGTGGGTGCCATGTTGGCAGCGCTTTTCCCTCATACAGCAGCCGATAAGCACAGGTCGATGGTAACCAGCGCAAGTGCTCCATCGCTTCCAGACGAAGGGTCAAGCAATCGGGAACATGCTGCTTGCGCGTCTCATACACAGTGCAACGACAGGATTCCGCATCCAGATATCGACAGGCCACAGACGTAAACAGCAACTCGCCACTGTCTTCGTCTTCCAGCTTGTGCAAGCAACACTTTCCACAGCCATCACACAGGGACTCCCATTCACGCTGACTCATTTCTTCCAGCGACTTGTGCTCCCAGAAGCGTAAGGCGGCTGGTGACCCTTCTTCCTGATCAGCCATTGAGCGTATCGCGCGGTGGTTGAACCCTATTTTCCACATCCACATCAGAACTTGGAGGCATTTGCAGGAAAAATCCTTTCTCTTCAATATCTGCCAGTACTTTATCGGCCTCTACTCGCGCCAGTTTTTTCGATGGCGTCAGTACCATGTCCAATACATGACATGGCTCTCCAAAAACGGCTAACAAAGCTTCCGGTAATTGCTCCAAGTCCTGAGATCGATCCACATAGATATACATCTCCGCACGTTTGGGGCTTTTAAATACAGAACAAAAGCGTTTGTTTTGAGACAAGTAATCAGACATCAAGCGACTCCACAGGTTCTTCCAGTGCCCTCTCAAAGCGCTCATTCAGCAACTCGGCACGCCAATTCGAAAATTCGGGACCAAAGCCCTCACCACCATGCCTATATCGATGAATTACCCACGCTTCCAGCATTTTTCTGGACCCTAATACTTGAGGCGCAATACCGGTCTCAGAGGCAACTGACTTAACAATTTCCTTCAGCCGTTTGAAGACAATCAGCTCTTTCCCTTTTACCGGCGGCTCGACACATTCAAATCCGGGATCGTCATGTGGTTCAAAATTGGCAAGCACGTCTAGCAAGGCTTCGCCATACAGCCGAATACTCTTGGGCTTCAACCCTTTAACGCTGTGCAGCTCGCCGATACTTCTTGGTGGACGCTGAGCAAACTGCAACAGGTACTGATCGGGAAATATCCAGGGCTTGGGTTTGTCTTGCTCCGCGGCCAGCGTATCTCTCCAGGTCACCAGCGCCTGAAGCCTTTGCTGAGCCTGGCGCGGCAAGTCCCACGCCCCCCGAAGTTTTAGATAGGCTTGTTCAGGATGATTCCAGAGCGCCATATTAGAATCGACCAGTGCAGTGCCTTCTTCCAATACGGCGTCGAGACGCTGCTTGTCCAGTAACTGTTGGTTCAATGAATGGTAGAGCTCGACAAGATACGCAGCATCTTTCACTGCATAATCAATTTGCGATGCAGACAGAGGACGCTTTAACCAATCCGAATTCGTCTCGGCCTTTTCAAGCGTGCACCCCAACACGGCTTCCACCAGAGCTTGATATCCAAGTGAGGGTCCGTAATCAAGCATGGCGGCAGCCAACTGGGTATCAAAAACGCTGGACGGAGCGACACCACAACAATGCCGCAGCAAACCAACATCCTCTCCCATGGCATGCATCACTTTAATGACTCTGGCGTCAGCCAGCAGACCGGACAAGCCTTTAAGATTTGAAAGCTCGAGTGGGTCAATCAGATACACCATTTCCGGATCGGCAATCTGTATCAATCCAGGGATGGCGTGAAACGTGGTGCGACGCTCAAACTCCGTGTCTATCGCAACAAAGGCCAGATTGCGCCATACATTAACACGCTCGGCAAGCGCCTCTTCCGAGCGTATCCAGCAAAAAGCCTTGTCTCCTGCTTCAGTCATTACGCACCGGTGAGCGTCCTGAAAACGCATGACTGAGAGTGCCACCATCAACAAATCCAAGCTCGCCGCCCAAAGGAATACCATGCGCCAGCCGCGTAACCAGAATCGCACGCTGCTTGAGAATATCCGCTATATAATGCGCCGTGGCTTCTCCCTCGATGGTGGGATTTGTTGCCAGTATCACTTCGTTTACCTGCCCCTGTTCGAGGCGCTGCAGCAATAGGGGAATCCCGATTTCGTCGGGACCACGCCCATCAATGGGCGAGATACTGCCATTGAGGACAAAATAGTAGCCGTGATACTGATGGGTTTGTTCGATTGCAAGCAGGTCAGAGGGCGACTCAACCACGCACAGCAAAGCACCGTCCCGGCGTTTGTCCTCACAAATTGCGCAAACTTCAGTTTCAGAAAAGTTTTGACAGGAACGACACCGTCCAATGCGCTCGACGGCCATCTTAAGAGCATTTGCCAAGCGCTCGGCACCATGACGCTTCGATTCGAGCAGCGACATAGTCATACGCTGGGCGCTTTTTTGACCCACTCCAGGCAGAACTCGAAATGCGTCAATCAATTCATCTATGACGGGACCAAAACTCATAAACTCATCACTACTTCTTTAATGTCGGATAAAACAGAACCATGCATTAGACGGCACTTCAGAAAGGCATTTTAAAACCGGGAGGCATTCCCATTCCCGAAGCAAGACCCGACATGGCTTCTTTGTTTTTATCTTCTATTTTGCGGACGGCATCATTCACCGCTGCGGCCAGCAAATCTTCCAGCAACTCTTTATCCTCAGACAGTAACGAAGGATCGAGATCTACCTTTTTAACATCATGACGTCCATTCATCGTCACTTTGACCATGCCGGCCCCCGACTCACCGATGACTTCGGCATTTGCCATTTGTTCTTGCTGCTTTTGCAACTGTTCCTGCATTTTCTGGGCTTGCTTCATCAGGTCGCCCATGTTTCCACCAATCATATTCGATTACTCCTAGTGTAATTCCCCCAAAGCCTGGATACTGTCTTCTACCAATATGGCATCGAAAACCTCCAGAATCTGGAGAACGTTGGGATCATTCTTCAGAGAGAGTCTGGCATCATCTAACATTTGCTCTCGCTTGCGCGCTCTCCACATCATGGGGGTCTCTTGGCCCTGTTCCAAGCCTTCGACAAAGCTCAACGTCACACCCGATCCGAATCGGGTCTCGATCGCCTCACGTATCCTGGATTCATGGTTCGCATTCAGGAGACGATAGTGTCCAGGCTCTACATTCAGACAAATCTTATCCCCGATTTGACTGAAGGCCATGTTTAAAAGCAGATTTTGCGTCATACCTGAAACCGGCATTTGGGAGGCTATTTTGGGCCACTCGTCCTGACCAGGATCGGGAGCATTCTCAGTCTTTTCAATATCAGCGCCCCCTGGTGTTTCAGTTGCGGCAGAAACCGAGCCTGTCAGTTCACGCTCAGAAGGGGGTGCCACATGGGGAACTTCAGACTCCTCAGCTATAAGTGTTTTTTTTTTGGCCTCCTGTGAGGCAAAAACGGCTTCCGAATCGTCATCTGAATCTTGCGCTTCCGCGATGGTTTCAGCATAGGCTTCAACCGGAGGCAAATCGGATGGAGAATCAGAGAGAGCATCAACTGACTGACCCGAATTAGCTGCTGCGCTAACAGAAGCTGACGCGTCTTCTTCACCCGGCCCGGAATCCACAGGGCGACTGTCTGTCGACTGGTCTGCCTCAATCGCTTCAGCATCTGCCGCCTGCACTATTCTGTTATCTGCACCCGCCTCGGGTGTCGAACCGTCATCGGCGCTCAATTCCTGTAATTTATCTCCTGCCGCAGGCTCAAGTTGAAACGCCATCATGCGCAACAGTGCCATTTCGAGGCCGGCTCGGGGATCTGGCGTAATCGCCAGGTCCTGCCGACTCACCAGCGAAATCTGATAGAACAATTGAAGATCTTCAGCCGACAAGGCCTTAGCCAGAGAAATGACGTTGTCCCGGTCTCCCATGGCATTGTCCGTTGCTCCCGGCACTGCCTGCTCAATGGCTACACGATGCAATATGGATGAGAGGTTCGCCAATACCGAGGCGTAATCGGGAGAGAACTCTGCAAGCGCCTTCACTTCTTCTAGAACCCGGCTCGCATTCCCGGAAACCAGCGCATCAAGAATCCTATAAATACGTTTCTGATCAATGGTGCCCAACATCGAGCTGACACCCTGCTCACTCAGGCTATGGTTACCATAGGCAATCGCCTGATCTGTCAGACTGAGTGCATCACGCATACTGCCATCAGCCGCTCGGGCCAGCGCCCAAAGTGCCGGCTCCTCAAAAACAACCGCCTCTTCGGCCAGGATATGCTTCAAGTGCTCAACAATTCGTTCCGGGGACATGTTTTTCAGGTTGAACTGCAGGCAGCGAGACAAGATCGTTACTGGCAGTTTTTGCGGATCAGTGGTCGCGAACAGAAACTTCACATGCTCGGGTGGCTCTTCAAGAGTTTTCAGCAGCGCGTTAAAACTCGATTGGGACAGCATGTGGACCTCATCAATGAGGTAAATCTTATATTTGCCTTCTGTCGGGGCGTACTGGACATTATCCAGCAGCTCACGCATATCCTCGACCTTGGTTCGTGACGCAGCATCGATCTCGATCAGGTCGACGTAGCGACCTTCGGTGATCGCACGACAGGCACCACACTCGCCACAGGGCTCGGCAGTAATTCCTGTATGGCAACTCAGACATTTGGCAAGAATTCGCCCTATGGTGGTTTTACCGACACCCCGGGTGCCGGTGAACAGATAAGCATGGTGCAAGCGACCGCTTTCCAAAGCGTGTATCAGTGCTTGCAACACGTGCTCCTGACCAACCATTTGCTTGAAATTTTGGGGGCGCCATTTGCGGGCCAGGACTTGGTAACTCATGAATAAAATAGCCGGATTATGGAATGGCCTTATCTTACACGTTCGCCAGTCATCAGAACACACCCCGGTCTGATTTTATGGCATTCAACATCACGCCCGGAGCGAGAACTTCTATACTTTTATCACATCCTTAATTAGCGACCTGATAAAACGATGTTGGAGAAGCTCGACCCTAAAGACCTGACCCTGCACCAGCCGAAAGTCATGTTTTTTGATTGGCACGGCACGCTGGTAAATACACATGAAGCCATGTACGCAGCGATCGAAGAAATGCTGCCGCGACTTGAAGAGTTGGACCTGATTCGCCATCTGATTCCGGAAACACAGGCCCGTACCGCCCAGGACGAAAAACTACTTCGCTATATCCGCATTTTTCGCCACTTGCACCCAAGAGTGCTTTCGGAACAACGCATCTCCCGCACCGACATTTTTGACGTGCTGTTTGGCGACAACCATGCAGCACAAATGAAAGCGCACCATGCTTACAACGAGGCTTATCGAAGACACTATGGCAAAGTACTTCCTTTTCAGGAGGGCATCTATGAATACCTGCAGTATCTCAAAGGCCTTGGCGTCAAACTTGGTGTCATTACCAACCGTAGTCGCGAGTTCCTCAGAGATGAGCTGGCAAGCGTTGATAATGGCCGCTGGCAGAATCTCTTTGATCTGACCTTGTGCGGAGATGAGGCCCCCCGCTATAAACCAGCACCAGACGGACTGATTGCATCCGCAGAAACACTTGTGGGCAATATGGACCCCGGAATCTGGTATGTAGGCGACAGCGTCACCGATATGGTTACGGCCAGCCAGGCCGGTGCTACCTCGATTTTCTACAACGGCGCTCTGTGGGAGAGCAACTGGTTCGAACATATGTTCTCCAGCGAAGATGTGGACCGGCATAAACCGGATATCATAGTGGATGACTTTGATCAGCTACTTGATCTGGTTGAAGCAACGTCAGCCCCACTGCAAACCGTGACTGTTTCGACACGTCCGCCCAGGCTTCCCAGCCGAACCCTGCCCCCACCCCGCACCGAACCCGACTGGCACCCCGTCGCCGCCCAATTAACGCCACCCAGAATTATTCTGTTTGACTGGCATGCAACCCTGGTGGACACACTCGATGCCATGTATCACGCGGTGGATGATATGCTCAAGGAATTGCGGGAAATGGGGCTGCTGGAACATCTGGTGGAAGAAGCCCAATGCAAATCCTTTGAAGACGAACGCCTTGTCGCCTACGTCAGGGAAAACCTGAGTCTGCACCCGAAGATCAAGCTTGATCGCAAGATTTCCCGAACCGACATTTTCGAAGTGTTGTTTGGCGACAACGAAGCCGCCAAAAAAATAGCCCACGAAGGCTTTACCCGACATTATCGTAATTACTTTGGTACTGCTCTTCCCTTCGAACCCAATGTTCGGAAAGTACTCGAAGCCCTGCGCACATTGGGATTGACTATCGGCGTGATTACCAACCGGGACCGCGAGTTTTTTATTCATGAGCTGAATACGATTGAGGATGGTTCCTGGGCGGATCTCTTCGTCACCGAAATTTGCGGCGACGACACAGTCAAACGCAAGCCCCACCCCGACCAGATCTACAAGGCTGCCGAGAACCTGGGGGCCGAACCCGGGCCAGATATCTGGTATGTGGGAGATAGCACGACCGACGTCATTGCAGCCAAAACCGCGGAGATTACCAGTGTGTTTTTCAATGGTGCCTTATGGGACCAACCCTGGCTCAACAAAATATTTCCGGGAAACGAGCGCTTCCCCTTTAAACCGGACGTCGTAGTCAATGATTTCTCGGAATTTTGGGCCATGGTACTAACGTGCTGCCAGGCATCCAGACAAAAAGACCAGACCAAAGCCTTGAAATGATGCGTAAGCTTTGGGTTTGAGAAGGCTAACCCATACTAACGGTAAATACGCAACTCGCGTAATCTTCGGTCTTTGTCTTTATCATACTCACTTATATGTGAAGCGAGCTGCCTGATGTAGTCAGGGGGTAACTGATGCTCATATGCCCCTTTCAGAACGTGGAACTTGTACCAGTCAAACGAGCTGATATCTGTACGAATATCGGTCGCGTAATAGGTAAATGCCTGAACAATCGTATCTTCGTTTCGAGCCCGGGAGTTGACTCCAAGCGTAACGGTTTTCTGCTCATATCCAAGTCCGAGCCCCTCTGCTGCGTCAAGGTTCGCCTTGTCCCCCGCATGCATTTGATAGAGCACGCCGTAGATGCGTTCCTCCGGATTACCTGAAAACCATGCATCACACTTGGCAGAAAGATCTACATGACTGTACTTGTGAAAACACAAGCGGTGCTCAGCGAGAATTGCGCTTGCTATGGGCCGGGCCGATGGCACCCGTTCACGCAGGCGAACGCTTGACATATTGGAACCATAGGCGAAGTAATGAAGCAGCATCTACGCCCCCGAACAAGGAAAATCCAAACTCATGCCCGAGCCGTATCGTTTTCACCAGGCGATAAACCGGACGAGCCAACATACCATCCTAACACCACCAATCGGCAGGAAAAATGGACAATTCCGCTTTATCAGGAAGAAACAAAAAAAGGAAATCGATGAAGCAAAAAGATTGGGTGATGACTTCCACCAGCTACACCCCGGCACACGAGGCCACCGTTGTGGCTGCTCCCTTCCGGGCCTGACCAGGTTCACGGTTTATCGTTGCGAGGGAACCAGTGAAAGTCACCATAGCAGACAGAAAGGAATGACCCTCTCTGAAAGAGCGCGCATTCTATCAAAGCACTATGCCCAAGGAAAGGGCCAATAGATGTTTGGTTTTTGTATTTCCGCGAGCACCGATTGAGGTTAGCATACGAGACCGCAACACTCGCGGGCTCCCACACTGAACCGAGGATTCAAAAGCGTCGATGATGGACAAAATGATGGACAAGAGGGGTAAACAAATAGCCAATCAAGACATAAAGTCCAACGCCCCTTTGCCAAACATGGAACCAGACCCGGCGCATTATGATGCCATTGTACTAGGCGCTGGTATTGCCGGGAGCGTTTGCGCTCTTACCCTGGCCCGTCAGGGCTGGAACGTACTGGTACTGGAGCAGCGCGCCGACCCTGAGTATTACAAGCGGGTGTGTACGCATATCCTGCACCCCCCGGCCGTTAGAGTATTGCGCTCCCTCGACCTGCTCGACAATCTGCAGCGGAAAAGTGCCCAGGCAACCTGCATGCAGATTCATTATCAGGACCAAACCCTGTTCTTCCCCCTTCGGGGAAAAGCTGACGCCGCCAATATCGAAAGAAAGGATCTGGATCCGGCACTGAAACAGGCTTTGCAATCTGAACCTCGCATCGAACTTAAGCTCGGCTCGCAACTGTACGGTTATGCGCACTTATCTAATCAGCGCCACCAACTTACCGTTAATTATCAGGGCGAGGACCTGAGCGTAACCAGCCACACGCTAATCCTTGCAGACGGCCGTAACTCCGCCCTGGCAAGTCATTTTGGCGCTCGCAAAAAACACACTACAAATACCCGGGTAGCCTTGTTTGCTTATGTGAAAGAGAACCAGAACTCGGAGACAGGCCCTGACGACTTAACCCGCAAGGACAGCCGGGTGTGGTCTGTAAACGCGGGAGACGAGTACATCGCCTGTTTCCCTAATCGCAAGCGCAATCTGGTGAGCTGGTATTTTTCAGAGCAGAAATATGCGGAAATTCGGGAGGAAAAGGAACACCTTTTCGAACAGCAGATTGACTTCCTCAGACAACAGGGAATCGATCTGGGCGAACGCGACAGCCCGGTCATGAGCGCCAAACATACGGCACCTGTATCAGCAACACTTCCCTTTAGCGCGTCCATGCAGGGTATATACCTTGTTGGCGACGCCAAACTGGCGGCTGATCCATTGACCGGCGTAGGATGTTCCTGGGCGATGGAGTCCGCCCAGCTTTTGGCACATTGCCTCGGCTCTTCAAACACGTCACATCAGGCACCCACAAAAACCAGCCGCTTCGCTACCCACTGTCGATATCAGCTCGCACACTGGATTCGCTTCTCGGCGCCATCGAGCTTAATGTCGTTGGTATCCAATCACGGCCGCTGGGTATTTAACTCACCTGTGTATCGCTTGTTGGCAAAAGTGAGCGCTCCGGGCGATCAGCGGGAAAACACCCGAGCTATGGCTTCTTGACTGGCCCAAATACTACAGCGTTCACGGGCACGAGTTAATGCCGTATACAATAGCGGTCTCGATAGAAGTTCCTGCATGCTCTCCGCTAACAGTACACTCACATCCTGATACTCGGAGCCCTGGCTTTTATGCACGGTCATGGCATAGGCCGGTAACCAATGCTGCACGCGACTGACAGGCACACGAAACGCCTCCCCCTCTCTGTCCGGAAATACCAGATCAAAGTTACCATTACCGAATTTGTCATGGCTACTACCGTCACTAGCCACGGCAAAACCGATATCGCCATTGAAGATACCCAGTTGAAAGTCATTGCGAGTGACCAATACCGCTTTACCGTGATACCAGGTGTCATCACGACCAAAAAATGCCTCAATCGCCGCATTCAAAGCCAGAACCCCCATAGGGCCATTCATTCCACAGCAAAGAATCTGAAACCTGGAAAAGGCCTCCGCCAAGGCTGCGGGTGAGTCATGTTTATCGAGGGATGTAAAATAGTCGCGATACCCTGACATCAGGGTTTCCAGGAGCTCCGGTGTCCATGCCTCGCTGCCGCTCAGGTTATGCCAGTAAACTGAATGATCGGGTTCAGTCTCAACCTTATCCTTGAAAAAGCCGACAAACTCATCGGCAGATTTCTGCCGGATAATGGTCGCAATATCCGCCAGCGAGCCAGTGAATCGATAGGTTTTGCGCAGCTGGCACAATGGATTATAAGTTCTGTTGTCGTTGTCCTTCGGTTCTTTTGAAACCTCACTTGCATACATCGTTGCGGGCAAACCCGCCCGAGTAAACGAAGATAGCAGCTCCAACGCCTGCGTATGCTGGGGACGACTCTGATAACGGGATACCCAATGTGCAAATACCGCCCCTACTTCAACAGAAGGAAGCTGGTAGTGGTCTCCCAGAAAGACCACCTTACTGGATTGCGGTATATGCAGGGTCAGTTGTTCCATCAAAGCCAGATCGATCATGGACGCTTCGTCCACCACGATCAGATCTGCCGGCTCTTCTGAATCGGAAATTCTGGGCACGACCACAGCATGGTAATCTGTTTGTGACATCACCACGCCCTGTGGGCCTCTGCTACCGAGAAAACGGTGCAGGGTTGATCCATGTTCGGGCAAGGCCTGAGAGCACGCACGCATATAATCCAATGTGGCCGGACAGGCCTGTTCCAAGCGTCGACATTCATATCTAATGGCATGATTCAGACGCGCTGCTGCTTTTCCGGTTGGCGCCAGCAATGCAATCCGGGGCCACGGTTCCGAGGTGCTTGTATAGCCTCGCTGTATGCGCCACTGGGCGATCAGGCAAAACAACAGTCGTGCTGCTGTTGTGGTTTTGCCGGTCCCCGGGCCACCGCTAACAAGGGTGACGGACGACAAGAGAGCCTGGGCAGCAGCCATTGCCTGCCAGTCCAATTCCTGAGTTCCCTCCCGATCTCTGTCACGGTTTTTATCTTGCTCCAAGTCGCCATCATCGCCTTCACCAGCGGGGAAACAATACCTGTGCACGGCTTTAATCGGAGTCAACTGTTCATTCCCAATCACCTCAAGCTTTGCACGTGAAGCCAACCAGTCATCCACATTCGACTGAACCCGCCAGTAACGCTTTAATATAAGTTCATTGCCGACCAACACCAAGTGGTTGTCGGAGCAATGCCCATCAGCGATGACTCCTCCCGCTTCTGGGGAATCAGAAAGGTCATCGGCATGCAGCTCATCAGTCCAGGCAACACTTTTCAAGTAGCCGAGCCAGTCGTTCTTCACCAGCGATTTTCGCGCAATTCCCAGCTGAGTCCGCACACTCTCGATATCCTCGGTGTTCAGTGAGAGTTGACCGAAACCTGTACGCCATGAGAGCACGAACAATAAAAACGCAGCACATTCACGTTCTTCAGGGTTTTCGATGTTCCGGCAACCATATTCTGCAGCATAAAGATCAATCTTGCGCAGTGAGAGCGGTTCGGTCTCCATACGCTTGTCCAACTCAACCAACAGCGGTAAGGTCAGGGCAATACTCATGAGCCTGCCCCTCCGGTAAACAGCTTATCCAGGCCCTCAATCAAGCTGGCCGGAGGCTTGATAAAATAAACTCCAGGCAACGACGAGTCCTCTGCCTGTTCCTGGAATTCAAGCCCCCGGAAGAACAGATAAACCACGCCTCCAAAATGCTCCTCATAGCTGTAGTGTTTGCCCAGGCGCTGCTTTAACAAGCGATGTACCGCCACAACATAGAACAGGTATTGCAGGTCGTAACGATGCGCTTTCATAGCCTCATGTAATGCAGTCGACGCATAGTCCTCAGAACCATCACCCAGATAATTGGATTTGTAATCAAGGACGAAGTAGCGCCCTTGTGCGCGATATACCAGATCGATGGCTCCCTGCAGAAAACCGGAGAAATCGACGAAATCCAGCCATTCTGCGTCAGCATCGAAACGTGAAATCAAATGATTGAAAGCGCGCGGCGAGACCTGAGAAACAGAAAAATGGAACCGCATCTCGGCCACGTAGTCCTCGTTGGCAAGAGATGAAAGTCGGAAGTCATGAAACAGTTTCGCGTCCAGTACTTCCTTCAGCCATTTCGTAAGAAAGCCAGTCCAGCCCTCTATGGTTTCTGCGGGAACCAGCTGGGAACGCTCTAATCCGGTTTCTATCAATGCCGCCAAATCGCGATAGCGCGCTCGCAGTGAGGGATGAAGCTGTGCACTCGAGAATTCAACAGACTCAAACAACAGATGGAGAAAGGTACCCGCCTGGCTACCGCGCGGGAAAGACAGAATAGAACAGGATCGTTGTTTCTCTCGCCTGACTTCTGTAGCCAGAGGCTGCGACATTAATACCGACAGTGCACCTGCTGGTTCACGTACCAGGCGGTGGGACTCGTTGAGGAGGCCAGTAAAGCTCTGAACCCGCCAGCGTTGATCCAGCCGACGATCAAGACAACGGACCTTGAGACAGTCTTCAAATCCGGGCTCAGATCGAGTCTTTAGTGACTGCGGATTGGTCACATTCGGTAAATCAGTCTTTTCTTTATATTGGAGACTCTTGCTGTACCACAGATCAATTGCCTCACTGTCATAGCGCTGATGGCGGATCATTCCTTTTGAATACTCCGCCAGTGAACGCAAGGCGTCCGCCAACAACTCGTTGTCGAGATCCGTCGAAATCATGTCCGCTCCCTGCGGATCAGCAAACACCAGACGTGACCAGGCAGTCGCCCCGAAGCCCAGCGATCCCCTAGAACGCCCCTGATAGGCAGTTGTGCCAATAAAACACTGATAGCGGGCCCGCGTCAGCGCTACATACAGCAAGCGCATATCTTCCGCCAAGCGCTCTCTGTTGGCGGACTCGGCGTTACTCTCGCTGCTGTTGAGATCAAGGGTCAAGCGCCCGTTATTATCGTAAAACCAGGCTAAATCGGAATCCCGTGCCGAGAACAGAAAAGGAATGAAAACATAGGGATACTCCAGCCCCTTGCTCTTGTGGATTGTAATGATTTTAACCAGGCGTTCGTCGCTTTCGAGACGGACCCGGTTTTCATCCGATGCCGCCGTATCGTCGACAATTTGGGCATGAAGCCAACGAACCAAGGCATTGCGACCCGAGAGCTGACGGGACTTGAGCTGCAACAGTTCAGAAAGCTGATTGTAATTGCTCAAGGCGCGTTCCCATTGACTCTCCTGGCAAAAGTTCGGGTGTTGGCGCCAGCCAGCCAGTATATCCAGTTTCCCCAATGCTGCGCGCAGAGCAGCCAGCACGCCGTGATGTTGCCACACTTCTCCTATTTCCAGAAAGGCGTGATGCACAACCTGCCAGTAAGTGGAGTCTTGCCCAAATCGACGCAACAACTCTTCATCAAAAGCAAACATGGGTTCAATCAGGCAGCGCTTGATTGCAGCACTATCCTGGGGATTCAAAAGCGCCCGTAACAGATACAAAATCCCGACAGCTTCTTCCGAGTCGTAGATTCGCGCCCGCAACTCAAAACTAGCGCGAATCCCGAGCTCTGCCAGACATAACTTCATTAACTCTGCTTCACTGGCAGTTCTCACGAGAACCGCCACGTCGGCACTTTCCACCGGAGGTGAATCCGATGCTCTGCCCTCCAGCAGATCGAAGATTTTCAGCGAACTCATCCAGGCTAACCTGGATTGCAACTCTTCCTTGTTCTCATCCTCGGTCAGGTATTGATGTAAGACGAGAGCGCAGTCATTGAGTCCGGGTAGCGAGTCGCGCGCAGCGGCGACAGGAACAAACGGAATATCTTCTGCCATAAACGCATTGTCTCGACGTCCGAATACCGCATTGACTGCAGCCACCATTTCCGGTGTTGAACGCCAGTTGGTATCCATGGTGAAGATTGAGGCATCGGGACTCTGCCCAAGCGCCCGTTTGGCTTCCAGATAGGTGGCGATATCACCGCCGCGAAAACCGTAAATCGCCTGTTTGGGATCGCCGATTAACACCAGTCGCTTGCTGGCAGACTGACAATCGAGCCCGAAAAGCTTCTGGAAAATTGTGTATTGTTTCTTGTCGGTATCCTGAAACTCATCAATCAGCGCTACCTGGTAGCGGCTTCGTATCATCGCTATCAATGTTTCAACGGAACCAGCTGGCTTGTTGCTACCGTCGTGACCCAGTGCCTGGGCCACCAGCCCAATAAGATCATCGAAATCCAGAACACCCTGTTCGAATTTGGCCTGCACCATTGATTCCCGAACCAGCAGATAGGATTCAACAAGAAACTGCTGAAGCAAACTCTCGGGCTGTAATGGCAGGTGTCCGGACAAAAACTCAAAATAAACATGGCTCGGCAGTTGATCGCCTTTGCCTGCTTTCATTTCCTGCTGCAAGGCTTCCGGCGTAAAGGCCTCAAACAAATTCGGCCAGCGCTTGGTCGATGGTATGGGCAGATCAGAGCGTTCAGACTCGCTCCATTCCCGCAGACGCTCCAGCCATTTTAGTTTGTCATTAACCCGTTTGACCGGAGCGGCAGTCAGACATGCCAACACCTCACTATAGGCTTCCAGGGTTCGAGTTTTTAGCGTGTGCAACCAGGTTTGATACGCAGCAAATTTTGCCTGCCATTCCGGTAAACCTTCACCAAGAGGTGGCGGAAGAACTTGCTCCGGTTCCCGATTCAACATGGGTTGCAGCGCCAGCAACAGCGCATCCGGATCTGGCCATTGACTGCTAATCAGAGCAATGGCCGCTTTCGGCAGCGCCAGGACGTGATGTCGCCAAAAATCCTGAATGACTTGTCGACGGATATCGGTTGTATCCTCGGACAAGGCCGCGTCAATCGGGGCTCCCGTTTCTACCACATACTCGGCAAGAACACGCTGGCAAAAACCGTGAATGGTATGAATCTCCGCCTGATCCATCTGCCGTTCAGCCAGACGCAGGCGCAAACGATCTGCATCCGCGTCCATTGAGCGCTCTGCCAGGTTGGTCAGCAAAGAATCCTGGCTGGCATTGCCTTCAAAGACCCGAAGCAGTTCATGAATTCTGCTTCGAACTCGATCGCGCAACTCCTGCGTCGCGGCCTCGGTGAAGGTGACGACCAGAATTTGATCTACCGTAAACTGCTTTTCCAGTACGTATCGAAGATACAGATTGGCCAGAGCATAGGTTTTACCTGTTCCGGCACTCGCTTCGACCAGAGAGACCTGATCCAGCGGAAAGCTTTCCAGCTGCAAAGGTATCATAGGCGTTGCCACCATTGCCCCGGCTCCATCTCCAACAAGCTGCAGTAAGGCGCGACATCATTGAAATCCGGAATCTGCATCACCTTATGCTTGGCATCTTCCTTCGACATGCGACACCACCGTTGCCAATACTGGTCATCAATTTCGCCACGAAGACCAAACTGCCCCCCTCCATGATACGCGGCACGGGCTTTTGCTTCGCTTTCAAACAAGCGTGCGAAAGCAGTCTTTGATAAAAAGACTTGTGGTTCCTGCTGCGCTTTCAAGGCCCAATTCAATAGCTCGTCTGCCAATTTCTGACTTGTCTCCGGTGACAGCACAGGAAACACACAACAACGATCCCCTGCCAGCAGATGAGCCTCTCCTGACTCGAAGCCAGACTCTGCGCTCTGGGCACAATACAAAGACCAGAACACATGCTGTACCCAGGCAGACCAGAAGTGATTGGCGTGCTGCCTGCCAATACTCACGGCCAGAACGCCGCCATCGGTATCCCGACTAA
The DNA here is from genome assembly GCA_965230795.1 of Oleiphilaceae bacterium. GTDB lineage: Bacteria > Pseudomonadota > Gammaproteobacteria > Pseudomonadales > Oleiphilaceae > PZPK01. Next base: position 1,859,377 of record OZ246020.1, on the reverse strand, counting down.
TGTTTCCAAAGACCGTAACACTGCCATCCAGGCAACGCGTTTGAATTCTCTGGAGGCAACACTGTTGAGTATCGGCCAGGTTTTGTCGGAAAGGGATCAGCTCCGCCTGCACTCGCTCGATTCCGAACTGCTGAAGAGGTTCCGGTGGTAACAAATCTCTTGCCTGCCAGGACTTAATAACTCCAGTTTCATCAAGATCCGGGTTAAACCAACTGGCAACCAGATCCTGCTTCAGGGAAAAAGTATCCAGAGAGTCATAGTTGAAAGGCTCATGCTCCTCGTAGGGACGCTCCAAATAAGTAAAAGCCGCCCCAATTTCATTGCGATAGAACAGTCTCAAAGGATGAATCAGGGCCTCGGCGATGATCCCCAGACTCATTTCAGTCGGCCTGCTTTCAGGGGATTCATCAAGTATCAGCTCCATTTGAGCCTGGGCGATAACAGGATTCTCGGGTTGGGACGCCTGTTTGAGATTGAACTCACCATGATGCAGGGAAATCCAGTCGCGGGCATAGGTTCTGGCCTGATTGCTGTCCTCAGCAAAATAAACCGGATGAAAAGGCTGCAAGCGATGATCTTGCGTCAAGCTTGCCAGAAACGCGGCGCCCTCCTCGTCTGAGGCTTGAGCTTCGCCAACTGTGCCTCCGCCCGAGTCGCCGCCGGGTAATTGCACCAGTCGCTGACAATATTCCCGTAACTCCGTTACCAGGACCGACGGAAAACGTTCACTGTTATCGCGGGCATCAAAACCACAATAGCTTATGTACAACCAGTCACGTGCACTCCCGAGCGCTTCCAGGAACAGATAGCGATCGTCATCGCGACGGGAACGATCGCCGGCTCTGCGCGGCATATTTGCCATCAGGTCATAACTGCTTTGTCGAATCGGGCGAGGATAGTTTCCCTCATTCATTCCAAGCAAACACACCATCCGGAATGGAATACTGCGCATGGGCATCAGGGTACAAAAATTGATTCGTCCCGCAAGAAACCGTTGACTGATCCGCTCCTCGGAAAAGCGATTGATCAGACAATTGGAGATGACTGAAAATGCCACGTCCATATCCGGACGCACCACTTCAATCTCTTCCACCAGACTTTGGCAGGCCTGATACCATAGTTTGCTTAAGGCTTCATCCACACTACTTTCGTCAAACCAGTTCTGCCAAAAACGTATCAGACGACGATTCCACTCTGATACCGGCGCACTCCCCGAAAACTGTTGTTTTGTGCGACGAATAACATCCAGAAAGTGCAAACAATTACCAGCAAGGATCTGTTCGTCAGCCGTATCCAGAACCCGGTTTTCCAGCCGCTGGCCGTCACCATTTTCAACCATGCCTTGTCCGGAAAGGTAGCCTTCCAGTATCCGACTGAAGGCATTTAACCAGGTAGTACTGTTTAAGCCGGTTTTAATTGAATCTGAGCCTAAGGACTGTTCACGATCCTTCGCGTCCAGTCCCCAACGGACATTCAGGCTATGCACCCAAAACTCGATCAGCTCGAGCTGATCAGCCTCGATACCAAAGTGTGAACGTATCGCAGGTACGTCGAGCCAAGCCAGCACTTCATTAGCACTCAGTCTGGTATTTGCGATGTTCAACAAAGACGTCAGCACTTCCACCATTGGTAGTTCCATCGCAACATTGTGGTCAGAAATACTGAAAGGAATACTTGTCTCACTGCCATCGGAACAAGTGACGGGGCGGGAAAAGACAGCTTCGATCAAAGGAGCAAACGTTTCCACGTCGGGCATCATCACGACGATGTCTTTTGCTTCGAGATCGGGATGCTGATCCAGTTTGGTCAGTATGAAATCATGCAGGGCTTCCACTTCGCGCAGCGGACTGTGGCAGCGAGCAAACTGCAGCGAATCATCTTCGACCTGCCAGGGCCGAGGGTTGATCTCCAACTCAAGTATGTCCTGTTGAATGCTGTGCAGAAGGCATTGCCCTGATGATGGCAAATAAAGATCATCAACAAATTCAACATGGTTATATTCTGCTTCAGCCTGAGTCAGCAGAGAAAGATATTCACGACCCTGCCGCCCCCAGGAGGCCAGCAGGGGATTATTCTCAACGAAACTATCGGCGGCCGTTTCAGCGCTGATCTTCTTGGCAAGCAAGGATTGCTGCAACCTGAGGTTGTCTATTTCAGACAACTCATCGCCCCAATAGTGGCAACAGGGATTCTGAAACAGGAAGTGCACGTCGACCCATTTACTTAGGGCAAGAATGATGGGAAGCCATTGGGGCGGCAAGGCGGAGATACCGAAAACAAAGAGTCTTTCCGGCAGTGCCTGCAACAGATTTGGATGTTGCTGTTCCAAACCTTTTCTTACTTCTCCAAGCAGTGCGGCCCGATGCCGGCGTTCAGCCACAGCTTGCTGCGGATAAAGCGATTGCCACAAATCCCGCTGCCAGGCTTCCAGCTGCTTTGCAGAACTCGAAGCAGGATCAATCGACTCACCCAATTCCCAGCATCGAATCCAGTCTGGTCGATAATTCTGATAAGCGTCAAAACAATCGGCGATTTGAGCACTGAGTTTAAATCGGTACAACGATGAGGAGTCCCGTCCTGCCCTCGAAGCGGAACCGGATTTTTCCGCAGCGTTTTGCAAATAGCTGCGAAGACTCGCATAGCGAGGGTCCGACAACTTTTCCGGAAGCAACCGGAAAATTTCCCAACGCAGGCACTGTTTCTCAAAGCGCTGGTCCGTCTCAAACTCAGCAGATATACCTTGCGCTATCTGCCACATGAAGGTTGCCGGCATAGGTGTATCAATCATCGCTGCGATATCCAGATGCGATGCAATCTGTTGCTGCAACCAAGCCCCCATACCCTGACTCTGAATAACGATCACTTCATTTTTAAACGGATCTGACAAAGGTTGACGCTTCATGATTTCTGCAATCACGTAGGCCAAAGCTTCAGTCTGGTTGGATGGGTAAATTTTGAGCATGCGATGTTTTTTCCTTCGCTCAGCAGTATAACGATTCGCAAATTATCTTGGCAGCGCCATAGGCATTTTTTAGCTAGTTTGAATTTTTTATATAACTTAGTGACTTAAGTCATCAAATTTAGAAACGGCTTTAAGATTACACACACGAAACGCATAAGCTTATGATGTTATTGGCTTTTTCTTTGATCCCGAATCGCGTAACATGACTCTAAAGCAAGTGGCGACCGCACACAATTTGAACAACATCACAATAATAATGTGCAAGTATTCGCTCTCTTGTTTTCGCTGTTTGGAATGCCTATATTGCGGAGCCTCAACCCTTTCTTGATGGCATCAGACTATAACAACAAAGCAGTCCAAAACGGCAAAAGAATAATACGATGGAGTATCGGAAGATTGCGCACTGCGAGCGGAAAGCACAATAAAAAGCGTATTGGAACCTGGTCAAAACTGGTGGCTCTGTGTACTCAGGTCATGGGTGGATACTATCGTTCCAACGGTACGATTGTGCGCAATATTGCTTCCGGTAAATCCGCCACAGACGATGATGATGCCATCTTTGTTGAAACCGATGTGCAGTTTGCCAGTATTTCAGAACGCACACATGTTCGTGTCCGTCATCAGGAAACTCAGCGCCAGGAAAATATAGAAGCAATCCTCTCCACTGCATCCAGCCTGATGGGCGGTAAAATCAATACCGGACAGGTCGATCCCGATTGGGCGACGATCTTTTTCAACTACGCCCAGGATGTCAGCAACAAAACCATGCAGAGCTTGTGGGCGCGAGCCATGCTGTGCGAACTGAAACACCCCTGTTCCATTTCCAAACGCAGTCTCAGCTTCCTCTATCATTTTGACGTTTGGGAAATTACTGCGTTCAAGAAAGTCGCCAACTACGCCTTCATTGGCGCCAATGGCCATCCGTTTATTTTCCGGACCAAAGCGAATGCCTTCTCCCATGACGATATCTTTTCGGAAATTCGTCTACTCTCTCACTGCACCAATGCAGGTATGATCGCTCCTGAGCCAAATGACCTGATAGTCGGCTTTGAATTTGAGTATGAAGACAAGATTCATCGGGTCAGCCATGACTTCGCCCCTATGGGACAGAGTGTCGGTTTCTATATTCAGCCATTTACCAAAACGGGAAGCGATCTTTTGCGACTCATGGGCGGACTGGACGCGATTCCGAGCTCAAACCTCCAGCGCCGGGTTGTATGGGATTACTTGTCTGATTTCATCGAAATCGAAACCCAGGGCGAAGAAGCTGCGATGGCAGGTTAAAGTGTTAACACGCCCGGTTCACTGCAACAGACTGCGATTTATACAAAAAAGCCGGGACAAGAGGTTGTGCAAAAAAACTTACTAGAGCAGCTTAGACGAGGCAAAAATTCACGAAAAAGCGCAGCGTATAGGTGATACATGAGCATTTTGAGTGAATTTTTAACGCGGTATAAGCAATCGCAGTAGTTTTTACACAGCCTCAAAAACCCGGCTTTTTTTCGTTTCTAACTAATGATCCTGAACATTAGCCCTGATCACGACCTTTCCCTGCGGCAATACGCAAACGCAAGGCATTGAGCTTGATAAAGCCTTCTGCGTCTTTCTGGTCATAGGCACCGGCATCATCTTCGAAAGTAGCGATACCTTCATCAAACAGCGTATCGTCAGATTTTCGTCCCACAACAATGACGTTGCCTTTGTATAGCTTGAGGCGCACAACGCCATTGACGTATACCTGTGTTTCGTCAATTAAGGCTTGCAGAGCTTTGCGCTCTGGCGACCACCAGTAGCCGTTGTAAACCAATTCAGCATACTTGGGCATAATACTGTCTTTCAAATGCGCGGCTTCTTTGTCCAGCGTGATGGATTCGATTGCCCGGTGTGCCTTCAGCAGAATCGTGCCACCTGGCGTTTCATAGCAACCACGGGATTTCATGCCGACATAACGGTTTTCGACGATATCCAGACGGCCGATCCCGTTGTCTCCACCCAGCTTGTTCAGCTTGGCAAGAATCTCGGCTGGCGACATTGCCTCGCCATCAATGGCCACGACATCACCCTTCTCAAAACCAAGCTCGACGTAAGTCGCTTGATCCGGCGCATTCTCGGGCGATACAGACCAACGCCACATCTCTTCTTCTGCTTCCTGCCATGGATCTTCCAGAATGTCACCTTCATAGGAAATGTGCAGCAGATTCGCATCCATGGAATACGGTGACTTACCTTTTTTCTTTTCGACTTCAATGCCATGCTTCTCGCAATAGGCCATCAGGCTTTCCCGCGAATTCAGATCCCATTCCCGCCAGGGTGCAATCACCTTCACACCGGGCTTCAAAGCATAGGCACCCAGCTCAAAACGAACCTGGTCATTGCCCTTGCCGGTTGCACCGTGAGAAATCGCATCGGCACCGGTTTCATTGGCAATATCAATCAAACGTTTTGCAATCAAAGGACGAGCGATAGAGGTGCCGAGCAGGTACTCACCCTCATAAATCGTATTCGCGCGAAACATCGGAAATACGTAGTCACGCACAAACTCTTCGCGAAGGTCTTCGATATAGATCTCCTTCACGCCCAGGGCTTCCGCCTTGGCCCGCGCAGGTTCCACTTCCTCGCCCTGCCCTAAATCAGCGGTGAAAGTCACAACCTCACATTGGTACGTTTCCTGTAACCATTTGACGATAACAGAAGTATCCAAACCGCCTGAATATGCCAGGACTACTTTTTTAACGTCTACGGGCGTATCGCTAGATCCCATATTTAGGACTCCACTTGTCTCTGAAAGGGCTTAAGAAAAGGCGGGTATTCTAAAGCCTGCGGAAAACGAACGCCACTATGTGGCAGTAATTGTGATGGGAATTGACGACTTTTTGACCTGGGTCGATGTGTTTGAGTTCACGACCATGTGTACTCAAGCAAGTTCACTGAACCAAAATTATAAAACATAAACAAAAGGTGCTAATTGATCTCTCCATCCGGAGATTCTTCACTGGGCATGGAAAGCTGCTCACCTCTCACCAGACGAACCGTTGTTCGGCGATTCTTGGCCTTGTTGGAGCGGGAATCGTTTTTAGCTATCGGATAGCGTTCGCCGTGGTATCGCGTTTGTATGATCTCAGAAACAATACCATTGCTTACAAGATATTTGGTGACTGCCTCTGCACGCTCCTTGGAGAGTCGTCTGTTGTAGATTCTTCGACCACTGTTATCGGTATGACCATCCACATATATTGCGGTTACGCTGCTATCTGCATTGACGTACAGAATCACCCGATCCAGCGCTTTTTTGTCAGCCGCCGTAAGGTCTGCCTTATCAACGGTAAAATGAACGCGTGTTCTTTCCACTTGCCGGAAATTTACCGGTAGCAATGACGCAATACAGTCCCGATACCCCTGATACACCGAACGGAAATTGATGCTGTTTACCAATATGCGAACAGACTCATCCTTGTACCAGGCTTTACGGGTGAAAGCGGGAGTCATACCCTGTATCAATCCGTCCATCATCGCAGTCGCACGTCGACGTTCAACTTCGATGGGTTGGTTACTATCCACTACAGGAACATAACCCAGATCCGATACTACCTGACCCGGCCGCCAGTTTGATGCCTCGATCACCAGAGCCGCCTTCCCGGGACGCATGGGGTTACTGTTGGTTGTGGTATAGAACCTCAGTTCTTCCCCCGCTTCATGGAAAAACACTGCTTTGCCGTACAAGGGAATCTCATGCACCAAGGTGCATTCAAATATCGAGGACGACAGATACCACTGACTTTGGTCCAGCTTGGCCTCATAAGTAATGGCCTGAGCATACGATGGCGTTCCCAAGAGAAACGCCATCACGACCACGAATTGTTGAACATATTGTCTGAACATAAACCCTACTGCCGTTTTCAACTTGCGCAGTGATATGAACACGTAAGCGATACAAAACTATTCACTGTTAATCTATCGCGCGAAAAAGCGGAAAATCTTTCCCGCCTTTTGCCGAACCTGGCAAACCTTTACCCCATCCAGCTCACGGTATACCATCGCTGTTGGTTTATTCGCGCTCGCCGGACCGAGCCTAAGGACAAGAAGTGCCCCAACAGTCAGAGAAAAGCAATTCTCACGCCATTTCAAATCGCTTCAGGGGTTTTCTCCCGGTGGTCGTCGACGTTGAAACGGCGGGTTTCAACAGTCAAACCGATGCCCTGCTCGAAATTGCAGCGGTCATAATCGGATCAAAGTCGGATGGCGACCTCTATCCCAAGGAAACCGTGCACTGTAATGTCGAACCCTTTAAGGGCGCAAACCTTGAGCAGTCCGCTCTTGATTTTACCGGTATCGATCCAAAAAGCCCGTTTCGTAACGCCCTCCCCGAAAAACTCGCACTGGACAAAATCTTTACGCCCATTCGGAAAGAAGTAAAAGCAACAGGATGTACTCGAGCGATTTTAGTTGGCCACAACGCATCATTTGACCACGGATTTGTCTTTGCCGCGGCCGAGCGAGCAGCCATCAAGCGCAATCCTTTTCACCCGTTTTCTTCTTTCGACACGACTACGCTTGCGGCATTGGCCTATGGGCAAACTGTACTCGCCAGAGCCTGCGCCCTCGCGAGTATAGAATTTGACGGTAACGAAGCACACTCTGCGAAATACGATACAGAAAAAACAGCAGAGCTGTTTTGCAAGATCGTGAACAAGTGGAAGCACTTCGGGGGATGGCCTCTGTCGTAGACTGATCCCCTGGAATGTTTGCCCTAAAACCCGAGTATCCGATATCCGGAGCTGTAGGCTTATTTTCAAAGCCTGATGACGAAAAAACCCGCTTGAAAGCGGGTTTTTCCGTCTGAGTTATGTCTGACTTCTTACAGACCTTCAGCGTTCTCTGACAAGTACTTGGCTACACCCTGAGGCGACGCGTCCATTCCCTTGTCACCTTTGTTCCAACCTGCGGGACATACTTCGCCATGCTCCTCATGGAATTGCAGTGCATCAACCAGACGCAGAAGCTCGTCCATGTTGCGCCCCAGAGGCAGATCATTAACGATCTGGGAGCGTACCAGACCATCTTTATCAATCAAAAACGCACCGCGGAAAGCAACGCCACCATCAGATTCAACATCGTAGGCTTTGCAGATATCGTGGTTCATGTCTGCCGCCAGGGTATAACCAACCTGGCCAATACCGCCCTGATCCAATGGCGTGTTTCGCCATGCATTGTGCGTAAAGTGAGAATCGATTGAAACGCCAATCACTTCAACGCCACGATCCTTGAATTCATTGATGCGATGATCCAGCGCAATCAACTCTGAAGGACATACAAATGTGAAGTCCAGAGGATAGAAAAAAACCAAACCGTATTTGCCTTTGATGGCTTCGGACAAGCTGTACTCATCGACAATCTGACCATCGGCCAAAACGGCTGGAACGGTAAAATCAGGAGCTTGTTTACCTACTAGTACGCTCATTGTTTATCTCCTTGTTGTGTGGGGCGACGACACACGGGGTATTTAGTGTGTGCCAGGGAAATTTCTTATTGGAAACCAGAACGGTTCTCGGTTCTGTGTGAGGCGGAAATCATAGCTTACTCAGGCATGTGAAAAAACACCTCAATGAAAAATACTAGCGAATACAACAAAAAAAGCGCGCTGTCAGGACAGCGCGCTTTTAGACAAAAGATAACTTGGCACCTTTTACTCAATAATTTACCAGTGAATGCCTCGCATAATGGCTGCAAATGCAACCTGTTCAGTAGACACCTTGGGCTTATCACTCGTCTGATCCTTACCCTGTGCGGCGGCAGAATCAGGGAACATCTTGTAACCGGTGTTCATAACGATTTCGCCGACCTTGGGAGCCAATGCGTGCAATACCTGAGCAAAGATCCCCAATCTGGTTGCAATTCGTTTCGGACGATGGATGATTGCCTCACCGATAAGGTCTGCTGCATCCTCTGGCGTCAATGTTGGCACCGAATCATAAATTTTAGTCGGTCCGATCATGGGCGTACGCACCAGGGGCATATTAATTGTCGTAAAGGAAACATTGCTATCCGAAAATTCTGCTGCAGCACATCGCGAAAATGCATCCAAAGCAGATTTGGAAGCAACATAGGCCGAGAAGCGAGGTGCATTGGTCAGGACACCGATCGAAGATATGTTGACGATATGACCGCGTTTACGCTCCAGCATCCCCGGAGCAAATCCCATAATCAAACGCAAGGAACCAAAGTAGTTCAACTGCATTGTACGCTCATAGTCATGGAAGCGTTCGAATGACAGATTAATTGAGCGACGGATCGAACGTCCTGCGTTATTTACCAGGTAATCAACGTGACCGTGATCCTTCAGGACCTCACCAACAAAGCGGTCACAATCTTCCATATTGGAGAAGTCACACTGATAGGCGTGAATATTGCCACCTTTGGCTTCCAGCTCCGCCTTTACCTCGTCCAGTGTTTCTTTGGTACGTGCAGCAATACATACGACGGCTTCCGCCTCTGCCAGCATATGCGCCGTCGCCAAACCTATTCCAGAAGTGGCACCAGTGACAACACAAATCTTGTCTTTTACCGTGCCTTTAAGCGTGCGGTCTTTATGCAGATCGGGATCAAGATTTCGCTCCCAGAAGTCCCAGATAGCCGCTGCATAATCTGGTAGACGCGGTACTTCAATACCCGTTCCTTTGAGCACGCGTTCGGTTTCTCTGGAGTCGAAGCGAGTCGGATAATTAATGAACTCCATAGCCGAAGCCGGAATCCCAAAATCATTCAAAACTGCACCGGTTATTCGCTTGACTGGAGGCAGGTTTTTGATGCCTTTGCGAATCATTGGGGGAATAAAGCCAAACATGCGCGAATCGATACGCATCGCCATTTTTGGAGCATGGCCGGCTTCAGCAAATATATTGAGGACTTCACCAACTTTATATGGATCAGGATCGGTTAGGTGGAAGCACTTATTGTCTTCACCGTCCACATGTGAAATGTGGTCAATGGCATTAACAATGAAGTCCACAGGAACGATATTGAGTCGACCACCTTCGATACCTATCGTAGGCATCCACTGGGGTAAGGCGCCACGAATTTTCTGTAAAAGCTTGAAGAAATAGTAAGGCCCGTCGATCTTATCGATTTCACCCGTTTTTGAATGGCCGATCACCATACCCGGCCGGTATACGCGCCATGGAATCTTACACTCCTCGCGCACCACTTTTTCCGATTCGTGCTTGGTTTTCAGGTAGGGGTTATCGAGCTTCTCTGCTTCCTCGAACATGTCTTCGCGGAAGGTTCCCTTGTACAATCCTGCTGCAGCAATGGAACTAACGTGGTTAAAACATTTGGCGCCCATGGCTTCGGCTGCATCGATAGCATTTCGCGTGCCTTGAACATTCACTGCTTGCTGAATTTCTGCGCTGGCATACAAATCATAGATCGCAGCCAGATGGTAGAAGTGATTGACATTATCCTTGAGCATACTGATGTCTGCATCAGATATACCCAGACGAGGTTCAGTCAATGTACCAGTGACGGCAATAACCTGGTCCTTATCTGCCCCAAGACGCTCCAGCAGTTTTTCATACCGAGGCAAACTCTTTTCTTGCACGAGCAAGTAAATTTTGTCACCACGTTCCAATAGTTTTTCAACCAAAAACCGGCCGATAAAACCGGTTCCACCCGTTACAAAATAGCTCATTTACATACACCCCAATATTGTGAAAACAGCTTTTTTCTTCGACAGAAAAAAGTCTTGGCACTGAATTGAATTGTTCCCGTTCATGTTTTTATTCATCCAGGACAATGCCTGATGCATCTTTCTTGTTCTAGCTCAACACAAGTATAGAGACTAATCAGGCCAGAGCAATTAATTGGCGCAGACGACGGCGCATACAAAGGAAATCCTACCCCAGCGCTCTGAGGCGACAACTATAGAACAGAGCCTCATAGAGCAACAACTCCAATCAACATCCCAGTTTAGGTCGCTACAGATGCATTTCCGAAAACGAGCTGACATAATCCAGTGAGTCACACCTTTCGCTCTGTCGATCACGTTTTGGAGATTTTAGTAAGTGCTTAAACCAGCTGTTCTATTCCTGTTTGTTCTCACGATTTTCAGCGGAACCCTTCAGGCGTCTGATTTCATCCAGCGAGATTTGATAAAAAGCCCGAATGATGAGCGCGAGTATGCTTATTTCACATTAAAAAACAGTCTGGACGTGCTTCTTATTTCTGATCCGGAAACGGACAAGGCTGCAGCAGCAATGGACGTTAACGTCGGTAGCTCAAGCGATCCGGATGACTATCAAGGGCTTGCTCATTTTCTGGAGCATATGCTTTTTCTGGGTACAGCCAAATACCCGGATCCGGACGAGTACCAGAAATACATCAGCAGCCACGGCGGACATCACAACGCCTTTACATCGTTGGAAAACACGAACTATTTCTTTGAAATCCATTCCGATCACCTGGAAGGCGCGCTAGACCGTTTTTCTCAGCAATTTATTTCACCACTATTTAATGCTGACTATGTCTCCCGCGAAGTCAATGCGGTGCACTCGGAATTCAGTTCCAAAATCAAAGATGATGGTCGTCGACTTTATTCAGCGATGAAACAAACGCTTGCCTCGACCCATCCGTATCGCAACTTCTCTGTCGGTAATTTGTCAACGTTAAAAGCAAAAGATGAAGCTGGTTTACGCAGGGCCTTGCTGACGTTCTACGAAAAGGAGTACTCAGCAAACCGTATGAAGCTAGTGGTGCTAGGTAAAGAACCTCTGACACGCCTGGCAGATTGGGTAAGCGAGCGATTTGGTGAAATCCCGAACAGAAATCTCCCCGATAAAGCCATAGAACAAGACTTTTTTGAACCCGGATTTTTACCCGCAAAGCTGTCTGTAAAAGCGGTGATGGACAAACGAACCATGATGCTGGCTTTTCCTGTCCCGTCCTCTCACCCTCATCGCGATTCCCAGCCCTTGAGCTATTTGGCAAACCTGATCGGGCATGAGGGGGCTGGTAGCTTACTGTCGGCTTTAAAAGAAGCTCAGCTTGTCGATTCATTGTCAGCTGGCTCCCAGTTTGACACAGAGCACAAAGCCGTTTTCACGATCACCATGAGCCTCACACCCATCGGTTTCGAAGAACAAGAGCAAATATTGAAATATGTATTCGATTATATCCGGCTCGTGGAAGAGGATGGCATTCAACGTCAGTACTTTAATGAACAACAGCGCATGCTGGCGATCGAATTTAAGTACCAGGAAAAATCCAATCCCTTTCACTATGTCAGCGCATTGGCGAAAGCACTCCAGGACACCCCCGCAAAACGCGTTCTGTTTGACCACTATGACCTGAACAACTATCGACCCGACCTTTACAAGAATTACCTCACCTATTTACGCCCTGAGAACATGCTGCTGGTCATACACGCACAGTCAATTGAATCGGAACAAACAACACCATGGTTTGAGGCCCCCTATCGAATCGAGCGTCTTGACACCGAGAAGGCAATGACACGCTCTTCGCAGCAGTCTGCTCAACTGCATATGCCTGAACCAAACATATTCATCCCTAATTCACTTGAACTGATTAAAACATCAGATATTGAGATACCCGAAAAGATATACTCGAGCAAAGGCATTGAGGTCTGGTATGCAGCAAACACATCCTTCGGCAGCCCTAAAGCCAATCTGTTTTTGACCGTACGCTCACCAAGCACCCTGCAAAGCGCCAGGACTCTTAATCAAACAAAACTGATGATCAGTCTGTTTAAAGACGCACTGAATGAGTTTTCCTACCCGGCATACCTGGCCGGACTAAACTACGAAATATACGATCACGTTAGAGGCTTGACGATAAAGGTCAGTGGCTACAGTGAAAAACAGAGCTTGCTACTGAACAAGCTTCTCTTGACGATCAAGCATAAAGCATTTGATATCAAACGGTTTGAATTAGCCAAAGAACGACTGCGACGTTCACTGCTGAATGCACGCGACCGAAAGCCATATGAACAAGCTCTAACCGCAACTCAGCGGCTCTTGCTTGATCCTTCGTGGTCGGAAGAAGAGCGTCTGACGGCATTAGAGGCAATCGATCTGGACAGCCTGGAAAGCTTCCGCTCTGAGTTTTTTGGCAAGCTGGATTTAATGTTGCTTAATACCGGAAACGTCACGCGTGCCACGTCTCTTAACACTGCGAGACAGGTTGAGAGCATCCTGTTATCTAGCGCCAAAACAACCAAGGTCGCTCGCTCGAAAGTGGTCAAACTAAAAGGAGACACAGCCTGGCTCCACACACTTGATGTCGACCACCCTGACACAGGCTTCGTCTACTATTTGCAGGGTGATTCACGAACTTACGAAGAACAGGCTGCGTTCATGATGATCTCGCAGCTCATGTCTTCTGATTATTACGCCGAAATTCGGACGAATCAGCAGCTCGGTTACATCGTATTTGCAACCATCTACAACTTGCTTGAAGTCCCTGCGATCGCATTTATCGTGCAATCTCCCAACAGCGATGGAGAGACTTTGATTGAAGCCACCAGGTCGTTTTTGGGAAATGCCATAGTCTCTTTGGACAATTTGGAGTCTGAAGCGTTTGAACGTCAAAGAGCTGCTGTGATCGGTCGACTTGAAGAAAAGGACAATACTTTATACCAGGTAAGCAATCGCTATTGGCAAGAACTGGATAGGGAAAACTATCACTTCGATACAAAAGAAAAGCTGATCAGGGCGGTTAAATCCTTAAACAAAACCCAGTTAGGTCAGTTTCTTAAATCTAAACTCGATATTCAAGGCAATATACTCAGCGTCGTCAGCAAATCACTATCGACAGATACCTCTGGTGAATCGGATAGTGCCTTCAGTGCTATGATCAAAATTGGGGCCGAGGAGAAAGCAAAACTGGAACGTTTTCCCGAATACTAGCTACTAACAGTAGGGAATAATTGATTCCGCATACAGCTTGAGATCGAACAGTATCGTTCGATCTCGTTCCGTACACGAAGGTGATGTTTCAATTTGATTGATGCGGTCCGCGAGCTGTTTGAAGGTCAAAAACTCGCCACCTTCACCAAGTAAACGCTCATAACAATGTCTGCTCCAAGCTTCCTGCTCCTCTTCGCTCAAACTATGAGGATAATTACGGGCTCTGTATCTAAACAACATTTCGGGCAAGCGGGAATCCTGAAATTGAAACTCTGTTTCAGCTAATTCTTCAGGCCCGGAGGTGCGTATAATCTCCATTTGTGATCGGTCATGAGGCGAGAAAAAGCCCCCGGAGTAAATCATCAGGTCGGGATCACGGGCTTCATTTTCGGAAACAGTTGTTGAGAATACTTCTCTAAGCTTATCCTCCAAACCGGTTTGTGATCGCAACCATGTCAGGTGGGCGTTCATCTTATCCAAATCAAGCTCCCACTCGTGTCTAGCTTCTTCAGGTATCAGTTTTATGGAAGAGGCGTTCACAATCATAGGACACTTGTTTACGTGAATAGTCTTTAACGCAGGCCTTGTTTCGTTCTCTGCTAACAGACTAGAAGGCGAATAAAGACGTCTCCTGATCTCCTCCACATCCAGTTCAAACAAAAGACGGGGATCAAGACGCAGATCCCAAACAATACGACCATTCTTGTTACCAGGATGCTGCAACAGGGGAACAACCAATGCGCAGCAGCCTTTGCTAGCGGGGTATTTTGAAGAGAAATGCAATAACGGTTTTTTTGAGTTGAAATCGAAAAGCTCGCTCAATCTGTTTTTATCGCGATGTACGTATGCATAGTCGTATAGTTTTGGCTGCTTTAGCTTCAGTAACTTTGCCAATTCAATCGTGGCATAGACATCCGACATTGCATCGTGAGCCGATTCATGAGTTATACCGTTTGCTTCTGTTAGTTTTTCCAGCCGAAAACTAGTTTGCCCGTTTTCCTGAGGCCAGTTAATTGACTCGGGACGCAGAGCATGACACATCCGCATTACATCAATAATATCCCACCGGGAATTTCCGTTTTTCCATTCTCGAGAATAAGGATCTATAAAATTACGGTAGAAGAGGTTTCTACTCACCTCGTCGTCAAAGCGGATGCTGTTGTATCCAGCAACACAGGTTCCCGGCGCAGAAAAAATACTATTAATACGTTCAGCAAACTCTGTTTCTGCTAGGCCTTCTCGCTGCGCGTGCTGTGGCGTAATTCCAGTAACTAGACACGCTTCCGGAGCTGGTAGGTAATCTTCTGAGGGGCGACAATAGAAAGTAACGGGATCTTCAATAATATTTAGATCAAGATCCGTCCTTACACCTGCAAACTGGGCTGGTCGATCTTTTTGAGGATCTGCGCCAAAAGTTTCGTAGTCATGCCAAAAAATAGAATTCATTCACCTCTCCATCCATGGACAAGATGATACGTGATTTGATTTGGAAAGTTGACCTATCTATCGCATGCTGTGCCAGAGAAAAAACTGTTTGGACTGCAGATATTTCCGTTTAGAACAGCCCGTTTCCGCGATCAATGTATTCAGTACGCACGCGATCAGTACCCGAGGCATTGGTACCCGTATTCATATCAATCTGCATTGAAGTAGGAAGATTAATAAAAGCACCTAAGCCGGCTTCGATTGAACCATCGCTGGTAGACCACTGGGTCGCTTCTTTTTGGAAAGAAATAAAGAAATCATTGGTATAATCAACTTGGCCAGTAGATTTATTAAGCTCTCCGATATCCAGCGTTTTGTAATCTGCAAGATCATAGCAATAAAAGCCTGAGCTACAATCAGTAACTCCACCCGCATCAGTATTAGCAACACCAAAATAACGTGCTCGAGAATTATCTGCATTGCCTGAAGCGTCGAGTAACGATGACTGATACTCATCGCCAAAGAAATCGGTAATCTCCACTTCAACATTCCCCGAGAGACTTTGAAAATCTCCGGATAATTGTCCTCTGGCTTCTCCAAATCCCAGTCTGAAACCTGTCAATTCATTGGAATCATTTTGAGCAATTTCAAAATAAGGGTCATTTAACTCGAAGGGTACGATATCGTTGACCGCATAAGTTTGGCCATCCAGCTGTATTTTGCTAGCGTCTGTAGATATTGAACCAAAACCAAGATTGGAAATTTGAATATCTGCATCAAGCGTCTCACCTGCTTTGGTATAACGCCCGGCTTCTAGGGTATCTATGTTCATCTGCAAATCGGCTTCCATACCCAAAGTAACACGGGTGTAACTGTTGGTTCCGATCTGATCTACATCAAATGCTACCGCTGCCTGGCCAGAGTATTCTCCAAGCTCGTCATCTGCCAGAGGTTTCAGCTCTGCAAATACGTTTGTCGCTACAGCCACGCAGCTTAGTAATACTAATTTGTTCAACCGATTTCCCATACCTTAGGACTAACTGCTCTATTTCCAAATGATTTTTAGTTCGGCAAAGCATTTAATTTATTTCATTTTTGTTGTTCTTTGTTTAGTTTTGAAACTATACCCTTTCGATTGTCAAATTGCCGTGACCGAGAGCACACCAAAAAAGTGACCTGCTTCATGCGGCGAATCGAATACTCAATCGCAGAGCTTAGTGTACATTTTTACGAACTTTTGAAATGTAAATGATCGTAATACCGGATACCGAAGCTAATGCTGGAGGGAGATATGGCTTGGCGATGATTTTCCAATGACATAGCCTGACGATGGTCCGGCCCTTCGCCCATAGGCTCACGCTCATCCCTTTAAAAACGATGCTTTCAATGCCCTGCGGGCAACGGTCTTTACCCTCCTCTCCTCCGAGTACGACCCCATGGACGGGGGAGGTAGAATTTCATCGGGAATGAAATCGAGGTCACTATTTTCAGGTAAAAAAAATCCCCCAATGCGCTAGTACCAGGGAATTCTGTTTTAAGCCTGACGATGGCCCGGTCTGTCAGCACAGCTGACAGCCGTTCGCAGGCTCGCAGCACGCTGCTCGAAGTCCCTGCTCACCCTACTCTCGCCATGTGAGCATAGCAACATTTTCGCACTGTAAATAAAAAAGGCCCGCCATTTGGCGAGCCTTGTTTATTTAAAGCCTGACGATGACCTACTCTCACATGGGACCTCCCACACTACCATCGGCGATGCTTCGTTTCACTTCTGAGTTCGGGATGGGATCAGGTGGTTCCAAAGCTCTATGGTCGTCAGGCGAAATCGTGTCCCGCAAGGTGATTTAGTATCACCTTGAGCGATTTCGGACGCGACACGGATGTCGCGGCTGGCGTTCGCTACAGGGACGTAATTCCTCTGTATTGATGTCATTTAACATCAACACTAAAACTGTTTGTCTTTAACATTCAGCAAGTGATTGCTAGTAAGTCGGATTCGATTCATATCCGTCATCCGGTTCATTACGACTCGTCTTCACCACCAAAATTATTTTGGCGTTATATAGTCAAGCCTCACGGGCAATTAGTACTGGTTAGCTCAACGCCTCACAACGCTTACACACCCAGCCTATCAACGTCATAGTCTTTAACGGCCCTTTAGGATCCTCAAGGGATCAGGGAAAACTTATCTTGAAGGGGGCTTCCCGCTTAGATGCCTTCAGCGGTTATCCTGTCCGAACATAGCTACCGGGCAATGCGTCTGGCGACACAACCCGAACACCAGTGGTTCGTTCACTCCGGTCCTCTCGTACTAGGAGCAACTCTTCTCAATTTTCCAACGTCCACGGCAGATAGGGACCGAACTGTCTCACGACGTTCTAAACCCAGCTCGCGTACCACTTTAAATGGCGAACAGCCATACCCTTGGGACCGGCTTCAGCCCCAGGATGTGATGAGCCGACATCGAGGTGCCAAACACCGCCGTCGATGTGAACTCTTGGGCGGTATCAGCCTGTTATCCCCGGAGTACCTTTTATCCGTTGAGCGATGGCCCTTCCATACAGAACCACCGGATCACTATGACCTACTTTCGTACCTGCTCGACGTGTCTGTCTCGCAGTTAAGCGCGCTTATGCCATTACACTAACCGCATGATGTCCGACCATGCTTAGCGCACCTTCGTGCTCCTCCGTTACGCTTTGGGAGGAGACCGCCCCAGTCAAACTACCCACCACACAGTGTCCTCGACCTGGATAACAGGCCTGAGTTAGAACCTCAAACATACCAGGGTGGTATTTCAAGATTGGCTCCACTCACACTGGCGTGCAAGTTTCAAAGCCTCCCACCTATCCTACACAAGTAGGCTCAAAGTTCACTGTGAAGCTATAGTAAAGGTTCACGGGGTCTTTCCGTCTAGCCGCGGATACGCTGCATCTTAACAGCGATTTCAATTTCACTGAGTCTCGGGTGGAGACAGCTTGGCCATCGTTACACCATTCGTGCAGGTCGGAACTTACCCGACAAGGAATTTCGCTACCTTAGGACCGTTATAGTTACGGCCGCCGTTTACCGGGGCTTCGATCAAGAGCTTCGCCTAAGCTAACCCCATCAATTAACCTTCCGGCACCGGGCAGGTGTCACACCCTATACGTCCTCTTTCGAGTTTGCAGAGTGCTGTGTTTTTAATAAACAGTCGCAGCCAACTGGTATCTTCGACCGACCTAGGCTTACGGAGCAAGTCCTTCACCAGAGCCGGCGTACCTTCTCCCGAAGTTACGGTACCATTTTGCCTAGTTCCTTCACCCGAGTTCTCTCAAGCGCCTGGGTATTCTCTACCTGACCACCTGTGTCGGTTTAGGGTACGGTCTCTTTACATCTGAAGCTTAGAGGTTTTTCCTGGAAGCAGAGCATCAACCACTTCAATCCTTAAAAAGGATCTCGTCATCAGTTCTCAGCCTTAGGGACCCGGATTTGCCTAAGTCCCCAGCCTACAACCTTAAACATGGACAACCGTCGCCATGCTGGCCTAGCTTTCTCCGTCTCCCCATCGCAATGTAAAGAGGTACGGGAATATTAACCCGTTTCCCATCGACTACGCTTCTCAGCCTCGCCTTAGGGGCCGACTCACCCTGCGCCGATTAGCGTTGCGCAGGAACCCTTGGTCTTCCGGCGGGGAGGTTTTTCACCCCCCTTATCGTTACTCATGTCAGCATTCGCACTTCTGATACCTCCAGCAAACCTCTCGATTCACCTTCAACAGCGTACAGAACGCTCCTCTACCATATAGATAAATCTATATCCGCAGCTTCGGTTCACAGTTTGAGCCCCGTTAAATCTTCCGCGCAGGCCGACTCGACTAGTGAGCTATTACGCTTTCTTTAAAGGGTGGCTGCTTCTAAGCCAACCTCCTAGCTGTCTAAGCCTTCCCACATCGTTTCCCACTTAACTGTGAATTTGGGACCTTAGCTGGCGGTCTGGGTTGTTGCCCTCTCCACGACGGACGTTAGCACCCGCCGTGTGTCTCCCGTGCTCGCACTCCTAGGTATTCGGAGTTTGCATGGGGTTGGTAAGTCGGGA